>NZ_QKWN01000011.1 GCF_007279655.1 Robertkochia solimangrovi | reverse complement strand
GCATTGCTTTTTTTGCTCGCTTCGCATTGCTTTTTTGCTCGCTTCGCGTTGCTTTTTTTGCTCGCTTCGTATTGCCTTTGGAGGGCTCGCTTCTCATTGCTTAATTTTACAATTTTTCAAATTTATGTAATGGATGATGAAGAAATTTACGGTATTGTGATTTTGAAGATTGATTTTAAATAATATATTTGCTAAAACGTTTTAGTATTTTAAGCAAACTTTTCATCCAAACCATGAACCAAAACCGAAACTACCGTACCGCATTTATCTTTCTTACTGCTTTATTTTTTCTTTGGGGATTTATTACCGTTTTGGTGGATTCTTTGATTCCGCGTTTGAAGGAGGTCTTTACGCTGACCTATTTTCAGGCTGGGATGGTTCAGTTTGCTTTCTTTGGAGCCTTCTTTCTTTTATCGATTCCGGCAGGTTACATCTTGTCGCGAATCGGGTATAAAAAAGGCATCATACTAGGACTTCTGGTGATGGGGGCCGGATGTTTATTGTTTTATCCTGCGGCTTCTTTTCGGGTGTTTGGTATTTTTATGTTAGCTTATTTTACTTTAGCTGCAGGGATCACAATATTACAGGTTGCCGCGAATCCTTATGTGACCGTTCTGGGGTCGGAGCGTACGGCGTCGAGCCGTTTGAATCTTTCTCAGGCATTCAATTCGCTGGGGACAGCGATTGCTCCCGCGATCGGAGCGCTTTTTATTCTTAAGGATAAAGTGATGACAACCGCTGAGATCGATGCATTGAACGAGGTGGATAAAATTACATATTTTGAAAATGAAGCGGCTGCTGTTCAGCTTCCCTTTCTGGGAATCGCTGCATTTATTGGAATCATTGCCCTTGTCTTTGTTTTTGTAAATCTCCCGAAGATCGGTAATACAGCAGCATCTAATGATTATAAAGGTGTATTAAAGAATAAGAATCTTATGCTTGGAGCACTGGGAATCTTCTTTTATGTTGGAGCGGAAGTAGCCTTGGGTAGTTATATGGTGAATTATTTTATGACGCTGGGGCTGCCGGAAGTGATCCGGAATACTCCATTTATGCGAACCATTGCAGAATGGGTGCTTTCCGGTGATTCATCAGTAGCCAGTGATATGTCTGTTGTTGGGGTATTCGTAACTTTCTACTGGACTGGAGCTATGATCGGAAGGTTTATTGGTTCCTTCCTGACACGATTCCTGAACCCCGCCAAAGTACTGATCGTTTTTGCTTCATTAGCGGTATTAATGGTGCTGATCTCCGGAGCTACTACCGGTATGGTTGCGATGTGGACCCTTATAGCAATAGGCTTATTCAATTCTATTATGTTTCCTACAATTTTTAGTCTTGCACTTGACGGACTTGGAGATGATAAACCTCAGGGTTCAGGTGTTCTGTGTACCATGATCGTAGGAGGTGCTGTTATTCCACCAACCTTTGGTTATCTTACCGATGCCTTCGATTTTAAAACTGCTTTCTTCCTGGTGATCGCCAGTTACGCCTATATCGCATTCTATGCCTATAGAAATAAGAATAGCACTGCTACAGTCTAGGTTTAAACCTTTCTATCTGTTATATAACAGAATTTTTATTTTTCTTCACGGTCTTAGGATTATGCGTAAATGCATTAAATCGCTTTCGCTTTTCTAAGGACTCCCTTTAAAACATTTTTGGAGTTTTACGTTTTGTCTCGTTTCTATACAAAATGATGCAAATGATATGCGATTTCTTCAGTACTGATCATTTTTGACTTATAAAATGGAAATTATGATACAAATAGTAGGTTTGAAATAGTTCAAAATGTTTTGCTTTGTTTTGAGGTATTTGCAAATTCATGAGTATTTAATTGAATTATATTCAATATGTATAGGTTGAATTTGAGATATTTTCGATGATGCAACAAATGGCATCCTCAAATTTAGGGATGCCTTTAGTAAACTATTTTAATACTGTAAAATTGATGATTAAAAGACAGAAATTCAGAAGCTGTTTGTTGTTCGGAGCAGTAATGCTCGGTACTATTTGGGTACATGCACAGCAATGGAAACCTGCGGGAGACAAGATCAAAACTGAATGGGCGGAAAAGGTCGATGCGAATAATGTATTGGCAGAATATCCTCGCCCAATCCTGAAACGCGGCGATTGGAAGAACCTTAATGGATTATGGGATTATGCCATAACGCCTAAAGGTGCATCGAAACCTGCACAGATGGAGGGCGAGATCCTGGTTCCTTTTGCGATAGAATCGAGTTTGTCAGGAGTTATGAAAACCGTAGGAGAGGCGAATGAATTGTGGTATGAAACCTCTTTCACTATTCCTTCCGGCTGGAATAAAAAAGATATACTATTGCATTTTGGTGCGGTAGACTGGAAGGCAGAGATCTGGTTGAATGACATTAAAATTGGGGCTCATACCGGAGGTTATTCTCCTTTTAACTTTAATATAACGCCCTATCTCAAGGGAAAATCTCAAACCCTGACCGTTAAAGTCTGGGACCCTTCCAACGCTGGAACGCAGCCTCGGGGGAAACAAGTAAATAATCCTGAAGGAATCTGGTATACACCGGTTACCGGTATTTGGCAGACCGTTTGGCTGGAACCGGTACAAAAGACTCATATTGAGAATTTAAGAACAACACCCGATATCGATAACAGTACTATTTCCATTGTTCCTGAATTAAGCGGATCTACGTCAGGAGATATTATTGAAGTTACCGTAAAGGATGGAGCACAGGTGATCAGTTCTGCTAAAGCAGCTGCAGGGCAGCCGGTGGAGATCGCTATTAAGGATCAAAAATTATGGTCACCGGAATCACCGTTTTTATATGATCTATCTGTAAAACTGATCAGCAAAGGGAAAGTTGCTGATGTAGTTGAGAGTTATTTTGCCATGCGTAAAATCTCTAAAAAACGTGATGCTAATGGTGTTGTAAGGATGCAGCTTAACAATAAGGATTATTTCCAGTTTGGTCCTTTAGATCAGGGTTGGTGGCCTGATGGTTTATATACAGCACCCACCGACGAGGCTTTGAAATATGATATCATAAAGACCAAGGAACTCGGTTTTAATATGATCCGAAAGCATGTAAAAGTAGAACCTGCACGTTGGTATACCCACTGTGATCAATTAGGAATTCTCGTATGGCAGGATATGCCGAACGGAGATGCACAGCCTATCTGGCAGCATCATCAGTATTTCAACGCAAATGAATTACAAAGAACCGCAGCCTCGGAAGCGATCTATCGCAAGGAATGGAAAGAGATTATGGATAATCTGTATTCCTATCCGAGTATTGTAGTTTGGGTTCCTTTCAATGAAGCATGGGGGCAGTTTAAAACGGTTGAGATTACCGAATGGACCGCCGCTTATGACCCTTCCAGACTGATCAATTCGGCGAGTGGTGGAAATCATTTTCAAACCGGAGATATACTGGATCTCCATAATTATCCTGATCCCGACCTCTACCTGTATGATGCTAATCGTGTAACCGTGTTGGGTGAATATGGAGGGATTGGATTGCCCCTCGAAGGACATCTATGGAAGCCGGATAATAACTGGGGTTATATTCGATTTAAAAATTCTGAAGAAACAACCGATGAATATCTCAAATACGCCAAGAAACTGCTGAATCTTGTAAAGAGTGGCTTTTCAGCAGCGGTTTATACCCAGACCACGGATGTGGAAGGAGAGGTCAACGGATTTATGACCTATGATAGAAAAGTAGATAAAATGGACTTTCAGAAAGTTCGGGCCGCTAATCGCGAGGTGATTGAAGCGATCGATTAAAATTAGAGTTTAGTTAGTTTAAATATGTTTATTGTTAGGATCGGTTAGTTAGATTCAAGTAGTTACCGTTTGTAATGAATCCGGTCAAAAGGCTGCCTGTTGTGGGTAGCCTTTTTTTTATAGCTATGTTCCGGGATAAAGTAAGAAATAGCTTTAATAGTATCCAGGCTGAGAACCATAGTAATATTTATGTATTCGCACAGATCCCTCCAGGTATGATACGTATAAATGATTTGATCACCACAGAATTACAGTTGTTACTTTGAATATTCTCTTAATAGAATGACCTAATTGGGATGTTTTCGATCATAAATATGAATTTGACATATTTATGGTTCATATTCTTTCGTATAATGTCAATTACTCATTTGCAATATGTTAAAAATGAGAATTATTCAAATATTCAAATTGTGTCATTAGTGTTCAATTTGTTGTATTTCAGCCTCAATTTTAAGATTTATTTAGAGTTTGAACTATTTGTATGAAAGATTGGTACAATTGAATCGGTAGGAAACCATAATTATTGTCCTACTTTGAAAAACGATCATATCGATAATTTTTGACAGTAATCTTTGATCGATTGACAATTTTATACCTCTCACATTGTTGAATGCATATTTTATCAACGAAGGAAGAAGACTACAACACTAAAATAATTACGTCTGAAACAGATGTCTGAAAATTGGAAATCGTGATATCGTAGAATCGAGTTACTAAATCGATTTCGTGCACTACGCTTTGAGAACTGCATATGAATTCTCAGGTATGAACAGCTAACTAATAAAAATCATTAAAAAATGAATTTCAATGAAAACAATTCTTAAGCAGGTAATGAAGCGATGGAATGTCACTATTCTGGTCTTTATGCTGAGCATTTCAGGTATGTTTGCTCAGACACAAGGCGAAGTGACTGTAAGAGGGAAGGTAACCGGACTTGCCGATGGTTTGCCCATTCCGTATGTTTCAGTAACAATCAAAGGCGTATCCGGAGTGGGTACCAGTACCGATTTTGATGGTACCTATCAGATCAGTGTCTCTCCGGGAGCAACATTATTGTTCAGTTCTGTAGGTTTTCTTGCGCAGGAGGTGATTATCGGAACACAGACCGAGGTCAATGTACAGATGCAGGAGGATGTGGCAGCACTGGACGAAGTAGTGGTGGTGGGATATTCCACCCAGAAAAAAGAGGATATAACAGCTGCGATCGCAACGATCACCAGTGAAGATATCGCACAGGTGCACGGTGGTGCTACCGTTAGTTCCGGACTCGCGGGTAAGATGCCCGGTGTGAGTTTCCGTATGCCAGATGGAAGGCCGGGAGCCAGTGCGAATATACAGATCCGTAACATGGGTAATCCTTTGTATGTGATCGATGGTGTTCAGCAGGATGCCGGACAATTCAACAACCTTTCTCCTAATGATATTGAGAGTATCACCATTCTGAAAGATGGTTCTGCTGCGATCTATGGTTCACGCGCTGCAAATGGAGTTGTGGTGGTAACGACCAAGAAAGGAAGAAGGGGTACCCGAAATACCGTGAATGTAGATGCGTATATGGGATGGCAGAACTGGTCGCGTTTTCCGTCTACCGTAAATGATTCTTACCAATGGATGTTAGGTAAGGCCGAAGCGGAAGTGAACGAATACGGAAGTACGGCCATCACCATGGAGGAACTCGAGAAATACAGACAGGGAACAGAAAGAGGTTATCAGACTTTTGACTGGAAGAACTTCATCGTAAAAAAGGATGCTCCGGTGACCAGTATCAATGTCAATGCAACCGGAGGTTCTGAAAAGATAAATTATTATCTCTCTTATACCAAACTGGACCAGGAATCTGTTTTAGGAAATGAATTTACCTTTGACAGAAGTAATATTCAGAGTAATGTAGATGCCTTCATAACCGATAACCTCAAGGTTGGAGTACAGATCAATGGTAGAGTGGAAACCAGAAAGAATCCTGGAATTCCCGGATACGATGATTACTGGCTTCCGCGATTTGCTATTTTGAGAAACCGGCCATTTGAACGTCCTTATGCCAATGACAATCCTGAATATCTTAATGATATAGGACATAACGAGACAAACTGGGCTTTACATAATTTCAAGATCGGTGGATACCAGGAAGATATCTGGAGAGTACTTCAGAATAATTTCAATGCAGAATATGATTTCGGCTTTATTCCTGGGCTAAAGGCAAAGGGTATGTACTCCTATTATATTGCAGACCAGGTACTCAACGGTCATGAATATACCTATGAGGCATATACCTATGATGCTGATAATGATGCTTATAATGTGACCGGAGGAAGTACCAATCCCTGGAGAGAAAGAAGAACACGTAAGATCATCCGTAATATCTTTCAAGGGTCTTTGAGCTATGCCAAAACCATAGCCGAAGATCACAATATCACTGCATTATTTCTGGTAGAACGTCAGGAATCAAGAGATCAGGAGCAATGGGTTCACTCTGTTCCTAAGACCAATGTATTGCCGTTGATTTATTTCGCTGATATGGATACTTATGACGATCGGGATGATGAAGAGGCCAGGATTGGATATGTTGGGAAATTCACCTATAACTACAAGAATAAATATTATCTGGAGTCGTCTCTAAGACGTGACGCTTCCTGGAAGTTTGCCCCTAAAAAAAGGGTAGGAATCTTTCCTTCGATCTCCGGAGGTTGGAGGATTACTGAAGAAAAGTTCATGCAGAATCTTCTGGGAGAAGATCCGGTATTGAACAATTTGAAATTCAGAGCTTCCTACGGGGTACTCGGTGATGATGATATCGGAATCGGACCTTATGATTATATTCCAGGTTATCAGTACAATGTCAGTGATCCCGTGATCCTGGATGGAAATCCTGTGATCGCTAGCCGTGATAAAGGACAGATTATTGAAAACCTCTCGTGGTTTGAAAGCCATATTACCGATATAGGAATGGATTTCGCTATGCTGGATAATCATCTTTCAGGATCTTTTGATTATTTCTACAGAAAGAGAACAGGGTTACGCGGATCAAAATATGATATTCTTATCCCGAATGAACTGGGATATTCATTGCCGGAGGAGAATGTGAATAGTGATGCGGTCTATGGTATTGAAGGTATGCTTGCCTATTCAGGAAAAGTGGGAGATCTCAACATCAATGTTTCCGGAAATGCTTCCTTGACCAAGACCAAATTCCTGGAGAGCTACAAACCGAGATTCGGAAACTCATACGATCGTTATAGAAATTCCTATGAAGATCGTTACAACAACCTATTCTGGGGATATACCGCCATTGGCCAATTCCAGTCTCAGGAGCAGATCGATAATTATACGATCAATAATGACGGTCGTGGTAATTCCACCATGCTGCCCGGAGATATCATGTATAAGGATGTGAACAATGACGGAAAGATCGATTGGCAGGATGAAACGGTGATCGGTTACAACAATACGCAACCACTGGTGAACTTCGGACTCAGCATAAACCTTTCCTGGAAGGGGATCGACCTTGTAGCTGACTTCTCAGGAGCCTCTGGGTATTCCTGGAATCAGAACTGGGAAGGAAGACGTCCGTATATCAATGATGGAGCTTTGAACGAGATATTTCTCGACAGATGGCATCGTACTGATGTTTTCGACCCCAACAGTGATTGGGTTGCCGGTAAATATCCTGCACTGAGGTATAATAATGGTTGGCATAGCAATAACTGGAATTCAACATTCTGGTTGCATAACGTAACCTATTTTAGAATGAGAACACTGGAGTTAGGGTATTCCCTGCCACAAGCTGTTCTGGATAAGATCGGTTTCCAAAAATTCAGGATCTATGTGAACGGATATAACCTCGCAACTTTTGATAATCTCAAGGAATATGGGGTGGATCCGGAAGTAGTTGATGATAACTCACTACAATATCCGCAGAATAAAGTAATCAATGTTGGTGTTAACCTTTCACTCTAAACCGAAAAAATAAACAGTAATGAAAAAGTATCTATATACTGCGATCACAATGGCACTACTGGCTACCGGTTGTACCAATGATGAAGAGTTTCTCGATCGCGAACCGACAAATATTCTAACCGAGGAGCAGGTATTTTCCGATCCTTCGGTAACCCTCTCTGTACTGGCCAATCTTTATGACCGATATTATGATTTTGGATGGATCCAGGATTGGTGGACCCTATCAGATTTTAACATTGCATTCTGGTCTGAATTGGGTCGTTATAGTGCATTTCAGAATTCCACCTATGATTATGGCGCCTGGGGAACCTGGGATTATGCTTATATCAGGGAGATCAACCTTTTTATAGAACGTTGTGAGCCGGCAACGGAGCTGGATGAAGCTGATAAGCAACGCTTTCTGGCGGAAGCACGTTTCCTTAGAGCTTCTTATTATTTTGAACTGGTAAAAAGAATGGGGGGAGTCCCACTTATTCTGGAAGCACAGGAGTATGATTTCAGTGGGGATGCATCCTATTTGCGTCAACCCAGAGAAACCGAAGCTGCAATCTACGATTTTGTGATCTCTGAAGCAGAAGCGATCAAAGATATGCTTCCGTCCAATTCCGGAACGAAGTCAAGAGCAACCAAAGGCGCTGCATTGGCTATGGAAGCTCGTGCTGCATTGTATGCAGGATCTATTGCAAAATATGGTGCCAATACGCCTCAGGTCTCCCTTCCGGGAAATGAAGTAGGTATCCCGGTTGATAAGGCCAATGGATATTATACGAAAGCCCTGAATGCTGCACAGCAAATCATCAATGGAGAAGCGGGTAGCTATGCGCTCTATCAAAAGAAACCAGATCTTGCGGAAAACTTTGCCAGTATCTTCTATGATAAGATCGAAAATCCGGAAGTGATTTTTGTCGAGGATTATAAATTGCAAAGTGGTAAGGTTCATAATTTTACCATTGTGAATCAACCGAGATTCGGAGCAGAAGAAGAAGAAGGAGGAAGAATAAATCCTTCACTTCAGTTTGTTCAGTCCTTTGAAACTCTTGATGGAGTCTATCAGCCTTTAGCCGCTACCGATGGTTCCGGGAATCCGGTTTACTATGAGAATGTAGGCGATATCTTTGAAGGTCGCGATGCCCGTCTGTCAGGAACTGTTATTCTTCCGGGGTCATCCTTTAAAGGGAGACAAGTGGATATTTTCGCAGGATATCAGATGCCTGACGGTTCTGTGGTCTCCGGAGATTCAAGAGGTCAACAAAAAGAAGTCGGAAATCTGGGAAATGTTCAGGTTGTTGGATTTGACGGTCCTATCGATGGTTTGGAATTTACGGCTCAAACCGGATTCTACATCCGTAAGTTTCAGGATCCGAAGGCCGGTTCTGGCCAGCGAGGGGTACAAAGTGATGTTTATCAAATGCGTTACCGGTATGCTGAAGTTTTACTCAATGCTGCCGAAGCAGCCTTTGAACTGGGGAATACATCAACAGCGGCTGATTACCTGAATCAGGTGAGAAGTCGGGCAGGAATCACGACCCCTTTAACAGCAGGGGATGTTGATTTCGATCGAATCGCTCATGAAAGATATGTGGAATTGGCTTTTGAAGGACTTCACTTTTTCGATTTGAAGCGTTGGAGGATAGCGCATATCGTGCTTGACGGTGTTCCAGTTGATGAAAATACAGTATCCGATGATATCGGTTCAGCGACCCGCAGAGAGACACAGCCGTTGGCTATCTGGCCATACAAAGTATATGAGCCAGGTAGTGCAAATGATGGTAAGTTCATCTATAAGACCAGGAAGTTAAGCAGGGTGACCGGTGCAGACCGATTCCAGTTCGGTAATTATTATTCCAGGATCGGTGATAATGTGATCAGTAATAACCCATTGATCGTTAGAAATCCTAATCAATAAGAAATCAGAAGAGCGATGAAGAAATTTAAATATTCAATAGCATTACTGGGATTGCTTTTTATTACAGCATCCTGTGAGAAAGATAACTATGACGAACCGGATAGTTTCCTTTCCGGTACGATCATGTATAACGGTGAGCCTGTACGAGTGGGGTATAATGAAGTAGGTTTTGAACTATGGCAACCCGGTTTCGGATTATTGACACCCATAGGTGTTGCCATCGATCAGGATGGTAGTTATAGTGCACGATTGTATGATGGAGATTATAAATTGAAATTCATTCCCGGGCAGGGGCCTTTTCGGATTCCGGAGGTAAATGCTCAGCAGGGTGATACGATATTAGTGAACCTGAGAGGTGATCAGCAACTAGATATCGAGGTAGAACCTTATTATATGATAAGGAATGTTCAATTCTCCCAAAGTGGCGGGACCGTTTCTGCATCTTGTAGCCTCGAACAGATCATTACAGGTGATGATGAGCGTACTATCGAAAGAATAACCCTTTACCTTAATGACGGTCAGTTCGTTTCTGATAACGGCGATGCAAATGTGGCCAGAGGAGATGCCGATATCAGTGATCTTTCTTCTGTTTCAGTAAGTCTTGGTGTTCCGCAGCTGAATCCACCACGCGATTATGTATATGCCCGTATTGGAGTAAAAATCGCCGGAGTAGAGGATATGCTGTATTCTCAGGTGGAAGAACTATCCTTATAATAGCGTTCCCGAATAGGTAAATTAGAATTAAGTTTGAGTTAGTTTTATTAAAGTGCCTGATCTATCCTGTCAGGCACTTTTTCTTAAAAATCAAAACCATGAAAAAGTTTTATTCATTAATAATGACACTTATGGCGATTGTGCCGGGTTTGTGTCAGGAAAGAGAAGCTCCGGCCTATCCGTTGATCACTCATGATCCCTACTTCAGTATTTGGAGTAATTCAGATGAAATCAATGGGTCGCCAACCAGGCATTGGACCGGTGCGGCACAGCCATTGATCGGTTTGGTCAGAGTAGATGGTACAACCTACCGTTTTCTCGGTGAGGAAGCACCGGTATATAAGGTACTTGTGCCTACGGCTGAAACAGAGCCTTACAAGGTAAAGATCACAGAAAAGAACCCTGGTAAAGGATGGGAGACTACAGGTTTTAAAGACGATACATGGCGAATGGCAACTCCTCCTTTCGGGGACATGGATAATGCAGGAACGAAATGGACCTCTGATGATCTTTGGTACCGACGAGAATTCGATCTCAGATCTTCCGGTGATGGTGAAATGTTCCTGAGATTACGTCATGACGATAATGTTGAAGTATTCATAAATGGAGTAGCGGTTTATTCCTGTGAATGCTGGAACGGTAATTATGATTATTACTCAATTTCTGATGAGGTGAAGAAGGTGCTTAGAAAGAAGAATAACTTGCTGGCAATTCATGTCAGAAATACTGCAGGAGGTCAGGCATTAGACGCCGGAATTGTAGAAAAGTCAGAACCGGAATTTCAGATTACCCCGGCAGTTCAAACCGGAGTATCTATCAGTGCCACCCAAACGGAATATAAATTACGAGCCGGAGGAGTTGATGTTACTGTGAATTTTATTTCTCCGTTACTCATGGATGATCTGGAGGTATTTTCCAGGCCGGTATCCTATGTTAAGATCGGTACAAAACCCAATGATGGGAAACAACATAAGGTTCAAGTGTACTTCGGGGCATCCACGAATCTTGCGGTAAATGAAGATTTTCAGGAAGTACAGGCTGAATCGGGTTCAACCAATATTGTAGATTATCTGAAAGCAGGGTCTACCGAACAACCGATATTGGAAAAGAAAGGTGACAACCTGCGTATTGACTGGGGTTATTTATACGTAGCGGTTCCAAAGTCTCAAAGTGCCACACAGACCATTACCTCAGAAAAGGAAGCCTTTAGTTCCTTTGTCAACTCAAAGAAAAGAGGATCTGAAGAAAAGGGTACCCGCCTTTTTCTGAATACGATATTCCCTGAAGAAACAATTAACAGTCTTAAGGAAACGGTAGTGATGCTCGGTTACGATGACCTTTACTCCATAGAATATTTCGGTACACGACTACGTCCCTGGTGGAACAAGGATGGAAATACTAAGATCACAGAAATATTAGACAGATCCTGGCAAACCCATGCGGATATTATTACCCGATGTGAGGCATTTGACCGTAAATTGCATGAGAATGCTGTTAGATCCGGAGGTGAAGCTTATGCTAAGCTGTGTGAGATCGGCTATCGTCAAAGCATCGCCGCACATAAACTGGTAGAAAGTCCGGAAGGAGAACTCTTATTTCTTTCCAAGGAGAATTTCAGTAATGGCTGTATTAATACAGTGGATGTAACCTATCCTTCAGCACCATTGTACCTGTATTATAATCCGGACCTACTCAAGGGAATGCTGAACGGGATTTTTTATTATACAGAGAGTGGTCGCTATAACGAGCCCTTCGCGGCACATGATATCGGTACGTATCCAAAAGCTAACGGATTGGTGTATGGTGAGCCGATGCCAGTGGAAGAATCCGGTAATATGATCATCCTTACAGCGGCAATCACCAAAGCGGAGAACAATGCCGCGTATGCTGAAAAACACTGGGAAACACTTACTTTATGGGCTGACTATCTCGCTGAAAAAGGTTTCGATCCCGGGAATCAGTTATGTACAGACGACTTTGCAGGTCATCTCGCCCGAAATGCCAACCTTTCCGTGAAGGCGATCGCAGCCTTGGGAAGCTATGGATATATGGCAAGTATGCTGGGCAAAGATGATATAGCGGATAAATATCTCGGAATGGCGAGAGAAATGGCAGGGAAGTGGATGGAGCTGGCCGATAGCGGGGATCATTATGCACTTACTTTCGACGATAAAAATACCTGGAGTCAAAAGTATAATCTGGTTTGGGATAAGGTGATCGATCTCGATCTGTTTCCCGAGAGCGTGTATCAAAAGGAGATCGCATATTATCTGAATAAGAATAACCGATATGGTATACCGCTGGATAGCAGATCGGATTATACCAAATCTGACTGGATTCTCTGGACAGCAACATTGTCAGATTCCGATAAAGATTTTAAAGCATTGACCGAGCCTGTTTATAAGTTTGCAAAGGAAACACCGGATCGTGTTCCGATGTCTGACTGGCATTTTACCTCTACAGGTAAGATGCGTGGCTTTCAGGCACGGAGTGTCGTAGGTGGTTACTTTATCAAACTACTCAATGATAAATGGAATAACTGATTTAAGTGTCAGGAATTTAAAAAGCCCGGAGTTAGTTCCGGGCTTTTTGCTTTATCACTCATTATCCAGCCAAAAATCGAAAGGCTTATTTCGGTTCGCTTTTAAAGTTCCTCTCTCAAAAGTGAGTGGAGCAACCTGTATACTGGTACGGTGATTGTCGTAATAGGAATTTTCTGACTTAGTCTCCAGATGTTTATCTCTGCCGGGATGTGTAAAATAAAAAATAAAGGCCCTGGAGCCATTTACAACCACATCGCCATGGGCTCCAGAGGGGCTGTCATCCTTTCTTTCAGAGGCATTCTCAAGGATCAAACCTTGTTTTTCCCAGTTTTCAAGGTCTTTGGATCGATAGACACGTAATCCATGCCATTCATCGGTCAGCATCCAGTAGTAATCGTGGAATCGGAATACATTAGGACCTTCGTGTGCCTCTCCTGCTATCGCAGGCTCACCGACAGGTGTCCATTGCATAAGATCTTTAGATTCTGACATCATGGTGATTCCTCCAAGTGCGTCATCCTTATACCACATGCGCCAAAGCCCATCCGGTTTTTTAAACAGGGTAGCATCGATTACTTTTCCTGAAGAGGCCTTCACCTCACCCTTATAATCCCAGTCCCATAAGTTTTTACTGGTGAGATGCACGATCTTTGATTGTCCTCCCCAATGGTTCCTTACTCCCTGGATATAGGAAACGAACATATGATACTCACCCGATTCGTATACGACTTCAGGTGCCCAGAACGTGTTTCGACCTCTTTCAAATTCCAGATCCAGATATCCACGAAAGACCCAGGTCTGACCATGATCATCACTGGAAGCAATGCCGATATCATTCCCGTAATAAGCAGATACATCGGGAGTAGGCATATTCGCACGTCGGGCTGTATAAAGCATCCACCAACTAGTTTCAAGATGATTCCAGACCAATACCGGATCTGCCGCGCCATCATAGAACGGATCATTAAATAAAGGAGCCGGAGCTTCCCTGATCTGCTCTTTGTTCTGTGAAATTACCGTATTGCAGGTCACCCCTGCCAGTGCTGCGAGCACCAGGGTTTTTCTGATTTTTTTTACCATGTTTTATTATTTACAAATCTAACTGTTCATGTATTCGGTCGGTGTCATCTGAAACTGTTTGTGAAAATTACGACCGAAACTGGTTTGTGAATTATAACCAACCATTTCTGCTACTTCATAAATCTTAAAATCTCCCGATTTCAGCAACTCTGCAGCTCTTTTCAATCGGGTGATGTTAATGAGCTCATTGGGACTCATATTCGAGATATCCTTGATCTTTCTATAGAGTGTGGAACGACTCATATTCATGATCTCTGCAAGTACTTCTACGCTCAGGTTGCTATCTGAAATATTTTCATAGATAACCTTATCCAACGTCTTGATAAATGACTCATCGGTTTTGGAATGAGCTATACTGCGTATGTGAGCCAGAGGAGTACTGGAATAGAATTGCATGATATGCTTTCGGTTCTCAATGAGGTTTTTGAGCTGTAATCTCAGGTATTCAATGGAGAATGGCTTTTCAATATATGCATCGGCACCAGATTCCAGACCTTCAACCTTAGCCTGTATCGCACTTTTGGAAGTCAGAATGATCACCGGGATATGGCTCGTATCGATGGAGGTCTTTATCTTTTTACATAGTTCAAATCCGTTCATACCCGGCATCATCACATCGCTGATGACCAGATGGATGTTTTCATTTTGTAATATTTCAAGTGCTTTTTCTGCGGTAGGGGATTTCAGTACGTAGTAATCTTCCCGAAGATCTTTCGCAATAAAATCAAGCAGATCTTCATTATCTTCGACCAGTAGAACCGTAGGTTTGTGAAATTCGATCTCCTCTCCATTTATGAAGGGCTGTTCTATCTCGAAGTCCATAAGTTCATCTTTCCTGGCAGCATGTTTTTCACCGTTTTCCGGATAAAGTTCGAATTCCATTTCCTGATGGACAGGCAGTTCCAGTATGAATGTATTCATCACGGCGTCTGTATTGTCGAGATATAATTTGCCCTTATGCAGTTCCGTCAGTGAATGAGCCAGGGAAAGGCCTATACCCGTTCCTGTCTGATGTACCACTTCGGGAGCTCTGAAAAATGGTTCGAACACACGCTCTTTAAGATCGACAGGGATGAGTTCCCCATCATTTTTTGCGATGATGATGATTCGGTTATCTTCACTTTTAAGTGTTACGAAAATTTTGGTTTCCGCATATTTGATGGCATTGCTCAACAGATTGCTCAGTATTTTTTTAAAGGCTTCAGCATCTACATATGCATAGATATCTGAATCGGGATACGACATATCGAAATGAAGGTCTTTTTCCTTGATCGCATGGCTGAACCTTTCATAGGTGTTCTCCAGAATTGAAGTGATATTACAACGGACGAAGGTAAGTTTCACCCCTTCGATCTCTGTCTTTCTGAAATCGAGTAATTGATTGACAAGATCCAGCATTCGCGATGTGTTTCGCTCCATGATCATCAGATTTTCCTTGATCGGAGAGGTACGGGTTTCAGTCTTTAAGAGTTTTTCCAGCGGACTCTTAATCAGTGTGAGTGGGGTTCGTATTTCATGCGCTACATTGGTAAAGAATTCAATCTTAGCCTGATAGATTTCTTTCTCCTTTTTATTATTCAGCTGTTTGATCCTGCGGTTGTTCTTTTCTTCAGTCTGATGGTGGTAGAAACGCAGGGAAAAGTATATCAGAGAGCCGACGAGTATAGCGTATAGTACATACGCCATATTGCTTGCCCAGAACGGTGGCTGAATTCTGATCGTCAGATCATCGGTATAACTTAATGAACCATTACTGTTCATCGCTTTTACCTTGAAGGTATAGTTGCCGGGAGCAACTTTGGTGAAGTATGCTCTGTGATCTTTCTCAGTCTCGATCCAGTTTTCGTTCAGGCCTTCCAGCATATACCAGTATTCCGTTGCCTGGGGGGCGTTGTAACTGAGGGAAGCAAAATCTATACTGAAGGAAGATTCATTATAAGGGAGTTCAATGTCCCTGAGAAAGATCGTAGCAACCGGCAATACTGTACCTTCTTCAGCATTACTGACATTTACTTCTTTATTATTGATTTGTATTCCCGTAATATAGATCGGTGGTGAATAGGTATTCTTTATAAAATTTTCCGGATTGAAGGCGATCATTCCGTCGATAGTTCCGAAGTACATTGTGCCATCAGTATCCTTATATGCCGAACTATAATTAAACTGATTTCCTAAAAGTCCGTTTGCGGTGGTATAGGTACGAATACTCTTTTCAACCGGATTGAATTTTACGAGCCCCTTAGAAGTAGTTATCCAAAGATTGAAATTCTTGTCTTCTAATACGGAATAGGTCACGTTGGTAGGGAACCCATCCTCGGTATTGAAGCGTTCAAATTTGCCGGTTTCGGGCAAGTATCGGTTGACACCATTTTCAGTGAGAATCCAGATAGTTCCTGAATGGTCCTTGAAAATATTATTAATCGCATTACTGCTGATACTCAAAGAGTCAGCGCTGTCATATTTATAAGTGACTTTAGTGTTGGTTTTCTTGTTATAATACAAAAGACCGTTTCGATAGGTACCCATCCATATTTCCTCATCATTGGGCTCCAGCATTGAATTGAAGAAATAATGCTCGGTAAATGGTGGATAATCGACAAAGGAATCCTGAATGCTGTCATATTGCTGAACTCCTCCGGTGCAAAGCACTAACAATTTGTTTTCACGGTTTCTTTTAATCGAAAACACGAAATTGCTTTTAAGATTTCCCTTATTTCCCATTCCGTAATGTCTGAGGATCTTTCCACTGGGGATATCCATAACATCCATACCATGCTCAAAGTTTCCAACCCAGAGTTTATTTCCATCCGGATAGATTCCATGAATATTGTAATAGGAGAGTTTTGTGTTATTCTTGAGTGGGTTATAATTGGTGAATTGTCCGGTATTGAAATTATATTGCTGAAGTCCGGCATCTTCCGTGCCGATCCAAAGATTGCCATGATCGTCTTTCTGTATTTCTCTGACCACATAACCTCCGATGGAATTCACTTTTTGTTTGGGGTAGAATTTCCTGAAAGGAGTGTATTGTTTCGGATAATAGTTAATACCACGAAAATAGGTGCCCATCCATACGCCCTGTTCATTATCTACAGTAATGGTATAAACAGCATTGTCGGATAAGGCATAATTATCGCGTAATTCCTTTTTGATATGGTCGTAGGTACCTTTCTCAATGTCATAAATATAGACGCCATTTTCACTTGCGATCCAGACCTCGTTCGAACCTTTGGCAGCAAAATTCCTCACGAATAGGGGTTCTTCCTGATCATGGATCAGTAGGGGACGCTGTTCTCCGGTTTGTACATCATAGAGGAGTGCTCCGTGATTCTGTGTTCCTACAAGCAATGTATGAGGATTTAAGGTATAGATCGTTGAGATCATAAAAGGGAATTCGGTATCATCTGCAGGTCTGAGACTCATTGGAATAAATGTACTTTGATCTTCGTCGAACTTGTAGATCTGGACGGAAGAACTTGCCCATAAAGTGTTATCCTGACCGCGAGTTAGGCTAACGGCCCAAAAATAATCGGAGGTGTCAAAGGTCTTGTAGTTACCGGATTCTATATTATAACGATACATGGTAGATCCGGCGATAAACCACAGATGTCCTGAATCATCGTATTCCAGATCATGAATGGATTGATTTCTTGTAGGTTCCAAAAGTGTGAAGGTTTCAGCCTCCTGATCGAAACGGTAAAGTCCGTTATCGGTACCTACCCAAAGATAACCATCGAATTCCAGTAGATTCTGGATGAAATTACTTCCGATATTGTTTTTCTGATTAGGATCACTGTGGTATAGTTTAAAGGTATATCCGTCATATCGGTTAAGTCCATCCTTGGTTCCGAACCACAGAAAACCATGACTGTCTTGTAGTGAACAAATAACCGAATTATGTGATAAGCCATCTTCAACCTGAAGATGTTTCAGATAGTATTCCTGAGCGCTTAGACCAGCGGTGAAAATCAGGAAAATCGATACTATGGATAGCAGTTTATTCAATCTGAAAATTTTTGGAAAAAGTAATAATTATCTATCTACAGAATGTTTCACACTTCTCTAATTTGATTCAACTATAGTAGTGAATACCTGATTTTTTTGATTATGCATGATTTCAGCGAAAGAATGACACAATCAAATCCACTTCATGATAAAGGAAATGACCTAATTTGATAAAACAAACTAATTGATAATAATTTGTATACTAAAATTAATTTATCACAAATTTTAGTAATTGTAATTGCAATATTCTAAAAGCAGTAAATTCATAGAAACACGGTTGTTCTTGTTCGTTCCGTTCGACAAAATGTATTTTTTGTATAGAAAGACACAAATAGATGACCTGTGCAATATGATGCAGCAACACATAGAATAAAAGCATGAATATGTATTCAGAAAACCGTCTTTTATTTCTTGTTTGAGAATAAAGGAGGGTTCTGTTAAATTGAGCAACATGAAAAACATCTTATGTATTATTTTACTGTTTACAGGAGTCGTGTCATGGTCACAGACCGAAACTTTTGTGAATCCATTATTGCCTTCCGGTGCGGATCCATTTAGTGTATATGTCGATGGGATGTATTATTACACTCATACTATGGGAAACCGGATCGTGATCTGGAAAACCGATAATCTTGCACATCTTCAGGATGCGGAAAGTAAAACGATCTGGGTGCCACCCACAGGTACACTGTATTCAAAAGATATCTGGGCTCCTGAAATACATTATTATGATGGCAAATGGTATGTGTATTTCGCAGCAGATAACGGCGATAACAATACGCATCGTATGTATGTGCTTGAAAATGATAATAGCGATCCTTTCAGTGATAACTGGTCTTTTAAAGGTAAGATCGCTGCCCAGACCGATAAATGGGCGATCGATGGGAATGTCTACCGATATAAAGGGAAATTCTATATGGTTTGGTCTGGATGGAAGGGGGATGAAAATGGCCAGCAGAATATCTATCTGGCGGCTATGAAGAATCCTTTGGAGATCGAAGGAGATCGGGTATTGATCTCGTCACCCGTATTTGATTGGGAGAAACATGGTGATCTTAATGATGACGTGAATCCTCCACATGTTTATGTAAATGAAGGTCCTCAGTTTTTGGAACATGATGGCAGGTTATTCGTGGTGTATTCTGCAAGTGGCTGCTGGACCGATTTCTATAGTTTAGGATTACTCAGTTTTAATGGTGAAAAAGATCTCCTGAATTCAGCGAATTGGCACAAAAGTAATCTGCCGGTCTTCACCCAGAATTCGATCAATGGCGTGTATGCTCCCGGGCATAATTCCTTTTTCAGATCACCAGATGGTACGGAAGACTGGATTCTCTATCATGGAAACTCCGAACCGAATCAGGGATGTGGTAATTTAAGGAAACCCAGAATGCAACGAATATACTGGAAGGAGGATGGAACGCCCTGGTTTGGAGTACCTGTTCCCGAAGGTGTACAACTCGAAATACCTGCTCAAAAATGAAAAGATATCAATTCATACCCCTGACTATTTGGGGAGCATTCACATTGCTCGCTTTGCAAAGCTGTGACCCTTCTGCTTCTGAAGGAGAACACCAACCGATCAAAACTTCCTATGTCAAACCTGTATACGAAGAGCTTGACCTTGGAAGCATTAAACCCGATGGTTGGTTAAAATCTCAATCGTTGATAATGGCTAAAAACAGTACCGGACATCTGGATGAGATCCATGCCAAAATCAGTGAAAGCAACAATGGCTGGCTTGGAGGAGATGGCGATGATTGGGAGGAGACACCCTATTGGCTTGATGGTGCGGTTCCTCTTGCATATCAGTTGGATGATGAAGTACTTATTGGGAAGGTTAAGAAATATATAGACTGGAGTATTGAACATCAGCGGCCATCAGGTTATTTTGGGCCCGTAACGCAATGGGAGCTGGAAACAGGTAATTCTGTAGATGCTGAGAACTGTGAAAAAGGTGAAGACTGGTGGCCCAGAATGATCATGTTAAAGGTGATCATCCAATATTATACAGCGACCCATGACCAAAGGGTGATCCCTTTTCTGGAGAAATACTTTAAATATCAATCGGAAACACTGGATAAATGCCCGATAGGAACCTGGACGGATTGGGCGGAATCCAGAGGTGTGGAAAATATGAATGCAGTACAATGGTTATACCAGATAAACGGAGATCCCGAATTATTGACCCTGGCAGAAAAAATACGCAAACAGTCCTTTGAATGGAGTGAGTTGTTGGGGAACCGGGATTGGGTGATCAATGCCGCGGTGAACCCGGATGGCAGAGACTGGATGAAACGTCATGGAGTGAATGTGGCGATGGCTTTGAAAGAGCCAACCGTGAACTTCCAGCGAACCGGAGATTCTCTTTTTCTGGAATATGCAAAAACGGGATTTACAGATCTATTGAGCTTGCATGGGCTACCTAACGGAATCTTTTCCGCAGATGAAGACCTTCATGGGAATGCACCCGTACAAGGTTCAGAACTATGTGCGGTGGTAGAGACGATGTATTCCCTGGAGGAAATGATCGGTATCACGGGTGACCCATTTTATATGGATGCGTTGGAGCGAACGACTTTTAATGCTTTTCCATCGCAAACGACCGCAGATTTCAATGAAAAACAATATTTCCAGATTGCCAATCAGATCGAGATCGATCGAGGCGTGTATGCTTTTACACTGCCTTTCGATCGTGAAATGAACAATGTATTGGGAGCGAGAAGTGGTTATAGTTGTTGTTATGCCAATATGCATCAGGGATGGCCTAAATATGTACAGCACTTATGGTATAGAAATTCAGGGAACGGTCTATCAGCATTGGTCTATGGTCCTAATACAGTAACCACAACAGTAAATGAGGGAAAGAAAATATCCATTGAAGAGAAGACGAATTATCCGTTTGATGATCAAATTGTTTTCGAGTTTTCATTGGAAGGTACGGAAGAATTCCCTTTTGAGATGCGCATTCCGGAATGGTGCGATTCGCCGGAATTTACGTTGAATGGGAAAGCAGTGCATCCGCTCGTTGAAAACCATATAGCTACCCTGAATGGTGAATGGAAAGATAAGGATGTGGTAAAATTGAAGTTACCCATGAAGGTACGCTTGACACAATGGGCAGAGAATTCAAGAGCAGTTGAACGAGGTCCCTTGGTATATGGTCTGAAATTAAGCGAGAAATGGAAGGAGGCAGAAGAAGACAGCGAAGGAAAATATTTCACTGTATCAACACCGGATCCATGGAATTTTGGAATTCTGAACGAAGTCACCAAAGATCCTGAGCGTTTGATCCGTGTGGAAGAATCTGTTCTTGATACTGATTTTGAATGGACACAGATACAGGCTCCTTCAGCATTGAAAGTACAGGCTAAAAGAATTCCTGACTGGCGATCGGTTAACGGATTAGCCCATCTGCCGGTAAATGGTCGCGACGGTTTCTATAAAGGAAACGTTGCAGAAAAAACAGAAGAGATTACCCTGATACCAGTAGGATTCACCAAGTTGCGTATCATGGCATTTCCCGTAGTGAGATAATTAAACTAAACTAAATAATGAAGCAAATGAGATATTTTACAATTTTGGCCCTTTCAGGCGTAATGGCCTGTTTGACTACCTCCTGCAAAGATCCGGGAGAAAAGAAAAATAAAACCGATATCAGCAAAGAATTTACTCCTGCAGGAGCATCAGTTTTGAAGGCAGCTGATTTTGATACGCTGATCAATGGAAAAAAAGTGGCATTATATCGTATTCAAAATGAAGGAATACAAGCGGCATTCACCAATTATGGAGGAAGACTCATTGGACTTTGGGTTCCGGATTCAACGGGTAAAATGACCGATGTTGTGGTTGGAATGAACAGTGTCGACGGATTTATAAATTCAACGGAACCCTATTTCGGAGCTACGATCGGAAGGGTAGGAAACAGGATAGCCCAAGGTAAGTTCAAATTGGATGGTAAGGAGTACACCATTCCACAGAACAATGGTGAAAACACCCTGCATGGTGGTATAAAAGGATTTCAGGATGTAATATGGAATGTTGAGAAGACAGATGATCATACGCTCGTTTTTACCTATCATTCAGCAGATGGAGAAGAAGGATTTCCTGGGAATCTGGATGTTGAAGTTATTTATTCCCTGGGGAAAAATGGAGTATTACGTATGGAATATACTGCAAATACGGATGCCCCTACAGTGGTTAATCTTACTAACCATGCCTTCTTTAACCTCAATGGAGAAGGCAGCGGAAGTATACTGCAACACAAGGTTCAGATCTTTGCAGATAGTTTCACACCTGTTGATAGTGGACTTATACCGACAGGGGAGCTGAGGTCAGTTCAGGGAACTCCTTTTGATTTCACAGAGCCTCATGCAATAGGGGAACGAATCGAAGCTGAAAATGAGCAATTAGAGAATGGAATGGGTTATGATCATAATTTTGTTTTGAACGGAAATAAAAAGAACGGGATGAACCATGTCGCTACGATTACCGGAGATAAATCTGGTATCATAATGGATGTTGTTTCCGATGAACCTGGTGTGCAGTTTTACAGCGGTAACTTCATGCAGGGAAAGAATACCTTTAAGTCTGGTGTAACTGATGATTTCAGAACTGCCTTTGCACTGGAAACCCAACATTTTCCGGATGCTCCTAATCAACCTGAATTTCCATCGATTCGTCTTGATCCGGAACAGACTTATCATACGGTTTCGATCTATAGTTTCTCTGTCAAATAACCCTTGAACCTCCAAACCAAAAAATAGGCATGCATTCTCTTAAAAAACGAATTATATATCTATGGCAAATTATTCTATACTCACTGATATGCTTTTGTATCAGTTGTAACACTTCCCCGGATCCCGGTTCATTTGAAAAAAAACGTCCCAATATAATCATAGTGATGGCCGATGACCTCGGTTTTTCGGATCTGGGAAGTTATGGGGGCGAGATCCATACGCCGAATCTGGACTATCTGGCGGCAAATGGTGTAAGGATGAATTCCTTCTACAATACTTCACGATGTTGCCCGTCGAGGGCTGCCTTGTTAACAGGAAGGTATCCTCATCAGGCAGGCATCGGGCAAATGACCATGGACCAACATCAACCGGGGTATCGGGGTACATTAGCTACCAATGCAGTAACGCTTGCAGAAGTATTGAAAAATGCAGGCTACAATACGGGAATGGTTGGGAAGTGGCATGTATCGGAAACCGAAGATCTCGGAGGAGAGGATCAGCTTAAATGGCTGGCACATCAGGAGGATCATCTTTGGTTTTCGGATCCTGATACCTATCCTGTTGCAAGAGGTTTTGATAGGTTCTATGGGAATATATGGGGGGTCGTCGATTATTTCGATCCTTTTGCTTTAGTAAGCCAGGAAAAGCCGGTGAAGTCGGTTCCGGATGATTTTTATTATACAGATGCGATCGGAGATACTACCGTTACTTATATCAAAGAATTGGCTAAGCAGGATGAACCATTCTTTCTGTATGTCGCACATTGTGCTCCTCACTGGCCATTACAGGCTCCGGAGGAGGTCATCAGAAAATACGAGAACACCTATAAGGCCGGATGGAAAGCGATTAGAAAAGCCCGATATGAAAGATTGATCAACTCCGGAATATTTCAGGGAGATACAGCTGCGTTGTCTGAATTTATGTTCTCAGATGTCGAATGGGAAGAAAATAATGACACGATCTGGGATTCAAGGGCAATGGCTGTTCACGCTGCCATGGTTGACGTACTCGATCAGAATATAGGAAAGCTTATATCAGGGCTTGAGGAAACAGGAACGCTTGAAAATACGGTTATTATGTTCTTGTCGGACAATGGGGCCAGTTCAGAAAGACCATCGGTATACGGTCCCGGATTTGACCGTCCCGGCCAAACCAGAAAGGGAGAAACCATACATTATCCGGTGCAGAAGGATATAGAGCAACTTCCCGGTAGTGAGACCGTATATTCAGGTATTGGTCCGCAATGGGCAAATGTATTGAATACCCCATTCAGATATTGGAAAGCCAGAGTCTTTGAAGGTGGTATCACTACGCCATTTATTATGCATTGGCCGGAAGGATTAAAGGAAAAAGGGAGTGTGAATTCTGCCACGGCCCATATAATTGATATTATGCCTACCGTGATGGAACTGGCCGGTGCTGCTTATCCGAAAACTTATAAAGGACAGGATATCGCACCCTTTATGGGAACCAGTATTATGCCGACAATCACCGGGGAAATGCCAACCGATACCGAAAGGGTTCTGTTCTGGGAGCATTTCGGTGCTGCTGCTTTGCGAAAAGGGGATTGGAAACTTGTGCGACTGGACCATTCATCTCCATGGGAATTGTACGATTTACGTGTGGATCGTACCGAAATGCACAATGTGGCTGAAAACTATCCCGAACGATTAGAGGAACTGCAGGGATTATGGCAAAAAATGGCCGATTCAACACAGGTATTCCCTAAACCGTGATTCTATGACAGCATCACAGATTTATGTATTTAAAATGGAAAATTCGCCGGACTATGTGTATTTTAGAATGCAATGTTCCGGGTATTATAAAGGCTATATTCCGTTAACCGATTTAAGCTCATGAAAAGAAGAAAATTTATCCAAAATACCGGTATGGCAGGAGGTTTTGCCTTGTTGCAAACACCTATTCTTTCTGCTGCCAATGCTTTTGTTTTTAAGGACTTTCCTGTAGTTAGAGTAAGTGAGAGTGAACGAAAATTTAAAAGCAGGTCTGTAGAGGCAGCGATATCAGAATTCAATAAGAAGGTGCCAGATAAGGAGTTAGGGTGGTTGTTCCATAATTGTTTTCCAAATACACTGGATACGACTGTAACCTATACAGAAATAAGTGGAGTGCCGGATACATACATCATTACCGGAGATATCGATGCCATGTGGCTTCGGGATAGTTCTGCTCAGGTATGGCCTTATTTACAGTTTGCCGATGAGGATAAGACCATACAAAAGATGATCGCCGGATTGATCCATCGACAAACCCGGTGTATCCTTAAGGATCCCTATGCCAATGCTTTCTACAATGACCCCGATAAAAGAGGAGAGTGGGCGGAGGATAATACCGAAATGTTACCAGGGGTTCATGAAAGAAAATATGAGATCGATTCTCTGTGCTACCCGATTCGGCTAGCCTTTCATTACTGGAAGAGTACCGGGGATACAAGTCCTTTCGATGAGCACTGGAAAATGGCGATGCGAAATATACTTAAAGTATTCAGAGAGCAACAGCAAAAGGAAGGTCCGGGAAGTTATGCCTTTCAACGCGTAACCGGAAGAGGTTCCGATACGAGGGCCATGGATGGTCGTGGCTATCCTGTTAAGCCGGTAGGGTTGATCTGCAGTGCTTTCAGGCCCAGTGACGATGCAACCGTGTTCTCATTTTTGATCCCTTCCAATGTTTTTGCGGTAACCAGTCTGAAACAGGCTGCACAGATGGTATCGGAAATAATGAACGATGAGGTATTGTCCGGTGAGCTGCGAACACTTGCAGTAGAAGTAGCAGAAGCGGTTCAGAAATATGGAACTACTGATCATGAGAAATATGGCAGAATCTATGCGTATGAGGTAGATGGATATGGTAATAAACTGCTTATGGATGATGCAAATGTCCCCAGTTTACTTTCACTGCCCTATCTAGAACCTGAATTGGCCAAGGACCCTGTTTACCTGAATACCCGAAAATTTGTATGGTCGGAAGATAATCCATTTTTCTTCAAAGGAAAGATAGCAGAAGGGATTGGAGGTCCTCATATAGGTATGGATATGATCTGGCCAATGGCAATTACCATGTACGGACTCACTTCAGATGAACCTTCGGAAATTAAAAAGTGTATACAAATGCTGAAGGCAACTCATGGAGATACAGGGTTCATGCATGAATCTTTTCATAAGGATGATCCAAAGAATTTTACAAGATCCTGGTTCGCATGGACAAATACATTGTTCGGGGAATTCCTTTGGAAGACCTATCAGCAGAATCCGGAGTTGTTAAAATAAAAAAGGCTATCCGGATGGATAGCCTTTCAGGGTTCGAGGGGGTGAACTACCGATATAGCCTTTTATTGGGGCTGGAAGTCATTTTGAATTCCAGAGTACCACCATCCATTATTTCCTGATGGGTAATAAACGGACGTTTAAGTGGCTTTCCATTGAGCATTACGGCTTCCACATAAATATTTTTATCAGACTGATCTTTGGCTAAGATCTTGAAATCATTTCCATTCTCCAAATGGATCACAGCTGATTTTATGGCCGGACTCCCCAGGGCATAATCTACAGACCCTGGTGCTACCGGATAAAATCCGAGGGTACTGAAAAGATACCAGGCACTCATTTGACCGAAATCATCATTTCCACTTAGGCCATCCGATCCTGTCTGGTATTTTGATTTCAGGATCATTCTTACTTTTTCTTGTGTCTTGTAAGTATCACCTGTCCAGTTATAGAGATAAGGAACGTGATGAGAAGGTTCGTTTCCATGGACATAATTCCCGATAATACCTTCTCTGGAGATATCTTCAGTGTTTTCGAAATATTTATCCGGTAACTCCATGGTGAAAAGTTCATCCAGATGTTTGCTGAATGCTCGTTTACCCCCATACAGAGCAATCAAAGCATCAGGATCCTGCGGTACATACAAACTGTAGTTCCATGAATTTCCTTCGATGAATCCCTGGCCATGGGTATCTAACGGGTCGAACGCCGTTTTCCATTCCCCATTATTTAGTTTAGGACGCATGAACTGACTCTTTTTATCGAATACATTGTTGTAATAGGTTGAACGTTCCAGGAATTCATCATAGATATCCGAACGGTTTAATTTTGCAGCGGCCTGAGCAATAGCCCAGTCGTCATAGGCATATTCCAGGGTCTTGGATACCGAAGCACCACTAACGTCTTCCGGAACATATCCTTTTTCCATATAGGCGCCTATTCCGTCAAAATAGGTAGTCTTAGCCGTGGTTACGGATGCTTCAAGAGCTTTGATTTCATCGAAGCCTCCTGTTCCCTTCACAATGGCATCGGCAATTACCGAAGCACTATGATACCCGATCATGCACCAGTTCTCATTGGCATAATGTGACCAGATAGGTAACATGGGATGAACGCTCTGATCGAAATGTGCCAGCATAGACGCGATCATGTCTCCATTTCTTTTGGGTTGCAAAATATTGAATAAAGGATGCAATGCCCTGTAAGTATCCCAAAGCGAGAAACTGGTATAGTTTACAAATCCATCGGCTTTATGAATATTTCGATCCAATCCGGCGTAGTTCCCATCGGAGTCCATATAGATAGTAGGACCAAGAAAAGCATGGTATAGTGCCGTGTAAAAATTAGTAAGATCATCAGGCGTTATGGTACTCACCTCTACTTTTCCAAGTTCAGAATTCCAGGCTTCTTTAGTCTCTTCACGGATCTGATCAAAATCTTTACCGGAAGTTTCCTGAATTAGGTTGTTCAGGGCACCTGCCGTGCTTACCGGAGATATCGCAACCTTCAGAACGATCTGTTCCTTCTCTTTGGTATTAAAATCGAAGTATAGGATCTGGTCTTTTCCTGCCATTTCCGGAAAATTCTTATTCTGATTGAATCTTCCCCAAAAACCACGGTAAACACTTCGTTCTTGTGGTTTTTGACCATAAGCGGTAATAGGCTTACTGAAACTGATCGCAAAGTAAACTTTACGGTCTCTTGCCCATCCGTTGGTTTGGCGGTAACCGGTTATCAGGGTGTCATTTTCAACCCGTACTTCACTCCAGATATTTTTACCGTCATAATTATAGATTCCAGCGTTCAGATCCAGAATGATATGAGCCTGTTCCGTTTGGGGAAAGGTATAACGGTGTACGCCGACTCTGGTGGTTGCTGTGAGTTCGGCATTGATGTTATAGTCATCCAGCATTACCTGGTAATATCCGGCTTTTGCAACCTCCCGGTCATGACTGAATCGGGAACGATATCCTTTTTCAGGTTCACTTTCGGTACCCGGATTCAATTGCAGGGTACCTACCGTTGGCATAATCAGGATATCTCCAAGATCGGAATGTCCCGTTCCGCTGAAGTGAGTATGACTGAATCCGGTTATCGTATGGTCTTCATACTGGTATCCCGCACAATATTTATAGACATCGCCGGTATATTTACCATCATAAGCATAAGGTATAGTATCTGTGTCCGGACTGAGTTGTACACTTCCGAAAGGGGCGGTTGCTCCCGGATATGTATGGCCCATTCGGGCAGAACCTATAAGCGGATCGACATAATCGGCCGGATCTGAGACCTGTTGTGCTTGTATGTTTTGGGCAGTATAAAAAAAGCAGATGCTATAGAAAAAGCTGCGTACTATTCTATTAATCATTTGTTACTCTTATTTTGGGATTATTCATTCGAAAGTGAATATGGGAATGAAGACTTTCCGGTACCTCTTTCAGTGTTCGGTTCTGAAGACATTTTGATATCGATCTGCATTCCTTTCATGAGCTCTTTGTGACTTAACCAGTTTTTGTTATAAGTCTTACCATTCACTTTCATCGTGTTAATATAGCGATTTTCATGATCGTTTTCAGGTGCATTGATGGTCACTTTATTTCCATTTTCCAGATGAAGGGTCATTTTTTTGAATAAAGGGGTACCGAGTATATATTGATCAGTTGCCGGAGCTACAGGATAGAAGCCCATTGCCGAGAAAACGTACCATGCGGAAGTCTGACCATTATCCTCATCCCCGCAATATCCATCAGGACCCGGAAGATACATTCGATCCATGGTTTCACGAACCCAATACTGCGATTTCCAAGGTTCTCCAGAGAAATTATACAGGTAGGTCATATGTTGAATAGGTTGGTTTCCATGAGCATATTGACCCATATTAGCGATCTGCATTTCCCTGATTTCATGAATTACGCCACCATAATAGGAATCATCGAAAACTGGCGGCAGAGAAAATACCTTATCCAGTTGGGAATTGAATTCTTTCTTACCACCCATCAGATCGATGAGTCCCTGAATGTCATGGAATACAGACCAACTGTAGTGCCAGCTGTTACCTTCGGTAAAGGCATCACCCCATTTAAAAGGATTAAAAGGAGCCATAAATTCACCGTTCTTGTTCTTTCCACGCATCAGATTGGTTTCCTTATCGAAAAGTTTTTTGTAGTTAAGACTGCGTTCACGGTATTCTTTGATCACAGATTTTGGCTTATTTAGTGCCTTTGCCAATTGATAGATAGCAAAATCGTCATAGGCATACTCCAATGTACGTGCAGCATTTTCGTTGATTCCTACATCATAAGGAACATAGCCCAATTCCTTGTAATAATCGATACCGGCTCTTCCCACTGCAGTCATCGGACCAGCATTATTGGCTCCGTGAATAAGCGCTTCGTACAGATTTTCAATATCATATTCATAAGCATCTCCACTTTTCAGGTAAGCTTCGGCCACCACAGAAGCTGAGTTGTTCCCAACCATGATATTACGTAAGCCCGGGCTGGCCCATTCAGGCAACCATCCACTTTCAGAATATGCATTGGAAAGTCCTTCCTGCATGTGTCCGTTCAATTCAGGATACATCAGGTTCAGAAAAGGGAATAAACATCTGAAAGTATCCCAGAAGCCAGTGTCGGTGAACATATAGCCAGGCAATACTTTACCGTTATAAGGACTGTAATGAACTACATTACCGTTAGCATCATATTCGTAGAATTTTCTCGGAAATAATAAGGAACGGTACAGACAGCTATAAAAAGTTTTGAACTGGTCGGGTGTACCTCCTGAGATCTCTATTTTGCTGAGTTCCTCATTCCAGGTCTTTCTCCCTTCAGATTTAAGAGATTCAAAATCGTGATTCCCGATCTCCTTCAGATTTATCAGGGCCTGTTCAGTGCTGATGAAAGATGAGGCTACCTTTGCATTGATTTGCTCGCCTTTTTTGGTTTTAAATCCTACCAGTGCACCTGCGTGTGCAGAAGTCACTTCGTCTGTATCGGTAAGGGTAGTATCAGAAAAGGTTTTGAACCATTCGAACGGTCGGTCAAATTCGATTACAAAATAATTTTTGAAATTCTCAGGAACACCACCACTGTTTCTTGTGGTATAGCCGGTTATTCGATTATTTGCCCGATCTATCTTCACATGTGATCCACGATCGAAGGCGTCGATAACCACATAGGATGAATCAGATTCCGGAAAAGTGAATCTGAATCGCGCAGCACGATCGGTGGGTGTAATCTCTGTTGTAATATCATGGTCTGCCAGATAAACACCGTAATAATAGGGCGTAACCTTTTCCGATTTATGAGAGAACCAACTTTGTCGATCCTCTTCTTTAAAACGGATCTTCCCGGTTACCGGCATAATGGAGAACTGACCATAATCGTTCATCCAGGGAGAAGGCTGATGGGTTTGTTTAAACCCTCTTATTTTAGTGGCGTTATAGGTATATGCCCAGCCATTACCCATTTCTCCTGTTTGAGGAGTCCAGAAGTTCATACCCCAGGGGCGCGCGATCGCCGGGTAAACGTTTCCATTGGAAAGTCTGTAATCTGAATCGGTTCCCATTAATGGATCTGCAAAATCTACAGGTTGTCTCGGGTCGATAATTGCTGCATCCTGCGCGATGGCAAAATTTAAGACATACAGGAAAAGGCAACAAAGAAGAAGATTTTTTTTCATGTTTGGCGGTTTAATTTAAAGGATTTGATTTTACACCGTTCACTGTGATTTTGACCGGTTTGATGGTACCGTCTTCGTTGAACTCCATCACATCGATACAGGTTTCTCTGGAATTGTGATGGGTTTCGGTGAGTGGACGACGATGATAAACAATATAGTATTGATCCGTACCTTCCGGATGGATCACACTATGGTGTCCGGCTCCGGTAGCAACTTCAGGATCCTGTTGCAATATTTTTCCGATCCTTTTAAAGGGACCGAGTGGAGAATCAGCAATGGCATATGCCACACTATAATCGGGACCTCCCCAACCACCTTCAGACCACATAAAATAATATTTTCCATTTCGGATAAACATAAATGGCCCCTCAACATAATTCTCGGGTGTAATTTCTTTAAACATTGTTCCGTCTTCGAAAGGCAATATCTTGTTGAAATCGTCATTTAGGCGTACTACATTACAATGTCTCCAGCCTCCATAATATAAATAAAACTGACCATCCTGATCTTTGAATACGAATTGGTCGATTGGCTGAGCACCGTTATGAAATCGGTCGATAAGGGGTTGACCGATATGATCTTTAAAAGGTCCGGCTGGCTGGTCGGCGACTGCTACTCCGATACCTCCTGTTTCTTCATCACTTTGAATATCATTAGCACCAAAGAACATAAAGTATTTGTCCTTATTTTTTATAATAGACGGAGCCCAGACTGCGCGTTTAGCCCATTTAATTGCAGAGGTATCAAGTACTTTTTCATGTTTGGTCCAATTTACAAGGTCAGGGGAAGAGAAAGCATCAAAAAATACCTGTTCTTCATACGCTGCCGAGTATGTAGGGTAGATCCAATATTCATTGTCAAAGATAATTCCTTCTGGATCAGCATACCAGCCGGGAAAAACCGGGTTGTTGGTTTGAGCACATGCCGAAAGACTGAGAATGATCACAGCAGCTAAGGCATACGTTTTCATACATAGATGGTACATGGTATTCAATTCAAAGTTTAATAAATCGATTTAGTTAATTTTTCAAATATACGATATTAGATAAGATATGCTAAAATATTTGCTACATTAACACTTGAACTTCTGCGAGTTCTGGACCTAATGGCGTTGCGTGGATTCTCGTTGAATCAACTCTGCCTTAAGGCATTGTTGTTGAATGGCTACCTCGGAGGGTTTACTGCTGTTCACCAGCGTCATCATCATAGACATGAGATGTTTTCCGATTTCCTCCAGCGGTTGAGCGATCGCCGTTATCGAAGGGGTATTGATACGAAAAAGGTCGTTGTCATCAAAGGTCAATACGCCATTTGAATCAAGCCATCCGGGAAATTTATACTTGATAACTTCGAGTCCGCTTTGGGTAAGGTAGTTGGTTGCGAAGAACATACTGTCGGTTTCCGGATTATTACTAAGGAACGTTGCGATGAGCTCCTTTCCGGCTGCACTATGTATCTCGCTAAAGGGAATCTTCAGAATGTTAGGAGTAAGGCCATATTTTTTTAAAGCCTTTTCATATCCTTCTAAACGTTCGGTCATTTGTGTTTGCTTTACATCGGTAGTGATAAAAGCCGGACTTTTATACCCTTGATTTATCAGGTGTTCTGTTGCACTGAAGGCTGCATCACCATTATCGATCATGACCTGATTGGTTTCCAGTCCTGGAAAATAGCGGTCGAATAGTACTACTGGAACTTGTTGCCTGATGAGGTTCTTCACTTCTTTCTCGATACCAGAGCTCGGAATCAGAAAGAATCCGTCTACCTGGCGTTCCCGAAAGAGGTGAATGAGTTCTTTGGAGCGACGATCATTGTTCTCCGTACTACAGAAGATCATTTTATAATCATGTTTATAACCGAGATCTTCCATGATACGGGCGAGCTTTGCAAAGAAATAGTTGGAGATATCTTCCACCATGAATACAAGAATACCAGAACGGCCGGTTCTAAGACTTCTGGCAATCGGGTTTGGTTTATAATTGATGGATTCTATATACTTCTCGATCCGTTCGATTACCTCCTTAGAGATTTTCTTCTCCCGACCCTTTCCATTCAATACAAACGAAACAGTGGTTACGGAGATATTCAATTCTTTTGCAATGTCTTTTAAGGATGGTCTGGTCTTACTCATCTGGGAATATCGGTTATATGTTCGCCTAAATCGGTTTAGTCGCGCTGCTAAGATAGCATAATTACTGAAAAGATAAGAATTTTCCTGATACACTCCGGATGATTTGTCAGGAGAATTTTGCATCTCGCATTATGCCTTAAAAAGGTAACTCCATGACATCCAATAGTTAGGTTTGGTATTTATCTTTACGTAATTTTTTGAATGATAATAAAATATTTTTAATTTACGCAATCGATTGCATTATTAATTTTTACCCGTAATCTGTCCGAGATGAACCGTAGATTTAGCATAATTCCGATACAATTACTTTTCATAACCGCATTGTTCGCATCCTGTTCCCAATTAAAAGAGGATACCCCGTTGGTATCGGAATCCAGGATCCGGATCAATGAGGGATGGCGCTTCTTTAAATATTCTGCAAATGAAGAGGCGGATACTTTATATTATGAGCTTCGTCCCGAAATCATTGACAGAAATGACGATAAACCGGCAGATGCCAAACCTACAGAAGCATACCGCACTGATCAGGATGAGATTAGCGGATTAAAACCCTGGATAATGCCTACCGGTAATCCCTTCATTAAGGAGACCTCCCGACATTATAAACGTCCGGAAGGAGATCCCGGTATTGATTTTGAATTTACCTTTACTGACTTTGATGACAGTGACTGGGAACCTGTTGATCTTCCACATGACTGGGCGATAGGAGGACCATTTCAGGAAGGTCCAAATACCGAAGTAGGTGGAGGGATGGGCAGATTGCCAAGTCCCGGGATCGCGTGGTACAGAAGAAAGCTGGAGATTCCCGCATCGCTTTCAGAACGATCGGTTTTTCTGGATATCGATGGGGCAATGTCTTATGCTATGGTCTGGATCAACGGTCATTTAGCCGGAGGATGGCCCTATGGTTATTCTTCCTGGAGAGTTGATCTTTCTCCTTATATCGAGTTCGGAGGTGAAAATCAACTTGCAATTCGACTGGATAATCCGCCCAATTCTTCGCGCTGGTATCCCGGAGGAGGTTTATATCGTAATGTATGGTTGACGATCGATGAAAAAATAAGAGTAGCTCATTGGGGAACCTATTTGACCACAAAAGCGATTATCGATGATCAGGCCAAACTGGAACTTGAGGTAACTCTTGAAAATAGGACAAAGGTCGATCAGGAAGTACGTGTAGAAACCAGCATCTTTAAGGCCGATTCTATGGGAGATACTTCAGGAGCGTCAAAAGGGAAGTTTCCGGATACAACGCTGATATTACGGAAAGGCTCTTCAAACCGGATCCGATTGGAAACTGAATTGAAGAATCCAGAACTTTGGGGTCCGCCTCCAAATCAATCCCCTAATCGGTATACAGCGGTTACAACGGTATTTGCAAACGGCAAAGTGACGGATCGTTATCACACGAGCTTTGGTATACGCGAAATTATTTTTGATGCTGAAAAGGGATTGATCGTCAATGGAGAGCAGATCTATTTGAAGGGGGTGAATCAACACCATGATCTCGGTGCATTAGGGGCCGCTTTCAATGAAAGAGCAGCTGAACGGCAACTCCTTAAATTGAAGGAGCTTGGAGCCAATGCCATTCGTATGGCGCACAACCCTCCGGCACCTGAACTGCTCGAACTTACAGACAGAATGGGTTTTCTGGTTATTGATGAGATCTATGACGGCTGGGAGCGAAAGAAGACCCCTCTGGATTTTCATCTTATTTTCCCGGAATGGCATGAACAGGATGTCAGAGCCTGGATAAGACGCGATCGTAATTCCCCATCTGTAATATTATGGAGTACCGGGAATGAAGTCGGTGAACAATATACTGATTCAGCAGGAGCCAAAATTGCCGCAAGACTCAGGAAGATTGTACATGAAGAAGATCCGTATCGCCTAACTTCCGCTTCGTTTAACTATGCAAAGCCGGAAATGCCAATCACAGCAGAAATGGAGGTGATCAATTTAAACTATCAGGGAGAAGGAATCAGGAATGCTACGGCTTATGCTCATCTCAAAGGAATCAATACGGCACCCTTATATCCTGCATTTCATAAAAAATTCCCGAATAAGACGATAATCAGCAGTGAAAATGCAGCTGCGCTCAGTAGCCGAGGGACGTATATTTTTCCGGTAACCCCGGGAATAAGTGCACCTGTCAGTGATACAACCGGAGGTGATCCGATTCATAAATACGTTAGTGCCTTTGAACTTTACACAGCTCCTTTCGGTTCTTCTGCAGATAAAGTATTTGCTTCGCTGGATAAACATCCTTATGTCGCAGGAGGGTTTGTCTGGAGTGGTTGGGATTACCTTGGAGAGCCCACGCCTTATTACAGTTCCAGAAGTTCATACTACGGACTCATAGACCTGGCGGGGTTTGAAAAAGACAGGTTTTATCTCTATCAGGCTAAATGGCGTCCCAACCTCCCCATGGTCCATATATTACCGCATTGGAACTGGCCTGACCGTATCGGTAAGATCACTCCTGTACATGTATTTACCACAGGTGACGAAGTAGAATTATTTCTCAACGAGAAGTCATTGGGCAAACGATCAAGGAAGCCTTTTCAATACAGATTGCGATGGGATAACGTGGTATATGAACCGGGAATACTTCGTGCGGTTTCTTACAAAAATGGAGAACAATGGGCCGAGACGACTATAGCTACAACAGGTAAATCTTCCGGTATTAAGACGACCGTAGATCGTGATCACATAGCTGCTGATGGGGTCGATATCGCCTTTATCGAAGTTCGTATCACGGATACAGAAGGGCGAACCGTACCTGATGCAAGTGATTTGCTCACATTTACACTGCAAGGTCCCGGAAGTATCGTGGCAACCGATAATGGAGACCCCACCGATATGACCTCCTTTCGTGATACGAAACGTAAGGCTTTCAACGGAAAAGCATTGGTGATCGTGAAATTTGATAAGGATGCCTCAGGTCCGTTGAAAATAAACATAAGTTCCACTGCTACTGAATCCACAGAGGTCCTGATCAATGTGAAAGAAAGTCCTTAGCAGGTTATAACTTCTCTGGTTTTTCGTCTGGTTCAGCAGGAAGTAAAGGTCTGCCCGGGGCGTTTCTCATGAAACGTTCCTCCATTTTTTGCATCATATTACGGATTTGATCGAAATTTGGCATTCCGGAATTCGGACCGGAAAAATTATCGCCAAAAAAGTCATTTATGATGGAATCATTTTCAAACAGAGAGCCATCCATGGAAGAAAAGTGACGTTCAAAAATAGAAGAGTAGGACCCCATAATACTGTCTATCTGAGCCTGACTGAATCCATTAAATCCCCGGGAAGAAGACCATGTATATATAGAATCGTATCTGATGATATTTCCATGCTCATCAACTTCCTTGTTCACTGTCCATTTACCTTCCGGTTTGATGGTGTCGTTCTGAAATTTTCTGAAGTTCTGGGCCAATGCTTCATGGTCCTTTTGTTGTGCCTGACAGCCTCCTAAAAATCCTGAGGCCAGCAACATACAAATCATTAAATTTTTCATGGCTAAAGCATTTTATACATTCTGAAAACAAGATGCAAGTTACATGCTTAGGCCTTGAATGTCAAGATCTGACGGGGTTAAAGAATTGTCAAATAACTTAAATTTATGATAAAGCGATTTAGGCGGAATACGGCTTCAATCCTTAGAGGCATTTCAATAAAGGATTATGAATTGATTGAGCTTTGAAACTGGCAATTAAAATTATAATCCAACACTTACCACGTAAAACTTTCTACTAATCACACATCAAATTTCTATATCGAGTAGTACGGGACAATGATCAGAACCCAGCACTTCTGAAAGAATCTCTATCTTATTTACCTTTTCGACTAAGGCTTCACTGATCAGGAAATAATCCAGTCGCCAACCGATGTTCTTTTTACGGGCACTGAATCGATAACTCCAGTAGGTATAGGCGACGGTATCCGGATGAAAATGTCGGAAAGTATCCACGAAGCCATTAGAGAGGAAGTTGGTCATCCCGTCGATCTCGGTCTGGGTATATCCGGCAGTTTTGTTATAGTTTGATTTGTCGTTCTTTAAATCTATTGGCTGATGGGCTACATTGAAATCACCACAGGCGATCACCGGTTTATCTTTTTCGAGTTCTTTCAGGTATGTTAAAAAATCGGCATCCCATTGCTTTCGGTAATCGAGGCGAACAAGATTTTGTCCGGAATTAGGAACATATACGTTAACCAAATAGAAACTGCCGAAATCGGCACACTGCGTACGGCCTTCATTGTCGTGCTCCTCGATTTGAATACCTTCACTAATACTCTCATAGGGTGATTTCGAAAGCAGTGCAGTTCCGGAATATCCTTTCCGTTCGGCAGCGCTATAACAGCCCTGATAATAGGAAGATAAGGGTTCAAGAGCATTCTCTGTTTCATGACATTGTGCTTTGGTTTCCTGTAAGCATAGTATGTCCGGATCTATTTGCTTTACAGTTTCTGTAAAATCCTTTGACATGACCGCTCTGATACCGTTGACATTCCAGGTTACTATTTTCATACTGCTCTCGCTTTAATTAAAGCATGAAGATACTACATATCCCTGATTTGGTGAAATTGGATTTTAAGGACAGGAGTGATTATTTGTCCGGTGATTTTTCTAGTAAACCTTAATGGTTGTTGTTTGAAATAATAATAAGGTATACTCTTGCTATTGTCTTCGCCCTTGGAATCTTCTATTCTTTATGAAGTTCAATCAAAGATCAGCTTACTAAGAGTTTTTCAATTTTTTTACATGCATATTCATAGCCGAGAAGGTAGGCTTTATCGATCCCTTTTTTATCCAGAATTCCAATTTGATCTAATCCTTCAGGGCGAAACAACAGATCCACTTTCATTAGCTTATCCATTGAATTGGCATGAATCAACAATAGATTGGCACGTTGAGACACCTGAATTGAGTTCTTGATGGAACCTGCATTGACGACTCCCATTGCAGACGTATAACTTCCTATCAGAAAGGATCCGTTATCATAAACGGGCTCACTGGGGAAATTATTCATAATTCCACCATCAGCATGAAGATGTTCATCGATAAGAACAGGACTAAAAACAGGAGGGAGGGCAGCAGAGGCTACCAGCGGAAGCAAAAGCTCTCCGGAATCAAAATAGGCGGGAATACCAAGTTCCAGATTGGTTGTGGTGATGTATAATTTCTTTTCGAGAGCGGCAAACCTGTTCTCTGGAAAATATTCCAGCAAGAAGTTCATATACTTGTCAGAGTCAAAGAACCCGGGTTTATTGATGGTCATCAATTTATAATTGAATAATGGGGTCTCTTTGAAAAAAGTGATCATTTCATCATGAGCCAGACCTTTGGCATAAAGCGCTCCCACTAAGGCTCCAGCACTTACCCCTGAAATTGATTTTGGTACTATTTCAAATTCATTCAGGGCCCTGATTATTCCAATATGTGCCATTCCTTTGATTCCTCCTCCGGAAAGCACAAGGCTGATCTGTTTTCTATCGAAATGGGTAAGGTCCATTAGCTGGAAATCGGGTTGAATAGCGAAGTAAACTTATAAAAAGTTTTTGAGTAAACTAACTTTAAGAGATATTCGTTTTCATAGTTTAACCGATTCGTAATAATAATCCAATTATTCCGGTTAATATAGAATTTTCTTATCCAGCAATTTAAATACGATAATTTCGGGTTAAAAAGTATGGGTGAAAAGCACGGGATCAACATTGAGTTGCAGGTAGAACCAATTATTGGTATTATCAGTAGGAGCTCCTCCCTTGATCAGACTCATGCTGTCACCTGCAAACATATGGGAGTATCCCACGTTTAGATTTACATTGTTCATAAGTTTCTGGGTAAATACCACATCTACCTCTGTACCCAAATACTTGTCGGCATCATCGGTAAGTTCGGCATTTGATGAAAAATAATGAGCTTTTATCAACAGCGAATTGTTGACTCCTGGTTTTAACATGATCTTTCCATAAAGGTCATTGAGTCCTACGTTATTGGCATGGTTACCCACGTAGAAGTAGTCCATATAACCATTGAACTTATGATTCGTACCGTAAAGAGGAAAAAAGGAATGGCTTTTTGATTCTCCGGTTTGATCCGTACCACTCAACATTTCATAGCCAATGGCAAAGAGGGTACTACCTGGTTTGAATCCTACCTCCAAAGCAAGGTCGTAGGCACTCAGATCTGTATTCTTACTTGCTTTTCCAAACTGATAATATACATTTCCTTCGAATGAAAAGTTACCCGCCGGAAAATTAAAGAATACTCCGGTGGTTTGCATATTATAGGTCCCGTCCGGAATATCGTTATTTTCTCCTGTATAGGCCTGGAAACCATTATTCATGAACAGAAAACTTGTAACGGATTTATTCCAGACTTTTTTGAAATACCCATATTGCATTGTCTTATAGGTAAAGAAACCTGTAATGTCGTATCCTGTTCCGATCACGGGTTCATTTTGTTGACTAAAGGCGAAACCAAGGTCGAATAGGAAATCGTTCTTTAAATATTTGATGAGTAAGGCATCATGGAAACGACCTTGCATAGCCCAATCGAGTCCACCTAGAATTCGCTGATTATCATAAGAGATCACCTGACGTCCGGCTTTGAGCCCCCAGTTTTGACCAATGGAGATTCCTACCCATGCCTGAAATAACATAAAGGAATGATTGTCGTCTGCAGCCAGAATCTGCCGTGTATCTCCCCAGGTGCTGATATCCTGTACACTGAGATAGGCTTCAAGCCATTCGGTCTGATAATCTAAATTCAATCGTGCTCTTTGTCTAACGAAAGCTGCGGGATCAGCATCATCGGGGAACAAAGTGGAAAACCCATGACGGTATTCAAAACGATCCCTGAAATCCAGATCCATTTTAAATTCCTGTCCTTTCATTTGCGATACAACGCATACTAACGTGATGATCAATAAGAAATATCGTGTCATTATTATTTCGAATTAAGTTGCCTTTGTGGTTGTTGATTGTGTATTAAAAATAAATAAATAACCGTAACTCGTTGTAAATTAATTGATTAAAATTTATAAATTTGAGATAAACGTTATAAAAAGACCAACTTGAGTATTCTGGACAAAATATTTCCTTCGAAGCATTCTCGGTGGCGAACCATTGCTGTATTTCTTCTAGCTGTCTTTATAGGGTTAGCCGCGTTTACCGCAAAAGAATCTGAAGTGATATCTTATATGTCTGATGATCCTCTGGCTTGTGTGAATTGCCATGTAATGACACCGGTATACAACAGTTGGATGCATAGTTCGCATAGGGAGCGCGCTTCCTGCAATGATTGCCACGTCCCTCATAACAATGTGGTGAACAAGTATTTTTTTAAGGCCAAGGATGGATTGTATCACGCTTCTGTTTTTACAGCTCGTGCCGAGCCGGAAGTGATTTTTATGAGGGAAGAGTCTCAGAAAGTAGTACAGGCGAACTGTGTTCGCTGTCATATTCAGCAGGTGACTGAGACACGATATGCAGGATGGCTGGCGTCTCATACAGAAGATCGAACTGGAAGAACTTGCTGGAGTTGTCACCGCGAAGTTCCTCATGGAAAAGTTCACGGACTTTCAACCGTGCGCTATAATATTGCCCCTATACCTACCAATACTGAAGAAATGGTAATTCCTGAGTGGATTAAAGAAGCAACAACAAAATAAACAAAGGGGTATGAAAAATAAAGTGCTGTTTATAGTGACTATAGTTGTCGTTTTTCTGCTTGGTTTACTGGCATCCAGTATTCTGAACAGAAAGAATGAGGCGAAGTATAAATATGTACCGCAAGTGGTAATCGATGAGAATGAACCCCGTAATGAAGTTTGGGGAGAAAACTTTCAACAGCAATATCAGTCCTTTCTTCAAACCTCTGAAACAGATTTTGTTTCCTATCAGGGTGGATCGGAAATGAGAGATATGCTGGAAGAAGATCCGATGTTAGTCGTCTTGTGGGCAGGGTATGGATTTTCAAAGGATTATAACCAGGGAAGAGGACATTTCTATTCCGTTCAGGATATCTACAATACCTTGAGAACCGGAGGGCCTAAAGGTCCTGGAGACGGTCCTATGCCAGCCACCTGTTGGACTTGCAAAAGTCCGGATGTACCCAGGTTGATGAATGAGATTGGAATTGCAGAATTCTATTCCGGTAAATGGGCAGATAAGGGAGAAGAGATCGTGAACCCAATCGGCTGTGCAGATTGTCATGACGCCACCTCTATGAAATTAAGGATAAGCAGGCCAGCATTAGTAGAGGCTTTTGATGCGATGGGGAAAGATATTACCAAAGTTACCCACCAGGAAATGCGCTCGCTCGTGTGTGCACAATGTCATGTAGAATATTATTTCAATAAAGACCTTCCCGGAAAAGAAGGAGTTCCTTATCTCGTATTTCCCTGGAAAGATGGAATGACTGCTGAGGATATGGAAAAATATTATGATGATATCGAATTTTCTGACTGGACACATTCCATGAGTAAGACACCAATGTTAAAAGCGCAACACCCGGGATATGAGACCTATCTCACCGGAGTTCATGCAGACCGGGGCGTCTCTTGTGCAGATTGTCATATGCCATATAAGAGTGAAGGAGGGCAAAAATTCACCGACCATCATATACAGTCTCCTCTAAACAATGTAGCCAACAGTTGTCAGGTATGTCATAGGGAAGAGGCTGAAAAATTGAGGGCGAATGTCTATGAACGTCAGCAGAAAGTTGCCGAGAACAGGTTAAAGTTGGAGAATCTGTTGGTTAAGGCACATGTAGAAGCTAAAAAGTGTTGGGATCTTGGAGCGAGTGAAGAACAAATGAAGCCTATTCTCATGGATATTCGTCATGCACAATGGCGATGGGATTATGCGGCTGCAGCTCATGGTGGATCTTTCCATTCCCCGGTAGAGATTTCCAGAGTCATCGGAGGAGCTCTTGATATTGCCCAGGAAGCCAGAGTTAAACTTGCAAGAACTTTAGCTTCGCTCGGATTTAATGAACCGGTTCCGGTTCCGGATATTTCCACAAAGGCGAAAGCTCAGGAGTTTATCGGTCTCGATATGGAAGTTCTTGAGAAGGAGAAAGAAGAATTTAAAAAGAACTTACTTCCGGCATGGTTAAAGGCTGCAAAAGAGCGCGAGGCCAAGATGGAAGTTAAAGAAGTCGCTACCACGAATTAATAACTGAAAGGGAAACCGAATTGAAGAACTGCTCCTTTTGATCCTGTAATACTAAAGAACTTTTTAGAGTTATGCGTAATCTTTTCCGAATCATTGCCTCTCCTGTTCTGGCACTTATCCTATTGCTTGCTTTTGCGGCAAGCATGGCAATTGCCACCTTCGTAGAGAACGACTTTGGTACGGCAACCGCCTGGAAGATCATTTATGATTCCTGGTGGTTTGAAGTGATTATGATCGGACTAGGATTGAGCTTTATAGCCAATATATTCAGATATCGGCTTTATAAAAGATCAAAATGGTCAATTCTACTATTCCATCTTGCCTTTATTGTGATACTGCTTGGAGCCGGGATAACCCGTTACACCGCTACCGGTGGTGTGATGAGAATACGCGAAGGCAATGCTTCCTCAACAATAATTTCCAACGAGAACTATTTGAAATTTCATCTGAGTTCCGGCGAAGCTCATCAGGCTTATAGCACGGAAATCGCGTTTTCTCCACTCAGCGATAACGAATTCCATTGGAAGGGTGAATTCAATGGAAAACCGGTAGCGATCGTCCTTGATTCTTTTGTGCCTGATGCATCGCTACAGATTCTGGATGATCAGCCGGATGGAGAACCATTACTCGAACTGGTTGTTACCGAAGGAGAAGGCCGACAAAATCTGATTTTAAAGCAAGGCGAGGTGGAGATCATTGGAAAGGACTCTTTGAAAGTGGGGTTTGAGACTTATGGAGATAAACTGATCTCGATATATGAAGAAGAAGGTGAATTTAAAATAGGAAGTCCTGAACCACTCAATTTTTTTGTAATGTCAAGACAAGAGGGAGGAGTGCTGACGACCGATAGTATTCAGCCCTTTGAATTACGCACTTTATTTCGTTGGAATGATGTTGCCTTTGTCCCGCTTGCCTATCATCAAAAGGGAAAAATATCTTTTGAAAGCAGCAGTGAAAAACCAGGAGATAACGATGCAGCCAAAGATGATATTCTGAGATTCCGTGTGATTAGCGGTGAATCAGAACAAACCTTGAGCGTTTTGTACAGAGATGGACATATACCGACAAGTCATAGTGTTGAGATAAATGGGGTGAGCATTGATATTTCGTATGGAGCGGAAGCAATACCCTTACCTTTTGCTCTGTATCTCGAAGATTTTGAATTGGTAAGATATCCTGGCTCTACGAGTCCTTCATCCTATGCCAGTGACGTAGTGATCGTTGAGAATGACAATCGAGAACCTTTTAGAATATTCATGAATCATGTACTTGATCATGAAGGATACAGGTTTTATCAGGCAAGTTATGATACCGATGAACGCGGTACGGTACTTTCTGTGAATAAAGACCGCCCGGGTACTTATGTCACCTATTGTGGTTATATGTTGATGGGATTGGGTATGTTCTTCACACTTTTTGGCAGGAATTCAAGATATAGTCAGATCAATCGTAAATTGAAGAATCTTAAAAAGAAGCACACTGATATGGCGGTGGGACTTATTTTACTGGCGACTTGGGTACTCCCTGCTCAGAATACGGCTCAGGAAATTCCTCCGGTTGAACCCCAGTTAGCTACTTATTTCGGACGATTGTTAGTTCAGGATCTCGATGGCAGGATTAAACCGGTCAATACGCTGAGTTCGGAATTCTTGAGGAAGATTTCCCGAAAGACCTATTACAAGAAAGAAGAGATCAAATTATCTTCCGATCAGGTTTTTTTATCGATGATGCTGTTTCCAAATTACTGGAGAGAGCAGCCTGTTCTGAAGATAGATCCTGAACTTCTGAATAATATCGAACTGCCAAATGCTTTTGATTCTGATAAAGTTGCATTCAATGATCTGCTCGCGGAAAATGGAGATTATCTGTTATCGGTAGCTGTTGAGAATGCCAACAGGAAAAATCCTGCCCAAAGAAATGAGACTGATAAGGAAGTGTTGAAGGTCGACGAACGATTTAATATATTCTTCAATCTTATCAGTGGTAATTATCTGAAGATATTCCCAAACCGTAACGATGATCAGGATACTTGGTATTCGTATAATTATGATTTTCATGACTTTCCGCGGGAGGATGGGAATTTTGCAAAGAATATTATTCCGGCGCTTTATGATGATATAAACCGGGGTGCCTGGGCCGATGCCTATGAAAAGGTTGGTTACATCAGTACTTATCAGAAGGTGCTGGCGGAAAACATCATTCCCGGGGAAGAAAGGGTCAATGCGGAATTATGGTATAATGAAATGAATGTGAATTTCTGGATGTTCCAGATCTTATTTACTCTGGGTTTCAGTATTCTTCTGTTGGCGGTTTACCGCATTTTTCATAATCCGAAATGGGTGCGTATACTGTGGAATCTATCAGTTATTCTAATTCTGATCAGTTTCATTGTATTTACGGGAAACCTGATTCTTAGATGGTATGTCTCGGGCCATGCTCCATGGAGTAATGGATATGAAATGCTGGTTTTTGTAGGCTGGGTATTACTACTGTGTGGCCTTATTGTATTCAGGAAATCAGATTTTGCCTTACCCCTCGCTACTTTGTTTTCCGGAACCCTGATGTTTGTTAGTTATCTTGATTGGATCAATCCTGAGATCACGAATTTAATGCCGGTACTTAAGTCTTATTGGCTCAAGGTGCATGTTGCTACCATTGTGAGTAGTTATGCGCCGCTGGCCTTATCGGCCATTCTCGGATTGATGGTAATGATTCTTCTTTTGATACGAACCTCGGTTTCATCGGAGGCGATCGATACCCGGATAAAGGAACTCACCTATATCAATGAAATATCTATGACCATAGGTTTGTTCGTTCTTGCTGTAGGAACGTTTCTCGGTGGTGTCTGGGCAAATGAATCCTGGGGAAGATATTGGGCATGGGATCCGAAAGAAACCTGGGCTCTTATCAGTATTATCGTTTACGCTATTGTCCTGCATCTGCGATTCGTTCCTAAACTGAATAGTTATTTCATCTTGAATACAGCGAGTATTTTTGCATTTTGGTCCATTGTAATGACTTCTTTTGGGGTTAACTACTTTCTATCAGGATTGCATAGCTATGCTGCCGGAGACCCCATGCCGATTCCTTCTTTTGTGTATATCATTGCGATCAGCACGATTATTCTGGTATCCGTGGCTTATCTGAAATACAGAACAATATACACCGAACTTGAAACGTGAGTTATGACTTATGAATTTAGAGTACAGAAAACAGATAACGGTCATCTTCAGGTGAAAGCATTACAGCGTAACATGTTACATTGTAACAAATAACCATAATTAAACAGAAAACGGTTTACTGCTTCACTGTTTCGCCATGTAACAGCGTGACTTAAAAAAAGTAAATTGAAAACTACGGTAAAGTTATCTGAATACGGGGAGGTATTAAAGAAACAAAGGGAATATCAACGTTTCCATTATATTCCCTTTGATACCATATCTTTTTCGCTAGAATTACCTACCGAATACGACGGGTTTAATCTCAGCTTTTAATTTTTAAAGCACCCCGAATACAGTCTTATAAAGATAGAAAAATATTTGATATAACAATCATAAAATCAAACATTTAACATTTTAATTTTACAGGTTAATCAGTTTCTCTATGAACTGTTTCCGGGGAAAATGCGGGAATGCAAATAGAAAGATATTCACATGGTTCTTCAAAGGGATTGGCGTATTGTATTCTGGTATTTCCGGAAATGCGTATAGATTCTCCGGGTCCGAGAACAAAGCGTTTGTTTTCAATTGTAAATTGTTTCCGTCCTTTGATCACGAAAGTGATCTCCTCAAACTCCGGAGTTTGGAAGGGTTCACTCCAATCCGGTGGAGCGATCATGTGTGCTATGCTGTAACCGCTATCGCCTGTACTTGCCAAACCGAAATGTTCCAGAATGGTTTTTCCATCCGTGGTAGGTACTTTAAACGGGTTCGATTGTATCACATACTTTTTATCCATAAACCTGATTATTATTCACTGAATAAAGGTAATCAAACTTCCCCTAAAAGTCCCTTCCTAAATATTGTTACGAGTTCTTAAGCTAAGTGCGAATATTTTTATGTTCGGTGATCTTACCTTGTGAACCCGATTCTGAAGGCATTAGTTCAAGTGATAATTGTGGAAGAAGACCTTCTTCATCTCTGTGTGAAATATAGACCACGGCAGAAGTACTATGTCTTGCAAATTCATTAACGAGTTTTACAACCAAGGCAGCTGCCTGATCATCCAGATCGGTGGTGGGTTCATCCAGGATCAATAGGGGAGGATGTTTTACCATGGCTCTGGCGATCATGATCAGTCTTTGTTCAACTTCGCCCAGATCCTGAAAACAGGAATCAGCTTTTTTTTCCATACCTAAGAGCTTTACCCATTTTCGGGTTACCTCTTTTTCCAATTCTGAAGGAACCTGGTATAAACCGACCGAATCATGAAATCCACCGGTGATCATTTGGGATATCGTGGGTCTTCCTTTGAATCGTTGTGTCAGTTTGGGCGTAAAGATTCCGATCGATCGTTTAAGGTCCCATACGCTTTCACCACTTCCTTTCCGTTTTCCGAAAATATAGAGTTCCTGTCCAAAGCCCTTAGGATTATCACCGGTGACCATATTCATCAATGTAGTCTTTCCAGTTCCGTTTCCACCCATCAAATGCCAGAATTCTCCTTTTTTTATAGTCCAATTGATATTGTCAAGAATGGTACGATCTCCATAAGACACATGGATATTACGAAAATCCACCAGAGTTTCCTCTTCATTTTTAATCGGGTGAACAGGGGCAGGAATACCTTCAGAACTATCAAAAGTCAGGTGTTGTTCATCTGCAGGATCAGTTCGTGGAATTCCCTGCTGTAAATATAGTTTTACACTGATAAATGCCGGGATATCTCCGGTTCTGTTGAGCAGCATAATGAGGATTACCTCAGAGGATACCTGATGTAAACGTTCTTTGAAATCTTTTACCGCCAGCTTATCGAGGTGGTCAAAAGGGTTATCAAGAACCAGATAATCCGGTTTTTGGGAAAGCAAATAATTGAGTAGGGCACGCCGTTGCTCACCTCCGGACATGTTCTTTAAAGGAGTCTTCGGATCATCAGTAAGTATTTTCCGGTCATGTAATTCTTCTTCATCGATGAATTTATCCAGATCCTGATTGGAAAAGAAAGCACCTTTTTTATCGGTTAGGTATGCTAAGGTTTCAGGTAATCTTCCACGATGAAATTCTTCTATAAATCGTTTCTTTCCTGAATGGATTCCCGTCATTATCACACGATGTTCATTTGGGTACATGGGCAGGTTAATTTTTTCTTTGCCCAAAAATACTCAAGAACTTCCTTTAAAAGATGTTAACCCGGATCTTTTTCCAGATCCTCAACAAAATAAAGGCTGAGATTACAGCGATTACTGTCATCGGTATTGCCCATTCCAGATCTCCATAGATAAAGTATCCGGTTGCGAACATACAGCAATAGATCAGGATACATCCCCAGAACATGGCGGCAATTCCTGACGGAACAGACCATTTACGGGTATCGGAAACGATGGCAACTCCTTCGGCATCTGCCTGGGTAAGTATTTTTTTCCATCCGGGGCCACCGGGTTGGGTTTGTTTATAGAATTTAAAAAGCGTTTCTTTTTTCTCAGGTTTGGTAAGGAAGGTTACGGTGATCCAGATAACCGTTGTGATCAATACGATCAGCGGGAATTTGGCCCAGGCAGGGAAAACGCCTTCCTGTAAGGCTCCGGTCTGTATCACATTATAATCAAACAGAACTCCTTCCATCGCTGGTAGATTGAAGATGATCGAAATAATTCCGGAAGCAAACATAGCGGTGATCTCACTCCAGGCATTGATACGCCACCAAAACCATCTCAGGATAAAGATGAGTCCCGTTCCGGCTCCAAACATGATAATATAGTCGAATAACTGTTTTGCATTGGTAAGGGCAAGAGCAAGAACTGCACTGAATATCATAAGTACTACGGTGGATATCCTACCTACGTTCACCAATTCCTTTTCGGAAGCATTCTTATTGATCTGTTGTTTGTAAAAGTCATTTACAATATAGGAAGAACCCCAGTTGAGGTGGGTAGAAATCGTTGAAATATAAGCAGCGGCAAGTGAGGCCATCACTATGCCGAGAAGTCCGTTTGGAAGTTTAGTCAACATGGCTGAATAGGCAAGATCCTGCCCCAACTTATCAGCAGATATATTAGGAAAAGCAGTTTTTATGCTCTCCAGATCCGGGAAAATGATCAGGGAGGCTAGTGCCACCAGGATCCACGGCCATGGGCGAAGTGCATAGTGCATAATATTGAAAAAGAAGGTTGCTCCGATGGCATGATTTTCATTCTTGGCAGCAAGCATTCGTTGAGCGATGTAGCCACCACCACCTGGTTCAGCACCCGGGTACCAGGAACTCCACCATTGTACTGCCAATGGTATGATCAAGAGGGTGATCAGGGCTTCTTTATCATTGAAATCAGGTAATATGGAAAGTTTATCACTAACATTAGGGTTGGCAAATAAGTTCTCAAGTCCACCAACCTCAGGTAGATTCACACAATAATAGGCGGCACCGATGGTCCCTGCCATAGCGACGAAAAATAAAAGAAAGTCAGTATATACTACTCCTTTAAAACCTCCGATTGCACTGAATACCATTGTGATGCTTCCTGCGATAGCAACCACGGTAATTGGGGATACTCCCAACATTACCTGTCCGATCTTAATGGCGGCAAGTGTTACACCGGCCATAGCGAGTACATTGAACAGGATTCCCAAATAAACTGCACGAAAGCCTCTCAGAAATTTAGCCGGTTTTCCTCCATATCGAAGTTCATAGAACTCGATATCCGTAGAAACCTGCGATTTCCTCCAAAGCTTTGCGTATACGAATACTGTCAGCAACCCTGTGATCAGGAAGGCCCACCAGGCCCAGTTTCCGGAAACTCCATTCGAACGTACGATATCCGTAACCAGGTTTGGTGTATCTGTGGAAAAGGTTGTTGCTACCATGGAAAGTCCGAGCAACCACCATGGCATGCTTCTTCCCGAAAGGAAATATTCCGATGAATCCTTACCGGATTTACGTGAAAAATAGATTCCTACAAATAGAATGATCAGGAAGAGTCCGAAAATAAAAATGTAATCCAGGGTGTTCAGAAAAACCATAGTGTCTGGTGCTAATATTGGTTGATATTCGGGCAGCGGTATGCCGGTTGTTTAATGTTGCCGGTGAATATATGTAAATTTTTGCTTTGCCGGAATATAATTAGACCAGTACCTGATGTGAATGTCTGAGCGAAGTCAGAAGATCGACCAACGTACTCTTGCTATATATTTCGCTATTTCATCGCTTTGGTGAGTATTCCCATTACTCCCCTGATGAAGGTGGCACTGGTGAGCACTTTGACGATCGGATTCATCCGAGTACTTCTGCGGGTGGTAGTTTTGTTCATTTTATCACGTTCTTTACGCGCTTTTTCCTGGATTTCTTCTGACTGGGCTACTTTGATCTTTTCTGTAAGGATCTCATAGGCGCTTTCTCTGTCGATGACCTCGTTATAACGTTCGATCAGTTTCGAGTTATTTATTAGTATATCCAGTTCTTCCGCAGATAGGATATCCATTCTGCTTTCCGGTGCCCTCATAAGGGTAGCGGCAAGGGGAGTAGGTCTTCCTTTCTCGTCAAGAGCGGTTATGAGTGCTTCGCCTGTTCCCAGTGCAGTTAGCACTTCCGCAGTATCATAGAAGTCTGAAAGCGGATAGTTTTGTGCCGTCAGTTTAATATCTTTTCTGTCTTTAGCAGTAAACGCTCGAAGTGCGTGCTGGACTTTGAGTCCGAGCTGTGATAATACATCATCCGGTATATCACTTGGGTTCTGCGTGACAAAATAAACTCCTATTCCTTTAGAACGTATAAGTTTTATGACGCTGTTTATCTGATCGAGCAATGCGTCGGATGCTTCATTAAAGACCAGGTGGGCTTCATCGATAAAAAGAACGAGCTCGGGTCTTTCACTATCTCCTTTTTCAGGGAATTTGGCATAGATCTCGGCAAGGAGACTCAGCATGAATGTGGAGAACAGTTTTGGTCGGTCCTGGATATCGGTAAGTCTGAGAATATTGATCATTCCCATACCGTTTTCGTCGATACGGGTAAGGTCTTCTACTTCAAAGGAACGCTCGCCGAAAAATAGTTCTGCTCCTTGTTGTTCAAGTTCGATAATCTTTCTGAGAATCGCTCCGGTGGAAGCAGTTGAGATGCGGCCATAATTTTCCTGGAATTCATCTTTTCCTACATCGGTGGCGTATTGCAATAGTTTTTTAAAATCCTTAAGATCCAGTAAGGGTAGATTTTGGTCGTCGCAATATTTGAAAATTACCGCAACGATCCCTTGTTGGGTTTCTGTCAGGTCGAGGATACGGGAGAGAAGTACCGGTCCGAATTCGGAAACTGTAGCTCTTAACCGAACGCCTTTTTGTTGCGAAAGACTGAGAATTTCAACAGGAAATTTTTTAGGTTCAAATTCAAGTCCGATATGACTCATACGTTCATCGATCTTGGGATGTGGTTTTCCAGCAGCTGCCAATCCACTCAGGTCACCTTTTACGTCCATAAGAAGTACAGGGATCCCTTTTTGTGAAAGTTGTTCAGCGAGTACCTGCAGTGATTTTGTTTTCCCCGTACCGGTTGCTCCGGCTATAAGTCCGTGGCGATTCAGGGTTTTCAATGGTATCTTAACATGGGCATTGGTGAGTGGACTATTATCAAGCATGGCTGCTCCTACGATAATGGCATCTCCTTTACATTGATACCCTTCTTCTATAATGTTTCTGAACGCTTCGGTATTGGACATTGCTGTAAATTTTATTCTAAAATAAGATTAATTTGAAGATTGTAAACATTAAGAATTCAATAATATACCGGATTTGAGGGATATCATCAGAAATTCCTTTCGAAGTGTTTCTGAGCGATAAACTATACGTATCTTTGCCGCATGACAAAAACAGCGATATTACCATTGGTTGAAAAAGGAGAATGGCTTCCTTTGATGGAAGAATTTTATACCATTCAGGGTGAAGGATATCACAAAGGAACTGCAGCTTATTTTATTCGGGTAGGAGGCTGTGATGTGGGCTGTCATTGGTGTGATGTCAAAGAAAGCTGGAATGCCGAGACCCACCCACCCACCCCGATCACCAGTATCATTGAAAATGCAGCAGCCTATTCTGATACCATTGTTATCACTGGTGGGGAACCACTTACCTGGGATATGGGGCCATTAACAGCCGGACTCAAAGCTAAAGGGTTAAAAACGCATATTGAGACCTCGGGAGCCTATAAACTTACCGGTGAATGGGACTGGATTTGTCTTTCTCCAAAGAAAATGAAATTGCCTGTTGATGAGGTTTATGAAAAGGCAAATGAACTCAAGGTGATCGTGTATAATCTGCATGATTTTAAATTCGCAGAGGAACAAGCGGCGAGAGTAGGTGAACAATGTATTCTTTATCTGCAACCGGAATGGAGTAAAAGAGAGAAAATGATTCCGGAGATCGTGGAATATGTTATGAAAAATCCGAAATGGAAAGTTTCACTTCAAACCCATAAATACCTGAATATACCTTAGCGTACAGCCTTGATTGCGGAGAGGGAGTGGTCAATTGTAAGTGGTAAGTTCTAAATGATATTTGATTGAATTGTCAATAAATCCTTAATCCATTATCCATAATTCATATCGCCGCCGTGATCCTCGCCAGATAGTCGTAATTCTCGCCTTCCAGAATCATTTCGCAATAAAGTCCACAATGTGCACAGGCCTGAGCGAGGGAATCAAAATCGATGTATAGCCATGGAAAGGTTTCAGATTCATCATCATACGTGATGGTAAACTCCAGTTGTCCGTAGTATTGATCTCCAGGCACCCATTTCCCACCATCTTCATCTTCGTCGAACATATAGATCAGGTCAGACGAATCGATAAGTGCTTGTCCTCCCGGTGCAATTAAAGATCGCAATTTGTTCAGTCCGGTGTAGAGTCCTTCATAGGACCCCAAAATCCCGGAACCGTTCATAAGTAATAATACGGTATCGTATTGTTGTTCCTCAAGTTCGAAAAGGTCAATACATTCAGCATTTTTAACTCCTCTGGAACTAGCTGTTTTCACCGACAACGGTGAAATGTCGATAGCTTTTACTTCCAGTTCCCGTTCATCTTGTAAATACAATGCGTGGCTCCCTGCACCACAACCGATATCCAGAATTTTACCTTTTGCAAGTTGAAGCGCTTTCTGTTCGAGTTCCGGCATATCTTTAAAAGGGCGAAAAAAATAGGAAACATCCATTTCCTCAGTTTCAGAGATGGATGTTTCCGTATATAAAATCCCGGTATCCTTACCGAGATGGTAATCGTAAATGGCTTTGCCTAACAGGTCTTTCAAGTTTAATCTATTTGAATAGTTCTGTAATAATTGACAAGTTTGATATTATCGATGTCTTCCTTAAGATCCAGATCCTCTGATTTTATAAATGCAGTGAGTTGATCTTCATTACCTCCCAATTGTCTGGCGATCTTCCTTTTAGAATGTTCCAGCGCTTGTGGATACTCCATTTCTGGTGTTTTGATATAGAGTTCCTCATGTTCTATAAATCGGGCAGGTTTGTCTTTATGATATCCGGTGGCACCGGTTTCCGGTTCCAGATATTCTTTGTAATATCTCTTATAAAGATCGATGCCATCTTCGCAGGAAAGACAGAATAGAAAACCGGTATTGACCTTACCACGAACAAGATAGGGGATAGCTTTTACAAGTTGTCCGTCGATCATAAATTCAATATTGTCCGATTTGGTCGTCTCATAAACTTCATCTTCCTTAACCAACACTTCAACCCTGTCATGAAAAGCATTATAACGAAGGTCCATATTGTTGATCTCTTTTCCATTCTTTATGATCGTTCCTTTGGTGAAGTTGCCCTCTTTGAGGTACGGTGATCCTTCAACGTTTTCAAGGTTTTTGTTCTTAAGATTCAGGAGGGTCGAGTTTCCGGTCACACTCCATTGTTCCGATTGTGCAAAGGCAGAAAGGACCAATAGATTACAAACCAGTAATAAGGCGATGCGTTTCATGTTGTTCTTTTATTTTATCATTTTATAATAATCAATAAGTTGAATAAGGTCTTCCTCTTTTCTTAATTTTAGTTTTTCAGACTTCACATAAGCTTTTAACTTATCTTCCGCGCCTTCAAACTGACTGAGGATCTTCTTTTGAGAGCTCTCTAACGGAATGGCATAATCGTATTCCGGAATTTTCAGATATAATTGTTCCTGATCCTTAAAACGGGCAGGCTTATCTTTGTGATAACCTGTTTGAGCCTGTTCAGCCGGCAGGTATACCTTGGATATCTTTTTAAATAAGCTTACTTCATCACCACAGGAAAGGCAAAACATGTATCCGTTTCTTACCGAATCATCTTTGGAATACTTCACTTGTTTTAATAATTGATACTGTAAAACGAATTGAATATCCTCATCCTTGGAAGCTTCATAAACTTCATCTTTACTTACCATAATTTCCATGCGATCCTGATAAGCATTGTAACGTAAGTCTTGATTTTTAATATGCTTCCCATTTTGTATGATCTCACCTTTTACAAATTCTCCGTTATTCAAATAAGGCGTACCGTCCACATCATCCCATTTTTTTTCCTTTAAGTTTAGCAAGGTGGAACTCGTGCCTGCAGACCATTGTTCAGATTGAGCATTAACGGAAAATACAAATAGGCTAAGTAATAAGAGCAAGCTGACTTTTTTCATCATTGTTAAGTTAATCATTTTAAAGTAAATACTAGTTTAAAAGGTTTTTTGAATACTGCAAATTAAGATTTTTATTCCTAAAACATGGTGTTAAAATTTTATCAAAATCTTCGAAAATCCCTTAAATATAAGGAGTTGACCTTCAATTATGCCACATAAATCGTGCCGTTTATAAGTTATTAGTTCTAGTTCTAGTTTAGAATGGACACCGGTAATCACTTAGGTTGCCGGTGTCCCTGTTTTACGCTTTCCTGATTTCTGCATTATTTTTTACAATGCAACAGGGTATCCATGTAACAGCGTAACAATGTAACGATGTAACATGTTACATTGTTTTCCTGATTGATGCCGAAACAAACTTTCTTAAATTTGTATTTTGTTACATCAATTCGGATCCTTGATCCGGAAGTATGCGAGAAAATATGAAGGACCTGATCGAAAACCTGCCTAAAATGGCAGCGGTAAAACAAACCGAGAATAAGAAATACTTTAGCAAGCTAAGAAAAAAGCCGCCAAAGGATCTCGACTATATCATGCAGGAACTTCACGATGAAACCTTTGCAAATACCGATTGCCTGGAATGCGCGAATTGTTGTAAGACCACGGGACCTTTGTTTACCAATGCAGATATCGAAAGAATCTCAAAGTTTATGAAGATGAAGCCTCAGCAATTCATAGATCAGTATCTCAGAGTCGATGAAGATAATGATTATGTCTTACAGCAAGTACCCTGTACATTTCTTGGACACGATAATTTTTGTATGATCTATGAGGTACGCCCTAAGGCTTGTCGGGAATATCCGCATACCGACCGAAAGAAATTTCATCAGATCGCAAACCTTACGTTGAAGAACGTCGCAATTTGTCCTGCTGCTTATCGCATAGTGGAAGAAATGAAAAAGCGTATCCCTAAGTAGATAATTTCTGTTTATCTTTTAGCGATGGAAAATCTTATCGCATATTTTGAAACCATTCCTTCTTCTCACCGCAGCCTTATTCTGGTAGGAGGGATTACCTTTTTTTGGGTTCTTGAATATATCATTCCACTTTTCCGGTTCGATTACCGGAAATTCAGACATGCATGGCCTAACCTCTTTTTTACACTGACCACTATTATCGTAAATTTCATTCTTGCATTTTTGCTGTTTATGACCAGTAACTGGACGTTACAGCATAAGTTTGGTGTGCTGCAATGGTTTGAGCTTCCGTTATGGGTGCAGGTATGTATCGCCTTACTGATTCTTGATCTTGTCGGTGCCTGGTTCGCCCATTGGATCCAACATAAGATCAAACCGTTTTGGCGACTTCATCTAATTCATCATACCGATACGTGCGTTGATACCACAACCGCAAACCGACATCATCCGGGAGAAAGTGTAATCCGGTTTGCCTGTACTACACTTGCTGTATTTTTGGGAGGTGTACCCGTTGCTTATGTATTACTTTATCAGTCGGTTTCAGTAGTGTTGTCTCAATTCAATCATGCCAATATTAAATTGCCGGATGTTCTGGACAGTATGATCAGTTGGGTTATCGTTTCTCCCGATATGCATAAGGTTCATCATCATTATAAGCTTCCATATACCGATACGAATTACGGCAATATCTTTTCTTTTTGGGATCGTATTTTTGGAACATTTTCAGTTTTGGAACCCAAAAAGATCATCTATGGAGTTGATACCTGTCCGGAAGTGGATTCTCAAACCCGGATCGGTAGGTTACTTACCCTTCCATTCAAAGGTAACAAGCATCTCGAAAAAACGATCGAAAAAAAGGACGCTCAGGGATAAAGAAGATAAGCTGCGCGTATCTTTTTAAAATTATCGATTGCAGGTTTCCATGTAAGTCGTATCGCCGTCTCACTAACTCCCGATACAATCTGTTCCTGAAGTGATTCCGTTCCCGCATGTTTGGTAAAGGAAGCGGTAAGAAAGAATTTCTCTTTATCGTTACTGTGATTATAGGCTTTCATGATCCATCCCAGGTTTACCTTTTGAGGGGGAGTTATCGAACTGAGATCTTCACCATAACATTTTTCTCCCTGGTGTTTCGGACTCTTTGAACCGAAATTCGGTTCGGGAACATAGGAAAATTCAAAAACTTCCGGATCGAGTTCCGGTGCTCCGTATCGTTGAAATTGATAGGAAGTTCCTCGTCCTGCATTGATCGTTGTACCTTCGAAGAGTCCAAGCCCCGGATATAAAGCGATAGACTGATCGTTTGGAAGGTTGGGAGAGGGGCGGATCGGCAGGCTGTAACTCATTTCCCGGTTATAGTTTTTCAAGGTTATCACTTCGAGATCGCAATGAACACCATTCTTTAACCATTTTTCGCCATTGATCATTTGCGCATATTCTCCGATCGTCATGCCATAGACCAACGGGACTTCATGCATTCCCAAAAAGCTGCTGTGTTTTTTTTCGAGTACCGGTCCGTCGATATAGCTGCAATTGGGATTCGGACGATCAAGAACGATCAATTTCTTACCTTCCTCCGCACAGGCTTCCATCACATAATGGAGGGTAGAGATATACGTATAGAATCGTACCCCAACATCCTGAATGTCAAAAACCAGAATATCGAGACCTTTTAATTGATCGGGTAGTGGTTTTTTGTTCTTTCCATATAATGAAATTATGGGAAGTCCGGTTTTGCTGTCGCTTCCGTCACTGATTTCCTCGCCAGCATCTACATTGCCTCTGAAGCCGTGTTCCGGTGAAAATACACGTACGATATCAATTCCTGAAGCCAGTAACGAATCGACCAGATGGGTAGGGGGATCGGTTTCCTTTGAACCTTGAATTATCGATGTGGGGTTGGCAATAACTCCAACTTTCTTATCTTTTAGTAACGGCAAATATGCTGCAATTCTTTCAGCACCAGTTACAATAGGATCGACTACGGTGCTCTCTGTGACCGATGTTTCACCTTCGTTTCGGGAATCGGAATTAGCTCCGGATTTTTGGGTTGTGGTATTGCCACATGCGATACATGTCAAAAACAAGAATAAAAATGTATTTTTGAAGCTGTTAAATCTGATCATAAATTGAATTTAGAATTCTTTATCGCCAAACGCCTGATTAGAGGTAAGGAGCATAAAAGTAGTATTTCGGCACCAATTATAAAAATTGCTATCGTGGCAATTGCACTCGGACTCATCATGATGATGATCGCCGTGGCAACGGGTATCGGATTACAGCAAAAGATCAGAGAAAAGGTTTCTGCCTTCAACGGTCATATTCAGATCTTTAATTATGATAATAACACCTCTGATGTCTCCGTTAACCCGGTTTCGATCCATCAGGATTTTTACCCTGAATTCAACACGGTAAAAGGAATCAGTCACATTCAGGCCGTGGCTACCAAAGGCGGAATAATCCGGACCGATGAGACGTTTGAAGGGGTGATTGCTAAAGGCGTAGGAAAAGATTATAATTGGGAGCCCTTTAAAGAATTTCTTATCAAAGGGCGACTTCCTGACTACAACAATAAGCGCAATGAGGAGGCTTTGATCTCTAATTATCTTGCTTCCCGGTTGAAGCTGGATGTGGGAGATGATTTTTGGGCCTTCTTTTTAAAAGATGATGGTGGAGATATTCCCAATCAGATCAAGTTCAGGATCGTGGGAATCTATGACAGCGGATTTCAGGACTTCGATGCCAACTACATGTTCGTAGACCTTCGACATATTCAGCGTATGAACAAATGGAAAGAAGATGAGGTAGGGTCCTTTGAAGTATTCGTAGATGATTTTGATAACCTCAAGAACATTGGACGGGAGGTTTATGGCAAGACCTTATCAACGCTCGATTCACAAACGATCGCTGACAAGTACTTCACGATCTTTGAATGGCTTTCACTATTTGATTTTAATATAGCCATCATTATCGGTATCATGATCATCGTTGGAGGAATCAATATGATCACAGCATTGCTCGTTCTCATTCTTGAACGAACGCCCATGATCGGTATACTGAAATCGCAAGGCATGTCGAACTGGAGTATTCGTAAGATCTTCCTGATCAATGCAGCGTATTTGATCGGGATCGGACTATTCTGGGGGAATATTATCGGACTAACTATTTTATTGGTTCAAAATTACTTTAAGGTTATTCCATTGGATCCATCCACGTATTATGTCTCAACTGCTCCCGTGCTGATCGATCCCTGGCATATTGTGATTTTGAATATCGGAACCTTATTGCTTTGCCTGCTAATGTTGCTCATTCCTTCTTATATTATCTCAAAGATTTCGCCGGCACGTTCCATCAGGTTTGAGTAACCTGTATTTTATCCCCATTTCAACGGAGCTTCTTCAAATGCTTTTTTTTCCGTAATTTTCTTAAAGGGAAATTATTGAAAATGAGGGGCTAAATGAAATTCTTTGAAAATATTATGGGGGCGGTTGGCCATACTCCACTAGTGCGATTGAACCACATGTGTGCTGCTGTTAACGGAACCGTATTAGCTAAGATCGAATATCTCAATCCCGGAAATTCGATCAAAGATCGCATTGCTGTCAAAATGGTCGGGGATGCTGAAAAAGACGGCCGCCTTTTACCAGGAGGTACAATCATTGAAGGTACCAGTGGGAATACAGGAATGGGACTCGCCCTGGCGGCTGTGGTCAAAGGATATCGAATGATCTGTGTGATCAACGATAAGCAATCGAAGGAGAAAGTTGATATTCTTCGGGCAGTGGGTGCTGAAGTGGTCGTTTGTCCTACCAGTGTTGCACCGGAAGATCCCAGATCTTATTACTCCGTATCTAAAAGATTAGCTGAGGAAACCCCGGGCTCATGGTACGTGAATCAATATGACAACCCTTCAAACAGCCGGGCACATTATGAATCCACTGGACCGGAAATCTGGGAGCAGACCGATGGGAAAATCGATCATTTCATCACTGGTGTGGGTACAGGAGGAACGATCAGTGGTGTAGGGAAATACCTGAAGGAGAAGAATCCAAATATTCGAATTTGGGGAGTGGATAGCTACGGATCGGTTTTTAAGAAATATCATGAGACAGGAATTTTTGATCCTGATGAGATCTACCCATATATAACCGAGGGTATAGGGGAGGATATCCTTCCTGCTAATGTTGATTTCAAAATTATCGATGGTTTTACCAAGGTCACAGATCGTGATGCTGCGGTGTATACCCGGCGTCTGGCAAGAGAAGAAGGGATTTTAGGAGGAAATTCCTCCGGAGCGGTGATTCGGGGAATCGAACAATTGTCTGCTAATTTTAAGGAAGGGGAGATCATAGTAGCGGTTATCGCCGATTCAGGAACCCGCTATGTGGGAAAGATGTTTAACGATAGCTGGATGCAGGATCACGGTTTTATCAGTTCCGAGATTCGCACCGTTTCTGATCTGTTACATTCAGAGAGAGAACTGATCACTGTACGAACTGAAGAATTGGTATATCAGGCAATTGACAGGATGAGGCATTTCGATATTTCTCAAATGCCGGTAAAGGATGCCGAAGGATTTGCAGGGTCACTGGATGAACGAACACTTTTAAAGGCTTTTATCGGCAACCGTGATATCGGTAATTTATCGGTGAAAGAATTGATGCAGGAACCCTTCCCGATTTTACCTGCCACAGCAACACTGGAAACCGCTGCCAGACTGATCAATCGTAAGAATAAAGCGGTTTTGGTACAGCTTACAGGTGGCGCCTATGATATTATAACCCGTCACGATATAATCAGTGCCATTTAATTAAGATGATATGTCAAATCGAAGAGAGTTTTTAGTACAATCGGCAGCAATAGCTGCTTTCAGCACCTTATCCTTTCCAACTTTCGGTATGTTGAGGCCAAAGAAGAAGCTGGGCGTAGCCCTGGTAGGATTGGGGTATTACAGCAGAGACCTGCTCGCTCCGGCCCTGCAAAAGACCTTGCATTGTGAACTAAAGGGAATCGTCACCGGAAGTCCTGAAAAAATTCCGGTTTGGCAGGAGAAATATGGCATCACAGATGGTAATGTTTATAATTATGAGAATATGCACACCATTGCTGATAATGATGAGATCGATGTGGTCTATGTTGTTTTGCCTAATAGTCTTCATATGAAATATGCAATAATGGCTGCTGAAGCAGGGAAACATGTATGGTGTGAAAAGCCCATGGCCATCAATGCAGAAGAATGCAGGAAGATCATCGATGCCTGTAACCGAAATAAGGTAAAACTAAGTATCGGATACAGAATGCAGCATGAGCCGAACACCAAACTGATTATGAAATGGTCGGAAACCAAACCTTATGGAAGTATTACTGCATTGGATGCTGTTGCGGGATTTCGGTATGGGGGAGGCTATTCCGATTACTGGAGATTACAAAAGGATATGGGAGGGGGAGCATTATATGATATGGGCGTATATTGTATCAATGCGATACGTTACACTACAGGTTTGGAGCCTGTGGCCGTAAGTGCTGCACATGAAACCACAAGACCTGATGTGTTCAGAAATGTAGATGAGATTACCACTTTTAAATTGCGATTTAAGAATGGATTGATCGCTACCGGTAAGACTTCTTTTGCGGAGAATATCAACAAACTCGATGTCACCTGTGAATCTGGAAATTTCTTTCTTGCACCCATGCAATCGTATACCGGAGTACAGGGTGAAACCAGTGACGGAAAAGAACTACACGCATGGCCTGGCAATCAGCAGGCACAACAAATGGATGATGATGCAATGGCAATAATGAATAATTCTACGGTTATGGTGTCCGGAGAAGAAGGAATGCGGGATATTGTGGTGGTCAATGCGATCTTTGATTCAGCTGATAATGGTGGTGAATGGATGGATATTGTATGATAATTCTCTCGTATTCAGCGCTAAAAGTTTGATTATTATTTGGAATATTTCAAAATAATACGTAAATTACCAACATTATTACAGCCCCAAATACATCAAATTTTTATCAACAATTAAATCTTTCATTATGGGGCACACATTACATAGCGAATCTTCTTTTTTAATCTACGCTTTAAAAGTCGTAGTATTTAGTTTGGTAGCAGTGCTATCATGGGTATTAATTTCATTTCTTTTTAATTTATTAGGAGTCACAGCTTAAGATATATAAGACTATAAATTAATACCGATAAAAAGTGCTTTAGACAGGCACTTTTTTTGTTTTTTAATAAATAAAAAAGGTTATTTCTTCAAAATCCTTAAAAATGATCACCGATGATACGAACTGCATTTTTAGTGTGAAATATATGTTAATTTTTTCTTAACTTGCAGTATTGCAAAATCATCAATATCATTGGTAATCAATGTGTTAACTTCTTTAGTCTGCGTGCCGGCCACAAGTTTACTGGTTTACAAAAATTGGCTTGCCCGGAATAATTTTTAAGCACATTTTAGTCAATTCGATTTTGCTTCAGATCCGGTTTAACCGGATACATTATAATCAGGACCAGGATGTCAGAGCTTTTATGGACTTATTCGTTAGTTATCGGTTCAATTTTTTTGTTCTGGCTCGTTTATGTCATAAGACTATATCAAAAGATCAGAAAAAGAAAGGATTAATTCCTTTCTTTTTCGGTCCTGTAAAAAGTCGATCTTCACAATGTATCTGTTTTTACTGCAATACCTCGGTTACACTTCCGCATTTTAACATCGCTTCTCCGTAATATGGATTGAGTACTTCTTTATTCTCACTAAGCCAGTTTGCACCCTTATTGTGATTTGCCATTGGGCAATTGATGACGTATAAAGAACGATCGAGGTCCGGGAAGGAGCGATAGATAGTTATCATCTGTTCCGATAGATTGACAAACGCATCCCGTTGCACTTCCAGATCGGTTGAATTACTGGTCTTATCCAGTAAAAAACCGATCATCTTAAGATGTTCATTTTCCATAGCTCCTAATCCTGAGCGATCGAGTTGTTCGAAGATCGTAGCCGCCTTTGTGGCAGATACTTTAACTTTTGCAGCATCCGAACCTACCAGGGCCTCCTGTAAGTTCAGGTATTCCTGTAACAATGGATCCATCTGTTCTTTAAATCTGGCGCTGAAATTCATTTGCATGGTTTCACCCTTCGCATTTTCCATTCTGTTCATCATCGATTTCTTACCCTGTAGCTGAGCTGCTGCATCAACGGTAAAGGTTCCCTGACTTACCACAAGATCTCCTTTTTCAAGTCCGCTCTTTATGATATAGGAATCACCCAGATCTTCTCCCAACGTTACAATTCTCATTTCAAAAACCGGAGCATCGGCAGACTTTACATAGACCACAGAGCGTTTGCCAGTCCATAATATCGAAGATTTCGGTACGAGGAGTACATCTTTTTCAGAAGTTTTTGCAATCTGAACGGTGCCTTCAACAAACATACCAGGTTTTAGTTCTCCATTATTGTTTTGAAGTTGAACACGTATTTCTACAGTACGTTTCTGACTGTTCAGTATCGGATCTATAAAATCGATATTTCCCGAAAAACTTTTACCAGGGTATGCATTCGTGATGATCTCCATTTTTTGCCCTTGTTGTACAGCTCCCAGGTCGCTTTCGTATAGATCGAAAATGGCCCAAAGATCGGTAAGCTTTTCAATCTTAAATAGAGGCTGTCCGGTCTGTACATAGTCACCCTCTTCTACTAATTTAGCCGATATCGTTCCGGAAATGGTAGCATAGACCGGGAAATATTCCGATACTTTTCCAGAATTTTCTACCGCTGTTATTTGTTTTTCACTGAGTTTCCAGTTCAGTAACTTTTGACGTACAGCCTGGTATAATTCCGGTTGTCTGGACTTTAATTTGGAAGCGGTGAGTAATTCCTGTTGTGCAGCGATGAGGTCAGGAGAATAGATACGTGCCAGCATTTGTCCGATTTTAACGGATTCTCCTTCACTTCGGATCATTAGCTCTTCTATTCTTCCTTTAAAATAGGAGGACTGAACAGCAGCACTCTTTTCATTCGTACGAATCTCTCCTGAAAGGGTAAGTGTTCCTTTTTCTGTTTCTGATGACCCTACCGGGAACGTGTTGATATCTGCCAACGCCATGGCATGTTCCGACATGCGGAATTGCGCTGCAGTGAGTCCGTCGGCATTAGCATCTGCCGGGATTAGTTCCATTCCACAGATCGGACAATCACCGGGTTCGGTCTTCATGATCTGAGGATGCATGGAACAGGTCCAGAATTTTGTTTCTGGTGCGGAGGCCTCCTTTTCTGCCTCGTGATTATGGTTGTTTCCATTCGAATTAAATAACAGGTACCCGATTAACAATCCGGCGATCAGCATTCCTGTATAGATCAAATACTTTTTCATATTACCAGTTTTATTCAATTTTCGCACCTCTTAAGCGGAGTGCATTCGCGATAACAGATACTGAGCTGAAACTCATGGCAAGGGCTGCGATCATCGGTGATAAAAGCAAACCGAAAAACGGATATAATACACCGGCAGCAATAGGAACTCCGATTGTATTATAGATCAGCGCAAAAAACAAATTCTGACGGATATTCTTAAGTACCTTTTCACTTAGAACCTTCGCTTTGACGATCCCGTGAAGATCACCTTTTAATAGTGTGATGGCAGCACTTTCGATGGCAACATCCGTTCCTGTACCCATGGCGATCCCTATATCGCTTTTTGCTAAAGCAGGCGCATCATTGATACCGTCACCGGTCATAGCGACTACCCTTCCCTTATGCTGATATTCTTCAACGACACGAAGTTTATCTTCCGGGAGAAGCTCGCCCTGATAATCATCAAGCCCGAGCTCTGTAGCTACTGCTTTTGCGGTCGCTTTATTATCTCCGGTGAGCATGATAACTTCGATGCCATGGGATTTGAGATCCTGTACTGCTTTTTTACTGCTTTCTCTGATCTTATCACTTATCACTACAAATCCGGCAACGGTGTGATCGATTGCCAGAATGGAGACGGTCTTTCCCTGTTCCTGAACTTGCTTGACTTCTTTGAGAAGTTCTTCCGGCAATTCAATGCTGTTTTTTTCCATCATTTTGAGGTTTCCCAGATACAATTGCTGTCCATCGAGTACAGCCTTTACACCTTGCCCCGTAACCGCAGAAAATTCGGAAACCTCATGGGTCTTAATATTCTTTTCAGCAGCATACTCCAAAGTAGCTGCAGCAAGCGGATGTTCACTATTCCGGTTTACTGATGCGATCAGGGAGGTGATTTTCGCTGTATCCTGATCTTTCCCGAAGATCACGACTTTTTCAACAGATGGTTTTCCTTCCGTCAAAGTCCCGGTCTTATCTACCAACAAGGTGTTTACCTTGTTCATTTGTTCCAATGCTTCGGCATTCTTAATCAGGATTCCGGACTGAGCTCCTTTACCGACTCCAACCATCACTGACATCGGTGTCGCGAGTCCGAGTGCACAAGGGCATGCGATGATCAAAACGGCAATGGCATTTACAAAAGCATATACATAGATCGGTTGGGGGCCGAAAATGGCCCAGACAATGAAGGTCACAACTGCAACTCCAATCACGATGGGAACGAACCATCCTGATATTTTATCTGCCAGTTTCTGGATCGGTGCACGGCTCCGGCTAGCCTGATTGACCATTTGAATGATCTGAGCCAACAATGTTTCTGAGCCTACCTTCTCAGCTCTCATTACAAAACTTTGATTGCCATTCACGGTTCCTGAGCTAACTTTATCGCCAACAGAACGAGTGACCGCTACAGGTTCTCCGGTGATCATGGATTCATCGATGCTGCTTTCACCCTCGGTAATCTCTCCATCAACGGGAACCTTTTCTCCGGGTTTTACCCGAATCAGATCTCCTTTATCGATGTGTTCCACCGGAATTATCTCTTCTTTACCATCCTTTATCCGGGTGGCTTCATTGGGTGATAGCTTTAAGAGTTCCTTTACCGCGGCATTTGTTTTCTGATGGGCTCTGGCTTCGAGTAATTGTCCCAATAATACCAGTGTCAGAATGACAGTGGCAGATTCAAAATAAAGATGTACGGCTCCTGAGGATGATTTGAATTGGTCAGGAAAGATATCCGGGAGTAACAGCCCGATTAAACTGAAGATCCAGGCGGCTCCTGCGCCTATTCCGATAAGGGTGAACATGTTGAGGTTCATGGTCCTGAAAGACCTCCAGGCCCGTTCAAAGAACATCCAGGTAGCATAGAAAACCACCGGGAGTGACAATATGAATTGTACCCAGTTCCAATATTTCTGATCCATCAGTGCATAAAGTGGATTCGGATGAATCATATCTGACATCGCGATCAGAAATATTGGAAGCGTGAACAATACCGCTATTTTGAATTTTTTCAGGAGGACCTTATAGGTTTGATCTTCTTCTTCCTCGGCTGTATTAGCAATGGGTACCAGATCCATTCCGCATTTCGGACACGAGCCGGGCTCATCGCTTACAACTTCCGGATGCATCGGACAAGTATATTTTCTGGAAGGGGAGGCAGCGGAAGCTTCTTTTACCAGATCCATTCCGCACACCGGACAACTTCCCGGTTTATCATAAGTCTTTTCACCTTCACAGTGCATCGGGCAATAATAGGTTCCGGGACCTTTATCTGAAGTTGCTGTTTTTTCTTTTTTATGATGATGTTCCATAGCCATCTTATCTTCAGGAAGACTGATGGAATATCGCCCGCCATCCTTATCAAGTGCTTTTTGCAGTATTTCGATCGGGATATGGCTGCTCATGGTGATCGTTGCGGTTCCGGTCTGCAGGTCAACCTCGGCATTTTCCACCTGATCAACCTGGCTTAGCACGTCTTCTACATGTGAACGACATCCGTTACAACTCATTCCGTGAACCTTATATTGATGTTTCATGATATTCTCAATTTTAAAGATTAGTCGATCCGTCTGATAGTGTCAGGCTGTCCCTTTCAGAACAGCCTGATGAAATTATTTGATGGTTTCCTTAACCATACCACAGTGAAGCATTTTATCACCAAAATAGGGATTGTTCACTTGCTCTTCCATAGCAAACCAATCTGCACCTTTATTTTGAAATGCCATCGGGCAGTGCTGTTTGTAGATCGCTCCGGAAGCGATGTTCTCTTTGATCATTGGGGTGATCGCAAGGGTTAGCGCTTCAAAACCTTCTCGTTGCTTTTCGATGTCTGCAGTTTCACTGATACTTTTGGCCGCTGCAAAGATCTCTGGATAGGCTTCTCCGGAAGCTTCCTCTACCGATTTAGCAGCGGTTGTTGCATTTTCGACATCTCCTTTAACCAAGGCATCTTTGATCAAAATATAATTATCGAAAACAAGTTTAGCCTGATCGTTTTTGAACGATAATTCTGTTGCAGTTTTAGCCGCTTCAGTTTTTTCAACCGCTGTTTCCTTGCTTACTTCTATCGTATTTTTATCCTCTTTCTTTTGTTCAGCACACGATTGAAAGGATATTGTAAAGGCAGCGATTGCCAAAAGTCCTGCGATGTTTCTAATTACTTTTTTCATGGTTTTAATTTATTTACTGAGATAATTAATGATTAATGACTGTTTAAAATATTCCTGCACCAGATCGTTCAGATCATACTGTAGCTTCAGTTGAAGGTCAAGTATTTCAAGCAGATCTGAAAAATCAACGGTTTCTGTCTCATATTGTTTTATTAATATGTTCAGGGTCGATTCACTTTCCTGAAGGTTTTTTAATAGGGTGTTCACTCCCGACTCAGCTGATTTTCGATCGAGTATGGCTGCTTCCAGAATGGTGTTCAATTGGTTATAACGTTCTTCTTTCTGTTTCATCAGAGCTTCCTTTTCCAGATTCAGCCGACGATTCTCAGAACGGTATTTCGCATTGAAAATGGGGATGGAGAGACTGACCATCGGCATGATTATATCTTTTCCATTTTCTGCAACGTTCATGTCGGTTCTTTCTGCAACCGGTATATAATCCAGTCCGAGGCCGAAACCGGGGGAACTCTCCTTTTTATTGAGTGCCAGTGCCTCTTCTGTAGATTCGTAGATCCTGTCATATTTCAAAAGTTCCGGATGGAATTCAAGAGTTTCCGGATTGACCAACGCATCGGAACCATCGATGGTCAGGGTATCGGGCAACCTTAATTCCAGGGCATCATCACGGTTGATAAGATTATCGAACTTTCTTTTTGCAGAAAGAAAATTATTGGCCAATACTGCCTTCTTTTGTTCGAGATCATTTGTTCGAATCTGTAGCTTCAATACATCCACTGCACTAGCCTTTCCTGCAGAAACAGAGGTCAAAGCCATTTCTTTGAACGAAGAGAGTAATTCCAATTGTTCCTCTGTGGCAACCGACTTCTGCTGTAATGTGTAAAGCATAAAGTATAGTTCGGCGACCTCTTTGATCAATTGTCGTTTTGCGATGAGATAGTCCATGTAATCTGCCGCTGCCAATGATTTTGTATAGTCTTCACGAGAACCGATATTTCCGAACCAAGGCAGCATTTGCTTTACAGAAAATTTCATCTTTTGCGCACCGGTTCGGGTTTCAGGTTCACTTACGAAATATCCGAATGAAAACTCAGTGTTCGGTACGGTACGCACTCCGGTTACCTTTTCATTGGCCATTTCATATTTCAGTTCCATGGCAGCAACTTTGGGATTATTTTTCAGAGCTTCCTCGATATAGGGAGTTGGCAGGATGATGCTCTCCTGTGCAAAGATGCCTTTTCCAAAAGGAATGAAAAGTACGAGTACAATTAGTATTTGATAGTTCGTTCTCATCGTATGGATCTTTTTAATTCATATTCCTTTTTCCACGTAAACAATACAGGCACCACAAAAAGGGTGATCAGTGCTACCAGCATACCACCAAATGCCGGGATTGCCATTGGGATCATAATGTCACTTCCTCTTCCTCTGGAAGTAAGCACCGGGATCAGGGCCAACAAGGTAGTGGCCGTGGTCATAAGACACGGGCGTATTCGCTTGCTTCCCGCATCCAAAACACTCTTCCAAAGTGATTCTTTATCTTTTGGCTGATCTCTTTCAAAGTTTTGAGAAAGGTAGGTTGCCATAACGACACCATCGTCTGTAGCAATTCCAAATAAAGCGATAAATCCAACCCATACGGCAACACTGAGATTGATCGTTTGGATACGGAATAACTCTCTGAAATTTATCCCAAACAATTGAAGGTTTAGAAACCAGTCCTGACCATAGAGCCAGATCATGATGAATCCACCTGAAAATGCTACTGCAATACCCGTAAATACCATCAGTGAAGTCGATACAGATTTAAATTGAAAATACAAGATCAAAAAGATGATCATCAGCGACAATGGAACCACAAATGCCAACGTTTTTTCCGCTCTTAGCTGATTTTCATAGGTGCCCGTAAATTGATAGCTGATCCCTTTGGGAAGCCGCAGGGTTCCCTGATCGATGGCTTCCTGAATTTTCTTTCCGGCATTTTCAACTACATCCACTTCAGCATAACCATCCATCTTATCGAAAAGCACATAGCCTACCAAAAATGTGTCTTCACTTTTGATAACCTGAGGTCCCTGTTCATATTCCACAGCTGCAACCTCGCTCAGGGGAATCACTTGTTTGTTAGGAAGCGGGATATAAATCTTGCTGATATCTTCCGGGCGTGAACGCATTTCCCGAGGATATCGTACCCGTATTCCATAACGTTCTCTGCCTTCTACGGTTTGAGATAGTACTTTTCCTCCCAGAGCGATCTCCAGAGTTTGCTGAACATCTTCAATTCTCAGGCCATAACGAACAAGTTTTTCACGGTCGATATCGATCAGTGCATATGGTTTTCCCACAATACGATCTGCAAAGACAGCCTCTTTTTTAACACCTTCAACCTGTTTTAGTTGTTCTTCCAGTTCTATTCCGAAAGCTTCGATCTTCTTAAGATCCTGACCTTTCACTTTGATTCCCATGGGTGCCCGCATTCCGGTTTGAAGCATTACTAATCGGGTTTCGATCGGTTGTAATTTGGGAGCAGAAGTAACTCCGGGAATTTTGGTAACCGCAACTATGGCATTCCAAATATCATCCGGAGATTTGATCTCCGGACGCCAGTTTCTGTAATATTCACCATCATCATCTGGAATCAGCAATTCTGTGGCCACAGGAAATTCCTGGGGTGTTGCAATAGCTTCATCGATATTCGGATTTAAGGTAATCGCTCCGTCATTTAAAAGGAAGCGGCCCTGGTCGTCAATTTTAAATCTATGTGGTTCTCCATCAATCTCAGCATATTCGGATCTGTACTGAATGATGTTTTCATACATAGACAGCGGAGCGGGATCCAGTGCAGACTCTGTTCTACCTGCTTTACCAACCACGGTTTCGATCTCCGGAATCCCGGCCACTGCCATATCCAGTTGTTGCAGCACTCGCTTATTCTCTTCAATACCTGCATGTGGCAAAGAAGTAGGCATGAGTAAAAATGAGCCTTCTTCCAGAGCAGGCATGAATTCCTTTCCGGTATTTTTCATGATGAAAAAGCCAAGGGTGAGTAATACACATGGGATACTCAGGAATACTGCTTTATTTTTGAGAGTCCAATGGAGAATTCGAAGATAGTATTGTCTGAAAAGGGTGAACAGCCCCAGAAAGCCAAAACAAATGATCCCTACAAACATCAGATTAGCAAAGATGCTGTATCTGAATCCAAGTGGTCTCCAGTAATCTGCCAGTAATACCACAATTGTACCGGTAGCCAGGATAAGATTTAAGGCTTGATATTTTTTCTCATCAAGGTAATCCTGAAGCCGTAAGAGGTTGGCTATTGCGAACAAGAGGAGTGCTATCCCTATAAAATATCCATATAATATGGCGGTGATCCCTGCAAGGATAAAAAATCCGTTCATCCCGAATTTCATGGGTTTCCATACATTTCGCTTTTTAAAGATGATGGCAGCAAAGGGAGGGATGATAAATAAGGCTACTATTATGGAGGCAGTAAGTGCCATGGTCTTTGTAAAGGCCAGCGGGCGGAAAAGTTTACCTTCTGCACCGACCATGGTGAATACGGGTATAAAACTTATGATGGTGGTAAGCACAGCGGTAATTATGGCTCCCGAAACCTCCGCGGTAGCGTTATAAACTAATGTATTTACCGGTAATTTTTCCTTATCCTCATCCATATGCCTCAGAATGTTCTCGGATAGAATGACGCCTACATCCACCATGGTTCCTATTGCAATGGCAATACCTGACAGGGCAACGATATTCGCATCCACATGGAAGAGTTTCATGCTGATGAAGACCATAAGTACAGCTACGGGGAGTAAACCTGAAATAAGGATGGAGGCTCTGAGATTATTCACCATAACGATGATCACAAGAATAGTGATCAGGATCTCAAAGGTGAGGGCTTCATTAAGGGTGTTCAGGGTTTCACCGATCAATTGTGTTCTGTCATAAAAAGGAACGATGGTCACTTTTGAAATTCGCCCGTCGGCAAGTTCTTTAGAGGGAAGACCCGGACTGATCGCTTCGATCTTCTTTTTAACATTTTGAATGACCTCCATCGGATTTGATCCGTAACGGGCAACCACAACACCTCCGGAAACTTCAGCACCTTCCTTATCAAGAATACCTCTTCTTTCGGCCGGTCCGAGATGAACACGGGCGATGTCTTTTATACGTAAAGCAGTATGCTCTGTACTGGTGATCACGGTATTTTCCAGGTCTTCCACATTTTTCATATAGCCAAGACCGCGAACGAGATATTCCACTTTATTGATCTCGATGGTCTGTGCTCCGATCTCACGATTCGTTTGTTTGACCGCAGATACAACCTGACCAAGATTAATATTGTATTTTTTCATGAGTTCAGGTCTGATGTCGACCTGATATTCTCTGACAAATCCCCCGATGGAGCTGACCTCCGAAACCCCTTGCGCAGATGCAAGTCCGTATTTCACGATATAATCCTGGATACTTCTCAGCTCATCGAGGTCCCAACCTCCGGTGACATTCCCTTCTTCATCGCGTCCTTCCAGGGTATACCAGAAAATTTGTCCCAGACCTGTCGCATCAGGACCTAAAGAAGGGTTGATTCCCTCAGGAAGCAGGCCGGAAGGCAGAGAATTCAATTTTTCCAGAATTCTCGAACGACTCCAGTAAAAGTCTATACCCTCATCGAAGATGACATAGATACTCGAAAAACCGAACATCGAGGAGCTACGTATGGTTTTCACTCCCGGTATGCCCAGTAAGGCAGAGGTCAGGGGGTAGGATATCTGATCTTCGATATCCTGCGGTGATTGCCCCGGCCATTTGGTGAATACTATTTGCTGATTTTCCCCAATATCCGGAATAGCATCCACAGCGACGCTGTCTTTGGGTAAAAAGGGGATTTCCCAGTCGAATGGTGCAGTACTGATTCCCCATACCGTTAAAACGATAAGGATCAGAATGGCGACCAGTTTGTTTTCTATAAGATAACCTGTGATTTTATTGATCATTTTAAATGTATTAAGCAATTAAACGGATACGTCAAAATATGGCGTAACAGATTCCAGATGGAAATTGCTTAGTACATCAGATCAGAAAAGTAGCATACATTACCGAAATGTCCGTGACCAGACGTGGTGGTGTGTAGAATTTGAAGGTTTCAGGTTCTTTATTTGCTTCTTCAAAAACCTGTAGCCAGCTTACAATAAACGTTTGAATGAAGTATTGCTGATCCAGTGAGATCTGGTCATATCCGGAAGAAAGATCATCCTGTCCCTGAAGTACAATCTTTTCGTCAGAACAACAGGTTGATTTAAGGTCCGGAGTATTTTGTTCCATATCGGAAACCATATCCATTCCGCAGGTATCAGCTTCACTGAATAAGGCAACATCAACCAAACTTCCCATACAAAAATGTTTGCTAATGGTGAATGAGGTTGTGGACAATAGCAAGAGCATCGCCATCGAAAAAGCCAATATTCGAATTGCCAGATTCTTCATTTCAGGTTCAAAGATACATAAAATAGTGATATTAGTGACAATAGTGATACTAGTGACAATAGTTTAATTGGAGCTCAATTATCAATTCTAAATTTTCAATTAATTCTTCATTCTTAATTCATAACTCATAACTCATAACTCATATCACGTTATCGACATTGAAGTATCCGCCCCGATTTTCTTTTCGCGCTCTTGACTGGTCGATGGTAAGGTGGGCGATATTGATCATATTGCGGAGTTCGCAAAGGCCTGTATTTATTTTAGACCGTTTATACAGCTCTTCCACTTCTTCGTATATAAGTTTCAGGTTTGCTGCTGCCATTTCCAATCTTCGATTACTGCGAACGATCCCTACATAATCCTGCATTAGAGACTGTAGTTTTCGGATATTGTGTCTTACGATTACATGTTCCTTATTGATAACGGTGCCTTTATCATCCCAATCAGGGATTTCGATGTCGGTTGGTACCGATTCTTTATCACTTTGATAAACATAACTATTATGAGCATAGACCAATGCTTCCAGAAGTGAGTTCGAAGCCAGTCGGTTAGCTCCGTGAAGTCCGGTTCGGGTACATTCTCCACAGGCAAAGAGGTTTTTGACGGAGGTTCGCCCTTGCATATCCACTTCGATTCCCCCACACAAGTAATGGGAAGCAGGAACTACAGGTATCCAGTCTTTAGCGATATCGATGTGCCGATTCATGCATTCTTCATAGATGTTTGGAAAATGGCCTTTGAATTTATCCATGTCCAAATGGGTACAGTCCAGATATACACATTCCTCTCCGGAATTTTTGAGTTCAGTATCGATACTTTTGGATACAATATCTCTGGAGGCAAGTTCGGCACGCTCATCATAGGTGGGCATGAAACGTTCGCCTTGTTTATTTCTGAGATAGGCTCCGAATCCCCGGACAGCCTCAGAGATCAGAAAGGATTGACCATCGCTTTTATCGAAGAAAACTGTAGGGTGAAATTGTACAAATTCCATATCCGAAACCCTGGCCTTTGCACGATACGCCATAGCAATACCATCACCAGTGGCGATCACAGGATTGGTGGTATGACCGTAAACCCTTCCGATCCCTCCAGTCGCGAGTAAGGTACTTCCTGCGATGATCTTACTGATCTTTCCGCTTTTCTGGTCGAGGACGTAGGCTCCAAAACAAGTTCGATTCTGCGTTAGGGGTATCTTAAGATGATGTTCGGTGATAAGATCCAATGCGAAATGATGATTATAGATAGCGATATTATCCAGCTTATGAACCCTTTTTAACAGAGCCATTTCAATTTCGTAGCCGGTAATATCCTTGTGATGAACGATCCTGTATTCGGAATGACCACCTTCCTTACCCAAATCCAGTTTACCATTGGGATCCAGATCGAAATTTGCACCCCAGGTAATAAGATCGTTTAACCGTTTAGGGCCTTCCTTCACGACCATTTCCACAACTTTTCGGTCACAAAGACCATCACCGGCAATGAGCGTATCTTCGATATGTTTTTGAAAGGAATCTTCAGCAACATTAAGCACCACGGCAACACCCCCCTGTGCATATTTGGTATTCGATTCATCTTCATCGGCTTTCGTAACGATGGTCACGGTTCTTTCCGGAAATTGTTCTGCCAGTTTTACAGCATAGGTTAGTCCGGCCACGCCGGAACCGATGATGAGATAGTCGGTTTTCATTTATTTTATTTAGAAAGCTCCAGCATACGTTCTATTGGTAACAGTGCACGATCCATGATTTTTTCATCCACATGAATCTCAGGAGTCTCGTTCAGAAGACAATCATATAGTTTTTGCATCGTGTTCACCTTCATATAGGCGCATTCGCTACAAGCACAGGTGTTATTCTCCTTAGAAGGCAAGGGAATCAATTCAGTTCCTGGAACTTCCTTTTGCATTTCATGAAGAATACCCGCCTCAGTTCCAACTATAAATTTCTTATCTGAATGTTGTTTGACATAGTTGATCATCCCTGCGGTAGAGCCTATATACTGAGCCGTTTTAAGAATATGGGTTTCTGATTCAGGATGGGCGATGATCACTGCTTCCGGATGTTCCTGATGCAGGTTTAAAAGTTTATCCATACTGAAAGCTTCGTGAACGATACAGCTACCATCCCATAAAAGCATTTCTCTTCCGGTCTGGCTCATAATATAGTTCCCAAGATTCTTATCCGGAGCAAAGATTATCGGTGTTTCCTTAGGTACTGAATTAACGATCTTCAATGCGTTGGAGGAAGTACAAACGATGTCGCTCAGGGCCTTGATCTCCGCGGAACAATTAATATAAGTAATGACCACATGATCAGGGTGAGCTTTTACAAAGGGTTCAAATAAAGAGGCCGGACATGAATCCGCCAGTGAGCAACCAGCATTCAAATCCGGAAGCACCACTTTTTTTGCAGGATTCAGGATCTTGGCAGTTTCTGCCATAAAATGTACTCCTGCAAAGACAATCATATCGGCATCGGTTTGAGCAGCTTGTTGCGATAATCCAAGACTGTCTCCCACATAATCCGCCACATCTTGTATTTCGGGACGCTGGTAATAATGAGCCAGAATAACAGCATTCTTTTCTTTCTTTAATCTGGCTATCTCTTTGGCATAATCCATTTCGAAAAATATTTTATTCGGAGGTATCTACTCAGTAAGAGGAACAAACCGTCAGGCTGAGATATGATAACGGCAAAGGTAATATTAAATAGTAGAATTAACGATGATTTAAAAATCAGAAGTAGGTTATATGAGCTAGTTCTTCTTAGGAATAACAAAATATTTCAGGACTGTTATTTCTATAAGTATAGTTTTTAATCAGCTGCGATCATTTTGCAAAAGAACCATATCCATTCTTTAAAGCCGGCATAGATAATACCGTGATTATTTATTAAATCAGTAAGAAATATCGCAAGTGTGTGCGTATTTAAAACGCAGTAAATGAGGTAAATACAACATAATACAAACGTAGAATATCGATGTTTTTGTCGGTTTTATCGACGTATGGCATTTCGATGTTAAATTTACATAATATGTTGTAGTAATTCTTTGATAATAAGCTATTTAGATTTAACTTTTTGAATCTAATAAAGATATAATCCATTATGAAACAACTAAATTTTAAAATTGAGGTATTGCTTTTTTTGGCTATCCTCAGTGTAGGCTTGTCATACAGTCAGGATAAACCAAACATTCTGGTCATTTGGGGAGATGACATTGGCTGGGCGAATGTCAGTGCCTATAATCAGGGAATAATGGGGTATAAGACCCCGAATATCGACCGAATCGCTAAAGAAGGTGCGATGTTCACCGATTGGTATGCACAACAATCCTGTACAGCTGGTCGGGCAGCATTTATTCTAGGACAACATCCATTCCGAACAGGTCTTTTAACGATCGGAATGCCGGGGGCAGAACAAGGAATCAAAGATAATCAACCGACCATAGCAGAACTTCTGAAACCACAGGGGTATATGTGTGGCCAATTTGGTAAGAATCACCTTGGGGATCGTGATGAACATTTACCGACCAATCATGGTTTCGATGAGTTTTTCGGAAATCTTTATCACCTGAACGCTGAAGAAGAACCGGAAGGGTACTATTATCCCAAAGATGAAGAATTTCGTAAGAAATTCGGGCCCAGAGGCGTGTTGCATTCCTATGCCGATGGCAGAATCGAAGATACAGGGCCACTGACCAAGAAACGTATGGAAACCGTGGATGAGGAATTCACAAATGCTGCTCTTGACTTTATCGAAAAAACACATGCTGCAGGAAAACCCTTCTTCGTTTGGCTGAGCGCAACAAGAATGCACGTATGGACTCACTTAAAAGAGGAAAGTGTGGGCGTTACAGGAATCGGACTCTATCCTGACGGAATGGTAGAGCATGATAAGGCTATAGGCGTTGTACTGGCAAAACTTGAGGAACTCGGTATAATCGATAATACTATTATTATGTATTCTACGGATAACGGGGCAGAGAAATTTACCTGGCCTGACGGAGGTACAACACCTTTTGCCGGTGAAAAAGGTTCAACCTGGGAGGGTGGTTTCCGCGCACCCTGTGCCATCAGATGGCCGGGTGTCATCAAACCCGGAACGATCTATAATGATATATTCTCTCATGAAGATATGATGCCTACCTTGGTAGCTGCGGCCGGAGAGCCCAATGTGAAAGAAAAGCTGTTGAGTGGTTATAAAGCGAATGGAAAAACCTTTAAATGTCATCTGGATGGATATAATCTGATGCCGTTTTTTAAGGGTGAAGTCAGTGAAGCTCCAAGAAATGAAATCTTTTATTTCGATGCAGGTGGAAATCTGAATGCCATTCGATATAAGGATTGGAAATTACATTTTACGATTATGGAGGGATCGATCAATGAAGCATATCGAAAAGCTCCATCCTGGCCTATTGCGATCAATCTCAGAGCTGACCCATACGAAGTTTCCTGGAAAGCCGCCCTTTATACCGAGTGGTACGGGGAAAATATGTGGCTTTTCGTTCCGGCTCAGGCCTACGCTACTCAATTTCTGAATACATTTAAAGAATACCCTCCTGTTATGGGTAGCTCTTTATCTATTGATAAGGTGGTACAGTCTCTCAGTTCACCGGCTCGAAATTAATCTAGTTTTAATATATAGGTAGCCCCGCTTTTATAAAGCGGGGTGTCCCTTTTAATCTCCATTAACAATGACTCCGATCGATGCGATTAACGAGTTAAGAACTCGCATGAATAGTTCAATTCTCGGACAGGAAACACTGGTAGACCGGATTTTACTGGTATTGCTTGCCGATGGTAATCTCCTGTTGGAAGGTCTGCCCGGCCTCGCTAAAACCAGGGCGATAAAAACGCTTGCCCATGAATTGAATTGTGGACTGAGCAGAATACAATTCACTCCGGATCTGCTGCCTTCTGATATTACAGGAACCGAGATCTATCAACCGGAACTGAAAGAACGTTTTGTATTTCAGCAAGGACCTATTTTTAGCAATTTGATACTGGCTGATGAAATAAACAGATCTCCTGCGAAGGTTCAGTCAGCTCTTTTGGAGGCGATGGAGGAAAGACAGGTTTCCGTTGCTGGTAAAACTTATCCGATGGAACCTCTTTTTATGGTCATGGCCACCCAGAATCCTATCGAGCAGGAAGGCACCTATCCATTACCAGAAGCACAGATGGATCGATTTCTGATGCACGTGATCATCGGCTATCCAAATGAGGCTTCAGAGGTGGGAATACTAAGATTAAACAGACAGGAGCAAAAGAATGGAACTCCTGTGAAAAAAGAAAAGATAGAGCCTGAATCCATATTTGATGCCAGAAAGGAAATTCTGGTGGTGAAGACCTCTGAAGCGATGGAAAAATATATGGTCGATATAATTGAAGCAACTCGATATCCGGATCGGTATGATCAGGAATTGGCTACCTGGATCGATTTTGGGGCGAGTCCGCGTGGGACTATCGCTCTAGATCGTTGTTCCCGGGTTCATGCTTGGATGCGAGGAAGCGATTTTGTTACTCCCGATGATATTCGTGCTGTAACCGCAGATTGTCTAAGGCACCGTCTGGTACTTAGCTATGAAGCCCGTGCCGAAGGTATTACCACCGCTCAGGTTATTGATAATGTTTTAAAAAAGGTTGCCGTGCTGGCATAAGTTGCGTATGTCAAAAGAAGATCAGGAATATCCAGCCGACATTTTTATTTCTCTAAAGGAAATGCTACACCTGGAACATACTGGGAAGAATATCAGTCTTCTCGCCAGAAATCAGCCGGTCAACAGTGTTTTAGGAGGAAGGCACGCTTCCAGGATCAGGGGTCGCGGACTTGATTTCGAAGAGGTAAGAACCTATGTGAATGGCGATGATGTGCGAACCATAGACTGGAAGGTTACGGCCAGAACGAAAAAGACGCATGTTCGGGTCTATAAAGAAGAAAAGGAAAAACCTGTTTTTATCGTGGTAGACCAATCCAAATCAATGTTCTTCGGATCGGTAAAGAAAACCAAAGCCGTTGTTGCAGCTGAAATCGCAGCAATCATTGCTTTTAGTATTCTTAATGACGGTGATCGGGTTGGCGGGATGGTGTTTTCTGATGATGGTACCGATATTGTCTTTCCTAAAAGAGACCGAAGAAACATTATGCGTTTTCTGGAAACGATCGAAATGCGTAATCATCAATTGAGGGATTCTGATCCGGTAGATTTTGAAGTTGCTTTAAAGGAAGCTACGCAGAGGATCTTTAATCTGGTGACTCATGATTTTCTGGTGATCATTATCAGTGATTTTTTCAGACAGGAAGAAAGTTTTTTAAAATCACTGGCCAGAATTTCAAGACATAATGATGTGATTCTGGCAAAGGTGAGTGATCCACTGGAAATAAAACTCCCTGATACAGATGTTATTTTCGGAGACCGACAACAACAGGTTTCGCTGATTTCCGGTCAGGATAATTTGCGCGGTGCGTATCAGGAAGCCATGGAGAAAGAAATAAATCAATTTCGGGACAGAACTAAAAAATATCGAATTCCGGTGCTTGAATTTAATACGGCCATACCGATAGATAAACAACTTAAAGATCAATTGTCTAAAAAGAGGTAGGATGATGTATGTAAGAAGTCTGTACCTGTCCATATCCGAGTTAACTCAGAATCTGAAGACAGGTTCACTGGAGAAACTGTACGAACCTCCAAAAGTTCAATTTTCATTTGAAACCTATGGATGGATGGTGCTCCTTATCATTTTGATCTTGCTCCTTATGTATCTCATTTGGAGATTTATTCAAAAGGATCGTTATCGAAGGATTGCAATCCGGAATTTAGAACATCTGGCTAAGGATAACGAAAATTCTGCCCTTGGCATACTCATTTTGTTAAAGAATCTGGCAATGGATGTTTACGGTCGTGAATCGATCGCAGCATTAAACGGGGAAGACTGGTTTTCTTTTTTGGATGCAAGAGCCAGTAGCGTTGATTTTTCTTCGATGGCAGATTCGCTGAATGCGCTTGTTTATAAAAACATACCTCTTGAAAATGAGCAACGTTCGAGTTTGTTCATGTATGCAAAAAAATGGATCAGGAATCATGAACGAAAACTTTGAGCTGTTATATCCTTGGATCTTTGTGTTGTTGCCTTTTCCCTTACTGGTATATTGGCTGCTACCTCCTTTGCATTCAAAAAGCACTTCAATATTTTATCCGACCTTTTCAAGGATGGTCTCTTATACCGGTGCAAAGCCCAGAAAAGCAGCTGAGGTTAGGCGCAGGAAGTTTCTTAACTGGATAGTTCTGTATCTCTGCTGGGCCTTGCTATTATTTGCGCTTTCTTCACCGCAGTTAACCGGTGAACCTAAGATGAAGGTCAAAACCTCCCGAAGCTTTTTAATCGCAGCTGATATTTCAAACAGTATGTCAACAAGCGACTGGGTCGAAGCGGGTAGAAGAGTTCGACGCTGGGATGGCGTTAAATCGGTGTTACAAAAGTTTATCGATGACCGTGAAGGAGATCGAATGGGACTTATCTTCTTTGGCTCGGCAGCCTATATTCAGGCACCTTTTACTCCCGATTTGAAAACTGTCAATCATTTGATGGAAGAAACAGACGTTGGTATGGCCGGGCAACTTACCCATATCGGAAAGGCCATCACCAAAGGTATGTCAATGTTCGAAAAGGATACTTTAAAATCCAGGGTAATGTTATTGCTAACCGATGGGGTGGATGCAGGTGATGATATACAACCTATCGATGCTGCAAACATGGCGGCAAAAGATTCAGTGGTGATCTATACCCTTGGAATCGGTGAACCCGGTACTTCCGGCAGCGATCTTGACGAAAGAACCCTTCGGCAAATATCGGAAGTAACAGGAGGAAAATATTTTTTGGCAAAGGATCAAAACGAGTTAGAAAAAGTCTACGAAGAATTGGATAAACTTGAACCGATCGAATATGAAGAGGAAGAGAACCGACCGGTAACGCTTTTATACATGTATCCGCTTAGCGGTGTATTGCTATTGTTATTCATTTCCTGGATGATCAATCAATTGGTGATGTTCTGGCAGGCATTTCGTCAATCAAAATATAATCGATGAATGAATATTTACCCATAGACTGGAATGCGTTTCATTTTTTGAGACCGGTTTTCTTATGGTTGTATATTCCTGTAATCATATTCGGAATTCTTGGGTTTATCCGGTTTAAGAAAAAAGCACCCTGGGAAACATTGATCGCTCCCCATTTACGTCCCTATATTATCAAAAAGGGGAATGAACGCACTGCCATTTTTATGCATGTGATGTGGATCATTGCCATTTCTTTGGGGGTTATCGCTATTGCAGGGCCAACCTGGCATCAAAGGGATGTGGATAAACAACAGATCGAAAGTCCTGTGTTTATCGTTTTGGAATTGTCAGCATCAATGATGTCGGAGGATATCCCTCCCAATCGTCTTGAACGTGCTAAGTTTAAAATGACGGATCTACTCGATGCCAAACCGGGAGCTCGCTTCGGATTACTTGCCTACGCCGGAACAGCACATTCGGTGGTTCCGCTCGCAGATGATTACGAAATAGTCAAGGATCATTTGAATTCATTACAGCCTTCGGTTATGCCTTTTAAAGGAGCGGATCTGAGAAGTGGTCTTGACCTGGTTGATTCACTGAGTGTAAATGTTGAAGCTCCTGCAAGAATAGTACTTTGTATCGATGATATCGATGAGACTCTGGCCGGGATTCTCCAGGCTTATGCCGGCAGATCGCAAAATATGCTGGAGATTATTCCTTTTAATCTAAATCCCGGTTCGTCAGGTCAGCAATCAGCCGGTTTTATAGATCGGAATATCATGACGAAACTCGATGGAACCAAAGGGATAGAGGTCAATTATCTGACGATGGATAACAGCGATATGGAAATGCTTTCCAAGCGAATACGCGAAAATTTGATCTATCATAAAGATGATAATGAACAAGAGCCGCAGTGGGTTGATATGGGGTGGTTTCTCATGATTCCTATGGCGTTACTATTATTATGGTGGTTCAGAAAAGGCTGGGTTCTGTATTTGTTCCCGCTGATGGTGTTAACCTCTTGCAGCAAGGAAAGACGCTTTGCAGATCTATGGTACACACGCGATTATCAGGGACAGCGCATGAGTGACCATGGAGATTACAGCAATGCTGCCGAAAGGTATGATGAACCTATGAGAAAAGGGGTGGCTTATTATAAGGCCGGTGATTATGAGGCTGCCAAGCGTGAATTCAAAAGAGATTCCACTGCGAATGGATTTTACAATCTGGGAATTACATTGATAAAAACCGGGGATACGCTCATGGCTAAAATGGCTTTTGATGAGGCCTCACGTCTGAACCCCAATATGGAAAATGCACGAAAGAATTCTGAGGTGTTAAAAGGATGGTCTCCAGTGTCTGAAAAGGATAAAAAACAACAGGAAGATCCGGGATCCAATAATAAGAACAGACAAAATACAAGTGCTGAAGATCTGAGTGGAGGAGGTCAGGAGGCGACGAAAAAGGATATGGAAAAGGAACGCCTTGAGGAGAATGTCGCTACGGATATGCGAACGGGAAAGGAAAGCGATCAATTAGGAGAGCCGGGTGCAACAAAGAACGATGGAGCAAAAATCATGCTTAGAAAAGTGAATGACGACCCGGCAGAGTTTTTAAGAAAAAAATTCAGATACCAGGCCAGAAAAGATCATTTGCAACCAAATTCAGGAGGGAATGAAAATTAAAACGCTTAAATATTTTATGCTCTTTTTCATACTCTTGTTGAGTATGCCAACGGTATGCTCCCAACAGGTCTGGGCTGATCTTTATGTTAATAAATCTGAAGTTTTGGTAGGGGAGCCACTGGATCTAAAGGTGACAATGTATACTTCCACCTTTTTTAGTGAAGGGGTTAATCCAGGTAATATTCAAATCCAGGGGGCATTTGTGGTTTATCTCAACGGGCAAAGTAAGTCTTTCAGGAAGAATGGCAATACTTATGCAGGGGTGACGATGAGTTTTAAAGTATTCCCCTTTCAATCAGGAGTCCTGAAAATTCCTCCACTTTCCTTTACAGTGACATCACCTTCCCCTGGGAATTATAAGGGAACTCCGCATAAGGTAAGCACCGATGAAAAAGAGATCGATGTAAAACCAGCTCCCGATGAATATAATGATGGAATGTGGCTTGTAGCATCTTCTCTTACTATCAGAGACAGAAATGCAGGAGAAGCGTTAAAGATGAAAACAGGAGAAGTATTTGAAAGAGCGATCGATCGTTCGGCTTCCGGAACGGTTGGTGAAATGATACCACCGGTGCAATGGGATACCTTACCCGATGTTAGTTTATATCCCGGACGAGCCTCGGTGAGTACTCGCAAAACGAAAACCGCCATAACAGGTGTTAGAAGAGAATCAGCCAAATACCTGTTTGAAAAGGCAGGTACCTATGAATTGCCGGAAAAGGTTTTTCAATGGTATAATCCTTATACTAAAAAAGTTTCAAACCGCACATTGAGCAAAATTATTATCGATGTCATCGAAAATGAAGACAGTGGTATTCTCGCCACCGTTAAAGATTCACTTTCCGTTGTAACCACCAGTGATGATACCGAAATAAAAAAGGCAGCAGTTACGATCATGGGAATGACTTTAAAGGAGTTTCTGTTAATGTTGGTGACACTTCTGATCTTACTCGTCATCAGTTTTAAGGTTATCCGGCATTACCTGAAGGTATACAGAAAAAGAAGGGCAGTTTACAGGAATTCGGAAGCCTGGTACTTCAGACGATTTCTCAAAAATATCAAAAAGAGAACATCCGGGTCTGTGATCAATGCCCTCTACAGATGGCTGGATCAAACAGGCACAGGTATCTATGATCTGGAGTCTTTAGGTACGTATGGTAACTCCATAAAGCTAGATGAAGAAATCGCGAAAATTGCCGATGCGATAAACGAAAATAAAAAAGAAATTTCGCTCGATAGAAAATTCTGGAAGGAATTCAGAAAGTCGGTAATCGGCATTTCTCCAATCGATAGTTCGACTGGACAATGGATCAATCCATAATTCAAATAAAAATAACGATCTAAAAATCAGATTGTTATATAAATATTGTAAATTAAGACTCTCTTATCCACAAATTTAGCCCTGTTGTGGTCAGGTCTGTAAAATTGTAAACCAAATTACTTTTAATATGAATTTTAGAAATATTCTTCTTGCGTTGATACTGATGGGGTTTACCCAGGTATTTCCGCAACAAAAACCGAATATTCTGGTCATCATGGGTGATGATATAGGGTATTGGAATCTGAGTTATAACAATCGTGGGATGATGGGGTATAAGACACCCAATATTGACCGGTTAGCCCACGAAGGTGCGATCTTTACGGATTACTATGCTGAACAGAGCTGTACAGCCGGAAGGGCGGCTTTTATTACCGGGCAAATGCCGGTTCGGACAGGGATGACGAAAGTGGGTGTGCCGGGATCTACCTTAGGAATACAAAAGGAGGATCCAACCCTGGCGGAACTTTTGAAACCATTGGGATATGCTACGGGTCAGTTCGGAAAGAATCACCTGGGAGATCTGGATGAATTCCTTCCAACCAATCATGGTTTTGATGAATTCTTTGGAAATCTTTACCACTTAAATGCTGAGGAGACTCCTGAAAATCCGTATTATCCCAAGAACCCGGAGTTCAGAAAGAAATATGGTCCCAGAGGAGTGATTCATTCCTATGCCGATGGGAAAATTGAAGATACCGGTCCTTTGAACATGAAGCGTATGGAAACCGTTGATCAGGAATTCCTGGATGCGGCTAATAATTTTATGGATAAGTCTGTAAAGGCTAATAAACCCTTCTTTGTTTGGTTCAATACCACTAGAATGCACTATGTTACGCATGTACCGGAATCCTATGAAGGAAAGTCTGGCTTGAACTTCTATGCTGATGGTATGATGCAGCATGATGATCAGATCGGAATGATCCTCGATAAATTGGATGAATTGGGCGTAAGCGAGAATACGATCGTGATCTACACTACAGACAATGGTCCACATTTCAATATGTGGCCGGATGGTGGAATCACACCATTCCGTGGTGAAAAGAATACCAACTGGGAAGGTGCTTACCGGGTACCATGTGTTATCAGATGGCCGGGTAAGATTGAAGCAGGTTCCGTAGTTAATGAGGTTGTAGCCGGAAATGATTGGGTGCCTACGCTTATGGCTGCTGCCGGAGATACAGGAATAAAAGATAAATTATTGAAAGGTTATGCTGCCGGAGGTATGAACTACAAGGTTCATTTGGATGGATATAATCTTTTACCATTTTTAACCGGACAGCAGCAAGTAACCAAAAATGAATTTGGTGCTACAAACTGGCCCAGAAGGGAGTTCTTTTATTGGAATGATGATGGTCAATTGGTCGCTCTGAGATATGATCGTTGGAAGCTTGTATTCATGGAACAGCAATCGTCAAAATTCGGCGTATGGATGTATCCGTTTGTAAGTCTTAGGATTCCGTTGATCTTCGATCTGAAAATGGATCCGTTTGAAAGGGCACAGCATAATTCAAATGTTTATTACGAATGGATGGAAGGAATCATGCAGTTCGCAGGCGTGGCAGCTCAGGATATAACTGGCGAAATGGTTATGAGCTTCAAGGATTATCCACCGAGGCAAAAACCAGCATCCTTTAACCTTGATGAAGTTATGGATAAAATGAGAAGCGGAAGTAAAGGGAATTGATTCCTGATTACTAAAGCAAAATAGTAACTAGAAAAAGTAACTGTTCTTCAGTATTCTATGATCATGAAGAACCGTTACTTTTTTATGAAATATGGATTATGAATTAAGAATTAAGAATTAAGAATTGAGAATTATGAATTAAGAATTGAGAATTGAGAATTGAGGTTTAGAGTTAATTATTATCCATAATCCTTAATCCAAATCCATAATCCTTTATCCATAATTAATTTAAAGTAGTTTCTTAAAATGCTTCTCCGATTCTGAAGTATAGTCCCCAGTCACCTTTTCCAACTGCAGCATCCAGGCCTATATTGAACTTGACAGCTTTAAAAGCCCGGTAGCGATAACCTACGCCAATACCGGGGTAGAGGTCCCAATTGAAGTCCTCTGTGTCAGATCCGTAGATGGTTGAAAGTCCGGCGAAACCAACCAATCCCATTTTCTGACTGAAGTTATAGCGATATTCACCCTGGATAGCGATCTGACCATCACCTCTGTATTTACCTTCCGAATAACCACGGATGTCTTTACCTCCCAGAGTTACTTGCTGTTCGAATGGAATATCACCGAGTCCAAAACTTCCGAAGAAACGGGCTGCGATCACATCGGTATCTTTCCTTACCCCATAATACTGATTCAGGATTGTCACTACGCGATTTGCATTGCTCTCATTTCCGAACCATTCCGGATAAGTGATCCAGCGAAGTCTGACTTTTCTTCCATTGTAAGGATAGTAGACATCTGAGCGGGTATCCCAAAGCGCACTTAATTCTATACCGTGTGTACGTGTAATGGAGGATGGTTGCACTTCATCCTCATAATCTGTATCAAAATAGGAGAAGGTGTAGGTGAGTCCGCCATAAAGATGCTCCATAATTTTACGTTGTGCTCCAATACTTATGATGCTTGTTTTGGTTCCATAATCATAAAATCCGGGGGCATCCAGGTCATCCATGAAGAATTGAGAATTATGATCGCCTGTTACGGCAAAAAAATTGATTCTCCAGGTGTCTTCAGAAAGGTATAGTTTGTTGAATAAAGCGATAAAATAGGAACCATTTGTCGTGTATACGGCCGAGATGCCGGATAGAGATTTGGGAGAGATGGTGTCATTCTTCATCGGACGATACATCGCCATCGGGATCACCCCGAACATGAATTTCAGATCACGGTTATAATTGATAAAAGGCATTACAGTGAGATCGATCTTCTTTTGTTTTTTGTCATTCTGAAGTGAGTCGGTTACTTGCTGGGCATTGATTGATATTGGAAAGCTAAGGATGGTTATCCAGAAAACGATTGTTAAAGTTCCGAGGTGTTTGGATCTCATTTATCAAAATTTTAGGGTAGTCGCTGACGAATGTTAGTCAGTAGGCCTAAGATAAATAAAATAAATGTAAGTTTAAGATAATCAAGTGTTTATGTTAAATTGGAGACTGCTTGAAATCTGCTTGTCAGATGACGCACTGAAAGTGACGATCCTGCTCCCGATTCTCGGGACAACTGCGGCGACGTCGAGTGTCATCCCTATTTAGGCACTTTAGCCTTAAATGCGGAAGTGAACTGTTTCACAGACTCAGTTACTGTCACCAGTATAGTGTCACCAATACGATTTATTTATAATAGAAGAACCAGTTTCCGTGAAAGTTGTTTTCGAAATTTTCTTTGCTATCCAGATAGATCACGAAATTATCTCTTTCGAAATAGTTGAACTCATCATATTTCTTCAGTAATTCAAAATACATATCGGTCCACTTCATATGTGATTTGGTAAACATGAATCTCCGTACCTGATCGTCGGTATATAGAAAAAAGGTAGTGCCAGAGGGCCCCCGGGAAATTTTCCAGATCACAGGATTATCGATCTCTTTTTGAAGGGATTCGATCTCATCAGAAGTTATTTGTTCATTTATGGAGATTCTGGCGATCGGTTTAAAAGCCGTAAATTCCACTTGCAACTCATTTAAATCAAATTGGGGAAAGGATTTTCCGTTTAACCCAGCGTGGAGGTCGGTATCTGCGCTCCCTTGATTATGCGGTGTTAATGCTTTAAACTGTTCCTTAATGGCATCGACATGTTTGCTTTTGAAGAATGTGTGGAACTTGTTTTGGAAGGGTTCGAGATCACGATCCCTTTCAAACCATATTTCTAGAGTAGGGATACGGTTTTCTCCTTTAACCTCAAAATATATATTTATTGGTGTAACTTCGTAATTGGCTTGAATCCAATCTGCTAAGGGCTGAAAATCATCTCGTAAAGCATTCCTTCCCTGAAGGATTTCTTTAGTTTCCAAATAAGCGTTTTCAACAGAAAGAACCATAACCACAGAAATTTAATATGTATTATTTTTGCAAACTTAACCCATCTAAGCTACTAATTTTGCAATAATTTTCCATAAATAAACGATGAGGAGAAGGCTATTCGGTTGAATGGCAACAGCGTAATATTGAAATTAAAAAGGAAATAATGATCTGAAAAACATTGGTCAGAAATCGTGATTGTAACTTCACGATAATGTCAGTAAATTCGTGATTTTTAAGGAATTATTATGAGGTAATTTATAGTATATTTTTTATTATTTTCGATGAAATGACATTACAACCCTATATATTGATGCGTTCATCGATTATTTTAGTCCATACATCTATATTAGTGCATCTTCGCCCATTGATTGGGAATGGAACTTCAACCTGTTGGTAAACTGTGCTGTTCTGATGTCTGAATTGACTTGTTTTGTTGTTGATAAAATATTGACATCTTAAGAAGGATACCATTTTCAAGCTATTTTTTTGTGTTATATTTAATTACAAACTTTAGGCATAGTATACTGGGTACGGGTATGGGAGTAAAATCAAATAAATATGTTATCTATGTAACGTTCATTTGTCTTTGCTTTCATTTCATGAACGGGCAAAACACCGGAAAGCATGTAGTGAAGGCAGGGGAGACGTTGTATAGTATATCCAGAGCCTACGATCTTACCGTAGAAGCATTGCTGGCATTGAACCCAAGGCCGGAAGAGATAATCTATGTTGGTGAATCCCTCATCGTTAAATCCGGAACGGTTAATCCAACAACCTATATCGTTCAACCCGGAGATACCAAATCTGCAATTTCGCAAAGATTTAATATAACTATAAAAGATCTGGATGCTATGAATCCGGGGATCTCAGATGGATTAAAATCAGGAGAGATGATCCGTCTTATTCCCGTATCTGAAGAGCCGGGTGTTTACATTATTCAACCCGGAGACACCAAATTCAGTCTTGCCCGTAAATATGGGGTGAGTATCGGTGAACTTGAACGGGCTAACCCAAATATTGTTCCGGTTCTTATGGCAGGAGACCGACTGGTTAATCCCAGATCTACCGAGGTGCCGAAATTTGAAAAGCCAACTTCCGTGACCACAACTAAACCAAATGTGAAACCCGATACTACACCGGTCAGTATCGTTGAGAAAGATCCGGTTGTGCCGCCGGTAAAAACGGGTCCTCAGAAATCGGTTTCCGGTAATATGGTAAATTCTGTTGTGTCCGGAAGCAAAGCCAGACTCGTTTTTCTTTTGCCTTTTTCAGAATCGCAATTCTCCTCTAAGGATGTGGAATCAGCCGAATCTGAAGATATAAAAAGAAATTATCAGTTCTATCAGGGAGCAAGTCTGGCGATGGAAGCGGTTAAATTAAAAGGCGTTGACGTACAACCATCGATCGCAACCATAGCTGCACAGACCGATGCAGCAACCGTTAAGGCAATGCTGGAAAAATATAATTGGGACAATTCACAGGCGATTATATCACCTTATTTTGATTATCCGACCAAGGCAGCAGCTGAGGTTGTGGTTGCAGCGGGAATTCCTGTGATTACTGCGTCAAACAATCCTGATTTCACGGGTATTAACAATATCTATGAGGGTGTTCCTTCCATCAATGCACAACGTGAAAAGCTTATTGGTTATATCAAGAGCTCCGGTGATCCGAATATCGTTGTAATTCATGATCCGGTTCGGTTAGAGAGCGAGGCTTTTCTCGCCAAATACATGCCGGAAGCGATTCTTGTTAAGACCAATGAACAGGGTATTTTTGATGATGAAGCATTGGTGTCGAAATTGAGAAAAGATAAGAAGAATTTTATCTTGATCGATAGTCCGAGAAACCGGGTGTTTTTGAATACCACCAATTTATTGCTTCGCGAAATGGGTGGGTTTAATATGCAATTGGCAGTTTTGGATGAACATTTGATACCTGCAGATAGAGATGTATCTCATAAGCGTTTTCAGGTTTTGAATATGATTTATCCGTCACCGGAACTATCAGGATTGAATACGATCCCGGAATCATTCGGGAAAATATATAAAAAGCGTTTTGGGGGTACTCCTTCAAACGATGCTTATTTTGGATATGTGCTCACTTTCGACACACTGCTAAGGATCGCTCAGCAAGAAGGGTTCAACGGTTCTCTATCAACAGGATTTACCGAGTTCAATGGCGTGAATTACAGATATGAAAAAGGAAATACCGGCCCCTACCTGAACAATGGTATTAACCTACTTCAATTTGATTCCAGATCAGGATTGAAAATTCTGGAGTAAGAATTCGCAAAAACGAAAAAAGATTAATAGTATAACATACCCGATTTTGTAGCGTAACCCCGGTTGTATATGAGGAAAAATTCACCCCTGATCAATATTTATTGCAAAATATTTTGTGCATTTGCAATGCTTCTAAGTAGTTTTCAGATAGCAGCTCAATGTCCTACGGTTACTCAATCCACACAGTCCTTTTGTGATGTTGAATCCAGTCTTGTAGGAGACCTGATCGCAACTGATAATGGTGGTGGCATAGTCTGGTATGCAACCGCTACCAGTACCACTCCATTAGGTTCTAACATTGAACTCGTCAATGGAGAGGATTATTATGCCGATGACAATACCGGTAGTTGCGAGAGTCGGGAAAGAGTGGATGTCGTGATCTACGGTCCACCAGTCGGACTCAATTTTCAGGGAGTATGTTCCGGCGAAAATACCGATATCACACTTGCAGCACTGGAAGCTGAAGGGAATGATGTCAAATGGTACACCAGCGCAACAGGAGGGTCTCCATTACCATTGACAACGGTAATTGAAAGTAGTATGATCTATTATGCCGATCAGGCAAATCCTGATACAGGTTGTCGTACATCGCGTTTAGCGGTTTTCGTAAATATCAGTGTGGTTGCAGCTCCTGAGGGTGAGGAGTTCCAGAATTTTTGTAATGACCCAGACTCACCACCTGTAGTAGGTGATCTCGATGCTACCGGAAATAACAACTGGTATGCTACAAGTTATTCTGTGGTTCCACTTGATCCGTCCACACCACTGATCGATGGAGAAGATTATTATGCCAGTAAGATTGAACCGCCTTGTGAAAGTGTGGAACGTCTTAAAGTTGTCGTGGATCTTCAGCCGGTTAATAATTCAGGAAACAGCGGATCCCTCGATATTTGTATCTCTGAGCTGGAAACTACAGGAACCATAAATCTTTTTGATATTCTGCAAGGTAATCCTGAATCCATTGGGGTTTGGGAAGGCCCTTTATCTATAACTAACGGTAGTGTTGGTACCATTGATCCTTCGGGAATGACCGTAGCGGATAGTCCATATACATTTACTTATACCGTCGATAAGCCCGATACTGAGTGTCCTGCCAGTAGTACCACGGTATCCGTTTCGATCGTACCGCTGGTCAATGCAGGAGAGAACGGTACGCTTGCCTTATGTGATATTGCGCCTCCACAGGATCTGTTTTCCCGTTTGGGAGGAGAACCTGATGCCGGAGGAGTATGGACGCCCACTTTAAGCAGCGGTTCGGGAATATTTGATCCTGCTGTGGATGCAGCGGGTATATATACATATACCGTTTCCGGGCAATTACCGTGTAGCGATGATACTGCAACGGTGACCGTAACGATCAATACTGCACCCGATCCCGGAACTGATGGAGCAGTGACACTTTGTACAGTCGATGATCCGGTAGACTTGTTTGGTTTACTGGGAGGATCTCCGGAAACCGGAGGTACCTGGTCGCCACAATTGTCCGGAGGGGGAAGTATCTTTGATCCTGCTGTGGATGAAGGGGGGGTATATTCCTATACCCTGACCAGTGGTGACGCTTGCGGAGAAGTCAGTGCTAGTGTTACTGTAACGCTTATCCCTGATCCGAATGCGGGAACCAATGCTAATATCATTGTATGTGCTGATAATGGCCCTGTTGATCTCTTTGAGTACATAGGAGGATCGCCCGACGCCGGAGGGGTCTGGAATCCCGCATTATCTGGTGGGAATGGAATATTCGACCCGAATTTAGATACAGATGGTACTTATACCTATACCGTAACAGGGTCTGCACAATGCGGACTTACCGATTCTTCTCAGATTACCGTTACTATTGAGGCTAATCCGGTGATTACCGGGGCTGTCATTACCGTCGGTGATATTTGTCTTGGCGAAAGTACAGTTGCGATGATCTCCGGCGCTGATCAATTAACCTCCGGGGATTATCAGATAACCTATACGTTGCTCGGAGCAAATAATTCAGAAACGACAACGACTGTGACTTTTGCAAATGGTTCCGGAGAGTTTACAATCGAATCATCGGATCTATCGAATGAGGGTAGTACCACGATCGTTATCGATCAGTTATCACGGGCAGTGTCCGGGTGTGATGCTGATGTTTCTGTAGTTCCTTCTGGTAGTTTTACAATAGAATCAAGTCCAGAACCACAACTCGTTGAAAGTGGTGCGACCTTCTGTGGAAGTGACGCACCTACCATAGCTGATCTCGGCGGTAATCTTACCGGCGTAGAATCTTATGTATGGTATGATAATGAGACCGGAGGCACTCCCTATGATCCATCGGATCTTTTGGTTGACGGCCAGACCTATTATGCCACAGGAGTGAATGCTTCCGGATGTGAAAGTGTTACCCGACTTGCGGTAACGGTGGAATTTGAGGTTTGCGAATCGGATCTTCTGATTCCTGACGGATTTTCACCCAATGGGGATGGAATCAATGACACCTTTAAAATTAACAATCTGAGAGAGCTTTATCCGAGCTTTACACTAGAAATATTCAACCGATACGGAAATGTACTCTATGAAGGAAATCAAGGTACACCGGATTGGGATGGAAACGCGCAAAAAGGAGCAACGATAGGAAGCAATACCTTGCCTGTAGGTGTGTACTTTTTTATATTGAATTTTAACGATGGAAGCAGGGAGCCTTTACAAGGTCGGGTCTATCTCAACAGATAAGTATAGTATTTTAGATGAAAAACTTCTCATTTCGATATAGTTTACTGATTATCGCGCTGATCACAGGGCTTAACTCCTATGCTCAGCAGGATCCGAGTTTTACGATGTACATGTATAACATGAGTCTGATCAATCCGGGATATGCCACCGATGATCCTGATTTTATAAATTTCGGAGCGATGTACCGCAATCAATGGGTTGGCGCTGAAGGCGGGCCAACGACCATGTCGGTCTTTGTTCATTCTCCCTTGACCTATAATGTGGAAGGTGGTCTTTCTATCGTCCATGATCAGATCGGCGATGTGGTTAAGGAGACCAATGTATATGCAGATGCGGCTTATGTGATCTCTTTGAACCGATGGAGCAGATTATCTTTTGGAGTCAAGGTTGGTGCTACTTTTTATAATACAGATTTCGATGGTTTTGTATACTCTGACCCTTTGCCGGATCCGGCGTATGCTTCAAATGTTAGTAAAACTTTTCCTAATTTTGGTTTCGGAGCTTTCTTCTTCAGTGATCGCTACTATGTGGGCTTATCAGCGCCACAGTTGTTACGATCGAAACACCTTGAATCTGATGAAGGAGTGATGGCTTTAGGACGAGAAGAGATTCACTTCTTCTTAACCGGGGGGTATGTATTTCCGTTAAGTGATTCGGTGAAATTCAAGCCAACCTTCATGACCAGAGCGGTTGGAGGTGCTCCATTATCGGTCGATCTGAATGCTAATGTTATGATCGAAGATAAGGTTGAAGTAGGTCTGGGATATCGTTTCGGGGATTCCATGACCGGATTGGTCAATTTCAAAGTAACACCGGGACTTCGTGTCGGATATGCTTATGATTATACGGTTTCGAATTTGGGAAGATTCAATTCAGGAACCCATGAGATCATGCTGCTTTGGGATCTAAACATTTTTGGATTAGGAAATGATAAATCGCCGCGCTTCTTCTAAATTGAATAGAGATGAAAAAATTTTACCTGCTGTTATTAACATTATTTGCGATTCCCGCATTATACGGGCAGAGCCTTAGTAAAGCCAACAGACTTTTTAAAAAGAAAGCTTATGTGGAGGCTGCTCAGATGTACGCAAAACTTGGTGACAGTCAGGAAGTACTACAAAATCTGGGGGATTCTTATTATTATAATTCTGAGATGGAACCCGCGGTGGAGGCCTATAACCAGTTATTTGAAAAATATAAGGAATCAGTACCACTGGAGGTTTTTTTCAGGTATGCCCAGGCCCTGAAAGGCACCGGAAATTATGAGGAGGCAGACAGGATCATGAGTATCTATGCTGATAAGGAATATAATACGAAGCAATTCGAGGAGAATCTTACCAAGGTAGTGCCGTATTCCTATGAATTGAAACGAATGACCAGTAGTACTTCAACCGGTGATTTTGGTATCGCTTTTTATGGAGATAAGGTGGTGTTTGCATCACTGAGAAATAGTGATGGCAAAATGTATGAATGGAATGACAGACCCTACCTCGATCTTTTTCAGGCAACAGTATCTGAAGACGGTGAATTGGAAAATGTGGAACCGTTCTCTGAAAATATCAATACCGAAACTCACGAAAGTAATCCGACCTTTACCGCCGATGGTAAGACCATGTACTTTTCAAGGACCAATGAGAAAAGGGTGAAGATTGGAGACGAGAAAGTTGCGAATGTCAAGATTTATAAGGCAGAACTTTTAGATTCTGTATGGACGAATATTACGGAATTGCCTTTTAATAACGATTATTATTCGGCCGTACATCCGGCACTCAACAAAGAAAACGATAAACTATACTTTTCCAGTGATATGCCAGGAGGGGAAGGCTCTATGGACCTTTACTATGTGGATATTACGGAAAGTGGTTATGGGAATCCGGTCAATCTCGGACCGGTGATCAATACGAAACACAGAGAACAATTCCCTTTTGTTTCCGACGATAACACCTTGTATTTTGCCTCAGACGGGCATCAGGGCTTTGGAGGACTTGATATATTTATGACGCGATATCTTGCAGCAGGATGGACGGTGCCGTTAAATCTCGGCGAACCGATGAATTCCGGCCTGGATGATTTTGCTTATGCACTGAATGATGCCAATGATAAAGGATATATATCTTCCAACAGAGATGGCGCAGATAATCTCTATGCCATCGATCGTACTGAAAGCGACATAGAATATACGGTAGAAGGTAGTGTAAGGGATAAGATCACAAAGAACCTGTTGCCGAATACGTTGGTGACCCTATATGATGAAGCGGATAATGCAGTAGGGGAGGTCACTGTGGGAGCAGATGCCAAATATCGATTTACCACCCGACCCAACCGAACTTACAGGATCAAGGGTCAGCTTAATTTCTATGCAACGACAGTAGAGGAATTTAAGACAAATGATCTGGGAACGCTGGAATACAATATCGAACTGGAGATCATTTCATATGATGATGCCGAGGATATCGTTGTGACCCGGGATGGTAAGAGATATATCGAGTTGGAAAATATATATTTCGATCTTGATAAATGGGCCATTAAACCCCAGGCGGCAAAAACATTGGATATTCTGGTAGCCTTGTTGAAAAAGTATCCGGATATGGATATACAGCTGGGAGCACATACCGATTCAAGAGCTTCTGCTGCCTATAATCTTGATCTCTCCCAAAAAAGAGCACAATCAGCCTTGGATTACCTGGCATCTAAAGGTATTTCCGGATCCAGATTACGCGCCAGAGGATTTGGCGAATCTCAGCCACTGGTGGATTGTAAAGACAATTGTACAGAAGTGGAGCATTCCATCAACCGCAGGTGTGAATTCATTATTTTGAAATAAAAATCACTTCGCTTAGGAGTTCTCATGCTCCTCAACGGTTTTTCTCAAGTCCAGTTTCCGGAAATTTGGTAAAACAATCCCTGTGGTTACTACGGTTAATATGGTCATACTTCCACCGAACACCACCGCGGTAACCGTACCCATCAATCGGGCAGTGAGTCCACTTTCAAAGGCTCCTAACTCATTAGAGGAACTGACGAATATGGAATTCACGGATGATACGCGTCCCCGCATATGATCCGGTGTATATAACTGAAGTATGGTCTGTCTAAGGATCATAGAAATTCCATCCGTAGCACCGCTGAGGAATAATGCGATCACAGAGATCCAGAAGGATGTGGATAATCCAAAAATAACGATCGATAGTCCAAATCCGAATATCGCCCCAAGCAATTTCAATCCGGCGTTCTTATTTAACGGGAAATATGCGGATGTAAACATGATCATAATGGCACCGACTGCCGGGGCTGCTCTGAGGATACCAAATCCTTGAGAACCTACCTTTAATATGTCCTGAGCAAAGACCGGTAATAAAGCAACCGCACCTCCAAAAAGAACAGCGATCATATCCAGAGAAATAGCCCCTAATATGATCTTGTTGTTCATTACGAATTGTAAACCTTCTTTTAAACTTTGAAAGATCGGTTCACCGATTTTTGGATTCATAATAGGTTTCCTGGGGATTTGTAATAAGGAAACCAATGCTATAAGGGAAAAGCCGAAGATCAGTAACATGGATGAATGTACCCCGATCCAGTGTATACAGAACCCTCCTAAAGCCGGACCTAATACGGCACTAAGCTGAAAGATTGAACTGTTCCAGGTGGCTGCATTGGGATAGATTTTTTTGGGTACGATCAGTGAAAACATCGAAAAAGATGCCGGGCCGTAGAAGGTACGAACAATCCCGCCAATAAAGACCAAAGCATATATCCCATATAGTATTTGATGTTTAGGAACTCCGGAGACCACCACAGGCCAGGTGAGTAAAAATAAACCCGCACTTACCACTGAAAAGCCCAATATACATTTCACCAGGATACCTCGTTTTTCCTTCTGATCGACAATATGCCCCGCGAATAGGGCCATGAGAATTACCGGGATAACTTCCATCAAGCCGATTATTCCCAAAGACAAGGGGTCTTTGGTCAGATTATATACTTCCCATTCGATAACGATGAATTGCATGGTTCTGGCAAATACAAACGCAAAACGCATGAGGAGAAAAATATTAAACTCTCTGTATCTCAGAGCAGCATAAGGGTCATTCTTATTAATGGTCATTAAATCAGTGTTTGGTGTAGTATTGACTGATGTTTTAAAAGAAGATTCAAAGGAAAGAAAATAAATCCGAAAAAGTCTTATAGATAGAAACAGAAGATAAAAATCCAATAAACTTTTTTTTGAGGTGGTTAATTCATCAGAAAATTCCGAACTTTAGATGCTGAAGAAATCCGGATTTGCTCTGGATTTGATAATTTAAAAAAGCTACTATGAAATTATCTTCGGCAATCCGTACTATCCTGATTGTATGTGTATTTTTAATCGTAAACATAGGTCATTCACAGAAAAAGGCTCCGGGTTTCAGAAGTGATCTGAAACTCGATGAGATCAGATTGAGTGATCCGTGTATTCTTCCCGATGCAAAATCAGAAATGTATTATATGACAGGTTCGGGTGGACTCCTGTGGAAGAGCAAGGATCTTGTTACATGGAAAGGTCCCTATATCGTAACCAAAACGGATCCCGATTCCTGGATGGGTGAAAAACCGATGATCTGGGCAGCAGAATTGCATAAGTATCATGATAAATATTATTATTTCGCTACGTTTACCAATCGCGATGTCAAGATCGATACGGTTAAAGGAAATGTAATAGAAAGAAGAGCAAGTCATGTTCTTGTCAGTGATAAACCTGATGGTCCCTATGTGCCTATGGCAGACCCTACCTATCTTCCGGCTGATAAACCCACACTCGATGGTACACTATGGGTTGATACCGATGGTAAACCTTATATGGTCTATTGCTACGAATGGCTGCAAAATTGGGATGGAACCATTGAAAAGATCGAATTAAAGTCTGATTTGAGTGGTTCTGTCGGAGAGGGTGAATTATTATTCAAAGCAAGTGAATCTCCCTGGAGCAGAGAAAAGGACGAAAATGGGGATATCATACCCAATAAGGTAACCGACGGCCCATGGTTATTCCGCACTCAAACCGGAAGGTTGGGAATGTTGTGGACCAGTTGGATCTTTAGTGATTATGTTCAGGGAGTAGCTTATTCTGAAAGCGGTACGCTCGATGGTCCCTGGATTCAGGATTCTGAACCGATCACACCTCCAAATTTCGGTCATAGTATGCTTTTTAAAACCTTTGATGGAATTTTATTGATGTCTTTGCATAGTCACAAGGTAGGAGCACAAGGAGAATACATCCGAATTCCCAGACTATTTCGGGTAGATGATTCGGGAGATAAGCTGAAACTTGGAGAGGAGTATATTCCAGGCGAGTAGGATTGGGGGATGCTAATAACTTTTCGTCTGCTTGCGAAGTGACGATCCTGTCTACTGTAGGCAGGTTCCCGCATTCGGCGGCGTCGAGTGTCGTCGCTATTTAGGACTTTTAGCTCTCGTAAATGCTAAAGTGACCTGTCGTGAAAGTCTTCTTGGCAGACATCGTTATCATGGGTTAATTATTTAATTATTACTTATGAAACACTTTTTTAAACAGACTCAAATTAATTAATCCATAATCCTAAATCCTCAATTCTCAATTCGATTTAGTTACACTGTTACATGTTACCTTGTGAAGCAGTTAAGCTGTGAAGCAGTAACGCAGTAAACTGTTTCCCGTTTGAATGAACTCTCAATTCATAATCCATAATCCATAATTCATAATTCATAATTCATAATTCATAATCCATAACTCTTGCCTGAACTTATAGATTCAGGACTATATGATCATTCAATTTAGGGATCACTGCGTTCCAGTTTTTCTCATCCTTTAATTTGACTTTTAAGGCTTCCAGTGCGGAATTTTCACCATGGATCAGAAATACCTTTTCAGGTCGGTTTTTCATTGCAGAGAGCCATTCGAGAAGTTCTGCCTGGTCCGCGTGGGCGGAAAGTAAGGAGAAGGATTCGATCTTAGCCTTTACAGGATGATATTTGCCGAAAAATTTGATCTCCCTGATTCCTTCCTGAAGATCCCGACCCCTGGTTTTTTCAGCCTGAAAGCCAACGAGTAAAACAGTGGTGTTTTCCCGGTCGATCATTTGATCCAGATAGGATAATACCCTTCCTCCGGTGATCATTCCACTTCCGGCAACCACGATCCTGGGTTGGGTCATATCTATTATTTCCCAGGTCTCCCGATAAGAGGATACAATTCGTACATGGTGGATCATCGCCTGTAATTCTTCTGATGAGATCTTATGCCATTGGGGATACCGGTTAAATACATCCAAAACCTTTTCACCCATGGGACTATCGATAATTACTGGGATATTCGGGATTTTATTCTTTTTATACATACGGAATAACAGTAATAACAAGCCTTGAGCTCTTTCAACGGCAAAGCTCGGTATGATCAAAACCCCTCTTTGTTGAATCACATCCGTTATTATATCACTAAGTCTTTGTTCCACATCTTCATCAGGGTGAAGTCGATCACCGTAAGTAGATTCAAGAAAAAGATAATCGGCTGACGCAGGCTTCTCAGGGGCGGAAAGTAAAATATCTTCAAACCTACCGATATCACCTGAAAATACAAAGCGCTTGCCATGAATGTCCATTTCTATAAAGGTGGCCCCAAGAATATGTCCATTGTAACGATATTGAAAAGTTACCGAAGGCACAGGACTAGTCCATTTTTCAAGTTCAATCTCCTCGAAGAGATGGAAGGTGTTTTCTGCATCCTCAACGCTGTACAGGGGTACTGCGGGGTGATGTTTAGAATATTTCTCCTCATTGGCCTTTTCAGCTTCTTCTTCCTGTATTTTAGCACTATCCAGTAAAATGATCCGTGTGATATCAAGGGTTGGTGCGGTTCCATAAATCTTTCCTGAAAAGCCATCACGAACTAACCGAGGGAGATAACCCACATGGTCCAAATGACCATGGGTCAGCACTATAAAGTCTAATTCCTTAATGTTGATATTAGGTCCTTCCCAATTCAGTTCTCTGAGATACTTTTCACCCTGAAAGAGTCCGCAATCAACCAGGAAATGAAAGTCTTCGGATTCCAAAAGAAATTTGGATCCGGTAACGGTTTCGGCGGCCCCTAGAAATTGTACGCTTATTTGTGGCATAAATTTTTTATTTCTTCGATAATTTTAACTTTTCTTTTTTTGGAGATCCCGACCTTTTGAAGTACCGATGTGTCCTCCATAAGTTCACGACAGAGTACGATTCCTTCATCCAGTAAGGCCTTCTTCTCGCGGGATGTCATGGTGGTACTTACGGTAATTGGATAAAGTCTAAGTCGGTCGATGCGTTCTTTTAAACTATCCCCTGGGGGATAGTCCCAGCTTAGCAGATATAAGCCGACACATTTACCGAATTGCAGGGCATCTCCCGTGAATCTGGTGTTCGTAACCAACCAGAAATGCTGTAAAGTGGCATCCCGATTGTGTTCCCAATTGGATCTTACATCTCGGTGTCTTGAATTGATATACATCGGTATCTTCACATCGCAATTTTTACCTTGCTCTGCATGAAATTTACACTCGATAAGGTCGATCATCCCATTCTTTCTCGCAACAACATCGATCTCATGATTTACACAACTGCCTTCTATGGTAATATTGGTTTCACAGGAATAACCGGAATACGTTAAAATAGATCGTATAAATTTCTCAAAAGGAAAACCGGTTGGACCTAATTCGTAGATCGCTCGTTTCAGTTTGTATTTTGAAGCGTAAGAACCACCTTGCTCTTTGAGCATAGCGAAGGCCCTTTCATAGATTTCCCCGGTCGTTATTCCTGCATATAATTCATTATAGACCGTATTGATGATATGGTCGATCACTGATTGATGGGCACCTGAGTGTATCAGGGAGGAACGTAGTTTCTCAAATGAAAAGTCAACCTTGTCCCCGGAGGATTTGGTAATAAAGAATGCCTTATGTGAAGATTCGTCTGGCATTTACTTAATTCATTGTATCAAAACTTCCTGTGAAAGTTCAGGAATTGTTCTTTAAAGATACGAAATCATCAGCGTCCGATTATATTATTTTCTTCACTTTCATTCATGGTATTTCACAGGAATTTATGTTACGATGTTACGATGTGACGAAGTTACCAGTAACCTTGTAATCAGTAACTCTGTAACAGAAAACAGAAAACAGTTTACTGCATTACGATGTAACCCCGTAACATGAAAAAAAGTTTTACTTTTCAATCCAGAGGTTTTCTGCATATCTAAGTGCAGTTGGTATGAGGTTGTTTCGGTCGGCTGCTTTTTCCTTGAACAGATTTAATTTTTGCTGATTCAGTACCATTCCTTTAATGAGTACATAAGTGGGAGTTTCAAGTGTTTTCAGATCCTCAGTCGGATCGGTTTCCACCAATAAAAGATTAGCATGCTTTCCAACTTCCACCGTTCCGAGATTTTGCATCAGTTTATGGGTTTTTCCCGGATTCGCAGTGGCGGTTTTAAGCACTTCGTAATTGGAAAGTCCTGCTTCTTTGTAAAAGGCCATTTCCTGATGTATCGATCTTCCCGGTTCGGTAATTCCGATTCCGGCATCGGTTCCACAAATAATGCGTACCCCATTATCATGGAGTTGTTTTACGATAAATAAATGGAAATTATGTTGCGCCTCAATTCTTTCAGTTATGGTTGAATCCTGAAATTTTGTGTATTCCCATCGATCATACTGAGCTTTACTGTCTACCATTCTAATCAGTGGGTTCATGTTTTTAAGACGGTCCTCAGAAAGAACATCCTTATCCGATAAAAGCACATGGATATTGTTAAATACGGTTAATGTAGGGCAAAAAGAAGTATGGGGAGATGCTATGAAGTCATCTACGATCTTTTGAAGTTCAAGCGTATCCATTTTAAAGTCAAGTGGTAACTGTACAATATCTTCTGTATGTTCTATCGAAGCGATCTGAGGATTAAAATGATAGGTGTAATCCACATTTTGAGAGGCATGTGCCACTACATCCATATTCGATAATTCTGCCTGCTCAAGAATCGCATCATATAGATCCGGAGTAAGTCCGTAATAGGTTTTGATAAAATCATAACCTCGTTCCTTATAGGAACTCACCTTGGCTTTCGCTTCTTCAACAGTGGTTAATTGCAGGTTGTCATCTCCGATGAATTCAGGGCCGGTAAGTTTAGGTCCTGATGTAAAGAATTCCGGTGCAATCATATTTCCAGAGTTGATAGCTTCTTTAAGTCTCAAATGCATGGGAATTCCCCATAGATTCCGTACAGAGGTTACTCCGTTTGCAAGATATAGACCAAGTTCATATTTATCCCATACATGAACATGCATATCGATGAGTCCGGGAAGCAGAAACCTGTTGTTGCCCTCCAAAATCTCAGCTTCCGTTTCATTTATGGAATCAGCTATTCTACTTATCTTCCCATTTTCGATAAGTAGATCTTTATGATAGAGAACCGTATCAGAGGTCATGGGTATAATGTTAACATTCTTTACGAGGAGTAGAGAGGAGGCCTCGGAATCAGGTTTTAAAAAGGAGGTGTTGTTTGAATCGATCAAAAGAATCACTAAAATGGCTATGAGAAGGAGTCCTGCAAGTATTGAAATGATTTTCAGGAGACGTTTAAGTAGTTTCATTTATTCGGTGAAATAGAAATATAAAAGTGAAAATTAAAGCGTTGTAAATTAATAATATAATTCAATAGTAACAGACCGATAGGTAGAAAATGGCTAAAGTGGTTATCGCTTACTTTATTTGTCCTTTCATTACATTTTCTGCCTGAACAACATGTCTTAGATTATGATTGATTACTATGCTGAAAATGTCTCCTAATTTAAGCTTTATCCAGGTGGCGATGGAAATACTGCATCGGGTTTTGTTAAGACTGACTTGCTTCGCCAAAAAAAGTAATTCCAGGATTTTCTTTTGTTGATTTATGAAGATATCGATTACTTCGTGATTTAGTTTACTACCAATAGGATTCATCGAAGCCAGCGTTTTCATCTTATTCAACTTTTCTTTGGGGAGCATGGAATTTGCAAAGTACCCGCCCAGTAATCCACTTTTGAAGTTTTTATCAGGTGTGCTTTTTGAATTTAAGATTTGTTTTCGAATCTCGGGGATATAAAAATTACCATACCGGTTCAGATGTTCCAGACATTCCAGAATACTCCAGCTTGATTCATGAATTCTGAAATTGAGTTGTTCATCGGTAAGTGCTTTAAATACTGAAGTTCTTTGTATAAGATCTTCCATTAGTTTACTTAGGTTATTTAATAACGTGTCTGAGTGCATTTTATGAGTATTAATATATTGAAAATCAATGTTTAATATAGTTTATTTGTGGGGTTTTCGTTAATTTTATTGTAATTATTCAGAAAATTTCATTTCAGATCAAACAAGAAAGATTATTAACGGGTTAAAGGTTATCAAATGAAAGAAAGTACTTTTAAATTATTATTCATTTTATTCCTGGTTTTATCGGCATGTAAGGGAGAATCCAAACATAAAGAAGCGGATACGAAACAAGCGAGTGTAAGTACCGTGTATTTTAATGGGGATATTGTGACAATGGAGGGAGAATCTCCGGAATATGTAGATGCCCTGGTGATCGCTGATGGAAAAATCACCTATACCGGGGGAAGAGATGAGGCGATGCGACAGGCAGGTGTCGGACATACAATGGTGGATCTTAATGGTAAAACATTGTTACCTGGATTTATCGATGCCCATGGCCATGTCTGGAATGCCGGTTTTCAGGCGGTCTCTGCAAATTTACTCCCCCCACCAGATGGAACTGGTAATAGCGTTGAGGCTGTAATCAGTCTTTTGAAACAATGGGCAGCGGATAACTCTGAAACTGTTCAAAAGTATGGTGCCATTATCGGTTTTGGATATGATGATTCGCAGTTAGAAGAAAAGCGACATCCAACGGCAGATGATCTGGATGAGGTCTCTGAAGATATTCCGGTATTGATCATACATCAATCCGGACATTTGGGATCTATGAATCATAAAGCACTTGAAATGGTCGGTTATACAGATGGCGTTGAGGATCCTCCTGGAGGGTCTATACGAAGGGAGGAAGGAACTGAGAAACCAAATGGAGTTTTGGAGGAAATGGCCATGTTCATTCCATTGTTTAAAGCTATGGGCGGATTAGATACCTCGGCAAATGAATCGATAGCTCTTGCCGGATTAGATGCCTATAAGAAATTCGGGTATACGACTGCGCAGGAAGGGAGAGCAACTGATGCAAATTGTGAAACCTGGAAAGCACTTGCTGCACGGAATGAGTTACCGATCGATGTAGCAGCCTATCCTGATATTCAGTCGCAATTGAAATATATGATCGCCAATGGAGACAGTGACACCTATGAGAATCATTTCAGAATAGCAGGAGTTAAATTATCCTTAGACGGTTCTCCTCAGGGTAAAACAGCCTGGTTGACAAAACCATATGTAGTACCACCTCCAGGTCAGCCGGCAGATTATAAAGGCTATCCAGCTATAAAAGATGATAATGAAGTGATCAGATTGGTAGATTCTGCATTTGCGAATGATTGGCAAATACTGGCACATTGTAATGGTGATGCGGCAGGTGATCAATACATTAAAGCGGTGCGTTCTGCAGAAGAAACCTATGGAATGGACGGACGACGAACAGTAATGATCCATGCTCAGACGGTAAGACCTGATCAATTGGATGCTATGAAGGAATTGAACATCATGCCATCCTTTTTTAGTATGCATACCTATTATTGGGGTGACTGGCATCGGGATGAAACCTTAGGTAAGGAGCGTGCTTACAGAATTTCACCAACTGCTACCGCTTTAAAGAAGGGAATGATTTTTACAGAACACCATGATTGTCCGGTGGCCTTACCCAGTAGTATTATGATCCTGCATACTACAGTGAACAGGGTGAGCAGGAGTGGTGACATAATCGGACCCGACGAAAGGGTGAGTCCGTATGAAGCACTTTCCAGTATCACCAAATGGGCTGCCTATCAATATTTCGAAGAAGATACAAAAGGGACACTGAAAGCCGGGAAACTTGCCGATCTGGTAATCCTTGATAGGAATCCACTGAAGGTAGATCCTATGGATATCATGAATATTTCGGTTCTTGAAACTATTAAAGAAGGTAAAACGGTCTATACAAAATAGAATTTTGTCAACTTTAAAAGTTTAGTCGGATTGTAGAATCGCAAAAAGCATACGCTGATAGATAGGATTCTGCGTAATATTATTATGATCGGTATGCTCAAGTCCGATAAGCGTATCTCCCGGTTTAAAAAATTCGCTTAGCTTTTGGGAGGAACCATAGTAGATGAGTTTATCATCTTTGCCGTGAAAAATGGTAATGGGTACTTTACAATCGGCCAGGAAACGGTAATTCGGTAATTCGTATTTCAATAATAATGATATAGGGAAGATGGAAGTGAAACCAAAATTTGGATTATGCGCTATTAGGTCGTTTAGACTATAATATGGAGCGTTAAGAATAAGACGTTTTGGATGGTTGTCTGCAGATATCTTAGCGGCAGGAGCGGTTCCGATGGAATATCCCAATACGGTAATTTTGTTTTCCTCATAACGGGATCTAAGTGTATCGTAGACTAATTGCACATCTTTGAGGAATTGTTCTTCACTTTCAATACTTCCGGTACTTTTTCCAAATCCTCTGTAGTCCAACATAAATACATCATGATCATGTTCCAGAAATTTTCGGGCATTTACACCCCATCCCTGAAGATTACCTGCGTTTCCGTGTAAATAGAAAACCACGCCTTTAGGATTGTTACATTTGAACAGAAGCGTGTTAAGTGTGTTACCATCTGCGGTGGGAATGTTTATTTCTTCAAAATTCTCCCTGAAATCGAAATTATGATTTGCTGCCAGAACATTAGTATGGAAGATTAACTTTTCCTGATTGAAGTAGATTAACCCTCCGGATATCATATAGATAATGAATCCTGAAATCAATACCGTAAGGATGATCTTTCTAATCTTTTTATAAGAAGTGATTTTCATAAATGTGATTTCGAGTTTCAATAATTAGGGGGGGGGCAGATCATCCGGTTTTTACTGAAATAATCAATAAATCAATATATGTTACTGATCATAAGTAAACGACCACTTTTTAACCATACAGCTAGAACTAAGTATGATCGGGTTTAGATTCCGGCCTGGAGCCATACTTATTTATTTGTATTCATATTTAGGAGTAAAGAAATTATACAAATTCAGAACATGTTAGAATTTGACCTGATATTACCGTTTTTTGGACTTATGAGGAAAATATACCATACGTGTTAACATTTTTTAATAGACTTTAAGATTTATTTTATAGTAAAATTCTTTCATAATTAAAAAGTTAATAATTTCTTAACTTTTTGGGGTTTAAAATATGGAATCGTTAAAAAAGACCTATCGGTCTAATTCTCAAACGTTAGAGTTAGGTTGGCGTATTCCCTCAAAATTCGATAATCACAGGTTTTAACAAGGTTAAATAATTGTAAATCAGATCAGTATATAGTGGTTTAAAAAGATTGCAAATAAAACTGAAGAATTATTACTTTTTTCGCAGAATTTAACGGTAATAGCGCTTTATTCATAAAAGTTATTGAAATCGCATGAAATTTTTTTAAAGTTTTTGGAAATATTAACAGAATATTTACATTCGTGGCGCTAACCAATTTAATTCGTATGAAAAACTTTAAAGGATTGCTGACGCTATTTATGGCGTTAGTTGTGCAGTTAGCTATTGCACAAGAAAAGACAGTCACAGGGACGGTGACTGATCAAACAGGTTTGCCGCTTCCGGGAGCCAACATTCAAGTGAAGGAAACTTCGGAAGGTACACAAACTGATTTTGATGGTAATTATACCATTACTGCCGGTGTCGGTCAGACACTGGTTTTCTCTTACATCGGAATGAAAACGGTGGAAGTTATTGTAAGTAGTTCTAATACTTATGATGTAACCCTCGAAGAAGATGCTCAGGCTCTTGATGAGGTGGTTGTTACCGGTCTTGGTATACAACGTGAGAAAAAAGCACTTGGATATTCTCAGCAGAGTGTTTCCGGGGAAGCAATTCAGGAAGGTAAGCAAGTGGATATCAACAACGCCTTGGCTGGTAAAGTTTCCGGGGTGCAGATCGTTGGTAATTCGAGTTCTACCTTTGGAAATTCTGAGATCAAGTTAAGAGGTGAATCTGGGGTACTTTATGTTGTTGACGGTGTATTCGTTGATGATATCGGTAACATCAACCCGGCAGATATCGAAGATATGTCGGTACTGAAAGGTGCATCTGCAACAGCGATCTACGGTCCTGAAGGATTGAACGGGGTATTGGTGATCACTACTAAAACTGCTAAATCAGGAAAAGCGACTTTCTCTATCGATCATACAACTATGATCAACCAGATCGCGGCTTTACCGGATTATCAGAATGAATATGGTGGAGGTTACAGCCAGACATTCAATACTTTTAATTACGATCCTGCAGTAGATCCTGAGTCTTGGGCTTCATTTGACGGACAAATGTATCCTGATTTCTGGGCTGATGAGTCTTGGGGGCCAAGATTCGAAGGTCAAATGGTTCGTCACTGGGATTCTTGGGTTCCTGGAACTCCTGAATTCGGGGAATTAAGAGCATGGGAAGCAAACCCAAACAACGTAAAGAATTTCTACAACTCTGCTCCTACATTCAATACCACACTTGATTTTGCGAAAGCAGGTGAAGGTTATAATGTAAGATCTAGTATCAACCTTGTTGATGAGGAAGGGATCATTCCAAATTCAAAAAGAAAGACAGTCAATTTCTCAACAAATGCTGCTTTCGATATTACAGAAAAATTCAAAGTTACAGCAAACGTTAACTATCAGGATAGAACTACTTTAAATAACCCTGATCAGGGATATGGTGGACTAGGTTCGAACATGAACCAGTGGTGGCAACGTCAATTGGATATGAGTCGTTTGAGAAGCTATCAGCGTAACGGACAGATCGTTTCATGGAACATTCGTGGTCCAAGAGATCCAAGACCATTATATTGGGATATGCCTTACTTCCAGACTTATGAAAACTTAAGAAATGATGAAAAGAATGCGGTTTATGGTAAATTAAGCCTTACTTATAAATTTGATGAGCATTTCGATGTACTTGCGGAGATTCGTTCTTCATTCACTTCTTATTACGGAAATGACCGTGTTACTACAAAATCATTATTGGATCCGGGGTATTACTCAGAATACCAAAGAAGAGATACCAAAGAACACTATTTCGCTATGGCGAACTATAAGAATAAGTTCTTAGATGATAAGCTTGATGTGCAAGTTTCTGTGGGTGGAGATATGGTTGATAACAAGCGTAAGGATCTTAATGCGAACACCAACGGTGATCTAACAATTCCTGAGTTCTATAACCTTGCCGGTTCTCAGGATCCAGCATCAGTATCTTCTTATTATAGAAACAGTAAAACCAAAGGTATGTTCGCAAAGGCATCCTTAGGGTATGCTAACATGCTTTATCTTGATGGGTCTTACAGGGTTGACTGGTCTTCTACTGTAAATCCTGATGATAATAGTGTTACCACTTATGGAATTTCAGGAAGTTTCCTGGTACATGAATTATTCCCTCAGAATGATTTCCTAACCTTTGCGAAATTAAGAGCAGGTTATGCAAGTGCACCTTATTTCCCGAATCCTTATCAGATCTCTGCAACTTATGATGCTGGTTCTCTTTACCAAGGGAATGGTACTCTTAGTGTTTCTGGTACTCAGAACAATCCGAACCTTATCGGTGGTGTGAGAGATGAGTATGAAATCGGTACAGAATTAAGTTTCTTAAGAAACAGAATTGGTTTTGATGTTACTTATTTCAACAGAATCGATGATGAGATCCCAACTTATGTTAGTCTTGATGGATCGACCGGATATACCGGAATTACACTGAACTCTGGTAGAACTACTTCTACCGGTGTGGAATTCGCTCTTAGAGCTTCCATTTTGAAATCTGAAGATTTCTCTTTTGACATCAGTGCTAACCTAGGAACACTTAAGAAAGTTGTTGATGAGATCTACAATGATATCGATAGTTACGAGATCAGTACGTATACTTCTAACATGAGATTGTTGGCGAAAGTTGGAGAAGAGTACGGTGCATTCTATGCTACTGATTTTGCTCGTCATACAGATGGAAGCATTATCTATACCAGTACAGATAAATTCGCAATCGCGAGTAATGTTAAATTAGGTAGTTTATTACCAGATTATACATATGGTCTTACCGCAAACCTCCGTTATAAAAATCTTGGATTATTCTTAGGATTTGACGGTCAGCATGGTGGATTGTATTACTCAAGAACAGAAAGATATATGGACCACTCTGGTCTTACCTCTTATACCGCAGGTGAGAACGACCTTGGAAATCCTTTAAGGGATCCGGTTGCTGACGGTGGTGGTGTTCACATTCAGGGTGTTCTTCAAACAGGAACAGACAGCAATGGTAACCCAACTTCTGATGGAACCGTTGTAGATACTTATGTGGATGCACAAGATTACTTCAACAGTGGTAACTTAGGGAACATTTATTCAAACAACGTTCACGATGCAAGTTATCTGAAATTGAGAACTATTAAACTTACCTATACTTTTGGTACTGATTTAGTAGGTGGACTAGGACTTGATTCTGCACAGGTATCAGTACTGGGTAACAACGTTTGGTTGATCGATTCAGATCTTCCATGGATTGATCCTTCGGAGTTAGAGAAAAGAAGTGGAGTGAACTGGGCAGAAGGTGGAAATTTACCAATGACTTCTTCGTTCGGTTTGAATGTTAAACTAACTTTCTAAAAAACAGACAAATGAAAAACATATTAAAAAAGATAACACTGTTGTCAGGTGCAGCCATACTTTCATATTCATGTGATTCTGTAGATTTTGGTAATGTAAATGACAACCCGAATGGTCCGACAGCAGCGGTGACTTCACAGTTACTGACACAGGCGGAAAAGACGATCTCTTCTATCGGGACCAACATGACGGGTATTCTTTATACCCAGCAGATCACTGAAGGACAATATCCGGGTGAATCTCGCTATTCAACATTGACCTATAGTTATAATGATTATTATGTCGGTCCGATTCAGAACCTTAATGAGATCATCAAACTGAATACTGATGAGGCAACTATGGATGAAGCAGGAAACTATGGTGATAATGGAAACCAGGTAGCTGTAGCTAAGCTTATCAGAGCTTATATCCTTCAATTCATGACCGACCGTTGGGGAGGACTTCCCTGGTCTGAAGCTTTTCAGGGAATTGACAGTCCGCAACCAAAATTCGATACTCAGGAAGAACTTTATAACACCATGTTCGCAGAGGTTGAAGAAGCACTGGATTTGATCGATCTTGATGCAAATGGACCTGATGGAGATATTTTATTCAGTGGTTCTATGGACCGTTGGGTTATTTTTGCCAACTCTCTTAAAATGACTTTGGCAATTAGAATTTCCCACGTTAATCCTACACTTGCTAAAAGTAAATTCGAAGAAGTTATCGCTTCCGGTAACTATATCGACAGTAATGCAGATAACATCGAATTTCCTTATACCTCTGATGATGCAAGTGATAGCCCATGGCATGACAGATTTAAGACTCGTGAGGATTATATCGTAGCTGAAACAATGGTGGAAGCGCTTCGTTCAAATCTTGATCCAAGACTTTTCAAGTATGCTGAGCCTGCCAGAGATTCTGTATATGCAAATCCTGCATTCCCAGGAGGAATCGATGCAGCTTATGTCGGAGCTCCTGATGGTAAAGTAAATGGTAACGTACCCGATTACTCTTTCCCTCCTGCGATCATTATTTATGATGATAATACCTATCCAACTCCAATTTTCACCGCTGCTCAAATGAAGCTGACTATGGCTGAAGCTGCGTTGAACGGATGGAATACCGGATCAGATGCGGCAACCCTTTTCGAAGAAGGAATTGCAGCTTCTATGGATTACTGGGGTGTTGATGCAGCTGATATCGATGATTATCTGGCGAGTCATACCACAGTGGATATCGATGCGATCGCATATGAGAAATGGATAGCACTTTATATGAACGGACCTGAAGCATGGGCTGAATGGAGAAGACTTGATGCACCTGCATTGACTCCGTCAGAGTTTGCTGCTGATCCAAGAATTCCTGTACGTCATGCATACTCTGCTACTGTAGAAAGTGCTAACGAGGAAAACTATAACGCAATCATTGCAATCCAGGGAACCGATGATCTTCACACCAAATTATGGTGGGATATTCATTAATCCTTAGCGGTTTCTCTGTAAAATACCAGGGATAATTATATTTGAGTTAGTATCCTTCAGACCGTCTGATCTTGTATCAGGCGGTCTATTTGATTTATAGAAACTCGTATTTGATACCGTGTTGTAATTAACTTAATTTTTACAATTTTTACATAGGCTTTTACAAAGGTTATCTTCATAATTACAGGAAATTTGCACCTTTTGACCTTTAAATTTAGCTTTTATCACTTCCGCAAAGTGATAAGAAATTTCCTATGAAAAAAAGTTATTTAGCACTGGCGTTGGGAACCCTGGGTTTAGGAATCTCTGAATACGTGATGATGGGAATTCTTCCCGATATAGCAGCCGACTTTGGTGTTTCAATCCCTTTTACCGGTCAATTGATCTCCTGGTATGCAATCGGAGTTTGTGTTGGAGCACCTTCCATTGTACTCTTTGCCCGAAAAACACCTCTAAAAAGAACCTTGCTTTTTCTGGTAGCCTTGTTTTGTGTGGGTAATTTGTTGTCATCCATCGCTTCTACCTATATGTTAATGGCCTGTTCCCGTTTTATTGCCGGATTGCCCCATGGAGCGTATTTTGGCGTAGGTTCGATTGTGGCGAGTAAACTGGCCCCGCGAGGAAAGGAAAATGCAGCGGTAGCCGCCATGATCTCTGGGATGACCATAGCAAATCTTGCCGGAGTGCCCGTTGGTACCTTCCTTAGCCATACGATAAGTTGGCGAATCACTTATGGCTTAGTAGGTCTCTGGGGGTTTGTCACTTTCTTTGCGCTCTGGAGATGGATCCCTTATATGGCTCCTATGCCGGATACAGGCTTCAAAGGGCAGTTTCGGTTTTTAAAGAGTTGGGTGCCATGGCTTTTGATTTTGGCAATAATGTTTGGTAACGGGGGAATTTTCTGCTGGTACAGCTATATCAGTAAAGTGATGACGCAGGTTTCCGGTTTCTCAGAGGATTCACTTAGTTTTATTATGATCATCGCAGGAATGGGAATGGTCACGGGAAATATTCTGGCAGGAAGATTTTCCGATAAGTATTCTCCGGAATATATAGCGATGATCACTCAGGCCATTGCTGCCTGTGTGCTTATCGGGATATTCTTTTTGGCATCGCATCCGATAATTTCAGTGGCATTGATGTTTGTGGGAACGGGCTGTCTTTTTGCTTTATCGGCTCCCCAACAAATCATGTTGCTGAAAAATTCGGAAGGAGGTCAATTATTGGGAGCTTCGTTGGCACAAGCAGCCTTTAATCTCGGGAATGCTATTGGAGCCTTTGCCGGTGGCATTCCAGCAGAAATGGGATATTCCTATGAACACACCGCAGTACCTGGTGTGTTCTTTGCGTTGATCGGTTTTGCATTGCTCTATTTCTATTATAAAAGGCAAGTACATTTTTCCTTTAATTGAGAAAGTATAGGGGGTAAGTATATGGCAGGTTTATGTTGACTGTGTGGATATATTAATTGATCTTCTAACATTAAATGCTAAAATGCCTTAGAAAAAAGGAGGCTTGATTCATGATCAAAACCTCCTTAATCCTTTTATATTGTTTCATTTATCAATCACTGATCACTTTTTTTAGAAGTCCGTTAAAATCATCCAGTTGCACAGAATAGCTTTCCTGGCTTGGCGGGAATTCCTTAAAGGTTTGTAGAAACTGACCTAAATAGGTTCCTATTTGTCCTAATACCCAACTTCTGTTCTCGGCCCATTCGTCATATCCTCTAGCATTGACAAATCTTTCAAAGGGATCCAGTTTTAAATTAATAATGATTGGAGTACTCAGATCCGTTTGAGGTGCCCTGAACCATTTCTCCTGATCTTTGAACAAGACTTTCCAATCGCCGTATCGCATACCATGAAGTGTAGTTTCCGTAAAATAAAAGAATTCTTTCCGCTTGGATTTACCGTTATTCAGAATGATATCACTCTGGTCATATCCATCCAGATGTACTTTGAAAGATTTATTCCCCACCTTTTTTCCGGATAATAATTGGCTTTTGAGGTCTTTCTGTCCTACCTGAGCCATGAGTGTAGGGATCCAGTCTTCCATGGTCATGAATTCACCGGTGGCGGTACCTGCAGGGATATGGTTGTCCCATTTTACCAGCATCGGAACTCTGAATCCACCTTCCCAGCCTCCGGCACCTTTCTCCCCATGAAAGGGTTGATTTCCTCCATCAGGCCAGCTATTTGAAGCAGCTCCGTTATCTGTAGAAAACATAATGATGGTATTTTCGTCTACTCCTAAAGATTCCAAAAGATCCAGTAATTCACCAACATCATCATCTAATTCTTTCATACCATCAGCATAGGTTCCATAACCAGTGATCCCGTCATAATGATCATTAAGGTTGGTACGATAGTGCATACGAGTGGTATTATGCCATACGAAGAACGGTTTATTGTCTTTAACCGCATCGGTAATGAATCTTTTTGACTGTTGGAGTACATCCTGATCGAGATTCCGCTGTACTTCTTTTCCCCAGGGTCCAAGATCTTCAATCTTCTGATTTCCGTTGCTTCCCGCATAGGAATGGATGATTCCTCTTTCTTTCAGATTATGACTTTCTACAAATTGTTCATCTTTAGGGAAATCGTACTGTTCCGGGTATTCTCCTGCATTTAAATGATACAGAATACCGTAGAATTCGTCAAATCCATGAGCAGTAGGAAGAAATTCATCCCGGTCTCCCAAATGATTTTTCCCAAATTGCCCGGTTGCATATCCCAGAGGCTTTAATAGATCAGCCAGTGTAGGATCCTTAGCCTGTATTCCCTGTGGTGCACCCGGAAGTCCAACTGTGCTTAATCCCGTACGCATAGGATACTGCCCCGTAATAAAAGCTGCACGTCCGGCTGTGCAGGACGCCTGGGCATAATGATCCATAAAGATCATCCCGTCTTTAGCAATCCGGTCAATATTTGGAGTACTTCCACCCATCATTCCGCGGTGGTATGCACTGATGTTCCACATTCCCACATCATCTCCCCAAATGATCAAAATGTTAGGTTTATCCTGAGCAGTCATCAGGAATGGAAGTGCAAATAACACCGCCATCAAACATTTTAATGATAAAACTTGTTTGTTCATAATTTGAATTTTTAATCATAAGTTATTGATATTCACTAATATACAATTATTTTTATTAAAATTATCCTTCAGGAGTTAAATACCAGGCGGTATTACTGATGTGCAGGTGTCGAAAACAGTTTCTTTTTGTTCTGAAAGTCTATGATAGGTTCTGCTAAAGACTAGATCGATCTAATTCAAAACAGGTGCATGGGAATAATTTAATCAGGTAATTATAACTGAAAATTCGGATTTTTTATCTTTTGAAGTGGTTTGAAGATAAATTTTAAAAGATTACTGCCTTTAAAATGATCCTTATCGTGATCATTCTTAGCGGGATCTTTTAGTAGCTGACTGCGAATAATTTTAAAAGCCTTGGTGATATGACGCTCCACTGTATGCTGGGAGATTTTCATATAATCTGCGATCTCTATATTACTCAGTCCTTCTTTTTTACTTAACAGAAAGGTTTCTTTGCATTTTGGAGGTAAGGCCTCAACGATCTTAAAGATCTGATTCATCAGTCTGTGATTACTTTCATAATCATCTGTTTCCAGAATAGTATTCAAGTGTTCGATATACCGTTCTTCTAACCTTAGAAGATTCATACGTTTCCGATAATGATCGATATATTCATTATACACCGACTTATATAACAAACCTTTAATGGAAGATTCGATGGTGATCAAATGTCTTTTTTTCCAGAATCTGAAAAAAACATTTTGAACGATATCCTGAGCTTCCATGGAATTGTTGGTAAGACTTATAGCATAGACACATAATCTTTGATAATAGGTGTCCATAAGGTGTTCGTAGGCTTGTTCATCACCTTTTTTTAAGGAGGTTATAAATTCATCCCGGTTATCGAAATCGCTCTTGTTCATAGTCTTAATCTCATATGATCATTGCTTAATGAGCTTCACCAAGTCGTAAAGGTTAGTAATTTTAAATAAATATTAAAAAAAAATTAAATAAAAGTAGTGGGAAGAAAATTGGAGTTCGTCTTTAATATATAGAACCAGTAATCAGGCGCTAAGCTTTGGAAGAATTAATAGTTAAATATCTGACAAGATCCATTTCTATAGAGGAGATGGAAACTCTGGAGAACCTGTTAAAGGATTCACAGAATGATACTTTATTTAAGGAATATATCGAATTGAATTATTCCTCAGATCTGCTCTTTGCAGATTTTGAAACTTTTGAGGCTAAAAAGTATTTCCTCGACCGTATCAGAACCGAAAGAAATAAGGCAAACAGAAAAGTCAAGGTTCGCTATTTACGTATTGCTTCGGCGGTGGCAGCAGTATTTGTCTTAGGTGTATTTCTATACCTGGGTAAAAAGGTGTTTGATCCTTCAGAGAATACAGTGGTTGCTGCACCCAAGATCGCGCCGGGAGTAGATAAGGCGGTTCTTACTTTGAACGATGGGAGTGAAGTGGTACTAGGACAAGGTGTTGTATTTAGTAATGAGAGCCTTAAAAGTGATGGAGAAAATCTCCAATATACAAGGCACGGAGCGGATAAAATCGAAGAGCAGGTATTTAATACACTCACAATTCCCAGAGGCGGTCATTTTAAAATGGAACTCTCCGATGGAACTATGGTTTATCTTAACTCGGAGACCCAAATAAAATATCCGGTTAAATTTAATACACATCAGATAAGGACTGTTGAGCTTATTTATGGGGAGGCATATTTCGAAGTGACTTCCAGTAATTTAAATTCCGGGAACGGTTTTGAAGTTATCAATAAAAATCAGAAGGTTTCGGTTTTGGGGACTATGTTCAATGTGAAAGCTTATCAGGAAGAATCATCCATTTTAACAACCTTGGTTGAAGGAAAAGTAAAGGTGGAAAGTAAGATTGGTGAAAAGATACTAATCCCCGGAGAACAGTCTGAAGTAGACACTGAAAAGGGGAACATTTCAGTTAAAAGTGTAAATACCTATGATGCTACCTCCTGGATCAAAGGTACCTTTAGTTTTGATCATATGGCATTCGATGAGATCGCTAGAGTTATGTCCAGATGGTATAATGTCGAATTCCAGTTTAAAACAGAAAAATACAGATCACTTCAATTCAATGGAGTATTCAAACGGGAACAACATCTTGAAGAGATTCTAATGATCATGCAATCAACCAGTAATTTTAAATATGAAGTCTATGAAAATAAGGTGATAATACTATAAAAAATAAAGGGAGTCCGGCACGAATCTTCCACAAAACGCTCCGGAATTTCCCTTTTGTGTTTTAATTAATCAAGTCCAACTAACCAAAACATCCAAATTTATGAAATTAAATTTTAAGGGAAACCCCCACCCTTTAATAGGGAGGCTGATGCTTTCTATTATGAAAACTTTTCTATTTCTTTTTTGCACCGCTGTATTCGGATTTACTTCCGAATATACCTTCTCTCAGAATGCTAGGATCGTTATCGATACCGATAAAGAGGTCGCTATAGATGAAGTGTTTGAGATCATTAAGCAGCAGACCGATTACACTTTTATTTATCTGTCTGATCTCTTCACGGATTTTCCGAAGGTGACATTGAAAAAGGGAAATACAACCGTTAAGGAATTGCTGGAATCTACCATGAACTATGGGAACTTCCAATTCGACTTCTTCAATGAGAACCGGATCATTCTCACGCAGAAAATGCAGGTAATTATCTCAGGAAAGGTAACCGATGAAAATGGAGTGCCTTTAATGGGAGTTACCGTAATGATCAAAGGCCGGAATAAGGGATCGGCTACCGACACAGAAGGTAATTTTGCAGTTTCTGCAGGTCCTGATGACATATTGATATTCACCTATGTGGGCTTTAAGACTCAGGAGATACCGGTGGGTAGTAAACTTAGTCTGAATGTTACCATGGAAGAAGATGTGAGCGCACTCGATGAAGTAGTGGTTGTGGGTTATGGTGAAACCCGTAAAAAAGATCTTACCGGTACAGTAGGTACTATGAAATCGGAACAGATCGAACAGATCAGAACCCAATCTGTGGATCAGGCTTTAGTCGGTCAGATCTCCGGAGTATACGTCCAAAGTACCAGTGGAGCACCAGGTGCCGGTGCCCGGGTTTATATCAGAGGTTTAAGCCAAATCCGTGGTGATAACCAACCACTCTATATTGTTGATGGGGTTCCTATCATTACCACGCCAAACTCCGAAAGCCTCGGACTCATCAATTACGGGGAAAGAGAAAACCCGTTATTGGCGATCAATCCCAATGATATAGAGCGCATCGATGTTTTAAAAGATGCTTCCTCTGCAGCAATATACGGTTCCAGAGCAGCGAACGGAGTGATCATGATCACGACGAAACGCGGTAAGCGTGATACTGCTCCTAGTTTTAGTTTTAACATGCGATCTGCTATTCAAAACAATATCAATACCTATGACTACCTTGGAGCTGAAGAATGGAAAGGCATTATAAAGGAACAGGCTCAAAAAACGCTTGATAATTCACCGTACCCGGAAGCTTACTGGTCGCTGATATATCCAAATCAGATTCAGATCTTGAATGACCCTGAATATTTCGGGAATGCCGATACCGATTGGCAGGATTTAATTACCCGGGATAATGCCCTATGGAATGAATATCGTTTTAATGTGAATGGAGGTACTCAAAATGTATCCTATAATGTTTCACTCGGATTATCTGATCAGGATGGTGTAATGATCGAGAATAATTTTAAACGCTATAGTATCAGCTCAGCGCTGGATGCTAATGTTACCGATGGTTTCAAAGTAGGAACCACCATAAATTATAACTATTCGATCAACAAAAGTAAAGGCTTCAATAGCCTGGCTGTGGGAGATTTTCGTCCGGACCTGTCTCCTTATAACGATGATGGATCCTATTCTACTTATGAAGGTTCCTATGGAGAACAATATACCTTGCTGGGTGATGGGATGCAAACACGTAATAAATCCATTGCCAAGAATTTACTGGCATCGGTATATGGAGAAATTCGTATTGTAGACCAACTCAAATTTAAATCGCAGATCAATGTTGGGGTAAAGAACGATAATATTGATGTATTCTCGACTTCCAAAAGTTCGAACAGTTTGTTCTACGGGCTTTATTATGATCGTCCGGGAGCGCAGTTAACCGTACAGACCAATGAGAATTGGGTAACTTCCTTTAATAACACACTATCTTATAACAAGACCTTTGGAGGAAAGCATACACTGGATGCGGTATTGGGAATTTCATGGGATCGCAGCAGATATGATGCCGATTCACAGAATTATCGCGGTTTTCCAGACGATAATATTCTTACGGATATCAATTCAGCATCTTATTTCGACAGTGCTGAAAGTGAGAGCATTGAGCAAGGTTTGAATTCCATGTTCGGACGGATCAATTACAATTATGCAGATAAATATCTCGCCACCTTTACAGCAAGACGAGACGGGTCTACCAAATTCGGTCCTGACAATCGGTATGGATTCTTTCCTTCGGGAGCCTTAGCCTGGAATATGCATAATGAAGACTTTATGAAGAATGCCTCCTTTTTGGATCAGTTGAAGCTAAGAGCATCCCTGGGGAAAACAGGATCCGATAACCTTCCTTCTTTTACTTACCTGGCCTACTATCAGGCCCTGGAGAATAATGATTCTTTCTATGGAGGGGTGAACGGGATCGCGGTAACCGGAGTGCCAAATTCTGGTATTCACTGGGAAGAAACCGATCAGCTCGATCTGGGTCTGGAGTTCGGATTATTCAATAACCGATTGGTAGGGGAAGTGGTGTATTATGAAAAGAATACTTCTGGTATCATCCTTTTCGTGCCGGTTACTTATGAAACAGGTGCAACGAGTTGGAATGCGAATGTTGCAGATGTTTCGAATAAAGGATGGGAGATTTCAATCGGCGGAGACCTCTTCAGAACTGACGACTTCGTTTGGAATTCAAGTATTAATCTTTCTACCCTGAAAAATAATGTGGATAATCTGTATTCTGGGAATGCCGGTACACAGACGGGTATCGTAGAAGGAGAGCCGATCGGAACTATTATTGGTTATGATGTCGTAAAGATTGCTCAGACACAGGACGAGATCGATGCAATGAACCAGACAGCACCAGGGGGTACTTATCAAAGTACGTTACTCGCTCCCGGTGATTATATTTTCCGCGATGTAAATGGCGACGGGATCATCAATACTTCGGATAGAACTTCGATCGGGGATATGAATCCTGACTTATTTGGAGGTTGGAATAATACCCTTAGCTATAAGAACTGGGACTTTACGATGAACTGGAATTTTGTGTCCGGAATCGAAAGAGCCTATGATGGTATCTCGAATTTCTACTATGTGGATCCTCAGGCAAATTTAACGACCCTTGTTCATGATACCTGGACTGCTGATAACCCGGATGCTAAATACGCCAGATTGGGATCGGGAACCAATGGTTATACCCATACCTCACGATCAGTGGTGGATGCCTCTTATATTCGTTTGAGGTCAGCTTCGATAGGGTACAGATTTCCATCGAGATGGTTTGCAAATACCGGTGTATCAGGTGCCAGTCTGGTGTTGAGTGGAAATAATCTGATTACGATCACAGACTATCCCGGGTTGGATCCTGAAGATGCTAATACCTTCTCCTTTGCCGGGAGATCCACCGGATATGCCAACGATACAGGGCTTGCGTATCCGCAATCACGAACATTTACCTTATCCGTAAATGTAAAATTCTAGATTATGAATGTATTTCAACACCAATCAAATACACTAAAAATGAGAAACATCAAAATTCTATATATAAGTCTGCTTTTCCTTTCCGGATTTTCATTTCAGGGATGTGAACTGGCAGAAGAACTGGATGACTATGAGCCTTTATATGCTTTAGATGCAGAAACTGCGATCAATAATGAAGAAACCGCTGAATTGGCTTTAACAGGAATCTATGCTACCTTCAGACAAAAGAGTTCGGGTGGAGCTTTTCCTGAAATGTTCATTATTCCTGATATTTTGAGTGGTAAAGCACAGGTGTCAGCTTCTTATGCTACACGACCTGAATATGCGGGATGGATCAATAATGCGCCATTGGAAGTGAATGCTACCAATCAAGGAAGAATTTATGCCGGACTTTACGATCTTGTAAATCGCGCGAACTGGGTGATCGAAAAGGTAGGAGAACTCTCTGATGAAGCTTTTGTAACCGAAGGCCGAAGAGAAGGTATAATAGGGGAAGCCAGAATATTAAGGGCACTGGCCGATTTTTATCTTTTGAGAAATTTTGGCCAATTCTATGATGTGAATTCAGAGTATGGAATCAACCTCAGAGATGAACCGGTACGCAGTGAGACAGCGATGCCAAGAAATACGGTATCAGAAACCTATGAATCCATTCTAGCTGATCTGGATGCCGGTATTGAAATGGCTCCAGAACTTAGAGCTAAGTATTACGTGAATAAAACTTTTGCCAGAGGATTAAAAGCAAGAGTATTATTATATAAAGGAGATTATGCAGCTGCGGCTGAAGTTGCTTCTCAGACTATTGACCTCCTTACTTCCGATTTTCAATTGGAATCGGATTATACCTCGATCTTCGGAGACCATGAATCGGAAGCAATCTTTGATACTTCAGAGATTCTTTTTGGAACCCGTGGGGAAAGTAATGCGGGAATAGGTATTGGGAATTATTATAGTGGCTTCTTTGCAGCCATTACGCAGTCTTATATCGATGAGGTTTCTGCGATCTTTACAGTAAACGGTCAGGACATCACCATCGATGAAAACAGAATACCTGCCATCATGAACACAAATACCTCTTACGGCGGTTACTGGACCTCCAAATATACATCGTATTTCTCCAGTGGGTCTTATGAGATCTTTATTCATATGAGGATAGCAGAAGTTTATCTTATCCTTGCGGAATCCAGTGCCCGTGCAAATAACGCAGTAACCCCTGAGGCTCTGGAGGCACTGAATGCGATACGGCTGAGAGCAGGTGCTACCCCTAATGGAGGTGATGGATTTGTAACTTATCCTGCAACGATCGGATATGAAGATTTCCTCACTGCAGTAAGAAAGGAAAAACTGGCGGAACTACAGGCCGAAGGAGGGGAGTCCTGGTATGATCTGATTCGATATGATTATACCGATGGATTTGGTTCCGGATTTCAGGTGGTCGACGAGAAGCCAACGGCTACAGATCCGGATAAATTTATATTTCCAATTCCACAGGAGTCTCTGGATGTAGCTGGAGGAGTTGTAATACAGAATCCAGGCTATTAAAAATCACTATCAGCCATTATCAAAACTTCTTGATAATGGCTGATTCCCAAAATTTATCGACTATGAAAATTAAAATCGGATATTACCTTTTGGTTCTGATGGTGTTCAACGCTTGCCAAAAAATGAAAAATGAGCAGGATGATGAGGAAACTTCCTTTAAGTTGTACGGTAGGATCGAAGGTATCGATTCCGGGAAATTAAACTTCAAGGATTCTGTCTATCCTATTAAAAATGGAGCGTTTGAGATCGAGGGTAAATTGTCTTCACCAGAACTGATTTATTTGAATGTGAATGATTCCCTGTTCATGGAGGTCTTTGCTTCACCGGATGAGATCACTATAACTGCGGATGTGCATGAAACAGAGCGTAACCACCTTTTGACAACTATCGACGGATCTTCCGTTCATGAAGAATATGTTGAATTTAAAAAGGGATTGACTGAATCACCACAATTACAGTATCTGGAGAAGGTATATGCCCGAATGCAAAAATTACCAAAGGATTCACCGGAATTAGCTGACATGGAAAATGTTGTGAATGAAGCCAGAGATGCAGCCGCAGCATTTAGAAACACCTATGTCAAGAATTATGCGCTTAGCCATCCTGAGTCCTATGTGGCTGCCTACTATATGAAATTTCAGACCGAGATCATCGGGGAGAATATCAAAGACCTTGAGTTGATTGTAAATGGGTTCAGCAAGGAAGTTAAAAGATCTTCTTACCATAAAGATCTGGTAAAATCGCTAAACCTTCAAAAGAAAGTGGCCGTAGGAAAACCTGCCCCTGATTTTACATTGAAAACTCCGGATGGTTCAGATTTTTCACTTTCCGATCTGGAAGGAGAAAAATATGTGCTTATCGATTTTTGGGCTTCCTGGTGTGTGCCATGCCGTGAATCCTTTCCGCATATGAAAGAACTCTATGATACCTATAAGCATGCAGGACTGGAGATCCTGGGAGTTTCGAACGACTCCAAACATGATGCCTGGAAAAAGGCGATTGTCGATGACGGATTACCCTGGTTGCAAGTGGTTGACGAATTTCCACCAAGAGATGCCGGACCTCCATATACGGCTCGCGTCATTACAGAATATGCTGCGCCTTACCTGCCGTATTCCATTCTTATCGATAAGCAAGGACTGATTATAGCAAGAAACTTACATGGTGAAAAGCTGGACCAGAAATTGGAGGAGCTTTTTGCTGAATAGAAAGACTTAAAAAGAACAGACTATAAACATTAAAACATTTGATATGAGATATATATATCTGATCATTACATTGATCCTGGTAACTTCCTGTAAAGAAAATAGCGTTGAACTTGAGCCCGGACATTATCGAATACTCGGTGAAGTTAAAGGTATGAATGAAGGCGATCTTTTCTTATTTTCCAAGGGGCCGGATGGCTATAAAACGGATACGGTAAAGGTGATTGATGGTAACTTTGTTATTGATGGGAAGATACCCGGAATCGTAGAAACAGCAACATTGGCGAGCGGTACAGATTTCAGGCAACAACCTTCACAAGTAAATATTTATCTTGAACCGGCTGTGATCAAAATGAAACTGGATATGGCAAGCTTTGAGAATACTGAATTCAGCGGAACTAAGCTTCAGGAGGAAGTTACTTCGCTCAGCAGGGAACGCGAGCAGTTAGCATCGAAGTATAATAAAGAACTGCAAGCTTTCCAGGCGAACAGGGATCTATATGATAAGGCAACTACCGAAGAAGAAAAGAAAGCCTTGAAATGGAAGGATGATGATCTCAGAAACGATCTGACACCCTATTATGAAGAAATGTCGGCGACAATGCTGGATTTTATTCGAACCCATCCGCAATCCTATGTGAGCTTTAACAACTTCTATTTTAGTTTGAACGATTTATCTGCAGAAGAAGCAAAATCCATATATGCCAAATTTCCCGAGGAATTCAAAAAGGGAGAATTCGCTGAGCGGATCGAAAAAGATATCGAGGATATGGCTAAAGGTGTTCCCGGCGCATTAGCAGGAGATTTTAATACGATAGATATTAGTGGGAACCCGATCAGGTTGTCTGATTTTAAAGGACAATATCTTCTGATCGATTTCTGGGCTTCCTGGTGTGTACCCTGCAGAAAGGGAAATCCACATCTACTGGACCTTTATGCGAAATATAATCCTAAAGGTCTGGAAATACTAGGCGTTTCTGATGATGATAGCAATCCTGATGCCTGGAGAAAAGCGGTTAAGGACGACGGTATTGGCGTTTGGAGACATGTACTTAGGGGTATGAAAGTTGATCGCTCAAACGGTAGTTTTAAATTGCTGGATGATGGGGTCAGTGACGGTTATAATATTTCGTCATTACCCACTAAGATCCTTGTTGGACCTGACGGTGTTGTGGTAGGTCGTTACAGTGGGAGCCATGAAGATGAGGAGGCTTTAGACAGGAAATTAGCTGAGATATTTTAAATTTTATAAGAATTGAAGCTGTTTTAAGGGCTTTGAGAAGGAATTTTAAAATTTTGGTATTTGGCACGGTCACCACGGATTCAGAAGCAATTATTTGGTTTGATTTAGTAATCGCTCATTCTTTTTACAGGATGGGCGATTTTATTTTTAATAGAAAATTATGATTTAACCTAGCTTTTCCGAATCGAAAAACGGTAAATTGAGGTCAAAATAGCTCATATATAATGCATCACACATCAATACCATCGCAGGGATGGTTCCGCAGAAATTGGAAATGGATAATTCCGGCTCTGGTGACTGTCTTAGGAGTTTTCATATTCTTTACCTCCGGCTTATCGGGTATTTCGGGAGATCTTGTACAGGCCTATAATGATAAACAACTATATAAAGATGCCATGGAAATGATAGCCAGAGATTCACGAATAAAGGAAACCTTAGGCCAACTTGAGCCACTGGATAAAATGGCGATTGTTGAGGGAGAGGTAAATTATAGTGATGACTATAAGAATGTGGTTTCCACGGTTAGAATTCGAGGGAACAAAGGCTCAGCAATGATGGATATATTTGCAGAGCTCATTCAGGAGGAATGGAATTATTCCAGAATCACGGTCCGGATTAAAAAACCGGTTGAAAAGCAACAATCAATAGAGATTCTTCCCTAAAAAGGGCGTGATCGCCGAATATTTCACAGTTTACCCTTGGTTTGGGATCCAGTCTTTTCCGTTACGTTTACGGATCGATAGAACAGTGAAAAGCATTAATTTAATCTTTTCTCCGACATTTTCCCTTATGATTTTATACCCTTTGGTGATCTGTTTTTCGACGGTCTTGATGGAAATACCCAGATATTCGGAGATTTCAATATTGGTAAGTCCTTCCTGTTTACTTAATTCGAAAATTCTTTTACATTTTTCAGGCAACAATTCGATCGCAGATCTTACCAGAGCGATAACAGCATCGGTATTTTCCTGTTCCTCTTCTTCTATGATAGATTGGAGTGTCTCCAGATAAATAGATTCAACTTTTGAAACACTTTTTTCTTTACGGTACTGGTTAATGAATTCATTGTAAACTGACCTGTATAAATACGTTTTCAGTGAGTATTCCGAATTTAGTTTGGTCCGTTGTTCCCATACTTTAATAAACACATTTTGGGTAATATCCTCTGCCAGCATTGGATTGTTTACAAAGCTGTTGGCATAAACGAACAATGGATGTTGGTATTTTTCCACCAGAGCAATGAAGGCTTTTTTATCGCTTTGATTCAGAGATCTTATCAGAACTTGATTATCTGTGAGAGACATAAAGGGGGAATTGTGGTTGGTTACAAAAAAACAAAAATAAAATAATTTTTTCTTAAAGATAAGGTAGGGTATTTAAGGTGAGACTTGTTTTAATACTAGAAATTATACGTAAATGAAACCTGAAGAGGCACACGTACTCATTATTAAATATTTCAATAGTTCCATTACTGCTGCGGAACTTGATTGTTTGAATGAATGGCTGGAGGATGAACATAATAGAAAGATATTTCAATCCTGGATACGGTTAAACTATGCGATTAATTTTAATATGACCCAGTTAAAATCTAACCGTATTGCATCTTTCATAAAAGGTAATATAGATGCACTGGAAAGTAAAAGGCGCAGGGTAATACACCTAAGAATTGCAGGTGTAGTTTCCATAGCTGCTAGTATACTTTTCGGAATATTTATCCTGCATCAGAAAGGAAGAAATACGATTGAGGAACCTTTACAAATCGTTGAGAATAATAAATTTCAGCCAGGATCCAGTAAAGCGATCCTGCAACTTGAGGATGGTGTAAGTATTACTCTTGATAAAGATGAAAAATTGGTTTTAGGAAATGCGGAAAGCGATGGTGAGTTACTTAGGTACAGCGATTCTATTCGTTCAGACAAAGCGTTGGTATATAATGTACTCACAATTCCAAGAGGTGGATACTACAGGTTAGAGTTGTCAGATGGAAGCAAGGTCTTATTGAATGCAGATTCCCGAATGCGATATCCCATTCAGTTCAGACCAAATGAATCCAGAGAAGTGATACTGGAATACGGAGAGGCATATTTTGATATTTCGCCAGCACATAAAAATGGGGGGGATGGATTTCAGGTAAGACATTCTGATCAGTTGATCGTTGTGACCGGTACTGAATTTAATATTAAAGCTTATCAGGAGGAAGAATATGTCTATTCAACACTGTCTGAAGGCCAAATTACTATAAGTGCAAATCAGGGACGGGCGTTCAAGTTGGTGCCAGGGGATCAGGCAATACTATCTAAAATGGATCATAATTTAACGGTGAAAACCGTAGATGTCAATACTGAGATCGCATGGATAAAAGGAGACTTTGTTTTTAGACGTCGATCTCTGGAAGAGATCACCAAAGTGCTTGGTCGTTGGTATAATGTTGAATTCAAATTTGAAAATGAAGCGCTGAGATCTAAAAGATTTACAGGAGAATTAAGTCGAGATCAGAAGCTTGAGACCATATTGAAACTGATTACGAATACGCAAATAATTGAAAACTATGAAATAGATGCAGGTAAAATAACTTTAAAATAAAAGAAGGTAAAGTACCCACTTTCTCACGGCCGGTAATTACCCTCTTCAAGATGATTAATTAATTATTAATAACTAACTAATTCACCACAAATTTATGGAAATTAATTTAAGGGAATATGCTTTCCGAAAGGGAAGATACCTACTGATGCTTTGTATGAGAACTTTTCTGATTCTTTTTTGTACAACCGTATTTAGTTTTACAACCTCTTCAACCTTTTCTCAGAATGCGATGGTAAAGATCGAAAAGGATGATTTTGTCACCATGGATGAGGTATTTAAACTGATCAGTGAACAGACTGATTATAAGTTCATCTATTTTGAGGATCTGTTTATGGATCTGCCAAAAGTACATTTAAAGAAAGGTGCCGTTACCGTTAAGGAGCTTTTGGATAGGGCGATGATCAACGGTCGGTTTGAGTATGTTTTTGATACGGAGAATAATAATCTGTTAAGTATACGGAAGAGTGCTCTTCAGGAATTTATAAAAGGTAGAATAACAGATTCTAAAGGCAACCCCCTGTTGGGAGTTACCGTCTATATTAAAGGTTCTGTACTGGGAACTTTTACTGACGAAAACGGAGAGTTTACAATCAAGGCGAATCCGGATGATGTTTTGATTTTTAGTTATATAGGATTTGAAAATAAAGAGGTCATTTACAGTGGTCAGGATTGGCTTGATATTGAGTTAAAGGAGCAGGTCAGTGAACTGGAAAGTGTCGTGTTGATAGGTTATGGTAAACAAAAACGCAAAGAAGTTACTGGGGCAGTGTCCTCTGTTGATATGAAAAATTTGCAACAGATTTCTGTGGGTACTGCTGGCTTCGATCGTTCATTGGGAGGTTTGGCTAAAGGGGTACAGGTGTCACAAAACACCGGTCGCCCTGGCGCTCCTGTTCGTATCAATATAAGAGGCTTCACTTCTCCACTTTCAGGAAGTTTAAATCAGCCATTATATGTGATCGATGGGGTGCCTTTCAATATTGATGCCATGCCCGGTACCTTCGATGGAGGAAATAATCCGCTCCTGGCTATCGCACCGGATGATATCCAAAGTATCGATATTCTGAAGGATGCTGCTGCAACTTCCATATACGGCTCCCGGGGAGCTAATGGAGTAATACTTGTAAGTACCAAACAGGGAAGTGGTGCGAGTAAACCTTCTTTTGAGGTAAGTTACAATACATCTTATGCCACACCGATCAATACATTGGAATCCTTGAATTCTCTGGAGTATCGAAATTATTACGATCGTATGATCGGAAACTCGATGGAGGCATTGAATTCCGGACAAATATATCTTGATTTTGGATTGCTGACCTTCGGCCAGATCGATATTGATTTTTCCGATTTCAGTTATGTGTATAACGGATTAAATGATGCTGCTTTTGGAGATGCTGATGTTAACTGGAACGATGAAGTGTTTCGTGATATGGCAATGACGCAACAAGCAAGTGTAAATTATTCAGGAAGAACTCAAACTACAAATTATAGATTCTCTATTTCTCTGATGGATCAGGAAGGGTTACTTATCAATGATCAATTTGATCAATATAATTTGAGAATGAACCTGAATAGTAAACCCAGCCAATCCGTGGCACTGGGTGTTACGTTGAACGGAGGGTATAATCGATCGATCTCCGGAGAAACCTCTACAAGAACGAATTCCGGAGTTAATTTATCCAGTGTACAGGCCAGACCCGATTTCCCGATCAGCGATGAACAAGGAAACCTATTGCCTTTACCCGATTACTCTTATGGTATCGAAACCCAAAATCCCAGTCCCTTACAAACATTGGAAAATAAGAACACCCGAAACGCCTATAACGTGGTTGGGAATACCTATATTTCTTTAACACCGATAAAGAATTTAACCTTTAAAGGGGAATTGAATGGCGGACTATTTATTAGCAGATCCTCCGTGTTTTCGCCAAAGTCCAGCATGATTAGTTTTGGATTTCCAAATCGCTCAACATTGACAAATAATGATAATATAAGTTCAAATATAACCACGAACTTGACTGCCGATTACAGTGTTAGTGTTGGCAATCATCGATTTACAGCTTTAGGCGGATATTCATGGGACAGATCGAAATATCAGACTACACGTCATTATTACCGCGGATTTCCTGATGACAAAGAACTGATCAATGCAAGTGCAGCTGAAGAGGTAATTTCTTATTCTGATAATAAAACCGAGACGGGTATTAATTCCTTGTTTTCCAGACTTACCTATAATTATAATGACAGGTATAACCTGACCTTTAATTTCAGAACAGATACTTCTTCGAAATTTGGTCCAGGAAATAAAAGAGGATATTTTCCTTCCTTGTCAGGAGGTTGGAATATTGCAAATGAATCTTTTTTCGCTAATACAGAAGCCATTGATAATTTATTGCTGAGAGCAAGTATTGGAAGGGTTGGTTCCGCAAATATTTCCGATTTTGCTTACCTGCAGTTTTTTAATACAGGCTCCTCAGATCTATACGCCGGAAATACTGCTGTAATTCCTTCGAACACCCTACCTAATCAACAAATTGGTTGGGAGACGACCGAAGAGATAGATCTCGGTTTAGATTTCAGTTTTTTCGGCAATCGCTTGAATGGTAGTGTAGATTTTTATAGAAGACAGACAACCGGAGCACTGGCACCAGCGCCAATACCACTGGAACTCGGACCTACTTCTTATTATGCGAACCTTATGGATGTTTCAAATGAAGGCGTAGAGGTTTCGTTATCTGCAGATCTGATCCGATCAAAGAATTTTCAATGGAATTTTTCAGTGAACTGGTCTTTGAACAGAAATAAACTGGAAAAATTAAATGGCGCTAATATCGATGAGTTGTCACAGGACCTCTACGAGGTTGGATCCCCAGTCGGTATCATTAAGGGATATGAAGTGGTTAAAATTTTACAGACACAAGCTGAAGTGGGTGCACTGAATGATGGTGCACCAGACGGCACTTATGACCGGCAATCGCTTGGGGTAGGAGATTATATGTTCCGCGATTTGAATGGTGACGGTCAGATTACCAGTGATGACAGAAAAGTACTGGGTTCTATCCAACCGGATTTTTTCGGTGGATTCTCAAATTCCATTAGTTACAAGAATTTATCATTAAGTGCAATGTTCCAGTATTCTGTTGGTGCCGATGCCACATGGGATATGATAAATTTTCAAGTGTTTAATTATTTAGGACCTAATTACCTCAGGGAGTATGCACTCAATACCTGGAGTCCTGAAAATCCCGATGCGAGATATGCAAAACCGGTTCACAATGACCCTTCAGCGAATTGGAGAACTTCAGATAGGTATATCTATGAAACATCCTATTTGAGGATGAAGAATATACAGTTGACCTATCAATTTCAAAAGGAAGGTTTTTTGGATAAAATAGGTATTGATCAGGCTGCCCTGTTTGTCAGTGGTACAAATTTGTGGACATGGACAAAATGGCCGGGGAGCGACCCGGAAACTTACGGCGAAAGTGGTATACCATCGATCACCAGTGCCAGTCGTAACAGTGATCCTTATCCCTTGGCTAAATCTCTTTCACTGGGTATTAATGTTCAATTTTAATCCGCACAAAAATGAAATCATATTTAAATAAAATATTTTTACTGATCTTCACAGGTATGGCGCTCTTTCAAAGCTGTAGTATTGATGATATCAGACCTCAAAATCAATTGACCGACGAAAATGTAATCCGGGATGAAGAGTCCGCTCAGTTTGCTTTAAATGGAGTTTATCGTCAATGGAGAGCCTATGAATTGGGATTGTTCCCGCTTCATCTTGCTGCTTCCGGAAATGAAGGAGTCTTCACGGGTTCAGTAGTAGGAAGTAGCGGAATGAACACGAATGAGGTCACCGCTGAAAATTCATTTCTGGCAAATATTTATAATCAATATTATTCGATAATTAATGAAGCTAATATCCTAATCTCTAAGTTGGAATCAGGTGCTGTCGAAGGCATTGATGAAGTCAGAATTAAAGAGCTTGTCGCCCAGGGAAAATTTAATCGTGCCCTTTCATATTTTGGATTATTGCGAAATTTCGGTCAGTTCTATGACCTGAATTCTTCGTATGGGGTGGTGATTCGAACTGAATTTTCAAATGATGTTTACACAGCAAACAGAAATACCGTTGCTGAAGTGTATGAACTGATAATTTCTGATTTACAGTATGCTGCAGAAAGCGGACCTTCCAATGTTGCTCATTATTATGGAGGAAGTCTTGCTGCTAATGCTTTGCTGGCAAAAGTACTGATGTACGTTCAGCGCTATGATGAGGCTGCTGAGCTTGCTTTCGAAGTAATTAATAATGATCAGGGGTATTTGCTGGAAAGTACTTTTGAAGAGGTGTTTACAAATACCTACAATTCATCTGAGGTCATATTTGCACCCTATACGATAGTTGGAAGTGAAGGAGATGTTTCTATGGATCAGATCAACAGAACCAATTATAGTAATATACTGGCAGCGATCGCGGATGAACAAGTGGATGGTAGTGGTGATCTTAGCGGAAATGGAAAAGGGTATGATCCAAGATTTACCTATGCCTATTCTGAATACACCCGTGGAATTAATAATCAAGGTAAATATCCATTCAATACCAATGCCGCTTCCGGAAAGGGAAATACCAATTATCATTTACGTTTGGCTGAACTTTACCTAATCTATGCTGAATCTATATTAAGAGCAGACAATAATTATGAAGCAGCATTATGGGCTATTAATATTCTTAGGGATAGAGCAGGTGTTTCTCCTATAGAATTCACGACCAATGAAGGACTTTTAGCAGCTGTCAGATCAGAGAAATTATTGGAATTGTTCTTTGAAAATGGAGAATCCTGGTTCGATTTGATACGCTATCATGAGTTGGGAAATACCAATGCATTTGAAGAAAAACTCAGTTTGAAAAATGAAGATCAGTTCATTTTACCCCTTCCTTTAAGCGCTCTTGCGGGAAATAATGAATTAATCCAAAATCCCGGCTATTAATTTAAAATTAAAAGATCATGAAAAGAATTTTATATATGCTGGTACTGGTAATGATCAGTGCCTGTAGCGAGAATGTTGCTCCTGTCAATTATGTAATATTAAAGGGAAAGCTTACCTATCCTCAATTAAAAAGGGAGGTTACTCTTAGTGTAAAAGACAGTAAGGATAATATAAATCTAATTGCTGATAATGACGGAGTTTTTCTGGATACTTTATGGCTGGAAAAACCATCCTATTTTACAGGGTTATATTTTAAACCTTTCGGATTGTATCTTAAAAGTGGAATGGAACTGCAACTAACATTTACCGATACTCTTTCTATGCCTGCTTTTTCAGGGAAAGGGAGTGCGGAGAATATAATTCTCAACACCAAAAACAAGCGGTATGAGGACTTGATAGGATCTTATCCCTTTACCCGATTTTTAAGTTTGCCCAGAGCGGATTATGATCAGGAAGTTGATCAGTATGTCGCTGACATCAATTCGATGATCAGAGCGAATAAAGAAGTTCTGGATGATGACTTTATCACTAAATATTTGCAGAATGCAGATACCATTAAGTCAAGTATGGAACCGTTATATCAAAGGCAACAACAAATGATACGTGAGCTAAGTCCGGGTACTCCTTCTCCAGATTTTAAGGATTATGTGAACTATACGGGAGGAACTACTTCTTTACAGGATTTAAGAGGGAAATATGTTTATATCGATATATGGGCAACCTGGTGTAAACCTTGTAAATATGAAATACCTTATTTGGAAAAGATTGAAAATTTCTATGAAGACAGCAATATTGAGTTTGTTAGTATTTCCATTGACAGAAAGGAAGAAGAGCAAGCATGGAGGTCGATGATCGAAGAGAAAAAAATGGGGGGTATACAACTTTGGGCTGGTAAAAATAAGGATATAGAATTCGTGGATAAGTATTATGTTCAGGGAATTCCTCGTTTTATCTTATTAGACCCCGACGGAAAGATCATTGAATATGATGCGCCAAGACCTTCAGATCCAAAATTAAAGGAGATTCTGGATCGACTTCTTTGATCTTCATATTCTTAAATAATTATTTGATTAGGGCTAAGTATGGCTGGCTGATACTTTCAGTCAGCCTTTTTTTTAAAGTCCACTTTTAATACGTGATTACCATATTTAGTTTCGGTTATTTAACCACTCCAAACAGAATTTAGCTTCCTCTTTCCACGTAGCAAGTCCGAGAACGAAATGATTCTTACCTTCAAATTCTTTGTAATCAGTTACTGAACCATTCGCTTTATATTTTTTATAATTCGAGTAGTTTAACGATGCCGGGATTATGTTGTCAGTACTTCCGGAGATGAATAATAAGGGTACATGGGGTTTGGTGAAATCTACTTTGGCATCGCTGGAAAGACAATCCCGGATCAGTCTTTTGGATTCGGGAATGACATTTTCTTTATAAGCGCTTAATTGATCTTCATATGACATACCGTTAGTAAATGCGTATTGCCATTGCCCAAAGGTCATGAGGTAGGTTTTATCGATGGTGGAAAACAATCCCAAAGGACCCCAAAGTGATTTTAAGAAGGAGAATTTGAAGGAGAGTACTCCTTGAGCAGGAACGCTATGAATTGCAATACCAGCTTCAGCAATTCCTTTTTGTAATAAAACCTGAACGATAAGTCCGCCTGTGGAATGCCCAATAAGAATAGGTTTTTCAGGTAATTTCGTAATAAATGTTGCAAATTGTTCAATTACCGCAGCCAATCTCAGGTCTTTTAGCTCATTGTTGTTTTCATCGAGTTTACGCAACTCTTCCGGAGTCCCGTCTTTGTATTTCCAGGGTGGAGCATAACAGGTATAACCTTCAGCTTTAAAAAAATCAATCCAGTTTGTCCAACCCTGATGGGAGACAAAGGCTCCGGTTATAAATACGATGGTTTTGGATGATAGTGACTTCATATCAATACGATTCTATGTTAACACTATGAAGGATGAAATTCAATATATAACTCGCCGAAAGTTCCGGCAGCTGATGTTGCGGTGCATGCCCGGCTTTGGTATAGATGATCATTTGACCATTCTTTAATTTTCGCAATAACTGAAACCAATTTTCAACGGCAAAGGATACATCATGATCACCGTGAAGAATGAGAACGGGAATAGTAGTCGTTAACAGTTTTTCACGGAATCCATATTTATCTTCCTTAAATCCGGCTCCTACGCTAAAATATTTATTAAAGGCTTCCATAGTGGAAGGAATTCTTTCCGCTTCGATCGAGGCGTAGATCCTTTCATGGGAAGCGATGGAAGTGGCAATACTGAATTCGGATTCTGGTTCAAAGAAAAGAATCTGTTCATCTTCCAGACTGTTTACGGGAATTAAGGCTTTTTCCAGAAATATGGGTTCCAATGGAATCGGATTCTCTCCCGGTGGATTCGTACCGATAAGAATGAGTTTATGTACGAGTTCCGGAAATTTGAAGGCCACTGCTTGTGCCACATAGCCACCGAATGACCAACCAGCTAATGTGATCGAGGATAGTCCCAACGCAGTACAAAGTCCGTTAACCACGGTAGCCAGACCGATTATATCTTCCGGAAACATGCCACCGGAATAACCTACTTCAGGGTAATCGAATATGATCATATCCAATTCCTTGGAAAGTGTACTGAGAAATAGTGGATCCCAGGTATCCAGTGTGCCTCTAAAACGATTACATAATAGCAGGGGCTGTCCTTCTCCGGTTCGACGGTATGCGAGGAGCATCCCGTTCACCTCAATAGTTTCTGTTTTCATTTTAAATAGGGTTGATCAAAGATTTACAAATCGATATTTTTTCAGTTGGGCTTTCTGATTACGTGATTGGAGCATAAGAAAACAGTATCGAATGGTGTGCCAATTCAATTTGGGGTCTAAAACAAGGTGTTTTTGATGCGGGATACATCATTAGATTAATGTTATATCGTTAATTGAATTCCGTTTTATCGATATATCGACAAATGTTCTTGAACTATTCAGGTATTTTTAAAGGTGGCGAGTTGATCCTTGTTCTTTAAAAATAAAATAGAGACACCAGTATTACTGATATCTCTATTTTTATAAATATTGCTGGTATCACGAATAGCACTACTGCCACTTATAAATCATTCCCAGCCGAAAACCTGTTTCAAATTCGGATTTAATAAAATTTCTGAAGCCGGAATCGGTCGATAGTAATGTTTTGGTCCCACAAACGTTCCTCGTTCTGATACACCCACTACATTGCCACTGTTTCCGTTGGTCAGGTATACATCGACATTTTCTCCCTGACTTCCGGCACGGTAATATACATAGGCGACACCGAGTGAATTCAGTTCTTTCTGTGCAGGAATCGTTTCGGAAGCATTTATAAGGATAATATCTTCAACTCCGTCACCGGTCAGATCATATTTTCCAAGTCCGGGGAAGTACATTCCGACAGGTTCTTTTTCCAGTAATTTTCCGGCGGCCCAGCGATTGATATCATCCAGTCTTCTTCCTTCCATAGCGAATTCAATCCTGCGTTCTCTTCGAATCTCCAGTAATACCGGGTTTGATACCTGTGGATATCGGGCAGCTTGTTCAGGATCGGTAGCAACCCCTAGTGTAAGGTGGGGAATTCCGACCCGATCCCGTAATTTATTTACAGTTTCATCGAGATCCTGTTGTGTAAGTAAACCGAGTTCAGCTCTTGCTTCTGCGTAGTTTAAAAGTACTTCAGCATATCGTAATACCGGAATATCAATTCCGTTTCGAATATCAACTGAAGGATCATTTGAGAAACCTTTGATCTGGTGATAGCCCGTAAAGTTCTTTTTCAATTCCTGTACATAGTTGGTAACTCCGGGACTATAGGTGGAAGTGTAATTCAATTCCCATCCCGGAGCGGCGTAGGTCTGGGATAAACGAGGATCTCTGTTATTGAATTCCTCCACAAAACTCATGGTCTCATTTCCTGACTGGGCGCTGAAATAGCTGCCGTCTTTCATAAGATAGGAGGTTAGCAGATCACGACTCATCGACATCTCATAGCTTCCAAAAAGGTATTGCGGATCACTATTGTTCTTTAAATCATCTTCATGGATATTGGTGAAGATCACTTCCGGGTTTCCAGTGAGATCCTGGCTGCTGAAGAGCGAATGATAATCTTCATTCGGAATGCCGGTCGTATAGATCGAAAAACCACCCTCATCCATGAGTTGCCTTGAAATACTTTGAGCAAGATCAAGAATACCGTTAGCTGTATCGGTCAATCCCAGTTCACTATGATATTTTCTAAAAGTTCCTTCGAACAGCGCATTTCGACTATAATAGGCCATTACGGTCCATCGATCAACTTCTCCGTCAGTTACAGTTTCTTTTACGTGATCCATGGCGAACTGGTAATCTGCGAAGATATTTTCCACAACCATGGCTCTTGGATCGCTGGCTTTGTATAATTCTTCGGAATCCGTTTCCAGAACGAAATCATACCAGGGAACATCAGAGTAACGTTTCACTTTTTCCATATAGAACTGTGCTCTGAAAAATCGGGCCACCCCGATATAGTGATTCTTTACTTCCTCACTGATATCCGCATTCCCGGCATTTTCCAGAAATAGATTGATATCTCTTAATTGTCCCCAGCTCCAACCGGATGTGATGGTTTGGGAGCTGGCCTCGGTGGTCATGATGGTCTTGATCTCACGGTTTCCGGTGGTTCCGGCATTATCTGTGGCATCATCATAATAGATTCCGAGTCCTGGAAAGTTATACAATCCATAGACATAGATCGCGAGATCTTCTTCAGTATTAAAGAAATTTTCTGTTCCGATCTCAGTTTCGGGTAATTGCTCCAGAAAATCATCATTACAACCAGTCATAATCAAAGCTGTTGCCAGCATTCCTCCTTTGAGTAAGCTCTTTATATTTCGATTCTTAAATTTCATTGTTCAGCTTTTTTCTAATTAAAATGTCAAATTCAGACCAAAAGCGTATTTACGCTGGTATGGATACTGGTATCCACTGGTTTCCTGACGCCCCGGACTATAAGCGGGATTCAGGCGGTTATCAATGTCTGAGATGGATTCCGGATCAAAGAAATCAGCAACTTCAGACCACTCGAACAAGTTATCACCAGAGAAATACAGACGGAGATTTGTAATTCCTAACTTCTTGGTATATTCTGCAGGAATCGTATAACCTACTGTGATATTCTTTAATCGTATATAGGCCGCATTGAGCATATAGGCCGTTTGAGGAATGGCTAAACCTTGCGCCTGATCGATTCGTTCTCCCAGGTTACGATCTGCAAGCCATGATTGCAGCACCGGGTATTTTGAATCGGTGTTTGCGCTTGCAAGACCGGCAGCAATATAGGCCTGTGAATGTTGTGCCATCAGATCTGCCGGGTCATCACTGGCTCTGTAGAAATCGTTCAGATGAGCATAGCCTCCTGCATAGGGTTGTTGATAGAAACCCCAATACAGGTAATCTTTAGGATAATAATCTCTTTTGCCTACACCCTGAAAGAAAACACCGAGATCGAAGTTGTTCCAGTCGAGATTCAGATTGAGACCGAATCGATATCTGGGAAGCATATTTCCTATGACGCTAAGGTCTTTCGGATCATCGGCTGAGGTTCCTTTTTCGATCTTTTGATTTCCATCAAGATCTACATATTTAGGCCAACCTTCGACGATATCCAATGCTCCCCATGGAATGATAGCGGTTTCATCCAGAGCATCGATCTCTTCCTGTGACTGGAAGAGTCCGTCACTGGTAAGCCCCCAGATCTCTCCGAGTTCCATTCCTTCACGGTATTGGGTAAGGCTGTTATTCGGATTTTCGAATCGGGTGATGTATGAACGGCTATCACTAAGGATGAATCTTGCATTCACATTCAATGGTTTGTTTCCATTCCCAAAACTATCGGAATAGCCGATGGAAAGTTCCCATCCTTCCGTTTTCAGGTCAGCCGCATTTTCATTCGGTTCCGTAGCACCCAAGACTCCCGGCAGGTCGGTACCCAAAGTCAGCATATCTTTGGTATCTCTGCGATAAATGTCAAAGGAAGAGGTGAGCTTGTTCTTAAAGAAACCCAGGTCAACACCAAAGTTCAGCGTGCTTACGGTCTCCCAGGTATAGTTGGAAGAAACAAGTCCGGGAGAACTCACAACGGTAGGAAGTTCTCCTCCGATAATATAATCCCCTTGTCCGGCTGACATTGAAGGAATGTATCCAAATGCAGACACATCCTGATTACCCAAGGAACCATAGGAAGTCCGAAATTTGAATAAATTCCAGGTGGGTTCCAGCGATTCCATAAAAGATTCCTTGGAAACATTCCAGGCAGCAGAAACCGATGGATAGAATCCGTAGCGCTGATCTTCCGGGAAGCGGGAAGACCCATCATATCGTCCGTTCAGTTCGAGTATGTAGCGATCTTTGAAAATATAGTTTGCACGGTAGAAGAGACCTCTTAATGACCAGCTATAGTTTGCGGTTTGATTCTCGTTCAGGAGTAGTGGCCCCGTAGCGAGTTTTAGTGTTGGTAAGGATGCCGAGATCACACCGTTACGGGAAAGGTAGATGTACTCGCTGTGAAATTCTTCCTGATTATAGCCTCCGATCAAGGTCAGGTTATGATCCTCTCCGAATTGCTTATTGAAAGTGGCATATATATTCATGACCTGATACTTGTCATTCCCAAATCCCTTCCATACCTGGTTGGTTCCTTCTTCACGAATATCTTCCGGTCCGAATCCTATCTGATATTTAGCATAGTTCGCATCATAGTCCTTGTTCTCCTGTTCAAAGGTATATTCTCCGTTGATCTTAAGAATGTCTTTGATCAACCATGCCTGAGCATTGAAGTTGGTACGGAAGGTATTCGTGATATATTCCTCCGTTCCTCCATTGGTCAATTGCGCAGCCATACGCCCTACCGAAGTATTAGCCCAGCTTCCGTCTGGGTTTTCGGCATACTCGTAAGTATTGAAATTGAATAGGGTGGATATGTCGAAATAGGATGGATTCTTTCTTTTTCCGGTGATATAGGAAGTATTGTTTCCTACCGAAAGCCAATCGGTGAGTTCCGCATTGATCTTAGAGCGCATTCCTGTTCTGGAAAAATAGTCATCTGCTAATTTCAGGGAACCGATGTTCTTGTTATAAGATGCAGAGAGCAGGTAGTTGATCTTTTGGGTTCCTCCGGTGGCACTCAGACTGTGATTTTGAGAATATGTATTGCTGTCCAGAAAATAATCGGTCCAGTCCTGATTCCCCATATATTCCCATAGACCCGGATTCACGGTACTTTCACGTACACCTACAGTTCCGTTGGGGTCGTCACTGCGTTCACGTGCCCAGGTAAATTGTTCTGTTGTAAAATACTGGTTATGCCATGGCGTATTCTTCGATGCGGTTTCCTGAAGTCTCATATAAATGTACGGATCTGAGATCTTTTCCGGGAGTACCGTGGGAGTTCCAATGGTAATATTTGTATTATAATTGACCTGTATTTTTCCGTCCGTACCGCTTTTGGTGGTTACCAGGAGCACCCCAAAAGCTGCTCTGGCTCCGTAAATTGCCGCTGAGGAAGCATCTTTAAGTACGGAGATACTTTCGATATCCTCGGGAGCGAGCTGATTCAGGTAGGCGACATCGGAGGGGATATTATCGATGAGTACCAGAGGATCTCCTCCATTGATGGAGGTGAATCCCCGAATATTGATCTTAGGATTCGAACCGGGTGCTCCATTCGAAAAATCGATGTTTAAACCGGGAGATACCCCTTGTAATCCCTGGGTAACATTATTGATTGGTCGGGTGGAAAGTTGTTCGACAGAAACATTGTTCACCGCTCCTGAGAGGTTGATCTTTTTCTGAGTTCCAAATCCGACTACGACCACTTCATTAAGACTCTGGATGTCTTCGAGAAGGGTTACATCGATACGGTCAGCTTGCCCTACGGTTATTTTTTGTGCGCTGAAACCGATATAAGAAAAGACGAGTACCTGCCCTTCAGAGGCCGTAATGGAATAGTTACCGTCAAAATCGGTAGAAGCACCATTACCGGTGCCTTCTACCATGACCGATACGCCGGGTAGTGGTACATCGGTACCATCCACTACCGTTCCTGTGATCTTTTTCTGCCCATAACTCATGAATATGGCAGCGAAGAACAGGACTAAGAAATAGCTGTTTTTCATTTAAATGTTATTTGATTAGTTATAAGGTTTGTACTGAATTATTCGACAGGTATCCAGGTATTCAAGGTGGTGTTCTCACTTTCAAGCACCAACTTTGTATAACCTTTCGGAAGTTTTCGCAAGGGAATTGACGTTTCTTCTTTGGAAAGATCAAGGGTTTTCAACTGTTCATAAGTGTCTTTACCACCGGTGTTGAATTCATTAGTTCCACTTGCGTATAATTTTGCTTGACCGTTTTGTAGTTTATCCCAGGTGATGATTAGGTTCTTACCTTTTTTCTCAGCACTCAAATTCATCATGTCTGCCGGATGAATTAAAGAAATACCATCCATTTCACGTCTGATATGCTGAGGAACATTTATATGCATAAAATCGGTCATCGTGGGAAGAATATCTACGATTCCGGGTACCGAAGTAGAGAAATATTCGTTGGTGTTTTTAATATTGGTAATAATCCAGGTACTTCGTTCACGTTCACTCTGCCCCCCGTGATGTTTACCATTGTTGGATGATCTTCCATGATCCGTCGTGATGATGAGTAACCATTCCTCATTCAATGATTGCTCGCGTTCAAGAATCGCATTATAAATCTTGCCTATGAGTTGGTCTTCAAAATGAATGGCCGCTGAGAATCGTTCACTGTCTCCGAATCCGTGACCCATATCATCAGAGAATTCAAGGTATACCCATGAAAGATCAGGCCCGTTTTTGCGAATAGATTCCGCGGCATGGTCTGCTACAGAATAATCGATCAGCTTCATAAAGTTGCGATAGGGATCATGCGGATAGTTGATAGTGTCATATTCAAGTCCGTCGAACGTATAATCTATTTTATAATTTCCGGTTTCCGGAAGTCCTTCACCAACCAGTTTCGTCCGATTGTCCAGCCAGGAAGAGTAAACTGCAGTCGTACCTTTTGGATATTGATCTTTATATAATTTAAAGATGGTCGGGTAGTTATAGTTAGGTGCTTTGATCTCATTACCCCAAACATTGTGCTTATTTGCCCAGGTCCCGGTAAGTAAACTGTTATATCCTACTGCAGAGATAGTAGGTGTTTCAGAATAGGAATCCTTTCCACCGCCTACATAAGCATCGGTATATCCACCTTTTTTGCTTATGCGGTCTAAATTAGGAGTGTCCGCCTTTTTTAACTGATCGGAAGAAATTCCGTCGATGATAATAAAGACTGTTTTTCTGGAAAGTTCCTCAGAAGACTGGGCCATACATAATGTATAGGTTAGCAGTGCGACAAGAAGTAAAATTCGATTCAATTGCATGTGTTTAGGTTTTTTTAACACGGCAAAGGAATATAAATTGAACAACTGTTCAATTAATAAATATTTAATTGATTGTTATGGAATCGTAACATAAATTGAATGGTCATTCAATTAATTTATTTTTAGTATTATTGAATTCTGATTAGCTGAAAAAGTAAATTTTTATAGGATAAAATGGGGAGAAAACCAATGGGGGCCACCCGAAGCTTAGAAATCATCCGTGCATTTTATGCGGTTGCCAGAGAAGTCGGACTTGAGAATGCATCTATTTCGAGAGTAGGGGAGCATATGGGAATCAGTAACGGACTCGTAATGCATTATTTTAAAACCAAAGACGAGCTGCTGATCGGACTTAACGATTATATTCTGCAACAGCATATGCAAGTGATGCTGGAGGGGCATCGGGGACAGATCAGATCGCGAAAAGATCTGGAAGAGTTGATCAGAAATTTATTTTCCAGAAAATGGAATCAGTATTTTGATGATGGTGTTTTCTATAGTTGTTATGCCTTGATATACAGAAATGAGGCATTCAAAGATAGTTTTAAAGCTTACTTACTGGAATTACACCGGGTTTTGAGAGATGAGCTGCAACAAGCCCGGGAGAATGGTATCATCGAAAATGAGAATATCGATTCCTTAGCTGAAATTATCTTTGCTTTGGTCGATGGTTCTTACTATTATCTGGGTATGTTCGATCAGGGAGATGCGCTGCATAAATCACAACAAGAGACCTACATAGCGCATTGTCTCCAGCTTTTTAAATATAGTGTTTCATGAATATATTCTTCGAAACCCTGGGATGGATCGGATCCTTTTGTTTTTTACTGGCTTATTATAAGCTGATCACCGGGAAATGGAATTCTCATCAAACAGAATATCATGTTTACAATATAATCGGGAGTCTCCTTTTTGTATTGAATGGCGCCTATTATACTGCCTGGGCGGTACTCTTCATCAATTTAGCCTGGGGTATTATTGCCGGTTACGGACTTTATAAAGATTGGAAGGTAAAATAGGTTTGAGTTATTTCTATTGGCATATTGATAGCTTTTTATTCACTTCAAAATACCTAATATGCGGTATTTTACAGAATTGTAAAATTTAGGTTTTTTGTCAGGTAATTCCCTAACATAAACTTGACCTTATGAATTTTAAAGCTCTGATAATTCCATATTTCAACATACGTCATTGTTGAGATTCAATTCTTTCTTTGAAGGTTTATTATGGGTTCCCTGATTTGGAATCGATATGACCTTTCATGTTTCCTATATAACTAATACTATCTAAACCATACTTGTAATGAATTTAAAAAACCTAATCAGAATTTTTCTGGGTATCTGTCTGATGACCTTATTTATGCAATGTTCCAAAGAAGAGGAGGAACAACCTAATGAATCGGAACCGGATTATGAATATTCCGATGAATTCTATTCCGGTACCATCGAAGTGTATCCGGTAGAGATTGTGATCCTGCAATCAAAAACGATGCTGGCAAGTTCCCATTATGAAGCTAAATTCGGCGATATTGAACTTGAACTTGCCCGAGTGAATGATTCCGTAATATCCTTTATGGTACCTTCTGCTGCGCCACAAGGCTCCACAAAACTTCATTTTCTGGAAAAGGGCAAATTGGTCGAGGTCGATTTTAATGTGAAGCCTAATTTAGTGGTTGAAAATCACGATGAGGTCATGCTGTCGATGATCTCCATGTCCAGAAATAGTTTGGTTCTGGAAGATGGTACCACTGCTTCCGGGGAGTGGGAAGATGCTCTGAAGAATCTGATCGATGAATTCCAGGAAGAATATTTTCTTATTTCAGAAGAAGGTAGAGATGATGTGGCAGCATTCTACGAGCTTAATCTAAAACCATTCATGTACGATGCCATAAATACAGAACAAAAAGCCGATGAATCTTGCTTTGAAAAAAGGGGGAGGGTTTTTACCGCGAAGGTGGTTACTACAGTTACGATTGTGGCAGTTTTAGCAGCTTTGGTCGCTACTCCGGAACCTGTTTTTTCAAAAGTTGCTGCCTTGAATGCGGCCATTGGTCTATATATCGGGATTATTGCGACCCATGCCGCGATGGATGATCTTTTTAAATGTGATCTGTTTCGGGGCATCGATGATTTGTTGGCTGAACTATCTCAGAAAGGATTGGGGCAAAAGGCACTTACATTCTCTAATGGTTCAGAATACAGATTGACCGTAATAGGTGAATTTTCCGGAATGAACCAAGGTGACCTGGCCAGTACCAATGCGGCTGTTAAAAATAAAGCGAAAGAAGTAAGTGGTTTCGCAGCAAAGGTAACAGCATATAAAGCGATGTATGAAAAAGCCAAATCATTATTCGGATGGTCTACTTCCAGTCCTGCTGCCGGAGCCAAGACGCTCCCTGCTGATTCTGGAATGAGTACAAATGCGGTGGAAGCTGAATCAGTTATCGTAATCAATAATTTAACCAATGAAAAGGTTGTATTAACTGATGCTATAGCCGAGAGTCCTTATATCACGGCAAGTTTTAAGAATAAGACGCTGGAGGAACAGGATTTCAGTTTTGACGTTACTACTACCTATGAGGGTACTACTGCCACTAAAACTTTTGAAGCCACACTAAAGCCATCTGAAGGTTCTATTCAGGTATTGAAAGGTATCGATGCAGAGATCGGACAGAACAATTCAGCATCCCTCGAGTTTAAAGTGATCGACGAAAAAGAGGAACCAATTGCCGATGCACAACTGGTTATTTCTACTACCAATTCGAAAGCGAGCTTTAGTACGTCATCCATTAAATCAGCTGCTAATGGTATGGTAACTATTACCCTTAATGCAGATCCCACGAATATTGACGACATACCGGTTACGGTAGCGTTGAAGAATAGTCAGGGCGAAGTATTATATAGTACGACTTTCAACGTACAGGCGAAGAATCCATTTATCGGAAGCTGGGAAATGGTAACTTTTGAAAATGGATATACGCCGGGAGAATTTGTACCTGACTATAGTAATCCGGACTGTCCGAATTCAGCCGTAGCCGAATGGACTCTGACTTATCAGAATATCACGATTCAGGAAAGTTCTTTTACGATCTCGGATAATGAGCGTATCAAAAGATATAGTGTAAACAGTGAGACCTGTTCCAGAAGTTATATCGACACTAAAGATTATCCGGCAACCGTTACTCTGGATTACAGCAGAAATAAGAATGTTTTCACGTCAACCGTGGTAGATGAGAATGGTCAGTCCACAGAACAATCGAGAACGCTGAACTTCATTTCAGAGAATAAAATCCAAATCGGGGCAGCGACTTATATCAGGAAATAAATTTTGTTTCCGTAAAAGGTCCAAAATATTGAACAGGGGTTCTTAAAACATATCGTTTCAAGAACCCCTGTTGTATTGAGCTTTAGTGGCAAGAGATCTGGTCATGGGCTAAATGTATTTTTGCACATTATTCGATGAGGGGTTGTCATCGCAGGCTATGAAATATGGTTTGATAATGTTAACAATAAAATGGCAGTCTTATCCTAATCCTTGTATTATCAGGTGGCATTACGATTGCGTATTACCAATTGCAGGATTTAATCTTCGGGGGTTAGGTCTGAAATAATAGGATATTAGGGTTAATATCAACAATAGAGAAGGGCCGAATAAGGAAAGTGCCTCATCCTTGATGACCAGATGTGATAGGATCGCTCCAGACATGGTGAAAAAGAATCCGGCATAGGCCCATTCTTTTAATCGGGGCAATTCCGGAAGAAGTAGAATGAGTACGCCCAGGATCTTCCAGATTCCAAGAATGGTCATGAGGTATAGCGGGTAGCCCAGATGGGTGAAATTTTTAACTTCAGCTTCCATTCGTATCAATTGTACAATGGCAGTAGCGGTCATTCCCAGAGCCAGCCATAGGGTTGCTATCCAGTATATGATCTTATTTAATTTTTTCATGATTTGCTTATTTACGTCTACTGATGATTTCTTCAAGCCGGTTATGTGCCCAATTGATACCCTGAGCAAAAGGTAATTTCAGATTTTCATCTCTGAGGGTTACGGATTGATAGATCATCTGTTGGCGTAAACGGCTGGTGTTCTCTGTCAATTTTTCAAAAGCATAGATTTCAAGTTGTACTCCAAAACCATTGCTTTCCATTTCAAAGGTGCGGATGATCCGTTCATTCTTCTGAAATTCATGGATCACCCCGCGAAACCGGTGCTTATTTCCATGGGGATCGGTAGTTTCAAAAAGATAGGAGCCATTCGTTTTAGGTTCCAGATGAAGTACTTTAGTACCCATCCATTGTTCGATGATTCCGGATTCCTCGTATGCTTTAAATAGGAGTTCAACAGGCAGTTCAAAATTTCTGTTAATGACGATTTCCTGTTTACCGACTTCAGCGGTTATTTTTGTTTTCGATTCCATTTCGTAATCAAATTTTATGTTGTTTTTTCATAAGGGTTTCCAATCGGTTGAATCGATCATCCCACATTTTTCTAAAGGGTTCAATGAATTCAGCAATTTCTTTCATCCCATTGGGATTTAGCTGATAGTAAATCTCTCGTCCTTTTTGTTCCTGTTTCAGAATTTCACATTCGGTAAGGATCTGTATATGTTTGGAAATGGTCTGTCTGGAGGAACCAAAATTTTCTGCGATTGCAGTGGGGGTCATAGCGTTCACGGCAACCAGTGTGATTATGGCTCTTCTCGTGGGGTCGGCTATTGCCTGAAAAACATCTCTTCTTAATTTCATTGCGCAGCTATTTGACTGCAAATATATATGCAGTTATTTGGTTGCGCAAATATTTTAATTAAAAAAATAAGTAATTAAATGCTTTTAAGGGAAGGATTTGGGTGTTTGAGTAAATCAGAATTATAACTTTGATTACTCGCCAACCTTTCCGATAACTCCTTTGATGATGTGGTCTATTGCAAAATTTTCCCGAGTGTTTTGTTATCGCATGTAATCATCTAGAGAAAATGAAACCGGGTAGTCGTGGAGTACACCATGTCCTGGTTCTTCAGAGGTAAGATCGATTTGAAAATTTAGGGTTGCTATCTTAATGGTAATGTGAGAATCTGGTAGTTCCACATATTCTGAATATCCACTTGAGTTACCAGCATAGCTACCTCCGGTTTCTAGCCCTATGAAAATTTCACGGTTTGACATTTTTACCAGGCTCGAAAATTCTGCTTCTCCTGAAAAGGTCTTGCCACCGATGCGTAATAAAACTTTCCGTGATACACCAATTCAGGATCGGGCGCCTGATACTTCAGGTCTGAAAATTAGTTGTTCATCAACGTAAATGCTCCACGTTCTGCAATGGTATCGTGAAATTCCCATTGATCGAAAGAATCTCCTGATGATTCAATCCGGTTAATTCAATTTAAGGTTTCGATATTCGGAGGGATTTATCCCGAATTGTTTCCTGAAACTTTTATTGAAATGGCTTTCGTCCGTAAATCCAAATTCATTGGCGATCTCAGACAGCGATTGTTGGCTCTGAGAAATTTTCTTTTCAACGGCTTCCATCCGACAATTCAAAACATATTGTTTGACGGTAATACCCATTTCATTTTTAAAAAAGAATCCCAGCCTGTTTTTGGTCAGATTGAATTTTTGAGCCAAAAAATTGAGAGAGAGAAGTTCCGGAAACTGTAAATTTTTGTGGATATGACGGATCATAGGTTGGATGGCTAAAACAGGAATACCCTTTTCCTGACGGGTCGGTTGAAGTAAAAGATTTCGCTCTGCGATCGATAGGATACATAGCATTTGATAGAGCATTAAATTCCTGTTGTAAAAACTGTGATTCTGTAGGTCTGAAAGCAAAGTATAGATCCTTAATAGGGTTAGCAGATCGTTTTGATTGCAATTGATCTTGGGATGCATAGCCGATTTTGCACGAATTGGAGGGATAGCCTTACCTCCTGAATTCCGTATGAGTTCTTTAAGCATCATTTTGATTTCATCGGTAAATTCCAGGAGAAATACAGTGGATCGCTCCTCGCATTCCAGTTGAATCGTATCCGACCTGTTCAATAGAAAAAGGTCTCCTGCGGTAAATGGAATGCTTTGTGCATTCCTAACGCAGACACCGTTTCCCTGGGAAATAAATAATTGACCGTTTTGTTGCAACATAAATTCAAATCGGTTTCCCTCTTCATAGACTTCTGAGTGTATGGAAATGTTGTTAGGCATGCTTTTTTACAAATGATTCGTGTGAAAGTACAAATAATTAAACATTCTTCTACGGAAATTTGTAACGATATAAATCATTTGTAAAATGCGTGAGATAATTAAACCAGCAATCATGAAGGGTTTACTACAGGTAAAACGAATGGAGCGCTTAACCCCGAATTATGTCCGTATTGTTCTGGAAGGTAATGACCTTGTGAAATTCCGGGAAGCCAGGGCTGGTGATAATAATAAATTGCTGATTCCACCGGCACCTGAAGTTGAATTTGAACTTCCGGATTCGCCCAGGGAGAAAGGAGAAGGATTTGTCATTAGAACGTATACCTTGCGTAAATTGGATTTTGAAAAAGGGGAGATGCTTGTTGATTTTGTTATGCACGGTGATAACGGACCGGCTTCCTTATGGGCATCCCGGGCGCAACCCGGCCATAAAATAGGGGTGTATATGAAGGTAAAGACCAAGCCTCTTTTTCAGAAAGCCGATAGCTATTTGCTGATTGGCGATCATACGGCATTACCAGTGATCAGTGTGATCCTGGAAGACTTACCTGCAACTGCAACTGGAAGGGCAGTACTGGAGGTGCATAGTGAAGAAGACAAGCTACACTTGAAAAAGCCAGCTGGTATGGAGATCAAATGGGTCATCAACTCCAATCCTGAAGACGGGTCCGTATTGGCGGAGTCTGTTAAAGCTTATAATATTCACAATGGGATACATTGGTTTGTTATGGCCGCGGCCGAATACAGGACGATAAAAGTAATCCAGGAATTTCTTAAAAATTCTTCAGCCATAGAACGAAAGCAATGGTATGCCTATTCCTACTGGAAATCTGGTGTTGCTGAAGATACTTCCGCCACCGATCGCAGAGATCTTTCAATTTCTTAGCGGCATGGTAATGATTTTTCAATACCATGTGAAAAGGACACAAAATACCTGAGCCCGCGAAGAATTCCCAACTGAGCCTGCTTGCAGAAGCCAGGATTGTCACTTCTAAGTGCGCAAGGAGACGGAAATATCAGGACATTACTAAAGAATCTCAAGTATTTTCCTCCGATGCAATTCTGTGATTTGATACATCTCCGAAAAGAGTTCTTTATAGGATTTCAAAACATTTCTCGCCGTTTCTGTAAGTTCAGCGCCTCCACCTTTACTGCCGCCTTTGTGCAGGATCACATAGGTTGTACTCCCTTTTTGGTTTAATTCGTCGATGATCGACCAGGCCTTTTTATAGGACATATTCATCTCCCTGGCTGCCTTGGAGAGCGACCCCATTTCGTCGATCAGTGCTAACAACTGTGCCGGCCCGGGACCAAAGAATTTTTCATTATCTATTTCGATCCAGCATTTAAAACGAAGCTCTTTACTCATCTTCCGGACATATTTTATGAATTAAAGTTGAACTAAATATAGAATTACCTTTGACTATGCTTGTACTACTAAGGTAAAGATTAAAATTGGGTAATCATCGGAGAATGAAAACATGGGGTGATAAATTGAATATTGTATGCTTGCAATCTTTTGGCCTTTTTGCGCACTTATAAGTGATGATCCAGCCCTTAGCCAGCAGCTAGTGTCGTCACTATTTATGCTTTTACCTCTAAATGCTAATGTGACCTGTGGTAGTAGTGTTCCGGGAAATCGGGAGCGGACTCAGGTATTATTTCTTCGTGGACCCGGGGTTATTCGTTGGTTACCCTATATCAATATAATAAAACTGAGTACCAGCACTTCGCTTTCACACAGTTTCCCTTATGAAGATTCCAATCGCTTATTCAGATACGGTAAAGTACTTCCTGATCTCTACCGGTGCTCCTTCGGCGGTAAATCCTTTGAGTACGACCTCAAAAGTTCCAATGATATCTGAAGTAAAGAACGATTTATCCTTTTGGGTTTGCAGATCGATTTCTGGTAACCATAATAGCTGATTTCTGAAGTCTGGTATCCTGGAGGATTTGTCATCAGTTGAAGCCGAATATTCCTGATCGAAGTATACTTTCGCAGGCTCAGCAGTGGCCACTGTTAGTTCTTGTATTTCAGAGGAATTGTATTCCTCTGAAAAATTTCCGTCGATGGTTTCAAACGAGAGAATTCCCTGGAAGTATTCGGAGCCATACAGAAACTGTTTCCTGGAAAAACTTATGGCCTTTATTTTGTTAGCCCCATAATCCATAAAACTTTCATGGTCTTTGAGATAGAGTCCGTCGACCAGAACAAGAGGAACCAATTCAGGGTTATCATAACCAAGTTCCTGTCGTACCTGGAAAACCCGTTTTCCCGATTTTTTTATGACAAAAACCCGTTCGATGACCTCGATCATGGTTTCTTCTATAGTTCTGAATCTGGTGAAATCGTCGAGTACATAACGGGTGGGCAGCGCTATTTTAAAAGGGTTTAGCTGACCATCTTTCAGTATTGAATCCTCTTTGATCGCTGCATAGGATCTTTCGATCTGGTTATGGATGCTCCGTTGCAGTATATAATCATGAAGTTTTTCAGTGATCTTGAATTCGGGAAACGATATTTTTCCAAAGGAGGACTGGTCTTCATCCATGACCAATTCCAAATTTAACCAATTATCATCGATCAACTGGAAAAAACCGTTGACATTCCCGGTGGTTCTTTCAATGTTGAAATAGAATTGTCCATTGCCATCAGTCGTTGCTATTTGGAATAAAGGATCCTCATTTAATATGGATAAGGCAATTTTTTGTCTTACGGCAGGTGTTCCATCATTTTTTTGGCGCAATTTCCCTGAGATCAGGCGTCCACGAATTTCCGGAAGATTGTTGTTTGTAGTTATATTTGAATAGTGATCCGGACGATTTACGAACGCTTTCTGAAAGGAAATGATGGAATTTTCAGGCGATTCTATGGGAGCAAAGGATCTCACAGATAGGGAGTAATTACCCTGCAAGACCGATGCATCAGCCACTGAAAAGTCGATCGTGACCTGCTGTCTTTTGCCAACTTCTTTCTGGTCTAATGAAACTTGAAGAGGTATTGCGTACTTGGAGGTTTCTGCTGTAATATCTTCGACTTGTATAGGTGTGCTGTCCTTGTCATTTGTCTGAAGATTTTCCACAGGGAGAGGAAAATAGGGATTGATAATACGTAAATCCGACTGAAAATAATTTTCACTACTTCCATTCTTCATCCAATTGGTAAAGCAATACAATTTATAGCTTCCCGTTTGCAGATCGGCTGGAATGATAAGGTCTCCCTGTCCGGTCCCATTATTCAACATTATTTTCCGGGATATGATGATCTTATCGTTTTTACCGATCAGGAAAATGTGTGCAACCTTACTTAGATCGCTTAGATTTTCAGAAAGGTTATTCAGGCAGTATATTTTAAAATCCAGTTGCTCTCCACTGAATAAGAGTGATGTATTCAAATGGAGGAAGATACTTTCTGCAGGCATGAGATTCAGCAGATCACTCGAACGTGTCTGTCCTGCAGAATGGCTTACAGAAAGAAATAATAGGGTATATACGATGATGAGCTTTCTCATGATACTATATTTATTCAATCCAGAAATCTGGTGTTTCAACTTCTCCAACCACGGAACAATCTCCGCATATTCGCGGAACCACCCTATAAGGTCCATCTAATCCGGGTGTATAGTTCTTATTATCTTCCAAATACCGGATCGCATTAAAATTGATAAGCTCGCTGAGGAAACAACGGTTTCCCTCCGAAATTAAAGGGGCATATGAGTCACAATTTTCTGTATAGGATGACGAACTATTACCGTTAAAAAAGTCGTTATAGTTAAAGAATATTCGTTTTTTTGAGACCGAAGAAATATCGAAATAACCAACGATCTTTTCATCAGGATTCGTATCCGAAGTTATGTTTCCCTGAAGAAAACCGGGTTGAGACCCCGAGAAAACACTTTCCTGACCTGAAAAGGTGTGTAAGGCTTCATAATAGGCAAAAGCTTCATTCGTTTGGACAAATTGCCTGACTAAAATGCTGTACCGGTGAGCAATTATAAAATTATCTTTTGCGATTCTACGCACCATAAATCGTTCAACATTGTCATCGGTCAGATTACTGGTGCTGTATTGAATGATGGTATTTGAGTAATCGGTCATAAAACATTCCTTCACCGACCACTCATCATTTACCAGTTCTACCCCGCACGAATTTTCATTGGGAACAATAAGATCCTTTTCACGGTAATAGGGGGCAACGATCCGGAAGGTTTCCACATATTCGTAGCGATAATTTCTCGAATTTCCGGTGGGATCATAACTATCCACAAAGATCGCCATGGCTTCGCCATTTTCATCGACGATGCTTTCCGCTTTCAGGCCATCGATCCGGGTAACCTGAGGTAACCTAACGTTGTTGGAATGATAGGTGTTGCCATTTTTTGTGATCTGCAGTTGGTATTCCGTTTCCGGTTGTGCACCAAATTCCTGATCAGAAATATAGACCCCGGGAGAAGATTCTGAAAAGGTATAGATCTGTTCACCTCCGGTGATCTGTATAGCTGCACCGCTTTCCGGAATAATACTATCGATTTCCAGGGGGTAGGTTCTTGACAGGAAAATCTGTTGCGTCTTTTCCTCATTAGTAATGGTCGCTTCGACGACCATCATATCTTCAAAATCCAGGGTTTCGGTAGGAAAAGGTTTAACACACCCCAATATGCCAAAAAGCGCGATCATTGTCACTTTTCTGTAAATACGATATTTCAGCAATCTCTGTGTCATGATCAAAATTTAAAATTGTAGGTGATGGTTGGTACCGGTATTGAAAATATGGAGCTTTGATAAGCCTTGATGTTGCCATCTTCGGTTACGAAGAAAACCGAATAAGGATTATTCCTTCCCAATGCGTTATAGATGGAGAAACTCCAGAAACTATGTGCCAGTTTCTCGATCTTGTGGGTACCTTCCATATTAAAACTTAGATCCAGACGATAGTAATCCGGAATGCGGTATGCATTACGGTCGCTATAGACCACATATTCTGCATTGTTATACGTGTACTTTCCTACGGGGAATGTCACGGGTCTTCCGGTTTGATAAACGAAATTTGCAGAAGCGCTGAAGCGTCTGGTAAATTTATAATTAGCTACAATACTAAGATCATGGGGTTTGTCGTAATTGGTAGCAAAGTATTCCCCTCCGTTCACGATCTCTTCATCAAAATCACCGGCTAACCTGATCAGGGAGCGGGAATAGGAGTAGGCTAGCCATCCGTTGAGTTTCCCTTCATTCTTTTTAAGCATTAATTCAATACCATAGGCCTTTCCATCTCCTTGTAAAACCTCGGTTTCGATCGCTTCGTTGAGCAATAACTGGGCACCGACCTTATAATCCAAAAGATTCTTTTGTTTTTTGTAGTAGCCTTCCAGGCTGATCTCATATAATCCGGCATCCAGATTCCGGTAGAGTCCGAGTGAATACTGGGAGGAACGTTGCGGTTCAATATTCAGGTCTGAAAGTTTCCAGGTATCGATAGGGGAGGCTGTGGTATTACTGGAGAGGGTGTGAATATATTGGATGGTATTATTGTAACTTGCTTTAACTGAAAAATCCTCTCCCAGGAAATAGCGTGCAGAGGCCATTACTTCCGGACCTCCGTTAGTTTTGATCACCTCATTGTTGTCATAATTTATCATACCCGTCTGAGTCCCGCTGTTCTTCGGAGCATCGTCAGGATAGGTTCGCTGAGTAGACGGACCCAACGCCGCATACAGGGAATAACGGATTCCGAGTTCAAAGAGCAGGTCGTCATTGAATTTATAACTATCCGAAAGGAAGAGTGCACTTTCAAGTCCCTTTTCCTTGGGAATCGTAAGGGCAGTAATTTCTGAATCAATCCCCTCCGGATTTATTTTACCCGGATAGATCGTATAAAGTTTACTGATCAGCCCGTAATCCAGGGTGTGTTGTTCGTTTAGCAAAGACTTCATTTTAATCTTCAAGGATGATTCATTATTCTTGTATTCAAGATTGAAATCATTGTTTGCCAGTCCGTCATAAGCGATTCCGAAGCCATACCCACTATGGGAGAGTGTTACTGCCAATGAGTTTTGTGTATTGAACTGATGATTCCATATAAGGGAAGCCATCAGGTTGGAATAGTCATAGATAGAGTCTCGGGTTACACTATAGGCATCATGACTGAAATATCCAGTCGCTTCGATACTGTTATTTTCATTGATGACCTGATCAAACTTGCCGATCAGATCAAAAAAGGATGCTTCACTGTTCTTTAGTCGGTCGTCATCAAGCGACCTCAGGATCCAGTTAGAGTAGGTAGCCCGGCCACCGACCATTATGGAGGATTTATCCTGAACGACGGGTAATTCGAGTAGGAGATTGCCTGTTACCGGACCTATGGAACCTTCACCGGAAATTTGTTTCATGTTCCCTTTCTTACTTCGGATATCGAATACCGAAGATAATCTTCCCCCGTATTCCACCGGGATGTTCCCTTTATAGATCGTCGCTTTACCGATGGAAAATGGATTGATGGCTGAAAAGATCCCAAAGAAATGTGCCGGGTTATAGATAACTCCTTCATCAAAAAGAATCAGGTTTTGGTCTGTTTTTCCTCCTCTTACATTGTAACCCGCTGAACCTTCCCCAGCGGTTGAGATACCCGGCATGAAAAGAGCGGCTTTAAAGATATCCTCTTCGCCGAGGATCAAGGGAATGTTCTTTATATTTTCTACATCCAGGGTAATGACACCGGTATGAGCATCTTCAACATTTTTGTTATAATCGCTTCGAACGACGACTTCATCCAGGGATTCAATACTCTCATCCAGTTGTAAGTTGTATTCACCGTCACTATAAATAACTACGGTGGTTTTGGTGTCTTTAAAGCCCAAACCTTTTGTCAGGATGATGTTAGGGCCTTTGGTAAGTTTCAACTGATACGCGCCGTTCTCATCGGTAGTCGTTCCTTTACCGGTGCCTTCCACCATGAGTACGAGATCCGAAACAGGCTTGCCATCTTCGGCTCCTGTGATCGTTCCTCTTAAGTTGTAAGTAGCATTGATGTCGTTTGGTTTTTCCTTACCAATGGTTATCATTCGTGCTCGGTTGGTTTCCTTGATCTGGTAAACGACTAGGGATTGAGGAACTTTATTCTTACCGGAGGTAATATTGTTTTCGTCGTTTTCAGGAACAACTTCTTGTTTAGAAAAGTAGTTCTCCGGCAGCCGGTCAGTGATCAGGGTGTTTTTGGTAAGGATCACCTTTGAACCGTCCATTACATAGAAGTTGATTTCGGTGTTTGTCAATAATTTCTCAATGACTTCAGTTACCGGCGTATCCCGAAAGTCACCGGTTACCTTTATTCCTTGGAGCCATTGATCAATAAAGTAAAAATGGAAATCGGTTTTTTCTTCGATCTCTTCAATAACCGTAACCAATGCCGTATTCTGGATGGAAATAGAGATACGCGGTTCTGATTCCTGGGCAACTCCGAAATAAAGAAAATTAAAGAAAAGAATAAAAAATATTTGCTTCATCGATTCTTTCAGTATTAGCGAACAACCCCGTTCATATGATAGATTAAAGCCTGATAAAAGCCATCGGGATTATCCCTTTTTAATTTCCGGTTATGATTGGTGAATTGCCTGATCTGTTTTTTATATTCCGGTAAGAGTCTTAACAGATCTGATTTTGAATTTATAATATGATATTCGTCATTATAAAGCAGCACATAAGTACTTTTCTCCGGAAAGAACTCATAATAGACGAACTTCTCATCCCGTTGGTCTATTCGCTCCATATTGTGTTTAGTATAAAGGGTCAATACAGAACCCTTTGTCGCAACTTCATAAAAGCCGTATTTACTTAAGGAAGGCGTATCTGTGGGTCTGAGGTGTACGAATCGGTGTCCGTTTATGATGAATTCATCCAGCCATTCCGGGATCAGTTCCATGGTGGCACCACCTACCGAGGAAACCAGTTTTAACAATACCTTGTCTTCATAGACATCATATTTTAGCTGCTGGTCATTATAGGCTTGACCGGCATATTTTACCGACCCATCCAGAAAAGCGTACGTGAGAAAATATTGGGTGTTTTCATTGATGGTTCTATAGATGGGAATGAAGGCTATCCCCTGATATAATGGTGTATTCTGTATACCCACGGATTTGTCAAAGGCGTTAAAGACCATGGGAGCGGTGGAAGTCTGTGCCTGTGTCGGGCGGACTCCGAATAGGATGCACGATAGGCATAGTAAATGAAAGTGATATTTACTTGAATTTAGTGCATACAGAAGCTTCATATATGCACAGAATGTTTAGGGATCGGCATAAAATATTGTCGTTAGTTAAAAAACTGGAATCAATATAAGAATCATTTTTTGTAATAATGTTTTTTCTGTCAAATTCAGGAAAATTCTGTAAAATTTATAAATATTCATCATTATTTTTTCTAATCCCTAAATAATCAATGATATTTTTAACTTCTGGATATTGGAGGGCTGGAGGAGAAGAGACGCTGTAAGTAAATGGAGGAGATTGTAGCTTGAAAATAATCGAAAGACGAGGGGCGACCCTTTATACCTCACGATTTGGATTATATACCCGATTGTGATGGATGAATTCGGTTGCTAAATGAGAATTCATATATAGCAAATAGGTATTTATTTCAATAAAAAAATCAATTTTAACTATGAGATGATAACCTTTTATTGAATAAATGCTAAAATGATTACCAGTTAAGGCAATTTTAAGGCCCCATTAAGTATCTTGAAAGAATGTTTTCAAGGTGTTTAGCATTTCAAATTCAAAAGTATGTTAATCATTTCAATTAAAACAGATATTATGAAACTAGCATGAAATTCCGCCTGTACAATGTATTTCGGGAATGAACATACAGTCTTAAAAACGAGAATTTCCAAAATTGAAAACTGTGAAAAGCAAATTGTTTGATTATCTATTGCAGCAATTAAATCAATGAGTTACATTTAAATATTCGCAAGTGAACTTTGATTAGAATACCTGCAATAATCAAATTATTTAAAAGGAAAAAATTACAAAGATGAAAACAATAATAGTAAGTAGGCCAAAAGAAAACTTTAATAAATATTGTTCTTATAAGATTTTAGTACGGGATCAAGTTCTAAGTGATTTAAAAAATGGCGAAGAAAAAATGATTGAGCTTCCACCAGACTTTGAAAATGAAGAATTAAGTGCAAAAATTCAATGGTGTGGTAGTAAAAAATTAAATCTAAAAAATATTACCGACAACGAAAAAGTAACGGTAAAAGGGAATGTCTTTTTAAATAGAAAACTCTCGTTATTAGGGGCCATATTTCCTCTCCTTGGACTTATAATTTTTAAGCTGAATATATTTCCAAAAAATATTGGGATTGCAATTTTTGTAGTCATGATTCTTGCCGTTATTGGGACGCTCACCATCGGAAAAAATAAATGGTTAACATTGACCACCGAATAAAATATGCATTACAATAATTCAGTATTCCTGGATGTAATATTGTACTGATTAACTGTGCTGTTTAGGGGTAGCCGACAGCACTTTTTGATCTAAAATCTTTTATTGAAAACAATCAAGAATTTTCGAGAAACAATCAATTAATTATTGAGATGGCTACTGCAGAAAATAAAATAATTAAAAGATTATAGACTTGTGCTAACCTTGGCTATAGCTTATGGCTAGTTTCTTACTCTAAAAAATAATAAATTCGGACGCAATCAATCTTTCCATCCCAGGCAGAAACTGCATTAAAACTGCCCGGCACGAGTCCGAAGTGCGAACTGGTGAAGCAATCTACTCGGAATTGCTAACGTCGGTTCTTTACCAAATAATAGTAACTTTAAATCCGTAACTAACAATTACACAAAACCATTGTGCATAATTTCTTAAAATATGACTGATCAGAGAGTAACATGGAAATATCTTTTAGCTTGTACAGGCGCTGTATTTTTTACCTGGATTATCCATGAATTCTCTCATTGGATTACAAGTGAATCACTTGGATATGAATCAGTTTTAACACTAAACTCAGTGTCACCTTTATCCGGGCAAAAATATTCTGAATTACATAATGTCTATGTTTCAGTGTCGGGACCATTAATCACTATCTTGCAAGCCGTAATTGTGTTTGTGTTTCTTCTTAGCCGAAACTGGAATAAGTTAGTTTACCCCTTCTTATTCACTCCATTATACATGAGGTTGCTTGCAGGGTGGATGAATTTCATCAATCCAAATGATGAAGGAAGAATAAGTGAATACTTTGGATTAGGAGTTTTTACATTATCTGTACTGGTAAATATTTTCTTATTTTTCTTGGTTTACAAGATTTCAAACAAGTATAAATTAGGTTGGAAATTTAATACGTGGACAACTATAATTATAATGGTTGTTAGTTCAATCTTGATATTATCAGATCAAATCCTTCATGTTAGAATTCTCTAATTTATAGACTATACACAACTATGTATCCTATTAAAAAATAGAGGTCTGTTCGATTTATCGAATGTAAATGAATAAATTAAGGGTCAGTTACAATTCGAAAAATTAGTGTATAAGTATCCTCTACGTGTAATTAAAATATGGAATCTATACCGAACAATAATTTACAAAACTTAGGCATAACCAACCAAATTGGCTATATATGCCCAATAAAGTTTAGTATATAATCAAGTTGGCAACAAGCTAAAAACTATGACCTATTTAGCATCCGAGTGATTTTTGACTACATAAGCACCCCAATCGGAAATACCGGAAATTATTGGAATCAACGTTTTGCCGAAATCCGTTAATGAATATTCTACCGTGAGCGGAGGTTTTGACGTATAAGCCCTCCTTGAAAGAACACCATCCTCAACAAGACTTTTCAATTGTAGGCTCAATGTCCTTTCGGTTACGGTTGGCATTTGCCTACGGATTTCACTATATCGTAAAGGTTGTTCAGATAGATAGTACAAAATTGCGGCCTTCCATTTGCCACCGATTATTCCCATGGCAACACTAGTACAACATGGATATTTTTTGCCTTTGACCTTATACATTACTTAACTTATATATTTGAAATTCAACTATCCTTTTTGACCGTTATTTTATTTTAAATATACTATAATTAGTTTTGCTACAATACTTTTTATAGTTAAATCAAAAATATTAAAATAAATGAAAAGAACTCATAAGAACTTAAACAATAAAATTGTAACGGTAATCGGAGCTTATGGTCATACGGGTAAATTTGTAATTGCCGAATTACTGAAAGAGGGATTTATTCCAGTTTTGGCGGGTAGGAACAAAGAAAAACTTCAGGAAATCGGCAAAAAATACCCGAACCTAGAAATCCGTCATATTTCTATAGACAATCCTCAAAATTTAGACAATGCAGTCAATAACTCTTTCGCAATAATTAACTGTGCCGGTCCTTTTTTGGATACGGCAATGTCAATTATTGAATGTGCACTACGTAACAATATTCATTATTTGGATATGACGGCTGAACAACAATGTGTTATTTCAATCTATGAACAGTTTGCAAAACGAGCTCGAAAAGAGAGAATCGTGATACTACCTGCAATGGCCTTTTTTGGTGGACTAGCAGATTTATTAGCAACTAGCTTGATGGACAAGCTGGTTGCTGCTGATACAATAAATATTTCTGTTGCACTGGATAATTGGATGCCAACCTTGGGAACACGCAAAACAGGAAGTAGAAATATATATCCTCGATTTACTTACAGGAACAAAAAATTGATAGAAGTTCCGACTATAAAGCCTAAACGTATGTGGCAATTTTCAGAGCCTTTTGGGAGTCTTGAAGTTGAAAGCTTTCCCTTGACCGAAATCATTACTATTTCAAAACACCTCAATGTGAACGAAATCAATACTTACATGAACCTGGCACCTTTGATGGACATCCGCAACCCTGAAACGCCTACACCCGTTGCAACAAAAGAGAATGGGCTTTCTTCTCAGGTCTTCATTATGGAAGTCGAAGCCTGTTCGAACAAAAAAACCAATAAAATTGTAGCTTCTGGAATAGATATTTACGGGATTACCGCACCATTAATTGTTGAGGCCTTGATCCGGATTGAGCAAGGTCTTTTTAAAGAAGTAGGTGTTGTTAGTGCTGGAGAAACTTTTGATTCGAGCGATTTTTTAGATTCTCTTGCTACCAAAGGGTTTTTGGATATAAAATAGAGTCTTGACCAAAGCCAGTTGCCAACAACGTATCCTATGAAAAGCATTAGTCGTATTCGCTAAAGTTACGGAGGAGGTTACCCTCCATCGTTAAAGCTACGGAGAACATTAGCCCCTTCGCAATAGCTGCGAATGCCTATCATTATAGGAAAAATATGGATCCCCATCCACCGAAGCCTGTAACGGAGGTGAAATAAATTTCAAAAGTTTTATTGGAAAAAGAAAAGCCCCCCATAGCTTTAGCGAAGGAGGGCGTAGGTGGAGTCGGGGAGATTCGAACTCCCGTCCAAACAAGCAATTCAAATGCTTTCTACATGCTTAGTTCTCGTTTGATTTTCGACTTGAAGCTGACCGAAAACCGCCTACTTCAAGCTTAGCTTCTTTAGATTTGAACAGGTACCGAAGCTATAGCTGTTCTATGTTGACTTTTATGGTGCCTCCAAACGGGACGCCATCAACAAGGGCTTCCCGGAGACATCTCGCCTCCCTGCCTTGCAGGGACGTGGCCGGAATCTTACTATAAATTCAGATTAGGCAGCAAGAGCGTAGTTATTCTCGCCATTTAAAAAGTTTGAAATATGAGATTTAAGAGCTGTATCCCAGCGCTCTGCATGCTTACACTTCAATTAGACTCGCTGTCAAAACCAGTCGACCCCAATTTCTTTCAAAGAACTCCTGTCTTTGTCAGACAGGGAGGCAAATGTAATACAATTTTTAAAATTCTTGTTCATTTACCGCCATCCATGTAACTTAGTGCAAATCTTATACCAATCCTGTATGAAGTTCGGAATTATCAGAGAACGCAAGAATCCACCCGACAGAAGAGTCGTTTTATCTCCAAAAGCCTGTCAGGATGTCCTGAAACAGTTTCCCGAGGCCCGTATCGTAGTCGAACCCTCCGACATTCGCATCTTTACCGATGACCAATACCGTGAGGCCGGACTCGAAGTTTCAGACGACCTATCTGATTGTGACGTTCTGCTTGGCGTTAAGGAAGTTCCTATCGATGCATTAATACCAGGTAAAAAGTATTTCTTTTTCTCCCATACTATCAAAAAACAACCTTATAACCGGAAATTGCTCAAGGCGATTCTCGCCAAAAATGTTGAACTCTATGACCATGAGGTTATCACCGATCAGCAGGGCAGAAGGCTTGTTGCATTTGGTAGGTATGCCGGACTTGTGGGAGCCTATAACGGAATCCGAACGTATGGGCTCAAACATGGACTTTTTCAAATGCCTAAGGCGGAGACACTGCCAGATCTGAAAGCCTTGATAGCGGAATTGAAAAATATCGATCTTCCGGCTATGAAGATCGTTCTGACCGGAAAAGGCAGAGTAGGTAATGGTGCTCGCGAAATTCTCGATGCTATGGGGCTTGAATCGGTTAGCGTAGCTGATTTCCTGAGTAAAACGTATGACCATCCGGTACTTTGCCAGATCGATGTGCTCGATTATAACAAACGAAAAGATGGACAAGTATTGGGCGAAACCGATTTCTTTAAAAATCCTAAGGAGTATGCATCCGATTTTATGAGGTTTGCCCGGGTTAGTGATCTATACATCGCCGGTCATTTCTATGGAGACGGAGCACCTTTTATCTTTACTCGAGAAGATGCAAAAACTCCGGAGTTCAATATTTCGGTCGTTGCAGATATCAGTTGTGATATCGACGGACCGGTAGCCTCTACCTTGCGCGCTTCCACCATCGCAGATCCTGTTTACGGTTATAACGCCGAATCAGAAGCTGAAACAGATTATAAAGAGCCAGGAACTATCGCGGTAATGGCCGTTGATAATTTACCCTGTGAACTCCCCGCAGATGCTAGTGTAGGTTTCGGAGATATGTTTCTTAAATATGTTATTCCGGCCTTCTTCGATAATGATTCAAAAGGTATTCTCGAACGCGCCCGAATGACCTCCGGTGGTAAATTAACAGAAAGATTTTCTTATCTACAGGATTATGTAGCTGCGGATAGTTAAGAGTAATCCGTTAACTTTAAATTCTTAATTCTTAACTCTTAATTCTTAACTCTTAATTCATAACCTCAGCTTCCCTGGTGTTGTTCTTTGATGGAGTCGATCTTCTCCTTGATCAATTGGTGACCTTTTTTGAATTTAAAGCCGATAAAGATTAACGCGATTCCCACGAGTAATGCGGTGATCCCGATGAGGTACATCAATGATCCGATACCCAGGGTAGGGTTTACAAAGATCAGGAGTCCGAGTATGATCGCAACGACGCCTCCCAGAATAACCCAACCTTCTCCTTTGATCTCTTTGCGCAGTCGGTAGCCGGAAAAGACCCGGCTGATGCCTATAAAGATAAACCACATAGCGATAGCGATAGAAATAAAGAATAAGGTTACCTGCGGAACGACCAGCAGTACGATTCCCATCACCAGACTTACCAGTCCTTCTGCGATAAGAATCCAATTATTGGTTCTTTCATCCCAGCTGACAATAGCGGCAATGATCGTCAGAATTCCGTCCAGAATAATAAGTGCAGCGAACCACATCACGAGTGTTGTGGCGGTTAGAGTCGGATTAAAAAATGCAAATAGAGCAAACAGGATCAACAAAATTCCTTTAAGGATCAGGATCCTCCAGTTACGTGTGAGGGTGGTCAGCATATGATGAATATTTTAAACGATTTATATGTAAAAAGCTTAATTTCACTAAGTTATGAAATAAAATTCGCCAAACATAATTCCAATCGAGACATTATAGCTCCCATCCAAAAGTAGTTTGCAATACGTAATCATCTTTCGCAGCACCTGCCACCGGCATATTATCATAGTTGAGGGTAAAGCCCAGTTTGATAAAGAAATCGAGGGGAAGATCATATTTCAGGTCGACCTTGAAATCGCTACGAACCCTTCCGGATTCCGTGATACTGGGATACACCGTCAGATTCGAGATCAGATCGAGATTCTTCATATCGAAGATGTTCAGTTCCGCTGAGATAAATCCTTCCACACTATTTCTGCTTGGAATGGTTTCATCGGTGTAATTTTCATTGTTCCATGCAATACCGCCTCCACCAGCGAAATAAAGCTTATTGGAATGTACAAAGTATTTACCACCACCTCCTTTGATCGCGGTTCTCAGTTTTAATTTCTGCTCATCATTAGCCAGAAAGTCTGCAGATAATAACAGGAAATAATCATTCTTCAGAAAATATCGGGATCCGATCGATGCATCCGTACGGTGGATCTCATCGGTATTATCTTGTTTACTGCGAACGGAGTTATACGAGGAATAGAATGCCCAGGTTCGGCCGGTATAGTTGAGGGTGCTTCGAACTGTAAATTGCTGCAGGCTGCTGCTTTTTGTAAAGTTGTAACCCACAGAGATAGACGCATCAAGTCGCGATAAAAAGTTTTCCTTAACCGACTTCAGAAAGACGATGTCTGTGATGGGAACACTGATCGGTTCTTCATTTCTGTGTAAGATCACATGAGATTTGTTTTTCGGATCCCTTTGAACACTGCTATTGATCCGGGTTCCGTCTTCCAGTGTGATCAGGAATTCCTGGTCACTCGTCATTTCTATGACTTCGATCCATTTTATGGTAAAATCGTCATCGCTGTAATCGGTCTCGATCACCAATACTCCCTGATCCATAGATTTCACTTCACCCACAATGATGTTCCCATTTTTTAGCTTCAGGGAATCTGTCTGCGCAAGTAGTGATGTTCCTGATAGTAAGATCAAGAAGGTTAGTATCGTATTAAACTTTATTTTGAACGGCTCCAAGCTCATAAAATAAGGTTGTTTACGATTATTGCATATGCACTAACAGTCCGTCACTCTGCATCTTTTTAATAATGGCCTGGGTATAATCCTTGGTAAAGTCCTCCAGGTCGGAAGGATTATAGGTTTTTGATTGTGCTGACCATAACAGTTCTTCTGACTGTACATCATAAAGATTGGTCTCCAGAAAATAGATTTTATCAGTGGTATAATATCCCGGATCGTAGGTCATCGGATACCAGTAATTATAATAGCCGTAAAAACTTCCATAGTAACCGAAGCCCATCGGGTTATATCCCATGGCGTAATTGGTAGTGCCTGGTACATAGCGAGATTGGGTTTCCTTGTCCTGAAGTGTTATCGTCATGATGACATCACTTCCGGTATCACGGATAATCTTGATGAGTTGATCCCTGCTCGGTACAGTTTGTTTCGTAAATGTACCGGGAAATTCATCGTGACCCTTCACGACCTCCATTCCGTTTCTTTTGGCATAGAAGGCATATTCATCTTCAATGATGGTTTTGGCAGGAACATTGGTGGTGATCGCCATGATAAATACCTTTTTATAGGTCTTGGACTGTAAGGCGTTTTCATTTTTCCAGGATCCGGTGATACTGGTGCTTGATCCACAGGAAACGAATAGTAACAGGAACATTAAGGAATAGAATACTCTCATGATAAAAGGATTGATTAATACTGATTAGCCATTTTAGGATAGTCGTTGTTATGCCCGAACAACTATTTAAAAATAGTTATTTTACCTTAATAATCAATACTTTACGTATTTATTTTTTAGTATTCTACGCTCATTTTACTTTTTCGAATCGGAGTTGTTCACCGTTCGGATTACTTAGAATCAGGGTATCTTCGGTAACATCATAGGTTGTAGAAGCCTGTAGCGCTTTTAGAAAAGCATCTTCCGGGTTACCGGGAAGACACATTTTACGGGTGGAAACTACTTTTGTAAAGCGCAACAGTTGTTGCTCCATGAACAGTTCACCACGAACATTGTTACATCCGGCGAAACCGCTGAAAGATCTGGATTCGGTATCGATGGTAATCGAAGGGTATTTTCCGTTGCTTTTTTCAGGATCTACCGGATTTGAAAGAATGCTTTTTGCTTCCCATTCTCCGGCCAGACTAGTATCGGCTACAAAGAAACCACATCCATGAAACTCTTTGGTAATTCCATCTCCCGATTTTGTGATACTCAGATCGACCTTATAATCATAGGTGTTATCGCTCATGCCATCACTGCAGGATTGTTGCATAATGGTAATATCCATCTTTACCAATTCAGTCTCAACACGGTATTTTCTGATATTGGCGTCCGCAACCCTGATTACCTCCGGAAGAGGAGTAATGAATTCCTTATAATCATCCAGTAAGGAATGGAAGCGTATGGAGTTTTCACTGATATCCAACCCCCAGAATGGTTCCGTTCCCAGTCCTTGAAAGAACTTTTCATTAGATTCCATCATGGTGTTATCATCATCTTGAGTTTGTAAGGTATCCATTGAAATTGATTGTTCTTCGGTTTCCGTGTTCTTTTGTTGTGGATTCTTGCAGGATATTCCGAATATTAAAGCAGTTGCCAATAATCCTGCGCTTATAAAGTTTGCTATTTTCATGGTTACACTTTCTTTTTAAACCGCATCACCGCGACGTCATCGATATAAAAGGTAAGTTCATCATCTTCCACATTGAATGTATCAACTTTATATAGCATGTCGAGGAATTGTTGTTCTCCATTCCCCGGACAAGCGACCATAGTCATAATTCCCTGAGAACTGATACTGATCTGGTTTCCTTTCATCTCATAGGCTGAGTTAAAAGCATTGCAACTGGTATTTCCATAGAGCTTATTATCGACCAGGTCAAAATTGATTTCTGGTTTGCGATCCGGGTATAAACCGTCGAAAGCTATTCTTGTTCCGGAAATATAGTTGAGTTCCCATTTATTCTCACCAATAGTCTGATACAGCGTCTTTGTAGAACTGCAGGAGGTTAAAAGAACGATGAAAATAAATGTAATAGATTGGTATATAGGTGGATACTTCATACTTTTTGTAGATTTAAAGTAAAAGTACCAAAAAAATAATTCTGCGAATACTTACCTTCTTAGAATTAGTGAATATTTAAGAAGGTAAGTGCACACAAGTCTTAATTCACTGCCTCAGCTATCGGTTTTGTGGGTATGGTCTTCTTTGAAACTTTCTTTTGTGGTATTCCTCCTGGTCCGCCAGACTTCAATGTTTTTTTCCAGGCAAAGAGTAAAAGGATTGGTAAAATAATCCAGAACACATCGGTAAAGAAAATGTGATACAGTCCTTTTTCGTAGCTTACCCAGGGCCAATTACCGGTTTTAATTCCGTTCGTAATAGGAATCAAGAGTCCGAACACCGCTCCCAGTAATAAGGTATTTCTGTTGATAAATGAAAGATCCTTTTTAAGGATATAGAAAATAGTGAACAGCAACCAGGTGATGCCATAAAAGTTAATGATGAAGCTTTGTCCCTGCGGCTCGAAGATCTTAACCGCTATAAATGACAAGGCAGTTACCGGCAGCATACTGAGGGCTATTGCCATATAAACCCTGGCAACCTTTTCGTTAAATCTTCGTCTTTTTTCAGGGATGTGCTTTTTATCTCTGGCGACAAGCCAGATCATAACTCCTGAAATGATCACGAAGCAGGAAATGATTCCAAGAAGAAAACTGATGATTCGTAATGCATATCCCCCATAATCACCGTAGTGAATTCGGTATAATATATTTTTCACCGCTTCCAGATAGGAAGCCTTTTCCAGCGGACTTCTTTCAGAGATAAGTTTCCCGCTGTTTACCTGGTAAAGTGCCTGACCAGTACCATTGAATTTACTGCGGTAGGGTAAATGACCTTCCACCAGTAATTGCATGTCAGTGGTTTGATAATTGAAGAGATGTACCTGCGTAACGTTAAATCCCGGCCAACGATCACGGGTCGTTTCTACGAATTCGTCGATACTATAGTTTGCAGCATCTCTTTCGTCGATGAATTTGGAGTGTGGGTGTGAATAACCGAGCTCAGCATAGAATTTTTCCTGATCGCCATTGAAGAGCAAGAAAACGTTAGGTGCGATCAATATAGCTTTGATCATAAAGAAAGCCCCTGTAACTGCATAGACGAACTGAAAAGGTAGTCCGATCATGCCGAGAGCAGTATGGGCATCAGTCCAAATAGTTTTGGCCTTGGCCATCGGTCGGAAGATGTAGAAATTGCTTACGATCTTTTTCCAGTGGACCAGAAAACCGGTGATAATTGCAAAAAGAAAGAAGAAGGCGATAAGTCCGGCGAGATAATAGCCGATCGGATATTTAATCTGTGCAAGAAAGTGTAAACGGTAGAGGAATTCTCCTAAAGTATAAGATGCAGCATAGGTCGCCTCACTATTGTCTGTCGGGGTGTAATAGAAGAACTTTGGCAATTGATCCTCTGATGCAGCAGTTTTGCTTTGTGTCCCGGTCATATTGACACTTACACGATCTTCTATATAATATTTTGAAAGCTCAATATCCCTTCCGTAGAGATTGTAGTTCTGGCCAACCGAATCCAGTAAATGATCAAAACTGAAGGTGATATGGTCGGTAACATCTACTCCGGAATTACGCTCCCAGTTTACAAATTCATCACGAAAAAATGCGAATGATCCTGCAAAGAAGATCACATAGAGTACGACACTGATCACGATACCGCTGACCGTGTGAGTGTGAAAAAGAATGTTATAGGTGCGTTGTTTCATAGATCGATCAGACAATGGATTGGTTTTGTATTCCGAAATAGCAGATCAGGCCAAATAACAGGGTTATAGCCAGATACAGAAGCCATACTTTCCATCCGTTTTTACCCAGGAATGCCAGTACGAAGAGTACCGCCCAGAGAATGAAGCCGGAATAGGCAGAGGTGATGACAATGTTTGCAGTATCGAACCATGACGCCAGTGCAAGGTGTATCGACATAGTAACCAGATACCCTCCTAAAAAACCTGCGGAGATCTTAGCAAAACGTTGTAACGGTGATGACAGATATTTTGGGTTGGCTGGCATAATGGATCAGGTAAATTGAATGAACAATTCAATGGTTAGACTACATACGAAAAATACAGACAGTGTTCTCAGGGTTACTAATTTCAGAGGTGTCAAAAGGATCAATAGGCTTCCCGCGGTCATGAGAATGATAAAAAAAGTTAGCGAACCTGACCCGAATCCGAAAATAATGATATCGGTTACAGCAGCTATGATCAGCAAGATTAGTCCGGTTAATTTAGCCGGAACGGGGTTTTGTATGATCAAGTTCTCTATACCAAGCCCGGTGTTCTTTACCGATTTCGCTGAAGTATTATAGAGCAGGTAAAATGCGAGACTGATGATAAGGATGGTTGATGAAATCATACGGATTAAAATTAAAAAGTGACAGTGGAATTAACCACTGTCACCTGAATTATTATAGGATGCAATACGTTGCACAATGCCAGATAAACTGGTAATCTTCTCCCTTATAAGTACCGGGAACTTCCTCCTTGGTGGTCGTTTCCACGATGTACTTGGTATCTTTCCAGGGTAATTTAAATCGAACGATCCCCTCTTTATCAGTGGTCAGGGTCTTTGACCAAAGATCACTGATATAGATCTTCAATTCGTTTCCTTCCATAGGAACTCCTTTAAAAAGAACCTGGAGTGCTACTTCGTCATTTGCAGCAGAGATTCTCTTTACGGTGATCCCTTCGGGGTTCATGGAGCTACTGTCATTATCTGCTTTACCAACTGTAAAACTGGATACTGCATGGTAATGGGTTTTAAAGATTCCGAAATCATACTGTGTATAATCGATCACATCGATCTCATTATTGTTCAGTAATACGGTATAACGACCAGCTTGTTTCGGGGTGAAATAGGCGAGGTAATGATCTTTTTGAGCCTTCGTTTCAAGTTCGGTTTTAGTTCCATCAGGAGCCACAACCCAAAGTTTGAACTGGTTTACATTAGAAAATGCATCTCCGGCAACTTCTTCGATCATTCCATAGGTATATTCACCGAAATGAACTTTGATTTCCTGTGCTTTTCCACTTTTTCCGGTTGCGTTGGTTTCGATCCATAAATAGTGGGCGAATAACGGACTTCCGGTGAGGAGGAGTAGGGTGAGTGTAATGAATACTTTTTTCATAAAGGTTGATTTTTAGAATCTGTATGATAATCCGGCTGAGATACTTCTTGCTTGTTGCGGAGATACGGTTGACCATCCGGTGAAGTACTTCTCATTGGTAATGTTATCGAGTTTCAGGATCACTGAATATTTTTTCGCATTATACGATACCGATCCGTTCAATACCGTGTAAGAAGGCAGGTAGAAGCTACCGATATTACTTCTGTTCAGGGTGGCGAACTTACTCGCATAATTTCCTCCGAATCCAACACCCCAGCCTGCAAGCGGACCTTCGGTAAGGGTATAGCTGGTCCAGAAATTAACCAGGGTTTCAGGTCCTGCACTTTCCGGGCGCATTCCGATGTAACCTGCATCCGGTTCATCTTTCACTACCTCACTGTCATTGTTGCTGAATCCAGCCACGATATTCCATCCTTCGAGCGGGTTCGCGATTACACTAAGCTCAAAACCTTTGCTGGCGATTTCTCCACCCTGATAAGAGTTCTGAGGGTTGTTAGGATCGGTCATCAGGATGTTGCTTACGGTTATGTCATAATAACTGGCGGTTGCAGAAAGTTTGTTCTCTAACAGGTCGGTCTTTACTCCAACTTCCCATTGGTTGGCCTGTTCCGGATCAAAACTTCTGTTGCCAAGATTATTTCCGTCGTTATCGTAATAGGGTTGCGCTGCGATATTGCTGAATCCGTTCATATAGTTACCAAATACGGAAAGCTTATCTTTGATCGGCTGGTAAACGATTCCGAATTTCGGAGACAATGCGGTTTGATCATCATCATCATTAGCTTTATCTCCTTCGAATTGATCGACTCTTAAGCTTAACATTACGGAAAGTTCAGGGAGAATGTTCGTTACATTAGAAACATAGGCACTATAGATCTCTTGTTCAGTTTGTGCATTGGTAACTCCTGAATTTTCAAGAGAAGTGTCTACTGCATTTTGAGAAAGTACACCGGTATCAGCACCATCACTAAGAGTCACAACACCATGACCTGCCCATCCACTGCTGTTGTTGAGGAGGTTTGTATGGAAATAATCCAATCCGACAACAACGCGGTTACGCATTCCCGCGATCTTGAAATCACCGATAAAGTTTTGTTGAATATCGGTGGTACGGGTCTCCTGATTGGCTCTTTGGATATAGCGAGCAAAACTGTCACCATCGCCAAGATCCCATAGGTAGGAATAATACCCGTCAGATTTTGCAGTACTTCTGGAAAGGACGGTTTGAGAAGTCCATGCATCGTTGAGCTTATACAGCATCTGTCCTTGGAAACTGAAGGTTGGGTTTTTGATCGACAGGTTGTTGCTCGTAAATGAATTTTTATAGTTCTGTTCAAAGATATCGATGCTTTCATAGAGAAGTGGAACATTTCTGTTCAGGAAGATCATCGGCGCGTTCACCGATTCTCTGTTCAGGATCTCCGTATTCAGAATAAACGTCAGCTTTTCGTTTACGTTATAGGTAAGCGAAGGAGCGACGAAGACTGAAGTTTGCTCCCCTGCATCCTGGAAACTGTTCTTAACCGTATAAGCCGCATTGGTTCTTAACAGGATTTGATTGTCTTTATCTAAAGGAGTGTTGATATCGGCTGTAAAACGGTTGAGTCCGTAAGATCCTCCAGTATACCCGATCTCACCACCAAAATAGTTATAAGGTTTCTTAGTAACCACGTTGATAAGTCCTCCGTAGGAGATAAGGCTGCTTCCGAAAAGGGTTCCGGAGGGACCTTTGATCACTTCGATACTTTCCACGTTCGCAGGATCCAGTCCGCCGTTGTTCTTTGCAGGTAGTCCGTTGGTCATGGTCTGTTGTACAGAGAAACCTCTGAGGGAGTAATAAGCAGCACCATCGCCACCACGTCCGGTAGATTCCCATAAGCGGCTGATCCCGGTAGCATTTTTCAAGGCATCGTTAAAATTGGTAACAACCTGATCTCTTAAAAGATCTCCAGAGATTGCATTATAAACCTGAGGATTCTCGATGTCTTTCAGGGGCATTTTTGAAACCGTAACACTTTCTTTTTTATAGAATTTGTTGGTCTTGTTGCTTTCTACTACTACTGCGTCCAGTTCTTCTTCAGTGGAGTTCAGGATAATGTCCGCCAGGGTCAGTGCTTGTCCGTTAGCAAGATTGAAATCCATTTTGCTTGTGGTATGACCAACGTGGGAGATTACCAGGGTATAGGTTCCCGCAGCCAGATTTGATATGGTAAATGCACCCTTTTCATCGGTAATAGCTCCACGGGAGTTATTTTCGATACTTACGGTTGCATATCGTAAGGGGGACTTATCAGATGAAAGTATTTTTCCACTAACGCTTGCACTTTGAGCGAAGGCAGTGAAACTGATAAGGAATACTAATAAAGTTAGGGGTAATAATTTTTGCATTTTATTTAGACTTGTTAAAAATAAGTTTCGAAAGTGCAAAAATAATAATGATCGTATGATAAGCAAAACTTATTTAGATTAATTTCAAATAAGTTTTTTTATCACTATGGTATTTCATATAAAATACTGTTAATCAGCTATTGATGATATAAAAAAACCGCCCAATCCGAAGACTGAAGCGGTTTTGAATCACGAACAAAAATCAAAGTTTTAAGGAATCATAAGAATCTGTAGGTCACAGATATTCTTCCGTTTATCCCAGGTTCTGCCTGCCAATAGAGGTAGGAACCATAGTTGGAACCGGAATACAGATACTCATCCAGTATATTGTTTACATTGAGTCTTACGTCAAACTTTTTACTTTTCCAGGTCAGTGCTCCATCGAGCCTGAAATAATCAGGGAGTTCTGATTCGTTTTCAGCACCCCAGTTCCAGGATGAACGGTCGATCTGATACTGATATCCCAAAGAGATTCCAAAGCCTTTCAGGGCAGTATTTTCATTGAAGTTGTAATTGAACCAACCATTGGTGATGTGTTTCGCATGTCCTGCAACGCGATTCCCTATATTATCGGGATTGGTGTCTTCGGTAATCTCCACATTGGTGTTGGCATAATTGAGTACTACATTGAATTCAGGAGTGATCTGACCCTGCATATCGAATTCCACACCTTTCGATTGTACTTGTCCTAACTGAATGGAGAAATTGATGTTTTCCGGATCGCTTACCAGCAGGTTGTTCTTGGTGATCTGGTACACGGTGAAAGAGGTATTCAGTTTACCTTCGAACCATGTTTTTTTGATCCCCCCTTCGATATCATCCGATTCTTCCGGATCGAATGATTGCCCTGTGGCGCTTATTCCATATTGCGGATAGAAGGATTCATCATATAAACCATAAACCGTTAGCGTAGGCAGGATGTCTGCACTGATTCCGATTCGGGGTGTGAACTTATCGGCTTTTGCACCGGAGCCGTATGCATAGATATCGGCATCGGTATAGCGACCCGCCAGTGTGAGTCGGATCTTATCCTGAAGAAAGCCTATTTCATCCTGAACATAGAGACCACGGTTTATAAGTCCCTGATGTCCGCCTTCCCCGCGTACCTTGATGTCCTGAGAACGGTCTACCTCCGGCATTACCGCCTTACCATAAACTGGATTATAGATGTTGAACGGATCATCCGTCGCATCGATAGCGCCTCCCTGTGCCCAGTCTGCCCAGTATTCCTTTTCGTTATAATCAAATCCACCTAATACCTTATGACTGATACTTCCGGTATTGAACTTACCATTTACGAAAACTTGTGCCAGATTCATATCTCCTAATGCATCCCATATCGAGACACCACGGATAATATCTCCGTTCTCCTCCACAGACCATGGCCAGGGAGAGAAGCCTTCCTGATCATAACGGAACATGGTGTACTGAGCCTGTACTGACCAGTTGTCATTGAACTCATGTCTCAGGATAGATAACAGGCTGTATTCTTCGATATCGGTGTTCGGGTAATTGTTGTCGATGGAGGTGAAATCTCGGTCGAGACTCCCATATCCGGCTGATGAAGGAGCAAATACATAAGCAGCACCGATCGGCATATCAGCAGACTGATAGGTAAACTCAGTAGTTAGGGAAGTTCTGTCTGTGAATTCATATTTTAAGGAAGGAACGATGGAATAACGTTGAGATTTTTCAAAATCCCGAAATGATTCCTCAGATTGTAGCATTCCATTGATCCGGTATTGAAATTTTCCGTTATTGGTATGACCGGCATAATCAACGGTACCGCGATAGGTGTTGAAGCTACCGCCGGTAAATGATATTTCACCGATGTTTTGAAGGGTAGGCTTTTTAGTGACTACATTATAGAATCCTCCGGGTTGTCCGGCAGCCATCATGAAACCGGCTGGTCCTTTTACGAATTCGATTCTTTCCACCATGCTCATATCTTCGGCAAGTGGACCCCAGGTCATCTCTACATTCATCCCGTTTCTAAAGGCAGGAATACGGAACCCTCTCATGTTGATCCGTGCAAAATGTCCCCAGTGTTCGATCATTTGAGCCCCACTGACATTTCGTGTCACATTCTCCATGATACTGAGGGTCTGCTGGTCTTCCAGAAGTGCTTTACTCAATATTTGGATGTTCTGAGGGGTTTCCATTAGGGAAGTATTCAGTCTTAAACTGTTGGAAGGCTCATTATTGCTGTATTTGTTCTTATCCGTACTCACGACTACTTCTTCGAGACTTTCTTCACTCTCCTTTAATATTACCGTTGGGAGGGACGTGGTTATACCCGATGATACAGTAACCGATTTTTCCTGTTTGTAGAAACCGATATAGCTGAAAACCAAGGTGTAGGTGCCTGGTTTGATAGTATTGATCTGGTATTCACCTCTGTTGTCGGTTACGGTACCGGCGGTGATCTCCGTGATACGAACAGTCACATTGCTGATGGGCTGTCCGTTTTCTGATGTCACTTTTCCTTTAATCGATCCGTTCTGACTATATCCGATCAGGGTGATCATCAGGAATAATGTTAATGTAAGTTGCTTGATCATTTTATTTAGATTAAATATAAATAATTGGATAGGTGCAAATGTATATTTCATTTTTTGTCTGACAAAATTTATTTAGATTAATTATAAATAAAATGTTAAGATATTGAATACAAGTACTATATGATTTTATTTTGAGTAGTGAAGCCGCAAAATAGGAGAGTAGTAACACAGTAATATAGTAATACAGTAACACAGTAAACTGTTTTCTGTAATCCGTTTTCCGTATTCTGTTTCAAGTCACCCCGTAACACGGTAACATTGTTACATGTTA
>NZ_QKWN01000010.1 GCF_007279655.1 Robertkochia solimangrovi | reverse complement strand
CTGTTTTCCGTTACAGGTTACCGAGTTACAAGGTTAAAGGTAACATCGTCACTTCGTCACATCGTAACACAATGACGCAGTAAACTGTAATCTGCTTTCAAATCTCAATTAAAGTTTTGTTCCTTGAAGTGGCTTAAAGCGTATCAGCACCATCATCTTCACGGTGTCGGTTAACCACAGTCACTCCTTTTTGTAACAGAATGTTATTTGGGAGGGTTACCAGTTCATTTTCATCGGTTCTCAAATGCAGATGAAAGGCCTTGATGTCTTCGATCACTGCTTCTGTTGGAAAATCCTTATCCATAATCCTGATACGATCCCCTATTTTAAAAGGAAAGGAAAAGAATAGAATCACCCCGGCGGTAACATTGCTGAGAATCGACCATTGAGCGAACATAGCAACTCCGATTACAGCGAATACAGAGGAAACCAGTAAGCCTAGGTCCTGAAATTTCACACCCCAGATCATACTGAAGGCGGCTATGAGTAATAGCAAGAGCAGATAGTTGAAATATTTAACGATAAGTAGGGTGCGGTTGCGATCAAAATCACTGATCTTCCCGGCCTGATGAATTACTTTTCTCAGGATATAACGTATGAATATAACGATGATCAAGGTGATCACCGATGCGAGTATCTGTTCACTATAATTATCCAGAACCTTCATTATGCAGAATCTTTAATTTTTATCAGGATTTTAACCTGTTCATTTCCCTGGTGATGAGTATTAAATTTCTATAGACCAGATCTACCGGAAGTCCTACTACATTGAAGTAAGAACCTTCGATTCGCTCAATCCCGATTTGACCTATCCATTCCTGAATACCATAGGCACCTGCTTTATCAAAAGGCTTAAATTCATCCACATAGTATTCGATCTCAGCGGCTTCCAAATTTCTGAATACGACCTTAGTGATGCTGTTTACGGTCTTTTCCAATTTAGTAGTGGTAAAGCAAACCGAAGTGATTACCTCGTGGGACTTTCCTGATAAGGAACTGATCATTTGGATAGCGTCTTCCCGATTGACGGGTTTTCCCAACGCTTTCCCTTCATGCCACACGATAGTATCGGAGGTGATCAGGATCTCATTTTCTTTTAATTCCTCCTTGAACGGAAGGGATTTTAACTGGGCCAGATAATCAGAAATCTCAAACTTATAAAGCCGGTCAGGGTAAATTTCCTCAACTGGTTTTAAACGAATCTCAAATTCAAGGTCCAGATCTCTCAGAAACTGTTGACGTCTCGGAGATCCGGATGCTAAAATGACCTTATAATCTTTGATCAGAGTTTTCAACATATCGGTTTAATCGTATCTCGCATCTTCCATTGCAATCCATTTTCCCTGTACCCGTAATACCTGTTCTATAATGTCCCTGACACAACCTTTGCCTCCTGGTTTATGTGAAACATAAAGGGAAATATCCTTGATCTCTGCAACGGCGTCGTTGGGACAACAGGGGAGGCCTACCATTTTCATGACATGAAGATCCGGAATATCATCACCCATATATACCGTGTTTTCTGGTTTGATATTATAGATGTCAAAATATTCATCGAGTTTTTCAACCTTGTCAGAAACACCGAGATTGATGTCTGTAAGTCCAAGTCCGCGTAAACGATGTCTCACGCCTTCATTACTTCCTCCAGAAATGATACAGATATTATAACCGAGTTGAATGGCAGTTTTCATCGCATAGCCATCTTTGGTATGCATCGTTCTCAGCATTTCACCTTCAGGGGTGATCTGAATGGTCCCGTCTGTTAAAACGCCGTCGACATCGAAGACAAAAGTAGTTATATGTTCCAGGTATTCTTTATAGCTTTTCTCACTCATAGGTTTTTATTATAGAAAGTGTCAGCAATTCATAGATCTCGCGTTGCAGCGGATCGCTTAGTATTTCAAGATGCGAATTTATGGTTTTTGTATCATTTCTGCGCGCCGGTCCAGTTTGAGCGTTAAAAGGATTGGAAGAAAATGCTTTCTTAATCGTTTCTTCGATCAATGGCGAGAATATTTCAAAGGGTATGTTATTGTTATCGCTGATGACTTTTCCCTGGTATATCAGGTGATTCACAAAATTATTCACGAATACTGCTGTCAGATGAATGAACCGACGTTGTTCTGAACTTATACGATGTACATTTTCACTCAGGGCAACAGCCGTATTATAAAGTAACAGTTCATTTTCTGCATTCTTCGCTTCGATACAGATCGGTACCTTTTTCAATTCCAATCGTTGATGTTTACTGAATGTCATCAAAGGATAAAACACACCGGTTCTTCCGTGTTTAGCAAGAATTTCAAGATCGGTATTTCCCGACGTATGAGCGACCACTCCCTGAAAACCCAGTAACTTTTCAGAAACCCCGGAAATTGCATCGTCTTTAACCGCGATTAGGCAAAGATCTGCAGCAGGAATTTTCGCAAGATCAGTGAAAAGAAGATCCCCAAATGCATCGATGGTCTCCTGATTAGGATTCCGGCTGAATATTCCGGCAAGCATTAGGGAATCGGAATTCTGAATACCCTTGATAAGATGAGAGGCAACATTTCCAGTGCCGATAATAACGATTCGGATCATATAGCGAATTTAAGGAAATGTTTATTCAGTGAGAAGTGGGGGGGATTGAAATTTAAGTCTTACAGAAAATACAAAATCAGTTTCGGAATGAGATTTTCTTTTTAATATCGATTAACTACTTTTTCTTACATTGTAACAGTTTGCCTAAAGAACAATGTTTCTTTCATATGAATCGGAATAAATCAATCTTTTTATATGTACAAGATATTACCGCTGATTTTTACCTGTTGTTTGGTGCTTTGTGAGATAAAGGCTCAGCAATTTCCTAAAAGTGTTACTGAAGACCATCGTCTGATTGCAGGCACAAATATTTCGGTCATTCCCCCTGATGGGTTTGAAGCTGCCACGGCATTTAAAGGTTTTCGATCTCCTGAAGATGATGCGTCCATGATTATGGTTGTGACGATACCAGGACCATTTTCGGAAGTTTCAAAAGGATTTAGTCCTGAAATGATGGAAACCCGTGGGATGGAATTGAAGCAAAAAACAGCTGTTGAGATTTCAGGGTATGATGGTTTTTTATTACGGGTCGATCAGGGAGCAGGAGCGCTTAAATTCAGTAAATTGATCCTGATCTATGGAGATGAAAGGTCTAGTACCATACTCAACGGAATAAGCCCGGACTATGATGAAGCCACTTTCGAATCTGTGAAAAACTGTGTGCTTAGCACGGTTGTTTTAAGAGATATGGAGGTAGATCCGAGACAGGGACTGGATTATACGCTGGACGAGAGTGGGGGTGGTTTTAAATTTGTAAGCGTAACCGGAAATGGAATGATATTCAATCGGGATGGTCAGATTCCCACTCAGAGTGAAGATCAGGCAACCTTGGTCTGTGATCGCGCATACTCCAATGCGATCATTAAAGACAAGAAGCTGTTCTCTTTGTCCCGATTGAAAAAATTACCTGAAGATTATTCGATAGTTCCGGAAACCGGTATAAACGAGATTATCCTTGATGGAATACTGGGTTATGAACTCTTCGCATTAAGGGTGGAAGAACCTGCCAGTGCACTTTACCAGGTGATTTTATTCCCGGAAGAAGGGGGGTATTATATTTTTTTAGGTCAATACCAGGCTGAATTTCCATCGGCTGCCGAGGACATTAAAGAATTGATTCTTACCTTTAAGACAAAATAGTTCAGGCAGAACAAAATTCTCACGAGATGCTGACCTCTGTTCATCCAAAATTACCCATGAGAGATAAGAATGTGACCAAAAGATTCTATGTAGATCTTATGGGATTTGAGGTATATGGCATGACTGATTATGACGGTTATCTTATGGTTAGTCGGGATCATATTCAGATACATTTCTTTGAATTTCCGGACCTTGATCCTGCTGAGAATTACGGACAAGTATATATCAGGGTGTCGGAAATAGATAGTTTTTACCAGAGTTTACTTAAAAATAAGGTTAGTATTCATCCTGGTGGGCCTCTGGAGGTTAAACCTTGGGGGCAAAAGGAATTTTCGATTCTCGATCCTGATAATAATCTGCTGACTTTCGGTGAGCCCTTACTTTAATTGTTTATTATGCCCCAAATTGTATTAAAAACAGAGATCGATGCTCCGAAATCATTGGTTTTTGATCTGTGCAGAAATATTGATCTACATAAAATTTCTGCTTCGCAAACAGGGGAAAGCGCAGTTGCAGGTAGGACTACCGGGTTGATAGAATTAAATGAAACCGTTACCTGGAAGGCCAGGCATTTTGGTATGATGCAGACGCTTACTTCTAGGATTACGGAATTACGTTATCCCGATTTCTTTACGGATGAAATGGTCAAAGGGCCCTTCAGATTCTTTAGGCATGAACATATTTTTGAAGATGCTGCCCAGCGTACGATCATGACCGATTTATTTGAATATGAGGCTCCTTTTGGTTGGCTGGGTCGAATTGCAGACCAATTGTTTCTTGAACGTTATATGACACGATTTCTGTCTCGGAGAAATCGGGTGATTTTAGAATTTGCCGAGAGTGGTCAATGGAAAGAACTACCCTCGGTAAAAAAGACTTAATCGTCTCTGAATTCCAGAATATCACCCGGCTGACATTCCAGAACCTGACAAATCGCTTCGAGTGTACTGAATCGTATAGCCTTGGCTTTACCTGTTTTTAAGATGGATAAATTGGATAACGTTAGTCCGACTTTCTCTGAAAGTTCATTCAATGACATTTTCCGTTTCGCCATCATCACATCCAAATTGACAATTATGGGCATAGGTCTTGTTTAAACGGTTAAATCATTCTCTGTTTGTAGTTCGATACCTCTTTTAAATATTTGGGCAATTATAAAAACAATTGCCGCAAGAAAGAGATATTCACTGTTATCACCTTCATAACTGAACAGGGGTCCCTTTTTTAATAACCATTTGGCATAGATTCCTATAATGACCCCGACAACACCAACCTGGAGAGCTATATGGCTGATGGACGTGATGAGGGTTGCTACCCGATCACTGAAGGGGTTTTCCAGATTGATACTTGAAAATAGCCGGGTCACTCTAAAGAAGAGATTCGCTTTCAGAGCGATCAAAATAATAATGGCAATATTCATGACCACATAATGCCATTTACTGAATTTCAGAAGTTCTGTCAGGTCAAATCCGGAATAAAGATTCACAGATGCCGCGTGATTAGATAAAAGGCTGACAATGAAAGAGATCAGCAAAGCCCCAGCCTTTATGCAAAAGGAGAAAAACAGCACCCAGGAGAATATTCGGAGTACGGTCAGGATTTTTTGGGTTGTCGGTTTCATAAGATTCGATTTTTTAATTGATGTTGTAAACTTCGGTAAAAATTTATTGAAAAACAATAAATAATAATCAAAATTTAATAAATCATGTACTTTGAGATGCTTTGAAGGCGTACAGCTATGAACTGTGTAAGATTCGGCATACAAAAACCTTTGTAATACTTCAATGGCCATGGATGGTTTGTTCTTTGATTTAGGCAAATTATATATGTAAAGGAGATTAAATAATACTATGATATTGAGTTGATTATTGGTTATTTTGTAGGGACTACTACAAACTAAAAATATCTTTTATCATGAAAATGATGATCAGGCCAATACTATTGGCCTTGCTGTTCATATTTATCGGTTGTGATAAAGACAGTGATAATCCTGATACACTTTCCACTTCAAAGAAAACCCTCAATATGTCTCCGGGAGGAGGTGTGTTGGATTTTACGATTCGCACCAGTGCTGCATCCTGGAGTATTTTCAATCCTGCTGATGACTGGATATCGCTTTCTGCTACATCGGGCACTACCAGTGAAGAAAAGGTTATGGTGACCGTAGATTCAAAAAGCCTGACAGCACGACAGGATACTTTAATAATTTCAGCAGGAGATGCTGATCCGGTTAGCGTAGTGGTGCAACAAGTATCGGCTGCATCTTTCTATGAATTAAAAGCTGAACCGGGTTCTCTTCAATTGGATTTCACCTCGGGAATCCTGGAAATGGAAATCACATCGGAGGCTCCGGAATGGATCCTGAGTTCAGAAGCAGATTGGCTGTCTTTTAGTCCGGAATCCGGATCGGATGGTACAACCACGGTAAAGGTTACGGTGTCTGGTAACAATAATGCTGAAAGCAGAGCGGGAGTGATTCGTTTAACGGCAGATTTTGCAAGTGAGGTGACTATTCCGGTTACTCAGAATGGCAGTTTTCCCGATTACAATCGTGATCCTGATGCTGCTGACAACACCGGTATGAACCTAACTGCGGAAGAACTGGCAGTATTGATGCGGATTGGGTGGAATCTGGGAAATACGTTGGAAGCAACCGGGGGAGAGACCGCCTGGGGAAATCCCATGGTAAGTGAACAATTGATAAAAAGCGTAAAAGAAGCAGGATTCAATGCGATCCGTATACCCTGTTCCTGGGATCAGTATGTGGATGATCCGGCAACCGCTAAGATCCGTGAAACCTGGATGGACCGGGTTAAAACTGTGGTTGATTATTGTGTGAAGAATGATATGTATGTAATACTTAACATTCATTGGGACGGGGGCTGGTTAGAAAATAATGTTACCCCTGAAAAAAAGGAGATTAATAATGCCCGGCAAAAAGCCTATTGGCAGCAAATAGCAACCGCAATGCGTGATTTTGATCAACACTTACTCTTTGCAGGCACCAATGAACCCAATGTTGACAATGAAGATCAAATGGAAGTTTTGAATTCCTACCATCAGACCTTCGTCGATGCCGTGAGGTCTACCGGGGGTAGAAATGCATACCGTACCCTGATCGTTCAGGGGCCTTCCACCGATATTGAAAAAACGAAAAACCTGATGAACTCCTTGCCGGAAGATAGTGCTGAAAATCGTTTGATGACCGAAATACATTTCTATACGCCTTATCAGTTCTGCCTTATGACTGAAGATGCCGATTGGGGTAATAGGTTTTATTATTGGGGGGAAGGATACCACTCTAATACAGACTCCGCACATAATGCCGATTGGGGTGAAGAGGAAACCGTAGAAGACCTTTTGAAAATGATGTATGATAAATACGTGACCAATGGAATTCCTGTTGTACTGGGAGAATATGCTGCGATCAAACGAGAAGGATTAACCGGTGACAATTTACAATTGCATCTCGATAGCAGGGCTTATTATCTCAAATTTGTAACAGAGAAGGCAAAAAACTATGGTATAACTCCTTTTTACTGGGATGCAGGCGGACTCGGAAATAACAGTACTGCACTATTCGATCGAAATACGAATTCGGTCTACGATCAACAGGCTCTTGACGCGCTTATGGAAGGAATCGAAGAGTAGGAAATACCGGGAAACAACTTAAAATCTCTATATTTTGAAAAAGGGCAGGTTTTTGACCTGTCTTTTTTTACGAGTAAAAGGAAGGACATTCAGAATAATTAGTAAAATTGAGGGTGGGGATTCTTCAGATTTCTTACAAATGTCATAGACTTAACCGCCATAACTTAAAGTGGTCAATTCACCATTTTCAATTTAAAATACCCTATTTTTGCACACTGAAAATGCAAATTAATACCCTCCGATGATTGAGTCGATAAAGAAAATACTTTTCTCTACACGTTTAATGGCCATTCTCTTTGTTGTTTTTGCTACAGCGATGGCTTTCGGGACATTTATTGAAAGTTGGTACAGTACAGAAACTTCCAAAATATGGATCTATAATACCTGGTGGTTTGAAGCGATCATGGTGTTCTTCGTAATTAATTTTCTTGGAAATATCAAGCGTTACCGATTGTTCAGAAAGGAGCAGTGGCCGGTGTTCCTGCTACATATCTCCTTTATTCTGATCATTATGGGCGCTTTTGTTACCCGTTATATAAGTTTTGAAGGAATGATGCCGATCCGTGAAGGAGAAACTTCCGATTATATTCTTTCTCAGAAAAAGTATCTGACTTTGTTCGTAGACGGAGATGTAGATGGGGAAACCCGAAGAAGAGGATTTCAGGACGAGATCATGGTAACTCCGGAAGCGTTGAGTACAACACTTCCATGGAAATATGATTTCAATGGGCAGCAGTTTACCGTTTCCTATGCGGGTTTTATTCAGGGTGCAGAAGAAGGACTCATCGAAGATGAAAATGGGGACACCTATTTGAAGATTGTTGAAGCAGGGGGAGGGAATCGGCATGATCATTTTCTGAAAAGTGGTGAGGTTTCCAGTATTCATAATGTTTTGTTTGCTTTGAACATCCCTACCGATGGAGCTGTAAATCTTACGGTGAATGATTCTGTGAGTACGATCAGCTCGCCTTTTGAAGGTGATTTTATGAGAATGGCAGATCAGTTTCGCGGTACGCTTGTCAAGGATAGTGTTCAGCCATTGATGTTCCGTTCGCTTTATAATGCAGCCGGAATGCAGTTCGTATTTCCAGATCCATTAGTCAAAGGTCGTTATGGTGTCGTTGAAGCAGCCGAAAAGATGGAAAATATGCAGGATGCCTTAATCCTTGACCTAACAACCAATGGTGAGACCAGGCAGGTGAAGATCATGGGAGGACAAGGATATATCAACGATCCGGTTGAAGTGAAGCTGGGCGGGCTCGATTTTTATTTCACCTATGGGTCAATCAGGCATCAATTGCCGTTTTCGATAAAGCTTAATGATTTTATTGCAGAGAAGTATCCCGGTACTGAACGCGGATATTCTTCTTTTATGAGTAAGGTTACTGTAAATGATGAAAGATCTTTTGATTATGATATCTATATGAACCATGTGCTGGATCATGAAGGCTATCGCTTTTTCCAGGCCGGTTTCGATCCTGATGAACTTGGAACCAGACTTTCGGTGAATCATGATTTCTATGGAACCTGGATTACTTATATTGGCTATTTTCTGTTATATACCGGTTTGATGGGAATCATGTTCTTTGGTAAGACCCGTTTTAAGGAGTTGGAAATCATGTTGAAGAAAGTGAAAGCAAAAAAGGCAGGCCTTACAACCTTACTGATATTGTTTTCTGTTATGAGCCTGCAGGCGCAACAGGAAACCGGAGTAGATCATGATCATTCACATGATGATGAACAAACAGTGGTTACTATGCAGGATTCGGTTCCTGATAATCATGAACATGCAGTAGTTCCTCCAACAGTATCTCAAATTGATTCCCTGCTAAAAGCGAATCTGGTGCCGAAAGCGCATGCTGATAAGTTTGGAAAACTCGTAATACAAGATGACAGAGGTAGGATGAAGCCTGTAAACACCTTCGCTTCAGAGCTTTTGAGAAAAATGAGTAAGAGCGGTGAGTTCGAAGGTATGGATGCGAACCAGGTATTGTTATCGATGTTACAAAATCCGGCTCTTTGGTATAATGTTGACCTGATCTATATTACCAGAAAGAATGATAGCATCCGGAAGATCCTGAATGTACCTCATGGTCAGGAGTTGGTTAAAGCGCTTGATTTCTTTGATGGCACTCAATATTTGTTATCGCCTTATCTGGAGTCTGCCTATGCGACCAATACACCGAATCAGTTTCAAAAGGGATTCAGGGAATTCGATCTGAAACTCGGACTATTAAATCAAGCACTGGGTGGAGAAATACTCAGGATTTATCCATTACCCGGAGATGCCAATAATAAATGGATCTCAGCTCCGGAGTTTAGAAAAGGTGAGTTCCAGGTGAAGGATTCACTGTATGCAAACTTTATCAATAATTCATTGTCTTTCTATCTGATGTCGTTGAGAGAGGCTAAAGTGAGCGGGGATTATTCAAGGGCGGATAAGATCCTTGAAGCTTTTCGCCAGAATCAGCATAATTACGGGGCAGAGGTTATGCCTTCTGATCGTAAGATCGATATCGAAGTATTTTATAACAATATAAACCTCTTTGAAAAATTACTGATCTGGTATATGGTGTTTGGCGTAGTCATGTTTGTATTTATCATTATGCAGATCTTTAGAGATGCAAAATGGTTGCATTATGCGCTGAATGCTTCAAAGATTGCGATCGCTTTGTTATTTATTGCTCAGACTATCGGACTAGGGATGCGCTGGTATATCAGCGGACATGCGCCCTGGAGTGATGCCTATGAAAGTGTGTTGTATGTAGCCTGGAGTACCATGGGACTCGGACTCATCTTTGGAAGAAAGAGTGATCTAACGGTAGCTTCAACCGCCTTTGTGGCTGCCATTATTCTGTTTGGTGCCCATATGAACTGGCTGGATCCGGCGATCGCCAATTTGCAGCCTGTACTCGACAGTTACTGGCTTATGATTCACGTGGCGGTTATCGTAGGTAGTTATGGTCCGTTTACCCTGGGAATGATTCTGGGAGTGGTATCTATGCTGCTCATCATATTTACAACACGGGAGAATAAGGAAAAAATGGCACTGAATATTCAGGAGATAACCATCATCAATGAACTTGCACTGACTGTTGGACTAGTTATGCTGACCATAGGGAACTTCCTTGGCGGGCAATGGGCTAATGAAAGTTGGGGACGATACTGGGGTTGGGATCCTAAGGAGACCTGGGCGTTGATCAGTATAATGGTTTATGCTTTCGTGATACATATGCGACTTGTTCCAGGACTACGCGGTAGATGGGCGTTCAATTTCGCGAGTGTTGTTGCTTATGCAAGTATTATGATGACCTATTTCGGGGTGAACTTCTATCTGGTTGGTTTGCACTCGTATGCCAGTGGTGACAAGGTGATTACTCCGAGTTTTGTATATGTTTCCGTATTCGTGGTATTTGTACTCGGAGCGGTTAGTTACTGGCGATATTCAAAACATTATAAGAAGAAATAAGATTTATGATCAGAGGTTGTAAAAAGTTTTTTTAAGAAGATTTTCTGAACTTAGACATCCCGGTCTGTAAGACATTATACTATATACTATTAAATATAAAAGCCGGTAACAGTGCTGTTACCGGCTTTTAATTGTTATGAGTAATTAAAATTAGAATTCTTAAAAAGGAATAGGATTCTTAATTGCTGAACCAGTTTTGAATGAATTCCTCTTCAAGTCCTTTGACTTTATTATTACGATATTCGTTGTGAGAGGCATCGTAATCATAATCTGCACTCCATGCTTCATGATTGGCCGCAACCGCTTCAATCGCATCGCAAATACGTTCTATTTCCTCGTTGGTCATGGTAGGGTGAATTGACATCCGTACCCAACCCGGTTTGTCTACCAGGCATCCTTCAAGGATCTTTTTTTCAATAGCTTTGGAAGTAGTTTGATCTACGTTTAGTAAAAAGTGTCCGTAAGTACCTGCACAGGAACATCCACCGCGGGTTTGTACACCAAAACGGTCATTGAGAAGCTTTACCACCAGGTTGAAATGGGCCTTATCGATATAGAAAGAGAAGATTCCCAGACGATCGGTGTGATCATCAGCCATGATATGCAGGTTGTTGATCTTTCTTAGTCTTTTGAAGATACGTTTGTTGAGGAAATGCTCTCTTTTCAGAATGTTTTCCACACCCATCTCTTCTTTGAGTTCGATAGCAAAAGCGATACGTATCGCCTGAAGAAAACCTGGGGTTCCTCCATCTTCCCGTGATTCGATATCGTCGAAATAATCATGGTCACCCCATGGATTGGTGTAGGATACCGTTCCTCCACCGGGGTTATCCGGTACCATGTTCTTATAAAGTTTCTTATTGAAGATCAATACTCCTGAAGATCCTGGTCCGCCCAGAAACTTATGAGGAGAAAAGAAAATGGCATCGAGGTAATCTTCCTCTCTTTTGGGGTGCATATCGATCTCCACATAAGGAGCAGAACATGCGAAATCCACAAAACAAAGTCCGTTATAATTATGGATCATTCTCGCGATGCGATGGTAATCGGTCTTTATTCCGGTAACATTGGAACATGCAGTTACCGAGGCGATTTTGATCGGATGGTCCTGATGTTCTTCCAGAAGCTTTTCAAAGCTGTCGAAGCATATCAAACCTTCTGCATTACTTGGGATCACGATCACTTTCGCGATGGTTTCCAGCCAGGAGGTCTGATTGGAATGGTGTTCCATGTGTGAAATGAATACCAATGGGCGTTTTTCTTCGGGTACTACGGTATGATCTTTCAGGTTCTCATTGAGACGAATTCCCAAAATACGCTGAAATTTATTTACAGCACCGGTCATCCCGGTACCTTCTGTGATCAGTACATCATCAGGACCTGCATTCACATGTTTTTTAATGATCGTACGGGCTTTGTGATAGGCCATGGTCATCGCAGATCCGGTAAAAGTGGTCTCCGTATGGGTGTTTGCTACGAAAGGAGCGATCTGGTTTACGAACTTATCTTCGATATCCCGATACATTCTTCCACTGGCAGTCCAGTCTGCATAGATCAAAGGTTGTTCACCGTAGGGTGAAGGGTATTTTTTATCGATTCCTAATATGCGCTCGCGAAATGGAAGGAAATATCCTTCCAGATCATCTTGGCCGTTGGTCTTATTTTTTAAAGTTTCCAACACCTTCTTGTAACCAGTTGTAATATTCTTCAACATCGGGATTATAAGCTGACGGTTCTACTAAATTTTCTTCATTGTGATTGATGATCACATAATAAGGCTGTGCATTTGCCTGATAACGTATCTGCTGGAATTCACTCCATTTTTGACCGATATTACGATACTTCTCTCCGGTAAGTTTAGAGATGTTCTCCGGAGCATCCGGAAGATCGCGTTTGTCATCCACATAAAGTGAGATCAATACCACATCATTATTCAGTATATCGAGAACTTCGGGTTCAGACCATACATTGTCTTCCATTTTACGGCAGTTTACACATGCGTGTCCTGTAAAATCGATCAGTACCGGTTTACCGACTTTCTTCGCATAGGCGAGTCCTTCCTCATAGTCATGAAAAGAAATAATGTCATGAGGTCCGAGATGAGCACCTTCCGGGAATTCCTTGATTTCACTGCTGGCAAGATTACTGGTCTTTGTATATCCAACGCCATAAGGAGATTCACTATAGTTTAACGGTGGAGGGAATCCACTGATCATTTTTAAAGGAGCGCCCCATAGACCCGGGATTAGATATATGGTAAAGGTAAGCACTAATAGTCCTAATAATAACCGTCCAACCGAAATATGTGTTACCGGTGAATCATGAGGTAACTGTATCTTTCCGAACAGGTAGAAGGCCAGGGCACCGAAGATGGCGATCCATATAGCCAGGAATATTTCACGTTCGAAAATGTGTAACTGAAGTACCAGATCTGCATTAGAAAGGAATTTAAAGGCAAGAGCCAGTTCCAGAAATCCAAGAACTACCTTAACGGTATTTAACCATCCACCAGATTTAGGTAATGAATTCATCCAACCCGGGAACGCTGCAAACAGTGTAAACGGCAATGCAAGAGCAAGTGAGAATCCGAACATACCGATCACGGGAGCATACCCTCCTTTTGAAGCCGCTTCAACCAGTAGAGTACCAACGATAGGACCAGTGCAAGAGAAAGAAACGATCGCCAGGGCAAGTGCCATAAAGATGATCCCTACAACTCCTCCTTTATTGGATTTTTGATCTACTTTGTTCGCCCATGAATTGGGTAGTGTGATCTCAAAAGCACCCATAAAGGAAATAGCAAAGATCACCAATAATAGAAAGAATATAATGTTAAAGGTAACATTGGTAGAAAGTCTGTTCAATGAATCCGGACCAAAGATCCAGACTACAAAGGTTCCCAATAAGACATAAATCGTTATTATTGAGAGTCCGTATAATATTGCATTTCTAATCCCTGCTGCTTTGGTTTTACTTTGCTTAGTAAAGAAAGATACGGTTAGCGGGATCATAGGAAAAACACAGGGTGTTAAAAGTGCTGCAAATCCTGAAAGAAAGGCCAGAATAAATATCGTCCAGATACTTCGGTCAGACTTAGGAGTGTCCTCATGTTTGACAATTGCTGACGGCTTTGAATCCAGTGATTTTTCGGTCTCAGTTGCCTTGATGACTTCCGGAGTCTCTTCAGGAATAACCTCCTCTGTGACAGCTTTTTCAGCTTCTTCTACTACAACTTCTTCTTTCACCGGAGCTTCCGATGCTTTCGTAGTGGATGCAGCGGCAGGAGCAGTATAATTAACCTTGAAATTAAGATCTACATATTTTGGAGGAAGACATTGAGTATCGTTACATACCATGAATTCAACTTCACCATTAATAACTTTTACATCCTTGAGAACCTTTACTTTTTGACGAAATTCAGCTTTATCCGAGAAAAATTTAATCATCATTTCAAAGGTCGGATCCATAACGGTATGACCTTCTTCCTCAGCTACCTTTCCTAGTAGTTCATAGCTATCGTTCTCTTTAAAACTGAATAAGGTTGGATTCGGTCCTCCCTTGGGTACATCCTGTGAATATAAATGCCATCCCATATCGATAGTGGCTGTGGCGATGAGTTCATACTCGGTGTCGGATAGTTTTTTGACATCGGTCTTCCATGTGACCGGATCCAGTATCTGGGCAGATACCAGTGAAGTGGCTAAAAGTAAGGCACTTAGTAAAAATTTTCTCATAGTCAGGTATTTCAAGATTTGTGCAAAACTAAGCGGGTTGTTTGATTAAGCACAAACTGTTGTTAATTTTTTAGAAAACTTTAAGAATTATTTAAATATTCTGAAAATTCGATAGTATTTATCTGTTGTTTTTATCAAATTCTCGGAAAAATCCACGTAACTACCCTATTTATATGATAGGTTAAACAGGTATAAAATCACTCTTGGTCTTCTATCCTTATAGACGCAGGAAATTCTAAAATCCCTTACTTTTAAGTCTTAAAGTTTACTTAAAAAATGCAAATTTAACATTCTAATGGGGTTTGGCTACTTTAATGTAGGATATATACGTCATTAAAATTATTCTAATTCGAAAACAGGGTTGTATACGAATGTTTTATAGTTTCGTGTTAATCAACCATTACCATTAAATTATGACGTCAGGACGTTCGATCTGGAAACGTTTACCGGGATTATTCAAGGAGGCAGTTAGGGGAAATGATATCGATTTTACGAATATCAGTATTAAAAGGGCGATTTTTTTGTTGTCGGTACCAATGATACTTGAAATGTGTATGGAATCTATTTTCGCCTTGGTAGATATCATTTATGTTTCCAGAGTAAGTACGAATGCGGTTGCAACGATCGGACTCACCGAATCTGTGATCACGCTGGTTTATGCACTGGCCATTGGGTTGAGTATGGCTGCAACTGCGGTGGTGGCGAGAAGAGTTGGGGAAAAGGATTTTGAAGGCGCTAATATCACGACCGTCCAGGTAATTATACTCGGGGTGATGATTTCAGTGGTAATCGGAGTGCTTGGATTTTTATATCCCAGAGAGATACTGGAATTAATGGGAGGGGAGCCGGAGTTGATTGAGGAAGGATTCGGATATACACAAATACTTATCGGTTTCAATATAACCATTGTGATGCTATTTCTTATCAACGCCGTATTTAGAGGGGCAGGAGATGCCTCTTTAGCCATGTATACTTTGATACTTTCCAACGGTTTGAATATTGTGCTGGACCCGATCTTTATTTTCGGATTTGGACCCATTCCCGAAATGGGGGTTAAAGGGGCTGCCGTGGCTACTACCATCGGCAGGGGTACAGCGGTCTTATTTCAATGCTATCTATTGTTTCGCGGCAGCAAGCGAATACATTTGACACTGGCTCGTATACGCCTGAATACAGTGATCATGTTTAAACTGGTGAAGGTTTCTCTGGGGGGAATCGGACAGTTTCTGATCGGAACTTCCAGCTGGGTCTTTTTAATGCGGATCATGAGTGAATTTGGAAGCGAGGCTCTTGCCGGTTATACCATCGCGATAAGGGTACTTGTATTTACGTTGATGCCCGCCTGGGGAATGAGTAACGCTGCTGCTACCTTGGTAGGTCAGAATCTAGGTGCTGGAAAACCGGATAGGGCGGAAAGATCGGTTTGGGTGACCGGGAAATATACCGCTTTTTTTATGTGTGGGGTATCGGTATTCTATCTGGTATTCTCCGACGAGCTTATGAGGTTCTTCAGTGATGGGCAGGAAGTGATTCGATATGGTAGTCTGAGTTTAAAGATCATTGCAGCCGGGTATATTTTTTATGCTTATGGTATGGTGCTTACCAATGCCTTTAATGGTGCCGGGGATACACGAACACCAACTGTTATCAATCTAATCGCATTCTGGTTCTTTCAATTGCCATTTGCTTATCTCGTGGCCATTGTCTTGTCGAAAGGTCCCGTCGGTGTTTTTATAGCCATTACACTTGCAGAATCCCTGATTGCCTTGTTAGCGTTGGTTTGGTTCCGGAAAGGAGCCTGGAAAAGTGTACAGGTATAAGCATTTTTATAACAAATATTTAAAAATAGCCCGGTCGATATTCACCCGGGAATTAGTAATTTTAGTTCAAAATTGAAAAGTAATGTATAAATCAATGTGTATGATCGTGCTTGCCATGGTCTTCTCTGGCTTTGGTTCTGAAGAAGATTCAGAATCGATCGAATTTAATAGTGCGATACAGTTAAAGCGTTTGTATGATTTCGAGGTGACTGATCTGGAAGGAAAACCTTTTAATATGGAAAGCCTGAAAGGCAAAAAAGTGATGGTCGTGAACACCGCCAGCAAATGCGGTCTTACCCCGCAATATGAAAAGCTTCAGGAACTCTATGAGACCTATTCTGGAAGAGGGTTTGTGATCGTTGGTTTTCCGGCAAATAATTTCGGAAATCAGGAGCCTGGAACCAATGAGGAGATCGCGGAATTCTGTGAACAGAATTATGGAGTTTCTTTTCCGATGATGGCTAAGATATCTGTGAAAGGGGATGATATGCATCCTGTATATCACTTTCTGACTGAAAAATCTCAGAATGGTCTGCAGGATTCAGAAGTTACCTGGAACTTTCAGAAATACCTGATCAATGAATCCGGACAATTGGAAAAGGTGATCAGCCCAAAGACCGACCCTATGGATGATGAAATTGTAAACTGGATAATCAGCAAATAATGGACATGAAAAAAAGGCCCGGACTTAATACAGTCTGTACGCATGCAGGAGAATTAAAGGATGAACAATTCAAAGGAGCGGTTTCCCCATTGTATATGGCTACCTCTTATGCTTTTGAGGATGTTGAAGTTAAAAGATATCCACGCTATTTCAATACACCTAATCAGGAGGCTCTGGCCATTAAACTGGCTGCATTGGAACATACTGAGAATGCGTTGATCTTTGGAAGTGGTATGGCAGCTGTAAGTACAGCACTTTTAGCATTTCTTGGTAAAGGAGACCATGTGGTTTTACAACAAACCCTGTATGGAGGTACGCACAACTTAATTATGGAAGAATTCGATAAGTTCGGGATAGCCTATTCATTCACCTCAGGTTGGGATGAGAATGCCTTTGCAAAGGAGATAAGAGAAAATACCAAGGTGATCTATGTGGAAACGCCATCTAATCCGTTACTGACCATTACAGATCTGAAAATGATCGCCGGACTTGCCAAAAAGCATGGGTTGATCTCTATGATTGATAATACCTTTGCCAGTCCGGTAAATCAAAACCCTTCCGATCTTGGAATCGATATTATCATCCATTCTGCGACTAAATATCTGGGTGGGCACAGTGACATACTTGCCGGAGCTGTTTGTGCCAGTAATGAACATATAAAACAGGTGTTTTCGCTGGCTAAGAATTTAGGTGGAAATTTAAGTGATTATACGGTTTGGTTACTCGAGCGCAGTATAAAGACGCTGGGGGTAAGGGTTAAGGCTCACAATCGTAATGCGCGCCGTATTGCAAAATATCTGAAGAAGCACGAAGCGGTTGAAACGGTTTATTATCCAGGATTGAAAGATCATCCGGGTTATGAGATCGCCAGAGCACAGATGAATGGCTTTGGAGGAATGATGTCGTTCGAATTGAAGGAGGGACTGGATACTTCAGCTTTCCTGAAAGCATTGAAACTTATTAAACCTTCGATGAGTCTGGCAGGGGTGGAGTCGACAATTCTTTATCCTTCCAAAACCTCACATGCACTTTTGACTCCTGAAGAACGAAAATCCCAGGGTATCAGTGATCGTTTGTTACGCTTTTCAGTTGGGATTGAAGACCGTAAGGATATAATTGCTGATATTGAACAGGCAGTACTCGCCGCAGGTAAAATGACCGTAACTGCCTAAAACGTTACGTTTAGAAGGGTAATATACCACTGGATGTATTTCAGGGCATTAGGGACGAATGTAAAACATTGCTTACTTTTGTCGTGAAAACAGCATACTATTTATGAAACTAGATATTCTTGCATTCGGAAGTCATCCGGATGATGTGGAACTTGGGTGTGGAGCAACACTTGCTAAAGAAATTAAATCAGGAAGAAAGGCCGGGATCATCGATCTTACCCGTGGAGAACTCGGAACCCGCGGTTCCGCAGAACTCAGAGATCTTGAAGCCGCTAAAGCTGCGGAGATCTTAGGGGTGTCGGTGCGGGAGAATCTGCGTTTTGCCGATGGATTTTTTGTTAATGACAAGGCGCATCAACTGGAAGTCATCAAAATGATTCGTAAATATCGTCCGGAGATCGTTTTTTGTAACTCGATCGATGATCGTCATATCGATCACGGGAAAGGTAGTAAATTGGTAAGCGATGCCTGCTTTTTAAGTGGACTCGTAAAGGTTGTGACCTTACTGGATGGGGAAGTGCAACTTCCATGGAGACCTAAAGTGGTGTATCATTATATCCAATGGAAAAACCTGGAGCCTGATTTCGTGGTTGATGTTACCGGATATATGGATGTGAAAATGGAGTCGATCAAGGCCTATGCTTCCCAATTCTATGATCCAAATAGCGAGGAACCTCAAACACCGATAACTTCGAGAAACTTTTTTGACAGTCTGGATTACAGGGCACGTGATCTGGGCCGGTTAACCGGAACGGATCATGCTGAGGGCTTTACTGTAGAGCGACTCTTAGCAGTTAATTCGGTTTGGGATCTGAAATAGAGATCACTATAAAAATCCCGATAATTTTTTGATTTTTTTTTTGGCGGGAAATAATAAAATAGATTACATTTGCACCTGCTTTGCAACAACAGCAAGCAGTTCTTTAAAACGGTGGTTGTAGCTCAGCTGGTTAGAGCGCTGGATTGTGGTTCCAGAGGTCGCCGGTTCGAACCCGGTCTTCCACCCGTTTAAGCCTTCAGATTTATCTGGAGGCTTTTTTTGTTTATTGAATTTTACAGCTGTAACTATGTTACAATGTTACAAGGTGACTTTGTGACTTTGTGACTCTGTGACTACATTGTTACTCTGTAACCTCGTAACTCTGTAACTTCATAACATAAAAAAAACAGCAAACAATTATCAGTCACCCGATCACTGTTTGCTGTTTTCCGTAAAACATTCTATGTAAACGGTTATCTGTTTACATGTTTACTACTTTTTATTCGGTAGCCTCTGCTTTGTCAACTATGATTCTTTCCGGGCGATTGGCTACTTCCCAGGCAGTTTGGAAAACCAGTCTTGCTCTGTTGGTCAGTAAGTCATAATTGATCTTGTCAGGAGTATCCGAAATCTTGTGATAATCGGCATGTGTTCCATTAAAATAGAAGATTACCGGGATATTATTCTTTGCAAAATTGTAATGGTCACTTCTGTAATAAAAACGGTTTGGATCGTTTTTATCATTGTATTTGTAATCCAGTTGAATATTAGCATATTTCTTATTTACTTCCTCTGAAAGGTTGTGTAGTTCAGTACTGAGCTTATCAGAGCCGATCAGGTAGATATAATTTCTGTCTCCGGTTCTGTCTGGATCGATACGACCGATCATATCGATATTCAGGTCAGCTACCGTATTAGCCAATGGAAATATCGGGTGATCTGTATAATACTCGGAACCGAACAATCCTTTTTCTTCTCCGGTTACATGGAGGAAAATAATAGAACGGTCAGGACCATAACCTGCATCTGCAGCTTTTTTAAATGCTTCGGCGATTTCCAATACAGCTACTGTACCACTACCATCATCATCTGCACCATTGAATACATTTCCATTGGCGTCCACTCCAACATGATCGAGGTGGGCAGAAACCACAACATATTCATCGGGTTTGGTTTTTCCTTTGATGAGGGCTACCACATTATTTGCAGTAACTTCTTTAGCATGATTATCGATATCGATCTGTGCTTTCGTTGCAAGCACTGAACCTGATTCAGCAGTTGCAAACTCAGGATAGATACTTGCAGCGGTTTCCGAATTGATGAACATAACCGCGATCGGGTTATCGTCACTTTTCAAACGCATTTGACCGCTGTGACCTGAAGATTTATAATAATCAAATCGTTGTTTAGTCCGTCCAAAATATTGGTCATCACTGTATAATACACCTGCAGCGCCTTTTTCTTTTGCGATCTGTACACGTTTCGATAAAGTTTCTCTCCAGTTAGACCAGTCTGAAGGCTCCTTGCTTCCACTGAGCAGGTAGGTACCGTCTGCACTAATGGGTTCCCCTAACTTGATGAGTACGATCTTGCCGTTCACATCGAGTTCATTATAATCGGAATAATCAGGAGAATCGATTCCATAACCTGCATAAGCAATTTCTAGATCATTTCCTTTCAGACTTGAGTATGTGATTATTTCGCTGCCGATCGTATAGGTTTTGCCGTCAATTGTGATCGAACCGGTAGGGATTTCCGTTTGTTCAATAGGCACATTTTGAAAATAGTTATCCCCTCCTTTAGCAGCAGGTATGCCCATTTCCTCATAATTCTTCTTTAGATAGGCTGTTGCGGTCTTTTCACTTTCCGTTCCCGTCTCTCTTCCTTTGAATTCATCAGAGGCGTAGGTGTAAAGATGCTCTTTTAATTCTTCTTCAGTAATGGTGTTTGCGAAGCTTATACGCTGTTCTTCGGTTGCTTCAGTGAGTTTCTCCGGATCAGCAGATTTGTTCTGAGCACTATTGCAGCCCATGGCAAAAATTAATCCGCAATAAAAGATTTGCTTCATAGTTATGGTTAGGATTATTATTTCAAGCTCATAAATATATAAAAATTCAGGTCCCGAGCCTGTAGTCCTGAAAATTTAAAGTAATGCCTTATAAAATTTTAAGAAAATATTGGGATTCATAGCCGGTTCAAAATTGATCGTTTCTATCACTGATTAAACGTAAGTGACTGGAAATAAGCTATTAAGTTTTTGTTGTGTAAAATTACCTCTATTACCTTCGGAAATTCTTTATTTTAGCTGTGATTTGCGGGATGCTGATAATTAAGATCAGGCCATTTGAATTGTGTTTTTGGAAGTTAACGGATAATTTTAAAAACCGGATTCATTATAATGATTATAAGCCCCTGACACTTAAATGAATTTTAATAATTAAAACTACCCAAAAATGAAAAAAAACTGGATTTTCCTTGCTGCACTATCGGTGGTAGCTTGTAAGCAGGAAACACCTGTGGATTATGCAGTGCTCTCAGGTAAGATCACCAATGAGAAAGCAAAAGAGCTCACTATGTTTAACAATGATCGAAGTGTAAACCTGAAAGTCGCTCTTAAAGAGGATGGAAGCTTTATGGATACACTAAAGCTCGCTCCTGGAGTTTACACGATCCATGATGGAAAAAATGTTGATAATCTCTACATCGAGCCAGGTTCAAATCTGAACATGACCTATGATGCTACCGATCATGACAAGACCTTTGCTCTTTCTGGTGATAATATCGCTAACAGTAATTATCTCTTTGAAAAGACGAAGAAGTATAAAGAGATCATCGGAAGTCAGGGTGTAGAACTTTATAAATTGGATGAAGCTGCTTATATAGCAGCATTAAAGGAGGCTAAGGAGGCACAAAAAACGCTATTAAGCGCAACGGCAGGAGTATCAGAAGACTTCAAAGCTAAGGAGGAACGCAATCTGGAATATGCATATCTGGAAATGCTGAATCGCTATCCGATGTATCATAAACATTATGCCGAAATGCCCGATTATGAAGCCTCAGATGTCTTAAAGAGCGAGCTTGATGGTATTGATTACAATAAAACTGAAGATTTTACTTTTTCTTCTGCCTATAAGAATCTGGTAAGTGCTCATTATAATGAATTAGCGGATGAAGCAATGAAAAAGGATTCAACAGCTAATTATTATATGGTTTATCTTAAAGAGGTTGCCGGAATCCAGAGCGAACCGATCAGAAATACGTTGCTTTGGGATGCTGCCCGCTATAATATGGCATATTCAGAAGATGAACTTGAAAATTATTATGATCTTTTTCAGAAGTCTTCAACCAATGCCGAGCACAAAGAGAAGATCACTGCCGATTATAATAAACTTATGTCCTTGGCTTCAGGAAATCCATCACCGGAGTTCAAGTCTTACGAAAATCATGCCGGGGGAACCACTTCACTGGAAGACCTGAAAGGAAAATATCTTTATATCGATGTTTGGGCAACCTGGTGCGGACCCTGTAGGCGAGAGATTCCATCTTTAAAACAACTGGAAACAGATTATCACGGGAAGAACATCGAGTTCGTCAGTATTTCGATCGATGAGGAAAAAGACTATGAGACCTGGAAGAAGATGGTAGTAGACGAAGAATTGAAAGGTGTTCAGTTACTTGCTGATAACAATTGGAAATCTCAATTCGTGGAAGATTATATGATCAAGGGTATTCCAAGATTTATCATTGTCGATCCGGAAGGAAAGATCGTTGATTATGATGCACCACGTCCTTCCGATACAGAAGTACGGGAAGTATTCGATCAATTGAGTATTTGATAGCAACGCTATAAAAAGTATGAATGAACCCGGTCAATAGAATGACCGGGTTTTTTTGTGATACTGCAAAAAGACTGATGATAAATGTTCCTGCTATGATTAATTTTGGCGTATCTGAATAGTGATGGAATTTTTACAAGGTATTCGAATCACATTTTTTTTCCATTTTTTTACTTTTTTATTGAGGGTTTTTCAATTTTCAAACGTCTTAATAGTAATTGACACCGATACGGATGTGTTCATAGGGGGTAAGAATTCTTTATTTTCATACGAATCTGACCTGACTGTACTAATCCGGAAATTCAGGTGAATAATGATCCTATTGATCATGGAATGGATCTTTATAAATCTTTATCGGTTTGATTGATTTTTGATTTTTGATTTTGAAGAACCTGCTCTTTGGCCTGAAGAGCGGGTTTTTTTATCGCCGATGTACTGATATAAGTAAAAAGGGGGTATTTACCTGAAAAACAGTGAAATATACCCTGTAACAACTGTGGTATTATCGTTATCTTTATAGTATAAGACTCCCCCGCGTTTAATTAAATACTATCGATATGAAATACACCTTTAGTAATTTAAAAAGGTTTTGCGGTGTCTTGATCTTTTTAACCTTCTCTTCAGTCTTTGCAATGCAGGAACATCCACAGGTACATGTAGCAGGCTTTTCAGGAGACTGGACCATGGAACCAATCGTGATACTCAGAAATGGTCATGGGGTTTCTTTATCCGATCATCATGAATTGATGAAAGTCATCGCATCCCAGGGGCCGGTCATCTGTCTCGATCAATCTGATCAGGACTTGCTTTCAAATTCATTGGAGGGTAATCGGTTCTTATTATCCAATAAAACAGAATTGCTGATGGCTGAGATCGGCTATGATACTCCTTTTATCATTGTCGATGATGATCCGGTTGCCTATAGAATTACAGGATATGATCCTGATCATCCTGATCAACCTAAACGACTTATCCTACTGAATAAGGATTCTATTGCATCCTCTGAGGATATTGCGGATCAAAGAAATAAGGAGATGGATAAGATCGCCTGGATGGTTGCGATCTATAATGCTACTGTCTCAGAAGGAGTAAAAGCTGAAACCCGATCAGACTTGCCTGAGAACTGGGATACTACACTTAAATCAGCGATTAGTTACCACGATGTGATCGCCGCAATTCATCTTGTCCGGAACTGACCTGAATTGTCTTTATGGTTCCTCAAACCTTTATCGAATACTACTAAGGTTAAATACAGAAAGATGGAACTAACAATGAAAAGTATCAGAACCCTAATTACTTCAATACCCCTATTTTTAATATCGCTTAACGCATCATATGCTCAGCAGGGACACTTACAAAAGTTAATGGTAAGCGGATTGGAATCAAGACAATATGGCCAGGCGGTGGTGCTTCTGGAGGTGTATAATGCAATATCTGTACAAGATATGGATCGGCTTATCGCTGAGATCTCAACTATATCACCGGTCATTGTATGTGATCATAGTATGCAATCGCTTCAAAAGAATATGGGTAGAGAACAAGGAGCTTTGTCGCCACATCTTCTGGAAATTATTCTGGAAAACAGAGTGGATCCTCCTTATATTGTAATCGATCAGTTGCGTAATGGTACACTTGTAAGTCTGTGGGGTGCGATTTATGACGGACCTTCACAGGATGCATGGTTCTTGGAAAACTCAGGAAATTGTATGAATGACAGTTTTTCCGATGCTGATATGCTATTGACGGTCTCAGAGTTTCAAAAAGAGGTCAACGCAGGTGGAGATGGAATTACGACGGGTCTGACTGAGGTAAGACCTGTAAAGCATTCTTCCATGCATGATCATGATGAATTATTGACGGTAATAAGAAGAATGTCGCAATTCTATTGAAAGGATGCAGGCATAGTGCTTATGATCGGGGCTATGTTTCATTTTTGGACTTGTGAATGAATTTGACTCGATAAAATCCCTGTTCGCTCTTTACTTGAGCACTATTGTTAAAATATAATATAAGTAATTGCAAATCAGATAATTAATAACTTATAATTAAAGGTTAAGATCAAGATATTTTTCCTGTTAAATCATGAAGATCATCTGCAGGAATAAAATTTTGTTTAACGTTTAATTTTGGTGTAAAACCTTCTATTTGTAAGCATCTAAAACCTCCTGAAGCTTGCTGACTGAATCTTCCAGTCCGCCTTTTCTATTTCTGATCACATACAATTCCTTATACTTTTCGATCAAGGGTTCCAATTCATCATGAAGTTGCTGTTTAATATCCTGAGGTATATTCTTTGTAGCCATTTCGGGAGCGTTCATTCTTGCTTCTCCGAGATGGATGGCATGGAGAGAAAGGGCAGCGGCGAGTTTTATCTCGGCCATTACCTGAGCAGAATCTTTTGAACGCATCGCACCGCTTTCAAGAATTCCAAGGGCATCATTGATTTCCTTCTCAGCAGCGTTCAGACCATTTTTATTTATTTGTTTTGTCTGATAGTTTCCATTGATGGTCCATTTATAACGGTGCAGCATCAGGTGAAAAAGATTGGCATTACCTGCCGGTATTCCGGTTAAAGTATAAGCATTTCCTAGTTTAAGAATGGCCCTGGCAGTATTTTGTGTTTCATCTTCAAAAACATACCGGTTCAATTGAAATTCCAGGTTTTTAACAGGATCACTGTTTGCGTTCCATGAATAGGCCGCACCAGCCATCAAGGGTGCATAAGTGATCGAGAAAGGTTGCCAGTAACCATAATCTCCCCAATTGGTATTTAAATACCCCTTAGCCTTATTCGCAAGTCCTTCCTGAGCAGCACGTTTTAAATTGGTGAATGCATTTTCATTTTGTCCGATCAGTGAACGCCAGCTGGAAGTGCCGGGACAAACATAGAAAGGGATACCGGCCTCCTTGAATTTCGGGAGGTTTTTTTCGAAGGGATAATCGGCGCTATAACCCCAAACCAATGCGGTCATGTTTTCCGGGATCCTGGCGATAAGTTCCGGATGGTTTAAAATAATGTCTCCCCAGAATTGAGCCTTTTTACCATTTCTGTTCGCAGCTTCATTAAGTTTGATGACATAATCCAGGTAAACATTGCCTTTTCCTTGTTCATCACATATTTCTTTAGATCTTCCAAGACCGAGCTCTACGGTTTCGTCACAACCGATATTGAAGTATTCGCTGCTGAAATTTGGTAAAAGTTCGGCATAGAGTTCTTCCATTAATTTAAGGGAATTCGGATTGGTTGGATCGAGGCTGGTTCTTTTTCGCATTCCCCAGATCGTATTACAATCGTCAGGGCATTCCGCAAGGGGAAGATATTCATCATGCTTCAACCAGTTTTCCATATGTCCGAAACTATTTTGGTTCGGTACGAGATCGATAAAACGCTTTTTACAATATGCGTCCAGTTCGCGGATCTGTGCCGGGGTCATAGGGGAAGCATCTTCCCAAACGGTGCGGTGATTCCTGAAGGCAAAGGTGTGTTCGGTGTATAGCTGTAATTCATTGATCTTTAGCATTGCCAGCAGATCGACCAGTTTATAAAGGGATGTCATGGTTGGAACCTTATCCCGGCTTATATCCAGCATAAAACCTCTTCTTTCAAAATCGGGATGATCCTGTATTTTCATCGATGGAACGGCGGTCTCTGTGTCTTTATAGTAAGATAATACCTGTCGTAAAGTTTGTACTCCATAATACAAGCCCGCATCATCTCCGGAAATAAGAAAGATCGAATTATGTTTGATATCAAGGACGTATTCCTGAGCTTTTAGTGCTGAATTACTTGTATCCAGATGAACCGATAAGCTGTCCTTATTTCCGTTAGGAACCAAAAATCTGGCTTCTAGTGGAGAAGCATAAGCTTCCATTAAGGGTAATATAAATGCATATAATGCATCCCTGGAGGGGGCTTCCAAAGCAATATCTGAAGCCGTTTCCAAATTTTTGGGGTTGGGTATCAGATAAGATTCTAAAGATTGTGCAAAGGTGGTGGAGGTGCTGATAAGAAACAGGCAAAATAGTATTAGAAAGCGGTTCATTCGATATTCTTTAATTCCGGTCAAGATACAATATTACTTCGAAAATCGTTGGTTCCGGATTATTTTCTATTGTTAAATTAGTAGTACCGGAAAGATTATGATGTAACTTTAAATTTAAACGATAAGAAAGTGGAACGCAGAGAATATTCGATTACGATTCAAGCCTCAAAAGATAAGGTTTGGGAAGTTTTATGGGGTGAGGGAACCTATCCCAAATGGACCTCCGCATTTGCAGAGGGTTCAGATGTCACCACCGATTGGCAAAAAGGTAGCAGGGTGATCTTTCATGATGCCAAGGGTGATGGTATGGTCTCCGAGATCGAAGATATAATCCCGGGATCTTTGATGGTTTTCAGGCATCTCGGGATGATCATGGATGGGGTGGAAGACCTGGACAGCGAAAATGTGAAGAAATGGGCAGGCGCGATTGAGCGATATGATCTCACGGAGAATAACGGAAATACACTGGTGGAAGTGAGCATGGATATCGATGAGGCAAACCTTGAATATTTTGATAAGACATGGCCGAGAGCGCTGGGTTCGGTAAAGCATATGGCTGAAGATTAATTTTAAAAAATTTTTGTCTGCTGGCGCAATGGAAGTGACGATCCTGCCTACCGGCGAGGCAGGATCCTATGCGGCGCAGTCGTCGCGTGTCGTCGCTATTTAGGGCTTATACCCCGACTCCAGTGATCCTTAATCCACAATTCATAATTCATAATTCATAATCCATATTCCATAATTCATAAAAAATTTAAGAAAGATTTCAATTTATTAGTGTTCTGAATACACTTATAAATTCTTACCTTGCATTTTCTGTTTTAGAAAATTTTAAACTAATCCTACATAGATGTTTTTAACCCGCCACAAGCGAAAATTACCACTTTGCTTATTAATGTTGACCGGTACGTTTGCCGGTATTGCTCAAGATCAGCAATCTCCCGAATATGAAGATCTTAAGGTGTTCTCTGTGAATACAACGAAACCACATGCAACTTTTATTCCGTATTCTAATGCTCAAAATGCTCTTAAAGTGCTCGCTTCTGAGAGGTATCTGCTATTGAATGGAGAATGGGATTTTAAATTATCAAAAAATATGGAGGAGGCTCCGGAAGGGTTTTTCGATAAAACATTTGATCGTTCCGACTGGCAAAAAATACCGGTTCCTGCAGACTGGCAATTTCATACCGATGATTTTCCATTGTATGTCAATGCAGGATATCCTTTTGATATAAATCCCCCTTACGTCCCACATGATTATAACCCAACAGGTAATTATTATCGAACCTTTCAATTGCCGGAAGGCTGGGATGGGGAACAGCTATTTCTTCATTTCGCAGGAGTTAATTCTGCCATGTATCTATGGGTAAACGGACAACAGGTCGGTTATAGTGAGGGAAGTAAAACCCCGATGGAGTTCGATGTTACACCTTATATCACAAAAGGAGAGAACAGCATTGCTGCAAGAGTGATTCGCTGGTCTGATGGTTCGTATCTTGAAGATCAGGATTTCTGGCGTTTAAGCGGAATTGAACGAGATGTCTACCTGTACGCGACTCCAAAGATGAGCCTTAGGGATATCATCGTAGATGCTACCTTAGATCCTACCTATACCAATGGAAAGTTCGACGCTGCTTTTACATTGAAGAACTTTGGAAATCGTTCTTCAAAAGGTACAGTTGAAGTATCCCTGCTTAAAGGGAATACGGAAGTTTTCAAAAAAGCTGAAGCGTTTAAGGCGGCTACAGAGGATGAGGCAGTGGTTTCGATCGCTGCTGTGATTGAAAATGTAGACGCGTGGACAGCCGAAACACCGTACCTGTATACGATGCTTATCAAAATTCTTGATGACAAGGGGCAGGTAACACATGCAACTTCCAGAAAGATCGGATTCCGCAGTGTTGCGTTAAAAGATGGTCAGTTACTGGTTAACGGGAAACCTATTATTTTAAAAGGTGTAAATCGACATGAACATGACGAAAGTAAAGGACATGTTGTCAGTAAGGAGCTGATGCTGCAGGATATTCGTTTGATGAAAGAGAACAATATCAATGCGGTACGTACTTGTCACTACCCGAATGATCCGTATTGGTATGAACTCTGTGATGAATATGGTATCTATGTTATCGATGAAGCAAATATAGAAACTCATGGATTTGGGTATGATATCGATAAGACACCGGCAAATAAACCTGAATTCGAACCGATGCACCTCGATCGGGTGGCGCGTATGGTTTCCCGTGATCGAAATCATCCTTCCGTAATTATCTGGTCATTAGGAAATGAAGCAGGAGATGGTCCTACTTTTGTAAAGGCTTATAACTGGGTAAAGGAAACGGATCCGACCCGGTTAGTGCAATACGAAAGAGCAGAACGTGAAACCAATACGACAGAAAAGCATACGGATATCATAGCCTGGATGTATGCAGGAAGAGAATCGGTTACGAATTACCTGAAAGGGGATCCGGAAAGACCTTTTATATGGTGTGAATATTCCCATGCGATGGGAAATAGCAACGGAAATCTTTCTGACTGGTGGGAGATGGTTTATAAGGAACCCAAGTTTCAAGGTGGCTTCATCTGGGATTATATAGATCAGGGATTGGTGAAATATACGGAGGATGGAGAGAAATACTGGGCCTATGGAGGTGATTTCGCTCCGTCAGAATATAGAAACGATGGTAACTTCTGCCTTAACGGAATTTTGAATCCGGACAGAACACCCCATCCGGCTATGGAAGAGGTTAAGTTTGCTTATCAGAACGCGAAATTTGAATGGGAAGATCAAGATCGATTCAAAGTAAGACTTCAGAACCGTTTCTTCTTTACAAAACTGGATGATTATATATTTAAATATACGGTATTAAAGGATGGTGCTGTCGTTGCAAGTGGTGAATTCACTGCTGAAGTAAATCCTCAGGCTTCTGAGGTTATTCAGCTACCTGTCGATCAGAGTATTGTGAGCTTACCTGGTGAGTATTTTGTGACGATCGAAGGATTTACAACAAAGACTACCCCTCTGGTAAATAAAGGTCATCAGCAATTCTTTGATCAACTTCCAATAGCATCATCAGGATTGAACCTCGTAGGGTTGAATACACAGGTAGATGGCAAAAAGATTAAGTATAAAAAGTCAGAGACTGAGTTGCGTGTATACGGGGAGGAGTTTGAAGTGATGTTTGACTTACAAAAAGGTACAATACTTAGCTGGACAGATCATGGAAATGAATTGATGACTTCAGGACCGGAAACCAATTTCTGGAGAGCGCCAACGGATAATGATTATGGGAATAATCAGCAAAAGAGAACGGAAAGCTGGAAAGAAGCAAGTACAAAGGCTTTGATTAAGGATGTGACGATAGATAAGGAGGGTAAATCGATCAGGGTAACAATCGAAAAGGAATTAACCGCTCAGCAGGCAATGTTAAAAGAGATCTATACCATCAATCGGGCCGGTGAAATTTCTGTTCGAAATGAATTCAAAGTAGCGGCAAATTCAGAGAAGGAAGAACTGCCGAGATTCGGTATGGATATGATCTTACCCGTAGCTATGGATAATGTACAATGGTATGGAAGAGGTCCACATGAAAATTATATAGACAGAAAGGCATCTTCATTCATGGGAACCTATGATATGAAAGTTAAGGACCTCTATTTTGCCTATATCAGGCCTCAGGAAAATGGTAACAGAACAGGTGTTCGCTGGTTGAAGTTCGAAGATGCTAATGGTAAAGGAATCCTGTTCCAGGGGTTGCCTGCTTTCTCTTTCAGTGCGCATCATAACCTTACCGAAGATTTTGATGAAGGTCGGGAAAAACATAATCGTCATACTACCGATGTCAAGCCGAGAGCGCTGATCAGTGTGCATATCGATCATGAACAGATGGGACTTGGTGGTGATAACAGTTGGGGAGCAAAAGCCTGGGAAGAATACCGGTTATATGCTGAGGATATGTCGTATGAGTTTATTATGAAACCGATAATTCCAGGAAATAAGTGATCGGAGACAATACATATATCTCAAAATGAGAAATCGAAGTAACGTTTGCAATTGTAGTTGATCAGTGGCAATTATAGTATGATATTTCGCTAAATATTTACTAGTAAAGCCAGGGTTGAAGTTGTAATTTTAACCGAATAGTTAGATAGAATAATTATTGTTAGTTAGCTACTTGGAAAATTGTTCTTTAAACAAAAGGGAAGCAAAATGCTTCCCTTTTTGCAAATAGGAAGGATTCTATTTTTATTTTCAGACTATAGGATAAAGTTTTTATTTTTATAGGAAATCTATGCTGGGTGCCAGCAGAAATAATAGCACCTAAGTTTAGGAAGGATAAAATTCTCTGGTGCTGAAAATTATTCGCCAATTTAATTTCGGAGGAATAACCCTAAGGAAATTCATGTTTTTTCACAGGTATTGAACAGTGATCCATTTTCTGTTCCAGGTTATTCTGTTGAAATTTTAGAACTTGATAAATACAAAGACATTAATCCATAATAAACACTACTTTGAAATACTACAATAAAATTCGACTTCTGGGAATTCTTGCATGGCTCTTGCCATTATTTGGATTCTCGCAATTACGTACTTCTAAACTATTTACAGATCATATGGTGATCCAACGGGAAAAACCAGTAAATGTATGGGGATGGAATAGCCCCGGTGCTGAAGTATCGGTAACTTTCAACAACGTCACTGAAACCGTCATCACCGATAAGGAAGGAGGCTGGATGGTTACTTTTCCCGAGATGACAGCGGGCGGGCCTTTCGAAATGGCCATTTCTTCCGGAACTGAAGAAATTGCATTGGAAGATATAATGGTGGGAGATGTTTGGCTTTGTTCAGGTCAATCTAATATGGAATGGCTGGTGGTGAACGCCAATAATGCAGAAGAAGAGATCAGCAATGCGGAAAATCCTCTAATACGTCACTTTAAGGTACCGCTTACCTATTCAACTGCGGAGGAAAGTGAATTGGCAGGAGGTGAATGGCAGGTAAGTAATCCGGAGAATACAGGTATGTTTACGGCTGTTGGTTATTATTTTGCCAGGAATTTACTACCCTATAACGGTAATGTGGCGATCGGACTCCTAAACAGTAGTTGGGGAGGCAGCAGGATCGAACCCTGGATGAGTATGGAGACACTGGACATCGAAAATCTTAAAGCTTACCTGAAAGAACAGGAAGTTAAAAGTGCCAGACAATTTGAGACCAGTATCAACGAGTACCGTAAAAAGTTCAGGGAACTGGACATTTCCGACAAGGATATGGGAATGAAAGGGATTAAGCCACTTTGGAACACTGTTGATCTCGACGAAAGCAGTTGGGCTGATATCCAGGCTCCCGGGTTATGGGAGTCGCAGGGTTTTAATGCTCTTGACGGTTTTGCCTGGTACAGGAAGACCATTGAGCTTACTCCCGAGGAGGCTCAGCAGGTTGCAGAACTTGGCGCTGGAAAAGTGGATGATACCGATTATACCTGGGTCAATGGGGTATTGGTAGGTTCAACCGAACAATCCTATGAGTCAGATCGTGTATATCCGGTTAAATCCGGTATTCTAAAAGCTGGAAAGAATGTGATCACTATCCGTGTGGAAGATACGGGTGGAGGTGGAGGAATTCATGGAGGAGCTGAAGGTCTCTATCTTAAAACAGCTTCGGGTACTCATAGTCTTGCAGGTACCTGGAAATTCAGGATTGGTAAGATCACTCCTCCGCAACCCGCATATAATCAAATAGCAACACTTCTTTATAATAAAATGATTCATCCTATTTTGAATTTTCCTTTAGCTGGAGTGATATGGTATCAGGGGGAATCAAATGCAGATAACGAAGCCGATGCAGTGGCTTATAAAGAACTTTTTCCAGATATGATCCAACAATGGCGTAAGGACTGGAATCAGGATGATCTACCATTTCTATGGGTTCAGCTTGCTAATTTCATGACGCCGAAAACGGGTCCTGAAGAAAGTAACTGGGCATTGTTAAGAGAGGCGCAATCGCAAACACTGAAACTTCCTTACACGGGCGAAGCGGTGATCATCGATCTAGGAGAGGCTGATGATATACATCCTAAGAACAAACAGGATGTCGGGTACAGACTTTCTCTTCCGGCCAGAAAGATCTATCTCGGAGAGGATATAGAATATTCAGGTCCGGTTTTAAAATCGGTTGTACAAGATAATGACCAGGTGATCCTGACATTCGATCATACCGGAAAAGGACTAAAAGCTAAAGGAGCTACGGATGAAATCTTCAGTTTTGATCTTGCGGGTGCAGACGGGGTATTCTATCCGGCCACAGCCAAATTAAAAGGTGATAAAGTCATTGTCAGTACTCCGGAAGTAACTTCACCGGTTCATGTTAGATATGCTTGGGCGAATAATCCATCGAAGGCTAATCTGTATAATAGTCTGGATCTTCCGGCTTCTCCTTTCAGCACTAAAATAAACTAATTTCATTTGTGATAATAACGACACTGGTAACATTAGTACCACTAGTGTCGTTATTTTTTTTCGAGCATTTATTGATTATTGCGAACAGCGTACATGGTAATCACTATGAAACTGATCATCGGGAGGATAAACGAAAAATTAACTTCCGGAACCCCGAGTATGCGGTGATCATCAAAACCGCTACCTCCTATATCCAGTATGATACCCTGAAACATAGGCATGATAGCTCCGCCCACGATTGCCATTACCAGAAAGGCGGAAGCGAATTTGGCATCTTCTCCGAGCCCCTCCAGAGCAATACCGTAGATCGTAGGGAACATCAGTGACATACAGAAAGAAATTCCAACCAGGCAATACAGCCCGTAAATACCGTAAATAAATATGGTACCTATACAGAGGAGTATGGCAGTTATGGAAAGTAACGCCAGTAAAGTTGCCGATTTAACATATTTTAAAAACCAGGTGCATATAAACCGCCCACCGAGAAAGAGTCCGAAGGCGACATAGGCATAATTAATGGCATTTTCATTGGGGATGCCGATCTGTTCTGCATAGTGATAGATATAAGTCCAGCACATGATCTGGGCTCCTACATAAAACAATTGTGCGATCACTCCCTCTCGAAATCGCTTTATCCTGAAGATCCTCTTGATGGAACTCATGATATCGATATGTTCGTGTTCATGTTTTACTTCAGGCATCTTACTACTTTTAATAAGCGCGATCATGATGATCAATACCAGTCCGAGTATCACATATGGATTCCTGATCACTTCGAGGTCAGATGTTCTGATCTGCTCTCTGATCCCGGGGTCAAGGGCTTTAAAATCGGTGATATCATCCGATTGCAAACGACTTAAAACAAAGTTCTGAGCAACAAAGAGTCCGGTAATAAGCCCCACTGGGTTGAAGGATTGTGCCAGATTCAGACGGCGTGTTGCGGTTTCAGGATCGCCCATCGCCAGAATATAGGGATTCGCCGAAGTTTCAAGGAAAGCCAATCCAAAAGTTAGAATGTATAATGCTGCCAGGAAAAAGGGATAGCTTTCTATGGCTGCAGCGGGGTAAAAGAGTATTGCCCCGGAGGCATATAAAACCAATCCGACCAGAATACCCGCCTTATAGGAATACTTTCTCATAAGGTATGCGGCTGGAAGCGCCATGGTGAAATAACCACCGTAGAAGGCCAATTGTACAAGTGAAGCTTGGAAATTGTTTAATTCCAGTACCTTTTTGAAGGCTGAAACCATAGGATCGGTGACAGCATTTGCAAACCCCCATAAAGCGAAAAGTATTGTGACAATACAAAAGGGCAGTAGTATTTGTTTAGAAAGTATTTTAGTTGGCATAGTGTTCGTTTGTAGTTTGGTGTTTTGATCAGGTAATGGAGCGATCGAGATGCGTATATCCACCATCGACATAGATCTGTTGTCCGGTTATATGTGAAGCGCGATCAGAGATAAGAAACAGAACGGAATCAGCAATTTCTTCTTTGGTGGTCATTCTTTTTTCTAAAGGAATACGAGCGATGATCTGATTCAATTTTTCTTCCGGATCTGCAAATGTTTTTAACCAGGACTGATAAAGTGGTGTCATAACCTCAGCGGGAATTACCGCATTTACCCTGATTCCGAAGGGTAGTAGTTCTACGGCCCATTCGCGTGTTAACGCCAATTGAGCTCCCTTGGCGGCAGCGTATCCGGAAGTATTTCCCTGACCAGTAACTGCAGTCTTTGAGCTAATATTTACGATGTTTCCTTTGGTTTTCTTTAAATGAGGAAGACAATAATGCGCCATATCATAATAATGACCCAGATTTGTTTCCAGCGAATTTCTAAATGCTTCAGGTCCTCCGGATTCCAAGCCGATACCGTCATTCTTCCCGGCATTATTAATCAGGATGTCGATCTTGCCAAAAGTTTTGATTACCCGGTTTACTATGGTTTTACAAGTAGTTGAATCACTAAGGTCGCCCTGGATGAACAGGGCTCTCTTCGATTCGGATCTGAATACATTTTCAAGTTCATTGCCACTTTCAGCCCCACGTCCTATAAACACAGGAATTCCACCTTCCGCAACGACACCTCGGGTAATTGCTTCGCCAATCCCTTTGGTTCCTCCCGTTATAATAACAACCTTATCTGTTAAATTAAGATCCATTTTAGTTAGTTTGTTTCCAGTTGTCCATTGAAAGTTAATGGTTTATTCTTTTCAAGTTCGATCTTTTTCACAGTATTTCCATATTTGATACTGATCGATTGATGCGATTCGCTAAGCAGTATCAAACTTGTTAATTTGTTATCTGCCCAGGCGATGTCAACGGTGATATTTCCTCGTGCTTTAAGACCTGAAATGCTTCCCTGCGGAAGATTTTCGGGTAAAGCGGGTAAGATGCGAAGAAATCCGTCATGTGATTGTAGTAGCATTTCAGCGATTCCTGCTGTGAATCCGAAATTTCCATCGATCTGAAAAGGGGGATGAATATCCAGCATATTACTAAAGATAGAGCGTTGCAGAAAAAGTTGTATGTTTTCAGCAACCGCGGGTTTATCCTGTAATCTTGCAAAGAAATTTATGATCCATGCACGACTCCATCCAGGGCCTGCACCGCCGTTGTCCAGCCGGAAATGAATGGTTTTTTCAGCTGCATTAAAAAGGTCTTTTTGATCGATGCTGATATCATCTCCCGGGTATAATCCGTAAAGGTGGGAGATATGACGATGTCCTTTTTCCGGCTCAGGATATTCCTGGTCCCATTCCAGGATTCTGCCATCACTACCTATTCGAATACCTGGACGTAGTCGTTTGCGTTTTTCACGAACTTCATTTGTCAGATCATTTTCAATATTCAAAATATCGGTAGTAGCCAGATAATTATCGAAAATCTCGGCTATGATCTGATGTCCCATTGCAGTTCCATTTGCCACTGCCACCGGGTTACCCCGAGCGGTAAGATATTCGTTTTCCGGAGATGTATCTGGGGTGGCATAATATTCATGAGTTAAAGGATCTTCGACGAGCCAGTCACAATAAAACGCTGCATAGGCACTAAAGGCCGGTAGGGCACGATCCTTTAGGAATGTAGTGTCTTTGGTAAAACGAAAATGTTCCCAGTAATGCTGCGCAAGCCATGGTCCGCCATGAATCCAGGATCCCCATTGTGAACGTGCTGCCTGCATCCAGGGTGCAACCCAAAGATCTGTTGTATGGTGGGCAATCGCACCGTTCATGTTGTACTGTTCTTTCGCCAGAACTTTGCCACGCTCTATAAGTCGATCGGAAAGATCGAAAAGCGGCATGTGAAGTTCACTAAGGTTGGTCACCTCGGCAGGCCAGTAATTCATCTGAAGGTTGATATTCAAATGGTAATCGGCATTCCAGGGAGCTTCGATATGTTCATTCCAAATTCCTTGCAAGTTTGCGGGATTGGTACCGGGTCTGGAGCTGGAGATCAGCAGATATCTCCCGTATTGAAATAATTTTGCGATAAAGTCGGGATCAAGTTTACCATTTTTTATTTGAGCAAGCCGTTGGTCTGTTGGTATGGAATCTAAATCCTGTCCACCGAGATCCAGATTCACGCGATTATACAAACTGCTGTAATCCTTTAAATGATTGCGATAAAGTTTTTCCAAAGAAAGTTTGTCAAGTTTAGCGATCTGCCCTTCGGTTCTCGATTTGAAATCCGGTGTATAAAAGGAGGTATTGCAGACCAGTACCAATGAAAGTTTTTTTACTCCGGACAGGATAAGATTATTGCCTTTTACCTCATATTTTCCATCGAGGCCATTGATCTTAAGTACCGTTTGAAAGGCTACTCCGTGATCCAGTGGGGCAGGAGTGGAGTTGAGTTGTCCTCCAAATTGGGTAACCATACCATCCATGATAATACTTCCGTTTTCATCCGCATGTACTTTCACGGTTGGATGACCTTTATCATCAGGACGACTAAGCTGTAATTCTATGGAGATGCCTTCAGGATTTTCTGAAGCTATGGAAATGACTAATGCATCATCGGGAGCACTTGCGAAAACATGCTGACTCGTTTGGAAACCATCGAGTTTATATTCAGAAATGACGAGTGCCCTGTCAAGATTAAGAGATCTCCGGTAATCGGTAACTTCTCCTTCGGGATATTGTATCCAAAGATCTCCCATGGTCTGATGGGAGCGAGTTACCCATTTATTGGAGAATTTTTCTACGATAAGACTGTCGGCCAGTTCGAGGTCGCCCGCATTCATAAGATTTCTCAATAATGTGAGATCCTCCGGGGTTCCTTTTGAATTACCCCATTCTGGGCCTCCGGGCCACATGGAATCTTCATTCAACTGAATTCGCTCCAGCCCTGGAATTCCAAAGACCATGGCACCCAAACGGCCATTACCTACCGGAAGGGCATCATTCCATTCAGAAGCCGGAGCGGTATACCAAATGCGGTCTTCATAGGTGTCTGCAATTTCCTTATTGCAGGAGGTGATCAAAAAGATGATCAGTATTGCTATGCTTTTAAGTTTTAATTTCATAGAAATAATTCAATGTTTTAAATCGGTCAGGTCGAATGTCGAACTACATTTCAAGGTTTTTTTATGATTTCTCATACTGAAAGATCATAGAATTCAATAGCATTCTGCCCGAAGATCTGTGCTCGTTCAAATTGAGAGAAGTCAGTGTAGTAGTTATCGATTAATTCGAAAACGTGATTATAATCTGTTTTTAAAAGACATACCGGCCAATCGGAGCCAAACATAAGCCGGGAACATCCAAAGGCTTCTGTCACGACATCGAGATAAGGGGAGAATACGGTTTCTCTGAGATCATCTCCAGCTTCCGTAACCATTCCCGAGATTTTACAGTAAACATTATCAAAACCAGCGATTTCCTTGATTGCCTGTTTCCAATCAGTGATCTGAATATTTTTAATATCGGGTTTTGCGATATGGTCTATGACGAATTTTAGCTCGGGGAAGGCTCTTACCAGCGAGAGTGTTTCTGTTAATTGTTGAGGATAGATCAAAATATCATACGTGAGTTGGAGATCCTGAAGTTTAGAGATTCCGTTCCTGAAATTTTTATCCTCCATGAATCCGACAGGTTCTGCCTGTACTATATGGCGTACGCCACAAAAAAATGAATTCATCTTGTAATATTCCAGACGTTCTTCCACCTTGGAGCCTCGCAGATCAACCCATCCAACAACTCCTTTGATCACATCGTATCGTTCTGCCTGAGTCAGCAGGAAACGCGTTTCTTCTTCCGATTGATCTGCCTGTATGGCTACACAACCGGAGATACCCTTTGCACGCAAAAGTTTCCGGGCAGCTTCCGGAGAGAAGTCCTGACGTAATACCGACATAGAATCATCGATCCAGGAATCCCGGATAGGATCATAGTTCCAGAAATGCTGATGGGCGTCAATGATCATTCTCCGTAGGCTCTTACTTTTTGACGGGATTCTCCCAGTCCTTCAATACCGAGTTCAACCACGTCACCTGAAACCAGATAACGTTGAGGTTTAAGTCCCATTCCCACTCCAAAAGGTGTTCCTGTAGAGATGATATCTCCCGGTAGGAGGGTCATGAACTGACTGATGTAGCTAACAACTTCCTGTACATTAAAGACAAAATCTGAGGTGTTGCTTTTTTGTTTAATCTCCCCGTTCAATTTTAGCCATAGTTCCAGATTGTTCGGGTTGGGAATTTCCTCGCTGGTTGCCATAAAAGGCCCTATCGGTGCAAACGTATCACAACTTTTACCTTTAACCCATTGTCCTTCCCGTTCCAATTGAAAGGCACGTTCACTATAATCATTATGCAATACATAGCCCGCTATATGATCTAATGCCTCTTCTTCATTTATATAGCTGGCTTTTTTTCCGATAACGATCGCCAATTCCACCTCCCAGTCAGTTTTGGTACTTCCTTTAGGAATGATCAGGTCATCATCGGGGCCGACAATAGCAGAGGTGGCTTTAAAGAAAAGCACGGGTTCTTTTGGTATGGCCATTCCGCTTTCTTCAGCATGTTTGGCATAGTTAAGACCTACACAGATTAATTTGGATGGTCTTTTCACCGGACATCCCAGTCGGGTGTTTTCAGGTATTTCAGGACAGGATGTAAGGTTTTCGGTCAACCAATTTTTCAATTTTTTAATTCCGTCAGCAGCAAAGAACTGTTCATCGTAATCTGAAGTGAATGTACTGACATCTATTCTTTTACCGTTTTCCAGCTGTAAACCGGGTTTTTCGTTTTCGGGATTTCCGAATCGTATGAGTTTCATTTATTGTATTTTTTAACCGTTTAATTTAATAAATCCGCCATCGATGGGAAATTCCGTTCCAGTGATGAAGGAGGCTTCATCTGAAGCCAGAAAGAGTGCCAGATCGGCAACTTCCTGAGGCATACCCATGCGTCCGATCGGCTGTGTAGCTGCAAGCTTTTTGAACATTTCTTTTTCCTTACCCGGATAGTTAGCTTTTATAAATCCGTCTACGAAAGGCGTATGGATCCTGGCCGGGGATATGGCATTACACCGAATACCATCACCGATATAATCCTTGGCGATGGAATAGGTCATCGCCAGAACGGCACCTTTGGTCATGGAGTAGGCAAAACGGTCTGCTACAGCAACCGTTGATGCTATGGAGGCCATGTTGATCACCACGCCGTAATTCCGTGATCTCATATAAGGGATTACCGCATAGAGACAATTATACACGCCCTTGATATTTACATTATAAAGTTTATCCAAATCTTCTGGAGTGGTGTTTTCCACATTTCCTACATGCGCGATCCCGGCATTATTAACGAGGATATCGATACGGTAATCGTTTGCAATATCTGCGATCACTTCGTTCACCTGTTCACTGTCGGATACATCACACAGTTCAAGCTGAATGTTCAGTCCTTCAGAATCGGCCTGAGCCATGATCTTCTTGCCTGCTTCACGATTTCGTTCCAAAATGATCACGCGTGCACCCTGTCTGGCGAAATTCAATGATATCGCCTCTCCGATGCCACTGGCGCCGCCAGTTACGATCGCAGTTTTATTTTCAAGACTAAATTTAGGCTTCCCCATTATACGGACATTTTTTTAGTGTTTTCATCCATTTCGTTCTTCCAGTAAGCTCCATCCGGAAAACTATACTCATTTAAGGATTCCGGTTTCATGGTTATGCTGTATCCGGGTAATTTCGGGGGCATGTAAGCACCATTTCGTATCACGACCGGTTCGATAAAATGTTCGTGCAGATGATCTACATATTCGATTACCCTGCCTTCTTTTGAACCGCTGATAGCTACAAAATCAATCATCGATAGGTGTTGAACATATTCACAAAGTCCGACACCCCCGGCATGAGGACAAACCGGGATGTTGAATTTACGGGCCATCAGTAAGATTGCGAGTACCTCATTGACACCGCCAACACGACAACTATCGATCTGGCAGATGCCGAGACCATTGCTCTGGAACAGTTGCTTAAAGATAATACGGTTTTGGCAATGTTCACCGGTGGCCACTACTACTGGAGTAATTTCCTTTGCGATCCGGGCATGCCCCAGGATATCATCCGGGCTGGTAGGTTCTTCGATCCACCAGGGTTGGAACTGCGAAAGAACTTTCATATTTTCGATCGCTTCTTCAACATCCCATTTTTGATTGGCATCCATCATGAGTTTCAGATCCATTCCGATCTCTTCGCGTATTATTGCGGCACGCCTAACATCATCCCCGAGGTCTGAGCCAACTTTCATTTTTATATGTTTCCAACCGTCTTGTACGGCTTCTTTACATAATTTTCTGATCTTATCATCAGTATATCCCAACCATCCTGCTGAGGTGGTATAACCGGCATACCCTTCGTTTTCCAGAATAGTGATCCTTTCGTTTTTCCCGGCTTCCATCGCTTTGAGCATCGTTAAGGCTTCCTCCGGAGAGACCGCATCGTTGATATATTTGAAATCGATGCAACTCAGAAATTCTTCAGGGCTCATATCTGAGATCAGACGCCATAAGGGTTTACCTTCTGCTTTAGCATAGAGATCCCACACGGCATTGACCAGGGCGCCGGTAGCCAAATGGATAATACCCTTGTCAGGTCCCAGCCAACGAAACTGACTATCACCTGTTATCATACGCCAGAAAGCTCCCATGTCCTGAGTGAAGCTTTCCAGTTCTTTTCCTTTAATGAGGTAGGAAAGTGATTCAATCGCTTTAACACAGAGTTCATTACCTCTACCGATGGTAAAGGTCAAACCATGTCCTTCAAGTTTAGCTGGGTGATTTGTTTTTAAGATGACGTAAGCTGCTGAATAGTCGGGATCAGGGTTCATGGCATCCGATCCGATGAGGTATTTACTGGTAGGGAATCTTACATCCTTAACCTCAATATCCGTTATTTTGATCTTGTGGTTCATAAGTTAACTGAGTTGTTTTACCTGCGTATAATCTTTGATATACTCCGTTGGGGAATGGCTGGTTATCGATTTAAATTGTCTGTTAAAGTTTGAAAGGTTGTTAAACCCTGATTCATAGCATATGTCTGTAATATTATAACGTTGTTCGAGTAAGAGCTTACAGGCATATCCTATTCGAATTTCATTCAGATACCTGGAAAAGGTCTTGCGACTCATTTTCTTGAAATATCTACTGAATGCGGAAGGGTTCATATGCGCGACTTCAGCCATTTCATTCAGTGATATTGGATTTTTAAAATTTTTGAACATATAAGAATAAACCCGGCTTAATACTTCATTCTCAGTCTTCATAAAAGAACTTAGAAAACCAGTACTGGATAGTTCGATGACATCGTCTTCCTGCGCGAGAAGGTTAAGAATCTCCAGTGTTTTGATCACCCGATTGAAATCATCCATATCATTCAAAAGCACGATTTCTGACCGTATTCGATCCAGATTCCCGTTAAAACGTAAACCTCTTCTGGCACGATCCAGCAATTGCCGTAGCGGTTTCATTTCGGGAGTATGGAAAAAATCTTCCCCAAGAAATTCTTCACGGAAATGGACAGCGATGGCTTCTGCTTTTAATTTCGAATCTTCCTTAAAATAGATCTTATCATTTAACCACATATGGGGTACATTTCTACCGAGGAGAATGATCTCTCCTTCCTGAAATTTTTCAATATTATCTCCCACAAACCTTGTTCCGGTACTTTTTAGAATATATACGAGTTCCAGTTGTTCATGATAATGCCAAACCTTTAAAAAATTTGAATAGCAATTATGATGTACCGTAACTGATTTATTAAGGAGATCACTCCGATCTAAAAAGTGTAATTTCATGGTAAATTATTTAATGCTTATGGTTTGTTCGCCGCGTATATCTCTGGATGAAGATCCGATTCTTAGGGTGTAGGTACCTGGTTCGACCACCCATGCTGATTTCGATTCATCATAATAAGCGAGGTCACTGGCTTTGAAGCTTAACGGTACATTCAGGGTCTCACCCGCCTTTATAGCAACTTTATTGAAAGCTTTTAGCTCCTGAAATGCTTTATCAACGTTTGATCCCGGTTGAGAAACATAGAGTTGAACGGTTTCTTTTCCGTCTATACTTCCACTGTTACTGATCTTTACATTAACATGGATAGTGGCATTTTTGTCATAAGTGTCCATATCCGTGTTTACCTGATTGTACTGAAAATCGGTATAGGAAAGTCCGTATCCGAAAGGATATAAAGGTTCGATTTTTTGGGTGTCAAACCATCGGTATCCAACGAGGATACCTTCTTTGTAAGTTACCGATTCATCACCTGGAAAACTATTAGTGGCATGAGCAGGTGAGTCTTTTAATTCTTTAGGCAGTGTCCATGGCAATTTGCCAGAAGGATTTATATTTCCAAGAATTACATCAGCCAGAGCATTTCCTCCTTCGGATCCATTGAACCAGGACCAGATCAATGCAGAGGTTGATTGTTCGACTTTACGAAGATCAAAAGGACCGCCAGCAATGATCACTACAATGGTTTTAGGATTCGCATTTTTTACGGCTGCGATCAATTTTTCCTGACCGAATGGTAATTGCAACGTCTCTCTGTCAGCAGCCTCTGATTCTACAGAGCGGTTAGAACCGGCAAAGATCACTGCAACATCTGATTTAGTGGCAGCCTCAACCGCTTCGGCGATCATCGCTTCATCAGCTTCGTAACTTAATTTTCTTCCATAGCTCATGTTGGTCTGGTTATCATCATAACTTTCTTTATAACCCTGTGCATAATTGATAGTAATATTTTCAGGAAGTCTGTTCTTTAATCCTTCCATCGCGGAAACTTCCGATTTTGTTTTAACACCTGCTCCGAATCCACCTGAAGCGAACTTTCGTTCAGCGTTATCTCCGATCACCGCAATACTTTGGAGGTTGTCGGTGCTGAGGGGTAACAGATTTTCGGTGTTTTTTAAAAGTACGATGGATTCTGAAGCGATCTTATAGGCATTTTCGATATGTTCCGGTGTATTCAGTCCACCTTTTTTACGCGAAAGGGTATCTCCCATACGCTTTAAGTTGAACATAACACGCATGATTCGTTTGACACTTCCGTCGATAGTTTTTTCATCGATCTTACCTGCTTTGAGTGAATCGAGTAGTGGATTCGCCAGATAGAAATCATCGAAAGCAAGGTTTGAACCCATTTCGATATCCAGGCCATTTTCAACAGATTTTACAGAGCTGTGAACCGCAGCCCAGTCGCTGATAACAATTCCTTTAAAACCCCATTCACCTTTAAGAATATCCTGTAACATATATTCATTTTCGCACAGGTAATGACCTCTGAGCTTGTTATAGGCTCCCATAACCGAATAGGCTCCGGCATCTATGGTAGCTTTGAAAGCGGGAAGATAAATTTCCCGTAACGTACGTTCATCCAGTAAAACATCAACTGTTCCGCGATTGGTCTCCTGATTATTCACCGCATAATGTTTGATACAAACACCTACATCCTGACTCTGAACTCCCGTGGTGTATGGAACAGCGATCATAGCATTCAGGAAAGGATCCTCAGAAAAATACTCAAAGGTTCTTCCACCAACAGGGGTTCTGATGATATTGATGGCAGGGGCAAGAAGAATATCTTTTCCTCTTGCTCGGGCTTCTGCACCGATACTCTTACCGAAAAGTGCTGCCATCTCCGGATTCCAGGTTGCCGATAAACCACCGCCGGCAGGGAAGAAAGTCGCAAAATCATTATCCAGTCCCAGCGGTGTCCAGGTATCTCTTTCCAATTCTTCCCGAACACCCAATGGTCCGTCGCCCATTTTTAATTCCGGAATATGGAGTCTTTCAACACCGGTTGTGGTGAACATGCTGTTTCCGTGTAACATTCCAATCTTTTCTTCCGGTGTCATTTGCGCGATGATCTTATCGATCTCAGCATCATATTTGGTTGAAAATTCGGTGGGTTGGATCTTTATCTCCTGAGAAACTACTTCAGCGATCGGTTGCTTTCCATCTTCCTTACAGGAATTCAGTATTGGAAGCAAGGCAGTGAGGCCTGTTATTAGTAATACATTTCTTTTCATGTTCGTTAGATTATAGTTATTTGAAGTGTTTGTAATAATTTATCGGAAGCCGGTCCGAGGGATAATAAAACCTTACCTTTTTCTACTTTAAATCGCTTACCATCCCAGAAGGCCAGTCTTTTTGCCGGTATTTTCAGTGTGACGGATCGGGAGCTCCCCTTTTCAATATGGGTTCGGTCGAAAGCGATCAATTGTTTTAACGGACGAACGACTGATGATTCGGGAAAAGATGCGTAGAGCTGGATAACTTCTTCACCATCGCGATCTCCTGTATTGGTGATTTTTACAGTTAGTTCGATGTCCTCATCAGCCTTGTATCGTGTCTTAATGAGTTCAGCTGTGGTGTATGCAAACGAGGTGTAACTCAGTCCATGTCCGAAAGCGAACAAGGGGTCACCTTTAAAGTACCTGTATGTCCTTCCGTGGGTGATGTCATAATCCATGAGGTCTGGCAGATCCGTGATCGATCTCACCCAGGTTTGAGTGAGTCTTCCGGCTGGGTTGTATGTGCCGAAAAGTACGGAGGCCAGCGCATTACCGGTTTCCTGTCCGTTGTTAGCCATATGAAGGATGGCTGGGATGTGATCAGCAGTCCAGTTTATCGAATAAGGAAAGCTGGAGATAAGTACCACAACGGTATTGGGATTGGCTTTTGATATCAGTTTTATGAGGTTTTCTTCAGGCAGGTCCAGTGATTGACGGTCTACCGATTCTTTACCTTCATCCGGTAACGGACAATCCGCCCATCCTGCATCGCAAGTCGGATGGTTTCCGGTGATAACAATAGCGACATCCGCATTCCTGGCGGCTGCAACCGCTTTGCCATCGGCATTGTACGGAACATAGGTGACTTTAATTTTTGCTCCGGCTTGATTTTTTATACCTTCCAAAGGAGATATCATATAGGGTGGAGTTCCACTATACCAGTCTTCTAAAACATTATCTGCTCTTTTACCGATGATGGCAATGGATTTAATTTTTTCCTTTTGCAGCGGGAGGAGCGAATTCTGAGGATCATTCTTCAGAAGAACGATCGATTTTTGAGAAGCCAGTAATGCGGTTTTTTTGTGCATCTCAGTTTCCCAGAGATCGGTTTCTCCCTGTTTACCGATCGTTGCATACGGATTATTATCAGCGGGATCAAGCATTCCCAGATGGATCATAACCCTGTAAACACCTTTCAATACGTCGTCAATATCTTTTTCGGTCAAATACCCGTTCGCAATAGCGCCGTAGATTCCTTCAGTGTGGTCATCAAGAAATTGATTGATACCTGCTTTAATCGTAGCCGCAGCTCCTAAATATTTGTCAGGGTAATAGTGATGATCGGAGATCAACAGTCGATAAGCTCCTCCATCGGTACAGATGATTCCGTTCTGTCCCCATTGCTCAACCGTGATCTCTTTAAGCATGGGGTGTACCATTGCCGGTATACCATTTACCTTATTATAAGCAGCCATATAAGCTCTCGAACCTCCTTCGAGGATGCCCATACGGAAAGGAGCCGCATAGTATTCGTGCCATAAGCGTTCATTGAAATCTGAAGAAGTATAGGTGCGACCATCTTCATTGCTATTGGCAAGAAAATGCTTCATAAGTGCAGCGGTTTGCCAGTAAAACGGATCGTCTCCCTGCAGGCCTTTGATGAAAGCAACCGTCAGAGAACCGGTGAGGAAAGGGTCTTCCCCGTAGCATTCCTCGGTACGGCCCCATCTCGGATCTCTTCCCAGATCAGCATTAGGTGCACGTACCACTAAGCCGCCTCTTCCATATTTTTGAAAAGCAAATCGTGTTTCAATACCTTCGATAGCAGCCACTTGTTGGAGGAGCTCCCGATCCCAGGTTTCTCCAAGACCATAAGCCTGAGGGAAGGTGGTGGTCGGAAGCGGATCTTTATTTTTCCCTCCCCATTGTGCAGGTCCACCAAGTGCAAGTCCATGAAGGCCTTCCACATGTTTTGTGCCGGTTACTCCTAATCTTGGAACTGAAGGATCGGTACTTAAGGCAGCCACCTTTTCATCGAGGGTCATCAGGGATAACAGGTTATTGATGCGCTCCTCTATTGCAATTGATGGATCCTGAAACGGAAATTTTCGTTCCTGAGCCACCGACGGAAAAGTGATCAATAGAATGAATATGTAAATATACCTGCACATTGATTCTTATTTTTTAGCAAATCGTATAGCAGTGCCGCCGCTTTTTCCAAGGTTCAGCGTTAAGGAATCTTTAGAAGTAACCTCTTTGGTGCTTATGGTTACAGCAGTAGGATTGGTCTCATAACCGGTACCCGCTGCATCGGCATAGAGCTGCGCTTCATAAACCGATCCTTCCTCAAGAAAATCCAGCGGAACTTCCAGAGTACGTTCCTGCTCATTAGTGATGCTTCCTAGATACCAGTCTTCACTATGGCGATCCTTTCTGACGGTGGTGATGTATGCTCCGATCTCGGCATTCAGTACTTTGGTGTCGTACCAATCGGTTGGGACATCCTGAAGGAATTTAAAGGCAGGATTTCCAACGTAATTCTCAGGGAGATCCGCAAGCATTTGGATAGGAGAGTAGAGGACCACATATAGAGCCAGTTGTTTGGCTGCGGTGGTATGAACGTCTCTTCCTGCATATCCTTGTTTAATTTCAACATCCAGCACCCCGGGGGTAAAGTCCATAGGCCCTGCCAGCATTCTCGTAAACGGAAGTATAACGGTATGAGAGGGTGGGTTACCTTCACTCCACGCATTATATTCCTGACCACGGGCGCCTTCTCTCGCCATCATATTTGGAAAGGTTCTGCGCTCTCCTGTATCTTTGATGGGTTCGTGAAAGTTGACAGTGAGTTGATACTGAGCCGCGGTTTTTAAAACTTCCCTGTAATATGCAACTCCGAACTGGCCATGATGCCATTCTTTCATGTTCATTCGGGAACCAACCTGTCCGATTTTCACGTCATGAATACCATAATCATGGTATAATTGCATTCCGGCATTTATCTGCTTGCGGTAATTGATAATGTTGGAACCGGTTTCATGATATCCAATGATGCTAACCCCGTTTTCACGAGCATAATCGGTTACTTTTTTAAGATCGAAATTATCGGCATTCTCAGTAAAACTGAACATATGCATATGATTTTCATACCACTGAGGTGTCCAACCCTTGTTCCAACCTTCGATAAGCAGATGATCGATTCCGAGTTCTTTACAATAATCGATGTATTTAAAAGAATTACTGGTAGTGGCGCCCTGGATCGGACTTTCCCAAAAGGAATATTTTCCGATATGCATTCCCCACCAAATCCCCAGGTATTTATGAGGTTTGATCCAGCTTGTATCTTCCAGCTCATTAGGGTCATTGAGATTCAGGATCATATACGAAGTGATAAGGTCGCCTGGTTTCTCACCTATCTGAATCGTTCGCCAGGGAGTTGTGAAACTACCGTTGGTCTTTACTTTTACACCATCAGCCCACGGTACAAGATCAGCCTTTAGCGTTGTTCCTGTGGTATGGGCAAGTGTCATGCTTGCAAAATCGATAAGCCTTGCTTCATGAAAACTTACGTAGAGGCCGTTATCACTTTCGATGGTTAAAGGGGTGTGAACTGTGTCCAGTGTACTAATCGCACTTTTTGTGAACAGATATTCATAACGATTGTCCTGATAAGCAGGGATCCACCAGGCTTGTCCGTCTGATCCGAGATCGAAAGTAGTCAGTTCATCCATGATCTTTAAACTGTCTTTGGAGCCATTTCCCGGGTACAGGTAGCGAAAGGCAACGCCATCATTAAAGGCTCTGAATTGTAATTTTACAGTTCTGTAGGGGGCTTTCTTTTCTTTAAGTGCCACTTCCAGTTGCTTGTAATGATCGGTTATAAATTGTTTTTCACCCCATACCTGCTCCCATTCATCATCAACCTCGGTTTCTACAATATCTTCGACTTCCAATCCTGAATACAATGAATCATGGTCCTGAAATACAAATCCTAATGCCGAGGGTTTGATCACTGATTTGTCTCCGTGTGTTACGCTATAGACTGGCTTACCATCGATAAGTTCAAAAGTAACTGCGTTTAGTCCATCAGGAGACGTTGCCGTCACAGTATTTACTTCTTCCTGTTGACAGGATACCAATCCGACAAAGACGAACAAACTCAATAAAGTCTTTTTCATTTTTTATATTTTCAGTTAAACGGTATAGTTAAATAGTTGATAGTTACTAGTTATATGTAAATTATTATTAATTCTTGATTTTAAAAGTAGTTTCATTTTCAAAAGGAGCCTTGGTGATCTTCAGGTTATTTCCGGATCTTGTCACTTCAACTTCCTTAATTTGATCTGCTCCCGGGAGAAATATCTTTCCAATTGCAGTTCCTGCCTCCTCCTTATAAACTTTTAGGTTGATCTTGCTCCAGTCCATGTCATTGGTTGATTGAGCCAGTTTAATCGTTGGTATCACGGTACCATCCTTTATGAGTACAACAATCGGGATTTCACCGGCTTTTATCGTATGCCAGCCACCTTCATAGACCTTGTTGGTCTGATAGTCTATCCAGGTACCCGGTGGAAGATAGACGTTTCTTTCTTCCATATTCTCAAATAGGGGAGCCACGAGCATTGAAGATCCGAAAAGATATTGATCATCGATGAGCCATGAGCCCGGATCATTCGGAAATTCTACGAATAATGCTCGAAGCATCGGTAAGCCATGTTCTGTGGCATACTTGGCTTCTGAATAAATGTATGGCATCAATTCATATCTCATGTTGTCTGCTTTGCGGAATCCGTTTAAGAATTCTTTACTGTATTCCCAGGGCTCTGTGGGAGGTTCTCCATGACTTCTTACGTGGGAGGTAAGCATTCCAAAAGGAGTCCATCTGCGATAAACATCTTCCGGACTTTTTGTAGTAAAGCCACCAACGTCATGACTCCAAAAACTGAATCCGCTTAATCCTATGGATAACCCGGCTCTGAGTGTGGAAGCCATGGCGGTGTTCGTCGTAGCTGCATCGCCACCCCAATGAAGTGGATAGCGCTGACTTCCAGCCCAGGTACTTCTCGCCCATATTATAGTATTTCCTGTTACTTTTTTAGTGATCTCAGCAACAGCTTTATTATAGCGTAGCGGATACAGATTGTGTTCATAGAAACCGGTTTTACCGGAATGATACAATCCGGAGGCCGGGGCAGCTTCACCGAAATCCACTTTAATCACCCCCACACCCATTTCAAGAAGGGAAGCGATTTTGGCCTGATACCAGGAAACGGTCTCCGGATTGGAAAAATCAAGTACGGCATCTTCATAGGGGATGTTCCCCTTTTTATCTTTAACGGCAAGTCCTTTTTCTATGATTTCCGGAAACAAGGTGTTTTTAGGAGTGAAATAGGGTAGCTGCCATAAACAAACATTGAATCCCTGTGCTTTCATGTCGCTAATCATCTGCTTCGGATTCTCAAATCGATCTGCAGAAAATTCATAGTTATTTCTCCAGTCAACGTCGAACCAACCTGTATCGAAATGGATCACATCACTGGGAATCTTATTTTTTCTCAGATTTTCGGCAACGGCTCTACCTTCCTGCTCTGAAAAATAGGTGATCCGGCTCATCCAGAATCCGAAGGACCACAAAGGAGGAAGTTCTGGTTTACCGGTTAGATCTGTATAAGCATCAAGGATATCTTTTGGTTCTCCGATAAAAACGAACAGGTCTGCCTCATCATCACCGATCATCATTGAATTAGCAGCGTTATAGTACTTTCCGAAATCAGCAGTGATGGGTGAGGAGTGATGCATAAAGACCCCATACCCGCGACTACTCATATAAAAGGGAATCGGTTTATACATGGTTTCGTTCTGAACACCGTTCGCATCATCGGTCCAGAATATAACCTTTTGGCCACGCTTATTGAATTGTGTAAAGGATTCGCCGCAACCGAAGATCTTTTCTTCAGGTGACATGGAAAAGGCAGCGTCAAAGGATCTGGAATAATCATCCGCTCTTCTGATAAAGGAAAAAGGGGTCACGGGAGTATAGGTTCCTTTTACATCATCCAGATGTAGTGTACCGGTCAATAATTTTCCGTTCGTATCATAGATGTATACATGCCAGGGTTTTTCCGTGATCAAAACCGATCCGTGGGGTCCGGTATAACGATGACCTTCGGCTGTTTTGCTGTATTTCCATAAATTACGGGCATCCGGTGCCTGACCTCCGATCAGCATCAGTGAAGGTTCTTCTTCCCGGAATTTAGGTCCCGAACAAGTTTGTATACGTATCGTTCTGTCGGAAACAAAGCTTATGGTGAATGGCAGTTCCGGAGACGCGGCATATTCTGTCGTTGGAAATTCATTAGCTTCAGCGGGTATCAGCTTGCTTAGCATATTGTTGAATGCCTGACGTGTTGCAAGATTATGTCTCAGGTATTTTATAGTTCCTTTTCCGGTTTGCGGATCAAAGGAAGTCAACTCATCTGCCAGATAAAAAGTATTTTTGAAGCTTTCAAAATCCTGACTGATATCGGGGGGTTCATTGAGAACATTGGTACCCTGTAATTGTCCGAATATAGCCGGAGTTGTTAAGATCGTCATTAATAGGAATATCAGTTTTTTCATAATGTTGATTTTATACTGTTCAGCATTCTTAAAAGGGGCGGTATTGTTGTCGTGTCTACAGAGCCTTCTGTTTCCTGCTGATTTCATAAGGTTGTTATTTCAATGGTTTGAGATTCCAGTCCCGATCCACTGGCTGTTAGTGTTATGATTCCTCCCGGTACTTCTCCGGCTTTCACGATGACCAGGCATTTTCCATAAAAGGCTTTGCGTTGGTTTCCTTTAAACGATTCATGACTTACAGGATTTCCATTGTCAACTCCGGCAATACTTCCGGGGCCCTCAATCTCAAAAGAGATTGTATCGCTGGCTATCGGTGCGATATTCCCTTCTTTATCGAGAATGGTAACAGTGATGAATGCAAGATCTTTACCATCGGCATCCAGCTTAGCGCGGTCGGCATGCAGGCCTATCTTTTCAGGCTTTCCTGCGGTTTTAATCTCTTGTTCCTTAACGATCTTTCCATCTTTTCGTGAAACTGCTCTTACGGTTCCGGGGGTAAAGGGAACCCGCCACATAACATGGAGATCATCACCCGCCTTGGAACGAATTCCAAGTGATTCTCCATTTAAAAAGAGTTCAACTTCATCGGCATGATTGTAATAGGCCCAGATATCTATCTCCTCGCCAGGTTTCCAATTCCAATGAGGAAATACATGTAAAACATCCTTGTCGGTCCATTCACTTTGATACATGTAATATACATCTTTTGGAAAACCTGCCAGATCGATAATTCCGAAATATGAACTTTTTGAAGGCCAAACATATGGGGTTGGTTCGCCGATATAATCAAAGCCGGTCCAGATATACATACCCGACATATAATCATGTTTTTTGATCACTTTCCAGGTTTCTTCATGCGTAGATCCCCAGGGTGCGCTAACCTGATCATAGGAGGAAACCGTATTTCCCGGATTTCCGTCAAGAAACAATTCATCCCATTTATAAGGCCATCTTTTTATGGTATCTGATCTTTGGTCATAATAGCCACGTGTTTCAAGTGCAGACGTGGTCTCAGTGGCTATAAAGGGCATTCCAGGAAATACCTTAAGATGGTCTTCATAGGAATTCAATGCATAATTATAGCCCACCAGGTCCAATACCCCTGAAGCATTCAGGCTGTTCGTGGGTGAGGGAGGATTATTTGCTGTGGTGATCGGTCTTGTGGTATCGAGTTTTCTTACCGTGGCGGCGAGTTCTCTGGTAATAGCAACTCCGGTAGAGTCCCATTGTTCCAGAATTTCGTTCCCGATACTCCAAACGAAAACACTAGGATGATTACGGTCGCGTTTGATAAAATCGACAAGGTCTTTTTCATGCCATTCATCCCAGTATAAATGGTAATCGTATGCTGATTTACCTTTCTTCCACATATCGAAGACTTCATCCATAACGATAAAGCCCATACGATCACAAAGCTCCAGTAATTCCGGGGCAGGAGGGTTGTGTGCGGTTCTGATTCCGTTCACACCCATCTCTTTCAAAATTTCCAGCTGTCTTTCCAGAGCCCGGATATTTATAGCAGTACCTAAAGCTCCCAGATCATGATGATTACAAACTCCTTTGATCTTTACCTGCTTTCCGTTCAGCAGGAAACCATTTTCTGCGTCAAATTTAAAATCACGGATTCCAAACGGAGTCTCATAGAGATCCTCAGTTATGCCTTCGGATATAATCTCGTTCATCAGCGTATACATTTCAGGATTTTCCACCGACCAAAGTTCGGGATCAACAATTTCGATTGCCGTTTTGAATGTTTTTTCAGTTCCCGCAGCCAATTGTATTTCCATTTCAGAAAGCTCAAGAGTCACACCATCTTTAAGAACTGATGTACGTAAAACAGCATTGCGATCATGCTCGAAGTGATTCATAACTGTTATTTCCGCATGTACTTTAGCGTGATCGTTTGTAATTTCAGGGGTGGTTACATAGGTCCCCCAATTCTTTATATGTAGTTTATCTGTAAAGTTTAACCAAACATTACGGTAGATTCCTGATCCGGAATACCATCGGGAATTTGGTTGTTGTGAATTATCGACTTTTACAACAAGGGTGTTTGTAACTTCCCTGTTAAGCCATGGTGTAAGGTCATATTCAAAGCTGATATATCCGTTAGGCCGTTTCCCTAAATGATGGTCGTTGATCCAGACTTCACTGTTCATATATACTCCGTCGAATTGTATATAGACTTTCTTGTTCTCTGTATTCCTGGGGAGTTTAAATTCTTTCTTGTAGAAGGCGAGTCCTCCAGGAAGGGCACCACCACCAAAAGTTGCAGGATGCTTTTCATCAAAGGAGCCTTCTATACTCCAGTCATGGGGTAAGGAAAGTGTTCTCCAGGTTGCAGTTGTATCTTTTTGAGTGGAATCAAGCAACTGAAATTGCCAGTTGTCATTGAATTCCATCTTTCGGTTATAGGGGTTTTCTTCGGGTGTATTACAATGGAGAAATAACAGTAAAGCGAAACTGCTAAAACATAAAATTCCCAGTTTTCTGATCATATCCGACTCTTATAATTTTATAAAGGAAAAGGTTTTATTTTATATGAAGAAGGGAAGAAGTCTGGGTTTCCTGACTTCTTCCTGAACTTCAATTATAAGATTTTATGTATTACGGTATGACGTAGTGCCATACGAACCATTCATCTTTGGACTCATCATAATTAGTTCCGAACCAGATCCCTTTTGTACCGAACTCACCGGGGAATGCCTTCACTACGGTGATTACATTCGTAGTGGGATTCATCCAGTGTCCGTCAGGTCCCTGAATCAGCATTTCTCCATTCAGCGTGATCTCGTTGGACGCTTCATCGATCGAGAATGTACCGGTGGTTTCTACACCGTTTTGATTTCTGGTATAGTTTAGGGTTCCTCCGAATTGATCGAAGCGTACCCATGAATTCGATGCAATAGCTGCCCATTCATCATTCCATCCCCAGTCTCTTGAATCATCCGAGCTTGAGGTCCATCCGATTCCTCCTGCCAGCCAGTCGACCGCATTTCCGTCACCATCCAGTTTCCAGATTCTTCCGGAACCTACACCTCCGGTGAGCATTTCGAGTAACTCTCCTTCCGCAAATGTAGGGTCGAAGCCTTCATCCGGCTCCGGAATAGTCTCTTCCGGAACCCAGGTGTCGCTGTATTCTTTTGAAATAAAATTATAGACAAGATATGCGGCGCCATCACATGATCCTTTACGAAGGACCCCTAACTGTAAACTTTCTTCAGTTAAAGAAAAGATCCTCATATTTGCCCAGTTGTCAACGCAGGATTCTATGCCTACGGGATGCAGGATCGTAGCATCGGTCATGGTAAGCGTTTTAGCATCTGCATCCAGGAAATAGGTTCCGTTCTCGGTACCTCGTCCCGGGATCGTTAAATGTTCACTGGTAACAAAGGGTCCACCCTGCAGACTGAAGGTAATACTTCCGTAATCGGCAGCAGGCATCAACCAGGAATTACCTGCCCAATCCGGATTCCAGTTCCAGCAGTCATCTCCGTAGCAACCGTTATCACCACCTTCTAACCAACCGTTGTCTGTACCATAAAAGTACTGAGGACCGACGAAGTATTTGGAGATACCTTCTGCGTTAAGGTCGAGATACCATGTTTTTGAATTTCCTACACCTCCGGAAAGCGCATCCCATAATGGGTCGTTCACATAATTCAGGTTGTCATCGGTAACACTAACGGTTACAGGGTCGAGTTCCACCACACCTCCTGCGGTCAGCGCAGAGAACTTGATTGTATATTCACCTTTAAAAGCAAATCTGATGGTATCGATCATTCTGTTGGATCGCCCGGTTCCGTAATCCCAGATAGACGTGGTCTTCGGTGTCAGGTTTCGTAGGATCACTGTATTTCCTCCCGCATCAGCCTGCAGATCCTGTACTACTTCGTACTCGATCTCTGATGCATCCAGCATGCGTCCCAATTCATAGTCTTCTTTCTCACAGGAAGCCAATATCAGGCCAGCGAGCAACAAGATCGAAAAGATATATTTGATTGTTTTCATTTGTCTGATTTTAAGTTTAGTTTACCAACCGGCATTTTGTTGTAAAACACCATTGGACAGCGTTATCTGGTCATTGGGAATCTGTTGTAGTCCCATCGTTTCCTGAATTTTAGAGGCACTGATGGTCTTGCTGACTGTTACGCCACCGTTCATCACTTCTGTTGAAACTGCGATAGTTGAAGCTGCAGTACTGACTCCCTGACGAAGCAGGTCCCAGTAACGCAGTCCTTCAAGCGCAAATTCCAGCTGACGTTCCTTCATGATATTCTGTGTATTCACAGGAATCTGTACATAATCAGATTTTAATGCCCGCTGGCGTACCTGATTGAAATAGGTTTGTGCATTCGGACTGCCGAGTTCAGCGGCCATCAGCAATACATCGGAATATCTCATCACGACGTAGTCCTGGAACTGCCCGATCTGGAAGTCGGTTCCTCCGACACCTACGGTAACACTATTTCCGTCTTCATCAGACATCGGCGAGTACTTTTTGTTGTAATATCCGGTGTATTCCCGCTGACTTCCGATCTTGTCGAAGGGAATGTCTTCGTCATCTACAGAAATTATACTCGCACCTCTTCGGGTATCGGTTTCACTATAGGCATCCCAAAGGGAAGGAGTTACGGTTACACCCCAACCTGTTGCATAAGGATAATAGGTGAATTCTCTCATACCAAACATGACCATCCAATGATTACCGTCGGTGTTTCCATTGTAATCACTCGTATAGGTGTGTCGTACCGAAAAAAGAATTTCAGGATTTACTTCACCCGCATAGGTGCCATCCAGAGTAGACGCAGCCGGCCATAAGGAGGCGAAATTATCCAGCAGGGAATGTCCGCTATTTGCGATAACATCTTCAAGATAGGAGAGTGCCTGAGCTTTACTTACCACCCCCACAAGATCGGAGGCTCCGTAGTATCCGGTATAATAAAGATATACTCTCGCCACATAGGCCTCCGCAGCCCATTTGGTCACTCTGCCGAAATCTGCAGCTGCCAGTGAAGCATCAGGAAGATTTTCTGCGGCGTATACAAGATCTTCGGCGATCACCTTATAAACTTCCTCCGGGGCTGATTGAGGCAGGTTTTCGGAAGACGGTTCGGTGAGTAATGGGATATTCCCCCAAAGTCTGACCATTTCAAAGTACATATGAGCACGGATAAAGCGTGCTTCAGATTCATATTGAAGACGAAGGTCGTCGTTACCGGTCCAATCGATCTGCTCCATTTTCTGAAGCAATACATTAACCCGATATATTGCACGGTAATATTGCGTCCAGTTATTGGAGAAGAGATTCACATCTGCGGGAGATCGAGATTTATCAAATTCATCGACTGCCTGGAAACCGAAACCGTCAGAATTTCCAACACCTCCAAAGCAATCGTCGGAGAGTACTTCACTGGCCACCGGAAAACTCAGGCCACCGATTCCACCGGAAGCGATCTGCATCCCGTCGTAACATCCGATCAGTGCATCATAAGCATCCTCGGGTGTTTTGTAAAAATTGGTATCTGTTACATCAGTAATAGGCTCTGAATCCAGGAAATCCTTAGAACAAGATCCCAGTGTCAACAGACCTGCCACTAGTAAGCATATATGTATATTTTTCATTTTCATCTTTTTTAGAATTTAACATTTAATCCCATCATAAATGTTCTTGGTCTAGGGTAATATCCAAGGTCAACTCCGGAAGAAAATCCGTAGTCGTTATTGGAGATACCATAACCGATCTCCGGGTCCATACCGTTATAACTGGTAAAAGTTACGAGGTTCAGTGCAGAGAAGTACAGACGGCATTGACTTGCAAATGCTTTCTCCTCCGAGAAAAGATTCGCAAAATCATACCCTATGGTTACATTACTGATTCTCAGGAAATCACCATCCTGAACATATAGGTCTGAAAATTGAGTGAGGTTTCTGTTATCTTCGGTAACACGGGGAACCGTATTAGATGAACCGGGACCGTACCATCTGTCCAGTACGGCAGTGGTATAGTTTGCATATATGTTCGCATTGTTTCTGTAGGATTGAACGATCTGATTTCCCGCAACTCCATTGGCTTGAAGAGAAAAATCAAATCCCCTGTAATCGAGTGAAAGATTGAAACCGTAAGTGAGATTCGGATTCGGATCCCCGATGTTCACTTTATCAAGATCGTTGATTACCCCATCACCATTCTGATCTACATAAATCACATCTCCAGGTGCTGCACCTGGTTGAATCAGAGTACCGTTGGAAGTATGATCCAGAACATCCTGTTCAGACTGGAAGATTCCGGCAGTTTCAAGTCCCCAGAAATAACCCAGCGCATAACCGCTTTGTGCACGGTAAAATTCAGGTGAGTTATCAAATAATTGGTTGGTTTCACCGTGAATGATTCCATCCTGAGTAGGAATATCACCAACTTCATTTTCATTATAAGCACCATTGACACTTACGCTGAAATTGAGTTCCCCGATGTTGTCAGCATAGTTCAATGCGAGTTCAACACCCTTATTGACCACATTACCACCATTGATCCATGGGGAATCTGCCCCTGCCGTTGCAAGGATTGGTGCTTTGATAAGCCAGTCTTTATTTGTTTTCTTATACCAGTCGAAGTTAACGGTGAATCTGTTCATGAAGAATCTGGCATCAAATCCGATATCGATCTGTTCAGAGGTTTCCCATTTCAGATCCGGATTCGAAAGACGGCTAGGATATGCGCCGGGGGTAAGTACGCCTTCATCCGGTCCAAAGATGTAATTGGTATTTGCGAAGGTTATCGGTGCCAGATACTGGAAGTTTCCGGCATTCTGATTACCTACCTGACCCCAGCTGGCTCTGAGCTTAAGAAAGCTTAGCCAGTCTGAACCTTCAAGAAATTGTTCATTAGTAGCCACCCATCCTGCAGATACAGAAGGGAAATATCCCCATCGGTTCTCTTCGTAGAATTGAGAAGAACCATCTGCTCTGAAAGTAGCATTGAGGATATATTTATTCTTATAGTTATAGTTCAGACGACCAAAATAGGACATCCTTTTATTGATATTATTAGGACCGCCGCTCAGGTCTATCTGCGCACCATCAGTATTGGTCGCATTGTCGAGCCAGGCGTGTTTGAGATCATCGAAGACCAGGTTCACATTACTGCCGCTTAGATAGGATCCCTCGAATTTATAGGAGGAGGTACCTGCCATCACTTCGAAATTGTGCTCTTCGTTGAGGTCGAACGTATAGGTTAACAGGTTATCCCAAAGAAGAGAATACCCCTTATTCATATATTGGGAAGCTCTGGTGAATTCGCTGAAACTATAGATGGAAAGCTGGTAGATCGGACTAAACGAATGACCTTCACTGGCATAATAGTCCAATCCCAGACTGGTACGGAATTTAAGATCTTTAAGCAGCTCAAATTCCATATAAACATTCCCGAGTAATTTCTGGGAATTATTTTCGTTCTGATTCCCGTACAACATCGATGCATAGGGATTATTTTGTCCTGCCAGCCAAGGCTCACTATCATCGGCAGTATTATAAAAATTGCCGTTCTCGTCATAGAAAGGAACCAAAGGATTGGTGTTGAAGGCACCTCTCAACGAGTTACTGTATTGGTTTCCAACTGCGATACCATTGTTCTTAATATACGCAAAACTCAGATTTTCACCAAACTTGATACGGTCATTATAAAGCTTGTGTTCGGAGTTTATACGGAAGTTATATCTTTCATAGTTGGAAAGATCCTTTCCGCCTACAACCCCTTCCTGTTGGGTGTATGACAAGGAAGAAGAGTATGTTGAAGTTTCAGATCCCCCGGTTACACCAAGGGTATAGTTCTGTGTTATTGCATCATCCTTGAACATATAATCCATCCAGTCAGTTCCGGCTCCGAAAGCAGCTACTTCTTCATTGGAGAAATAAGGAAGTTTACCAGAGTTAACTGCTGCCTCGTTCAGAATGGTTGCATATTCGTAGCCATTGAGCATATCGATCTTATTGGCTACCGTTTGGAGTCCGTAGTATTGATCGAAAGTGATCTGAGCCTTACCTTTTTTACCACCGCGAGTGGTTACGAGAACAACCCCGTTTGAAGCCTGTGATCCGTAGATAGCGGCAGATGCTGCATCCTTAAGAACTGATATCGATTCGATGTCAGCATTGTTCAAATAAGAAATGTCTCCGGTCAGTACTCCATCAACGACATAAAGTGGAGCACTGCTCCCCGTTGATCCTAATCCGCGAATCACAACGTTCAGGTTTGAACCGGGCTGACCTGAGGTAGAGGTGATCTGAACCCCGGCGGTTTGCCCTTGCATTGCCTGTAAAGCGTTGGTGGTACTTTGCTTCTGTAACTGGTCTCCTTCTACCTGAACATTCGCCCCGGTAACAAGTTCCTTCTTTTGTACACCGTAACCGATCACGACCACTTCACTCAGACTTTGTACATCTTCCTGAAGATCGATGTCGATCCTGGTACGTCCATTTACTTCAATCGTTTTCGAAAGAAATCCAACATAACTGATCACTAGTTTGTCGTTAGCGTCAACAGTTAAATTGTAATTTCCGTCAAAATCCGTCATGGTACCATTAGTGGTTCCCACCACAGTCACACTGGCTCCCGGTAAAGGCATATTATCTGCTGAAGATGTTACCGTACCAGAAACCTGAAGCTCCTGTGCAAAACCATAAAAAGCACCCAGTATGCAGAAAAGTATCATTAGATAGCCCTTCTCAGCATGTAACCTTTTGAGGTGTAATTTTACCATACTTGATGATTTAAGTTTAAATATGTTTGTTAAGTAGTTAGCGAATACCGGTAATGAAAATGGATCTTGAGAAGTGTTAGAATTAGGTTAAATGTCACGAATTTGTAAATTTTGTGGACTTTTACCCCTTTTTAATTGACTAATTCTCTTTTTAACCCTGTTTATATTGCCGTATATTCATTTTATATCAAAAATATGGTGGTTTGAAAGGATGCACTAACGATTATTTTGCAATAGGTAGTATTATTTTTGCATTATTTTATTAAAATTAATTTAATATGTTAATATGAGTATTAAATAATTATAAATACTAATACTATTTGTTTAAATATTTTAACGAATAACACCGGCAGGTTCGTGATGAATAGAACTTGCCGGTGTTGTGTGTCCGGGGCATCGGTTGGTAGTATGATCGTTTCCTTAATCTTTATTAATCTGTTCCGTTGAATTTATGTGTGAACAGCACCGGATCTACGATTAATTGTATCCAAAACCAGTTATTGAGATTATCATGTGGAAGGTCACCTTTAATAAGACTCATACCTTCTGAGGCGAACATTTGTGAATATCCTGCATTGACTGTAGCAACGTTCCAGAATTTATTGGAGTATACGATATCGATCTCTGTCCCTAAATAGGGATCAGCATCATTGGTTAGTTTACCATTGGCTGCAAAGTAATGTCCTTTGATCAGAAGGCTGCTGTTATCCCCGGTCTTAACGTTCACTTTGGCATTGATATCGTTTAGCCCCACATTGTTAGCATGGTTTCCGACATAAAAATAATCCATGAATCCATTGAACTTATGGTTAGTTCCATACAATGGGAAGAAGGAGTGGTTCTTTGAATCTCCATCCTGATCCGTACCACTTAGAATTTCAAGTCCTATTCCAAAAGCTGTTTTTCCGGGTTTATAGATCGCTTCGAGAATGAAGTCGTAAGCACTAAGATCACTATTGGCATTTGCTTTTCCGAATTGGTAATAGAAGTTTCCTTCGAAGTTGAATTTCCCGGCTGGAAATTTAAAATAAGCTCCGGTGGTTTGGCGGTTATAGGTGCCGTCTGCTTCCTGATCCGCATTGTAACTCTGGAAACCATTATTCATGAAGAGGAAACTGAACCTCGAGCCATTCCAATCTTTATACAGGTAGGCATATTGCATGGTCTTGTAACTAAAAAAGCCGGTGATATCATAGGAATTACCTGTAATGGGCTCACCGGATTGACTGAAGGCGAACGCCAGATCTGTTCCCCAGCGCTCACCTTTATATTGCAACAGTGCCGCGTCATGAGTACGACCCTGCATCGCCCAATCCAATCCTCCCAGAATACGTTGATTATCATAGGATATCGGTTGCCTTCCAACCTTGATCTTCCAGGACGTATTTAGTTTTAATGCAACCCATGCCTGGAAGAGCATGAGTGAGTTATTATCGTCGGCAGGGAGTATCTGCCGGGTGTCGCCCCAGGTGCTTATATCCTGAATACTGAACATCGCCTCTATGCGGTCGGAGGTATAACCAAGGTTAATACGCGCTCTTTGACGGACAAAGGCTGCGGGATCGGCATCGTCGGGAAATAGATTTCCAAAACCATGACGATATTCGAATCGGTCACGAAAGTCAAGACTGGCTTTAAATTCCTGGGCATGGAGTAGTGGAGTACTCAATGTTATGAATAAGACAATGAGTTTACGTATTGATGTTTTCATTGGTATGGTTTTTAATGTTTCTTAAAAATAAGTATAAATACGTAATAAATAAGTATAAATACGTATATTGCTTACCGAATTATGACATCCTTAATACAGCGGATGGAATTATGGAAATTTTTAACTAAAACACCACAGAAATTATGATTTCAGATACTGCAAAACTCACATTGGTAGGTGCAGGACCGGGTGATCCGGAATTGCTGACACTCAAAGCGGTATCCGCCATTAAAGATGCGGATGTAGTGCTATACGATGCATTGGTAAATCCGGAGCTATTAAAATTTGCGGATCGTGCAGAAAAGATATTTGTCGGAAAGCGTAAAGGGTGTCACACTTATATGCAGGATCAGATCAATGAACTGATTGTACAGCGTGCTTTTTCAAAGGGACATGTGGTTCGATTGAAAGGGGGAGACCCCTTTGTATTTGGAAGAGGGGCAGAAGAAATGCAGTATGCGGCTTCCTTTGGTATTGCCTGTTCCTATATTCCCGGAATCTCTTCCTCCGTAGGAGTGCCTGGAACCCAGCATATCCCACTTACCAAGCGGGGAATTTCTAATAGTTTCTGGGTGATTACCGGTACTACACGTAGTCATCGAATGTCACCAGATATCAAACTAGCGGCCGCTTCTTCAGCAACCGTAGTAATTTTGATGGGAATGCATAAACTCCATGAGATCGTACAAACCTATAGGGATGCAGGAAAGGATCGTATGCCTATAGCGGTAATAGAGAATGGAACTTGCGCTAATGAGCGCATTGGGATCGGAACGATCGATTGTATTGAGCAGATCGTTATTAATAAGAATCTCAAAAACCCGGCAGTGATTATCATTGGAGAAGTAGTTTACCATAGAAAGATTATGTTCGAACTTTATCAGACTTCAGGGAGTTTGGAAAGCCTTTGATTTCTAGAGTGAGTACGATAGGTAAGATATGAGTTGATAATTGATAATTGAGAATTGAATAAATCAATTCTTAATCCATAATCCTTAATTCATAATCCATAATTCTTATTTCAGTATACTTTTTAATTCGGTTTCGGTAAAGTCTGATTTTGAAGAATCACAAACTGGGCAACTCCAGGTTTCGGGTAGATCTGCAAAGGCTGTGTTCCGGGGTATTCCATTGTCCGGATCGCCATATTTGGGATCATATACCGTCAGGCATGAGGAACATTGCATCACCTTTATGCTCACAGGCTCCTTTTCCTTATTATGGGTAACAGGTTGTTCTCCCGGCCTGAATTCTTTCAACTCCTTGAAATATTTTTTGCTGAGTTCGATCAGAAGATCAGGCAGGTGTTCACGACTGATTTCCTGAACATGGGTGAGATAACTACGGGAATTGGGATCGAAATTTTTGGCATATAGTAGGTTGTAAGTTGCATTTAGCGTCACGCCTTCGATCTGCTGAACCGGATTTTTACGGATCACTACGGAAGTAAAATAATCAGGCTGATAATCATGGTCTGCAATAGCAAAGGTCAATCCGTAAGTACTGATGTCCTTTTCATCAAATTTGCGAACGAGGAATTTTTTAAGCTTCAGTGCATCTTTATCCGAAACCGGAATATGCCAGTTCAATTCGAGCATGGAATGGCGAACATTGATTCCCCGAAGTCCGAGGAATTTTTCCCATTTTAATTTAAATCGGGATGGAATGCCTTTAATGATGAATGATTTCCACGGGGTGATGGCGATTTTACCTATTTTACATTCTGCACAGAGATCACACATTTCGAGTAAAAAATCGATATCGTAAAGATTGTTTCTCCAATAAAGACCAAGCCAATAGTTCCCTTCATCAACTCGATTCATCCCTTCATAATAGGGAAAAGGGTGGAAGGGAATCTCTGGAATATCTTTTAAATTTCTACTGTTGGTTTCCAGGGAATCGGATAACAATTGAAAAAGGGTTTCGATATCTTCGGGTTCTTCCGATAGCAAGGATTCAGCCATCTGGGATACTTTAGAAATATCCCAACTATAGATCAATACCGGGTAAAGTTCAGCTTGTTTCCAGCCCGGTAGTTTTACATAGAGATACCAGTAATCTTCCTGTTCGCATGCCAGAAAGTTAAGATGCCCTGTAAATAAGGGAACCAGTCGTTGTTTCGGGTCGGTAATATTGATCTTGAGTTTTGGATTATAGCGAAATTGTTCCAGAATATAGAGATAGGTATCTCCGGTAAGCCACGGAATACCATTGAAGATGCCGGCACTTACATAAGAGGAGACGATATTCTCAGTACCGGATTCGTTTTCGGGTATAATGTCGATGCCGTGGAAGTTATTTAATTGTTCTTTACTGAGTTTTCTTGGAAAAAGTATATCCTGACGACTGCCGAAAGAAATCGCTTTTAATCCTGCATCACCTGCCTGTTCCGCAATGGATCGAAGTTCTGCCGGAGCTATAACGCCACCTTTTATGATGATACGGGTTAATTTACTCATGAGATCAGTGCTTTTTGTTCTTCCAGTATCGATCTGACTTCTGTTTTACAACTTCCGCATCCAAGTCCGGCACCGCTTTCATTGCAAAGCCCTGTAAAATCACTTTGCCCGGCTGAGATCATCTCGATAAGGTTGCCTTTTCCAACCTGACTACAGGAGCATATCAGCTTACCCTTTACTGGTTTACCACCGCCACCGCTGCCTCGTAACAGTTTTTCCCGTTTATCGGCCAGTTCTGTTCCCGATTCAATCAAGGCTTTATATTCGGCAAATTCATTTTTGTCCCCCATCAGTATAGCACCGATAAGCATATCGTTCTTGACGATACATTTTTTATAGTAGCGTTTACTGATATCGGTAAAGATGATTTCTTCGATCTCCGGATCGTTTTCCTGATAATGAATATTTCCAATGCTACACAGATTGAGATCATTGAATTTGAGGATGTTCATCAGCACTGAACCTTCATACTTTTCGCTGATGTCTCCGGCGAGGTAGGAAGCAAGGATATTAGCCTGCTGTTCTGCAGCTGCGGTAATTCCAAAGAGCTGGTCTCTAAACTCTGCAATCTCTCCGATAGCAAAGATATCAGGATCCGAAGTCTGCATGAACTCATTTACTTTTACCCCTCTGGAACAAACGAGTCCGCTTTCCCGGGCAAGTCCGATATTCGGACGGGTTCCTATAGCATAAACGATGGCATGAGCCTCCAGCACTTTTCCACTTCGTAAGGTTATTTCCAGTTGTCCGGATTCCTCATCATTGAATACGGTACTTACTTCATTATCAAAATAAATGGAGATACCGCGTTCCTGGACATCGAGTGCTAGCAGCCGGCTTGAAGTTGGGTCCAGTTGGCGCTCCATCAATCTGCTGGATCGTTGTACGATAGTAACCTTAAGATTGTTGTGTTTCAGCGCTGCTGCAAGCTCGAGTCCCAGGAGTCCGCCACCGACGATGACCACGTGTTGCTGTTCAGGCGGGAGGCCGGTATTTTCCAGATATTCTTTAAAATTATCGGCATCGGTTTTGGTACGCATCGTAAAGCGTCCCGGTAATTTCAATTGGGCATCCCGAGGAATAAAGGCACTGCTACCAGTTGCCATAATCAATTTGTCATACCGATGTGGTTTGCCATGATTGTCGGTTGCTATTTTCTGTTCACGATCGATTGCGGTTATAAAGGTTTCCGGATACAGCGATATTTCAAGTTTTCTTAGTTCTCTTTCTTTGATCTTTAGCAACTGCTCCCAAGTCAGTTCTTCCGTGATGTATTCCGGTAGAAGTACGCGGTTATAGAAGGGATTCGCTTCTCTTGAGAAGACACAGATCGTATCGATGTCATTCATATCGCGATAATTCTGTACAAATCTGAATGCTGCAGCACCGGCACCTACCACAAGGATGTTTTCCTTTGGTTTTTCGTACTTTCGTACTTGTACAGCGGTGTACTTAAAATCCGGTTCTTTTGATTGCGGATCGATAATGGTGTTCGTCAGATTATTGGCGCGGTTCAGTGTACTTTGGAGCTGTTTACCCCAATGCATAGGAAGGAATACCACTCCCGGGCGCATATTTTCGGTAACCTTGGCTTTTACCCGTACAACACCATTTCTGCTGGAAACAACCACCACATCTCCGTCCCTGCATTTGCTAAGGTGGGCATCCACCGGATTTATCTCTACCACAGGTTTGGGATAATGGGAATTCAGGCGGGCTACTTTTCCGGTTTTGGTCATGGTATGCCATTGGTCTCTTACTCTTCCTGTGGTTAGGATCAACGGGAAATGCTGATCTGTACTTACTGATGCATTCTTTACACTATAGGGTACATTGAAAATGGCTTTTTTCGATGGAGTGTAGAACTGTTTATCCTCAAATAATCGTGGAGTTCCAGTATGGCGGTAGGATGGAACAGGCCATTGAAGCGAACCTTCATTTTTAAGTCGGTCATAACTTAGATGGGAGATATCGATATTGGTCCCCTTGGTCATACTACAATATTCCCGGTAGATATCCTCTGTAAATTGATAATCGAAGCCGCGATACCCCATATGTTTTGCAAAATCACAGAGAATTTCCACATCCGGACGGGCTTCTCCGGGTGGATTGATGCCTTTGGGCAGATAACTGATCCTTCTTTCAGAATTCGTCATCGTACCTTCTTTTTCCATCCAGGCGGCAGCAGGAAGCACCAGATCTGCATATTCCAGTGTATCGGACCGGTTTGAAATATCCTGAACGATGACAAATCGGGCATTCTTTAAGGCTTTTTGAATTCGATTGCTATTGGGCAGGCTCACCATTGGATTTGTACAGATGATCCAAACCGCTTTAAGGTCACCGTTTTCGAGTGCGTCAAACATTTCTGTTGCGGTATATCCCGGTCGTGGTGAAATGCTTTCCACTCCCCAGAATCTTGCGACTTCTTCCCTGTGATCAGGATTGAGAAGATCTTTATGAACTGCCAGCAGATTTGCCATACCGCCAACTTCACGTCCACCCATGGCATTTGGCTGTCCGGTCAGCGAGAAAGGTCCGGAACCCGGTTTTCCAACTTGTCCGGTAAGAAGAGACAGATTCAGAAGAGCGAAGTTCTTATCGGTTCCTACGACACTTTGATTGAGACCCATGGCCCACATACTGATAAATCCTTTTGCTTTACCGATATATTCTGCTGCTTTGAAAATAGCTTCTTTAGGTATCCCACAGATGCGGGAAGCTTCCTTATAGGACATAGAAAGCAATTGTTCCCGATATTTTGTATATCCCTCCGTATTGTTTTTGATGAATTCCTTATCGGCAAATCCTTTTTCCATCAACCTCCGGCCGATAGCATTGTAAAGCACGATATCTGTTCCGGGAATCAGTTGCAGGTGCAAATCGGCAAAATTCGCAGTATCCGTTTTTCTCGGGTCGATTACCACGATCTTTACATCCGGATTCTTTTCCTTATGCTGTTCTATCCTTCTGAACAGAATGGGGTGACACCAGGAAGGGTTAGCACCGGTGATGAGAAAACAATCGGCTAGTTCAATATCTGCGTAGGCAATGGGAACAGAGTCTTCTCCAAAGGTCTTTTTATAACCTACCACGGCAGAACTCATGCATAGCCGGCTGTTGGTATCGATGTTATTGGTTCCGAGGTATCCTTTGGTGAGTTTATTGGCGATGTAATATTCTTCGGTCAGGCACTGCCCGGAAACATAGAGACCTACACTGTCGGAACCGTATTTTTGGATCAGGGATCTGAAAACCCCTGAAGCTCTTTGCATCGCCTGCTCCCAGGAGACACGCACTCTGGGGTGTGACCGGCTCCATCGCATTTCCGGATACAGCAATCGGTCTGAAATGTCATTGGCGACATAATGCAGGTTCATACCTTTAGAACAGAGCATACCCCGGTTTACGGGGTGATCAGGATCACCTTTCACCCGCAATTTGCCCTGATGGTCTTTTTTAGCGATAATACCACAACCTACTCCGCAATAGGAGCAGGTTGTTTTTATTTCTTTTTCCAGCATATCGGTCGTAGTAAAGACATTCTAAATTCAACTATTTCAACGTCAATTAAAAGGGAATTGCCGATTATTCGTTATTTATTATTAAATATTCAATTCAGCTCCTTTAAATTTTAACTCTTTCTGAAATAAATCAATTATTTGCAGGACTCAATTGAGCGAACTGTGTTTCTTTTTCGATGGCTGCTGCTTCTTCGTCGGCGGTGGAGAATCGTATGGCCAGTGCAGCAACTCCGGCAACCAGTACAACGATTCCGATGAGTAGATAGCCACTGGAAACCGCTAAGGAGGAGGCGGCACTCTGGGCCGCTTTTACAACGGATTCAGCTTCACCGGCATTTGCCGCGATCGCTGCCTTTTCGGCGACTGCAGATTTGGATTTCAACAAAAGGGCAGCCAGAAATGCCCCGACATTACCTCCCGCTCCGACGATTCCTGATATGGAACCGATAGCCTTCTTATTGATAAAGGGTACTACGGAGAAGGTTGCTCCTTCTGCCATTTGTACGGACAAGCTAAAAAGTATCAGAAGGGTGATACCGGCAATAAGACTGGTCATGGTTGAAAAGGTAGCCAGCATAATCCCCTCTATTACCAGGATAAAGCTAAGAAACAGTACTCTTCCCTTTAATCCTTTCAGATTTCCGTAGCGATCTCCGAAATAGCCGCCCAGGGTTCGGGCGAAGATATTCATAAGAGCAAATGAAAGCACGATATTTCCTGCGGTTAGCCGTTCCAGCTGAAAGGTATTCTGTAAGTAATCATCCATGGTTCCATATACGGTCAGTTCGATACCGAAACAGGCAGCATATACAAGGAAAAGTATCCAAACGCGATAATCTTTTATCGCTTCTGTAAAGCTGGCACTATCTTTTTTAGTAGTTACATCAATGCCTTGGTCACGAAGCTCTGAGAAATTACCTTCCGGAGTGTCTTTTGTAAACTTATAATATACTAAACCCATTAAAAAACAAACGATACCTGCAATGATCATCGAATAGCGCCATGCATCGGATTCAGCTACGCCAAAACTAACCACTGCAGCTGCGATCAATGGCATTCCCAAACGGTTTGCACCCCCTCCGAGATTCCCCCATCCTGCAGAGGTTGCATTAGCGGTTCCAACGATATTCGACGCAAACATGAGGGAGGTATGTACCTGTGTAATTACGAAAGAAGCTCCGATAAACCCTATGAAAAGTCTGCAAACCAGGAACTGGAAAGGCGTTTGTGCGAGTCCGCAAAGGATCACAGGAATGGATCCCAGGATCAGGAGCCAGGTGTAGCATAGTCTTGGACCATATTTGTCACAGAGTTTCCCGATCAGTAATCGGGCAAATACTGTTCCTGTAACCGCCAGAATAACGGAGTTCCATTTCTGATCCGGAGTAAGTCCCAGTTCTCGAACAACATCCGGCATAAAGGGTACGATCCCAAACCAAGAGAAAAAGCACAGGAAAAAAGCGATGGAAGTAATCCAGAATGTTCTGATCGGTAATGATCTTAGGTCGGTTAGGTTTAGCCGGGTCGACTTTTGTGAAGTGATAGTTTTCATCGGTTTTGTTTTAAATGGTTATTATTTCAGTCAGATCGATCATCAACACTCATTATAATACCATTGATAATCAATACTTAGAAAAGGCGGTATGTAAAAGTAAGTATAAATACTTATATAAGAAATAAGTATACGTAGTTTTATGGTATTTTTAATTCGAAAGGGTAGAATGTGCAGATTTTTAAATATTTACACCCCATGATTAAAGAAAATGACGATGCTGTCTACGACTGCGTTGCGTACCGTATCGTTCATCGTACATTTGAACGATGATACTTGGGTGACCTTGTGGTACCAGTGTTTTAATGATAATTGCCGGAGGAAATTAAAGGCGACGAAGTGAGAAAACCTTAATTCCAGTTAGTACAGGACAGATTTTCTGAATCACTTAATGATTGCATTCATATCCTTTTCACCACAGACAGGTGTCCCGATTTCTATCGGCAGACATGCGATGAATGCAAATCAAAAGAGCCTGCCGCTAGGGCTGTGTCTTCAGTCTAAAGGCCAGCCTCACGGGCTTTATTCGCAAGTTCCATTTGATTTTTGACGTCCATCTTTTTCATGAGGTTGAAGCGATGTACCTCTGCAGTTCGTTTACTGATATTGAGCTTTTCTGCAATATCCTTGTTACTGAGTCCTTCGAGGACAAGGTCCAGTATTTGTTTCTCTCTTCTTGTGAGTTTGATATCGGTTGTTACAACCGACTTTAAAGGGGAGACAGGTGTTCCCTGAACAAAGTTTTTGATGATAAAGGAGGAGACATCTCCGGCATAGTACTTTTGTCCGGATGCAACGGTGTGGAGGGCTTTCATAAATTCATCTTTACTCGCTCCCTTTAAGATATATCCATCTGCACCGGCATTGATCGATTGTACCACATATTCCTCTGAGTCGTGCATCGATAGCACAAGGGTACGTACTTCCGGAAAATCTCTGGTTACTTTTTCCACTACCTGTATGCCGTTCATCTCTGGCATACGGATATCCACGATCAACAGATCCGGTTCATGTTCACCGATAGCGGTCAATGCTTCGAGACCGTTTGCAGCCTCTCCGATCACCTGAACATCGGTTTCATCTTCGAGTAGTGATTTTATTCCATCCCTGACCAGGGCATGGTCATCGGCAAGTATGATATTGATTTTTTCCATGGTAGCTGTCGCTTTCGGATCAGAACTGTAAAAATAAGTAAAATTACGTAAACCTGCTTAGTGGAATGTTTAGTGTGATATGTGTGCCTTTACCCGGTTCACTTTCAATGAATAAGCGACCATTTATAAAACTTGTTCGCTCTTGCATAAAGGTAAGTCCCATACCTCCGTCACCTGATCGTCTTTCTATCTTATCCGGTTTAAATCCTGTTCCATTATCCTCAATATTAATACTTAACACTTCTTTACTATGTGCGATGATCACTGCAATATGATCTGAACCGGAGTATTTTATGGCATTGTTGATCGCTTCCTGAGTAATTCTGTAGATGTTTATTTCGATCAGGGAATCCAGGCGGAGATTGAATTGGGTCTTATTTAAAAAGATGATGGTTTTTCCCGTAAGTCTGGAAAGTTCGTCTGTAAGTTTGGCAAGTGCCGGACCGATACCATGATCGCTCAGCTCCGGAGGAGTCAGGTTAAAGGTTGCGGTACGGACTCCCTTGATGATGTTGGTCGTGATCTCTTTCAGTTGCTCGATCTTTTGGATAGCTCTTTCCGGCTTTTGCATATCGATACTTTCAAGATTGAACTTCAGTCCGGTAAGCATTTGTCCGATACCGTCATGCAGATCCTTTGCGATTCTGTTTTGTTCCTGTTCCTGGTTTTCGATGATCTGTTTTGATATATCCTTCTGGTGAAGGATCTTCTCTTCAAAGGTTGTTTTGGTAAGGTTCTCGAACTTCTGTTGTGCTTCGACTCTTTTGGTGATGTCGAGACAAATTACCAAAAGTTCCGGTTCTCCTCCTGAAGCGGTGAAGGGAATTAGACTCATATCAAGCCAGATTATATTTCCTTCACTGTCTTTAGCCCTGATTTCACCCTGCCAACCTGTTTTTTGATGGGTGTAGATAAGGTTACTGATCGCTTCCCGGTCACTGGTATCAGTGGTCAGTATCTCTGTTATATTTGTATGGTCACTGAGGAGACGGAAATTGAACAACTTCAGAAATCGTTCGCCGAGATGGATCAGATTTCCTTCAGGATTGATCCGGGCAAAGAGCAGGGTTTGGTCCATTACCCGGTAAAGACTCTTGAGTTGTTGGACTGAACGCTCCTTGGCCTGACTGTGTTTATCAGCTTCAACGGCCATTTTCCTTGATTTATTTTCAGCGGATATCAGTTGTTGCATACTCAATTTTACAGCTCTGGCAGTAGGCCAGAAAATAAAAATAAATTCACATAATAACACGGCAAGCGTTAGTCCGAGAATCAGGATCTCTATCTTTTTCAAACGATCGACCTTGGCTTTGGCTTCTTTATCATATTGATTTACAATGTCATCCATGTTGTTCAGGAAAACACCTTCTTTTCCGAGAATGACGCTTAATTCTGTATCAAAGGTTGCGGGGTCACTGTTGGGATCGGTTTTTAATTTTTTAAGGATATTGTGAACGGCATTACTTATGGCTTCGAACACAGGATTGATCGCTTTGAATTCTTCAGCAATAATCTTGCTGTTATTTCCCGGAAGTCCCATTTCAACATTGCCTTGTTGTAAGGCGAGATGTGCAGATTCCCATTCATTCAATGAAGATTCGAGCGCTTCCTGTACCGGAATACGTTCATAAGAGTCTGTAGTAGCGGACAACAGCAAGGCTTCTTTGGTGATTTTCTGACTTAACATTCGCTGTCTTCCTGCAGTATTGATGACCCTGGAATCACCTTCCTGATCGCTGAGGAATCCACGGATTAAAATCTGACTTGTAATAATGGACAGGGCGATAACGCTCAGGGCAATGATATACATCCTTCTGAGTCTGCTGAAGGTCTGCTGATCTATCGTTCGCGTCATACTTGTTTAGCCGATAGCTTTTTGGATTAGGTGTAGACTTGATTCAGACAAGGGAAGGGACAAAGCCGCGTTTCTTCCATCTTCAGACATTTTATTCCAGGTTTTTTGAATGATATCGACTATTTTATCTTCCGGATGTTTACCCGCGAAATCTTCAAAGTAGAATTCAAGAAACACCAGGCAGATCACATCCTCAAGTGTTTGTACGCCAGGATCGTTCTTCAGTCCTTTTTTACGAATCAGAGTGGTCACCCTAGCGATAAAATCAGGTTCATATCCCGCACTTTGCAATATCGCTTCAGTGGTATTTGCATGGAATTTTTTCAATGCCTCTCTCCAGCGTAAATATCCGGAGCGGTTATCGGGATATTCTTCCCGTGGGATTTCCCATCTGCCAATATGCTGAGCACGGGCTGCCAGGCGTAAAGCTTCTGATGCATTTGGATTAAACTCCGATAATTTTTGCGTCATACGTTCGGCATAGAGTACCTCCTTTGGATAAGAAATTCCACTCCAAACCTCCTTATGGGGGTCCTGAGCATTGTATTCGTCAATTTTACTGATCGCTTTTTCGAAAGATGTCATGTTATATTAGTCTGTAAAGCCAATATACACATTTTCATCCTCAATTTTAACCGGATACACACTAATACTTAGGTCATCCCCACCGAGACTTTTACCATCAATAAGTGAAAACGTCTTTTTGTGAAGCGGACAAGCGATTTTTGGAATATCATTCAGATCGCCGGTCATTCCTCTGGAAAGAACCATTTCGAGTCTGTGCGGACAAAGATTCTGACATGCGTACCAGGTATTGGTTCGGGTAAAATTAAAGACCGCGATTTGCTTGTCATTATATTTAACGCAGGCTCCACTATCACTTGGGAATTGATCGATGGTACCTGCCCTGAACCAGTTCTTCACTTCGAAGGTCTTGACGCTGTTGTATTTTTTTAAAAGTTCCTGCATGATGATTGATTTTACCAGGGTTTAGGCATTTTTTGATCGCGTAACGGCACGTAGCTTATATTTTCATCGGGATCTTCCGCGTTGATAAAGTGTCGGAATCGTTTTGCTATTTCCGGATCTTCGATCGCCTGTTTCCATTCACAGGTGTAGCGATCTACAAGTGATTCCATTTCTTCCTCAAGTTCTCCGGCAATTCCCAGGGAATCCCTGATGATTACATCTTTCAGATATTCGATACCTCCATCCAGCTTCTCCAGCCATGGAGCCGTACGCATCAGGGGTGCAGCGGTACGGATATAGAACATCAGAAAACGATCTAGATATCTAATACAGGTCTCATCATCTAATTGTTCTGCAAGTAATATGGCGTGTTTAGGGTTGGCACCACCGTTTCCACAGACATATAGATTCCATCCGCCATCTACAGCGATAATACCGAAGTCCTTACCTCTTGCCTCTGCACATTCACGGATACATCCGGAAACACCTCCTTTTAATTTATGTGGTGACCGGATACCTCGATATCGGTTTTCGATGTTGATGGCGAAGGTTACGCTTTCGTGCATTCCATATCGACACCAGGTAGAGCCTACGCAACTTTTTACGGTACGCAGTGCTTTTCCATATGCGTGCCCGCTTTCAAACCCTGCATCGATAAGTTCTTTCCAGATCAGGGGAAGTTCATATAATTGTGCACCGAAAAGGTCGATTCGCTGCCCCCCTGTAATTTTGGTATACAGGTCATATTTTTTAGCGATCGCTCCCAGAACCATAAGTTTATCGGGTGTTATTTCACCGCCGGGGACCCGGGGTACAACTGAGTAAGTACCATTTCGCTGAATATTGGCCAGGAATTTATCATTGGAATCCTGAATGGCCGGTTGACGGTTTGCTGTTTCGGCATGAATACTCGCAAAGATTGAGGCGAGCACCGGTTTGCAAATTTCACATCCATGACCTTTTCCAAATTCATTCAATGCAGTGTCGTAGTCTTGTATATTTTTTACTTTGACGAGGTCATATAATTCCTGACGATTCAGTTCGAAGTGTTCACAGATGGTTTCTTTGACCGTTTTCCCCATTGATTTCAGGGTTTCCGTGACCAGGTCGCTAACCATAGGTTTACATCCTCCACATCCGGTGGTGGCCTTTGTGCTGGTGATCACATCCTTTACCGAGCAACAATTTCCTTCGAGAATGGCTCCGCAAATACTTCCTTTACTGACACTTTCACAGGAACATATCTGTGCGGTTTCCGGCAGATCAAGTACATTTCCTAAAGCAGAACCTGCTCCGTCCCGACTCCCCAGAATAAGAACTTCAGGGTCTTCAGGAAGCTTCATTTCGTTGAGGTAAAGTTGGAATAACGTGTTGTAATCTGAAGAATCGCCCACGAGAATGCCACCCAGAAGTTTGCTGCCGTCTTTGCTGATGTTGATTCTTTTATAGATCCCTTTTTGCTTATTCTCATAAGTGATCACTGAAACACTTTCATTTTCGATGAAGGGATCCCCGAAGCTGGCTACTTCGGTACCTATAAGTTTTAACTGCGTCGACATATCGATCGATGGCGACATCCGTTTGTCTCCACCGCAGATCTGGTCTGCTGCAACTTCAGCCATTTCATATCCCGGAGCTACGAGTCCGTAAACCATGTTGTTGTAGAGTGCAACTTCGCCAATGGCATAGATATCAGGATTAGAGGTTTGCATTTTATTATCTACGGTAATTCCTCCGCGTTCACCGATGAGCAATCCGGCTGAAACGGCGAGTTGGTCTCTCGGACGAATACCTGCAGAAATGATAAGCATATCTGTGGAAAGGAAAGTGTCATCGGCAAAAGCAAGTCCTGTGATGGCATCATCACCTGCGATGTGTTTAGTAGCCTTATTCAGATGAATTCCTAGTCCCATACCAGTAATCTTATCGGCTAGCATGGAACTTGCATTATCATCCAGCTGTCTCGGCATTAGACGGGGAGCGAATTCCACTACATGTGTTTCGAGCCCGAGTTCTTTACCTGCATTCGCCGCTTCAAGTCCGAGTAAACCACCACCAAGAACCGCAGCTGTACTTCTTCCATTTTCCTTTAACTTAAGAGCGTAGGATTTTATCGCATCGAGATCTTCGATGGTACGGTATACAAAAACTCCTTTTTTGTCAGCTCCGGGAATTGGAGGGACAAAAGGGTAAGACCCAGTGGCGAGTACCAGCTTATCATAGCAATACGTGTTACCTTTATGATCGGTGACCGTTCTGTGAATACTGTCGATCGTACTGATCATAGTAGTTGTTTTCAGATCGATATTATGTGATTCATACCAGCTACGTGATGCCAACTGCAGATCATCAGCCCCGGTCTCATTAAAATATTCACTGAGGTGAACACGGTCATAGGCAGGGCGGGGTTCTTCTCCGAATACCGTTAGCCGGATCTCTTTAAATTCAGAACGGCTTACCAGTTTTTCGCAAAACTTGTATCCTACCATTCCATTTCCAATTACGATCACCTTTTTCATAGGTTGTGATTTTGATTTTTTTAAAGTTTCAGCATCTCCGGCGGGATACCGGTAAGGTTCAAAATACCGTATTATAACGATTTCTACGTATAATTTTTATCAAAAATAAGTAATAATACTTAATTCAATCTACTATTTAGGGATAAAAATTACGTAGTTGTCTAAATTTTGCATTTATTTGAATAGGATAATTGAATTTTAAATTTCCTGTAAAGAATGATTTATGATTTTGAGATAAATGAAATAAAGGATTGTAAGAAAGATGGGTGGATTTGGTGTGGAATTCAATGGAATTCCGGTATTTCTGCTTTATAATACGCATAAAATGAACTAATTTAGTAAATGGAAATTCTTTCGCTATGAAACTGAGAATAAAAGGAAATACGATCCGTTTGAGATTATCCCAGGGTGAGGTTCATACATTTTGGGACCAGGGTTCTGTAAGTGATTTTACCGTATTCGATCCGATCACACAGTATGGATTAACCTATGAATTACGTTATGATCGCGATACCCGGGTGGTTTCGGCTGTCTATAAAGAGGGACGTATTCAGGTAAATGTACCTCCAGGCATAGCAGAAGAATGGGCAACTACCGAACAGGTGGGATTTCAGAATGAAGAGATTCCGGGAGAGGAGTTTGAGTTGCATATTTTGGTTGAAAAGGATTTTCAATGTCTTCACAAACGTCCGAATGAGGATGAAACTGATAATTTTCCAAATCCTTTAGCCTGATCGAAAGGATATCTGTTTTTCCGGGTATAGATAGTTAGGCTTACGTCAAAGCGTTTTGTTGTTCGTCACCTTGGTTTTTAATGCTTATATTTCTTAAATTTCATGGTGTTTCGTTTGCTGACAATGGTTTTACGTCCACTATTTCTTATGTTTAAAAAGGTGACTTTGAAATTTTTGAAAATCAACTTTATAAAAATTAATACTGCCTTCAATTGTATTTATTTAACTTTAAAGTTCATTGAGTCGTTCAAATTATTGAGTAATGTAACAGTTCAACCCTTCGAAACGACCATTGAGCCTGAAGTCATTTCATAATTCAAACAATGGTCTAATATTTAATCAAAATTTCTACAAATCAGAATTCTGAGATGGAAGGAAACCTTTGAACCAATTTAAAATGCAACTCAATAAGCAAAAACGTTTCGAATATGTAGGGTTTAATGATACTTGGTTTTCCATAATTGGAATTTTAGTAATAAGTATAGTAACCACTTATCTTTTGAATATTATCAATGAGGCACCTTCGGCAACCATTATGGTTTTAAATTGGATTGTCGCATTATTTTTTACGAGTATAGACTGGTTCATCAACCGATTGATCATGATTTATTTACGGATAAAATTTCCCTCTTTTTCAGCGGATATAAAGCGTATCATTTTTTTTTTCCTGGCGATAGTTTGTTCGGTAATATCAGTCAATTTTTTAGGAACCAGACTACTATCGCTAATTCCGGGCGTGAACGTTATTGATTTTAAATCGCAAATTGAGGTATTAGTGATAATCATTTTATTAACGATCATGATAATGGCGATCTATGAAGCCATTTACTATAATATTCGATTTAAAAAATCTGTAAGGGAAGAGGAACAAGCCAATAAAGCCTTAGTACAGGCACAATTGGATGCATTGCAAAATCAGACACAACCCCATTTTTTCTTTAATACCTTAAATACACTTCGTGATTTAATCGATCAAAATTCAAGGGAGGAGGCTAAGGAATTTGTAGACAAGTTATCTGAAATGTATCGTTTTTTATTAGAGCTTGGTAATGACGATTTGATCCCGCTAATGAAGGAGTTGAGATTTGCCAAGGCTTATATCCATATACAGTCAGAGCGGTTTGGTGAAAATCTGAAATTGAATTGGGATATTCCAGAAACTTCACTGGATTCCATGATTGTACCTATGTCGCTTCAGCCTTTACTCGAAAATGCTATCAAGCACAATGTGGTATCCAAAGCAAAACCCTTATTGATAAATGTGAGTATCCAGGATAATAAATTGGTCGTTGCCAATAAACTGGAACCAAAATCTACACAATTACCATCGACAAAGGTGGGGCTTATCAATATAGAAAAACGCTATACCTTGATTTCCGGTAAATCGATTGAATTCGAAAATGAAGGGAATCGATTTAGAGTTTGGCTACCACTATTAACAGTATCAGATAAAAGAGATTAACCATGCAAATATTGATTATTGAAGACGAACCAAGAGCAGCCAGCCAATTACAACGGATGCTAAACACCTGTAATTTCGATTTTCAATTTTTGGATATCATCGATACCGTGGAAGATGCCGTAATATGGTTTGAAGAACATTCTCATCCTGATCTGGTGTTTATGGATATTCAATTGGCCGATGGATTGAGTTTTGAGATTTTTCAAAAAACGACGATTGAGATTCCGATTATTTTTACCACAGCCTTTGATCAATATGCTATTCAGGCCTTTAAAGTGAATAGTATTGATTACCTCTTAAAACCCATTCAAAAAGATGACTTACGCCTGGCTCTTGACAAATTTATGAAGTCGAACAATTCGAATGTCGTTGAACCCAGCGTATTAAAGGAATTATTAGGTAGCCTAAAAGTAATTCAAAAGCGGGAAGGTTTACTGGTAAAAGAGGGAAAAGGGTTCATACAGATCAGAATTTCTGCGTTGCTTTACTGTTATTCTGAGGACAGTATTACCTTTGGTGTTACCGCACACAAGCGCTTCATAATAGACGAATCTATAGACGATCTTTTCAATTCCTTAGATCAATCCAAGTTTTATAGAATAAACCGAGGACAAATCGTAGCCAAAACCGCCATACTTAAAATTGACCCTTATTTCAATCATCGTGTTAAACTTTCAATAACTGAACCAAGGGATCAGGAATTTATTGTTAGCAGACCAAAGACAAGCGATTTTAAGTCTTGGATGAACCAGTGATACAATCGGTTACAGTTCAACTTCCCTTTACGATAGTTCAATGTTTTTAGCTTCATAGGATCTATGGAATCCATGATATTGCACGCATAATCATCTAAAACCATTTATTATGAAAACTTCATGGATCAAAAAATTATCGTATGTATTGATTTTAGTATTACTCTCTATAATTTCCAATGGACAATACGCCATCTTTTTCGCCATTTGGATTTTCACTGCTATGCAACTTTTTGCATTTAGAAAATTACCGAGATGGAAAGGGCTTTTACTGACATTTATGGTGATCGCCACTGGCTACTATACAGGTACCGATGTGGCACCCTTTTTACCGCTTTATATGGCAATCATTATTACCGTAATTTTCAGTTTACTCACAACGTTACCGTATTTAATCGATTCCTTTTTTCCAAAACACAGGAGTTCTTTTCTCAGTACATTTATTTTTCCCACGACTGCAGTCCTAATTGAATATGCGTATCATCAGGTCGATCCGTTTGGAAGTTGGTGGCATGTTGCATACACACAGCATTCACAAATGCTATTACTTCAATCCGTCTCTGTATTTGGGATGGGGTATATTACCTTTTTGATCGCATGGTTTGCTTCCGTTTGTAATTGGGTCTTTGAGTATAGAAATGCATGGGGAATGATAAGAAGGGGTGTATGTATATATGCTTTTGTTTTAGGATTAACATTGATCTATGGAGGATATCGTGTTCAGTTTCAAAGACCGGATTCCAAAACTATTCGAGTAGCTTCAGTTTCTGCTTTGGATAGTCTGAGAATATTTATTGATGTTCAGGGATTGAAAAATTCAGAAACCAGTAATCAGGTAAAAATGGAAACCAGAAGAAAGTCCTCTGCGTTAAACCAGGACTTATTTAAAAGAAGTATTGCAGAAGCAGCAGCCGGTGCAAAAATTGTTTTATGGGCAGAAGGCAGTAGTATCATATTAAAAGAAGATGAGAATGGCCTGTATGCACAAGCGGGTCAGATCGCTTCTAAGCAAAATATATATTTAGGTTTGGGGGTTGCGGTGGTTGATCCCACAAATAGTAAGTACCTGGAAAACAAATTTGTCTTATTTGACCCGACTGGTAATAAGGTTATGGATTATTGGAAGGGCATATCAGTGCCGGGCGCAGAAGCCCCAATCAGTAACAATAAAATTACGGGGATACAAAAAGTAGAAACTGCATATGGAACCATTGCCGGAGCGATTTGCTTTGATCTGGATTTCCCGCAATATTTGAAGCAAGCCAAAGGAGCTGATATATTATTGGCCCCCAGTAATGATTATATGGAAATTGAACAATTGCATAGCAATATGGCTAAATTCAGAGCTTTGGAACAAGGCTTTAATTTGATCAGACAAACGGGTTCAGGCCTCTCAACAGGAGTAGATTATACGGGAAAGATACTTAGTGAAATGAGCGATTTCAAAACTAAAAGCAAAGTTTTGATAACACAATTACCAATGAAAGGTACAAAGACAATTTATTCCATGATTGGAGATAGTTTCATCGTATTTTGTGTATTCTTGTTAATGTTCGTCATAGTGAAGATTAAAATACCTTCACACAAATTGCAATGGTTGTCCAAAGTATCCAGAGAGGTTGACACCGGGAATTGCCAGAATCCTTAAACTAGAATGTAATAGTTTCAAACGCTTTAAATAGGAGTTCCAGCTTTCGTCATCCCATTTTGCAGTTCGTCAGATAGGTCTTTCAAGCCTGGTGTGTTCAATATTACTTTGCGCATGTTATCCAAATAAATATTTTTACATGATGAAACGCCTTCCCATTCTGTTATTTACTTTTTTATAAAGTTCTTTTTGGAGGATCAGTCATTAATGCCGGTGATTTTCTAATGCTGAGCATTAGGTTAGCAGTGGTGCTGTTCAGGATCGTTTTTATCGGGTATCGGGAAAGTACCGAGTTTAGATTATACGAAAAAGATCTCGAGTTAAGTGAACGCAGAGCTTTACATGCCAATGCGTCTCTTGCCGCAATCAATGGAAGATTTAATCCTCATTTTCTATATAATTCATTAAATTCAATTACCTCGTTGTCTAAAACAGATCCGGTTAAAACAGAGCATATGGCCATGTCACTGGCGTCATATTTCCGTAAGAATACGAATAGAGAAAATACGAATGTTATATCCATAAGTGATGAATTGGAAAGTATCCGCCATTATCTGGAAATTGAAAAGATCAGGTTTGGAGACCGTTTTCAGTTTGAAATCATTTCATCGAAGGATCTGAATTAGAAATCCATTCCGAGGAATCTGTTACAACCGTTAGTTGAAAATGCCATTAAGCATTCGGTAGCCAGATCGATTGATCCTGTGTTTATCAGGATTGTGATAAAAGAAATCGGGCAGGGATTACAGATCATTGTTGCGGATAATGGTCCGAATTTTCCCGAAGGACTGGGAAGTGGATACGGATTACAAAGTGTACATGATATTTTGAAATTGACCTGCGGTGAACAAGCCTGGCTTGAGTGGGAAAATAATCCGGAAAAAAGTATTATCATCCAAATTGAAAACCTTGAAACAACGCTTTCCTAAAAATGAACACAACTAAAAAACTAACCGCAATTATCCTCGACGATGAGAAGCTGGCAAGAGATCGGTAACAAAGGCAGTTGTTAACTCATAATAAACTGATCCGTACTCTTGGTGAGGCATCCAATGGCAACAAAGGTAGGGAGATGATCGAGTCATTGAAACCGGATTGTATTTTTCTGGATATTGAAATGCCGGGGTTGAACGGATTCGAAATGTTACGTTCACTCACATTCATGCCGGAAGTCGTTTTTTGCACCGCATTCGATCACTATGCGGTTAAGGCATTTGAAACGAACAGTATCGATTATCTTTTAAAACCGGATTCTGAAGAAAGGTTAGCACTAACAATGGATCGTTAACAACAACTAAAGGGTTCTGATGAAAACAAAGCATCGGTGGCTTTATTGAAAGATCTTCAGAACACTGTGGTCAAAGCCCCTGAACGAACTTCGCTGGCAGTTAAAAAGGGAAATTAGATAATATTTGTCAAGCTTAAGGAAATAACTCATTTTAAAGCTCAGGAGAAATATGTCATTATATGTTGTGATAACGGTTCGGAATACCTTATCGAACAATCATTGGTTTCGTTGGAAACGGAACTTCCATCAGCCTTTAGAAGGATTCATTTCTCAATTATTATCAATACGGAACATATTCGGATAGTGGAAAGTTATTTCAATAGCCGATACCGATTCACATTGAATGATCGCTTACAGCAGGTGCTGACCTCTGGACGTAGTTACCAGCAAACCATCAAAGAATGGATAGATGCTGGTTTTTTGTAAACGGAAGCAACGAAATGTATAGCATTTAAAAACGCTTCCGAACACCTGAAGTTTCGGAAGCGTTTGTTTTATCAGGATAATCCGGTAATGGAGCCGTTATTATCCATATCCATATTTTCAGCTGCAGGGGTTTCAGGAAGTCCGGGCATTCGTAACATATTTCCAAGAATCGGAATCAGAAATCCGGCACCGGCTGCAATCTCGAATTCCCGTATCGTAACCGTGAAATTTTCAGGACGGCCGGGTAATTTCTCATTGTCTGACAATGATTTTTGTGTTTTAGCCATACAAACCGGGTAATTACCATAACCCATGCTTTCAAATTTTTTCAATTGTTGTCGAGCCTTGTCGGTAAAATTAACTCCGGAAGCGCCATAGATCCCAGTGGCTATTTTGTTGATCTTTTCTTCGATACTGTCTTCAAGATCATAGGTCGGTACAAATGGCTTTTTCAAGCCTTCGCAAATATCTTTAACCTTTTCTGCCAGTTCCAGGGTTCCCTTGCTACCTTCGGCAAATCCATTACTTACGGAAAATTCAACCCCCATTCTTTTACAGCCTGCCTGCAATGCAGCGATCTCATCGGTGGTGTCACTTGTAAATTTATTGATACTTACGATAACCGGGAGTCCGAATTTCTGAATCGTTTCTACATGTCTTTCCAGATTGCTCATTCCTGCGGTTACTGCTTGAGCATCTTCTTCGCCTAATGTCTTTAATGGTTTTCCTCCGTGATATTTCAAGGCACGGATAGTGGCAACGATCACAACAGCTTTCGGCGATATTCCCGCATACCGGCTTTTTATGTTCAGGAACTTTTCGGCTCCCAGATCGGCTCCAAATCCAGCTTCAGTCACTACATAATCTGCCAGCGACATCCCCATACGGGTAGCGATGATACTATTGGTGCCCTGTGCTATGTTGGCGAAAGGACCACCATGGATCAGCACCGGTGTACCTTCGAGTGTTTGAACCAGATTTGGCTTGATCGCATCATTCATGAGAATTGCCATAGCTCCTTCAGCATTGAGATCGCGGGCATAAACGGGTTTACCCTGAAAGGTGTCTCCTATATAAATGTTGCCAAAACGCTCTTTAAGATCATCAGGATCCTTAGACATACAAAGAATAGCCATGATCTCGGAGGCTGCGGTTATATTGAAACCGGTTTCTCTTGGCATTCCTCCACCTTTACCCCCCAAGCTGCTGATGATGTTTCGGAGTGACCGGTCGTTCATGTCGATACATCGCTTCCATAATACCGTTCTTGGGTCGATTCCGAGATTTCTGGTCTTGCTTTGAATATTATTGTCGATAAGTGCTGCCAGCAGATTGTTCGCTTTTTCGATCGCATTGAAATCACCCGTAAAATGAAGGTTTATATCTTCCATAGGAATCACTTGTGAATAGCCTCCTCCGGCCGCTCCTCCTTTAATTCCGAATACAGGTCCCAGAGAGGGTTCCCGTAATACGGCCACGGTTTTTTTACCCAGTGCAGACAATCCGTCTGCGAGTCCGATCGAAATGGTGGTTTTACCTTCACCTGCCGGTGTAGGAGTGATGGCAGTGACCAAAATTAAATTGCTTTCATCCACCTTTTTACTCTCGGTTAACGAGAGGGGAAGTTTAGCTTTGTATTTGCCGTAGCACTCCAGATCATCTTTTAAAATACCCAGTTTTTGGGCGATGTTTTCAATAGGTTTTATGTCGGCGGCTGTTGCTATTTCAATATCAGTGTGCATAGTGTTGAATGCGGTTTAAGATTGTGTTTCGCTTTGTTTAATCGGGTGATACGAATTTACGGGTTCTCTGGCTCACTTTTAATGATAATTGTCAATCTGTGAACCTCCGTCCTGAAAGACTAAGGCAACTGTATTTTCATAAATTGGTTCAGAGTCTCGGTCAGGAACAGGCCAGATCTTGTGGCAGTAGAAATTAAGCTTAAACAAAATTTTAACTGAATATCATCCGGGCATTTCTTAATTTACAGGAGTAAAAGAATCGCTAAACCGATTCTATATAAAAAGTAAATATGTTAGAAAGACCCGTAGTTAATACCGGATTGAAGACTGAAGATACGATTGCGCTGGCGCGAGCAAAACATCAAATGGAAAATATCAGTGGCGTCATGAGAACGCTCAATAAAATCGGCAGTACGATCGAATTCGGATTGAGTAAACTTCCGGAATCCAAACAGGCATGGTTGAATGCCCAGGTTCATAAGGCGCTGATGTTCGTTCTCAAGAGTAATTTGAAGACCATGAAAAAAGGACAGGAGTTCCGGAAACCATCCGATAATACCTATAGAGCTTTGGTCACGACGAGTGGTGTGCTTGGCGGTGTATTCGGTCCTGCGGCGTTTGCTGCAGACCTCACGATCGCAACTAAGTTTATGATGCGCAGTATCATCGATATAGCCCGAAGTGAAGGGGAGGATATCTATGATCCGGAAACCCAATTATCCTGTCTGGAGGTCTTCGCCTTAGGAGGTAGATCTCCTGATGATGACGGACTTGAGACGGGGTATTATGCCACGCGTCTTGCTCTGAATGCTGGAATAAGGCAGGCAGCCGATTTTGTAGCAAAAAACGGAATCAGCGAAATAGGTAAATTATTGATCTCATCTACCAATCCACTGGTAAAAGTGGTGGCTATTATCGCCTCGCGGTTTTCTGTTCAGGTCTCCGAGAAATTCATGGCTCAGGCGGTACCGGTTGCCGGAGCGGTGGGTGGCGGTACGGTGAATTTCGTTTTTATTCAACATTTTCAGAAAATGGCACGGGCTCACTTTGTGATCAGAAGACTTGAACGCAGTTATGGGTTTGAAACCGTGAAAAAAGCTTATGAGTTGGTGTAATAAGCGAACACTGATCTTGCTTGATTGAAAATAAGTAAGATTAGATGCTTAAATCTAATCGTCAGCCGGCGCACTGAGAAGTGACGATCCCGCCTTTAGCCTTCGGCGAAGGGGGAGTGTCTCCCGATAGCAATCGGGACTCCTGCCTTCGGCTGTGTCGAGTGTCGTCGCTATTTAAAGCCTTTAGCTCTAAATGCTAGAGTGACCTGTGGTGAAAGTGATCTTCGCTGGCTCAGGGTTTTTTGGGTCTTCGCTGGCTCAATTATTTATTAGCGGCTCTGATTCCGAAAAAATTAAAGAGGTAGATATTCATAAAGATGAGAAGTAATCCATAGATAGTGTCTTCGACAGGAATAGTTCCGATTCTTAGACCCAGATTTTCAGCATCGTTATACCAAACGATCGGACGTTCGATAAAACTTCCGGTCAGTAGTCCGTTGCTCATAAAGAAGAATGGAAGAATCAGGAAATAACTCGTATAATAATGCTGTAAATCGATCTTTTTCAGATCGAGAAACAATAGGAAGGCAAAGGTGCCCAGGAAAGTGGTAGCTGTATACCACTTATCGAAATAGAAGAGTCCAAGAAGTAAAAACACCATATAAAGAGCCCGGTTAAACCATATTACGGTTTTTGAAGGTCTTTTGAGTGGAAACAGATATTGCATTGCAAAATAGGTAAAAACACAGGCATAAGGGATGCAAATGAAAAATAGAATCTCTTCCAGTGGGAGGTCTGCGATGTTCAGTTTGATGAGATATTCCGGGTTGAATCCCCATACTTCCCAATACGTAAAGAAATAATCCCAGATCAGAAATATAAGGGCAACCAGGAAGTTCGCTTTAAAGAAACTTTTCCATTCCTTATAAAATGCATGTTTCGGGTAAAAACTACAAAGGAAAGGAACGATTATGCAAGCCAGATCAACCAGCAGGTAATAGTATTGTTTCATGTAGTTTGAAGGTATTGTCGGTAATATTTAAAAGGTACCAGCAACATTCCGAAACATTCTCCATCTTCTTTTCCAAGATGCTTATGATGCATTTTGTGGGCTTTTCTCAAGGCTTTCAGATAAGGGTTTTTGGTATGCCTGAACCATTTGAACCTTTGATGGATCAGAACGTCATGTACCAGGAAATAGGTGACCCCATAGAACAGGATTCCTAGGCCGATAAAGAACATAAAGTTCAGCTCGGGACGGATTCCAAAATAGAACAACAGGATACTGGGTATCGCAAAGATCACAAAAAAGGCATCATTCTTTTCAAAGGTATGCTGGTATCTTGGTTGATGATGATCTTCATGTAATATCCACAGAAACCCATGCATAACATATTTATGGGTAAGCCATGTAACCACTTCCATAAGGCAGAAGGTTACTAGTGTGATCAGTATAAATAACAAAGCTGTCATGCTAATGCTTTTGATTTATTTTTAAAATATTTTCCTTCATAAACGCTTGATAAGCTGCTGGAATATCACTTTTATCAAGGTTTTTCAGTATAAACTCTTTGTCTGTTTTCATCTCTTTATGATAACCCAGAATTTCTGGGACGTGACTTTGTATCATATATCTGGCATAGCGCGCTTCTACATCATCCGGATGGGTTTCGATATAGTCTTCGAGTTCAGATTTACCTTCTTTGAAAAATTTAAGTTTAGTAAACGGCCAGCTAACATATTCGGCCTGCCTCATTACCGCTGAGGCGATATAAATGGTATAACGGTCACAAAATTCTGAACGATATAATTTAATAAATTTTTCAGTATCCTCTAAACTGTTGATCTTGTGAAAATCATCACGAACCAAAGGCATATTCGGGCAGGTTAGCTGGGTCGAGACCTGAAGGGCGATACTACAAATATAGGCGATCATATTATATTGAACTTAAGTCTGATATAAGCTTTTGTCAATATATACAATTTGATCGGATTAGAAATACGTATTCGGTTTTCAAGAATTACTTCCGGCTGACTCGCTTTTATCTTCTTCAGGAGGTTGTAATAATATTTATAAGCAACGAAAACTCCGAGCCTGCTTTCCATGGGTAATTGGATGAGTCCCTTATAGGCGATTTCGAAATCCTTTTCAATATCCTCAATAATACATTTTTTAACGGCATCGGTAAGTTGATTGCCTGCCAGTTCCGGGAAATAAGAACGTCCGAGTTCATTGAGATCATCTTTTAGGTCTCTTATGAAATTGACCTTTTGAAACGCAGATCCAAGCCGGATCGCCGCCGGTTTCAAATGTTCGAACTTCTCAATATCATTGTTTACGAATACTTTTAAACACATCAATCCGACCACTTCGGCAGATCCGTAGATATATTCTTTGAGTTCTTTGACCGATTTATAGATGGATTTGTCAAGATCAGCACGCATACTTTTCATGAAGGCCTCCACATATTCATAGATCTCATACTCATGTACCACCTTTTGAAAGGAATTTAAAATTGGATTCATACTAAAGCGTCGTTCCAGCGCCTGATGGTATTGTTCCTCAAATTCGTTTAACAACGCTTCCTGATTTTGGTCATGAAAGGTGTCGACAATTTCGTCCGCAAAACGTACAAATCCGTATATCGCATAGATTTCCGGTCGGATGGTAGGGGAGAATAGCCTGATCCCTAACGAAAAGGAGGTGCTGTAAGCATGAGTTACCAGCTTACTGCATTTGAAACTTGTCTGATCGAATAACGCTTTCATAGTTTGTGGTATTTTCGGATGAGTTGACTGACGATTTTTCCGGATATAAGAGCGGGGGGAACTCCGGGCCCGGGTAAGGTAAGCTGACCGCAGAAATATAAATTATCCACTTTTTTACTCTTTAATCTGGGTCTGAGAATATGGGTTTGCATCAGGGTATTTGCTAATCCATAGGCATTGCCTTTATAGGCATTATAATCTTTGGTGAAATCATTCACACAAAAAGATTCTTTAAAAAGGATATGTTTGCTTACCTGAATTCCTGTGATCTTTTCAAGTCTTTCCATCACAATCCTGAAATATTTTTCCCGAAGCTTCTCTGTATCTTCAATGCCCGGAGCAATTGGGATGAGGAATATCCCTGATTCTTTTCCTTCCGGTACAACTGATCGGTCTGTCTTACCCGGAAAACTGGCATAGAATAATGGATCTTCCGCCCATTGTTTCGTATCATAGATCGCCCTGGCATGGAGGTCAAAGTCTGAATCGAAGAACAAGGTATGATGTGTTACTTCAGCAACAGGTTTATCAAAACCGACATAGAATAACAGGGCAGAAGGTGCGAATGTTCTGCTATCCCAGTATAATTCGGAATACTGGCGATATTGAGAAGGTAATAGGGTCTCGGTAAAGTGATAATCGGCACCGCTCAGTATCAGGTCAGCAGTGAAACGTCCACCTGAAGTCTTAACTGCAGTTATTTTATTGCCGGAAAATTCAAACCCCTGAACATCGCAATGCGTATAAAAGAAAACACCTAAACTTTCAGCGAGTTCCTGTATGCCTTTTACCACTTCATACATACCGCCAAGAGGATGCCATGTGCCGAGTTTAAGATCGGCATAATTCATAAAATTGTAGAAAGCAGGAGTGTTTTCAGGTTTTGCTCCTAAAAACAAGACGGGGAATTCCAGTATTTTTCGTAATCTGGAGTCGGTTACATATCCTGATACTTGTTTTTTAATACTGGTAATAAAGCCTGATAACCTGCTGATCGTTTTTGGAGTAACCAGTTCCAATAAATTTTCACCTGGTTTGTAAACGAGATCCCTGATCGCTATATCATAGTTCTCTTTGGCCTTGTTGATGAAATTATTCAGTTTTTTACTACTGCCTTTCTCCGTAGCCTCAAAGGTTTCACAAATCTTTTCAAATTCATCTGCGATGTCCAGATAGTCATCCTTTCCAAAGAATACGCGATAGGCAGGATTAAGCTTTTCAAGATGGTAATAGTCAGAAGGTCGTTTATCGAAATCAGCGAAAAAACTTTCAAATACATCCGGCATCCAGTAGAAGGTAGGACCCATATCGAAAGTGAATCCGTCTTTATGCAATTGACGGGCTCTTCCCCCGGTAGTGCCCTGTTTTTCTAGCACGGTAACTTTATACCCCGCTTTTGCGAGGTAACAGGCGGCTGAGAGGGATGAAAATCCTGATCCAATGATGATTACGGATGTGTCTGCTTTTGACATAAACTAATATCCAACAATTTAAGGAATCTAAATTACTAAAATGTTTAACAAATAAATAAAAAAGTTAAACAAAATTTACATCAATTTTCAACTTTAACCTTTGCATGGCATCTGATACTTATTTATAGTGTTGGCTTTAAATATGTTAGGATCAAATAGACCAATGCTATTAACAGGAGTAATATCATGTATCGCAAAATTTGCATCAATAGGATTAGTAAGATCGTTTTGGTAATTCTAATGGTATTGAAGAATTGAGTGAAACACCATCCCAGTATGAAGAGGTCAAGGGTTGGGACGATATAAGTTACAAAGAAATTCGGTTTACCATGATACCCAAAAAGAAATAGAATCGGCAGTATAAAAATGTGAATACAAAGTTGTAAGGAAGCGCTATATGCGTTTAATACAAAATGCTCAGCCATATTATAACCTTGTTTTTTAAATAACACAAAGGAGCAAAAGGTAGAGATGGGAAGTAGTATTAAATTGGTAAGGGCATAATGATTTTCCATCCATGTCATGATACTCTGACCTGTTTCGTCAATAACTTCAAGTCCCAGATCAGTTTCAATGTAATGTTTCATTATCCCATAAATTGTAGCTATCAATAATAAGGTGGATATCGGTTTGAAATACCGAACCCGTTTGCCTTTGATAAAATTACGGATACAATCACCCGGTCGTAGTATCAGTTCCTTCAGGGTATACAATAGTCCATGGTCGAACTGTAGGAGACCGTTTCGAATATCCTCAAGGAGATACTTAAAATTCAATCTATTTGTTGACGCTGCCTGTCCGCAATGATGGCAATACGCGCCATTCAATAGTGTACCACAATTTTTACAGGTTCGGTTCATGCACAGGATTTCTTACCAAAAGATAAGAACTAATTCCATAAATGGATGAAAATGCACTGAAATTTAGTCAAGTAGACCTGAAGCAATGATTTTAGAAAGTTCTGTGTTTTGATAAATAATGACCTTATTCTTTAAAACGAGCGGAATGGTCTTGCTTATTAGAATGGGGTCTCGTCCCGGAAAGGCTGCATTTTGCATGCTGTTTTTGTCCCTCAGGATCCAGCCCAGAAATCCGGGTATACTTTCAGGACAGGCTTTAATGATCAGACCCGAATCCTGGCTGTTATTTTTCAAAGGCCCGATTGCAATCCAGTCACCTGCCTCAACCGGTAGATTCTCAGGGATTACCTTTCCTGATATTCCAGTAAAGACTGGGTTTTCCGGGAGGTTCATTCTAACAGAAAAACCACCATAGCCTTTGGCATCTTCAGACCCTCCAAGACTGATTCCTTCAATCAGGGCGAGTATTTGAATATCAAAAGCTACCGAGAAGATTCCTGCTTCGATTCGTTTGAAGGTAATGCTTAAGTCTTCCCTGATCACAGGCATATTATTTTTAGAATCGATGGTCCAGATCACCCTGGCCTTTAACGTAGCTGTGGAATCGGAAATAGTTGTCTCAATAACGTTAACCTCCCAGGTGATCCCTTCACAAAACCAAGGGTCTGCCAGTCTTTCATCGTTCAGATAAAGTTGGTGCCAAGTCCAGAAGATTCCGCGATGATGTGGGTGGTCTTCCGGAAAATCCTCAGTGACTGCAAGGCCATTTTCATCGAATAAAGGATGTATATAATTCGTTCTTGGATATTTTCCGGAATCGGAAGTAGTTTTTATATGATAGGTAAAACGCGGATTACTATTTTCCAATAAGACTAACGTACTGTCGGTTTGTTGAAATTCCAGACGTTGAGCATAAGCCTGAAATGAAGTAAAAAGAAATCCCATAATCCACAATAATATTGTGGAATACGGGATCTTAGTATTTGAAATTGTTCGGGTCATTATTTTTACGGACCCTTAAAGTACTAATTTTCGCAGATTATGCCATTACTCCTTGTACGACAGCTCTTATTTTTTCTGCTCGGGATTGTAATTCCTCCTCAGACCAACCTATTTTGATCAATAAAGAGAGTGTTCTGCCCATCCAGTGGTCTGAGGCCGAGAAATCAGCCTGGTGATAATCAGGTAACTTTTCGATTACTTCCTGGGGCAGTTTCCCAAGGGAGGTTTTGTTTTTCAAATGTTCCCATTTCTTGATATAATGCCAGTTGTTATCCAACCAGTGCATGCAACCATCTACTCCCGATTCATCAAGCGCTTTCTGTACGGCTTTAGCCGTTTCGAAATCTTCCAGGAAAAAACTGAGGAAGGAGTAATTCTCTTCTCCACCTTCCGGAACACGTCTGAAGGTAACTCCCGGTATGTCGGTGATCGCTTCTCTGATCTTGGTGTAATTTCGTTTTTGTATCGCCAGGAATTCATCCAGTCTGGCCAATTGAGCAAGGCCGACCGCTGCATTCAGTTCTGAGATCCTGAAATTATAACCCAAAAAAGGATGCGTTTCTGCTCCCCGGTCCTTTCCAATATGATCATGACCATGATCTGAATAGTGGTCGGCATTCTTTTTATATTCCGGATTATTGGTGATGATCGCACCCCCCTCTCCGCAAGTGATGGTTTTTACATAATCAAAGGAAAAACATCCCAGATCGCCGATACTTCCCAGAGGTTTCCCCTTATAACTTCCGCCAATCGCCTGACATGCATCTTCTAATAAAAGCAGTCCGTGTTTGTCACAGATCATACGCAATGCATTCAGGTCTGCCATTGAACCACACATATGAACCGGCATGATCACTTTGGTATTGGGGGTAATGGCTTTTTCTACGGCATCCGGATCAAGTGTAAGGGTATCATCGATATCGACCAGTACAGGGATGGCTCCGAGAGCAAGGATGGATTCAAAACTAGCGACAAAAGTGAAACACGGCATGATCACTTCATCACCTGCACCAACCCCAGCACTTGCCAGAGCAATGGTAAGTGCAGCGGTGCCACTGCTTACCAGCTGTGCGTGTTCTGTCTGCATTCGATCTGCCAGGGCAGCTTCCATTTCGCGGGCTTTCCACCGGTCTTTTCGCATGGCATCAAAGCCGTAGCGCATTAAGACTCCGGTATCAAGTACTTCATTTACTTCTTTTCTTTCCAGATCTCCGAATAATTCAAATCCAGGCATAATTTATTTTAAGTTTTATAAAGTGTTGTTTAGATCTATAGTTCGATTATACACTCATCCAGTGTTTTTCGAACTTTTTTAAACGCTGCAAAAAAATCATCATCAGCTCGGTGACCAACAGGCATCACCAATACAGGACGCAATCCCTTTGTACTGAGATTCAGAACTTGATCATAGCCATCGGCTGAGAAGCCTTCCATCGGACAGGCATCGATTCCTTCTACGGCGCATACGGTGAGCAGGTTACCCATACAAAGATAGGCCTGATTAGCTGCCCATGATTTGATCTCCTCATCAGATTTTTTCTCAAAATCTTTGACGAGAGCATTCTTGAAGGGGTCAAGGATCTTTTCAGGGGTATCGCGTATTTCTCTGACACGATTGAAATAGTTCACGATATAATCTTTATCGATCACGGTCTCGATACAGAACACCAACAAGTGTGAAGCATCGGAAACCTGAGCCTGATTCCAGGAATGAGAACGCAACTTCGTGCGTACCTCGCGATCCTTGATCACTAATAGCTTTATTGGTTGCAGGCCATAAGAGGTCGCTGTAAGATTGAAGGCCTTTTTCAGAATATCGATCTTCTCAGGGCTCAATTCTTTATCGGGATCGAATTTTTTAGTGGCGTATCGCCATTCCAGCGCATCAATAACATTCATTGTTCTTAGTTTATCGCAAAAATAAAGTTTTCAGAACCAATAACCCTCGGAGCAGTGATTTTTTAGAGACAAAGTGATCCTGGTTTCAGGATGGCATGTTTTTCTCTTTCGGGAAGCGATAATATGGTTTCTATGTTAAGGAATCTCCAAATAGCAGTGGTTTAAATCCACTTTTCATATATCTTTGTCACGTGAATAAGCCCTTAGGTATATTATGGAATGTTTTAGTCTGTGCAATATTATGGATTGCTGCAGGCAACAATCATGATCTTAGGGTAACGATTCCCTTATCCGTTGATCATTCCGATCATGGTGTTATATCGAAGTTTCAGAAAAATGAACCCCTGGCTCTTTTCGAAAGTTCGGTCGATATTCTGAGTATGTCTTCAGATCAAACCGATCAGACAACCATGGATACCTATGTTCCCTGTAATCAGGTTCGGGAACTATCGTTACGATCTTCGGATATCCGCTATTTTAATTTTGCAAGGAGTTTGATGATCCGTTTTCAAAGTACGGATATCATCTTTCCGTTTCATAACTTCTTTTGAAACCTTTCCATTTTTAATCGATCACTCTTTTTAGAGTTATAGCCTTCTTCGATCTTGTTTAAATAAGGATAGGAAGGAATTATTAATATATAATACACAGAAATGGACTTAGGAACTATGTTTATTGGGGCTGTTGTGGCAGTCCTTTGTTTTGGGCCCTTTATTTTGGTAAGTCTGAACACCCAGAAAAAGAAAAAAAATACAGCGCGTGCATTGGAGGCAGTTGCAGCAAAGTATAATGGAAATATCGATGAGAAGGAAGTTAACGGGCATTATGCATTAGGTATTGACAAACAGAATAACAAGGTGTTTTTTTATAATGCGGTTAAGGATACGGTCACAGAGCAATTTGTGGATCTGACAAATGTATCCCTGTGCAAAGTGAATAGTATCAGCCGGACCTTTAAGGAGCGTGGAAAGATACAATCACTGGTTGACCGAATTGAAATTTTATTCCTTCCTGAAGGAAAGGAACAGCGGGAAACAACCTTTGAATTGTTCAATGCTGATATTAGCTTGCAGGGAAATGGAGAAATACCCTTTGCCGAGGTCTGGACCCGGAAAATCAATGAACAAATTCGAAATATCAAGAAGTAATGAAAAACCCTGCAGAAAGCTGCAGGGTTTTTTATAAATTGGGATTGAGTTCGAATGGAAACGGTTTTGTCCGGATTACGTCAATATTAATCATGTAATATAAGCATAGTGGAACCTATTGTAAGCGTTGCTTGGCTTTCTGCACATATAGATGATGATGATCTTATTCTGTTGGATGTTAGTTCTGAAATGACCGCTGTTGGAGAACGTTCAGCGTTTGATGGGGTCAGCATTCGAGGTGCACGAAAAATTGATTTGCAAAAGGATTTTTCAGATTTGAACAGTGCATTTCCTAATACTTTTCCCGCTTTGGAATTTTTTGAGCAAACTTGTTGCAGACTTGGAATTCGAAATAATTCAAGAATCGTCATCTTTGACAACCTGGGGATATATACAAGCCCAAGGTTATGGTGGCTGTTCAAAGCCATGGGACATGAGGAGGTTACGGTACTAGACGGTGGATTGCCTGAATGGATCAGGAATGGTTTTGGAACTTTCGAAGTATCATCGGGTTCAACCTATGAACCTGGGGCATATTCAGCATCGATACAACCCGGTTATCTGGTGCTTTATGAGGAAGTCATTGAAAATTTACAATCCGGGAAATTTGTTATTGCGGATGCACGATCTGCTGCACGATTTTCAGGCTCAGGTCCGGAACCCAGAAAGGATCTGCAAAGTGGAATGATTCCGGGATCTCTGAATATACCGTTTAAAGAGGTGCTTTCCGATGGAGTGTTCAAATCGAAAGCGGAATTGGTCGAGATTTTCACTGTTATTTTAAACACACACAAAACTCCGGTATTCAGTTGCGGCTCCGGAGTGACGGCCTGTATTCTTATGATGGCCTGGGAAATCGCATTTGGACCGGCCAGACGCATCTATGACGGTTCGTGGACAGAATGGGCTACCTTGAACGATCTTACTTTTTAGATCCAAGTTTAAGAACATGGTGTTTTTAAAATAGTGTTGTTCAGTATGTTAAAACGGATCGTAAGGTTTCGGATTATTTTATCGTATTTTACAGAAGAAATAGGGCGTTAATTTTAAATTTGTGCGACTTGTTCATTATTAGAAAATACGCATTAAGAAAAGTTCCGAACTGATCAGATGAAATACGATATTGCCGTTATTATAATCAATTTTAATACTTCCGGATATACGATCGATTGTATAAAAAGTATTTTAGACAAAACATCTCCCGGATTATCGATGCAAATCATAATCGTTGATAATGCTTCCCAAAAGTCTGATTATTTAAGGATTAAAGAGTTTTTAAGCACAATTGATAACGAGCATATCACCCTTTTTCGTAGTCGTATAAATACTGGGTTTGGTGGTGGTAATATGACGGGTGTGCAATTCTCAAATGCACGATATTATGCTTTTGTGAACAATGATACCTTATTTGAAGAAGATTGTCTGGAACATTGCTTTAATTTTATGGAGCTTCAAGAAGATGCAGGAGTCTGTGGTCCTAAGATAATTATTGAACACAAGTATCAGTCAAAAAGTTTCGACCACTTCCTTTCATTGGGAAAGATAATCTTAGGGAGTGGAGGCATGGAATTTTTAATGCCGGGAAGAAAACCCCGAAGAATGAAAGATTACGCAGCACCTTTGAAAGTTGATTATGTCAATGGCAGTTTTATGTTTTTCAGAGCTAATGATTTTGATAATACCGGAGGTTTTGATACCAATCTTTTTCTTTTCTTTGAGGAGAGTGATATTTGTACCCGATTAAAAAGAAAAGGCAGAAACACGTATTACCTTCCGAATGTGAGCTATCATCATTTTGAAGGAAAGAGTCAGCAGAATAACATTCGTAAGAAGATCGAATTAAAGACAGCAATGTTGTATGTCTTACGGAAGCACGATGGATATATCGCCTATCAGATCGCGCGTATCTATATGCTATTGCGGTATGGATTAACAATCCTGATAAAGCCTAAATACTTTCCTTTATTTCTTGCTTTATTAAAAGGGATGCCAATTTCTGATTCCATGAAATTTAAACAGGTGATTTTACAGGATTGACGCCAGAATTGGATTTAAATACTGTTGAGCCGAATCGTTTATACTTTTCTATATATACGATACCGATATATCTTACAAAAGTATTGGTGTTGGTTCTATTAAAAATTTATTGGTATTCCATATAAATTTAATATTTCGACACTATTCTGAATACATACGTTATGACCCATTGTTGGTGAGAGGCTTAGTGGAAATATTTAGGCCAGAATAGCCATAAAATAAGGGGTGTATGGATTTGCCTTATCAATAGTAAGTGAAATAAATACCTGATAAAAATAAAGTATCATAAATTCGAATCGGTTAGTAAGCCAGGCGATTTCTAGCGGACTCAGGTTCGGTTGTGGTTTTTGAAATAGGAAATTGCATTGGTCTTAAAACCGCCAAATGATTCAAAAAGTAATGATGAAAAACTTATTGTCCCTTTTTCTTCGAATTAACCTCGGATTTAGCGTCTCGCCTTGCATTGACTTTTACAAAACATTATAGGTTCTGGGGGGAATTCTAACATGAAAATGTAAATGTTAGGTGATTGTAAAATCACTATGCTAAAAAGCAAGGTTGTTAGTTAGGTTTGTTTATGTAAAGCTAGTTCTGGACTTCCGGAACTAGCTTTTTTCTTTAGCCTTACTGAATGGGTCGATAATTTTCTTCTTAAGCGGATTGCTTCCTTAAATAAATCAGGTTTTTATATCGCATGAAATGATTTAAGTAGATAGCAAAGAGAGCTGTAGACAATAATTACCAGAATCAACAGTAACCGTCGTTTGAGGGGGTAGATTTTATCCATAGGGATGCAGTAAATTTAATAGTTAGGGGCGAACCAGGAAGATTTGATTTTTTAAATCTTTGACCATAATCGGAAAAAACCGGATTGTTTCTCAAAGATTTTTGAGGCTATCTTACCTTAATTCCGAGGGAAAATTAGAGATAAGGAATCTAATAATTGATGGATAATCATTACTAATGGTAAGGAAAAAACCTTACTAAATAGAATTTAAAATTAAAGAATTGGAATTCAGGTAATTAGTGTGAAGATGACACGTATAAAAAAATCGAAGAATATAAATTTACTCTATAACGCTAAAGAAATTCGGATATTGTACCGTCGCACATAAAAAATGTGCTATAGAAACCCTTTTTCTTTTGCGATGGAAATCAATTCTTTATCAGAAGACGATTTGGTGCCGAAAAGTTCCTTTAATCTACGACGTCTTTTTTCCACTCCTGCGATGGAAAGGGGGAGTAGTTCGGGGAGTTCTTTGAGTTTAGCTCCCTGTGATAGTTCATAAAGCAATTTTCGATCGATATGATCTACCATAAAATCGATGGTATTCTGTTTACGAAGTAATTGCAATACGGAGGCGTTATAGAATGGGGGTGAATCCAATACTGTTTTAAAACCGTTGATGAGTTCCTCCGGGGTGATCTCACTTTTGATCATAAAGCCATCCGGGTCTAGATTCTTTAGGATGCTATGAATTCTAAAATTATCATTAAAAGAGGTACTGATGATGATTTTAACTTCAGGAAAGAGTCTCTTAAGATACATTCCGATATCTTCTCCGGATAAATATTTTCCGTCGGCAGAAGGAGGAACCTGAATATCGAGGATTGCCATATCGATCTCCTCCTTATCACGAAAAGACGAAATTCCGGTAATAGCTGCATCACAGTTATTATATATATTCACAGAAAATTCCTTTTCAGAATCTTCACTCTGGATAATTCTTAAAGCATTTTTATATGCGTCTACGATCAATGGATGATCTTCTACAATTACTACATTAATTTTCATCTTCATCATTTAGCGGTAACGTAATTTCAATTTTAGTACCCTCATTGACTTTGGACGCGATCTCGATATGTCCGTTACAGTTAGCGACTCTGTCTCTTAAATTTTTGATTCCGATACCCTTACTTTTCTTTGAGATCACAAATCCTCTTCCGTTATCTTCGATAGAAGCCTCGAGTTGATCACCATTCTGAGACAGACTGATAACGACAACCTTTGCTTCCGCATGTTTACTGATATTCTGAAGTGATTCCTGCAGAATTCTATATAAATTTACCTTTATTTTTTCACTTACACGATTCCATTCGATATCTTCTTTTAAGTCGGCTTCTATTTTGAAAGCTCCGTTTAATCGGTAGGTTTCAAAAAGGTGCTGTAATACCAGCGTAAAGTTTCGGTTACCCAGAAAGGTGTTCATATTTAATTCATGGGAGATATTTCGAATCTCGGTTTCCACTTCCTGAATTTCTGTGATGTATTCCTTTGACTTTTCCTGAAGATCAGTTTTGTTTTCGTAGGCGGCAAATCCAAGTCGCATTCGCAATCCGAATAATTTTCCTAAGATACCATCATGTAACTCCCGTGAAATTCGGTTTCTTTCCTCGATCTTACCTTCTTCATGTTCTGACTGCTGTTTAAGTAAAAGTTCATAGATCTTTTCGTTGGCCAGCTTTTGCTCATTCACCAATTGTAGTTCCTTGTTCTTCGATTTTTGTAGTCGCAGAAAATGAATCAGCATCAGGATGGCAACGAGTAAAAAGCTTAGGATAATGATCCAGTTCTTTTCCCTGTAAAGTTTGACGTTCTGTTCTTTGAATTCATCGGTTTCAAATCTGATTCGGGCGAATTTATTCCGTTCATTTCTTTCGAGCTTGTAGAGACTATCGCTCAGTGAGATATATTCTCTTGAATAGTCACGTGCTTTCGATGGGTTTAGGTCAGCTAAAAGGTTCAATGCATTTAGTTTATCACGGTTATAGCCAGTCAAAACAGCTGTTTCATAGGCATCCTGTGCATATTTCAATGCTTTATCCGTATTGTCGTTAGCGTTATAGAATTCGGCAAGCCGTATTTTACTGATGGTAACTCCGGCCTGATTTCCTGTACTGTCCCGAAGTTGAAGTGATTTGAGCAGATGTACTTCTGAGCCCGGATCATTGTCGTTTAAAAAACTATAGTAAGCATGGTTATCAAGAAGGCGTGCATAGAGCTCCAGGTTATTGGATTTAAGATCTTTGAAATCGAGTCCTTTCTGAAAATATTCGAGTCCCTTATCATACATTCCCTGTCTCGCATATAACAACCCAATATTGTTAAGGAGTCCGGGCATTCTTTCATTCTGATCGTCTCTTTTTTGCAGATGGGTCATCGCCTGATCAAAAGATTCTGCAGCGTTGTCATATTCTTCCAGGTCGATAAATATAAGTCCGAGATGATTATAGCATCGGTACAGGCTCAGGTCATTTCCGGTCTTTCCATAGGCGGTGATCGCCTGATAGGTTTCTTTTTCACTTTCCGGATAATCTTTGATCCTACCCAGAATAACAGCCATGTTGTAATGCATTTTTCCGGAAAAGCTACTATGATCTATGGCGTCGAAATATTTTTCGGCTTCATGATAATGAAAATAAGCACTATCCAGATTATCATTATCCCCGTAATAATTCCCGAAGTTCCAGTGAGAATCACCCATGGCAAAGGTGTCTTTGATAGATTTAGCGAAGCTTAAAGCTTCGCTATTAGTTGTAAGAAATATCTTAAGGTGATTAGTCATGTAAGCCGAATAGGCTATATCCAGTAATTTTCTACAGTATACCGAGTCGTTGTTTATTTTTTTATTTAAGGTATAAGCCTGATTTAAGTGTTCGGAAACATCGACGGTTTTATCAACCCGATCCTCTGCGAGTTTCAAAAGCGAGTCGATCCCGTCAGGGATATCGCTGGACTTCTGGACCTGTTTGTTACAAGAAATAATGCTCAGCGTCAGCGTAATAGAAAAAAGTATTCTTGCAAACATTTAATCAGCTATAATATCAATTAATCGGGTAGCTTCAAATGTAAAAAAAAAGCCCTAAACTTTATGTTTAAGGCTGTCTTTTATAGTGCTGATCTGGTTCAGATCATTCATCTTTTTCTTTTTCCAGTTCCTCATGACCCTCATCTCCCGTTGCATATACATTATCAGGAGTAGTGATCTCTGTGGTCAGATTTTGCGGATCCTCCGCCAGGTCTTCTTTCGTACAATAAGTGAATAAATTTGCCATGATTATACCGGCCAAAATTAACTTTAGCTTTTTCATAAGTTCGCTGTTTAATGGGTTTATATATTATTGTCAAACAGGCGTACTCGAATACTTTTAACTTACGTAAGAATCGTTTGATCAGGGCTAAATTAGTTAAATCGATTTAACGCAAATAGGGAAATAGGTCACTTTTAGTGAAACCCCCGATTCTGTAAGTAAAACCCTTAGTTTTGAGAGGATTCAGCAAACTGAGGGTAGCGCATTCTGAAAAAGCTTTGCATTCAGATTTTTGATACTCTTTAAATAGGTGTTGGAAAAAGGTAGTGCCGTGCTGATACAATTGAAGTAGCAGGTGAGTTTTCCAAAACTTATTTTGCTGACAAAAAGAGAATTTATGATATAGCTTTTATGTGATCGAATAAAATGGGTAGGGAGGAGGTCCTCGAAGGTTTTTAATGTTTTAAAAGCCGTAATGACCCTTCCATCATTGAGGTGAAAATCCGTGGTATTATTGTCTGCCTTCAGATATATAATCTCGCTGGTGTTCAGGTAATGGTAGTCCTTATAAGATTTGAGGCAAATACAATTTTGACGAAATAATTGTGAGTCGGCTTCTTTTCTGTGTTTGAATTTTAGCAGTGCTTTAAGGATATCCAGTTCTTTAGCTGGCTTCAGTAAATAATACAGAAAGTCATTGTTTAAGGCCTGAATCGCTTTTTCATTAGAATCTGATAGAGCGATCAGTTTGACATCATTCGCCCCAAACTGGTTAAGGTCACCCAATAAGGTGTCAATGGTAAAATCAGGGCCGTCTATATTATAGAAGACAAGATCGGGTTTCTGCTTAAGGATTGTACAAACCGCAGCGTCATAGTTTGTATAATTTCCTAAATAATTATAGTCGAGAATCCCAGCTGCATTATGAGCGATCAGCTCAGCAGTGGGCTGGTGTTGTTCTACAGTTAAATAACTTCCCATAATGACATTCATAAGGTTGTAATATTACGATAACCGAAGCTATACCTGAATTTTTTTCACCTACTATAAGTATGGATTTTCAGGTTTTTGGTGGTTAAATGAACATTTAAGATACCCTAATTTTGAGCAACGGGTTGGAGAAAGACTCAAACAGTTTGTAAAATCCAACCCATTTAACCCTTTAAAAATTATAAGTGTATTTTTTACATTTTTAATTTTATGAGTGATATATTTGGATATAAATTAACTTCTTCACTGTCTTTCAGGGAATAAATTTGAAACTTGCAAGGAAGGTGGAATACTACATCAAACTTAAAATAATGAAACTACATCAAGTGAAACGTGTTGGTCTTCTAATCGCCATTTTATGTACGGGAATGATCAATGCTCAATCACCGGAGATCACAGAACAGAGAAAACAATTATTCGACCATGACTGGAAATTTTCACCAGGGGATCATCCGGATGCCAGAAATTATGATTTTGAAGATGAACAATGGCAGGATATCATACTTCCACATGACTGGAGTGTGCAATTCCCGATCGAAGCCTCAAATCCTTCAGCAGGAGCCGGGGGGTATTTTAAGAATGGTATGGGTTGGTATCGTAAAGAATTTAATGTTTCTGAAAATCTGAAAGGTAAAAAGGTCTCCATTCAATTTGGAGGCGTATATATGAATGCCGAGGTTTTTATCAATGGAAGGTCCCTGGGGATTCATCCATACGGATATACACCCTTCTCTTATGATCTTACGCCTTATTTGAAATATGGAGAACAGAATGTGCTTTCGGTAAAGGTAGATAACAGTGAGGAAATTAATTCCCGTTGGTTCAGCGGATCCGGAATCTATCGTCATGTCTGGATCACGGTATCAAATCCTTTACATTTTATTCATGAAGGCATTTTTATCACGACTCCGGAAGTCTCTAAAGCCGCTGCAGTGGTTCAGATGAGAAGCAAAATCATTAACGAATCTATTAATACTGAAAATTTCACATTAAACTATACGATCTCTAAGGGAGGTAATCTGATTTCATCCGGAGACAAGAAGGTTATGCTCGAAAAGGGTGAAGACGAAACCCTGACCTTTAAAGCCGACGTAACAGATCCGGAACTCTGGTCTCCGGAATCACCTCAATTATATCTGGCAACTATTTCTCTTAAAAAGGACGGTTCAATACTTGATGAAGCCAAAGTGACCTTTGGGATTCGTTCGATCGAATACAGTGCTTCGAAAGGATTCCTGCTAAATGATACCGCAGTTCTGATCAATGGAGGGAATGTACATCATGATAATGGTGCCCTTGGTGCTGCAGCGTTTGACTGGGCAGAAGTAAGAAAGGTAAAAATTCTTAAAGAAGCCGGATTTAATGCGGTGAGGACTTCACATAATCCTCCCTCCGAGGCATTTTTGGCAGCCTGTGACAGTATTGGGTTACTCGTCATCGATGAGTCCTTTGATGGCTGGCGTACGCAAAAGAATCCTTATGATTATTCCCTGTATTTTGACCATTGGTATAAAAGAGATATACAGTCAATGGTAACCAGAGACAGAAATCATCCTTCCATTGTTTTCTGGAGTATTGGTAATGAGATCATAGAACGTAAAGACCCGGAAGCGGTGGTGACTGCGCGGCTTTTAAAAGAAGCGATACTGGAACTGGACACCACACGTCCTGTGACCTCGGCTATGACTACCTGGGACAATGACTGGGAGATCTTTGATCCGTTGTTCGCCGTTCATGATGTGGGAGGTTATAATTATCAGCTACATCATGCCGAGGCCGATCATCAACGGGTTCCTGAGCGGGTAATCATGCAAACCGAATCTTATCCAAAGGATGCATTTTTTTGTTGGGATATGACTCAAAAACATTCTTATATCATCGGAGATTTTGTATGGACTGCCATGGATTATCTGGGAGAATCCGGAATCGGTCGTTATTATTATCCGGGAGAGCCCGATGGAGAACACTGGGAGACAGATCTTTTCCCATGGCATGGAGCCTATTGTGGAGACATCGATCTTCTCGGGTGGCGGAAACCGATCTCACATTATCGAAGTATGCTATGGAATAATGATGAGAAGCTTTATATGGCGGTTAAGGAGCCTAATCCGGAAGCCGGACCGATCAAACAAACCATGTGGGCGGTTTGGCCGACCTGGGAACGATGGAATTGGAATGGGTATGAAGGGAAACCGCTGAACGTGGAGGTTTATACCAAATATCCTCAGGTTAAATTATACCTGAACAATAAATTGATCGGTGAGAAATCAGTATCGATAGCAACAGAATTCAAAGCTGAATTTGAAGTGATCTATACGACTGGCAGACTCGTTGCGAAGGCATATCAGGAGGGTAAAGAAATGGAATCTTTTACCTTGGAAACAGCGAAAAAAGTAAAGAAGATTCAATTGAATGCCGACCGTAAATCATTCGCTGCAAATGGACAGGACCTCGTTTTTGTAAGTGTAGCTATGATTGACAGTAAAGGACGAATCAATCCGGAACAGGAATATGAGATCAACTTCACGATAGATGGACCGGGGGAGATTATTGCCGTTGATAATGGGAATTTGAGGGATACGGATCCGTATGCGGCTCATTCCCGAAAAACCTGGAATGGGAAGGCGATGGTAATAGTTCGATCCGGAACGGAGGCCGGAGCGATCAGGTTACAAGCGAGAACAGAAGGTTTAAAATCACAGGAAGTCATCATAAATGCATTGAAATGACCCTACAAAGTAACGAAATAAGATATTGGTGTCCGGTTAAAATCTTCTGGACTGCTGGTGCACAGCAGAATGTCGATACCGCATACCGCAGGCAGGCTCCTGCCGTTGGCGGCGTCATGTGTCGGGGCCTTTAGCCTTAATTGCCAGAGTGACCTGTGGTGATAGTGTTCTTCGCTGGCTCAGGTTTTGAGAGTGTTCTTTAGGTGTGAAAACTTAGGGGCGGCTTTTATTCTTGTTTCTTACTAAAGTTATATGTTTAGGGATTTTCCACGGACAGAAATAAAAAAAGCCAACTACGTATCGTAATGTAGTTGGCTTTTAGTATTGAAATATTTTAGGATATCAGGCCTTGCTTTTGAGCAGATCTCTGATCTCAGTAAGCAATTTTTCTTCGTTCGAGGGAGCCGGAGGAGGAGTAGCTGCGTCTTCTTTTTTCTGAGTTCTTTCATACATTTTAAGAACCAGGAAGATACAGAATCCGATGATGATAAAGTCCAGCGTGATCTGTATGAAATTGCCATAGTTAATGGTTACTGCCTCGGCAGCGGGAACAGTTACACCGTCTACGATACTTTCAGGAACGGCGTCTTTCAGGACAAGTTTGAGGTCTTTGAAATCAACACCGTTAAGAAGCATACCTATGGGCGGCATCAGGATATCGTTTGTAAATGATTTTACGATGTTTCCAAATGCCCCACCGATAATTACAGCGGTTGCCAGATTTACGATGTCGCCTTTCATCAGGAAGGCCTTAAAGTCTTTGAGAAATCCCATAGGCTAAAAATTTAATGGTTAGTATGTTAAAGCATGAATTTGAAATCTAAAATAGAAAATTTTCTTATGAAATTCCATCCAAAAGATTTTTAATGAGGAAACCTATAGAATTTTAATGCAACTAAAAATTATTTATGATAAAGTACGGGAAATCAGAAAGATTCATCTGAAAGTAATTTATTGACGATCGCTCCTGTGAAATTTCCGGAATATACAGCATTGGCAACAGATCGCATGGGGGAAGTATTATCGCCACAGGCGAAGATTCCATCTGTATTAGTTCGATGAAATTCATCGATATCAAGGTGTCCTGATTCAGTGAGTGCACAACCCAGGTTCTCCGGTATTTTTGAGCTTTGTATAAATGGAATCGCTGCATAGAGCGCATCCAGGGGTATCCTGTGGTCATCAATAAAGACGATCTCCGAGAGCTGTCCGTTGACATGAACGACTGCCTTTATTTCTTTCTGAAGGATCTTTATACCATTTCGCGTTAGTTTTTCCGCCTGAACCGTATCAATAGATGCGCCTTCTGGAATGATCAGGGTCAGATCGGAAGTTAGGTTGTTCACCAGTGTAGCCAGATGAAAAGCCTTTGCTACATCGGCAAAGATCCCGGTACGCTGACCCTTGAATTCATAACCATGACAGTAGGGGCAATGGATCACGGAAATACCCCAACAATCTGCAAATCCGGGAATATCGGGTAGCTGATCTTTGATTCCGGTAGCAAAGATGAGTTTGGCAGAATAGTATTCCTTACCGGATCGGGTGGCTATCAAAAAACTACCATTCGTCTTTGTTCCTGAAATGGCCGTATCGCTTACAAAGGTAATGGTGGGATATCGAAGGACTTGTTCTTTTGCTTGTGCTGCGATTTTTGCCGGAGGTATACCATCCTGGGTAATGAAGTTATGGGAGTAGGGAGTCTGCCGGTTACATGGCAGGTTATTATCGAGTATTAAAACCTTTCTCATCGATCGTCCCAGCGACATGGCTGCAGAAAGTCCGGCATAACTGCCGCCGATGATGATTACTTCAAATTGCTGATTTTCAGTCATACATTAAATTTAAAAAATTATAAACGCAACTATGTCGCATTAAAACATATTACAAACATATTCATATTTTTTGTATTATTGCAACATAGTCGCATTAAAATGAAAAGAAGGAAAACACAATCAAAATCGGAGATCCTTGCTGCTTTAAAAACGTCAGGAGGGGCATTGAGCCACGATATGTTACAGTCAACACTCGGTACCACTATCGATCGTGCCACGATTTACAGAGTACTGAACCGATTTTGTGAAGACGGAATGGTTCACAGAATCATCGGAGATGATGGTAAGCAGTATTTTGCCATTTGTGAGAACTGTGGTGAAAAAAAAGAAATGCACACCCATAACCATGTGCACTTCCGCTGTATGAAATGCGGAAAGGTGGAGTGCTTGAAAAGTACTCCTGAAATAGACCTGCCGAAAGGTTATCAGGCTAAAATGTTTAATATGGTTATTTCCGGAGTTTGTGGGGATTGTACCCTTATTTAAATTGTATTAAATGCTATTGATTAATTCGCTATTTCTCTCGGATCGCATTCACATTTCTATTCATGAGGTGTCGGACATAGTTTTTAAAAAGCCATCGCTTAAACAAACTGATATTTTGCTGGTGTAATGTATAGAACTCATCCGGAGTATCAAAGAGTCCGAAATCCTCATCGATACCCTTCTTTTGAATATAGGTATTATTTCTGTTCCATTCAATCTCAGGATCCCGTAAATTATCCGTGAAGGCTCCATATCCGCAAAATTCAGTTTTACATTCCGGGAATTTATTTTGTAATGCTTTCAGATAAGGTTTGTCGAGGATCAATCCTTCCAATTCAAACCATTCCTTATCCAGATACACCTCTACCCAGCTGTGTAGTATGTGATCTGGAGAAAGGAGGTACCACAAGCCGGTTATGGCTCCTTTCTGTAGAGCTTTCTTTATGGTGAATCCGTGAATTCTATTGGGTATTCCTAATGCCCGAAGCAGTGCCATAAACAACGTGGCTTTGGTATTGCATTGACCATAGCCATCCTGGAGAATTTCTGAGGCAGATAGACGATCATCCTCATTATAACCAAATTTAATATCATCTCTGACGAACTCGTAGATGCCTTTAATTTTTTGTTCTGGCATCAGGCTATCCCAGCCTTGTTCTTTGATGAGTAATTGTATACTAGGATGAGTATAGTTCAGAATCCTGGTTTCTTTGAGATATTCCTCTGTTTTTGGGGGAAGGATTTCAGCTACTTTCATATTTTGTTCGGGTTATGAAGCACAAAATTCCCGATAATGAAATTATTAAACTTGAATAAACCGGCTGATCTTATATATTTCTTTCGGACTAAAGCCAAAGTTTTCCCTGAAGGTTCTGCTAAAATGTGCACTATCAGAGAAACCCGTTAGATGAGCAATCTCTGTTAAGGTATATTTACCGGTCAGAGGAATCCCTTTAAGTATCCTGAGCCAAAGTTGTGCTCTGCGATAGGTGATTCCAGTTTCATCCTTGAATAGATGAAGAAATCTTCCGACCGATAAATTACAATGGGCTGCGATCTCTGCTACGGGCACTACTCGTTCATAATTTTGCTCAAGAAAGCGAAATGCCTTATCGACACGGTTATCACCCTGATTTAACTGCTCATCACAATAGCTTTGACAGGAGCTTAACGTGTCAAGTATCCTCTCAGTCTTTGTAAGGTCTGTCATAGAAACATCGTTAACGATCTCGGCAAGTTGTATGACCTGAGCCTCCTTCAATGGTTGAATAGGCTCGGTTGTCTGTCCATTCCAATAATGACCAATGGAAGATATCGGGTTGACCAAAAGAAGGAAATGTTCTTTTACGGAAAGAATTTGATGGGGAACATTTGATTTGATCAAAATCGGAACATTGGTCGATATTTGACCCTCTTTTGTATTTAAGATGAGATCACTTTTTATGGGAATGCTCAATTGAATCGCATAATGGCGATGCATGGTATTGGAATCGAACTTTCCGATAAACCAACTGAAATCCTTATGAAAATTAAGTTGATTGGTCATATTTTGGGAAACATTCAGGCTATTGACCCAAGTGGATCGGTGCTAATTTCGAAATTAAATTACAAAACTGAAACAGATAAGGATACTCAGTATGTATTTCATTACCGCCGGTTCCTGTTCAGGCATCGATAAAATTATGGTTAATAAGGAAATTCTTTCTCAGGGAATGGGACAGGTTATTGATGAGGGAATTCATGATCTGTTCGGATTCAGGCTTATCGAATTCTTTAAGAAGTTCCGCTTTTACCAGCCTTAAATATAAATGTTCATCCGGCAACTTCTTGGAAATCTCTGCCAGTAATTCCAAAGCCTCCTCATTTCGATCTGCCTGCTTTAATGCGTAACACAGATTGAGTTTTATAATCGGGGAGTCATCCATAACCATTAAAAGAGAATAGAGCTTTATGATCGAATTCCAATGAGCAGTATCATAGGTTTCCGTAGACATATGACTACTGATAATAAGCGCCTCTATATAATATTTGTCTTGTTTCTCAGGCTGTTTCAGATAGTGGATTCCTAAATGAATGAGTCGGGTATCCCATTTAGTCCGATCCTGTTTAAAGAACGTAATAAGACTGCCATTTTCGGTCTTGGCCGGAATTCTGGAGAGGTGAAAGCATAATAAGGCCAAAAGGTTGCTGGTAGAATCAATGCCGAATTCCTGAGATAACAAACGTGCAAGTGAAAGCGATTCCAGACAGAGATCTTCATTGACAAAGGAATCTATTTTTTCATTGAAGGAATCAAAGCCGATATTGAATACGGCATATAGCATCTCTTCAACGGTCGTTATTGCCTGTCGCTTAAAGGATAAGTTATGTTCTTCAATCTGGAGATGTGTGAATTCCTGCCGTAAACTTTCCCCGGATCTCTTAATACTCTTATAGATGGCGTCCTGTTTTAGCAATGTACTTTCACTGATCTCACGTATACTTAACCCGAAGATATTCTTGAGGCTATACAATACTTTGGATTGTGTTGAAATCATTTTGGAGGATGCTAAAAGTAAAAGAGTGTGAAGACGTAGATCTGTTTTTGCAGAATTCTGTTGATCACTACGGGTTATTGTTTCAGGCAGGTCACAGGAATTTTGCCTTCTAAATTGATTTATCAGATCGTTTTTTGCAACGATATAAAGCCAGTTCTCCGGATTATCAGGCATATTTTCAGGTTTCCAGCTTTTTAACGACTTCAAAAATGCATTTTGGATCGCATCTTCAATGGCCGGTTCAGCAGACATTCCAAATTGACCGATAAGTGCGGAGAACAGCCTACCATAATATGATCGATAACTGGTTTCGATATTATTATGTGGAGTTTTACTCATATTCTTCCATCTCCATAATTTGACGGATTTCTGTGGTGCCACCCCATAAGTGGCACGGACAGGTCATGGCGATCTCGGTGGCAGCTTCTAAATCCGAAGCCTGTATAAGATAATACCCTCCAATCATTTCTTTTGATTCCACATAAGGTCCATCTTTTACAATGCTTTCCTTGCCGGAGATCAGTCTACCTTTTTCATGTAATCCATCACCGGATATCAGATTTCCTGACTCAGCCAATTGGTTGGCCCAATTCATATGAGCATGGAACAGTGCTTCCATTTCCTTTGGAGACAAGTCATTGATCTGCTCGAGGTCTTCATGTAAGAGTAATAGAAATTTTTTCATCGTAAAAGTTTTTAGTTTACCCTAAAGACAATTAAGGTAATCTATTTTGGACATTTGCCTATAAATTTTTATCCCTGAACTTTAGAGAGTTCCCGGGTAGTAGGTGTATATATACAGTTTTATCCTCTTGATGAAATTATACATAAAACACGAAAATTAAACCAATTCTCCATGTTTTTTGGTTCGTTGTCGACGGAAAATAACGCACATCGAAAATTTTGTGGTAAATGATTCAAAATGAGTTTATAAAATGAGGATTCTTTAATTTAGTCCGTGAGTATGACACTTTTGATGCGTATTTTCAACGGAGGTTCAGGAGAACGGGCTTCAAAAAAAATGAAATTTGGCAAAATTTTAAGATTTCCTGATGGGGGTAAGAAGGTTTTGCATCGTCTATACTATTAGATGTAAAGGGTGATTTTAGTCTGATAAGTCTTTCATGTGAATTAAATGGTTAGCGCAATTTATTTCAGACACTAATACTTCAGATATTAGTTCATGTAAAGCATCACAGATCATAAAATTGCCCTTTTTTTTTTAAAAAATTCTTCAAAGGATAATTCGATTCTCCATTTACATTTTTATTCCGCATACCCTATAAAATTGAAACAAGCATACTACTATTTTGAAGTTGCGTGGTTCTAATATAGAAGCAACCATACTCATCACGAATTTTAAACGATTTTATCTTGGCTGGTTCGAAAGGTTTTTACCTTTTTCTGTTTTGCTTTTACTGGGTTTACTGACACTGGTATTGAATTGATCAAGTCCAAAATGGTTCGGTAGCTCTGAATAGATACTTTGATTCCCTAAAATTTGATTTAGTTAGCGAGGGAGTTTTAAAAAAGGGTAGTGTTTACATTACCCTTTTTAATAGTATTTCATCAAGTGAGTGTGTAATCGATAAAGAAGTTACGATCAAAGAAACAGCAATAGATAGTAATTGTCTTTAAGGAGTTCCCGCAATTTCCGAAACGCATTTCTTTTCAAGGTTTTAACCGTGTTTTCAGTAATGTCCAGATTTTGTGCGATCTCCGGATTTTTAACCCCTTGTAAGGTTAAAAGAATAATTTGCTTTTGTCGCTCCGGAAGGCTTGATACTGCTTTTTGAACCAGGTGAAAGGTTTCCTGATCGATGATGTTTGCCTTTAAAAATGATTCGCTTTCCAGGGTTTTAATAAGTTCGAGATCCTGATCCTTTTTTGATCTTTTAAGCAAGGTAAGGCACTGGTTTCTGGTAACTACATATAAGAAGTTTTTTACCTCCCGGATGTCATTGAAATTCTCACGGCGTTCCCAGTACTTTATCAACGCTTCCTGCGCCATATCTTCACTTTTATCGGTGGCAATGACATATTTTTTCGCATAAGAGCAAAGTACAGGGTAAAAGTCATCGAAGAATTCCTTAAAGGATTCCTGTTTACCTTCTCTGATTTCCTGAATAATGTCTTTCAATGTAAAATTCGCAGTTTAAGGGCTGTAAATATATGAAAAGGATATAATTCTCAGAATAACACTTCTCGATGTACTATGGTCTTATTTCCGTCCTTAAATTTATCGGTTTCCTGAAAAATTTATTTTTTTTCATCATCGAATACTACCAAAATTGTTTTCAGGAGTAATACAATAAATCCGGGTAACCGAAAATTGCATTGAATGAATAATTCTGACCAGTATTACGACATTTCTGAATTGCTTGCAAAAGAACTTTCAGGTCATTTGACCGAGGAGGAAAAGGAATTTCTTGAGCGATGGAAAACTGCATCGGAGGAGAATCACTCGATATATAGCCATATACATTCGGATAACTGGTTTCAGAAACATGTGGCGGTTGCGAGTGAATTCGATAGTCAAAGAGCCTGGTTAAAAGTTTCTGGGAAAATAAACAAGCCTGTAAAAGTAGTGGCTCTCTCCCAAAAGTTAATTCGATATGCGGCGGTTGCGGCGGTATTGGTTCTGGTCAGTTCCGCTTATTTTCTCTTTATGAAGGAAACTAAACCTTTGCCGGTGAACGAGCCTCCGGTAATCGTTAACAATCAAATAATTCCGGGAACCGATAAAGCTACCCTTACTTTATCCAATGGCGAAAATCTGCAGCTGGATGCTGCAGCAACCCTGGTATTAAATAATGCAACCGCTCAAAATGATGTGATCGTCTATTCAGATAAAGAACATTCAGCCGTGAATGAATATAATACCTTAACCATTCCCAGAGGGGGTCAATATCAGATCGTATTATCAGACAGTACTGTCGTTTGGTTAAACTCAGAGTCAAAGCTTACTTATCCGGTAAGTTTCAAAGCGGGTGAAACTCGTGAGGTCGAATTGGTATATGGTGAAGCATATTTTGATGTTTCCCCAAGTTCAAAGAATGAAGGTTCCCATTTCAAAGTGCAGAACCGATCTCAGGAAATCGAGGTGGTCGGCACCGAATTCAATGTAAAGGCATACCATGATGAATCAAATGTTTTTACTACTCTGGTAGAAGGAAAAGTGATTGTTTCCACTGCTAAAGGGCGTGAAATTTTAGCCCCGGAATATCAATCAGTCGTTAATCATTCAGATCCCCGTATTTCGGTTTCAAAAGTGGATGTTTATAATGAAATATCCTGGAAAAAGGGCATTTTTAGTTTTAATGATAAGTCTTTGCGGGATATTATGAAGGTGCTTTCAAGATGGTACGATATGGAGGTTGTTTTTGAGAACAGTTCAGTGGAAGACAAAGAATTTATAGGGGTTATCGGCAAGAATCAAAGCATCGAAGATATTTTATCCAAGATTAAAAACTTCGGAGTTATCAATAATTATGAAATAAATGAAAGAAAAGTGATCATTAAATAGTAGTGGATCTTATGGGATTACCAGTAAGGTTTTCCATAGACACCGAAGATCCTTCAAACATAAAAGAACCTACCTGTGATGGTAGGGTGAAACAAAAAAAGGGAACGAAGCTAAGTGAACATTTGGACGTGTATCAGACTTCGCCCCTTCATAGTGTATCAATTAAAATCAAATTCTAACTAACACAATGCTAATTTATGGAAATTAAATTTACCTATGTCCGTTCTCTGCATCGAAAACGGATACTGATGATGATTATGAGGACATTCATCTTTTTATTTTGCACCACAGTTTTCGGTCTGACATCCGGAAAAACATTCTCCCAAACTAAAGTGACCATTGACCATGATGAAATGGTGACCGTCGATGAGGTATTCGAGATCATCAGGGAGCAAACCGATTATAAATTTATGTATCCCAAAGATCTTTTTAAAGATCTGCCCAAAGTACAATTGAAGAAAGGGACGATACGCGTAGATCGATTATTAGGACAGAGTATTACTACCGATAAGTTTAATTTAGTGCTTTCTTCCGATAATATTATCATAGTCCGCGAGAAAAAGGATCTGCAACAAATCCGGATAACCGGAACGGTCTCAGACCAGCAAGGGGTGCCCATACCCGGCGTTACCGTGCAGATTAAAGGCACCACACAGGGAACGGTGACCGACTTCGATGGTACATATGCCATTGAAGTTTCCAGTACCGAGAATGTGCTGAACTTCTCTTATCTGGGGTATCAGGGACAAGAGATCCTGGTTGGAAATAAAACGGTTATCGATGTTGTTCTGGTAGAGGCGGTAGCCGATCTTGATGAGGTGGTTATTTCGACGGGATATCAGGAGATCAAACCTGAGCAGGTTACCGGTGCAGTTTCAACTATTCAAACCAAAGATTATAACAGTAGGATCAATACCACCGATTTTCTAACCGGTCTTCAGAACAAGATTCCCGGACTCCTCATCAATAATGATATTCAGTTCGAAGGGAACAGTTTATTTCAAATTCGCGGTATATCCACGATCAACGGGAGTAGAAATCCTCTCATCGTGATCGATGGCTATCCAACCGAGCTAACCCTGGATAATATCAATCCGAATGATATTGAATCAGTAACGGTACTAAAAGATGCCGCAGCGGCAACCATTTACGGGGTGCGTGCTTCCAACGGGGTGATCGTGATCGAAAGAAAGAAAGCCAAAGCCGGAAAGATCAATGTTGATTTCAACAGCACCTTTGGTTTTAGTCCGAAAGAGAACTATGATCGGTATCGATGGGATAAGGATGCGTCCAACCTTAACATCGATTTCGTCCGTGATACCTACCTTGATAATGGATCTTATCTATGGAATCTGATCACCAACCCGAATGCCAGTCCTGATTTCAACGTAGATCCGATCACGTATATTCTGGCGCAGCAAAGTGCCGGTGTGTTGACAGACGCAGAGGTTAACCAGCGATTTGCAGCAATGGGCGCTTACAACAATACGAATGAATATTCAGACCTGTTCTTGCGTACGAATGCTATTCAAACCTATAACCTGAACATGTCTGGTGGGTCCGATAAAGCTCTTTACTATTTAACGGTAAATCATACCAATACCGATCAGTCCCAGATAAAGAATGATAACAGTACATTTATGATCACCGGGCGGGCAACCTTAAAATTTTCAGATCGTTTCTCGCTGGATGTGACCAATAATTTCCAGCAGGCTAAGACCAGTTCAGTTCCTATTCCCGATATAACCGATATCTATGCTTTTGAGCATTTTCAGGATGAAGCAGGAAATGCGTTACCTACCTATTATAATTCAAATGCCAACCCCTGGTACAATGATTATCTGATATCACAAGGGTTATTAGATAATCAGTATTATCCCCTCGAAGAGATCGATTTGGTAAGTACCAAGACACAGGCGGTCAACAATAGATTCGTGGCTAATTTTCGATATGAGTTGAATGATGCGTTGAGCTTTAGTTTTGGAGGCGTTTATGAGACTTCTCGCACTGATACAAGATATTTATCGGATGAGAATTCGGCGGAGACCCGTCAATTGATCAATTATTACACATCCGATGATGGTAATGGAGGATTCACGTATAATCTTCCCAAAGGAAGTATTTTAAGGCAGAGTACTACCAGTGCGGAGAGTTATACGTTAAGAGCACAAATGAATTATAATGAACAGTTCAATGAAGATCATTCTATAAATCTTATCCTGGGAGGTGAAGTCAGAGACGTTTTGGAAAAGGGGAATTCTGCAGCCTATTTTGGATATAATGATCAAAACCTTTTACAGCAACCGGTAGACAATACGTTATTGGATAATTCCTATAACCCAACCTACGCCAGAAATAATCCTTCTCTATCCTACAACAGTTTATTTGATCTCGGCTATGTAGATAACAGATTCATTTCTGTTTATTCCAATATCGTTTATGCTTATAAAGGAAAATATTCTGTTACCGGTAGTATTCGTATCGATCAGTCAAACCTGTTTGGTACGGACCCTAAGTATAAATACAAGCCTTTATGGTCGGTGGGAGCTGCATGGAATATCGATAAAGAGAATTTCATGCAGGATATTTCATGGTTGAATTCATTGAAGATCCGTGCGGCTTATGGATTTAATGGAAATGTCGCCAAGAACTCCTTACCTCAGGTGATCGCTGAAGCAGGGTATAACCGATTTGATCCGAGCAGAGGATTGATGTTAAGTCTTTTATCTCCGGCCAATAGTGGGTTGCGTTGGGAGCAGACCAGCAATTTCAACCTCGGACTTGATTATGATCTGTTTAGAAATGTATCGGGAAGTATCGAGTATTATACGAAGAAGAGTACCGATCTGCTTGCCACAAATCAAATCGATGCCACCAAAGGTCAAAGTTCAGCCTATGTAAATCAGGCGACGATCCGCAACAGTGGTTGGGAATTTAGTCTGGGGGCCGACTGGATCACAAAACAACGATTTAACTGGAATACAGGATTCAATATCTCCTACAACACCAGTGAGGTGTTGGCGGTATCCAATGAATTGACATCGAATAGCTTGTCTTCATCGTATTTGTCGGGAAGTGCTACCGATTTTATCGAGGGATATGCAATTGGTTCCATGTTTAATTATCGGTATGCCGGTATTGATGATACAGGAGCTCCGCTAATCTATGACAGCAATGGAAATGCAAAAACGATCTATACGGATGATGCCGGAATCTTAGATGTAGATTATGTCGGGAGTTCCATACCTACGTACAATATGGGAATCAGTAACCGGGTAGATATCGGAGATTTTTATGCGTACTGTATGATCAATTTTTATGGTGGGTTTAAAACCAGAGTACCTGTTCCTTATGTAGGTGATGTTAGACCTTTGGAAGGTGCAGGGAATTACTGGCTTGAGCCGGGTGACGAGAATAATCCTGACGTACTTCCCATGTTGAATACTTCGTATTATACGAATTTGGGTTATACCGACAAATACACAGTAAATGGCGCCTATATCACATTAGGAGACCTTACTGCAGCTTATAGTTTTAGAAACAGTGGCTGGTTAAGAAAAACAGGAATTCAAAACTTTGAGGTTCGGGTGCAGGGATCAAACTTATACACCTTAGGCTTCAATAAGTTTAATTTCAGTCAGGCAGTAGGTGCCTATGAGAAATCATACCTGACACCTACGTATACGATAGGCCTCAATATTAATTTCTAATTTATTAATAATGATAAAATTACAAACAATGAAAAAGCATATACATTACATTGTTTTCACCATATCTTTCGGATTGCTATTGACTTCCTGTGATGATTATCTCGATGTGGAACCAAAAGGCGTACAATTATTGCAAACGGTCGAAGATTATGATCAGTGGTTAAATAGTACGGATCTGCAGACCTCACTTCCTAATGAATTAAATACCCTGGCGGATAATATGGATATGGCAGATTATACCAATCCTCCCAGTTATGATGCGGAGCGTATATATACCTGGCAATCTCAATTTTCCGAAGATCCTCAGGCAACCCCGGTAATCTGGTCTGATCTCTATCAGAACATCTATTATTTTAATACGGTTCTCAATGGTATAGATGCAGCCTCCGGAGGGACAGACCAGGAGCGAAACAGCCTGAGAGCTGAAGCTCTTCTTGGAAGAGCCTTCGAATATCTTTATCTGGTTAACCTTTATGGAAAGGTATATGATGTATCTACCGCTGCTCAAGACCTGGCCGTACCTTTTGTCACTTCCAATGATCTTCAGGATGAAGTTCCTGAGCGTAGTTCTGTTCAGGAAATCTATGATCATATCATCGGAGACATAGAGGAAGCATTATCGGACCTTCCAGCAGATAATAGTGAAAACAGATTTCGCGGTAGTGTTGCTGCTGCATACGGTGTTTTAGCAAGAACTTACTTCTTTATGAAAGATTATGAAAGAGCTGCAGAGAATGCCACACTTGCTTTAAATAGCGGCACAAATTCCCTGGTAGACTTTTCCTTGATGTCGGGAGGAAGTGAAATGCCCCATTTAAGAAACAGAGAAAGTGCTTTGTATGCAAGACTCAATACAACGCCATATTTTACCATTGTTCCTGATATTACCTTTATTCAGTCTTTCGACAGGCAGGATTTAAGACTTCAGTATTATTACAGCATCTGGGATGAGAGCGATTTCGAATCAAGAGGTGCTATTACCTACTGGGCTTATGCCTATCCTCCTTCAACTCAGAATTTAGTCGAATTCAATTGGGGACCTACCGTAGCTGAAATGCATTTAATTCTTGCAGAAGCCGCTACCAGATCAAATGATCTTACTACGGCTTTGGAGGAACTCGACCTTTTGAGAAGTAAACGTTTTATGCCCGAAGATTATACGAAATATGATCCGGAAAGTCCGGTGCAGGAAGAAGTATTACAAAAGATCCTGGAAGAAAGAAACTTTGAATTTTCCTTTTCGGGAATGCGATGGTTCGATATGAGAAGACTGGCTTCCGAAGGACTTATGCCTACGGTTTACAGATATGACGTCGCAGGAAATATTGCAGCCACCCTGGAATCAGACAGCAATAAGTATACACTTCAAATTCCTTTACAGGTAATGTATTTTAATCCGGATTGGCCACAAAATCCTACCGACCAATAGTAAACTGAAAATAATTTCACGGGAACCCTGATTTACACGGTTCCCGTGAAATAAACATTGCTTCAAACGATCAGACTTAAAACAAGATTGAATCTAAGGAATACTACACTGATCCGATATATATCAGTATTAAAGTAGTATCCTCCTTATTTCATGAAAATAACAACATAAATATTATGAAAGAATCCTTAGTGAGTGTGGAAAATCTGTCCCATCGTTACAGTATACAATGGGCGGTTAAGGATATAAGTTTTGAAATTCCACATAAGGGAATTTATGGTTTACTGGGATCTAACGGTGCAGGAAAGTCTACTACGATGAACATTATCAGTGGCGTTTTAAAGCAGACCAATGGAAATGTTTATGTGAACGGGTTTGATCTGTCGAAAGACCCCATTTCTGCAAAGAAACAGATCGGATTTCTACCACAACACCCACCTTTGTATATGGATACAACTGTGGAGGAATATCTGACGAATTGTGCACATCTCAGACTGATCGAATCTAAAAAGGTTAAGGCAGCGGTGGAAAATGTACTGGAAAAATGTGCGATAACACATTTTAAAAAGCGTTTGATTAAGAATCTATCGGGGGGGTACCGTCAGAGAGTGGGTATTGCACAGGCGATCATTCATCAGCCTGCTTTCGTCATCTTGGATGAGCCAACCAATGGGTTGGATCCCAATCAGATCCTTGAGATTCGTAAACTGGTAAAAGAGATCGCCAATGACAGGGCGGTTTTACTCTCAACCCATATGCTGACCGAAGTACAGGCCATTTGCGATCATATATTCATGATTGAACACGGAAAGCTGGTTTTTTCAGGAAAGACCGATGAATTCGATAACTATTTAACTCCCAATACCATCTTTGTTCGTTTACTGGAAATGCCATCCGGAGAAGAATTGACGAAAATGATCGAAGGTCTGGAAGGTGTGGAAGAATTAGGAGGACCTAATTACCGGTTAAAATTTCAAGATCTGAACGGAGCGACCGAAAGGATCGTTCAGCAGAGTGTAAAATGTAACTGGCGCCTGGACGAAATAAGAGTTGAAAAAAATTCACTGAACGATGTGTTTTCTGCATTGTCAAAAAAATAAAGAGAAGTAGTACATGAAGATGATTGTTAAAATAGCAAGGATGGAACTCCAGAAAATGTTCTATTCGCCCATCGCCTGGTTGGTTCTTGCCGTATTCAGTATCCAGGCAGGAATACAGTTGATGCAGCTTACAAACGACGCAGTAATGAATACCGAGTTGGGGTATACCATACGTAACCTGACCCGAATGATTTATACCGAACAAAGCGGGGTAATGAACCGTATGCAAAACTATCTGTACCTGTATATCCCGTTATTGACCATGGGCTTGTTCAGTCATGAATTCAGCTCGGGATCGATCAAATTATTATATTCTGCCCCCGTATCTAATCGACAGATCGTACTTGGTAAGTATTTATCGATGGTGATCTTTGGTCTTTCCATGTCAGGAATTCTCGTGATCATTTCGATATTCGGTGTTTTTACGATAAAAGATTTCGATCTTCCATTGGTATTAACTGCTATTCTTGGATTGTTTCTGGTAGTTTGCGCTTATTCTGCAATAGGACTCTTTGTTTCTTCCCTGACTTCCTATCAGATCGTGGCTGCTATTGGTACCTTCGCGATTCTGTTTGTGCTTGGTGAAATCGGAAATTTATGGCAGGATGTGGAATTTGTGAGGGATATCACCTACTGGTTGTCTATAAATGGCAGATCCGATACCATGATCAGAGGATTGATCGGCAGTGAGGATGTGCTGTATTTTATTTTGGTTTCGGGCCTGTTCATCACCTTTACCATATTTCGATTGAAAGGAATCCGGGAACGAAGTCCGAAATATATTTCCTTCATCCGTTATGCGGGAGCCTTCATGTTGATCTCCTTCGTGGGCTATTTGAGTACGTTGCCCACGTTAATGTATTATTACGATACAACCAGGACTAAAACCAATACGCTTACACTAAACAGTCAGCAGGTTCTTGCTGATCTGAAAGGCAAAGTTAAGATTGATACCTATGTAAATATATTTGATAATAGTTTTTGGTCTGGAGCACCCGCTAATCAAAAATTTGACATGAGTCGCTATGACCAATACCGAAGGTTCTATCCGGATATAGACCTTAGTTACAATTATTATTATGCACTTCCACAGGGTGAAGAAGTACTGCAAAGTCATAACAAACGATTTGAAGGATTATCCACAGAGGAAGCGCTGACCAAAGCGAGTAACCTCGCAGAAGTTGATCCGGAGATCTTTAAACCGGCGGATTACTATGCAGACGAGATCGATCTGGCCTCAGAACAAAATCGCTTTGTTAGTAAGATCACTACAGAGGCTGGAAATTCAACTCCTTTAAGGGTTTATGATGATATGTTTCGGTTTCCGAATGAATCACAGATCACGGCGGCCTTTAAAAAATTAACAACAGAATTACCACGGGTAGGATTCGTCACCGGTCATCAGGAGCGGGATGTAAATGATTTTGGTTCCCGTGGATACCTTATGCTGGCTAATGAAAAGTCATTCAGGTATGCATTGATCAATAACGGATTTGAATTTCAAGAATTAGAATTGGCTGTTCCGGTTGATGAACAAATCGATATTCTGATTATTGCAGATGTTAAAAAGGAGTTTTCTGCGCAGGAATTACAAAATCTCAATGCCTATATCGAAGCTGGGGGTAATTTGGTGATCGCTGCCGATCTGAACCGGCAACAGATGATGAATCCGTTGGTAGCGCCTTTTGGGGTTAGTTTCTTACCGGGACAGATCGTTGAGTATAATGAAGGTTATGGTATGGATCTTGTCACTTCGGAAGTCACTGATAAAGGTAAGGAACTTGCGTACCTGTTCACATCCATTAACGATAAACAACCCGTCATGATGCCGGGAGCCCTGGCAATATCCTATAAGCCCAAAAGCGAATTCAAATATATCTCTGTGTTGGAATCTGACGCGAAAAGAGAAGGTATTGATGAAGTGGGCTCCTGGAATGAATTAAATACCTCAAATTTTATCGATGAAACTGCGAAGCTCGATACTGCTATCGGAGAGATCGAGGGTCCTCATACCACAGCACTTGCTCTTACACGAAATCTGGGAGATCGTGAACAAAGAATTATGATTCTCGGAGATGCCGATTTTATAAGTAATGGAGAGTTGTCGGTGACAAGAGAAGGGTATAGGGCTCAGAATTTTGCCATGGGAACAGGAATGTTCTTCTGGCTGTCGAATGGGGAAGTGCCGATCGATGTTCGCAGACCTGAACTTACCGATGACAGGATCTACTTAGAGAAGAAGGATATGCCTTTTGTTAAAATCTTATATAGACTGATCATACCACTACTATTTGCGATCACATTTTTGATCATTTGGTTACGTAGAAAGGGAAGATAGCCAATACTTAAATACAGCGGGGCAAAGGATACCTTTGCCCCGCTATGTAAATCATTACCTATGAGTTTTAAAACAGATACACAGACTATTAATGATCTGAGAATTTTCGGAGATAATACCGGAAAGGATATTTTTGGAATCTTTAATAAAACACGAACCGGTGGTGGTGCAAAGCTATTAAAGGATATGTTCTCGTATCCACTTGCAACGGCATCCGAAATTGAATACAGGGTCAATTCAATACGGTTCTTTATGAAAAAGAAAATAACCTTTCCCTTTAGCAGTGTCATCTTTGATACCATAGAATTCTATCTCAGCAATACAGATGAAAGGAGCAGACTCACGGTTCAGGAAAATAATTTGAAGCGGAAACTTGACCAAATGGTCGGAGCGGATGTTGAATATCAGCAATTGCAGCAGGGAGTTTCTGATACATTACATTTTCTGATCGGTCTTGACAAATTCATCCTTAACCTCGGCGATGAAGGAATGGGATCAGCACTTAAGGAAGTTCTGAAAAAGGTAAGTACCCTATTAAACAAAGACCCTTTTGTATTTATCAAGAACGCTGATGGGGCTGGAAAACTCAATTTCGACAAAACGGTGCAATATGATGAACTCTTTCGTTTCAGGAGCAGGAATGACATCCTGAAGTTGTTGCGTTATGCCTACGAAATTGATGTATTCACCGCGGTAGCAGATGTGGCAGGTTCAGAGAATTTTACTTTTGGTGAAGTTAATCAACAGGCCGAAAATAGCATAGATATCGAGGGAATGTTTCATCCATTGGTGCCGAACGCCGTATCCAATGACCTAAAGATCGATGAAGATAATAATATGATCTTTCTGACCGGTGCAAATATGGCGGGGAAATCAACATTTATGAAGACTTTTTGCATAGTGATGTATCTGGCCCATATGGGTTTTCCGATTCCTGTATCGCGTATGCGTTTCAGTATACAGCATGGGATGTTTACGACCATTAATCTGGCGGATAATCTGAATATGGGTTTCAGTCATTTCTATGCAGAGGTAAAAAGGTTAAAGAAGGTAGCCGAAGCGGTGAATAACAATGAACGTTTGATCGTCGTTTTTGATGAACTTTTCCGGGGAACCAATGTTAAGGATGCATATGAAGCGACTATAGCAGTGGTCGAGGCCTTCGCAACAAAACGGAAATGTACCTTCATTATTTCTACCCACATTATCGAAGCAGGTGAAGTCTTGAAAGAACGCAGTAATAACATACGCTACCTGTATCTTCCAACGATCATGAATAGCGATATGCCAGAATATACCTATATGATCAAAGAGGGGATTACTGAAGACCGTCATGGAATGATGATCATACAAAATGAACAAATCCTGGATATTTTAAAAGCCTAAATGAAGATGGAGTTTATAACAGACCGACAAACACTCGACGATCTGAATATAACGGGGCGTTATAAAAGTAATTCGATTTACAGCCTTTTTAATAAAACGATTACCGTTGGAGGCGGGCGCCAATTGGAACAGTTATTCCTGAATCCGCTTATAGACGTTGAGGCGATTAATGAACGCAGCAAAGTTTTTTCTTTTTTTGGAAATCTATACCTGAATTTACCCTTTGATTCAAAGGAATTTGAAAATACGGAGAATTATCTGTTGACTCCTACAAATAAAAGCCGTTGGGTTGCAGGATTTGAGCGTGTAAAAAACAAATTTTTACACACGGTGGTCAACGATCCTACCCATGTGGTACTGCAGGAAGGATTGGAACAGACCATTGTTTTGTTTCATCGAATTAAAACGATGATGGAAAAGATAACTGAAAATTCTGAGAATACTCCGTATCATGATACGGCGATGAGATGGAATAACTTTCTGAATGCTGCAAAATTTCAACCGGCTTGGGAAGCCATGGTTGATTTTCCATTATCCTTTCAGAAGATGATGCGGTTTGATTATGTTTTCAGAAGCCTGTTCTATGAGGAGATAAGGGAACTACTTGAAGAGATCTATAAAATTGATGTTTATATCGCTGTTTCAACGGTAGGTAGAGAAAGAGGATTTGTCTATGCCAACGCCATTGAAAAGAAATACCGGCAACTTGAGTTGAAGGGAGTCGGCCATCCAGGCATTGCAGGAGCTGTAACCAATGATGTTACGATTGATTCAGAAAAGAATGTGTTTTTCCTGACCGGAGCGAATATGGCCGGGAAATCGACGTTGATGAAATCGATCGGGGTGGCACTATACCTTGCTCATATGGGTTTTCCGGTTTCGGCTGAACATATGAAGTTCTCAATTCATGACGGCATGTATACTTCGATAAATGTTTCCGATAATCTGGCCAAAGGGTATAGTCATTTTTATGCGGAAGTTTTGCGTGTAAAGGATATTGCGAAACAGGTGGCATCGAACAAACAACTGCTGGTGATCTTTGATGAGCTATTTAAAGGTACCAATGTCAAAGATGCATCTGATGGCACTGTAGCCGTTGTCGACGCATTTTCAAAACGGAATAGTTCATATATCATTTCCACCCATATCGTCGAGGCAGGTGAGTTATTGAAGGATAATGATCGGTTGTTCTTTAAATATCTGCCAACCATCGTTGTCGGAAACCGACCGACCTATACCTATACGTTGCAAGAAGGGATCACTGATGACCGTCAGGGAATGATGATCATTGAGAATGAAAATATCCTGGATATCATTAAAGGAGATAACGTATAGATATGCCTGACACTATTGAAAATTAAAGTATTGTACACCCGTTTTCGGCACTTACGCCATTTAAATGTATAACAATTAGTAACTTTAATCCGGTTCAGAATAATTTAATAATAAAACAGAATTCGATCACTAAAGAAATTGCTATGAGTAAAACAATTATAATAGAAGGTAAGAACTTTAATGATATACCTTCATTTTATGAAGAGATCAATCGTGTTTTTATGCAGGAAGTTGACTGGAAACTAGGGCAAAGTCTGGATGCTTTGAACGATATGTTCTATGGAGGTTTCGGACTGATCGAAGGGAAGGAGCCGATAAAATTGATCTGGAAAAATTTCAAACAAAGTGAACAGGACTTTGGTAAGGAGCTCACCCGTGATTACTACCTTGAAAAATTGAAGCAACCGGAGAAGTTCAATAAAGAGGTTTTTCAGAAAAGACTTGAGGCTTTGGAACGTGGAGAAGGAAAGACTTATTTTGAAATCATTCTGGAAATAATTGAAGGACACCCCAATATTGAATTGGTGCCTGAATAATGAAAAATTAAGTTAGAACAGAATCTTATAGAAGTTCGCACGACTTATACAAAAATGACATAATTCCTGTATTGAACAGAAAACGTTAAAGGTTATATTTTTTTCGTTATAATCTTAATTCAAGACCGCTTTAAAAGCCGGATTAAGGAAAGAAATTTCACAGAACTTTACCAGTCCGGATCCCTGCTAACCCTCGAATTTTCGGTAAATTAGTGGTATGGTTTAATCAGAATTTTAATTGAAAAAACACATACTAATATGAAAGCTGTACGCTATTTTGGACATAAAGATGTCAGAGTAATAAATGATATGGAAAAACCGGTTCCAAAAGGTGATGAAGTCTTATTGAAAATAGGAGGAGCTGGCGTATGTCATTCCGATCTTCACATCATTGATGAAGGAACAGTAGGAGACATGGAGTTCACGCTTGGTCATGAGAATGCGGGTTGGATAGAAGAAGTAGGGGACACTGTAAAAGACTATAAAAAAGGGGATGCCGTTCTCGTTTATGGACCCTGGGGATGCGGTCATTGTAAGCCTTGCCAACAATCGAAGGAAAATTATTGTGACCATCAGAGTGAATTGGGATTTGGAGGTGGCTTAGGGTTGAATGGAGGTATGGCAGAATACATGCTGGTTCCTTCTTCAAGACTTTTAGTGCCGATTCATGATCTTGACCCTGTGATCGCAGCGCCTTTGACCGATGCGGCTTTAACACCGTATTCAGCGATCAAGCGATCGTTGCCTAAATTGATGCCGGATGAATATGTGGTGGTAATCGGTATCGGAGGTCTCGGCCATGTTGCTTTACAGATCCTTAATGAAATTTCCGGAGCAGGTATTATTGCCTGTGATGTGACGGAGGAGAAACTAGCATTCGCCAAAGAATTGGGTGCTGCTTATACGGTAAATTCCAAAGACGCTGACGCCGCAGAGCAAATCTTAGCGATCACGGGAATTAAAAAGGCCAAAGTGGTTCTTGATTTTGTAGGGGCGACTTCTACGATAGAACTTGGAACCAAGGTAGTCGGTATGGATGGAGATCTGACCATAATCGGACTTGGGGGAGGATATTTTCAATACAATATGATGGGCATTCCCTTTGGAGTGACCATGACCAATCCTTATTGGGGTTCCCGTACCGAATTGATGGAGGTTGTCGGACTTGCTCGACAGAAAAAGATTCATATCGAGATAGAGAAATATCCACTCGAAAAGGCCAATGAAGTCTATGATAGAATGAGAAATGGAAAGATTAAAGGTAGGGCTGTTTTGATACCCTGATCTATTCTGTTTTAATTAGAATTGATTGTAAATAGTAATAAAAAAACGGAACTCACAGAGTTCCGTTTTTTTTTGAAGTATAGCTTCAAAGTTCAATATTTAGCCATTCAAGAAATTCCTGTTTTGTACAATAGGCGGCACCTGTTTGAGAACCGCCCGGGCTAAAATAGGGGACATCTCTATCGGCGATATTCTGTTCAGCACCCCAACCTTCGTAATACATATAAAGCATATCTTCATATTCAAAAATTTCACCATACCAAATACCTCCCTGATCCCATTCACCATATGCGCCACGCTCAAACAGTGGCAGATCATTGTTGACCTTGGTCCAATGAACCAGATCTTTCGAATAGGCGATATGGAATCGATTCGGAAAATCAAAGTGTTTACGACTTCCCTGATAACACATAAACCACAGATCGATACCTTTCAATCGAAAGATTCTAGATCCGTTCACAGAATAACTGTCAAAATTTTCTGGTCCGCCTCCAATAGCTATTGCTTGATTTATGGCTGTTTCTTTTAATTCTTCCGGATCCTCTGTCACACCAACATACAAACTTAGATTGCCCCAGTTCTTCCCATCATAATGGCCGTCACCATAGAACAGGTAATAGTTATCATTGAAGTAGATAGCATCACTGCAACCAACCATATCTTTGATTGGATCTTGGAATTTTTGGAATGAAAATCCCATATCATCCGATTTTGAACCGGCCAATGCCCCGACAGAACCATAACTTTTGGCTAGGAAAAATAAAAACATCTGATTGTTCATCCCCATAACGGGTGCACAATCAAGCATGTGAAGGTCATTATATGTTCCTGGAGAACCATGGTGTATAACCGGATTTTGTGGATATTCGATCCATGGACCGAATGGGCTAAAATTATCGGTTTCCTGATACAACAAACCGATCTGATCATGGTAATCGGGTACATTTCCGCTTCCTCTTACATACATCCTCCATTTTCCATCCGGTGTATTTTCAGGTTCCAAAATGGCTGCATTAGCAACATGAAGATTACGCCAATCAGGATTTTCTGATGATTCTCTTTTCAAAATGGGATTGTTTGAGTATCGTTTAAAAAGAGTCTTTGGAGGGGTATTCGCAGGTCCGCTTATATCGTCGAAATACCAATTTATTGGTTCCGATCCGGATTTGGCGGTAAAAGATAAAATGAATTTGCACATTTCACCACTTGCAGGTTTAGACGCTATCTCACTGAAATCAAAAACATATTCTTTCCATATTTTGATTTCATCTATGAGTACAGTTATACTCGAATTGAGTACCTGGCCTCCTCCATTTTCAATTTTGAAATCAAGAGACCCTTTTTGATCAGCATAGATCTTAATTTTAAATACATAACCATTTTCTCTAAAATTGAATTCAGTATTCAATTTATCGCTTATGATAATTGTATTTTCATGATTACCTGAATTAATATGCCCACAAAGTTCACTTGGGTTAAGCGCTGACCTTGACGGATTCTTGGTGATAATATAGTTTATTCCTGAGGAATCAGCAGCTTTGCGGAACTTCATGATCTCATTATCGAAATCACAATAAATCTTCCCGGTACTGATCTTTTCAGGTTCCGTTTTGGAAACCATTTCAGGCATTTTGGAGCAATGCATATTTGTTAAGAATACAAGCAGGTATAGGGTGAAATATTTAAACATTGTAAGCTAGGATGTGTTTTGTTCTATTAATAGGAATTATAAACGATTAAGGTTTTCCGTAATACCGAATTTGAAAATTGTTTCAGATTCATACGCTTCATCAGGATACAATTCCACCGTAGGGAATTTCGGGTGGTTTGGTGAATCTGGAAAATGCTGTGTCTCAAGACAAAATCCACTTCTTCTTTTATAATTGATCCCGGCTTTACCCAACAGTCGACCATCCAGGAAATTTCCGGAATAAAACTGTACTCCGGGTTCTGTGGTATAGATTTCCATTTGACGACCACTCTCCGGGTGTGATACTACCGCTATTTTTTTAAGGGTCCCGTGTTCCAGTGTGTCGATAACAAAGCAATGGTCATATCCTCCGGCTATTTTGATTTGTTCGTCCTCAGAATTTATTTCCTCTCCAATACTTTTGGTACTGGTAAAGTCAAAAGGACTATTCTTAACATTCCTAAAATTCCCTAATGGAATAAGATCTTCATCAATCGGTATATAATAAGCTGCATTGATTTCAAGTTCATGGTCCAGTATCGTTGTTTCAGGATTCCCCGATAAATTAAAATAACTGTGCTGCGTAAGATTGACTATCGTGGTTTGATCAGTAGTAGCCTTATAAGAAATTCTGAGTTGATCTTTTGTGAAGGTATACTGGATAAAGGTCAGTAAATTTCCAGGATACCCCTGATCACCATTCGGACTCAATAATTTAAATTGAATCCGAACAGTATCCCTTTTGTCTTCTACTTTGGAAATCTCCCATACTTTTTTATCAAAGCCCTCAAATCCTCCATGTAAATGATTATCGCCATCATTTAGATCAAGATCATAATACGTATTGTTAAGCTGAAACTTACCCTGACGAATTCTATTTGCGAATCTACCGACTACAGCTCCAAAATAAGGACTATTGTTAAGATATCCCTGGAGATCGTCGAAGCCCAATACGATATCCTTATATACACCGTGCTTATCAGGTATCGATAGTGATTTTAATATACCACCGTAGTTCAATACTTCTGCTTTTAAGCCGTTCGGAAAGTCAACTTTATAAACACTGACCTCTTGTTCGTCAGCAGTACCCATAGAAGCGATGGACAGCTGAGGTTCCGAGCATCCTACTAAAAGAAGAGCGTAAAGAACTATGGCGGTTTGTAAATAAAATTTGCAGCCCATAATTTTAAATCCGTACATCTTTTTAGTAAACTTTGTAGGTGCCGTAAACCGGAAATTCAGAGATACGTAAAGTTGTGCATCCATAGGGGATAAGCGTTATCTCTTCCACTTCTTCTGCAGTTTCCAGATCATACATGATACTATAAGGTAATGGTCCTGTTGAACCATTGTATTCCTTCCAGCTCGGAATTTTCTTGGCTTTGGTTTTTATTTGGATCGGGGCATTTTCCAGATTCCATGGATATTTAGCCAGAGAAGGGTTTTTGGTAACAATGAATTTTTCAGATAGTTCTGATTCTTCCGTTTCAAAGATGGCATAATTCCAATCCGATGCCGAAGTTACTTCCCAATAGGTGTCTCCATTCCATTTTGGATTGACCGTATTTTCTACTTCTCTCCAGTTTTCTTCCATTTTAAGACCGTAGATCAGCGGTCCGCGTTCTACTGTCTGTGCATTTTGATGCCATTTACTCAGTTGAACAGACATCGGGAGTTTTAACTCGAGAACATCTTCATTTTCCCATTCCCTGTCAACGATTACAATACCTTTTTCGGAAATAGTAAAATCGATCTTTATCCCATTTAATCTAAGTTCTGGATTCTTACACCATTCAGGGATTCTGAGATGGAAAGGGAAGCTGGTTCTTCCTTCAGACGCTATGGAAAACCGGATGCTTTCATCAAATGGATAATTGGTATCTTCAATAATTTGAACCTCCTTCCCTTCGCCAACGAGTGCGTTTACCTCTGATGGGGAATAAACCAATGCGGCGATTCCATTATCGGAGGTAGCATACCAGGTGTTTTGGGTGAATTTAGGCCAACCCTGATGCATGTTCGAGGTGCAGCAAGGGTAACCGGTTAGCAAACCAAAACAAATATCTGTTCCGGAATGATTGGTGTCAAAATTTCTCATTTGCCTGGTCACACTTATCTGATTGGGTTGCTGGAAATATTGTCGGTTCATAAAGTCGTCAGTGATCTGAGTAGGAAGGGCATTGAAGGCTATTCGCTCCAGATGATCGGCATATTTGCTGTCACCTAGAATTTGAAGCGTATTTTCCAATGTGTACATCATCTCCACAGCAGTACATAGTTCTGATCCCTGTGTCGGGTCAGATCCATGAACGGTTTCATCGCCGGCGAACAACCCGGTAGGATATCCGTTATATCTTTTGATATCAGCGAAAGCTTTATCCAGTGTACGAATGAGTTGTTCATCCTTTTTTTGTTGATAATAGATTACAGGAGTTTTTAAACCTTGCACCAGATTAACACAATGCATGACCCCATATTCCGAGATTTTATCAGTGTTCTCAAAAAAGTCAATAAAGTCAAACGTTTGATCATATAAGATATCAGCCAGATCGAGTAAAAACTTATCACCGGTTAAGTTATACAGCCAATAAACAGCCAGTAAATTATCTCCGCCTCTGTATTTCGCCCAGAATGTCCAGTTATCTAATGGTACTTCCGGCAGTTTTTCTAATTGATACTTAAAATAGTTGGTCATTAATTCGATCACTCTTTCATCTTTGGTCGCAGAATAATGCTGCATCAGTATTTTTAAAACCACCATTTTGGGCCACCAGTCTTTTGAATTATCTCTTTGAAGTCCATCTTCCTGAGGATAGTCTTTAATAGGACCGAAGTAACCATTTGGCTGAGCACTGTTCAAAATCCATTCCACCCAGGGTTTTACCTTCGCTTTTAATTCCGCATCATCGAGCAGATAGGCGAGTGGAAGACATCCGTCTATCCAATAAGGACCTCGTTCCCATTGATCACCATCACCACCTAACCAGCCATTTCTTTCTCCCATTACTTCAGGATAAAGTGAATCCAGTTGTCCGGTAGATCCATTCTTTTGACGGATCAACTGTTCTTTTAGCCAGCCACGTGGCTTTATCGTCCCAAGAGGTAATTCCGTATAATTATTTTCTTTTAAGGGTGTTCTGTTTTCGGTATAGATTGCTGCGATCTCAGTTGAATCTGTGACCTTTGTATCAGCGCAGGAAAGCATGAACAGAACCGGATGTATGATCAGTAAAAGACGGATCCAATTATTATAGTTTAATAACTTTGACATTCTTCTATATTGATATTTGTTAGTATTATTTTCGGGGTTTTCCGGATATAAGCAACAACCTTAGTACCCGGGATTTTGAATTAAATTTGGATTTGCATTGATCTCTTGTAACGGAATTGGAAAAAGATTTTTATGGTCTGATCCGCTTGGCTCATGCAGGAACCAGTTACGGGAAGTAAATTGATCAAAACGTATCAAAACCTGTCTCCTGTTACCTTCCTGACAGAATTCCCAGGCGTATTCATCAAGGAATCTGTTATCATCAAGCTGACCTACCGTCAATTTTTTACTATCATCAAAATTTTCAAAGGAACGTTCTCTTACCGTGTTGATCAGATCTACAATTTCCTGAGTCGCAGCACCTCCGTTTTTCCAATAGAGGGCTTCAGCCTTCATGAAGTATACATCTGCCAGTCTGAAAAGAACAAAGTCATTACTCAAAGATGCTCTTGCCCCTTTTTTAATCTCATATTTGATCATTCGTAATCCATCTGCTTCACCGGAGGTGATTCCGTCATCATCCAGTATTATCTCTCTGGAGTATGCCAGTGGTTTTCCCTGATCTCTCGGATTCCATGGGTCACAAAACATCGGAGAACCATCACCTTCATTATCGTAAAGTTGCCCTTCAAACCAGGATTTTGTTAACCTCAGATCTTCTGAATCATAGGTGTTGATGAATTCCGGTGTGGCACACGGACCTCCCCAAAAGAACGTTTCGGTTTTTTGATGAAATTTGAATTTCCAATGCATCGTCCACTGATGAATCAAGAAAGGTTGTTCACTATGGTAGATCTCATCATTAAAAACACCCATTATAATTTCTGGTGAAGATGAATTCTCTGTGATAAACGGTTGTGAATAATCGGATTCCAACGAATAATCTCCATCATTTATGATGTAGTCTGAAAGTGCAACGACCTCATCCCATTTAGGACTGTCGAACCAAGTATTATAATTGAGATAAACCTTGGCTAAAAGATGAGAGGCTGAAAATTTGTTCCATTTACCGTAGCCTTCTTCATCCAAAAATGGAATGCTTTCTTTTAATTCATTGATAACAAAATCAACAACTTCTTTTCTTGAGTTGGTTTCAGGTAAATAGCCATCAGGCAAAGAGAACTCAGTTACTAACGGTACATTTCCATAGAAGTCCGCAAGATTATAATACCAGAATGCACGACTTACGCGAATCTCAGCAAGAATTTTATTCCTCTGTGTTTCGTTTTCGAGAGTTTCAAATTGCTCATATAATCGGTTACTCGTGTTTATTGCCTTGTAGAAACTTCTCCAAACCCCGAGAAGTGTAGTTTCATCGGTTCCCCAATTATGTTGATTAAGACGGTAGTAAATACCTCCGTCATACCAACCTCCACCTCTTTTAGGAGTGATCCACAAGTCGGCTGATTCTTCACTAACCCATAGCCAGTTACCATTAAAATGCGCTTCTGTGGCGTTGTTACCGGTATAGAGTTTTCTTAGGTCGTTATATAACGGCCCTAATAACGACGGAATATCATTATCAGTCAGGTTTGCTTTTAAGCTATCTTCAGTTAGCTGGTCATATACAACTTCCTCCAGATCGGTACAGGAGGTAAAAAGTATAATTATTACGGTTACTAATGATTTAAATTTCATTGTGATATATTTTAAAATGCTAATTGAATACCGAGGTTAAAGTTTCGTGTTGTGGGATATCTCGATTGATAATCAATACCCGGGGAAAGTCCGTACAATGGAACTTCAGGATCAACACCTTTGTATTTTGTAAAGGTGTGAAGGTTGGCTCCACTCACATATATCCTGAGCTTATCGATATTTTTGAAAGGCTCAACATCGATGTTATAGCCAATGGAGACGTTGTCTAATTTGACGAAATCACCATTTTCAACATAATAACTTACATAAGCCGGTGCATCATTTAAATAAGAGGTAGATCCATAGGGTTTATCCAGTACAGAGGTCGGGAAATTCCATTGTTGACCTTTGGTGAAGTTTTCCCATAACATTCTGTGCTGGTTCAGAATCTGGTACTTAAAGGCTCCTCTAAGGGAGAAAGAGAAATCAAAAGCTTTGTAATTTCCACTAACAATAAAAGCGCCCGTGTGTTTTGGTAAAGCGTTTCCAATCACTTGCCTGTGATCTTCATTTCCATATTCTCCTACACTACCATCTGGTGCTTCAATAATCCATTTGCCATCAGCATCCAGACCTGTAGATTTCCAGCCATAAAAATTCCCGATGGAACCACCTTCAACAATTCTGTGAGTCGTCTTTTGAACCGGGGCACCTGTCCATCCAGCATCCATAAAGTCACGTTGATAGGTATCATTTGACAGTTTTTCTACGGTGTTTTTATTGGTTGCATAGTTAAGTGTCAGGTTCAGATTAAAAGCATCATTTCGAATGATGTCTCCTGAAGCAACGAATTCAAGCCCTTTGTTGGATACTTCGCCAACATTCGCTACGATGGTGGGAGCAAGATTTGGAGGTACCGGAACGTTGAAATTTGAGATCAGATCCTTAGTATTTCTGTTATAAAGATCGATACTACCCCTAAGTCTGTGATCGAACAAGGTAAAATCAAGACCGAGGTTTACTTCTCTTTTTGTCTCCCATTTGAGATTAGGATTCGCATTAACCGCCGGCTCTACGGCATATACGATATTTCCGTCTGGGTCAACCACAGCAGAGGTATAATCATATCTGAGTTGTGAGATGTAGGGTTGGGTAGGTTCTGTCCCGGTCACTCCATAACCGGCACGTAGTTTCAGTTCATTTATCGCAGTAACGGATTCTAAAAACTCTTCATTAGCTATTTGCCAGCCAGCCGAGAAAGAAGGAAATGTCCCCCATTTATTATTTTCTCCGAATTTTGTTGACCCTTCCTGACGTATACTGGCAGATAAAAAGTATTTGTTTGCATAGTTGTAATTGATTCTGCCAAAGAATGCAATTAGTTTGCTGTTCCATTTAAAGCTGCCCATATTGGCTTTCCCTTCCGGTAAAGCAAGTCCGAGATCTAGTCGGTTATATCCGAAAATATCCGTAGGGAAATTAAAATTATATACATCGAAACCTTCTCCATCAAAATTTTGATAATTATAACCACCCAGTAAGGTAAAGTCATGATTTTCCTGAATTTTCCAGTTATAGGTAACCGTTGATTCAAAGAGACTCTCAGTATATTTAGACGAATTTCTCCAGGCTTCTCCGTTGAAGGTACTTCCATTCAGAGAGTTTTTATTTGCATAGGAACCACCTAATCTGTATCGGTTTTGAATGGATCCCAGAAATTTAATATTCAAACCATCGACAGGCTTAATTTGTACCGAACCATCAATTCGCTTTTGAATCCACTCGGCTTTACGGTATGTTTCATTAATTTCCTGAACCGGGTTTATAGCTTCCGGAAATCTGGTATAGGTGCCATCAGGATTTTTAACAGGATAGGTTGGATTGAGTACTCTTGTTGAAAAATATACATTCTGACCATGTTCACTGGGGTTTTCGTTAACCTGGGTAGAGCTTATATTCAGACTGGCTATTACCAGATCATCTAATAAAGACTGATTAACTCCCAATCTGACGTTCAGTCTTTCACTACCGGTCTTTTTTACAATACCTTCCGTATCTCTATAGTTAAGGGAGGCGATATAAGAGGTATTGTTTAATTTGCCACTCATGGATAATGCGTGTACTTGAGAAAATGCATCACGCATAACCAGATCTCCCCAATCGGTATCAGCTCCATTATCGACAATAGTAAAATATCCATCGGTTATTTCAGGCAGTTTCCGGTATTCCGAAGGAGAAAAGACCTCCACATCACGGGATATCTGGCTTACGGTTAAGAAACCATCATATTCAATACGTGCTTTTTGGTTACCTTTTGCTTTTTTAGTAGTAATGAGAATAACACCATTGGTACCTCTGGTACCATATATAGCAGCGGCTGAACCGTCTTTTAAAACATCGATTTTCTCCACGTCATTGAAATTTACCAGGTCCAGACTTCCTCCGATGATACCGTCAATTACGATCAAGGGCGACTGATTTCCGGAAAAAGTACTGGATCCACGAAGCAATAACTGCACATCATTATTACCCGGGTTACCTGAAGTCGTATTGATAGTCAGTCCGGCTACACGGCCCTGGATCAATTGAATAGGATTCTGAACCGCGCCTTTAGTGAAATCCTTTTCAGAAATGGAACTGATCGCTGTGGTTACCTCAGACCTTTTTTGAGTACCATAACCAACTACGACCACTTCATCCAAAGAGGAAACATCTTCATCCAGAACGATTTGGACGTTTGTTTTTCCGTTCAATGGAAATTCGAGGGTGTTAAAACCGATATAGGAAACTACCAGTATCGCATTTTGGGTATCGGCGATCTGGATTGTGAATTCCCCATTGAAATCAGTGACCACGCCATTGGTGGTTCCTTTTAACATTACGTTCGCTCCCGGTAACAGATCACCATTAGAGGAACTAACACTTCCACTTACATTATTATTATTCTGTGCAGTAGCAGCACAATAAATAATAAGGGTGAAAATTAAATTCAAGATTTTTTTCATTAGGTTGTTTGTTTAGTTAATCTATTTCTAAGTCCTGTATGCAAAAATTATCTTTTAACTGCATTTTAACTTTCAATTTTCTTCCAAATACCATGTTGAAATCGTTCAGTGTAAAACAACCTTCAAGTGAATTTTTAATGTATCTCCCGAAACACGTAAAGTGGTGATTATGCTGCTGGATGGCCAGAAACTTACCTTATTGAATTATTTATCCAGTAGGATGATTTATAATTACATTTAGCAGATTCCTATATTTGGATATCTTTGATTAAATAAATTTTAATTTGAACTGCCTTATTTTATCAAAAATGAAACCTGCGTGCATTTTAGTTTTTTTGCTTTTCAATCTGCTAACCGCTCAGCCTCTTAGAAATGATTATAAGTTTCAAACCATCTCTAACAGTGCCGGGTTAGATTACACCTGGATTTGGAATATCATTAAGGATCGTGAGGGCTATATGTGGTTTTGTTCTCAGGAAGGAGTGTTCAAATATGATGGTCACCTATGCAAAAAGTTCGAACCTCTTGATGAACTTGAACTTGCCGTGAACACCATGATTCAGGATTCCCGATTGAACCTGTGGTTCGGTACTTCTCAAGGACTTTATTTTTATGAATCTGCTTCGGGTGAAACCATTCAAATAGCGTTGTTAAAAGGAGAAGCCACATCCTTAATTATCAATTCCATTTTACAATTGGATGATGAAACACTGCTTATTGGTACTAATAATGGAATGTATCTCGTCGATACAGGTTCAAAAGAAGCAAGTCTTATGTTTGATCAGATTGATGTTGGAAAAATGGAAGTAGATCAGAATAAAAGAATTTGGTTTGTTTACGATACCTGGAATGTAGCCTTCCTTGATCCTCATGAGAAAACTTTGAATAGAATACCTGCCTTATCGATACAGGATATTCCTGTAAATACAATATATAATTCAAGCGATGGGGGGATGTGGATCGGCTATGATGGTGCAGGAGCAGTACGTTATGATCAAAGTTCAAAAGATAAAGTTCATTTTCAGAATACAACAATTTTATCAAACCTGTTTGTGAGGGCTATCACTGAAGATGACAAGGGAAAGATATGGTTTGGTACCGAACAGGGAATTACGATTTATGATCCTTCCGAAAAAAACTTTGAATATATAAGGAGTGATGAATACGGGGTGTCTCAATTGGGAGATAATGCTATTTACAGCTTGTATGCGGATGAAAACAGCAATATTTGGATCGGAACTTTTTTTAATGGAGTCAGTCTGTACAGACCCAACAAGAGTCCTTTCAGAATATACCAACCTGATATTTCCGGAAAAGGTATTCCGGGTAGAGCGGTAAGCAGTATTTTTCCAACGAGTACTAAAATATATATTGGTACTGAAGACAATGGGTTGGCTGTTTTTGATAAGAAGAATCAGAAGTTTTTAAGTTTTAATGAGAGTAACAGCAATCTGATTTATAATAATATTCATTCCTTATTGGTCGACTCCAATGGATATATATGGATAGGAACCTATACTGGCGGACTGTGTAAATCGAAATTGGTGAATGGGTTACCTGTTGATTTCACATATTATAAAAAAGAAACCCCGAAACCCGGCGTGATCACGAGTAATAGTGTATATGCGTTACTGGAGGATTCAGATGGTGAAATATGGATTGGGACCCGGGGAGGTGGACTTGAAAAGTACGATCGAAGGCAAGATTCATTTTACCCGGTAGGAGTGGAGGAATTCAAGAATTCATTCATTTGGGATCTTCTGGAAGACAAACATAAAAATATATGGGTCGCCACCTACCGCCGTGGAATTTTTAAAATTGATCCTAAAGGGAAAATTCAAAAAATTGATGTAGATCTTGACAGAATAATATCCTTGGAAGAAACCAGTGAAGGTAGTATCGTGGTTTGTACAGAACAGATGGGGATAGGTATCATAGAACTGTCAAATGATGGTTCTGTACATTTAAAAAAGCCCGAAAACCTGCCTGATAATACAATCTATTCTTTTTTGGAGGATAATAATCAATTCTGGGTGACCTCGAATAAAGGAATACATCGATTATCCAGATCCTTTGAAACTATTAAGTCCTACACGGTAAAGGATGGATTACCCACCAACCGTTTTAATTATAATTCTTCGGCTAAGGCAGACGACTGGATCTTATTCGGATCAACCAATGGAATGGTGATCTATGATAAAAATATTCAATTGCCTGAAGGGAATCCACCCGTGGTCAATCTATCTTCCTTGAGGATATTGAATCAAACCGAACAGGAATATGATTCGAATATCAATTACCTTGACCACATCACTCTTGCGCCATTTAACCGTTCCTTTATGATTCATTATGTCGGATTGGATTACGCGAACCCTGATAAAGTGGATTATGAAGTTAAGCTTGATGGATTCGACATGAATTGGGTCCCTAAAGAAGGGGTGATGCAGGCTACGTATTCAAACATACCTCCCGGAAATTATCAATTTATCGTTAAGGCGATTAATTCCAGTAACGGACTTACAGCACAAAGAAGTGTAAATCTGGAGATTATGCCATTTTGGTATGAACGGACCCTCTCAAAAATCATGTTCATTCTGTTGACTTTAACGATCCTATTAGGAATATTGTATCTGTATATTCGAAACAAGAATACGGTTCACAGACTTCAATTGGAGCGAATCGAAAAGGATAAAATCAAAGAGTTGCAGAATGTGAGGCTTAAATTCTTCACGAATATTTCTCATGAATTTAAAACGCCTTTAAATCTGATCATAGGTCCCATACAATACCTGAATTCTAAAAACGACCTCAGTGATCAAAGGAGATTGAAATATTATGATCTGATAAGACGAAATGCCGAACGACTATTATTGCTGATCAATGAACTTATAGAATTCAGAAGAACAGATCTGGCTCAATTGAATGTACAACTCGAAAAGGTCGATCTTAAAACATTCATGGATGAAGTCTTGTCATACTTTGATTGGATGGCTGAAGTAAATGATGTCCATTTGCAATTTACATCAAAGGATGAGAATACCCTGATTAATATTGATGTTACCAAATTTGAAAAGGTCGTAATTAACATTATTTCGAATGCTTTCAAATTCACTCCGAAGAATGGTATCATCGAAATTGAACATTTTATTGAAAAAGGATATCATAAATTCTATTTCAGAAATTCGGGTGGCGTACTCACCGATCATGATGTATCAAAATATTTTAATCGGTTTCATTCTTCAGAGCCCTTATTTTCCGATATGGCAGGGACCGGAATCGGACTGAACTATGTTAAAATGTTGATAGAACTGCATAAGGGGACTATCGAAATAAAGAACATTCCAAATGTTGAAACGAATTTTATAGTATCCATTCCGGTGGATATCAATCAAGGTCATTCTTTGATCCAGGCAGCAGAGATCGATGAGGTACTGAATGATGAAAACTATGATTTTCTTAAGATCGACGTTTCTTCAAAAAAACCCAAGGTGCTGATTGTTGATGATTCCGCGGAATTAAGGGATTTTATGTTAGATCTGCTGAGTGAAAACTATGAAGTGAAAGCAGCTAAGGATGGTTTGGAAGCTTTAAGCATTTCCAAAGAATTCGAACCGGAAGTGGTGGTGAGTGATATCAATATGCCGCGTTTGAACGGCTACGATCTCTGTTTAAGACTAAAAAATGATTCATATACAAGTCACATTGTGGTAATTTTGCTCACCGCATTTGAGGAAGGGCGCGAGAAATTAAAGGCCTATAAATCAGGGGCTGATGCTTATATCACTAAACCTGTGGATATAGAGTTACTATCTTCAAGGATTCTCAACCTTTTGATCAGAAACAGGAATTTAAAGTTGAAATATCAGCAGAATTTAGAGTTAACTCCGGAGGAGGTCACGCATTCTAATCCTGATGAAACACTTTTGAAAATGATCATTCAGCTTACCAATGACAACTTACACAATAACGATCTGGATATCGATTTTTATGTAACCAAACTAGGATTAAGTAAAAGCAGTATCTATCGTAAGATGAAAGCAATTACCGGTCAATCTTTAAAAGAATTCATACAGACTTACCGTTTAAAAAAGGCAGCATTGTTATTGATTCAGACTGAAAAAACAATTGCTGAGATCGCTTATGATGTCGGTTTTAGTGATCCGTTTTATTTCAGCAGATCTTTTAAGGCTAATTTTAATCTATCGCCAACCGATTATCGAAAGACGAATAAATAATTTGGATGAGCGTTGCTTTTCTTGGCAGTATCAGTTCCTTTTAAATCAAATTTTATTTTTAAGTTATTCAAATAGAATTAGCATGAAACAGTTTGATTTGTATAATTGAACCTCAATATTTCTTACTAAATTGCGATATGTACAAGTTTACATATCGATTACAAGGTGAAAAAAGAAATAATCTATCTGGATCATAATGCTACCACCCCGGTCGACCCGAGAGTGGTAGACGCGATGTTGCCGTATTTATATGAGAATTACGGCAATCCTTCCAGTGATCATTATTTTGGATGGTATGCAGCGGATGCCGTGGAACAGGCACGCGAACACGTAGCAGGAATTGTACATGCCAATCCGGGAGAACTTTATTTTACATCAGGGGCTACCGAAGCTATCAATATGGCAGTTATTGGTTATTGTATGGCTGGTAAACATCGGGGAAATCATGTGGTAACCTGTAAGACGGAACACAGTGCAGTACTCGAGACTTTTAAAGAACTGGAAAATCGCGGATTTGAAGTAACCTGGCTCGAGGTGGATGCCAATGGAAATATAGCCTTTGAAGATCTGAAGAATTCACTTCGGGAGAATACTATTCTGGTTTCGGTTATGCTTGCCAATAATGAAACGGGTCTTATTATGCCGATCCGTAAATATTCACAATGGGTTCGATCCCGGAATATTGCATTTATGACCGATCTGACTCAGGCAGTTGGAAAGATCCGGGTAGATCTGAAGGAACTCGATGTTGACCTGGCAGTGTTTTCTTCTCATAAAGTAAACGGACCTAAAGGAGTGGGGGCCTTGTATATCCGATCGGAAATAACTTCGAAGATAAATCCCCGATGGTTTGGGGGAAAACAGGAAAAAGGAATTCGTCCCGGTACCCTGAACGTACCCGGAATCGTTGGTTTTGGAGAGGCATGTCTCCTGGCAGCATCTGAAATTGTTGAAAAACAGGAACATTTACTGGAACTTAGGACAACGCTGGAAAATGCGCTTCAGGAACTTAATGGCGTACATATCAACGCCAGTACTGAAGATCGGTTGCCGAATACGACCAATGTTACCTTTCAAGGCATCGACGGCTCAAAATTATTACGGCAGTTGAATCGTCTGGCAGTGTCCAGAGGGTCAGCCTGTAGTTCTAATTATGTGAAGCCTTCGCATGTTCTGTTGGCGATGGGACACTCTGAAACTAATGCGCTGGCAAGTCTACGGATCAGTACCGGCATGCAAACCACAAAGGAAGATCTTTTGATTGCCATACATGATATCAGAAAAGCGAATGAACAGTTAACAAATGTTATCTATGAATGAGCTTAAATCCATTATATCACAATACCAGGCACTGAAAGAACAGGATATTCCCTGTGTGCTTGCCACCGTAGTTCATGTAAATGGTTCCTCTTACCGTGGAGCCGGTGCGCGAATGCTGGTGGACTCCTATGGTAATATTACGGGTGCGATCAGTGGAGGCTGCCTGGAAGGAGATGCACTTAGAAAGGCTTTATTGGTACTTACAAACAAGGAGAATAAGCTGGTTAAATATGATACCAGTGATGAGAATGATGCTGTGATCGGGGCTCAACTGGGCTGTAACGGGATTATACAGGTGCTATTTGAACCTCTGGAATTCTCAAACCGGTATAACACTTGTGAAATGCTGGCACAACTGCTTAACAAAGAATTGCCGGCTGCCATCGTTACCGGATTCGATCTGGATCGGTTTCAAAAACAAGCGGGGACACAGTTGATCCTCCTTGAAGATCAAACGGTGATTGCAAAAAAGGATCCTGAAGAAGGGCTACTTATGAAATGCCGGGAAGTTCTTGAATCAGGATCTTCGATATTTGGAGAGTTAGGTATGGCAATGAAGATGCGCAATGTGTTTATAGAGTATTTTAAACCTCCGATACAACTCGTCCTGATCGGGGCGGGTAATGATGCACTGATTCTTTCAAAACAAGCAGAATTGCTCGGTTGGAAAGTGATCGTAGCTGATGGCAGACCTTCTCATGCCAATAAGGAGCGTTTTGCTGGTTCATGTCAGGTTGTTGTTTCGAAACCAGAGGAGGCCTTAAAAGATTTTCGTATCGATTGCAGGACCGTATTTGTTTTGATGAGTCATAATTATAACTATGATCTGGCGGTTTTGAAATTGTTACTGGCTTATCCGGAGATTCCCTATATCGGAATTCTTGGACCATTCAAAAAATATGACCGCATGATCGATGATCTAGAGATCGAAGGAATACGAATTCCGGAGGATAAGTTCAGCACGATCTATGCTCCGGTCGGTTTGGAGATCGGCGCAGAATCTCCTGCGGAAATTGGATTATCTGTATTAGCGGAAATTCAGAGTGTGATCAGTGGAAAATCTGCCAGACCACTTCGAGAGAAAAAAACGCCCATTCATGAAAAAGAAGGATGGGAATTTCAAAAATTAAAGATCTGAAGAATTCAGACTTGTATTAGTAAAAGCGATGAAAAAAACATTTATACAAGGTGGAATTCCACCGGAGGTAATCACGAAATCCATCACCGATCATCAAAGCAAAACCGGGATAGGCGCCCATAGTATTTTTCTAGGTCAAATCAGAGCAGATGACATAGAAGGAAAGATTGTTAAGGCGATAGAATATACCGCTTATGAAGAGATGGCTGAAAAGGTGTTTCATGAGATACGGGAGGCTGCCTTTGAAAAATTTGAACTCACCTGTGCTCATATTTACCATAGTCTTGGGGTAGTGAATGTGGGGGAGATCTGTCTTTTCGTTTTCACCTCCTCAAAAAGGCGTAAGATAGCTATCGAAGCTACAGAATATTTTGTGGAAGAGATAAAGGCTAAGGTGCCTATCTTCGGCAAAGAGGTATTTTCAGATGAATCCTATCAGTGGAAGGTGAATACCTGATACAACTCACCATTTGATAACTTATAAACTATCAATTCTTATCCGTAGAAAGAAACACTATCACGGTTGATTGATTAAAACCGTCCTGAATTCCATGGAATATTATTTACCGCTTATTTTCTTTTTGATCGCCTTGTTTTATAGTTCCGTAGGATTTGGAGGAGGCTCCAGCTACCTGGCTATTCTCAGTTTGGTACTTACCGATTTTTACGAGATACGATCCATGGCTTTGGTTCTGAATATTTGCGTAGTTACTATCGGTACGTTCATCTTTATAAAGAACAAAGTGTTCAGTCTGAAACAATTCTGGCCGTTTCTGGTCATGAGCATCCCTTTTGCCTATTTGGGAGCCAGCGTAAAACTTTCACAAAAAGGTTTCTTTCTGGTTTTGGGGAGTGCACTGATACTTGCAGGTATCTTCATGATGCTTCGATTCATTCTCAAACAGATAGAGGCCAAGGAGTTTAGCAATACTAAAAAACTGGCCCTTGGAGGTGCCATCGGACTTCTTTCCGGAATTTCGGGAATAGGCGGAGGAATCTTTCTTTCTCCGGTATTAAACCTGATGAAATGGGGTAATCCCAGAATAGTAGCTGCACTTGCTTCCGTATTTATCCTGGTAAATTCCGCTGCCGGTCTGTTCGGATTATTTATGGCCGGAACTTTTCATCTCAACAGGCAACTGATCGTCTTTCTGGTGGTTGCGGTTATAGTAGGGGGTAGTATTGGATCATACCTTTCCAATAAGAAGTTCAACTTGAAATTTTTAGGCATTTTAACCAGTGTTCTTGTACTGTATGTAGGTTTTCGGTTGATTCTTCTGCACGGTTTTGGCATAAAGATATAAGGTTGATCATCATTCATTTGGAGAAAATAATATTGATACTACGGATTTCGCGAATCCACCGGGCATGGCGCTTTTCTCCGGGAACAACAATTCGGAATGGACCATATCCATCCGGCAGGCGAGCGTTATCCATGGCATAAGCGAGGAGGATTTTATTTTCTGTGAAATACGGGTCGATCTCCGGCAGGGAGAAAAGTACTTCATACCCATCGGCTGCGGTTATCAAAACATATTTTACAAGATACTCACCCTGAAGTTTACTGCCCGTTGTCACGCCTGCATTTTGAAGAAGTTCTGAAAGGAATACTCCGGTAAATCGATGTCTGACATCATCACTATCCTCCGCTTCGATAGTGCGGGGACTCATATTTTCAAGATCGGAAATGCTTAACGATTGCGGATTCATGACCTCCCCTTCGATAAGGAGTCTGGGTTCCTGCGGGCGCTGCCCATAGTTTGTGGAGCTCCCTAAAATGCAGATCAGGATCAAAAAAATGTGGAAGCGTGATATCTTCAAACATAATCGATATGTATGATTGTAGATATCGCAAATCTAAAGGATTATGTGTTCTTATAATTACAGTAATCAAATAGTTATGTATATTTTTAAGAAAAAATAAAGGGTAACGCTAAACTTAAATTGGATTCGGGAAATATCGATAAATAAAGTAAAAATGAAACCACTCCTCGTACTATTAATCTCATTTATTATTTCTCTTTTTATGATCAGGATCATCACAGGTCGGTTTGACGCGGCATTTTCAGGGAGAATCGCAATGACCGTGATGTTATTGTTCACCGCACTGGGGCATTTTCTGTATCCAAAAGGGATGTCGATGATGATACCCGATTTCATTCCTTATAAATTATTCTGGGTCTATTTGACGGCTTTTATTGAAATATTTGCAGCCATCGGTTTATTAATTCCAATCATGACGGTGAAAACGGGTTGGTTCCTGATCATCTTTCTGCTGCTAATTCTTCCTGCTAATATTTACGGGGCTGTGAAAAATGTTGATTATGAAAACGCTAATTATCAGGGAAAGGGATTAAACTATTTGTGGTTCAGGATTCCTTTGCAAGTGATCTATCTCGCATGGATCTATTTATTTGCTATTGAAATGTGAATGTTCATCGTATGGAGTGAATTCGAAATCGATGTGAAACCTACCTTCATAAACAGAGGTTGATCCATATATAATCTTATTCAATTGAATTTAGACGGGTGTCAGGAGAAACTTCAATAATGGATTACGATTATTTTGCGGTTGGAATGTGGAAATATCCCAAATTAAACATCCTATAATTTATATATCCTTAAAAATGATGGAGACTATTGTATGAATAAGGTCTCACAACTATTTTTGACATGTGAGAAAGTACTGTATCCTCTTATTAACAATATTGATCGTTCAGAATAATTGTTTCTTCGGACAATTATCGAAGCTCCCTATGTTAATAGAACACTTCATAGAGCATCAGCAACGCGATACAGCGATTACCTTCTATAATTATCTGGAATGGCACTATTGGGGGAATGATCTGAATGACAACGATCAGGACAGAGATATGCAATTACCATTTAAAAAGATTGATGCCGGAAATTCGCAATTGGTAATCACACCCAACCAAAATCAGCAAAGTACGATCGTTCATAGTATTCCAATACAGCAGTCGTCGATCTTTGATAAACAAATTTTTTATAACAATCCTCAGTTTGGCGATCTGTTTCGCCCTCCTATAGCCTGACATATTTCCCTATTGTTTGAATAAAAGTAGCCATGAGTCATCTCATTGGCTGGATATGTTTGTATTCACTACAATCAATAAAATATGTTAGATAGAATAATTCAATTTTCAGTTAAAAATAAACTGGCAGTTGGTGGAATGATAGTATTGTGGATTATCTACGGTATCTATGAGGTCACGCAATTGCCGATCGATGCGGTACCTGATATTACGAACAACCAGGTACAGATCATTACGACCGCTCCGTCTTTGGGAGCCGAAGATGTAGAGCGGTTGATCACCTTTCCGATAGAACAGGCCATCAGTAACATCCCCCAACTTAAAGAAAGTCGAAGTATTTCCAGGTTTGGATTATCCGTAGTAAGTATTGTATTCGATGAGGATACCGATGTGTACTGGGCCAGACAGCAGGTTGAGGAGCGGATGAAAAAGGTTGAGATAGACGAGAATAGTAATCTCCCTGAAATGGCTCCGGTTACCACAGGATTAGGTGAAATATATCAGTATGTACTTAAACCTAAAAAAGGATATGAAGAGAAGTATTCATTGACAGAATTAAGGACGCTGCAGGATTGGGTGGTACGCAGAAACCTTTTAGGAACACCCGGAATTGCCGATGTATCTACCTTTGGTGGAAAATTAAAGCAGTACGAAGTCGCGGTTAATCCTGCAAGGCTTAAAGCACAGAACTTAACGATCAGTGATGTATTCGAAGCCCTTAATCGCAGTAATGAAAATACCGGAGGCGCCTATATAGAGAAAGGGGCCACCGTTTCCTATATTCGAAGCGTTGGACTCGCTAAAAGTATTCCGGATATTGAAAACATAGTGATCAAAACTACCGAAACGGGTACACCTGTACTTATTAAGAATGTTGCCACGGTTAGTCTGTCTTCTGCTATCCGATATGGTGCACTCACCACCGATGACATTGGAGAAGCGGTGGGCGGTATCGTCATGATGTTGAAAGGCGAAAATGCAAACAACGTAATTGATGAAGTAAAGGCAAAGGTTGCTGAGATCGAAACCATGTTACCGGAAGGCTTGACCATTGAGCCCTTTCTTGATCGAACGAAAATGGTAAATAATGCCATTGGAACGGTCGAGAAGAATTTGATAGAAGGGGCCTTGATCGTGGTACTGGTGCTGGTACTTTTCTTAGGGAATTTTCGCGCCGGATTTATCGTAGCTTCCGTCATACCTCTGGCGATGTTGTTCGCCATTATTATGATGAACACCTTTGGAGTCAGTGGTAACCTTATGAGTTTGGGAGCTCTTGATTTCGGACTCATCGTGGATGGTGCTGTTATTATTGTAGAGGCAATTTTACATCACATACATACCTCCGATAAATATAAAAGGGTTTTACGTATCGATCAGCATCAAATGGATGAGGAGGTTTCCGGTTCCGCTTCACGTATGATGAATGCTGCGGTCTTCGGACAAATTATTATTCTAATTGTATACCTGCCAATATTATCCTTACAGGGGATCGAAGGGAAGATGTTCAAACCTATGGCGCAAACCGTTGCTTTTGCCATTCTGGGTGCCTTTATTCTTTCATTGACCTATGTGCCGATGATAAGCTCCTTACTGATCAGTAAGAAGATAAGCAAAACCCCGAATCTTTCGGATAAAGTAATGTTCCGACTGGAAAAGTTCTATGCAAAGATCCTGGTCAAAGCGATGAAACGACGTATCGCGATTATCGGGGTTGCGCTGGCCTTGTTTGCCACAGCGATCATGATTTTCAGTAAAATGGGTGGAGAATTTATTCCTCAGTTGGAAGAAGGCGATTTTGCCGTTGAAACCAGATTATTATTGGGAACGAACCTCTCTACGACAGTGAATACGATACAGGACATTTCGAAAGAGTTGAAAAAGCAATATCCCGAGGTGATCAGGGTGGTATCCCGTATCGGAAGTGCCGAGATTCCAACAGACCCGATGCCCATAGAAGGAGGGGATATGATCATCGTACTAAAGGATAAATCTGAGTGGACCAGCGCATCTTCATTTCCGGAACTGGCAGAGAAAATGACAGAAACCGTTCAACAGGTTTCTCCGGGAGTAACTACAGGTTTTCAATATCCGGTTCAGATGCGATTTAATGAATTGATGACAGGGGCAAAGCAAGATGTGGTTTGTAAGATCTATGGTGAAGACCTCGATAAACTGGCGACCTATGCGGAACAGTTAGGGGCTATCAGCCAAACCGTTTCAGGTACGGCAGACTGGTATGTAGAGAAGGTTACCGGGATGCCTCAGATCGTAATCGATTATAACTGGGCTGAAATGGCGAAATATGGTTTGTATGTACAGGATGTCAATCGTACGGTAAATGCAGCTTTTGCCGGAGCGGTTGCAGGAAATATTTATGAGGGTGAGAAGCGGTTCGATCTGGTGGTCCGCGTGGAGAACAGCGGAAGAAAGGATATCAGTGATGTCAGAAATCTGCTGGTTGCAACTCCGTCAGGTACTCAGATTCCATTGTATCAGGTAGCCAGTGTTACCGAGGTGGAAGGTCCTAATCAGATACAAAGGGAAAATGCCAAAAGAAGGATCATCGTAGGTTTTAACGTCCGTGGAAGAGATGTTCAGAGTATCGTGAATGAATTACAGGAAAAGGTTAAAACTCAGTTACAAATGGATGCAGGGTATTATATCACTTATGGAGGTGCTTTTGAAAATTTACAACAGGCAAAGAGCAGACTCGGAATAGCCGTTCCGGTAGCATTATTACTGATCCTGGTCCTCCTTTATTTTGCATTTGGCTCCTTGAAGGAAGGAATTATAATCTTTACCGCCATCCCATTATCCGCCATCGGTGGAGTCTTTGCCCTTTGGTCTCGCGGTATGCCTTTCAGTATATCGGCAGGGGTTGGATTTATCGCCCTTTTCGGAGTTGCAGTTTTAAATGGTATTGTGTTGATCTCAGAATTCAATGCAATTCGTAAGACGGGTCTGATAACAGATCCGCTAAAAGTAATCGTTACGGGTACAAAGAACCGATTGCGTCCGGTCTTGATGACTGCTGCGGTAGCATCCCTTGGTTTTATGCCAATGGCACTTAGTAATGGAGCGGGAGCAGAGGTACAACGTCCTTTGGCAACGGTTGTAATAGGAGGGCTGATCACGGCAACACTGCTTACACTTTTTGTCCTGCCGGCCATTTATCTTATGAGCTATCATTCAAAAGTGACAATTCGTAAAAAGAAAAAATATGTGACCGGAATGAGTATTCTGATTTTAGTACTATGCCCTCCGCTCTTACAAGCACAGGAAAAAGTTTCGATCGGAATGGAAGAGGCAGTGCACATCGCGATGGAAAATAACCGTCGTGTTCAGTTGGCTACTAAAGGAGAGAATGCACAATACCTGTTATCAAAGTCCGGCTATGATATCGGTAAAACACTGGTGGATGTTGATTACGGACATTATAACAGCACCTATAATGATACCAGGATCGGTATCAGTCAGGATTTTAGTTTCCCTACCGTGTACGTACGTCAGAAAAAGGCTTTAAAAGCTACCTATCAGGCAGCAAAGGCAAATACAGCCATAGCCAAACAGGAACTTCAGGGACAGGTTCGAAGCTTGTATTACGAATATATCTGGCTTGTTCAGAAAGAAGAATTATTGCAGTACGCAGATAGTATTTATAGTATTCTGGAGGCTAAATCGGAACTTAGATTTAAAGTTGGAGAAGCCAATATTTTGGAACGGAGTGCTTCAAAGTCGGCACGTCAGGAATATATTCATCAATTGCATCTGGTGCATATGGATCTGAAAACCACTTTGAATACCTTCAATACCATGCTACAGGATAGCTTAGCGTATATACCTGAAACCGTTCAACCCAGGATTCCATTTAATGAAGAGGTAGGTCAAATAGCAGAGTTACCTGCCCTGCAACGGGCCAGGTATCAGGGTGAAGCTGCCAAATGGGAGTGGAAAACCGAACGGGCAAGATTATTACCTGACATTACTGTGGGATATAACAGTACGACGATCAATGGTTATCAAACCGATCAGACGGGAGCAGAGGTATACTATGATAACGGTGACCAATTCGGTTATGTGACTGCCGGGTTAAGGATACCATTATTCTTTGGCAGTCAGAGTGCCAAAAATAAAGCGGCCAAAGTTTCTTATGAACAGTCAGTAATAGCGTCAGAGGCCTTACGTATCGAATTGGAAACCGCTTTGAATAATGCCAGGAGTATCGTCGCTGAAAATGAGGAAGCCCTTAAATATTTTGAAACGGTAGGGCTTCCTAATGCACAGACCATTATCGATGCCGCCAATAGTCAATTAAACAATGGGGATATCGACTACTTAAGATGGGTTCAGGTGGTCAATCAGGCCATTACGATCAAAAATGAATATCTGGACACATTGAATGCATACAATCAGGCAGTTATACGCGTAATGTCACTAACAAATATGTAAAATCATGAAAAAGTATATTATAATAACCATGGGCCTCATACTCGGATTAATTTCTTGTAATGAGCCGGAGGAAAAGAAGGAAGCTATCGCTGAAGCATCAGAAGTAGCGGTAACGGATAACATATTACGCCTAACAGATATTCAGATGAAGAATGTAGGCTTGGAAACAGGTGTTCCAAACATAGGAAAATTAAATGAGGTGATAACCCTACAAGGATTGGTCACAGTGCCTCCACAAAACAGAGTGGATGTAAGCTTCCCCTTGGTCGGATACATTAAAAGTACCAAAGTAATGGCTGGGATGCATGTGTCTAAAGGACAAGTGCTGGCTGTAATTGAAGGGATGGAACTTATACAATTGCAACAGGACTATTTAACGGCAAAGGAAAAGTTTCAATTAGCCGAACAGGAATATGGAAGACAAAAGGAATTGAATAGAAGCAAGGCGACCTCAGATAAATTGTTTGAACAGATTTCAACAGAGCGGGAAACGCAACGGATCCTGATGACCTCTTTGGCACAAAAGCTTGCTTTGGTTGGCATCAATGCAAAATCCTTAACCGCGGCTACCATCCATAATTCTATAGCCCTGGTTGCTCCGGTAAGCGGATTAGTATCTGTAGTCAATATTAATGCTGGTAAATATATTTCTTCTACTGAGAAACTCTTCGAGATCCTGGAGATGAAAGAGGCCATTATGGTATTCAATGCTTTTGAGAAGGATATACCTAATCTGGTAGCAGGGCAGACGCTGGAAGTATACAGTAACGGTGATACGCAAAACCGTTTCGAAGGGAATATTAAGTATATCAATCATAGTCTGAATACCGACCATGCTGCAGAGGTGACCGCCGTTGTAAGTGGAAGTACGGAGGCGCTCTACCCGGGTCTGTTCGTGAATGCAGAGATCCATGTAAAAAACAAAACAGGATTAACCGTTCCAGAAGCCGCAGTAGTTCAATGGAAAGGCGTTAGCTATGTATTTAAAGCTATAGAAAATCAGATTTTTGAGATGGTTCCTGTAGAGGCAGGCATTAGTCAGAACGGCCAGCAGCACATCAAGTCAGATACAATTGATGAAACCTCTGAAATTGTGGTGAAAAATGCATATACCCTGTTGATGAAGGCGATGAATGCCAGTGAAGAGTAAGGAAATTTTATAGTGAACATTCAACAGAAACCACTCTTCGGAGTGGTTTTTTTTTAGTTTGAAAAAGTTACTAAGAACGGTCATTGAGAGACGGAAGTTGAAGAACTATATTTTTTCAACTATTTATTTAAAACGTTCAAGCCCATATGAACCAGGGGAACCAACGGAATACACTAGATGAATTTTAAAATATTCTGCTCTTCAAAAGAAATATGTTTTAACTTAAGGCTGGTTATAAGTGCTAAGACATTACATGATCGAAGCCAGTATAGGGAATTAATTAGTTAAGAAGGGAAGATGGAACTTGAAGATTTAGGATATAATAGTATTCTGGAAAAGTATCGAATCGATCAAAACCTGCAAGGGTTTAAAGTTGGTCGTGTAATTTCGGAACATAAGGAACGGTATATCGTAAAGAATACTGAAAAGGAGTACGACGGTGAAGTGATTGGCAATCTTAGATTTACTGCGAATAGCAGGTCCGATTTCCCGGCGGTGGGAGACTGGGTTGCCTTTTCGGAATACAATGAAGACGATGCACTTATCCATGCCATCTTACCCAGAAGGTCTGTATTGGAACGACAAGCAGTCGGTCAACATGGAGAAAAACAAATAATTGCGACCAATATCGATTACGCCTTAATCATACAGGCTGTAGACCGGGATTTTAATATAAACCGAATCGAAAGATATCTGACCATTTGCCATTCATCAAAGGTTGAACCGGTGGTCGTTCTCACAAAAACTGATCTGGTCGATGATGATTTACTGAAGGACCAAATAGGAAAGATCAGCGAAAGAATTCCTGAATTACCGGTTTTTACGATGAGTATGGAAGATCCGGAAGCGCTTAAAATAGTAAAGGATTTTATCCATAGGGGTAAGACCTACTGTTTGCTAGGGTCTTCAGGTGCAGGAAAGTCAACTCTTACCAATTTACTTTCAGAGCAATCGCTGATGAAAACCAGTCATATCAGTTCCAGTACTCAAAAAGGAAGACATACCACCAGTCACCGTGAACTACTGGTATTGGAAAGTGGGGGAGTGATTATCGATAATCCCGGAATCCGGGAAGTGGGAATCACCGATTCCTCAGAAGGATTGGAAACCACTTTCGAGATGATCAGTAGGACAGCGGAACATTGTAGATTTAATGATTGCACGCATACTAATGAAACCGGCTGTGCGGTTATTTCCGCAGTGGATAATGGAGAAATCGATAAGGCTTCCTACGAGAACTATTTAAGAATGGAAAGGGAAAAAGCACATTTCGAGGAAACCATTGCAGAAAAACGGAAGAAAGGTAAGGCGTTCAATAAGATGATCCGGGATATGAAATCAACGCACTCCAAATACAAAAAATGATTTTTAATTTCTGTGGCGGATATAGTTATATTGAACTCTTTTTATTGTAAACCTGGTAGTATAACAAAGCACGGACCTCCTTTTTTTTCAAGGAACTATAGGTATTATTCTTTGATCTCATAATGAAAGCCTTCAGGTTTTTATTAAAAATAATAAGAGGCTCAAACGATTCCCACTCAAAAGACTGAGCCTTCAAATCCCCGTAAAGCCGAGCCCGCGAGCCCCCAAAAAAAACTAATCCCGCGAAGTTTCCAAAAAAACTGAGCCTGCGAAGATCACTTCCACCACAGGTCACTCTAGCATCATCGTGCGTCAGCACTATGATAGCGACGACACTCGACGAATTCTTTTTCAGGCTTGCCTGAATAAGAAAGGAGATCGACACTCCAACTTCGCCGAAGGCCGAAGGTAGGATCGTCACTCTCCGGTGCGCCAGCAGACCAAAAGATTTTATCAGTACCTCAGTTACGATCGATCTTAAGATTAGTTGAAACTCCTAACCCAACCATTCAGAATACTCCGGACTCCAGTCCGCCTTTGTTTTCGAATACATAGCATCCAGTCCCATTTGTACACAGATCGCCGCACCGGCTCCAGTCTTGAGATTGGAGATCGGCTCACTGCCATTGAGAATACTATCCCTGAAATCCATCAGGGCCTGTTTACTCGGATCGTTGTGAGAAATATGAATAGGAATACCTTTTCCATCTTCCCATTGCAGGGTAGCGCCAGATACGCCATCTACGTCTCCGACTTCTTTATTCGGGTTTCCTTCAGGGTAGAACCAGGCATTGGTATATCCTAAAATGATCGTGCCTTTGTCGCCCATGACCTTGATCTGGTAATCGTCTTTGGCATTGGAGGTGAGGCATTGGAAGGTCGCTTTTACCCCGCTCGGATAATTGTAAATTAGATGGATATTATCGTAAGTTTCGCGGCCATCTTTCCAATAATTAATACCTCCCAATCCAACGACTTCTTTTGGGTGTTCTTCCAGTACCCAATTGGCAAAATCTATTTGATGGGAGCACAGTTCGGCGGTCAAACCACCGGAATATTCACGATACATACGCCAGTTGATCAATTTTTCAAGGGAAGGGTCAGGTACAGGTCTGCGCCAGTTCCCGTTCCGGTTCCATTGGCTTTCAAAAGCAGTTATATTACCAATCTTACCGTTTTTGATCATCTGCACAACTTCGGTATATAACCTGGAAGAATGATACTGATGTCCGGTTTGAAAGATGAGTTCTTTATGTTGATTTTTCTTATGAAGTAATTCCTTAATAGCACTATAACCCTTCACCAAAGTCTTTTCACCATAGATATGCTTTCCGGCATCCAGGGCATCCATCTCGATTTTAGCATGTTCGCTGAATGGTACGGCCACTAAAATTGCATCGATGTTTTTATCATCCAATACACCGCGATAATCTTTATAACCTTTGGCATTTCCGTTAACTTTTTTCAAGCCATTTTCGAGGCGAAAGGGCAGCGTATCGCAACAGGCGGAAACTCGTATGCCTTCAATTTCATTGAGGAAGGGGATGAGTCCGCTTCCACGGTCACCGGTGCCGATAACTGCGATATTAACTGTGCGGTTAGGATTATTCAGGATATTAAATCCTGAAAGTGCAGCAGTGGTGGTAACTCCGGCTACGGCGAGGCCACTCGTTTTAACAAAGTTTCTTCGCTTCATTTTTTATAAGTTTAATTCCCATCCGGGAGCATATTGTCGGTTCCAAAGTTGCATGGCTTCACGATCGTAGATTCGTCCGGTATTTTCATCGATACTAAAACCTTTGTTGATCCGGTAAGCAATATTGGCATAATGTACCATGGCCATACTGATGCTTGCATCATCGATGGGAGCGGTTAATTTTTCTTTTCCCCGTATCGTGTTGAAGAAATTAAGGACATGAGCGGTTGTAACGTCGCCCCCACCTCCCAGGGCAGTACCTGCTTCATTGCTTTGACTGTCGAATTCTTCAATCACAATGCCATTTCTATCGGTAAGTCGGTATTTTTCTCTATCCACAAAAACAGTTCCTTCGCTTCCATAGATGATAGTCCCTCGGCCTCCTCCATACGTGTCATAACCATTCCTACTTTTCCCGTCCCATTGAATGATCTTGTCATCTGTGAACTGGAAGGTAGCCAGCATGGTATCGTACATTTCCCAGCCATCGTCTGAGAAGTGACGTTTTTTAGCTTCGACTTCAGCATATAACGGGTAGTTGACATCCAATGCCCATCTCGCTACATCGAGTTCGTGTGTTCCGTTATTACCGGCCTCTGCGGTTCCGTAGTTCCAGCCATACCAATGCCAGTTATAATCCCAGGTGTTATCGGTATACGCTCTTCGTAAAGCAGGGCCCTGCCACAATTCCCAATCCAATCCCTCAGGAACGGGGGCTGCTTTTTGTACGGAGGTTTCTCCTCTGGCATTGGTGTAGAATGCCAGGGCTTTATACGGAGTTCCGATAATACCATCATGAATTTTATCAATGATCTTAATGGTGTGGTCGGAAGAGCGTTGCTGGTTTCCCATTTGAACCACTTTATCATATTTTTTAGCAGCCTGTACCAATACTTCATTTTCATGCATATTATGACTACAGGGCTTTTCGACATACACGTGCTTTCCGGCTTTCAGAGCCATAATGGAACCGGGCGTATGCCAGTGATCTGGTGTAGCGTTAAATAAGATATCTACGTCTTTATCTGCAATAACGTTCCGAATGTCATTTTCGAGTTTTGGCTGATAATCGGCATTTTTTGTAAAATCGATCAAAGCTTTGTCCCGTTGTGATTTCATCACATCACAGAGGTACAAAAGATGTACATTGGCTTCTTTCATCTGTACGGGCTCGTAATAAGCGCCAACACGTCTGCCAAGACCTGCAAAGGCGACATTCAGTCGGTCATTTGCTCCGATTATCCTTCGGTAGCTGTTTGCCGGCATGGCCATCGCGGGTCCGCCCAAAGTAATGGCTGCTCCACCTAATGCGGTTTTTGATATAAAGTCTCTTCTTGTGGTCATAACTCTTTAGTTCAGGGGTTTGATTTTTATGTCTTTGAAATATACCTTATTTCCATGGTCTTGAAGCAGTATATTACCTTTCTCTAACAGTCCGAACCCGGGCCAAACCTTATATTTACTTTCAGACACGAGCTTTTTAAAATCTTCACTACCCCGCTCATACTCCAGAACTTTAACGCCGTTAAGCCAATGTTCCACATGGTCATCATGGGAATAAATGCGAGCCGTATTCCATGTGCCTACCGGGTTGATCGGTTTATCCGGATTTGCCTGAATAAGATCATAAAGCGATGCAACGGTTCGGCTACCTTCATGGTTTCCCAATTTGGCATCCGGATGTCGTTCATCATCTAATATTTGATACTCCAGTCCGATCGAGGAGCCTTCTCCTTTGTTGATCTCGGTATCCACATAATATTTAATACCACTGTTCGCTCCTTCAGTGACTTTAAAATCTACCGAAAGCTCGAAATCACTGAATTGTTCGATCGTTACAATATCACCTCCATCGGCTGCTTCTTTTCCATCGGCTTCGAGCACCATAAGGATACCGTCTTCTATTTTCCATCCTTTTTCCGGGAAATTTGATAGTTTGGCTCCACGCCAGCCATTCGTAGTGGCACCATCCCATAACAATTGCCAGCCATCTTTTTTCTCCTGATCGGTCAGGTGATTTTTTGTGTAAGTTGGAGGTATCGGACTTTTAGTACTGTATTTTGAAAGGCTATCGGTAAGAATCCGTATGTTCTTCCATTGAATATATTTACCGGGGGTATCTTCTTTACCTATGGAATGTACCTGTAAGGCAATAAAGCCTTCGTGCGTTTTATCGTCTATAAGATTGGCGGTGGGAATACCATTAACCCAGGTTTTGATCGTGTCGCCCAGGGCTTCAATACGGTAATGATTCCATTCATTTTGCTTGAATGCTTTCTGTGCTTCTTTTTGTCCTTCGAGATTTACTAACCAACCCCGGCGACCTTCGTCATAAATACCACCGCTCCACGCTCTGTCAGATGGATCGATCTCGATCTGATATCCATGAACGCGTCCGTTTTGGTAATGAGGCAGACTATTGCTTCGTATCTGTATACCGGAGTTCATCGTTGAATCTACTTTAAAATCCAGCTCTAAGATGAAATCGTCATAGTTTTTATCGGTGGTTAAAAAGGAATTCGGACTATCCGGTACGGTTGTTCCATAGATAATTCCTTCTTTTACTTCGTATAATGCAGCACCGCCTTTTTGATTCCATCCGGAAAGATCCGTATCATTGAAAAGGGGCTGCCAGGGAATGTTTTCCTGATCTTTTTGTTGACCTGCACATCCAGGTATGATGAGAATAGCAGATAACAGACTCAGAAAGTAAAAAAATCTGATTTTCATAGTTAAGATTTTAAAATCGAATGGTTTAATGGAAAGAGAATTTTATGCATTGATAAGAATGAAATTCACGAAATCGATTTAGTTCAGGTTTTGAAGATATTAAATTTACTTCAAAAAAGCGACTATAATTTCTGGGGTTGTTCATTTATTTTCATGAATTTAACGGAGTACCTTCTTATTGCAATATTTCTTTTCCCTGATACTTCTCTTCAGGAAGCGATATGAAATGAGCGGGTTTCTTCGCGATCTCTGATAGGGGCCATTTAATTTTAAATGTTATTTTTACATTTATAAACGCTCTGGACGAAAAAGTGGACTGTTCCCTTAAATTAAAACCTTTAAACGTATACTGTTATATGAATTTTAAAACCTTACTATTAGTATGTTCTTTACCGCTATTTTTCAGTTGTAAAGATGTAACACAAAATAAATCTACGGATACTCAAAATGAAACGATGGAGGCGTATTTGATGACGTATTTTAAAGATGATGATCACAGTTTACATATGGCTTTGAGCACTGATGGTTATACGTTCGCCGATATAAATGATGGCAAGCCGGTGGTTGCCGGAGATACCATTGCCAGTCAAAAGGGAATCAGGGATCCTCATATTACCCGTGGACCTGATGGTGCATTCTATGTGGCGATGACAGACTTGCACATTTTTGCGAAGGAAAAAGGTTTTCGGGAGACGACCTGGGAACGCCCGGTGGAAGATTATGACTGGGGTAACAACCGGGGATTTGTATTGATGAAATCTTTTGATCTGATCCATTGGACTCATAGCGATTTTCTTTTTGATGAACATTTCCCGGAATTGAAAAATATTGGTTGTGCCTGGGCTCCCCAAACGATTTACGATCCTAAGGAGGATAAAATGATGGTATATTTTACGATGCGTTTAGGACATGGCCTTACAAAAATGTATTATGCTTATACGGATGATGATTTCACCAAAGTTATAACGCAACCAAAATTAATATTCGAATATCCAGATCCGGAAATACAAGTGCTCGATGCGGATATATTACCCCTGAATGACGGTAGGTATATGATGACTTATGTTGCACAAGAGAATCCGGGCGGAATAAAGATGGCGTTTTCTGACCGAATTAACGGGGGGTATGTTTACCAATCGGATTGGATAGATCAGGAGCCCGGTGCCTGTGAAGCTCCCAATATCTATAAACGTATAGGAGAGGATAAATGGGTACTGATGTACGATATTTTTAGTATCCAGCCACATAATTTCGGTTTTCTGGAAACTACCGATTTCAAGTCCTTCGAGAATTTAGGCCATTTTAATGAAGGGGTAATGAAAACTACCAATTTTACGTCTCCTAAACACGGTGCCGTAATTCAGCTGAGTAAATCTGAGGCTGTAAAGCTCGCAACTCATTATGGGATGAATCTTAATTTTTAATGGCGGTTAGTGAGGAGACTTTGTACCCTATAAGCTTTCTTACCTGATCTTTTAATTCCATTTTGTCAAAAACTATAATACTAAACCCCGCAAGACCTGATGACTTGCGGGGTTGTTTTTTTTGAGACGCTCCCAGCGGAGAAAATGAGTCTAATTAATCCTTTAAAAGGACAGTATTTTTAGATCTTTTCTAAGGTTGTATTTCAGGCATTCGCCAAAAGAGTCTCTTTATTAAATGAAGGTCAAAATCCATCAAAAGCAGGTAATTTCTATACTGAAATACAGATAGGATGATAGCTGTAAATGTCGATTCAATCCTTTATTTTAACTTAGGTTTCAATTTTTGTGATGATGCCTTTCTTTGTGTTGTCTCAATAAGTCTTTGCCATAATCATTGCCATTAGGGGTTCTCACAACTGTATGGATGTGATTCCTTGTGGGCTTTCCGTCATCAGCATTTGGTATGCTGGCCACTCTTTGATGATCAAATTCAATCAAAATCACCGGACTATGGATTCTATAATAGAAAACGGCATCCTCAGTGGTGTATCCAATCCAGGAAAACCAAGTATTATCCATATGCTCCATTACTTCTTCCATTTTAACTTTATCATGTCCCTCACGAATATTACTGATGTACAAATAAATTAGGTCCAATAGTTTTTCCTGCTGTTCATTGGTAAATTTTGAGACAGGTATCCCTTCATAGTTGAGAATCAAATTATCTTTATTTGCCCCAGCGACATTATTATTGCCGGATTTGATCTTTGTGATTGTTGCTTCTTTTTGCTGTGCTGGTTCAAGGGACTTCATGAGTGCTAAACCCAAGTTCTGTTCATCTTGAAAAAGGGTATTTCCTTTATACTTTCCGGAAGTTGTGATTATGGGTTCACCACCCATAAATACAGGAGACATTACCACCTGGTCGCCCAAGATAAAATAATTGATTACCAAATGGTGTCCATCCAATTGCCAACCCCATGGCTCAGTGCCCGAAGGATTTCCCATAATGGTCAAAAAATACAATTCTTCATCATAATCCAATGAACCATTATTAAGTTCTTTGAGAGTTTGGTCGGTCTTCATAATGTCTTTGCTTAGTTGCAACCCTTTTGCACTTAAGGATTCCTGAATTAACAGAAAGGCATCTTTCTTCTGGTTGTTGTTCAATTCTTTTAAGCTTACTCCATGTCGGTCATATATTCCATTATCTACGTTACTCCACTTCCTCCATTCCTTATCATCAATATTAAATGTTGTTCGTTCTATTTGTGAAGGTGACAGATTTTTTAAAAATTCCCTGGCAGCCTGAAGAATTGGCAGGGTCGAAACTCCGGTTGAACGAATTTGAAAGAAATCAGTCGAATCGCTTTTTCCTGAAAAAATTCCACTATAAGGCTCTTTCAAAGCGTCTGCCTCCATTTTGGAAAACCGTTCTTTTACAGGATTTACTTTTTCAGGACTTTCCGTTGTTCTGGAATTTCCGTTTTGAACCTTTTTAGGCTTGCAACCAATTGCAGTGAATAGTATGAGTATTATGAGTACCTTTTTCATATTACCTTATTAGTGTACCTTTTAATTATTGAGATTTTCTTTACCAGTCCCTATTGCTAGTTTTTTCTCCAACCTCCTGATGAATATGGTGGCCGCTATGGCTATCGAAATACTACTGATGATTACGATAGAACATAAAGCTAAAAAGCCAGCGGGGTCGTCATCTTTATGGTGGTAGATCCTTATATAAATTCCCGCTATTGCAATTAATATAGAAAATAGGATGGCACTAAATTTAATTCTGTTTAAGGATCTTAAGGTGTTCATGGATAGTAATTGATCTCGCCGAACATAACTGACGAATAAAAACACATTAAACAACCCGATATAAAAGGCGATAGAGGAGAGGTAACCATAGAGTATGAACGGGTCCATATAAATATGAAAAAGATCCAATTTTTCTGCTCGTCCTTCTATCAATGGAAACCAAATCAAGGCAGCAAGCACTAATAGACCAATAATTGCCAAGATGATTTGGATACATAATAACGTACTATTTTTCAAAATGAACTTCACGTTTTAATCTTTTAGTTGAAGTTTAGTATTTTAAATCTACCGGGCAGAATGTTTAATTCTTTCCTGATTATTACCCCTTAATATTTTGTTTTAATTGTTCAATGATGGTTTCAGTTTTTGCCTTCAAGGGCAAATAGAAGGTTTTGTTTAAGTTAATAGAGGCTACAATAAAAAGGTAAAGATTACTTTCAAATTTTGGATTGGTGAGAAAAGCAAAATCATTGTTTGCAAATCTACTTGGTTTAACATCCACCAGAGCATCATCAATTAAATCCAAATGTCTTCTAAAATTACCATTATTTATAAAATAATTATGGGTGTTGTCTCTCATTGTAACAACATAAGTCTCCTGATTTTTAACGAGCTCGTATTGTGATTGCCATTCGGAAATGGACCTTCTTAACAATTTATCAGAAAGCAATGAAAGTTTTCCGGAATTGTTTATCTCAGAAAGGGTGCCTTGATTAGGGATATACCTCGACTCATACTTAAAAGCTCCCACCATATATTGCGATAATTCCTTTTCACTAATTGTGGGTAAAGTTGGCCCGGTAAATTCCCCAATCTTAATACAGGTTTCTGCTATTTCAGCATTGGTTACAATTGTGCTATCCAGGATGATCAGATTGTCCTCAAACTCTAGTAATAATGAGTTCAATAATTGCTGTTCGGCAGCTTTATTTTTCCGGTTTTCATTCCAATTGTTAATGCTTAGAGCAATTAAAATTCCAATCACAACCAATACAATTTCTCCAATAGCGTATTTAAGGTATTTACGGGTCTTTCCCCTGTAGAGTAAATCCCATCGAAGTTTTCTAAAGATTGTTTTCATTGGTGAATGGTTCGATAGATTGGATGATTTTTAAGGGTATTGATTTTTTAAGGTACTTCAGGAACTAAGTGATTCATCTTTTCATCATCAGTGACTGGCCGGGCCCATCATTTTAATGAAACGGGCTTTTATTGAGGTATCATTGCTTTGTCACCAAAAAAGAGATGCTTCACATTTTTCAACACAATAAATGCGTAGTGGGCTGGACTCTGTCGATTAAATGTCAATTTTCATAATTATCCGGGGAATTACGGTTTAACCATTTATTGTTTCATAACCTGTTTGAATTCACAGTACAATGAGTCGGTAACCTTTTTCAATCAAGTCTGTAGTAGCTGTAAATCTTGACATGGCCAGTCTAACTCCCGGATAAATATCTGCGGGAACAAGATTTTGTTTCATCATAGACTGACCACAAACAAACACTTGTATTCCATTTCTTAAGAATTCGTCCAGTAAAGCACCATTAGGATTCTCCTGACTAAACCGCTTGTCGTAGGTTAGATTTGTTAACACGGCAGAAGTTGAGCCGGAATAAATAACAATGGCAATTTCAATATTTTCTTTTTGGATTCCTGCATAACGATGGAGATTATACATACGAGCCACATAATCCAGATTATCTGCCACTATATTTTTGTCCTTCAGACGATTTCCAATTTCAATAACAAATTTATATTGCTTGGTCGCATCTGGTTTTTCTGTTTCAAATGGAACAGGGATTACACCCCCATATCCCTGAATTGCCGGAAACACAATTTCCTGAGCTTGAGATAAGAGCATTGAAAAAATAATTAGGCAGGTAAGAATGATGTACTTTTTCATTAGGTTGGTGTTTTAAGTTTAATTAGAAAGAGTAAATGAATATGCAGGCCAAAAAAGAAGTTGGGGTATATTTTGGTCCAACCACTTCGGATACGCTGCAAAGCACCCAAATGAAAGTCTAACCGTACTATTTAAAGATAGCTATAAATCTAATACCAATTTGATTTTTAATGTGTTATACAATTCAAAATTGCTGTGTATTTTTTGAGTTACCAGTTTTAGAATTTGAATTGAAAATATTTCGCATTACACCTAAATGAAGAATCGTTTATTTGAACTTTATTGTGGGAATGCTATTTAGAATGATCCGGTAATTATTAGGTTGGAAGCGCTTTCATTTCAATCTTTCTTGTTTTCACAAAAGAAGCACACTCTATTAAACTTTCCACGATTCCATTTGGCCAATTCCCGGTAGTTTATGAATAAGTAGAATTCATTATAAAAAGAAAACCCCGCAAGATCTATTGATCTGCGGGGTTTGGTTTTTGGGACGCTCCCAGCGGAGAAAGAGGAACTATCCAGAATCAAATTTTTATAGCTATCATAGGGTCTACAAGGGATTGTAAATTATTTACGCACCGAAATACGCACCTGGTTTTACACATTTAGAAAATATCGATCTATTTTAACTCACTGCCTGATTATTGGGGGGGAATTATACTCTTATAGTAATAAAACAATGTTATTTTAACTATCTAGCATGTTTTAAAACGTTAAACTTTATTTTATAACTATTCACTAATCCAATTTACTTCATAGATGTATAATGATGCTTCCTTTTGTTTTAAAATGAATAACTTTAATAACTTATGTGTTAATGGCGGTATTGGTTTGAATCCTAAATCATTTTTTATAATTCTAGCTTTTGTTAAATACTCTTCTTCTTCTCTATTGTACAAAGTTTGGATATTGGCAGTTATACGATTACGGTAATTTATACTATCGACAACTTTGCCTTTAAAATGAATATTGGGGTCATATTCAAACCTTTCCTTTTGAATTAGGAATATTTGTTTTCCATCGGCAGTATGAATGATTGTATCCATAATATTTTCCAATATATAATAAATTGGCTTTTTAAATTTAGTTCCATTCTTAACTAATTGATAATAGTCATTTTGTGAAAATGAAATAGTAGTTGACAGAATAAAAATTAATAAAATGATTCTCATATCTTCTAGGCGTTAAAAACAATTTATTGGACCATTAAAGAAATTCAAATTTATGTTCTGGTTAATTCTTGATTGTTCAGAAGATGTTAAATTATCTCATGCAATTGTATTAATTCCGGGTGATAATACAGCCGGAGTGCCCTATGAGATTGGAATAATAGAATAAAATCAATAACAAAGCTCACAAAGAAGTATTTAAAATCCATATTACAAAACAACGTGGGTGACGTCTGGAACGATCACATATTTATAGCAAGTAAGTGGGTTTATTATAACTTATAATCATACAGATGCCGGTGACACTCAAAAGAGTGATCACATATAGGATGCTGAGCAAGTTATATAGTGTTGATTTATGGATGAATCAGAGCTTCATCCATAAATCAACACGCTTAAAAACAAAATGATGAAGTATTTGAAAATTTAAATATTAACTTTGGAGAAAGCGACTAATGCTTTTCATAGGACACCTTGTTGCCACACGTTTTTTTATTCAGTTAATATTTCGTTTAATATAAAATTCAAGTTTTCTTTTCCAACTTTGCTTAATCCACCATATTTCATATTCGGTGAAAATGGTTCCGATTCTATCATTCCACAACCTTCCAAACACAACCAAATCTTTCCTATTTCGTTATTTTCTTTGTTATAAAATCTCAATATATATTCCGATTCAGATAAACTCCAAGTAGTTTCTGACCAATTGAAATTACTCGGATTATTAAAAAATGTAATCAAATCAGCCTTATTCAATTGCGACACTGTTTTGTAAGTCAAACGACTCGTTAGAAAGTTATTCTTATACAGCTTAATTTTCGCAACGTGCTCTCTTGGGAATTTATATTTTCCAAATCCGAAATGCTTTTCAAACGCCTTTTCTTGTTGTTCGGTCGTTTTGTGCATATAGAATTCATTCAGTTCGTCAGTCGGAATGTGTTTCGAGTAAAATTGTCCTCTGTCAGCAATATCCCAAATAATAGCAAATCCAACTATTGCTAAAATTCCAATTACTAATAATATTTTTTTCAGGATTTTCAATTCGTGACGATTTTCTCAAATGTGTGGCAACGGTCTTGGCTATGGTTTCGTTGTGGAAAATGTCCGCAGGACTTTTCCGCCAGGCTTAAAGATAGTAAAGTTGCCTAAATAAACTGCGAGGATTACCACAGTAATGAACTATAGGAGCCGGTGTTAGCCACTTTTTTTATTTGTCATTTATTAATTCCGAATGAGTTTTTGCTTTTTGAACATCGACTTTCCATTGTCGGGTAAAGTTGTCTTGTTTCAAGTCAGAAATCCGTTCGAGTAAGAAAGTCCGAAGTTCCTCAACTGGCATTTCTTTATGCGTATTCTTAAACACAATTTTTGTTTTCCAAACATTTGGAATAAATCTTAACCAATTCCGCCATTTTTCAGTCATTTCAGCTTTTCCAATGGCTTTGTATATTTTTCCATTTCCGTCACAAAACAATTTGTCTTTATAATATTTTTCAAAAACCGATTCTTTATTTGTGTAGATATATTCATCGTAACAAACATATTCTATCAAATCTTCGTAAGTCCATTTTTCAGTCGATATGTCAATTATTGGAAACGTCATTTTTTAAATTGTGGCTAACGCCTGGTGTATGAGCCGTTGCCATTACAGTTCGTGAACTGCGTTAACTTTTGGCTCGATTTATATTCACCGACTAATGTAAGAAAATATTTCAATAGGAAAGAGGAACGGGCAGTGGCTTATACATCTTGTTGTAGTGCGTTTCTATTCTTTTTTCAATTCAAAATCCTTTATCATATCAGCCAATTTTTCCCGTCCTTTGGGAAGGCAATAATGCCAATGATTGAATTCATAAATCAATTTCTCGTCAGGTTTATATTCAGCTTCTAAGTTTTTCAAAATTTCTGAATAATCTTGATTCGTATAAATGAAAATTAATCCATGCTCATCAAAAGCTACATAATCTCCAGAGTCGGGATTCCTAATCATTAGGTCGTGGTAGCCATTGTGAAAAATTACATCTTCATGTTTTGTCATTAGTTCATGAAGTTTAGCATTACCCAATGAGCCTGAGTAGTCAATCGGATTTTTAGGGTTGTCTAAATCTCTGATTTTTATTTGAATATCATTTTTTGATTGATTTATGAACCCAGTCAACAAAGTTCTAACTCTAACTTTATCTCTCAATGAAACCACATATCTCTTATCCATTCCATTCGATTGAATCAAATGAAATGGTTCTTTGGTAAATTCCTTTGAGCCTGCTTTTATTGGCTGATTACTCATCTTCTTTTAATTGGCTACAACGGGAGTCTGCGCAATAACTAAATTTAACTCTCTGAGATACCCCTCCAAATATTCTAGTATTCAAAATAGATTTTTGCGCAGTCTGACGGTTCGTATAACCGTCAATTATCGGTTTGGTTTACTTTATTTTTCGGTTTAGAACTGACGTTAGCAATTCCGGGTGGATTCGGACGCAGTCGAATCCTCCGTAATTGCGGATACATTGTTGTATGCAGTTTTTATTGTCCATATATTGCTGCTAAAATCAAAGGAATGGCTATTAAAACGGAAATAATAGCTGGTTTTATCCAACTTCTTTTTCTGTGCAGAAATTCTTTTCCGATAAATTTATTCCAGAAATATTCTGTCAAAATTCCACCACCTGCAATATTAAAAATCAAAGCAATATTGCCTCCAATGTTTAATAAGTTCACAACAACAAGTGTAATAATCGTATATGAAATTCCAAAAATCAAAACTTGGATTCTTCCAGTTTGATTGTCGGTTTGGTTCATATTATACATTAGTAATACTGCTCCGAAAATCGTCGAGAATAATCCAGAAAACACCATAATTACTTTTCTTGAATGAAGTTCAGGTGCATTTGGGTCGTCAGTTATATTGTTTTTCTTTTTTTGTTCCTCAATAGTTTTTTCACGAGCAATTTCTTTTTTCTCTTTTTCTATTTTGATTTTGCTTTCAACAGATTCCAATTCAGGTGTTTTTCCGTTTCTTTCTTTCAGAATATGAATAGAAGCTGCGACAGCTTGTTCGTTGTAACTATTTTTGTTTTCTAAAATATATTCTAATTCCGAGTCAGTCTTATGTTGGAATTTCTCAATAAATCTATTTTCGCTCATTATTTGATTTGGTTCGGTTTTGTTGGGTCAAATTGTTTACAACGGGAGTCTGCGCAATAACTAAATTTAATTCTCTGAGATTCCCGTATTTGATTTTTTTCTCAGATACCCCTCCAAATATTCTAATATTCAAAATAGGTTTTTGCGCAGTCTGACGGTTCGTGTATGATTAGTTGCGGACTTTTCCGACAGAAAATTTCCGCCAGCAATCAATTATACACTGCGTTAGCCACTGTTTTTAATAGTGAACTGTTTTTATTCGATTTGATATTCTCCAAACTCTATCATTTTTTTCAAAGATTACGATTTCTTCCCAACCACCTTTTGGACTGTAGTAAAATCCAATTGTTGTTACTGCAAGACTATCTTCTTTTATTTCTAAAAATCCATTGAATATTATTTGGATTTTATACTCTTTGTCGGCCTGCTGGTCCAGTAGAGTTTTGCTTTTTGAATTTAGTTTGCTTTTGTCGAACTCAATTGGGCTAGTTTTGTTTTTAAAAGTTTTTATTAGTTTAATTTTTGTTGGGTCGTCCAGTCTTTCGTTTAGGTTAGGAGGAAAATTTGTCAGTCGAGGAATTGAGGTGGAGTCAATGGAAATTACCAAATTATAACTCTCCAATTCTACAGGATGGACTCTATCCAAAATCAAGTCAATGAGTGGGTGGACATCACTTTTATTTTCTGTTTTTTGGAGACTATTTTCAGTGCTCGCTTTTTCTATTTCAGTTTTTTCTTTACATCCTAGGACGAAGATTAGTATTACAGCATATGTGCAAAATTGGTTCATTCAAATAGTAGTAGTAGTTAACGCTTGGTGTATGAGCCGTTGCCATAGCAGTTCGTGAACTGCATTAACTTTTGGCTCGATTTATATTCACCGACTAATGTAAGAAAATTTTTAAATAGGAGTAACGGCCAGGCAATGGCTTATACAGCTTGTTGGCAACTAGCTTTTTTATTTACTTTCTTTTATTTCTTTATCAATCATCTTCTTTTCAGCTAAACGTTCACCTTTCCAGAAAAATCGCTTTCCTATCTTACGTAAATGTTTTCGCCATTCTGTGTCTGTCGTTAACTGACCCTTCTTTCTAGTAGACATTTTTTTAATTTTTTTTTGTCATTTCGTTCAGGTCAAAACCGTACATAAATTTATTCAGTTGTCCATTGGAACTTTCCAGTCCCACAATGTCCATTAATTCTTTAAAGTATGTACAAACTCTTTCTCGGTCTTCGGTGTCTAATTCCATATAAATATCGGCAAACCTTGAAAGTCCGATTTTAATTTTTTCTTGGTATTTTTTGTCAGTTGGATTTTCAGATTCCGCAATATTTTTATAGTCAGACGTAAGCAAACAAATAAGCAACTAACATTGGTAAAACTAAATGTAGCAATTTTTTATATTCCTTGTTGTGCATAGTTTCTTATTTTTTCGGTCAGTTTATTTTGTTGTATTTGTTTTCCGATTGAGTAAGGTATTCTACCACCCTCCACTGCAAAACCAATTGTTCTTAAATTGAATAGAATTTTATTATTCCTTGGTATGATTATCAATTTCAAACCCTTTTTATAGAATAAACTCGGTAGTAATGTTGAGTAATAGTTTGAATATTTAGTCAATGAAATATTCTGGTCACAAAAATATTTCTCAATTATTTGCCTATTCGATTCTTTATCTAGATTAGTTATAACCGATTTTATTTCTTTCTCTTTATTAAAACTTAGAAACGTCAACAAAATCAGCAGTAAGCCTGAGAGTAGTCCAATCCATTTAACTGTCGGATTAAAAGTCGTATTATCAGTAATGAAAGGCAAGTTTGGTATTCCAAATGCAAGAGTTATTAAAACAGCGGGAAAAAATCCAAAATATTTATCTTTATCAAGTTCATCAGATAAAACTTTATTAGAGTCAATTATTTTTTCTATTTGTTTTTCGGTCATCTAATTATGCACAACGGTCTTGTATAATGATCAGTTGCGGATTGGTTAAAAATTAAGATAGCTAAAATAACCAACTTTTATGCTTGCGCGGTTGTGTCCGCAGGGCACAAAGCCGCAATTGTTGTTATACGTTGTTGTAAAACGTTTTTACTAACGATTAACTTTTTTATTCTTCGTTGCCCACTTTTTAATATTATAATTTAAAGTTGGATATCCTAATCCGCCTAAGATCATTCCTATTGGCATTCCAATTATGGTTCTCCAGAATTCTTTTGGATTTCTTTGATAATCCGGTAAATAAGCCCAATATAAGAATCCAGCAAATAGAATTACAAGAATGGATATAATTATAAATTCAGTCATTGTATTTAATTTTTTCGTTTGTAATTGCGTTTCCATTCCTTAAATCCGATTACGTCATCTCTAACTTCATTTATCCATTTTTTTTCTTTTGTTGAGCTTAAGTGTTCAAATACAATTCTATTGTAAGCAATTATTATGTCATTTTCAGGTCCAGTACAACCAAATTCGTAAAAGTAAATTCCGTATTCTTTTTCAAATTGTGGGTCAGTAGCAATTATAGTTGGTGCAACGCCGCCCATTAGCAACAAAAATGGATTTCCGTTTTTAATATCCAATTCCGCCATTTTTTCAGCTTCTTTTTTGTCCGTAACAAAAATCAGTTTAGAAGTTCCAGAATTATTTAATTGCTCATCACTCAATTCTCCGATTCTTGAGAATATAACAGTTTCTTCTCCGTCTGTTTGAGCATTCAAAGTGAATGTCAAAATTCCGAAAAATAGCTTTAATATGAATTTCATACGGTTCTCTTAAATGTTTTACAACGGTTTTGGTTATGGTTTCGTTGCGTGAAATGTCCGCAGGACTTTTCCGCCAGGCTTAAAGATAGTAAAGTTGCCTAAATAAGCTGTGAGGATTACTGCAGCAATGAACTAGGAGCCGGTGTTGGTATACGTTTTTATTTTTTAGGTTCATTGTTTTACAATTCCGAGTTATTTGCCCATTTTTTAAGTCTTTCGTCAATTGATTTAAGTCCGAAGAAACTTGCTAAAAGTCCAATTGGCATTCCGATAATACTTCTAGTAAATTCTTTCGGTTTTCTTTTATAATCTTGATAATAACCAAAATAGATAAAAGCTTCGAAAAAAAGTTAAAAGAATGATATAATAAAAAATCCAATCATATTTTAGAAAGAGCCGTTGTTAATATATAATCCAATAATTACCGCAATGCAATGAATTCCGAGTAAGTAATATTTCCAGTTCGGTTTGTTATTCAGAATCAGAGCATAAGTCGGAATCTGTATGATTGCTAGTAAAATTCCAACAATTCCGATTTCGTTTTTGAATTCCGCAATTATCATTGTGAAAGGGTAAATCAGTTTCGCAGGAATATAAGTTCCGTGGCCTCCTCCAGCCAAAAATATAGTCAGAAACAGTGATAGAATTGTAATTATTATAGTTTGAACGATTTTCATTTCAAATGGATGCCAATGGCTTCGGCTATGAGTAGTTGCGTGGTTTAGCACTTAACTTTACAAGCCTGCCTGTCGGCAGACAGGTACACACCAAGCTGAAAATCCTCGAGTCCCGCACGTGCGGGAAGAAGTAGGCGAGAACAAGCAATTACTTATAGGAGCCATTGTTGTAGCACGTTTTTATTTTTGTTATCCAGTTATTTTTGTTTTCAACAATATCACTGGGCAATTCATTAATTTCGTTCTGTTCAATTTTCTCTAAACAAGCCGATAATTTAGATTTAGTTCCACTAATTTGTAGAATTTCATTTTGGTCTAGTTTTCCAAATTCCAATGTTATAAACGACGACCAAATTCCAACATGATATTGATATTCGATTATAAATTCAGGGAAACTTTGAAGTCCAATATCTCGTATTATTTCTTTTCCAAGTTCAATAATTGCTTTGTACTCGTCAGAGTCAGATTTACTAAAGTCAAAAGGATGAATTCCTAATGAATAAAGGTTTTTACATCCGAATAGAAAATCAGTCGTTTTGGTGGCCATCTACAATTGTAATTTTATCTACAGTTCCATCATAAAGATTGAATACAATATATGGTCCGTTTTCAATTTTTATTGTCAACGAATCTTTGTCAATTCCATTTTGCGCTTTCCAATTCAGTTGCAAGTGATTGACAAAGCTGATTATTTTATGAATTTTACTTTTAGATTTGATTTTAAAATTTTCAAAAAGAGAAATATCATATTTTTTATATTCTAAATTGGGAAACTCAAATGGCTTTTCAATCAGTTTAAATTCTATTGACATTTCATTAATTATGTCATCAGTAAATCCATAGCGATATTCTCCGTAATGTATATAACCGTAATTTTTTTCTCCGCTAACATTTGTTGGCTTTCCCAAAATCGAATATAGTTCGTCGATATTCATTCCCATTTTTACTCCATTCAGAGTTTTTCCTCCTTTTAAAAATTCAATCATATTTCATTATGCGATTTTTTTTTCAAATGTGCCTAACGGGAGGCTGCGCATCAACCTCATTTTGGACTAAAATAAGTGTTTCGTTTGGATTTACGGAAGTATTACAGACGTTTTAAAGAATTTTCTTTCTACACTGTCTATATTTTTCAATAAGTTCAAAGTGCTTAAAATGTGCTTAATTGACTTATTTATAGTTGTATTTTCAAGGAAAAGTTCTTTGAACCTTTCTTTTATTCTTTCTGGTCCCCAAATGGCTAAAAGTCTTTTAAGATTATAGCTCATCATGATAAGATTTACTTCAGTTAGTACGTGTTGTTTCCCCTTTACCAAGGTGTAACTAAAATCCCATTGTCTTTTTAATGTTCCAAACTGGTGTTCAGTAATCTGTTGCCTTAGTCTATAAAATTCCGGGTTATTTAAATTAGTTTTGTTTTGTGCTATTATTCACATTCCCGTTACTCTGGCAGTGATACCGTCGATCGTATTGGCATTTTCTGTGATGGAGAGTAACACCTATGCCATTATTTTTATGGTATATATCGTGTTGATCTTTTTGCTTGACAATTTTTAAAGCCTATAATGTTGGCTAAAGGATTAAAAACCCCAACGAAATTAATATTTTTAGGGGCTATACCATTGGAATCAAGCAGGCCAATAAGTGCATGCAGCTATCGGCGTTTGCCTATAACCTTAAAAAGTACCTGAAATTCATTGAAAAACACAGTAAGAGTGGGGCGGTAAGTCTTCAGTCTATTATTTCTCAATTTAAAGCTGTTTTTAAGCCCTATATTACCCCATATAATTCCCTTGAATTAGGATGATAAATAACTATCAAAAACAACAAACGCCCTTAAAAAGGGCGCTTTTATATCATCTTTCTGAAAATTATAGACTTGTGCAACGGTTACCAGTGTTACCTACAGTTATTTTTCGTTATGTCTTTCATATTCCAATTTCCATTCTTTATTTGCAATCTCATAAATCATAGTAAATTCAACTCCTTCATCTTTGATTTCAAATTCAAGTTCGATAGATTCTTTACTTTGATTAATTTCGATAAACTCAATATAGAATTTTGGCAAATCAGTTGTTTTAAATCCTAATGTTTTATTTCCAATTTTAAAATTAGGAAAGTTTAATTCATTTAACTCAAAATAAGGTTTAAAAATCAATCTTCTCTCAGGAAATTCTTCAAAATGAAAATAATCAACAACCTTGGGATTTGTAAAGGCAGAATCTAAAACAGCTTTTAAATCCGATATTGATTTAGTGTTTTCAGGTTTTGTTTGGGGAAATTTGAAGTTCCGTTTATTAGAATTTAGAAACTCACTATTTCTCGACTTGCAATAGTCATATCTCATTATCAAGTCAATTATGCAGGAATCTTTTTCAATTAGCATTCTCCTTTTAACATCCAAAGTTCCTATTCCAGTTTTTTTGGCATTCAGATAAACTGTATCTCCCTTGATTTCGTACTTTCCTTTGGATTTTGTAAAACCGAAATGACCTGCAGTTACATATTCAAAATTTCCATTACCATCAAAAATATAACTCCAATTAGTTGAAGCCCAATATCCAGAATAATTTCCTTTTAAATTTTGTCCAAATACTAATGAACTAAATGTTAGAAGAATTATTAATATGTTGTTTTTCATAATTGTAGGTAACGGATTGGCTATGATTTCGGCGTGGAATCGTCAGCAGGACTATTCCGCAGAGAAATCAAGCTGGTTATATGTTTTTCTTCTCGGTTTTGCACTATCGCCACGCTGAATTATAGCATCTATGTAAAAGCAGCTTGTCGAGTATCTTTAAAGTTCACTAAAACTTATAGAGATGGAAACACAACAAACTGCTAGTGCCAAGTTATTCATTGGAATCGACATACACAAACGTAGTTGGAAAGTTCATTGCAGTACAGATCTTTTTGCTGGTAAATCTTTTAGCATGCCTCCGGATGCGTTGCAATTAAGAACTTTTGTTCATAAACATTTTCCTGATCATGAAGTGAGTACCGCTTATGAAGCCGGATGTTGTGGTTATTCAGCACACTGCAGTTTTATTTCGTTTGGATGGAATTCCCTGGTTGTAAATCCGGCAGATATTCATCGCAAAGGCAAAGAGCGGTTTACCAAAACGGATCGCATTGATGCTCAACTTATAAGCCGAGAGCTAAAGGATGGCCGTTTGGAGAGTATTGAGGTACCTGATACACATCGGGAGGCACTGCGGAGTTTATTTCGCCGACGCAATGATTTAGTGAAAGATTTCATACGGATTAAGAGCTATATCAAAATGCAGTTATTGTATTTCGGCATCAAGGTCCCGGAACATTTTGACAACGATCATTGGAGTCATGATTATAGAAAATGGTTGGATGAAATGGTATTTGAGTATCCTATTGCAAAGGCAAGTTTGGAAAGCCGCATGCGCTATTTTCGTTTTGTCGATGAGGATTTACGATTGGTTAGCTGTCAGTTACTGGCCTATTGTCGAAAACATTTTAAAAAGGATTATTACTTATTGAAAAGTATACCGGGAATCGGAGGAATTGTAGCCTGTGGGATACTAAGTGAGCTGGGTGATTTAAGAAGGTTTTCCAGCGTCAAACATTTGGCTGGATATGTAGGCTTGGCTCCAGGAGTTTATCAAAGTGCAGAAACCTATAGGGTGATGGGGATGACCCCACGAGCCCACCGCTTACTGCGATCCTATTTCATAGAGGCATCCTGGCAGGCCATACGTACCGATCCGGTGATGCAGGCATATTACCGGAAACATTATGGTAAAAATGTGAAGAGTATTATTGTAAAGGTGGCCAGAAAGTTATTAAGCCGAACGCTGGCAGTAATAAAAACAGAAACACCTTATCAGATTGGAGTAATAGAATAAAATCAATAACAAAGCTCACAAAGAAGTATTTAAAACCCATATTACAAAACAACGTGGGTGACGTCTGGAACGATCACATATATATAGCAAGTAAATGGGTTTATTATAACTTATAATCATACAGATGCCGGTGACACTCAAAAGAGCGATCACATATAGGATGCTGAGCAAGTTATATAGTATTGATTTAAAGATGAATCAAAGCTTCATCCATAAATCAACACGCTTAAAAACAAAATGATGAAGTAGTTGAAAATTTAAATATTAACTTTGGAGAAAGTGACTAATGCTTTTCATAGGAGCCGTTGTTACCTGCTGGCTTTTTTTACTTTAATTCCGACAGTGTGAATGTCAATCGTTTCAAAAAAGTCAATTACATATCTGTCATCCACACGAAATATTTGATTTCCGTTCTGTTCTACCTTTAATTCAACAAGATTTTCTTTCAACATCAGAGCCTCGTTTGGATTCGTCAAAGTAAAATTCAAATCGTGTCCAATCCAAAGTGCTTGTCCGCTTTTCAATTCACACCTAATGATTTTATTTTTCGAATCAGCTTTAAGTTCAGTTTTGTATTCGTATGCTTTTTTTATTTCACGAGTTTGAAAATCCGAGTCAAATTCCACAATCATTGGGTCAGTCACGAAGATTTTTCCATTTGGTCCAGATTCGTACGTCACTATAATCGGCTTATCAGTTGAATTAAAAATATAGAAATCCGTGTTGTAGGAACAACTCGTTAGAGTTAATAACAATATAAGTCCAATTAATTTTCGCATTTCTGTTTTCAGCTTGCAGGTAAAGGTCCTTGCTATGGCAAGTATGGGGTTTTAAAACCGAATCTTTGTCCACCAGACCGAATGTTATTTAGTTTAAATATTTTCATTTTTTAGCAGTCAACCCGCATTTGCTGTAGCCGATGTTACTTGCTGGCTTTTATTTTTTTCTTTCGTCAGGTTTGACAAAGTCAGAAGTCCACCAACGAATAAAATAGCACCTCCAACAAATGGGAATCCTGCTCCAAACAGGTCAGCCATATTTGACGAGAATAAAAACGGAAGGCAAAATAACATTCCAAATACTCCTGCGAAAACTGTTGCCATTGCAACTAATTGAGTCAATCGTTTCATATCTATTAGGTTTATTTTTTGTCTTATTGGCTGAGCCAATTCATTTCTTAATTCTCTAATTGGTCTGTTTGCAAAGTCATTAATTGTCCAGTTTGAGATTGGGACAGTTTGCCGTCCTTTTTCAAAATCCGAATAAAAAGTCGTCCATAAGTCAGGAAGTAAAATAGCTCCAAAAAAGAAAATTGTAAATGATGGAATTGAATAATTGCCATTTCCAATCATAAAGGCTTGCATCCGAATTTCATCTTCTGCTGTCATTTTGTAGTCAAGTAAAAGGTGTTTTAAATCGTGACTTTCATAATTGGGCACAAGAGTCAATTTGTGGTCGTCTAAGCAATTGGCAATTTCCTTTCCTAATGTTCCGTTTTCGAGTTTTCTTAAGTCATCAACTTGTTTATGGTACCTGTCCATTTTATTGAAATACTCAATTGTCAAAACAGATGTGTCAAATGAGATCTTAATTATACCTCTAGATATTTTTTGTATTATGTTCATTCGGTTCGTTTTTCAGCTTGCAAGTAACGGTTGGGCTATGATTTCGGCGTGGAATTGTCCGCAGGACTATTTCGCAGAGAAATCAGTTTAAATATAGGTTTTACTTTTGGTTTTTGCACTGTCGCCACGATGAATTATAGCCTTAGTTATTACCACCAGTTATTTTATTCCGATAATTTTTTCAATAGGTTCGTTAATATAATCAAATTCAATTTTTTTCATTCGGTGGATTGGACTGTCATATCCAACAATATTGTTACCACTAAATGACTTTAAATCCAAAACTCGAAATTTCTTTTTGTATTTAGTCAGCGTTTGGTTTTTCAAGTCCACAATTCCGATTCTTTGAAATGTTCCGCCAAAAAATGAGCTGTCCCAAATCGGTATTGCAACTTTTTGTCCGTTTCGTGTCCAAATTGCTGGTCCACCGCAATTTTCGTAAATCAGAATTTCTTTATTGTCATTAAGTCTGACTTTACATTTTCCAATCAATGGCGCACCCATTCCAACTTCTTTAAGATTGGAATATTCCAACGTAGCTTTATTTTCATCTTCTTGTCCGTTTGAGTTTTCATTCGGAAAATCCCAAGCATTTGGATATTCCAGAGAGTCCATTGAGAATCCAACTATTCTGCCAATGGAAAGTTCGTCAAATTTTAATGCTTGAAGTATTATTCGAGCTTTGTATTTGTCTGTTTTTTTCGCTTTGTCAAATTCATCCATTAAACCACTTTCCCAAAGACGTTCATTTCCAGTCCTTCCTTCAATTCCGACAACGTTATTCGCTTTTTCGTAAATTTCTTTCGTGGTCATTTCTCTAATTGGTGGCAACGCCTGGTGTATGAGCCGTTGCCATTGCAGTTTGTGAACTGCGCTAACTTTTGGCTCGATTAATATTCACTGACTAATGTAGGAAAATTTTTAAATAGGAGAGAGGTACCGGCAATGGCTTATACAGCTTGTTGTAAAACGTTTTTTTAGTCAATTCCTAAATCATTTGTTATTGAGTGTTTTAATTCAATTTCGCTTATTGGAATTCCCATATTTTCGCTTATAATTCCTGAAATTATTCTCTCAACCTCATATTTGTTGGTAATCTTTTGAATATCAATCATCTTTTTAAAATTGAGTGATATAATCCAATCAATTAATTGTTTTATTGTTCCTTTTGTTACCGGTGTTTGTCTTTTAATTGTACGAATACCTAAAAACGTTACGTAAGAATCCAAGTTTGGATTAAAGTCAAGAACAGCTAATTCAGGTAATTTAAATTTGAGTTCTGCCCCTAAACGATTCCAATTTGTTTTTAATTCTGATTGAGTCAGTAAATCAGATAATTTCGTGTTAGGTTTTATTTCTTGTTTGGATAACTCCAAGTTTTCGAAAGCTTTACTAATTCGGTAAAAAATAATTTGGGTTAAGCATTTTTCAGTTGAATGAATTGAAATCATTTTATAAACTGTATCCGCAAAATCCTGAACAGTATAAATTTTTTCGCAATCAGCATCAGGAATTCTAATTCCAAATTTTTTCTCAACTGACATTACTAATTCTACAGAATCTAATCCCATTTGCGGTTCGTTTTAAATGTTTTACAACGCTCCGGTGTATGATTCGTTGCCATAACAGTTCGTGAACTGCACTAACTTTTGGCTCGATTAGAATTCACTGATCAATGTAAGAAAATATTTTATTAGGTGTTATGGCCTGGCAATGTTGCATACAGCTTGTTGCCTGTAGTTTTTTTATTTCCACCATTGTTTTTTTAGTCTGAGTTTACCTATCCTGTATTCATATTCTGAACCATCTCCAAATGTTTCCCATCCATTTTTTATATACTTTAAATTGACCATCATTTCGCCATCTCCACAGTCAAAGTCAAATGTGAATGGCAGCCGATAATCACCCCAAATGCATTTTTTCCTTTTTCCGGAATTATAACTTTCCCATATGCCTACATAAGTACGGTTGTAATAGCCGTCCGCAATTGCAAAACTTTCGTCAAGCTTGATTTCTTTTGTCTCATGGTCAATCACGATAGAACATTCAAATGTTCCTTTGAATATGCCCACATGATTTTGAGTGCTGTCTTCAAAGAATTCATACTCTGCAAAAAGTGTTGCTTGTCCTGGAAAATCATAATTTTCGGTAATCTCATACACCTTGAGAACTTTTAAAGAGCCTTTAAAGTCACAGATGTTTCCTGTAACATTTGATTTACCGCTTATTATAAATTCTAATTCACCTTCTTTTTGTTTGGTGTCAGAAATATGGAATCTAATTCTTTTGTAATCTAACCCTATGATTCCATTTTGTTGAAATTCACCTGTGTTAAATAATGAGTCTGTATCAAAGTTATACCTGACTAATTGTTCAGTTTTATCCGTAGCTATTTTTGATAGCCATTCTGTTTGAAGTCTTAAATACTCTGCACTAAAATTAGCTTGCTTAGAATCAAAGTTCTCACAAAGGTGTCCATTGTAGTATGGATCAGAATGAGCTTCGTGATTTTTCGGGAGACTACACCATTGTGCATCACAATATTTGGATTCTTGAGCAAACATATTTGCAGAAGTTAGAATCATTAATATGGCTAGTATTCTTGTCAACTTTTTAATTTCAGGTAACGGGAGTCTGCGCAATAACTAAATTTAACTCTCTGAGATTCCCGTATTTGATTTTTTTTTCAGATACCCCTCCAAATATTCTAGTATTCAAAATATGTTTTTGCGCAGTCTGACGGTTTGTGTATGAAACGTAGCGTAAAAAAAGACGCTAACTTTTCGGATTAACACAGAGCCGAATTTTTATGTTTTGTTTTTAATTTTTCTTTTCTAAAAGCCAAATTTAAAAATTTGGCGGTCTCTGTAAATAGGCATAGACCTATTGTCAAGCACTTACTAGCTATGTTTTATGCACTGTGTTGTACACCGTTTTTTATTCAATTAATTCACCTTTTGGAAATTTAAAAATCCAAACTCCTATTACTATTGTTAAGGAATAAATTAATACCCAAATTGTTTGTTCCGACCATCGTGTTATAAATCCATTATCTACTATGTAAAATGTAATCCAAACTGACAAAAAAGAATAAAAGGACAAGATTATTTTCTCTTTTAAATCCGAAAATTTGTTCTTTAAACGCTGTTTAATTAATCCAAAAATTACCATTGCTGGTATAGATGAAATTAAACCTACTAGTATCATAACAAATACAATTTCGTAAGAACTCAATATACTATTGAAACTAGAGTTATTTAAAATAACACCCAAAATTAAGGCTAACAAAAGCGGTGAAATTATTACGGTAAACAACCAAACCTTGATAGTATATATCATTTACTTTATATGTCCAATTTTTTCAACATATTCCTTATGATTTTTAAATCCGTTTTTCTCTGGGTTTTCCAAGTCAATCATTTCATCGATACCAGAGTCATAAATTTGCCACTTGTATTTTTTAGCCAATTTAATCAAGGCGTAAATTCCATTTTCCCCATATAAGGATAACATAAAATTACTCGAATACTCACTATCGGAAAAAAAGTCAATCGTAAATTCAGTCCCGACTATTTCTCGATGGTTTTCGTTTTTGTTTATTCGGTCAAATGAGGTTTCCAAAATTCCACTAAAATCAGTCGGTTCCAATTGATTTTCATCCAATTCGGTAACCGAATTAATTTTCTGTTTTGAATTAAAAAGTACAATGTCCCAACTCATTTTCTTGGTTTTCTTAAATGGTGTACAACGGTCTTGTATAAGAATATGGCGGTTTTATGACCACAATTTTTTCAGTTTAGACCAATGATTGTTTTTATTACTTTTCTTTTTATTGGTAGAAAATACGCCATTATTTTTATCATCTATGTAAAAGCAGTTTGTCGAGTATCTTTAAAGTTCACTAAAACTTATAGAGATGGAAACACTACAAACTGCTAGTGCCAAGTTATTCATTGGATTTGACATACACAAACGAAGCTGGAAAGTTCATTGCAGTACAGATCTGTTTGCCGGTAAATCCTTTAGCATGCCTCCGGATGCGTTGCAATTATGAACTTTTGTTCATAAACATTTTCCTGATCATGAAGTGAGTACCGCTTATGAAGCCGGATGTTGTGGTTATTCAGCACACCGCAGTTTTATTTCGTTTGGATGGAATTCCCTGGTTGTAAATCCGGCAGATATCCATCACAAAGGCAAAGCGCGGTTTACCTAATGGAATCACATATAGGATGCTGAGCAAGTTATATAGTATTGATTTAAAGATGAATCAGAGCTTCATACATAGATCAACACGCTTAAAAACAAAATGATGAAGTAGTTGATAATTAAAATATTGACTTTGGAGAAAGCGACTAATGCTTTTCATAGGACACCGTGCTGTGCACTGTTTTTTTCTAAGTATTCCATAGCGTCACGGACATTTAAGTCCAATTCGTCAGCAGCTCGCCCGGTTCTCTCCTCAGCGAATGCCTTTTCCCCAATTCCGTCCAATGCTACTAGAAGTTGGAAAAGAGTGTTTTTATTTCCTTTTTTTAATTCCATTCCCAACCAGTTTACAAAGTCCTCTTTAAGTTTAGGATTGCCAATTTTGTACAGACACCAATAAGCACTTATCCTTTCCGATTCGGTTTTATAAAGTCCAGCGTTTAGTCCATCAACAATTAGCGTTTCCAGTTCAGAAGTATTACGGTTTTTAAATTCCGATTCCGCAATTATTTTCAGTTCATATTCCGAATGAGAAACTCCGTTCGCTTTTTCGATAACGTAAGCCGCTTCTTCAAATTGATTTTCTGTAAGTTTCATAAATCAACGGATTTTACTGGCAAGTTTTAATAGTGCACAATGATTTGTGTAAGGATAGTTGTGTGTGTGAGCAACTAACTTACTTAAATGGAACGAACCAGAGGAAAATCTGCAGGATTTTTCGAGTAGACTAGAACCAAGCAATTATTTTTACACGTTGTTGCCATTAGTTTTTTATTTCATTTAATAGTTTTTCCGTTTTTTCAATCGGATAATATGTGTTAATTAACTGTACAAATAAATTGAAATTCCCAATTTCCCTTAAGTCATAAAAATCAGATACTTTATTATTTTCGTCAATGATTTTTTTCATAGTCAACTTTGTTGCAATGCCAACAGTTGAGCTTAATATCCGTGATTCTAAATTTCTCAAATCGTTATAATTTACAAAGTTGGAATGCAATTTCTCAAATTTATCTGAACGATACCATTTCTTTAAATTATTCCAATTATTCTCGTTAATTAGTAATCCATGATATTCTTTGGTTACTGGAATTTCATGGATTATTAAATCAGTTCTTTGTCCAATATATTTTGTAGCATATTTACCTCTTGTACCAGGAAAATTTACACTTCTTATTGGTCCCAAAGAAATTCCAGATTCCGTTATGTTTTTTAAATCGTAATCAGTTTTTTCTTCATTATCAATTCGGTTGAATGTATAAATAATTCTACCGTCAAATTCTGAAAAATCGGTAAAGTCATAAATTTCTGCAAATCCAAACCCGAAATTGTGATCAAGTTTGAATCTATAAATTTTTCCTGAATTTTCTTTAATCACGGTCTTTTTTGAAATTAATGCAATGGTTTGGCTATGATTTCAGCGTGGAATCGTCCGCAGGACTATTTCGCAGAGAAATCAGCTTAAATATATGCTTTACTTTAGGTTTTTACACTATCGCCACGCTGAATTATAGCCGTCGTTGTGTGCTGGCGTTTTCAATCAGTTTATATTTTTCCTTTCCTTTGTCGGTAAATAGTATTGTTAAATGGTCAGCCCAATAATAATTATCTTTTTGGTTTTCTTTAATCTCCAGTGCTGAAATCCATATTTTTTCATTTTCGAATTCGATTTGCCAAGTTTGGGGAAGTTTGATTGGTGTCTTCTTTCCTTTTGGCGCAAATTCATTGTTCACTATTTGTAATTCTTGACTAAAACTTTTGTCCCAAAGGACAACTATTTCGGTTAATGTTTTATCCATCAACTTTTTCCAGTTTGGATTGTCTGTCAATGAAATTATTTTAATTCCGTCTCTTTTCTTTAATTCGGTTAGCTTTTCAAATCCGATACCGTAACAATGAAATTCGTTGTCCCATTTGATTTGAATAAGTTTGTTATTGTCCAAACGGAATATTACATTCATATCCACAGAGTGAATCTCAGTCGAATGTACCCAATATTCTGAATCTTCTTCGTAGTTCAATTCCTCATAAAAGACTTCAACTATTTTTCGTCCGATAAAAGTCGATTTGATTCTGTCGTAATATTTTAATTCTTTATCGGTCATCTTTTTCTCCGCTTGCTCACAACGTTTTGCATATGGCTGGTGGCGGTTTCGAAGCACTTTCCTGTCCACCGAGACCAAAGCTGGCTACGGAGCGAAAACCTTGCTGACATCCGTTTATCCGCCATAAGCTATAGGATGCGTTGTTGGTGTTGCGTTTTTATTCCTTTTCCCAATTCTCTATTTGTTCGTAGTTGATTTTATATTCAAGCGTTTTTCCTGATGCCAAATACTCTTTTTCAAATATTATCAGTTCATTTTCAAATTTCAGAGGCTTTATAAATCCTTTTTTTGCTTTTGAGATTTTGGCAAACTTTCTTGTTTTCAAGTCAATTATTGTCAAAGCCGTAATCGGTCCTTTTTGGTAGTCAGTTGTCAGCCACTCTTGTAGTGCCAAATACTTTGATTCAGGATGCCATTTAAATTCAAATCCAAAAATTCTATTCTTAATCATCTCCCCGTCCAACTTCACTTTAAAATAAGTCGGTCCGAATCTGATTTCTCCTTCAAATATGAAGTCAAATCCGTGAACTTTCCCTGGTGATTTATATGCTCCTATTTTCTCGTCCATTTTTTAATGCACCACAACGGTCTCGGTTATCTTCAGTTGGCGGAGTAGGGGACACGGATTTGTTGGCTTAGTATTGGTTTGTTGTTCAAGTTAATTATTTTCTTTCTAACGGTGCCGCTTATTGATGAAGAATCGTTGTTGTACACCGTTTTATTACTTAATTTAAATTGTAATCTGGCACGGAAATATTTTTTACAAAAATTAATGCATCATATGTGTCTGCATATACTTTATTAATTAAAATTCTATGCAAGGGTTTTGGCTTATATCCTCCACCACCAATTAGCAAATGCTTCGACTTTTCGTTGAAGAATTCTAAATTATTGTCGAATTCAATAAAATAAATGTCCTTGTTCACTAGCATTAACGTTTCTGCATAAGTTTTTCTAATCGGCTTTTCTATATCGTATGTTTTCCAATAATTCCCTTTCTTTTTATCAGTGACTAAACCGTTTATTTTTCCAATTCCAAAATCGAATCCTACTGAGTAATAATCGTCACCATAATAATCCTTTAAATTACGGCCCAGGTTTATAATGTAACTACCTGTACTGTACATTTCATTTTTGTTGATGTGTTCATTATGAGCCCAAATAAATACTTTCCCATTTGTAGATAAATTTTCTACGATATATTTTACATTTTCGAACATTTTTAGATCTCTGAATTCTGTGCTTTTAGGATATTCTTCTTTCACGAGAGAAGCATATTCTGTATAACTTACTAAGTAATCTATGCTTCTTAGTACATTTTTAAATTCCTCCCTTTCTACGTTCGAATTAATTATTTGTTTTTTTAGTTCTTTTAATTTTGGAAGTTGAATTTGCCACCAAGTTTCTTTTTTATCATATTCTATTTCCTTATTTGCAGAACTATCAGCAACTGCTAAAAGTTTTTCGTCTATTGAAATTTTAGTGCTATCAACAAACTCCCGTATCTCTTGATTTAGTCTTTTACCTATTTGAACATCCATTCCATAAAACTTAATTTGCTGTTCATGGGATTTGTCTTTATTATATTCTCTCATCCATTGTAGAAGAGTTACAATTTCTTTTGTATACCAAAATCCAGTATTAAAGTTTTTGGCAATAGTTTCTATATCTCCCTTACCTCCACTTATCCATTCATTTATTCCAGATTCAGCTTGGTAAGATTCTTCCATTACAAAAGTTTTAACACCTTGAGTTTTTACCAAATATTTAAAAAACTTGGCTTTGAGATTAAAAAATTCTTTGGTGTTGTGGGAGGCCTCTCCAAAACCATAAATCTTGGCTTTGGAAAATTTATCAGGTGTGTTTTGCTCAAAAATCTTTAATACAGAATCTGGATTTGCATCTTCAATTTCTATAGAATTGTTTGTTATCCAATCAATTGTTTCTTGATTTTGAGAATATGAAAATAACGTTGAAATGAATATGAATGTTGAAAATATTGTTTTCATCAAAATGCTAGTATAAAATGGTATACAACGCTCTGGTGTATGAGCCGTTGCCCTTGCACTTCGTGAACTGCAATAACTTTTGGCTCGATTTATAATTACCGACTAATGTAAGAAAATTTTTAAATAGGAGAGAGGAACCGTAAATGGCTTATACAGCTTGTTGTAAACAGTTTTTTTATGCAATCCATCGTCCTTCATATTTCACCATTTACCATTTATTTTTTCTAAATAGAAAATACCACCACTTCCACAAAGTCCACCGCAAACATAAGTTCTTAGGGGAGCTTACACGAAGACTTAGTTATTGCCCACAGTTTTTATTTAACTTATCCATTCAAATTCCGTTTTTTCAATAGTCCATTTTCCATTTTTAAACTGATAAATTCGTGTTTCTCCACCACCAGATTTTCTTCCTGAAATTGAACCAATTACTATAAATGCCTTGTCGAAGGTTTCATTAAAAATTGGTTTACTTATGGATAAATAACCATTTTCACAATTTGAATCTAACCAAGGCCAAAATGAATTATTTCCATTTTCAGCATCACTTGCAAATTTTTTGAATTCTAATTCCGATATAATGTTTCTTCCAAAAGCCAATTTTTCTGTAATTTGAAAATTACGAAATAATTCTAATTGCTTTTTTAAATGTGTTTCTTGCTTAATGTCTAATTCCATTTTTATGAAATTGTCAAAGTCAGGTGTAATAATTGTATAAAGAAATTTAGTTTTTTCACTAATACAACTCGAATCCAAAAAATGGTCAGTGGAATCATTAATTATTTGTGTAAAAAGTTCATTTGTTTTTTCCTTATCCAAATTCTCGGAAATATTTTCTCTACATCCAAAATGTAGTATAAAAATCAGAATTAAAATGTGGCCTAAATGTTTTTTCAAATTGTTGGCAATGGTTCGTATAACCGTCAGTTATTGGTTTGGTTTACTTTGTTTTTCGGTTTAGCACTGGCATTTGCAATTCCGAGTGGATTAGGATGTAGTCGAATCCGCTGTAATTGCGGTTGTACATTGTTGCCAAATGTTTTTGTTTTTCATCCATAAATCATCAATGCTGGTTCTCCTAGTGAAACATCAAAAATTGGTTTATACCAATCAACATTTGTTTCAGTCGTTACTTTTTTATCTTTTAAATTATAGTCAAGAAAGTATTGATTTTCTTTTGTCTGAGTTTTACCGTAATAAAACCAAGTCAATTGAATTCTGTCAGCATTTATTATTTTAAGAAATGTAGAAGCTTCAAAAATATGTTTTGGATTGTAAATTTCGAGCTTTTCACCTTCATTAAAATTCAAAGTCAATCGCTTTAATTGCTCGTCATATTCAGCAGATTCTATTTCGTGGTAGTTATCATAAGGCTTACCAAACCAGTCTCCGAATATTCTGAATGTTCCGCCCTTGAACAAATTGTCGTTGTTCTCTACAATTCGAACAAATTCTTCTGGGAATCTCCTCTTTGTTTCACTGTCTTTTGTCGGTTCAAGATTGTCAAGGTCAGGAGAAGCGTGAACTGCTGTCATAAATTCGATTGGACCTACAATTTGTACTCTCTTAAATATTTTTAGTCCTAGCCAAATTGATAGAACTCCCAAGAGTCCAAGTATTATTATTCCTATCGTATTCGGAAGAGAAGCATAAATTGCAATTCCTATAATTGTCGCTCCTGCTAATGGTGCAAGTCCGAATATGAATCCTGATATTATATTAATTACTTGTCTCAAGTGTCTTTTTAAATGTTTGGCAACGGTTTGGCTATGAGTAGGCGGGCTTTAAAACCTACTTTCCTATCAGCCGTGACCATAGTTTTTTGAAAGTATTATTGTTTCGTTTAGCACTATCCGCCCGCTTGCTTATAGCATCTATGTAAAAGCAGCTTGTCGAGTATCTTTAAAGTTCACTAAAACTTATAGAGATGGAAACACAACAAACTGCTAGTGCCAAGTTATTCATTGGAATCGACATACACAAACGAAGCTGGAAAGTACAGTGCAGTACAGATCTTTATGCCGGTAAATCTTTTAGCATGCCTCCGGATCCGTTGCAATTAAGAACTTTTGTTCATAAACATTTTCCTGATCATGAAGTGAGTACCGCTTATGAAGCCGGATGTTGTGGTTATTCAGCACACCGAAGTTTTATTTCGTTTGGATGGAATTCCCTGGTTGTAAATCCGGCAGATATCCATCGCAAAGGCAAAGAGCGGTTTACCTAATGGAATCACAAATAGGATGCTCAGCAAGTTATATAGTATTGATTTAAAGATGAATCAAAGCTTCCTCCATAAATCAACACGCTTAAAAAAAGATGATGAAGTAGTTGAAAATTTAAATATTAACTTTGGAGAAAGCGACTAATACTTTTCATAGGATACGGTGTTGTAAGTTGGCTTTTTTTCATCGACATCTTATTAAAATTCCACCTTGAGGGAAATTAAATTCCGCTATGTATTTTTCGTCAGTCAAACATCCATATCGTTTTCTAAATTTCCGTTCCCTAAAATCATAAACTCTTAAAATTAGATAGCTTTTTTCAAAATGATGTTTTTGCATTTCAATTCCGAAATTTACGCTGTGGTGATACTTTTCCTTAAGAGCATAGTAGTCAAAAGTCAGAGTTATTTTTTTAGTCGATTCAGCTTTTATTTTTTCCCAATCTTCTTTTTGAAGTCTTAATTCTCCAGGATGATATCCGACAAGATTTCTGCTTTTCGTTCCGTCCGCATTTTCGTAATTCAGATATACTCCTGCGATTTCTCCAACAACTAATCTTTCGTTTACTTCAATTACCATATTCAGATTTTGTCCATATCCGTTTATTGTAATTAAAAAAAGTACTATAAAAGTCAGTTTAAATTTCATTCAAAGTTCGGTTTTTAGCTTGCTTACAACGCACCGTGTATGAGCCGTTGCCATTGCAGTTCGTGAACTGCGCTAACTTTTGGCTCGATTAATATTCACTGACTAATGTAAGAAAATTTTTAAATAAGAGAGAGGAACCGGCAATGGCTTATACAGCTTGTTGTAGTGCGTATTTAATAAATTATTTTCTCAGTTTCTTTTGTTAATTCTATAATTCCATTTTCAGTCAATTTACCTTTTTGGTATATGACTTTAATCTTTTCAGTACCTGTGATTGCATTGTAGTTGTCATCACAATCATATGTTTTTGTAGTGTCAGCCACGTATATCTGATTTTTTATGTCAATTGTCATCGATTCCACACACTCGTAACAGGCTTCAAAACCACAATAACCAATAAAAATTTCTTTAGAGTCAATTTTTTCTCCGTTTAATTTATAAGTATTTAGAATTGGAACAAAACATTCGGCTTCGCTAAGTGTAATTGTCGTAATATAATTTCCTTTCGATGGGATTATACCGTAAATATGTTCAAATTCGACATTTTCAGAATATTCGGAGCTTAAATTAATATCTAATTTTGGTAAGTCAAGAATTTCATCTGCGCAAGCATTAATTTTAATAGGAAGACTTTTGGTCGGAAATTGGTCAAGAAACGCCTGAAATTGGTCATTAACTTTAGGAATTTTAGAAATAGGTTCTTGATATTTCGTTGTCAGACTTTTTTCAGTTTTACTTTCAGTTTTACAACTTGAAATTAGAACTATCGATATTAGGAATAATATTCTTTTCATCGGTTTTTTTAAATGCACTACAACGGTCTTGGCTATGGTTTCGTTGCGGAAAACGTCCGCAGGACTTTTCCGCCAAACTTAAAGATAGTATAGTTGCCCAAATAAACTGTGAGGAATACCGTAGCAATGAATTATAGCATCTATATAAAAGTAGCTTGTCGAGTATCCTGAAAGTTCACTAAAACTTATAGAGATGGAAACACAACAAACTGCTAGTGCCAAGTTATTCATTGGTATCGACATACACAAACGTAGTTGGAAAGTACATTGTGCTACCGATCTGTTTGCTGGTAAATCCTTTAGTATGCCTCCGGATCCGTTGCAATTACGAACTTTTGTCAAAAAACATTTTCCTGATCATGAAGTTAGTACCGCTTATGAAGCCGGATGTTGTGGTTATTCAACACACCGAAGTTTTATCTCATTCGGATGGAAGTCCCTGGTTGTAAATCCGGCAGATATTCTTCGTAAAGGCAAAGTGCGGTTTACCTAATGGCATCACATATAGGATGCCGAGCAAGTTATATAAGGTGTTGAAGTATTGACAACCAAGCATTATGCTGAAAAGGGTTGCCAACAATTCAACACCCCAAAATCAACATTATGGACTAATAAAAAAATAAAATATTAACTTTAGAGAACTGGACTAGGGCTTTTAATAGGATACATTGTTATCCGACGTTTTTTTTATTCCGATTTTGTTTTCAATCCAATCGTGAAAGTAAATTACTATTCCGATTATGATGTGAAATCCAATTAATATTTGTCCTAACAATTCATCCGAACCTTTGGAACTCAATCCAAATATTCCTGAAACAATGTGATAACCAGCTAATAAAAATAATCCAACATTAGATTTACTACTCAAAACCCATATTATTAAAATAAGTTGAATAGTTAGTCTTCCAATTTGGGAAGGTAGTCTTTCAGTCCCCACCTTGTTATAAACTAAAATAATTAAGATTAATTCAACTATCAAGGTCAGAATTATAGCTGAAATTAATATAGGTCTTTGTTTCATAGTCAAAAGTTCCGTTCTATTTCGTAATTAGCTGTAAAGGCTATGTCATCATTATTGTTATGTACAAAAAGGGAATAGCACTTACCAAAATCCAAATCAGATTATTTTTTAATTCCGATTTATGCTTTGAAATCAAAAATATAGTGTTGATTAATGAACAGAAAACTCCACCATAAAAAAGAAGCAACGAAATCAGACTCCCATATTGATAAATCCAAGTTCCTCGATAGAATTGGATAAAATAATTTAGTAGCATTCCTATCAAACAAATTCCGATAATCAGAATTCCACTTATTTTAGTCCAATTTATGTTTCGAAGTGTAATGTTCAATGTTTTGTCAAATGTTGGGTAACGGTGAGTATATGAAGTGGAACATCCCGCAGGGTGCTATTATTTCATATACATTTTTAGCATCTTTTAATTCTTTATTAGCACTTTTGAGATATTCTTTTGGTCATACCAATGTTGAAAAACCGTTATCGTGTCAATTGGTGATTCATTGGCGTAATAGCGCAGAACACTAGTCAAATATATTTTGTCGGTTGTTAAGCAGTCAATTCGTGAATTTTGAAGTCGGGTTGATACCAGATTTTTATCTTCTATTCGAATCAAATATTGCTCATTGAACCAATTATTGAATCCGTTATCTTTTCTATGCTCATAGAATCTCATCTTTTGACCTTTTACTTTGATTTCAATAGTGTCAATTATCCGTCCTCCAAAAGATTCTTCTCCAAAATCAATGTGACAATATTTTCCAATAAATGAACTATCAAGATTAATCGGCTCGTAATATTTGATATTTGAACCATCTTGTGCCATTAGACACGCAACGAAGAATATTCCAATTACAGTTAATCCTATTATTCTTTTCATTTAATCCTAATTGATGCTGACGGTTTTGTGTATGGTTCGTTACGGAAAATCAGCTATGATTTTCCGCCGTAATCGAAAGATAGCAAATTGCAATGAATTCCGATTAGGAATTCAGCAGCAATGAGCTATAGCATCTATGTAAAAGCAGCTTGTCGGTTATCTTTAAAGTTCACTAAAACTTATAGAGATGGAAACACAACAAACTGCTAGTGCCAAGTTATTCATTGGAATCGACATACACAAACGAAGCTGGAAAGTTCATTGCAGTACAGATCTGTTTGCTGGTAAATCCTTTAGTATGCCTCCGGATCCGTTGCAATTAAGAACTTTTGTCAAAAAACATTTTCCTGATCATGAAGTCAGTACCGCCTATGAGGCCGGATGTTGTGGTTATTCAGCACATCGCAGTTTTATCTCATTCGGATGGAATTCCCTGGTTGTAAATCCGGCAGATATTCATCGCAAAGGCAAAGAGCGGTTTACCAAAACGGATCGCATTGATGCTCAACTTATAAGCCGAGAGCTAAAGGATGGCCGTTTGGAGAGTATTGAGGTACCTGATACACACCGGGAGGCACTGCGGAGTTTATTTCGCCGACGCAATGATTTAGTGAAAGATTTCATACGGATTAAGAGCTATATCAAAATGCAGTTATTGTATTTCGGCATCAAGGTCCCGGAACATTTTGACAACGATCATTGGAGTCATGATTATAGAAAATGGTTGGATGAAATGGTATTTGAGTATCCTATTGCAAAGGCAAGTTTGGAAAGCCGCATGCGCTATTTTCGTTTTGTCGATGAGGATTTACGATTGGTTAGCTGTCAGTTACGGGCCTATTGTCGAAAACATTTTAAAAAGGATTATTACTTATTGAAAAGTATACCGGGAATCGGAGGAATTGTAGCCTGTGGGATACTAAGTGAGCTGGGTGATTTAAGAAGGTTTTCCAGCGTCAAACATTTGGCTGGATATGTAGGCTTGGCTCCAGGAGTTTATCAAAGTGCAGAAACCTACAGAGTGATGGGGATGACCCCACGAGCCCACCGCTTACTGCGATCCTATTTCGTAGAGGCATCCTGGCAGGCCATACGTACCGATCCGGTGATGCAAGCATATTACCGGAAACATTATGGCAAAAATGTGAAGCGTATTATTGTAAAGGTGGCCAGAAAGTTATTAAGCCGAACGCTGGCAGTAATAAAAACAGAAACACCTTATGAGATTGGAGTAATAGAATAAAATCAATAACAAAGCTCACAAAGAAGTATTTAAAACCCATATTACAAAACACCGTGGGTGACGTCTGGAACGATCACATACTTATAGCAAGTAAATGGGTTTATTATAACTTATAATCATACAGATGCCGGTGACACTCAAAAGAGCGATCACATATAGGATGCTGAGCAATTTATATAGTATTGGTTTATGGATGAATCAGAGCTTCATCCATAAATCAACACGCTTAAAAACAAAATGATGAAGTAGTTGAAAATTTAAATATTAACTTTGGAGAAAGCGACTAATGCTTTTCATAGGAGCCGGTGTTGTGCGCTGGTTTTATTTCCGATTTTATTTTTTACAAATTCAGTTATTTTTTTAAAATCTTCTGTTCCGACTTCTTTTTCTCCAAGTATGTAGGATAAATGATAACCAACATTGAGATCCATGAATAAATTATTTTCAACAACTCTAGTTTTCTGAAAAGATTCCCACTTTATTTTTCCTTCAAATCTATAGTCTTTGTATCTAAAATGGTCTTCATTAAATTCCCAAATGCAATTTTCATTAGCTTTTTTTTGTCCGTCAACTTCTGATTCAATTAATTCAGAAAGTTTCTGTTTAGTTTTCTTGTAATGAGAATTATAATTTAGGAAGTTAATTAGGTATTGAAGTCCAATAGCAATAAATAGAAATCCAAGATAATTTTCTCCATAAACGATTAGTCCTCCTAATAAAATCATAGGAATTCCCCAAATCAACTGTTTTTTGTTTTTTTTCAGATTGTCATTCCAAGCAGTATTGAAATTCAAATTCATTTGTTCTTTAAAAATCTGCTCGTCAAAAGGTATTTCAAATTTCATTAATATGTTCAGTTTTCAAACTTGTGCACAATGGTTTTCATATGGCTTGTGGTGGTTTCGAAGCGTTTTCGAGTCCACGGGAACCAAAACTGGCTAAGGAGCGAAAACCTTACCGGTAGCCGTTTACCCGCCATAAGTTATATGCTTTATTGTGGTGTCGTTTTTATTTTATTTCCATTTTTGTCAATATAAAACCATTCGTCAGATTCAATTACAATAACACTCCAACACAAAGCAATCTCCATAGAAAGTCAAAACGTAATCGAATGATACCAGAATCCGGTTCAGTCAATCCCGACAGAAATCGGGATCTTCATGTTTGGCGGTAATGACCACATGAAGACTTAGTTATTACCTGTAGTTATTTTATTTTAAAATTTGTTCTTAATAATTCAATCAGTTCGTTTGAGTCAGTTGTATTTTCATTAAACAACCTTAAAGGTTCTCTGACTTTTGGATATTCATCCACAAATTCAATTCCGTCAATTTCTTTCAGGTCAAACTTATTCATTGATTTAAGAAATGATTCTTGGTGAACTCCCCAAAATTTTATGTATTTGGATTCAGGAACGAAAATTTCAATCAATTCAGAATCCGAGTGAAAAATCATTCCAATATCGATAAACGTATCTGAAATAATTTCAGTCTCATATTTGGCGAGAAATTCGAGAGTTTGATTTTTGTCAGAGTATTTTCCATATTCAGGTTCACAATCTGAATGATTAAAAATCAGTGAAATTTCATCTGGCATTTCATTGCTCAATTCAAGAATTAAACTCCAAAGTCTTGAGTTGTCAATATTAATTTCTGCGTAAAAATTAAATGCTAATTCCTCGTGTTCGGGATTATTGCCTTTTGGTAGAATTTTGAATCCTTCTACAATTTTTGCTGTTTTCCATAATTCCAATCGTTCCTTAACTGAAGAGTTCATAGGAACTTCATCCAATTCTGGTGGACGTAGTGTAATAGGAAGTTCTAAAGTTGGTTTCATATTTACAGGTAACAGCTCGGCCATGAACTATAGCCGATGTTGTAGCACGTTTTTTATTTCTATATTATTTCCGATTTTGTCTTTTAAGAACTCAGTTATTTTTTGATAGTCAGATTCAACTAAGTTCATAAAATTCACATAATATTTCTTTTGACTTTTGTCCGCAATTATTATGTCGGTAGATTTTAATTCAATACTATCAATCTTGTCAATTTCGATGGAGTGTTTATTGTTTCCATTCGCAAAACTCAATTTATCATTTTTGTATTTAATTATTCCAGTCGGCACAAACAGAAATCCTGTTATTAAATATAATATTCCAGTTATTAGTATTGAGTATAATAGGATTTTTTCAGATTCGATTTTTGTCAGACCAAAGTAGCTGGCAACAATTAAAATAGTTCCGAAAATAAAAGGAAAAATTCGGTTATAATCATCGTTGTTTGTTCTTATTCTTAAGATGTTCTTCCTCTTTCCGTTTCTATATTTTAGTCTTTCTATTATATCCCAAATAATGATTGGAATCGAAATCAGAAACACAATATTTTTTAATGGTTTCAAGAACTCAATTCTGTCAATAAATGCCATTAAAAGAACTATTCCAATTATCAGAATGTAGGTTAAATATGGATTCTGTTTCTTCATTTCTCAAATGTGCTACAACGCTCCGGTGTATGAGCCGTTGCCATAGCAGTTCGTGAACTGCATTAACTTTTGGCTCGATTTATATTCACCGACTAATGTAAGAAAATTTTTAAATAGGAGTAACGGCCAGGCAATGGCTTATACAGCTTGTTGGCAACTGGCTTTTTTATTTACTTTCTTTTATTTCTTTATCAATCATCTTCTTTTCAGCTAAACGTTCACCTTTCCAGAAAAATCGCTTTCCTATCTTACGTAAATGTTTTCGCCATTCTGTGTCTGTCGTTAACTGACCCTTCTTTCTAGTAGACATTTTATTAATTCTTTTTTGTCATTTCGTTCAGGTCAAAACTGTACATAAATTTATTCAGTTGTCCATTGGAACTTTCCAGTCCCACAATGTCCATTAATTCTTTAAAGTATGTACAACCTCTTTCTTGGTCTTCGGTGTCTAATTCCATATTAACATAGGCAAACCTTGAAAGTCCGATTTTAATTTTTTCTTGGTATTTTTTGTCAGTTGGATTTTCAGATTCCGCAATATTTTTATAATCAGACGTAAGCAAACAAATAAGCAACTAAATTTGGTAAAACTAAATGTAGCAATTTTTTATATTCCTTGTTGTGCATAGTTTCTTATTTTTTCGGTCAGTTTATTTTGTTGTATTTGTTTTCCGATTGAGTAAGGTATTCTTCCTCCCTCCACTGCAAAACCAATTGTTCTTAAATTGAATAGAATTTTATTATTCATTGGTATGATTATCAATTTCAAACCCTTTTTATAGAATAAACTCGGTAGTAATGTTGAGTAATAGTTTGAATATTTAGTCAATGAAATATTCTGGTCACAAAAATATTTCTCAATTATTTGCCTATTGGATTCTTTATCTAGATTAGTTATTACCGATTTTATTTCTTTCTCTTTATTAAAACTTAGAAATGTCAACAAAATCAACAGTAAGCCTGAGAGCAGTCCAATCCATTTAACTGTCGGATTTAAAGTCGTATTATCAGTAATGAAAGGCAAGTTTGGTATTCCAAATGCAAGAGTTATTAAAACAGCGGGAAAAAATCCAAAATATTTATTTTTATCAAGTTCATCAGATAAAACTTTATTAGAGTCAACTATTTTTTCTATTTGTTTTTCGGTCATCTAATTATGCACAACGCCTAGTGTATGAGCCGTTGCCATAGCAGTTCGTGAACTGTACTAACTTTTGGCTCGATTTATATTCACGGACTAATGTAAGAAAATATTAACTTTGAAGAAAGTGACTAATGCTTTTCATAGGATGCGTTGTTGTACACTGGCTTTTTATTTAGTTATATATTCAAATATTATTTTTGGATTCACAGTTTTCGATTCCGATTCCTGTTTAAAAATCCGCAATTTTTTATCATATCGAATTGTCACTGTATCAAAAGTTTTCCAACTGAAACTTACGTCTTTTGGTTTAATGTTTGGAGCGTCAACAACAAATATAAATTCTTCGTTTGGTTCCTTGTCGTATTTGCAATCGGTTACTGAAATATGAATTGAAGTTCTTGTAACAGCATTTCCGCCAGATTCCGACATTATAATTTTCCGCAAACCTTCGTAATCACATTCAGTTTTTAATTCCGTTTCAACTGGGGCATCGAAAATCTCAAAATTTGCCATAAAAATAAAAAATCCGATTATGGTTATAATTCCGAGTAATAAAATTCCAATTAGTATCTTTTTTATCAATTTTGATTTCGGTTTTTAGCTTGTGTACAACGGTTTGGCTTTGGTTTCGTTGCGGAGAAAAATCAGCGATTTTTCGGAGTAGGAATCGAGCCAAGTTAAAGTTACTATTTTTTGGTTTAGCATTTAGCGAGCAATAAACTATAGCCGGTGTTGTAAAACGTTTTTTTTATTTATTAAATATTTAATTCCACTGACTATTATTACAGTCAGGATTATATCAAAAATCAGATAGTTTAAATTCCATCCATAATTTGGGTTAGGACAGTCAATCATAAATTCCTCGTAATATTTGAATGGAAATCCAATTTCCAGAGATTTATATCCAATAGTTTCATTTATTGGTGAAGTCAGATGATTTATAACTGTCAAAAATGATGTCGAGCAAAAAACTAAAAATGAAAACAAAATCACTTTTAAGCTGTTTTTTAGCATTGTCTTTTTTTTAGATATTGAGTTATGAGCGTTTAAAGAATTTCAGGACTTTTTTATATACATCCCAGACTAAAATCAGAAATGCTAACACAAAAATTGCTATTGCATAAATTTCTTTTCCTAAGAGTTCAACTATGCTATAAGAAAACAAATAAAAGATAATTCCAGTCGGAATGCCAACTAAAAGTACGCTAACCAAAACAGCTAAAATTCCCCTCATTCCTAATTTTAAATAGATTCTTTGGTGTCCGTCAAAATGTTTTACAACGGCTCGTATAACCGTCAGTTACGGGTTAATATGTGTTAATTATCGGTTTTGCATAGACGTTAGCAATTCCGAGTGGATTCGGATGTAGTCGAATCCGCCGTAATTGCGGTTATTCATTGTTAGCACCAGTACTTATTCCGTAATTTTATTATTCAAAGGATTTTCTTTATCTATTTTTTCTAATGCATCTTTAGGTGTTATAAAATCCAAACAGACACTCATAATCACTATTGAAAAAAGAATAACTAAACCACTAATCATAAAATTTTCGTGTCTTTGGTGTATTAAAATAGTAATGAAACAAATTAATGCTAACAAGATTACAATTGCTATTTTTTCATAAGTATCAGAAAAATTAATAGTCCAAACGCAAATATTTAATATCAGAAATATCGCAATTGAAATAAATAATCCAATGTTGTGATTCCTTTTGTTACTTATACTTGGTGTTGCTTTTAAATATTTTCCAATGTCCAAACCTTGATTATCAACAAGGTCTTTTATTTCTTCTGGTGTTCCCTCAATATCTCCAATTCTCATAAATTATCTCTTTGAGGGTGAATTAATTTATCTACATCTTTTTTAGCTTGTTCCAAATCCCATTGCTTTTCATCATTATCTTTAATTAATATAATTCGACCTTCCTCCATTATTACATTAGTTCCAGAAAATTTAAATCCAGCAAGATTTCCACCAAATGCGTGTTGATTTATTCTTTTTAATGAGTCCGTTATAGATTTCTCATTTTTTCGGAATTCATCTTTTACGGGCGAAGTTTTTTGAAATTTCAATTCTACAATTGCACCATCATCAGCAGGATAACTTACTGTTCTGAAGTTTATATCTTTTCGAAGATATGGTGATAAAAATCTCCGAAAATTATTTAGATATAATTGAATTTTATCTTTGTTCATTGCTTTTTCGTATTGGTGCTAACGGCTCGTATAACTGTCAGTTACGGGTTAATATGCGTTTATTTTCGGTTTGGCACGAACGTTAGCAATTCCGAGTGGATTCGGACGTAGTCGAATCCGCCGTAATTGCGGTTATACGTTGTTACCCAACGTTTTTATTTGTTAATATTATTTCAGCTGCTTTCACAGCTTCCTTCTGATATTTTGATTTGTTTGTCAAAATTTCATTCAATTCGTTTTCAGATTTTGATTCAAATTTTTCCACAAACTTTTCCGTTTGACTTTTTTCTTTTTTCCTTTCCAATTCTTGTTTTAAAGTTAAAGCTTCTTTAGAGTCGGATTTGTTAATGTATTGAAACATTCTAAATCTATACTTTGTATTCTCCACAATTGGTTCGTCGTGCAGAAAGTCCACAATTAAGTTTGAAATATAATATCGGTCTCCATTATTAAATTCCAAATCCCAGTATGCAAGGTCAGAGTTTATCATTTTCCAGCGCATTGCGTTGTCAATCCGATTTTTGTAATAAATTCCTAAGTGATAAATTGAAGATTTTATTTCCGTTATTTCATATTGTTTTGATACTCCGTTTTTGATAATTCCGATGCTGTTGTTTTTTGTGTCAATCTTAATTTGCGTATTCTTATTTTCTTTGTAATAGTTAAAATAAATAATGAAATTCGGTATATTATAGATTAAGAAAATCACAGACATTATTTTGACAAACAAAAAGTCCAAAACAAATTGCTCTCCTTTTTTCAGATAATAATAAATAGGCGTTATAATTATCAAACCAATAATAAAATAAATATTCTCCCTCAAGAGGATTTTTAGAAGCTTGTTGTTATGTTCAAAGGTTTTTTTCAAATGTTGGGTAACGCTCCGGTGTATGAGCCGTTGCCTTTGCAGTTCGTGAACTGCGCTAACTTTTGGCTCGATTTATATTCACGGACTAATGTAAGAAAATTTTTAAATAGGTGAGAGGAACCAGCAATGGCTTATACAGCTTGTTGTAACACGTTTTTATTTTTTTAGTTTTCCAATAAAATAGGTTCATTATAGACTTTCATATTCAATAAATCAATTGTTCCACAATTCGGCTGGTGATATTTTTTTGAGTTTGGTATTCCGTATTTATCTTTTTCCCAACTTGTATTAAATTTGTATTTCAGCGTGTCCAATTTTACTTCGAGAATCTTTGATTGATGATTAACTAATTCCCATTCATAGTTTTCATTTTTCCAACAGATTCCTATTTCATCTCCGATTGGGTCGATTCCACTTTTGTCAATTTTTATATAATCAGTTTTTGGAACCGAATTATGTTCTCCATTTATTATATATCTAGTTTCCCCTTGAGTAATTACAGTTATGCATTGCTTTTTGTCCAAAGAATAAATTCGGAAATTAGTCCGATTAGTGTGGTCTCCAAAAGCGACAATGAACGCAATAATAGCAACTACAAAAAGTACTACTGCTATTAAAACTATTTTAATTAAAAATTTCAAATTTGAGGTTTTGGTAAATGTGTTACAACGGTTTGACTATGCGCAGTGTCCCGAAGGGCATTGCGTATAGGTTTTGTTGTATGCAGTTTTTAATCATTTTTTTTCGAAAAGTAAGTTACCCCTTTCTTAATAAAATTAGTAAATGTATCCTTCAATCTTGTGTATTCAGGAGTGGCTTTGAAAGCAGTCCAACAGAGTTCTCTTGCTTGTGAACGATCCGCAGCTAGGCCGAAGTGCGACATTTCTTGAAAAAGCGTGTGGTGGTCGTTGAAATTATAGGCAGATTGTAACTGCAGATTTGGATTTGCGGACAAATATGCATTTACTAAAAACTTTTCAGGAGCCATATATGGATAAAGAAAGAACGAAAATTCGTTATTGTTGTCATGGTAATTCGAATAATTCGGGTCATTCTTATAGTCGCCATCAAAGACACATACGTATCCAATCTTCATGCGCATTTGAGGGAAGTTGCGTTTATGCCTTTCGTAGTCATTCTTTACTTCATTTATTGGTCCAGAAGATATAATGTTGACCAATCGATTAAAGTTTTTGTGAGTTTGGTTTATCTCGACAAGTAGGTTGCGAATAATAAACTTGGCCTCTTCATCTTCACAATAAAGGTTTAATAAAGGATGTGAATTAGAGTCCATCCTTGAGAACGCCGTATTACGAGAAATTTTCGGTATAGCTTCATAAGTTCCATCCAATTTTGTGTCAATGAAAACACGCGACTTTTGTGGAAATGCCCCCATTAATGTCGGAGAATGTGTGGTAATTATAAACTGCTTTTTATGGTGCCATGACACATACTCTATTATGTCCGCCAATTTTCTTTGAATTGTTGGATGGAAACCAGCTTCGATTTCGTCAATTAATATCAAGGAGTTGTTTGGAGCATCGAAAATATCACTCAATATATTCAACAATGACTCTTCCCCTGATGCAGCATTATAGCTTGAATATGAATCGCCCCTTGGTGGTTTAATAAGATATGCAACTTTGTTAACGTGAGAGCCGATATTAAATACTTCTATATTGGGATCTAGATCAAATACATAAGCGAAAGCTAATTCCACATCGTTTAGCAGTCTGTTTTGTACGTTTAGTTGACCAATTTTTCTAAATAAACTATTCGAAAAATTTCTAGCGGGCATAACTCTTTCCAAATCGATTAGGCGAACTTCTTTGTCTCTAATTTTTGCATTCATCCTATTAAGGTCCGAACTGTATTTAGCAAGACCAGTCCAAGCCTTACTTGTAGCTGACCTTTTCCCTTCACCCTGTCGGTCATCATTACCTTTTCTCCAAAAAAGGCGATATACATAGTTGTTGTTAACTGTTTCATGGTTAGTAAACGAAATTACGTCTTTCCACTGATGATCTCTTAATTCTGTTTCCGGTTTGGTTGCATCATATTTTTTAAAATGATTGTGAGAGCATGCTATCAGAAGTAAAATACTTGTTTTTCCAATTTTATTACTTCCACTAATAACAGTTATAGGGTGTTGGAATTGAATTTTAAGGTTTTGTATATGTCTAAAGTCATCAACTTCAATTCTATATAGATATTCTACAAAGCTATTCTGAACCCCATTAAAGGTGTTAGGGTCATAAGCTAAGAGCCTTGACTTTGCGCTATTAATATTTTGAAGGTTCAGCATCTCGTTTAAATTGCACACAACGCTCTGGTGTATGAGCCGTTGCCATAGCAGTTCGTGAACTGCGCTAACTTTTTGCTCGATTTATATTCACCGACTAATGTAAGAAAATATTTAAATAGGAGGGAGGAATAGGCAATGGCTTATACAGCTTGTTGTAAGCCGTTTTTTATTTTATCATTTTTAGTTCTGTTCCGTCATAAATCCCAATTCCATTATTTGAAGTCAGGAACACAAGTCTGTTGTCGGTAGTGAAAGTCAATCTTTTTACTGACATTGAAACTCCTATTGCCAAAGGTTCTCTATCCCAAAGTAACTCTGGTTTAAAAATCAATTCAGGATTTTCTATTCTTCCTTCGTTCGGAATAGCGGCACGATAAAAACCTTCTGTTGTGGCAAAATATATTTTGTTGTCAAATGCATTATATGTTCCTGGGCCAACGAAAATCCCACCACCAAATGGATTTGTTTCCGTTGTTTTTCTGAAATCTTCACTGTCATAAATTTTAATAGCAGTATTGTTTTTAATTCTAAAAATATCACCACTATTCATAAAATGTTGAAGACCTGAAGTGATATAAATGTTTTGGTCTTTATCTTCAAATACCGACTTTGGAAAGAGTAAACCAAAGTTTAGACTGTCAATGTCCGCACTTAGTTCTGTTCTTCTTCGGGTATCGAAAATCTGAATAGAACCACCAAACTCACCAAAACTCTTAGCCATCCAAATTCTGTCTTGACTGTCAATGAAAGCATATTGTGGCATGTCAAAGTATTTGTTTGTCCGTTTCCTAAAGAGGAATAAGAAGCGCTTTGACACAATCATACCATTTGGCTGGTGTTTGAAATCTGTCCAGTATTTATCTTTTATCGGGTCATAAACAGCGTAAGGAACTATTAGAAAGATTTCATCTGTAGAGTTGAAAAAGATATCAGTGACACTGTAGTCCTTTTTTAGTTCAAGGTGTAGGTCAATTGAATAATCGTTTTTGTCAATCGTGAAAATTTTGCCTTTTGCTGTGCCAAGGTAGATTTTATTTGAGTTGTCTTTGGCAATGGAGGTATACTTTACAACATTTGTGTCAGTTGTAAAGGTTCTATTTAATGACTTTAAATTCCAAACATGAAGTTGTCCACTTGAATTTAATGCGTAAATATTTTCATCACTAACGAGCATTTTCGTAAAGCTTGGATTTACCTTTTTCAAGCTGTCAGTTTGGGCAGAACTGTCAAGTACAAATAAAAGGAGTAATAATATTGGAATTATGTGTCTCACGTTTTTTTTAATGGCTTACAACGGTTTGTGTATGGTGCGTATCCCGTAGGGTATGCACTATACACTTTGTTATAGGCTTTTTATTCTTTCCATTTTAATTTACCCTTAATCGAATACTCTTTCATACAGTCCGTAATTACTGAATCGGGATATTCAACAAATTCAAATTGAGATTTCTCGTAGAAGGCTTTTACCTTGTTTTGGTATTCCTTTTTATTTCTATTGTCAAAGAGATAATCATAAAAACTCCAACAGTGCCATCCATTATTAATTTGGATTACGTCAAATTGAATTTGAGTTACTATAAATGCAGGGAAATCTCCTATTTCTTCTAATGCAAAGTAGGATAGTTCCCCGATATTCAGTTTTTCTTTTTTGCATCCGTGATAAATGTTGGTTGGAGTAGTATCTGTCAAACTCCCGATTAATTTGGGAATGTATGATTTGCCCTTTCCGATTATCTGCCAATAAACATCAGCCGAGCAGTCAAGAGTGTCTGTCTCCATAGTTGCCAATTTAGCTATCAAACTGTCTTTAGTTACAGGTAGTCTATTGTCAACTTTTTGTTCGGCTAATGTTTCTGTTAATTCCTTTTGGTTGTCAATTTCATTTTCTGAGCGTTGATTTGAGCAACTGAAGAGGAATAAAAACAGGGTAGAGAATATTGTCAATTTCGTTTTCATTTAAATTGCCTATAACATGTGTATAAACACACTGGTGTGTTTATTTCTATTAAATATCCACTCAAATATAAGCAAATACCTACATGTCTAAAGGGTTTTTTATCGCGCTGAAACTGTTTTTGGCTACATGAGTATATAGCTCTGTGGTTTTAGTGGAGTTATGTCCAAGTAAAAGTTGTATATATCTAATATCAGTACCAGCTTCTAAAAGATGAGTTGCAAAACTATGTCGAAGCGTGTGTGATGAAACTGGAATTTTTATACCTGCTTTATTGGCAGTATTTGTTACAACTTTACCTACGCTATTGGCGCTGTATTGCTCTTTGGTTTGGCCTTCAAATAAATTATTTTTAGGTCTATATTGTCTGTAATATTCTCTTAAGTCTTTTAACATTTTTTTAGATAAGATGGTATACCTGTCCTTATTGCCTTTAGCATCTCTCACTTTAATAAGCATTCGATTACTTTCAATATCGGTAAGTTTTAAGTTGAGGAGTTCAGAACGTCTTAGTCCGGCAGAATAGAGTAGGGCTATGATGCATTTATGTTTTAGGTTATTGGCACAAGAAATGATTGAAAAAATGTCATCTTTTGAAAGTACTGTAGGTAGTTTTATTGATTTTGTTTTGAATAGAGATCATATATTTATTCAATTCAAGAACTTCTGGTGTTTTTCCTTTTATCCTGCCAGTATCAGAATTCCATTTTTCTAATACTACTTTTCGTTTTATGCTAAATTCACTTCGCTTGCCATTAACCGTGATTCGTGCATAAACAGGAGCTTTGCCGTTTTTATCAATATCATTACCACGTGGATAAAATAGGAAAGTGTAGGTATTTTGCATCGGTGCGTATTTTTTTATTCCCATTAAAGGTAAAAAAACATATTTTCGATTGCATTAAAAACCCTTGTAATCTACTAATTTACAGTGCTTAACAAAGAATTCGGCGCGTAAATTTATTTTGAAAAAGTACGCACCGAATACCGTTCATATTATTTGATTTTGAATGATTTTATTTGATATCAAATAAAATTAAAAAAGCCCATAAACATAGTGTTTACGGGCTTTTGGTGGAATTTGTTAGATTCTCAGCGGAGAAAGAGGGATTCGAACCCCCGGAGGTGTGACCCTCAACAGTTTTCAAGACTGCCGCATTCGACCACTCTGCCATTTCTCCAATATGTCGTGGATACTTTTTCAAGACTGCCGCTCCCGATAGTTGTCGGGACGACCACTCTGCCATTTCTCCAGTGCTGATCCTTCCGTCTCAGCGGGTGCAAATATAGAAATCTTTTCAAATAAAAAACAAGTTTTTCACGAATAAAATTGAACCAAATTTTAATACTTTTTCAACTTGCCCTAAAATGAATGAGTTATAAACAGACTGAAACCTATATTTTGCTTTTTTGATCCAATTTTTATGGCAGACAATATATTTTTTGAGCATTTATGTAGACGATTCAAGGGAAATTCGTAAAATTGAAATGGATATCTGTAATCTATGCTTACACCTGACGTTAATAAAATGTATAAAGTGTGGGAAGATATGATCCATTCGGAACGTAATCCCACCGCAATGCCTGACCTCGATTTTGCTGAGATTGTCAGCTCTGTATTTAGTTTAGGTCCCTCTTATCACTATATTATCGATTTCTATGATCTCAATGTGTCAAAGATCAGTGCTGCCTTTGAAACCATCCATGGTCAGAGTCCGGATACCATTCAAACCATCAATGATATTCTTTTGCTTATTCACCCCGAGGATATGGATTTTGTAGCCGAGGCTGAAAAGAATAGTTTTAATCTGGTCAAGGAAACCATCGGGATCGAGAATATAACCCGGTATAAATTCTCTTATAATTTTCGTTTTAAGGTTGCCGACGGAGGTTATCGATTGTTCAACCATCAGTCACTGGTGCTTACGGTGGATGACAATAATAACTTTGTCAAGTCGCTGAACATTCACACCGATATCAGTCATCTTACTTCTGTCAATAATAAAAAAGTCTCCCTCATAGGAATAGGCGATAGTTCCTCTTTTTTGAATATCGATCTGAGTAGAAGTTATGCGAATGCTCCGTTGGTGTCTCCTTCAGAGATGAAAGTACTGCGCCTGATTTATAAGGGGATGTCTAGTAAAGAGATTGCCGATCAATTATGTATCAGTATTCATACGGTTAGGACGCATCGAAAGAATATGCTGGAAAAATGTAACTGTAACTCTTCTACTGCCCTGATCAATAAGGCGGTCTCCGAAGGATGGATTTGATCAATGATGCTTATTCCTGAATAAATTGAGGATCGATTTACTGATCTCTTCCAGTTTCTCTATAGATTCATAAATTGCAGGATTCGTAAGATCCGTGGAGGAAGAAAATATTCCAGCCTGAATGGGATAGATCAGGATAAAACTTTTATCCGGGTGGTAGGTATTCAGATTTGTCGGTATCGAATTCATTAGAGGATGGTAGGAGATTCCGTTCTTTCGACTCATGATCAGAATCAGATTATCATTCGGACGCAACTCTTGAGTTACTTTCAGGATATGATCATAATCTGAGAATTCCCTGAAATCACAATTCAGCGGATGATTGCTATTGATTTTTTTAATAAGTACTAAGGTTTCACGCGTGCCGTGAAATACCAGTTTACAACCCGAGTTTCTGGCCAGGTTCCATATTTTTATCAACCAATACGGAAATCCTGATTCATATACTGCCTTTTCAGGTAGGATTATCAGATGCCTTCTGATGGTAGCTATCGGCTGAACCGGTTTATAAATGAACGTAGTGACATTTATTACTGGAAGCAGATGTTGGGTCAGATTCCCAAGGAATGATTGAGAGAACCCTTTTTTTTCATGTAAACCCAGTATCAGGTCACTGATTTTGTTTTCCCGAATCACATTGGTTATTCCACTTATCACATTAAGATCAAATCGAAGCACTGGTTGTACGGGTATATCTGAAGCATTTCCGGTTTCTACGGCCTTTTGAAGTATTTTTTGCGCTTCTTTTTCCCCTAGACCTCTGTCCCGGTTTTCATTGACGATACTCAATGCAAATATACTTTCCTTGTGCATTGCGGATCGTAAGAGTATACCCAGAGTTACCAGTTCTTCCGCTGAAATAACCTTTCGAATCGGAATGAGGAATCTTTCTACTTGCTTGATCTTTTCTTCCTGAATCACATCGGTTTTTTGATAAACGATATTCTGTGCTCCTTTTTGAGCAGAAAAGGTAGCGATAGTACAGGTTACCAATATCATTAAAATGGTGCCGTTGAGAACATTTTCATTGAGTAGTCGAATAGGTGTGCCATCTGGAGTCTCTCCGATGATTATAGAATAACCAACCATGACCGCTGCCAGTGTAGCTGCAGCCTGTGCATTGCTGAGTCCAAAGATCAATCTTCGTTCATCGGTAGTAAAACCGTAGCACCTTTGTGTGACCCAGGCAGCTATGTATTTCGACATCGTCGCGATAATAATCATAATAGTACCTACAAAAAGCGTTCGATATTGTGTATAGAATAATTGGTAATCGATTAGCATCCCAACACTGATCAGGAAGAAGGGAATAAAAATGGCATTTCCCACAAAATCGATGCGATTCATCAAGGGGGAATTATGCGGGATAAGTCGATTCAAGGCTAATCCGCTTAGGAAAGCACCGATAATGGGTTCAATTCCGGCAAGTTCTGCCAGGAAGGCACCTGAAAAAACCATGACTAATATAAAAATATACTGACTTACGCTATCGTGATATCGCTTTAAGAACCATCGTCCCAGGATCGGGAATACATAAAGAACCGTGAAACCAAACAATAGAATATAAACCGATAGGCGGATCCAGAAATAAAGATCGGCTTTACCCGTGGTCATCCCAACAATGACGGCAAGTACCAAAAGGGCCAGTGTATCTGTGATCACCGTTCCTCCAACCGTAATAGTTACCGCCCGGTTTCCGGAAAGCCCCATTTTACTGATCAATGGATAGGCGATCAAGGTGTGTGAAGCGAACATACTGGCTAATAAGATCGAGGTTTTCATGGAATATCCAAGTACATACAAACCCGATATGATCCCTAAGAACATAGGGATCCCAAAAGTAAGCAGTCCGAATACCAGACTTTTACCACTGTTCTTTTTAAACTCCATTAAGTCGATCTCCAGCCCGGCAAGAAACATAATATAGAGTAATCCCGCAGTACCGGATAAAATGATTCCACTATCTCTTATGATCAGATTAAATCCATGCGGACCAATAACAGCACCTGCAATGATAAGTCCTAAAAGGGGAGGTGCTTTTATTCGGTTCATAAGAATTGGTGTAAACAGGATGATGATTAGGATCAACAGAAATTTTAATACCGGATTGGTAAGGGGCAGACCTGTTTCTATGAAAAGAGTTATGGCCATGTTTCTGAAGAATTAATGAATCACATCTACCTCAAATAAACATAGAGGGCGATTTATTTATAACTACCTAAATGTAAGCTAATTATGTTTTGCTTTCTATTGGGGAGATGTTAAAGCCGTTAAATTTTTGAGAACAGTAAATCCATAAAGCTATTGCATAAGGTTGTTAGCATTCATTCAAATCAATTCTCAATTAGTTTAAGTTACCCAGTTACATGTTACATGTTACATGTTACCTTGTGAAGCAGTAACGCAGTAAATCGTATGCTTTATGCTGTTTTCTGTCTTCTACTTTCTATTGAACCTCTAGAATCCATAATTCATAATCCATAATTCTCAATTCTCAATTCTCAATTCTCAATGAATATAAGTTACGCTGTTAGATGTTATCTTTTAAAGCAGTAACGCAGTAAACTGTATGCTTTATGAACTTCCCAAATTAGTGTTGACCGTTTTAGACTTAATTTTCATTATTAATTCTTAATTCTTCATTCTTAATTCTTAATTCTTAATTCATAATCCATAATTCATAATCCATACCCCTGCACCATTCAAACAATTTTAATACCTTAGACTTTCTTTAAAACCGCTGAAAAATGAGTCATTTTGAACCTAAGCCCGAACGTTACGACCTGATGAAATATAACCGCTGTGGTAACAGTGGCTTGATGCTACCCGCCTTGTCTCTCGGACTTTGGCATAATTTCGGAAAGATCGATGATTTTAAAAATGCACGAAAGATCGTTTGTAAGGCCTTTGATCATGGTGTGACACATTTTGACCTCGCTAATAATTATGGACCGCCTCCGGGATCGGCGGAAAAGACCTTTGGAAAGATTCTTAAAAAGGATCTTAAATCATACAGGGATGAAATTATCGTTTCCTCCAAAGCAGGATATACGATGTGGCCGGGACCTTATGGTGACTGGGGCAGTAAAAAATACCTGGTCTCAAGCCTGGATCAGAGTCTGAAGCGTATGAGGCTCGATTATGTGGATATTTTCTATCATCACAGACCGGACCCGAATACTCCACTGGAAGAAACCATGGGAGCGCTTGATCTGATCGTTCGCCAGGGAAAGGCATTATATGTAGGGATTTCCAATTATAACCCGGAACAAACGGCCGCTGCTTCTAAAATGCTGAAATCAATGGGTACTCCCTTCATAATTCATCAGGCCAGATATTCCATGTTCGACCGTACGGTTGAAGGCGGATTACTGGATGTAGTGGAAAAGGAAGAAATCGGTTGTATTGCTTTTTCGCCACTGGCGCAGGGCCTTCTGACCAATAAATATCTGGGTGGAATCCCGGAAGGAAGTCGTGCAGCCTCCCACAGAGGAAACGGTGCTATTGAAGAAGACCAAATCTCCGGTGAGAAGATCGAAAAAGTGCGACAATTAAATGAGATTGCTGAAGGACGCGGACAATCACTTGCTCAAATGGCACTGGCTTGGGTACTTCACGATAAAAGGATCACTTCTGTGATTCTGGGGGTAAGTAAAAGCAAACAGTTAATGGACTCTCTGGAGTGTCTTAATGGGCCGGAATTTAGTAAGAAGGAGCTTAAGGCTATTCAGGGGATTTTGGGGTGAGGTTTTTCTAAAGAATAAGTACTAACCCAGTGTCGATCCTGGCCTCAGCCTGCGGCGAGGCAGGAGTGTCGATTGCCTGCTGACGCTGCGGCAAGTGTCGTCGCTATTTGTGGGCCTTTAGCCCAAAATGCTAGAGTGACCTGAGCTACTTGTGTTTCGCAGGCTCAAGTTTTATTGCTTCGCGCGGCTCAGTTTTTTCTCTTCGCGTGGCTCATTGTTAGTGAGTTTAAATGGTTTATAGTAATTTCGAAACTCCATTCTCAATTCTCCATTCTCCATTCTCCATTCTCAATTCTCCATTCTCCATTCTCAATTCAGTCACCACACACTCACTATTGTCACCAGTGTCACTAATGTCACCAACATCACCCTTACCTCATAGAACCGGACGGTTATATAATTTAATTTTAGTATATTCTTCGACAGATTACAAACTAATACTACTACTGACTTGAAACGTATTTTACTTTCCATAAGTTTAATGGCCGGAACGCTGTTTTCCGGCTGTGATCAGCAGCAATATAACATCACTGAATCCTCTGGGAATCCTATGAAATTATGGTATGATGAACCCGCTTCCATCTGGGAGGAGGCACTACCGATCGGTAATGGCCGTTTGGGAGCGATGGTATATGGAGGCATTCAGACGGATACCATTAAATTAAATGAAGAAACGGTATGGGCAGGAGAGCCGGGTAATAATATTCAACCCGCCCTCAAACAATATCTGCCAAAGATTAGGTCCCTGATCTTTGAAGGTAACTATGAAGAAGCACAAAAGTTAGCAAATGAAGTGCTTCCGAGAAGAGCACCTGAAAATAGTAATTACGGTATGTGCTATCAACCCGTTGGAAATCTTTTGATCCATCAGTCAAATATAGATTCAATATCCGGTTATAAGCGTGAACTGGATATCGAATCTGCTGTTGCTTCAACGACTTATATAGCCAACGATGTTACCTATACAAAAAAGGCATTTGCCTCGCTTACGGGCGATATAATGGTCTGGGAATTATCTGCTGATTCGTCCGGATCGATATCTTGCTCACTGGAGTTGAATTCGCCCCAAAATATTAAAGAAACAGTGATCCGTGATGGTGTTTTGATACAAAACGGTATCTCAGGAGATTATGAGAATAAGGCGGGTAAAGTTGAATTTACAACCTTGGTGAAACCTGTTCTTTACGGAGGCAGCCTGATTGCAGAAGGAGATAGATTAACGATCGAAAATGCAGATAGGGTTCTCGTGTTCATCTCGATTGGAACAAATTTTATCGATTACAAGGATCTCTCCGGAGATGCTCATAAAAAAGCTTTGGAACTTATAAATGCTTCTTCTGAAAAGGATTTTGCCAGTCTGGTGGAGGAGCATACAACGGAATATCAAAGGTACTTTAACCGGGTGAAACTGGATCTCGGCACTTCAAATTCCGTACAAAAGACTACTGATGAACGAATCAGAGATTTTGTAAAAGGGGAAGACCCTCAATTGGTTGCATTGTATTTTCAATTCGGAAGATACTTGCTTATTTCAAGTTCCAGACCCGGTACTCAGGCAGCTAATTTGCAAGGGATATGGAATGATAAAATGAAACCCTCATGGGATAGTAAATATACCGTCAACATAAACACGGAAATGAACTATTGGCCGGCAGAGGTTACCGCTCTTCCCGAAATGCACGAACCTTTGTTCGATCTTATCGGGGATATCGCTGAAACCGGTAAGTCTTCAGCCTCTGAGATGTATGGCGCGAAGGGTTGGAATATTCATCATAATACAGATATATGGCGTATATCGGGGGTTGTAGATGGCGGCTATTACGGCTTATGGCCAATGGGGGGTGCCTGGTTGAGTCAACACCTCTGGCAACACTTTTTATTTACAGCGGATAAGGATTTCCTTCAGGAAAAATACGATATTCTAAAAGGCGTCGCTCTATTTTATAAGGAAGTATTACAAAAAGACCCTGACAATAAATGGTGGGTTGTCAGCCCTTCGATGTCACCGGAAAACTCACACCATTCAAAAACCACTATCGCTGCCGGTACCACGATGGATAATCAATTGGTATTTGATGTTTTTACCAATGCAATTCGAGCTTCTGAGATTCTGGATACCGATATCGAATTTGCCGATTCACTTCGTCAGATATTACCAGATCTTGCACCGATGCAGATCGGAAAATGGGGCCAGTTACAGGAATGGATGGAAGATTGGGATGAAGTAGGTGATCATCACAGACACGTTTCCCATTTATACGGACTTTATCCCTCCAATCAGATATCACCTTACAGAAACCCTGAATTATTTTCTGCAGCAATGACTGCTCTAATGGCCCGGGGAGATGAATCCACTGGTTGGTCAATGGGATGGAAGGTAAATCTATGGGCACGTTTGCTCGATGGAGATCATGCCTTAAAACTGATCACAGATCAGTTGCGGCCTTCAATACAGAATGACGGTAGTCAGGTAGGAGGAACCTATCCAAATCTCTTTGATGCACATCCTCCATTTCAGATCGATGGGAATTTTGGTTGTACATCAGGTATTGCCGAAATGCTTTTACAGAGCCATGACGGTGGGATCCATCTTTTACCTGCTTTACCAATGACCTGGTATTCCGGATCTGTTGAGGGATTAAAAGCCAGAGGAGGGTTTACTGTTGACATGACATGGCATGCAGGTGTGATCAAATCTGCGGTGATTTCCTCTGAAAAAGGCGGAATCTGTGTGATTCGATCTTATACTGCATTAACAGGAGAAGGTTTAAAGGAGACCAACGGTCCCACAAACAAACCATTCTTTCAGATCCCGGAAATTAGACAACCATTGAATCATTCTGAAAAAGAGCTAAAGGAATTGAAATTAAAATCTGTATTTGAATACCAGCTCACTATAGGAAAGGGTAAATCGGTAGAATTAACTGGAAGTAACAATTAATCAGTGGTTTCAATTTTTAAGGTTCGGGTTATTTCAATGCCGTTTTCATCCAGAGCAGTGATTCTGTGATATCCCGGTTCTGGTTTTATGGCCATTTCATGAAATTCCTGAGTCATGCCGATGTATTGGTCGTCAACATACCAAAATACTGAGTTTTCTGGTTTGTCATGCGCGATCTTAAGGATGAGTTCATTGGTATTACCCTCAAAATCTTTTGGTAAAACCACGGATGCATTTTGCTTTGGAAATATGAATTGCATGGAATTTCCAGTACCCGGATCACAACCCTTACGATAAGGGGGGAGACTTGAATAAGTAGCATTGGAATGTTTATAATAATAGGCCATGAGTGGTGGAAGTGTAAACCATGAAGTATTGATGATCATATCGGTTGGATAGCAGGATGAATTTACCCGGTATTGTTGTTTTTCATCTAGATGAACCCATTGATGGTAAGGACAACTTCTTGCTCTTTCACCGTTTATCGGAACCCATTCAACTGTGCTTTCACAGGCAGGCCCCGCCAGGTAACCGCTTTTATGACAGATGTTCACTTCGGTCATGGCATCATAGGGCGGGTTGAACCATTCGGAACGCGGCAATATATTAAATACATCGAACATGATTGGGGCAGCGCTGCTTACTCCAGTCATTTCTGGACGGCCTTCACCATCTGCATTACCGGTCCAGACTCCTACAACATAGTCGGGAGTCACTCCGATAGCCCAGGCATCGCGGTTTCCATAACTTGTGCCGGTTTTCCAGGCGATTGTTCTGGAAGAATCAAAATATTCCCAGGTTTGATCACCTTCAGGACGATTGACGGCAGTCATTGCTTTAAAAGTATGATAGATACTTCCGGCATCGAAAAGGAGCTTTTCTTTCTGTTTGATTCCCGGATCAAAGGATTCATTTCTATAAAGCAAAGGTTCCGAAAATTCTCCTGTATAGTATTCACTTGAAGTTTCATTAAAATGATTCAGGGTCGATGCTAAAGCTGCATAACTTTTACAGAGATCCCATAGATTGCTTTCAGCACCTCCAAGAATTAAGGTCAATCCATAATGATCCGCTGATTTATTGATATCGTTAAGGTGGAGTTTCTCTATCTGATCTCTAAAACGCCCGAGTCCGTAATTCTGTAACAATCTAACAAACGGTACATTCAGCGACCTGGCCAGAGCAAGATCAGCAGGGACAGCACCCTTATAGGTTTCGTCATAATTCTTGGGACTATACCCGGCGATCTGAGTCGGGATATCTGCAATAAGAGCAGCAGGTAAAAGTTCTCCTGCATCCAACATGGCAGTATATAAAAAAGGTTTTAGAATACTTCCGGTACTTCTTGGGGCTCCTATAATATCGACATCCTTTTGATGGGTTTTATTCGTAGGTGAATTACCAACATAGCAAAGTACCTGCCGTGTATGTATGTCCATAACCAGTACTGCACTATTATAGATGCTGTTTTCTGATAAGGTCAGATAATGCTGTTTAACTATTTGGTTTACCCGCTGTTGTAGATTCAGATCCAGGGTGGTTTGTACACGCTCTCCTGCATGGTCTTTTGCTATTTTTTGTACTAGATGAGGTGCGACCTGGGGTAATGGAAATGGTCTTTGTGGTAAAGGCTCTGCAAGGGCCAGCGTATAAGTCGTCTTATCAATAATATGCTGTTCGAACAATTTTTTTAATAACCCGTTTCTTTTTTGACGGAGCGCATTTTGGTTTCTACCCGGATAGATAAGTCCGGGAGCATTCGGTAAAACTGCCAGCGTTGCACTTTCTGCCCAGGATAATTGTTGAGCTTCAATTCCAAAATATCGCCATGAAGCCATTTCGAGCCCCACTACATTTCCCCCAAATGGTGCATAGGATGCATAGAATGTTAAGATTTCTTCCTTGGAATACCGAAGTTCTAAACGGGTAGCCAGAACTAATTCAATTATTTTTTCGAAATAGCTTCTGGGCTGATTTTGACGAGAAAGTCGTATTACCTGTTGGGTCAGGGTACTTCCGCCGCGAATAATTTTTCCGGCTTGAATATTGGTGGTCATGGCCTTTAACATGGAAACCGGATTAAATCCCGGATGTCTGTAGAAATAGGCATCCTCAAAATTGGTGATACAGATCCTGAATTTTTCTGGAATACTGTCCATGACCGGGAAACGCCATTGACCATCTGTAGCGATCTGTGCTCCGATCAATTCACCATTACGGCTCTCGATTACCGTGGAGGTAGGAGCCTCAAATAATGGATCAGGAAGGCAGAAATAATATAAAACAAGCATCAGAATGATTAATCCTGATGCTATTTTATGTTTTTGGAAATATTTTAATCCATCTTTCACCATCCGTAACGATCATCCTGTTCAGTAATTCCTAGGGAATGACTTTTATCCAACGTCCACTTGTTCTTACTGAATATTCATTGTCATACATGGCGTCTGCCTGCACTCCGGGAAGATAGTAAGTACCCAGATAGGATGCATTCAACAAGATTCTGAAGGTTTTGGTTTCCCGTGATTTCAGATCAAAGTAGAACATGGCACGATCATCTCTTAGATCGGTGTGGTCGGCAGGATTTTCTGCAAAATCTCCAAAATCTGTGAATCGCGTGTTAACGATCTCCCATCCACTCGGAAAGATCTCAGTTAAGGCAACATCTTGGATGTCAACACCCTTAAGATTCGATATCGTGACCTCTGCAATGAAATCGGTACCCTGCATGAGGTTATCTATGGATAACAGGGTTCCGTCTTTTCCTTTATAGGTAACAACCGCCTTAAGATTTCGTTCCGTTACCTGCTCTTCTCCTACCGGTAATATTCCTGTGGTCAGGACATTGATGAAAAGCGTGGCAGAACCTTCATTCTTAACTTTGAGCGTGTTATTAGAGTCGTTTATTTCCATCGGTCGCAGCGCGATCGATCGGGTCGTACTGACCGATTCATTCTTACCATTGAGGGTATAGGAAGCTTTGATTTCCTTGCCACCGATATAGGCCGCAAATTTTGCCATACTCAGCAAGGAATATGCGGTGGTTTGTGTGCTCATCCAGCGATTTTCATCGAGTGCCCCGGCTACTTGCTCCGCCATTTCGCGGCTTTCCTCTTTTTGATCGAGTAGAATCAGTGTTTCCAATGCCATTGCACGGTTTCTGTTTGCATCGCCATAAGTGAAGTAATCATACTTAACCGGTATAAAATCTGTATTGACAGTTTTATAGATCTCGGATGCTGCAGACTTTTGTCCGATCATCGCATAGGCAGCTGCCAGACGATGACGGGCATCATTAGAAATTCCCGGAGTCTCCCTAAGTCGGTTCATCGAAGAGATATCTGCTTGACCGGCCAGTGCAAGAGTGAACAATCGATAGGCCTGAGATAACCCATTTTTATCCAAACTGTTTCTCCAGCGTTTGGCTTCAAGACGTTGGTGATCTATCCAGGAAGATTTAAATCCTATAGGTAACACATAACCTTTCTTTTCAGCTTCCAGCAGGAAATGGCCTGCATAGGACGTTCCCCAGTCACTAACCGTTCCTTGTCCGGCCCAATAGGAGAATCCGCCGCCGGGTAACTGAAAGTTTCTGAGTCTGTTGATAGCATCTTTAATGTTTTTATCGATCGCCTGCTTTTCCTTTTGTGTCAGATCGGTGATAGCACTTAAAAATAATTGAGGAAAAGCTGCTGAGGTCGTTTGCTCAACACATCCATGTGGATAGTTGATAAGATAGGATAATCTTTTCGACAAATTCATGGAAGGTAACGTGGAAAAGGTGATTGAACCGGAATTACTTCCGACAATACCAAAGGTTGTTACCGGTATTTCCTGAGAGGTACCCGGTTCCAGGATTAAAGCATTGATCTCTGAACTGACAGGATTCGGATTTACTACATCCACTTCAACATCATAACTTGCTTTTTCACCATTTCCGGAAACTTCAACTGTGATTTTTCCGATCGGCTGCCCCTCTTTGATCTTCAGTTCGAAATAGGTCATTTTTTCATCCGGTTGCGCAAATGAAATGGATTGCACAGTCTCACCCACATTCTCAAAAGCATTGTTCGACTTTATACGTACACTGGCATTCTTAACTTTGGATTCCATAGCGAATACAGTAACCGGTAAGGTCACGGTCTCACCCGGAGTTACTTTGCGCGGAAGGGATGCTAATACCATCAGGGGTTTACGAACCGGAGTGGCAACTTCTGAATTTCCAAAAGCCCCTGAATTAATATCTCCGGCGATGACCATGGTTCTTACGGAACCGATATACTTTGGAATTTTGAGCGTGTGCTCAGCGGTTTTACCTTTGGCTAAATGAAATGGACCTAAATATCTGACCATGGGTTCAAATCGATTTGCTTTCTTGTTTTTCGCACCTGCAAGAGATTCATCACCACCGATACTGAATACCTGATCGATCCTGCCACCAAAGGCTCCGATGACATCATCATAGATATCCCAGGTTTTAACACCCAATGCTTGTCTTGCGTAGAAGGTACTCCATGGATCCGGAGTCTTGAATCGGGTAAGATCAAGAAGTCCTTCGTCAACCACAGCGACGGTATAGGTCATTTCCCTACCATTTTTTTCAGAAACTTCAATGGTCACCTTTTCTTCAGGTCTCAAAACTTCCGGCATGGAAATAACTGGTTCCAGAATCGTTTCCGGATCGTTTACCTTGATGGGTACCACGCCATACATTCGGATCGGATTGTCGTTAAGGGTATTCGCATGGGGTTGTAAAAGGCTTATATGAATATAAACATTCGGCGTATAATTGTTCTTGACAGGTAGTTCATATTTAGTTTCTCCATTTACTGTAGGAATCCACATTGCGTCGATAACTTCAGTACCATTCTCAACGGTAAGCAGTGCCCGGCTGTCTTCACTGCTGGGAAAGGTGATCACCGCCTTATCACCAGGCTGATAGGTGTCCTTGTCGGTTGAGAAGACCAACATAGTTGCTGCTGTCGGATCGTTCTTTTGCGATTTACCTGCCCAACCCGGCCAATCGATATAGATCACTTTTCCAGTGGTATGACCGCTCACCGGATCCTCTACATGAACCAGATATCGACCCCAGGCAGGATATTTTATTTCAAATTTGAATTCACCATGGCCATCACTACCGGTGGATACAGTTGTATTGAATACCTTATCGTGATAACTTTCAGAATTAAAGGTTGCAAAATTCTCCTCGGAAGTATTCCACCACCAGCGCCAGTCGATCTTATAGATATTTACTTTCAGACCTTTTGCAGATCTGGGTGAACCATCTTCGTTCACGGCAGCGACCTGAAATCTGTGGGGCGTATCCGTGAGTAACATACCACGTGTTCGGTCCCCTTTCGGCGCTTTGATTCCAACATACGATTGATAGGGCGAATAGGTTTCCGAGAAGACATCGGTGCTAAAATCACCACCGTTCTCATAAACCTTGGTGATAAAGGAAGCTTTTAATTTACCGGGGGCCTTGGAGGTGAGCTGAGGATTGACCGTAAAATCAGCCTTCCCCTCATTATCGATCTTACCTTTGAAGATCTCCAGTTCTTCTGTTTTGAATTTCCGTGTGGGATCGTCAAAGGTGAAATCATTAAATTTTGAGAAGGTGGTTGACTGTCCCGTGAATTTTGCATTGATATCTGCCTTGAGATTTCTGGCAATGGCCCCATGTAACCAGGTTACTTCAAGAGAACCGTTCACGGCTTTGCCTGCTTTTAGTTCATCTTCCTCAAAGGCTGCCTTGATTTTTAAACGATTGGGTTTGATCGTTTCAATTTTAAGAATTTTATGGAAGCTGACACCTCCAACTTTAAAATCGGCTCTCCAGTTACCAGTCGGAGCATTGGCATCCGTTTCGGCCTTGACCGTATAAAAATTATTGATTCCGTTTTGAAGGATCTCACGCTTGATCACCTTTCCATAAGGATCGCTTAATTCGAATTTTACAGGATGATTATCGGGGACGTCATTCGCTTTATCATCAAGGATAAAAGAGAGAAAGAGGGTATCTCCTGGTCTCCAAACACCACGTTCTCCATAAATATATCCTTTGATTCCTTTTTTAAGTTTAAAGCCGGAAACGTCAAAATTACTGACTGAAAGTGCATTTCCATCTTCGAGTTTTAAATAGGTCTTTTGATTATTTGAACTAGCCACGGCGAAGAACGCAGGTGAAGGACTGTCAAATATGGCAAATCCATCCTGGTCAGTGGTAGATTTACCAATAGGTTGTTGCTGGAAATTATAGAACGTCACCTCAACTCCCGGTAAGGGCTGGGTAGAAACCAGGTCATTTACCGACACGAAATAGGAAAGATTCTCACCTTTTTTAACGGTTAATCCAAGATCTGTTGCCAGAATATTGGTGGTTACTTCCTTATCGTAGTAGTAAGAGATCGTACATGGATCATCCCGTTCCCTCCAGTTATAACCGGACCAGTTCTCATAATATTCAGCATTGTCCCAGTAACTGGATTCCTCGGGTGCGTCATCGAAATCGATCTCTTCTTCTAAAACTTGCGTGGCTTCTGATCCGGCAGTATTTTCACACACATAAGTGCTGTATTCCTTTTTAAAATCTAATACAACCCTGTAAATGGCACCGGGCTCCGGGTTAATAATCTCAGAAAGATCCAGTGCGCTTGCTCTCCATTTACCGATGGAACCCGTGATATGCTCATCCAGTCGGATAACTTTCTTTGCTACCGGTCGTCCCACACGTCTCAAATTCGATTGAGCGTTGAGATCTTCAACTTGTAAGAACTGTAAAATATTATTCTCGAAAATCTTAATAACGGTTACATCTATTGCTTTTAGATTAACGGTTTCAAAATTGATCTTCAGATTGGTGGAAGAGGGGAGAATGGTGGCATTACTTAGAAAACGAACATTAGGTTTGATCTGCTCAAAGGCGATCATTTCATTATAAATGTGCTTGAGTTTATAACCATCTTCACTTTCAATTCCCTGAAATACCTCTAGTCTGTTGGTTCCTGATAACCTTTTACCCGTATATACTCTTAATATGTTTCCGGATACTGAAAATCTCAGTTTTTCAGTGTTTTCCAGTACTACCAGACCATCGAATTGCTGTCCTTTTTTAAGAGGATTGGAGAAATTTATGCGTATGAATTGTTCTTTTCCGTCGATCACATCGACATCGATCACTGTAAAATTGTTTTTACCCGGAATTTTTACGGTTGCACTTCCCTGGCTATCGATATGGGCTGGTTTTCCATCCCAGGTTACTAATATTTCAGAATCATCCACAAATCTTTGGATACTGTCTATCGTAAAGTGAAGTTGTGTTCCGGTATCGGAGAGATTGTCGAATTTGACTTTTAATTCCTTATCACCCTGATGTACGCTTATAAGTTGTTGGGCGGTTTCAGCAGTAAGTTTATCACTACTTCTGAAAATTCCCGTCATATACTGAAAATCGCTGTCATATGATTGAATTTCATCGGTATTGACACTGAATTGCTGCTTGATGGTCTTAACATGAAAAGTGAATTCCTCCAGTTCTTCTCCGACATCGGGTCTGATGGATTTGAGATCGAATAGCAACGTATATTCCGTGTCACCGGTCAATTTTTCTGCAGGAATAAAGGCGATGGTTTGATTATTCAGAGCCACGACCTTCCCTTTAACACGGGGTTTGATGGTTAGTAGATCATCATCCAGCTGCATATCCTTGGTCCAGCCCTGTACAGGTGTATGAAGCACTATGCGAATATCCGACCAGGACGAGATCAGTCCGGGCGATACCTCTGAAATATATTCCCTGTAATTGAACAGATTGTCCTTTTGTTCTTGTGTCGTCTGTGATTCCTCATTACAGCTGATCACTGTAATGGATAGTAAAAAGAGTAATACGATCTTCTTAAGTAGCATTTATGGTATGGTTTGGAAATTGAAATATTGCCTAACCCAAAATCATATTAAAAATTGATTGAAATACAGATGGTTTAAGGCAATACAATTATAAAGAATTCTGACGATTTATTCCTGTAAGAATTCACAATATTGTAAGATAATTTCTTCACAGGGTGGTTTATAATTCATCATGTGATAGATCCATTCCGCCGATGGAACTGAAATATTTCATCGATACAATGATCCTGAACGCCGACGTGATTCCCCGGTACTTCTATTCTATACTACATAGGTCCCGTTTATGCAGTTATTTCGTATTGAAATTCAATTACATTCTATAAATCAGTGTGTTGTATTTTTTTAAATGAAACTATGAAACTCCTGGTTTCCCTATAGCGTAAAAGTGATACAGGTGGTTCCAATCAAACTTTTTAAGTATAAAATATGTGTTCTAAAATCAAAATTTTAAGTCTTGTTGCAGTACTCGGGTTCTTTCTGGGGTACGGTCAGGAACAGCGAACATCCATAGATCCGGCAACGAAAGAGGTGTGGACTTTTGAAGAGTGCTTGTCCTATGCATTGGACAATAATCTTAACGTGCTCAGTGCAAAGCTCAGCTTTCAGAGTGCAGAGGTGAATCTTAAGGAATCGAAACAAAGCAGATTACCTTCTTTGTCAGGGGCTGTTTCTGAAAGTTTTACCAATGGTACGAGTATTGACCCGATTACCAGCGATTTTGTTAATCAACAGATTTGGTCAACCAGTGTTGGTTTGAATACCCAGGTCACTTTATATCAGGGGAGTCAGTTAAATAACCAGATCGCACAGAATAATTTGCTGTTGAATCAGAACTCTTTTTTCGTTAAAGCCGCGGAAAATGATGTAAGTCTGAGCATTCTCGAATCGTATCTGCAGGCGCTATATGCTAAGGAAGCTATCAATGTTGCCGAGAATACACTGGAAAGTTCTTCCAGAGAATCGGAAATTGCAAAGGCGAGATATGAAGCCGGTGCAATTGCCAAACGTGACTATGCCGACGCAGTTTCACAGATGGCTACGAATCAATATAATCTAATCGAAGCAAAGAACAATTATCAGGCGCAGGTATTGATGCTGAAACAAATGCTCGAACTCGGACCTGAGATCGAATTCGATATTCAGGAGCCGGATCTTTTGGATAATGGGGCAAAAGTACTGGAGGAAAAGAATGAGATCTTCCGCACTGCCATGGAGATACAGCCAGAGATTAAGGCCAGTGATCTTGATGTTGAAGTAGCGGAAAAGGACATACAGATAGCGAAGGGTGGTTATCTTCCCAGCCTGAATCTTGGAGGGAGTGTAAGTACCGGTTATACGAATACTCAGGATCTTGCTTTCTATGATCAGTTCGAGGGTAATTTTAATCAACGTGTTAGTCTGTCACTCAACATCCCGATCTTCAGTAAAGGTACAAACAAAGCGAAACTTGAAAATGCTAAGATCGCTTTGGAGCAGGCTAAGATCTCCAGACAATCTGAAGAGAAGGCAATGTTCGAAAAGATCGATACAGCCTGGAGAAATGCGTTGGCGGCTCAGGAACAGTTGAGTGCATCTTTGGCTGCACAGGATGCTGCAGAACAGTCTTATAGTTTGGCGCAAAAACAATTCGATGTAGGCCAGATCAGTATGACCGATCTAATCGTAAGTCAGAATACTTATACCAATTCAACTCAAAATTATATTCAGTCAAAATACCTCAGCATTCTCTATTCAGAACTGCTTGAGTTTTATAAAGGAAATCCAATCAAATTATAACGTGATGAAAGGAAAACAAAAATCCCGAAAATTAGTTTACGGAGGAATCGGAATTATCGTATTAGCTGCCGTAGCGTATATTTTTTTAGCGAATGATACAGAGGCACCGGTCACCGTGAGTACGGTACCTGTGAAAAAAGGAAGTATCGCCACTGTGGTCACCGCAACAGGCACCATTGAGCCTTTAAAAACCGTATCGGTAGGTACCCAGGTTTCCGGAGAGGTTTCAAAACTGTATGCCGATTATAACAGCGTCGTAAAAAAGGGGGATTTGATCGCAGAGATCGATAAGACCAATTTGCTGGCAACTTTGGAACAATCCAAGGCAACCTATGAAAATGCCCTTAATGAACTTAATTACAGGGAAGGAATCTATAAGCGTCAGAAAACTCTTTTTGAACAGGAAGTGATCAGTCAGGCAGATTATGATGAAGCCAATTATAATTATCTGAATGCAAAAAGTAATGTAACTCAAACTAAGTCAGATCTGCAAAAAGCAAGGACGAATCTGAGCTATGCAACCATCTACTCTCCTATAGATGGTGTGATTCTTTCCCGAGAGGTCGATGAAGGACAAACGGTGGCTGCAAGTTTTGAAGCACCAACCTTATTTACAATTGCTGAAGATCTGAGTAAAATGCAGGTAGAAGCCAATGTCGATGAAGCTGATATAGGAGATGTAAAAGAAGGACAACGGGTAACATTCACCGTGGATGCCTATCCGAATTCTGTATTTGAAGGAGAAGTTACTCAGGTACGTCTGGATCCCACAGAGGAGGAGAGTGTGATTACCTATAAAGTTATTATACATGCAGGGAATCCTGAATTCAAACTAAAGCCCGGGCTAACCGCAACTGTAAGTATTTATACCAAAGAACTCAATGATATATTAACACTCGAAGCGAAGGCGATGAACTTTCACCCTGGTACAGAAATGATGAACGCTTATAGATTGCAGGAAGGATTGATGACAGGAAATTCATCTCGCCCTGATGACGTTGGTGCCTCACCGGAAGCTCCATCACAAGAGGATCAAAAGATGGTATGGGTGATGAATGCCGATAGAATGATTCATCCCACTCCGGTAACTACAGGGGTGAGTGACGGTATCAATGTAGAGATCAAGTCCGGTTTAGAAGCCGGCGAACAGGTAGTTTATGATTTGAGCAGAAATGTCGAGGTAAGTACTGATACCGGATCTGGGGGTAGTCCTTTTATGCCGAAACCGCCGGGAAGAAATAATGATAAATCGAAATCTTCGAAATAATGGACAAAGGAATATTACATCTGCACGAATTGAAACGAGAGTTTCGCATGGGACAGGAGGTCGTGCAGGCTCTGAAAGGGGTAAGTTTTGACATTCATAAAGGAGAGTTCGTTACGATCATGGGTTCCAGTGGCTCCGGAAAAAGTACCATGTTGAATATCCTGGGCTGTCTGGATCAGGCAACTACAGGAGTCTATGAAATAGATGGTATTCCGGTAGAACAAATGACCCGAAACGAACTGGCTGAAATAAGAAATAAAAAGATCGGGTTTATATTTCAATCTTATAACCTCTTACCAAGAACGACTGCGATAGAAAATGTAGAATTACCCCTGTTATATAATAGCAGGGTATCTACGGATGAAAGAAGACACAGGGCTGTTGAAGCTTTAAAAATGGTCGGACTTGGAGAACGTCTCGATCATACGCCAGCGCAGTTATCCGGTGGACAGCAACAGCGTGTTGCGATCGCCAGATCACTGATAAACGATCCGGTGGTTATTCTAGCTGATGAGGCTACAGGTAACCTCGATACGCGAACTTCCTACGAGATCATGTCGCTTTTTCAGGATCTGAATGCACAGGGAAAGACCATTGTATTTGTGACACACGAAGAGGATATTGCGAGTTTCAGTAGCAGGACCATAGTATTGAAAGATGGTTATAAAGTATCTGATACCTATAATGATGATATATGGATAGCCGCAGATCACCTGGCTGAATTGCCAAAACCCGTTTAAAATGAGAGTACTAAATTTATTAAAGATATCGTGGAATGCGATACAGCAAAATAAGGTAAGAGCTTTACTGACCATGCTCGGTGTCATCATCGGTGTTGCTTCAGTGATTGCGATGCTCGCTATCGGTGAAGGTTCTAAAGAAAGCATCAAAGAGCAGATCTCGAGTATGGGATCGAACATGATCACCATCAGGCCGGGAGCTGGTTTTCAGGGTGGTGTACGAACGAATCCTTCCAGTCAGCAAACCCTGAAGCTCGAAGATTATCTGGCAATGGAAAAGGACGTGGATGCCATAACCGAAGTCTCTCCTGTGGTGAACGGTCAGGGACAGGTGATCTACGGATCAAATAACTGGCCTTCTACTTTATATGGAGTCGCTCCGGGTTATATCGATATTCGCGTGCTGAAGATCGCTGAAGGAAGCATGTTTACCGAGGCAGAAGTTAATAGTTCTGCTAAGGTAGCGGTGATCGGACAAACTGTTGTTGAAAATCTTTTTCCGGACGGAGAGGATCCTTTGGGTAAGACCATCCGATTCAATAAGATTCCTTTTAAGGTGATCGGTGTTCTTGAGGCTAAGGGAGAGAATACATTCGGACAAGATCAGGATGATATTATTCTCGCACCTTATACCACGGTTCAAAAGCGAATATTGGCAATCACCTACGTGCAAAGTATCGTCGCATCAGCGATTAGTGAAGACACGGCACCGGATGCGGTAGATCAGATCAGTGAACTTTTAAGGGAGCGTCACAATATCGGAGAATTTCAGGAAGATGACTTCAATGTGATGTCAATGGAACAACTTATTTCTACGTTCAGCAGTACCAGTGAGATGCTTACGGTACTTTTAGTGGCCATAGCCGGAATCTCACTATTTATCGGTGGTATTGGAATTATGAACATTATGTATGTTTCAGTAAAAGAAAGGACCCGGGAAATTGGACTGAGAATGGCGGTAGGAGCTAAAGGTTCTGACATTCTGGTGCAGTTCCTGATCGAAGCGATACTGATAAGTGTAACGGGAGGTATCATTGGTGCTTTACTGGGTATAGGTGTAACACAGATCATCGAAAAGATTTTGATGTGGCCGGTGATTATTACGACTTATTCTATTTTCGTATCTTTTGCCGTATGTGCGATAACAGGTATATTCTTTGGGTGGTATCCTGCAAGAAAAGCTGCTGCGCTGGATCCTATCAATGCATTACGCTATGAATGATGAATTATGATTAGTAAAAACAACCGATATCTGCCGATACTGTTACATCTGCTGGTATGGACGATCCTTTTGGTCTTCCCCTACGTGCTCGCTCCACAGGATATAAGTATAGAAAGAATTGCAGCCCATAGTTGGTTTCCGATTCTCTGCTATGCCATAGTATTTTACATCAACTATTTTCTTTTGGTCGAACAATATCTCTTCAAAAAGAAACATCTGGTTTACTTCGGGGTAAATGTACTGATGATCGCAGTGTTTGTGTTTTTAATCATCAATGTAAAGGATGTACTGGATACAGATCCGGATGCGCATAGAAAAGTGGCACCCCCGAAGAAATTCTTTATTTATTTTGAAAGTCTGCCCTTTGTGGTACCGGTCATTTTTGCAGTATTGCTGAAAACGATGGATCGATGGAAGCGGCTTGAATCCGATAGGAAGGAGGCTCAGAAAATGAAACTGGAATCAGATCTGCAAACGCTGCGTTATCAGATTCAACCACATTTCTTTTTCAACTCCCTCAACAATATTTACGCAATGGTGGACACCGCACCTGAGGGTGCAAAATCTGCAATTCATAGTCTTGGCAAACTCATGAGATATCTGTTGTATGAGACGGATGTTACCAAAGTTACCGTGAGTAGAGAAATGGACTTTATTCAACGCTATATCGAATTGATGCGTTTAAGGGTTCCTGCAGGTACCATCATAGACTACGAATTACCATTAGCCGCACATGATATCAGCATCCCCCCACTATTATTGATCAGTTTGATCGAAAATGCATTTAAGCATGGGATATCAGCGACGGCTCAATCGGAAGTCCATATAAAAATAACCATTGAGAATGGGGTATTACATGCTAGAGTGGAGAACACTTCTTTTCCTAAACAGCATGATGATAAAAGTGGTTCCGGAATCGGACTCTCGAATTTGAGAAGGAGGTTGGATTTGCTATTTGAACCTGATGAGTATGTACTGAAGACCGAAACTGAAAATGGATTTTTTGAGGTAAATTTGAAATTACCGGTAACAAAGCGAAATCCATAATTTTATGAAAGAACTCAATTGCATTGTGGTAGACGACGAACCGATGGCTTTAGATCTAATTGAGAGCTATGTATTAAAAACTCCTTTTTTAAAGCTCGCAGGGAAATGCAATAATGCTTTTGAAGCTATGCAGTTGCTTAAAGAAGAGAATATAGACCTGATTTTTATGGATATTCAGATGCCAGACCTGAACGGCCTTGATTTTTCGCGAACGTTGAAAGGAAAAGCACGTCTTATTTTTACCACCGCTTTCGATCAATATGCTATCGAAGGTTATAAGGTAGATGCCCTGGATTATTTATTAAAACCATTTGATTATACCGAATTTCTGGCCGCTGCGAGCAAGGCTTTGGATTGGTATCAGATAACAGAACGAAATAATCAGGATTCTGGTGGTGAAAGAAAACCGGCAAAGGAATACCTTTTTGTACGGTCGGAATATCGTCAATTAAAGATCAGAATTGATGATATTCTGTACTTTGAAGGGTTGAAAGATTATATAAAAATTTACCTGAAAGATCAGCAAAAACCTATTTTGACCCTAAAAAGTCTTAAATCTATCTTCGAAGAACTACCTGAAAAGCGATTTATGCGTATTCATCGTTCTTTTGTGATAGCCCTGGATAAAATAGATGAAATCGAACGAAATCAGGTGGTTATACAAGGAAAGAGAATCACAGTTTCCGAGAGTTATCGTGATGATTTTCAGGAGTATATATCTAAAAACTCATTTTAAAAATGTCGATGGATTTGGGGTTGTTTATGGGAGATTAGTTCGAAATTTTCACCCTATAAAAGACAGGAAAAATCCCCTTTTATGCTGTATAACACGGGTTAATATAAAAAAATCAGAATAGAAATCACAGTGGGCATTTCTAAAACAATTAGTTATCTTGCCTCACGTAATACTAAATTTTAATTTATGAAAGACCTATTGAACAAGATCGATGCGGAATTCGAGACTTTTAAGACTGAATCTGCTTTACAAGCTGAAAAAGGAAATAAGGCTGCTGGAACAAGAGCACGTAAGTCTGCTCTGGAACTAAGCAAACTCTTCAAGGAATTCCGAAAAGTATCGGTTGAAGAATCAAAAAAATAAAGAAGAAACCGGCCTTTAGGCTGGTTTTTTTTTTGCAACTCTCCAAGATATATCAGGTTTCAACGAATACGTGCCATTGGCCCGACTAAAATTTTCAATCCACAATCCATAATCCATTCAAATCAATTTTCAATTCTCAATTCTCAATTCATCCATAATCCATAACCCATAATCCTTAATTCTTCATCCATAATTCTTAATTCTTCATCCATAATCTATTCAAATCAATTTTCAATTAATATATGTTACGCTGTTACATGTTACCTTGTGAAGCAGTGAAGCAGTAAAAAGGTTGTTAGCATTCATTCAAATCAATTCTCAATTCATCCATAATTCATAACCCAAAATTCATAACCCTTAATTCTTAATCCAGAACCCATAATCCAGAACCCATAATCCATAATTCTTAATCCTTAATTAATAACATAGAACATCGGTGTTCGGAAAATACTACTTGATTAATTTGGTCAAGACTATATCAGAAGACCGATGTTCTATGTATGTTCAATTTCAGTTTTTTAATTTATTGATTTGAACACAATGTTCATGCTTTCGTGTAAATAGAGCAACCACTGATTTATGAAGTTCTCTGATGAATTTTAAAGCATTATCGTGTAGATTTTCGGGAAGCTTATATTCTTCACCATAACGGACGGTTATAAAAGCATTGTCAAGGGCGAGCAATAGTTGATCGGTAGTGATTTCAGATGCTTCGAACAAAAATGGAAATCTACCCGGATACCGGTTTATAAATCTTGAATGTTCGAGAAGACTATGGCTAAAAAGGCGATCACCCATTAAGATCATTTCCATTTGGGTTAATAGAATCTCACCTGCATTATGAAGGGATAACATTGCATTTGCCAAATTGCCCGATTTTAAGTAAAATGCTGCGCCTTCAGTAAAAGCGTTGATACGTTTATGCTCCAGATCAAAGAAATACCGGGCCCTTCGTAACAGCTCGGAGGTGTTCAGAAATTCAGGACCAAAATAATGATCTGAAATTTCATTGTGATATAACATTTTACCTAAGTTACAGTTGGCCGTAAAGAACAGATTTCCACGATCCAGTTGTTTTTCAGTATGATCGATGGTAAAGCCGGCAATCAGGTGTTTTGGATACTTCTTTGAAATTTCCTGGAAAAGAAGGTTGTCTTCAGAAACGGAGGTTTTCAAATATGCCACGACCAGAAAATTTTTTTTATTTCCGGTGGTCTCTTCTGAATAGAAGATGGTGTCTGGATCTGATTTACAGATGATAAATTCACAAATTTCGCGCAATACGTTCGTATCACCGGAATTTTCGGGAAGGTTTAAATAATGATGCATTTGACATTGGGTGTTATAGTTAATAATAGTTTTAACCCTTTGTTCGCATCGCTGAAAATTGTTAGTACCTGTTGTTCGTTTAGCAACAAATGTATTAACACTCTTCCGGTTTTCAAAATATTTAGACTACTTTTTATAGAAAATAATTTACATTTCTTATATTGTAACTTATGAAACCGATTCAACGAGTAAGACAGTTAATCACCCAAAGGAATATGTCTGTAAGTGCATTTGAAAGAGAAACAGGCATGTCTTCTAATTCCTTGCAGATTGCCTTAAAAAGGAAGTCTAATCTTAAGGATGAGACCCTTATGAAGATTTTACAACGCTTTCCTGAGATCTCAGCTGATTGGCTGCTTACGGGTAGAGGAACAATGATATCGAAAGCCTATAATTATGCACAAAAACTCCCTGATGAATCTCATGAAGCTTTAAGCGAAAGGATTCGGGCATTAAAATCCATCAATTCCGAAAGCTTGTTGAAGGAGATTCCATTAATCTCTCGTGCATATTTTACTATTTATCTCCAGTTCGGAGGGGAATCTGTATGGGTAGAAGAAATGCCTAAAGTCAGACTTCCGGCAGTAACCGGAGCGGCAGATCGTATGTTCAGTATTCCTGACAATGGCTTATTTCCTCATATAACCAAAGATGACTATGCTATTGTGAGCAGACTTATTCCGAAGCCTGATGAAAACTTGATTAATGTGTGTTGTATCGTTATTTCACCGCGGACCGGGATCTGCCTTAGGCTGGTTTCAGATCATGATGACGAGCATCTCCTGTTGCGTAGTGAACTACCTAATTTATACCCGGATCTGATCCTGAAAAGAACACAGAACTTGGAGCTATGGAAGCTCGAACGGGTTTATTCAGCTTCCGTACTGATAAACCCTTAACTCAATTAATTTGAGTTACGTTGTTACAGGTTACCTTTTGAAGCAGGTAAGCAGTAATGCAGGAATCTGTTTACTGTACACCGTTTTTTGTTACAGGGTTACAGAGTTACTGGGTTGCCTGTTACGGAGTCAAATTGTAACACAGTGAAGCAATACGCTGTTTACCGTGATACATAATCATTCTTAATTCTTAATTCTCAATTCTCAATTCTCAATTCTCAATTCTTAACTCTTAACTCTTAACTCATAATCCATAACTAATACCTTCTTTTTAAGGAGGAGATCAACTGTGTTTCGTATATTTACTAAAGAATTTTTACAGTATTTTAGTCCTTCGTTCAAGTTCAAATATCGAGGACTATTTTCGGAGTTTTTGAATCTTAAACAAAATTTTATCTTGTCTGTTAGTACTATTAAAAGTCCTTCTTCTGAAGTTATACAGGAATTGGGAACGGTATTGCTAAATATCGGGATAGCATTGATGAGTTCCGGAGCTTCCACATCCCGTACGCGGATGATCGTCGACAGGGTTGCTACACATTACGGCATGGAAGCTGATTTATTTATAACCCACAGTGTCCTTACTATCACTGTAAGTGATCCTGTTAATGAGCTTCAGTTCAGCAGGTTGAAAAGGACACCTCCTCAGGGTGTTAATTTTACATTGGTATCCGATATAAGCAGAATGACCTGGCGTTTAAAGGAGAATAACTGGACGGTAGCCCAGGTAGAGGAGGAATTAAAAAGGCTAAAGGCATTACCGCATTATCCGAGAATAATTGTATTATTTGCTGTTGGTTTTGCAGATGCTTGTTTCTGCTATTTTTCAGGTGGAAATTACAGTGCAATGGGCGTTGCAATGTTCGCTACGATCGCAGGACTCTATATAAAACAGGAAAGTTTCAAATTAGAATTTAATCAGTATCTCTGTGTTTTTTTCGCCGCCCTGTTGGCAACGCTTCTGGCAGGTTTGTTCAGAAGTACATTTCCGGAAGAAGGCTATAGTGCAGCTTTTGCTTCCTGCGTATTGTTTCTTATTCCGGGGGTACCACTGATCAACACCGTTACAGATCTTTTCGAAGGTAACTTACTGAATGGCCTGATCAGGGCTACACATGCCATGTTGATCGCATTTATGATCGCCTTGGGTATGACCATTTCAATTTTAATATATCATTTTTGATATGAGCGAATTTCTTTACATTATTCTCAAAAGCATCCCGGGTGGATTTGCCGCAGTCGGTTTTGCCATTTTATTCAATGTGCCTAAGCGAACGCTACTCTCCATTTTTAGTTTGGGGTTTATGGTAATATTCATCCGAAATACTGCAATGCAAATTTTTGAGGTAAATATCATTTTGTCCTCATTGATCGCATCCGTTGTCGTAGGTTTTTCAGGTGTGTATATCTCTCATTGGAGAAAGGCACCTCCATTGGTGTTTTCTATTCCAGCGGTAATTCCTGCAATACCTGGTATTTTTCTTTATCGCTTCATGATCGGGGTGATCACGCTGTCAAAAGGAATCGATTATGATCATGAAACGATTTTATATGAGACCATGAATAATGGTCTTAAGGCATTTTTTATTGTGTGCGGACTTGCAGTAGGAGTGATTTTTCCAAACCTGATCTTTAGGAAACAATCTTTTAAGCGTAGGAGAAATATTATCGAAGATTGATTATCTGACCAATTAACCCTAATAAATGACTTCTAAAATGTCAATCACTCCTAAAAATATGAGTTAAATCGAAATATCTTCAACTTTCATTTTTTTATATCTGAAAAAATGTACCTTCATGGAACCTAACTGAGAAACTTACTACGGTGTTATGCGTAAACTAAACTGAACTAACGCATGCGCTACGCACGACTTATAATTATTTTCCTATTGTTCTCCGGATGTAACAGTAGGGAAAAGGATTCTTATAATATTTCAGATGAAACTGAACAGGTAATTCCTGAAGAGCTTGGAGTAGATTCCGGAGTTCTCGCTGATATGATCTATCATTTGAGATCTCAGGATCGAAACGTGAATAGTATTGTGATCAAAAGATATGGTAAGACGATACTTAACGCAGACTTTTACCCTCAGGAACCGAATGATCTTCATACCATAACTTCTATATCAAAAAGTATTGTATCACTACTGGTTGGTATAGCGATAGATAAAGGCATCATTAAAAATGAAAATGAGCCGATCAGGAATTTTTTCCCCGATAAAGAGCGCTTGTTCGATACGGATACTAAACGTTCGATTACCATTAAGGATCTCCTGACCATGCGTTCCGGAATCTGTCCGGGTATGGATCAGGGAGAAAGGTTTCTTGACCGTTTTCTCAAAGAAGAAACTACTTTGGAATATCTGCTTCACGGAGATCTTTTTGATCAACCGGGCACCAAGTTTGTTTATTGTTCTCCTGGAGTTGCTATTCTAATCATGATATTAACCCGGGTCACCGGTAAAGAATTAGATGAATATGCCAGAGAAGTGCTTTTTGAACCTTTGGGAATTACAGCGTTTAAATATCGGACGGGAGAAGAAGTATATAGAGATTCTTCTGGTGAATTCTATTTAAAGTCGGACGATCTTGCTATTATCGGGGAGCTGGTGCTTCAGAATGGCAGGTGGAAGGGAAAGCAAATGATCTCGGGTAAGTGGATCAGGAATTCCCTGAAAAAGCAGGTTGTACTTCCCGGAAATGAAGGATATGGTTATTTATGGTGGTTGCGGGAAGGAAATCAAAGCTATATAGAAAGTCAGGGTAGAGGAGGACAACGTTTATACATTTTTCCCGATGAAAAAATTGTGATGGTCATTTATGGTTCCGGTTTTGAACCGGGTGGCCTTCTTGATTATTTAAATTCGGCTATAATTTCAGAGAATGCGATACCGGAGAATTTAGATGCAAACCTCAAGCTAGAGGAACAACTTGAAGCAGCAAAACAACCCACAAGATTATCAGGATTACAGGAGATTCCGGATTCATGTTATGTATATTTTAACAGGGAGTTTGAATTTTTAGAAAATGAGACAGGACTCAGAAAGTTTGAGATCGACACTTCCGGATCCGGGGTATGGCAACTTAAGATTCATTATAATGATAGAATCAAAAATTCGATTGTTACCAGGGTGATTCCTTTTGGAATACACGGAGAATATGTGACTTCTGTATTGGAGGATGTACAAACCAAGGCTGCTGCCAGAGGTGGATGGACCCAGGGCAATTATTTTTATATCGATTATTATTTGTTTTCCGAGGCACATAGGTATGAGAACATTTTTTATTTCGCAAACGATACTGTTCGGATCAAATTCGCAGATGCCGGTGAAAATGTACGTCCTGTTTTGAATAAAGCGGTCCCTGTAAAAAATTAGGAGGAAACAGAATCCTAGCAGAACTTATTGATTTTCGTTAAAATTTCGAATTGATTTAGGGGTATTTCAATCGTCAAACGTTTTTGTATAAATGGCATTTCTTTAGGAATGCCTGTACAGGAACCGAATGATGCTATTTTTTTATCTGAAAAGGGGGGAATAAGTAGGCAATTGGGTTTCGAATTATTAATTAAAAGACAAACTGAAATTTACCTATGAAAAAATCTCTCTTATTATTGTTAGCTGTTGGGTTTGTGGGGTGTCAACAACCGTCTAAACCCGAATACACCATCCTGTCCGGAAAAACGAGTGGTTATGAGGCCAAAAAGATCAATCTCTTTAACGGAGACAGGAGTATTTCCAAATCACTGGATGTAAATGAAGATGGCACCTTCAGAGACACACTAATTTTACCCTCTGATTTTTACCACGTATATGTTGGGAGAAGTTATGTAAATCTTTATCTGGAAAATGGTATGGATATCGATGTGACCATTTTCGATTCACAAAGTAAAAAGTTACCTGAAATTACAGGAGTGGGTATAGCGGTTAACCAGTATCTACTGGAGAGACGTCGATTGGAAGAAGAATTAACAGAGCAAGGTGCTGAGATCTATAAATTAGAGGAAACTGATTTTATGGCCAAGTTTAATCAGGTGATAACGAGAGAGCAACAACTGCTGGATACTATTAGTGGACTTACTGGTGACTTTAAGGAAAAAGAGAAAAGAAATATTCAATATGAATATCTGATGGCATTGAAACAATATCCTTCATATCACAGATATTACGCTAAAGATGAAGATTATCAGCCCTCTGAACGGTTGACGGGGCAGATTGATCAGATTTCTTTACATGAGGAAGTCGATTACAGGTTCTCCAATGCATATAGAGAATTGGTTTCTTCAAAATATGCGACCCAGGCGCGTGAAGAAGCAGATGATGATGTCAATGTGAATCGTGCCGACCGATTACTTGCTTTGCTGACGGAAGTACCTAACGAATATATCCGGGAGAAACTAATCGTTCGTTATGGGATGTCGGATATGGCCAAAAGTGATGATCTCGATGCTTATTATAGTAAAATGGCAGCAGCACTTTCAAATACAGAGCATCTTGAAACGGCAAAGGTAAATTATGAGAAGTATAAGAAAATTGAAAAAGGGGTACAATCACCTGAATTTACAGGTTATGAGAATCATGCAGGAGGTTCGAAGTCCTTATCAGAGCTTAAAGGAGAATATGTTTATATCGATGTATGGGCAACCTGGTGCGGACCTTGTAAATATGAGATTCCTTTCCTAAAGACTTTGGAAGGAGATTATCATGGAAAAGATATACATTTTGTGAGTATATCCATCGATGAGGCAAAAGACCATGATAAATGGGTGAATATGGTAAATGAAAAGGAACTTGGCGGAATTCAACTTCTCGCGGATAATGCATGGAAGTCAAAATTCGTACAGGATTATTATATCAATGGTATTCCGAGATTCATTTTACTTGATAAGGAAGGGAAGATCCTTGATAGTGATGCTCCAAGACCTTCCAGTAAAGAGATCAGAGAGATCTTCGATAGCCTGGATATATAAATTATCGGATACATAATATCGAGCTGACAAAAAACGGCAATTTTAGCGCCCGGCACGCGCTGTAGTAATAAAGTTGCCGTTTTTTAAATTTTCAATTATGAACACAAGTAAAAATCTCCTTTTGTATCAAACCTTTGGGAGGGAGAAGATTCAACATCTCATAGATATTAGGCTGAATACCCAAAGATCATAGCTCCCCAAAAGATCGTGAAGACACAGATCAGTAATACTGCTACGATATTCAGCAGAAATCCTGTAAAGGCCATTTGTTTGATCGTAAGTTTGGAGGCGCCGAAGATTATCGCATTAGGTGGGGTGGCGATCGGGAACATAAAGGCCATAGATCCTGCCAGTGTAACAGGGATCATTAGTAGAAGGGGATCTGTGCCTAATTCCTTTGCGAGGCCGCCAACGATGGGTAACATCATCTCGGTTGTTGCTGTATTACTGGTGAATTCGGTAAGAATACTCATCAATGCCGTATTCATTATCATAAAACCTTCAGTGCCTGTATTTAGATGTGTCACCAGGAAATGCCCGAGATAATCGGAAAGTCCGCTTTTCATAAACCCTGAAGCCAGTGCAAACCCTCCTCCAAATAGCAAAACGATATGCCAGGGTATACCCGAAGCTATTTTCCAGTCGGCTAATGCCCGGTCTTTTTTAGAGGAAGGAAGAATGAATAAAAGGAGGGCGACAAAAATAGCGATGCTTCCATCGTTAATAAATGAGGCTTGCGAAAAAAATCGACTCCAACCTGGTAAAACAAAATTGCCTATAGTGATATCAGATCGGAATATCCATAGAAAGACAAGTATATTGAATAGTAGGAAAACACGCTTTTCCTCGGGAGTCATGCGTCCTAGTTTGTTATACTCTTCCTTAAAAAAGGACCCTGGTAAAGGTTTGAATTCCTTTCCCGGTTTATAAATCATATACAGATACCATAATGTGAAAATGAAAAGTATGAAAGCGAGCGGAACTGCAAAAACAAACCAGTTTCCAAAACTTATAGGATCAGCATGAGGAAACATAATATCATAGATTCTTACAAAGGATAGATTGGGAGGGGTGCCCACCAGAGTTGCGATACCACCGATGGAACAACCATAGGCAATACCCAGCAACAGACCCGATGCAAATTTTTGTGTATTCGCTTCACTATAGATGTTCTCCAAGGTATGAATCACCGAAAATGCGATGGGAAGCATCATCATGGCTGTTGCGGTGTTGCTCATCCACATAGACAAAATTCCGGAAGCAAGCATAAATCCGCTCAGGATACGTAAAGGACTTCCCCCGAGTAGCGAAAGGATCTTTAAAGCGATTCGTTTATGGAGATGCCAGCGTTCAATGCTTAATGCCATGATAAATCCGCCGATATACAGGAATATAATATAGTTGATATAGCTTTCAGCAACCACTTTTCCATCCATAACCCCCATAAAAGGAAACAGTACAAGGGGGAGCAGGGAAGTGGCACCGATAGGAATCGCTTCAGTGATCCACCAAAAAGCCATTAATATACCAATGGCGGCGGTAAAGGTAACTTGGGGTTCTCCGGGTTGGAGATCAAAAAAGCTTATGAAACCTATAAAAAAAATAATTCCGGCGATGATCAGCCGGAAGTTTACCTTATCCTGAATTTGAATCGTGGCCATGTAATCCGTTAGTTAGTTGGTCTGATCCTAAAATACGATAATAATTGAATAAGAAAAACAGAAAACGGTATACTGAAAACGGAAAACGGAAAACAGAAAACAGAAAACGGAAAACAGAAAACAGTTTACTGCTTCACTGTGTTACGATGTGACTCC
>NZ_QKWN01000009.1 GCF_007279655.1 Robertkochia solimangrovi | reverse complement strand
CCTGAGGCTCGCTACGCCTCGCTTCGATTTGGGGTCGCTTTTTTGAAATTAAATTTAGTTGACACAAAATTCGAGGGAAAGTGACCTTGGCTTAGATAAATTGACTTTTGAGAAATACCAGAACCGACCAAAAAATAAAAAGAGCCTTAGCTTACACTAAAACTCTTTTTACATAAACCACATAATAGTAGTTAGTCAGGTATTAGTTAGATTGGGACTTTTATGTAAACTGATAACATTTGGGGCTCGCTATCAGTCTTCTAATTTCTAACAACACTGTAAATATATCTCACAAAACACACTTGTTAAAATTAATGTTGCGGAATAGAATCAGGTTGTTGTAAAGTACTGTTAAATTGTTGTTAAGGGTAAATTAGGAAGTCATATTAGACAAGATGAATTCCCTGAAATCTTTAGAGATCGGGATAGTCTTCCCATTGATGAGAATATCCTTTGTATTGATCGCTTCAATATGATCCAGGTTTACAATATATGACTTATGCGCTCTGTAGAACTGACTGGAAGGTAACTTTTCCAGATAATCCTTTAAGGCCGACCTAACGAGATAGGTCTTATCTTGAGTAGTAACTTCAAGGTATACATTATCTGCTTTAACATAATGAATATCATCGAAGGGGATGCGGTGATAATGCTGGTTCTTTTTAACGAAGATTGAATTTCTTAATATTGAATTAGACATATGTGAGTTATCATTTTCCTCACGGTCTTTCATATTTGCAGCGGCAGGCCTCTGTTCATTATAGTTAGCCAGAGCTATTTCGATGGATGTAAACAAATCCTGTTGTTCGAAAGGCTTCACCAAATAACCATTTGGTTTAACGGTCTTAGCATTCTCCACCGTAGCTTTATCAGAGTTCGAAGTCACAAAAATAAAAGGGATATTATGATTTTCCCTGATATACTTACCTACATCGATACCGGTTTTCTCGGTGGCAAGTATGATATCTACCAAAACGAGATCTACTTCATTTTCTTCAAGGGCACTTACGGCACCTTCGTAATCAATTACGTTGTCTACAATGTTATATCCTATCTCTTCTAACATGGATTGCATGTCGTCAGCGATAATCACATTGTCTTCTACTATTAAAATCTTAATCGGTTGGTCCAAAATATGTTGCAGTTAGTGGTGTCAATAAATCTACAAAAAAATATTAAAACTCAAAGTGAATAGCAGAGAGAATAAGAAAGTACTCAATGCCAGAGTTTTAAGTTCCGGATCTAAAGCCTTAGGCAAGACATTTCCTACAACTCTTTTTATATGTAGTATCAACGGAATAAAAGAAAGGAGAAAAATAAGGTTGATCCAGCTATTATATTCAATAAAAAGATATCCCAAACTACTAACTATAGCTAGTACTATTACGATGACATGGTACTTCCTGGAGGCTGCTGCTCCCAACTTTACCGCAAGCGTTAGTTTACCGGATCGTTCATCGCTTTCACGATCTCTCATGTTATTAAGGTTTAGAACACCAACACTTAGAAGACCAATCGTTATCGCCGGAAGGAATACGGAAAATTGTAACTGTTGCGCATATAAAAAATAACTTCCTACAACAGCTACCAAACCAAAAAAGATAAAAACGAAAATATCTCCCAGACCGCGATAACCATATGCCCCACTTCCTACCGTATATTTAATGGCTGCTCCAATACAAGCTAATCCTAAAAGAAAAAAGAAAAGCGCATACCCTGAATTCTCACTTCCGAAGGAAACATAGATAAGGGCAATAGCTGCAATCATCGTCAGTATTGTAGTTACGATCATCGCTTTTTTCATTTCTGCGGGAGTGATGACTCCGCTTTGCAAAGCACGCATCGGACCGATACGATGTTCATTATCGGTTCCTTTGATTCCATCGCCGTAATCATTGGCGAAATTTGATAACACCTGGAAACCGATGGTCGTAATAAGTGCGAGGACACAAATAACTACATTAAATTTTCCTTCATGTGCCGCAATAGCAGATCCGACAATAATGCCGGATAAAGACAGCGGTAACGTGCGAAGCCTTGCCGCTGAAACGAATGCTTTAGTTTTATTCATAGTAAATTACAGCGACTCCTCAATCCTTATGCGCTTTCCATTCTTATAAGAAGCGACAAAGGCATCTTCAAACCCAAGTTTTACCAATGCCTTTCTAAATGATCGTGCGTCTTCGAGCGAATCGAAATTGCCGAGTGCGTATTTATTGAAGTTCTTGTATTTATAAAAGATAAGATTTCTGAAACTACCTGAAAACAACGACAGATCCATATTTTCAAGAGCCGCAACCTGCACTGCATAGATCACCTGATCTGCAGGAGGTAATTCCGGTTCCGGTTGTTCCTCTGTTCTCTTAAACTTTGTCAGCAAAAGTGTCTTATCATTCCGAAGAGAGGCAACCTCCTTCTCCAGACCATTCAACTGATCGGCATCGATAATGATCTTATTCTTTGCTTCCAGTGAACTTTGATTGATCAGTAACTCCGGATAGTACATATAGGTAAAAAAGAATCCGCCAATTACGATTAAAAGTATAACAGAAACCGTAAACAGTACATTCCGGCTTCGTTTCATCATCGACAATTGATAACGCTCCTCTTTAAGCTGATCAACTAATTTTTCTTCTGATAATTCTTTGGCTTCCAAACTTTCGTGAAGCTCAATTAAATGTTTTTCTTCAATGAAGGGCATAGAAAAAATTTTAATTAAACTTGATTTATTACAGGTATCCTATGGTATCCACTTGATATCCTTGAAATCAGGCTTTCTTTTTTCCAGAAAGGCGTTACGTCCCTCTTTAGCTTCCTCTGTCATATACGCAAGTCGTGTAGCCTCACCTGCAAAAACCTGCTGACCCACCATACCATCGTCGGTCAGGTTAAAGGCGAATTTAAGCATTTTAATTGAAGTTGGCGATTTAGCAAGAATTTCCTGCGCCCATTCAAAAGCGGTTTGCTCAAGATCCGCATGTGGAACCACTGCATTCACCATCCCCATCTCAAAGGCTTCCTGTGCTGAATAGTTACGTCCAAGGAAGAATATTTCCCGTGCTCTTTTCTGGCCAACCATCTTTGCGAGGTATGCAGAACCATATCCCCCGTCAAAACTGGTTACATCGGCATCGGTCTGTTTGAAGATCGCGTGCTCCTTACTCGCCAGGGTAAGATCACAAACCACATGCAGACTATGTCCGCCTCCAACGGCCCAACCAGGAACTACAGCAATTACCACTTTAGACATAAAGCGAATGAGACGTTGTACCTCAAGAATATTCAGTCTTGGCATCCCGTCATCATCGATATATCCCTGATGTCCACGTGCATTCTGGTCTCCTCCACTACAAAAAGAATAAATACCATCCTTCGTTGATGGCCCTTCTGCTGAAAGCAATACTACCCCAATGGAAGTATCCTCCCGTGCATCCACGAACGCTTCAAAAAGTTCTCCAACAGTTTTTGGTCTGAATGCATTTCGTACATTCGGACGATTGAAAGCGATTCGGGCTACTCCACCCGATTTCTTATAAGTAATGTCTTCGTATTCCTTAACGGTTTTCCACTCGGGAGTATTCATAGTACTGTAATTTCTATTTCTCGTGTAAATATCTTTGATTTAATCCGGAATACAAACCTTCCGGTGTATAATTATCAGGGGTTACCTGTCATTGATTCTTTTAATTCTACGTATTCCTTTATCGGTAATCTCGATCTCGCGTTGTTTATAAAGCACTCCAATCGCCTTTTTGAAGCTTTTCTTACTCATTCCCAATAAATCCCTGATCTCATCCGGCTCGCTTTTATCATGTAGCGGAAGGTATCCTTCAGCATCGTTGAGAACATCCAGAATATGTTTAGCGGCAGGCTCAAGATTTCTGTAGCCTAATTCCTGTAAAGACACATCGATCTTATTATCTTCCCTGATCTTTTTAATTACGCCCGTAAGTCGCTGACCTAATTTAAGTTCCTGAAAGATCTCATCTTTATAAACCAATCCCTTATGTTGGTTATTGATGATCACTTCTGCTCCCAGTTCAGTAAACCGTGATACGATCAGGTCTACATGCTCAAAACGTTTCACCGACAGTGATTCATTGCTCAGGAACTGATCCGTTTTACTGGATGCCGTAAGTCTCCCGGTTCTTTCATCCATATACAAATAGACCAGGTACCACTTCCCCTCCTCCATTTTTCGGGCCTGTTCGCGGTACGGAACAAAAAGATGTTTTTCCATTCCCCAATCCAGAAAGGCGCCGATCTCATTTACCTCAACCACCTTCAGAACTGCAAAATCATCCAGCATAATCTTTGGTTCCAGCGTTGTAGCTATAGGTCTTTCATCATGATCAAGATAACAAAATACATTGATGTCGTCTCCTATCTCATAGGTCGCCGGTACGTATTTATTGGGCAATAATATATCATGACCATCCTCATCTCCGAGGAATAACCCTACCGAAGTATGGCGTAAGATTTTTAAGGTATTCTTTCTTCCTAAATGTATCATGGTACAAAAGTAAAGAAATGGCCTTGATAACTGATTCTACTATCTTCAGATATTCAGAATTTATTTAAAATTCTCGCCGAAAATGTAAAAATCACGCCTTTTTAGGTGTGGGCTACAGAATCTGATTTTTTTTGACAATCTTTATAAAAAAATTAACCGTAATGAAACCAACTCTATGTAAATCCAAGGTTATTGTTCAGGCGATTTCTATCCATGATCAAAGACCTTTTTTCCTGGCAGTTCTGTTCTCCCTCCTCAGCTGTCTGATGTATGGTCAAAACTTTGAGGGATATTATAGATTTCCAACAGTAAATGGCGCTACAGTGGTTTTTGCCGCTGAAGGAGACCTTTGGAAAGTACCCCTCACCGGAGGTGCTGCCGTAAGACTTACTACGCATGCTGAATCAGAATCCGCCCCGGTATTCTCTCCCGATGGAAAATCAGTGGTATTTACAGCCAGTTATGAAGGACCATCTGAGCTTTACCTGATGTCGTTATCAGGAGGTGTACCTGAGCGATTAACTTATGAGAACGCAGGAGCTGTTGCAGATTCCTGGGCAAGTGCTGAAGAACTGATTTATCACACTACGGCCTACGCAACCTTACCGGACTTCCAACTTGTTAAACTCAACGTAAAAACTCACACCGAAGAAAGAATTCCGTTATCTCAGGCGAGTGAAGCGGATATCGATACAAGATCAAAGACCCTGTTTTTTGTGAGTCCGATGGACCACCGGAACGTTACTAAACGCTATATGGGCGGTACGGCAAGACAGATTTGGAAATTTGTTCCGGGTGCTGCGGATGCCTTAAAATTAACCACTGATTATAATGGTGAGAGCTTTAATCCAATGTTCTATAACGACCGTATTTATTTTCTTTCGGACCGTGACGGAATCATGAATATCTGGTCGATGAATACTGAAGGTAACGATCTTAAACAACATACAAAGCACGAAGTTTTTGATGTTCGTTCAGCCGATCTTCACAATGCGAATATCGTTTATCAGACCGGAGCCGATCTATGGCATCTGGACCTTGCTTCAGGCAGTGATAAGAAGATCGAAATCTGGCTCCCTTCCGACCTCGATCAACTTCGTGAAAAATGGGTTGATAATCCATCGCGATACATCTCATCGGCTAAAACCGATGCCAAAGGTGAAAAGGTCGTAATCACCGCAAGAGGGCGTATCTTCATCGCGCCTGTAAAGTCAGGCCGGTTTATAACCTTTGCCCCTAAAAAGGATATTCGCTACCGCGATGCATTCTTTTCTGCCGATGGAAAATCTATTTATGCCCTTTCCGATGAGAGTGGAGAATTCGAATATGTAAAACTAGACGCATTAGGCCTCCAGGATTCCAAACCGATCACAACCGACGGTCATGTTCTGAGATTTGGTGGTGTTAATTCTCCCGATGGTAAATGGATCGCTTATAACGATCTTGAGAACAACATGTTTATTCTTGATGTAAATACCGGCAAAAGCAAAGTGATATCCACCAATCAACAGGGAATCGCTGGATATTCCTGGTCGCCGGACAGTAAATGGATTGCATTCAGTCAGGAAGCAGACAATACGATGTATCAGGTCATGATCTATAGTCTTGAATCAGGAAAGACCACCGCAGTCACCACTGACAGGGCAAACAGCATTTCTGCAGAATGGAGTCCGGACGGAAAGTTCCTGTACCTGTTATCAGACCGAAATTTCCAAAGTCTGGTGGGTGCTCCATGGGGGCCGAGACAACCGGAGCCATACTTCGATCAGACCGATAAGATCTATCTGATACCACTGAAAAAGGAATACCGCTCCCCTTTCAAGGCTCCTGATGAACTCCTAACCTCAACGGATACTCAGGAAACTCCGAAAAGTAAGTCCTCTAAAAAAGATAGTAAGGAGGCTGATTCCGGAGTTACAGTTGCCATCGACTTTGATGGAATTAAGGAAAGACTTATGGAAGTACCTGTATCATCCGGAAATTACCGAAGTCTCAAAGTTACTGAGAACGGTTTATTCGTACTGGCATCAGAAACCGGTTTAAATGCCAAGACTCATCTGAAAGCAATCCCTGTAAAGGATGAAGATGCAAAGCTGAAAACCATATTGGAAGACGTCAACGGATTAGACCTTAGTGCTGATGGGAAAAAATTACTGATTCGAAAAGGTCGAAATTTCTATGTCACCAACGCTGGTACCTCGCCAATATCCGGACTTAATGACAATGCGCTGGATCTTAGTTCCTGGAAATTTGCGATTTCTCCCAGGGAAGACTGGGAGCAAATGTTCATGGACGCATGGCGTATGGAAAGAGATTATTTCTATGATAAGAACATGCATGGGGTGAACTGGAAGGCTATGTATGACCGTTATTATCCGTTACTTAAACGCGTGACCACAAGGGAGGAACTCTCCGACCTTATCGGAAGATATGTAGGCGAACTGGCAGCATTACACACCAGTGTTCGTGGAGGTGATCAACGCGAAGATGAAAAAGACATAAGTGTTGCAAGTCTTGGTGCAAGGCTCCTCAGGGATGAGAAAAAAGGAGGTTACGTGATCGATCACATCTATAAGGCTGATCCGGATTATCCCGATGAAAAATCTCCACTTGATGATCCTTACCTTAATATCAGTGAGGGTGATGTGATCACTGCCATCAATGGAACTTCCGTACTTTCAGTGAATCATATCGGTGCCCTGCTAAGAGATCAGGCCGGGAAACAAGTGAGAGTAAGCTTGAAAAATAATTCAGGAAATATTGATAAGATCGTTGAACCCATTCAAAATGATTATAATCTGAGATATACTGAATGGGAATATACACGAAGACTGAAGGTTGAAGAGGATTCAAAAAATCAGATCGGTTATGTTCACCTCAGAGCTATGGGATCCGGTGATCTCAGCCAGTGGTATCGTGAATTCTACCCTGTTTTCGATCGCGCCGGACTAATCATCGATGTACGCCATAATCGCGGTGGGAACATCGAAAGTTTCATCCTTGAAAAGCTCTTGAGAAAAGCCTGGATGTACTGGAAACAACGATCTGGAAAACCTTACTGGAACATGCAGTATGCATTCAGAGGTCATATCGTAATTCTTGTTGATGAACTTACCGCCTCCGATGGTGAAGCATTTGCAGAAGGATTTAAACGCCTTGGTCTCGGGAAGAGCATCGGGGTGCGCACCTGGGGAGGTGAGATCTGGTTGAGTGGCGTAAATACCCTTACTGATTATGGAGTTGCCAGGGCACCGATGATGGGTGTTTATGGAGAAGAGAGTGAATGGCTTATCGAAGGGCATGGTTTCGTTCCAGATATCGAGGTGGTCAATATGCCGCATGCCACCTTTAATGGTGAAGATGCACAGCTCGATATGGCGATCAAAGTACTTCAGGAAGAAATCGCGAAAGATCCAAGAGAGATCCCGGCAGTTCCTGCTTATCCCGATAAATCCTTTAAGAATAAAAAGTAAAATGCATTCCGGAAGGAAGCATATGAATTCCGGGAGTTATAAAAATTACTATATATGAAAAGATCGCCTCAAGGGCGATCTTTTTTATTTAGGTTGCTGGTCTGCAAGATATTTAAAATAACCCTGCAATACCTGATCGTTTATTTTTCTGGGGGTAAAGATCTCGAGTAAACGAGGTCTTTCACTATCCTCATAAAAGTTGGTCAATACCTCCAGGAGACCTAACTCATCCGTTGCTGAAAAATAATCCAAACCATAGGTTTCACAAATACCTTTTGCATTCAGGTCGTGAGGGGTTTCAAAATATGTTTCAAAATTCGGATCCGATTTATCTCCAGGCAGAATCCTGAAGATTCCTCCTCCCCCATTGTTAAGCATAATAATCCTGAAATCTTTTCTCAGGTAGCTATTCCACAACGCATTGGAATCGTAGAAAAAACTAAGGTCTCCGGTCACCAACAGCGTTGGGTATTCACTATGGATTGCGGCCCCCACGGCAGTACTGGTACTCCCGTCAATTCCACTGGTTCCCCGGTTACAATACACTCTCAGATTATCGGTCAGAAAGAACAACTGCGCATAACGCACGGTGGAACTATTACTAAGATGAAGGTTATATACTCCCGGAATATTCTTTAAAATTCTTTCATAAGCCTTAAAATCTGAAAAAGGAATCTGATCGACATAAGTTCGGTGACAAGCCGACCTCAGCTTGCGAATTTCCAGCCAATAAGGCTGATACTCGCTTTCCTGAGCCTGAGTCTTCCCAAAAAACTGCTTTAAGAAGTTATTGGGTTCACATTTAAAATGTCGTTCCAGGCAAAAAAACGTATCATAGGCTTTTTTGGAATCGATATGCCAGTGATGGTCCGGTTGATACTTTCTCAAAAAGGCCTTGATCTTTTTAGAGATCACCATACCTCCAAAGGTCATCAAAATCTCCGGCCGTAATTTTTGAAACATTTCATCCGGATCGTTGAGCTTTTCCAGCGGGGCAATAATCTTATCGATATTCGGAAAGTATTGCTCGTGATGCAAGTTTGAAGTCGTTTCTGAAAAAACGATCACTGAAGGATCTGCTGCCAACAGTTCCAGAACCTCATTTTCCAGAGCATCCGGCGATAACACACCTACAAGTATCATCTTTCTTCTGGCACCATTCCAGATCGAAACGTATTCATCGATTTCCAGTTCCTGTGAAGGTACAGACGAACTTTCGGGAATATCTACATCGATACAAGGAGTGGTGCTGTTACCATACAAGGGTTCTTCAAAAGGAACATTGATATGTACAGGTCCGGATTGTGATGCTGCAAGTGTCAGCGCTTTCATCATTTCAGCTTCATTAAAAGCCTGGATTTCCTGTTGCAACTTTTGATCATCCGCCCCTTGCAATAATGGAGCTTTATTTTTTTCTGCCAGTATTCTGATCTCATTATCCCTGATATCCTGCTTTAGATTGGCATTATATAAAATATGACGGTCAAAGACATTATCCTGACGAATGGTTTGCCCGTCACCGATATCGATACGATATCCAGGTCGGTCTGCCGAGATCACTACCAGGGGAATATCACTGTAAAAGGCTTCAGACACCGCAGGATAATAATTTAGTAAAGCAGAGCCCGATGTGCATACCACCGCAACCGGTTCCTGAAGTTGCTGGGCTAACCCAACACCGATAAATGCAGCGCTTCTTTCGTCGACAACACTATACGTTTTAAAATAATCATCTCCGGTAAATCCGATGGTTAAAGGTGCATTCCGGCTACCCGGAGAAATTACGATATGTTTTATGTTTTTAGCCTTGCACAAGCTCACGACGGTTTGCGCTAAGGGAATGTCAGAATATTTCATGTAATGTGAAGATCACTTTAATGAGGTAAAATTAACCAATCTGAAAGAGGTAAACGAAAATTCAAGGATTAATTTAATACACGCAGCATGGTCATACTTTTATTTTCGGTTTCCATCCATTCTGAATGCGGATCCGAATCATCGGTAATCCCACCTCCAACAAATATTTCAATATGATCAACGGTCCATTTCATACATCTGAGGTTCACAAAAAGTTCGAGTAGCTCACTTCCTTCGGTTTCCATCTTGCAAATTCCCAGATACCCGGCATAATATTCCCGATCATAGCCTTCATTTTCAAGAATGAACTTCAATGCATCCTCCTTTGGAAGTCCGCATACAGCAGGTGTAGGATGCAATGCTTGAATGAGCTCAGGTAGAACAGATTTCCCTGCACTTTTGAGTACACCTTCAAATTTTGTGCACAAATGATATAATCTTCCTGCAGCCACAGTATCTGGTCCTGTGCTATTCAGTTCTTTTGCAACGGGTCGGAGGCAGGCTTCTATCGATTCGGTCACCAATGCTTGTTCACGGATCTCTTTACGTCCCCATTCCACTTCGCCGGGATCGATATCCCTGTTCAATCGGGTACCGGCTAATGCCATGGTATGGAATCGATGATTCTCTGAAATCAGCAGCGTCTCGGGGGTTGCTCCCATCCACATTCCGATTACCGGATGAAACCACCAATAGACAAATGCATCCGGATAGGTATTCAGCAACCTTTTATAGATTATGACCGGGTCACGCTGATCCCTGCTGACAGTGAACTTCCGGGAAATAACCACCTTTTCCAAATCGGAATTTTCGATACTGTTTACCGTATCTGCGATTAGTTTTTCATAGGATTGCTGTATAGTATTATCCTCGTAGACTTTATGCTGGTTCTCTTTTGAATGCTCTATATCGCTACCAACTTCATAGATACATTGACAAACCTCATCAAAAGGTAACAGTACTGCTTTACGGGAAGCGTCGAAAGGCGCGAAAATGAAACCATCACTGTTATCAGGTTCTGGGCGAATCAACTCTTCACTATGCTGTAAAATACCATTTACAGTATTTTCACCAGGTTTGCGATAAACCACAAATGGTCTTTCTAAAAGTAACTGGTTTTGGATCTTATCAAAAAATAAAGGGCAATCGATCATGTTCTATTTTCGTGGCAGGCTGATAGTCGTTAATTTACATACAGAAATCAATTCCTCCTGTTCATTAGTAATCCTGATATCCCAAAGCTGCGTGGTTCGTCCTTTATGGAGAAAAGTAGCTTTGGCAAACACATAGCCTGAACGGATCGAACGCACATGATTTGCATTGATTTCTATTCCCCTGATCATAACTTCCTGTGCATTCAGAAAAATCATAGATGCAGCACTTCCAACACTCTCGGCAAGCGCTACGGTCGCTCCTCCATGAAGTACGCCGTCGGGTTGGTGAACCCTTTCATTTACGGGCATTCGCCCAGTCAGATAATCATCCCCAACATCAACATAGTCAATCTGAAGTGTTTCCATTAAGGTATTCTTACAAATAGCATTACAGCGTTCGAGAATTTTTGTCTTTTCCAACTTCGAATTGTTTACATTTGAGGGTAAAAATACAAAAACTGTATGATGGAAATACCTACGCTGGAAAATGAAATCGTCAGATTGATGCCTTTAACCATCGAAAATTTCAAAAAACTTATCACCATCAGCGCAGAAAAAGACCTGCTCAGATATTCTCCTTCATCGATTGAAACGTTTCCCAAACTCAAGGATTATGTACAGAACGCACTCGATCTGGCAGCGGCAGACGCCTGTATTCCATTTATCATTTTCGATAAACGTGTAAATCGCTATGCCGGATGTACCCGTTTCGGAAATATCGACGAAAAGAACAAAGTAATTCATATCGGCTGGACATGGATCGGTCGTGAATTTCAGGGAACAGGTCTCAATACCGCAGTAAAGTACCTCATGATTAATTATGCTTTCCGGACTATGAAGATGGAAAAAATAGAATTCAGGATCGACGACAGGAACATTCGTTCCCGAAAGGCTGTGGAAAAACTCGGTGCGAAACTGGAAGGAATCCTTCGTAAAAACGTATATCTTCCCGACGGCTATAAAAGAAATACCTGCTGTTATGGCATTCTGAAAGAAGAATGGTTTCGTTGATGCTTTCGTTGAAAACTATTAAACTCCTTCCTTTCTACTTGCCGATACTTTCTTTTCCTTTGCAAAATATAAATTAAGGATTAAATACGTCGACACTTCCTGAAGTATAGATTATTTTCTTTACTTTAAATGAATTCGACTTTTTATAATATGGCAGCAGGAAATGAAGTTTATAAAGCACTTAAAGATTATTTTGGATTTGATTCTTTTCGTTCTCACCAGGAAGCGATCATCAATTCTGTACTGAGTGGAAATGATAATCTAGTCATTATGCCAACGGGTGGCGGTAAATCGATATGTTATCAGCTACCTGCCATACTGCTGCCTGGTTTGACATTGGTAATTTCACCACTGATCGCCCTGATGAAGGATCAGGTAGACGGATTACATGCCAATGGTATTTCAGCAGCATTTCTCAATAGTACCCAATCAGCTTCGGAACAGGATGAATTATTTAAAAAGATCCGTGATAAAAAAATCAAACTCCTGTATGTAGCTCCTGAAAGTTTAGGAAATATCGATCCGCTGCTGTCCATGACTGAACTCAGTCTTATCGCGGTGGATGAAGCACACTGTATTTCCTCCTGGGGACATGATTTTCGACCGAGCTACACCCAACTCGGATATTTGAAGAACCGGTATCCGGGAACCCCTGTTATAGGACTTACCGCAACGGCAGATAAAGCTACACGGGAAGATATCGTACAGCAGCTTAACATACCCAATGCCCAGCGTTATATATCCTCATTTAATCGTCAGAATCTAAGTCTTGAGGTAAGACCTGCTAATGAACGATTCAAACAGATACTCACTTTCATCGATGATCATCCTGATGAATGCGGGATCATTTATTGCCTCAGCAGAAAATCCACGGAAAATCTGGCGGCTAAACTAAACGATGCCGGACTTTCAGCAGCCTGTTACCATGCAGGTCTTGACCCCCTTCAACGCGCTAAAGTTCAGGACAACTTCGTCAATGACAAGATTAAGATAATTTGTGCAACCATAGCCTTCGGGATGGGTATCGACAAATCAAATGTACGATGGGTCATCCACTACAACCTGCCAAAGAACATTGAGAGTTACTATCAGGAGATCGGGCGTGCCGGAAGGGATGGATTACCTTCAGATACCCTTCTTTTTCACAGTTATGGCGATGTACTTCAACTACGAAAATTTGCTGAAAATACGGGTAATAGCGAAGTTCAGCTAGCAAAGATCGACCGTGTAAAGCAATATACTGATGCCCTCACTTGTCGAAGAAAGATACTTCTCGGATATTTTGGGGAATATATGGAGGAAAACTGTGGTAATTGTGACATCTGCACAAACCCGCCAAAATTTACCGACGGTACCATTATAGCTCAAAAAGCCTTGTCATGTGTAGCGAGAATAGCGCAGAAGGAACCAATTGGAACGATAATAGACATTCTCAGGGGTTCACATAATCAAGCGGTAATGGAAGGTGGTTATGACAATATCAAGACCTACGGCGTCGGAAAGGATATTTCCTGGAGCGATTGGCAACATTATCTTATAGAGCTAATCAATATTGGTTATCTCGAGATCGCTTTCCATGAAAAAAACCACATAAAGCTTACAGACCGATCTAATCAAGTATTATTTAATGGGGAGAAAGTTGCCCTTAGTCTTCCACAGGAAAAATCAAAACAATCTGTTCCTGCGAAAGCGGCTAAATCCTCAGTTTCCAAATCTGGCGGACTTTTTGAAAAACTTAAAGCTTTACGCCTTCAGATATCGCAGGAAGAAGATATCCCCGCATATCTTGTTTTCAGTGATGCAACCTTACGGGAAATCGAACAGGTACGGCCGCAAACCGATGAGGAATTTATGCAGATCAACGGTGTGGGGAAAAGAAAACTCGATGCTTACGGATATGCCTTTATCAAAGAAGTGATTTCATTTCAGAAAGAAAAAAAGGCTGGCAAACCTAAAAAAAAGGACGCTACCTATCAAAAGACATTCGACCTCTATAAGCAAGGAATGACCGTTGAAGAGATCGCTAAGGAACGTCAATTGAACAGCACTACCATCTTTTCTCATCTAGCGAAGCTATATTCGGATGGTAAAGATGTAGATCTTTTCAGATTTGTGGACAAACGAGATCTGGATTCGGTACGGGAAGCACGGGAAACATTAAAAGAGCCTGATAAATTAAAACCTTATTACGACCACTTCAATGGCAGTATGGATTACTGGACCATACGCTTATGTCTAACATTATTGGAAACTACAGCGACCCCATAAAAAAAGCCTCCCGATCGGGAGGCTTTTTTAAAGTTATCAATTAAGAATTGTTTATTTCACTTCTTCGAAATCAACATCCTGTACATCTTCACCTTCTTTTCCGGTAGCACCGGCGTTATCCTGTGCCTGATCAGCTCCTCCGGCTGCACCATTCTGCTGAGCTTCGGCCTGAGCTTTGTACATTTCTTCCGAAGCAGATTTCCATGCTTCATTGATGTTGTCGAGAGCAGGCTGGATTGTATCTACATCCTTAGACTCATAAGCCTTCTTAAGAGATTCAAGAGCGTCTTCGATAGATTTTTTCTTATCTGCAGACAATTTATCTCCAAATTCTTTCAATTGCTTCTCAGTCTGGAAGATCATACCATCAGCTTCGTTCAGTTTTTCAACTTTTTCCTTAGCTTTCTTATCCGCTTCTGCATTTGCTTCAGCTTCCTGCTTCATTCTTTGAATTTCTTCTTCTGTAAGTCCTGAAGAAGCTTCAATTCTGATATTCTGTTCCTTATTCGTTCCTTTATCTTTTGCAGATACATTGATGATACCATTTGCATCGATATCGAAGGTTACCTCGATCTGAGGAACACCTCTTGGAGCTGGTGGAATATCATTAAGATGGAAACGTCCGATCGTCTTGTTATCCGCTGCCATTGGACGCTCACCCTGAAGTACATGGATCTCAACAGATGGCTGGTTATCTGCAGCCGTAGAGAACACCTGAGACTTCTTGGTTGGAATGGTTGTATTCGCTTCGATAAGCTTGGTCATTACACCTCCCATAGTCTCAATACCCAAAGATAATGGCGTTACATCCAATAATAATACGTCTTTAACATCTCCTGTAAGTACTCCTCCCTGAATCGCTGCACCGATAGCAACTACTTCATCCGGATTCACTCCTTTAGAAGGTTTCTTTCCAAAGAAACTTTCAACAGCTTCCTGAACGGCTGGAATACGGGTTGACCCTCCAACAAGGATGATCTCATCGATATCACTTTTAGAAAGACCTGCATTTTTAAGTGCGCTTTCACAAGGTCTGATAGTACGCTTCACGATATCTTCGATAAGTTGTTCGAACTTTGATCTTGATAGCGTTCTTACAAGGTGCTTAGGCCCGGTTGCGGTTGCGGTAATATAAGGCAAATTGATCTCAGTCTGACTTGATGAAGACAATTCGATCTTAGCTTTTTCAGCAGCCTCTTTAAGACGTTGAAGTGCCATTGGATCTTTTCTGAGGTCGATATCCTCTTCAGATTTGAATTCATCAGCAAGCCAGTTGATGATCTGCTCATCCACATCATCACCACCAAGGTGCGTATCTCCATCTGTTGACAATACTTCGAATACACCGTCACCTAATTCCAGGATAGAAACGTCATGCGTACCTCCACCGAAGTCGAATACCACGATCTTCTGATCCTGACCTTTTTTATCTAATCCATAAGCCAGTGCTGCAGCAGTTGGCTCATTGATAATACGCTGAACTTTTAGTCCTGCGATCTCCCCGGCTTCTTTGGTCGCCTGACGCTGAGCGTCATTAAAATAGGCCGGTACGGTAATAACAGCTTCAGAAACATCTTGTCCAAGATATTCTTCAGCGGTTTTCTTCATCTTCTGAAGGATCATTGCTGAAAGCTCCTGAGGAGTATACATACGACCATCGATATCTACTCTTGGTGTATCGTTATCTCCCTTTACCACTGTATAAGGAACACGCTGTGCCTCTCTTTGAGATTCAGAATATTTGTTCCCCATAAATCTTTTGATAGAATATATGGTTTTATGCGGGTTGGTCACTGCCTGACGTTTTGCCGGATCACCAACCTTGATCTCACCTCCGTCAACAAAAGCGATAACTGAGGGAGTAGTTCGCTTTCCTTCTGCATTAGGTATAACCACAGGCTCGTTACCTTCCATCACGGAAACGCAGGAGTTTGTAGTACCTAAATCGATTCCAATAATTTTACTCATGCTTATATTTTTATGGTGTTTTTAAATTTATTTCGATCGCATTGCATAAGTCAATCTTTATGCCATCTCTTAAAATATGACATAGTGTCAGAAAAACTTTAAAGATTTCTCGATAACCGATTAGTACTTCCGTTTGTCGCAAAGTAAAAGTCAATTTTGTCAAATTGAGGTATATTTATATATCTAAACACCAGAATATCAATGATAAAGAACTACCATTCAATTTTCAAAATCCCGCTTGTTCTCACCATTGGCCTCCTCATTTGTAATTCTTGCAAAGATCAACAGACCACAGCGTCCGAAGAAACACAACCGGTTACTGTAGAACTATTTGAAGTAGGTTCCAGAAGTAAAACCACCACACTTGACCTCAGTGGAAATGTAGAAGCTGAAACCATGGTCAGATTAGGCTTCATGGTTGCAGGCAAAGTGGCACAAATTAGCACTGACGAAGGGGAAACCATCAAAAAAGGCAATATTCTGGCACGACTTGATGACAGTGATTATCGCATCGGTCTCTCGGCGGCAGAAGGAAAACTACTGGAAGTAAAAGATCAGTATGACAGACTTAAAATCATGCACGATCGGAAAAGTATCAGTGAAGCCGACTTCATGAAAATAAGTGCAGGTCTGCAACAGGCACAGGCGCAATATGATCTGCGACTTAAACAAGTGAATGATACCCGGCTCATCGCCCCCATAACCGGAGTACTATTAAAGAAAGGTGTTTCTGAAGGAGAGATCCTGGACAAAGGCTTGCCTGTATTTGCCATCGGAAATATCGATAATGTTAAGATCAGTACCGCGGTACCGGAAAGTGAGATCCGCAATGTAAAGATCGGCCAGACTGCAACGGTCCGGATATTTGCCCTGGACACATTCTTTACCGGAACGATCACCGAAGTTGGAAAAGCGGCAGAACCTTCTACCAGGACCTATACCGCTCAGATAGAGATAAAAAATCCGGATCACCAGATATTACCCGGTATGATCGCTTCCGCCACTATACAGGGACCTTCCTCCAACCCCGAAATTCTGATTCCTTTAAATGCAATTTCGCAAATGGGAAACAACGAACATTCCGTATATGTACTGGATGAGACTTCCAAAAAAATCTACCGGCGAAGAATTTCGGTCGGAAAGATTGTTAACGACAGTATATCGGTTTCCTCAGGAATAAGACCTGGAGAAAAGGTCGTAACCGGAAGCACACAAAATCTAACAAACGGAATGTTAACTACGCACTGAACCTATGTCTTTCATCAAAGGATCCTTAAAATATCCACAAGTTACACAGGTCGTCCTGGCTATAATATTCATTGCAGGTGTCTATGCATTGTTAACCATGCCCAGGCGGGAAGATCCAAAAATTACGATCCGTCAGGGTCTTGTACTCGCCTACTTTCCTGGTGCTAATTCACTACAGGTAGAAGAACAGCTCACTAAAAAAGTTGAAAATGCGTTATTCCAATTTGCAGAAGTACGCAAAAGCAAAACCTTTTCAACCTCCAGAGACGGAGTTATGGTTATCAATGTGGAGCTGGAAGAATGGGTAAAGGATCCCGATGTTTTCTGGAATAAACTTACGGTTGCCTTACAACTGACCAAAGCAACCACGCTTCCTTCGAATATTATGGGTCCTGTGATCAATTCTGATTTTGGGGATACCGAAGCATTGGTATTAGGAATCACAGCCGATACCGACTATCGGCAATTAAAGATTTACACCGAACAACTGGAGGACAGGATCCGGGCAATCAGGGCTGCATCCAAGATCAAAAGACTAGGAGAACAGAAACAGGAGATCGTAATCAGTTCCAGTTCGGAAACGCTTGCCCAGTATGGAATTAAATTTGACCAGGTCATCGACATACTCCGATCCCAGAACAACATCTACCCAACAGGAGACCTTACGGTAAATGAGGTGCAACTTCCTTTGTATACCAAAGGCTATTACAGCACAGAGCAGGAACTTTCAGAACAGATCATCGGAACTGCCTCCAATGGAAATGTCATAAAATTAGGAGATGCTGCTGAGATTCAACGGAAATACGAAGAACCGGAAGAATTCACGAGACTGAACGGATCCGCTGCCATGATGCTGAGTATTCAAATGCAGGAAGGTAACAATATTGTTGATTTCGGAGAGCAGGTACAAAACGAGATCGATGCCTTTTTACAAAATATGCCTACAGATGTAAAGATCGTAAAGATCATCGACCAACCCTCAATTGTCGATCAGAACGTAAGTCATTTTATTCGCGAATTCTTTATCGCCATTATTGCTGTTATCGTGATCATCCTTCTGCTCCTCCCTTTTCGCATTGCATTGGTGGCAGCAATGGCTATCCCGATGACTATAGCCATGACCTTTGCGATGCTGCATGCATTTGGCGTTGAACTACACCAGGTTTCTCTGGCCGCATTGATCGTAGTGCTCGGAATGGTAGTCGATGACGCTATCGTGATCGCTGACAACTATGTCGAATTACTCGATGAAGGTGTACCCAGAGAAGAGGCCGCCTGGAGAAGTGCTTCAGATCTTATAATTCCGGTTTTGACCGCTACAATCACCATCATTGCGGCTTTTCTACCCATGGTCATTCTTAGTGGATCGGTTGGTGAATTTATCGTTTCGCTACCGGTAACCGTAACCATAGCTCTTGCCTCTTCCTTTCTGGTAGCAATGTTACTGACGCCCATGTTATGCAGATTCTTTATAAAAAAGGGATTGCATGACACCCGGGACAATATTGAAACGAAAAAAACTTCTTTGCTCGATCGCATGCAATCGATCTATGACAACACCATCGATAAGGCGGTGAAATATCCAAGGCTCATTATTTTATTCAGTATGCTTGTGATCCTGCTCGGGGTAGGAATGTATTTTCTGATACCTCAGAAATTCTTCCCTGCCGCGGAACGCAATCAGTTCGTGATCGATCTCTGGATGCCAACCGGTACCGACGTGAATACCACCCTACGGGAAATAGAAAAACTTGAACAACTTATAGAAAATGATGAAAGAGTGGTCACTTATGCCAGTTTTACCGGAAAGAGTGCTCCCCGCTTCTATTATAACTTTTCCCCGGAAGTTCCCGTCTCAAATTTCGGTCAGGTTCTCATCAATACCACCAGTGATAAAACGGCTGAGGAACTGGCAATTGCACTGGACTCTAAAATCGCTTCAACCCTGACCAAAGGCAAGGCAGAGGTTCTGTTAATGCAGCAAGGATCCCCATATCTGGCACCAGTGGAGATCAGAATTGCCGGTGACGACCTTTCCGAGGTCAAGACCTGGGGAGATAGTCTTACAGCCCTATTGTATAATATTCCGGGGAGCAAGGATGTAAGGGATAATTTTCATGAAGATTATGCAGGACTCAGTATCGATCTCAAACCGGAAGCAAGTCGTCTTGGATTCACCACAGAAAGTATAGCTAAAACTATTTACGTCGGATTTAAAGGGGCACCTGTAAGCACGATCTATGAGGGCAGTGATGCTGTCTCCATAGTATTCAGATTAAATGAAGAAAATCGTTCCGGTATTTCAGATCTGCAAAATATGTATCTGCCTTCTCCGGTTACCGGGGCTTCAGTACCCTTACGACAAATTGCAAATCTCACTCCCAAATGGTTTACCGGAAGAATCGTTCGCAGAAATGGCGTCCGTACACTTTCGGTTCTCAGCGATGCAGAAACCGGTACGCTCCCCAGTGAGATTCTTTCTGGATTTAAGCAACGTATTAACAGTATTACGATGCCTGCCGGGATCACCATGACTTTCGGAGGTGAATATGAAAATCAGGAAGAAACTTTTGCTCAAATGATCGTTGCCCTGATGATCAGCATTGTACTGATATTGCTCATATTGCTCTTTCAATTCAAAAATATCACTGAAACACTGTTGGTGATGATCACTATTCCTCTCTGTCTTTTTGGAGCTTTTATGGGACTGGTGATTACGGGAAACAATTTTGGATTCACCGCATTTGTGGGACTTATAAGTCTATCGGGAGTCGTTGTCAGGAATGCGATCATCCTCATCGATTACACCCGTGAATTAAGGGCTAAAGGCGAATCGGTTCGGGAAGCTGCCATCGAAGCAGGAAAGCGGAGACTAAGACCCATATTTCTTACGGCGATGGCAGCCGCAATCGGGGTACTCCCTATGATCCTATCCGGTTCTCCTATGTGGAGTCCCTTAGCCAGTGTACTTGCCGTAGGTGTCATCTGGTCTATGGTAATGTCATTGCTTACTATTCCGGTTCTGTACACCATATTCGTTAAAGACAAACCTCTGAACTGATGCAGGAAATACGATCCCACATATTAAGAAACTTACTGTTGCTATTCGTTCTTCTTCATTCCGGATACATGGTATCACAAAACGTCATGATCCTCGATCTGGAAAATGCTAAACGCACTGCACTTGATCAGAATGATCTTTTAAGTATTCAAAAAGAGAAGATCAATGAGATCTCCTATAAAATCGATGCCACTTCCGTTAATGCCTGGCCTAAGCTATTGTTGAGTGGAAATTACATGCATACCTTCAATGATGTAAATTTCGTGATTCCTCCCGGTGGAATCGGGACCATTCTCGATATACCGGTACCGGTAGATGATTTCACCTTATACCAGGCTAAACAGGATATATTTGCTGCGGGTTTATTAGGCTATCAGCCACTCACCCAATTATTCCGAATCAGCAATGGCGTAAAAGCTTATGAGGCTGAAACCCGAATGGAAGAGATCAAATATGACAGAGCGGTACTTGAAACGGAGAACAGTATCGAAAAGTTATATTACGGAATTCGGATCCAGCAAAAAAAACTTGCCAGTGTAACTGCCAATGTTGAGCAGGCAACTGTAAAACTTCAGGAGGGAGAAACCGGTTTGATCGCGGGAGAGGTACAAGAGGTTGAACTTTTGGGACTCAAGGCTGATCTGGCTGATAAAAAACACCAATTGCTGTTAGAAGAATACAAATTGAAAGACTACATCGCTGACCTTAAAACGAATCTCGATATAGCCGACAGTATAAACATGGTAATTGACACCACGGTGATCGAGATCTATGAATTAAGTCCGGAATCCTATTATCTGGACCATGCGAAAGAAGGTAATCCTGATCTGCGCTATGCGGAAATGCAACTCATCCAATCCGAATACGGTCTTGCAGCGGCACTAAACAAATATCTTCCGGATCTGGGAATCATCGGAGGGATGAGCTATCAGGGGATCATCGAGGAACTTCCGGATATGAATTATTTTATCGGTGCGAATTTCACCTGGGACATACTTAGTTTTGGAAGTAATGATGCTGAGAAGAAACAATATGAATCAAAGAAAAACCAGGCAGATTCCTATTTGAAATATCAGCAAAAGAATATTGAAGCCGAAATCCATAAAGCTTATCGCAATGCACATCAGGCTCTGCAAATGGCTAAGGTTGCCGAAGAAGCCTTTCAATTCCGAAGGGAAGAGTTCCGAATCAAATCAGACGCTTACGAAACCGGGCTGATCACCCAGTCGGAATATTTAAAATCAAGGGCTTCCTACCTGAAATCTGAATCTGACCATTTTGCTGCATTGCTCAATGGAAATATCGCGATCATGGATCTTCAGGTACTTTCCGGAACCCGGTAGGATCAGCAATCACTTAAATGCACACCTACTGCAAGACCTCCTTCTGAGGTTTCCTTGTATTTTGCATTCATATCCTTTGCGGTCTCCCACATGGTATTTACCACTTTATCCAATGGAACCTTGGCATTTTTAGGATCGGTTTCCAAGGCGAGTTCTGCAGCATTGATGGCTTTGATAGCGCCCATAGAATTACGTTCGATGCATGGTACCTGAACAAGACCTCCAATCGGATCACAGGTTAATCCGAGATGATGTTCCATCGCAATTTCAGCCGCGATAAGCACCTGTTCCGGAGATCCTCCCATCAATTCGGTAAGGGCTGCTGCAGCCATCGCTGAAGAAACACCTATTTCGGCCTGACAACCACCCATCGCAGCTGAAATGGTAGCTCCTTTTTTAAAGATACTTCCAATTTCACCGGCCACCAGAAGAAACTTTTTGATCTCTTCAAAACCTGCCTGATGATTTTCGATTACCAGATAATACATCAACACCGCTGGAATCACACCGGCACTTCCATTCGTAGGAGCTGTAACCACTCTTCCCAGAGAGGCATTCACTTCATTAACACTTAAAGCAAAACAGCTCACCCATTTCAGGATCTGACGAAACCTCACTTCGGTCTTACGGATCACCTGAAGCCACTCTGCGGCATTCGCATACGGCAGATCACCCTTTAATTTTTGATGCATATCAAAAGCCCTGCGTCTCACCTGCAATCCGCCCGGTAGCACACCTTCCGTATGGCATCCGGTATACATACATTCAAGCATGGTCACCCATACCCGATTGATCTCATTGTCGATTTCCTCATCGGTTCGAAGGGAACGCTCGTTCTCTAATACGAGTTCGGAAATATGACAATTACGCTGATCGCAATACAGTTGAAGCTCCGATGCTTTCTGTACCGGGTAAGGAAAGGATTTAAAGACTGCCAGATTTTCTTTAGCATGAATACGTTCCTCCTTTACCACGAAACCACCACCGATAGAATAATAGGTTTCATCAATAATTTCTCCGGTAATCAGTTTTGCTTCAAATTTAAGTCCGTTTGCATGGAAAGGCAAGAAGTCCCGATGGAAGACAAGATTCACTGCAGGATCAAATGCAATCATGCGTTTACCCCCGAAACATAGGGTTTTACCAGCTTTTATAGTTTCGATGATCACGGGAATTTCATCGGTAGGAATATATTCAGGATCTGCTCCTGAAAGCCCGAGCATTATGGCCAGGTCAGTGGCATGCCCTTTCCCCGTTAAAGATAAAGAACCATAGATATGAACTCGAACTTCAGAAACCGCTTCAAACCTGGCTTCTTCACAAAGTTCACCGATCCATCGTTCTGCAGCCCTCCAGGGGCCCAGGGTATGAGAACTGGACGGCCCTACCCCTATTTTCAACATATCGAATACACTGATGCATTCCATTGACGCAAACGTTTTAAATTGCCGGCAAATATACAGTTATTGGATATGCTTTCAGGAAATTTTAATTGAATTTTCGATGAAATTTGCACGATATGCAAACGTAAATTTTACGCAAATTCTTAATGAAAAATGAAGGTCGGTTTAGGAAATAAACTGAGATTTTTCTTCACCATTTTAAAAAAAATTTGTGAACAACTATTTACTTTTTCTTACAGGGATAGTATCCCGTCTTATACTTATGCTCCCTTAAAAAAATAACCTATTATACTATGAATCCGCCTATGCGCATTTTTTGGTGCCTCGCACTCTTTTTTACAACTCTGCTATCGTTTGGCCAAACTCAATTTGAAAAAGGATATTTCATCTTAAACAATGGAGACAGTCTGAATTGCTATATCAAAAATACAGACTGGAAGTACAATCCGGATAAATTTAAATATAAATTTTCAGCAGATGATGAGATTAGAACTCACGGGTTAGAAGATATTTCTGCATTTGGTGTAGAGAAAAAGTTCAGGTATGAGAAACATTTGGTTTCAATAGACATCTCGGATGACAGAACCAATTTGCTAACCTATGACAAAAATCCAAAACTAGAATTTCAAACACTTTTTTTAAACGTGCTAATTCAGGGAGATGTCACCTTATACGAATTCAAAAAGGGAAATACAGTAAGATTCTTTTATCGTATAAACCAGGAAGTTCCCACCCAATTCATCTATAAGAGATATTTTGTCGACACAGAGGAAGGGGTTAAAATCGCTGAAAATTACTTTTTCCATCAACAGATCTATAACGACCTATCATCCGAAGATATATCCGAAAAAATGATCAGAAATACCGATTACAACGAAAAGGATCTTATAAAAATCTGCAATCTTTACAATAAACAAGGAAATAATAACATCATAAGAAGAAGAAGTTCCGGAAAAACTGAGAAGTTCTTTCACCTGAATATTAAGCCTGGTGCTAAATTAACTTCACTTACATTCGAGGATCTGTTCAATGACGACCCTCATATTGAATTTGATAAAAAAATTCTTTTAACCTTCGGAATTGAGGCTGAATATATCCTGCCATTCAATAATTCAAAATGGTCTGTTTTTAAGGAACCTACCTACCAAAATTATCAGAATTCTGTACAGGCAAATTACTTTGAAACTAAAAACGGGCCACAATATACCCTGCTGCATATAAATTATAGTTCGATTGAAATTCCGATTGGAGTTCGTTACTATGCTTATTTATCCGATACTTCCAAACTATTCTGGAACACATCATTAGCCTTTCCGGACATTTCTATGCGGAACGCGAAGATCTGATCGATGAGGAGGTTCATTCAGGCAATTATTTGGCTTTCGGAATGGGTTATAAATTTAAGGATAAAATCAGCTTAGAACTACGCTATCACAGCAACAAAGACCTTTTTAAGAATAAATTAAAATCAGACCCCAAATACACTGGAATTTCCTTGATATTCGGTTATGCGATCTTTTAAAAAAATTGCTTAATTCCGATGGCGGGTGTCAATGATATAAATGATCTTCCATCCGTCATCGGTTTTAAATAACTGAAAGGAATTTACCCCGCTATGACTTAAATCCCCCTGTAAGTAGAAATTATAAGGGGTCCATGCATTGGCCATAGCCCCGTCAGTCTGTATATGGTAACCGGTAAGTTCTTCCTTAAATTCACGATCATCCGGTATCGCAGCAATACCTCCGAGAAACTTACTGAAAGGTTGAGAACTCAATTTAATTTTCCCTTCTTTATCGTTACCTATGCTCTGTAAGGTCACATCACCATAAGTAAGCTTACGCAAAGCCGTAGTATCCTTTTCATGAAAAGCCTTAAAGAATTCGACAATAACCTGTTTTACAGCATCCTCTTCGCTTTGAGCGGACACAAGTGATGTACTCATCGTTAATAAAATCAGTGTAATTAAGTGTTTCATTTCTTTAAATTAATATAATAAGACGAACATTTTACCGAAAATAATCCTGTTGATTCAGATTCAGAAGAATGCCAGTCATAAATTTGATTAGTCGACTGAAAAGATAATTATAAAAAGTTTCTAACTTTAATAAAATAAAATCATTTTCAAATGACCTCACGATCCTTTGCTTTACTGCTGCTGTTCTCCATCTTTAACACAGTATCCTACGGACAAGAAAACCCTGTAATCATCGGCTATGTCATGGGTTCGAGGATCGATAGTATCAACACCCCGATCGCAGTAAATAAACTGACCCATATAAATTATGCCTTCGCCAATATAGAGGATGGTAAGATCATCGACGGACATGAAAATGACTCCTTGCATCTGGCCTGGCTGAATTCCCTTAAAAAAAAGAATCCTGATTTGAAGATCCTGGTTTCCGTAGGTGGCTGGAGTTGGTCCGGGGGATTTTCGGATGCAGCTCTTACCCAGGAATCCCGGGAAATATTTGCGAATAGTGCGATCGAACTCATAAAACGACATCATCTGGACGGAATAGACCTAGACTGGGAATATCCCGGACAGTCGGGAGCCGGAAACACTTACAGGCCTGAGGATAAACAGAATTTCACTTTAACTCTAAAAAGAATCCGCGAAAAACTAGACTCGCTTTCGGCAGTCACCGGTCATACTCCTTATCTCCAAACCATCGCAACTGCAGCCAACAAGAATTATCTGGCCCATGTAGAAGGTGAAAAGATTGCAGAATATCTGGATTATATCAATATTATGAGCTATGATTACAATGGAGAATGGAGTGCATTGACAGGACATCATACCAATCTTTATCCATCACCCAATGACCCAGCCGAATACAAACAAAGTACCGATACGGCTGTTTTGGAACATTTGAAAGCGGGAATCCCCCCTGAAAAACTGGTAGTTGGCATAGCATTTTACGGACGTGGCTGGAATAATGTTACTCCCAAAAATAACGGTCTCTATCAGGAATCGAACGGAGGATTCAGCGTCCCTTATAAGAAAATTGCAGATACCCTGGATTCCGGAAATTTCAAGGTTTTCAGAGATTTACCTGCAGCGGCTCCTTATCTTTGGGATCCCTCCGGAAGGGTCTTTGTTACTTATGATGATAAAGAATCAGTAACCGCCAAGGCAAATTATATACTTAAAAACGGACTGGGCGGTGCGATGTTCTGGGAATATCATGCAGACAATAATGAATTGCTAAACACTTTATACCGTGAATTATCCGGAAAGTAAAACGTATCTGATGCTCATTTAAAGCTTTATTTGAGTGATAATTTAGTCGTAAAGCAGTACTTTTATCCCTTCATAAAAAACACATACTTCATGTCTGTTGCAAAAAAAGAATACAAAAGGATAACCGTCAAATCTCTGTTGGAAATGAAACAACGCGGTGAGAAGATCTCAATGCTAACCGCCTATGATTTTACGATGGCAAAGATCGTTGATGGCGCTGGTGTTGACGTTATCCTGGTTGGTGATTCAGCAAGTAATACAATGGCAGGGCACGAAACTACCCTTCCCCTCACCCTTGACCAAATGATCTATCACGCATCTTCTGTGATCCGTGGCATCAACAGATCTTTGGTTGTTGTCGATCTCCCTTTTGGAAGTTATCAGTCTGATCCTAAGGAAGCACTCCGTTCAGCGATCAGAATCATGAAGGAAAGTGGTGCGCATGCAGTTAAAGTAGAAGGTGGAAAAGAGATCAAAGAATCTATCAAACGGATTCTGAATGCAGGCATCCCGGTAATGGGACATTTAGGCTTGACCCCACAGTCGATCTATAAATTTGGGACCTATACGGTACGCGCCAAAGAAGAGGAAGAAGCTGAAAAATTAAAAGCCGATGCAAAAATGCTCGAAAAAGCGGGTTGTTTTGCAGTCGTACTTGAAAAGATTCCTGCAAAACTGGCAAAGGAAGTAGCGGAAAGTATCAACATTCCGGTGATTGGAATCGGAGCAGGAAATGGTGTTGATGGTCAGGTACTGGTTATACATGATATGCTCGGTATGACCCATGAATTCAACCCCAGATTTCTCAGAAGATATCTTAACCTTTATGATGAAATGACCGAGGCCATCTCTCAGTATGTCGATGATGTTAAGTCGAGGGATTTTCCGAATGACAACGAACAGTATTAATAACTCCTTTTTTGAATCTCTTTTATGAACAATCTTTCCGGTAAGGTCATTTCAACACCTGAAAATCTTCAGGTGCTCTTTGAAGACAACCATATAATCGTGGTCAATAAACGACCCGGAGATATTGTACAAGGAGACAAGACCGGTGATGAACCCCTTTCAGAGGTTGTGAAAACCTGGTTAAAACAAAAATATGACAAACCAGGAAATGTATATCTGGGAGTCGTTCACCGGCTGGACCGTCCTACAAGTGGAATTGTATTATTCGCTAAAACCTCTAAGTCCTTACCCAGACTGAACAATTTGTTCAAAGACAAAGAAGCCAAAAAAACCTATCATGCCGTTGTAAAAAATGCACCACCCGACACCGAGGGTACGCTCGAACAATGGTTAAAAAGAAACCCTAAACAAAATAAAAGTTATGCCCATAATAAAGAGGTAAAGGACAGCAAAAAGGCGATACTCCATTACCGGCTTTTAGGCAGGCTTGAAAAATATTACCTGCTCGAGATCGATCTGGAAACCGGAAGACACCATCAGATCCGCTCACAGCTTTCTTCTATCGGTTGTATCATTAAAGGAGATCTTAAATATGGTGCTGACCGAAGCAACAAAGATGGTAGTATTCATCTTCATTCTGCAAGACTAGAATTCATACATCCTGTAAAAAAGGAAAAGATCATCATTCAGGCACCATACCCTGAAAATGATCCGGTATGGCAGGCATGCCGGCCTTTTCAATAGAAGCCTTATGCTTTCAAATTACGGCTGCTTTCGATCACCACAGCACTCAGAATCATCGCCCCCCCGATAAGGGTATGCAAGGGTGGATATTCCCCAAGAAATACCATTCCCAGTAAAATTCCGTAGACCGGCTGGACACTGCTAAGAATACTTGCGGTTGTAACCGCAAAATTCCTCAGACTCAATAAAAGCAAAGTATGTCCGATGGTCGTGGTAAACAAGGCTAGAAATGCCAGCCAACCCAAATTGTTTCGCACCAACTCATAATCTGCAGTGAACAATAGCGGACTTAGCATAAAAGAAATGACAAGGATCTGATAGAACATCAACACCGAACCATTGTATTTTTCAACCTGCGGTTTCATCATTATATTCCTCAAGGCATAGAAGAACGCTGAGGTAATTCCACAAAGCACTGCTATGAAATGTTGGTTTTCAAAACTGACCTCGGGTACCAGGAAGTAAATCCCGATTAAAACCATTAATGCAAGGAGAAGATGTGACCTTCTGAAAGAAGTTTTCAGGATCACCGGCTCGAGAAAGGCTGTGATCACCGGATAGGTATAGATCGACAACATACCGATCGCGACACTTGACAACTGAAGCGCATAAAAATAAGTTACCCAGTGAATTCCAAAGAACAAACCACATAACAAAATCTTAGCACGATCCCTGCGATCATCAATCTTTAAGCTATACTTGCGAAATTTGCATACCAGAAATATGAAGACCGCCGCGAGTATGGCCCGGAAAAGGATTGTATGTTCCGGAGGTAAATTGATATACCTTCCCAACGGACCGGATGTACTGATGAACAACACGGCGATATTGAGTTCCAGAATGGGTAAAAATCTTTTATTGATAGCTGTCAATCTTCAGAAATTATCGGGTTAGTTCAGCAGCTTTCTCCCGGATGATCTCCCCGACAGGTATATTTCTAATCTTACTTTCCAGCCACGAGATAATATCGAGGTAGAGAAATGCACGTTTCTCATAGGGGTGACTCTCATAGCTCTTCAGCGTCTTATGTAATTTGATAAATTCATCCTTTAGTTCATGAGGATAAATCTCCCCGAGATTCCTAAGGAACTTGATCATCGCCTTTTGTACTTCATGAAGATCATCCATTTTTAGCAGGAACTTATAGGTAGATTTCAATTGAAGTTCCAAATGGTAATCCATCCCTGCTTCATAATGTGCAACCAGACTCAGCACCCTTGCGAAACACATCAGGTCTTCACGCATACTAAGGTTTTTGTTATCGATGATCTTTTTCAGATAACGTATACAACTCTTATTATCACCACTACCAAAATACAGACATGCAATTTTATAATAGAACACCATAATATGATGTATATCTATCTTATTGCGATATTGTTTTATACCACTCAATATTTCAGGTTCAAGTTTCAGTCCTTCCTCAAAACTTCCTTCCAGAAAATGGAGATTGATCTTATTATAATATAAATAAAGGAATCCCAACACCTCTGTATTATCATTCTTAGGAAACTTATCGGAATGCAAGACCTTTTCCACTTTGCTCAGCGTTTCCCTGAATCCAGACCGATATTTGACATAAAACATGGATTCCAGCAAATAATTATTTCCTTTAAGGTAAAACACTGGATTCAAATAAATCATCGCTTCGTTATCATAGAACAATTCCACCCATTTCGTAGCATATTTGTAGCTGGAAAGGAAATCCTGAGTTAAAAAACTATACCATAATTGTGCTTTATAAAGCCATAGTTTTTCCCTGAATCCCAGATCGGACATTTTAAATTTCGGTAAATGTGCCTTATAATATTCCGTGACCCGTTGGTATTCTTCATCATTCTTTACATACCCAAATTTCAACATGATCCCGTACAACTGGAGCGACAGGTTCGAGAGCTTACTGGTAAGCACGTTCTGAACACTCAGATTCTTGGCCTGAATAGCCAGCTCATCTGCCCTTCCGCTGATACTTCTGGTGATATATTGAGTTTCAATAACCTTTTCCAGCTCTACGATTTCATAGGCCACGACCTTTTCCTGATTCTCTATCGCTACCGATTTAACCTTATCGAGAATTTTCAATGCCTGCCTGTAAAGTCCTTTATGATATAAAATGGTTGCAAAATCAAGTTGCTCCCTGATCTGAATCCTGATATTCTGATTAACGGGATTTAATCGTAGACTCACCAGGATTTGTTTATAGAGATGTGCCTTCAAATTCGAAAGCTGTTGCTTTTTAACAATTCCGCTATTCAGAATCTCGGTTTCATTGTAATCATTCATCTTATCGAGGAGATTGAAAAGTGCCAGGAATTTGGCATCAGCATTCACTCCCAGTCGGTTCACATACAACTTAAATTGTCGCTTTTCCGATTTAGATAACGATTTGATAAGGATAAATAAACTATCGTTTTGACTACTAGTCATTGTAAAATAAAAATATTCAATTAATTGATTTTCAGGTATTTACGTAGTCTAATACACGCTTTAACATTGTAAAGCAACTACCCGAACACAGCTATTTCTGCTTTGCAAAATATAAATTCGTAAAACAATATTGAAATTACACTAAAAATATAAAATGAGTAAAGAAATAGTCCAAATCTTTGACACCACGCTTCGAGACGGAGAACAGGTCCCCGGTTGTAAATTGAATACCGAGCAAAAACTTGTGATTGCCAGACGTCTGGACGAACTTGGAGTAGATATCATCGAGGCAGGTTTCCCGATCTCCAGCCCCGGAGATTTCAAATCTGTCGAGGAGATTTCTAAAGTGGTTAAGAATGCAACGGTCTGTGGTCTTACCCGTTCCGTAAAAAAAGACATCGATGTTGCGGCGGAAGCATTAAAATATGCGGTAAAGCCAAGAATACATACAGGAATCGGAACCTCAGAATCACATATCCGACACAAATTCAATACCACCCCTGAAAAGATTATAGAAAGGGCGGTAGAAGCCGTACGCTATGCTAAATCTTTCGTGGAAGATGTTGAGTTCTATGCGGAAGATGCAGGTAGAACCGACAATGAATTCCTGGCGAGGGTTTGTGAAGCGGTTATCAAGGCAGGTGCCACTGTACTCAACATCCCGGATACCACCGGATATTGCCTTCCTGAGGAATACGGTGCCAAGATCAAATACCTGAAGGAACATGTAACGGGTATCGACAAAGCCATTTTATCTTGTCATTGCCACAATGATCTTGGATTGGCAACAGCAAATTCAATCGCCGGAGCCATTCATGGTGCCCGCCAGATCGAATGTACCATCAATGGGATCGGAGAACGTGCCGGAAACACTTCTCTGGAAGAAGTAGTTATGGTAATGCGTCAGCACCCTACTCTTAATCTGGACACCAATATCAATTCCAAATTATTATATTCTACCAGTCGCCTTGTGTCGGAGAGTATGGGAATGCCTGTACAACCGAACAAAGCTATCGTAGGAGCAAATGCTTTTGCACATAGTTCCGGAATCCACCAGGATGGTGTTATTAAAAATCGTGAAACCTATGAGATCATCGATCCTGCAGAGGTAGGGGTTACCGAATCTGCGATCGTACTGACTGCAAGAAGCGGACGTGCTGCTTTGGCATATAGAGCAAAGAAAGTAGGATATGAACTGACAAAACTTCAATTGGACAAGGTTTACGAAGAATTCCTCAATTTTGCCGACAGAAAAAAAGAAGTTGTTGATGAAGATATTCATCAGATTATAGAGATAAGTAAAATTGGAATCAAGGCTACTGCCTGATAGTATTTATGAAAAAGACATTATTTGATAAAGTATGGGATAGTCATGTTGTTCATTCAGTGGATAACGGTCCTCAGATACTTTATATCGACAAACACCTCATTCATGAGGTAACGAGTCCGCAGGCATTTGCGGAACTTGAAGAGAGAAACATCCCGCTTTTCCGGAAAGATCAGATCGTAGCTACTGCCGATCATAATGTTCCTACCAAAGATCAGCATTTGCCGATACAGGATCTGTTATCGAAAAAACAGGTGGAGATGTTAAGCACTAATTGTGAAAAACACGGTGTGACGCTTTATGGTCTCGGACATCCTTATCAGGGAATCGTTCACGTAATGGCTCCGGAACTCGGGGTTACGCAACCTGGAATGACCATGGTATGTGGTGATAGCCACACTTCAACACATGGTGCCTTCGGAACAATCGCATTCGGTATCGGAACCAGCCAAGTGGCACAGGTATTTGCTAGTCAGTGCCTGCTGCTTTCAAAACCTAAAAGCATGCGCATTACCTTGAACGGTGACCTTAAACCCGGAGTACTGCCGAAAGATGTGATTTTATATATTATCGCAAAGCTTGGAACGAATTCCGGAACCGGATATTTCGTCGAATATGCCGGTGATGTTTTTGAAAACATGAGTATGGAAGGTCGTATGACCGTATGTAATATGAGTATCGAAATGGGTGCCCGTGGTGGTATGATCGCTCCGGATGAAACCACTTTCAAGTATGTTAAAGGAAAAGAGTTTGCTCCCAAGGGCGAGGAATTCGATAAGAAAGTAGCGTACTGGCGTACCCTCCCTACTGATGAAGGGGCGACCTTCGACAAAGAATACACCTTTGATGCAGCCGATATTGCACCGATGGTAACCTACGGAACCAATCCCGGAATGGGAATAAAGATCAATGATCGAATTCCAGACATAAACGATGTTTCTTTTGAAAAATCCCTGAAATATATGGGACTACATAAAGGAGAGAAATTACTAGGCAAACCTATCAATTATGTTTTTATCGGAAGTTGTACCAATTCACGAATCGAAGATTTTCGGGTAGCGGCTACCTATATAAAAGGAAGACAGAAAGCTGCTAATGTAAATGCCTTGATCGTTCCCGGTTCTCAACAGGTTGCCAAACAGATCGAAGCAGAAGGATTACAGGAAATCTTTGAAGCAGCAGGATTTGAGATACGTCAAAGTGGTTGTTCTGCCTGTCTCGGAATGAATGAAGATAAGATACCGGCAGGAGAATATTGTGTCTCTACTTCCAATCGAAATTTCGAAGGAAGACAAGGGCAAGGTGCGAGAACGATTCTTGCAAGCCCACTGGTAGCGGCAGCAACTGCAGTAGCAGGAAAGATCATCGATGTAACCACAGAAATTGAAGAACCAGAACCGGCAAGCGTTTAAGGAAATGGAGAAGTTTACAACATTAGAATCACAGGCAATTCCATTGCCTATTGAAAATATAGATACCGACCAGATCATTCCTGCTCGTTTTTTGAAAGCGACCAGTAAGATCGGATTCGGTGAAAATCTGTTCAGAGACTGGAGATATGGTAAAGATAATACCGAAGTTGCAGACTTTGTACTGAATAATGACACCTATAGTGGAAGTATACTCGTAGCAGGTGATAATTTCGGCTGTGGAAGTTCCAGAGAACACGCTGCATGGGCATTGACCGATTTCGGCTTTAAGGTAATCGTATCAAGTTATTTTGCAGATATATTCAAAGGTAACGCTTTGAATAACGGACTACTGCCCGTTCAGGTGAAACCTGAAATGCTAAAAGAAATGCTGGCGGTGATCAAAAAAGATCCTTCGGTTCAAATTCTTGTGAACCTTGAAGAGCAGTTTATCGCCGTGGAAGGGACTGACCTTCGCGAAGACTTTAAGATCGACGCCTACAAAAAAATGTGCCTGATGAACGGGTATGATGACATTGATTTCCTTATCAGTAATAAGGATAAGATAGAAGCTTATGAAGCTTCAAGAGAATTTTAATAGCATAAAGAATATCATATGAAACTTAAAATAGCTGTTCTCGCAGGAGACGGTATCGGACCTGAAGTTACTGCGGAGGCCATCAAAACGCTTAAGGCTATAGGTGAAGTATATAATCACACATTTACCTTCGAAGAAGCCGTTGTTGGAGCCATTGCTATCGACGAAACCGGTGATCCTTTACCAGATTCCACTCTTAAATTGTGTCTTGAAAGTGATGCCGTGCTTTTCGGAGCGATCGGGGATCCTAAGTACGATAACGATCCTTCTGCTCCGGTTAGACCTGAACAAGGGTTATTGAAATTGAGAAAATCACTCGGACTCTTCACCAACATACGTCCGATTAAAGCCTATCCTACCCTTCTGGATAAATCTCCGCTGAAAAGAGAGCGTATCGAAGGTACCGACATGTCGATCTACCGTGAACTTACCGGTGGGATTTATTTCGGGGAAAAACATAAAAGTGAAGACGGAAGTAAGGCATCAGACCTTTGCGAATACTCAGACTTCGAGATCGAAAGAATCGCTCATCTGGCATTCAAAGCTGCAAGAGCCCGAAAGAAGAAAGTAACTTTAGTCGACAAAGCGAATGTTCTGGAGACTTCCAGACTATGGAGAAAAAAGGTGACCACACTTGCTGAGAGTTATCCCGACATTACACTGGATTTCCTGTTTGTGGATAATGCTGCTATGCAAATGATTCTTAACCCAAGTCAGTTTGATGTGATCCTAACCGAAAATATGTTCGGGGATATCATCTCTGATGAAGGTAGTGTTATCGGTGGTTCCATCGGTTTACTCGCTTCTGCATCTGTAGGTGAAGAAAATGCGATGTTCGAACCGATTCATGGATCATTCCCTCAGGGTAAAGGAAAGAATATTGCTAATCCTATCGCATCCATTCTTTCGGCAGCGATGCTGTTAGAACATTTCCAGCTTCATGAAGAAGCACTGGCCATCAATAAGGCTGTTGAAAAGTCGCTTGAATTGAATATCGTTACTCCGGATCTGGATCCGAATACCAAATTCGGAACTGATAAGGTAGGAAGTTTTATTGCTGATTTCATCGTTAATGCTGATGAGAATATCAATTACAATCAAGAGAATATAGATTACGGACAATCTACAATTATATAGATTATTTAAATTCGTTTTAGTGTTAATTGACCCCGGAGAAGTCCGGGGTTAATTTTTTTAATGAGTTAACTGAGTCCCTACAGAAATCGCTTCTCCAGACCCCCTTCCTTAGGGATCTGCTTAAATACTGAAAATAAATACTATATTTGACTATACCTAAATGCCTGTTATTATGAAAAGATCTACTATATTTCTAATCGGATTTGTAGCTATTACAGCACTTACCTATTTGTATTACAATGACACCACTTTGGCCGAATCTGAAGTACTCGAAGGGTATGACAGTAAAGTCGCCGAGGAACAATATCAGGAAACTATCAAGAATAATCCTGGTGCAATAACAACGAATACGAAGCTAAACCCTGCACATGGCCAACCCGGACATCGCTGTGATATCCCGGTGGGAACCTCCTTAGATGCTCCGGTTAAAACGACCAATGACAACACCTTGCTCAGCAGTACCATGAAAAATCCCGCGCACGGATTACCCGGGCACCGATGTGATCTGGCTGTTGGTGCTCCGCTTCCGCAATAACGCTGAATTCTTTTACAGAATCTGAGATCGTTTTCAATAATCGATCCTTTTTGAAAAATATAAAAAGCCCCGGTGTCTTGAGATACCGGGGCTTTTTATTTGAATTGTATTTTAATTATTACAATATGTAATCAGTACTCACGAAATTAGAGGCCTTGCTGCCTAACAGGTCATTAAGAATACGATTATTATATTCATTATCTTTTGAGGCCACAAAAGTTCTGATGGAGAAAGAACGCAACGCATCATGAACACTTAGTGTTGCTGCCGCTGAATCTTTTCTGCCTGTAAACGGATATACATCCGGTCCTCGCTGACAGGAACTGTTCAGGTTTACACGACATACCAAATTTACCAATGTGTCGATAAGCGGAGCAAGGGTTCTGATATTCGCTCCGAAAAGACTTACCTGTTGCCCGTAGTTACTATCTGCAATATCATTCACCGGTTCGTCAATCTCACTAAAAGGAACGATTGGGATTACCGGACCGAATTGCTCTTCCTGATACACTCTCATATCCTTATTAACCGGATACAAAACTGCCGGATAAATATAATTATAGGTTCGTTCACCTCCTTTGTCATTGATGATCTCAGCACCTTTTGCTTTGGCATCATCGATGAGTTCCTGAATATAGTCGGGTTTGCCAGGCTCTGGCAGCGGCGTCAGTTTAACCCCGTCTTCCCATGGATTCCCATATTTCAATTCATCGACCTTTTTAGCAAAACGTTTATTGAATTCCTCGATAATATCTTCGTGTACATACAATATCTTCAAAGCCGTACAACGTTGACCATTGAATGATAGTGTTCCCGTAATACATTCATTGATCGCAAGATCGAGATCGGCATCAGGCAGTACAATCGCCGGATTCTTAGCCTCCAGACCGAGTACCAGGCGTAATCGATTCTTATACGGGTGCTGATCCTGTAATGCCACGGCAGACTTACTATTACCGATCAAGGCAAGTACATCAACTCTTCCCGATTTCATAATCGGCGCTGCCACTTCTCTTCCCCTTCCGAAAATAATATTCACCACTCCTCGTGGAAAACTACTTCTAAAGGCCTCCAATAATGGAGTCAATAGCAGAACACCGTGTTTTGCAGGCTTAAAAATTGCTGTGTTACCCATGATCAATGCAGGTATCAGCAAGGCAAAAGTCTCATTCAGCGGATAATTATAAGGTCCCAGACACAATACAATGCCAAGTGGTCCACGGCGGATATGGGCATAGATTCCGTCTCTTTTCTTAAAGTTAGCCGAATCTCTGTCCAATTGTTTGTAGTCTTCTATAGTATCGTAAATATATTCAACGGTACGGTCGAATTCTTTTTCAGAATCCGGTAATGATTTACCGATCTCCCACATTAAAAGCTTCACTACCTGTTCTCGCTTGGTCTCCATTTGTTTAACAAACTTCTCCATACAGGCAACTCTGTCGGATACTTTCATTGTAGGCCAAAGTCCTTTACCCTTATCAAATGCATTGGCTGCTGCTTCCAGCGCTTCATTCGCTTCTGATTCTCCCATGTATGGAATTGTTCCAAGCAAAGTTGGCTTATCATCTCCTGTAGAGGAAATGGTAGAATAGACTTCAGTAGTTTTACCGTTCCACTGCTGGAGCTTACCATTGACCAGGTAAGTGTTTTGCGCTATAGTTTCCTTTATCTGAAATGCTTCAGGAATGGTCGTGATATTAGTTTCCATTAAAATATATTGTTGTTGTTAAAATTGGTGTGTAACTATCCTATGAAATTATCAACTTAAAAATTTCACTTGTAAATTTCGACAATCCCGCAATAAAAGACAAAATACTTTGTCAATACTTTAGTTACACGAGATACTGAAACAGGTCAGGTTTGTTATTTAAATACTCACCGAAGAAATTATGAGCTTTCATTCTGTCGATCAATGGTTGCAGATCTTCTTCAGATTTCAGCTCCACTCCAACTACAGCCGGAGCGTTTTCCTTTGCATTTTTCTTGGAATACTGGAAGTGAGTAATGTCATCGTTGGGGCCCAGAATCTCTGCTACGAACTCTTTTAAAGCTCCGGCACGCTGAGGAAAACGAACGATGAAATAATGTTTGAGGTTAGCATACAGCAATGCACGCTCTTTGATCTCTGCGGTCCTGGTAATATCATTGTTACTTCCACTGATGACACACACGACATTTTTACCACGAATCTCATCTTTGAATTGATCCAGGGCAGAAAGTGTAAGTGCCCCGGCAGGTTCTACAACGATCGCATCCTTATTGTAAAGGTCCAGGATCTCCTGACAAATTCTACCTTCCGGAACAGTGATCATTTTATGTAATAGTTGACGGCAGATCGCAAAGGTTTTATCCCCGACACTTTTAACGGCTGCCCCATCGACGAATTTATCGATCTCTCCTAATTCGGTATTCACCCCGTTCTGCAACGAGGTAAACATTGAAGGAGCTCCTTGTGGCTCCACTCCTATCACTTTGGTTTCCGGTGACAGGATATTAAACACGCTTAATAATCCGGAGGCTAGTCCACCTCCACCTACCGGCACAAAAACATAATCGATGTTCATTTTAGTCTGCTCGAGAATCTCGAGTCCAACCGTTGCCTGACCTTCGATGACCTTTTCATCATCAAAGGGATGCACAAAGGTCTTTCCCTGTTCTTTGCAGGCAGCCATTGCAGCCTTATTCGCATCATCAAAGGTGTCTCCTATAAGTATGATCTCGATCTGATCTTCTCCAAACATCATCACCTGTTCGATCTTTTGTCGCGGTGTTGGTGCCGGCATATAGATCGTTCCTTTAATCTTAAGAAGATTACAGGAAAATGCTACTCCCTGAGAATGATTTCCGGCTGAAGCACATACGATTCCGCGTTCACGTTCTTCCTGGGTGAGTGAGCTGATCTTATTATAAGCACCACGAATCTTATACGAACGTACTTGTTGCAGATCTTCCCGTTTCAAAAATATATTCGCATCAAAATCCCTGGAATAACGCAGGCTTCTTGATGTCGGAGTAAGAGCAGCTACCCCTTTAAGGGTAGCCGCAGCTTCTCTGACGTTAGATATCTTTGGAATGAATATCGATTTTGTCTCCATAGGCCATTTTAAAACACACCCCAGCGGGTTGTTTGATTATAATAAACAGATTCGTCTCAGACGATCTTTTTCATATCGGTCATCGCGGTTCTCAACCAGGCACCAACCTCCTCGATAGGGTGATTTCTGATCGCCTGATTTACCTCGATAAGCTCTTTGTTATCAACGCCTGAATAATCTTCATAGGCCTTTCCGATAACATCGGTATCGATCTGCTTCATGAAATCAGCAAGTAAAGGCTTACATGCATGATCGAACAGATAACAACCGTATTCTGCTGTATCCGAGATCACCCGATTCATCTCAAAAAGTTTCTTTCTGGCGATGGTATTAGCGATCAGTGGTGTCTCGTGCAACGATTCATAATAAGCCGATTCCTCGATGATTCCAGCTTCTGTCATAGTTTCGAATGCAAGTTCTACACCTGATTTTACAAAAGCAACCATCAACACTCCATTATCGAAATATTCCTGCTCCGGGATCTCCATATCCCCCGCCGGGGTCTTTTCAAAGGCCGTTTCTCCGGTGTCCTTACGCCAGGTCAAAAGATTGACATCATCATTGGCCCAGTCTTCCATCATGGTTTTGGAAAAATGACCACTCATAATATCATCCATATGCTTCTGAAATAACGGACGCATGATCTCTTTTAATTCTTCAGAAAGCTTAAATGCCTTTATTTTAGCCGGATTTGAAAGTCGGTCCATCATATTGGTGATACCACCATATTTCAGCGCCTCGGTAATCGTTTCCCATCCATATTGAATAAGTTTAGATGCATAAGCAGGATCGATTCCTTTTTCGATCATTTTATCAAAGCTAAGAATAGATCCCGTTTGTAACAGACCGCAAAGAATGGTCTGCTCTCCCATTAGATCTGACTTAACCTCAGCAACGAAAGAAGAACGTAGTACACCGGCTTTGTGACCGCCGGTTGCTGCTGCATAAGCTTTCGCTTGTTCAAGACCTTTACCTTCCGGGTCATTTTCAGGGTGTACCGCGATTAAAGTCGGTACCCCGAAACCTCTTTTATATTCTTCTCTCACCTCAGATCCAGGGCATTTCGGCGCCACCATAATCACGGTGATATCCTTACGAACCTGCATACCTTCTTCCACAATATTAAAACCGTGTGAGTACGTCAACGTTGCTCCTTTTTTCATGAGAGGCATAATAGCACTAACCACACCGGTATGTTGTTTGTCCGGAGTCAGATTACATACCACATCAGCAGATGGGATCAACTCTTCGTAAGTGCCTACCTTAAAATTATTTTCTGAGGCATTGATATAAGATTGTCTTTTTTCTTTGATCGCTCCTTCTCGAAGTGCATAAGAGATATCCAGACCGGAATCTCTCATGTTCAGACCCTGATTCAGTCCCTGAGCACCACAACCTACGATCACTATTTTCTTTCCTTTCAGTTTTTCAACGCCTTCGCTGAATTCGGATTGGTCCATAAACTCACATACTCCCAGTTGTTCCAGTTGTAGTCTTAAAGGGAGTGTGTTAAAGTAATTTGCCATTTGTATAATTTTCTATTAGTATTATTAATTGTTTTAAACGGTTTCATTTTGGAAGGCGCGCAACATTGCAGAAATATGCATCTCCGATTTGGATACGGATACTCTTCCCGACCTTACAAATTGCATAATGCCATAAGGTCTTAGCTTACTGTAAAGCTCCTCGATTTCATCTCTGCGACCCGATTTAGAGATCACAAAGAAATCTCTGGCCACAGTAACGATATCAGAATGACTTTCCTTAATGATGTTTTGAATCTGACGTTCGTCAAACAATAGATGAGACGCGATCTTAAACAGAGCAGTTTCCAGAAAGATGGTCTGCTCATCATCATGATAATAGGTATTGATCACATCGACTTGTTTATTGATCTGACCTACGATATTCCGAACCCAGGTCTCAGTGGTGTTCACTACGATAATAAATCGCATAACATCCTCAATCTCAGAACCAGATACGTTCAGACTTTCAATATTGATATGGCGCTTTAAAAAGATCCCTGAAATACGATTCAACAATCCTACGCTGTTTTCCGAATAGATGGAAATGGTAAATGTTTTTCTTTCTTCCATAACTCTTTATTAGCTTAAACGAACATCGGAAACCGAAGCTCCGGTTGGTACCATTGGAAATACATTATCTTCTTTTTCAACCATTACCTCCAGGAAATAAGGCCCTTCCGATGCGATCATCTCTTCCACGGCACCTTTCAAGTCTTCTCTTTTAGTAACTCTGACAGCCGGAATATGATACCCTTTTGCAATGGTCACAAAATCCGGATTTGTCATTTCTGTTGATGCATACCGTTTATCGAAGAACAATTGCTGCCATTGTCTCACCATTCCAAGAAATTCATTATTCAGAACAACGATTTTCACGGGTACTTTTGTTTGAAAAATGGTTCCGAGTTCCTGAATGGTCATTTGATAACCACCATCACCGATGATCGCAACCACCTCCCGTTCCGGAGCACCCATTTTAGCACCGATAGATGCAGGTAAAGCAAATCCCATGGTACCTAATCCCCCTGAAGTAATATTACTTTTCGAGGTATTGAACTTGGCATAGCGACATGCGATCATTTGATGCTGTCCCACATCACTTACAATAACCGCTTCATGTTTAGAAGCCTCATTTATAGATTCGATCACCTCTCCCATCGTCAGTCCTTCCTTCTCAGGATACAGGTCATTCTTGATCACCTGATCGAACTCAATAGCATATTTCGCTTTGAACACTTCATGCCATGATTCATGCTTATTCTCCTTCAATAAGGGAAGAATTTGTTCCAGAGCATCCTTTACATTTCCCAGAACCGGAACATCTGCATGGACATTCTTATTGATCTCCGCAGGATCGATCTCAAAATGGATCACCTTCGCCTGCCTGGCATACGTACTCAGGTCACCTGTAACACGATCATCAAATCGCATTCCCAGGGCTATCAGCAGATCACATTCATTCGTCAAAAGGTTCGGACCATAATTTCCATGCATACCCACCATACCTACATTCAACGGATGGGAAGACGATAATGCGGAAGCACCGAGAATCGTCCAGGCCGCAGGTATTCCTGTCTTTTCGACGAAAGCTTTTAATTCTTCTTCTGCCTTACCAAGGATGATCCCCTGACCCCAGATTATAAATGGCTTTTTCGCACTATTTATAAGATCTGCTGCTTGCTGAAGTTTTTCAGTATCGATTTTCGGAACCGGATTATAGCTGCGTACTGCAGTACATTTACTGTATTCAAAATCGAATTCTTCGAACTGTGCATTTTTGGTGATATCCACCAATACAGGTCCGGGTCTTCCGGAACGTGCTATATAAAAGGCCTTAGCCATGATCTCAGGAATCTCGGATGCTTTCGTGATCTGATAGTTCCATTTTGTAACCGGTGTACTGATACCGATAATATCAGTCTCCTGGAAAGCATCTGAACCCAAAAGATGACGCGCAACCTGACCTGTAATACATACCAGCGGTGTGGAATCGATCTGTGCATCGGCTATACCGGTGACCAGGTTGGTCGCTCCCGGACCTGAGGTTGCGATGGCAACACCCACTCTCCCGGAGACTCTGGCATATCCCTGAGCTGCATGCGTCGCTCCCTGCTCATGGCGGGTAAGCACGTGATGCAGCTTATCCTGGAATTTATAAAGTTCATCATAAACCGGCATGATCGCTCCTCCGGGATAACCATAGATGGTATCCACTCCTTCTGCGAGAAGACAATGAATCACAGCCTCAGCACCGGTGATCCTTACTTTGGTACCGGTTTTGCTTTGTTCCTTTTTTATTGTTTTTACATCCATCATAACGAACAGTAATTGGTGCTTCTATTGAAGTCCGGTTACTTAGAATTCATCGGTTACACAGCCTTGTGAAGCCGATGAAACATTTTTAGCGTATTTATATAAAACTCCTGATTTGAACTTTAATTCCGGCTGAACCCATTTAGCTCTTCGCTCAGCCAGTTCTTCATCTGACACCTGAACATCTATTGTATTGTTTACGGCGTCAATAGTAATGATATCACCATCCTGTATCAGGGCGATATTCCCTCCGACCTGTGCTTCCGGTGAAACGTGTCCTACTACAAAACCATGAGACCCTCCAGAAAATCTTCCATCGGTGATCAGTGCTACTTCCTTGCCCAGACCTGCCCCGGCTATTGAAGAAGTTGGTTTCAGCATTTCCGGCATTCCCGGACCTCCCTTCGGACCTTCATAACGTATGACCACTACATCACCTTTCTGTACCAATCCATCACGAATTCCTTCATTCACAGCAACTTCTCCTTCAAAAACCTTAGCTTTTCCTGTGAAACTCAATCCTTCTTTTCCAGTGATCTTTGCAACCGCTCCTTCCGTCGCGATATTTCCGTAAAGTATTCTGAGGTGTCCTGAACTTTTGAGCGGGTTCTCCACGGTGTGGATCACCTCCTGCCCTTCTTCCAGATCCGGTACATCCAGTAAATTCTCTGCGATCGTCTTACCGGTAACGGTGAGACAATCTCCATGTAACATACCTTTCTTAAGCATATATTTTAACACTGCAGGAACGCCTCCGATCTTATAGAGATCTTCCATAACATACTTTCCACTAGGCTTCAGATCTGCTAAAAGAGGTGTAGTATCACTGATTCGCTGAAAATCAGCCAATGTAAATTCTACCTTGGCTGCCTTTGCGATCGCCAGGAAGTGCAATACTGCATTGGTGGAACCTCCAAGAACGGTCACCAAACGAATCGCATTCTCCAGCGATTTACGAGTTACTATATCTGAAGGTTTAATATCATTCTCAAGAAGATATCGAACCGCTTTTCCCGCCTCGATACATTCAGCCTTTTTAGCATCACTGGTAGCAGGATTTGAAGAATTGAACGGCAAAGACATCCCCAATGCCTCAATTGCCGAAGCCATGGTATTCGCCGTATACATTCCACCACAGGCTCCCGCTCCCGGACATGCTTTATGCACTACTGCTTTAAAGTCCTCCTGTGTAATGGTTCCTGCTACTTTCTGTCCCCATGCCTCAAATGCTGAAATAATATCCAGTTTTTGTCCCTTGTGGCATCCGGGAGAAATTGATCCTCCGTAGACCAGGATCGATGGACGATCCAGTCGAAGCATTGCCATCAATGCTCCGGGCATATTCTTATCACAACCAACTACCGTAACCAATCCGTCATATAACATGGCCTGAACCACTGTTTCCACCGAATCAGCGATGATATCTCTGGAGGGTAAGGAATAACGCATCCCGTACGTTCCATTTGAAATTCCATCACTTACCCCGATCGTATTAAAGATAAGTCCGACAAGATCGGCCTCTTTGGTACCTTCCTTTACTTGAGTCGAAAGATCATTCAAGTGCATATTACAAGGATTCCCTTCGTAACCTGTACTTGCAATTCCTACAAAAGGTTTTGCGAGATCTTCATCGGTAAGACCCAATGCATGAAGCATGGCCTGTGCAGCCGGTAGCGACGGGTCTTGTGTAATTTGTTTACTGTATTTATTTAAAATCACTTTTTATGTTAAATTTTCTATGGGTTAACATTTATATTCAAAATTATTTTAATGAATTTCTAATTTTCCGTCTTTTAATAGAATTGTTTTAAATCCAACCCTAAGTCATAGTACTTAATTCGCTGATTCACAACACTTTAATATCATATTTTTAGCATATCCAAATCAAGTAATACTTTCAAAGTTTATCATTGACACTTGATCATACGCCAAAAAAAAACCTGTATCAACGTTGATACAGGTTTTTCATTCAGCACATGATTATCCGTATCAACTCAAGGCGAGCTAATAATGACGATAATGACAATAATAATGCTGATATAATTTTTCATAGGTTTCTAAAATCCGTTCAATAAAAAAAGCCTTCCGAATTGGAAGGCTTTAACAATAACAATATCCTTCCCGCATCATTGTGAAATAATCACAATAATGATGACAGCAATAATATTGATCATTGTTTGATTCATTAGCACAATATTAAGTAATATTTCGGATATACTAAAGTAATTTAGTAATATTAATTATTGAGGTACGGTTAAAATCTTCCGGTGACAAGTGCAAGGTACAGTTGCTATCCTCTCTGGTCCTGACAGACACCTAAGTTACGTCTGTCAGGAATTTAATCGTACCCATAGTGCTGATACGCGATATAGCTTGAGTATCTTTAAGTGATTGTGATTATCACAAAGCTATGGTTATGGGATGTTCAACTGACTGCAATAAAAATTAATTTTAAAAGCCTGTGTCAAAATTATTGAATGATAAACTAGAAACGTATTTACGATCTCAAAGATTATACTTCAGAAACGGCAATACCTCAAGTATCGAATTCAGAATCGAAGTACTCAAGGAACTATATAATGCAATTTCATCGAGGAAAGATACCGTAGTGAAGGCGTTGGAGGCTGATTTTCACAAACCGGAATTTGAAACGCTTGCTACTGAATTCTACATAACGCTTGGAGAACTGAAGCATACGATCAAACATTTAAAATCCTGGTCAACATCAATTAAGGTTCGCCCATCAGTTCTTAATTTCCCTTCAAGTGCCAGAATATATAAGGAACCTTTCGGACAGGTACTGATCATAGCACCCTGGAATTATCCTTTTTATCTGAGTATGGTACCCCTGATCGGAGCAATCGCAGCCGGAAATACAGTAATACTGAAACCTTCTGAATATGCACCGAATTCCGCGGCTATTCTCGAAGAGATCCTCAATGAGGTTTTTACAGTTGATCATGCAAGAGTTATCAATGGTGATGCGGATGTGGCAAAAGCACTTCTTGACCTATCCTGGAGTTACATTTTCTTTACGGGAAGTCCTGCTACGGGGAAACTGGTCTATCAGGCTGCCGCCAGAAACCTGACTCCGGTTACTCTGGAGCTGGGTGGTAAAAATCCATGTGTGATCCATCATACGGCTAATATCAAACTCAGTGCGAAAAGAATCGTTTGGGGAAAATTCATCAATGCCGGACAAACCTGTGTAGCTCCCGATTTCCTGGTATTGCATCGGGATATTAAAGCTTCATTCATCGATGCAGTAAAGGAGGAAATTACCCGGGTCTATGGAACCGATATCAAAAACTCTCCTGATCTGGCCAGAATCATCAATCAGAAACACTTTAAAAGACTTCAGCGGTATATCGAAGAATCCCAGGTTTTATTTGGAGGCGAATATGATGAGCAAGAACTTTATATTTCGCCTACGCTACTCGAGTATCCCCCGCTACAAAGCACAGTCATGCAGGAGGAAATATTTGGTCCGTTGCTCCCTGTACTTACCTATAACGATGAAACTTCTCTAGGAAACATTTTAAGGAACTATGAAAACCCACTTGCATTCTATGTGTTTTCCCGGGATCAGGAATTTTCTAAAAAACTCATTCAAAAATATAGTTTTGGAGGAGGAGCTATTAACGATGTCATCATTCATCTTGCCAATAAAAGACTCCCTTTTGGAGGGGTTGGTAAAAGTGGTTTGGGAGCTTATCACGGGAAGCATACCTTCGATACATTCACCCATAAAAAACCGGTAGTCACCCGCGGTAACTGGCTGGACATACCACTTCGCTATGCGCCTTACAAAAATGGAACAAAATGGCTTGAAAGACTAAAAAATTACTTTTAAACCCTTAAGATTCCGGGTTGTTTAAACTTCAATAATATTATGCTTAATAGCGTAAAGTACAAGTCCAATACGACTTTTCACATGTAGCTTTTCAAATAATGTTTCACGGTAACCGTCTATGGTCTTTGGAGAAAGGAACATTTCATCGGCTATACTTTTATAGGTCTTTTCGGTACAAGCGAGCTTTAAAAATTCAATTTCCCGATCTTTAAGTGTGATTTCCTGCTTTGATGGATCCTTATCCAGGTTATCGAGCAAAGTGGAGGTTACCCGATCTGAAAAATAGAATCCTTTATCTGAAACATCCTTTAAGGCCTTTTCAAAATCTTCCGGATTGATATCCTTTAATAAATACCCGCGTGCACCCAGTCGTAACATCTGAATGATCGTCGCCTCACTATCATCCATCGATAGCGCCAGTACTTTCTGGTCAGGTAGATTATCCTTCAGCCATTGCATGGTTTCAATTCCACTCATAATCGGCATATTGATATCCATCAGAACGATATCCGGTTTGCTATTATCTTCAGAAAGTTGACCGATGAACTGCTTACCATTAGTAGCGTGAAAGATAACTTTGTATTCATCAAAAGATTCTACAAGTTTTTGCAAAGACTCAGCAAAAAGTAAATGATCATCAACAATTGCTATGGTCTTCATAATGGTTGGTTTGTTTAATATGTATAACGTAAAGTTACATAAACTCCACCGTTTTCGGAAGGAGTAACCGAGAAATTTGCCCCGATCACAGCCGCCTTATTCCTTAAAGATGTCAGACTGTTGATGTTACCGGAGCTTGCCAGATCGATCTTTGATCCATTGCTCTCTATGGTTAATGAAAGCTCGTATTCAGAATAATCAACCCGTATGGTAAATTGAGTTGCCTTGGTAAGCTGGAGGCTTCTGGAGATCGTTTCCTGAAATATTCTGAAGATTACCAACTCGTGCTCCTTTCTGAGCTCTGTGACTTCTCCCTGGAGTTTATAGTCTATAGAAAGATGTTTTAATCGCTGGTAGCGCTCCACTTCATTTTCAATTAGATATTGAAGTGCCAACTGGTCTTCATCATCGGGATGAATTGAGCGGGATAATTTCTGGGTTTCTGATAAACTCATACGAATTACCTCCGACAATTCCTTAAAACGATTTCTTTTGGTATCCGGAAATTCATTTTCCAGCATTTTAAACTGCATATTGGCGACGGACAAGAGTTGACCTATATTATCATGAAGTTCAGAGCGAATGTTTTTATAGGATTGCCTGTGCAGTTCTGATTGTGATCGGTTCAACTCCTCGTAATACTGTTGTTGTTTTGCGATCTCAAGCATCAATTGCGTTCTCTTATGTTGAAAAGCCAGGTAGTACAGTACGACAAAAACAAATACAATAATGATCAGCGTACTTATATATACTACTAAACTTATTACCACATCCTGATTAACCATATCAATCGGGCTTTTTACTTAACTTTCGAATAAATGAATTTGATGTGGTAAAATTACATTTTATCCAAAGCCTGGAAACGGGGATTTTCACCCTATTTCTATCTGATAATCAAAAAGAACGGTATTAATGGAGGTGATCGGTCACTAACGTTTCATCATTGCTGCCCGAAGCCGTGATAAAGGCATAACAAAAACTGCCATATAATATGATATTGGCAAATAACAGGATTCCGTAATGTGCCAATGTATTTACTCTTATCAGATTTGAAAAAACGAAAATCGGAACGGTTAAAAGGTGGTACAGCATACCTCCGAAAATTATGATGACGGCTGTTATATGCTGCTTATGTTCAAACCGGAGCGTCTCGAGCAGGAAGAAGGAACCGATGATAAGATATCCCAGGGAACCGCTGATCTTGGTGATCGGCATAGCTCTTTTTAAAATGATCTCCGGATCTATAATCAATTCGGAAATAAACACGGCTATAATGATTCCTATGATCCCGATGGTAATTCTTCGCATCCAGGGAGTTTTAAGATAGTGTAAGATAAACAGGTAATACACCATGAAGGTAATTATCCTGTTGATATTAAACAACCAGTAGTTCCCTTTATAGAAAAAATCAGGAACTTTATTATGTACAAATTCACTAAAACCACTCGTCGGAAAATAATACAGAATTGCAGGTATACTTCCAATGAGTTCGACGAAAATTGTAAACCATAAAAGATATAAAAAGTACCGGCTTGGCGTATGCCGGTACTCTTTAAAGGTGATACTGGCTATTATCGTTGCGATAATTTCCAGTGTATAGATCGTAAATATAAAATACTCTGCTTTCATTATGGATAAATAGTCGGTGGCCAACCTTGTCCTGCATCATTTAGCGGTTCAACTTCCTCATCTACTCCTTCAGCCTTAAGCAAATTTACATTTTCTCCGGTAGTTTCATCAACTTTAAACGGAGCTACGAAAAGAGTGGTTTGCGTATTATCCTCTTTATCATACTTACCGAGATAAAATCTGAGTCCGAGTTTTGACGGGTCTTCGATTCCGGTTTTCTCCTTTAGCCAGGCGATATAATCTTCAAGATCTCCGGCCGTCCATGAAAAGTCCTGAACCTCATCATGCCCGTACTCCTGTTTTAGTAGTTTTCCAATGGTATTGATGTAGTTCTTTTGTAATTTTTCCGCATCAGCGATCGGAATGCATTTTTTAGGTTTGTTTGCCATAATTTGTTAATTTAATTGCCAAATGATATTAATTTATATGTATGGGGGAAATTCTTGATTTTACTCCTTTAACTTTTCTTATCAGTTGGTATTTGCCAAGATCTTATAAGGATAGTCCAGTAATACACTTACTCCTTTATCTTCCGCTGCATCGATCTTAAGTGCTGCTCCAATAAGATCAGCTCTGCTTTTCATACTGGTGAGTCCGATTCCGGATTCCGTTTCATCAGGATTAAACCCGATACCGTCATCCTTGACCATAACAATCATATTTTCTGTATTATATTTCAATGAAATTTCCAGATTCTGAGCCCTTGAATATTTAACGACATTCGAAAAACATTCCTGAAAGATCCTGAAAATAATTATTTCATCCTTAGGATCCAGGTCTCTTGGTTCTCCTGAAAGCTTATAATCGATATTGATAAACTTAAGTCGTTTGAACCTGTTGATCTCCAATTCCAGAGCTTCCTTCAATCCGGTTCGGGTTATATAGTCAGTATTCAGACTTCTCGACAACATTCTGACCTCCTTTAATCCTTCCCCAAGCATATTGGAAGCTTCCTGAAAACTATCTTGTACCATTTCCGGAATTTTGGGTTTAACCATATTCAATTGCATTTTGGCAACCGAAAGTAATTGTCCGACATTATCATGAAGTTCCCAGCTTACATTCTTAAGGGTTTGCTCCTGGATCTCAGTTTGCGCATTTGAAAGCTCTTCTTCGAACCTCCTTCGCTCCTCAGCTTGTTGAAGTAATAGATTAGTTTTCCGTTTATGGTAAGCAAAAAAGAAACTGATCAGGAATACGATGACGATAAAGATCAGAATCGAAACATACACGATAATAAAGGTCACCTGACTGGCAGCGGAATCTACAGCAGTTTCCACTGCTGATGCCGAAGATGAATTGGAAACAACTTCTTCCTGAAAGATCATTTTTTAGGTTGGATATGAGACCATGAAGTTATTAATTTTCAGAGAAAATAAATCAGAAACCATCGATTTTATTATCTATTACAATTCCATTTGGTTTAAATTGACTTAAATATCGTTGAATGACAATAAATTGAAAGAACGCCTTAATTTACTTTGATGTGCATTTGTTCTTACCGGCATTATTTGGAAAATGGATCAGGAAATTCAAAGAATGGACTTCTTCCTGACGGCTCTTTTATGTAAGGTGTTCACTATAAATCCGATCGTAAACAATATACTTGAAATGATGATTCCCGTATAGATAATCTTCAGGTACACAGTATTTTCATAACCCATAACTTCCGCAGCTAAAAAGGCTGGGGTGATCAATAAATGAAAACAAATGATTCCCATGATAATCCAAAGGAGGTAATCCTTATAAAATGACAGTCGTTCATCCGAATTCAAATATTCCAGCATGACCAGTCCGCAACCGATCAGAATAGAAAGGGAACCAACGATCATGGTTCCCTTATTAGCTGAAATATTAATAATGTCCCAATTGATAATCGTTTCGATCAGAAAACACACACCTATTACAATCGTTGCAAACGACATGAATTTAATATGCTTTTTGCGTTTCAGGATCTGTTTGAAAAAATTCATAAAGAACATGTAGGAAACAATATCATAGAGATTACTAAGCCAAATATTTTCGCAAAGCCATCTATCAGATATGAATTGTTTAAACCACAGAAAGAGCTGGGAGGGATCTTCAGCATAACATTCATTGGTAAGCAGATATGCCAGTTCGATAAAAATAGCAAACCAGAGATATCCTATGAAATTAAATGCCGGTGTACCTTTTAGATCCTTCCACGTCAAGGTGGCTGCTAATGCTGCGATCAGCTGAAATGGGAAACATATTGTCAAAACAGATTGATTTTTAATAAATTGTTGGCGGATGACCCTGACCAGCCTTATCTGCTGGCTCTATATCACTGGCATAGGCAGGTTTTGCAATAAATGACAGAATATTACCTTCCTGTCTTTTATTGTAAGACTTTTGGGTAGTATCCAGTGTTTCATAATCAAAGGATCCGTCTCTGCTATGATAGGGTGCTAAAAAGATTGTAGTACTTCCCATTGGGTATTTTTCATTATCTACTACATCACCCTTGTCATCCAAATAATCGGTAACTCCTAAGAAAACAAAGATCTTGGATTCATCGGAATAGTTGGCTCCGAGTTCCTGCTCAACATAATCCAGATATTCGCGTAGTTCACTGATTTTCATAGTAAAGTCACTGGCATCCCAGTATCCGTATCTATCGAGGAATAAATTGGATCTTGTCGCCAGATATCGCTGCTGCATTTCACGTGCAGTAGGTGGCGTGATCAAAATATCGACATCCTCTTTTTCAATTCGTTGTGAAACCTGTTGTTCTTCGGTCTTTTCAGGTGCTTTTGGTTGTTCTTTACAGGATACCATAACTACAGCACATAAAAGTGTCACTACTGATAAATTCTTAAAAATTGTTCTCATGATTCTGGTTGATTTTAGTTAAAATTCTCGTTTATATTTCCTGGCTATTGATTTAAAATAATTCGGAGGAACATAATTCAATTCATTATAATGTACACTATATTTTACAGAATATCAGTATTTTACTAAAAGGGTTTAATCATCCAATTTTTTGATAAGACGAAAGATAGCCAAAAGTATCAGGTATAAAAAGGGGGATTTTTCCCTGTAATATCGAGGCAATTTCTCTTTAATTTTCCGATGTCGAGGTACATTTTTCATACCCGGTTACGTGATTCACGAACAGGGCTGGTGTAAATACCTCATCGATTTGCAAGTAAAGGATGCATAATAAAAATAATATATTTCGGTATATCAACGATATATAGTTTGCTGATTTACAACTAGTTTGGCTCGTTATCGTCTTTTTTATCCGCTAAACGTTTTAATTTTCAGGAACACTTAAATTTCACGTTTTTTGAAATTCAGCTATTAATCAACACCAAAACTCAAAGGCATTATGAACAACACTACTTCCTATCTGGATATATATAAGCGTTTGAATTCCAAGACGTTTTCTTCGTTTGACCGGATTCGCTTAATGATTGAAATGGAAGATATAAATGCTTCCGAGGAAATGTATAAGATTCTGAATGAGATCGAAGACATGCTTCGTCGAAACAAGATCTCACAATTCATGGATATTGCCCGATATCGTGCCAGTATTTTGGCTACTCAGATTGCTATTGATAGACGTATTCCGCGTAAGGAGGACCAGTTGGAAACCCTTTCTGCTATAATACCTACATTAACTAAAACAGTAAATGATGTCATGAAACCAATCGAGGAATGTCTTACCGATATACGCAAATCCGTAAGTGAGATGATCACTGATGCTCACAAACACAATCTAATCGATTACAATGAAGGAATGAATTTTACGGAGTTCATTCATGCGCTATGGCGTTTATTCTGCAATCACCCTGATTTTAAGGAACGATCACTACCGATTCTTGATAAGATCTCTCAAAATGATGCATTAGAGATTCTTGCGGAAGAAGTGAACAGAAGAAGGTCTGTGGATCGTGCTTCTTAATCTCAGAAACATCGGAATAGTTTTTTTTTCAGTTCTACTTAATATGCACAGGTTCCCCCGCTACTTAAATCGAAATTCTTTCGAAGCAGATTTCGTCGCCTGTTTTTTTCTGTGCTAAAAGACAGATGGCTTCATCGGATAACTGAAAGATTCTCGGATAACCTCCTGTTGTCTGTGCATCCTTCATGAGAATAATGAGTTTCCCTGCTGGTGTCAGTTGAACTGTTCCCGGCCGTGTTGCAGAGGTCAGAATTGAAAGATTATGCGGAAAAATACTTTCATTGAGTTGGTAGGCCATTCGATTATTTTCCTTGGCGACCGAGAAAATACCGTTGAGTAACTGCTCCTGCTGATCTTTACTGATCAGGTCGTACTCCGGACCGGTAAAGACTTTTAATCTGTTATCATCAAAATCTATTTCATTCTCATGATGAATTGAATCGGTATCGCACTCTTTGTACTTTTCACCTACCGGCAATTCATAACCTTTTGGAAGATGGGTCAGTGAAGTGATTGGAAAATACCAGGAACGGCTGTTTAACACCTTTTCAGTGGTAAATCCACCCGCAATAGCCAGATACGATCGAAACCCGATAACCAATCGACCAAATTTCAAAACATCTCCTTTTTTAACCTCATAGGCTCTGTTATTGGAAATATCTTCTCCATTGAGTTTAGGCGACATCAATGCTCCGGTAATCGCAAAAACCCCATCTTCATCGAAGATCATTTCCGGGCCGGTCATCGTCATTTCAAGAACCGCCGCACGAATAGGATTACCTACGAGAGAATTAGCGAGTTGCCCGGAAATCGTATCCATGAATCCGCTTACGGGAACCCCTTTATCTCTGTAACCAAATCTACCCTGGTCCTGGACCGTTGTATATATACCGGGATTAAGAACTTTGATCATCCAGCTCTAATGTTTTAAGATGAAAAATTCCGGTTTCCACTTGAATGGTCACCAGTTCATGTGTCGGTTTATCAACCGAATAAAATTTGATCTTATCTCCAACATTTACGCCACAGGGATTTTCATTTTTCGGATTGAAAATCTTCACCGGCGAATTTCCTATTATATTCCAACCTCCGGGAGATTCCTGAGGATACACACCTGTTTGCTCACCCCCTATTCCCACAGATCCTTGTGGAATATGTAGCCGCGGTTTACCCCTTCTGGGATGATGTAACGCTTCTGGCAACCCTCCCAGATACATAAAACCGGGTAAGAAACCTATTGCATAAATCGTATAGATCGGTTCAGTATGTAGTTCAATGATCCGTTCTATACTCATTTTTTTCGCATTAGAAAATTCCTCAAGATCAATTCCGAATTCAAGATCATAACAAACCGGAATATGCCAAAGTTTCCTCTCTCTTAAAGGTACCTTCATATTCGATCTGTACAAGGTTCGTAAGGAATCGGTCATCGACGAAAAATTCAGATTCGTCCGTGACATCAGTGTTAATGAGTTGTATGCCGGAACCAATTCAAGTTTTGGATAGTGTTCCAGAATGATCTTTTTAAACCGAATAATGTCATTCAGTATCGATTCACTGATAAGACGTGGCCACTGAATAAGAATAGCACGTCTGCCAAACGGTTTATATTCAAGCTTGAATTTATCCAAATCTTAGGTGTTTAGGGATTCCCTGAGGTATTTCAGGATATCTACTGCGTTTTCTGTATCTGAATGTATGCAAAAAGTATCGGCTTTCAAAGTTTTATAAAGCCCATTTACTGTTTTAACCCTTTGGTTTTCAAACATTTCTTTGATATGAGTTAAAACCTGATCCTTTGAAGTTAAAACAGCCTGATCTGAGTGTCGGGACACCAAAGAAAGATCATCATTATAATTCCTGTCTCCGAAGGCTTCATATCTGACTTTATAGCCATTCTCAAGTGCGACTTCTGCTACCGCCGAATTCCAGGGTACATATAGAAATAAGCGGTCCTTATAAGGTTCCATTGCCCTTAAATAAACGGATGCAAGTTTATGGTTCCTTGCAATATCATTGTATAATGCGCCATGGGCTTTGATATGATGTAAATCTATTCCGGATTCCACAACCACTTCCAGCATAAGATCCATTTGATACTCCAATTGATGGATCAGTTCCTCCTCCGGTAGCTCCATCGACATCCTGCCGAAGTTCAATTTATCCGGATAAGAAGGATGTGCACCCGGTTTTACACTGTAAAGTTCTGATAATCGCAGGCATTCAGCTATGGATACCCTGTCCCCTGCATGTCCGCCACAAGCGATATTACAGGAATCGATGAGCGGCATGATCTCAGCCTCATTATTAAGGCCTTCTCCGAGGTCACAATTGATGTCGATCACATTTTTCAAAACAGTTCCCAAACTTTTAAAATACTACGTAATCCGAGGAAAACAGAAACTAAAACAATAATAAAGGTAATTATATTTTGGAATTTGGAATTAACATGGTTTCCCAGTAAATTCTTTTTGTTGACGATCCAGTACAGAAAGACCACAATAACCGGTAATAATATACCATTCGCCACCTGGGCAAACTGGATCAATTGAATGGGTTTAAGCCCTAATGTCTGTACCAGAATACCGATGATCAGTATACTTCCCCAAACGGTCTTAAAACGTATATCCTTCAGACCTGCATTCCAGCCAAAACATCCATTGGCCACATAGGCCGCTGCCAATGGTGCTGTTATCGCAGAAGTTATCCCCGCTGCAAAAAGGCCGATTCCTAAAAAGTACTTTGCCAAAGAACCATACAGAGGTTCAAGCGTCATAGCTAGTTCCATTACATTATTGACAGCGGTTGAATTCACTGCTGCCGCACAAATAATAATAGAGACGGAGACCAATCCACCTAAAAGCACTGAGATCAGGGTATCGATTCTGGATGCCTTCAGATCTTCCGGTGAATTCCATCGTTCCCGCACCAAGGAGGCGTGCAGAAACAGATTATAGGGTACTACCGTAGTTCCCACTAATGCAGCGATCGTCAATATATTTGCATCATTCACCTCCGGCATGAAAATTCCCCTGAGGATCTCCAGGAAATCAGGGCCCGTCATCACGGCAGTGATCACAAAGGAAATACTCATGAGCAAAACGAGTCCTACCAGACTCTTCTCAAGAAATCGGTAATTCCCAATGGCAAGTAATAAAAATGCCACCCCTCCGATAATGAAGGGATAAAGCTGATGTCCTGCCTTACCTAACAAGGCTTCCATCCCCAATGCCGCTCCGCTAATATTACCGGCTTCGTAGGCTGTATTTCCAATAACGATAGCCGAAAGGATAAGCAAAACTCCTCCTAATCGTACCCAACGATTGGTGATATTCGATTTGATCACTTCTGAAAGTCCACGACCTGTAAGAATTCCTACTCTGCTCGACATCTCCTGAAGAATTATCGTAGCCACGATCGATAAGATCATCGCCCAGATAAGAGAATAGCCAAATCTTACTCCTGCCAGCGTACATACGGTAACGGTTCCGGGACCGATAAAGGCAGCAGCGATCAAGGTGCCCGGACCAATATTCTTTAAAAACCTAAGCATCAGTGAGCACTGTTTAAAGCATAGATCGCAAAACTCCCAAGCCAGTGGGTTCCTTCATAATTCTCATCTACGATCGAAGGTAGTGAATGGGCAATATGCTCCCTGGCAATTCTATTCAAATGACGATACTCCGGCAATGTTTTCGAAATACCGTATAAACACCATGCCCTGCTGAAGTTCACTCCGTCTAAATGTACCAGTTTACCATCGGTACGATCTGACACTTTTCCGGTCTCTAAATGAAAATCCTTGTCGCTTAATTGCGGAAGAAAATCCTTAATCCACTGGCGAAATTCCTCCACGTTCAAAACGCGCCTCATAATATCTGCCTCTTCCAGACATGGCGAAAGGAAGTCTGATCCTCCCGGTTCCCATGTGATCGGACAGGAACGATCGTTCCTATAATATGCCTTAGCGCGAGAAATTATAGTGTCTTTCAGCACGTCATTTTTAAATGCTTCTGCATAATCATAGGCAAAGGTCAGACCAAAAGCCGTATTGGTATGTTCTCCTACCCGGATCGGATAAAGAAGTTTCGGTAAAAAATCAATAAACTTAGTTGCGATAAGTTCAGAAAGTGGTTGAAGGTTTGATTCCAGCTCTCTGGCCAACGGGTCATCCCAGGTATGGATCTCTTCTGCCAGTTTCAACAACCACGCCCATCCGTAGGTGCGTTCATAGGAGGCACTGCCCGGACGGTCAAAATAGGCTATTTCCGCATTTATATTGTCCTTTGAAAGATTCGCTTTTAGCTGATTACGTATACGTTCTGAATCCCCAAGTTCCGGAAATTCCTTTAACAACTTCACCAGCGACCAGTGCCCGTGCACAGAAGAATGCCAATCAAAACATCCGTAAAACGCAGGATGCAATAATTTTGGATTTCCGATCTGACTCGAATCATGCAAGGTTTGTCCAAGGCGGTTCGGATATTCGACCTGCATACATTCCAAAGGTAACTTAGAAAGCCGGTTCGCTTCCGACAGCGTAAGTTTTAAGGGAGAGGATTCCTGAGAAATCTCCTTGGTTTTGCATTGAACTACTAAAAAGATTACACATAGCCCAATTACATTCAATAATAACTTCTTCATAGGTTATAGTCAGGATTTATGGGAAAACTATGAAAAAAATTCTATTCAGCCATTATAACATCAAAGTATAACTGAATAATACCCGCTAGATGAAATTAAAATTAGCAGTATAATCATGAATTGAGGAAAACAGTTTACAGATAACAGAAAACAGAAGACAGAAAACAGTTTACTGCTTCACAGCTTTAGGATGTGAAGATGTGACGATGTGACGCAGTGACGAAGTTACACGTAACAAGTAACAATGTAACCTATAACGATGAGACATTCGAAATATTCAATTGATTCGGTTGATCGAATCTATGGCTTTGTTATTTCTGATCGTATCGGGAATCTTAGGATTTAGCGGTTGCAGGGAATCCTTTAGTTTCTTATTGATCTCAAGCTGCACGGAATCGAGTTTAGAACCGGAAAGATCACCCTGGATCGAATCCCGTAATCGCTGTAATTCGAGTTTTTCTTCATCGGAAAGTCCTTCTTCATCGAGATCGATCTCCTCCAGATCTTTACCTTTGGTACCCAGCTTTATCTGCGGATCTTCCCGGTTTCCGGTAACCTTGATCGGGATTCCTATAATTCCAAAAGGAGGAAGTCCGAGACGCATTCGAAGATTGAGATCTCCATCCAGACTCGCCTGTCCTTCGGTTCTCAATCTGAACCCTTTAACTTTAAACTTAAACCTTTCGATATTCATTACATTATTATCCAGTTTAGACCTGATCTCCACATCAGAAATTTCCGGATCGTTCAACGCCTCAGCATTCGTTTTCTTTGACACGGTTCCCAATAGTTTATAACCTTTGATCTGAACTTTTTTTAAACCCAGCACTCCTCCCCCTTCAAGACTAGAAAATACCGGCTGCATATAGCCATTCAAAACACCGGAAATCTTATAATCGACAGAAACTATCCCTTCGGCATTCGCCGCAGCCGGAGCGAGTTCTTTAAACAGTTCCAATTCACGATAAGCTCTATTTATATCGAATTCAGAAGCTTTAATATCCAGCTCGAAAAATGCCTTGTCTGCTCCTTCATTCTTATAGAAGCCATCCATACGCGCTTTTGCCCCTATGATTGTCAATCCTGCATCCTTTAACACTAAACTACCATTGCTGACCGCCAGTTGACCACTGAGATCATCGATCTGAAGATCTTTATAACGCAATTTCCTGGTGATCAGCTCCAGGCTCAGATCATAATTCTCAGGAACCTTGATCACCCCGGTCTCCCCGGGTGCTGACACCGCCGTTACTGAATCGGTCATTATACGATTATCGGCTTCCGTTCCTGATCCTACTCTGGTCGAATCTTCAACATGGGTATAGTCCCCTACGAACAACTCATTAAGATTCAGTTCATCGGTTTGTAATCGGAATGCACCTTTTAATATCTGATCATCACGCAAAACATAATTGATAACGTTCTGCAGATAGCCATCCATCATAGCACTGGTGGTTCCATACTGTGTTTTAAAATCATCAAAACTCATCTGGTCCTGATAAAAGGTAAAGTCACCCTCCTCGATCAATAGTGGCAAGGGTAAATACGTTGAGTGCATAAGAATATCCTTAGCGTATAAGGTACCACTGTTATGCAAAGCAGCATAGTTTCCATTTGTGGCATCGCTCTGTTTTCCCTGCAAGGTCAGGTCGGCCCTTATCATCCCCTGAACATCAAGATTCTTATGCGAAAACACCTGATAGATCTTACCGATATCAAGGGTTCCTTTCGCTCTGATATCGTAATTTATATCTTCAAAATCTGATAAGGTCGCATGCATCTCAAAGGGTTGATCTTCAAACACAAAATTTCCTGAGGTCATTTGTAAATAGGCATCTTTGTAATTTCCGGATGTATTCTTTAAGATCATATCAAACTCGATATCCTTTACTGGATTCGGGTAATATGGAGTCTTTATCAATCCTTGAGTCAGCTTTAAGCTACCATTGATCTTCGGAAGTTTATGAGACCCTTTATGATATAAACCATCAGCATCCATTTCGGCCACTAACTTCCCATTCAGATCAAGATCTTTAACTCCTACAGCCCTGTTAAGTGTAGAGAGATCGATATCAGCATGCAGATTTGAATTCAAATACAGCGAATCCGCTTTTCCACGAACCGCAAAGTCACCATCAAAGAAACCACTTGCAGCTCGAAAGGAGAGTGAATCGAATGCTATATCCATATATATAGATTTCGTTCTGGACAACGCCGCTTTACCTTTGAGATAGAGGTCGGTTACTGGTACAGGAGCTTCGTTATAAGCTATGAATCCATCCTTAACTTCCAGATCGATCTTCAGATCCGGCATTATCGAATCCACAGCTATATAATCCCCTTTTATCCTGAGGTCAGCATTCAGCACTCCTCTGATATCGGCATTTTCTTTCCAGGCTACATATTCCGGTGGTAGCGCCGTAAATAAGGTTTCCAGTTTTGAACCGGAAGATGCGATGTCCAGATCTAAATTATACCCCCGTTGTAAAACGTTGAAGGCTCCGGAGAAAGTAATGGGAAAGCTATTGATCTCCAGTTCATTTTCGGTAAATATAAAAGAAAGGGATCTGGTATTGAATTTGGTAAAAAGATCCGCAGAAATCTGTTTGTTTTCCAGATATTTAATCCCGTCTGCTGCAATATCGAGCTTACGGATCTCGGCGTGGGTATTCAGTTCTGCATCCGCTCTGATAAGTTCTCCGGTTCCTGTATAATCAAAGCCTTCAGCTATTAGATCAAAATCAATGGCACGGTCATGATAGTCAACCTTACTATCGATAATCCTGATGATCTTCAATTCCATGTTCACGTTGGAGGAATCTTTGATCATCGTATCCTTTTCCCTGGAAACCGGTTGCTGTTTATAGATATTATAATTTGCCCGTCCAGAACGATCGATCTCCACATCGATATCTGCCTTATAGATATAAATACCATCGACATTCACATTACCTCCGAAAATCAATGACCAAACATTTATTCCAAAACCCAGTTCTTCTGCCTTTACAAAATTTTCCTCTTGAAATGGTTCTGATCCATTGACCGACAAATTCTTTAACGACAAAGTAAGGGATGGAAAATATCTGAAAAACGAAAGCTGAGAATCTTCAAAGGTAAGTTCTGAGGTAAGGCTTTTATTGATAAGTACTCTGATCTTTTCAGTAATGGTGTCATGAAAGATGATCGGTAAAAAATAAAGAGAGGCCAAAATTAAAATGAAGGCTCCTATCAGGAATTTCCACAACTTCCGGAATCGCTTGGTTTTATTTTCAGACATGCTATTTCGTTATGCGTGAATAAACAGGTCGGGGTATGAAAAAGGGCTGGTAATACACAAGAAAAACAGGGCTTTACCCCCATTATACATATTACTTAAAGATATAAAAAACATATGGTTTCCCCCCCGATTAATCCGATGAAAAAATTCGTGACCAATTATAGTTCAAACAGTTAATTACAACATGTTCTATTTAAGCATTCGCCTGCTATATTTCCGAATCCGTTTAAAATTGTATCTTTCAGAAACCAACCCACGCTATTGTAATGAAAACCACTCTAAGGATACTTCCGGCGATAGTAATCTCACAGTTTTGCTGTACCTCTTTATGGTTTGCCGGTAATGCCGTATTAAATGATCTGATGCGAGAATTCGATATCGACCGCATGGGACTCGGGCATTTAACGGCCGCTGTTCAGTTCGGATTTATCAGTGGTACGTTGATTTTTGCAATTCTTACGATAGCCGACCGTTATTCTCCATCAAAGGTTTTCCTTTTTTGTGCGGTTTCCGGGGCCTTGTTTAACCTGATCATGCTTCTCGATCAAAACAGCCTGATATCGTTGGCAACATCACGATTCATGGTGGGCTTCTCTTTAGCAGGGGTATATCCTGTTGGTATGAAGATCGCTTCCGACCATTTTGACAAAGGATTAGGGAAGTCTCTGGGTTATCTCGTAGGAGCCCTGGTACTGGGTACTGCCTTCCCGCATCTTGTCAAGGTCATTACTGTCGATTCTTCCCTGCCCTGGCGATGGGTGGTCATACTTACTTCAGTGTTATCCCTGATGGGAGGAATACTGCTTTTCTCTTTGGTGGGTGACGGCCCCTACAGAAAGGTCAGTAAAGGATTCCATCTTAATGCCTTCTTTAAAGTATTTGCTTCCGGATCCTTTCGTACTGCAGCTTTTGGTTATTTCGGCCATATGTGGGAACTCTATGCTTTCTGGGCTTTCATTCCCTTTCTCCTCGAATACCGAAATCTCAGTATACCCGGTTCCGACCTTAATGTTCCATTATTATCCTTTATCATCATTGCAGTAGGCGGACTTGCCTGTGTGATCGGGGTGTATATTGCCCGGGAAAAACGCGTAAAAAAAGTAGCACGCACGGCATTGCTGATCTCCTGTTGCTGTTGTTTGCTATCACCTTTTATGCTACAGATTCCGAGTAACACCATTTTTCTGGTGTTTCTGATCTGTTGGGGAATGGCAGTGATAGCCGATTCTCCGCTTTTTTCAACTTTAGTGGCAAAGAATGCCATCGCGGAATACAGAGGAACTGCGTTGACTATTGTTAATTGCATCGGATTCGCCATCACCATTGTTAGTATTCAAACGCTAAACCTGCTTCAGGAAACCATCAACCCACAATATCTATTGATCTTTTTGGCATTTGGGCCCGTTCTGGGCTTGTATGTACTTTTTAGAAAATGATTGTCATATAGAATATTTTCTATATTTTTTTCTTTCTCTATTTGATTAAAGTATTCAAACATTGAATTATTTTGAAGGCCTACAATGTCTTTTTGCAATCTGGATATTTCCTTATCTAATTCTTGCTGATCTATGCAGGAATTGAACTACAAAACTACAGATGCAAGATAAAATTTCTTCAAAGTATTAGGATTTAATTTAATCTGAAATAGTAATAATATAATTCAAAGGAGCAAAATAGACGCCTTTTATACTTATCGATTTACTGGTTCTTTTTCAGATATTTTGAAAATACTATATCCTATACCAAATGATAACCAAGGATTAGCATTACTTTCCCAACTATATTTTGATTGGTTATTTATATGATCCCATCCTGAGTATATTCCAAATTGAACTTTTTTATATTGAAACATAATTCCATACAAAAAGGTTAAAGCTGAAACATTTTGCGTTTCATCATTTTCAATTCCTGTTGAATTGATTGTATCGAGTCCAACACTTCCAATACCAGCTCCCAATTGAATATTAAATGTTGTTTCATCATTTAAGGAAATAACGTTAATATTTATCGCTGTGTTTAAATTAAACTCTGTTTCATAAACAGTTTCTTTATTAGGTCTAAATTTAAAGGGAAGTGAAAGAATCCCTATTGAAAGAGTTTCTGGTTTAGATATACTCTCCGCTGATGCGTAAAAATCATCCTTAGATATTGTGAAAATTTTACCTTCATATGCGTTTTTTAATTTTTTTTGTTTGTTATTATTACCAGCTATTTTGGCCACCTTCAATTTAACAGAATTGTCACCTATCTCAATTATTTCATAATTCAACTGTTCTAAATATAAATTGTCATAAACTTTATTTTTTAAGGCATTATCATTGAGATAAGAAATGTCTTTAGATTGAACTTCAATTGTATTTTTTAATTTTATATAACTTCCCTCTTTTAATTGATTTTGAGAAAATATTATGGTAGATATAAATAGAAATAATATAGAACATACGTTTTTCATATTAGAATAGTTTTGGTTGGTTATAATTTCAATATATCAATTATTCTATATAGCATATACTTTTTCTCCTAAAAAAGGGGGAATTTCCCCCTGTAAATCAAGAAGTTCAGGAATTTTAATCTTCGTTATAGTAACAGTTGCATGTTCTAGATTTTTACAATATAGAATATTTTCTATATCTTTAAGAAAAATATACTACCATGCTCTCAAAGATCTACGGCAGTGCCATTTTTGGCATCGAGGCCACTACCATTACTATTGAAGTACATATCGACCAGGGAGTCGGATACCATCTGGTAGGCTTACCTGACAATGCGATCCGGGAAAGCAATTATAGAATCGCAGCGGCCCTTCTGAATAACGGATACAGGATACCCGGAAAGAAGATCACCATCAATATGGCACCGGCTGACCTGAGAAAAGAAGGTTCTGCGTATGACCTTCCTATCGCCCTGGGTATACTTATGGCTTCCGGAAAAATTACCGGCACTTCCATAGGCGACTATATGATCATGGGGGAACTTTCACTCGACGGAAGTCTGCAACCTATTACCGGTGCTTTACCCATTGCCCTCAAAGCAAAGGAAGAAGGTTTTAAAGGGATCATATTACCGGTGCAAAATGCCGAAGAAGCCGCCGTAGTAGATTCTATAGCCGTTTACGGGATTCATAACATTACCGAAGTCATCGATTTCTTTAATGAAAACGGGGCATTGAAGCAGGTCGTTATCGATACACATAGGGAATTCTACCATAAACTGGATCACCCGGAATTTGACTTTTCAGATGTACGCGGACAAGAAACGATAAAACGATGCATGGAGATCGCTGCTGCCGGCGGACACAACATTATTTTAATCGGTCCGCCAGGTTCTGGAAAAACCATGCTCGCCAAGCGATTACCTTCCATTCTTCCTCCCATGTCATTACAGGAGGCTCTGGAAACAACAAAGATCCATTCAGTTGCCGGCAGGATGAGCGACAAAGGACTCATGACACAGCGCCCCTTCAGGAATCCACATCATACCATATCCGATGTAGCCTTGGTCGGTGGAGGCTCCTATCCTCAACCGGGCGAGATTTCCATGGCACATAATGGTGTCCTATTTCTCGATGAACTTCCCGAATTCAAACGCGGTGTTCTGGAAGTGATGCGACAGCCTCTGGAAGACCGGGAGGTAACCATTTCACGAGCCCGATTCACGGTTACCTATCCAAGCAGTTTCATGCTGGTTGCCAGTATGAATCCTAGTCCCGGAGGATATTTTAATGATCCTGCCGCCCCGGTAGCTACATCACAGGCAGAAATGCAGCGCTATATGGGTAAGATCAGTGGTCCTTTACTGGATCGAATCGACATCCATATCGAAGTTTCCCCGGTACCATTTGAAAAGTTATCGGATGACCGGAAAGGTGAATCCAGTATCGCGATCCGTGAGCGGGTAAGCAAAGCCCGTGAAATACAATCCAAACGATTTCAAGAGATCTCCGGGATTCATTACAATGCGCAGATGGGCAGCCGCCAGATACGAAACTATTGTACGTTGAAAGAAGAATCCTTTCAAATGTTGAAAAGCGCTATGGAAAGACTCAATCTTTCCGCCAGGGCTTATGATCGAATCCTTAAAGTTTCACGAACCATCGCAGATCTTGAGGGAAATGAAATGATTCAAAGCACTCATATCAGCGAAGCCATTCAATACCGAAGTTTAGATCGAGAAGGATGGCTGGGATAACGCTAGTTTAAAAGACATCCATTTGGTAAAATTACCAAGCCAGGCTATTTCAGCTCTTCGTTAACAATTTCGATTTTATACTCCATAAATTTTAAACTATTCGCTTTCTGACAATGTATTCTTTGAATTATTCCAAATTTCAGGGGATTTTCCCCTTACTTAAATCTAAATTTTTAAATACCTTTAAATCAATCATTTAATATCCTCCTTGCCGATATAATCAATCAAACTATCTCTAAACGAATACCTGTAATTCCTCCATTTCAAATCTTTGATGACTTAACTATTCATAGTTAAATCAATTTTATCAATAATTAAAAAAGTTTAAAAATGGCAAAAAAGAAAGCTAGTTCTGAAAACGAACACGGAGAATTACGATCAGGTAAAGTTGCGGGTACCAAATTAGTATCCGGAACCAATTTTACCAATAAGGGTCTGCAGTATGCAAATGTTGATGGTATGGCCATGTTTGAAGGTGATATTATACTGGGAAGTATGGATCAGATTCAGGCAGAATTTGATTCCGGATTAGTTGAAGGAGTAGGTATATCGGGAAGTAGTTACCGATGGCCAAATGGTGTCGTACCCTATACGATTGCTTCCGGATTTCCGAACCAAAACCGAATTACGGACGCAATTGCACATTGGGAAGCAAATACGCGTATCAGGTTTGTTGAAAGAAACAGTACCAATGCAAGTACCTATCCTAATTATGTGAAATTTCAAACTTCAAGTGGCTGTTCTTCCTTTTGTGGAATGCAAGGGGGTGAACAACCTATTAACATCGGTTCCGGTTGTTCTACCGGTAACACCATCCATGAAATCGGACATGCGATCGGTTTGTGGCATGAGCAAAGTCGGGAGGACCGCGATACCTTTGTAAGAATTGAATGGGATAATATTCTGGAAGGTCGAGAGCATAATTTCAATCAGCATATTTCGGATGGAGATGATTATGGAACGTATGATTACGGATCAATCATGCATTATCCTGTGAATGCTTTTTCAAAGAATGGAAATAACACCATAGTACCCCTGCAACCCGTACCAGCCGGTGTGATTATAGGCCAACGCTCCGGATTGTCACAAGGTGATATCGACGCTGTACATGCGATGTATCCATTTATTAATCTTCCTACGATCAAAGAAATGACGAAAGACCCAATATCTGATCCGGTAGTCACTCTAAAAGAAATTCCGAAGGATCCCATAGGAGATCAACCTACCTTTAAGGAAGTCAGAAAAGACCCTATTCAGGATCCGGTTCATACAAAGAAAGAGATTTCCAAAGATCCGGTTCTTGATCCAAATCCAACATTGGTTGAGCGTATCGATCCCGGTTTTTTCAATATAAGACGACCCTTTGTTCTTTCGACACCTCATCATTTCAATGATCCGCAGAATACAGGATATGATGTTGCGAAAATGCAGGAACTCATGAATATCGCACTCTTGATCGATCAACAGATCGCAGATCTTGACGCGATTAACAAGCAGCTACTACAATCATTAAACCAAATGTAATTAGTTATGATCTTAACTGTTTCATTCCCAGAGGAGGAACACACAGAAAAAGTTCATGAAATACTATTCAGGAAAGGGAAGGAATTTGTGTTATTTGACCTGTCACAGTTTCCTTCCTCTACTGGATTTGGATTGCGTATTTCGGATGATACAGAGGAATCCACATTACTGATAAATAACAGAGCTATTCATTGTGAAACCATAAAGGCCGGTTGGTGGCGAAGAGTCAGGCCTTTTACAATTAATGGATCAAATCCACAGGATAATGCATTTATTCAGAGTGAGGCTTCCCAGGCCATTGATGGTTTATTAGATAAACTTCAATGCCCCTGGATAAATCCGCGAAAGGATGATGAAATTGCACACAGGAAGATCTATCAATGGTCTGTTGCAAGAAGGATCGGATTAAATCTTCCCAGAACACTGGTTACGAATGATCCGATGAAGGCCAGAGCATTCATAAGAGATCTCGGAATCGGCAATGTGGTTTACAAAGCCTTTCTTGCTTCGATCAATGATTGGAGAGAAACCAGAATTCTAAAAGAAACAGATCTGCAATTTATTGAAAACGTATCTATTGCTCCAGTTATATTTCAGGAATATATTGAAGGTGTAGATCTGCGGATCACTGTTGTCGGGGACAAGATCTTCCCAGTCTCCATCGATGCCAGAAAAACATCCTATCCGGCAGATATGAGAATGGTCGTCGGTGAATCAGTGGTAGGTATTGAAGCCTTGCCAAAAGAAATCGAAAAGAAGATCTTTTTACTACAAAAAACTTTAAATTTAGCCTATGGCGCCATCGATATGCGCAGAACAAATGATGGTAAGTATGTTTTCTTTGAAGTGAACCCTGCCGGGCAATGGCTTTTTGCAGAACAACATACCGGGCTGCCCATTACAGAGGCTGTTGCAAACCTTTTAATAGAAAGATCAAATGGAATCCACTGAACAAAATTATGAAGTACTTTGTTCCGGAACTATCATACTTCCGGATAATTGTCCGGAAACGATCGCTGACAGTATTCAGATTTCATGTCTGAATACCGGATTGCTCGATGCTCCTGCTACCAAAGTTTCTGAGCTCGAAATGAAACAGGTTCAGGTAGGTCCCAAAAAAATAGTCCCCTTTGATTTTATAATTCAAACGTCGGTTCCTATGAAACATTTATCATTACGGGTGATTATTCAACTTGATTCGTCAAGTGATCAAACACAGGGCAACAAACTTAGAACAGTTGAACATTTTCCTTTAACGAATTTTATTGGCCTGAATACGGGAAAGATGAGCGTGAAGTTCTATTAAAACAACATCTATTTAACTTGTACAGGACAGAATCGTATATAAACAAAAAAACCGGGTGAGAACCCGGTTTTTTATTAGTATTGAAATTGTTTTTAATTCCAGAATAGCGAATAAAGTACGACCAAAATGATCATTACTGCAAAGGCTCCAATATTGAAGACCGGACCGGTCTTGAATAAGCTTTTGGTAAGCGGAATTCCTTTTGGATCATCTTGTCCTTTATTCTGACTTAAACTCACGATCCCGATGATGATCATCGTTAAGATCGCAGTAACTCCCATCTGATTCAAGAAAGGAAGATCAACAAAGATAGGGCTATCTGACCATCCGTTCGGTGCTACCTTGAAGTACATAGCGATCGGAATAGAAGCCAGCGCTCCCCAGATTGCTCCTTTGTTGGTGGTCTTTTTCCAGAACAAACCTAACAGGAATACTGCAAGAATACCTGGACTCACAATACCGGTATATTCCTGAATATACTGGAATGCCTGTCCTAATCCTGACAATAACGGAGCTACCATACATGCGATGACAAGTGCTACGGCAGCAGAGATACGACCAACCTGAACGGTAGTCATATCACTTGCATTCTTATTGATATATTGTTTATAGATATCCATTGTAAAAATGGTAGAAGTCGAGTTAAGCATAGATGCCAGTGATGAAACGATCGCGGCTGCAAGAGCTGCAAATGCGATACCTTTCAATCCAGCAGGCAGGAATTGCAGCAACCATGGATATGCCTTATCCGGTTGTGCCATAGATGGCTCGTTGAAAAGTCCGAGGTCGCCAAGCTTAGCCATAATTTCAGGATCATTGACCATTACATAGGCCGCGATACCCGGAATTACCACTACTAATGGAATGATAAGCTTCAGGAATGCAGCAAGTAGAATTCCACGCTGAGATTCTTTAAGAGATTTCGCCGCGAGGGTTCTTTGAATGATATATTGGTTGAATCCCCAATAATAGATATTCGCTACCCAAAGTCCTCCAATGAGAACCCAGATACCCGGAAGATTCTTAAATTCAGGATTATCATGGCTCAGAATCATGGTAAAATGTTCGGGAGCTGCTTCGAAGATCGTTTCCAATCCTTTCATCACCCCTTCTCCACCAGAAACGGTATTCAATGCCAGATAAGTGGTTACAAGTCCACCCAGTACCAGGAAAACTACCTGAATTACATCTGTCCATGCTACTGCAGAAAGTCCACCATAGAGTGAATAGGCAGCCGCGAACAATGCAAGTCCGATAACTCCATAGATCATAGGAATTCCCATGATGGTTTCCATCGCAAGAGCTCCGAGATAAAGTACAGAAGTAAGGTTAACAAAAACGTACAGAGCGATCCAGAAAACCGCAAGAATGGTCTTCAGATTAGTCGAATAACGTTTTTCAATAAATTCCGGAATCGTGTAAAGACCCTTTTCGATAAAGATCGGTAAGAAATACTTACCGACAATGATCAAAGTAAGTGCAGCCATCCACTCATAGGAGGCGATCGCAAGTCCTACTGCAAATCCGGATCCGGACATCCCGATAAATTGTTCAGCGGAAATATTGGCTGCGATCAAAGATGCTCCGATCGCCCACCAAGGTAACGATTTGCTTGCCAGGAAATAGTCTTCCGCATTACGCTGATGTCCTTTTTTACCACGTGATACCCATAGTCCGACACTGAGAATCAGTACCGCATAACATATGAAGACCACGTAATCCCATAGTCCGAATGTTGAATTCATAAAATAGTTAGTTAAGGATTTAATTAAAAATTAACCGTAAAAATAAGGATTTAAAAAAAAGAATTCCCTTGATTTCGCATTATTCCAAAGATTTTTTATTCAACCCTTATTCATGCTTCCTCAAATTCTTGATTTTAAATCCCTTATTCCGTTACTTCTTCAACACTGTGAATTCGATCTTCGAGGAATTATACACTTTGTGTGTTTGTTTTTGAAAATCACTTTCCTCCGCTTTAAAAATATTATCGACGAAGGTTTGCGGATTCACATCGATATACGGGAACCAGGTGCTTTGTACCTGAACCTGAATCTTATGGCCTTTCTTGAAGGTATGGAAAACATCCTGTAGCTTGATGTTCACATCGGTTACCTCGTCGGGGACAAATGCTTCTGGTTTTTCAAAGCTGTTTCTGAACCTTCCACGCATAACTTCACTGCGGACCATCATATGATAATTGCTCATTTTAAGGTGATCCTGGGTTTCCGGAAAATCTTCTGAATCAGCCGGCCATACATCGATAACCTTCACAATCCAATCGGCATCCGTTCCGGTGGTCGAAACCTTCAATTTTGCAAGAATATCGCCAGCCAGCGTAACATCATCTTCCAACACCTCTGTCTCAAACATCAGTACATCCGGTCTTCTGGCAGCGAATCGCTGATCATCGGTCATATATTTTCTGGGGGTAAAAACCACTTTGATATCCTCAGAATAAGGTACCGGCTTCTTAGGGTCGCTCACAAATTCTCTGTATCCGTATTCCATAGTCATAACTTTCCCAAGATTCTCATGAAGTCCCATGCCATAGATCTCTTTTTCTGTATTTGTAGGCGGCCACTGTTCAAAGGTCTTCCATTCATTCAGTCCGGTATCATAAACGTAGGCTTCCGGCAGTCCGGAGTTATCATCACCGGATCCTTTCAAAAAGTGATTAAAGAATTTTGTCTCAATATTCTCCTGAAAGAATTGGGAAATATTGTCTCCAAAATAGACATTACCAATTGCCTGACGCTCTCTCAAACGCGCCCAGTCACCATGACTCCAGGGCCCCATCACAATAGTGTTATAGTTCTTGCTTCGGGCTTCTATATTCTTATAGGTTTCCAATGGACCATACAGGTCCTCCGCATCGAACCAACCTCCAACGATCATCGTAGCAGGCTTTATATCTTCCAAATGCTGAATGATACCGCGCTTCTGCCAGAAATCATCGTAGTTGGGATGATCTTTCAGTTGCTCCCAGAAAACGTTATCCTCTTTGTAAAAAGTATCCAGTTTGGTTAAAGGTTCATGTTCGATAAAGAACTGATACTGATCCTGTGTTCCTATGTCGGGAAACTCATACCAGCCAGAGGTTACCGGCTGTTCCTTTTCATATCCGAACAATGCAGTCGCGATCCAGTAGCTCAGAAGATACGCTCCGTTATGATGAAAATCATCGAAGAAGAAATCTCCGATACATGCCTGGGGCGAAACTGCCTTAAGGGCCGGATGGGCATCCAGAAGTGAATAGGTGGAATAAAATCCAGGATAGGAAATTCCCCAGATCCCAACTTTACCATTGTTATTCTTCACATTCTTTACAAGCCAGTCGATAGAATCATAGGTATCTGAAGCCTCATCGATCTGTTTTCTTTTCTTATTGGGAATATAAGCCCGCATGTTATCATATACCCCTTCACTATTCCATCGGCCTCTCACATCCTGATAGACTACAATGATTCCCTCTTTCATCATGGTTGTATTCGGACCAATCGTAGCACGAAACTGATCTTCGCCATATGGCTGACAGCTGTATGGTGTACGCTGCATCAGAATAGGATATTCTTTACTGGTATCTTTCGGACTATAGATAGTGGTATGTAAAAGAATACCATCACGCATTTTTATCTTTACTTCTTTTTTAGTGTAGTGATCACTTACGACATATTCCTCCTGCGCAATGAGGAATCCTGTACTTAAAAACAGTAGAAAAAATAGAATTTTCTTCACAGGTATTAATTTTAATAAAGGTTAGTATATATAATTATAAAATACGGTATTTGATCCGCATCAATTTTCGGGTTGTTTCCGTTACTTTAAACCGGTCATCCGCACGTTTACCGATGACCCAGATCACTTCTCCATTCGCATTCGTTAAAATCCATTGCGCCTCTTTATCGGCTAAGGAGAATTTTTCATCCTTTAAGAATTTGCTCAACTTCTTTTTACCCTTTAATCCGAAGGGATAAAAATAATCGCCTTCCCTCCATTTGCGTAAACGTAATGGAAAATTCAATCTGGCGGCATCAACAACGATAGCATTTCTGTTTGTGGAACTTAACTCTGGAACTTCTTCAAATGAAAGATGCAGGGGAAATTCGATCTCCTTTATTCCTGACTCAATAAAATAATCATCAGAAAATTTTCTGGATTCAACATGATCCAGGGGTTCCAGTATGAGATCATCTCTGTCTTTAAAAATCCGATGCGTTGCAGAATACAATATTTTTCCGGTCTGCGCTTCCGGTAAGTGCTCCAGATCATTCCATTCGGTAAAACCAAATTCAGAAAACAGTTCAAAAAAATAAGCTCCGCGGGGTTCCAGTGTTTTTAAAGCGGCTAATTCAATCCGAAAACCATCCCCTTCCGAAACAAATAAAGACCTTTTAATCGTATCGATATGATTATCGATGATCGCAGCTGAGCCCTGTAAATTTTTAAAAGTTGCATTGACATTACTCATGAAAGCAGGATTCAACTTACGCAGCTCCGGAATGATATTATGTCTGATACGATTCCTGAGATACTTTGTATCACTGTTCGTACGGTCTTCCCTCCAAACTATTCCTTCCTCCTTTGCAAAATTCAGTAAGGCTTCTCTGGAGAAAGGAAGCAGCGGTCTGAGGATCCGGTCGTTTTGTTCGGGAATTCCGGATAATCCATCCAATCCCGTTTTTCGGGATAGGTTGATAAGAAAGGTCTCAAGATTATCATCGGCGTGATGTGCGGTAATCAGGAAATCCAAAGATTTTGAATCCAACAAATCATAAAACCACGCATATCGCAATTCTCGTGCAGCCATCTGAACGGAGACCTTGTGATCTTCCACATAGCCGGATGTATCGAATTCCTTTATATATACATCGATGTTATTCCGTGCTGCCAGTTCCTTTACGAAAATTGCATCTTCATCACTTTCTTTTCCTCGCAATTTGAAATTACAATGCGCCACGGAAAAATCAAGGGAAAGAGCCTTACAAAGATGAAAAAGTACGATACTGTCGATCCCTCCGCTCACTGCAAGCAGAATCTTAGACTTTTTCAGGAAGGGAAAGCGAGAAGCTATATGTTGTTCAAATTGCCTGATCACCCTGTAAATGTAAGGATAGTTGTGAATTCATCCAGACTAAAATATCTTCGTTTACCATTGACCTGCAGGAATCATTTAAAATTTCATGGCGCCCTCCTTCATAAAGTTTCAGCGTAATCCGCTCATTTTGTTTAGACAACGCCTTGCTCGCCCAATGGCTGGTAACATGATCATCGGTTCCATGACCGATATACGCCGGAATTTTAATCAGATCGGCATGCTGCAAAATCCATTCCCCGGACAACATAAAAGGAAAAGCATAATTCGGACAAATTCGGGTATGGCACAACGGATCTTCCTTTAATTTCCTGACCTCGGAACTAAGAGAAGTCAATGCTTCCGGCTCGATTCCATTAGACAAGGTTATTTCAGGAGCTATTTTCCACAACAGTTTACCGAAAATCATTTTCCATGCCGGTACCTTTATACTTGTTCTTAAGAAAGGTCCTGAACAAAGTATTCCTTTCAGGTCATGTTTTCTTTTCATCACATAACTAAGTGCGATATTCCCCCCCAGGCTATGCCCGAAAATAAACATGGGAATATCTGAAAACCATTCCTTTCCTTTTAGAATCACTTCATCCACCAGATCGAGGACCTCATCGTAACCCGGACAGCATCCGCGTTTACCTTCACTATGACCATGGCCAAAAAGGTCGAATCCGATCACTGCAATATTACGATGCGTCAGTTCCGGAACAATGGATGAACTATACCGGCCACTGTGTTCACCAAGACCATGGATCAGGATCATACAGGCCTCCGGTTCCGAAGGTTTCCAAAGCTGACCAAAAATACTTTTTTCGTGACACTCTAATTCAAATCCCTGATATTCCATAGATAAAAGATTTAAGGCAGGTTCAATTCAGGAGTTTAAATATACTTAATTCCCTTAAAGTGACCACTAAAAACCTATAGATAGGAACGGGTCAATTTCCCAGGACCTCACGTAAAGCCTTCGCCTTTATCAGGCATTCCTCGTACTCCTTTTCGGGATCAGATTTGGCAGTGATGGCCCCTCCCACGGAAAACGAGAGATACTGATTATCGGCATTATAAAGAATACTTCGAATGATGACATTGAAGTCGAAGTCACCCTCTGGATTAAAATACCCTACGGCTCCGCTATACAATCCTCTTCTTGTTTCCTCCAGTTCTTCGATGATCTTCATCGCGGAAATCTTTGGTGCTCCGGTCATTGACCCCATCGGAAAAGTCGCTTTTACGAGATCAACCGGATCCACTCCGGGTTTAAGTTCTGCCCTTACGGTCGAGATAAGCTGATGTACCTGTTCAAAGGTATAGACCTTGCACAGTTCAGATACCTGTACACTTCCTTTCACAGCCAGTCTGGAAAGATCGTTTCGTACGAGATCCACTATCATGACATTCTCAGAACGTTCTTTGGGATCGGTCTCCAGTGCTTTAATAAGCCTGAGATCTTCTTCAGGATCTCGGGCTCTGCGCGCAGTACCCTTAATCGGTTGTGAAATAACCGCTGTCCCCTGTTTACGGAGATAGCGTTCCGGCGAAGCGGAAATCAGATACTTCCCTTCCAGCTTTAAATAGGTCGCAAAGGGTGGACGTGATATCGCATTCAGGTTCTCAAAGATATGAACGGGATCTATAACGACCTCTTCCGCATAGAATTCCTGACAAAAATTTGCTTCATAAATATCACCACGATGAATATGCGTGAGCATTTCTTTTACTTTCGTATGATACTCATCTTTATGTATACGGAGCTTTATTTTGATCTGCTGTTCTGATGAAGGAGTGCCTGATTCTGGGAAAGCGATCTCCGAAATCTCTCGGAAATCACTTTCGATCTCATCATCCACCATGGGTAAATAGTCAAAATATAATCGCCCTTGCTTCAGGTAAATGATTTTTTTTGGTTGAAAAAAGTACAGATCAGGAAACTCAAGATGATCGGGATTGGAAGAGGTAAGCGCTTCCACATCGTTTTTCAGGTCATAGGTAAGGTATCCAAAGATCCAGTCTGCGGTGATACTTCGGTATTCCCTAAGATCTTCAAATGCATTATGGTAATCGGTTTTCAATGCGGTAAGCGCATCAAAAGCCACGATCAGATCAAAACTACTATGCTCCTGTTGGTAATTATTACTGTCTAAAAAGATGATCTCTTCATTCGGTGCACACCAGTGCAGCAGTGCTTTTTTTACCGAATCGGCATCATTAATTTCATAACTTATTGAGGTTCTGTTCATTTAAGCCCAAGCCCTTTTTTAAATGTGTTACAAATTTAACAAAGAAATAGGTTCATAAATTAAAATTAATTTATAATATTGTACTTCCATTTAGGAAAAGAACAATTACGGATGTATCAGGAATTAATCAATATTATTAAAACGATCAGGGCTTTTTTCGCAACAGCCCCTGCTTACGTTATGATTCCAGTTCGCCGTCAAGAGCATTCTCCCCGCCGCCGCCCGTAAGGGTGTGCATATTTTATTGGAACCAGGTGTGTCCGGTTCCCCTTCAAAAGAGATTTTCACCATTTATTTTTAAAAAACAAATTGTCAATGCAAATACTTATTGCAAATGATTCGCATATTCCATATGCTCAGGAAATCTGTGATACCATTGAGGAATCAGCCAAACAGCGAGGAACTGGAATAGCAAAAAGAACACCGGAGTACATTGCCACAAAAATCACAAATGGCAATGCGGTTATAGCTCTGGATGGCAATCGTTTTGCCGGTTTCTGTTATATCGAAACCTGGGGTCACGGTAAATATGTGGCCAATTCAGGATTGATCGTACACCCTGATTTCAGGGGTTCGGGACTGGCAACCCAAATCAAAAAGAAGGTATTTGAACATAGCCGTTCAAAATTTCCGGATGCCAAGATCTTTGGTATCACTACAGGACTTGCTGTGATGAAGATCAATTACGATCTCGGCTACGAACCAGTTACCTTTTCTGAACTTACCGATGATCCCAGTTTCTGGGATGGTTGTAAAACCTGTAAGAACTTCGACATTCTCACCAGAACGGAAAGAAAGATGTGTTTGTGTACGGGAATGCTCTATGACCCTGCAGAAAAAGAAAAGAACAAAAAGGATCACAAACATCAATACGATAAAAAGGTCTTCAAAAGATTAAAAAGTATCAAAGAGAGTCTTTTTTTAAAAAAAGAAAAATAACAAATCATATATCAATTAAAACAGAACGATGAAAAAATTAGTTTTAGCTTACAGCGGTGGCCTTGACACTTCTTATTGTGCAAAATACCTGTCTGAGAACGGGTATGAGGTACATGCTGTAAGTGTAAATACAGGAGGATTTTCAGAGGAAGAAATTAAATCGATTCAGGAGAGAGCACTGCAATTAGGTGCATCGACCTATAAAAGTCTGGATGCGCTGGATAACTTTTATAACAAAGTAGTAAAGTATCTGATCTTTGGAAACATACTGAAGAACAATACCTATCCGCTTTCTGTTAGTGCTGAGCGTATCGTTCAGGCTATTGAAATCGTTAATTACGCAAAGAAGATCGGGGCTCAATTCATCGCACACGGGAGTACTGGAGCAGGAAATGATCAGGTTCGTTTTGATATGATTTTTCAAATACTGGCACCGGAGATCGAGATCATCACTCCTATCCGGGACCTCAAACTTTCCCGACAAGAGGAGATCGATTACCTGAACAGTAAAGGAATCAGTCTTTCGTGGGAGAAAGCACAATATTCGATTAATAAAGGACTTTGGGGAACCAGTGTGGGAGGAAGCGAGACCCTTACTTCTGACAAGCCGCTACCGGATAGTGCTTATCCGAGTCAATTAAAGACCGAAACACCAAAGACCCTGACCCTTACCTTTAAAAAGGGACAGATCGCAGCGATCGACGGTGTTGAAGACAATCCTGTTGCCCTCATCGAAAAACTGACCGCTATCGCTTCTCAATATGCGATCGGAAGAGATATTCATGTCGGAGATACGATCATCGGTATCAAAGGAAGAGTTGGATTTGAAGCTCCTGCCCCACTCATATTGATCAAAGCACATCATTTGCTGGAGAAACATGTATTGAGCAAGTGGCAGCAACAACATAAGGATTACTTGTCTAACTGGTATGGCATGTTACTACATGAAGGAAACTATCTCGATGAAGTAATGAGAAATATCGAAGCTTTCCTTGAAGATTCACAGAAATACGTAAGTGGCGATGTATACGTTACGCTGCATCCGTACCGATTCCAGGTAGACGGAATCTCCTCGAAACATGACCTGATGAATGCCAGTTTCGGTAGTTATGGGGAAATGAACAAAGGATGGACCTCTGAAGAGGCTAAAGGATTCATCAAATTAAGTGCTAATGCGGCGAAGATCGCTCAGGCCGTAAACCACGATAAGTAATGATCAGAGCAGGAATCATAGGAGGATCCGGATACACCGGGGGTGAACTCATCAGAATTTTGCTGAACCACCCCAAGGCTGAGATCGGATTCGTTTATAGTACCACAAGAGCAGGAAGCCCGATAAGCGCAACCCATGAAGATCTGTATGGTCAATGTGATCTTACTTTTACCGATACGATCGATCCTGAGATCGATGTATTGTTTCTCTGTCTCGGACATGGAAATTCCGGGAAGTTTCTGGCGGCACATAATTTCTCCGATAAGACAAAGATCATCGACCTGAGCAACGATTTCAGATTGAATGCAGATGCCGAATTCGGAGGAAGGAAATTCGTATACGGATTGCCCGAGTTACAAAAGGAGGCGATCATGGAAGCCGATGCAATCGCTAATCCGGGTTGTTTTGCCACTGCGATACAACTGGCTTTGTTACCGCTGGCCGCAGAGGGACTGATCGGGAGTGATATGCATGTCAATGCGACCACTGGTAGTACAGGAGCCGGAGTAGTTCCTTCAGCGACTTCCCATTTCAGTTGGCGTAATAATAACTTCTCCTGGTACAAACCCTTTACCCATCAACATTTGGGAGAGATCAATCAAAGTTTAAGTTCCCTTCAACAGGAACTTCCAAAGATGTATTTCCTTCCGCAAAGAGGTGATTTTACGAGAGGTATATTTGCAACAGCATATGTTAAAAATGTATTAAAACCCGAGGAAACTTGGAATTTGTACGAGAAATATTATGTTAGTCATCCGTTCGTTCACGTATCTGAAAAGGAAATTCATCTGAAGCAGGTGGTAAACACCAATAATTGCTTTATTCATTTGCATGTCCATGACGATGTGCTTTTAATCACCAGTATTATCGACAACCTTGTGAAGGGAGCCTCGGGACAGGCAGTGCAGAATATGAACTTACTTTTCGGTTTAGATGAAGTAACGGGTTTAAATTTAAAAGGAAGTTATTTCTAACAAAAAACAAACATTAAATGAAAGTTACAGTTATTGGATCAGGAAATCTGGGAAGTTCAATCATTAAAGGGTTAGCATCCAGCGATATGTTTGATCCAAAGGACATCATCGTAGCAGACAAATCAAAAGAAAACCTCAACAACATTCAACAGGAAGCCGGTGTGACGGTTACAGAGAATAATCTGGAAGCTATCGCACAATCCCGAATGATCATTCTTTCCGTTCAACCGAGAATATTACCGGTAGTGATGAATGAGATCAAAGACCACCTAAAAGAAGATCAGGTGGTGATCTCAACGATTACAGGAGTCTCGATCAGTGAGATCAATGAATACATTCCTTCGAATAAGGTGATTCGTGCTATGCCGAATACCGCTGCAGTGAAACAGGCATCCATGTCATTTATCTGTGCAAATGAACTCGAAGATGAAGATACCATATTCGTTGAAAAAATGTTCACTACGATCGGAAAAGCTATTCGAATCGAAGAACGACTCATGCAGGCAGCCACCGTTCTGGGTGCCAGCGGTACCGCATTCTTCCTTAGATTTTTACGAGCTATGACGCAGGGAGGTGTACAAATGGGTTTCCACCCTCATGAAGCGCAATCGATCGCAGCACAGGTAGCGATCGGAGCAGCCGCACTGATTGAAGACGGAACACACGCAGAGGTTGAGGTTGATAATGTGACGACTCCTCAAGGCTGTACAATTGAAGGTCTGAACGCCATGGAACACAACGGACTCACCTCTTCGGTGATCAAAGGTATTATGGCGGCATACCGAAGGATCTCTAATATTCAATAAAAGAAATGAAATTATTCGATGTATATCCCCTTTATGATATCACTCCCGTAAAAGGGAAGGATGTCAACGTGTATGACGAGAACGGTACTGAGTACCTTGATCTATATGGCGGGCATGCCGTGATCTCTATAGGCCATGCACACCCCGTTTACGTAAGTAAGCTGACCGACCAGCTGAATGCGATCGGGTTCTATTCCAACGCTGTCCAAAATCCATTACAGGTGGAGCTGGCAGAAAAACTGGGAAAACTATCAGGATGCGATGATTATGCATTGTTCCTGTGTAACTCAGGTGCGGAAGCCAATGAAAATGCGCTGAAACTAGCATCTTTTCATAATGGTAAGAAACGGGTGATCGCCTTTAATAAGGCTTTCCATGGCCGTACCTCAGCAGCAGTAGCTGCTACTGACAACCCGGGGATCAATGCTCCTATCAATGCGCAGCATGAAACTACATTCATCCCTTTCGATGACAGTGTCGCTTTAGAAGCGGAACTGGCTAAAGGAGATGTTTGTGCGGTGATCATCGAATGTATTCAGGGTGTTGGCGGTCTTGACATGCCTACTTCCGCATTCATAGCGGATATCCGAAGACTTTGTGACCAATACGAAACCGTATTTATCGCAGATGAGATTCAATCCGGTTATGGAAGAAGTGGTAAATTCTTTGCTTTCCAACATTTTGACATACAACCTGACATCATTTCAGTCGCAAAAGGAATGGGAAACGGTTTTCCTATTGGGGGAATTCTCATCCATCCAAAATTCCAGGCAAAACACGGAATGCTCGGGACAACTTTTGGGGGTAATCACCTCGCATGTGCTGCTGCGATTGCCGTGCTGGAGGTTTTAGATTCAGAGAATCTCATTGAAAATGTGAATGTTATATCTGAATACTTCATTGAAAAAGCCGGGGAAATCCCAGGTTTAAAACAAATTAAAGGCAAAGGACTCATGCTTGGTATGGAGTTTGAACAACCTGTAGCCGAAATACGAAAAAGGCTTATTTACGAGAAAAAAATATTTACGGGTGGCTCGTCGAATAAGAACCTTATAAGAATCTTACCACCCCTCACTTTGAAAAGGAGTCATGTAGATGAGTTTATCGACGCATTTACCGATCTCCTGGAGAAGACCAAGTAATGAATACGACACTAACGATTCAAGAGCGAAACAATGTATTGTTAACGATGGCTGAGCTAATCGCTGATGAAAAGCAGGCAATCCTTAACGCTAACCGGAAAGATCTCGACAGTTATCACGGAGATGATCTTGCCATGGAAGACCGCTTAAAGGTTGACGATGCCAAGATCGAAGGTATGATCGCTTCTCTTCACAAGCTAGCTTCGGATGAAGACCCGCTTGGAAAGGAACGCTTTCATTTTACCCATGATAACGGATTAGAGATCTTCAATAAGACCGCGCCTTTCGGAACCGTGATGATCATTTATGAGTCACGTCCCGATGTTACGGTTGAAGCAGCTGGTATCGCTTTTAAATCTGGAAACAAAATCTTACTAAAAGGTGGTAAGGAATCATTGAATTCGAACCTTACCATCACGGAACTCTGGCATAAAGCCATGAAAAAACATGGAGTGACTACTTCATGGATCGATTACCTCAAATTCGACCGTCAGCAAACTCAGGAATTTCTGGCCAACCCTACAGAACCGGTTGACCTTATCGTTCCCAGAGGTGGAGAACGCCTGATCGCATTTGTTAAAGAGAATGCGACCTGTCCGGTCATTGTAAGCGGAAGAGGTAATAACTTTGTTTACGTACATAAGGATGCTGATCTTGAATTAGCAAAAAAGGTTATCGTAAATGCTAAAACAGCCAAAATATCGGCTTGTAATGCGCTTGACAAAGTACTGATTGACCGCAATCTTCCAAATTATACGGAATTTGTTAACAGCCTGATCAAAGCGCTCAGCGAATATGATGTGGAGATCCTTACCGATACATCCCTGAAAGGAACGGAAGGCACCACTACCCTAACCGATGAAAATGTCTGGCATGAAGAGTTTCTCGATTATAAGATCGTGATCGGAACTACGGAAACCGTAGAAGAAACTATCGCCTTTATCAATAAATATTCTGGCGGACATTCCAGCTCAATCATCACCAGAGATAATAGCGTTGCCGAGCAATTTATGGCAAACGTGGATACCGCAGCGGTTTATCATAATGCATCCACAAGGTTTACAGACGGAGGTCAGTTTGGCCTCGGTGGAGAACTTGCGATCAGTACCGATAAATTGCATCAACGCGGCCCAATAGGTCTGCAACATTTGGTAACCAATAAATGGTACGTACACGGAAACGGGCAAATTCGGTGATCATAAAATATTGTATAACTAATTTAATCTAATTTTTTCCGAAGGCCCTATGCCTTCGATGTCCAAGGGAAAATTCAAAAAACAACAAAATGAGTAAGCCAGAAAAGAAGAAAAAAAGAATCCTGTTAAAAATAGGATCAAATACGCTTACAAAAGAATCCGACCAGTTATCAAGAGGTAAAATTGAAGATATCGGAAGACAGATCGCCGCTTTAAAAGACGATTATGAATTTGTTATCGTGAGTTCCGGTGCAAAAGTAGTTGCCAAGCAATTCGTCAACCTGGAAAGCGATTATAAGGATATCAACGTAAAACAGGCGCTGACCTCCATCGGACAGCCTCACCTGATCCGTATATTTCAGGAAAGTTTCAGAGAACTGGGACTTCTCGCCTCGCAGTGTTTACTCTCCTATTCAGATTTTGAAAAGGAAGTTTCCAGGGAAAATATCAGAAATACCATTGATATTCTGGTGGAGAACGAATATATCCCCATTATAAATGAAAATGATACCGTTGCAACCGATGAGATCCAATTCGGTGATAACGATAAGCTGGCGGCTTTAACCGCAGCTTTACTGGATGTTGATCTGCTCATCATTGCGACCAACACCAACGGTATCTATACAAAAGAATCCTTCCGTGAGGGTACGCCGGAAACCATCGAAGAAGTGGATGACTTCAGCTTACTTAAGAAAGAAGTGGTCGATGATGATAAATCGACACACGGAACGGGAGGTATGAGCTCCAAGGTTATGGCGCTTGAGATCGCTAACAACGCGAATATCGAGACCTGGATCGTGAACGGCCTGGAGGATAACTTTATTTTAAATACACTGAACAAGGATACCGCGTTCACCAAAATAGAATAGCATATTTGCAGTGTGTGCTCGGAGAAAGATCGATAAATGAGATCTTTCTCCAGCATTTCACGATCGACCAAAAATGGAAACAACCAAAAAGAAAAGGGTCGTATTGAAGGTAGGTTCAAACACCCTTACCCGTGAAACCAACTATATATCGCGTGGGAAGATCGAAGACATGGCAAGGCAAATCGCCAGTTTAAAAGACACCTATGAGTTCATTGTAGTTAGTTCAGGGGCTATTGCTGCGGCAAGGCAATTCGTTGACCTTGAAAGCAATGGTAAGGAAATTAAGGTAAAACAAGCTCTGGCAGCCATAGGGCAACTTCATCTGATGAGAATCTATCAGGAAAATTTCCGCGAGCTGGGTTTACTTGTTTCCCAATGTCTGCTCACCTACTCCGACTTCCGAAGTGAAGAATCCCGAAAGAACATCATCAATACGGTCAATACCTTACTGGAACATGACTATATCCCGGTTATCAACGAAAATGATACCGTAGCTACCGATGAAATAAAATTTGGAGATAATGATAAACTGGCAGCTTTAACCGCAGCTCTACTTCAGGCAGACCTGTTGATCATTGCGACCAACACCAATGGCCTTTATACCCGGGAGTCCATGCAACAAGGAATTCCAGAAACCATAGCAGAGGTCAATGATCTTCAAACCATACTACGAGAGATCGAGGATAAAAAATCGTCCCATGGAACGGGCGGAATGCGTTCAAAAATAGATGCGGTTGAAATCGCAGCCAATGCCGGTATAGAAACGTGGATCGTCAATGGTTTGAAAGACGAATTCTTACTGGATATTATCAGCGGAAAAGGCGGATATACCCGATTTCCGGCAGGCGTAAAATAACTTGAATCAAAAATTAAAATTGAAAAAGAATAATGAAACAATACAGAGATCTTAACGACATCCCTGATCTGGATCGATTGATCGAGCAGGCCATTTCACTGAAAAAAGACCCTTTTGCATTTAAAGAACTCGGCCGTAACAAAACCATAGGTATGTTGTTCTTCAATTCAAGTTTACGCACCCGTTTAAGTACTCAAAAGGCGGCTCAGAACCTTGGCATGGAAGTGATCGTTATGAATCTCAATTCAGATGGCTGGAAACTCGAATTTGAGGATGGAACCATCATGGATGGTGATACTGCAGAGCATATCAGGGAAGCCGCAGCGGTAATTTCACAGTATGTAGACATTATTGCCTTAAGAGCATTCCCTTCTCTAACCAATAAGGAAGAGGATCAGAAAGAAATGATCCTGAACAGTTTCAGTACCTACGCTTCTGTTCCTGTTGTAAATATGGAAAGTGCTACCGCACATCCATTGCAGGCACTGGCTGATGCGATCACCATTACAGAATTTAAGAACAAACCAAAACCCAAGGTCGTACTTAGCTGGGCTCCACACCCAAGGGCTTTACCCCATGCCGTCCCTAATTCTTTTGCCAAAATGATGCAATTACTGGACGTGGACTTTTTGATCACCAATCCGGAAGGTTATGATCTCGCTCCGGAAATTATCGGAAATACACCGGTTGTCAGAGATCAGAAGGCAGCTCTTGCCGATGCAGATTTCGTTTACGCAAAGAATTGGAGTAGTTTTACAGATTATGGAAAAATATTATTGAACGATCCGTCCTGGATGATCACACTCGATAAGATCAGGAGTGCTAAATTTATGCACTGCTTACCGGTACGTAGAAATGTTATCGTTGAAGATGCGGTTCTCAACAGTGATCAGTCGCTGGTCATTCAACAGGCGAATAACCGAACCTGGGCAGCACAATCTGTAATCAAATCAATCCTGGAAGAACAAAATGCGTAATTTTGGTTAAGAAAATGAAAGTGACTATCGTAAAGATCGGAGGTAATCTGATCGAAAATCAGGATACCCTGCAGCATTTTTTAGATGACTTCTCAGCGATCCAAGGACCTAAAGTACTCATTCACGGAGGCGGTAAACTTGCCACCAATTTAGCCGAAACCATGGGCATACCGGTACATATGGTAGACGGGAGAAGGATCACAGACGGCGAAACCCTCAAAGTGATCACCATGGTATATGGCGGGTTGGTAAATAAATCGATCGTAGCCGGATTACAGGCAAGGTCATGTAATGCTACAGGGGTATCCGGAGCTGACCTCAATCTGATTACTTCGGTAAAGAGACCGGTAAAAACCCATGATTTTGGTTTTGTCGGCGATGTAACTGCCGTTGATGAAAAGATGCTGACATTGCTTCTGGAGCATGAAATTACTCCGGTTTGCTGTGCAATCACCCATGACGGAAAAGGGCAACTTTTCAATACCAATGCCGATACTATTGCTACGGAAATAGCAGTTGCGCTAAGCAAACAAAATGAAACAGAACTTTATTACTGCTTTGAGAAAAAAGGAGTGCTAAAAAATATAAACGATGAAGATTCTGTGATTCGTACGATAGATACAGAATCTTATGAAGAGCTGAAAGCAGCAGGAATCATTGCCGACGGAATGCTTCCAAAACTACATAATTGTTTTGATGCCTTGAACAGAGGTGTCAACAAAGTCTATATTGGAAACATTGAAATGTTGAGAAGTAAAGAATCAATAAAAACCACGATTACCTTATAATGAATATTAGTGAACTTACCGAACAGGCGATTGAACTGTTGAAGAATCTTATCAGCACCCCTTCCTTTTCTTCAGAAGAGGACAAAACTGCTGCTCTTATAGAAAAATGGTTCGAACTTCACAACATCCCTTTCAAAAGAGAAAATAATAATGTATGGGCGTTTAATAAGCACTATACAACAGGGAAACCCTTACTGCTTTTAAATTCTCATCACGATACGGTTAAACCCAATACAGCCTACACGAAAGATCCCTTTGAACCACATATCGAGGACGGAAAATTATATGGACTTGGAAGCAATGATGCCGGAGGATGCCTGGTATCATTACTGGCAACGTTCACGTATTATTATGATCGGGAGGATCTGAAATATAACCTTGTCGTGGTGGCTTCTGCAGAAGAAGAAAGCAGTGGACCGCACGGACTCAACTCAGTTCTGAAACATCTTCCTGAAATCAGTGTGGCAATCGTCGGGGAACCGACGCTTATGAATCTTGCGATTGCTGAAAAAGGATTAGTGGTCTTTGATGCCACCGTAAACGGAACACCGAGTCACGCTGCACATCCGAATGATGATAATTCGATCTATAATACCATCAAGGTTCTCGAATGGTTCCGCGATTATCGTTTTGAAAAAATATCTGATGTTCTGGGACCTGTAAAACTTACGGTAACTCAAATCAATGCAGGCAGTCAGCATAACGTAGTACCTGCGGACACCAATCTGGTTGTCGATGTAAGGGTTAACGATAAGTATTCAAACGAAGAGATCAATGAAATACTCACGAAAGAAGCTCCATGTACCCTAAAAGCAAGATCGCTCAGATTAAACTCCTCTGCGATCTCTCCAGATCATGAGCTGGTAAAAGCAGGTATGAGTCTTGGCAGAACCACCTATGGATCTCCGACCCTTTCAGATCAGGCTGCCCTCAGTTGTCAGTCTCTGAAATTAGGCCCCGGTGATTCAACACGATCTCATTCAGCAAATGAATATATCTTTGTAGATGAAATCAAGGAAGGGATTAATCTTTATATCAGGATCCTTGAGAAAGTGATCATCAATAAATAATTTAAAGTACTGACGACAAATGAAACTTTGGGATAAAGGATTCTCAACCAATGAGAAAATAGATATCTTCACCGTAGGCTCAGACAGAGAACTCGACCTGGTGATTGCCGAATACGACACAATTGCCTCCATGGCTCATGCGAGAATGCTGGCTAAGATAGGATTGCTCGAACAGCAGGAAGCCGATCAACTTGTAGTAGCCCTGGAAGCCATCCGACAAAGTATACTAAAAGGTGAATTCATCATCGATGACAGTTTTGAAGATGTTCACTCTAAGATCGAATATATACTTACCGAAAAGCTGGGTGATACCGGTAAAAAGATCCATACAGCAAGGTCAAGAAATGACCAGGTTTTAGTTGCCATACAGTTATATCTGAAACATGAATTGAAATCGATGGTGGGTCAGGTATCAGCGCTGTTTATTACCCTAATGGATCTGTCTGAAAAACATAAGAATATTTTATTACCCGGATATACGCATTTACAGATCGCCATGCCGTCTTCATTCGGTTTGTGGTTCTCGGCCTATGCGGAAAGTCTGATCGATGATGTACACTTTCTTAATGCCGCAATAAAATGTGTCGATCAAAATCCTATGGGAAGTGCAGCAGGATACGGAAGCTCCTTCCCTATCGATCGTGAATTTACGACCCAAATACTCGAGTTCGAAACGCTTAAATACAATGTTGTTGCAGCCCAAATGGGAAGAGGAAAAACGGAAAAGAGCACGGCTTTTGCCATGAGTTCAGTGGCCGGAACCCTTTCTAAAATGGCTATGGATATCTGCCTGTACATGAGTCAGAATTTCGACTTTATAAGCTTTCCGGACGAATTGACGACCGGTTCGAGTATTATGCCTCATAAAAAAAATCCGGATGTTTTCGAACTGATCAGAGGTAAATGCAATAAGGTGCAAAGTCTCCCGAACACGCTTACGATGTTACAGACGAACCTCCCAAGTGGATATCATCGCGATATGCAACTTACCAAAGAGATTCTGGTTCCGGGAATTCAAGAACTGAAATCCTGTCTGGAATTACTCAATTTTTCCATTCAGAATATCAGGGTCAATAAAGATATCCTAAGCGATAAGAAATATGATTACCTCTTTAGTGTCGATACACTTAATGATTTGGTAATGCAGGGACTTCCTTTCAGAGATGCTTATAAAAAAATGGGGATGGAGATTCAGGAAGGCACTTTTGAACCCAAAAGGGATATCAAACATGTGCATCTCGGAAGTTTGGGCAATCCAGGTTTCGATCAGATTCGTATAAAAATGCAAAAAGCACTGGATAGCATGAATTAGGTATAAAGACCCACATTCATAAATGAGTATGTTACGTGAGGGAAATTACATTTAGTTTAAAGAATAATTTTAACATTTATCGATAAAACATATTCTGTTAATTTTCAACAAGAAAAGTTTTATACCTTAGTCTCATGAATATTCTAATATGCTCAGCCGGAAGAAGGGTGTCTCTGGTAAATTCTTTTAAAAGAGAACTTACCACACGATTACCCGATGCAAAAGTTTTCACGAGTGACGCTCGTCCTGAATTGGCGGCTGCTTGTCAGATATCTGACAGATATTTCAAAGTACCCAGTCTATCAGAAACTGACTACATCCCCCGACTCATAGAAATTTGCAAAAACAATGACATTAAGTTACTGATTCCGACGATAGATACAGAATTACGTATACTTGCTGAACATAAAAAAGAACTGGAGGCCGAGGGTATCACTCCTTTGGTCTCCGATTTGGAATTCATTCGTATGTGTCATAATAAACGACTTACGCATGAATTCTTTAAGTCTATCGATATTCTTGCTGCCAAAGAGTATTCCAAAGACAATTATTCGCTTCCTTTATACATCAAACCGATCAACGGAAGCCGTGGTGTTGATAATTTCATCATCCGTGAAGAGACCGACCTGAACAGTTATCATTTTGAGAATGACAATTTGATCTTCCTGGAATATCTCGATCATGACAAATTTGAGGAATATACCTGCGACCTCTATTATGATCGCAAAAGTTCCCTACGTTGTGTAATTCCAAGGAAGCGTGTTGAAGTACGTGATGGAGAAGTAAACAAAGGGCTTACGGAACGCAATGAGATCATTTCCATGGTTCGTGAAAAATTGAGTACGCTTCCCGGAGTATTCGGATGTATCAATATTCAATTTTTTAAACACAAAGAAACCGGTGCCATTTATGGTATCGAGATCAATGCAAGATTCGGAGGTGGATATCCGTTGTCATACCTGGCAGGAGGAAATTACTCCGGCTGGATCATCGACGAATATTTTCTGGGTAAACCTATAGAAGACAAATTCGATGTCTGGGAAGATCAGTTACTGATGCTTCGCTATGACAATGAAATACTGGTTCATGGTTATAAATCTTGATGAAAATTCGGTTGTAGTTTTTGATCTTGACGACACTTTATATAATGAGATCGATTATCTCATTTCAGCCTATAAAATGATAGCCGGTAAGCTGGATCCTGAAAACAAGGAACAGCTTTTTGATGAAATGTTCACGTCTTACAGGCAAGGTTCCGACACCTTTCAATGGTTATCGGAAAGATTTGATATCAGCAAAATGATCTTATTGCAATTATACAGAGCCCATTTTCCTGAAATTTCACCTTTCAAAGGCGTAAAGGATTTATTGCAAGCGATTAAGAATATTCCTGCACCGATAGGTTTAATCACCGATGGAAGAACTCTTACACAAACCAATAAATTAAGATCCCTCGACCTTCTCCACTATCCCGACATAATTATAATTTCTGAAGAACTAGGAACCACAAAACCACACGAAAATAATTATCTGGCAGTAGAACATAAATTCCCGGGTAAGAGCTATATCTACATCGGTGACAATTTGAAAAAGGACTTCATCACCCCGAACCGGCGCGGCTGGTTAACCATTGCATTGCGAAATAATGGCCGAAATATTCACGATTGCAATCCCGATGAACTGAGTTCTGAATATCTCCCTACTTATTTCATCAATGCTATTTCTGATTTGATTTTTCCCTGAATTATTGAAATAAAATTCAATTTATTTTATAATCATATTCTTACATTTTACTCGTTTAGAATTCGTTAACGCTACTTAGCGTACTCAATACATTAAATTTCCCATTAGTCGAATATCTTTCTTCTTAATCGAGATTAACGTCCATTCTTAGATAATTTTTCAGAATTTTAATTCAAATATCCCCCCGCCCTTAGGTAAATTGATAATAGCAGCATCCAATGATTACTAAAAACAGGGCCAATGGTAAAAAAATTACGTCTGAAAAAATTGGGGATTAACAGCTTTTTCAAGCTAGATCCAATAACACAAAATGTTACTTTTCGAACAAGTATCATTTGTCTTATATTGATCCTATTCATGGTACCTGACATTTCCTATTGTCAGTCCTATCCATTTGGAAGAAGTGGACTTCAGAACATGAATATCAATAATCCAACATCCATAGATTTTGGCCCTAACGGAAAACTCTACGTATCACAACAAAACGGTGTGATCTATGAATATGAAATTGAAAGAGACGAAGCTGATGCCGGAAACGGTACTTATACCGTAATCAATTCAACAGCGATCTCCGAGATTAAGAATAATATTTTTAATCACAATGACGATGGAACAGTCAATACGCTAAAAGCCCGTCAGATCACGGGGATCCTTACGGCGGGTACTGCTGAAACTCCGATTTTATATGTAACTTCTTCAGATTCGCGAATTGGGGGTGGTACTGCAGGTACCGACAACAATCTCGATATGAATTCAGGTATTCTCAGTCGATTAACCTGGAACGGAAGTTCATGGGATAAGGTCGATCTGGTCAGAGGTTTGCCGAGGTGTGAAGAAAATCATTCAACCAATGGTATGGCGACCTTTGAAAAAAATGGAAGGCATTATCTTTTGATCCAACAAGGAGGAAATACGAATCAGGGAGCGGCAAGTAACAATTTTGCAGGTTCCATAGAATTCTTCCTTTCCGCTGCCCTATTAGTAGTAGACCTGGATCAGATCGATGAGATAGCCAGCAATAACGGTGGTCCTTTCCTTGATCCAAGGTATGGCAATACCCCTTTTGTATATGATCTTCCAACGTTAAATGATCCTGAAAGAGAAGATATCGATAATACCTCTCCAGAATTCCCATATGGAATAAATCATCCACTATATAATGCTACGATTGATCTGGGAGATCCGTTCGGAGGTAATAATGGTTTGAATATGGCTTTTAGTGAACCTGGAGGCCCAGTTCAAATATTTGCTCCCGGATTCAGAAATGCATATGATGTTGTGATCAACGAAAACGGTCAGATCTTCAGCTTTGATAATGGTCCAAATAAAGACTGGGGAGGCCCTCCAAGAATTTATGATAGTGCCGGAAATTTCAAAGGTGATTTCAGTTCTGCCACCTATGAACCTGCCGCAGGAGATTATGTGACCAGTGAGTATAATTATACCAACGGGAATCAATATTTTGATCATCTTCATCATATCGGTAATATTTCCGACGAATTCCAAACCTATTACGGTGGTCATACCGACCCCATAAGAGCATTCCCTTCCAAGGCCGGACTTTATAAATATGAATTTGACGGTACCAATTGGGTCGAAACTGCAAGTTATGATTTTATAGATCGTCTGGTAGGAGTAAGTGGATACTTCAATGATTCCTTTTCCATTTCAGACTTCCCAGATGATCCAAGACAAGGTGATTATTATAAAAATAACGCTTCTCATCCGAACACTCATGTTCTGGAATCCAATGAGAAATCCACCAATGGAATGGCTGTTTATACAGCATCAAATTTTAATGGAGCTATAAAAGGAAACCTTTTGGCTGCTTCCTATGACGGAAGTATCCATCGATTCCAAACCGCTGCAGATGGGAATTCTTTAGAGAACAAGGATAATAAATTCCTCACCGGATTCGGTTCCATTCCTCTGGATGTTACCGCACAGGGAGATAATGAAATATTTCCGGGTACTATTTGGGCTGTCACGTATGCAGATGATAACATCACTGTTTTTGAACCCGGCGATTTTATAAACTGCTTAAGTCAGGATGACCCTGAATTTGATCCAACAGCTGACTACGATGGTGATGGTTACACCAATGAAGACGAAATTCTTTCAGGAACCAACTATTGTTCCGGGGGTAGTGCTCCTATGGACAACGATGGCGACTTTATATCAGATCTCATGGATGATGATGATGATAATGACGGTATTCCTGATTTTTCCGATCCCTTTCCTATTGATGCCAACAACGGTTTAAATGTCGAAATGCCCATCAATTATCCATTTTGGAACAACGATCCCGGCACCGGATTCTTAGGACTTGGATTCACCGGTTTAATGCTTAACACCGTAACCGATACTGAATATCTCGATCTGTATGATCTTTCCTTTATGTCTTTCGGAGGTGCTGCCGGAAAAGCCACTGTTGATGAAGTAACTACCGGAACAGCGCGAGGATCAACTAATGATCAGGATTATGGCTTCCAGTTCGGGATGAATGCTGATTCAAATTCCTTACCCTTTACCATTCAGGGTGAAATCGAAGTGCCTTTTAACAATATAGAAGCTAAAACCGGACAATATTATGGTATCTATATCGGAACCGGTGATCAGGATAATTATTTCTCCATTGAAATAAGTACCGGAACCACCTATGGTGATGGTAAAAATGGTATCAGTATTTACAGAGAAGAAAATCAAATCGGTACTGAATCATTATTTGATGTGGAAGGACTTACAGAAGCCAATGCTATTGAGCTTTATATTCAGGTGAAACCTTCTTCCAATAAAGTTCAGGCCTATTATTCCATCGATAGCGGAGCTAATTTATATCCTGTAGGAGATGAAATGGATCTTCCTGCAGGTGTGTTGGACCCCAATGATGAATTTGGAGTTGCTGTCGGTATGATCAGTTCTACGACGGCAAGTGCAGGAACATTTTCTGCAACCTGGGATTATATCAATGCCTTTAAAAATATTTCGAATAAACTTTCTACCGAATCAGATATAATCGATTTCGAAGAAGTATATGGTACCGATGTAGTAAGTGAGCTAACGAAGATCATTAACCAGGGAGGACCTGGAGATGATGCGATTACGATTACCGGAATAACTTTTAACGGGATCGATAGTGACCTGTTCAATCTCGATCTGGAATTTCCGTTCAGTCTATTACCGGGAGCCAGTAAATCATTTCCAATTTCTTTAACTCCAAATAAAGATTATGGGCAAAAAGAGCTGCAGGTTATCATCGAACATACCGGGGAAAATAGTCCGCTCATTATTCCCTTAAAAGCGGAAATCATGCAAAATATTGCAGAAATTCCTGTCTTTAGAATAAATGCCGGATCTACCGTTGATATAGCCACTGTAGATAATGGTCCTGATTGGGTAGCCACTCCTGTAAACGGCACCTATATCGGTGCTGATTATTCTGTCAATACCGGATATAACTTCAGCACTTCCTTCCTGTATGCAAATCACGACGAGAGTATCCCGGATTATATCACCGAAGACCTTTATACTACCTTATATGCCACTGAAAGATATGATGTGGCCACCGGTGAGGAAATGGAGTTTAAAATACCTTTGGAAAATGGCACTTACAAAATAAACCTTTATTTGGGGACCGCTTATGATGGTACCATGAATGAAGGAGACCGAAGTTTTAATATACTATTGGAAAACAATGTGGTCGAATCGAATTTTGATCCTGTTGCAGCCTTTGGTTTTGGGGTCGGAGCGATTAAATCCTATGACGTCACACTCACGGATGGCGAGCTGAACCTGTCTTTTGAACATATTATAGAAAACCCACAGATCAATGCTATAGAGGTAATTTCTACCATCTCCTATGATGATATTCTTGCCATACCCATGGCCTCCGTATACACTTCGAATGCCCCGGCGACCATATCATTTGACGGATCTGAATCTGAAGGGAACAATCCAATTACAGGCTATTCCTGGCATTTTGGCGATGGAAGTAATTCTTCAGCCATGAATCCTGACCATATATATACCACTCCCGGAATTTATACAGTATCGTTAACCGTTACCGACGGAACTCATTCCGATACGCAATCGATAACCATCAACATAAAAGATCCATCGTCAACAGAAGGATTTGCATGGAGGATCAATTCTGGAGGACCAGAGATCGACTACAATGGGGATACTTTTTCAGCCGATGAATATTATAACGGCGGATCTTCTTTCTCCAATACAAGTGTGGCCACCCACGATCTCTATAAAACGGAACGTACTTCAAGCGCTAAAGTCTTTTCATATAACGTACCTTTAGAAAATGGCACCTATGATGTGATATTACACTTTGCAGAAATCTGGTTCAACGCCACCGGAGGTATGGAAGGTGATGTGGGTAGTAGAAAATTCGATGTCATCATAGAAGACGAACTGGAACTGGACGATTTTGATATACTCGCGGAAACCGGTTCGGAAACACCCATCACAAAATCCTTCAAGGTTCATATTACAGACAATGAATTGAATTTATATTTTTCATCTGAAACCACATTAGGAGGTGCTAATCAACCTAAAGTTTCAGCGATTGAAGTTCTTGGTACTGCAGAAGAATATGAATACGGACCTATTACCGTCAATGATATAGAGGATCAAACAAATGCGGAAGGCGACACTCCTGCCCTTTCTATTGCGGCCAGTGGCGGTAATGAACTGGCTAATCTCACCTATTCCATCAGCGGGCAGCCGGCAGGTTTGGAAGTTGAACCGACCAACGGACAAATCTATGGTACCATTGAGGTCGGTGCTGCTACGGGCGGGCCTTCCGGAAATGGAATTTATGAAGTAACGGTGATGGCTTCTAAACCAGGATCGGAATCAGGATCAGTTACCTTTACCTGGACAATTACCGATGCGGAAACCGATTTATGGTATAACAAAATAACACCGACCAACTATACCGCAAGACATGAATGTTCATTTGTTCAGGCAGGAGATAAATTCTATCTGTTGGGAGGACGTGAAAATGCAACAACGGTTGATATTTATGACTATACAACCAATACCTGGAGTTCGCTTTCCGAAAATGTACCCTTGGAACTAAACCACTTTCAGGCAACTGAATATAAAGGTTTGATTTGGGTGATCGGAGCTTTTAAAGACAATACCTATCCAGTCGAAACTCCTGCGGAATACATATATATATTCGATCCTGCCGGACAACAATGGATACAAGGTCCTGAGATCCCTGAAAACAGGCGTCGGGGATCTACCGGAATGGTAGTCTATAACGATAAGTTCTATGTTATAGGAGGTAATACAAAGGGACATGACGGAGGATATGTACAATGGTTCGATGAATTCGATCCCGCTACCGGAACCTGGACCGAACTGGAGGATGCTCCCCATGCACGGGATCATTTCCAGGCAACCGTTATCGACGGTAAGCTTTATGCTGTAGCCGGAAGATTGTCTGGTGGAGACGGAGGCGTGTTTGCTCCTACCGTTCCCGAGGTAGATGTTTATGACTTTACTACAGGGACCTGGAGTTCGCTTTCCGCAACTCAGAATTTACCAACACCGAGAGCAGGAGCCTCCATTGTTGAATTCGAGAACAAATTATTTGTAATCGGCGGAGAGACAGATGATCAGAACCTTGCATATGACATTACAGAAATCTATGATCCTTCTACACTAACCTGGGAAACAGGTTCATCATTGAACCATAGACGTCAGGGTACACAGGCTATTGTTTCCGGCAATGGAATCTTTATAACTTCCGGCTCACCGAATAAAGGAGGTGGAAATCAGCGTAATATGGAATACTATGCCGAGGATGCTCCTGAAGGAGAGGCTTCCGTAGCCAGTATCATGGACGTAGCCGAATCATTGGATATAGTTGTCGGAACGAATGCAGGGCTACCCGTTACTATAAGCGGTGGAAATATAGCGCTCTGGATAGAAAGTATGGAGATCAGTGGTACGAATGCCGATCAGTTTGAAATAAGTGAAGGAATGCTTTCGCAAAGTTTGCTTGGTCCTGATACAGTACATGATCTGACTATAACTCATTTAGGAACACAAACGGATGATTCGGCTACCCTGACGATCACCTATCAGAATGGTGAATCAAAAGTCATCCTTTTAAATTCAGTTTCCGCTCCAACCGCTCCTGAGGTTGTCAGTATAATCCTGATCAATGCAGATACAGATACGGCGATAACAACCCTTACCGATGGTCTGGTACTCAATTCCGAAGATCTTTCAGGTCTTTCGCTCAATATTGAAGTAGCAACAGACCCGGAAACCACCGGAAGTGTAGTGATGAAATTAAGCGGGGCCCTAAGTAACGAAGTTACCGACAATACAAATCCATATACTGTCTTTGGTGACGATTCCGGTGTCAGCTTCCCGGAAGGATCCTATACCCTTATAGCAACTCCCTATGCCGAGAGTGATGCCTCCGGACTGGAAGGTGAATCGATCACTATTAATTTCACCGTAGAAACAGTTGAGATACCAGTTCTTATGGCTGAAATCTCAACAGATATAACCGAAGGTACAGCTCCGTTAGGCATAGCTTTTAGCGCTGAAACGTCAACCGGAAATATCACAGAATACCTTTGGGATTTTGGTGATGGATCCAGTGCGACTACTGAGACTGCTAATCATACCTATACTGAAGCCGGAACATATACAGTTACACTAACCGTGAAAGATGAAACAGAGGCTATCGCAACCGATACGGTGACGATCAAAGTTACCGAATCACAAACAGAACCGGTAATTTCAGTGATCACCGCCGATCATACTGAAGGTAATGTACCATTTATAATAAATCTTAGTGCAGCACAATCAACCGGACCTGTTACCGGCTATTATTGGGATCTTGGAGATGGCAGTACCTCCGCAGAGGCAACACTTTCTCATACTTATGAAGAAGTAGGTCAATATACCATTACGCTAACCGTATTTGCGGATAACGGTGATCAACACAGCAGTACACTGGAATTAATGGTATTTAACCAGGAAGATTTCTATTTTGCCCAGGTATATCCAAACCCTACTTCAGATTATCTGAATATCAGGATCTATCCAGGGGAAGAAAATCTCAAAACGGTGCATATCCATAATCTGAATAGTCAATTAATACGCACCTATGATCTGCAAACTTTAGATTCCGGGCAATTTAAGATTGTTAATGGGGAAGATTTCGTCTATAAAATTAACTTAGACGGGCTACATAAGGGTGTTTATATTCTAAGCTTTGTAACCATTAACGACAAAGTCTATACAGAAAAAATTATAGTAAAGTAACTCGTTTTAATCAAATATACGTTTAATCAAGTTTTTCAGTATTTGAACCTGAATATATAAACAGGCATTGTTGTAATTTTTAATTTCAATGAATATTTGAATGTAGTGTTTACATTTAAAATAAAAAAGCCAATCCCTAAAAGCAATATTCAATGTCATGAGCAAGGAGGCCAAATCTCTGAATTACCAACCGGATGTGGTTCCGGATATTCAAAACCTGAGAAATTGCCTTTTGGATGAATTAAATTCATTTTTTGAAAATCTAAAAGATCAACCACTTCAGATGACGCATTTAAATAATGATGAAATCGGGAAGTTAACCAAGCGCCATGGAAATATTAGAATCATAAGTGACAGGGTATCATGGAATGCCTTTCTATCCCATATGAATCGATATGATGCCTATCACACTTACGATTACCATTTAGCAACTAAAAGAAAAGATCAGGAGCCAATACTCGTGGCATACGAGAATGACGATATTAAAATAGGATTTCCACTTCTGGTAAGTAAGATATTTGACACGCCATATTTTGATGCCACATCTGCATACGGATATGTTGGTCCATTATCAAATCTTGCAGTGGAACCTGAAAACTTCTATCTGGAAGACTATGCGCTTTGTTTCAGGGAATTCTTCAAAAAGAACAAGATCATTGCAGTTTTCTCCAGACTGAATCCTTATATTCCTACACAGGATAATATCCTTAAATATTTTGGAGAGCTTGTAGAAAAAGGCAAGATCGTTAATATTGATATTACGCTTTCCGATCAGGAACAAACCGGGCAATATCATAACCGATTAAGAACCTATATCAACAGTGCACGAAAGAAATGCGAAATAAGACTTTGTCAGTCTGAACAGGATCTTGCCGATTTCATGGCCATCTATCACTCTAATATGGATCGGGTAAATGCGAATTCGTATTACTACTTCAATAAAGAGTATTTTAAAAATCTTAATACGTGTAAAGACTTTGAGATCAGGTCACTGATCGCGGTAGAAAAAGATTCTGAAACTGTGATCGGTGGTTGTATCTTTCTGATCAAAAATGGGATTGTGCAATATCATCTGGGTGGCACACATCAGGATTACCTGCATTGGAGCCCTATAAAATTACTTCTGGATGAGATGCGAATTCTGGCTACACAGGAAGGACTCGAATATTATAATCTTGGTGGAGGCCTGGGTGGACGGTACACCGATAATCTTTTTAAATTCAAATCTTCTTTTTCAAAAGACCATAAGATTTTCAAGATCTGGAAATTGGTAACCGATCAGGATACATATGACAGTTTGGTAAACAAATATCAATCCAGCAACGAGGATTTTTTTCCTAAATACAGAAACCCGGAAGATAAGTAGTCTAAATTATGACCATAAAGAACAACCCATTTCTTTCTTCAACTTTTTTGAAGATCTGGAAGGATCATTTCATTGATAACGAACAGGAAGTTTTACTCGATGAATTCCCGGGATTAGAATTTTACCAGGCAAAAGCTGGCGTATATATCAATGCAGGACGAAATCTGACTAAAGGGATCAGCTATGACCCCAATTTCAGCAATGGCCTGAATTTAAAGAATAAGGTTGTCCTCCTCTATGATGTTCCTGAATATTTTGATATTCCTTCAAGGGAACTTCCTGAAAACATCGAGTTTCATAAAATCAAACAATATCCGGGATTTATGATCGAACTCAAAAAGTTTAAAGGGTATGAAGATTTTCTGGCGCAGCGATTCAGTAAAAGCAGTCGTTATAAACTCAAAAAATATAAGAAGAGACTGGAAACCAGTTTTGATATAACGTATCGCATGTATGGTACGGACATTGACGAAACCACTTACAAGACTTTATTTACGAACTTCAAAGCACTTCTTGATAAGCGATTCGATGATAAAGAGATTTACAATAACAATTTAGACCCTGCAGAATGGAATTTTTATCAGGAGGTAGTTTATCCTATGATGAAGGAAGGAAAAGCCGGCATTTTTGTGGTTGAAGATAAAGGTATACCGGTATGCGTAACTCTTTGTTATTTTTCAGAAAAAGTGATCTTCGATGCCATTACCGTATTTGATATCGATTACGGTAAATTTCATCCCGGATCAGTGACCTTAATGGGATTGCTGGAATGGGCTTTTCAAAATCAATATGATATTCTGGACCTTACCAAAGGATATTTTGATTATAAAACTCGATGGATGACCGACTCCTACCCTTTCCATTATCATTTGTATTACGACCGCAGTTCATTGCGATCTAATATTACCGGGAAAGTTATGAAATCTTATTTCGAGCTTAAGCAGACGATGCGTGAAAAGAATTATAATGAAAAATTGCATAAACTTACTTTCCTTATCAATAAAAAACCTAAAATTTCTGTAGAACAACCGGTTTCATTTCAATTTGAGAATGTAGAATCCAGACCAAATAATTCTGATCTTATTGAAATTCCCTCAGAAAATGGAATCTCCCCTTTATATAAACAAGTTCTTTTTGAATTTCTTTATCTGTTCCAGGACAATGCCTATAAAACAAAAATTTACAGTTACAGCAATGAACAACATGTGTTACTAATCGAGGGAGAGAATAACCTTAAAAAAGTTTTGTTCCAAATCCAATAACACAACAACCCCATACATAGCCTGATATGTTATTTAATTCCATAGAATTTCTCATTTTTTTGCCTGTATCCTTTATTTTATACTGGCTGCTATTTAGAAAAAATCTCAAAATCCAGAATACGCTACTGGTTGTTTTGAGCTATATATTTTACGGGGCTTGGGATTACAGGTTCCTCGCGCTAATTTTTCTGAGTACCCTTGTAGATTACCTTGTTGGAATTCAGTTGGGTAAACCGGAACAAAGACATCGACGACTTTGGTTATGGACAAGTATTTCATTTAATATCGGGTTACTGGGATTCTTTAAATATTATAATTTCTTTGCAGATTCCTTTTATGAGCTATTGGAACATTTCGGTTACCATGCTCAGAATCAATTCACATTGAACATATTACTTCCGGTTGGGATATCTTTTTATACGTTTCAGACCATGTCTTACTCATTAGATATCTACCATAAAAAACTAAAACCAACGAAAGATTTCATTGCCTTCTCTGCTTACGTAAGTTTCTTTCCTCAGTTAGTAGCAGGTCCGATCGAGCGAGCATCACATCTGTTACCTCAGATGCTGAACAAACGAAAATTCAATTACTTGCAGGCAGTGGAAGGTTTACGCCTGATATTGTGGGGATTCTTCAAGAAGATTGCCATTGCCGATGCCCTGGCTCCAATTGTGGATGATATTTTCTCTAATTCAGATTCCATGTCATCGTCCAGCTTGTTTATAGGGGCAGTGTTCTTTGGTTTCCAGATCTACGGTGATTTCAGTGGTTATTCGGATATTGCCATTGGAACTTCAAAACTGTTTGGTTTTGAACTAATGTCGAATTTTAAATTCCCCTATTTTTCAAGGAATATCGTACAATTCTGGAGAAGATGGCACATCTCACTGTCCACCTGGTTCAGAGATTATATCTATTATCCTCTTGGAGGATCCAAAGGATCTAAAATAACCACCATCCGAAATGTGTTTGTCATTTTTTTGGTAAGTGGACTGTGGCATGGAGCGAATTGGACCTTTGTTTTCTGGGGTGGTTTACATGCTTTACTTTTCCTTCCATTTTTCTTTATTCATAAGGCAAAATGGAATCCGGGACTTCGTATTAACCGGTTGACGGATATCATTTCTGTGATGCTTAATTTTCTACTGGTAACGATCACCTGGATCTTTTTCAGGGCCGAAAACCTTACAAGTGCTTTTGAATATTTGAAACGCATGTTTACCGACTTTAGCATAACCCCTTACCTCCACCCCGCGGGTTACCGTATGATCGACTATTTTATATTATTGTTGATCTTTACCGGATACGAATTTTTGATCAGAAGAAATGAACGGGCTCCTTATCCTTTCAAAAATAAATGGGTTCGACTTTCATTATATTCTATTACTGTCTTAGCTATCATGTTGTTCTATGATGATCAGGTAGACCGATCCTTTATATATTTCCAATTCTGACATGAAAAAGTTCATAATAAAATCAATCGCCTATGTAGTACTAATTCTTCTGATACTGGAGGGATTAGTTCGAATCTTACATCTTTATGATGAAGACCCTCCCAGATTTATCGACGAAGCTGGAGTGGAAAAACGTATACCGGGAAATGAAGGAATTTCTGTTACAGGCAATCGAATTCAGAATCATGCAAGATTTCATATCAATAAATTTGGCTATAATTCATTCAGGGAATTTATTCCTACGGATACTGATAAAGAAATCGCGTTGATCGGAGATTCTTTCATACAAGGATTTCATATCGATTATACAAACTCTATCGGAAAAAAAATAGAAGATCAGTTGCCGCAATATAAAGTATTTGAATTCGGTTACGCAGGATATGACCTTGCCGACCAATTATATCTAATACATGCTTATGATTCAATTTTCAAGGCTATCGATGATGTGATCATCTATGTACATTACCCGGATGATCTGTACCGGGATGATTACGAACCCAACCAGGATCGGGTCAATATGCTTAACTCTCCTCTCTTTAAGATTCGGGATGAAATAAAATTATTGTCTTATGCCTCCGCAATAGGTTTGGTGGATCCGATAAAAGAAGCGATACTCAGCATCAGAAGTTCGGGCCATACGGAGGTTCACGATGAAATTTCTGATTCCGAAAAGATCGCTTCCTACCTTAGAAATATCGAATCCCTGTTCACTAAATTTCCCCCTCCGGCACAAAAGACCGCCTTCCTTATCGATGGTGAGCATTGTGCCCCGGAGATCGTCTCCCTGTTAAAATCTAAAGGTTATCCTGTTATAGACTATTCGGGTGCATTTGCACAATCTGAGAAGCCCGTAACCCTAATCTATGATCAGCACTGGAATGAAAATGGACGAAAGATCATTGCAAGGTGTATTTCTGAATATATTAATTCCAAAAAATCAGATTAGTCAGTCATAAGCAGTTTAGGTAAAGGAGGAAACTAAAAAAATCAATAAGCAGCAGTAATAAGTACTCAGAATTATTTACATCTTAATTACAACGGTTTTACAGCTACTCGTTTTATTGTAACATGGTACTTAACCGAAATTATTTCAGAGTCAACAAAAAATAAATCCTCTTTTAAAATCTAATTATTAACTTAAGGTTTTAAACGATATCATATTGGTCAATATTATCGCCTTAGACAGATCAGAACTCCGCACATCACTGGATAACAGAACTTTATGGAAAAGCGGCAAACCACCGTTTTCATTGGAGCGCGGTTATTGGTTAACCGATAATCCATATGCGGATGATGCTGATATTATAGCGATCCTCGCATTGGAGAACGACCGTATCGTTAGTCAAATTGAGGTGATTCCTGCCGTTGTAAGGACAGGTAAGTCAACGATTGAAAAAAAATACTGGCTGCGCAATTGGGAGTCCTTCCCTATTTCTGATAAAGACTCGAATGCGGATAAAATGGGATCCCTGATCTATTTTGAAGCCATTAAACGACTGAATGGTCAAATTTTAGTGGGTAGTTATACAAAGGTTACAGAAAAGTTCTATGCAAATGAAAGACTGTTCAAAAAACTCAGACCCAGAAGTATCTATACCATTTTCACAAGAATACCAGAAGAGCTGGTGATGGACCGTTATTCGTTACCGGACTTTATGAAATATCCATTGCGGTTTGCTAATGCTACTGCCCTACATCTTAGAGATCAATATGGTAAAAAGGTCAATAAGAACCGTTCTTCAGGCATAGGATTTCTTCCGGTGGCGGGCTTTGATGATCAGAACATAGGTTATATCAAAAACCTTATGAATGATGACTTCGTTGTAAAAGACGCTACATATCTGAACTGGTTAATGGACCCAAGACAATATCCGGAAATCAATATAAACGCATCATCGAAACATCAAATCACCGCAGCATTTGTAACCCTTGATAATCATATCAAAGGATTTCTTTGTTATGTTATTACGGGAACTACCCTATCGGTAAAACTTGCCTTGTATGAGCCTGAAAATACTGAGATCATCGCAAATGCGCTAATGCTTAAATATTATCAGCATAAATGTACCAGATTGATCACCACCAATGATAACCTTGCAGGAATATTAGCAACCTTAAATCCGATCATTCTTGCGCATAAGAATGAAAAGTCACTGGTAGCCTATAAAGATGTTCATCTGGAGCAACACGAATTCGTGCTTAGAGACGGTGACGGACGATAAAGTAGAGAAAGGTAATGGACACTATGAACTATATGACAGCCCGTAAATTGGCTAAGAAAAAGGACACTTCTCTTAACATCCCGGTTTCTGTTGGAATCCTTGGGAATTATACCACGCATTTTTTTAAAGATCATATAAGAAACCTGTTGATACTATCCGGATACAATCCGGAAATTCATGAAGGGGCATATGATCAGACAGATATAGAATTACTGGATCCTGATTCTGGAATTTATAAAGCGAAATCGGAAATAATCATCATTCTCGAAAGTGCCCTGAAAATAGCAGATAAAAGCTATGCGATGAGCACAGAGGCCAAAGCAACACTGGCGGATCACTTTCTGGAAGTGATCGAAAGGCGTATTCAACTGATCAATACACATAATCCGGTTGCTAAAATTATGATGTTCACCTTTGAACTTTACGATGATAACGGATTTGGAAATTATTTTAGTAAAACCGACCAAAGTTTACTCCGGCAATTTTATCTGTTAAATTCCGGATTGATGGAACTGACTGCAAAATATACTGGCTTTTTTGTATTGGATATTCAAAAAATCCTTTTTCGAAATAACCCCTATCGGGATGCCTCCCTGTTATTGAGTAGCGATCTGCCTTATACACTGGAAACCCAATTTGACATGGCAAAGACTGCTACTTCCTTTATCGGAGCGATGAAAGGAAAGCTAAAAAAATGTCTTATACTGGATCTGGATAATACCTTATGGGGTGGTATTATCGGTGATGACGGACCTGAGAATATACAGATCGGAGATCTCGGTATCGGTAAAGCTTATACGCGATTACAACAATGGATCAAATCGTTGAAAGAACGTGGAATCATTCTTGCAGTTTGTAGCAAAAATGATGAACAAATAGCAAAGGAAGCTTTTCTTAAAAATCATAACATGCTACTGCAATTGGAAGATATCGCTGTTTTCGTTGCTAACTGGAACAATAAGGCTGATAATATCACCCACATTCAGGAAGTGTTGAACATAGGGTTTGACTCCATGGTTTTTTTAGATGATAATCCTGCAGAAAGAGAGATCGTTCGCCAGCGACATCCAAATATAACGGTGCCTGAGTTACCTGCAGACCCTGCTTTCTACCTGCCGTTTCTTCAGCAATTGGATCTTTTCGATATAGCGAGTTATTCTGAAAAGGATAAAGACCGTACCCGTCAATATCAGGAAGAGGCGGAACGAAGATCCCTTCAGATCAAATATTCAAGTATCGACGATTATTTAGAGTCATTAACCATGAAAGGTGACATTTCTGCCTTCAACTCTCAGGATATTCCTCGCATCGCACAATTAACACAACGTTCAAATCAATACAACCTTAGAACGATACGCTATACGGAACAGGAGATCACGGCCATAGCAAATAGCCCCGGGTATATAACCTATACCGTTAAATTAAGCGATAAATTCGGAGATTACGGACTCATCTCTGTTTTGGTACTAAAGCTTGTATCTCCGGAAGAGGCTTTTATCGATACCTGGATAATGAGTTGCAGGGTATTGAAAAGAGGTGTCGAAGATTTTGTTCTTGAAAATATATCAAAGGATCTTAAACGACTAAAAATTCGGTATCTTTCGGGTGAATATATTCCTACAGCAAAAAACAAAATGGTTGCAGAGCTACTTTTAAAAGTAGGACTGACCCCCGTTGAAAAAGGTATATTCAAAGGAGAAATCAAAGATTTTGTCATCCAAAAACATTTTATCCAATGAGTGAAATCATCGAAAAATTAAATCAGGTATTTAAAGACGTTTTTGAAGATGAAAGCATTTCGATCAGTCCGGAAACCGTAGCAGCAGACATCGATACCTGGGATTCACTGAATCATATCTATCTGGTGGTCGAGATCGAGAATGAATTCAATGTCAAATTTGAAACCAGTGAGGTCGCGCAATGGAAAAACGTTGGAGACATTATCGAATCTCTAAATTCCCGTCTTCCCAGCTGAACCCTCTTTACTCAAAACATAATTACCAATAACAAGATAGTCCAGACCGGTAGAAAAGAAACATCGTAAAGCATCCTGAGGTGACTCTACCACTGGTTCACCCTGAATATTAAAGCTAGTATTAAGCACAACAGGCACCCCGGTCTTATTGCCAAGCTTGCGAATTAGCTCATGATATATCGGATGCTGTTCTTTCCGTACCGTTTGCAATCGTGCACTACCATCGACATGAGTCACAGCAGGGATTACCTCTTGTTTTTCTTTTCTTACATTACATACTTTCAGCATAAACGGAGACTCCACTTCAAGGTCAAAGAATTCCTTATACGATTCCAAAAGCGCTGATGGTGCAAAAGGTCGGTAGGCTTCGCGGAACTTCACTTCAGCATTGATCTTATCCTTCATATCTGGATAAGCCGGATTTGCAAGAATACTTCTACTGCCTAACGCACGAGGACCGATTTCCATGGGACCCTGAAACCATCCTATGATCTTTCCTTCAGCAAGCAGATCGGCTGCCTTTTCAGTAATATCCTCATAATAATCCGCTTGTAATTTAGCACCGGCAATTGCCTTTCCTATCTGATCATTAGTATAATAGGTACTTAGGTAAGGATTATCGTGTATACAGATCCGTTCCTGTTTTAAAAGACCGTTGTAAAGATAGAAAGCTGCACCGATCGCTGTACCGTTATCTCCGGCAGCCGGCATTACATATACATCCTTGAATTTGCTCTCCCGTACAATCCGTCCATTCATAACACTGTTGAGAGAGACCCCTCCGGCAATTACGAGATAATCACATTTTGTACGTTCATGAAGGATATCGCAGATCTTAAGTACTGATTCTTCCAGTACCTTTTGAAAGGAGGCAGCAAGATTGATATGGTTTTCACGGAAAGGAGCACCGGGTGCCCTGGGTTCTCCAAATTTTTCGATAAACTTGGCAGAGTAGCGTTCCTTTATGAGATATTTATAGTTAAAATAAGTCTGATCGATCCATACCTCTCCGGATTTATTTATACGTACCATTTTCCTGACTTCATCCAGAAAAACATCCGGGTCACCCATAGGTGCTAATCCCATGGTCTTTCCTTCATCATAGTTGGGTTTAAAACCACAGAACTGTGTAATAGTTTCGTAAAAGGAACCTAAAGAGTTTGGAAAGAAACTTTCACCAAACTTCTTTATATCGTTACCGATACCATGACCCAGCCAGGTTGTACCCCATTCTCCGGAACCATCGATACCCAGCAAAGCTGCTTCCTTATAAGGAGAAACATAAAAAGTACCGGCAACATGCGTCAGGTGATGCTCAAAAAAATGAACTTTTGGTCCTGTATACTTTTTCCATTTTCTTTGATACCACAGCCTAAACCTACGTTGCTTGGCATAGGCATTAACAATATGGTGCCCCACAAAAGGAACGAAGGTTTTGGGATTCTTCATCACATAGGTGATCTTTTTGAACATATGTGTAGAAGGTTTTATCGAGACTGCAATATGGTCGATATCTTCAAACCCCAAACCGGCCAATTCGAGACATTTCTCGATAGCCTTTTCCGGAAACATATCCGTATGTTTATCCCTGTTCAACCGCTCTTCTTCCATTGCGGCAATCAATTTACCATCTACAACGATGCATGCAGTTGAATCATGAAAATAATAATTCAGGCCTAGAATAACCATAGCTTTAAATTTGTTGGATTGATTATGTAAAAAGGAAATAAATGCTCCGCTTGTGAAACAGTAATACCGTCCCAGTGAAATTCTCCGAAGCTCCGGGAATATAACGATAGATTTTTAACTTCTTTTGCGAAGTATAAAAAATTAAAAGGTATCAACATTTAAGGGGTACAAATAAAACTAAGTTAAAGTACCCAAGACCTATATACCCACCAAAAAAATACTTTAAAAGGACAGTTTTTTCGTTATTTAAAAAGCATATAGAAATTATCCTTCACAGCGTTTAAAATTCACCTGTCCAAATCCAGAACTTAAAAATACACCACGCTACTACTCTAAATTCAATATACTGATTATCAGGATGTTGAATCGAAATAAAATAGAAAGAGCGGGATAAATACATCCCGCTCTTTTTTAGTTATATCGATCGATATTTTCTATTCATTTACCAGTCGTATCAGCACATATTTTGTACGTCTGTTCTGTCTTTGTTCTTCGGCACTACAAGGTACTCCGTCTGCACAACGATTCACCAACTGAGTTTCTCCGAATCCCGTGTAAGTCAGGCGTTTTTCATCGATCCCTTTAGAGACGATGTAATCAACGATACGTTTACCTCGTTTCTGTGATAACCACATATTATAATCAGCAGATCCACGTGAATCGGCATGTGCCTGAATATCTAGTTTAGCACGTGGATATTTATTCATAAATTCTACGAGTTCTTCTACAATGGCTTTATCATCTTCAGTGAGATAAGATGAATCGAATGCATAATATACGATAGCGATTCTACCCAGTTCTTCTTCCATTTCTTCCCAAAGAAGTTCTTCTTCAGATTTGGTAGGTGCGGGTGGTACGACCGGTTCAGTAACCACTGCGGGTTCTGTTTCAACCGGAGTATCTTCGACAACAGGCTCGTCTGGAGTTGTATCCGGAACATACGCCGGCGGAACCGGTTGGGACGTAGAATTAGAGACAGACCTTCTTCCAGCCCTTCTCATACTCCACCTCTTAAACAGGTCTGGTGTCAGCAATACGCCGATCGAATAATGTTTGTAGTTGTTCTTATTATCTCCGATCCCCCATTTACCGAGTGCCCTCATACTGATCGCCCAATTACGGTCGATCCAGAGATTGAGTCCACCGCCGGCATCAAAAGTCATTCCGTCATACGCTGCGTCATTCGAGGTATACCCGAATCCCGCACTCAGAAATGGATCAATAAGATTTCGATTTCTTTCCCGGTAGAAGATGTTCAATCCATATTCAACCAACCCGTCGAAGGCCCAAAAAGGCTCATCGCCGATCTGATCCTTAAGATTGATCTGTTTTCCGTCTTTGTATTGGTTATAGTTTCCCATAAACGTTACACGGAATCCATTGTTGAACATGTATCCAGCGGTCACTGTGGATGGAAACCAGACATAATTCCAGTTTTTACTGATGTCGAATAATTGTCGTGCTTCACGACCCGAATCATCAACTACGTTATATCCGATCCCGAAATACCAGGTGGCGCTTTCATCATCTCTTTGAGCAAGTAAGGTGTAATTTGAGGCAAAAATACATAGCAAGCAGGTGTAAAAATAAAGATTTTTCATATAATGTTTTTTGTGGCTGTGAAATTCTTTACACCTGAGTTACTTATACTTAAGAGTACAAGAGATTGAAACTCAACATAAATGTATATAATTTAATTGAATATCGATCAAAGAAAAGTTAATCCGAAAACAATTTTAGATGAAATGTAATTTATTCCAATTAAAATTCGGATTAAAGTAAAATTTGTAAGAATTATAAGAATATTTCTTAAAGAATAGAGAAGGTTTTCTGATAGATTTCTTCGTACATAGGCACAATTTCATTGATGTCGAATTTTTTCGCCTGCTCAAACGCCTGTTTTTTAAATAATTGCAACGTTTTTCCGTCTTTCAGAATCGAAATAGCATTCTCAGCCATCTCCTGACAGTTTCCTACGTCACTAAGGAAGCCACTGAAACCGTGTACATTAACTTCCGGAATACCGCCTGCATTGGAGGAAATTACCGGAACTCCATTTGCCATAGCTTCCAGTGCTGCCAGACCAAAACTCTCGGTTTCAGAAGGAAGGAGGAAAAGATCAGAAAAACTCAGGATCTTATCGATCTCTGTACTATTCCCGAGGAAGATCACTTTTCTGCCTATTCCCAAAGCATCACTTAATTCTTCAGCCCGCTCTTTTTCGGGCCCCTCGCCTACCATTATGAGCTTGGAAGGGACTTCTTTTTGAATGGAGTAAAAGGTTCTAATCACATCAGGGATACGCTTCACCTTTCTGAAATTACTTATGTGCGTAATGATTCGCTCTCCCCGGTCTGCCATCATTTCACGCTGACAATCGGTAAAATCTTTCTTGTATTTGGAAATATCGATAAAATTTGGAATCACATGGATCTCTTTATCGATATCAAAATGCCTGTAAGTATCCTCTTTAAGGCTTTCCGATACGGAAGTAACTTCATCCGATTGGTTGATCGAAAAGGTTACTGCCGGCTTATAGAACGGATGGTTACCTACCAAAGTGATATCAGTACCATGCAGAGTGGTCACCATAGGTAAATGAATCCCTTCAGCTTCCAGCATTTTTTTAGCCATATATCCCGCATAGGCATGAGGGATCGCATAATGAACATGCAGTAATTCAATATTATACTGCTTCACCATATTTACAAGCTTACTCGAAAGCGCCAATTCATAGGGTTGATAATGAAATAATGGATATTCAGGCACATTTACCTCATGAAAATGTATATTTCCACTGAGTAATGCCAGGCGTACCGGTTGATGGTAAGTGATAAAATGGATCTCATGTCCGCGTTTCGCAAGTGCCATCCCTAATTCAGTCGCTACTACACCACTTCCTCCAAAGGTAGGATAACAAACAATTCCTATGATCATTGATACTTTTTTAAGTCGGATATTCCCGTGTTTGGTCTGCTATTTAAACCAATACTTACAAAGTTATGTTTTTAAAATGTACAAAAATGTTGTCAGAATCTTAATTCTGTCAATACGCGATATCGACCTCCATAAAAACTCCCTGAAATCACTAAAAAATTATGGAATCGTAGATCAGTTCCTGGATAACCGTCCGGGTACCTTCCGAAATGAGTTTACGATTTTCCATGGTTGGAAACGTCCGGTTGGACAAAAAGACATACACGAGTTCTTCTTCCGGATCTACCCAGGCATAAGTACCTGTAAACCCGCTATGACCGAAACTCGTCATGGATACGCAACCACAGGTCGGGCCTGCTTCTCCTAATTGCGGCTTATCGAAACCAACACCTCTTCTCACATTCTGATCACAGAAATAACAAGTATTGAACTTATCAAAAGTATCGGCACTGAAGTAACGAACACCACCGTAGTATCCTTTCTGAAGATACATTTGCATCAGCTTTGCCAAATCGTTCGCATTGCTGAAAAGTCCGGCATGTCCTGCCACACCACCCAACATAGCTGCAGCCATATCATGAACATACCCCTGAACCGTCTGATAACGATAATAATCATCCACTTCCGTTGGCACGATCTCGCCTTTCCTAAATTTCTCCAAGGGTTTATAGGTGGTATAATTCATTCCCAGAGAACGATAGAATTTTTCCTGAACCACCTGATCGAGGGTCTCTCCGGTTTCCTTTTCAATATATTCCTTCATCAGAAAATAAGGCAGGTCACTATAACGATACTGAAGTTTTTTCAACAGATCACTATCTTTAATTTCTTTAAAGATACTATCCTTATAATCCTCTCTCATGTATAGTTCATCGGCAACCTTCACCGTAAATTTACCTTGTGGGGATTCACGGTAGTACTTTTCATCCGGCTTTTTGGTACCATCATTCAGGGTTTCCATATAAAAAGGAATCCAGGGCTTTAATCGTGCATAATGTGACAGCACCGAAACAAGTCGAAGGTCTTCCTTATTGGTTCCTTTAAGTTCAGGTAGCATTTCGCCCAGTGTCGTATTGAAATTCAACTTATCCTCATCCACCATCTGCATTAAAACCGGTAGGGTCGCTACTATCTTCGTCAAGGAGGCGAGGTCATAAATGTTTTGATCGGTTATCTTATCAGCATCTGATCCATAATAGAATTTTCCAAAGCTTTTTTCATAAACCACCTTCCCTTTTCTGGCAACCAGAATCTGAGCTCCGGGAGTCACTCCGGAACTAATAGCTCTTTTGATCACTGAATCCACCTTTTTCAAACGCTCTGAATCCAGTCCAACACTCTCGGGAGATCCAAATCCAAGCCGGGAAAGCGGATGTGTTATAAAACCTCTGTTCTCAGGCAACCACGGATTGGCAGATACAGGAAGACTACCTCTGGCTCCAATGGCTCCAAAAATAAGTTCGGCAGATTTTTCCTGAGCCATAGCATCATTCTGGTAGCTTACAATAATACTTTCTATATTGGTGATCGTACGAAGATCTAACAAAGTATAGGGAGAAGCAAATACATCGAATATCACATTCTTAGTACGTGAGATCTCATTCAGCCAGTGTATTTCCTGATCGGTAAGCTTATAATCCTTCCATGGGGTATCGGTATTTTTATGAAACCCGATGATCACGGTCTCATATGGTAACAGAAACTTCAGGATATCCGCAAGATCATCTCCGTTTACCACATCAACCTTCGTATATTTTCGTAATGCATTCAAAAAAACGGCTCCATTACCATCGCCAAACTGGAGATAAGCGATATTTCGTTTATCGAGATCTCTGAGTGGAATCTGCTGATCGAGATTTTGAGCGATAGTGATCGCATTGGCTACGATATTTTCCCTTAGAACCTGATCGTTAACGGAGTTCAGATCAGAAACAAGATTATTGGTTACCACAGGTTGATAATCGTTCAAACCGACCATATATTTTGCATTCAGGATCTTTTTAACAGAATGGGAAAGCCTTCCTTCGGAAATCACCCCCTTATCATAAGCTTCCTTTAGTGTGCCGATTCCCTTCTCTACATCTTCAGGGATCAGCAAAACATCACTACCGGCCAGAAACGCAGCCAGATCAACCGCCCCCGGAGCAGCATATTCAGAGACTCCTTTCATATTCAGGGCATCGGTAAAGATCAAACCATCAAAGTTCAATTTTCGTTTGAGCAACCCAGTTACGATATCTTCCGAAAGCGAGGAAGGAAAATTATTGCGGGATTCCAGTGCAGGTACATTAAGATGCGCCACCATAACACTGGCGAGTCCGTTCTTAAAAAGTTTTTTATAGGGATAGAGTTCAATGCTATCGATTCGTTCTGCATCAAAACTTATAGTCGGAAGGGTTTTATGAGAATCCTGATCGGTATCACCATGACCGGGAAAATGCTTTGCATTCGCCAGAACTCCTGCAGACTGCATACCCTCCATAAAGGCAAGTGAAAGTTCGGTGACCTTCTCCATATTCTCACCGAAGGAACGGTTACCGATAATCGGATTATCAGGATTTGTATTGATATCTACCACCGGAGCAAAATTGATATGTACCCCCAGACGTTTACAATGATATCCAAGACGTTCTCCTACCTGTTTGATCAGGTGATCATCCTTAACGGCACCCAGCATCATATTATAGGGATAGGCGAAGGTAGAATCAAGTCTCATGGAAAGCCCCCATTCGGCATCCATGGCAACCAGCATTTTGGTTTTGGAGAGTTGTTGCAGCGTATTGTTTAGCTTCGCCTGCCTAACTGGTCCACCTTTGGAAAAGATAACCCCACCGATCTGATAATCACTGACGATCTTCTTTATCGATTCTTCGTGGACCTTTCCTTTGTCGGTAAAGACCTGAATCATAAAAAGCTGAGCGATTCTTTCTTCCAGAGTCATAGCATTATATACGCTATCGACCCATTTTTGTTGTTCGAGGTGATCTTTTGCTATAAGCGGACTAATCTGCTGTGCGTGTGCTATAAGTCCTGTAACATAAAACACCAGCAACAGCACCAATCTATTCCATTTCATTGAGCAAGTAGTTTTAGTTTCAGGGTTGTCAATTTGAGGAAAAAATCCTGACTTTCCTGTTTTTTCGGTTAATATTCTTAAAAATCAGTTCATAAACCGGGCATGCCAGCTATCTCTGGCGGGGACTTCCCAATAGTTAAGGTATTCTTCTTTATTTGTTACCAGATTATTGAATACGATGGTATTCTGAGAAACCGCCTTTTGCTTCGCCATCTTTTTAAAATCAGCTAATGGTTTATAGGCTATAAAATCTCCCTGACGGTATGATACGTTCATCTTATCGAGCAGATCAATATTGAAATCACGCTCCAATTCCTGAATGAATCTTACCGAGGTATCGATAGAACATCCTGATGCAGCATTGAATTCCTGATCGAGCGCAATGATAATAAATCGTTTGTACCGTAATTCATAGGCCGCCTGCAGGCTGGCCCCATGTGCGGTCCATTGCGTCAGAAACTCATCCAACCTTTTTTTGATCACTTCTGCTTCATCATCTGTAAGCGATCGGTTTGCCTGATAAATCCAAACTTTTGAATAATCCGGCAATTTTTCAAATTCAACTAACATGATTCTCTTCTCTTAATTATAAATCTTCCGCTGCTGCGATAAGTTCTGCTACATCCATAACAGCGATACTGTTCTCCTTCTCTTTGGCTTTCACGCCATCGGTCATCATCGTATTACAGAAAGGGCATCCCGCTGCAATGATCTCAGGTGCGGTTTCTAAGGCCTGCTCCGTACGTTTAACGTTAACATCCATATCCCCTTTCTCTGGTTCTTTGAACATCTGAGCTCCCCCTGCACCGCAGCATAGTCCTCTTGAGCGACAACTTTTCATTTCTACAAGTTCCGCATCGAGTTTTCTGATCAGCTCTCTCGGTGCTTCATACACGTTGTTCGCTCTTCCTAAATAGCACGGATCGTGAAAAGTAATGCGTTTCCCTTTAAACTTTCCTCCTTCGATGGTCAATCTGCCTTCATCCAACAAAGAACGCAATAACTGCGTATGATGGATGACCTCATATTTACCACCCAGGGAAGGATATTCATTCTTGAGGGTATTGAAACAATGCGGACAGGTGGTTACGATCTTTTTTATCTCATAACCATTCAAAACTTCAATATTGGTAACTGCCTGCATCTGGAAAAGAAATTCATTTCCAGCTCTTTTAGCCGGATCTCCAGTACAGCTTTCTTCCGTTCCCAGTACTGCAAAATCAACACCTGCCTTATTCAGGATCCTGACAAAGGCTTTGGTGATCTTTTTTGCTCTGTCGTCAAAACTACCGGCACAACCCACCCAGAATAGAACTTCGGGAACTTTCCCCAAGCCCATGTATTCTGCCATGGTTGGTACCTTAATCACTTCACTCATAACTAATGGGTGCATTAATGGAATTAGGAAATCCGATGGATTCCTTATTCCGTATTATTGATCGTGTTTACCGTCGTCGAAAACCTGAATGGTAACTTCCTTGTCGACCAGATCTGTAAACTTACCGTTATATCGGGTAGCCTTTACCAGGTGATTATCGATCCAGTGGTAATTACCTCCACGAGGTTTTCCCATCACCATACCGTGATATTTAAAGCCATGACGATTTAACCAGTCTTCGGTTACTCCGCGATGTTCTTCCGTACGCGATGTGAAAAAATAGATAACATGTCCTTCTTCAAACCATTTGTTCAGGGTTTTCAATGCATCCGGATACACCTGTGCAGTAGCCATTCTTTCCGGCTCTTCATTCGGTATATCGTCACAGATAGTACCGTCGATGTCGATCAGGTAATTCTTGATTCCTTCCGGTAATACAGGACTTACATGTTCTCCCGCCTCCAACTTCTCATGTAGTAACTTCTCTACTTCCTCTTTATTCATCAGTTTCAATTTATGTTGTTTCAATTTCTTCTTTCCAGTTCAACCGGTCCATTTGATTAAATGGCCACGGAGCAGCATTATTCTCGATATTTCCCATCATCACATTCAGTTCATTAGGTGCTGCAGACTCTTCCATTACGAGATATCTTCGCATTTCCAATATGATCGATAAGGGATCGATACTTACCGGGCAAGCCTCCACACAGGCATTACAGGTGGTACAGGCCCAAAGTTCCTCTCTGCTGATATAGCCATCCAACAGTTGTTTTCCATCATCGGCAAACTTACCGCCATTGGCATCGATATTCTTCCCTACCTCTTCTATTCTGTCGCGGGTATCCATCATAATCTTACGGGGAGATAATTTTTTTCCCGTTTGATTTGCCGGACATTCACTGGTACAACGACCACATTCCGTACAGGTATAGGCGTTTAAAAGTTGTACCCTGTTGAGATCAAAAATATCGGAGGCCCCAAATTTACCAGGCTCCTCTTCTCCTTCAGTTTCCTCCGGCGCAGCAAACGGATCCGCATCGGGATCCATCATGAGCATGACTTCTTTGGTAACCGCTTCCAGATTATCGAACTGTCCTTTCGGTGTTAATTTAGCGTACCAGGTATTCGGAAATGCCAACAGGATATGGAGATGTTTAGAGAAATACAAGTAATTCAAAAATATCAGAATTCCTATAATGTGAAACCACCATGCCATTCGTTCTACTGCGATCAGACTGGCAACATCCAATCCTCCAAATACAGAACTGATCATCCCGCTTACCGGGAATGCCCCTGCCTGTGCATAGTGCGCTGCTCCGGCCTGCTGAAGCTGATGATCGGCTGCATTCATCGTGAGGAACAAAAGCATTAGAACCGCTTCGAAATAGAGGATATAATTCGCATCATTTTTGGGCCAGCCTTTCATTTCCGGGTTCCAGAATCTTTTTAATCGAATCACATTTCTACGGATCCAGAATATAGTTACCGATACAATCACCAGTAATGCAAGAATCTCAAATGAACCGATTAGAAAGTCATAGAAGCCTCCCAGGAAGGATAAGACCCGATGCGTACCAAATAACCCATCGATAACGATCTCCAGTACCTCTATGTTTATAATGATAAATCCGACATAGACGATGATATGCAATAAACCAGGTATTGGCCGCACTACCATCTTTTTCTGTCCCAGAGCGATCAAAGCCATATTTCTCCAACGCTCGGCTTTATTATCGGAACGATCAACAGGCTTCCCCAGTTTTATATTTCTCCGCAGTTTATTGATATTACGGACAAAATATCCGATTCCAGCAATTAGTACAACTGCAAATAATATCTGAGAGATAAAACCCATGATCAATCGTTATTTTGAATGATAGTTAATGTATCTGAGTTAGCTTCATAAGGTTTTGCCTTTTTCCCGAAAAGTGAAAAATGAACATACCGTTTCGGATTCAACCTAAGATCTTCCAGTAATAATTGAAGATCCAGTGAAGCCTGTTCCAGATTCTGATATAAAGTTTCATCGTTGAGCAACTTTCCTACAGAACCCTCTCCGGCTTCTATTTTAGCAACTACACTGTTAAGATTATCCATGGTAGACTTAAGCTTTTCTATAGACCCTGAAATATCGGCATTACTCAGACTGTCACTGAGTTTAGAAAAATCTTCACTGATCTTTTTGATGTTGGTTACCGAAGCGGTCATATTATCTTGATTTTCTTTTAGAAAACCATTGATACGGTATGAAGTAGCTTTGAATTCTTTAACGGTCTCATCGAGATTTGCGATCACATTGCGCAGATGGCTTCTTGACTTTTCATTCATCACCTTATCCATGCCTGCAAGTACAGAATCGGCATTGATCATCACTCCTTCCAGTTTTTCCTGTAACGGATTCAGTCTTTGCGTTACCAGTTCAGTAATCCCCGGTCTTATCTTTGCCTCAAGGGTATCGCCTGATTTAGCATTAGGCCCGCCATCGAATACCGGTATGATCCGCAGCCCCTTACCACCGATGATCCCGGTATCGTAAAGTTCTGCCTCACTGTTTCTGGAAAATTTAAAATCACTATCTACTGAGAAGGTAACCAAAAGATTCCCTGTGCTGTTCAAAAATTCAATACTATGAATACTTCCCACCTTCAATCCATTGATATCGACATTGGTTCCTGTCGCCAGTCCGTTCACATTATCATAAACCGCATAGAATGTTCTGCTGTTATCGAACAAATTGTTGGATTTCAGGTAACTGAATCCCAGAATAAACAGGATAATTCCACCAAGAACGATGATGGCAGTTTTAAGTTCTCTGGATAATTTCAAAAGCTATCTTTTTAAAGTACAAGTAACAAAATTAGAAATATTTTCTAAAGTTGTGCTTTAATGTGAGACGGAATTAACCGCTGTTTCCAAATTAATTTTCTCTCCGTTTTTATACGCAACAATAAAACAGGAACCGAATCCCTTATCAACGGCATTTTGTTGTAATTTTTTTGCTTCTTCCCAGTTGGATGTATTCCCGTAATAATAGCGATAGATCCCTTCACTGAACTGTTTCGACAACTGATCCAGACCATTGAAATTAAAAGGTTGCAATTCAAGATCATTTGCCCCTGCGGATATTTGTACCTTAAATATTACTGCATCACCGCTGCTTTCACTTGCAACAGGAATCGTCGCTGTTTCGTCGCCGGAAGCCAGCAAAGGTTCATCCTGTTTAAGCGAACCCAGTTCATAGGAGAAATCCTCGCCTACGAAATTCTCTACAGACCTTTTATACTTGACAACGGCTTCCGCGATCGACTTCGCCATTTCATCTTTTCCCTTACCCGAATTCAGGTAAGCTCCTTCAGGCTGATAGGTAAGGAATCCGGTTTCTACCAGTACACTGGGCATAAAAGTCTGATGCAGTACGATGAAAATATTCTGCTTTACACCACGATCCTTTCTATGCAGATCCTGTGTAAAGTTATCCTGAATGTTCTTGGCTAGTACGATACTCTGATCCAGAAATTCCTCCTGCATCATGGTCAATCCAAGAATAGACTCCGGAGCATTCATATCATACCCTTCATAGTTTACTTCATAATTATCCTCGAGAAAGATTACCGAGTTCTCCTTTTTGGCAACTTCCATGTTTTTCTTATTACCGTTGAGTCCGAGCACCCAGGTCTCTGTTCCATGGGCATTGGAATCATGAGCATTGCAATGTACTGAAACGAAAAGGTCAGCATTGGCGCGATTAGCAATGGCTCCTCTTTCAAAAAGCTCTATAAAAACATCAGTCTTTCTGGTATAGATCACTTTGATGTTCGGGTCCTGTTCCAATATTTTTCCGATCCGCAGCACGATACTTAAAGCGATATCCTTCTCTTTAAATCCGCTCCCTAGGTTCCCGGGGTCATTACCACCATGACCTGCATCCAGCACTACGGTAAAGACCTTGCTACCCGGCGGATCAACAGGATTATCAAAGGATGAAAAAAGAATAAGGCTAAGTGCCGGAAAAATCAATGCTTTTAAATATCGCTTCATAAAATATTAACGTCAGAAAGCAGTTAATTATTTGATTAAAAAATCAGGAACCATATAAAACAGTCCAAAAATATACGTAAGTTTGGCACGGCAAAAACCGCACCATCATTGTACAAAAATAGGATTTAAAGCATTGCAAGCAAAGAAACCTTACATACTTTTAGCGCTTACTTTTCTGTTCTTAAGTTCCGTACTGAAAGCACAGGAAACCCCTAAAAGGACAAACATTGAAATCAAGGCTGGTAAGGATTCGCTTGCTGTACGCCTTCAGGACAGCATACGCCCGGTTGCTATACAGGATTCCATACCCCAAGACACCATCGTCGCAGACAGCACAAAAAAGCCCTCATACCTTGCTGATAAGATAAGATACCATGCCAAAGGGTATCAGAAGATGAGCAATAAAGAACGTAAGATCTACATGTATGATGAGGCTGAAGTCTATTATCAGGATTATGAGCTCAAAGCCGGGGTTATCGTAATCGACTATACCACCAATGAGGTTTATGCCGGTCGCATAAAAGATTCTGCAGGGAACTATACGCAAACCCCCTATTTTAAACAGGGTAACAATATCGTTGAGCCCGATTCCATCAAATTTAATTTCGACACGAAGCGCGCCTTCATCCGCAATTCCAGATCGGAACAAAATGTCGGGGAAACCATGAGCGTTTTTGCAGAAACCGTTAAAAAGGAGAATGATTCCGTTTACTTTCTTCATGAAGGAAGGCTTACCACCGCACCCGACCCGGAGAACCCCGATTATTATATCCGGGTTCGAAAAGGAAAGTTTGTGCCGCGTAAAAAGATCATCGCCGGATTCAGCAATATGTATATCGCAGATGTACCGACCCCTATCGCGGTTCCTTTTGCTTATTTCCCGCTCAATCAGGAAAAAAGCGCCAGCGGTATCATCCTGCCTACTCCGGGACAAACCAATTTACGTGGATACTCCCTCCAGAATGGGGGCTATTATTTTGCCATAAGTGATTATTTCGATCTTGCCGTTCTGGGAGATTATTATACCAATGGTAGTTACGGACTCCGAACGGAATCCAGCTACGCCAAGCGCTATAAGTACAGAGGAAGTGTTCGTTTCCGATATGAGAATCTGGTTTCAAGTCAGCGAGGCTTCCCGGATTATAACCGCAGTACGATCTATAACATTCAATGGAACCATAGTCAGGATGCCAAGGCAAATCCGAATTCAAGATTGTCTGCATCGGTGAACTTCGGTAGTTCGAAATATTACCAGGAATCGGTCAACCAGATCAATACGGGGAATTTCCTGAACAACACCCTGCAATCGTCTATTTCTTATAACAAGACCTTTCCCGGATACCCGATGGTCAACCTGAACGTGACCTCCTCGATCAGTCAGAACACCCAAACTCAGGTAGTGAACCTTACCCTGCCAACCTTACAGGCCAGTATGGAAAGAATCTTTCCCTTCGCTAAAAAGGACGGAACCAAAAAGGGTATATTACAAAACATCAATTTTCAATATAGCGGACGCGGGGAAAACCGAATCAATACCATCGATTCACTACTTTTCAAGAAAGAGATGTTCGATGATGCCAAGTTAGGATTTCAACATTCGATTCCGGTCAGTACCAACTTTAAGATCTTTAAGCATTTCAGTACTTCGGTAGGATTCAATTACAATGAAGTATGGCAGTTTAAAACCATCCATTACGACGATTACGATCAATTGCTGGATTTTCAACCTAAAGACACCCTGAACGGTTTCGACAGATTTGCCACTTATAATTTCAGTGCAAGTGTGGGGACTACCATTTACGGAACCTTTAATTTCAACAAGGAAAACAAGATCCAGGCCATCCGACATACGATGCGACCCTCTGTCAGTTACGGATATACCCCGGCATCTGATCAGTATTATGACGAATATGTGGATGAAAACGGTGTGCAGCGGATGTATACAAGATTTCAGGATGTCGGACTCTTCGGGACACCGGGACTAACCGAATCCAACAGTCTTGGATTTGCTTTGAGCAATGTCGTGGAAGCCAAGGTGAGAGACAAAGACACCACGGCGACCGAACCCAAAAAGATAACACTGCTGAACAACCTGAATTTCAGTACTTCCTATAATATGGTTGCCGATTCACTGAAATGGAGTCCGGTACGTATGAGTGGTGGAACCGCAATTTTCAACAACAAAATGAACATCAACTTCGGTGCAACCCTGGATCCCTATGCGATCGACAATGCCGGTAACCGTATCGATATGTTCAACCTGGACAATGGAGGAAGTCTTTTCAGGCTTACTCAGGCCAATGTGAATGTCAGCTATTCCATCGACAGTAAAACCTTCAAGCAAGACCCCAAGGACATCGATAATACGGAGAGTGGCGGTCGTGAGGATGACCTTTTCGGAACCGGTCAGGATTTCAGTGATAAACGAAATTTCGGACGGGAACGGGATGAGGAAGAGGAAGAAGATAGTGGCGATATACAGGCTTATCGTTCCGAACTACCCTGGAACCTTCGTCTCGCCTACTCCATGACCTATTCCAACAACAGACGTCAGAGCGAGATCACCAACAGCTCCCTCATGTTCTCTACGAACATCGACCTGACGAGCAGATGGCGGGTAGGTATTTCCTCCGGTTATGACTTTGTCGGCAAGGGCTTTACCTATACGAGTTTCCGATTTGACCGTGATATGGAGAGCTGGCAGATGTATTTTCAATGGGTTCCCTTCAGCACCAGAGCAAGCTGGTTCTTCACCATTGGGATCAAATCATCAATGCTGAGCGACCTCAAATGGGAAAAACGACGAGAACCGGATCGCAGCCTATAGTTAGAATCCAAACAAAACACCAAAACATATGAAAAAAATAATCAACACCCCGAACGCTCCGGCTCCCTTAGGACCCTACAACCAGGCGGTATTGGCAGGAGAAACCCTGTTCATGTCAGGACAGATCGCGATCGACCCAGCTACTGGAGAATTGCTATCCGGGATCGAGATCGAAACGAAACAGGTCATGAAGAATATTGAAGCCATTCTTACGGAAGCTGGTATGACCTTCGAAAATGTGGTGAAATCATCCATTTTCCTCAGCGATATGAATAATTTCGGGATCGTGAATGAGATCTACGGAAGTTGTTTTAACGAAGACACTGCACCGGCACGAGAAACCGTTCAGGTCGCCAAACTACCTAAAGGAGTTAGTGTGGAGATCTCGGTAATTGCCACTTATTAGTGACACTGGTGACAATAGTGACAATGGTGACATTAGTGATGAAAACGGATAATAAAAAACGGCATACCTTTTAAAGCTATGCCGTTCTTGTTTTATATAAGGTTGCGTTTACTCAAACATTTCTTTGTGGAATTCCACAAGTCCGTCGATAGGGCGTCGTAACACTCTTCCGATGGTGAGTCCGTTCTCACTCAGAACGGTCTTAAGTTCTTCCTGAAGATAGAAGGCAATACTACCTACAAAGTGAATCGGCACATTCTTTGCCTGTTCGAACTGGAAGATAGCATTATTGATAAATAGTTGCATACCTTTTCTGATCAGGTTCTGACAATACTCTTCGTCTTTGTTCTGAATCAGAAATCTGGCAAAAGTTGCCAAATAGGTATTTGGGTTTGGTTGTTTATAAAGATTGTTCTTTATGGTATCTTCTTCAAGATCGTATTCACGAGCGAACTTCACCGCTAATTTCTGCGGTATCTTATGATAATAAAAATCTCTTAATAACTGACGTCCGAAATAATTTCCACTACAGTCATCCATCAGGATATACCCCAGAGAAGTAACTTTCTGGAAAACATCCTTTCCATCCCAATAACTACAGTTCGACCCTGTTCCAAGGATACAAACCACGGCGTGTTCATCGGGTTTAACAGTTGCATAGATAGCTGCATAGGTATCTTCCTTAACGACTATCTTGGCATTCTTAAAATAATTCTGAAAAATCTCCTTAAGGAAAGCTCTCATTCTTTCGGTTCCGCATCCGGCGCCATAGAAATACAACTGAGTAACTTCCTTACGGTGCTTATAGAGTTCAAAGTTATTGGCCAGACGCTCATCGATGATCTCTCTGGTAAGCACTTCAGGACTCAGACCCAGGGTCTGTGTCATGAACATCTTGTTACCATCCTCATCTAACGCGATCCAGTCAGATTTCGTTGCACCACTGTCTACGATTAAAATCATAACATAATTATTAAGTTAAGAATACCTGCCGGCCGGCAGGTATTCCAAATACTTTAAAAATATTCTGTTAGAGTCCGTGAACGTATTCAGCCAGGTCAACTAACTTGTTGGAGTATCCGGTTTCGTTATCATACCAAGATACTACCTTGAAGAATGTAGAATTCAGTTCGATCCCAGCATCAGCATCGAAAACACTGGTACAAGTTTCTCCAACGAAGTCCTGAGAAACAACCAGTTCATCTGTATATCCAAGAACACCTTTCAATTCATTCTCTGAAGCTTCCTTCATGGCAGCTTTGATTTCATCATAAGAGGTTTCCTTTTGAAGTTTTACCGTAAGGTCAACTACAGAAACGTCTGCAGTAGGAACACGGAAAGCCATACCGGTAAGTTTTCCAACAAGAGAAGGAATTACTTTAGTAACCGCTTTAGCAGCACCGGTTGATGCAGGAATAATATTCAACAACGCACTTCTTCCTCCGCGGAAATCCTTTCTTGAAGGTCCGTCTACAGTAAGCTGAGTTGCTGTGGTAGCGTGAACAGTTGTCATAAGCGCCTCTTCGATTCCAAACTTATCGTTAAGCACTTTTGCGATCGGTGCAAGACAGTTGGTAGTACAAGAAGCATTGGATACGATCGTATCAGTAGCTTTTACTTCGCTGTGGTTTACTCCCATAACGAACATAGGTGCATCTTTAGAAGGTGCCGATATAACTACTTTCTTCGCTCCGGCATCGATGTGATACTGAGCGGTTTCAAGTGTAGTGAAAATTCCGGTACACTCTGCAACAACCTCAGCTCCTATTTCATCCCATTTAAGGTTCTTAGGATCACGTTCAGCAGTGATACGGATAGTTTTACCATTTACAACAAGATGTCCGTCTTTTACTTCAATAGTACCGTCGAATCTTCCATGTACAGAATCGTACTCAAGCAGATATTTAAGGTGATCTACATCCAGAAGGTCATTGATCCCTACGATCTCGACATTAGGTCTGTTGACAGTAGCTCTGAAAACAAGTCTACCAATTCTTCCGAATCCGTTTATTCCAATTTTTAGTGTTGACATTTGTTCTTAATTTATGATTATAACATTCTATTATTATGTGGACATGATTTCAGAAACTCTGATGAGTTCTTTATCAATTTCCGATTTTCCTTTTACTGCCTGATCGAGTGGGGTAAGGATCAACTGATCATTCGCGATACCTACCATATAGTTTGAAACACCGTCCATCAGCGATTCTACAGCTTTCACTCCCATTCTGCTGGCGAGAACACGGTCATAACAAGAAGGTGAACCACCGCGTTGCAAGTGTCCGAGAACCGTTACACGGATATCGTAATTCGGCATATGCTCTTCGACATATTCGGCCAGTTCAAAAACATTCTTTCCGGTTTTATCCCCTTCAGCCACGACTACTATCGAAGAAGTTTTACCTGAAATCCTGCTCTTCTCCAAAGATTCAAGCAATCTCGGTAATCCAAGATTCTCTTCAGGGATCAATATCTCTTCAGCTCCGGCCCCTACTCCTACGTTTAAGGCGATATGTCCTGCATCACGCCCCATAACCTCCACAAAAAAGAGACGGTCATGAGAACTCGCCGTATCGCGTATTCTATCGATCGCTTCCACAACAGTGTTCAGAGCGGTATCATATCCCAGGGTAAATTTCGTTCCGTAAATATCGTTATCGATAGTTCCGGGAATTCCTATGATCGGATAACCGAATTCTTCATTGAAGATCATTCCCCCCGTAAAGGTTCCGTCACCACCGATCAGTACAAGTGCGTCGATACCTTCTTTCAATAGATTTTCATGTGCTTTTTTACGTCCTTCCGGTGTTCTGAAATCCTTCGATCTGGCTGATTTTAAAATCGTTCCTCCCCTGTTGATTATATTCCTCACACTACGGGCAGATAACTCTTCCATATCGCCTTCGATCAGTCCCTGATATCCACGATAGATTCCCACACAGGTAATCTTGTGAAAGGCACAGGTACGAACTACTGAACGAATAGCCGCGTTCATTCCCGGGGAGTCACCACCAGAAGTCATGACTCCGATTTTCTTAATACTTGATGACATGAAATTTTAATTTAGGAACGTAAAAATACCAAACAATTTCCACATTTCTTATATACCCTAAGGGTAAATTTATGATATTGCAAACTTCAAACGTTTGCGTTGAGAAATTCATAACAAAAGGTATTTTCAGTTTTACATAATTTTACTAAAACTCATAAAATACACGCCGAAAACCGGTCATCTTAAGGTATGAATTAAGGGATAAAAAAGACCTGATCCCAATAGAATCAATTCCCTTTTTTAGAAGTCATTTTTACGAGTCCGCCACCCATTACTTTAACGTCCTCTTCTCTTGCAGATGTCTGCTCCTCTTCCACCGTTTCCTTCTCGTTTTCAGGAGCCTTATTTCCTTTGAATATCTTGCGGAACAATTCCCTGAACGTATCGAAATCGACCTGATAGGAAAGTCCGACACCCTGCGTATAACCTTGCTCCTGAGCAAAGAACTGGCGAATCTCATTTTCACGATTGAAAATGGTTGCACTCAGGTTTCCTTCATCGTTGAGAAGGATCTGAACTTCCACATCTCCTGCCACCACACTTTCGGTCACGCCTCCTATCGGCATTCCGATCTTACCATTCACCAGGATACGATCACTGATCTGCGTTGAAACCGTAACCCCGAGTCGGTCATCCGTCACGAAATCCTGTTCAGGATTTCGCTCTCCGATATCATAAGAAACACCGATATCGAATTTACCATCATCTGAGTTTAAAATCTGATTGAACATACTCGATGCCGTCTGCACCAGGTTACCGGTGACCGCCTGCTGATTCAAACTCACCTCACTCATAAAGGAACCTTGAGAAAGCAATGCAAAGGCCTGTAGTTCGCGTTTGGTCTTGTCATCAAGGCGATATTGCAATTCTGAATTCGTCACGACACTGGCTCCCGGAAACTGAATTTCAAAATCGAGTGTGGGTTGCATCAGGTCTCCCACCATATGAATCATAACATCGGTCTCGATCTTTCGCGTATACTGTGCATTATCCAATAATACGGCCGGATTCGCATACAGCGTATAAACCGCCGTTATATTAACATCCGCCTTTAAGGGATCTCCATCCCAGACAATGGTTCCGTTCGGCTGTACATTAAAGCGCTTATCGATGAATCCTCCGTATTTAAAATTATATTTTCCCGTATAGGTGATAAAGTCACCATACATATTGAATTTTCCATTGGTATTGATCTCTATAAGCAGGTTCCCTGCTCCGGTACCCTTCAGAGAACTACCGGTTTTCTGATCGATCACAATCTCAATTTCTGCATCCGGTGTTACATCCAGATCGAAGAATAATTCAAGTCCGCTGTAATCCTTTAGCTCTCGCTTGGTCAGGTCATGATGTTCCGCATTTTTGGGAATAAAATTGATGAATGAAATATCACCAACCTCCGTTACGTCACTAACCGGAATCTTAAAGACGGTTCCCTTTTCCGTAGTGGCATTAACATCGATATTCAATATCTCATCGGTAAGTCCGCGAATACTGGCATCACCACTTATGAATGCGGTACCGTAATACAACACATCGTCTTCCTGTTTGGTATTCAACACCAGAAAACGCTCACCTTTGGTATCGATATTCAGGTCCAGATACCAATCTTTGAATTTGTTATGGGTGATCGTACCGTCGAAATTCGCCTTGGTCTTAAATTGGGTGTCGGTAAGTTGAATATTATTAAAAACGAACGATTGTTTGTCCATTCCGATCTCCGTCACCTTATTGAAATCAACATCAAGATTCAGATACGGAATCTTCAAGCCGCCATCGGTCACCTGCAACTTACCGTTCATATCCGGATTTGAAAGCGGTCCTCTCACCGTGAAATTTCCGCTGGCATTTCCACGGATATCCGAGATAACAATACCTCCGAGCGGACTGAACGGACTAAGATCCATTTGATCGAGCGTTCCTCTCAGGTTTAGGTTTGACTGATTTCCTTCATAATTTATATCTCCCAGTACATTGAGCAGTTCACGGGCATCCCTTACGATCTTGGCATTGACACTATAATTCCGTAAACTCTCATTCCCGAGAATCGATAAATACAGGTTCCCCAGCACAAGGTCATTGACCTCAAAATCTGCAATCTTGACATTGGATGAAGGCACATAGGCGTTGCTATGCTGAAGAATGTTGAGAAATCCGTTCACCGTACCCTTTATTCGCAAACTGTCGATCTCAGGGGTGATCTTATCGAGTTGAACGTTCTGAAATTCGAGATCGATATCCTTATAGGTCGAATCGATCAGATGCCCTTCAAGACGAATCTGTTCGTCTTTATAGTTCATCACCAGCTCTTCGATATTGATGGTGTCCAGGGTTTTATTGAACGTAACCTTATTCCGCTGATTATTCTCTTCATTGATCACCCAATCGTTCCCTTTAAAGCCAAGGTGCGATTTCTTAAGGCCGATCACCGAATGTTGTTTTTCGTTAAAGGTATGATAGAAGTTAAGACTGTAAGTGTCACCATATTCTTCTCCTCCCTTGAATTCTGTACGGAAGAAAAGCGTATCCTTGATCTTGGTATTGATCAGATTGAAATTGGAAACATCATAGAAACTCGATTCGATCTCCCCCACCTCCACAAAGGTGTTGAACAATGGGTTCTTGTTGTCAATATTGACGTTGATCTTGTCGAAAACATTGCCATAAGCATTGATGTTCGGTGATTTAAAGGATAATTTAAAATCGCCATTATCTGCAGCCATACTACCCTTGATAATGGTATTGCTGCCAAACTCGATTTCCGGGAAGAAAACCTCAACGATCTTGTTGTAGATCTTCAGATTGAAATCGACATACTGTCCGGGGGTAATTGGATTCGGCTCGTAATTAGTATATATACTACCCAGAGAATTACTGATAAGATCCCCAAGTTCGTTCACTTTAAACACCCCTACAACCGAGCCTGTTATAATATCCGGTGAATTGATTTCAATGATCCGTTCTTCGTTCTCAAATCTTGAGACCACTTTAAAATCTTCGAAATAATAACTGTCGTTCTGATTGGTGTAGTTGGTTTTGGAAAAACTGATATCTCCGGCAAAATTATCCAGGGTATTTCCACTGACGTTCATCATGATCTTTCCGGAGAAAATAGAAATACTATCCCTTTTGAAGAAGTTAAGCTTATTTAGATCAGCGGTGTTCACCGAGGCTACAAAATTGAACTGGTTACGATCTCCCGAAAAATCCGCTAATCCTTTAAAATCAACATCAAAATTTTCATCACGACTGATAAGGGAACCATCGAACAACTGATCCTTAAGCACTCCGGATATCCTCATGGTATGATACTCATAGCCATTGTATCCCAAAAGGTCGATTTTTCCAATGATCTCAGTATTCAGCAACTCCTTTTTGAAGCCGGAACCATCTACAGTAACATCCAGCGTTGTTTTTCCAAGGGCTTTGTCTTCGATATATTCCCCAAGATCGAATTCTTCCAGTGAAAGCGACCCTTTGTAAGAAGCTTCGTCGATATTATCGATGTTGGTGAGGGTGATATCAGAATGCCCCGTTCCTATCTTAGTGACCAGATCAACCTTGGCATAAACCGATTCTTCACTGATCCTTACACGACCCTGCAGATTGAACTGTCCGAATTTTGTAAAGGAAGTTGGTAACGTCGTCCCGAGAACGGTGGGTAATAAAGTGGTAAGCTGACGGTAATTCGAGGTTAGATTTCCAACCCTGGCATCCAGTCTGAATTCTTTGTCGGAATCGAAGATATTCGTAAAGTGAAAATCACCGCGAACCGCAGTATTCTCCGATTGCATATTCAAATTAGTGAGATCCAATTCATTCAGATATCCGCTAAATTCTGTGGATAAGGTAACCCTTTTACCTTTTCCGAAGACGTTATAATAGTTGTTGATCTCATCAAAAGCAATAGTAGAATTTTTGAAGAATCCGTTCACCATTACCTTGTTGGTAAAGTCTGCAAAATCTTCCCTTTTGTACGTAAACACCAGTTCTCCTTCAATATCGGAACTCTGGGTATCTACCATAAGATTCTTGAGACTCATTTCAGATTTACTGTAGGCAAAATCGGTACTCAGATTCGTCACATTCACTCCTCTTTTCGTCGTAAAGTTGAGTTTTTGAATGGACGTAGTCACGACTGGTCCTTCGATCTTAAATGCATCTGCATCGATATTGAGTTCATCTAAACCTACGATCATCGGAGTCTTTAGATTATCATCGATCAAATGAAATTCACTATTAGCGATCTCTACATTTGTAAATGACATCAAAAACGGAGGAGCATTCGGATCAGACTCTCCCGATTCGAGTTTCTGTACAAAAACATCAAGATTGGTGTCGCGTTCACCTTCATAGGTACGGATCACCATTTTGAGTCCGTCGATCTCTACATCTCCGAAACGAAGCGTACCACCGATCAACTTTCTCATACTGAGAATAGAAGTATTCAGATCATTGATATATACCAGTGTATCTTTCTTATAGTCTTCCACATAAACATCTCTCAGGCTTACATCCCCGAAGAACAAGGAAAGACTAACCCTTTCTATGTTGATATTGGTATTAAACGTTTCATTGAGGTAATTGGTGGCTTTTTTGGCAATTCTGGTCTGTACGGGAGGTAAGGACAAAATAATCGCTGTGATAATGAATATACCTATCATTATCAGTATAAAGCGAATTAATATTTTTCTTAATTTCCTGATCGTACTTAATATTTTACCTTTGTACCACAATTATAATTCCAAAGATAGGATGAATAATAATGATGTCTTCATATTAGCCATAGAATCTTCATGTGACGACACCTCTGCCGCTGTATTAAAAAACGACAAGGTGTTGAGCAATGTTGTTGCCAATCAGAAAATTCATGAAGAATATGGGGGTGTGGTTCCCGAACTGGCTTCCCGGGCACATCAACAAAATATCGTACCCGTGGTGCACCAGGCGCTGCACAGAGCAAATATCGATAAAAATAAGTTATCTGCCATAGCATTTACGCGGGGTCCCGGACTTATGGGATCGCTGCTTGTGGGTACTTCATTTGCTAAATCCTTATCGATGGGACTCGATATTCCACTCATCGATGTGAACCATATGCAGGCACATATTCTGGCACATTTCATCGATGAGCCCGAATTTCCCAAACCCGAATTTCCTTTTCTGGCACTGACCATCAGTGGCGGACATACCCAGATCGTATTGGTTAAGGATTTTTTCGACATGGAAGTTATCGGGGAAACTATCGATGATGCAGTGGGAGAAGCATTCGATAAATCGGCAAAAGTACTGGGACTCCCCTATCCGGGCGGCCCTTTGATCGACCGAAATGCGAAGGAAGGAAATCCCAAGGCTTTTGAATTCCCTATTCCTAAAGTCGGAGAACTCAATTTCAGTTTTAGCGGGTTAAAGACATCCATCCTGTATTTTGTAGAGAAATCGCTGGAGCAGGATCCGGAATTTATCGAAAAGAACATGAACGATATCTGCGCCTCCATTCAATATACTATCGTGGAGATCCTGATGAAGAAACTACGGAAAGCCGTTAAGATCACCGGCATTAACCGCATCGCAATTTGCGGGGGTGTCTCTGCGAATTCCGGAATCCGAAACCGACTCAAAAAGGCAGAAGGCGATTACGGATGGACAACCTATATCCCGAAATTTGAATATACCACAGATAATGCAGCCATGATCGGAATTGTAGGCTATCACAAATTCCTCAATAAGGATTTCACCGACGAAACGGCAACTGCACAAGCCAGATTTTCATTATAAAACTCCTCCTATGCAATTATTCTATGCTCCCGATACAAACGAACATACTTCAGAATATGAGTTCGACCGGGAAGAAAGTAAGCATATCATCCGCGTTCTCAGACGGAAGGCGGGCGACATCCTCCATATCACAAACGGAAAAGGTTGGTTGTTCGAGGCAGAAATCATCTCCGATGACCTCAAACATTGTCGTGTAAAGATCATAGGGTCGGAGTTAAAACGGAAAAAGAACTATTACCTTCATATGGCAGTGGCTCCCACCAAAATGAATGACCGGTACGAATGGTTTCTCGAAAAAGCCACGGAGATCGGCATCGATGAGATCACTCCGGTGATCTGTGCGCAATCCGAAAGAAAAGTGGTTAAAACGGATCGTTACGAAAAGATCATTCTTTCTGCCATGAAACAGTCCCTTAATTGCTATCTCCCAAAACTCAATGATGCCATACCTTTAAGCGATTTTATCAGCACACACAAAGAAGGACAATGTTTTATCGCCCATTGTAATGAACAGGAAAGATTCGATCTGAAAAGACGCGTTCAACCTGATCAGCCTGTTTTAATACTTATAGGTCCTGAAGGGGATTTTACTGAGGAGGAGGTTTCAGAGGCAAGAGCGGCGGGGTATATTCCGGCAGCGCTTGGGGAGAACAGACTTCGAACGGAGACGGCGGCGATTGTGGCTTGTCATACGGTGGCGTTGATTAATCAATGATTTGTCCGGGCCCAGTGACGTGCACCTGACGGTGCTTAGTGTCGATCCTGATCGCTGGCGCGATCAGTTCTCCAGTGTCGCGAGTTGTATTGCTGGCGCAATACGCTCTTAAGTGACTTTACGGGCTCGCTTCGCATTGCTTGATTTTGGGGCTCGCTGACGCTCGCAGAATGAACTCGCTGACGCTCGCAGGATGAACTCGCTGACGCTTCGCAGGACGAACTCGCTGACGCTTCGCCTTATTATGGCGTTGTTTCGCATCGCTGTTAGTGATACCCTCTGCAGACAGGTAGCTTCATGTAAGGTGGAAAAACAACCACTTTCGCTCATAAATTAAACGGATATATTTATATTTACCCTAATAACATTTCAATATGCGTACGCTATTCTGGATATTTATACTTTCAGGTACTTTCGGTGTTTACGGACAAAAACTTGCGGTCCTGAAATACCAGGGAGGGGGTGATTGGTATTCGAATCCAACTGCCATCCCAAACCTGATCAGTTTTTGTAATCGTTCGATCGCTACGAATCTGGATGCTAAACCCGAGACCGTGAGTACCGGGAGTAAGGACCTCTTCATGTACCCTTTTGTACACATGACCGGGCATGGAAATGTTTTTTTCGATGAGAAGGATATCGAAAACCTTCGATCGTATCTTTTATCCGGAGGTTTTTTACACATCGATGACAATTACGGGATGAGGCCTTATCTGGAGCGGGAACTAAAAAAACTCTTTCCCGAAAAGGAGTTACAGGAACTACCTGCTGATCATCCGATCTTTCATCAGGTTTTTGATTTCAAAGACGGGTTACCGAAAATCCATGAACACGATGGGTTAGCTCCAAAAGCTTTGGCGCTATTCGATCAGGGTAGAATGATCCTGTTATTTACCTTTGAGTCAGATCTCGGTGATGGCTGGGAAAATCCCGAAGTGCATCAGGACCCGGAAGAAGTGCATTTAAAGGCGTTGCGTATGGGAGCCAATATCATCTCCTATGTATTCTCGAACTGATCAATTTTCATGAACAAACAACTCGAACACGAAGAAGTCAATACGAGAGCACAGAAATTCCCTGTTACATTGGTTTGTGATGGTATCAGCAGTGCTGCAAATACCGGAGCCATCTTTCGAATTTCTGAGGCTATGGGCGTCAGAAAGCTCTATTTCTGTGGTGTCATCCCCGTATTCAACAGACGTATGCAGAAAACCTCCCGTTCGACCCATGAGAAAGTTGATTTTGAATATCGCGAATCAACCGAGGCACTCATCCGGGAATTGAAAGACCAGGGATTTTACATCGTAGCTCTGGAAATCACCAGCAACAGCATCTCATTACGAAACTTCAAACTGCCTGAAAACATGCCTCTGGCCCTCATACTCGGGGCAGAGAACCACGGAGTCTCAGAAAACACACTCCGATTAACGGATCGCTCTGTGCATATCGAAATGTACGGTGAGAACAGCAGTATGAATGCAGGGGTAGCCGCCGGCATTGCCCTTTATGAGATTTCTTCACAATTATCAACAAAGTAAATCAGTTACAATTAATTAAATTAGAAGGCATTATCAACCAAAATATGAAATCTAAAACCATAGCCAACGGAATATTAAGAGCAGTCGCGATCATTACCGGCATATGCCTGTTGTTATATTTTTTATACAGGATACAATCCGTTATCCTCTATATCGTCATCTCTGTAATCATATCGCTGATCGGGAGACCGCTGGTCATTTTCCTTAGGAGACGTCTTAAATTTCATAACACACTGGCTGTTGTTGTGACGATGATCCTGATGGTAACGGTCACCCTGGGCCTTCTCGGGCTCTTTATTCCCCTGATCATTGAGCAAGGTAAGAATCTATCACTTCTTGATATAGACAACCTTAAAACCACTTTACAAGACGTGTACCGACAGGTATCGGAATACTTTGCCATTAGCCGATTTGAAGTAGAGGAATCGATCGAAGAATCGATCAAAAAATCCAATGTGATTTCAAACCTCGATCTTTCTGCCATTCCCAATCTACTGAATTTTATCATGGGCGGACTTGGGAATTTCAGTTTCGGATTCTTTTCGATCATCTTTATTTCCTTTTTCTTTTTAAAGGATTCCAAATTGTTCCAGAACGGACTCCTTATGTTCATCCCTACGGATAAAGAAACAAGAGTTCTGGTTTCTTTAGAGAAGATCAAAGATCTTTTGTCCCGGTATTTCATTGGACTCGTACTTCAGATCTTTATTTTATTTGTGATCTACACCATCGTGTTACTCATCTTTAGAATTCCAAATGCTATGGTCATAGCATTCCTGTGTGCCTTGCTAAATCTAATACCCTATATCGGTCCGCTGATCGGAGGAATTCTTATGATCGCCCTTACCCTATCCGGGTATCTCGGAAGCGATTTCAGCTCCGTTATGCTCCCGAAAGCTATCTACGTTCTGATCGGTTTTCTGATCGGGCAACTGATCGATAACTTCTTTAGTCAACCCCTGATCTATTCCAGTAGCGTGCGCTCCCATCCGCTGGAAATCTTCCTGGTGATCATCATCGCCGGACTGATTTTCGGAGTCTTCGGAATGGTCATCGCGATCCCTGCCTATACGGCTTCCAAAGTGATTTTAAAGGAATTTCTATCAGAAAATAAGATTGTGAAATCATTGACTCGAAATTTATAGCAATACTTTGAATAAAGATATATTACATACTGGTATTCAACACTTTATAAAAGAAAATAACAATACTGACATTTCGTCACTTCTATTAAAAATGACCGAAATCGACGGTGTTGACATCAAATTAATCGCAGGCCAGATCGAAGCCAGAAATAAGGCGGAAAATAAGCTGCCTGAATGGTTTGCATCAGACCAGATCTACTATCCTGCGAAAGTCTCCATCGAGCAAACCTCCTCCTCTGCAACTGCAAGATTTAAGGCTTCACTTGTGAACGGAAAGAAGCTGATCGATCTGACCGGAGGATTTGGGGTAGACTGCTTTTTCTTTGCTGAACGATTCGATGCTGTTACCCATTGTGAACTCAATGAAGAACTCTCGGAAATTGTCACCCACAACTATGAAGTGCTCGGAAAAAAGAACATAACGACCCGGGCCATCGACGGTATAGAAGCACTCAGGTCGTCTGAAGAAAGATATGACTGGATCTATGTAGATCCTTCCAGAAGGAATGATGTAAAAGGCAAGGTCTTTCTCCTGGAAGACTGCCTTCCGGATATTCCCACTAATCTGGATTTACTTTTATCGAAATCGGATAATATCATGATCAAGACTTCTCCCATGCTAGATCTTCAAAAAGGTGTGGAGGATCTTCAAATGGTGTTAGAGATCTACGTGGTGGCTGTGGATAACGAAGTCAAAGAATTACTTTGGATACTCGGAAATATCATCAATGTAGACCATGAAATAAGTATACATGCCATCAATATTGACAAGAATAGTCCGGTATCTTTTACCTTCAGCAAGGAACAGGAGGCACAGACACCTGCCTATGGTAAACCTGAAATCTTTCTCTACGAACCCAATGCAGCGATCTTGAAGGCAGGTGCCTTTAACAGTATCGCCAGTTCTTTCAATCTTAAAAAGTTACATCAGCATACCCATTTGTATACCAATGAGGTTTATATCGATTTTCCGGGAAGAGTATTTGTCATTGAAAAGGTACTGCCCTATAAAGATAAAAAGTCATTAAAAAAGGAACTCTCAGGTACTAAAGCAAATATAACCACCCGAAATTTTCCTGAATCTGTTGCGGATATACGTAAAAAATTCAAGATCAAGGATGGAGGAGACGCCTACCTTTTCTTCTGTACAGACCCTGAAGGCCAACGACAGGTTATCTTCTGTAAAAAAGTCTGAAGATCACTCCGGGCAATCCCAAGTGAAATTTGCCACAGAAAGGTCAAGAACCGGCTTATAATTATAATGCCACCATTCTGAAGTGATAGAGCCGAAGCCGAATTCCTCCATGGTTTCTTTCAGAAGTTTTCTGTTTTTCAGTACATCTTCCGGAAGCTTGGTATAGGCATGATGCGCTTCCCTTCCAAAGAAATCAAATGTAGTTCCCATCGGTAATTCTTCTCCTTCCAAAGTTTCCAAAGTAATATCCACCGCCCCGCCTTTATTATGAATAGACCCTTCTGCAGGATCTGCCACATAGATCGGATTCGGCATGATCTTCCACATCTTTTTCTGCACATCATGCGGTCGGTAACAATCAAAAAATTTGATTCTGTAGCCCTGCTCCATAAATTTCTCATTCACCGCAATCAGTGCCTTTGCCGTGGTTGCACGGACATAGCACTCAGGACATTCATAAACCTGACTCTTTAAAAAATTATTCGTTGTAGCATACCTGAGATCATATCGAAAATCATCGCTGTAATCAGCAAGACGAACAAAAACCGTATCGTTTAGCGCAGTGAGATCAGGAACTGATGTTTGCGTTTCAGGCTCAGAAACCGGTTGGATTGAGTCCTTCACCAGAACTTCAGCCGCAGCCGCTTCGGAAAGGCCTGTATGATGTTCTTCTGATTTCTTCGAGGAATTTCCACAATTGATAAACAATAAAAGCAGTGGCAGGCAAAGTAAAGATCGCATAAGAGATATTTTAATACCTGTCCAATTTAACCATTGATTTTATAACAGAAAAGTTCAAAACAAAAAAAGCAGCCTGTTCTGAAGAACTGGCTGCCTTTTAACAACTGTATCTAAATATTCTTTAACCGGTAAAATAGGTTAATATAGTTACGACCACCCCGATCAGGATCAGTGAGGCTGCAATATCGATCCAGGTAAAACTGTCTTTACCCGATTGTTTTTGTTCTTCCGTAAGTGTACCGAAAGCAAGTCCTTGAATCTTTTTATAGTTAGGCGCTTCGGTCAATAAAGTGATTGCGATACATAGAAATATGGAAAACAGACACATGAAGATCGCCATGTTGGCAAAATTGATCACGGCGAACCTATACCCTATTCCGGACAGTAAATGTTCACCGGTTTCTTTAAAATGGGTAATTTCCGGGGTATAGTACAGCTCGGCACCAATACGGAGCGCAGCGACGATCAATCCTGCAAAAAGGGTTACAATAGCTGCTTTCGAATTCACACGCTTCCATAATATCCCTAAGACAAATACTGCAGTGATCGGTGGTGCGATATAGGATTGTACACTTTGCAGGTACTGATACATGACTCCTCCACCTATCTTTTCCATAATCGGAATCCAGATGATCCCCAAAACCACAACTATACCGGTTGCAATTCTACCCACATTCAATAGTTTACGCTCACTTTCATCAGGTCTGAGTTTCTTATAGATATCGATGGTGAAAATCGTCGAACATGAATTGAATACAGAAGCCAGTGAACTCATAAGAGCTGCCATCAATCCTCCGGCTACTAACCCCTTAAGTCCTACCGGTAATAATGCCTTAACCAATGTAGGGAACGCTTCATCGGCTCTTCCAAGCTCGATCACTCCCTGTTGATCCAATGCATAAGCGATGATTCCGGGAATAAGAAAGATGAATATCGGCAAGATCTTCAGATAAGCTCCAAAAATCGCTCCTCTTCTCCCTACTTTAATATTATTAGCGGCCAGTGTACGCTGTACGATATATTGATCTGTACACCAATACCAGATCCCTACGACCGTTCCTCCAAACAGCAGTCCTGTCCAGGGAAAATCCGGATCCGATGCCGAACGCCACATATTGAAATGTTGCGGACTCGTCTCACGTACCGTAGCCTGAAGTTGATCCCAGCCTCCAACCGCTTCCATTCCAAGCCAGGTAATAATCACCGAACCGAGGATGAGAATAACCGTCTGCAATGTTTCCGTATAGATCACCGCCTTCATCCCTCCGATAATGGTGTATAGTCCCGTGAAGAGTACGATACCGATTGCCCCATACCAGAAAGGGATTCCGAGCAGTTCGGAAACCACAATACCTCCGGCATAAATTGTCACGGATACTTTAGTGATCACGTATCCTGCCAGGGAAAAAATCGACAGGAACCAACGCGAGCGACTATCGAAGCGTTTTTCAAGGAACTCAGGCATCGTAAACGCACCACTCCGGATATAAAATGGCAGGAACAGCCATCCGAGGAGAAGTACGATCCAGGCATGTAATTCATAATGCGCCATCGGCATCCCCGATTCGGCACCCGTACCGGCAAGTCCGACCACATGTTCAGATCCGATATTCGAGGCGAAAATAGAAGCCCCGATCACGAACCAGCCCACGTTTCGTCCGGCCAGAAAGTAATCTTCTGTATTTTTGTTCTTTTGCAGAACCACCCAGCCGGCAACTGCCATTAAGGCCAGAAAATACAGTCCTAATACCACCCAGTCGGCAGTTTCTAAAACAGAATTCATAGTAGTTTGGTTTTGGTTAGTTAATAGTGTTTATCAGTTGTGAGTTATTCGTTAAGGTATAAATTGAGAATTGAGAATTGAGAATTAAGAATTGAGAATTATATTATAGTCTACCATTTACAATTAAACAGTGTACATGTTCTCCATTCTCACACTGATCTTTCCCTCGTTTTACCCTAACCCTCGTATGTTAGCCTTTTAATTCAAATGCTAACATACGAGGGCCGGGTTCAGCGAAATGGAAGAGAAATAGAGTTAAGAATTGAGAATTGATTTATAATCTACCATTTACAATTCACATTACCCCTCATCAGATGAATTGGTTGATGATGTTCTCGTATAATTCCTGTTTACCGCTGATCGATGGGATATCCTGGTTTGCTTCCGCATATTTTGTAAGGTCTTCAAAGGTCAGTTTACCTTCTGTGAACTCTTTCCCTTTACCACTATCGAAGGAAGCATATCGGTCTGCCCGCATTTTTTCCATCGGAGATTTTTGGATAATATTATCTGCGATCATCAGCGCTCTTGCAAACACATCCATTCCACCGATATGTGCATGGAAAATATCTTCAAGATCGGTTGAATTCCTTCTGATCTTCGCATCGAAATTAACGCCCCCACCCTGGAGTCCGCCTGCTCTTAGGAATACCAGCATCGCCTGGGTCACCTCGAAAAGATCTACCGGGAATTGATCGGTATCCCAACCGTTCTGATAGTCTCCTCGGTTAGCATCGATGCTACCCAGCATGTTGTTGTCTGCAGCCACCTGTAATTCATGCTCAAATGTATGCTGTGCCAGGGTCGCGTGGTTCACTTCCACATTGATCTTGAAATCATCCTGTAGTCCGTATTTATTCAGGAATCCCACCACCGTTGCCGCATCAAAATCGTACTGGTGTTTCGAAGGTTCCATCGGTTTCGGTTCTATGAAAAAGGTTCCTTTAAATCCTTGCTTTCTTGCATAATCTCTGGCCATATGCAGGAAGGTTGCAAAATTATCCTGCTCCTTCTTCATATCGGTGTTCAGCAGCGACATATAACCTTCACGGCCTCCCCAGAATACGTAGTTCTCTCCTCCTAACTTAATGGTTGCATCGATCGCATTTTTGATCTGTGCCCCTGCATAGGCCAGCACCTTAAAATCAGGGTTCGTGGCAGCACCATTCATATAGCGGGCATGACCGAAACAATTGGCAGTACCCCACAGGAGTTTCACGCCGGATGCCTTTTGTTTTTCCGCTGCATAGTCGGTAATGATTTCCAATCGCTTACCAAATTCCTGTAAAGAACCACCTTCAGCGATCAGATCCACATCATGAAAGCAGTAATAGGGAGCACCGATCTTAGTAATGAACTCAAATGCTGCATCCATTTTATCTTTTGCCTGTTGTATCGGATCTGTAGCCGTCATCCATGGAAAATTCTGTGTAGGTCCTCCAAACGGATCCGTTCCAACGGCATTGAACGTGTGCCAGTAAGCGATGGCAAATTTAAAATGCTCCTTCAGTGTCTTACCTGCCACTACCTTGTTCTCATCATAATATTTGAAAGCCATCGGATTATCTGATTCTCTGCCTTCAAAAGCGATCTTTCCTATTCCTTTGAAAAATTCCTTTTCACCTAGAGTTACCATAATATTTAAAATGTTACTAGTTTATATATGCTTTTAATTCTTGTTTCCAGTTATTATAAGCGGTCTTGTATTGCTCAAGAACACTGTGGTCGGGTTCATACTGTAGCTGAACCTTATCGGTCTGCACGGCCTCATCAAAAGACTTGAATGCACCTGAAGCGTACGCAGCGGCTCTGGCCGCACCCACAGCTCCTGTGGTCTCCACGATATCGATACGGGCATTCGTAAGAATCGAAATTGTATTTGAAAAGATACCCGCCCTGAACAAATTATCATTCCCAGCTTTGATACTTTGAATGTTGGCTCCATCCTTTGCGAGAATTTCCATCCCATAAACAAATGAAAAGGCTATCCCTTCCAAAGCAGCACGAAATAAATGCGCCTGATGATGAACATTAAAGTTTAAATTGGAGATACGGGCTCCTTTATACTGATTGCGCAACATCCTTTCTGCACCATTTCCATATGGAAGTATACATAATCCTTCTGAACCAACCGGTACCGTTGCAGCGAGCTCGTTCATTTCATTATAAGATTTCCCTCCGGAAACCTGGCTTCGCATCCAGCTATATTGAATCCCGGTTCCATTGATACACAACATCTTTCCGATACGCGGCGCATTCGGACTATGATTCACGTGAGCGAAACTGTTAATTCTGACGCTTTCCGTGGTCGTGACCTGATCGGTTATGGCATACACCACCCCGGATGTCCCTCCCGTAGCTGCGATCTGCCCGGGTTCAAGTACATTCAGGGCCAATGCATTATTAGGCTGGTCTCCTGCACGATACATCACCGGAATTCCTTCCGGGAGTCCGGAAACATTAGCTGCTGCCTTTGTCACGCGTCCCTGTTCGGAAAAGGAAGGCCTTATTTCAGGTACAAGTTCAGGAGATATCCCCGCCAATTCCAGTAACCATGATGCGGTATTATTCGATTTAAAATCATAGGCTATTCCCTCCGAAAGTCCGGAAGGGGTCGTGATACATTCTCCGGTAAGGCGTAATGCCAGAAAATCACCGGGTAACATATACTTATATATTTTAGCGAAAGTTTCAGGTTCGTGATCTTTGACCCATTTTAATTTTGCCAGTGTAAAATTGCCGGGAGAATTCAGTAAATGTTCCAGGCATCGCTCTTCTCCTGCCAATTCAAACAAGGCATCACCACTGGAAACGGCCCGACTATCACACCAAATGATGGAGGGCCGGATGACCTTATACGCCTTATCTACCAATACGAGTCCGTGCATCTGATAGGAAATCCCTATTCCCTTAATATCTCCGGAAGCCACACCAGAAACTTCAATCAACTTTCTGGAAGCGATACAGGCATTTTCCCACCAAAGTTCAGGATCCTGTTCACCCCATCCGATCTCCGGGGAACTGATATGCATTTCTGTTTCGGGATATTGCGTAACCGCAATGACTTTTCCGTCTTCCGAACGGATCAAAGCGGCTTTAATGGAAGAACTTCCAAGGTCAAAACCTATCCAATACATGGTAATTAACTAATTTTTATTAAATTTAAAAGTTTAAATATAGTTAACGGAATCGATTGCATAAACTATATTCGTAATAAATTGCTACAAAAATTTTTAAATATAAATTAGTCTGGCTAAAAAAAGTAATATTTAACAATAAATCTAAATTCCTGATATTTTATTTGCCTGACGTAATTTTATTTTGTCATATTACCGTGCCGGAATTGGAAAAATCACGTTTGAGAGCTTCGATCTCCTACCGGATTTCTCCATATTCAGTCGTCACCAAATACGAGCATTAAAGAATGATCAACCTAACTGAATCCATCGCCAAATGAATCAAAAGAAAGAGGTCACCATATATGATATCGCCCGAGAGCTAAATTACTCTCCTTCCACGATATCAAGAGCCCTGAATGACCATAAAAGCATAAGTAAAAAAACGATTAAGGTGATCAAAAAGGCTGCTCTGGAAATGGGATACCGTCCGAATTCACTGGCGGCCAGCCTGCGAAACAATCGAAGTAATACCATCGGGATCCTGATCTCCAGGATCAATCGGCCTTTTATGTCGACGCTCATCAGCGGAATTGAAGAGACTGCCAGAAAAGCCGGTTTCAATGTGATCATTAGCCAGTCTAACGACAGTTATGAAAATGAAGTAGACAATTCTAAGGTTCTCTATGATAGTCGTGTGGGCGGACTCATCGTCTCTCTGGCGATGGAAACCCGAAATATCGAGCATTTTCAACAATTCAGAGATCAGGGTATTCCAATCGTATTCGTTGACCGGGTACCTAAAACCTTCAGTTCCTATAAGGTGGTGATCGACAATTATACGGCAGGATATAATGCTACCAAACATCTGATCGACCAAGGTTGCCGTAGAATAGCACATTTCGCCGGGGCACAACGAAGAAACATTTATGAAGACCGTAAAAAAGGGTATCTGGATGCGTTAAGCGAATACGGTTTGCCGATCGATAAGGACCTGATCATCCATGCAAAGACCCTCAGTTTCGAAGAAGGTGAAAAAGCGACGAACAAACTGCTTGATCTGCCACATCCACCCGACGGGATCTTTTCCGCTAATGATACAGCTGCGGTAAGTGCGATTATTTGTGCTAAGAAACGCGGCATCAATATCCCTGAAGACCTTGCGATCATCGGCTTTAACGATGATCCCATCGCCTCTATCGTCGACCCTCCATTATCGACCGTTACCCATCCCGCAGCTAAAATGGGAAAGATCGCAGCACAACGAATCCTGGAACACGACCAGAAAAATGCCGACAACAATCTTTCTGAAGTTACCGTACTCAGTACCGAGATCATTGTAAGAGCCTCTTCCAAACGGATAAAATAATCCATACAGTGGTAAGTGGTAAGTGGTAAGTGGTAAGTGGTAAATTGTAGATTATAATTTAATTCTTAATTCTCAATTCTTAATTCTCAATTCTTAATTCTCAATTCACAATCCTCCCCCCCCTCCCAATTCGCTGACCCCGGCCCTAAAGGATGGAATTGGAAGGGAAAACCAATCTAAAACCTCCCCTCGTCTCCCTAAAGATCAGTGTGAGAATGGAGAACGAGCACACAGTTTTATAATTCAATTCTTAATTCTCAATTCTCAATCCTATCCCCCTCCCAATTCGCTGACCCCGGCCCTAAAGGGTGGAATTGGAAGGGAAAACCAATCTAAAACCTTCCCTCGTCTCCCTAAAGATCAGTGTGAGAATGGAGAACGAGCACACAGTTTTATAATTCAATTCTTAATTCATAATTCTTAATTCTTAATTCTCAATTCTCAATCCTACCCCCCCCCTCCCAATTCGCTGACCCCGGCCCTAAAGGGTGGAATTGGAAGGGAAAACCAATCTAAAACCTTCCCTCGTCTCCCTAAAGATCAGTGTGAGAATGGAGAACGAGCACACAGTTTTATAATTCAATTCATAATTCTCAATTCACAATCCTCCCCCCCTCCCAATTCGCTGACCCCAGCCCTAAAGGGTGGAATTGGAAGGGAAAACCAATCTAAAACCTTCCCTCGTCTCCCTAAAGATCAGTGTGAGAATGGAGAACGAGCACACAGTTTTATAATTCAATTCTTAATTCATAATTCTTAACTCTTAATTCTTAATCCTTAACTCTTAATTCACCATCTACAATTTAAATGTTACGCGCCGGATTGGAAGGTAACGCGAATCATCTTTGCGATTGGGAGATCGTTGACCTTCATAGGGCTGCAACCGCCGATAATGAATTCAGCCTGGCCGGGGATTTGAACGGACTCCCCTGCATCATTGATAACCCGCAGGTCTTTTGGATCGAGCTCCATCGTCACGGTTGTCGTTTCTCCGGGTTCCAGGAAAACCCGCTTCACCGATTTCAATTCTGCATTCGGGACCGTAAATTCAGCATCTGGTGCGTGTAAATAGCACTGTACCACTTCTTCCCCCGCCACCTTTCCGGTATTATGTAAATTAAAGGTCAGGGTGGCCGAAGATCCTTCTTCAGTTTGCTTCAAGGTAACCTGAGGATCAGAATAGGTGAAGGTCGTATAACTCAACCCATATCCAAAGGGAAATAAAGGTGCTGCTTTCATATATTTATAGGTACGTCCCTTCATGCTGTAATCTTCATAAGGAGGAAGTTGATCCAGCGATTTTGGAAAGGTTAAAGGTAGTCGGCCGGAAGGATTCACTTTTCCGAAAATGATATCCGCCAGTGCATTCCCGCCTTCTTCCCCCGGATACCAGGCAAATATCACCGCATCGGACAGGGCCTGTACTTCCGCCAGATTGATCGGACTCCCACCAGTGATAACACTAATGATCGGGCGTTCTCCCGCGCTGTTTCTAAGCTTCTTTAAATAGGTGATCTGATTGGCTGGAATATCATAATCCAGTCGATCACCAAAACTGGGAGAAGCGATCGATTCACCCTCTTCGCCTTCCAGTAATCCGGAGATCCCCAGAACAGCGATGGTAGCATCGCTGGTACCGGCATTACCAGAGGCCCAGTCTTGTGGATTAACAGGATCACGATCGAGCAAAGCGCCCATTCTGTATTGTAGCTGACTTCCGGGTTCGATCGCATTGGCGATACCTTCCAGAAAGGTAACCAACTCCGGATTGACTCCGTAATAATTCCCCAGTAATACTTCAACACTGGCCGCATTCGGACCGGTCACATAATAATTTGAAAGGTCATTTCGCAATGGTAACACCCCATTATTCTTCAAAAGCACCATTCCTTTTTGTGCTACTTCTCGTGCTAGCTGACGGTGTTCTTTACTATTGATCACCTCGGGTTTGATGGCATCGAACTTATTACTTCCTTTCGGATCGAAGAGTCCGAGTCTAAACCGTGTTCGTAACAATATGGCAAGTTGCTCATCGATCTCTTTTTCGGTCAGATATCCTTTCGCCACGGCCTCAGGCAGGTTCGGATAGGAACTTCCGCAATTCAGGCTCACGCCGCTCTTTACCGCCAGGGCCGCAGCAGCAACAGCATCATCAACGACACCATGACCATTATCCACATTATAAAAGTCTGTGATCGCCCAGCAATCACTTAACACATGACCTTTAAAACCCCACCTTTCTCGTAAAACATCACTGATCAAAAATTCATTGGCACAACATGGCTCGCCATTGGTACTGTTGTAAGCACACATCACTGCCTCCACCTTATGATCGACCAATGTTTTAAAAGCCGGAAGATAAGTTTCCCACAGGTCCTTATCGCTTGCTACCGCATTGAATTGATGTCTTAATTTTTCCGGGCCACTATGAACCGCATAATGTTTGGCACAAGCAGCGGTTTTAAGATAATCCGGATCATCTCCCTGAAGTCCGTCGACGAATGCCCCTCCGAGCAATCCTGTCAGGTACGGATCCTCTCCATAGGTCTCCTGACCACGCCCCCATCTCGGATCCCGAAATATATTTATATTGGGTGTCCAGAAGGTGAGTCCGCCATATTGTTTATTATATCCTTTTGCTGCTGATGCATTGTACATGGCTCGCGCTTCATCAGAGATCGCATTCGCTACCCGAAAGGCAAGATCACTGTCAAACGTAGCTCCCAATCCGATCGCCTGCGGGAAAACAGTAGCTACTCCTGAACGCCCCACCCCATGCAATGCTTCATTCCAATAACTATATGCAGGAATCCCCAGTCTTTCCACCGGCGGCGTATTATGGGTCATTTGAAGTGCCTTCTCCTCCAGCGTCAGCCTTGAAATAAGGTCTGCTATTCTTTCATCGGTAGATAAGGCCGTGTCATAAAAGGGAAAGTCCGGCTTGTCGGATGTTGTGGTTTCGACATCAGAAGATGATCCTTCTTCCGAAGAATGCTCTTTACAGGAAGCTATTAGCAACAAAAAAATCAGGGGTAGAAAAATGAATTTTGGAGAACGATTCATTACGGGTTGGTTTTAAGTTTAAAGTATAATGTTCAACGGAACTCAATATACGAAAAAAAATAAATGCAATCGATTGCGTAAAATATTTTGATGTTAGGTCAATTTTTATTTAATTTACGCTTAAAATTACCTATTTATTAATATTTAATCGGTTTTGCAATCGATTTCTAATATTAAATATATAAATTTTGAATAATCCCAAAGCACATATTTTTAAAATGATTGCATTATTTCTGGTAATTTCCAAGGGATTTTGCATGCAGGACCAGGGGTACGGACTATGGTTTGATTATCGGCCGGTAACGGAAAATACTATCGGCTATACCACCCTGTTCCAACAGGTCCATATCGATCCTGAAATTTCAAATAAAGCGGTAATTCAAAACGAGATTGAACTCGCCGCTTTCGGAATGCTGTCTATACAGCCTGAGATGACTGAAGCCTCTTCAGCCACCCTTACAATCATACGTTACGACCGGTTAAATAAGGAATTACTACAGGCATTCGATGTCAATAATATTTCGCTCAAACCGGAAGGCTTCGCCATACTTCCCGGATCCCGGACCGTATTGATCACTGCACTCGATGACGCCGGCTTGCTTTATGGAACGTATCGCTTTTTACAACGGATACAGAGTGGGGCTATTATCAAAAACCTGAAAGAGATCAGTAATCCTAAAGTTAAAGTACGGATTCTGAATCACTGGGATAACCTGGACCGCACTGTTGAAAGAGGTTATGCCGGATCGTCGATCTGGAACTGGCATAAACTACCGGAATATAAAGACCCCAGGTATACCGACTACGCCAGAGCCAATGCATCCATCGGAATTAACAGCACCGTATTGACCAATGTAAATGCGAATGCCCTGGTACTGACTCCTGATTGGATTAAAAAGGTTAAAGCCCTTGCGGATATTTTTCGCCCGTATGGCATTCGGGTATACCTGACCGCACGATTTTCTGCTCCTATGGAAATTGGAAATCTTCAGACTGCGGATCCTTTGGATCCAGCGGTTAAAAAATGGTGGGCCGATAAATGCGATGAGCTCTATAAGCTGATCCCTGATTTTGGAGGTTTTCTTGTAAAAGCCAACTCAGAAGGGCAACCCGGTCCGCAAAATTATGGCAGAACCCATGCCGAAGGTGCTAACATGCTGGCCGATGCCTTAGCCCCACATGGAGGTATCGTCATGTGGCGTGCCTTCGTATATTCAGAACATGACCGTGATGATCGTGCTAAACAAGCTTTCAGCGAGTTCGTTCCGCTCGATGGGACGTTCAGAAAAAATGTCCTTCTGCAAGTAAAGAACGGACCGATAGATTTCCAGCCCAGAGAACCCTTTCATCCGATGTTCGGAGCCATGCCAAAAACCAATATGATGCCCGAATTTCAGATCACCCAGGAATATCTGGGATTCAGCACCCACCTGGTGTTCCTTCCAAAATTATTCGAAGAAACACTCGACGCTGACACCTACCGTCAGGGTTCGGGAAGTACGGTGTCCAAAGTTACCGATGGTTCAATGTTCGGCAATGCACTTACCGGTATGGCAGGTGTATCGAATATCGGAAGCGATATCAACTGGACCGGTCATCCTTTCGCTCAGGCCAACTGGTATGGATTCGGCAGACTTGCATGGGATCCCTATCTCGATTCGGCAACCATAGCGAGAGAGTGGCTTGCCCTTACCTACTCACAGGAGCCCGCTTTCCTTGATGCTATGACCCCTGCCCTGCTGCAGACCAGAGAAACCGTGGTAAAATATATGACCCCGTTAGGACTTCATCATATCATGAATGCAGGTCATCATTACGGGCCAGGTCCATGGATCGATCAAATGTCACGTGATGACTGGAACTCTGTATACTATCACAAAGCGGATAGTACAGGCCTCGGTTTCGATCGTTCTTCCAAAGGAAGTAATGCCACCTCACAATATGCTCAGGAAATCGCTTCCTTATATAACGATATTAAAACCTGTCCTGAGGAGCTCTTATTATGGTTTCATCATGTGCCCTGGAACTATAAGATGAAAAATGGAGAAACCCTGTGGAACTCACTGGGAATTACCTATCAGGAAGGTGTAGATGAAGTTGCCAACCTGAATAAATTATGGCAAGATCAAAAGAAATATGTTCCGGAACCGGAATTTAACGAGGTCTCCATGCTATTGGAGATCCAATATAAGGAGGCATGCTGGTGGCGGGATGCCTGTATGACCTACTTTCAAAAATTTTCTCATAGACCTTTTCCAGAAGTAATGGGAACACCTGAACATGACTTAAACTATTATAAATCGTTAGAATTTCCATATGCACCGGGCATACGTCCGAAATGGAATTAACTCAATATATGTGATGATGAATCAAAAGATCGCTATTGTAACCGGAGGAAATGCCGGTCTGGGATATGCCACTGCCAAAAAATTCTGTGACTCAGGAATAAAGACCTATATCATCGGCAGGAATCCTGAAAAAACAAAGGAAGCCTGCAGAACACTTGGCGAAAATGCTATACCCTATATTCACGACCTCAACGATCTGGAGGGTATCCCGGGAATGATAAAAGAAATTGCTGACAACGAAGGAAAGATAGACATACTGGTAAACAATGCCGGAATCAATATGAAAAAGGAGCTGCTTGAAGTTACCGATTCCGAATTTGCAAGTATCCTGCATACCAATGTCCTCAGCGTATTTTCCGTAAGTCGTGAAGTTGCTCAGATCATGAAAGAACAAGGAGGTGGTTCCATTATCAATATCAGCTCGATGGCCGCGCAGTACGGATTACCAAAAGTAGTGGCCTATTCAGCCAGTAAAACGGCTATCGAAGGAATGACCCGTGCCATGGCCGTCGATCTTGCCAACTATGGAATTCGTGTAAATTGCGTAGCTCCCGGATTTATCAGAACCAACATGTCATCCAAAGCGCTTAACAATGACCCGGAACGAAAGCAAAAGGTTTTGTCACGTACACCTATGGGAAAATTGGGAGAACCCGAGGACATCGCAGAAAGTGTATACTTCCTGGCCAGTGAAGCCTCCAAATTCACCACCGGCGTCGTGTTAGCTATTGATGGCGGCAACAGTATCGGATTTTAAATACAGGGATATGATTCAGATGGAACAAACAATGCGATGGTTCGGACCCGGTGATGCGATAAAACTCGAGGACCTTCGTCAATGTGGAATAAGCGGAATTGTAACCGCTCTGCATGAGATACCGGTAGGCGAAATCTGGACTTTGGAAGCGATACGAAACCGACAAGAGACCATCCGAAATGCAGGACTGGAATGGACCGTCGTGGAAAGTTTACCCATACATGAAGATATCAAAAAAGGTTTACCCACCAGAGACGCCCTGATCGAGAATTACATCGAAAGTCTGCAGCATCTGGCAGCCTGTAACATCAGGGTGATCACCTACAATTTCATGCCTGTTCTCGATTGGGTTCGTACCGAGCAGTCCTATCGGAATTCCGACGGCACCCGGGCGCTTTTATACAATCAATGGGCCTTCCTCTATTTTGATCTGTTTTTACTAAAGCGACCGGGAGCGGCCTCCGAATTCACTGCAGAAGAAATTGAAAAAGCTAAAGCCTATGGGGATTCCCTTCATGAAGAAGAACGTGAAACTCTCTTCAGAAATGTACTTTTAGGCCTACCCGGAAGTAAAGAGAATTTCACCCCGGAACAGGTATTGCAATTACTTGAAAGCTACCAAAATATTGACGACTCTCAACTGAGAGAGCATCTGATCTATTTTTTAAGCAAAATAGCACCAGTTGCCACCTCTCTGGATCTCAAGCTTGCTATCCATCCGGATGACCCACCGTTTTCAGTACTGGGACTTCCCAGAGTAGTATCATCAGCGGATGACCTTAGTGCCATATTCAGCTCGGTTCCACAAACAGCGAACGGACTTTGTTATTGTACAGGGTCGCTGGGAGCACTGCCTTCCAATGATCTGCTGGAGATCCTGGACACCCATGCACACCGGATTCATTTTTTACATCTGAGAAACGTGATCCGGGAGAACGAAGCGGTATTCCGAGAATCAGAACATCTTAACGGTGACAATCCGATGGAAAGGATCGTTGAAAGAATCATCGAAATCATGCAAGTCAGGGGTAGTTCGCTGCCCATGCGTCCTGATCACGGTTTCCTGCACAGTGCGGAACTCCAGGGCGAACAGTATCCGGGATATTCACTCATCGGAAGAATGAAAGGACTCGCAGAATTAAGAGGTCTGGAAAAGGGAATTATCTACAAACTCAAAGAAAACTAGCAAAAACTACACACTATAAATATCACACACTTAAACTTTAAAAAATGAAACAAATTACAGCCTTACTGATTTATATACTGCTGATTTCCTGCAGCTCAGGGGATGACGGCAGTGATGGAAAAAAGATCGGCGGACCGGTAGACAGCATCGGTGAAGACGATGACGGAAATGACAATGGAGGTGATTCCGGGGATCCGTTAACTTACGATGCTACACAAAACCTCAAAGAGGTAGCTGGGTTTCACTTCGGAAATGTGATCTCTGCTGCAAAAATCGCCAGTAGCAGCACGGACAATAGCACCATGAAAAGCATCTTCCAATCTGAATTTAATAGTATTACCGCGGAAAACGATATGAAGATGCGAAATATGTTCACCGGGGCTGACACCTATGATTTCAGTGATGGCGATGCGATCGTAGCCTGGGCCAAAGAGAACGATATGAGAGTGCACGGCCATACACTGGTCTGGCATAGTTCAATTCCCGACTGGCTCGCCAACTTTTCAGGCACGGATGAAGAATTCAGCACTCAGGTGGAAAATTATATCAAAGCCACCGTTTCCCATTTCGCAACGGAAAAAATGACGGTTGACGGTACGGAAGTAAGTGTCGTTGCCAGCTGGGATGTGGTCAATGAAGCCTTCACTTCTGAAGGAACCTCTTCGATCTTCCGAACCCGATTAGGAGCGGATTATGTCGCTAAATGTTTTCAATGGGCCCGGGAAGCTGATCCTGATGTAGCCTTATTTTATAATGATTACAATATCGCCGGAGAACCTTCAAAAAGAAGTCAGATCATCAATATGGCAAACGATTTTATAGAAAATGAAATTCCTATTGACGGCATTGGTATGCAAATGCACCTAAACCATGACTGGCCTACTTCAGACCTGGAAACCGCAATCCAGGAGGTCGCCAACACAGGATTGCTGGTGCATATTTCCGAGCTGGATGTAAAAGTGAACTATTCGGAGGATATCTCTGAATTAAATGAAGCAAGGGCTATGGAACAGGAAACGCAATATCAGCGGGTTGCCTACTATTATTCCAATTCAGTACCTCAGGCGCAGCAATGGGGAATCACTGTTTGGGGATTCCGGGATAAGGATAGCTGGCTCTATAAAAATAACAGTGACTGGCCATTGCTCTATAATCATGACTTTGAGACCAAATTAGCACACCGCGGACTTATCAACGGTTTAAGCGGAATAGAACCCTGATTAGCTGGTTATTGTTCAGAGCTGAAAATGCTGCACAACCTCTAAACAAATTCATCAGGTCATATATCAAAATAAAATCGCCCGGTCAACCCGGGCGATTCCTTTTTAACTACTTGTTTACAACTAACTTTATATAAGAACTAATAAGCTTCATCAATCACACGGATCGGGTAATTCCGACAGTGTCACATTATCGATATAGAAGGTCTGTGTGGTGGTTCCCATATCTAACACTACATTATGGGTACCCGTAGAAGTTGTCCCTGCTGTGAAGGTCCATGCATAATACGTCCAATCCTGTGCAATGGTAACGTCATGTCCGTAGAAATAATCATCCGACTGCCCACTTGCCCAACGGGAAATAGACACCCTCATCACTCCATCTTCGCCGGCTGCTTTCGCCCACATACTGATCTTGTACTGTTTCCCTTCTTCAAGGGTCACTCCGTCTGCTGCCATCTGGGTATCCCAGGGGTTACCTCCGGCACCAACAGCTACCATTGCATTGCTACCTTCATAAACCTCTGAAGTAGTCACCTGAATATCTCCGTTCAATTGTTGCCACGTGGCTACTCCGTCAGGAGTGCTGTTCGGATAAATTCCATTTTCAAATCCGCCGTCCGGCAGGATATTTACCTGCGGAACATATTCCTTAACACTTATGGCATCCACATGAATGGTTTGAGCAGAAGCTCCCATATCCAATACGATGTTATGATCCCCGGTGGAAGTAGCTCCGGCCGTTACTACAAAGGAATAAATGGTCCAGTCGGTGGTCAGATTGATATCCGGACTATAGAAGTAATCATCCGATTGTCCACTCGCCCAACGCGACATCGACATCCGCATGATCCCGCCTTCGCCTTCGGCTTTTGCAGCGAACTGCACTTCATACATCTTATCCTCTTCCAGTATAATTCCGTCAGCGGCTAATTGCGTATCCCACGGATTCGCGCCTGCTCCAACCGCCACTATGGCCTGAGACCCGCAATACGGATCGACCGAAGTGATCTGAATGTCTCCGTTGAGTACCTGCCAGCTGGCGACACCATCCGGACTACCGTTCGGATACACACCGTTTTCAAAACTTCCGTCGGGCAATAATTCTGCCGCTCCTGTCGAACCACCTTCTCCTTCTACCAGCGTTATATTATCGATCACAAAAGGAACATTTGTGTGTCCCATATCGAGAACGATCCTACTACCGTTCGGTAATTCCTGTGCGGTGAAGGTCCATGAATACTGCGCCCATTCGGTGCTCAGCTCGGTATCATCGCCATAGAAATAATCTTCCGGGTATTGAGATACAGATGTTCGCATGATCGCTCCGTCCTGTTCTCCTTTCGCCCAAAGCATCAGGGTATAGGTAGTGCCGGGTACCAGCGGAAGGTGCTGGGAGGCAAACTGTGTTCTCCAGGCATCTGAAGCGGCCCCTACTACGCGTATAGAACGATTATAATAAGCGGCATCTCCGGTAACGGCAGTCATACCGTCGCCTCCATTGAGTTTTTCCCAACTGGTAAAGTCATCTCCCGCACCATCTTCCAATTCCCCGTTCGGCAGAAGATTATCTCCCGCAAAGAATATGGATTCAGAAACCGCCATCCCAAAATCGGTAGTGATCTCGATCTCTGCCTGCTGATAAGGGGTTAATCCGGTCGGAACCACCACCTTCATCTCTGATCCGTTATTGGATGAAATCGTAGCCGGCATTCCTCCGATGAGAACCGATGTATTATTATCCAGGCTCACCCCTGCAATGGTAACCTCATTTCCGGGACCTACTGCCGATGGACTTATTCTTCGGATCAACGGGATCGGTTTTTGTTCTACCATGATCTTCGACCGCACTCTATAATTATCGGCCATGACCAAGGTCAGATCGAGATCCCCTGCCGGGGATTCTTCAGGCACATAGAAGGATATCACATCATTCTCCAGCGTATAGGCTACATCTTTTTCACCTACGAAAACGAACTGTACACTTTGAAAATTCGATCCGGTGACGGTAACCAGATCCCCGGTAAATGCCGGATTCGGATTGATATCGCCGATCGAAACCTCTGTAAAGTCATCATCATTCTTACACCCACCCAACATTAACAGGATAAGTGAGAAACACAATGTACTTATAGTAATCAGTAATCTATTCATTGTTCTGTTTTTTAGTTGGTTTTAGTTATAGCTGGGATTCTGTGCCACTCCCGTAAGACTGACAAAGGATCTTGGTATCGGCCAGCGCACATGGAAATCCTGAATATTCAAACCTGCATCCGGATTGTATTCCCGAACCCGTTCCACGAGTACTCCCAGACGTTTCAGTAGATCCCAACGATGTCCTTCATGTCCGAGTTCCCGGGCATGTTCTTCGAGAAAAATATCCTGGTTCAGGGAAGTCAGATTATGACTGCTGTCGCCATAAGCCCTTTGTCTAAGCACATTGATATAGGTCAGTGCTTTTGCTTCTCCCCCGGAGCCTCTCATATTCGCTTCAGCGGCTACCAGATATGCTTCTGAAAGCCGGTATTGAATAACATTCTTATACCCCTGAGCATCCCCGAGCTGTCTTCCGAGGTATCCGTCTTCCTGATATTTAGCCGTAGTCGGCGTTATATACAACGGGTTCACTCCTCCGGAAATATTCTCGGTAGTTACCACATCACCCAGGTTTACACCGGCAGGCAGGTTCTCTGCATCATCATAATACCAGAATCGTTTGTGCCAGGCATCGAGGCGGCCATCGGCCTCATCGAAAAGCGTAAAATAATAGGAGTTGGGTGCCAGTCTTGCCCAGGGTCTTCCACCCTGATCGAAGGTTCTTGCCACTCCATTCACCCGATCATATAAAGGGAAATATTGTTGGCAAGTTCTGGAAGGATGGTCTACATCACTTTGATCGAACTGCCATGCGAGCAGGATCTCTCTATTCTCTTCGTGCTGCGTACTGAAGATCACATCCAGGGGTTCCAGCATATAGTTTCCGTCGTTGATGACCTGATCTGCCTGTGCGGCAGCTTCATCATAGCGACCCAGCCACATCAGTACTTTGGAGAACATATGTCTGGCGACCGCTTTGGAAACCCGGCCATTACTATTCACGGTGGAAGGTAATAAAGGGATGGCGGTTTCAAGATCGGATACGATGGCTGCCCATACCTCCGCCGGATCGGCAAGTTCCGCCTCATTGGAAACCACTTCAGGGGCATCCATCACCAGAACGATATTATCCCAACGCTTGATCAGGTTGAAGTGAAAATAGGCCCGGAAAAAATACGCTTCTCCTTTCACCGTATTGATCCTTCTCACCTGGTTTGCATCATCCGGATTAACATCACTGGCGCTATCTACGTTCTTAATAATAATGTTCGCACGATTCAAGGCGGTATAATATGCGTTCCAAACATCGAGAACTCCCTGATTATCCGGGCTGAGCTCGAAATCATAGGAAGACAACGCCCTTGCGATCGCCTGATCGGAAAGATTCGTTCCTCCCATAATTATATCGGTTCCTGCAGTACGATACATACACAGGTCGTTGCTTTCATACGGACTCCTTCCTCTTTCGTACACACCCAATATCGAACCTTCCAATCCTTCAACGGTGGATAAGGCAAGATCGGTTGTTATCGATCCATCCGGGTCGAGGTCCACGATATCACTACAACCGGTAAAGAGTATCAGGGAAGATACCATCGCGGTCGTTGCTATTAGTTTTATAGTTTTCATCTTGCTTATTTTATCGAATTCATTTAAAAAGTTAGGGTTGTTCCAAAGGTCCACACCTTGGTGATCGGGAAATTCCACGGATCGATCTCCGGCGAATAGGAATCTTCGAGATCGGTGAAGTAATGCAGGTTATTCCCCTGAATATAGAACTTAACGCTATCGAATGGTAAATTCTTCAGATGATGTGGCTGCATGGTATAACCTATGGAAACGTTTCTGATCGCGACAAAAGAAGCGTCTCTGACACTCCAGGCATTTCTGAAAGGTATTGCTCCTAAGCTGGGCTGCGGAAATTCATTCGAAGGATTTTCCGGAGTCCAGTAATCCACATTGATCATATTACTGGCGTTGATCCCACTTTGCAGACTTCCATAGTAACCGTTTACTTTGGTCACTCCAAATCTTCCTTCGAGCAATACATCGAGTTCGAAACCTTTATAACTGAAGGTATTCCTCCATCCTCCATACCAATCCGGCGTGGAAGGACTTCCCAGGAAGGTACGGTCATCGGTGGTAATTACGCCATCTCCGTTCTGATCGACGATCTTCGGATCACCCACTCCATACCCGTTGATGGTGGGATGCATGGAAGCAGCAAGGTCTTCTTCTCCAACCTGATAGATCCCATCAAATTCATAGTCGAAGATCACGTTAATATTCTGGCCTACAAACCAGCCATTAGCTTCATCGCGAAGCACTTCCTCTCCTGCTTCACCTTCCCGGCTGATATTGACGATCTTATCATCGTTCGTCGCCCAGGTGATATTCGTATTCCAGGTAAAATCAGCCCCGCGAATGATATCCGCATTTACGGCGATCTCCACCCCTTTGTTCTCTGTTTTACCGAAATTACTGAATCCACGGGTATACCCGGAGGTGATCGGTAACTGCTCCTCCAAAAGCAGATCCTCTGTCTTGGTGTTAAAGTATTCGAGGGAACCCGAAAGTCTGTTATCAAAGAATGCAAAATCGAGTCCAACGTTAAACTGCTTACTCTCTTCCCATTTCAGATTGGCATTCGGAGCGCTTTCCGGGTTCGTGGTGAAACCGGTCAACACGGTTCCGAAGTAATAGGAAATACTGGCGGCATTGGAAAGATACCTGAACGTAGCCAGTTGGTCATTCCCCAGAATACCGTAACTCAATCTGAATTTCAGGTTATTGACATTCTGACTATCTTTAAAGAAGGCTTCGTTATGGATGTTCCAGGCAAAGGAGGCCGAACCGAAGTTCCCCCATTTATTATTTCCCCCGAAACGGGAAGAACCATCTCTTCTGTAGGTCACATTGACCACATAGCGCGAATCATAGGTATAACCCATTCTTGCGATAAAGTATTGTTTTCCGGACTTGTTGGTCTGGGTTTCAGCCTGTGTATTTTCATCGGTCATGGTATTGATCCCGTAATACCCGAGCAGATCATAGGTTGCGGGATCACCGGGCCCCTCATCACTGGGTTGGATACCTCTACCGGACAGCGACGAATAGAAATAGTTGTTCTTCTGAAAACCGTACACCAGCGTCGCATCGATCTCATGTTTATCACTGATCGTGGTATTATAGTTTAAAATATTATCCATGAGATAACTGTTGTTCTCCGCATTGTTGACCTGAATTCGGCGTGGTGTACCCTGGCGGGTACCGTCATCGTATATGGAGGAATAAAAACTGCGGTAAAGTTCATCACGGTTCTCTACGGAAGCATTGATCGTATAGGTCAATCCTTTTGTAATGTTTGCTTCGATATATGGATTCAGCAAGACCCTTCTTACTTCCCGATCTACCTGCGACTGACTATAACGCCAGAAAGGGTTGAACTGGAACTGATTCTGATTCGCGGTTGGTGCGTAGGAGCCATCGGGAAGATAAATACGTCCGAGGGGGGAGTTTTCCACATAATCTCCAAAATCAGCATTCCCGTTCTGATCCAGCGTTTGTCCGCGTTCATCAGCAGTACTTTTGCTCAATTGAACCCTTGCTCCCGTTTTAATCCAATCGGCAGCCCGATAATCGGCGTTCATCCGGAAGGAATAACGATTGTAATCGGAAGCATAGGTGATCCCCTGTTCGAGGTAGGCATCTCCACTGAGGTAATAGTTAAACTTTTCTGTTCCTCCGTTCATGGATACCCCAAAATTATTGACGATCCCGGTTCGTAACAGCTCATCATGCCAGTCGATCTCGTTACCTGCGATATAATTTCGAAGTTCAACAGGATCGGAAAGTACATCACTGGCTCCAACGAAGGATCCGTCGTAACCGTTGGTTCCTTTTACCGCATCGATCTTAAACTGCACGTATTGATCCGCATTCATCATATCGAGTTCCTGAACCAGGTTGGTGAATCCGGTGGAAGCTCTGACGCTGAAAGAAGCGCGTCCGGCCCTTCCCGCCTTTGTTGTGATCAGCACTACCCCATTGGTACCGCTCACCCCGTAAATGGAAGAAGCACCAGCATCTTTTAAAACGTTGATACTTTCAATATCATCGGGATTCAGTTCAGCGAGGTTCCCATCGAGCAAGGGAATACCATCAACAACGATGAGGGGAGAATTTCCCAGACTCAGGGAATTCACACCACGGATGGTAAAATTAACACTGGACCCCGGTTGCCCGCTAGGACGGGATACCTGAACCCCGGAAACCTGTCCGCGAAGCGCTTCCAGTACATTGGGCACCGGAATATTCTCGATCGCCTCCGAATTTACGGTTGTGATCGCTCCGGTCACATTAGATCGCTCCATGGTACCGTATCCAACCACCACCACCTCGTCGAGTTCCTGGGTGTCCTCCTGCATGGTTACATTGATCACCGTTCGGCCATTCAAGGGTACTTCTTGCGTAGAGAAGCCGATATAGCTAAACTGGAGCGTAGCCTGAGGGGAAACATTCGGAATCGAAAAATTCCCTTCAAAATCGGTTGTGGTACCGTTGTTTGATCCGACCACGATCACACTCACTCCGGGCAAGGGTCCGACCTTATCAGAAACCGTACCGGAGACCGTACTATTCTGTGCACTTAGTGATACAGAAAACAGAAGCAAAAACAGGAGTAGCAGCGAATGCCCTCCTGCTTTTACTTTCATCAGTAGTTGATTAGTCATTTTGATAAATTTTAAGTTTACTAGTTTGTTAATTGTAGTTTTAGCAATATTCTGCCGCTAAATAATCAATATGATAAATTTACATAAATATTTATTTCATGCAATCGATTGCGTAAAAAAATCTTAAATTTATCCCAAAATATCAGTTATAATTTTATTCAAACTCACTGTACATCACTGTTTATAAGGGATAAAGAAATTTCTAAAATTTAAGAAAACGATTGATAAAAATGATAACTTTAAGCCAATTATTCTGACATTATCCATAAAGAACACTACAAACATGAATCAAACTTCCATTCTACCGCCACGGATCACCACCCGTTTTCTTTTAGTGCTCATGACGATCGCAGGTTTAAATTCCTGTAAATCTGAGTCCAAAAAGGAAGAAGCTGAAGCCTCGGATACCGAAACCTCTGAGGTGCTCACAAATTCAAAAGGAGCTATCATCACCGATTTGTATACTGCTGATCCTTCTGCACATGTATTTGATGGAAAGCTATACCTCTACCCTTCTCATGATTATGAGTCGGGTATTCCGGAAGATGATCTTGGAAGTCATTTCGATATGAAGGATTACCATGTCTTCTCGATGGATTCTGTGGGCGGACCTATTGAGGATCACGGCAAGGTACTGGACGTTTCCCAGGTAAGCTGGGCCGACAGACAAATGTGGGCACCGGATGCTGCGGAGAAGGACGGAACCTATTATCTCTATTTCCCGGCAAAGGATAAGGCTGGAATCTTCCATATAGGAGTTGCCACCTCCCAGGCTCCTTCAGGTCCGTTTGCCCCACAACCGGAACCCATCAAAGGTAGTTTTAGTATCGATCCTGCCCTATATCAGGATGATGACGGCTCCTATTATATGTATTTCGGAGGAATCTGGGGTGGACAACTGCAAAAATACAGCACCGGTACTTTTGAGGATGCGGACATCTATCCCGATGACGATCAACCCGCACTGAGTCCGAAGATCGCCAAAATGAGTGATGATATGCTCTCCTTTTCGGAGGTTCCAAAAGACATTGTGCTCTTAGATGAAGAAGGCAACCCCCTGCTGACCGGGGATCATGACCGACGCTTTTTCGAAGCCGCCTGGATGCATCAGTACCAAGGCACTTATTATTTTTCCTATTCCACGGGTGACACTCACAATATTGTCTATGCGACGGGCGATAATCCTTACGGTCCGTTTACCTATCGGGGAATTCTATTGAATCCCGTGCTGGGATGGACCAATCATCATTCAGTAGTGGAATATAAAGGAAAGTGGTATTTGTTCTTTCACGACAGTTCCCTGTCGGAAGGAAAGACCCATTTACGCAGTGTCAGAGTTCAGGAGATCCACTATAACGAAGACGGAACCATAATACCGATCACGATCACGTATTGATCTGTAAGCATTCAGACGGTTATTAAAAACAAAAAGGTCTTTCTTCTGGCAATGGGAAAGACCTTTGTTTTTTAAATATTAACGCAACCGATTGTCAGTGTATCAATCAAAACATCCTATCGAGCACCTTATTGATCAGAGAGATCTCTTCTTCAGATAATTTTATATCGGCCGCTTTAGCGTTCTCTACCGACTGCTCCGGACTTCTGGCGCCTGCCAGAGCGATGGTGATCCCCGGCTGCATTACTGTCCATTTCAGCACTAATTGCGCAAGGCTTACCCCTTTCGCTTCGGCAATAGGTTTGATCTTGTCTAAGAATGCATTCACCTTTTTAATGTTCTCACTGGAGAAGGTAGGATTACTTCCGCGGTGGTCACCTTCCGGAAAATGATGATCTGCAGCAAACTTCCCGGTCAGGAGTCCGCGCTCCATCGGGCTATAGGCCAGAATACCTTTTTCCCAATCGAGGCAACACGGCACCAGTTCTTTTTCGATACGACGTTTCACCATACTGTAAGGCACCTGATTGGAGACGATATCGACCACCTTATCGGCCTGTTTCATTTGTTCAGCGCTATAATTACAAACCCCGGCATATCGCACTTTCCCTTGTTTGATCAGGGTTTCTACTGCTTCAAAGCTCTCTTCGACAGGCGTTGTGGCATCAGGCCAGTGGATCTGGTAAAGATCGATATAATCGGTCCCTAAACGTTTCAGACTTTGTTCACATTCTTTGATGATACTGGAGGCTCTGGAATTCTTATAGATATCGACCGCCTTACCGGTATTATCATAGGAATTGAAATAGAATTCTCCCTGCGCCTTATCCCACCGGAGTCCGAATTTCGTCAGGATCTGTACCTGGTCACGAGGAATATCCTTAATGGCTTGGGCGACGATCTTTTCGCTAAAGCCCATTCCATAAATGGGGGCTGTATCTATTGAAGTCACTCCGAGGTCATATGCTTTTCGGATGGCATTGATGGAATCATTATGTTCCACTCCACCCCACATCCATCCTCCGGCGGCCCAGGCACCGAAAGTGATCTCAGAAAGTTTCAGATCCGATTTTCCTATTTGACGATATTCCATATTGGTGATTTTTAGCTACTATTGATAAACATGATGAATTTACTAAAAACCAAAGGCAATAAGGCCCGTATAACATCACCTTAACTCATTTTTAATATAATATTCACGGTTATGGATAAGCGAATGAAAAATACGGAATGGTTAGCAGGTCTCTGGTATTTATAAAAATTAAAAAAAGCTGTTATACACTCGGACTCAAAGGTTAAGGAATACGATGATGAAAGGGATGGAAAATATTTAGAAAATAATGTAAAAAAATGTTGCTTCCTTTAATCTGAACTGCTACATTTGCATCCGCAATTTAAGAATTGCAAGTTCATTCAAACGATGAATTGGAGAGGTGCCGGAGTGGTAACGGAGCAGATTGCTAATCTGTCGACGCGTAAGTGTCGCCAGGGTTCGAGTCCCTGTCTCTCCGCTTGATTCAGAAGAAAACGTTCTTTTAAAAAATTGGTGAAAAAAATGAGAAGAAAGCTTTTTAAAGTAAAATTTCTTTTTATCTTTGCCGCCGGTTTTCGGGGTGTAGCGTAGCCCGGTTATCGCGCCTGCTTTGGGAGCAGGAGGCCGCAGGTTCGAATCCTGCCACCCCGACCAAGAAAAGCCGAACAACAGTTGTTGTTCGGCTTTTTTATTTTCTAAAATTATGCAAATGCTAATTTGTGGTTATTTTAGAGAATGAAAAAGCAACCTTGCGATAGTGAGGTGAGGCTTTTCTTGAGCAACGCCCCCACTACAGGATCACGAGTGAAGCGAGTAATCTCAAAGCATCTCTTGTGTTTGCCTTTTTACCCTATCCTTAAGTGAAGTCAAAACAAGGGATTTTAATGGTCCTGTGGCTTGTTTGACACCCTACCCCTATCAAACTCTTGTTCGAAGGAACTAAGCATTTGTAATCACTAAATAACGAGGTGATGAAATACCATAAGTACGACAGAGCCTATTTAACCCAACGTGAACTGGAAATTATAGAGACCACAGAATTCAAAGCAGACCGACTGGAACGCATCAAGGATTGTTTTCTTTTTTCCTGTTATACCGGCTTGTCGTATGTGGATGCCAAAGAACTCACGAAAGATCACCTGGTACGAGGCATTGACAACAGAATTTGGTTATTTACCAAAAGAGAAAAGACCCAAGAACTGGTAAAGATCCCCCTCCTACCCAAAGCCTGGGAGATTCTGGAAAAATATTTGGAGAGTCCGGAGAATGAAACAACCGGAAAAATACTCCCCATTTGTTCCAATCAAAAGACCAATAAATACATCCGAGAAATTGCAGAATCCTGTGGCATCAGAAAACATCTGACCTTTCATGTAGCCAGGCATACTTTTGCAACTACTGTGATGCTTACTAATGGAGTACCAATTGAAACCGTTTCAAAGTTGCTGGGACATACTAAGCTTTCAACCACACAGATTTATGCACGGGTGATTGACACTAAGATCAGTGAGGACATGGATAATTTGATGGAGCGGATTGAGGGGAAGAAAGGGAAGGTTGGAATGAAGTAGAATTTTAAATTATTTTAAATGTGGAATTTAATTTTGGAGGAGTTGACCAATGCTTTTCATGAGAGTCCGTGTTGAACTTACTTTATTTATTCTGAATTTCAAATGTCATTAAAGATTGAATTAAAATCGACATATTCTTCTTCAAATCCGTAGATTGAGACACCGATGCAGTTAAATTATAAAAAACTCCTTCAATTTCGCTTTCCAAAATGAAACTAATAATTTCCGATTCCCCTTGTCTATTTGTATCATATTTCGTATGGAAAAAATATGATTTTTTATATAAGGATTCGGTATATCCAGATTCAATTAGTTTTCCATTCTGCGGATTTTTTATTATCAAGTTTTGCCAATATTTAATTTCAGAGTTGAGGTCTTTATTATTTACAAAGCTCTTAAATTTTTGAATTGAAATTATATCAACAAAACCGTTTTTGTCTAATTTAGAACCAGCATCAATTCCTAAAATTACATTTTGATTTTCATAAGTTTCAACTTTCCACTCCCAGTGTTTTGGAATGAATATTAAAAAATCATTATTCGGATAAACGATCTTTTGCTTAGCAAATTTTATCCTGTAATTAGAATATTGGTCTAACGTAAATTGTTTACTTGAACAAGAAGTAATCAAAGTCAGTACGATAAATTTTGTAATAAATTTCATTTGCTTAAAATATGTTAAATGGAAGGCTTCATAACAACCTCATTTTGGACTAAAAATAAGTGTTTCGTTTGGATTTACGGAAGTATTACAGACGTTTTAAAGAATTTTCTGTCCGGGTGATATCTGCTTTTTAATAAATTGAGGGTACTAAATTTCTAAGTATTCTAACATACTATAAGGGTTAATATCATTTTGTACCGCCGTATACCAGAGACCCGCTTGGTTTATCCAGAATGAAGTTGAAGGGTATGTTGATGTGAGGCCTGTCTGTATCCGGTAGGTAGTGGTGCACCGTGGATATATCGTTCACGGCGGTCTTTTCGATTAGTCGCTTTTACCCTATACGAAGATGTTTGATGTAGTAGTCTGCTACAAATTTTATAAAATTTGTGTCTGAGTTTAAAATCATAGTTAATTCCTTAAAAGTAAATTTACCTTTTGCTTTTTCCACTTGTTCTGTAAGGACTATTTTGTAATACTAGTTTACACATAGAAATAATCCCGAAATTGCATTCATAGCATTTTCTAAATTAGCTTCTTTATAGAACATATTCCTTTTATGCTTAATCTCATTATACATTTTCCACCAATTTGGGGTTTTATCCTCTTTCCAAGTTTTGAAAGGTTGAACTCCAAAAAAGTTAAATCCAATATTGACTTTTTCATCAATTAAATCTGGCAACTCTTTTTTTATGATTTTTTGGTATTCTCTGATATTTATTGCTATTGAATTATGATCTAATTCTTTACATATTTCTTTTAGGATTACATCAATCTCGGAGCAGCTGGAAAGAATTAATCTTGTCATTTCAATTGAATGAGTTTTTAAATTATCATTCGAAAAATCAATGTACCTAGATATTTTTTTAAAGTTAGATTCTAAAGCACAATAGTAATCCCAGTATCGCATTGAAAACTCTTTCTTTTCATTTTCTTTTTGACTGCTCATCGTCATTTTATTTGTGTTCTAATTTTTGTTTTTGAATCAACAATCTTTTACTATTTGATGCCATATTTGGTAATCTCCAATACTGATTATCAAACCACTTTTGACAAACATTCAAAGCTTGTTGGAATTTTTTCTTTTTTGAATACAGAATTGTAAGTTATTCGTTTAAACCTAGAATACAAACTTCTCATTGAATACCTTCTTCTAATACTTTAATTTCTTCGTCCGGAAAACCAACTGAATTTAATCTTTTTTCTTTTAAGACGGATACGATTGTTTAGAAATTAAGATAGCTAAAATTCCCGACTTTTATGCTTGCGCGGTTTTGTCCGCAGGACACAGAGCCGCAATTGTCTTTATACGGTGTTGTAACACGTTTTTTAAAGGTAATCTTCTAAATCTTTTCTAACTTCTTTTAGGTATTTCTTATAAATTTTAAAGTGCTCCTCATAGTTGTCTTTCAATTCAGTGGCTCTCTTTTTAATTTCAATTACTTTGCTGTCGATTACCTCAAGACTATCTCCTTGTTTAGGTTGCAAGTCAATTAATTCTCTCTGGATATCAAAAGTTCTTTTGTTTATTTCCATTGCACGTTTCTCATCAAAATCATAAAAAATATTTATATGGTGATGTTCGAAATGTGGAAATGCTTTTAATTTATTTGAATAAAATTCAACCTCTTTTTGAATGTTCTCGTAAAGTTCTTGATGTTCAATTTCACCTTTTTCAAAAATTTCGAACTGGTGTCTCAACAGGTTGAGATAATTCATATGCTCCAAATAAAATTCAGAAGCTTTTTTCGCAGAGTTCACTTTCTCTTTCCAGAAGAAAGTTTTTAATTCTTTATTGTATTTGGATTTGTCAATAAAGAATTGAACTAAATTTCTAATAGACCAACCCAAAGCTCCGGAAACAATTGCTATTGAAGTTGCTCCAATTCCTGGGTAATCTCTTAAAAATTCTGATAAGTTCATAGTTCAGTCAAATGTGTTACAATGGGAGTCTGCGCAATAACTAAATTTAACTCTCTGAGATTCCCGTATTTGATTTTTTTCTCAGATACCCCTCCAATTATTCTAATATTCAAAATAGGTTTTTGCGCAGTCTGACGGTTGGTATAAGATTAGTTGCGTGGTTTAAGAAACTAATTTAGCAAATACAAACCGAATAGAAAATCCGAGAGGATTTTCGTAAATAGGCTTGGACTAGCAATTAATTTTATACGTTGTTGTGCTCAGTTTTTATTTTTTCAATCAGTTTTTCAATTCGTTTATTTCTGCACCAAGCTGTTCGGTCAAAATTTATTTCGTGAACAATTCTGTCATAATTTTTTATTTTCAAAATCCTTTGTTTTCCAAAAAGAGAACCTTTCTTATTCTGTAAATCGTAGCTTAAGTTTTTATAATCGTAATGATTATCTTTTTCCTGATTATTTACTAGGTTAACAGTTTTAATCTCCAGTTTTTGGTCAGAGTCATTAAAATCAATTTTGAAAACTTCTCCGAATTTATACTTTTTTCTAGTCCGATAGATAAACCAAGTTATAACTCCAATCGAAATTATGAGACTCGACCACAAGGGATTTTCAAATAAAAGTTCAGCAGTTGTGTTTACCCTAGTCGGTCTACCTCTTGAAACAAATAGAGGGATTGCTATCCAACTAGCAAGGAATAAAACAATAAAGAGAACAATATATTTAATTCCAATTGTCAGATAGTTTAAATCAGATGTAGGCTTTTCTATTTCGTAGCTGTCAGTCATAAATTGGGCACAACGGTTAGTATATGAATAGCAGGTAGCCTATAAGATATTGATTTTCAGTTAAGTGCAAAATTTGGTACGAGCCAATGGCCTTGAATTTATTACTGTTTCGCCTATTTTTTATAAACATTGTTACAAGCAGTTTTTATTTTTTCTAAGACAGTTTCTTTTTCAGCCTTCGAAGCGTCAATTTCAAGAATGAGATTGTCATTTTCTATAACTCTTAATAATCTTGGATAATCTCTCCAATCAACTTGCTTTATGGTAATGTTATTATTGTCAAACCTGTAAACAAGTTTTTCCAATGTACTGTCGTCATGGTAGAAAGGAAAGTCACTATTGTCAAAAATCAGTTCAAACTTCTCATAGTCTTGGTGAATCATTTGTTTGATTTCATTCTTTAAAGATTTCGTTTTCTTAGGTCGGTCATATCCAAAGCGAGATTTGAATTCTTCATTTTTAAATTCTTCTACTTTCTCTAAATCAACCCATTCGGTATTGGTTATAAACTCTTTTTGTCTTTTCAATAAAGCAACAGTGTTTTTAGTGACTCCTTCAACGCCTGTTCTGTCACCTGCGTAAAAGTCAAAGTGGTCATATTTTGGGTTGTCAAATATTGCAAGGTCTTCAAAGCCAATATTTTCTTTGTGGTTTTTGTAATCTGATAGTTCCTTATTTTCTATTTTTCTAATTATGCAATGAAAAAATGAACCACCACCACATATCTCAATTTGCTTTTTTGCATTTTCATTTCGGTAAATGAGAAGGTTTTGGCCTTTATAGAACTTCTTTGTTTCACTTGTTATCAGATTATATCCAAAGTCATTTTCAAGAAAGCCAAATGCCTTTCTCAAAATATCAAGTTCGGTTTTCTTCTTAAACAGGTTCAACATTTCGTTTTTCTAATTGCTTGTAATGGTAGGGCTATGGTTTCGATGCGTGAAAATCCGCGAAGATTTTCCGCCGTACACCGAAGATAGCAAATTAGCTAGGACCTTCCGAGAGGAAAGTCAGAAGTAATGAACTATAGCTAGTGTTGTACTGCGTTATTTTTTTTCAAATTCGTTTATCAATTTATGTAATTTGTCATTTTCAGGGATTTTTTCAATCCATGTTCTGGCTGAAATTCCATGATTGTTTATTATGTCCAAATCTACACCATGATTTAAGAGCTCTTTTATGATTTCAAATCGGATTTGATTGACTGTTTTTTGTTCTTCTCTCCAAGTCAAACTGTATTCTCTTATCGCAGTAAAGATTAGATTATTACCATGTTTTTCAGTTGAGTGAATATCCGCTTTACCAGTTTTTATTAATATCAATGCAATATTTGACATACTATGAAATGATAACGCTATTTCCAACGCATTATGGCCTTCTTTTGTTTTGACATTGATATCAGCTCCTTTATCAATTATGTATTTAACAAGTTTCACATGATTTTCAGAACCTTTAAATTCAGAGTTACAGTCACTAATTACACTTATTAAAATACTTCTTGAATGTTCGTAATCAGCATATCCATTCACATCTATTTTTTGATTTTCAATTAGCTCAATTACTTTGTCGTAAGAGGCTTGATATAAATTTTGAAAAAATTGAATTCTGATTTTATCATCAATTTCATATAGTTGTTTAGTCCGATTAATTTCAGATTCAGACTTTTTTGGGGAGAACAAACTTTTAAATAAATTCATTAGTTTCCTTAATTGGTCATAATGCAGTACAACGTGTTTGGCTATGATTCCGTTTCGGATGCAGGAATCGAGCCAAGTTAAAGTTACTATTTTTTGGTTTATTGCATATCGAGCAATGGATTATAGCCGTTGTTGTGTTTAGTTTTTTATTCTACTATTCTTATTTTCTTTCTCTGTTCGATTATCATATCTTCGTTGTTTGCACCGATGTCAATATAGCGTCCATTTTTTGCTTTTAGGATTGTGTCGAATCTTAAAGTCCGATTAATTTTTAAACCGAGTTCTTTGTCTATTATTTCAGTCGTTTTAAAAGTCCCCGCAACTCTAAATTCTTTTCCGTTTACATAAATGGTAGAGTTTTTTGAAATTCCCCACTCAAAAATCATATCGATTTTATGATTCTCAAGTCGGATAGAATCGTTTACTTTTACATTCAGAGTGTCATTTTCAAACGCTGAATGAAAAGAAATAGCTGATTGTCCTTTTTCTAGATTTTTATAGGCATTGCAAGAAATCAAAATGCTCAAAACGATTAATAATCCTATATGTATTTTGATATTTCGCAATTCTTTTAAATTAAACACAACGGTTGGTATAACCGAAGTTACGGTATTTAGTTGGTAGTGTTAGAATTAAGCACAGGTTTTAGCAATTCGCGCTGGATTCGGACGTAGTCGAATCCGCCGTAATTGCGGTTATACGTTGTTGTACACAGTACTTTTATTTCCATTTTGCTATTAATTCAGTCACTCCGTTTTTAATTCCGTCATAAAAGTTTCCAGCTTTAAATTCAGGAATTATAGTTTGGTCAATTACTTCTTTACAGATTTCGTTAGTCAAAATAAGCTCAGTTCCAGTTCCAGTTGCAATTCCGATTTTCCGACAAGGTTTACAGAGTAAAATTATCAATCCATTATCTTTTTCTGCTGTTCCAACTCCCCAATATTTTCCCAAATCCGTTGCCATTTTTTGGATGTCAGAATACGGGTTAATACTGTCAATCGTTACAACAACTATTTGTTTTGTTGTTTCAATATTGTAGTCATAAATAATATCAGATAGTTTCTTCCTTTGCGAAGGACTAAAAATACTGTCATAATCGTTTATTATTTGACCTTTTATTTTTGATTCTCGAAATTTTTCAACTGTTGAGAGATCAAATTCAGTAGTTGGTTGTTTAACATCCGTTTCTTGAGCAGTTCCTTTGCAAGAAAGCAAATTCAAAGTCAAAAGTAGGATTAATATTTTAGTTCCGATTTTCATTTCAGGTATTGTGTACAACATGTGTATAAACACACTGGTGTGTTTATTTCTATTATATATACACCGCCAAAATAGAAAAAAACTTACATATTGTATTTTTTTATGAGAAGAATCTACATAAATGGCACTTTAGTATTATCTATTCTTAATCGTTTGTAAACGTTTGTAGTCGGCTACATAAATATTACTACCTCTACTTTAGCGAATAATTTTAGTTGTTTTTATTTTAATCCATTTACTATTTTCATCATTTCATTCAAATACACAATTGATATTCAAAATAATATCACAACTTATAAATCTAATTTATAGTAGATTTTTCTTTTCTAATAAATTAAAATATTATTTATATAAATGATTATAAAGAAAACTAAAACGTAAAATAAACGAATCAAAATTGATTAATAAATTTAGGTAAAGTAATTGCTTGAAAAAAGGTAAGAGAATTTTGTCCTCATGGGACGAAATCGAATAGCAAGAGGGCAACACGCTAACGCGGTGTTGCAGTTCATTATTTTTGGTTCAAACCCTTATAAATAGCGGGTTTTCGGGTTTTTGTAATTTTGAAAACATTTCAGTTTTTACAGTAAAAAACCTCTCAGCCCAGTAAAATCAAGGGATTTTTACAGTAAAAATGAAAAATTTATAAAATAACTCCAGTGTTACAATTTGAAAATTAATACGTATACGATGTTGTAATGAAATATCAGGATTTAATGCATTTGCAGCAAATCCTCTGGGAACCTCAGTAAATACGTTTTTATTTGCAGCAAATAGACTGATTTCTGGAGTCTGATTTAACTATGTGAAGAATTTTTTAAGCAAAATAGTATTAGTTCTGGTAAGTCTTTGGGGGCTTTTCTCTGAATTAATCTGTTTCTTCAATTACAAAATAAGTAATCCCACACGTTGTATATGCCTCTTTCATATGTAGATGTAATTATCTTCACATGGGTTGTATATGTTATTCACATTTAGTGAGCGTCTATGACCTCACCTTACGGGTGTACAAGCACCCTCTTAACCATTTGGGTTAGTCTATAATAAGTTCTATGCCTGCTTTGTCTGCTTTGTATTTTATTTTAGTGATAAGTTCATAGTAGCTCCAGTTTCTAAGAACAAATTTTTCTTCTTTAGCGATACGAACTTTATCTTCCTGGTTTAAAAGAATCAGAGTTCCTGTCTGATGTTTTATGCAAAAATCGATGAGTCGTTTGCTGTAGACATGTAAACGATGGGAAACATAGTTACTTTCTGTTTTTGCAAACTTATTTACTGCTTTAATTTTTCGTTTACGACCATGACCGGATTTGCTAAAGGCAACTCCCGACTGGGCTCTTTTTCTGGCTGACTGGATTGCCAGCCTTCTGTATAAAAACTCTTCCTTGGAACCGATGGTAAGCTTTTTTTTACCTGTTTTGACTACAATTGGATATTCCAAGGATAAAGAGGCTTCTGCAATGAGTTCGGGTTTTAAAGAGTGACTGTCTTTTTCTATCTCAAAAACCGGTAGCCAAAATATTTTTCCGTTTTTTAGTTTGATATGGGAGGTGCAAAGTTTGATCTCTCCTTTGACCAATCGTTCCATGAGGATTCGTTTGTCTGTAAAATCCTTTCCCAAATAGGTTTTCATGGGAATACTGAACAATCGGAAGCAGAATGCCCTTTTCTCCACGTTATAAGATAATCTGGTGATTCCCTCCGAACTAAATGGAAATGCCATATCTCTTCTGAAGTTTTGAAGGGAACGCTCCCCTTTATAGTAGTAGGTGCTGTTTTGTTTAAAGGTGATTAATAGTGTTCCATTTAAACAGGATAATATATTGGTGGGGATTTCACCTTTAAAACGATCGGAGATCATCCGATAGGTGGTATTGATACGGGAACGGTTTAAAATTCCACTATCATCTTTCTTTTCATCTGCCAGTTTGTATTTGATGCCCTCAGACAAATAGAAGAAATCCTTGATCATTTCCTGAACATACAAATGAGAAACAATAAGATTCGCCGCTCTGTAACACCTGTTTTGCCATTGGTATAATTTACTGATGGCTTCCATTCGTTCTTCCTTGGTTGGCAGATCAACCAATAACTGAATCTTTCGGGTGAGTTTGAGCGATGATTTATTCATACTAAGCCGATTCTAATGGTTCCTCCTGCCATAATTTATAAGCAGTAACAAATTCCTTATGAACTTCCTTTTTGGTTAGGTTAAGCTCATTGGCTATAAAGGCAAAGGAATGTTTCTCTTTACACCTGAGTTCTAAAACCCTTTTTTGCCCCTCAGTCATAACCTCCTGAGTTTTTACTTTGACCGATAGCTTAGATTCCGTCTTTTGAATTCCTCCATGATGAATGATGGCTTTTATGTCTTGGATAGCCTTTTTTACCTCCCGAGTGGTTTCTTGAATTCCCATTCCCATTACCTGGGATATGGCTTTATACTGAAAACCATATTTTAAACACAGATCAATAAGGCGTCTTCGTTTAGAACTTAACAGTGGTAAAACACTTTGGATTTGATCAAAGTACTTTTGTTGTAATTCCTGATCTAGAAGATTTTGAATATCATTTTCCGGATCGTATCCTACCATGTAATCCTGGTAATTCTCATAATTATCTAAGGAATTGACTTTCTTAAAGAACTTGTTTTTGGGTTTGCAATGGTAGGATAAACATTCCCGTTTCATGACATACCTCAAAAAAAAGAAAATATGCTTGGGGTCTTCTATCCGATCTCTGCTGTCCCATAATTTCATAAAAACATCCTGAATCAGGGATTCTATGACAAATTCATCGTCCATCCAGCGTTTACCCACCCAAAAGATATTACGATGGTATTGTTTATGGAGGTTAACCAATACAGTGGGATCACTATTTTTTAATAAAACAAAATTTTGTTCTAACATAATAGCACTTATTAAATTAGACTAAGCGATACCTTATGTTAGAGAAAGAAGAAAGCTTTGAAAGAATATTGAGTATATAACCTTATAAATAAAAAAAGGTGTGGAACTCAACTTACTGTATAGGAGGTACTGGTATACCTGTACACGAATAAGTGAGCCCACACCCGGGTTGTGAGCTAATCTACTTATCGTCTCGTGTACATAAAAATTACCAGTTTTCCTATACAAGACTCAAAGCAATTACTTCTAATATTTTCTTTCAGAAGAATCGCTAATTTAACTACTATTTCTAAATAGTTGGATAAATATATAAAATCGTAATCACATACATGTAATTGTGTTTGTTTTTTTTTCTCTTTCCCTTTGGATTGTATATGAAAAAAATAAAAAATAATGATCTTCTATCCAGCATCTCATTAGTTCTTAAAGAACTTCGAGCTGAAAGAGAATTAAGTCAGCAAATGGTTAAAGATGATACTGGAATACATATTGGAAGAATTGAAACCACCAATCACGATCCTTCTACAAGTACAATTTTTGAGCTATGTAAATATTTCAAAATTCCCCTTTCAGAATTTTATCGAAGAGTAGAAGATATTAATTCTAATCTAAAAATTCAAGAGTTAAATAATTAGTTGTCTATCTCTACATTGCTTAAAGTACTATAAATTCACTATTAGAAAATTTAACCATAGACAATATTGTTAGTCAATTCAACTGAATTTTCCATATAATAATTAAGCATTCATTACTCACTTAAAAGATTTAAACTTTGCTTTTACCGTAGCTATGCATAGTATACTCTATTTATAATCGTAATAATATATCAAATGAGTTAAAATGGTAGATTTATTAAAAATCAGAATCAATTTTTAATAAAAAATATTCTATTTACACAGAACTTTCTTGTTAAAAAATTTTGAGCAATTAAAAAATATTTTTAAGTTTAATCAAATTCTCCCCTAAACCGATAATTTTTCAATGATTTTATCCTATGCGATTTCTATAAAAATCACATAGTTAGATAATTTATTTATTAAAAATTGGTTCAAAATTTAAAAGCAAAACAATGAAGAAAAACAATCTACTACTAAAGAAATGCATATTTTACATTTTTACTTTCCTATTTTTCTATTCTTGTACAAAAGAAGACTCATCTAAAATTGAAAATTTACAATCAAATCCTTACAATGTTAATCACGAAATGGCAATTAAAGTTGCTGAAAACATTATCCTAACTAATAATGCTAAAAATCCTCTTCAAAATAAATCAAATAATGAGAATGACTATGAAATTACGTCTGTTCCGGATGAAGAAGGAAATATACTCTTCTATATAATTAATTATCACTATGGAGGATGGATTATATTAGCTGCGGATAATCGAATATCACCTATTTTAGCTTATTCTGACAAAAATGAATTCAGAACAGATGCGAATGAATATTCTACAGGGTTAATAGAATGGTTAGGCAATACAAAAAATAAAATTAAAACTATTAGACTTAAAAATTTAGAACAACCGGAATATGTAAAATCAGAATGGAGTAAATTGGAATCTCCTCAAAATTTAAACGATTATTTTAAAAGGGAAAATAATTTAAATAAATCTGACACCAACTATAAAGAGGATCCTGTTGACCCAAATGAATGTTATGATGAGTTTGAACAGCGAGGTCCATTGCTGACAACGGAATGGGGCCAAAGATGTGGCTTCAATGATTTACTTCCAACATTAAGCTGTGCGGATGCATGTTATTCAAATGACAAGGTTTTCGCTGGATGCGTACCAATTGCAATAGCACAGGTTTTAAAGTATCATAACTATCCTACAACTTTTAATTGGTCGAATATGCCAGATCTTTATGCTACGTCATCAACTGCAGGCTTACTAAAAAATATTCATGATAACATATCCGATATAAGTTATGACTGTGATGGTACTGGTGTGGATAAAGATTACAATACTGCTAATTTTTTAAAAAACCATTTTGGTTATACAAGTGCAAATCAATCAAGTTATAATTACAATACGGTAGAACAACAATTAAGGTATAATCGTCCAGTAATATTAGGTGGCGGTAGAGATGCCGGCTGGTGGATTTTCCATTCTTACGCTGATGGACACATGTGGGTATGTGATGGTTTTCGTAGAAGTAAAACTTGTATATTTGATGATAATGGTGATTTAATTACCGCTGTTTCTTATCTTTATTTCCATATGAATTGGGGTTGGTCCGGAAATGAAAATGGATGGTATGGATTTAATAATTTCGATCCAGGAAATTATACTTTTAATTATGATGTAAAAATGATATATAATATAATACCATAAAATGATGAAAAATATTTTTATACTTATGCTATTAGCTCTTTCCAGCTGTAGTAATTCTGATGAAAATCAAGATAATTTTGTTCTAGATACTATGATAGAATTCGAGGTAAGGGATAATCAAGGAAATGATATGTTAGATCCTGAAAATTCAAATTCTTATGATGAATCACAAATTAAATTATTGTATTTAAATAATGGTAAATATGTAGAATTTTACGATTCAAGTTTAGACCATCCAAAGAATTTTCTAATTTATAAACATGCAAATAATTATCGTATCAGAGTTTTCATCAACAATGATATAAATGAAGATAAACCAGAGACAATAATACAATGGTCAGAAAATGAAAAAGATACTATTCGTGTTGAAATAGCAAGAACCAACAGATCTGAATTAATAAAATCAATTTGGATGAATGAAGAATACATTTGGGATGAATCATATAAAACTGAACCTTTTTTTATTCTTGAAAAATAAATTATTAGTCTTTTGGAATAATTGATTTTATCCTATTTTTATATTTATTATCAATTTCTGTATCTTAATAATAAAATTTTAACCGAGGTCAAATAATACCTCCAAAAGTTCTTTATTTTTGATTCAAATGCGTAATTCGGTACGCATAAATTATTGAAGATCAAATATTAACAATGGATATACGGTGTCAGGAATTTTTCACATACAGCCTGCCACCCCGACTTTTTGAGATACCAAATTACGGTAATTAAAAGGGTAATTACATGGTTTACATGTAGTTACCCTTTTTTAATGCGCTAAAATGAACTAAATAACATCATTATTAATGTGAGTTAATCGTGAGTTATGGGTCTAAATCGTGAGTTAATCGTGAGTTCATTTTTTGTATCTTGTAATCCCCGCTCCTACTGATTTTCAGTACATATAAAATAGTTTGGCTTTCGTACCTCAAATTATTGTTTCATTTAAAACAACGAAAAGATGCGTACAACTCAAACTTTCTCCATTTCATTCTTTATTCGTAAAAAGAAAAATCAACCTGAAACCGCACTGCTTTACACCAGAATTACCGTTAACGGCCAATCCATTGAAATCAGTCTCAAACGAAGTCTTCCAACAAACCGTTGGAATCAATCGGCTTCAAAACTTTACGGAAGCAGTATTGAAAGTCAACAGCTCAATAAAAAGATTGACGAAACCAAAACCTTACTGTATAATGCTTATGACAGTTTATTAAAGGAAGGACAAATTATTTCTGCATTAGCAGTTAAATCCCGATTTCTGGGTAATGATCAAAAACATGCCACATTAATACACTTACTATCCTACCATAAAAATAAAATGACCGGTGTTTTAAAACAAGGTACCCTAAAAAACTATACCACAACGGAAGCTTACATTGTGGATTTTCTTAAAAAGCACCTGCATACCTCCGATATTTTTCTCAAACATGTAAATCGTCAGCAAAAAGTGGACATCTCCAATTATAAAATAAGCTAGTGTTTTTATTAGTAATTTAAATTTAATTATGGGAACACTAAAAAAGAAATCTGCTGAAACTTTTGTAAAAGATATTCGTAAAAACACACGAAGAATATTTACTGCTGAACAAAAGATTCTAATTGTTATGGAAGCCATAAGAGCAGAGACTTCAGTAGCAGAATTATGTAGAAAATACAGTATCGCTCAATCACAGTTTTACAAATGGAATAAAGAGTTTCTAGAAGCTGGTAAAAAAAGATTAGCAGGTGATATCACACGTGAAGCAACGAGTGACGAAGTCGCTGATCTTAGAAGAGAAAATGCGCGATTAAAGGAGGCGTTAGCCGACTTGGTCATACGCTATGACATCGTAAAAAAAACCTCGGATATGCTGGATTAATCAGTAAATATAAAAAGTATATGAGGCTGACAGCAAATGAAAAATTAGCGATTATCCAAGAGGTTACTCGTAGCGGAATAGGGGTTAAACGAACTTTAGAAGAATACGGTATTTCTAGAAGTTCCTTTTACAAATGGTATCAGAATTATCTTGAATACGGTTATGACGGGCTTAAACCGTCGATAAGAACATCCAACAGACAATGGAACAGTATTCCGGAGGATCAGAAAGATTTAGTAGTAGAACTCGCCCTGGAACAGACAGAATTATCATCCCGGGAATTAGCTGTTAAAATAACCGATGAGCAAAGGGTTTACATATCTGAATCCAGCGTTTACCGCATTTTAAAAGAGCGTGATCTTATTCCGGCTCCTAATCATATCCTGATTTCAGCATCAAACGAATTCAAGGATAAAACGCAATTTGTACATCAAATGTGGCAAACTGACTTTACTTATTTTAAAGTCGTTGGATGGGGATGGTATTATTTAAGTACGGTGTTAGATGATTACAGCCGTTATATCGTGCACTGGGAACTGTGTAACTCTATGAAAGCCCAAGATGTTAAAAGAACAGTAATAAGGGCCATTGAGAAGGCCAAATTAAAAACCAAACAAAAACCAAAATTACTCTCTGATAACGGTCCGTGCTATATAGCTAATGAATTGAAACAATATTTAAAGGATGATTTAAATATCAAGCAAGTTCACGGAAAGCCATTACATCCTCAAACCCAGGGGAAAATAGAGCGCTATCACAGGACTATGAAAAATGTGGTGAAACTAGATAATTTTTACCATCCAGATGAGTTAATGGAAGCGCTGGAAAAGTTCGTGGACAACTATAATAACAATCGCTATCATGAGTCTTTGAGCAACATGACTCCAGCCGATGTATATTACGGGAGAGCTGATAAAATTTTAGAACAAAGAGCAATTATTAAACAACAAACCTTGGCTAAAAGAAGACGGTTGTATCAACAAGAAAAAATGTTATTTTTATAATCTTAGTGCTAGCTTAGATTTGAATCTAAAGTGTCCAAATTAGTTTGAAGACGTACACAATCAAACGAGATATATAATTTACAATGTATTAGCTATGGAAAATAGATTTAATAGCCTTTATAATTACATAAAACCAAATAAAAATAAATTTTCACTAATCTATATGAATATGTAAATAATCACCTTTAGTAGGATTCAAAATTTTAACCATTATGATTAATTTTACTAGGAGGAAACCCATAATAGTTTTTAAACAATCTGGAAAAGTGTGACGTGTTTTCATAACCCACACTATAGCATACGTTTGAAATACTTATTTCATTATTATTACTTAATAATTCAAAGGCTTTCTCCATCCGTTTTCCTTGAATCCATCTACCTGGTAATTGCTTATAAATTAACTGAAAATCACGTCTAAAACTTGACAAACTTCTTCCCGACATCCTAGCCAAATCTGATAGAGTTACTGGCCTTAAATAATTATTCTCCATAATTTCTGGAATTTCAGATTTTAGAATTTGTTTTGGGAAATGAAATAAAATTGAAATTGCATCGAAACTTGTATAAGCAATTCCGAAAAGTATTTCTTCTACTTTAATACGAAACAGATAAGGATAAAAAATATCATTTTTCTCCTTTAAATACAGCAGTATTGAGTTAGTAATTGTAATTAATACTTCTCCATATCGATACTTAAAAACCGGACTATACGCATTAGGTAATATTTTGGAATTCTGAATATATTCTGAATTAATAAAATTTATTAAGAATGATTCATTTAACGAAATGAATAGATTTTCATTTATGGGATTATCCAAAGGGCTATCACATTCAATTATCTCAAAATAAGTTGACTTTTTAACAATCACTAAATGGTTTTTTACGACACAAAACCTATTTGATCCAACTTTCAATTTTAGACTTCCTTTAACAACAAATAAAATCAAATCATCTTCTGAATATATCAGTAAAGGCTCATTAATATGTGCTTGAGAAAAAGAGGCAATATATGAAACTCCTGGTAACTCAAGCACATTATAAAGATGGGGGAACCTTACAAAATCACTAGGGAAGCTGGTGATTTTCATTTAATTTATGTCAAAAAAATTATACTAAATTTAATAAAAGGGATTTATCGGCTTCACTTAATCTATTCTTCGCAAAATTTGCCTGATGCCAATACGGATAAATTAAGTGTATTTTACTTACTTCATTTAAACGATGTAATTCTTGCTCAGTCAAATTAATTTGATTTGACTCAATATTGGTTTGAATTTGTTCTAAGGTACGTCCACCTATTACCACTGAGCTAATTGATGGTCGAGTTAAAAGCCATGATATTGAAACTTGGGCAGGGGATATTTCCCTGTAATCAGCTATATCTTTTATTACATCCACTATTGACCACAAACGATCCCAATCTCTAATTGGTGGTTCAGTCCAACCTTCACTAAAACGAGTTCCTGCTTGAAATTGATCTTCTCTTGAATATTTACCGGATAATAAACCACCTGCAAGTGGACTCCAAACTAAAGTACCAAGCCCCTGATCAACCCCAATAGGCAATAATTCATATTCTGCCTCTCTTGCCTCTAGAGTATAATGTATTTGCTGGGTTACAAATGGCTGAAATTTATATTCTTTACTTGTACCTAGTGCTTTCATCGTATGCCAGGCAGAAAAGTTGGAACATCCTATATATCGCACTTTACCTTGTCTAATAAGTGTATCCAATGCTTCCATCATTTCTTCTTGAGGAGTAAGACCATCCCACTCATGCATATAATAAATATCTATCACATCTGTTTTTAATCTTTGAAGACTCTTTTCGCATTCATTTATTAAATGATATCTTGAATATCCTTCATCATTTGGACCATTTCCAATTGACATCCTTGCTTTTGTTGAAATAAGAACATTTCCCGGCCTCTTACCATTTAACACATGACCAATTATCTCCTCAGATAATCCTGAAGAATACATATTTGCTGTGTCAATCAAATTAACCCCGCTATCTATACTATAATCAACAATCCTTTTAGCCTCATCAATACCAATTTTTCCTATTTTGGCAAAATTATCAGAGCCTCCAAATGTCATTGTCCCCAATGTTATAGTAGATACTTTTAATCCTGAATTACCTAATAACCTATATTCCATAATTTATTATGTGTGTTAATTACTTTGCTATTATTTTACTAAATTTTAATTTTCTTATTATGTACCTATTACCACTTCAAGTGTTGCCGCCATCCCATTTTTTTTGATTGACGAAACCATATTCAAAAAATCAGTAAGAAACCTTTTTGATTCAAAAAGATCTTTATTTTTAAATGCAGAAAGCTTCAGAAAATTTGTTGGATCCTCGTCTTCTATATAGACAAGATCCTTGGTGCTTAACCAAGGCTCATTAATCTCGTAAGTAACATTACAATCATCTTTTTTATATTTCAAATAATGTCTATAGGCTGCCATTCCCATAGCGATTCGTAAAGAGTCTTGATTTCTGTCTATCAATTTTAAAAGACTTGGCATTATATATACCGGGAATTTTGAAATTCCATCAAAACATAACCGCTCTAATTGATCACTTACAGCACTATTTGAAAAACGATTTAATAACGTTTCCTTATAATTCTCCAAATTAATAGTTGCAGGAGGAATTATATTCGGTGTTATATCCTTATCCATAAAATCTTTTAATAATTTCCGTATTCGGCTATCCTGCATTGCCTCATCTACCCGCCTATATCCCATTAAAAATGCCGGATAGCATAACATTGGAGTATGCGAACCATTCAGCAGACTTAATTTGAGGAATTCATAAGACTTCACATCCTCGGTAAATTGAACACCGACCTTTTCCCAATTTGGACGGCCTGAAATAAAATTGTCCTCAATTACCCATTGCACAAAATCCTCACAATAAACCGGCGCTTTATCGTTAGTATTATTTTTTAAGTTTAAAAACTCAATATCAGATGCTGATATTCCAGGTGTTATTCTATCGACCATACTATTGGGAAAAGAAATATTATCTTTCGCCCAATTGTAGAGTTTTTCATCCTGAACCTTAAAAAAAGACAGAAAAGCCATTTTAGCAGAATCTCCATTATTTAGTAAGTTATCACACGACAATATTGTTATCGGAACATTATTAGCTACAATTCTTTTTCTCAATCCTTCAGCGACAAAACCGAATACTGTTTGAGGATCTTGAGGATGTAAAATATCGTGAACAACTTTCTTGTTCCCTAAATTAAATTCTCCAGTTTCTTTATTTAAATTATACCCTCCTTCAGTTATTGTTAAAGTAATTATTCTTGTATTTTCACTAGAAATTCTTTCAATCAAATCATTAGGTTTTTCCATTGCCCAAATCAATTCAATTAAAGAACCAATTCTGTAAACTAATTCTTCTCCAGATTGGCCAAAAACAGAAAGCGTATAAATTCCCTCTTGATCATGTAAGTTTTTGTACGCTACTTCATCACTAGGAAGTAACATAGCACCGCTAATTCCCCATGTATTTTCTAAAGTATCATTTAATAAAAGATTGGTATAATATTGCTGATGTGCCCTATGAAAATTCCCCACTCCAATATGAACTATACCTATTTTTAAATTTCCTCTATCATATAAAAAATCAATCATCATTAATAAATTTTAAAAATTAATTATCTTCAAATTTCCCTTAACAAAATCCAAAAGTTCATATTATCATCAATCCAAATAATATATAAATCAATCAGAATTGATGAGGTTTAATTTCATTAATTCAGAATGTATAAATTTTCATTATTACACCCTTATAACTTTTAGGACTATATATTTCAAAACCATAATTAAAAAAAAAGGCTGCAAGAAAAAATATCATCACAGCCTAAAAACAAATAATTAACCAACTGAACAATGAACATGTTAATCAAAAACCAACCCACCAAAATTTAACATCTCATCCCAATAAACCGCAATTTAATAGTCAAATGGGCATTATTTTGTTTTTAAAAAACAATTGAATTTCTATATGATTCAATCTTAACAATCAATACCATAAGTAGGAAAAGTGAATTTTCAAATTATATGAACATTACAATATCCAACCTATACATCTTATATACAGGTTTTACAGGTTCTGTCTAATTTTAATCTAATTCCGAAGACTTTCTCCAAATATTAATTCCTCCATCCTTTGCATAATTGTCAATATCCGCTAGTTCTTCAATGGTGAAATTTAAATTACACAAAGCACCAACACATTCAATTACTTGTTGCGGCTTACTCGCACCAATCAAAGCAGAAGTAACATCTCCATTTCTTAAAACCCACGATATAGCCATTTGTGCTAGTGTTTGACCTCTATCTTTTGCAATGTCATTTAAAGCTTTAATCCGCTTCATATTTTCAGCATTTAAAAAATTCGAATTTAAAGTTTTACCCTGACTCCCTCTACTATTTACTGGAATGCCTCCGAGATACTTATTTGTTAACATTCCTTGTGCTAAAGGAGAAAAAACTATTGAACCCAAGCCTAAGTCCTCCAAAGTATTTAATAGACCATCCTTTTCTATCCACCTATTCAACATTGAATAACTTGGTTGATGAATAATAAATGGTGTCCCTAAGGAGCTTAAAATTTCGTAAGCCTCTTTTGTTTTCTGTGCATTGTATGAAGAAATACCTACATACAACGCTTTACCAGATCTTACTAAATGGTCCAAAGCTAGCATCGTTTCCTCCAACGGAGTATTTGGATCAAATCGATGTGAGTAAAATATATCAACATAATCAATCCCCATTCTTTTTAAACTCTGATCACAGCTCGCGATAACATATTTTCGACTCCCAAATTCTCCATAGGGCCCTGGCCACATATAATACCCAGCTTTTGAGGAAATAATCAACTGGTCTCTAAGACCTGAAAAATCTTCTTTTAAAATTTTACCAAATGCCTTTTCCGCACTTCCTGAAGGTGGACCATAATTATTAGCAAGATCAAAATGCGTGATACCCAATTCAAAAGCGGTTCGGCAGATATCGACTTTAGTAGTATGTGTCATATCATCGCCAAAATTATGCCACAACCCTAAAGATATTGCAGGTAACATTAACCCGCTCTTCCCACAACGGTTATAAATCATCGTATCATAGCCACTATTTACCATAATAAATAAATTAATAGTTAATATTCATTTAATTATTTATTGGACAATTCTCTTCAATTAATTTTGCAGATTTTAATTCCAACCAAAAATCCTTTGGTATATGAACACTCATAGATTCCCAATCTTCCTTAATTTGATGTGGAGCTTTCACCCCTGGAATGATAGCGGCAGCAACGTCAGGATATGATGCAAATTGAAGGGCTGCAGTCCTTAAATCTACATTATGACTCTGGGCAATCTTGCGTAAATCTTCACGTTTTTTTAAAAACTCAGCTGGAATAGGCTTTCCTCCATAGTTATAACGATTACTCCCAGATAAAAAGCCTGCATTTAGATTAGTTCCCATTACAAGACTAACTTTATTTTTCCTTACTTCTGGAAAAACATTATTCAAAGCGTTTTTATGTTCAATCAAGGAATATTGTGATGCCATCAATATTATGTCTGGATTTGCCACTTGCATCACTTTAAGAATAGGCTCCGGAGTATTTACACCTACACCCCACGCTTTTATAATCCCTTCCTGTTTCATTTTCTCTAGTTCTGGAAAGGCTCCTTTTGTAGCAATTTCAAAATGATCTAACCATTTTCCATTTAGCCATTTATTATCAGGAGCAACATCATGAACATATGCAATATCAATGCTATCAATTCCTAATCGTTGTAAGCTGTCCTCAATAGATCGTCTTACTGCTGAGGCTGAATAATCATACGTTACATTATTTGGTGAATGACTCATAGGATATAATGCAGGATCTTTAATATCCTTTGAGGCTTTTAAAAGTCTTCCAACTTTAGTGCTTAATACATAGTCTTCTCTATTTTGAGTGTGAAGAAACATACCATATCTTCTCTCCGCTAATCCTAATCCATAAAAAGGAGCGACATCATATAACCGTACCCCTGTAGCCCATGCAGCCTCCATAGTTTCATAAGCCTGTCTCTCAGAAATATTCTCAAATTCATTTCCAAAAGGAACTCCACCCATACCAAAATTAAATGGCAACTTATATTTTGGTATATAACTCTGCTTTCCTAACAACCCTTTCTCACTTTCATCAAATAGTTTAGTTGTTGCTCCTGCAACACCAGGTAGAAGAGTGGAGGCACCAGCAAACAACATACCTTTACTTGATTTTTTAATAAAATCTCTTCTTGTAGACATAATTAAAGTTTTATATTCTTATTAATTTTAATTTGTTGGATATGCTTTATCATTCGAACTAAACCAACCTCTCCTATCATGGTAAACTCCATACTCATCAACAATAGCCCCATTTGGGCCTGCCATCATAAAATGCCAAGTTTCAAGCTGCTTTAATGACTGAATCTCACCAATATTCATAATATTATAATTTTGACTAATCACCTTGCCAAATGAATCTGGTATTTTCGGCGGATTTGGAGTTGCATTTCCCACTTCTGAAAAATTATATATCCATCCCTTAATTACTTCCCAAGATTCATATTTTGGCGGCAACGAAGGTGACGAACGTATAGGTCTATGAATATGTTCTGGGATCATTTGACCAGGCAATAAATACATCGTCATTGCAAAAAAATGATACCCCTTTGTGTTATTAAACCAAATTATACTCGCTAAACCAACATGTTCATAATCACCTAAACCAAAATCACTTACCCAAATTAATTCATCCATTTGATCAGTATAGGAATTTCCAAAACCAATAATCATTTCACGAATAGCTTCTTTTGCTCTAAGTTTATTGAATACACCATCCTGATAGAAATCTTTATTGGTATATTTCTTAGTCAGCATCATATGATTACTGGTTCCCACAGCTACTTGAGCATCCATGATTTTTGAAAAACCTAAAGTGAGAATTGTGGTTAAAAAAGTATAAACGAACCTATTAAATCCTAACATAATATTCCATTTTAAATTAAATAATAGTTATTATGTTCAACACCTCAATTTTTGAGATTTAAACGCTTATCAAAGGAGGAAATAGTTTGATCCTTTGTATAATTTGCTGGCTTAGGATTATACCCTAGCATATTTTTTGCTTTACTTAAATCTATAAAATCAACATCCCCATCCACGATACTAAATGCCTCATACCAAAATACATGAGGATTACTGATCGCTAAATCTGTAGCTTGTATTACATTCTCTATACTCACATGTGCCCCTAAATTCACATGATCGGTTGGACCATACCTTAAAGCAATGACTTGAATTTTTTTATTTAACCCATACCATGCAAGCACTTGTTCGGCCATAACTTTACTAATATGATAAGACAAATCTATATCCCTCATTTGTAGCTCATCAGCCTTTATATATTGTGAAACAAATTTTTGATCTTCATGAATAGGATAATCGAAGGGTATCCCTCCTTCAACTCCATAAATTGTAGTAGAACTGGCATAAACCATTCGCTTAACACCATTTGCCTCAGCAGCTTTAATAACATTCAAAGTGCCTTGAACATTCGTTTTAAAATAATCATCAAAACTTTTACCAGGTGTAGGTTTAGGAATTGCAGCTTCATGAACAACAACATCCACACCTTTCATTCGATTTTTTAGTTTCTCGTAATCCAGTATATCATCACCTTCAACCAAATCATAACCGATAATATCATATTTGGCTTTCATCTCCGAAACAAACCGACTACCAATATATCCCTTATGCCCGGTTACCATAACCTTTAGCTTTTTTGGTGGATCGCTTTTCAGCCCCGAATTCATCGCATACATATGACTTGAAACAAAAAGAATTATAAGGCCAAACAGCTTACAATATCTAGTACAAATCAATCGTGCTCCCTGAAATAAATTAATTAGTCCCATTTTTTTAATTTTTATTAATAGAACAAAATTAAATACAGGGTAATGGCTATACTATATTAAATTCAAACGGAAAGTTATTCCAATCAAACACTATGCTTTTCGCACGTCACTTGGAGTCCGATTAGTTACTCTTTTAAAGAATGAAGTAAAGTTATTTGCTTCCTCAAAACCTAGTGAAAAGGCAATTTCAGAAATATTCCAATTTGTATGCTCTAACATAATTAATGCCTCATTGGCTATTCTTTCGGCAAGTATTTGTGAAGTTGTTTTTCCTGTTACCTGCTTTAAAGAACGATTCAACGAATTAACATGAATAGATAATTGATCTGCATAGTCTTTGGGATATTTCAATAATAAAGGTCCTTGAGAAAAATGAACCGGAAACTGTCGTTCCACTAATTCCATAAATAAAGCAACAATTCTGGAAGCTGCATTTTGATGAAGCCCATAATCATTTGCAGGTTGCAATTTTATTGCTTCATGCATTAATAAATGTAAATAAGTACGTAATGCATCATATTTATGCTCATATTCACCATTGAACTCATCAATCATTTTTTGATAGATATCAGCAATAATATTTTGTTGATCAGAATTAAGATAAAGGATTGGAGTTCCTCCAGTTTTAAAAAATGGAGATTCAGATAAGCTACCTATACGACTACCAGATTGCAAAAAGCTTTCAGTAAACAGGCAAAACCATCCTTGCTGATTTGTAGATTGAGTCTCCCAGGCGTATGGAACCATTGGATTCGAGAATTGTAAGGCAGGTTGGTTAATTTCAATCCATCTATTTGCATAAAACAATTTCCCTGGATCCAAAACTAAAGCTACCTTATAAAACGACCTCCGACTAAATGGTGAAGTTAAAGGACAATAACTACGTGGAAATACGGCAAAATCACCTACTTGTTCATCTTTAATGAAAGTTTTCTCCGCATAAGGAGAACGTTTATAGAATTCTTCGATATTTTCAACTGTATCCATCTCAACTCAACCGCTTATATCATTCAATTCGGGTCTTTTTAAAGATAAAAAAATTAGCTCTTTAATATTAAATATACATGTTAAAATGATGCCTCATTTATTTAATCTCCTCGACCTTATTTAATTTTTTTTTAAAGAATAAAACATCATATCCATTTAAAAATATCAAAATTAGTAAAGATATATGTACATACGTTTTGCCTAAAATGTCAAATAAATTGACTTTAAATGTCATTCAGTCCAAACCATTAATATTCAAGCGATTCCCATTATAAATATTTGATGAATGACAAAGATTATTTCGCAATAAAATGGGTTTTAGCTTAATGATTTTATTGTCTTGAGTCCAATTACAGATCTTTTTGATCATAATCGTTTTTTAAATCATTTTAATTACTACTAATGAAGAACTAAAATTTTTCTAAAAACAATTGAAATAAACTATGATTTCTTATTTATTAATAAATTTAAAATTCACTTGCAAGTGATATCCATTTTCCTGCAGAAGTAACCCAAACTTCCTTATAACAGGAAGTATTGGTCTGTGGCCAATATGGAACATCAAGATTACCTAATGTTCGAATTCCCACTGGCATTTCACCAATGGCCATTCCAGATGAAAAATTATCCATTTGTGGAAAATTATTCCCTTCTCCTCGGATTAGTGACTGGCCAAAAGGATTGAATCCAACAACCCAGTAAAGCTGTTCAAGTCCAATATCCTTTAATTCCTGATCATTTAAAATTTTTCCGCAAATTACAGCTGCTTTTCCCATTGACAAATGGATTGCCATATTACCGTTAAAAATACTGAACCAAACAGGAAAGCGTTTTAAATAATGCTCATTATCCAACTGTACCCCACCTTTCAATTGTATTTGAAATAATTCCTTTGCATCCGGTGGCATGAAGAGATGCTGGTGGTCAAAACTTTCAACATCTTCAGCCTCTCTTTCATGATATACTCCTGCAGAAAGCATTCCATATGGAGCCGTATACGGCATTAATTTCTTAATATATTCTCCATAAGATTTTATGGATTCTATCCACTTATTATTATCAGGATGATTAGGCAATACCGTACATAGCGATTCAAGTGCCTGCATATAAACCTGTTCTCGTGATTGATGATTATAATGAACGATCACCTTTTTTGTAATGTCTCTATAAAAAAAACCTTTAATACCACTTCTTCCAATGGGAATAATATTCTGGCAAGCAATCATATATTCAATGAATTCAACAGCCTTTTGTGCATAATACGGATCATTAGTCAATTTAAACAACATGCTGGCAGCCCAAGATGCAGTTGCCATATATTGACTCTTTGATGTATTATACGAGTGTTCATAAAAGGAATGAAACTCTCCAAATCCAACTAATTCATGTCTTTGGATTGCATAATCAAAATCTTCTTTCGCCACCTTTCTTAAATATTCGGCTAATACAGCATTATCAGGTATTGTCAGAGCAGCATAAGCCTCATATGCTGCATATAAAAAATTATCAAATGTCATGTTTTGTACCCTCACGGAATTGATATCATCGAAAGAATCGACTCTACCATCTAGCCAAATCAATAAACCCATACTACTTGCCCTAAAGCCATCTCCATATCGGTTTTTTAGTACAAAATCCAAACCCCATTCAGCCTCTTCCAGCATTCTGCTTGCTAGAATTGGGTTTTTACCTTTTAAATTATTGTATCCTTCCAGTAAACTATAAACGACATCTGCTGTTTGAAGCGTTTGTTGGGATAAATCACCTGCATCATGCCATCCCCCAGAATAAGATATTCTTTCTCCATTATGCTCTGAAAATAAATCCTCATGACATTTACCATGTTTATTGGCAATAGTATATCCACATCTTTGACAAAAAATAAAATTTAATGTCTTCCAAAGTGAACTTTCCCAAATATCGGAATCAATGGAAAAGGGAGGGGTTGTGAGATGTTCAACCTTTATATAAAAAGTTCCTTTTCTATTGAATTCAGAAAAATCAATGATCTCAAAATCACCTGTGCTTGTGCTGATTTTCTTCGTGCTTCCTGAAAATACCGTATGATTATTTTTAATATTTATTAGGGAGAATTGTTTTGGATCTTTACCAGCTGTATTAATTAATGCTCTTTTCTTGCCATTAATTTTATATCCTGTTGTGGAATATACAATGGAATTATTTCGAGGCTCCCAACCACTCACAATCTCCGGATTATCAACTTTCTGTAATTCAAAATTATCAAGATAGAAAACGGTTGAATCGCCTGTCATTATATTTTTTCCCTTAATTGTGAAATAAAATCCGATTTCCGAAATTTGGTTCCTCTGGTACTCATCTAAATCCAAGTAGCAAGTATTCCATTTTCCATTTTCCAAATGAATTAAATGATCACCTTCCTGTCTGTTATAGCCTTCTTTTAAGTCTTCAGAATTATTCTTTATGGTAAAATTGATATTCAATACCCCATTTTCAGGATTATCCGGATAAATGTTAAAGACTATTCTATTAAATTCTTCCCAATTCTCCTCATTTATTTTATAAAGACTTTTAGATTCGCCATATGTGGCATAATCAGGATCAGATGCCGAACCAACTGCCCTATTATCTAAATACGTTGGCGCCTCAATTTTTAAACTTCCCTTCCCTGAAATCGTTTTATCCATCGAAAAAGTTAACTTTCCTTCTCCTGAATGTTTCCAATTAGATGAATCCTTTATAACCTCCAATTTATGTCTTAAAAGCACTTTTTTATTAAGACTCAAACTCTCATAGGTTACCAAGTCATCCATGACCAACGGTCTATGAATTACACCTGATTCAATAATTTTTGAATTTAATATTGAATCTGAACTTATAAAGGATTGCCCTAATATGGAATGCCCCCACAGAACCATTACAAAGATTAAATTCAAGCATTTACAGTACCTCATTGTAACATTAAAAAGTTTTAATTAATATTTTAAACACAACTTTATACTTGGAATAATTTTTACTATTCCTTTTAACCGGTTAGAATTCAACTTAAGTTTATTATGGGTTCTGAAGACACCAAAGCACAGCATTTATAAAAATCCTTTTATAATCGGGATTCCTAAAAAGTCCTGGATGATGCCCCATGAAAATATAAATGTTATTGGCTTTCATTTCCGGGTTAGACCAAATTACAGGATGATCTCCCATCTTAATACTTGTGGAAGTGTCATAACTACTTTCATCTACCGAAGCTAAAACGATAGTATTGGCTCTTGGACTTTTATTATAGATATACCATTCTTCCTTATCAATCCAGAAATCCCCTAATACTCCTGAAAAAACAGGATGTTGGCTCTTCTCTACATGGACAAGTGCACCAGCAAAATTTGGAATATAATTTTCAAATAGAATACCTCCCATAAACTTAGAAAACCAATCCCACATAGGATAGCCATCAAAGTCACCTAATAAAGTAGCATGATGAAAACCTAACCAGCCACCTTGACCATTTTCTATATAATCCATAAATGCCACCTTCGCGCTTTCAGTCCACATATATGGCGGATAATCTAACTGTATTATTAAACTAAAGTCTTTCAAATATTCCTCATTTATCAATTCTGTATTTGAAAGTTTAACCATTTTAAATTGATGTCCCCATGCTACACTATCCAAAATTTTTTCTGCTTCATCTACGAAAGGTCTGTGAATAGTACCCTCTTCAGCAAGGATCAGAATTTGACTATTTCCGTCTTGAGATTGTACATGAATTATCCACAAAAAAGCAGTAGTCAGTATGACACTTTTTAATATCGTATGTTTTATATTCAAAATAATTTCCTTTTAAATTGAAATTAAGTGATTTGATAAAAGCAACTGATTTAATATCGACCAATGAACAATCTGAAACTATAGACAACAAAAAATTGACCTATATTAGACCTTATAAATCAATCCAATACAGCCATCCGATGAAAATAGTGATAGTAAAACCTATTCAAATACTATTAATCTTAATATTATGTATTTCATGTAAAGTGAGTACTAATAAAAAACCGGGATATAAAGTAGTTGCTTTCTATACAGCAAAAAATGATCAGGCACATATTAGTTTTGTCAATGAAGCGAACAAATGGTTTACAAAAGTATCATCGCAAAACAACTTTAGCTATACAGCAACAGATGATTGGAATAACCTTAATGAAGATTTTTTGAATAAGTATGATCTCGTTATCTTTTTAGATACTAGACCAGAAGCACCTCATCAACGTTTAGCATTCGAAAATTACATGAAAAAAGGAGGTAGTTGGATAGGTTTTCATTTTTCAGCATTTGCATTATCACCCTCCTCCTTCCCCAACGATTGGGATTGGTACCAAAATGAATTTTTAGGTTGCGGTGCCTATAAAAGTAATACTTGGAGACCAACGAGTGCGATTTTAAAAATTGAAAATGAAAATCACCCAGTTACTATGAATCTATCCGATAAAATAATAGCATCACCCAATGAATGGTATCGATGGGAGAAAGACCTGAAAGAACAACCTGATATAGAAATTTTACTCTCAATTGATCCTGAGAGTTTCCCTCTAGGCACTGGACCAAAAGCATCTGAAATATGGCATGAAGGCTATTATCCAGTGGTTTGGACCAATAAAAAATATAATATGTTGTATGTTAATATGGGGCATAATGATATTGATTATGAAAATGGAACCAACAAAGAATTGTCGCATACGTTTAACAATCCTTCTCAAAATAAAATGATCCTAAATACCCTAAATTGGCTCGGGAAGGTAAATCAATAGTTCAATTAATCAAATTATTTTAAGGTCCTCAAGTGAATTTTACACTTACTATAATTTAATATGAAATTACATTTCAAAATGTAATTTTAGACAATCGATATACTGCTATATATTCACTTCCTTTTTCATTAAAACATATCTATTAATTTGTATGGATCACTTTTTTCATACATGAGATGGAGGATGCCATTTTAATCGTATTATTTCAAAATTTGTATTGCTAATAATTATTTCACTTCCTGATATTTTCCTGACTTTCAGCGTTGGAGTTTGATTTACTTCCAGCCGACACTGACTTTCCTTTTTGGACCGCAAAACACCAACATTTTCTCTTGAACGAACTGCATAAGCCGCTCCTGCCCGATCCCGATCGGGTTCGCTTTTATAAGTTCTTTTCAATCCAAAATATTGTAATCGTGTAAGCATCAAAAAAGGAAGAACAGCTATACGGCTCTATAGGAAGTAAATCAAAAACAAAAGCATTATGAAAGCATCTCTAAAATATCTCTCCGGAAGTGAAACTAAAAAAATCAAAAAGAAAAAAACGCTACCGGATATAATAAGTAAATCAATTGTTAACCCTTTAAATTTTAATGTTATGAGTACACTAAGAAATGTTGTAAAACTGATCGGTAACGTAGGACAGGAACCTACTATTACCAACCTTGAAAATGGTAAAAAAGTAGCTCGGATTTCACTGGCTACCAATGAGAGTTATAAAAACTCCAAAGGAGAACGGCAAACCGAAACCAACTGGCACAATTTAGTAGCCTGGGGAAAAACGGCGGCCCTCATTGAAAACTATGTTTTTCAGGGTAAAGAGATCGCTATCTCCGGGAAATTGACCTCGCGATCCTATGAGGATAAAGAGGGTGTAAAACGCTATGTAACCGAAATCGTAGTTTCTGAGATTCTACTGCTCGGTAATAATTAAATAAAAAGTAAAGAGGGTGTTTTTCATCCTTAATCCTTACCAAACACCCTCTTTTTAATCCATAGTAAATATAGATCAAATGCACTCTAAAGTTAACGAAATAAAAATATCCTATCTGTTAAAACGCAATATAAATCTTGCGCCAAGGATTGGATTTTCTGGCGATGCAGCCGATATCCTTTTTGAGTTTTGGGATACTAAGACCATTGCCCTTCAGGAATCCTTTTATATCATCCTGCTCAATAACTCCAATCGCATAAAAGGGATTTACAGACATTCCAAAGGTGGAATCACCGGAACCTTAGTCGATATCCGAATCATTCTGGCAGTGGCTTTAAAATCCCTGTCAACCGGCATCATTCTAGCCCATAACCACCCCAGTGGAAAACTCGAACCCTCACAGGCGGATAAAAATCTTACTGATAAGATCAAACAAGCCTGTAGCTATTTAGATCTTGCCATGCTCGATCATATCATTCTAGCCCCCAATGGTAACTACTACTCCTTTGCTGATAATGGACTCCTTTAGAAGAAAATCGAAGTATTCCCCCCATCTTCGATTTTCAAACTAAAAAGGTTAACCCAGACAAATCCCACTAAATTGGATCAAACTATAGGATTATTAAGAATTACACCTGTCAAATACTACCAAATAAGCCCGTTTATTATGATGGGCTTTTGGTGTGATCTTTAGCCTGGAATTTGTATCTTATAAGCTATAATACAACGCAATTTTTGGTCATTACTCCCGATGAAAATCGGAACTGATTTGACTTTCCTTTAATGACCAAATCACTGAATTAAAATAGTGCATCCCATCTGATGAATACCGGTGGGGTGTATGGAATTTTTGTCCCTGCGGGACGAAATGGAATAGCAAGAGGGCAACGCGCTGACGCCGCGTTGCCGTTTATCCATGTAGAGCAATCCCTTGTATAGCGCGGGATTGGGCGATTTATAGGTTTTTAGAATCCTTCTGTATTTACAGTAAAACCACCCGCAGACCCCATAAACAGGCAAATTTTTACAGTAAAAATGAAAGATAGCTATCAAAAATATCGGTTTTCAGGCATCAGTATCAAAAAGGATATTGCGGATCGTTTTCGAAAATATTCTGGTGAGATCTCCAAATCGCATACAGAAACCCTGGAGGCTATGCTTAACTTTTTTAAATGGAATCAGCTATCGCCTTATGAAAATCTGGGTGTGCGTTTTGACAGTACCAAAAAACGTATCAATGCCCTGATCGCCATCATTAAAAACATTGAAAAACAGCAGACCCTCCCTACCAAAGCCATGCTCGACACCCTCTTTCAACAGATCAATCAAATGGAGGATAACGAAGAGAATCAGCGGTCCTTTGACTTTGACAGCGATGAAAACTTTGATTTTGAGCCGGCAGAAGCCTTTACCCGGGATTCAGAATTGGAACTGTATCAAAACCGCTATGAACAATTAAAACAGCAACTCAGCAGCTATCATCATACGGTGGCTGATCTGCTCGATAAAATCAGTTACGTAAAGAACTCCTTTGGAAAGGACTACCACAAACTCGTTATGGATAAAAATGAATTTGAAAACTTTAAAAAACAACTCGATCATGTATATCACCATTACCGCCCAGAAAGTTGAAGGTACCTATGCACAAAGTGCGGCTCATTTTATTGCCTATTTGGAAAAAGAAAACCTGGATAAACCTATCCCGGAATTGGAACATTTCTTTAATCAGTATCAGGATGATATTACTCCTGAAGAAGTCATTCAGCAAATTGACAGTAATACTGCCAAGCTTAAACGCTCCGAACCGAAATTCTATTCCATCACCCTAAATCCCAGTCAGCGCGAACTCAAAGCTGTAAATCGTCAGCAAAAAGTGTACACTCCTAATTTAAAAATAAGCTAGCGTTATTAATAATGTAAATTTAATTATAGGAACACTAAAAAAGGAAATCAGCTTTAGGAGGTATAATGTAACCTGCTGAATTAATAAAGTTTAAAATGGATCCACTTCGTGAGATTTCAAATAGAACTAATCTTGGTTATCTAAATCCCATTATTTTTAAATATAATCCTCTTCATGGAACTATTATTAGTGACCAATTTGGGCGTTGTATGTTTAGGGATGAAGATTTTCAAATTATTTATATAAAAAAATGGAGTAAAGAATTGGAAAATAAAATTGTATCATATTTTTTATTGTCTAAGTCAATATCTTATTTTTAAATTTTTAAACGCAATACGTCAACCATACAACGCAGATTTACAAGAATTGAAATGTTAAGGATATTCTCTTTTCATTATGATACCGCAGATTGCAATAGATAAATAATCTAAAATTTTATTGACGATCTTAACCCCAGAAAAACTGCTGTATCAGCATTTTTCAGGATTGGTTTTGTTATCTGAATATCTCCACCAATTGAAAACCAGTTATTAATCCAGTACTGATAAAATGTTTCTAAGTTTAATTCGTCCCGAAGGGGAATATTAATGGCCGCAGCCTCGTCATCAATTATACTACTTAGTGAATAGTCATAAAATGCAATTCCCCATTTATCAAGAGGCCTGTTGTTAAAGAAACTGTTTCCGCCTATTCCTACAAAAAAGCTAAAATCTACGGGGTTCGGATTTCCGTCAGAAATGCTTATCTGTCCAAATATCCCCCAATCCTTTTCGCTGTTTAATGGATGATTAAAACTATAACTACCAAAATACCTGTTTTTTTTATCTGATAGGGGCACATCAACCGGAGGATTTAGATCTCCTAAATTATACAAATTATTACCATCCTGAGTGCTGTACGCTAAACGAATTGCATGATTCCCCACAGAATTTCCTATTTTAACCTTCCAGCCAGGGGATACAGATAAAACCACACCCTGATTGAAAGGAGCATCAAATCCGGATTTCCCCACCACACTTACAGGATCATATACCATGAAGGTCCATTTTAATTTTTCACTGGAAATGTTGGCAATAGCCCCAAAAATATAGGGTGGTGTAATTCCTGAAACGGGTGCAGCATAACCCAGATTCCAAAAGGCATCCAAACCGGCTCCACCACTGTATATAGTTCCGGAAGCCATATCGACCATGTTTATCTTACCAAACAGAACCTGATTTCCGGGTTTCCAGGCATACAACAAAAAGACACTGCTTATATCAAACCTGGATCCATTGACATATCCGGGAAAGGTAATCACAGTATTTTTTGGAATTAATACCTCGCCGGAGAAATCAAGAGCATTACCAAAATTGTATTCGAATTTGGTTACCAATGTCCATTTTTCAAGTCCGATTTTTTTACCGTTTAATTTTACATCCAATTGTGCTTTTCCATTAAAAACACTTTCTTTAGAACCGGTTCCGGCTACGAAATTGTGATTAAAAACGGTAAGGCGGGGATTGAGATAGACACCCGATTGATTCATAGAATCCCGGACTCCTCCCCAGTTCCCTGTTAAATATTGATTTGAGGAATCCTGGGCTTTTACCTGGAAAGTCATGAAAAAGCAGCATACTAAGAATAGGACCAAATACTTCATAGAATTTAGTTTAGTTTATAAACTGATTCCCCATCCTTTACAGTTTCAACGATTTTAATATCATGGATTTCCATTGGATCTATTTTGATTGGATTTTTATCTAAAATCACGAAATCGGCTATTTTCCCTTCTTTTAAACTCCCTTTACTGTCTTCTTCGAAGTTTTGGTAGGCTCCCCAAATGGTCATTGTTTTTAAGCCTTCATAAGGTGTGATACGTTGATCGGGCCCCAGTATATAACCTGTGCGGGTAACTCTGTTTACAGTTGCATCCAAAACTCGCATGGAATTTGGGAAAACCACCGGAGCATCGTGATGAGATGTCAGATTTATACCGGCATCTATAACGTCACGACAGGGTGAAATATAACTAGCTCTTGGTTCACCCAGAACAGATTCCCTGTGCCAGTCACCCCAGTAAAATGTATGCATTGGAAATAGTGAACAATACATGCCCAGTTCTTTTACATGTGGAATTTGATCTTTTCGAAGCGTCTGACCATGGATAATGGTTGATCTGTGGTCGGGGTTAGGGTATTTTTTAGAAGCTAAGGAAACAGCATTGATATATTGATCAATTGCAGCGTCACCATTTGTATGGCATATAATTGGCCATTTATTTTTAAAAGCTTCCTCCAGATAGGCATTGGCTTTGTCATCATCCATAATGGGAAAACCTTTGTAACATCCTTCCTGTCCGGGTGGATTTACAAAATAACATTCTGTTAACCAGGCTGTTTTTCCTTGTGGGGATCCATCCAAGGTTAATTTCACCCCACCAACCCTGTAGTGATTTTTAAAAGTTTTACCATAGAATGCCGTATCCATAGTAAAACCTTTTTCATCAATATCTGGATAAGAGACGATATCGAGATAAAACAAATTATTATTGGCTGCATCCCGAAAAATTTTGGACTGGTCGGAGGTGGTACGCCCATCCTGGACTGTGGTATATCCGTTACTTGCATATTCATCCTGAGATTTTTTAATACAGCGAATGGAGTATTCGGGGGTGGCTTTTCCTAATAAAGGGAAAAGTACATTGTATAAGGCTTTTTCCTCCAGAACACCATTAGGAGTGCCATCTGGATTTCTTCTGATATGACCTCCTTCCGGATCTGGGGTGTCCTTGGTGTACCCTGCCATTTCCAAAGCTTTAGTGTTCAATACCCCTAAATGTTCAGATTGATGAATCAACATTACCGGAAATTCAGAACTTATCTTGTCCAGATCGGTTGCCTTTGGATGATCCTTTTCCTCTAGCTGAGAATCGTCATATCCATGTCCGATTAAATAACCAAATGTCTCAAAAACAAATTTTCCATCATCGGTTTCTTTCCATTCGTTCATAGTTTCTATTACCGATTGAACATTGTGACACGGACCATCAGGAGGGGGGAGTAAATTTGCTACCTGTCTCGCAAAACCTACATTGTAGAAGTGTCCATGGCCATCTACAAAACCGGGAACCATCGTTTTACCTGAGAGGTCTACTTCGTTGGCTTTGTATTTAGACATTGCTTCTTCTTTGGTTCCAACAAAAACAATTTTTCCATTTTCTGATACTACTGCTTCAACATATTGAGGTTGGTCCCCCTCCATTGTCAAAATATCCCCACCGAAATAAATGGTTTGATTGGAATTATTAGGTTCATCAGAGGTGGTAACCTTTTCGTCCTTGCTTTTGCAAGACACAAGTATTAAGACTAAAAAGGCAATTGAAAACAGATTTTTCATAATGATTCTGATTTTAGATGATAATGTAAAATTTACAATTCTATATATGAATTGTCTCCAAGCAGTAAGATACTAAAAATCAATTACATAGGCATTAAATAATGAGGAGATATTTAGCTTTATTTATTACTGGTTTAATGTGCAGATCAATTATAATTGAGTAAAGAAAATTGACCAGAATATTTTAGGGAGAACTGATAATATTTTAGAACAAAGAGCAATTATTAAACGACAAACCTTAGCTAAAAGAAGACAGTTGTATCAACAAGAAAAAATGTTATTTTTATAATCTTAGTGCTAGCTTAGATTTGAATCTAAAGGGTCCAAATTAGTACCATTATTTAATCCTTTCACCTATTCTGTTTTAAAATTTATATTTGGAAAATATGCAAATAGAATTATAAATATAATAGTTGCTATATTAGAACTATTACTAGCCTACGGCATTTTATTCAAACTTTAAAGTTTGAATAAAATCACCATCCTCATTAAATAATATCCATTTTCCAATTCTTTTATTATCTTGATAATAACCTTGTTGTTCTATTTTTCCATTTTCATATATTTACCTTTAAAAAGTACAAAGTTTCAAGCAACTTTTATACGTTCTGATCATTTTGTGAGTTAATCGTGAGTTCAACAAGAAGAATTCGTGTAAAGCCTAGTAATAATAAGGGGTTTCAAGGCATGGCGAGAGTCCTGCCACCCCGACCAAGAAAAGCCCCCACTACAGGATCACGAGTGAAGCGAGTAATCTCCAAGCATCTCTTGTTTTGCCTTTTTACCCTATCCTTAAGTGAAGTCAAAACAAGGGATTTTAAATGGTCCTGTGGCTTGTTTGACACCCTACTCCTATCAAATACGTTCGAAGAAAATAAACGCCTGAAATGGGTAAATAACGGGGTAATGAAATACCATAATACGACCGCCCCTATTTAACCCAACGGGAACTGGAAATCATTGAAACCACAGAATTCAAAATCGACCGACTGGAACGCATCAAGGATTGTTTTCTTTTTTCCTGTTATACCGGCTTGTCTTATGTAGATGCTAAAGAACTCACCAAAGACTACCTGATACGAGGTATCGACAACAGAATCTGGTTATTCACCAAAAGAGAAAAGACCCAAGAACTGGTAAAGATCCCCCTCCTACCCAAAACCTGGGAGATTCTGGAAAAATATCTGGACAGTCCGGAAAATGCAATAAACGGAAAAATACTCCCCATCTGTTCCAATCAAAAGACCAATGAATACATCCGAGAAATTGCGGAATTCTACAGCATCAGGAAACACCTGACCTTTCATGTAGCCAGGCACACTTTTGCAACTACGGTGATGCTTACCAACGGAGTGCCAATTGAAACGGTTTCAAAGCTACTGGGACATACGAAGCTCTCTACCACACAAATCTATGCTAGGGTGATTGATACCAAGATCAGTTAAGATATGGATAATTTGATGAAGCGGATTGAAGGGAAGAATGGGAAGGTTGTTATAAAGTAGGTTTTAAATTTCTAGTAAGCGAATAATGCTTTTCTAAGGGGCTGTAGTAACATATTGGTTTTCTATTCCGTCGGCAAATATCCGTTTTCTAATTTTTCAATGAGTTCGGTTATTTTGCCAAACGCTTTTTTAGTCATATCAATAATTATAATTTCGTCAATATCTGTTTCGTAATTAAAGGTAAGATTTAGTCCGAACCAAATTCCGTTTTCAAAATCTTCCTCTCCAACAGTCATTATTACGTGATTTGGCAGATAATAGTCGTCAATATCAACATCACGAAATTCAATTTCCTCGTCAGCCATATCATGGATCAAGTCAGCTTGTTTTCCAACTCCACATATATAACCAACATTTCGGTCAATTGATTTTCTTATTATTTCATCAAAGTAATATGTATGTTTTTCGTCCGCAATTATAATCAGACACCAATGGTCGGTAGGAAAATCCGAAATCCAATTTTTTGTGGTATCAAATTCCACAAAGTTTATTGTTCTATCTGTTATGTCAGTTACGATCTTTCTCAACTTGCAGGTAACGAGAGACTGCGCAGCAACCTCGTTTTAGATTAAAAATAAGTGTTTCGTCTGGATTTAAGGGAGTATTACAGACGTTTTAATGAATTTTCTTTCTGATAGCATCTGTTTTTAATAAATGGGGGTATTTAATAACTAAGTATACTAACATACTATAAGGGTAAAAATCAATTTAGAACCGCCGTATACGAGACCAACTATAAAAAAATGCTCCAATAACAGTTCTCTAGATTCCTGAAAAACAACCCTCCAAAATAAAGCAATCCCCATAGAAAGTCAAAAAGTAATCGAAAGACACCAGAACCCGGTTCAGTCAATCCCGACAGAAATCGGGATCTTCATGTTTGGCCGTAACGACCACACGAAGACTTAGTTATTACCACCAGTTTTTTAATCGTATTTCGTTTTTTTCTTAAAATCAGATTCTTTAAAATTCCTTTTAATAAAGTTGTATCCTAAATCATATGTTATTGATTTTTGGTCTTTAAATGAAAACTTAAATAATTTGCCATCTGATTCAATTTTATCCAATTCATATTGGTGTTTTCTTTTTTCGTTTGGGTCAGCTCCCCAATATGTGTAGTTACCTCTAAGGCCTATGTTATATTTAGAATCAAATTTTGTGTTAACTATTTTAGAGTCTTTTATTTCTGTCCATAAAAAGAAGCTTTCTGATTTTTCTAATCGTAATATTTGTGAATCTTTTTCGAAAGTATAGTAATGAAGTTTTGGGTAAAATGGTTCGTCATTTGCTAAACTATCAAGTTCAACTTGTGTGTATAAATTTTGAATAGGAACATATGCCCAAATTAATTCTTTTGGACCTGCATTTCCATAATCGTGAATCGTTTTGATTATTTGCCCATTTTTAACAAATGTTATTGTAATACTTTCGTCATCTGTGTGTCCAACTGCGTAATCACTTTTTAAGCTCTCAATATTTGCTTTTGCAAACTTTGAAAATATATAATCAGTCTTAATACTATCAATTATGGATTCATAAAACCCTAATGGTTTTACATAGCCTTCTCCCTGAAAATATATTTTGTTGTTATTATTTATTGAAATGTCGATTATTGGGCAAGAACCATAACAACCAGAACTTGAGAATATAATTTGGTCAAATGAGTTGCTTTTTTTCTCTTTTATTCTTTGAAGTTTTATGAAAGTTGAGTCATTTCTTGTAAGAATTAAAGTATCAGTTAATTGTTTCTTTATTCTCCATTTAAAATCCCAATTTTCATTAAATGGATTTAGAACAAAAATACTATCGTTTTTAACTTTATAGTCAGTAAATGTTCCTTTGTAATTCAGTTGTCGTTTTCCTGTAACCGAATCTTGGTCATATCTTTGAAATCCATTAAAAAATTCAATTTTATCTTCTGTAAATCCAATACCAAAAGGTCTGTTAAAACCTGGTGGTGGTGGTGGATAATCATTATCCTCTACTTTTTCAATTTTACTCCATTCTCCGATTAGATTATTTTCGGTGCTTTTTTTCTCGGTTTCACAACCTAAAATTAGTGGAATAAAAATAAGATATATGAATTTCAGCTTCGTCATTTTCTCAAATTGGTGGTAACGGGAGTCTGCGCAGCAACCTCATTTTGGACTAAAAATAAGTGTTTCGTTTGGATTTAAGGAAGTATTGCAAACGTTTTAAAGAATTTTCTTTCTACACTGTCTATATTTTTCAAAACGTTTAGAGTGCTTAAAATGTGCTTAATTGACTTATTTATAGCTGTATTTTCAAGGAAAAGATCTTTGAACCTTTCTTTTATTCTTTGTGGTCCCCAAAAGCTAAAAGTCTTTTAAGATTATAGCACATCATGATAAGTTTTACTTCAGTAAGTGCGTGTTATTTCCCCTTTACCAAGGTGGAACTAAAATCCCATTGTCTTTTTAATGTTCCAAACTGGTGTTCAGTAATTTGTTGCCTTAGTCTATAATATTCCGGGTTATTCAAAACCCTTTGTTGGTTGCTGTCAAGGTCTTCCTGATAAATCGATCTTTCAATGAAGTGACCATTTTTGTTTCTGGTACAGAGTACTCTGAGATGACAGTTTTTGCAGGCCTGTCTGTTTTTATAGTGTTTGACTAAATGTCCTGCCTTATATGCTCCTTTAACAGTATGTCATGTTCCTTAAAAACAACCTACCAACACAAACCAATCCCCATAGAAAGTCAAAAAGTAGTAGAATGACATCAAAATCCGGTTCAGTCAATCCCGACAGAAACCGGGATCTTCATGTTTGGCCGTAAAGACTATGTGAAGACTTAGTTATTTTGCAACGTTTGTTTTCCTTTTAATTAATTTTTCACCAAAATAAAGTACCGTTAAGGATAAGAATAAACATGGAAATAGTCCCGTTTTAAATCCAATAATAAATCCATGCAGATAATATATAAACAGAAAGTAAAATAGGTAGCCCAAACCAAACTTAACCAGTCTTTCAGTTCCTGTCATTTTTTGTGTCCAGTATACGATGAAAAATGGGAGTAGAATACTTACTAAAATGCCACCAAATAAGCTATTCCAATTCGCATTAGAATCGAGGGTCAGAAATCCGATAATACCCATTAAAATGAAATTGAGGATTAAAAGAAATAGCCATTCGATTATTCTGGCACCTGTATTTTTCCTTTTATCCATAATGTTATTTTCGGCTAATTCTGTTATATCAATTTCTAATGCTTTACAAATTAGTTTCAATGTATTACCTCGAGGTTCATTTTGGTTATTTTCCATTCGTTGAATAGTTCTTAGGTTGACATTCGATTTCTCAGCCAACTCTTCTTGAGTAAGACCTTGTTTTTTCCTTAATTCGATGATTTTATTTACAATTAAATTCATGTCGCTACAATTTTAATTAGAGGTCCAAAATATATTTTTAGTGGAAATAGGCGGGTGACTTTGAATAGACATTTATGTGACATTTCATTTGTCCTATAATTGTCAAGGGAAATTTCATAATGGTTCACAACGCTCCGGTGTATGAGCCATTGCCTATACGGTTCGAAAACTGTGCTAACTTCTGGCTAGATTCCTATTCACCAATTAAAGTAAGAAAATATTAAAATAATTGTTGGGGACTGCAAGTTACAGATAAGTATATAGTAGCAGTTCCTGAAAAACACCCCTTCAACACAAAGCTAATGCCCATAGAAAGTCAAAAAGTAGTAGAATGACACCAAAATCCGGTTCAGTCAATCCCGACAGAAATCGGGATCTTCATGTTTGGCCGTACCGATCACTCGAAGACATGGTTATTGTGTGCAGGCTTTTATTATTCAGTCGTCTTAAATTCAATCAAATACGGGATTAAAGGAATTCCTTCCGTATTTCTAAATCCAGAACCAACAACTATTTGATATTTTTTTGATGGCTCTAATTTTTCTATGCCAAAACTTACGGATTTTCTGTCTTCTGAAAAACCTTGAAAATCTTTAATTCTAATAACATTTTCTTCTCCAAGAGGACCTAATTGAAAATTACGAAAACGTGAATCCATTTTTTGAGAAAAATGAATTGTCAATACATCAATGTTTGTTGGTACGTTGGTGCTTTTGTTTTGAATATTATCTACACTTTCAACTTTAGGTCTGCTTTTTTCAAATACTTCTTTATATGAGTTTAAAGGTTTGCCAAAATACTCTGATTTTTCTACAAATTTGATTATTTCACGTTCATTATTGTAATCAAGTTCTATCATTTCCTCAATTGCTTGTTGTTTGTCCGTTGATATGTTGTAATAATCTTCACAAATCCTATAACCAACGTAGTATGCCAAATCACGCATTCCAAACTCATTATCCGAACTGTTCCAAATCCAGTTGTATAGATTTGGTGAGAATATTTCCAATTCAAATTTGGCTTTAATTTTAGCATCGTTATTTCTGCCAAATTCAATTTGCGGGTTTGGCGACTTTGTTTCCAATGCCTTTTCAGCAACGAACTCTGCAACGCCTTCCAAAACAGTTTGTGCTAATAAGCTATTTCCAATAGTTGTTTTTTGTTGTGTGTGAACGTATTCGTGAATATTTAAGAATACAATGTTCTTGCTGGGTTCAGAATCAAAATAATTCCGTAAATGTGATAGATTTTCAGGAAATTCATTTGTTGGTGTTTCCTTATCTGCCAGAGCCAATTCCGAACCAATTAGAACTAAACTGTCTAAAGTGGTACCGTTTGTTCTTAAAGCGCCAATCGTAAAATATATTTTAGCAGGTTTTATGTTGGGGTAAATTTCTTTTAAGTTTTTAATTCCTTTCTCCAATTCGGAACTGTATTGGTCTGCTTTCAACGTATTTTCTCTAATTGAAGTCCAAAATTTAGGATAATTATTGATTGCAGAAATGTACTCTTGGGACGTATAATTTCTTGCTCGTCGGATTGCTATTAATCCTTCAGTTCCTTTTTTAAGATACAGACTGTCGAGATATTTGTTTTGCAAAATCGAATCTTGTGTCGAAGTAATTTTATCGTAGGCTTCCCAAAAGTTTTTTATATCTGACGTAACAATATTCGAACTTTGTTTTTGGGTTTGACAACTTGTAAAGATTAAGGCAATGGTTAAGAACGTAATAATTTTATTCATTGTTTGGTGTTCGTTTTTCAGCATTCAGACAACTTGATTATATGCTGAACTTTATTGGGCATATACCGCCCATTTGGTTGGCAATACCCACGTTTTGCAAGTTATTTTTCAGTATAGTTTCCATATTATATTTTCTCAGTGTGCAATGTAAATATAATTAAAGGCCTTCAAATGGGTTGGAGATATTTTTTATTGCATTTTCGGCTACGTGGGTATAGATCATGGTGATCTTAGGATTATTGAGTCCCAAAAGTTCTTGGATATAACGGATATCGGTTCCACTTTCTAAAAAATGTATAGCAAAACGGAGTCTTAGCGTGTGAAGCGTAATCTTTTTCAGAATTCCCGAACTTAGAACAGCTATTCCTTATATCCCACAAAATATAAATTCCATAGAAATATTTACGGATTGCAATATGTTAAATTGGGGATTAACATTAAACTTCATAAAATCACCTGGAACACAAAACAATGTAGCTGACTATCCGTGTAGATGACATCGGTTAGCAATTGACCAGATCAATTATAACTTATAATCATACAGATGCCGGTGACACTCAAATTGAATTGATCACATATAGGATGCTGAGCAAGTTAAATAGTATTGATTTAAAGATGAATCAAAGCTTCATCCATAAATCAACACGCTTAAAAAAAAGATGATGAAGTAGTTGAAAATTAAAATATTAACTTTGGAGAAAGCGACTAATGCTTTTCATAGGATACATTGTTGGCAACTGGCTTTATTCCATTAACATTAATTCTTTAAAATTTAATTCAAATTCTTTTTCCAAGAACTCAATTGTTTTTGGTTGTCCTTGCAAAGAAGCTTTGATTAATTGTGAAGAAAAAAGTCCGTTTTTGGATTTCCATTTTGCATCTTTTTTGTCAACTGTTTTTATCCAATCGATTTTAACTGGAAATTCAGAGTTTTCGTTATGACTATTGTCATAAATGTCTAAAACTTTTAGGTCATAACTGCTTAAAAGTCGGTTGTCAATTTTAAACTCATTTACTCTAACAGCTTTTTTGGCAACTCTACCAATTCCTACATATCCATAACCTTTCAAATATGCTGCAACTAAATCTCCTTCTTCTAATGTTTTTATTGGGTCGCTATATTTTGGGTGTTGTCCGGCGGACAGAAAACCATACCTTTTACAGTCTTCCCAACATCTGTGAATTCCCTCTCCAACATTTATGTAATAAAGCCCGTTTTTGAAATCAAAGTGAGCTAAATCAAGGTGTAAAGTATCGTGTGGTCTAAACTTTTCTGCGAAATGTCCTGAAGATAAGTTGGTCAAATTTTTCCCTAATTTCCAAATGAGTGTTTTTTCAATTAAGAATGCTTGTTTTTCAGTCAAGTCTTTTGCAATTACTTTTATAATTGGATTTAAACCTGCCTTTTGGATGTCTTTAATTCTTTTAGTTTTTTCTGTATCTGAAGAGTCCGTTAAATGGGTAGATTTTCTATTTCCTTTTCCCTTACCAAAATAAAATTCCTCAAAATTTCTTGGGTCAATGTAAACGTAAACGTAATATTCAGGTAAATTTTGATTCAATTGATTTATGTTTTTTCAGCTTGTTGCCAGCGGTTGGGCTATGAGTAATTGCGTGGTTTAGCGATTAACTTTACAAGCCTGCCTGTCGGCAGACAGGTACACACCAAACTGAAAATCCTCGCGGAATTTCAGAAGTAGGCGAGAACAAGCAATTACTTATAGGAGCCATTATTGGCATTAGTTTTTTTAATCTGTTCAATTTCAACTGTATTTGTATTTAAATCTACATTTGCATTGTATTTGGCAACTGATTTTCCAAAGTATTTATCTTTTTCAGTGGTATATATTAACCAAACATAAATTCCATTGTCCTTCTTATATTTCAATTCTGCGTATGAGTCAGATTCAGAGTTTTTTAATTTGTCAATCGTTTTTTGAACTTCTTTATTTGAGTCAACAATCTTTTGAGCGGTCATAATATTTTTCATTTCCGCAATGACTTGTTTTTTGAATTCTTTTTGAGAGTCGGTATTTTTAATTTGGTCAAGTTCTTTCCATAATTCGGTATTTTTTGCATCAGCACTGTCCTTAACTCTATGTTCCACAGTTGTTCCCGCAACACTGTAAATTTCAATATTCCATTTGTCGCCAACAAATTCCATTGCTTTTGAGTAGTGCAATCTATTCGTTCCGTATGTTAATAGTCGATATTTATATTCTTTCCCTTGAGAAAAAGAAGTAATGCTAAAAAGCATAAAAATCGATATGTAAATTGTCTTTTTCAAATTAATGCCAATGTTGTGCCTAGTTTTTTATCCATTCCAAGTCAAGTACGTCGCGTAATCTATTCAGACTTTCTCTCGATAAAAACTTAAAAACAAGACCGATAAATGCATACCTAATTATTAAAATTTGTCCAATCATTACTAAAATCAGAATAGCTGAGTATTCTTGAGCTTTTGTCAAAGTCAAAGCAATCAGTCCGATTATTGGAAAGCAAAGTAATAAACTCAATAATATTCTAAAAACCTTATGTATTTCCACTTTCACATTTCCTTTATCAGACTCTATTGCTCCAGTCATTACGCAAAATGCTCCTTTTCCAATTGCAGATGATATTATTTTAAATTCATTTTCCATAATAATTCCACGAAATGATTTATCGGTATGTTGAGAAGTCAGATTTTCAGACTTTTCAGTTCTTCTAATCAGTCGATTCAACGTTTCAGCTTGGTCGTCTATTAGCTTAAATTTCAGCTCTTTTGTTGGGAATATTTTCATTTCTCAAATTAGGTACAACATTTAATATATGGCAAGTTGAGCATTAGAAATGTGATAAACTTTCAAGTTTGCACTGAGCCAAAGCGTTGTATTTTGTTTTTATCTTATTCATTTTTAAAATCCAAATCAGCGATTTGGCGGTGTGGGTGAATTGCACTGAACTTTCGTTAATGACCGAACGCCTTACTTGCTATAGGATACCGTGTTGTAGCGTTATCATCATTTTATTTTATTCATTTCAATTGTGTCAGTTGGATTCCTGAAACCCATTAGGTTATCCTTTTCGTCAATTGTCATTCTTAATGAAGCAGCTTTTAAAATCCAATTACCATTTTGATTTTGGCAAGTTCCATCCAAAAATCCCCAAGACGATCCAGGATTTAAACTATAAGTCATACTAAACTCCTTGCTTTCTTTCCATCTTATCAATGAAAAAGTCGTGTCAGCTTTTTGAAAGGTCCACTGCTCTAAACGTTTGTTTTGGTTTCTATCTATTCCTTCTCCAAACAGATAAAACATCATAATCGCAGCAATAACAGAGTTGGTAAGGAATATTCTCGAAAATTCTTTCTTTTTAGCAAAGGATAGAACTCCTGCTATTATCAGGTTCAGTACAAAAACAAACGGGACTAAAAGAATAATTCCAATAGACAAACTAGGGTCGGGGTCAATTTGGTAAACCCATAACCAAATCAGTCCAAAGTCAATGACTGCTAATCCTAATACTTTGTAGAGTGTCTTCACTTGAATACTATATAACGATCTGGTGAATAACCCGTTGCCATTGCAATTCGTAAACTGCGCTAACTTTTGGTCCGATTTATATTCACTGACTAATGTAAGAAAATTTTTAAATAGGTGCCGGGAACTACTAATAACTAAAAATCTTTTAAGTACGGAAAATACAGCAGCTCGTTCCTGAAAAACACCCCTACAACACAAAGCAATGCCCATAGAAAGTCAAAAAGTAATGGAATGACACCGAAATCCAGTTTAGTCAATCCCAGTTTCATTTGGGATCTTACTGTTTGGTCGTACCGATGAGATGAAGACTATATTATTTAACCGGTTTAATTTTCTTTTAACTGCTTAATTATTTTGTGATTAATTAATATCATCACGGTAGCCGTTCCCCAATAATAAACTGAAAATTCTAGAGAGTATATTAAAAACCAAATAACCCAAATTCCCGAATATTCAAGGCAATGTGAACACCAGTACTTTTCGATAAATCCCCAGTCATCAATTACAACACCAATCCAATAGATAAGACAGAAGGCAATGAATAAATATTTGAAAATACTATAAGAAATACTGAATGCTTTTTTCACATTTTCTACATATTAAAAATCGACTACATTCCTTTACAATCCATTCCCGTAGCATCAGTTTCCTTTTCCATATTCCAATACCAATAGTTCATATTTTCATTAAATCCTTGTCCAAGCATTACAAACTCTATTGAAATATTTAATGTCGAAAAGACAATCAAAAGCCCTATAACAACCTTGTATCCAACTTTAAATTCTATGGTCTTATTTATTTTTTGGATCCCTTTGTCAAAAAGGAATAATATAATGCTCCAAGTTAGAATATTTAAAATAAGTCCAGAAATACTATAAAAATATTCCATTGAGCTTCCTAAAGATGTTTGCTTGAAAACAAATGGACTTCCGTAGTAGGTAGGAAACATATCCTGACCTTCACCATTATATTCGACTCTAACGGCAAATGATAAAACAAATCCTAAAGCAATATATGGAATAAGTAAAAATTTCATCTTCACAATTGGTTAGAACAGTCCATGTTACGAATAGTTGGATGGGTAAGCACTTAACTTATCTAGCTGGCTTGCCGGTTGGCAGGTACACACCAAACTAAAAATTCGTGAGCACCGACATTTCGGGTTTCAGAAGCAGGCGAGAACGAGTTATGACTTATAACCATTGTTGTGCTTTCGTTAATTGTTTAATTCGGTTTCTATTTTTGGAATTAACATTTTTGCAGCTTGATAGATTAGAATATACTGTTCTAAGAGCAATTTTTTTCTTATAAAGTCCATCTTAACAAAGTTTCTTCCTCTTGGTTCAGAAAGCAATTGTATTAAATTTTCCCTATTCTGAATCGGATTTCCAAACTGGAAAATTTCCGACTTGTCTTTTATTGGAAAATATTTCACTTCAATTTCGAATTGGTTTTGGTTAAAAAACCAATATTCTCGTGTATCCTTTGATTCTTCGGTGTCCCATTTTAAAAATGCTTCTAAAATATTGGATTTATTGATGTAGTACTCATCCAACTCCGTTACCAGTTCTTCATTATCTGTGATTTTTGAAATTCCCAGGCTTCTGAATTTATCAAAAGTTAAGGAATTAACTGTTTGATTAGTACTTCGTGCAGAAATCAGGACGAACAAGTTGTCGTCGGATACGGTTTCAAAACCTGACAACGAAAGTAAACTCCTTTTTAAATCTGTATTCTCTTTTAAAAAAGAGATTGTTTCGGCAAAATTTAGCGTATCTACTTCTAAATCTTTTTTGATATTCTGAAGTAATGAATGTTTTTGGTTATTAATTTTTCGATTGTCGTTCCAATTATTAATCTGTAGGGCAATCAAAATTCCGATCACCACAAGGACAATTTCACCAATGGCATATTTCAAATACTTTCCAATCTTTCCTTTCGAAAGTAAATTTTGCCTAATTTTTCTAAAAAATTTCATCATTGGTTATTGGTTGGACCTCATGAAACTCAACTATGGTATATATGCAATTACAATTATATTTTTGATATCCCCACTAAAATATGAATTCCATAGAAATGTTCTTACGGATTTCAATAAGATAAAATTGTTTAATGAAGGTTATTTACATTCAATTTACCTGTTCCAAACCATTACTAACGTTTAAAATAGCTAATCCCTAAGTGTCATTTTATTGTAGATTCTTCTCACCTAAAACTTCAATATATAAGTTTTTTTCTATTTTGGCGGTGCATTTATTTTAGAAATAAACACATCAGTGTGTGTATACACAGGTTGTATGTAATTATAAATCATGAAGCATATCATCATTATTCTCTTACTATTAATAAACTTAAATTTTGGGTTTGGTCAGGATTCAGGTTTGATTCAAAAGCTAAATTCAACAATTGAAGCCTACGAAATGGTCTATGGCTTTTCCGGTACTGTTAAAGTGGTAATACACAATAATAGCACCTTTGAAAAGAGCTTTGGGTTTGCTAACAGAAGCTTCGAAATCAAGAATAATCCAAATACACGATTCTCGATAAATTCAATTTCCAAAACATTTACGGCTACGGCAATTTTAATCTTAGCCGAGGATGGCAAGATTGATCTTAATACACCTGTAGTACAATATATTCCTGGTTTACAAGCAAGTTGGGCGAAAAGTGTTACCGTACATCATTTACTGACACATACATCAGGGCTTTCCAGAGAATCTGGAGTTCAACCGCATGAAGAACTTACATTCCAGGAACAAGTCGAACTTGTCGGGAAACAAACACTTCTGTTTGCCCCTGGAGATCGATACGAATATTCTAATGCCGGTATCACTTTATTGGGTGCTATTATTGAAAATGTAAGTGGTATGAACTACAAAAATTTTATTACCGAATACATCATTCAACCTTTAAAACTTAAAAATACAGGCTGTTATAGTAGTAGAAATGTTGTTTCAAACCTAGCAGTACCCTACCGAATAACTACGAATGGATTAGAGTTTGCTCAAAGAAGTAAGCATTATGGAGATAATGCCGGGGGTGGACTTTATTCTAACCCCTCAGATCTGTTTCAGTTCATTGAAGGGTTGGAGAACTACAAAATTCTTAACAAAAAGTATGTTGACATGATGTTTCAATCTCATGTACAAAGTGGTGAAAATGATTTTGAAGGTTATACATGGAGCATCAAATATTTTGGAAATGAAAAAATACATTTTGCAACAGGTAGTGGTTATGGTACAAAGAGTGTAATTATCAGGATGCCAGAATCCGGTGACTTCATCGGAATAACTTCAAATTGGGGAAATACGCCTATACTTCAACTATTACGTGATTTATATCTTACCATAAGAAATAAAGATATAGCCTTACCATCTGAAGATATGTTAGCTAATCCCGGTTCTTTTAAGAGTCAAATTGGAACCTATATTTTCAATAAAGAAGAGCTTACCAAACACTTGGGTATTAAACGCACTAAAATTACTTTACAAGAAATTAACGGCCATTTATTCTTAGATGATGAGTTATTAGCCGCAGATGGTAATGTCTTGAAACTTACCTACACCGATGAATTGAAAATAGAATTTAATGGGAATAAAATGATTATAAATATGAATGACAATATTATCGAGGGGAATAAACTACATACAACATCCTATAAACGATAATACGGAAATGAATGCTTAAAATTGTCTACATATTATAAATCGACCACATTCCTTTACAATCCATTCCCCTATACTCACTAAATTGAGGAATTTCATAACCAAGCATCATTCTGACCAAAATGCAAATAACAAAGAAGTGAGATACCTGAGTTAAAAAAATAACCGAAACAGCCTTACATGTCGGGTCAAATGATTTTTTTGACTTCAAAAATGAATAATAATTAAAAAATAGCTTGGTGTACATTGTAAAAAATAATTCTAATGACACTATCCCAAAAAGTGTGTAGACTTTTATAACAGGGGTTAGACTTTTCTTATAGTAGTATGTTATTTTTTTATTTTAATTAAAAGCTCAATTGAGAATATTAACACAATAAATAATTCCGTGAGATTCAAAGTTATTTTGTTTTGAATCAATTTGGTAAGAAAGAAATCTAAAATTAATCCTATTATTCCCATTGAAATTAATCCAATCATTAAAACCAAACCCCAGCCTTCTCCTTTATCTAAATTTGAGTAATTAAGAATTGTGAAAATGATACAACCAATTAGATATAATAAAGAGTATATTTTTAATACCGTTGGTTTTTTCATATTTCTAATTGTTTGACTATGGTATGTTTCAGGAAATCCACGAGGATTTTCCGTCGTAACCGAAAGATAGCAAATTTGCTAATTACGTTGTTCCAGTAATAATGCCTTAGTAATTTCATCTTCAGGGAATAATTCCAAATTCCATTCTAATGCCTTTTTAGCCTCCTCAAATTGAAAACCTTCTTTAAGAGCTTTACTCAAGCGCACTAAATGATAACTTTCTATTTTGTATTTGGCATTAGCATTGGATCTATCAATGTCAGCGTACTTTCTTCTAACGCTATCTACCCCATTTCGTCGTACATCCATATAAATGAACTGGTCAAAATCGTCTTCACTATATTCAGCTAAAGATTGAAGTTGATCAGCTTTAATAGTACGTAGATTTTCTTGCGTTAATAATCGTCCATTATAAATTACGGAGTGAATTCGTTTTGTATTAGAAATATTCTCTAAAGGATTCGCATCTAATACTACTAAATCTGCAATGTAATTTTCATCTATTGAACCTAATTCATCACTCCTGTTAAAATATTGCGCAGGGTACAACGTAGCCGTTTTTAGAGCGTCAGAAGGCGACATTCCTCCATTAACGAAATGCTCTAACTCATTATGAAGACTGATTCCCGTAATTACATACGGATTAGGCACATCTGTACCAGCTAAAATTTTCACTCCTAAATCATTGAGTTTAACAGTAATTTCCCTCATGAATTCAAAAGAGCTTCGAGCCTGTAAATAGTCGTCATCAGTCAAGTTTTGCATATGTTGCTCTTTAAGCATAGACCACCAGGAATTGAAATATTTAGGTGTCAATTCAAGGTATTGGTTTGTTTCAAAAAGTAATTGTTCAGTTTTCCTGTTTTTTGATGCTTGTCCTAATTTCGAATAGTATTCTTCACTAACTAACGTAGGAGTTTGATAGATGTTATTTTCAATAAGTACCTGAGCTAAATTTTCGATTTCATCCGCTGAGAAATCCAGGTTATTGTAATTCGAAAGCGTGTTCCAAATTCCATACAAATGTTCAATTGAGTTCAAACCTGCCTGAGCGGCCGTAATTTGATTCATATCATCTGGTATATGACCCGAAGTTACTATTCCTCTTTTTTTTGAATAGCGAATTATATCTTTAAACACTTCTGAAGGAATCGTATGAAATAGTTTTACAACTTGAATATCCTGAGCTATCAGAGAATCCAAAACTGGTTCTACATCCTCAAGTTTGTTTATTACTATAGAACTCTTAAAAGATGGATCAGAACCTTCTATGATAGATCCAGAAGAAATAATTCGAGGCCCGATGATAACATTTTGTTCTATTTGACTTTTCCAGTGCTTTATCAATTTATGGTTGGTTAGCCCTAAGTCTCTTATCCCTGTAACACCATAAAAAATGAACATTGGTAAATTATCGCTACCGGAATAGGAGCGCATATGTGTATGCATATCCCATAATCCGGGAATCAGAAATTTACCTGAACCCTCTAAAATGACGTTTGATTTTAAATTAAAGCGGTCATGTGGAATAATTTTTTTAATTCTATTTCCGCTAATAATAACATCTTGTTGTTTAATCAGTAAGCCATTTTTAACATCGACGATGTTAATATTAGATACTATAATATCACCAGTCTCTGTCTTTTTACAGGAGGTTAGTAACATCATTGAAAAGATTGCAATCAAAAATTTTTTGATTATGAACTTATGCATGGTTCTTCGTGACTTACTGGTCATTATGAAGCATAACTAATTTCGAAATTCTTTGGAAATCGGATGTTACGAATGACTAATTTTTCTAAAATAATTTAATCCCGACACCAATAAAATACATCCAATAACGAAAAATATACAAATCGGAATTATAATGAATTTTACACTGATTAAATAATCAAACAGATCATCTAAAATATAGCGAAGTGATAGAGTCCCTAAATTTATAAATGAATGAATTATAATAACTATCCAAATGTCTTTCGTTACATAATAAATAAACCCTAAAATTACACCAACCAAAAAAATTTGCAACAAATTTCCATCAGTATTAAAATGCGCTATTGAAAATAAAATTGCAGAAATTATTATTGTGAATTTTGCATTAAAACTCTTAATCATCAAATCAATTAATGATTTTCTAAAAAGAAATTCTTCTATTATAGGAGCGACCATCAATGAAAACACAATTCTATCCCATAAGTTATAATTTGGTTTAAAATTAAAATAATTTACACTACTCCCCTTTAAATAATAAACCATACTATAAGCGATGAACGATGAGATAATAATCACCCCTAATGCAACATATGATGCATTTTTTATTCTTAATGGAGAAATTCTATTCTTTTTGATATTGGGAAAACTATTATTTGCAGAAAATAAAACTCCCATCACAATAAATGATAAATAAATGAAGATACTTCTTAAATAATAATTTTCAATTTTAAAAAAGTAATATAGTATAGAAATTAAAATCAATAAAAAAATTGATAATTTCAGATATACCATAATTTTTTCTTTCATAATATGTACAAATTAATTTTTCCATATTCACACAATCAATATCCCATTCTAAAACTGTAACGTCCATAAGCGAATCTGGTCTTTTAGTATTTTACTTGCTACTTCTCCTAATGCATGTCCCCGAACCAATTTCATCCGCTATAATTAAATTTAAATGAAACATTCAAAGCATTGCATATATCCTATCTTCCTAAAATTTTTTTTCCTAAATATTTCCTGCAATAATCAAAAAAATTAAATTATTTAAAAATTAAAACAGGGGCCTTCATATATATGCAATGATATTCCTGAAATTCGTAATGTTTTGATAACAAGAACTGAGACGTTTCAAATTGGAAAAGACACAATTACAATAGATATTATTTCAATCAATGACAATACCTATAATTATAACGTTTACGATTAATTATAACGTTTACGATAATAAAGGTCATCTATTTGAAGATGAAATAAAAAAACTTGATAATTAAGCAAATCTGATCATTTATCGATTATCACTCTCTAAAAGGTTCTTGAATATCTTCTATCATTTTTTATACGATCCGTTACTTTTTCAACCAAAGTATACCCAGAAGAATATCATAGACGTTACAGAATAGTTTATTTAGTATTCTTATTGGACTTTAACCATCAAGTAATCTAGCGTAGAAATTTGCCTGAACTGTTAAACATATTGATGAGGATTTATTTTGATGCTAATCATACCGTCTTCAGCAGAGATGATTCCAATAGGAATAAATAATGTCACAGTGTTGTCTAAAATTATGTTCAATCAAAAAAATAAGCATCCCACAAAAAATTTGAAATAAAAGTAAAAATAATGTGTTTTCTAACATTCGAATTTTCATATATCGTGTAAATTTTGATGACTTCTCTATTTCTACCATCAATATCTTCATTCGAATTCTCAAACCCGTAAGAGTTTATTACATAATCAACCTCTGAATTAAAGGAATCTAAGCATTTGTTAACCAACTGATCTGCTGCTGACTTAGTTAGCAAATCTCCTACAATAAAATTATTTAAATTCAACTTATCTCCCACTTCAGCATAGGTTATGATACTATCTAATGAATTATAAGATTTCATTGCGTCGGAAAGGGTCATATTATTAAGATCATAACTTCTTTCTCCTTTCTTATCTTTAAAAATAACTGTATTATTTCCATAAGTATCTTTCACATTCAATTTCTTATCAACTATTTTAGTCAACTGCAATAAAATAATGGATGAAAATAACTCTTGTTCTCCTTCATCGGTTATTTCACTATTATATAACTCCAAAGTAAAATCACCATTATTATGGGTTAATATGAGATCTTCTGATTCTGTTACTTGCAATAAATATTCTTTTTCTTCGTCATTTAATAGACTTCCATTTCCACATGAAGCGATTAAAAGCGTTATGAATAAAATTCTTAATTTTCTCATTTTTATGTATCTGATATTGGTGGTTACTATTACTGCGTCTAAATTCACTTGAAAGGCGCACAACCAAAACCCTTATTTGACCCCAAATATGAAAAAATAAATATAGTAATCCTTCAAAAAGAGGTCAAATAATGCCTCCGAAGTTTGTTAACTTAGATTAGCATGTGCAATCAGGAATGCATAAATAACTGAAAGACCTTACTTAATAACAGCTATACGGTGTCAGGATTTCTTTACACTCAAACTGACACACCGACTAAAAATAGCCCATTCGTTTGCAGGAATTTGAAAAACTGAATAAGCATTGATAGTTCCAGGCGCTTTAGGCCTTTTCATGAGCTTTTCCCCTACTTAAAGACAGAATAGTTACCTAACCTCATATTTGTCTTTAGCTCCATTTAAATGCATTTAAATTCCTTAAGACAACGGAAGGTTACAGACGTGCGGAAGACTAACCATTAAAAACTTTATATTCTTCAATATTGCCAATTAATATACGTATATAATTACCAAGGTTATCCAAATTGAGTGTTCTCAACTATTTTTCAAAATATCAGTTTCAACATTAGGGTAAAACTGATATTTGGCAATTCATTGTTGGCGCTTTTTTTAACTTATTCTCCACCATATTTTACAGGAATTCCTACACTCTTAGATTCTATAGTCCATAAGAGACTGACTATCCACCATCGGTCACCATAATAAGTCAATTGATAGCTATTTATTCCTTTTTCTTCAACGCCCTCAGAATCTTTGCCGTAAAAGGTCTGGAATACCTGAGCTATTCCGTTATATTCATCCACAACTTTATGAATTTCTTGTTCGCGATATCCTTCTTCATAGTAAGGATCTTTCAAGAGGGCTAGGAATTCATCAAGGGATACGGTTTCAGCATTTGTAGAATCAGCAACTGTAAATATTGCAGATGGATGAAATAAATTCCTAATTGCTGTTGTGTCCATTTTCTCACCCTTTTCAATCGTGATTTGATTCAGTAGTTCATCAATAATCCCATTGATAGATTTAACCTTAACTGCTGTTTTTTCCTGAGCTAAAGAACTCATGGAAGTGGTCAAAATAATTGCTATAAAAAGAATATATTTCATATCAAGTTCATTTATGATTACCAATATAAAAGATATTCAGGGATAGCCGAAGTTTTCGTTCATGATACAAGACTATATATCAATATCTTAAGAGGCTTACGGAATCTCATCATGAGCCCCAATAGCTTTCAAACAAATTGATTCGCTTTTAGAATTGAGAAAATAATACCCTTGGCTGGCAGTGTTAACGCAGTTTTTAAACGCTTACTTTTTTATGTATAATTATCGGATTTTATTATACAAGAGAACCGCTAAATTGACTTGTCTATTTCCAACTGAATCAACTCCAGAATTTCATCACATAATTTTAAAGTTTCCCGTTGACTCCTCAAGTTAGAACTGTGATAAATTACACTGTTCTCTACCAGGTTTTCAAACTCCAGCGATAAGAGCATTTTATTATTTGAAATCTCAAAACCCGATGTTGGAATATTTAAATTTGATTTCGATTTTGATGAATTGTAATTGTCTATATTGAGCCAGCTTCCGTTTTTGGTTACGAATTCAATTAGTTTTGATTCAGTCTCCTCCAAATAAAACTCCCGACGTGCAAGCTTGTCGAGGTATGGCCCCCATGACGAGAGTTTGCTTCGCAGTTCCGCGTTTTTTAAAATCCCCAGATTACCCGAACTTATTAGATCATTTAAAAACCCATTCTGTGCGCTAAATGCCGGTCCGCTTACCGTGGCATTCACCAAACTATCCAAAAGAAAGTTTCCCGAGTACTTGTCTCCGGTATGGTTTAGAATCACAATGCTTTTATCCATATTTGACTCCGTGGTTTCAATGATTTCTCCCAGTTCCTTTTGGTTTAATTGAAAATCAACTTTTAGATTGTATAATATTTCATGTTCCAGCTTGCTTTTTTTGTTGCTTTCGTTCCAGTTATTAATCTGTAACGCAATCAGGATCCCTATGACAACCAGTACTATTTCACCAACAGCATATTTTAAATACTTGATCGTTTGCTTTTCTGAAAGTAAGTCCAGCCTGATTCTTCGAAAGAATTTCATCATCGGTTAGTAGTTGGTTATATAGTCATATCCCAATATATGGCTACCGGTTAAACTCGGCAATAATCTGTTAATTTACAGGCCATTTAGGAGTTATATAGTCTAAATATACATGTATTCTAACTTGTTTTTAACGCTTCATAGCAATTTTTGGAGCACAATTTAAATGTGACCGACAATTGAAGGTATTATACCGATGAGCTATAAACTTTAGGATTCCTGACCTCCTCCCTTTTTATACACCCTTTCTTAAGTGTCAACGCTTCAACCGATTGGTCTTTAACGATAACTTCAAAAATCTCTTTCCTTCCCGGTAATATCAACAATTTTGATACGGTAAACGACCGAAATACTTTCCTGATGTATTTTACTGGAGAACTCACTGATTGCGTGAAGATGTAAATGTTTCTGCTTTTCAATGATCTCCTCAACTCCCTGGGCAAAAATATGTAAGAGATTTTTTGCATCGATTTGGTGGAGTTCTTCATAAATGCCATGTACCAATACCGCACGCCATTTGTTGATGGATTGAATTTCTTCCACCTCTAATGACACTTCTGGTTTTTTTCGCATGGCGCTGATCTTATGCCCTTCACCAGAATAGCAAATAATATAATTGTCCTCATGGAAATAATACGTTATGGGTACCACATAGGGTCTTCCCATAGCAATATAACCTAAATGTCCTACATAATTATCTTTAAGTAACTTTATACACGCTACCTGTTTCAGCTCTGTTATCATAATATCTTCGGTTATTATTCCTGGTGTTCTATCAATTATCCTTGGAAATGATAAGCCATTCCATACCATCTTTTAAGTCTTTTATTCGACTATCAGGGTTCAATCAATGACCTTCCAATTTGGCCGATCTGTCTTGTTTTCATATTTCGTTTTCGGCTTCATGCTATTTTTCATCAGCCAAACGTTTATGATTATGATCTTATAAATTTATGGAGATGGCATACGTAGTGTAATGATATATATCACTTTACCTATATATATCAAAAAATTTCCCAACCTATGTTGCTTTTTATTTGGAATTTTTCAGATAATGAACAAAGAGAATTCTGAATGACAAATTCGGTTAACACCTTTTCTCACCGAATGAGGTATTAGGGTAAATTGGATGAGCTGAATTCTATTAATAAAAAGTGCTCTATGCTTTATGTCGCGTAGTATGGTATCAAATTAACTTTGAAACAATCTTAAACAATGAGCATTAAATACCACGAGCAAAGGGTAATGCGAATGCATTACCCTTTAACTACTAACTTCCTTGCTAACTAAATCAAATTTCAGGAAATCAAAAAATATTTAAAGTATATGAAAAGATTCATGTTATTAATTTCTCCAGAACAAAAGCAACTATTCCAAGAAAGATGCAAATCAGTACGAGGTATATTCGTTTGATTCTGAGGAAATTTTTCATTGAAATTTTAATGATTCGTTATTTATTAATAAGCCGTTTCCTTTAAAACAACTCAATTTTAATTGGGTAGTATTGCATTTCAATATTTTCTTTGAAAGAATTTCACGACTCGGGCGGACTAATGACAATAACATTCATGGGTTTTTCACGTAATACCAGCGACAAACCATATTCAGCCAAAGCAGTATTCAGTTGTTGATGATCCATGAGAATGGCTTCAACTTTTAAATCAATGTTGGTTGTCAATCCCGTTTCATCGATCACCGGTGGATCTCTATATTCCATCGAACCCAAAAAGTCAGCCAATTCACTAATAGGTTTATTGATAATTTGGAAATACGTATATCCATCTGAATTTCCAAAAGTAGCCTTCCCTTTGGTGGCTAATAAAGCCTTTCCTTCTTCTGTTACTTGTAAACTCCAATACGGCATCATTCGCTCTTCTACCTGTACCTCATATCCAAAATATCGTTTCAGATCCTGTTGCATATACATTTGTAACTCGTCCAAACTCACTTTGCGATTCGGAATGCGCACATCATATGCATACAACGTAGGCGCTATCGTATATTCCCAACCTAAGTCCGTTGTATCTACTCCTTCTTCTATGATGGGACGCTTCCACCAGTTCTGATAATTTTCTTGATACTGTACCGTCATATACTCCTGTGGCCCATAGGCGACCATATACAAATCCAACACATCCGCACAACTTACGAACAGTTCATTCCGTTCCTGATAGCGTTGTGCTTTCAACAAGCCATAAGGGATCACTTCATAATGAAATTCTTTCAATACTGATTGATATATTGCATCAGTACCGATCGACTCCAACCAAGTATCCGTATCCTTTATTTGCATCATTGTAGCCCGCTCCGCTTTGTTATAAGCCTTTCTCAAAGTTGGATTTTTTCCGGATACAAAAGCTTGGATCTGTTCCAAATCGATCTGATCTCCGATACCTGCGATGGTACCCGAAGGATCCACCACCACTGCATACGGAAATATACTGATGCCAAACTTCTCTGTTAATTCCGAGTCGAAAGCACTAGGCACCGAATATCCGTAGGTTTGCTGGTAAATACTATCCACATGTCTTTCCTTTGGACGCTCTTTTGAAATCAACAAGACCTCCACATCAGATTCAGTTTTCAATTCGGTGGCTACCTCATACAATGAAGCTAATTGCTTTACAGCAGACCTACAACCGGCAGTCCAAAAAAACAAAACACGCCATTTCCCATCGCTATCCTGAAGGGATAGTTCCGATTTCTGGTAGTTCTGTATGTTGTGCACCGTCCAATCAGGACATCGCATTCCCTGGATCGGATACGCATCCACTGCTACTTGCCCATAACCTATTCCAAGGTATCCCATACAGAACAACACTAGCCAAAATTCACCTTTGAAACTATTCCAATTCGTATATTTCTTAATATCCTTCATTTTGCGTTAAATTTTGATTTAACACCAATTCTGATTCCGGAATAGGATACCATACATCGGTAGCCTCCCAATCCACTTTGTAATTTAATGCTTCCATTTGTCCCGTGCGCTTCAAGTCCAACCAACGATGTCCCCATTCTGCATAGAATTCAATGCGTCGTTCCTGAGCTATCGCCTCTAATACCGTCGCCTCATTATTGAGTGATATCGAAGGTAATCCAGCACGGCTTCGTATGGAGTTCACATCTCCCAAAGCGGCATCAATCAATCCTGAATGCGCGTATGCTTCTGCCCGGATCAAGTATTGTTCTGCTAATCGTAATACGGTATAATATTCAGTGACATTTGCAGAAAAAGCCACTTGATATTTATAGGGGTACCAATACGTTGACTCCCCTAACACCAATCCATTCACCCAGCTTTCACGGCGGGCATCACCGGTCTCAAAAGATCCTAACAAGTTTTCTGACAATACAAAATCATTGGTAACACAACAAGTGAAATTGTAACCTTCCATGGTATTAAATCCATCCAGAACCGGATATAACTGCCAAATCGCTTCGGTGTTGTTTGCAAGAAATACTTCGGATAAAGGAACCAGACTATAAACTGAACTTTGGTCAATCACCTCTGAAGCCATTGTAGCTGCAGCATCCCAATCTTCGGTGTATAGATAAATGCGCGCTAACAAGGCCTTTGCAGCGTAATAATTGGGTCGGATTCGTTCCCCAGCTGACAATGCATAATCTTCAGGTAGTTGTTCCATACTTTGTAACAGATCATCTATTATTTCCTCATATATGGAATCTATCGGCATTCTGCTTAATGTACTATTGGTATCATAATCTGTAGTGGTCACATAAGGTACATCCCCAAAGAAATTCACCAGATAGAAATACGTAAAAGCACGCATAAACAAGGCTTCTCCTTTAAGTTGTAATTTTAAATCATCTGAAACCTGATCAGTATTATCCAGGCCTTCCATTACGGCGTTGGCTTGATAAATAACTTCAAACATATCTCGCCACAGATTACGAACCTGTGAATTGTTTGCCATGAGTGAGTTCTCATTCATAGCTACTCGCTCCGTGTTAGTCCCGATATACTGAAATTCATCTGAAGACAGTCCGGCATAGTACGTTGTGTACATATTACCAAAGTGTCCAAAATTATTCATCATCGATATATATAGGCCGGTCATGGCAGATTTTGCGCTCTCATCACCCGAGAATATCAAGGCTGCATCTTGTTCACTAACAGGTATATCCACCTCTGTAAAATTTGAACAAGCTGTTAAACTCATTATAATCCAACCTGTTACAAAACTTAGTAAGGTATTTAATCTAATACTTTCTTTAATTTTCATTTTCTTCAATTTTTAAGATTAAAATGATAATTGAATTCCAGCCATCCAGGTTGTTAATGGAGGTAGAATCCGTGTACTCTGAGTTTCCGGATCAAATCCTTTATAATCAGTCCATGTGAAAAGATTTTGGCCTTCCAAATAAATTCTCAAATTTGACAACTGCAGCTTTTCAGTTATTTTTTCCGGAACGTCATAGACCAGACTGGCCTGACGCAAACGAGCATACGATGCATCTGTTATGACCGCTGTGCTCTCCATAAATAATAAAGACTGATTAGTACCCGTTCCTCCTCTGGTATAGGCTTGTATATTTGAATTGTCTCCTGGTTGTTGCCAACGTTCCAAAACCAAATCCGGTTGATTTCTACGATAACCTGGAGGAGCACCAAGATCATACATATAGTTATAACCAGTCTGTTTCACAAAGTCTAGCATAAACTGTAACTGCCAATTCCTGAATTGAATACTATTCGCTAGATTCCCATAATATTTACGTCCATTCTGTTTGACCGATTTTTTATCCTCCAGAGCAGAAATGATTCCATCGCCATTAACATCCTCAAATTGATATAACCCAGTCTGTGCATCAACACCTTGATAATTATATAAATAGCGCGTATTTAGGGGTTCACCAATTATGTAGGTGTTTGCGTAGACTGAGGATTCCAAATTAGGAAATGAGACCAATTTATTTTTTGGGATACTCAGCATTGCACTTGCCTCCCAATTAAATGAATTTGACTTTACAGGTACAGCACGTAACTCAAGTTCTAATCCTGTATTCTGAACTAAAGCATCTAAATTATTCTGGATACTGCTAAAACCGGTAGTGAGCGGCAAAGGTTGTCCTACGAGCATGTTCGAAGAACGATTATTATACCAGGCAACATTTATTCCCAACCGATCCTCCCAGAATCCTAATTCCAATGCCAATTCCAGCTTTTTATTAATTTCCCATCCATAGTTCTCATTGTAAAGCCTACTTGGATATACACCTGTAGCACCATTGTAATCATAATAATTGGTGGTCCAACTATCTATATACCCATAATCATTAATTCTATCATTTCCGGAGGTACCGTAACTGGCTCGAAATTTTCCATAACTCAGACTGGAATCAGCAAACCAATCTTCCTCTCCAAATAACCAGGCAGCACCAATCGCTCCAAAATTCCCCCACCTTCGGTTAGGCCCAAATCGACTTGAACCATCACGTCTACCCGTTATATTCAGAATATATTTATGATTTAGATTATAATTGATACGTCCGAAGAAAGCCAAATATTTATAATCCGTTTCCTGAAAGAACGTAACCCCAAAAACCGGCGCAGCCTGAAGATTTTCTATGAAATTATCGTCGGTATAGCCACTTCCTCCTAATTCCTGTAAATCACTATTATTTTCCTGAAGACTAGCCCCCATCAATAGATTTAAATTACCATTACCTATTCTCTTTTGGTAATTTAATTGTGGTTCCAAGATCCAACTTCCAAAGTTTTGTGACCCAAATTGAGAAAATCCTGTTGTATAATAAGCCGGATTCCTTGAGGCCACAGGAGTTATTCCAATTTGTTCACTTTGCATCCGGTTATAGCCTGCATTCAGCTTCAGTTGCAATCCATTTAGAATGCTATATTCCAATCCTAGATTTCCGACAAAAGCATATTGCGTGTTTGTATATTGTTGCATTAACTGACCGTAAGGATTGTTCCAGCCACTAGCATCCCAATACAATGATCCATCTTCATTATAGGGTTCCGGTGCATTAGGTGCGGTATATAGGGCTAAAAAGGTTGGGTCATTATAAGGAAGTTTGTTAGCATCTTTACTGTAAATCATAGATCCATGAATTTTCAGTTTTCCATCTGAATTGGTATGCTGAACCGATAAGTTTCCGGATAACTTACGATTGGAGAAATCCCCGGGAAATACACTTCCTACTTCACGAAAGGAAGCTCCAATACGAAATCGGGTTTCTGAATTTCCTCCCGATACCGATATCTGGGCTTCTGTCAGTTCAGCGGTACCACCTAAAAGGTCACGCTGCCAATCTGTATATTTTTCCTGATCCCATAAAAACAGATCCGGAGCATTGGTTTCAGTGGGCGTAATACCATCGTTTGCAAAAGCTTCCTGCCTCATTTCAAGATATTCTGGTGTGCTCATCATATCCCAAAATCGAGTTAATTTGGAAGCCCCTTTAGCCACAGAAATATTTACCTTTGCTTTACCTAAATTACCTTTCTTAGTAGTAATTAGTACTACACCATTCGCTCCTCTGGAACCATAAATAGATGTAGCATCTGCATCCTTCAAAACCTCAATACGCTCAATATCGGATGGGTTAAGTACTTGAAGTGGATTCCCTCCTCCATTACTGGTATTACTAAAGGTTCCTTCCATTGAATCCGACATAAATGGTATACCATCAACAACATAAAGGGGTTGATTACCACTGGTTATACTATTCATACCTCTAATCTGAATATCAAACCTGGCTCCCGGAACACCTGATGTTTGCGTAATGGCTACACCTGCCATACGCCCTTGTAAAGCCTGAAATAGGTTACCTACCGGCTGACGCTCCAGCGTCTCTCCTCCAATAGAAGATATATTTCCTGTCTGTTCCTTTTGCGTAACCGTGTAATACCCTGCATTCACCACCACATCTTCCAAAGCATTGAGTTCCTCTTGTAACGATATATCGATAGTAGTCTTATCTCCAACGGTAACTTCCATTGGCTTAAATCCTAAATAGGTATACACCAAAACACTCTCGGGATCCGGTACTATAATCTCGTAGTAACCATCGATATCTGTAAATACCCCGGTTTTAGTTCCTTTGATCATTATCGCTACTCCCTCTAATGGCACTCCAAAATTATCGGTGACCTTTCCCGATACTTCCTGTTGTGCGGATAATGATTTTGGTTTTATAATTATTCGGTTATTACTCCCTAATATGATATCATATTTTCCTTCAGGGACCGACTCCTTTAAAATCCTCCCGATACTGAATTTCCCTCTCTTTAAATTCACCATAGGGGCATCTTCAAAAAGGTCTTCCGGATAAATGAAGCGATATTTAGTTTGTGTCTTTATAAGACTAAATACATCGTCGATCGATATGGACATATCCTTATCGACCACCACTTTTTCCTGAGAAAATGTAACTTCTGTGGTAAATCCAAAGACTGTGGTGCAGATTAAAAATATAAATGTTCTCATACAGCATAAGAAAAGCCATCGGACAAACAGCCCTCCCTTATTGTTGGTTGTTTCAATTTCCATAAATTTGTTATGTGTTAGTTAAATAATACTTTGATTGACACTTCAGAGAGACGGAGTTGGTACATCGGCAAAATGATTGACTTCGCTCTCTTTTTCATTTTTACAAGTTCAGCTGGTATCCATAATTTCTATTTTAGAATGATTGTTTTATCGTTGATTTGATAATTCTTAATACTGTTGAATTCTTTAAGGGTATTTAAAAGATCCACGATATTCTGATCTTTTCCGATCGCTCCTGTAAATCCTTGCTTTCGTAATGCCGGATTCTCAAAAATCACCTCCATATCATACCATCGGGACAAAACTTTCATGATTTCTTCCAATTCCATATGATTGAAACTAAACACACCATCCTTCCAGGATACCGCATCAAAAACATTTACATTGCTTATTAAGAATTCTTGGGTGGTGAAATGCAATATTGCTTGTTCTCCCGGGATAAGCTTCTTCTGGTGTTGAGAATTGCTAATGCGAACCTTTCCTTCTACCAATGTGGTTGTTGTAGTTGATTCATCTTTATAGGCCTTAATATTGAATTCGGTACCTAAAACATCTACCTTCTGTGAATTGTGTGATACCTGAAATCCTGCTCCTGCATTTTTAGCACTTGAACTAACCTCAAAATAAGCCTCTCCATAAACCAATTCCACTTCTCTTTCCACTCCCCTTTCGAAGGATACAGGATATTTCAACTGGGTCTCTGCGTTTAACCAAACCCTCGTGCTATCAGACAATTGAACAAAATATTGTCCCCCCCTGGGTATAGTTAAGGTGTTATAGGTAATCTTCTCCTCAGGTGTATCCACGTTATGATAAACGAGCTGTTCTCCATCACTGTTTACATTTTCGCTCGTATATCGATTCTCTTTATTCAATGTGATTTGCGAACCATCACTTAACGTAAGTATTGCTTTTGCCTCACCGGACTTGATCTGATTATTTACAATTACAGGAGTATTGGCAGGATTGTTTATAACTTCGTTGCGCTTTGTTAGCATAAAGAGTCCAACACCTATGGCAAGAACCACCATCGCTGCGTATTTGAGTGTCTGATAGAATAGCTTCCGTTTATAAATTTTACTTTCCGCTTCAATCTTTTGAAATAAGATTTCTTTTGCTTTACCGGAATCAAAATTCAACACAGATTTATTTATAGCCCTATGTAATTGAACATATTTAGCGAACAATTTTTCGTTCTCTGTCTGATTCAACCATTGTTGTAACTCCAAAAGCTCCTTGTCGCTGGCGGCGTTGGTTAAAAATTTTACAATTAGCTTTTCCATGTTTGAATTCATACCCTTGGATTTATACCTATAACGAAGCCAAAATCCTGACACCCTGAGCTGAGTTAAAAAAAAATGATAATTTTGTTAAGAAACTGATATTGAAATCTTCTATTGAATCGTCATTTCCCGAATTCCCCCACCCTAATTAATTCCCTTCGAGATGGGAAGAAAGAAGCCTATGCACAAGTTGTGGATATGTACTACGCCAACCTATGCCAGTATGCAGCCAATTTGACCAGAGATTCGCAATCAGCCGGGGATATCGTTCAAAACGTAATGATCCGATTATGGGAACGTCGCAATTCTTTACATCCGGAATTAAATCTTAAAAATTACTTATACCGATCTGTTTATAATGAATTCGTCGATCAATTTCGTAAAGAAAAAGCGCTTTCTACCCTCGAAGAGAAGTATATTCAAGAACTGAATTCCTATCAGGATGAGGAAGGTGAAGAACGATTAGCAGCACTCCTTGAACTCGTACAAAGAGAGATTGAACAACTCCCTGAAAAATATAAACAAACGTTTTTATTAAGTAGAAAAGAAGGTCTTACCTATGAAGAAATTGCAGCTTTTTTAAAGATATCCGTGAAGACCGTTGAAACCCATATGACTAAAGCATTTTCGATATTGAGAGCCAAAACCGGTGAACGATTAAATACGTTACTTTTCATATTATTTGGAAGCGTATCACGATAGGATTTCGAAATAATCTATTAAAATATAGATACTATTTTAGAATGGATTAAAGTAACGAATGGAAAGACAAAAAGATAAGTCACTGTATAATAATCACATACTTCAATAATCATTGTATTTCAGATAGCCACGAATACTATTCACCATAGTCCTGATCCCGCGTGTTTACGATCCACTCGATTGCAGCTTCAGACATTTTTTTATAGTCGTGCCCCACTTTCTTAATAGTGTCCATTTCCCAATTAAATGTCCAGTTATTTTTGTTCTTCAATTCCTTGTTGGCACTAAAAAAAGCTGTTCCACGCTGCAATCTATAAGAGCCTTGTTCCATGGCCAATTCTGTGGTTCGGAAAGTTCCTAATCCCGGATCATTATCTAATTCTCCTAAAAGTATAATCAATCTTTTTTTATACGAAGCTTGCAGATTTACTGCTGTATTTCTGATCCCATATGGAAATTCAAGATGCTCATCCGGAAAACTATAAAATCCGGAATTTGCCGCAATTGCCGTCCCAATTCTTGCTTCAGGCAAAAACATGACCATTCTGTGAACAAATTGTCCACCCGCCGAATGTCCGAATATATCGTACTGCTCATTCGTAATCTTATCAACCGATTTAAGGTGGTCAAATATGTTCTCAACGACGGTATAGGCCCATTCGCTTTTCGGGTTTTTGGTACCAAAAAAGGTATATAAATTTCCCTCCTGATAGTCGTTCGTAGTATATTTTGAAAACTTATTCTCGAATTCCGGGGCTACTATAAGAAGATTATTTTGGTTGGCTAATTCGATCCAGGCATTTAGATAGTCATCCGCATTTCGCCCGCCGCCATGCATAACGAATACTATTTTGTCTTTGTCCTTCCAACTTTCGGGTTTGTAGGTCCATACCCTGATTGATTTTCGTTTAGTATCCTTATAAGCATACATTACAAAGGAGTCCTCTCCGTATTTAATAGGTATTGTTTCCGAAATTTCAGGTCCCTTGGGTACTAAATACAAATAACTATAGCCTGTTAATATCAGGATTGCTAACGTAAAGACCAGATATAGCATGGTTTTTTTAAGAATGCGTAAAGTTTTGTTCATCGTATTTAATTCATTTATTGGATGTAAATCTCAGCCAAAAATGGATTACCGGATTTTCTTTTTTACTGAACCGTTAGTATTTAAGGATGAATTGTATTTTTTTGAAAATGCTTCCTATGATATACGTATGAATTCGTCTGGTGGCATACATTTGGAATAAAATTGGCCGCTGTCTGCAAGATCACCATTTATTGCAATTCCAACAATGGACAAATTTCCAAAGACTGCCACGATGTCTTTTTACAATCTCCATTCGTGACGATTTTCTGAAATGTATACTGATAGGGCGTTTTGTCAACCCTTTGGTCGGGGCAAAGAATTGGACTTGATTCAGAATTGAGAATTGAGAATTTCGAGTGAAGGATTATGAATGAAGAATTATGGATTAATTGAGAATTGAATTATAATCTACCATTTACAATTTACAATTAACCTGGGTATTCGCTCTCCGTACTCTTAATGATCTTTCTCTGGTTTTACCGCGTCGAGGAAGAATAATTTTCTGTTTAACGCTTCCAATTCCTCCCTTTAGATTACATTAAAATCGAATTAATTAGTGGTAATTAATAAACCTTCCTAATTTCATGCTTTAATTCATCCGGTATATTCACCCATTCCGTTGTTTCAGTTAATTCCAGTTCTGTAAAGCACTCTGTCTTAATAACACTTACAATATGAATGAACCACTCCAAATACGTCCATTCTCTTGGTCTCTGAGCATATAAAGTTAATTTATCCTTATCCCAGTGTACTCCCGTTGCAGTTCGAGAGACCAGTGAAAAATTGGACTTCTCTGGTTGTATATAAAGCCTACCGGTGTTGTCTATTTCAACGCTGATAATTTTGTCTTTTTGCATAGCACTAAAATATTCCTGTTTTAAGGTTTAGATGTAAGTGGCTTTTGATCATTGATGGAGGTAATGCATTCATTAAAATGCTGTGGTAGGTTGCTGTTCTTCATCGGTAAAATTCTGTTGTTGATTTGGAAAGATTCAAAGGGTAATATCAATAAGAAATCGCAGGCTCGACTCCGTATCTTCCAACGCGATAATTTGGTCGTTGTATGCTAGTTCAGTCGGTACATAAAAAGACATGCTACAGGGCAATTCAGTATAGTCAGCTTTAAATTCCAAGTTAACAGAATGTGTATCGTTCAAGTCAAAAGTATACAGAAATGTGGTTTCTCCTGGAATATAAAGCAATAGTGTAGGGTCGTAATTCCGAAATTCTGATTCCGGTTGAAGATTTTCATTGGCTGGTATATAATAAAAGTCAGGATTCGGAAAATCACCGGAAACAATACTATTTTCAGGATCAATGGTTCCTTTTTCGATTAGATTAACACCATTTTCATCCACAAACCGTATATATAATTCGGGTATGACGGGATCAAAAAGGGCGCAGTCAATACCTTCATCATCATCACTGGAGCACCCTATTAAAGCGAATGCAATAACTATGATTCTAAATATTCCCTTCATAGGCTGGTTTATTACAGGATGCTGAAATTGGGAATTGGATGCGTCAATTATTTTAATGAATAAATTTAATTTGTCAACAAGTAATTTTATAGCATATCCTTATAGGTAGTAATTAAAAACCACCCCTGAATCAGGGGTGGTTACGTACACTAAAACAATTTCATACCAAAGTCAATTTACCCTGATGACATTGAAACTATAAAAGATTCCAATTTTTAGGGAGTAGAATTTATCAAACATGAATTATTCCACCAACAATATTTAAGTGTACAATCGTAATTATTGCTAAATCTCCAATCACAAAATGACTATTAAGAAAAGATAATCTCTCCTATCAGGTAGAGCCGAACAACAATTGTTGTTCGGCTCTATTCTTCAACGAAAAATGTATTTGAATTTCCTATCTAATTAAAATCAGCAAAGGTTTTTTTATTAGCACTCCCACCAATCATTCTCCTTCCTGAATATATTGTATGGCCCTTTGCAACTGTGCATCTGTAGTACCGCTTAAATCTTCAGCTGTAGGTTCAAAATACAGATCTGGTATGATGCCTGTACGCTGCGTTTCTCTACCGTCGGGATAGAAGATTCCCTGCCCCGTAAAGCAGAATTCATAATTCCCCGGCAACGTCAACCTTCTCACATCGCCATCTGCTCCCGCGGTCTGACTGCCTATTACTGTTGTATTTTGGCTGAACTGTCGTAACATCATGGTATACCACTCTCCCATACTTTGGGTATTTTCATTTACCAGGATCACAATCTGACCCATGTATAATTCGCCGATAGGCTTCGTGCCGTCTTTCGAAACATACATATAGGTTTCCAGTTCTTCCTTATATTTGAAAATCCCGATCTGCCTTAGATCGGCCGTATAATACCGCGCAAAAGGAAAAGGTGCTTTACCCAATAACATGGGAATGTAATAGGTGAAAAAGCCCGGGGACTGCGGATATTTCCGCATGTCGAAAATAAGGGCCTTTTTACTTTTTAATTCAGCCGACAACCTAGCCATATCTTCATCATCCGGAAGATCCTTATCAAAAACATGGCCTGCCCTGATCAGGGTAATATCATTCCCAAGAGCTTCCATTCCCTTGAATGCTTTTGCTTTAGCTACTTCCTGTTTGATATGGCTTTCTATAATTTTGACACTCGGTTGGTCTTTTCGATCCAGCATCACCAACTTTCGATCCAGTTTTGTTCCCTGTCTGTTTACTTTTACATTCAGCACTTTCTCTCTCAGATCACTAAAAGCCAAAACATCTCCCCTGAAGTTGTTCGTTGTGCTCAATTCTCTGTATTTCACGGCATCGTTAGAAGCTGGTAACAGCGAAGAGCGATCCTTAAGCCATTGCTTTATCTTGATCCCATCGATCGCAACAATGATATCCCCTTTTTTAAGCGAACTCACCGCAGCAAGGGAATCATTCAGGAATTTTTTGATCACGAGTCCGTTTGCCTGTGCCTTGTAGTCAAAAGGTGGATAATACCGTACATCGAAGATCGTGTTCACCATTTGCATGTTATCAGCGGCCATAAAGGATCCTGCGTGGGTATCATCAATCGCAGCGGCCAGCATCAACACTCCTTTTTCATAACCGGCCCTGTCGCGGATTTTTCTGAAATCAGGAATCATCGCCGTTAAAACTTTTTCCCAATCTTTATCCATTACATACTTATACGGAAAAAGGTATTCGATCGCATTCCAGGTCTTCGCTAAGGCGAGCAGGTTCATCGCTTCCTTATCAAAGGTGTAATTTGCATAAGCCTCCTCATTCGGCAGTTTACCCTGATAAAATAATTCCGGTACATATTGGTGCTTGCCACTCGTATTGATCTGATTCGTCAGGTCCTCTAATTGTTCTTTTAATAACGAGGTATACCGCTTGTCTTTAATCCAATGGAAGTCGACATTATTGAGCAGATAGGGGCCGTCGATCAATTTTGACTTGGGGTACACTTGTTTGGAAACCATTGGTTCAGGCCCCTTATTGCTGGTCAGTTCGATCATAAGTCGATTAAATTGCTGCTTATCGGCATGCTTTACGGTTTCGATCAGATCCAGAAACACCTGATCGGCATCAAATTCACCTGCGATACTTTTCTGGGATCTGTATTTGACTAATCCCCAGATCTGAATAAATTCTCGAATGTTTTGGTTCTCAACTTTATCATCAGACAGTTGCGCATTCCCGTTAAATGATATAAACAATAAGAAAAACAGTAATAACAGCACTTTTTGCATAATAGTCATCAATTTTTATTTGATGCCAAATGTCGATTTAAAAAAGTCCTGGTCCTAAAGCGATTGACCAGTCGCTTAATTCACTTGACAACCCTTGAATATTAGCAAATACAATCTTATAAGTCCGATTACCGATTTTGTCAATAAAATCGTCCGCTTTGTGTATCCTTTTTTAACTTAGAATATTATTAGCCTACTTTTGAAGAGATGAAGAAAAAATGGTTATTCTATTTGCATTTTGGGTATTGGGCGCTGGTGCTGGCTCAAAAATTACTGGAGGCAATAGGCACTGGAGTATTGGGTACTCAGCCCGACTGGCACCTGTTCTTTTCGATCGTATTACCGGTCAAAATATTACAGACCGGTTGTTTAGCCTTCTTCTTTTACGTCAATTATCTATTGTTGATTCCCTATATTTTAAAGAAGGGAAACATCCTCAAATATGTACTCTCCCTGGTAGGGACACTCGTAGTTTTTAGTCCGCTGTATTATCTGATGGAGCAATTAATCTACCCGATGATCGGTTGGAAAACGTACTCCCAGGACCTAGATTTCTCCTTCGCTTTTATCGTGACACTGAGTGCCAATTTTGTCAATATATTTCTGGGGTTACTCCTGAGTTATTTAATGGATTGGCGTACGCTACGCGCTGAAAAGGAACTCGTGGAAAAAGAACAGCTAAAAACAGAACTGGCCTTTTTGAAATCCCAGGTGAATCCTCATTACCTGTTCAATACCATCAATGATATTTATGCCCTCACCCAACAGCAATCTAAAGAAGCTCCGGATGCTCTTTTGAAGCTATCTGAGCTTTTGCGTTATATGCTACGGGAAAGTGATGAACATAACGTTTTGCTTTCCAGCGAGATCAATTACCTTGACAACGTGATCGCGTTACATAAAATCGGACAAAAAGGAAATACCCATATTGATTTTGAGGTGTCCGGTACGGTGAATAATCAAAAAATAGCCCCTTTAATCCTGATCAATTTCGTGGAAAATGCTTTTAAACATGGTGTTTTCAGGAACAATGAAGATCCTATTCAAATATTGGTTTCTGTAGACCGCCATCATTTCAATTTCCATCTTAAGAATAAGATCAATACGGCAAGAAAAGATAAAACGGGAGGAATCGGTCTCAACAATGTAAAAAGACGTCTTTCATTGCTTTATCCTGATAGACATGAACTCTCGATCAACCAGCAAAATGATCACTTTATTGTTGATCTAAACATTGAACTATATGATTAAATGTATCGTTGTAGATGATAAGCCTTTGGCCATTGACGTATTAACGCATTATATCGATCAAATTCCCGAACTCAGTTTGAGTTTCAGTACCGACAATCCGATAGAGGCCTTAAACAAAGTAATGGAAGGAGACGTTGATCTGGTCTTTCTTGATATACAGATGCCCGAGCTCAGCGGCATACAATTCATGAAGATTATAAAAGGGAAATGTTTGGTGGTTTTGACCACTGCCTATGCAGAGTATGCCCTGGAGGGCTTCGATCACGATGCGGTTGATTATTTGCTGAAGCCCGTTTCGTTTGAGCGTTTTTATAAGTCGGTCGAGAAGGTTCAGCTACTCCGGAAGGGGTTGGCTGAAAAGGAGGTGCCGAAGACAACGGTCGCCTCCCCCACCAAAAAAGTTATCCGGGATATGTTTGTCAAGACCGAGTACAAACTGGTGCGGGTGAGTCTGGATGAAATACTTTATGTAAAAGGTTTACAGAACTACCTGACCATCCATACGGTCCATGAAAAGATCACCAGCCTTCAGACGATGAAAAGTATCGAAGAACAACTGCCTGCAGATCAGTTTATCCGGATTCATAAATCGTATATTGTCTCTATTCACAAAATAGAGAGCATCGAGCGAAACCGTATCCGAATTGGCGGGATTACTATTGCACTGGGAGAAGTGTATCGCAAAGCCTTTTATGAAGCAATTGAGACGAATTAATCAATGACCTTGCGATATGTATCTCGTTGTGCCATTTTGGAGGCGATTATACTGATAATAAATATTTGTAATCCGTGAAAAAGCATCAGGGGTAATAGTATCAAACCTGTTGAAAAGGAACCAGCGAATAAAATCTTCGAAAATACCGTGCCATGTACCAACGATTTTTTCGTTCCGCAGAATTGTGCCGTGATACGGTCTTCCGCACTAAAATTCAATCGTTTTGATAGGAAACCTGTTGTGTAGAACATGAAAAAGAATAATGCAATAGCACAAAGGAACATGATCAGCAGATCTTTAGTTTGAATCTCTGCAAAGACATTTTCTAAAAAGGATTCCGCGAAGCTTTTATAGATGATCACTAATATAATGGATTTGTCGAAGAGCGCTAATTCCTTAGCATATCTCACCGCTACTTTCCCCAATTTCTTATTCAGAACCAGCCCTAGAATTACCGGAATCAGGATCTCCACGATCAGCTTGACATAAATGTCCGATAGATCATAGCCCGTGGAATCCTGTTGTAAAAACAGTCCCATCCATAAAGGAGTAATGGCAATACCGATCAACCCGGAAATACTGGCGTTGAAGATCGCAGCCGGAATATTTCCTTTGGCAATAGAAACCATGACCACCGAAGAGGAAACCGTTGAGGGTAAAGCTGCCAAAAAAAAGAAAGGCAACCATAATTCAGAGAACTGCGTATGGATCACCCAGGGATAAACCAGCAATACCACCAGTGGAAAGATAAAGAATGTGGTAAGCTGCACGACTAAGTGCAGCTTCCAATTCTTCAAACCATCCTTTATTTTTTCCGGACTTAATTTTAATCCATAGAAGAAGAAGATCAGCGAAATACCCGCACTGGCAATAATATCGAGGTTTAGGGGACTCTGATCACTTCCTAAATAAGGAAAAATATAAGCCAGACCTATGACAATAAGTATGGCTAAAACAAAACGATCAATTTTCATTCTTTTTCTTATCAATATTTCTGTAGGCTAAGTAAAACAATTGTGGGAGAACTGTAAAGGATAAAAGCATACAGATGATCAATCCACCGCAAATCATGATAGCCAGTGGCTTTTGCACTTCCGAGCCCATCCCGTTTGATATATAACTTTAAAAAATTTAAGGATGCTCTTATATAACTGATCTATGAAAAAATGCCATGCAAAGGTGTTAACCATGGTTATACCTGAGATGAATATTTGCTGAGGAAGGAACTATTGCTTTTCAAAAGCAACCTGATCCACGACCGTGTTTACTTCACCGGTTTTTTCCTGAGCCTTTATTTTATCAGGAACCAGCACACTTCCAACGATCATGCTCAGGCAACTTACGACCGTTCCATAAATAGTAGCATCGATTCGGGTATCAACCATATAACAACCAAACCAGGTTAATCCTCCGATGATCATTGCGGACCACGCTCCGGTGACTGATGCCTTCTTCCAAAATAAACCAAAGGTGAAAGGAGCGAAAAGACAAACCAGAATAAGGCTTAATGAAGCAGCGACAAGTCCGACAATATCGGAATCATCAAAGGCGAAATAACAGGATATAGCTGCGATCAAAATGACACTCAGCCTGGTAAAAAGGAGTACATTTTTATCGGAAAAATTCTTTAGATTAGGTTTGATCAGGTTTTCTCCTATTACTGTAGCCGGTGCCAGTAATGCACCGCTGGAAGTACTTAAAATCGCTGATATCATCGCTCCATAAAAAAGAACCTGCACGGGTACACTGGTCATTATTTTAACCAGTGAAGGAATGATATCCTGACTATTGCCGTTGGCCAATAATTCGGGGTATAAATAAACACCCCCCAGCCCTATTATTAAAGGGATACTAGGCATAATAACCATAAGAATTGCCCCGAGAAAGAGTCCGTTACGAGCTGCTTTTTCATTTTTGGCAGAGAATACCCGTTGGTATATCTCCTGAACCGGGATCGTACCCGCAGTAAAAGCGAGTAAAAGTGCGATATATTCAGACCAGGAATCGAGTCCACCCTGTGGAGTAAGCTTAAAGAATTCAGGGGATTGGCTTTCAAAAATGGGTAGTATCCCCTGTGTCTTATGCAACACTTCAAACAGGAGAATAAACAACCCTAATAATATCATGATACTTTGAACCATATCGGTATAAGCTACCGCCCACATCCCGCCTATATAGGTGTAAAAAACCACAATGGAAGCTCCCAATAAGATTCCATAACCAAAAGGAATTCCCATTACCGTATTAAATAAATAAGCCAAAGCTACAAACTGTGCAGCTATCCAGTGCGGATACGAGAACACCATGATCAGTGAAGACGCGGTTTCCAGTTTTTTATTGAATCGTATCCTGAAGAAATCATTGATGGTCACGATATTCATTCGATACAGCTTTTTCGCATAGAACTGTCCGACAATATATAAACAGATTCCCGCTGCCAGGATCAGGGTTATATAGGATGAAAATCCATCTACAATGAAATAACCCGGATTTCCCATGATCTGGCTACTTCCAAACCATGTGGCGAATAACGTAACTCCAACCAGCGAGGTTGTCAGGCTTTTTCCGGCGAGTGCAAAATCTCCGGAGGTCTTAATTTTCTTCGAAGCCCAAAAACCTATTCCAAGCGTGATCAACAAGTAAAATATGATGAAAAAACTAACCATTTCAAATAGCCGGATATATTAGCGATAATTCAAATACTTGTACTAACCAGGGCGGTATGGGGTAATATATAGGATGTTTATATTCCTTCTAATATAGGGAATTAAAAGCATAAACTCTTTATCTTTAAAACAACTATTTCATCTCCGAACGCTATTACCATAGTACTGTCTTATGTTCGTAATTTTCTGATGACCTCCCATATTTTTAACCTCAGATTTAATTTGACCTGAAATGTTCCATTTTTGACATAATATGAAGCGTAAAACCAGACTTGACCGTATACTTTTGAGCCTATGTTCATGTAGCACTCAAAATATCTGAATGAATCCTGAATCTAAAATTGAACCCAAGCCGCATTATGAGATATTAGACGGCCTTAGGGGTATTGCCGCGGTCATAGTCGTACTATTTCATCTTGCAGAGCCACTGGCCACCAGTCGATTTGATAACCTGGTAAATCATGGGTATTTAGCCGTTGATTTTTTCTTTCTGCTGTCCGGGTATGTTATCGGATATGCCTATGATGATCGCTGGAAAAAATTAACGATCGGTGCCTTTCTGAAACGACGATTGATTCGATTACAACCGATGGTCATCTTAGGGATGACCCTGGGTGCCATCGGATTTTATTTTACTGATTCAACGATATGGCCTCTTATACACAACGTTCCTTTCTGGAAATTGATCCTGGTCATGATCATCGGATATACCCTGCTCCCCCTTCCGCTCTCTATGGATATTCGAGGCTGGCAGGAGATGCATCCGCTGAACAGCGTAGGGTGGTCTTTATTCTTTGAATATATTGCCAATATTCTTTACGCACTCGGTTTAAGAAAATTGTCTAACAAAAGCTTACTGATCTTTGTCTTATTCGCTGCCATTGCTCTTTTGCATTTAGCGATTACGAGTCCCAATGGTGATATCGCCGGGGGGTGGACCCTCAATTTCGAACATATGTATATCGGAATCATTCGGACGTTGTATCCGTTTTTTGCAGGTTTACTGTTATCCAGGATTACACGCCCGGTTCGTATTAAAAATGCATTCTTATGGTGCGGATTATTGCTGGCCGCTATCTTGTTTATGCCCAGAATCGGAGGTGAAGAATATCTTTGGAAGAATGGATTGTATGAAGCGATCTGCATCATCCTGATCTTTCCCGCCATCGTTTACATCGGTGCCAGTGGTATCGTTACCGGCAAATTGGGAAATAAGCTTTGTAAATTTCTGGGAGATCTTTCTTATCCCTTATATATGACCCATTATGTGCTGGTATATTTCTATGTTGCCTGGGTTAGTAACCAAAAAGTGATCGACCCCACTACGGCGCTTTTCTACGCTGTGCTAACCTTTTCCGGCGCATTGATACTAGCCTATATAAGTTTAAAATACTATGATGAACCTTTGCGAAAATGGTTGCAGCGAAAACAGAAATAAAATAACAATTCACTAATATAGGGTAGTTGAATTTACCATTGCAAGTCTCCACTAACGGTCTGCACTAAGTATATATAGCACACTATTAATACTCATAAAAAATCACATCCTCATAACCGGAAAGGAGAAGTCCGATCTCCGAATAGTTCGCTAATTGAATGGACTTAAGGTTAAAGGAAATGGTTTTATGAAGATAGGCTTCACAAAGTTCAGAGGATTCAAATTTGATTTTCAGTGTTCTTTGAGGTACACCCGTTTCGATGATACTCCCTGAATCAACCAGCTCTATGTCCCAGGTTTCTCCGTTGCACCCTCCTGCTCCAATAGTAATTTCAAGACAATCTCCATTCAGAGAAGCATTTTCGATGTTATAATACATGGTGTTTGTCTGGTGATAAAGCTCATTGCTGATGCGTATACATCGATCACAGGATCCATTATCGGTGCAGGAAGCAGTTGCAGCATTATCATCGTCATTTCTGCAGGAAAACAATACCAGCAACAGGCAAAAGTAAGTGAGCTTTTTAAGCATGATGGCTTTGATTTACGAATACGGAGTACTAAATATAACCAATTTAATCGCTTAAAACTTAAAACCGCTTATCATCATAGCTATACGATATAATGAGCATAAATAAATGAGGAATTCACGGTAGAAGAAAAAATCATACCCTATTCGGACCTTGCAGACTACCCTTTCAATTCCATGTGCAGGATCGGATAGGGTTTTCCTGTACCATCTACTACTGATCGGTTCACCGTTTTAAATCCGAAGTGCTCGTAAAAGCCTACCGCCTGTTCATTTTGCTCATTGACGTCAACCTTGGTCACTTTTAATTCTTCGATCGCAAAATTCAACAGTGCTTTACCTATATGTTTTCCTCTATGATCCGGATGAATAAACAACATTTCTAAATTATGATCGGCCACTCCAAGAAACCCAATGATTTTATTTTCGCTATTTCGAATACATTTTAATTCAACAGCATCTAAATAGGTATTTAGAATCAAGGGTTTAAAATATTCGATATCCTCTTCTTTTAAAAAGTTATGGGTAGCTCTTACGGAGGCTTCCCATACCGCTACGACTTCTGTATATTCTTTTTTATCGATGTTATCTATTTGCTTCATAGGAGTGAATGACGGACCTTAAAGGTAAAATTAATCTGATTTAAAATTTCCTTTTTGATGAACAAGATACCAACATTAGAAAGCATGATAAGATCAGCATTGCTTTGAAAAAGATTTTAACCCTACGTCAATAATATCTTTTATTTCCGTGCTGCCTTAAATTCACTCCCCTCATACCATTTTGGAAAATAATCTTCATTCGATAATTTCAATCCTACTTCGAAAAGCAACTGTAAGTCTGCCTGTATTCCGCTCAATTTTGTCGTTGCGGGATCATATTCATCAGAGGGCTGATGGTATTTATGCATTCTGTAATTATCATTGTAAGCTTTGATCTCCTCGATACTGTGATCGAATCCTTCATAAGATCCGGCTGCATACAAGGCCGGAATTCCGATTTTGGCAAAATTGAAATGATCGGATCTGAAGAAATACCCTTTTTCGGCTTCAGGATCGGGAATCACATACCTGCCCTGTTTTTCGGCTGCTTCCTTCGCATATTCATCCATCTCCGAATGACCATACCCGGTAATGGTCAGATCTTTCATTCTTCCCGGGCTGTCAATAGCATCCATATTAATATTTGCGACTGTTTTTTCAGGACTGAAAATAGGGTGTTCGGCATAATATGCAGAACCTAATAGTCCTTGTTCTTCCCCGGTGACTGCGATAAAAACAATGGAACGTTCTGTGGGTTCACTTTTCTTAAACGCTTCCGCTATCGCTAACAGACTGGCAGTCCCGGAGGCATTATCCACCGCTCCATTATAGATCGAATCGCCTTCAATAGCTTTTCCGACTCCGAAATGATCCCAATGTGCTGAGTAGATAATATATTCGTCTTTTCTCTCCGTACCCGGTATCATGGCGACCACATTTTTGGAGACATCCCTTTTAATGGTATTTGTGATTCCTACCGAAACATTCAGTTCTAATGGAATCGGTTTAAAATCTTTATTACGGGCGAGCGCCTTATAATCCTGCCCCTTCATGGAAGAGACATCAAACATTTTTTCGGCACTTTCACCACTGATCCAGGATTCAACATTCAACAGGGGCATATCACTTTCTATGGTGAGTCGGGCTCCGCTCCACCCGGATTCGATCACATTCCATCCATAAGCAGCCGGTTCGGTATCATGGATTATGATTAGTCCGTCAGCTCCCTGACGAGCCGCTTCTTCATATTTATAGGTCCAACGTCCATAATAGGTCATTTCATTCCCTTTGAACAAGGTGGAGTCACCGGATTTAAAACCGGGATCATTGATCAAAACGACCGCTGTTTTTCCTTTCCATTCAATGCCTTCATAATCATTCCATCCATATTCCGGGGCTACGATTCCATACCCCGCAAAAACAAGTTCTGAATTTTGAAGACTAACACTGGTATCGGGTTTATTGGTGGTGGCTACAAAATCCGTAAGGACTTTCAGATTGATATTTCCATTTTCTCCGCTGATCACCATATTTTCGGAAGGTATTCCTGTAATTTCTACCATAGGTACTTCCTGAAAGTAACTCTCGCCATTACCCGGAACTAGTCCGAGCTTCTCAAACTCATCCTTTAAATAATTCACCGTAATAGTTTCCCCTTCCGTAAAGGGTTTTCTCCCCAGAAATTCATCTGACGCCAGGCGCTCAATTTGAAGCCCTATCGTGGACTGATCAACTTCAACCGGTTTTAGGCCTGCTTTTTTACTGTCATTGCAGCTGCTTAAAATTGCTGCGATCATTAAAACGCTAAAATATTTTTTTACCATGAGGAATTTAGATTGTGGTGAGGATTGATTAACGCTTAAAGGGTGTATAAACAATTGCTCATAAATCCTTTACAGCCATCCTAAAGTATGAAATTAATAGAAATATTCTGACAGGGTAAGGTAATAAAAACTTTTAAGTAACTCTATTATACTAATATTCCTGAAAAGAACTGTTTCATTATTCTTTAGATACTTTGATGGATTTTTTATACTATTTAAGGGCCTCTCCAAAATAAATATATATTTAAAATAAGTAGATTACCCAATACCAAGTGCCACATTTAAAAATCTTCCAAAAAAAAACATAACACCCTTATTTTCAGTATATTTACATGGATTTAACAGAAATTAATTCTAATCTCCTTTCCTATGGTAAAGTCTAATTTAATTTCACGGGTCACTTTAATTATTTTAATCACTTTTAGCTGTAAAACAGAAAATAAAGAGGGATTAGCCATTAAAGATTTAGCTGATAAAACAAAGAATCGAACAGAAGTCGTATCAAATCCATTAAAGAATGTTTATTGGGGTGACACGCATAATCATACTGGAAATTCTTTTGACGTATTCTTATTCGGCACTCCCAATTCTTCTCCGGAAATTGCTTACCGATTTGCAAAAGGAGAAGCGGTGGAGAGTCCAACAACTGGTAAACCCTGGCAATTATCGAAACCTTTGGATTTTCTCGTAATTGCCGACCATGCTGAATTGATCGGATCTATTCCTTTAATGTATGAAAACACTCCAGGAATTTCAGATACAAAAACAGGAACAGCGTTTTTAAGAATTGCTCCGGACAAATCGGAAGAAAATATGCAAAAAATCTATGATATCCTGAATTTTGCTGCCTTCGATCAACCTAACGATGCCAACCTGGGAGCAAAAGATCTAATTAACGACTTTGGCGGAGAGAAGGTTAAGGAAGCTTGGACACGCTATATCGAAACAGCTGAAAAACACAATAATCCAGGAAAATTCACTACACTAATCGGGTGGGAATGGTCTTCAAATAACAGTGGTGCTAATCTTCACCGAGTAATATTCATGCCTCAGGATGGAGAAATTGCTAAACAATTTATTCCTTATAGTGCTTTAGACAGCGACAACCCTGAAGATCTTTGGGCATGGCTTGAAGCGACTAGTAAACGAACTGGAGCCGAATTTGTTGCTATACCTCATAACCCAAACATCAGTCTAGGACTGATGTTTCCTGAAACCCGATTAAATGGTGAGCCTGTAGATAAGGCGTATGCCGAAGCCAGAATGAAATGGGAACGCTCTGTAGAGATCACTCAAATTAAAGGTGATTCAGAAACACACCCTGCACTTTCTCCCAATGATGAATTTGCAGATTTTGAAACTTATGATTTTGCATTAACTCCAGAAGGTACACGCCCCGCCCCTACGAAAGCAGATTATGTACGCTCAGGTTTGAAACGCGGGTTGGAACTCGAAAACGAAATTGGTATGAACCCATATAAAATAGGATTTGTAGGAAGTAGCGATTCTCATACGGGGATGTCTGCAATTGAAGAAACAAACTTTGCTGGAAAGGGACAGCATGATTCCGAACCTAAAAAGCGTGCACATCCTACAGGAATAGGATCCTCGAAAGGATGGGATATGGGGGCTGCCGGATGGGTGGGTGTATGGGCTGAGAGCAACACACGTCAAAGTCTGGTAGATGCCTTTCAAAGAAAAGAAGTCTATGCCACCACAGGACCGAGAATGACATTACGTGTATTTGGTGGCTTTAACTTTTCAGAGAGTGACCTCAATGCGGAAATGGTAAAGACTGGTTATGAGAAAGGAGTTCCTATGGGAGGAGATCTGAATAGAACGTCCGAAAGTGTAAATCCAGGATTTTTGATTTCCGCTTTAAAAGACCCTGACGGTGCTAATCTTGATAGAGTTCAGATTATTAAAGGCTGGTTAAAAGCGGATGGTACTTCTGACGAAAAAGTGTATGATATTGCCCTATCTGATAACCGAACCGATGGCAGTGAAAATGTTGGAAACACCGTAGATCTTAAAACTGGAAAATATACAAATACCATAGGAGCAACAGAATTTAAGGTATTTTGGAAAGATCCGGATTTTAATCCTGAACAAAATGCATTTTATTATGTGAGGGTCTTGGAAATTCCAACGCCAAGATATTCTTTATTGGATGCTATCGAATTAGGAATTGATGTTAAAGATACCAATCATCCGGCTACCATTCAGGAAAGAATCTATAGTTCTCCAATTTGGTACAACTCCAAATAAATTTAAAATAATGACGAAAAAAAAATCGAATAGCTTATATAAATCAGTTCATATCGATTTGGTGCGATATTTAAATTTTGTTTAAAATTAAACAGCATCTTATTTGCAAAACGTTGAATAATAACTTTTACGTCAAACGTACTTTCATTTTAAAGTGGAAATTAATCAATTGCCCTATTATCAACGGAAGAAGAAATAATTTAATAGTAAAACCTATCACCAGTAAATACACAATTATAATTCCGAATAGTAGTATCAATATCAGAAGATTTATCCAATAAGCCCAGGTCAACCACCCCTTGTCTAGCCAAATATCCCAGCTATCCTTAGGTTTAATATGGGTTTCCTTGATGAATATCTTCAATAATTGTAGAGAATCCTTATGGTTAACTTTGAAAAATTCAGACTGCATCTCCCGAAGTTCAATTGCATTAGTTTTCGTTTTAATTTTGACTAACATCCCGCTTTCTACAATAATCCCATCTATATCCTCCAAATGGATAGCGTCATAATTTTTAAAATTAAAAAAAAGTTTATCCTTCCATTTAAATACTAATATACTGTCACTTATAGTGATCTGTAATTGACCAAAAGAGAATAAATAAAATAAGAGCATTAAGCTACCAATAGTCGCAATCAGCATAACCACACTTATAAGTTTTGATTCGATTTCACCAGAAAAATGAGCACAGAGCGGTAATACTATTGCAAAAACCAAAATGGATCCTAAAATCCTATTTCGTTTCATCACTTTTAAATGGTAGGTTGTCATACTCGAATTGATTGGATTGAAATAGGCATAGAAACGAAAGCTAATAACATTTTTTCCCTACTAGGATATTAAATTTATCGCTACCTTAATCAATTGGTAAAATACAAAGGAAATCCGGAATATAAGTTCAATTTGGTTTTAGACACTTCAAAAAATATTACAATTATTAAAAGGTCTGAATTCACTGTGAATTTTTATCAAAAGCATTACACACCCTCATTGCAACACTTTTAAATATGAAGTATATTATTCAGCAAAGGTATTGTTCTCAATTCTGATAGCCGATTGCCCATAGAGTGTAAAGGACCTAAAATTATTCTCTTTTTGAAAACTAACCTGCACACCGGTGTTTGAATGAATAAAATCCAGGGCATCTCCCTGAATTGGCACCAATTCATATTGATCGCCATTTGGAAAATAAAGTGAAATAAGTCGCGTGGATTCGTCAAAACCGATGGAAAGATCGATTTGATCATTCCATTTATAGGCACCCGCCAACCCGTTTAAAACTTCATCACTTACCTGTTTACGCTGAACCTCTGTTTGTTTAAAATGCTTCCAGTTATAAATTTGTGATGCTGACAAAAGCAACTCATTCCCAAGATTCCCTCCATTGTCTGAATTGGTTAAATAGACCAAACCATTTCCACTGGTAAGACTAATGGTCATCCCGGTACGATATCCTGCATTCCCTCCATAGTGTGTGATCGCAATTTCATCTCCGGAACGATCCACTATGAAGCCATATACATGCCCGTCGCGTTCCTGGTTTAGTATCGTTCTGATATCATCCTGTGAAAATATCGCGCTATTACCATGATAGGCCTTATAAATTTCAATTAAGAATTTTGCCATATCCGTAGCATTGCTCCATAACCCTGCAGCAGCTTGCTCCGGATGGTTTCTCCAGCCCCCTTCTATCACTTCCCCTGTGTAGGCGTGTCCTTTGGCAACCTGATTAATTTTTGTAGCAGGTAAAGGTTGTGTAAACTCTGAATCGTGCATTCCCACCGGCTCAAGGATCCATTTTTTCATAATCTTTGAGAAGTCCTCCTGATACAGATCCTGTAAGGCCGTTTCCGCTAATGTATAGCCCCCTCCTGAATACAACAATTGTTCATTCGGAGGAGTTATGACTGCTATTGCAGGTGAATTAGCCCCTTCTTTCCCTTCTAAAATATCACGATCAGAAGGAATTGGAAGACTCCTCTCGTATCCCTCATATCCCCCAGCGGTGATCCCGGAGGTATGAGAAAAGATGTTCCGAAAGGTCACGGGATTCTCTTCTGTCTGTTTACCAGCAGGTAACGTATAACGCTGGAGGTATTCCTCAATATCTTTATCAAGGTCTATTTCTCCTGCGCTATGCATGCGTAAAGCCGCCATAAAAGTCACCGGTTTTGACAAGGAAGCGGCCTGAAATATCCTGATGCTATCCGCAATTATTCCATCGGAAAAATCAGGATTCAAATACATTTCTGACCAATCGATCTGTCCCTCCCGAATTACCGCCAGCGATAACGTCGGAATTTTGTAGGCTTTCATTTGATCGGTGATTGTACTCAGCTTTTCAGGTTCTTCCAAAATTTTTACCTGTCCGCGTAACCCACGTTCCAACTGCTCTTTTTCTGTCCCTGATTCCTGGGTTCCTGAGGAACAGGAGGCGATCAGAAACAATACGAAACACTGCAAAATAAATTTATATACCGGTGATTTTAATTGGTCAATCATAATATTTAATCTTCCAGACAATAGATTGTTAACGCAAACGGTCCTGATTTATTCTATTCCTTAAATTCGGTTGCAAATTCATAAAACATATCGGGCCATGAAGTCGATCCGGGAGTGAAGCCGTATTCAAACCCCAACCTTATAAAAATAAGCCTCTTCTGCGGACAGATATATACATATTCACCCTTATTACCCATTGCGAAAAAATCATTGTTGTTTTTCGCTCCGTCGCGAAATTTCCCCCACCATAGATAATTGTAATACGTATTGGTTTCTAATAGAGGATCGTAAAATCCCTCAGGTCTTTGTATGGGCTGTGTTGCCATCGGTATCCAATTTTCCGGTATGACCTGATCCCCCTGGTATTTGCCTTGATTCAGAAACAGCATAGCAAATCTTGCATAATCATAAACTGTACAATTTATACCGCTTTCCATTTTCTCAAACCCAGCTTCATCAAGACTCCAACTGGCTGCCTGGCCTCCCATTCGCTTCCAAAGCCTGTCCTCCATATAAGCAGCAACTGACATGCCCGTAGCTCTTTCCAGAATTAAGCCGAGTAAAAGTGGGTGGTAATTATTATAGTGCCAGTGCATACCCGGTGCCGCTTCAATTCGTACATTATCGAAAGTGGCTTTTCTTAGATCGGGAGATACATAGGTTATATCATCATCAGAAGGAAAGCCTTCACCGGAATATGCAATTCCTGCGCTCATACTTAACAGATCGCTAATGGTGATCCGGGAAAACCGAATGTCCTTCTCCACCAATTCTGGAATATATTCGGTAATCGTATCCGTTACACTTCCAATATACCCATCTGAAATTGCCATTCCGATCAAAGTGCTCACAAAAGATTTGGCAACTGAAAAAGAAGTGAATATCGAGTCTTTAGTATATCCATTAAAATAATTCTCATATAACACCGTGTCATTTTGTAAAACGATAAATGCCGTAGTCTGCGATCGTTCCAATATGGTTTCGAAATCACTATCGGTCTTCAGATTTTGATAATATGAGGTGTTTTCGAACATTTCTTTTACCTTTTCCGGTTGAACGCTATAAGTAAACTTGGCAGGATTTGCCACACCGTTAATATCTCGCTTCCTGAATAGTAAATAATCCATAACTGAAGCATCACCTCCCCTGCATCTGCCCAATAAGGTTGTACGATCAATCTTCGATTTTTTATAACGCAATCTGTCTTCAAGGTTTACCCCTGATAAATTTAAGGGATGTGTTTTATGGATGCCAGTAAGTACTATGGGATGAAATTCACGTATATCTTTCGCATTCGGCCATTGCAGTAATCTGTTGTTTTGTCGATCATGCCGAATAATTTGGAGTGTCATGGTAACGCTGTCTTTGTCCCATTGTACTGGTAATTTTTCAAGAGGAATTTTCATTTCTACAGTGTACGCCTCCTGATTCAAAGCAACCGCCGAAACCCAATCAGACGAAAAAGAAAAGGTCAGATCTCTGGTTGGTGGATTTAAAGACCCATCCAACGCATTACCGGAAGCATCAGCCAGAAATGCGAATGCATTGATCCCATCATTGTAAGTGTCCACACAAAATGCAATCCAGTCATTTTCTAACATTAACTCATTATCCTTTACCAGCGATTTCTGATTCAGATTTGCGATGCTATTAACCTTACAGACAAAGCCCGCATAGAGATTATCTTCATCATAAGTAATATACACCGCTGTATTTTTATAAAGGCCATGCTCATCGAATAACTCCTTTGTCACCAAAGACTTTTGCCAAATGGGTTCATCCAATATTCCGTCAATGGTAATTTCTTGCACATTTCTAATGAGTGTTGATGTATTTGCTAATTGCGCAAAACTATTTGTTGAACAACAGAAAATGAATAGAGATACAATTATGCTGCAAATGGTCTTATCAGAGTTACACTTTTTCAAATCCTGAACTCGAAGTAACATGGCATGGATTTTCATTTTACCTGTATTTTATTTTTTTCAAACTCCTCACTTCTTCTTATTTGTTCTTCCAGATCCCATTCAAAATCAAATCTGGTCTTTAAGAATTCTTCGATTGGCCCCAGCCCTATTTCGGCCCTCCTTTTATCAATATTAACCGGATCGTAAACCGGCCAAATATTGAAACATTTGGTTTCAGGATAATACTTCATTTGTCCCCCGTAAATTTGAAGATCGCCTCGGTCAGTAGCCAGTCGGTCTTCAGCTCTTGCTAATAATCGGGGCGATAAATTCTTATCCCGCACCGCTTGTCGCATCATCGGCAGGTATCTTTTTCTGATCGTAATGCTCGAGTGTTGTAATACATTGCAAATGGTTAGGTTTCCCTGCTCACCGATCAGTGATCGTTCCGGCCATCCCTGATTATCCAGTATAGTTTGAATCTTCTGTTCGTTAAGCGTATGATTTCTATGATAGATAGCGTTTTGTTTTTGAAATTCTTCAGACTCAAAACCATAGACCTTCCCAATTGAATCTCTCAATCGAATAGGTTCCTGTTCGGTATTCCAAATGGTATCCAAAACTTTTATCAGCTGTGGCTCATTTCCTGTAGTTTCGTCTTTAACATGGGAAGGACTTTCTTTATTTCCCTGAGCACAGGAAGCCAGTACAAAAAACAACAACCTAAAAATTCGGTATGATACCTTTATCCTTAAATTACACATAACAGTCAGTTTTTGGGCGGTTTATAGATTTGAACGGCCTTTTTAATTACTTTCATCTGGGTTTGAATGGAATTTCGCCTTCGGTAAACACTCTTGGTCTTAAAGGCCAAAACCACATCGATATTGGGATATACCGTTATATTTTGTCCTAAAGCACCCTGAGCAGAGTAAGCATCCTTCAATCGGTAATCATCGGTATTCTCTATGAGCCACCACATATAACCATACCCCAGATCTAAACCATCTTCTTTAAGGATCGGGGCACTTTTCTGAGCCTCGGTAAATGAAGTCCATTGTCGGGTTATCTCATGAATCCATCTTTCAGAAATCAACTGTTGATCATTCCACTTTCCTTTTCTAAGCATTAGCAAACCTATACGCGCCATGTCTCTGGTGGAAAACCACATATGATATGCAGGAAATTTCGAGACTTTTTCATTAACCGTTTTCTGTTGAAGTGATTTATCCCAATCCTGCATATGCAGTGGGTTGGCCAATTGTTCTTCTACGGCATCATATATATTTCGATGGGTTTCGTGCTCAAAGATGTACCCTGCAACATTGAAATCCCAATTATTATAAAGCCAGTGTGACCCTGGTGCTACGGAACCTCTTTCAGGAGCAAAATTTCGAAGATCACCACCATTTGACGCTTCTAAATAAATTCCTGACCTGGCAGAAATAAGATCCTTGACCGTAGCTTTCTTTTCAATCGGAAGCAGAGGAGACACATCATTTATTTGAAGTTCGCCCAAAGTTTTGTCGAGTGCTATCGTACCATTTTCAACAAAGGGCCCGTAAAGCATGGCAAGAACACTCTTTCTACAGGATGCGATATAACTATTTTCCTGTATATCTCCATACTCTATTACTATAGCTCCTTTATGAATTATCAGCAAACCGGTGATATTGGAACTGTCAATGATAAATCTTCTAAATTCAGTAAGTGCATTTTCAGACCACCCATCGCTGGCGGGGTTCTGATTGATGTTCCAGGTTTCTCCGGGATAGATTTGTGCTTCCGTAGTACAACTGAATAACAGAAACTGACAAATGAGTAAGGATAGTAAAAAGTTGGCCGGCTTCATCGATCACGTGATATTTGATAAAATTTTCTGTAAGGTTCTATCCAGTTGTATCAATTCCTCTTCACTTATACCTGCGAAAGCCGTCTTCCTGTTCGCCGCAATCACGGGTTCCAATCTCGACAGGATATCTTTGCCTTTAGCAGTGATCTCGAGTTTAAATTTTCTTCGGTCTTCGGTATTGATCGATCTTTTGAGAAAATCCTTTTTGACCATAAGATCGATCATTCGCGTAATGGATGCTGTGTCTTTAAAAACAAGTTCGGCTATTTCCGTCTGACTCAATTCAGGGGAACTGTTCAGATATTGTAAGATCAATTTTTGATCCACCGTTATATCGTCTACTACCCTGGAAAAATTTCTATTCGAAAATTTCCGGTAGCTTTTAATAGTTCTTTCTATGGTGTAGAAAACTGTTTTTGGAGGTACATTCATCCTTTTTATTTGATACAAATATAATTGATATATCAAATATATAAGAATTATAAGTAATCCGAAAAGAAAAATAAACTTTAGATGATTCTATTTGTCAAATGACAAAAACTCATTGTTTCAGGTTTCCTAACTTTATCCTATGGAACAACTCATCGATTATATATTGCAGTTCGGTACTTTGAACAAAAACCAAATTGAGCTGGTTTTAGACAAAACTACGATCACCGATCTGCCAAAGGATGCTTATTTTGCAGAAGCAGGTAAGTCCTTTAAGCACCGTGGATTTATCCTGGAAGGCGTTTTACGAATTTGCTATTATAATAACCAGGGGGAGGAGATCACCAAATATTTCATAGAAGAAAATCACTTTATTGCCAATCCTTATGACGAAGAACATATCAGTGAATACATTCAGGCTGCCACCGATTGTAAGCTGCTAATCTTCAGTTCTAAGGATTGGAAGGAATTATCCGATACGATCATTGACTGGGAAAGCATTATAAACAAAATATACCGCAAAGCTATGATGGAAAAAATGGATCGGAGAAGTTCCCTGGTTTCGGAAGATGCCACCACACGGTATCTGTCATTTTTGGAAAAATTCCCCACGTTGATCAATCGCATCCCGCTCTCCTATGTGGCTTCCTATTTAGGAATGACCCAATCTTCTCTTAGTAGAATTCGAAAGAATATCCGCTAATATGCTTTTTGCCATATGGCAAAAAATGTCTCATGAAGTTACCGCAACTTTGTACGAATCCATTAAATAAGTTGACTCATGAATATTAAGAAGACGATTACCATCGGTGCAAATACGAAAAACCCATTAACGGTTAAACGATTTGGATATGGAACCATGCGACTTACCGGAGCCCATATCTGGGGGGAGCCTGAAAACAGAGAAGAAGCTCTGGAAATATTAAAAGTAACTTCTGAAAATGGCATTCACTTTTTGGATACTGCCGATTATTACGGAGAAGATGTGACGAATCGCTTAATTGCGGAAGCCTTGTATCCCTATGAAAAAGACCTGGTCATTTGCACTAAGGTAGGTGCAGACAGAGGTCCCGATAAAAGCTGGAGGGTCTTTGACAAACCGGAGAATTTACGAACTAGTATCGACAATAATTTAAAGACGCTAAAGATCGATCAGGTGCAACTGGTGCATTTTCGTGTCATGCCGGGTACAGCAACCCCTTTTGAGGAATCGATGCAAGCCATGTTCGATATGCAAAAGGAAGGAAAGATACTGCATGTAGGATTGAGTAATGTATCGCCAGCAGAATTGAAGTCTGCACTTTCCATGGGAAATGTAGCCAGTGTGGAAAATGCATTCGGCTATGAGCAACGCAACAGTTTTTCTGCCTTTGGTCAGGAAGTAAGAGGATTGCAAGAAGTGATGGATATCTGCACCGAACATAACATTCCGATGATTCCCTTTTTCTCACTGCAATCTTCATTACCCAAACAGGAAAACAAAATTGCAGCAGTTGCTAATAAGTATAACGTAACCCCGGCTCAGCTTAATTTAGCCTGGTTATTGCATTATAATGAGCTGATCCTACCGATTCCCGGCACTTCAAAACTCGCTCATTTTAAAGAGAACATCAAAGCATTCGATATAGTTCTCTCCGAAGAAGATATGAAGTTTTTAGGCTAGTCACAAACCAAAGCTGACCACAGAAATCCGAATAAATATATATTCGGATTTTTTTTTGCTCTTCACGGATATGATTTCCTCCTATTACAGACATTTCTCTTACTTAATTCATTCCCATCAAATAAAGTCATCCTTTTTCGTGCGCTGTATAAAATTTATCCCACCATGTTGTTCATATTTTAACTATATTAGATAATATACTGATAATCAACACAACGAAATAATGCTTCTCAGGAGCCTCGTATTTGCTAAAAAACACCAATTTCCATTAAGTTTAAAAATCCAGAACCAAATGCGCAATCAAAGGAATCAAATACATGGTTCAGATATATCATCTATATCGAATAGCCTAAGTTCATTATTATCCCTTCGCCTACCGGGGTAATTTCAGTAAAAATATAGCCTGATCCAATCCTAAATTTAGCTCCTACTCCGGCATTGATGGCAAAGTTCCCAAAAACTTCCTTTTCTTCCCCAACTAACTGATACTCCTTCACGACATAATCTTTATGAATATTAACTTCATACCCTAAACCTATATGGCAATACGGTATGATATTTTTAAATGGATACTGATACCGAAATCCTAAAGGTAGAATCTTATAACTTTGAGCGCTGTAATTTTTATAAAAGTTAGCAGATTCAATTTCCAGTTCCTTGTTTTTATCGCTCCAGGAACTATAGATTAAACCATACATAAATAACAATCGATGTGTTCGCTCTAAACTGGTTTTATAACCATATAAACCTACTCTAAAATTAAGGTCATCATATAGGGGAACTCCGGCAAACAAATCAATGTGAAATTTGGTACGTTCTTTATAACTGTATGCAGGAAATTCAGGTTCAAAATTCAGATTATACTGATAAATATCCTTAGCAATATCTTTTTCAGAATATTTCAAAGAATTACCTTTTGAAGAAAATTGATTTTGATCTCCTTTCAAACTGGCTATTTGAAGCTTATAAGTCTGATCGTATTTATTGTATTTTGTACCCTCCTTTTTAACCTCGCTTACTTTCGGTGGAACAATTTGAATTTGCTCCATCGATTCATTATTCTTCATAATAAATTCTAGCTCCCGGTTTTTACTATGAAGCCAACTAAACAGATCTATTTTACCCCTAACCACATTTTTTGCGAAAATATAAATACTGTCCTCAGTTTTATTTAAAGAATTTTCATTCTTAACCTTGATACTTTTAAATGTTCTTCCATTTTCATACCTGAAACCTATAAGATTAAAAGCAGGATAATTTACCTCGGTTCCTTTTTCATCAGTCCTTTTAAAATCTATACTATTGACCAGTTTATCATCGGTTGTATTCTTTATATGGCCAAATATTGTATCTCCTTCAGTGCTGATAATATATCCGGGAAGATAATTATTTTGGGCATTCAAACCCGGGACAAACAAGCAAATGGAAATAATTGAAATTAAAAATTTAAGTCTCATTTTATATAAACACGGTTAATTTTAATCTTTTTTCACCGTAAGTCCAATCATGCAATTCCTGAATATTTCATCTTCTATTTGATCAAAAATCTATGGAATAAAACTAAATTCAGTTAACCAACATTGATCGTAAATGCATTTTTTGGAACGAGCATAAATATATAAAATTGGAAATATATAATATATTTACTACACTATTTTTAAGATTATTATTTCATAATAACATTTTCAAGTTGGCGATGAAATTTAATTTGGTCGCACTCACCTCTTATAGTACTTTTGCAAAAAAGTAACATCAGGATTTACAAAGCATCGTTTCTACCGTTCAATTTTCAATATTTTGACCGTAAGGAACTTAAAAAATTATGGCTATAAATCCATGCAAACGAACCTAACTACAATAAACATTACATTGCCCTTTATTATGAATTACACTTTAAAATCAATTTTTGGATTTCTCATACTATTAACGGTTAACACGGCTTATGGCCAGTTATACAAGAATAACATCCGCCAATACAAAGTACATTTGTCTACGGAAGGGGAAGATTTGATCGAAACGGGAAACCTGATCTCAGCCGATTCCATGAGCACCACTTTTAAAGATAAAGGCTATGGGCCGGTCGCGGTAAATCTTGGATCTATGAGAAAGAAAGAACTGAGTCCGTCAAAGATCTATGATCTCGTTTCAGAGGCTACCGTTATTGTATCTTCCGTAGGAAGATGTGGTGAGTTGAATGCACGTGGTGAAGAATGCAAACGCATCCACACCTATCCCGCATCCGGTTATATCATCGATGCTGAAGGAATCGTTGTTACCAATTATCATGTGGCCAACGGTTATGTCACCAAATACAATAAAGATTCCAGAGAGGGATTCCTTGTGATGATGAAAGATGGAACCACCTATCCGGTGACCGAGATCCTGAGCGCTGATAAATCTAATGACCTGGCGATCCTGAAGATAGACACCAGGGGTGCTAAACTTCCTGCCTTACACGTTGCCACCAAAGATGCGGAAATTGGAGATCCTGTTTACATTGTAAGTCATCCAAAGGGTTATTTCTATGCCTTTTCTTCCGGCATGGTGACCGATAAGTTCAGTGATATCAATGCTCTGCAATACAGAAATGTGATGGCGATCTCTGCCGATTTCGCAGCAGGTTCCAGCGGTGCAGCCATCATCGACCAATACGCGAATGTGATCGGTACCGTCACCTACACCAAAACGTTACAACACTCAGACGATGCTACCAAAACACAAATGGTACTTAAAGCCACGATTCCGGTATCCAGTCTATTAAAACTGATCAAAGAAGGGAATTAATCCAATTTTAGTGACACTAATGATATTAATGCCAATAGTTACACTAGAGTCATTAATATCATTAATGTCACCTATATCACTTATATAGTGCCCATTTTTCCAGGATATCCGTCTCTCGCATTAATACGGAATCCGGTTTCTCCTCGAACTGATTTCTCCGTTCTTCGGGAAGACTTTCCCACCAGTCATAGATCTCACCGACAGTCTCTTTCAAAGGTCTGAATGTGAGACCGTTTCTGATCGCTTTTTCGTTATCAACCCTTGATGAACCATAATTCTTGCCTTCCGGCATAATCCAGGGAACCAGATAGAGTACTTGGTTTGCCTTTAAAAATTCATAATCATCGATCTGAACAAGGGTAGATTCAGCTTCGAATGCTGTACTTGCTTCTTCTACGAACTCCATCATAGATTGCGGTTTTTCCGGACCTACGGCGTTGAAGGTTCCGGTGATCTTTTCCTCCGCCAATCGGATCATCCATTCCGCTACATCCCTTACATCGATATATTGTACCGGATCTGTGGTTTTTCCGGGAACCATCACCTCCCCTCCCTTAGCAAGTCTTACCGGCCAATAAATAAAACGGTCGGTTTTATCTCCGGGTCCAACCATATAGGTGGGGCGTACTATAATCGACCGATCCTTTCCAAAGGCTTTGATGGCCTCCTGTTCAGAATTCGCTTTCATTACCCCGTACCAGTATTCGATCTTTTCATCTTCATCCTCGATATTTTCCGGTTCGGTCATCAAAACTTCAGTATCTTCTTTGAAATTCTCATTCATATATGGGTAATATACCCCTGTGGAAGAAGTATACAAATATAGTGAGGCACGGTCTTTTAAAAGTTCAGCCGATTTTTTTGTCCATTCCACATTTCTTCCAGAGTTGTCGATCACCAGATCCCATTGACCATTTTCAAGGGCGGTCAGATCATTCTCGCGATCTCCGATCAATTGTTCGACCTTATCGAAAAGTTCTACATGAATGGTCGGTTCCGTCTTACCCCGGGTAAAAGTACTCACCTGATGACCCCGTGATAAGGCATAGGCGATCTGATGTGGCCCCAGAAAACTGGTGCCTCCAAGTATTAAAATCTTTAATTTTTTAGAGGTCTCGTCCTGAGCTTCCTTTTTTTCCTTGTTTCCTGTTAAGCAGGCAGTCAGTATCGTAGAAGATAAGGGAAGTCCCAATCCGAACAGAACCCCGTTTCTTACAAATTTTCTGCGGCTATTTTCTTTTTTCATCAGTTAGGTGTTATGGGTTACAGGTTACGTGTTACAGGTTACGAATAACCTGATAACCTGTTTCACCAAATATCTGAAAAAAAAAACCGTGAAAACAAAAGTTATCACGGTTCGGGTTTGAATATTGCTTACGAAAGAATTATTTCTTTGCAGCCAAATAAAGTTTTTCTACTGCTGTCCAGTCAACTACATTCCAGAATGCCTCGATATAATCCGGTCTTTTATTCTGGTAGTTCAGGTAATACGCATGTTCCCATACATCTAATGCAAGGATGGGAGTACCCTGGTCAGGAGCAACATCCATTAACGGATTATCCTGATTAGGTGTTGAAGTAACTTTCAACTCGTTATTGCTATCTAAGATCAACCAGGCCCATCCGGAACCGAATCGCGTTGCTGCAGCAGCGGCAAAGCTATTTTTAAGTTCTTCAATAGAGCCAAAGGCACTTTCGATCGCCGATGACAATTCACCTGCAGGTAACTCACCTTTAACCGGTGTCAGAATACTCCAGAAAAGACTATGATTGTAATGTCCGCCTCCATTGTTTCTAATTCCAACCGGTAGTTTTGAAATTTCAACGAAAAGTTCCTCTACAGAGGATACTTCAATTCCTTCTTTTTCAAGGGCGGCATTCAGATTGTTTACATAACCCTGATGATGTTTTGAGTGATGGATCTCCATCGTTTTGGCATCGATATATGGTGCCAAGGTGTCATAACTATACGCTAATTCCGGCAATTTAAAGTTCATAATGTGTAATTTTATATTAAAAGACTTATAAATACCATACAAAGATAGTACATTTGTATTTTAAACCAAATAAACACTTTGTTTATTATGAATAAATTAATAAGGGATAGTCAGCAAGCCATTCACATTCTGAAGAACAACGGAGAAAGAACCCTAAAGGAACTGGCCGATGAACTCGGAATAACAACGGAAGGAGCGCGTTTCCAATTATTAAAACTTGCCGGAGAGGGATTCGTAAAGTCTGAAAGTCGCGCCATTGGAAGAGGCCGACCTCAGCAATTCTGGTCCCTGACCCAACGGGGTCATTCCCTTTTTCCCGATTCCCATACGGAACTATCGATACGATTGATCACCAAAATAAAGGAAGAACTGGGTGAAGAGGCCCTGACCAAATTGATCGCTTCCAACGGTCGTGATAACCTGAGAAACTATCGCATTGTAATTACTGAAGGAGATGCCTTGGAGTCTAAAATTCAAAAACTGGCCACCCTGAGAGATCAGGAAGGTTATATGGCCCATTTTGAAAAGAATGATGACGGAAGCTACCTCTTCATCGAAAATCATTGCCCTATCTGTGCAGCCGCTACCCTGTGTCAGGGATTCTGCAGTACAGAGCTCAATACATTCCAATCGATCCTTGGCCCTGACGTTCATGTTAAACGCATCGATCATATACTTTCCGGTGCACGCCGATGTGCTTATATCATCGAAAATAAAGCTTAAAGGGTACGCTGAATTCAGACCGAAAATCCAATTATGAATTACATTTATACCATGATACCTGTGTTTCAATTGTTGCGATCCGGGAATCACGAAATATCTCCTTTTAAAAGCAACAAACTTGACCTATTTCTTTTTATAATAATCCTGTAGAATATAAAAAGCTTTTTTCTTTTCTCCTTTCTCAGAGATCAGTCCTTTTCGGTTCCATCCATCCTGGATCTCGGGCAATTGACGTAAAGGAGATCTGAAATCTACCAGTATCCAAGGAGCCATTCCTGTTAATCCATCGATCTTATCGAACATAGCCAGACTTTCCATATACAGATATTCCTGGAATTCTTCACTCCATCTTGTTTCCTTATCGGCATAGAATCCTTTCAAGGCACCACCACCAAATTCACTGACGATCACGGGCTTTTCTGCACCGAATTCAAATGACTTTTTTCGGGTCTCCTCAGGAGCACCACCATACCATCCCAAATATTCATTAAGGCTAATAATATCTAATTTTTCGATCAGGGGATCGTTATACGTATATACACTATCCGGATGTCCATCCAGTTCCTGGTCCTTCTTAATCGCTGCAGATAATAACCGGGTATCATCGATCGAACGGATATGGTCTGCCAATTCACCCAAAAATTCATTTCTGGCCGGAATGGAAGCCGTTTCATTCGCAATAGACCAAATAATCTCTTCTATGTTAATGGATAATAAAATAACCATGAATGAAGCAACCCAGGATACTGTGGGTCAATCCATCGCCTTTATGAACCAGCAAATTTCACAAACGCTGAAAGTAGAAGATCTTGCCGGTGAACGCAGCTTATCCGTTTCCCGCTATTCTGAGATCTTCAAAAAAAAGACTGGCTTTTCTGCCATCCATTATTTCAATAAATTAAAGATCGAGAAATCTTGTCAGTATCTTTATTTTACCGATATGACGGTAAAAGAAGTAAGTCAGCTCTTCGGTTTTGATGATCCTTACTATTTCACAAGGCTCTTTAAAAAGGTAATGGGGATACCTCCAAGCCAGTATCGATACCTGTATAAGAATAAGAATTTTGAATAGGTGCAAAAGAAACCTCCCGGAATTCAAATGTTAGCAGTACTAAAAATGATCAGATTTTTTTTGAAGGATGTCACCCGGCTCCACAAAATTTGCGTCCTTATAATAGATCAATGGTTTAAACGCATTGGATTTTTAAAATAAACCCGCTATTTTAATAATTAAGAAAGAAATACATGCATAAAATATCTACATTCATTCTGATCCTTTTCTCTGCCTTTACTATGTCCTACGCACAGGGAATCGATTTTAAACATATGCCATTCGAGGACGCGCTCACCCAGGCGAAAGCAGAGGATAAACTAATTTTTATCGATTTCTATACGGAATGGTGTGGACCCTGTAAAAAACTTGCAGCAGGTCCTTTCAAGGAGGAAGGCAATGGAGAATTCTACAATAAACACTTTATCAGTTTAAAACTCGATGCTGAAAAGGAAGGTAAAGGGGCGGCATTAAGATACCACGTTACTGCCTATCCTACCCTGATCTTCGTAAATGGTGACGGAGAGATCGTGCATCAAACCGTTGGTATTACGGTAGGTGATGACATGATCGGATTTGGGAAAGAGGCGATGAATGCTTCCAACGCTAAATATAGCTGGGCAAAACTACAGGAAATGTTTCCTGAGAAACAAGATGACGAGGTATTTTTGAAACTTTACATGGAAAAGATGGAAGAATTCGGAGCAGATCCTTCACCGGGTATCGATGCCTGGCTCAAAGTTCAGACTGAGTTTACCGAGACCGATCCTGAAATGATGGAGTTCCTGATGAAGAGACAATATGAGATCTATGTAGGAACAAAGGCGGAAGAGATCTACAATACCAATTTAGACCACTATTTAAGCCTTAGTAACGAATATCAAAGAAAAAATTTGACACGTCTTCGCCGATCTATGCTCCTGAGATCTGTGAAAAAGGCCCGCAGAAATGAAGATGCTGAAATGATGCGTGTGATCATCGATCGCCTTCAGCAATATGATATAAAACCGAGATCAGAAGATGATATAAATACGTTTAAAATGGACCTTTACCGGTTTTCCAATGATTATGATTCGTTTAAAAGACTTGCTGAAAAGTATGTGGATAGTCTGATCCAGCTTAAATCGATCAGAGCGATTAAAAAAGAAGATGCGGATTACTATGCACTTTACTCAAAAAACAAGGAATTTGGACAAAATCCAACAACCGATGTCATGCTTCAAAAGTATAAAGAAGGTAGAATCGCAAGTGACATCGTCGAATTGATAGTCACGACTGCCCAGCATTATTTTGATCATGCAGAAACTAAAAAAGAATTTAAAATTCTGGAAGACTGGGTTGACTATTGTTATAAATTAATTCCCGAGAGTTATTTTACAGACAATCTGAAAGCAGATATATTGTTTAAAGAAGGTAAGGTTGAAAAAGCGATCCAACTCAAAACCACAGCAATAGAAAATATGCCTTTCACGGTCAAGAAAAAGGTGAATTATAAATATGAACTGGAATTGATGAAGCAAAATCAAAGCTAACTTTCCAAAAAATTTCACCAAAGAAATTCCAAATTTAAAAGCCTAGGCTACTGACCTGACTTTCAGAACTTGTTTCAAATGGTCTTTAGTTCTGACATCAAATATTCCGGTGATCTCAAGATCATCAGCGGTGGACTGGAACTGCTTTAGTGCGGTTTCAGTCTTTACTCCAAAAACACCATCAGAGGTTCCGCAATTATGCCCTAGTTCATTCAGTGACTGTTGTAAACGCATCACAGAATCTCCGGTATCGCCCTTGCGAAGTACAGCCTTTCCAAAGGTTGCATCCTCCAGCAATCGCAACCTGCGAAACCCCAATAAAGTGTTCGCCGGTCTGGCTGTGATCGACACCTGGTCACCCTGATTTCCCCCAAGGCAATAAATTCTGGACAGATCCCTTGAAAAACCGGTAAAGAAACCTACATGTCCAAATTTTGATTCAAGGCTTTTACGCCAGAAAACTACAATATCTCCTGGTTCCGGGCTCTCGATCTGACTCCCAACGTTTAACCACGAACGCGCTAAAAGATCACCAGATCTTTCAAATCCCGATTTAAAGGCTACCCAATTTGCAAACAAACTACACCAGGCGATCGTGTCCGACGTATAGTGCTTAAATCCGCAGTCTTCCGCATATTTCAATATATCCGGATTAGATCCCGATCCTGCGATTTCTTTGACTCCTATCTGACTTGAGGCGATCTTTATCAGTTCAGACATAACTTAACTTTTTAATTCACCCCTGAAGGTACACATCCTATTATGCCGATAAAAGAGGAACATTCCCTGTTTTTATCGGGGAATTTTACGGGACAAGGAGGTAGGATTCGAATTGTATATGGTAAGTTTTAAGTGGTGAGTTAAGTTACAAATTGAGAATTGAGAATTGAGAATTGA
>NZ_QKWN01000008.1 GCF_007279655.1 Robertkochia solimangrovi | reverse complement strand
AAAAAAAAAAAAAACGGGGACGCGAGAGCAGACCTGACTTTTTTATTTGCAGTAGTGATCGTATTCAGGATCACGGAGGTAATCTTCATTAAAGCCTGTATTGCTGTATTTAAGATCTGTAACCCCATACGTATCTGTTTCACAAGAGGTGTCCCTTTTTATTCGTTTCCTTCCTGTTTCGATTAAGGCTATCCAGGAATAGACGCCATTGATATACATTATAAAAGGGTTTAAAGATGCCTTTATTAACATTTTTCAAAATACCATTAATCTGTCTTAGAAATTTACCCAAACAGATAACCACTTTTTTGATGTTGTACACGATGGTCATATTAAATCCTATGCAAAAAGTTTACTCCGAAAGTGAGCGTTCTATTTCCCATAAAATAAGACAGGATAAAACAACTTTCCCTTCATCCCTGATTACCCAATTTCCAAACCCTGCTCAATAAACTTTAGATGAAATTTAGAATCTCCAAATAATTTTAAAGTTTTAAATTTAATCTAATGAAGTTTCTGATAGCTGAAGACGAACAAGAATTACAAAAATCGATTGTAACCTATTTGCAAAGAGATGGAAATCTTTGTGAGGTGGCATCAGATTTTAAAGAGGCAATAGAAAAAGTCGCCATTTATGACTATGACCTTATTGTTCTTGATGTTAATCTGGTTACCGGGAGTGGCCTTGATGTTCTCAAAACCCTTAAAAAGGAGAAAAAAAATACTGGGGTTATCATTATATCTGCTAACAACTCTCTGAGCGATAAATTAGAAGGGCTTGATTTAGGGGCTGATGATTACATTACAAAGCCATTTCATCTTGCTGAACTATATTCGAGAATTAATGCGCTTTTGCGGCGAAGTAAATTTGGAGGAAATGAGATTATTGAATTCAATGAAATAAAAATTAATACCAAATCTCGTTCGGTATATGTTTTTCAAAAACCCATTTTACTCACTAAAAAAGAATATGACTTATTGGTATTTTTTATTTCGAACAAAGGAAGGGTACTCTCGAAAGAAATTATAGCTGAACATTTGTGGGGAGATGATAGTGATTTACTGGATAATTTTGACTTCATCTATGTCCACATAAATAATCTTAGAAAAAAGCTTACTGCTGAAGGTTCAAAATATATTAAAACTGCCTATGGCAGTGGTTATAAATTTATAGAAGACTAAAAGATGAACACCAAATCAAGACTCATAAAAAAGTCATCCAAAACCTTTCTCTCTACCGGTTTGGTATTAGCCTTGTTAAGCGCTTTAGTCTTATATTTTTATACCAAGCAACAACTTCAAAATGAAGTTGAAGAAGTTTTAAATTCCACGGAGGCTCGAGTGGAAAATGCCTTGGAAAACCATTTCATTGTAAAATCATTGCCTCCAGTTATCGTGGTTAAGGAGGTTGAAACTCTATTGGAGAAAAGCTTAAAAGACACCACCATTTATGATCCCTCGCAAGACGAGATGGAGTTATTTCGTGAGCTTTCTGTTTTTAAACATATCAATGGCAAGAATTATCAGATTACCGTACGGGAAATGGTTGTGGAATCTGAGGATTTTCTATTTGCAATTATGATTTCGAATATCACCATATTTGGATTGGCTTTTTTATTCCTGTTTTATTTTAACACCAAAAAAAATATAGCACTTTGGAGGCCATTTTTCAAAAATTTAGAGCAAATGAAAAGTTTCTCATTAGTTTCGAATGAACCTTTGGAATTAGTAGATAGTGATGTACTGGAGTTTTCAGAATTAAAGAATGAAATAACTACTCTTACCAAAAAAGTACGTGCTGACTACGAAAACCTCAAGCAGTTTACAGAGGACATCTCTCATGAAATGCAGACACCACTGGCTATTATTCAAGCGAAGCTTGATAACATCATTAACCATCAAGACATTAGTGATAAACAATTTGATCATATCACGTCAATTCAGGAAGATATTCTGCGCCTAAAGCAATTAAACAAAAAAGTTACCACGCTTACAAAAATTGACAATAATCAATTCATTAATATTGGTAGGATTAACCTCACTACACTCATTCAAGAAAAAGTTGAAAGCTATAATGAGCTGCATTTAGCGAGTTTGATTTTAATTGAAAATGATACTTTGGAGGTTTCCATGGACACCTACCTCGCTGAAATTTTGGTAAACAATTTAATTTCAAATGCCGTTAAATACAATATAAACAATCAGCAGATAAGTATAAATACCAATAAAAAATCCTTACATATTTTCAATGCAGGCGATAAAGCTATTACAAATCCAGAACTACTTTTCCTTCGATTTTATAGAGAATCCAATGGCACAAAATCCACAGGATTAGGATTGGCAATAGTAAAAAAAATCTGCGATTTATATAAATTCAAAGTTTCTTATCACTTTGAAAAAGAGCATCATGTTTTCTCCGTAGTGTTTTCAGACTAATTTTTAATTTCCTTAACTTTTTCATGAATACTGCTTTAATATCCCTTTAGATTTCAATTTTACTTTTACCTTATTTAAATTGAAAATATTTACAATGAAATTATTTCTTTTCAACCTATTTCTATTACTCTTACAGGTAGTATATTCACAAGAAACCATCGCTATTACCGGACAAATTCTGGATCAGGAAACACAACATGTACTCCCTTATGTTACCATTGTAGTGAATGATGCAACATCCAAAATAATGGTATCCGGTACCATAAGTGATGAAAACGGACGCTTTGAAATCAAAAGCTTATCTACCGGTAATTATATTGTAAATATTTCGTTTTTGGGTTATGAAACAGTAGAGTATAAAATAACTTCAGGCGGACTTAACCCCATCTTCGATCTTGGAAAAATAACGCTCAAACCTTTAGCGGAAAATTTGGATGAGGTAACTGTTACTGCTAAACGATCAATGGTAAATGCAGCCCTGGATAGCAAGTCTTTTAACATTAAGGATAATATTGCCCAATCAGGTGGTTCCGTTGCCGACGCCATGAAAACAATGCCGGGAGTGGCTTTTGATCAAGATGGGAAAGTGATTTTAAGAGGAAGTGATAAGGTAATGGTATTAATCGATGGAAAGCAATCAAGTCTTACCGGTTTCGGCAACCAGAAAGGCCTTAACAATATTCCGGCTTCCAATATTGAACGTATTGAAATTATCAATAACCCTTCGGCTAAATACGATGCCACTGGAAATGCGGGTATCATCAACATTATTTATAAAAAAGAACAACAAACCGGGCTAAATGGTGATGTTGGCTTATCTTTCGGATTAGGAGTATTGTCTAAACGAAAAGCAGATACCCCTACTGATTATGGAAGTTATTCCATGAACCCCAAATTGATCCCAAGTCTCAATCTGAACTATCGAACTACCAAAATGAATTATTTCCTGCAATCAGAATTCATTGCGCAAGAAGCATTACCTAACAACGAATTTACAACACGACATTATAAAGATGGCAGGAACATCATTTCGCAGGTTCCGGAAAATCGAAAGCAGTTTCGAACCATTATATCCGGGGGTATTGATTGGGATTTAAGCACAAACGATGCTCTTACAATTTCAGGTATGTATGACCGGGAAAAACATGTAGACACTTCCCAGGTAGCATTTATCAATCTCGATAATAACATGCGTAACCGACTCTACTCCTGGAGGGAAGTTGAAATCACCAGTTTTATAAATATTGCCGCTAATTATAAACACAGCTTTGAGCAACCCGGACACTCCTTTTCCGCAAATCTTCAGTACACCAGGGGCCTGGAGGATGAGACCTACTCCCTCAATGACAGCTCTGCCATTCGTGTTGGAAAAGATAAAACAAATATTCGTGCTATAGAGCATACTACTACCATGTCTACCGACTATACCCGGGCATTGAGTTCCGGTAAAATTGAAGCGGGTATTAAACTGAGATTTCGATATCTACCAGTAAATTATACCATTTATCCCGGCAACCAATCCATTATTTACCCAAATCTGGGTGACTATTCCAACTGGAAAGAAAATCTTTATGCCGTATACGGAAACTACATTTTAGAAAAAGAACACTATGATATAGAAGCAGGACTAAGAGCCGAACAAACGGCTGTATCCTATAACCTGGATCCGCAAAACACCTACTACCCCAATAATGACAAATATGAGTACTTCGAGTTGTTTCCCAACATACGATTTACCTGGAAAATCAATGATAAAAACAAACTGTCCATCTTTTACAATCGTAGAATTGACAGACCGGGAGAACCGGAGTTACGTATATTCCCGAAATATGACGACCCGGAATTATTGAAGGTTGGAAACCCATATTTACGACCACAAACTACCAATAGTTATGAAGCTGCCCATCGATTTAGATGGGGTTCAGGATCCTTGTATTCTGCTGCCTATTTCCGTGAGATCAATCATACTTTCCTTCGTATTTACAGTATAGATAATAGCAATTACCAATATGATATTGTAAATAAAATTTACTCCAATGTCGACAAAAGCACCAATTCAGGGATCGAATTATTATTTAGTCAGGATATAAGTGATAACTGGAAAATAACTGCCAGCGGGAATTTTTATATAAACCGCATTGAAGCATTTCAGGGAACGCTTCTATTCCCAACACAGCGAAGCTTCACCATAGATAATTCTAAAGATAAAGCAGGCGATATTAAAATTTCAAACAGTTTCAATTTGCCTTGGGACTCAGAATTACAACTAACCGGTTTATGGTATAGTTCTCGTAATATTCCTCAGGGAACGCAATTAGCACGTTCATCTATCGATCTAGGATATAAAAAGAATTTATGGAATAAAACAGGAGAAATAACGCTCTCGGCAAGTGACCTCTTCAACAATTTTGGCTTGCGTCAAAAGATCAATGGAGATGGCTTTTCAACGCTTTATGAGAATTATTACGAAACACAAATTGTTCGCTTAGGAATGAAATATAAATTCTAGCAATTCAATGGAAAATACACTTTTGTTTAAAAGTACATTAACCAAAACCTTATTTTAAAATCTTCAATCATGGATACCCAAAACTTTAATAAAATAGCAGAAATAAGCATCCTGTTCTGGCTTATGAAAATCATAGCTACAACCTTAGGTGAAACCTTAGGTGATTTTATAGCTCAAACTTTAAACCTCGGCTACACCATTGGAATATTGATCACGCTGACATTTTTCCTGATTGTTCTGGCAATCCAATTGAACTCAAAAAAATATTTTCCCTTGTATTTCTGGTTGGTTATTGTTGCCACAACAACTTTAGGGACCGAGATATCCGACTTTATGGACAGAAGCCTAGGTTTAGGTTACACTTTAGGAAGTTTGGTCTTATTTCTTTGTCTAGTAATGACACTCTCACTTTGGTATACCAAGTATAAGAATCTGGCTGTTTACCCCATTTATGACAGAAAGAAAGAATTATTTTTCTGGACTGCCGTGTTATTCTCTAACAGCCTAGGTACTGCCTTTGGAGATTACTTGAGTGATGATTTAGGATTGAGCTATTTAACAGGTGCTTTAGTTACAGCTACGATAATTCTGGCAGTTATTCTGCTACATTACAATAAAAGAGTCAATCAAGTACTCCTATTCTGGATTGCTTTTATTTTTACTCGTCCCTTTGGTGCCACCTTTGGAGATTTCTTAACTAAACCCATAAACAAAGGCGGAATGGCTCTGGGCACCCTATCTGCTTCTATAGTTTCTCTGTTGTTGATGGGGGCTTTGGTGTTCATCGCACACCAAAAACATAAAAAAAATAAATTAGAACTTGAATAAATTTAGAATTCCTTAAAATCTACTTAAGAATTCAGTGTTAATTTTAGATTATTAATCACTATATAGAAAATTAAAAATGAAAACACTCAAAGTAATATTAGGAGCTTTTTTGACAATAAGTTTACTGGCATTTATCAAAGCGGGTGATAAGGTACCAGAAAAGGTGCGACAGGCATTTACAAAAAAATTTCCCACAGTCAATAAAGTGAAATGGGAAAAAGAGAATGAAAGAGAGTGGGAGGCTGAATTTAAATTAAATAAGGTTGAATATTCTGCTAATTTTCTCGTAGATGGTACTTGGCAAGAGACAGAACATGAAATTGATGAAACAGAAGTCCCTCAGCAAGTTAATGCAGCTTTGATATCAGCATTCCCGGGATACGAGGTGGAAGAAGTTGAAATATCAGAATCTTATACCGGAATCGTGTATGAATTTGAAATTGAAAAAGGAGAATCAGACATGGAGGTAACCATTGATGCCGCAGGAAAAATAATAAAAAAAGAATCGATAGAGAAAGATGAAGAGAAAGATTAATCAACGTAAAAAGATTTGTTGAATTTATAAACAACAGTTAATTAGATTGTTTGATGTAAAAGCCTTGTATGCTCCGTATTTATAAGGCTTTTCGTTTGATAGCTACAGGCTAAATCTTTAAAGTTTCTTTAGAATCAAGTAATAATTTTGACTCGGTTTAACCTACAAAGTTATTAATTGATGTCTAAATTATTTCCAGCCAGATTTGCGTTATTGAAAGCATTTGTAAGCCTATATTTAATCCTTTCCATTGTGGTTCGGTTTAGTTTTCTAATATGGAATTTTGCTGATATTGATACAAACCTTTTCATGCTGGCTAAAACATTTCTTACCGGCTCATTTTTTGATCTGCTAACAATTTCATTTTTTGCGATTCCCTATCTAACATATCAACTGCTAATACCAAGAAAATTCTATGGTTCAGTTTTAGACAAGTTCATCAGCTATACTGCCTTTTCAATTGGCACCTTTATACTTTTTTTCTCATTTTTTGGAGAATTTACTTTTTGGGATGAATTTCAAAGACGTTACAATTTTATTGCCGTAGATTATCTTATTTATACTTATGAGGTAGTTAAAAATATAAATGAGTCCTATCCCCTTCCTATTTTAATTACAAGCATGTTAGCGCTAACAAGCGCTAGTATATTTTTGGTATCCAGGTTGGGGTATTTTAAAGAAGTGTTCCAGAGTACCACAACTTTCAAAGCAAAATCCCTGGCAACTTTACCGTGGATTGCATTGGCAACTATTAGTTTGCTTTTCATTACAAACAACTTTGCTGACTTCTCTCCCAATCGCTATAACAATGAACTGGCAAAATCCGGTATCTACTCCTTTTTTGCTGCCTTCAGAAACAATGAATTGCCTTATAATGAATTTTACAAAACAATTCCGGAGGACAAAGCTTATCGGTTAGTTAAAGATAATTTATCTGATTCGAAAACTTCCCTTAAATATCCGGATGAAGACTCCATATACAGAACAATCATAAATTCGGATAGTGTTCATCAAGCTATAAAACCGAATGTTATTTTTATCTGCATTGAAAGTCTAAGTGGTAGTTTTTTAAAAGAATTCGGCAATGAGCATAATCTTACCCCGAATATTGATTCATTGATCAACAAAAGCCTTTTTTTTAATAATCTCTATGCGACCGGAACACGTACCGTAAGAGGCATGGAAGCCATAACATTATCGATCCCACCTACTCCCGGCCGCAGTATTTTAAAACGTAAAAATAATCAGGGATTATTTACAATTGGCACGGTGTTTAAGCAACAGGGATACCAAAGAAATTTCTTTTATGGTGGTGACGGATACTTTGATAATATGAACACCTATTTCGGTGGAAATGGTTTTAATATTATAGACCGCGGAAGAGGATTTTTATTGGATAACGCTATAACGACCACCCGTATAAATATTGAAGATCGAGACGTGACTTTTGAAAATGCGTGGGGAGTTTGTGATGCGGACATTTATAATAAAGTACTTCAATTGGCCGATCAATCATATGAAAAAAATAAGCCTTTTTTCGATTTCGTGATGACAACATCCAATCATAAACCTTATACTTACCCAGAAGGTAAAATAGACATTTCATCAGGAACGGGAAGAAATGGTGCTGTAAAATACACGGATTATGCCCTTGGAGAATTTATCAGAAAAGCCAAAGAAAAACCCTGGTTTGAGAATACCGTCTTCGTAGTAATGAGTGATCATTGTGCTAGCAGTGCCGGGCGTTGGGAACTGGATGTGCAAAATTATCAGATACCTGCACTGATATTCAATTTACCAAATTACAACCCTGAAAAAGTAAACAAACTCGCTTCCCAAATCGATGTGTTTCCTACTTTATTTTCATTACTACACTGGGACTATGATTCCAATTTATTCGGAAAAGACATTCTCGCAATGCAACCACAAGATGAAAGGGCTTTTATAGGCAATTATAGAAAATTGGGGTATTTAAAGGATCATAGGGTTTTAGTACTGGATGAAGAGCATAATGCTAATTTATACTATTGGAATCCCGCCGATAATAGCCTGAACAGAGCGTTAACGGATGAAAAATTTGAGGAGCAGAGCATTTCTAACTACCAAGTAGCAGATGACCTGTATCATAATGGAAAATTAAAACTTAAGGGGAATTAAGGTGATTAACATTCATTTCATTATAAACCCGATTGCAGGCTCCGGTAAAAATGAGCTTGACATAAAGTTATTACGGGAATACTTTGATGCTCACACTTTTAATATTGTACTTAAATACTCTGAATACAAGGGCCACGCAGTGAAACTCACCAATGATTCAATTAAAGATGATGCTAGGATTATTGTGGCATGTGGCGGAGATGGAACCATTAATGAGGTGGCTTCAACTTTAATTGGCACATCAATCTTGTTGGGAATTATCCCTATAGGTTCGGGAAATGGTCTGGCCTCCAATCTTTCAATCCCCAAAAATATCAAAAAGGCGCTTCGTTTAATACAACAGCAGCAATTTACCACTATAGATGTAGGGTGTGTAAATAACCGGTATTTCTTCAGTAATACGGGGTTAGGCTTACCAGCGAATGTAATTGAAAAGTACGAACTTTCGGAAAAAAGAACACTGTTAAGTTATGTTAGAGCCACTTTTAAATCGGTAAATCAGTATACAAAAAAGGAAAAATTACAGATTCAGATTAATGAAAAAACCACCTATTTGAATCCGTTTTTAATCCTCATTTCCAATTCAAATGAAATGGGTTATAATATGAGTTTAACTCCAAAAGCCAATTTACAGGACGGATTACTGGATGTGATAGTAATTCCTGAAATCAAGCTTATTAAAATGTTGTATTTCGGACTTTGCATGTTATTCCGAAAACCTGAATATTTAAAGGAGGCCTTATGCTTTCAATCGGATCATATAACCTTATTACGTACCCCAGGTTCAGGATTTCAATCGCAAATTGATGGTGAATTAGTAAAATTTGAAGATCAAAAGCTTACAATTAGTATCAAGGAAAGATCCTTAAATGTAATTATATAGTTATTCATCACATTAACCGACTTTAAAATTTCTTAAGATTTCCATGCTAATTTTAATGCAATAGAATACAAATTAATAGGCTAAAAAAAGGGATAAATGAAGTCGATTTTTTTTAAATATACAATATATTTTTTACTTCTATTGTGCATCGCTTCTACTAACCTCAATGCCCAGGAAAATTATGAATTATCCTCTTCTCAGGAGACTACCCAACAAATTGGTAATGTTGTCCTGATTGCTTTACCCACCGCAACACTTGCCACCTCAGCAATTATCGGTGATACTAAAGGAGCTTGGCAATTTACAAAAGGCTTGATAGTAAGCGAAGCTATCACTTATGCCCTGAAAATAGGTGTAAAAAAACAACGCCCGGATCTAAGCAATGAAAATTCATTTCCCTCCGGTCATACCTCCACCACATTTCACAGTGCAGGTTTTATACATAGAAGATATGGTTTAAAATACAGTATTCCTGCATACCTACTAGCCGGATTTACAGCAGCGAGTAGGATTGATGCCAAAAAGCATGACTTACTTGATGTTTTGACAGGTGCAGTAATAGGACTTGGAAGTAACTTGATTTTTACTTCCGAATATCAACAAGAACATTTACAATTAACCTTTAATAGTTATGAGGAGAATTATCTACTTGGATTTACATTTAAATTTTAATGACCATGAGAAATATTCTTTTTCTTGCAATACTATTAATACCTTTTTTCGGTATTTCGCAGGATGAATCTCCCTCTGAAATCAGGTTAGAAACCTATCTTGAAGTATCAGGCGATTATTTACAGCACGCTCCAGCGTTAGCAGCAATTATAACAATCATCGCAAAAAAAGACAGAAAAGGTTTTTGGGAATTTTCCAAATCATACGGTACAACTTTAGGGCTCACTTATATTTTAAAATATGCAATTGATAAGCCCAGACCTGATGGTAGAACAGATGGTAAAGCCTTTCCATCAGGTCATACCGCTGCTGCATTTTCGGGTGCTTCCTTTTTACAAAGACGTTATGGTTGGGAATATGGAATTCCAGCATACGCAGTGGCAGGATTTGTTGCATACAGCAGAGTGGAAGGAATTAACGATAGACATGATGGATGGGATATTTTGGGAGGTATCATCGTTGGTGTTGGGAGTACCTACCTTTTCACAACTCCCTATCAAAAAGAACATTATGAACTTACCTTTAAAAGTGGTGATGGGAATTATTTGGTAGGCTTCACTTATAAATTTTAATAAATACAAACTAGCCTTCATGAAGAGTATATTGATGTACATTGTAAGCCAAAAAGTTTATCTGTTACGGTAAAATTCAAGATTACACTTTTTGTATCTTAAAATGTCGGCTGGCCTTAAAAGGAGCCGAGGTAACTTTGAAAATAGAAAATTGAATTATAATCTAACATTTACAATCTACAATCAAACTGAATACCTGCGCGCTCTGTAAACAAAAAAGGCTGTCAGATTCGACAGCCTTTTTTGTTTATTACTCCAGTTATTACTTAACCTCTGAAACCCTATACAACCCGGCTCCGTGGTAATTGATAACCGGCTTGAATTCTGAATCTGAGTAGGTACCCAGATCCTTGTGCTCCCAAAGATCACGTATCAAATATTTTCCGGTGAGTCCCAGGTCGGTCAGATTGACCGGAATGGCAGTAGGTGCTTCATTCTTAGGGGTCGGATCCTGAGTGGCGATCATAAACTCTACAGTGGATCCTGTCTCACTGTTGGTCGCCGCAATATCGAGTCCTGCAAAGGCAGTAAATCGTTTGCTATTTTCCGGTAACTTATATCGGATGATCGATTGCGAATGTGTACCGATCCCGTTATTATAGGTGGTTCCTTTAATATTCAGATCGCCTCCGGAAATGCTTTTGTTTACGCCTATGGTACCCCATCCGGCAAAAGCTTCCTCCCATTCGAGCTCCGTTAATTTGATCTCCGTTCCATCCTCCAGGTGGACGATCGGATCGATCCAATCCGCATGATCCCAGGAAATTCCGTCACCTCCATCATTGACGATCAGGTACAATTCCTTGCTGTTTTCGGGAAGTTCGATATCGATATTCTCTCCAAATCCATCGGTAAGTTTCGATAGGGTACCACTGCGATAAAGGAGGTTATCCGTAGTTACAAATCCATCACCGGCACTGTTAAAAACGGCTACGTATTTGTCACCGGTCTTGGGATCATCGGCGGTCCAACCAATAAGGTCGTTCTCCTTGAACCATTGCCGGTTATTTTCGGAATAACCGTGAACCTCCAAAACCTCTTTATTGGTCAATAACGCATTGGTGAAGTCATCATTATCCGGTAGGTTTCCTCCGAACATTAAAGGGGACTTAAACATGGTCCATAACGTCATTAAGGTATATTGCTCATCTTTGGTAAACTTGGTGTAGCGATCAGTAGCACGCTCTCCTCGTATAAATTTCCCAAGGGGCAACATATCGGCATCCGGCCAGGCTCCTTGTGAGATATAGGGTGCCCATTCCGCACATTTTTCGAAGGAATAATTCAATTGTGCCCAGTTATCCCAAAAATCATCGATGGTTCTCCACATATTCGCATGTGCGGTTGCATGGGCATGCTCATCGATCGGCGTAGCACCCGGCGACATGCTCAATACGATCTTACGACCTGTCTGATCGATCGCATTCCGGATCAATTCAATCTCCTCGGTATGGTAAGGTCGTGAAAGGTCATCGACCTTTACAAAATCAACACCCCAGGAGGCGTACAGATCGAAGATAGAATTATAATATTCCTGTGCTCCCGGCTTACCGGCTACCACCGTATAATTATCCTGCAACCAGGTACATTCCGATTCGGTAGAATAGATATCAGCTGCGGTTAAATCTGTTCCCTTGATCGGTAATTTATTGAATACCGCCTCCTTAGGCACACCGCGCATGATATGAATCCCGAATTTAAGTCCTTTACTGTGCACATAATCTGCCAAAGCCTTAAACCCTACTCCATCCCCTGCAGAAGGAAAACGGGATGGTGATGGCATATAACGGCCGTATTCATCTAAAATGAAGGTGGAATTATCATAAGCATTATAATGTCCGGTAGTTTGGTTATCCACATACCAACGGATATCGACCACGACATATTCCCAGCCGAAATCCTTTAATTTTTCAGCCATATAATCGGCATTGGACTTCACCTCGTCTTCCACGACGGAAGGTCCGAAACAATCCCAGCTATTCCACCCCATGGGTGGTGTGGCTGCCCAACTTTTAAAGTCGGCTGCGGCGGTTTGTTGTTCTCCATTTTTACATGCTACCAACAGGGTAGCTATCAAGAGTATTTTAAGATATTTCATAGGTTTCCTGGCTTTACTTATTCTTCGGTCACCACTCCTTTGGTGGTCATAATTACCGGCTTGATGGTACCATCCGCATTGTACTCCAGTTTGTCGATGCAAACTGATCTGCTGAAACTCCCGCCATCGGTCTGAATACCTCCATTATGATAAATAAAATAGGTTTCGCCTTTGAAGTCGATGATCGCCTGATGATTCGTGTTACTATTTCCTGCTATTTCATTGATTATGCCTTTGTAGGTATAAGGCCCTTCCGGCTTATCTCCCATTGCATAGGCGATACGCTCCGGAAACCCGACGGCAAAAGACAATAAATATTTATCTCCATTCTTCTGGATCCAGGGAGCTTCAGTGAAAGGAAACTCCATCTCCCCCTGAATATCTACCATTTTAATCCCATAGTCTTTATCGTAAGAGATCATATCTTCGTTCAATTTAGCCACCCAACAGGCGCCATTACCCCAATAGATCCAGGCTTGCCCATCATTATCGATAAACACGGTAGGATCGATGGTTCGCCAACTATGTGTCTTCCCAAAACTATCCTCATTGGTAAATAATGGCTTCCCAATTGCGTCCTTGAACGGACCTTCCGGTCTGTCAGATACCGCAACACCGATTCCGGTGGTTTGTGAACTCGTATACCAGTAAAACTTACCGTTACGCTCGATAACCTGACTCGCCCAAGCCGCATTCTGTTCTCCCCATTTAAAATCGGAAGCTTTCAGCGGAGTTTCATATTCCCAGAAGGTCTTCATATCAGTGGTCGCAAAAACACACCAGTTTAGGATATTGTAACCTCGTTGCCCCCCTTCAAAATCCTCTCCGGTATAAATGTATAGAGTGTCCTTATGTACCAGGGCAGCAGCATCGGCCGTATATTTATGGGTTACAATCGGATTCCCCAGTGGTTTCCAGGTATGAACGATCTTTGATTCAGAATGCTGAGCGTGCACAGAAAAAGTGGCGCCGGCGGTGAAAACCATCGCTCCTAAGAAGAGGTTTTTGAGATTCATGTCTGTTATTTTAAGTATGTTTAAGTAGTTAATCCCCTCTTTTAAGGGAATCAAACGATTTAATTCCAAAAGTAGGAAACCCCGTAGATTCAGAAAAATATTTTAAGTGTTAAAATAACATTTATCATCAATATCGGTCAAATCTATTCGCAACCGTATAGCGGTAAAGCGGTAAAGTAGTAAAAAAGGAAAGTGGTAAAGCTGGAAAGCAATAAAGCAGCAAACAGAAAACGAAATATGGTATGTTGAGTTCCGTTTTCTGATTCACTGCTTACTACTTATAGCCTATTTAATGAAACTTATAATCAGTCTGGGGTACCGTGGAAAAAGAATATATTCCTAAGGATTCACAATAGGCCCTGCCGTCAATATCCGGGGATACCGGTGAGTGTTCCTTCAGGTACTCTTCTACAACTTCATGGATCGAATAAGCCTTCACTTCCACTTCCTTCACATCGGGCATTCGACAAAGATTATCAATCGGATCTCCCGGGCGTACACAGGCGGAAATGGAATAGTATTCGTCATCTGCCATCGGCCTATCTTTTACGGTGATCGAAATGATTCGATCTCCCATTTCGTTCTGACTATCGAACAGCACCTTCATTCCTGAAAATCGTATCAGCCACCCTCCGAATCGCTCCGTGGGATCTTTGGAAAACACATTGTTCATCTCCTTCTCCAACCATTCCCTGATCTGTTTTCCTGTCGCCTTTCCGGTTTTCACCTTTTCATTAACGGGAATCATGTTCCAGAGGTTTGCACGCGTTATTGGTGCCGGTTCTCCGCTTACCGGAACAATCGGGTTCCCGAACCTGAACCCGTTCGAAATGGAGATATCCACTCCCGTTTTCCATCGCGCAGCATCGGTAATCAGATTATCCATAGGGTTTTCCACGGTAAGATACCTGAACATCGGCGTTTTGGTATACCCAATTACCGTTTCCAGGTATGATTTATAGGGTGCTTTGGCATTATCTATGATCGCCTGAGTCTCCTCATCCGGTGGATATTGTGAAGGATCCACATCCAGTAATTCATATTCATCCTTCACCAATTTCCCATCCACAAACTTCAGCGTGAGTTTACCTACAAAGGATCCAAAAGCCCCTGGTTCGGTCACCTTTGCATACTTCCCCTGAATCGTCTTACGAACCCTTTCATGGGTATCGTTCCCAAGTATATAATCCACATTCTCGGCAATACGATCACTGGCGAGTTCCACCTGTTTAAAAATTCCGATATGGGTCACCAGAAATAACACATCCAATTTTTGCTCGACCTTTAGGGTATCAAGAAGGGACTTCAAATGATCATCGAGTCCGCTAAATTCGATCCCTTTGCTAAATATCGGGTTTTGACGAACCGGCACATCCGGATCATTGATCCCAACAAAACCGATGCGAATACCTTCGATCTCCTTAACAGAAAAAGGAGGAAACAGGGCTGCTTTACCCTGTTCATGAAACATATTCTGAGCGATTACATCCGTGTCATATGCATTCATGATTTCAAGCATGATTTCCTTTCCGTAAACCACTTCCCAGTTTCCCGGAATGATCACATCATATCCCAGGTTATTGATGATCTCCGGAAAGATCCTGCCTTCTGATAAGGTCGCATAACCACTCCCTTGTATCAGATCTCCTCCATCGACGATCAGCGTACGTCCGGGGTTTGCCTCGCGCTCTCTTTCAAAGAGTGTCTTTATACTGGCAAGACCTCCCCGTTCTTTATAAACGATCTGTTCGTTTTCCCAAAAAAGTTCCGGATGCGGATCGAGTTGTCCGTGGATATCTGCGGTCTGTAAGATCGAAATACGCAAAGTATCCGAACCCTCTTCAGCTGCCTTTCCCGTCTCCTTTATTTCGGTTTTACAGGATATGACCAACAGGGCTGTCAGAAATATTAGATAAAAGCCTTTTATAGCAACTTTTCCGATTATCATAAGATTTCCTATTTTCCTGTTCATAAGCTTATATTGTAATACCCTTCTTTTTGAAGTTGCAGATAATACAGGATCCCGTTTTCAACCGTTTCGATCTCTGCCGGAATTTTGGATGTATCTACCTTAAACTTCTCCAGGGAAAATCCACAGGCTTTGATCTCAACACCCGCCGCTTCGGCTGCTTGCAAAAAAGGACCTATTTTTTCTGCCTGTGTGATCCCACCGATCTCACTACCACATAAAATTACCTGAAAATCACCAAAATCTGTCTCATTTTCGGCTTTAAGCGCTACGGCGGAAAGAATTATAGGTTTTAATTGCTCAATTTTTTTGGTCAGTACCACATAATTCTCTTTCCCGGTATCTGATTGCTGAGCCTTACTCTCAGTAGCCAGGACTAATGTAAATAACGAAAGGATGGAATAATATATAAAAGTTTTCATTTTGTTCTATTTTAAAAGTTTTTCGGTATCATTTATACTAAAAAAAAGGAGTCCGCCAAGGATGGCAATATTTTTAAATAAGGGGCCCAATGTCTCTATTTGCCCCACCTGTATCGTCAGGGTGATCGGGATCAGGACTGCAATAAGTACCCTCGCTGTCCATTGGGTCTTATAGCCAAACAAAAAAAATACTCCTGCAATGAGCATGATCATCCCTGAAAGAATGACCAGCCAGTCCGGATTTCCAAAATAATATACAATATCACCAAAACTGGCTGAGGCTATTCTTTGTGCCGTCTTTTCAGTATGCCACAAGTGATTGAAACCAGCAACGATAAATATACCACTGACCAATACCCGTAACCATTTAACCGAACGACTGTTTACTGAAATAATTGTCGTCATAAAAATAATTAGGTAGTTAAACACATTGTACTAAACGGATACTGACTATTTCCCGTCTGGGCCAAAATAATTCCCAGAATTTGGAATTGCGAATCCGTAATGTTGAAAAAAGTATCAGGAAATACGAGGAGGTGGGGATGGATTATCCAATGAGTGGTTCCAAAGCGCCTCTGTAAACCCTTCCTCGATCTTGAATCTTGATCTTTTGATAAGAATATTCCAGTTTACAATAGGAATAACACAATTAGAGGCACAGAATCCACTTAACGCATAGTGGTCCAATCTCTTTGATGAAGTATCATTAAAGGAAAAGGATTCCTTTGAAATTAGTGAAGCATTCTTCTTTTTACAATGCGGATTCACATAGGTGATACCACCATCGTTGAAGAATAAATTTAGTCCGTTTGCATCTATGGCTATAAACTTTGTTAGAAAAACAAAGGTCAATAACAGCGATATGTTCGGTGAGCATCTCAACTTGAATTCAAAAGTACACGGCTCAATTCAAAATATGTGTAACCATTGTTACACAAATAGTGTAAATTTCCGTCAATTAATCGATCCTAATCTGATCAGGAAAACGACCAATCCAGAATTATTTTTCCAATAGGTTTGTCTTGCTCCATGCATTGATGTGCAGCAATCACATCGTGGTAAGGAAACACCTTATAAATAATCGGTTTAAATTTTCCAGCTTCGATGATCGGCCAGATCTTTTGCGTGATCACTTCTGCAAGTCGCTTTTTATATTCATAATCCCTTGACCGTAGTGTGCTTCCCGAGATCGTTAAGCGCTTTATCATCATTTCCCAAATATCAAGCGTGACATTCTTACCGCCCTCTGCGTTGATATGAATCAATCTGCCATCCTCATTCAGAATATTGATATTCTTTTGAAAATAAGGTCCTGCGATCATATCGAGTATGACATCTACACCCGCTGCTTTTAATTCCTCTTCAAAATCCTGAGTGTTATAATTGATACAGAGATCTGCCCCCAATTCGTAACAAAATTTGATTTTCTCCTCGGTTCCTACTGTCGTCACGACTTTCGAGCCCAAGGCTCTGGCAATCTGAATGGCCGTCACTCCGATACCACTACTACCTCCATGAACCAGTAAAGTTTCACCGGGAAGCAACTGTCCGCGTTCAAAGATATTAGACCAAACGGTAAAAATAGTTTCGGGAAGACCGGCGGCTTCTATAAAATTTAATCCTTGGGGAATTGGTAAACATTGACCTTCCCTTACCGCTACATATTGTGAATAACCCCCACCGGAAAGTAAGGCACAAATCTTATCCCCCTTTTTCCATTGAGTTACTGCTGCACCACATGCCACTACAACACCGGAAACCTCGAGACCGGGAATTTCTATGTCCGTACTTTCCTGAACTTTATATTTGCCCTGGCGCTGAAGAATATCACTTCTATTGATTCCCGAAGCCTTTACTTCGACAATCACTTCATCAATCTCAGGAACCACCTCAGGTAATTCTATGATCTTCAAAACCGCTGCATCACCATACACCGGAATGGTTATAGCTTTCATACTTCCGTAACTTTTTAAAATGGCATATTGTATTTACCGTAGATCGCCAAATTCTCGATACTTTTCGCAAAAAGCGGGGTCTCCTCATGATTATGAGCATCGGAAGCTTCCTGTCTTGCCTTTGCAGCAGCATCCAGCGTTATATCATGTTCTTCAATAAATTTAAGAAATTCCGGAGTGGCGGTTGCATGAATCGTATTGGTATATTTTGAGGTAAGGTCATCAATTCTTTCCGCTTTCAATTCCCAAAGCACCTGAACTTTAGATCTCCCGGCAGCCGTAATGGTATCAGACACCGATAACATACGACAGTAATCAGGACGAGATTCAGAAAATACATAATGTTGAATTACCAGAGCGTTGCCAACGTATTCAACATTCACAGACATAGGGGTACCTTCATAATTAGTGGTAACTCCGGCTGCAATATGATTTACTGAACAACGCTGATACTCGGCATCAGGAAGGTGCAATAACCAATCTGTGATATTTATTTTTTCGATCGGAGCATTGATTACAGCAGAAACTTGCGATGCTGACAATGCGTTTTTTGAAGTTTGTAAAATTTCCATCTTTCTGTTATTTAATTATTTACCTCAAAGTTCTTTTAAATAAATCAATCGTAAAAATGTTATATTTAGATAACACCAATCGAAAAATTCGATTAATATTGATACTTTTTTTAAATTTTAAAGATGGAACTCAGGCAATTGAAATATTTCGTGAGTGCTGCCGAACATTTAAACTTCACCAAGGCAGCAGATCATTTGTGTATCACACAAAGTACCTTATCACATCAAATAAAGGAACTGGAGAATTCCTTAGACTCACTTCTATTTGACAGGGTAGGTAAACGTGTCATACTTACGGAAGCAGGCATTACATTCTTCCACTATGCGAAGAAGACTCTGCAGCAGGCAGCAGAAAGCAAACAGGCTTTGGTGGATCTTAAAGAAGTAAGAGCCGGGAACCTATGCATCGGTGCTACCTATGGCCTGACAGCGCTGCTCATTGAAACGATCAATACGTTTAATCAAGAATATCCCGGTATTAAGCTTCAGATCATATTTGGCTCGACCACAGACCTGCTAAAAAAACTGGAAGAATTTGAAATAGATTGTATGCTTTCATTTTTACCGGTTTCAAACCCATACAAAAGCATCATTACCAGTCGTCTTTTCGCTGCACAACTTTCACTAATCCTTCACAGGTCTCATAACTGGAGTAAATTAAAGAGAATTTCTCTGCAAAAAATCTCAGCACTGCCTCTGGCCCTGCCATCTCCCAGTTACAGCATCAGAAACTTTTTAGATGATGTATTACATAAGAGTGCCTTGGAACTACATGCTACCATAGAAATCAATGATATACACAGCCTTCTGGAACTCGCTAATACCAAAAAGTGGAATACAATCCTGATGAATAGTTCCTTATTTGATTTTGATGACCTCAAAGCCATACCTATTAAAGGCAAAAACATGACCCGTGAAGCTACCATCACTGTAGCAGCGGAGATCTATCAGAAGAAGGCATTACTCGCTTTTCAGGAGATCCTACTCCATAAGAGCATGTATTACAACCGGTAAGCTTTTCTTAGGCCAATATCAAAATAGTCACGAATTCGAGCAGTACTAATCCATAAACTCCGAAGGAGTCATATTATACTGCTTATGGAAATTTCTCCCGAAACTGGTCTGAGAACGGTACCCTACTTCCTCAGATACCTCATAGACCTTCATGTCTGTGGTCTTTAACAGGAACGCCGCTTTTTTTAGTCGGCTCGTATTGATGAGCTCGTTTGGCGACATATCTGAGATCTCCTTGATCTTACGATATAAGGTTGCCCTGCTCATGTTCATTCTGGAGGCCAGTGATTCTACATTCAGTTCCGGATCTCGCATGTGCTCATCGATCACCTGATCTAACCTTGATAAAAAGCTCTTGTCTGCCTCTGAAAAGGAAATCGATTTTAAATGTGCCAACGGTGAATTGCTGTAATGCCCTAATATCGACCTTCTGTTTTCAAGCAGATTCGAAACCTGTACCTGTAAATGCTCCATCGAAAAAGGTTTGGAAATATAGGCATCAGCACCTGATTCAAGTCCTTCTATCTTAGCACTCAGGGCATTTTTCGCGGTTAACAGGATCACCGGAATATGATTGGTCTTTACATCCCCTTTGATCTGCTTGCACAGCTCTATTCCGTTCTTTGCTGGCATCATCACATCGCTGATCACCAGTTGTACATCGAACTCTTCGATACACCTTACCGCTTCTAATCCATTCTTTGCTTTAACGACTTTATAGAATACAGCCATTTCTGTGGCGATGAATTCAGCCAGTTCATCATTATCTTCAGCGATCAGAATAATTGGAGCACTTTTATCAAATCCGACCTTCTCGATCTCCTGGCCTTCTCTCCGGGTATAGGTTTCTGAATTGATCGTCCGGAACTCATCTTCCTGATGAATAGGCATCGTCAGCAAAAAAGTATTCATTCGCTTATCATTGAATTCGATAGACAAATTACCATTGTGTAGTTCCGCAAGGGAGTGAGAAAGTGAAAGTCCGATCCCACTTCCGGTAGCGGAATCATCTTCATCAGGAATTCGGTAGAAAGGTTCAAAAATACGATGCTTAAGATCCGGGGAGATCAATTTACCATCATTCTTGACGATAATACTGAATTCACATTCCCTTTGTATCAGCTCTACTTCTATCAGCGAATGGGAATACTTCACGGCATTGCTAAAGAGGTTACTCAATATTTTTCTTATCGCTTCTTCATCAACATAGGCATAGACATCCTCACGGGGTCGCTTTATATTGAATTCGAGATCCTTTTCCTGGATCAACTGACTGAAACGAATATAGGTATCCTGAAGCATTTCGGTAATATTTACCTTGATGAACGTGAGACGAACATTCTTCATTTCGGTCTTTCTAAAATCCAACAACTCGTTAACCAGATTCAGTAATCTTGAGGTGTTCTTGTCCATGATCCCAAGATTTTTCGGAATCTCAGGAGATTTGTAGGAATTCTTCAATAACTTCTCCAGCGGACTTTTGATAAGGGTTAATGGTGTGCGTATCTCATGTGCGATATTGGTAAAGAATTCGATCTTTGCCTGATAGATCTCTTTTTCCTTTTGACTTTCCAGCTGTCTGATCTTACGGTTATGCTTGTTCTTATTATAACGGTGGTAATATCTTAATAAGAAATACACCAGAACCAGGAATAAACAGGCATAGATAAAATACGCAGTTTTACTGGCTAACATCGGTGGTAAAATTTCGATATTCAACGCCTTGCTTTCATTACTCCAGACACCATGATTGTTCAACGCTTTCACTTTAAAGACATAATCGCCTGCAGGCAGTTCTGTGAAGCTAACCCGATGACTTTTACCCACAGGGATCCAGTTATCATTCAACCCTTCAAGCTTATACCAGTATTTAGTCATCTCCGGTGCGGTGTATGTTAAGGATGCAAATTCCAGACTAAAGGTAGATTGTGCAGGATTCAGTGTGATTCCTTCTTCAAAAGATAACGACTGAGATAGCGGAGAATTCACATCATGAACATTAACCTCCTTGTTATCTATTTGCAGGTCGTTTATATAAATAGGCGGATGATAGTCATTCTTGATAAATTCTTCAGGATTAAAACTGATCATACCATTTACACTGCCGAAATACATTTCTCCCGACTCATCCCGGAAACCGGAACTGTAGTTGAATTGATTACTCAGCAATCCGTTGGATTTGGTGTAAATATTGAGTTTTTCATCATCTGGATTATATTCGACGATTCCGCTTGAAGTACTGATCCAGAGATCGTGATCTTTATCTTCAAGTATGGAATAGGTCACATTACTCGGAAAGCCATCCTCCCTTGAGATCCTTTGGAACTCCTTCTTTACAGGATCATAGAGATTTAGTCCATTCTCAGTGGTGATCCACAAACGGTCTTTTGAGTCCTGAAAGATTCCATTGATGACGTTCGAACTCAAACTCTTCGGATCGTGACGATCATATTTAAAAAATCCTTTTTCACCAGACTTGGGATTATAATAATATAATCCATCCCAATAGGTGCCTGCCCAAAGTATTCCGTCTTTGTCTTCCAGCAAATACGTATAATGGTACATTTCAGGAAAACCTTTCACTACTTCAAAAGACTGTTGAGCTTCCAGATAACGATGAATTCCGGAAGAAGTCAAAACATAGAGATCCTTATTTGCAGTTTCATAGATATAGAGGATAAAATTACTACGGAGTCCGCCACCATACTCTCCCGTACCGAAATGTCTGATCATAGCTCCGGTCTGAATATTCATAATGTCAAGTCCGTGCTCAAAGGTCCCTATCCAAAGCTCATTCTCCCTTGCCAGCAGCCCGTGAATATTATAATGCGAAATCTTTCCTTTATTTCGTACTGAGGCATAATTATCGAACTTCCCGGTTTTCGGATCAAGTCGGTTAAGGCCGGCATCTTCGGTACCGATCCATAAATATCCGTATTGGTCCTTTTGAATTTCCCGAACAGCATTCCCACTGATGGAGTTTTCTCCCACCCGCGGAAAATACCGACTAAAGGGAGTGAATTGCTTCTGGAAATAATTAACCCCACCAAAATAGGTGGCGATCCAGACACCACCTTCCTTATCCTGCACCAACGAATAGATGGCATTATCGGAAAGTGAGTAAGGGTTATTATAGTTCTTTTTATAATTTCTGTAGGTCCCTTGTTGCACATCGTAAATAAAGATCCCTGATTCACTGGCCACCCAGAGCTCACTTTCATTTTTCTTTAAAAACCCACGAACAAATAATGGATTCTCCGCCTCCCTTAGTAATAGTTCCGTTTGGTTTCGGGGAATATCATAGACCAGCGCCCCATTGTTCTTGGTTCCAATATAGATGGTATCCTGATCAAGTGAAGCATTAATTTCTGTGATGATTACCTCATCATCATAGTTTAGGTTAACCCGTTGAAAAGAATGGTTATCCGCAACGAAACGATATAAGGCAGAAGAGGAAGATACAAAGATGTCTCCGGAAGGGCTCGAGGAAATGAAGGATGCATAGAATTGTTTAAAGACTTCTTCATCTTTCGTGACGGTCTTCAAAGATCGTCGATGCAATTCTCCGGCAGCACTAAACCACAGATTGCCCTCTTCATCATTGGTTATATCCAGTATCGGTTGATCCTTGGTACTTTCGATCAACGTGAATGATTCAGTCTGTTCATTATATTCGAACAAACCGGTATCGGTACCTACCCAAAGTACATTTTCATATTCGTGCAGGCAACGGATAAAATTACTTCCGATACTGGTCGTGTCACCCGTCTGATGCTGGAAGATCTTATAATTATATCCATCAAATCTGTTGAGTCCGTCTTTAGTTCCAAACCACATAAAACCCCGGTGATCCTGCAACATACTGATGACCGTATTATGCGATAAACCATCTTCTACCTTATACTGTCGGAAAGAGAGGCTTTGCCCATAAATGAAACAAAATGGTAATAGAAATAAAAGGCTTAATATTCTTTTCATAGGTGCTTAAACACGGTTAAATAAGCGTTCTCTGTTAACTCCAGGCGATCTGAGGCAAAATTTCGAATCGATCTCAATAGGCATCATTTGATATATACAAAACACGTTATTTCCGATGAGACGCTAAGAATCAGACCGTATCATAATTCAACAATTTGATTCAAAAACAAGGTTACTACAACGTTTTCTTAAAATTGATCCATTTTGAACAAATAATGAAACGGTTCTCGTACTCATTTTAGACTAGAAATAATCTACTTTGAAAAACGAAGAGTTGACAATTAAATACACTTGAATTTTTTGATTTCTCAAAATAAACACTCTTAAAATATGAAACACACAATTCAAGTCTAATTCAAATTAACTAAAAAAGATTGTATTGCTTCAGCTTCTTCGTCAATTTGTTTCATAACTCAAACTAACATTAAAAATTTCTAAATGAAATTCTATGAAAACTTATTTACGTTTTGAATTTAAGGTAATTGCATTCCTGACATTCATGGTTTTCAGTATTCAAAGCATCGCTGCTCAGAATACGGAAGTCACGGGAACGATTACCGCAGAAGATGGAAGTCCTATACCCTACGCAAATGTCGTGGTAAAAGGTACTTCAACAGGAACCTCGGCTGACTTTGATGGTAATTATTCCATTACAGTTATCGGAGACCAAACACTGATCTTTAGTTATATCGGATACATCACTCAGGAAGTTCCGGTAAACGGCCGTTCAGAGATCAATATTCAGCTTATCGAAGACATCGCTTCCCTTGAGGAAGTTGTGGTGGTTGGATATGGTACACAGCAAAAGAAGGATCTTACCAGTGCTATTTCGGTAGTTCAGTCAGATCAGATCCAAAAAAGACAGACTACAACCGTTGCGGAAAGTCTCCAGGGACTCGCCTCCGGGGTTAACGTACGTGGTGGTGGTCAGCCAGGACAAGAAGCTAAAATCGAGATCCGGGGTTTAAAAAACCTCCAGAATGCGAATCCGCTTTATGTTATCGACGGACTTGTAACCACGGCGAACAGAGACTTTAACCCTAATGATATCGAATCGATTCAGATTCTTAAGGATGCGGCAGCTGCAGCGATCTACGGATCCAGAGCAGCAAACGGGGTGATTATCATCACCACCAAAAAAGGTCGTCAGGGTCCGCTTCAGATCACTGCGAGCTCGAAACTGAGCATCACGGAGATCCCGAGATATGATATCGCTGGTCAGGAAGAATTCGTTCGTCTGAACAATATGGCGTATGATAATGCAGGAATCCCAAGACAAGATCTCGATCTCTCCGTAAATACCGACTGGCAGGATGAAGTGTTCCGTACCGGACTCATTCAGGATCAGAATGTGAGTTTCGCCGGTGGTGGTGAAAATTCATCCTATTTCATTTCCGGAAACTATTTCGGTAATCGGGGAACCGTGATCTCCACCGATTTCGACAGAATCTCATTTCGAGTAAATTCCAGTGGAAAGAAAGGTATCTTTAGTATCGGTGAGAATCTGGCTCTTTCTAAATCCTCTGCGAATGAGATCGGAGGATCTGATGGATTCAGAGGAAACCCATTCTTTGATGTGGTACGCCTCTTCCCTACCATTCCTGTATATGACGAAGCCAATCCGGGCGGATATGGTTATGGTAAATCAGGAGTGGCCAATACGTTTGCTGCGAACCCGGTAGCGATCGCAAACCTCATCGATCAGGAAACGGAGAATTTTAGAATCCGTGGTAACATCTGGTCTGAGATCGATCCTTTCCCATGGTTAAAATACCGTTTCAACTTCGGTTACGAAACCAGTTTCGATGACTATCTCTACCTGAGAAGAGAAGGTAACTGGACCTTAAATCAACCTTACGAACAATCTTTTACCAATCAGAACAAGGCGCAATCAGAAACCTTGCTGTTTGAAAACACCCTTACTTTCAAAAAAGAGTTCGGCAAGCATGACCTGACTGTTCTTCTCGGTACAACTTATCAAAGTGACCGATATGAGCAGATCAACGGATTGAAACGAAATCTTCTCGTAAATCCGAATACCGGCGAATACTTCGACGTACTCGACCTTGGTGATCAGGCTCAGGTGGGTGGTTTCAGAAATGAAGCAACACTCCTCTCCTATCTCGGAAGATTCGAATATAACTATGATGATAAATATTTGCTGAATGTGGTTTTCCGTAGAGACGGATCCTCAAGATTCAGCGATGAGAACAAATGGTCTAACTTCCCTTCGGTATCTCTCGGATGGCGTCTGACCAATGAAAATTTCTTTAATGTAAAAGAAATAAGCGACTTTAAACTTAGAGCTAGTTATGGTGAACTAGGGAGTGGTAACATCGGTAATTACGAGTACCAGGGATTCATCAATACTTTTGGTGCGATCGTACTCGGGAACGGACAAACCCTCTACCCTTCAGCTACTCAGGTTAGACTCGCGAATTCGGAATTGCGTTGGGAAACACTGAAACAGACCAACATCGGTTTCGATATGGGATTATTCGATAACAAACTTCAGATCACAGCCGATTACTTCATCGCTCGTACAGAAGATGTATTGTTCGGTTTCCCCATCCTGCTTTCAACCGGTAATGACGGTGGAAACCCGATATCGAATGCAGCAACCGTAGAAAACAAAGGTTTTGAATTCAATGCTGCCTATCGTCAACAGGTGAACGACAAGTTCAGCTTCAATGCTTCTGTCAATTTCACCACTCTGAATAATAAACTGGTTTCTTTGGGTAACGGACTCAATGAAAGTATTCAGGGAAACACCATTACCCGCTCAGGAGAACCGGTAGGTATGTGGTATGTATTACAAACTGACGGACTTTTCCAAACACAGGAAGAGATCGATAATTACACTAACTCCAGCGGTGATGTGATCATGCCGAATGCACAACCGGGGGATATCAGATTCGTTGACCTCAATGACGACGGACAGATCACCAATGAAGATAAAAGTGTAGTTAGCAGTCCGTGGCCAGACTTCGAAATGGGCTTGAATGCAGGCTTTGAATATGGAAATTTCGATTTCTCGATGAACTGGATCGGTTCTTTCGGAGCTGAGATCTATAACGGATACCGCAGTGTCGTTGACAGATTCGATGATGACAGCAATTACCGATCAGGTATTCAGCCTTGGACTCCGGAAAATCCAAATACCGATTTCCCAAGGATCGTAAAAGGAACCACACTGAATTCCAGAGGGGATTCAGACAGATGGCTGGAGGACGGAAGCTTTGCAAGACTAAAATACATAGGAATCGGATATAATATCCCGGTAAATACACTGGAACGTATCGGATTTACAAAAGCAAGAATCAGTCTTTCTGCTCAAAACATCATAACGATCACAAAATACGAAGGTCTGGACCCGGAGTTCAGCAATCCGAACATTTTCCAGAGAGGAGTTGATTTTGGTTCATACCCGAACCTGCAGACTTATTCGATCGGAGTAGAAATCGGTTTCTAAATAAAACTTATTCATGATGAAAAAATTAATAATAATAACAGTAATGATAAGCTCCTTGCTTTCCCTTACCGGATGTAGCAAGGAAGAGCTGGAGCTCGATAACCCGAACGCTCTGACGACAGATCAGTTCTGGGTGACCCCCAATGATGCGGAACTGGGAGTTAATTCCATCTATGCCATGTTTTACAAGGACGGTCTGTGGCCAAGATGGATCTACTTCCGTCTCGATCTGACCTCAGATGAAGGTTTTAGCCAAAGTCCGTGGGTAGAACTTGCAGACTGGACCCGTTTCAATTATATCAACTATAATTTCTGGGAAGGTAATGCAGTAACCTGGAGAGATTCCTATAAAGCTATTTTCCGTGCGAATCAGGTACTTGCTTATGTACCGGAAATAGAGTTTACCGATAATGCGAGAAAAGCTCAGATCCTGGCAGAAGCCAAATTCCTCCGTGCATTGCACTACTATTACGCAGGTCTGCTTTGGGAAAATATCCCGATGGTTCTCGAACCTTCAAAACCGGATGACCTTCCTATGCAGGTATCCAAGGAAGAAGTTTTTGCTCAAGTGGTAACCGACCTTAATGAAGCCTTTAATGACCTGCCTTTGACATGGAATGCCGAAAATACCGGGAGACCTACCAAAGGAGCCGCTAAAGCCATGCTCGCCAAGGTTTATATGCAACAGCACAAATGGGACGAAGCGAAAACCGCATTAGACTTCCTCGTGATCGGAGAAGGTGCTCAATATAGCTTAGTCGATAATTATAAAGATAATTTTACCGACCTCAATGAAAACAATTCTGAATCGGTTTTTGAGATCCAATTTGGAGATCAGCGTCGTGGAGGTACCGGGGAAGATCCTAACGCATCGGTTTCCAGTACAAGAGCTCAGTTCTTTGCTCCAAGAGGTATCGGATGGTCTGACGGACAAGCAAGATTCTGGTTGGTAGATGCCTTCAAGCAGGAAACAACGACCGATGGTCAGTTGGATCCAAGATTGCAACATACCCTATTCTATCCTGAACTTACTGCCGATTTTGGAGATTTGATTTACGGAAGAAGCTGGGAATGGGGACAAGATGAAGCCTGGTTCAGAAAAGGGGCCAGAGATTATAAGAGAAATAACGAAGACTATTATTCGGAAGTAAACTGGCGTATGATCCGTTATTCGGATATCCTGCTGCGTTATGCGGAAGTATTGAATGAACTCGGTTTGACGGCTGATGCCTATCAGTATGTGGATATGGTACGTGCCCGTTCTAATATGGCTCCGCTTGCTACCGCATATCCGGAGATCGGAACCGATCATGATCTCTTCCTGGATAGATTGAAAACGGAACGCGTTCTGGAACTTGCCGGAGAAAGTGTTCGATGGGAAGACCTGAAAAGATGGGGAGATCTAGATTCACAATCTTCAGTGGATGAGATCGCACAAAGAGATCCCGATTTCAAAAACTTTGAAGTTGGCAAGAATATTCGCTTACCAATACCTCAGGTTGAAGTTGAAAACAATCCAAATCTGGAACAAAACCCGCAATATTAATAACTGTTCCCTGATGTGTCGTACTTCTGCACATCAGGGAATTTTTTAAAAACAACATATGAAAAAGATCAATTTTTTTATTCCTCTATTGCTGCTCTGCATCATTGCAGGATGTAAACAGTCGGCAAAGAATACAGAGGATATAGCAGAGGAAACCACCGTTGAGACCACAACACCAAGAGAGATCTGGAGCAAAGAAAAAGCCAATGAATGGTATGCAGCTCAGCCCTGGTTTGTCGGTGCAAACTTCAATCCGCGAACTGCCATCAATCAATTGGAGATGTGGCAGGAAGATACTTTCGACCCGGAAACAATAGACCAGGAACTCGGATGGGCAGAAAATATCGGTATGAACGCCATGCGTGTATACCTTCATGATCTTGTTCATAAGAATGATGCTGAAGGAATGTATAAACGTATGGATCAGTTTCTGAAGATAGCTGACCAACATCAAATAAAGATCCTTTTCGTACTTTTTGATTCCTGCTGGGATCCCTTTCCAGAGGCAGGTAAGCAAAGAGCTCCTAAACCACATGTTCATAACTCAGGATGGGTTCAAAGCCCGGGGCAGAAGGCTTTAAAAGATGAGTCACAATATCCCAGATTGGAAAAATACGTTAAAGAGACCATCGCTCAATTTGCAAATGATGATAGAATTTTAGGCTGGGACGTGTGGAATGAACCCGACAATATGACCGGGCCTTCCTATGAAGCCGTTGAAATTCCTAATAAAGCTGCACTGGTATTACCGCTGTTAAAAAAGACCTTTGAATGGGCTAGATCCGTTAACCCAAGTCAACCCCTGACCTCAGGTGTATGGACAGGTGACTGGAGTGATCCGAATACCATGCAACCTATGCACACCATGCAACTGGAACAATCAGATATCATCACCTTCCACAATTACAGTGATCCTGCTGATTTTGAAAAGAACATCAAAGAACTTCAACGCTACGGAAAACCGATCATCTGTACCGAATATATGGCACGACCTAATGGAAGTACCTTTGCCGGATTTCTGCCTGTTGCTAAAAAATACAACGTAGGCATGATCAACTGGGGATTTGTAGATGGTAAATCACAAACGAAATATCCATGGGACAGCTGGACCAAAACCTATACGGCAGAGCCCGAAGTTTGGTTTCATGAAGTGTTCAGATCCAATGGAGAACCTTATGATCCTAAAGAAACACAACTGATCCGTGAACTCACATCAGAAGTGAACGGACAATAATCACGTGAGAGACACATGAAAGCATTAAAAATTTTGTTTTTTACACTTGGATTTTCAACCATGATGGCACAACAACCGGATCCTCCGGGTCAAGTGCCATCTGGTGAAAAGCCTGAAAATGAGGCATACCTATTTGCCCATATGACCCATGAAGATTATGGCAGTCTGTATTATTCCGTAAGCAAGGACGGACTCCACTGGCAAAATCTGAATGACGGAGAGCGAGTATTCGAAGCATATCACGGTCATCCGGATATCGTAAAAGGGCCTGACGGAAACTATTATATCGCCGGAAATGCGAGTGATGCTTCGCCTGATATCAACATATGGGTCTCAGAAGACCTTATCAGCTGGAAAAAACATTCGGTATATACGCCTGATCTTAAAGCAACTCCCGGATATAGCGAAGCACTACAACGAATCGGTGCTCCTAAATTATTCTACGATGAAGCTTCCGCGAGATTCATGATGACCTGGCATACCCCACATCAGGAGGGAAGTAAGGAAGATCCGGAAAGATACTGGGCAAGTCAGCGTACACTCTATGTTTTCTCCAAAGATCTCAAATCATTTGAAGGTCCACCAAAACGTCTCTTTGACTGGGATTTCGGGACGATCGATGTGATCATCCGAAAGGTCGGGGATAGCTATTATGCGATCCTGAAAGATGAGACCTATCCTACCTTGTACTGGCCGACCGGGAAAACCATTCGAATCGCAAGATCAGGTTCCTTAACTGGTCCTTATTCGCTTCCTGAAGACCCGATCAGTCCAAATTTCAGAGAGGCTCCAACGTTGATCCCCTCTCCTGACGGAAAGATCTGGTATATGTATTATGAGCAATATCCGGGGGTATCCTACGGACTTTCCATAGCGGATAATCTTAACGGTCCCTGGTATCAGGCCTCTGGCTATACCTTTTTCAGCGACTGGGATAAATACAGTTTACCTAAACAGGTTAGACATGGGTGCATGATCACAATCTCCGCTGAGGAATATGATGCTCTCGTTAAAAAATTCGGGATTTCCAGATAAACCACCGATCCGTAACTATGAAGGATTTGAAACAAACAATTTTTATATTTTTTGCATTTTTAGTGATCAGTTGTGCAAGTGATAGTTCAGGCAATCAGGATGAACAATTCCCTGAGGAGGCCGGGAGCGAACACCTTTACCTCGCCGACCCAACAATGCTGAATTATAATGGCATTTATTACCTCTATGGTACATCTCAGGGAAATCTGGAGAAGTACGGAAAAGGATTCCTTGTGTTTACTTCGGAGGATCTGACAGAATGGAATGGACCTGCCGGAAATGCCGATGGTTTTGCTTTAAGAGAAGCCAGTGCTTTCGGTACTGATGGCTTCTGGGCTCCCCAGGTATTTCGATATAATAACGTCTTTTATATGGCCTATACCGCTAACGAAAAGATTGCCCTTGCAACAAGCACTTCCCCATTGGGGCCATTCACTAATAGTGGGACTCCGATCGATAATACCATCAGTCAGATCGATCCGTTTATATTTTTTGACGATGATGGAAAAAAATATCTTTATCACGTAAGATTTGAGAACGGAAATAAAATATTCGTCGCTGAATTGAATGAAGATCTGCAATCTATCAAGGAAGAAACACTTACCGAGGTGCTGGCGGCAGAAGAACCCTGGGAAAATACTGCCGGTTCAGAATGGCCGGTTGCAGAGGGTCCAACGGTTTTTAAACGGGATAACACCTATTACCTGCTCTATTCCGCCAATGATTTCAGAAATCCGGATTATGCTGTAGGATACGCCACGAGTATGAGTCCTTACGGACCCTGGACAAAGGCGGAGAACGATCCGATCATTCATGGTGACAAGATCGGTGAAAGCGGTACCGGACATGGAGATCTGTTCTGGGATAATGATATGAACATGCATTACGTATTGCATACTCACTATTCCAAAAATTCGGTATTTCCAAGAATTTCAGGAATCGTGGAAATCGAATTAAATTCAGACGGGATAACGGTAAAAGATGAATCCTTTCTACCCTTGAACAGGATTATTAATTAATACTATTGAGATTTAAAATTTAGCTAGTTTATACAATATGAAGGATTTATTTTCTTTAATCATGGTTTTCTGCCTGTTAACCACAATGGCTTTTGCACAATCGGATACCTTTAAAAATCCGATACTTCCTTCGGGAGCAGACCCCTATAGCACTTACTACAACGGATATTACTATTACACTAATACCCTTCAAAACAGACTGGTGCTTTGGAAGACCAAAAATCTTGCAGATATTTCTAATGCTGAACATGTGACCATCTGGACACCCCCGGAAAATACGATGTATTCCAAAGAGATTTGGGCTCCGGAATTTCACATCATCGATGGAAAATGGTATGTCTATTTTGCCGCTGATGACGGAGACAACAACAACCACAGAATGTACGTTTTGGAAAACCGTTCAGAAGATCCGTTTAAAGGAACCTGGGAATTCAAAGGCAAGATAGCTGCAAAACCCGATCGCTGGGCCATCGATGGAAATGTTTTTGAATACCGGAATGAACTTTTCATGATCTGGTCCGGATGGGAAGGACATACCAACGGTCAACAGAACATCTATATTGCCAAAATGAAGAACCCATGGACCATCGATAATAACAGAGTTCTTATTTCACAACCTTATCATATCTGGGAAAAGCAGGGTGACCTTGATGATGAAATCAATCCTCCACACGTCAACGTAAATGAAGGTCCACAATATCTCGAACACAATGGAAAGATCTTCATCGTTTATTCCGCCAACGGATGCTGGACAGAATATTACTCTCTGGGACTTCTTGAGTTCACAGGTACCGATTTGCTGGATCCTGCTTCCTGGAAAAAACATGAGCAACCGATCTTTAAAAGATCCGTTGAAAACGGGGTATATGCGCCGGGACATAATTCATTCTTTAAATCTCCGGATGGGACAGAAGACTGGATACTCTATCATGCGAATTCAAACCCCGGTGACGGTTGTGGTGGAAAAAGGTCACCAAGAATGCAAAAGATAGGATGGAATGCCGATGGCACACCTGATCTTGGCATCCCGGTCTCTGAAGATACCGTGTTAAAGATTCCATCTCAAAAATAAACATCGATCAAATCAATTAGAATCATGAAACATTTCAGCCTCTTACTATTTGCAGTATTACTAACCCTGAACAGTAACTTAGTATCTGGTCAGGGTTTGGAAAATGATCAGATCTACCTGGCAGATCCAACCATTTTTAAAGACAATGACACCTATTATCTCTATGGTACAAAAGGAGATCCCCGCATCAAGGGTGAGGGCTTTCTTGTATACACTTCAAAAAACCTCAAAGATTGGTCCGGACCGGCAGGCGCTACCGAAGGATATGCATTGATAAAAGGGGATGCCTTTGGCACTAAAGGTTTCTGGGCACCACAGATCTTTAAACATAACAACCGATACTACATGGCCTATACAGCCGATGAACACATTGCTATAGCAACCAGTGATAGTCCGCTAGGTCCCTTTAGAAATGATGGAAAAGACCTGGAGGCTCCTGTTCGACAGATTGACCCATTCATCTTCTTTGATGAGGGAAAACCATACCTATATCACGTAAGACTTCAGGACGGGAACCGAATTTTTGTCGCGGAAATGACCTCAGACCTTACCGCTATAAAACCTGAAACACTCAAAGAATGCATCTATTCAGAAAAAGACTGGGAAGACACACAAAAGGTTGAATGGACCGTAGCAGAAGGGCCTACTGTTTTCAAACACAGCGGAACCTATTACCTGCTATATTCTGCTAACGATTACAGGAACCCCGATTATGCCGTAGGGTATGCTACCAGTAAGAGTCCCACAGGACCCTGGAAAAAAGCAAAAGACAGCCCGATCATCTCTTTGAAAAACACTGGAGAAAATGGGAGCGGACACGGTGACCTCATCATCGGCACAGACGGACAACTTTACTATGTGTTTCATACCCATCTTTCAAGTAAAGAAGTACACCCCAGAAAATCCGCCTTAACCAGACTTGAATTCAAAGGCAAAAAATTATTCAAGAAAAATGAAGAAGTGATCTGGATGAAAATTTCCGGAGCAGAATAAGCTTTTCGTCTGCTGCGCACTAAAAGCTTTCAACTCCAAAAATCAATGTGAAACAACCTTAAGCCCGATAATCGAACTGATCAAAGTGGTGATGAAGAAGATTCTCCAGAAGGTTGCCGGTTCTTTAAAAACCAGAATCCCGATCAAAACAGTACCTACTGCGCCAATACCTGTCCAAACCGCATAGGCCGTACCGATCGGCAAACTTTGAGTTGCCTTAATCAGGAGTCCCATACTGATGATCAGCGCAACTAAAAAACCACCATACCAAAGATACTTGACCTCAGTATCAATTTCCTTTGCTTTCCCCAGACAAAATGCAAAGACCACTTCGAAAAGGCCAGCGATGACCAATAAAATCCAGTTCATAATTCTTTAAATAAAAAAAAGGAACGCTAACGCTCCCCTTTGTTTTCCAAGATCAAATATCGGCAAAAATAGCCGTTTTAACTAACTTAAATCAATAAAGAAAGCTTACGACTAAACGTAAAAAACCGGATCTTTCTGTTGCTCAATTCAGAGAGATCCGGTTTAAATTTAATCAACTGTAGTCTAAAATTTAAGTCTATTCGAGAGTTACATCCAGATATACTGAATGTCGCCCGTAGGTTTCATAGAAGGGTTTATACACCACTCCATCAATAGTAAATTCAAGCTTTTTAGGATCTCCTTTGATAGTACTGCCAAGGTCATCGGCATCCAGTGTAATTTTTCTCCAATCTGTACGTGGTTCTGATTCCTGGGCCACCAATAATATAGGGCCGTAGAACAAGCTCGCAATATTTTGCTGATCCATTACCGGATCTAAATGAAATTGGAATGGCATTTTGATCTCGATACGATCACCGTCTTTCCATTTACGACTGAGAGTTACATAGCTACCCGGGGTTGCATTGACCTTTTCTTCTTTTCCATTGATCTTCACTGTATAACCAACTTTAGCCCATTGCGGAACACGAACTTTGAAATCAAACTTCCCTTTTCCATGAATCGTAAAATTAGTAATATCCACTTTTGGAAATGCGGTTTCCTGTTCTACTACAATATTCTTTTCTGTCCAGTTCAGTGTTGAAGGGATAAAGAGATTTACATAAAGTGCTTTATCATCATTACTCTTGAAATATATGGAATTCTGAAGTTTTGTACTGCTTTCAAGTGCTGTACCATTACAACACGTAAATCCTGTCATATTCGGATTCCCGAAATGTTTTACAGAACCGGGTCTTAAAGGAACGTGATAAGTATTCGCCGGACTATCTTCAGCTACGGAAGCTAGAATATGGTTATAAAGTCCGCGTTCGTAATAATCCATATATTCGGGACGCTGGTCGAACAGGAAAAGATTCTTTGTAAGCTTCAGCATGTTATAGGTAGCACAGGTTTCATTTTGTCCGCCTTCGGAAAATCCGTTTTCATAGAGCGTCGCAGGCTGACCTATAAAACATTCTGCATTAGCAGGGTTTCGTGCTCCGGCAACGCCCCCGATACTATACATATAATCATTTTTAGCCTTATACCAGAAATTATCAGCAACGTGATAATATTCCGGTGAATCGGAATCTCTGTAGATCTCTAAAGCCCCAATAATCTGAGGGATATGCTGATTCGCATGCAGTCCTCGGAAAAGATCAACATTCTTAGCCAGACCATGTGAATGTGATGCATCACCGAAAAACACCTTGATATTATCGAAAAGTCGGGCAACTTCAAGATATTTAGCTTCGCCGGTTATTCGGTACAATCTTGCCATGGCCTCATTCATCCCTCCGAACTCTCCTGCGATATAACGGTTCCACATTTCGATTAGTGTTGCTGTAGGCACCTGGCTCAGACGGGCATAGACCCAATCTCCCATACCTTTTGATATTTCCAGCGCTTTCTCATTGCCGCTTACCTCATAGATATCCATCAATCCTGCGAGAATCTTATGTAGCGTATAATAGGGAGCCCAGATCTTTGATACATCCGTACCATAGGTTGCTCCTTTCTCCAACATGATAAATTGATCCGGCGGATAAGCACTGATAAACCCTTCTCCCCAGTTCCAGTAATCGGTACGAATGCCCGATTCTGTGAGATCAGAGTTGTAGGTATCCTTCCCCGGTCCCGGAGGAACGGCTATAGGATCTGCAACATATACCCCTCCTTGATCTTTCGGATGTCCTGATAAACGAGACAGATCATAGAGGGTATTCACCATATAGTCCATTTTATCAGCAAATTTAGCTTGCAGGGCTTTATCATATCCGGTACTGGCATAGGCCTGTGCGATTGCGGTTAAATAATGTCCGGTTGCATGTCCGCGTAATTTTGTTTCCTGACTATCCCAAACTCCCAGTGGTTTAGCACCTTCCGGTTGAGGCTGCCCGAATGCATTTCGGAACATATACAGGAAGGAGTCAGGATTCGTAGTCGCCAGTGTATCGATGAACTTATTTCTATTCTCAATGAATTTTGTATTGTGACCTTCCTGATCCACATTCAGGGAAACCTGATCAAGTGCGAAAACTTCAAGATTCTCTTCCGGTGTTTTTGCTGCTTTTCCTGATTTTACGATTACCGTTGCCTTTGGCTTCAGATCAGTTCCGGAAACTGTACCGGTCACTACAAAGGTTCCCGGATTCAAAACGGTAGCATTGTCAGCCGGAGCAGGCCATAAAACACGTACCTCAGGACCTTTAATACCGTTTTTATAAGTACCCGGAACCAAACGAGGTAACCTCGGTAAAGAACCGACTTCCGTTTCTACAGTAATATCAGCAACTCCAGTAAGGTATTCGTTGTATAATTGAGGATTATCTGCCGGGAATTGCGGCAATACATCTGCCGGTCTTTCTCGTACATGTACGGAACCTTCTCCTCCGCGGAGTGCCTTATAATAAATTCTTTTTACCTGTTTTTCATTCAATGGTATTCTGTAGATTCGAAAATCATGGTAATTTCCAGCTATGGGTGTCCCGTCTCCTGCTATAGAATTTCCGAAATGAATTATATTATCTGCCCCATCGCCGGAAAAGAGTTCACTGAGTTCTATATCCATAGCTTCAGCTTTTCCGATCTTCTCACCATTGATGAATGTGGTAAAGACTTTAGACGGTACATCAACTACGATCGTAAAATGAAACCATTCATCGGATTTTACCTGTTGCTCTGAATTGATTTCAAAGGATTTTTTTCCTTCGGTAATCATAACAGCCTGAAAACCGCCTTTATCTCCTCCTCCTTCCGGAGAAAGATAGAAATGAGCATCCGACCCTTTACCAAGGTCGAGGATCTTTTGGCCTGATTCCACAGCACTTAATTTCACCCAACCCGTAATACTAACCGATTCTTCATTGATCAGGGACTCCCCGGGCACCTTGACGAAGGTTTTACCCTCCGATGGAATAACCAGTACTTTTCCAAACTTTTCATCGTTGGCAAAAACTGCTTTTCCTCCGGTAAAAACTGCATGTAAATTATTTCGGGACCAGTCTTTGGTATCTCCGTCAAAGACATATCGGGCGATCAATCCCGTTTCGCCAATTCCGTCCAATATCTGATCGCCATCCTGAGCGCTTAGAGAAGAATTTCCAAAAGCATACATAAACAGCGTCAATATGATCAATAATTTACCTGTTCTCATAGTTTAATCTTTACTCGAATTTTATTAATTCAATTGGTTTTTGGTATTATTTTCTGCGGTTTCAAATGGCTTAATTTCAACACCCTGCCACAATATAAAGCAACTACACGGAGTCAGATTCACGGGTTAATTAAAAATTCACATTTGGAACCGATGTTAAAATTATAGATAAACTCTCAAGTGCTATCAGCGATAATTAGCTGATTGTGGTAGGATATTAACCCTGAAATCCATGTTAAGTCGTAAACAAGCTATATTAATGTTGGTGATGATCGTAAATCGAGCCTGTCCTTTAGCGATGCTTCCTCTTCGAACAACATCGCACTCATTTACTGTGATTTTATAAAGTAAAAGAGCCGCTTTAACATATGCGGCTCTTCATTTATATATAGAAAGTCAGGGACAAATTTAAATCCTATTATCTAAAATTGATGAACCAGACTCCAGGCTCATTAATGGTGATCTCAAAATCGTTCACTACTGTTGAAGTTTCCCCGGCTAGTATTGTATCTATAGCGCTGAATAGGGACGGGAAAAGGAATATAAATATTTTCAAATCCTTGCTTTTTATCAATCATTACACCCCCTTTAAGGTTTGTATCTTATTGGTTGCAAACACTATGCCACATTTCCTACACCGAACTCCGGTCATATCATATAACCCTGAGCGTATCATTTAACGGTAAAATACAGGTTTCTGCACGATACTCCATATCTTAAAAATCTAAGTATACAGATGCAGATTCTACCATATATTTTTCCGATATCAGCGTAAGAAATATCAATTTAACTTCTTCATTTTAACTTAAAATACAACCGTTATTTGCAACCGGAGAATGATAAATACTGTAAAATGAAAACCGGAATATTATTGGTTAATCTGGGGACTCCCGACAGTCCTTCCGTAAGCGATGTAAAAAAGTACCTGACCGAATTCTTAATGGATGGAAGGGTAATCGATATTCCTTATATCAAACGAACCTTATTGGTAAAAGGGATTATCGTTCCTTTCAGATCGGTTAAAGTTGCCCGTGAATATAAAAAACTTTGGATGGATGAAGGATCTCCCCTATTGGTTTATGGAAAGTCTTTAGCCCTGAAATTAAAAAATCGCTTCAATCAACAGGGCACTAAAACTTCTGTGCAACTCGCCATGCGATACCAGAATCCTTCTATCGAAAAAGCGCTGAATAATCTTCGAAAGCAAAATGTAGACAAGATCATCGTATTTCCCCTGTTTCCGCAATATGCCTCTGCAACAACAGGCTCTGTCGCTGAGGAGGTAATGCGACTGGTTTCGCAATGGACTGTGATACCCAGCATCGAAATGATCAATTATTACCACGACAAAAAGGAATATATCGATGCATTTGCAGAAAAAACAGGTAATGATATTCTAAAACTAAAACCCGATCATGTGCTTTTCAGTTACCACGGAATTCCGGAAAGGCATTTGTATAACATTCAGAAAGAAAATAATAAGCAATGCGGATTTCCGGCTTGTGAATGTCAGATCAAAGCAAAGAACAAACCCTATTGTTATCGTTCTGCCTGTTTCAGAACCAGCGAGCTGATCGCAGCGAAACTCGGGATTTCCAACTTTTCCACTTCCTTCCAAAGTCGATTGGGAAAAGATCCCTGGATACAGCCTTATACGGATGAATCTATCATCGGTCTTACGAAAATGGGAATAAAGAAATTACTGGTCGTTTCCCCTTCCTTTGTAGCCGATTGCCTTGAGACCACCCTGGAGATCGGTGAAGAATATCGTGAACTTTTTCTGGAACACGGGGGAGAACAATTCAACTATACCGAAAGCCTGAATGACAGTGAGATTTGGGTTGAAGGGGTATATCAGATGTTGATGGAACGACTATAGTTGCCAAAATCATCTCGGGCGATAGATCTCAGTTACAATCATTTCAATATCGCTATCGCCCACATTCTTACACCAGTCTGAAATTGGCCCTGAAATGAGTCCTGATCCATCCGGAAATTCATAAACCTTTGGTTCCTCACCTTGTATACCGAGCAACATCTTTCCTCCTTTGACTACATAAACCGTATGATCCAAATGCTGATGGAGTGCCATGCTGTCTCCGGGTTTTAAAACTCCTTTATACATTACCATATCCAGGGTATCCTTAATGACCGTAATATAATCTTTTGCCACCCTTAATGGGTCCAGGTCAGGATCGATTTTCATTCTTTCCGGAGTCTCTTTGCTCATGACCGTTTCAGAATACACTGTTTGCACATCATTCTCAGCTTCCTTTTTTGACTGATTACAGGCTATACATATCAGTAATACCATAATCAGGATACAGATTGATAATTTAGTTTTCATTGTAAATGGTTTATTATGTTAGGTTGACATTAAAATAACATCCTAAGTTACTGATTTTTAATCATACAACTTCATCATTATCGACCCAAAAGCACTCATTTTCAATCCATTAGAATTTATTTTTCACTTTAGAAGCTCCGGAATCAAAACTCAAATCAGAGCAATCAAAATAGAATTCTCACAAATCCGTTAAGAATTGATGCATACGGGTTAATGGATTTATATTTCATATCGTACTTTCATATCAGGTTTTAGAGTCCAACAATACGTTGGCTCTTCGGTGAATAAATAAATAGTATCCGTGTTATAAATACGGAATTTGTTTAATCGAATTAGTTAGGTTGTTTTTTGAAAAAACCCGATCACCAAAGTGGTCGGGTTTTTCAGCTTTTCACCAATTGCTGTAAAAGAAAAATTCCGATCCACGCCGATCGGAATTTATCACAACATATAACCGGTAACCTAAAATCTAAAGTGTTAGAAATGTTCAATTTTCGATTATGCAGTAATCGCCAAAAAAGATTGGTTTTCCTGATATTGTTTTGGGCTGCAATTATATTTTTCCTTAAAGATCTTAGAGAAATAACTTCGGCTTGTAAAGCCAACTGAATACACGATCTCTGAAATATTCAGATCAGAGGTTTTGATGAGATACTCGGCTGATTCTAATCGAATTCCTCGTATATATTCTGTAACAGTGCGATCATGAAGTAACTTGAATCCGTGCTGAAGTTTTGCAGGAGATAAGCCGGTTCCTTCGCATATAAATTTAATAGAATAAGGTTTTTCAGGACTTTCTTTGATCTGTCTCGAAATATTTCTCAAAATATCCAACTCTTTCGTTAATAATGAACTGTTGCGTTTTTCAGCATGGTTCAGATCTTCAGAATGTTGTTCCAGTTCCATTGCCAGAATTACGCGGATGATACCTTCGGTCATAAGGTCTCTGACCATGCCTGAAGTTGTAACTTCCTGTAAGCGACCTATTGCTTCCGCAATTTTCACATTATACGACCCAATATAGAGATAGTTGCTTTCCTGAACGCCTGGCAGAAACAAGTCTCTCATTTCCGAATTTAAAGGATCAGCACCCGAAACATCTGCTACAATTAGCGTATAACGAAATGCTCCCGGTGTATTGAGTTCAATTTTATGACTTGTACATTTTTTGGAAGAAAGTATGGTGGTTTGGTAGGGTTCAATGATCCTGGACGCTTCGTTTTCTGCGCTATAGACAATCTCTCCCTTTAAGCTATAAAGAAAATAGATAACATTATCTCTGGTCAGGAGGTCACCGATCGATATTGGTTGACTGGACGTAAAGTTAAAATCAAAGAAGGAAAGTCCCCCCTCACCTATTATTCCGCGTACATATCCATTCATACCATTATGATCGAAATCAAGTCTTAATTCCCGGTGATCTTTCGAAATGCTCCCACCTAATTGCTGATGGAGACTATAAAAAAGATTCTCAACACCAGCGTTATTGATCACTATATTTACCATGATTTGTTTTCCTTGTTAGTTACTAAATGCCGATAATCGGATCATTTTCTTAAAAGAGAATAATTCCAGACTTCCGTATCAATTTGGCATAGCAGCAGGGTTTAGTAAATTTCGTGAACCATCACAGGGGACATGTTATACAATTTTATAAATGCCTTATAAAATTTCATTGAACATTGAAAAAATGATGGTTTATTGGATTTATAAGTAGGGTTTACTAAGAATGGTGCTATAGTAATCTGAAACAACGGTTTACAATATAAATGGCGAATATTGGTTTCGCTCAGAGCTTCAATAGAAAATTCTGTTTATTCAAATTGGAATTGGCATACTGCCAGTTTAAGGTCAATACCTTTTGTAAGGCATTCCTAAGATCATCAAAATCATTGGGCTTATTGATATAGATGTTTGCCCCATGTATAAAGGTCTGTTCAATATCCTTTTCTGATGAAGAAGTAGAATATATTGCGATGATCACATTCTTAAACCTAGGATTTGAACGTATTTCCCTAAGACAGGTGATCCCGTTCTTTATCGGCATATTAAGGTCTAAAAAGATAAGCTCTGGCAGTATTATATTGGGTAGCGCCAGAAAATCCATCAGTTCCTGCCCGTTATCAAACAATGATAGTTTTGTATGAATATCGATCTCTCCGATGGCTTCCCGGAAAACAAATCGATCATCTTCATCATCATCGACCAGTGCAATATGTAATAACTTTGACCTCATCATCTGTTTATGATTCAGTTTCTATCCGGTATGTTATTACTGACTCCTCTTTGTCTGATAATATTCTGAAATTGAGAAGGTGTTAAACCGGTTGTCTTCTTAAACTGATAGGACAAATGGGAAACACTGCTGTAATTAAGTTGATAGGCTACTTCGGTCAGGGTAAGTTCCGCTTCCGTCAACATAGTCTTTGCAATATCTATCTTTTTAAGGATCACGAAGTTCTCTATGGAAGTATGTGTGATCTCTGAAAACAAAGCCGAAAGGTAACTATAGGAATATGGAAGTTTTTCAGTAAGGTATGAAGAAACCTTAAGCTGGCCTGACCTTTCACTATTCTCCAGCATTTCAGTAATGGTATCTTTAATTTGCTGTACAAGCATTTCTTTAGGATCCTGCAGAATCGATATCCCGATGGCCTGTAATTTCTTTCTGATTTCTTCCGTGCGTATCTCCGAGAAATTTTCATCTATTGTTATCGCTCCACTATCAAGAATATGATAATTCAGATCGAGATCATCAAGCCCACGTCTTAGCAGATTATTACAAATGAATTCAAGATCATATTTAACGTAAAATTTCATTCAGCCCCGGTTGCAGCAGTGTTTGATAACGCTGCGGTTAATAAACAAATATGCTCTTTTTTTTCATTTTTCACAATGGTCAATTCTGTTAAAAACCATTGAATTTATGTAATTTATAAACATTTAAAATAAGATTTTATGGGTTAAACATAAAATCAATCACGGTCTTGACCTTCCATTTCAATGAATAGGTTTAGCCGTTGATAATTTATGTTGATTTTGAGTTATATTAGGAAAAGAAGAATATTAAAAATCAGGTGATCCAACCATTATTGCGGATTTCAAAACGGGTAAACCAATGGGTTGAAGTTGAAAGCCGGACCACCTGTTTTTAGCAAAACAAATCAAATTCGTCTATTTCTGCTTTTAAAATTCTTTCTCATAGATACCGATTGGTTAAGGATTCAATTCTCAACAGGTTTGGGTAACGCTCTAAAGCCTGAATAAAGGGAAACAAAGAATAGTAGGATAAAGATCACGAACAATATTTTAGCAAAAAGCCATGAATTCTCTCCAAAACCAAAAACAGCTGAGATCATAGAGAGCACATTGAATATTAATACTTTGCGAATCATAATTTTCTGTATTGATTAAACCTTTACTTAATAAGCTGTGACGATTTTAGCTTCAATTGTTAATCTTTCTTACTGCATTATCGATTCGGATCCACATCATTCAACGGTGCAATTAAAACGCATCACGAAAACCTATAATTCAAATCTAATTTGAATACTCCATTACAATTGATTGATTTACAGTTTTTTTTAACCCAAAAAGAAATCACCAACCAAAGTCCATGACCATACCATTGTTCATAATACCTTCCAAAGATCACCGGTAGTAAATCTGACCTACTAACTCCATAAATCTGTTCCGATAGGATTTTATTGAATACTTTCAGACGATAGAATTTCGAAAATACTTCAATTTTCAACTTTAAAAGCTCAACGCTAAAAAGTCTTCCATTCATCTTTATATACAAAATCTGTCTGAGCGTATCGCTTTCGAATCAGCGCTTCCGCTTCCAGTTCTTCCCTGGTGATCACTTCCTCTGAATCTCCATAATACCCCAGAACGAGCACGGAATAGGTGCTATAACCTTTAGGCACTCCAAAGGATTTTGTGGCATGTTCACAATCGATATCGAATAATTGTGTCATGGCAATTCCCAGATATTCTGCCTGTATGTGCATATTGCCCAGGCATAATCCAAGGTTCAGCATAGCATGGTTATTAGTACTACCATCGTTGCGTTGTTGTTTGTAGACAGTAAGTACAAGAACCGGAGCCTTTGATACCCATTCGGTATCGTTATCGGGAACACATTCCTGAATAATGGTATAGGAGGGGGAACCTTTTACCGCATATATGAAACGCCAGGGTTGTATATTCTCATAACTGCTCGCCCAACGGCCTGCTTCAAATATCTTTTTCAGATCGGTTTCCGGAATAAGGTCCGGTTTAAATTTTCTTGTACTCCAACGTTGTTTGATCAGCGCGAAGATCTCGTGATCTGTATCAGCAATATTCCATTTTCGCAAATTCTTCTGAGCATTCCTTTCCATAATTGTACTATCCATACGATATATTCGGTCTTCGATACTACTATTATTCTGTTTACTGCTATTTTGGTTTTACTTTTACAACATAAGATGAACGGTTGATAAACCATTCCAAGACCAGGTTAAGAGGCTTTAATGTCCGAATTTGACACCATCAAAGTTGTGGATTAATCCAAACTCGCATTAACGCATATCAGTAAAAAATTAATGCATATGCATCTAAAGAGGTAAAAAGTGTACTTTTTAAACTTATAAAATCGGAGTTGTATTTATGGATTCGCCGGGAAATAGATGGTAAACTCCGTACCGACTTCCGGAGTACTGTCCACTTCGATGAAGCCGGAATGATTATCGACGATCTTTTTAACGATAGCGAGCCCAATTCCGGTACCTTCATAAGCCGAACGATCATGAAGCCTTCGAAATACTTCGAAGATCTGATCCTTGTGCTCCGGTTTAAAACCTATTCCATTGTCAGAGAATAACAGCTTACAATAGGTTGTATTTGAGTTTGCGACCGGTCCGAATAGCTGATCACCCTGTATGGTTTCACAATGTATCCTGATCAAAGGTGCTATTCCAGGCTTAGAGAATTTAATAGCGTTGGTTAACAGGTTTTTGAATAACTGTACAAATTGAAAAGGAATTACGCTGGCCGTTACCATTGCTCCTTCTTGAATTTCAACCTTATTTTCAAGAAATAGTTCGCTTAATTCAGTACATGCATCCTCAAGTAATTGATGCAGCGAAACCGACTCAAATTGATATAACTTATCATTGGTTCTGGAATAGGTTAATAAATCCTGAATAAGATTCTGCATCCGGTTTGCTGCCAGTTGCATTCGTTTAAAATAGTAGCGTCCCTGTTCCGAAAGATTATCCTGCTCCTTGCCCAAAATTCTTGAGCTGAACATCTGTATCTTTCGCAATGGTTCCTGCAGGTCATGGCTGGAGACATACGCAAAAGATTCCAGCTCATCATTGAGTTTTTTCAATTCGGAAACGGAATATTCAAGACGCTCATTGGCTTCGCTTAATTCTTGCGTCCGTTCCGCTACTTTCCTTTCCAGTTCCTCCATAAAATCCTTATGTTCCTGTATGTCTGTGCTACTCCCCACCCATTGTACGATTGTTCCGTCAGGATTTTTCTGCGGATGGACCTTACTCAGAAACCATCTGTACTTTCCGGTATGTTCGCGGATTCTGTGTTCCATTAAAAATTCTGTGCCGGTTCTCAAAGCAAAAGTTCTTTGTTGTTCAAGTCGCAAATGATCTTCCGGATGAATCATATTGAAAAATTCACCTGCGAGTTGCCTCACATCCAATTTCGGGTCGAGTCCACCATAACACTTCAGGGTTCTGTTGCAATAGTTCATAGTACCATCCGGTTCTGCTGTCCAGATCAAATGAGGCATAGAATCGGCTAAAAAGCGGAACTTCCTCTCATTTTCGATGATGATCTGTTGCTGCTCCTTTTCCGGAGTAATATCCCGTATCGTCCCGATAAGACGTTCGGGTTCTCCATCGGTATCGAAAACGACATCTCCAAAAGTCTTGATCCAGGCAATATCACCATTGGGCTTAATGATTCTTGATTCATACTGATACTTTCCCGTTTTCATCGCCTCCTTAAAATACGTATCGATGGATGGCCGATCTTCCGGGTGTAATTGATCTCTGAGATTTTGATGGACCATCTTGGTATCCCTTGAGTGGCCGAAAATATCATTGATTATAGGTGATGCGATCAAAGAGCGATCCCTGAGATTCAATTCATAAGTGGCTAAATTTGTAGCTTCAGTAGCCAATCTTAGTCTGTTTTCCGCTGCTTTTATCGCTTCTTTTACTTTTACCTTTTCAGTAACCTCCGAAATTACAACGATAATATTTTCATCAGTCTCACGCTCCCCGCGATGAATCTGGCATAGAAAATTAAAATACCCGGTTTCCCGTTTACCGGTACGATTAATGATCACCTCGATATCATTACCTTCCACCATTTGTTTGGTTTCGATCACTCTTTCAAGAAATGGAAGAATCGTTTCTTTAGAATCGGGAAAAACCTCAAACAGTTTTTTAGCTATGACCCCTTCCTCACGCTTTTTACTCATCTCCAGAAAAGCTTCATTAACCATTTCGATGGTAAAGTCATCACTTCGCACAATGATAATACTAACCGGTGCCTTTTGCAGACTCAATCGAAAACGTCTTTCGCTCTCCGCAAGTATTTTACGGTTTTTTATCCGTTCTGTGGTTTCAAGACAGTTCACCAGAATACCACATACCTTCCCATAGGGGTCGAATACAGGACTATAGCCAAAGGTCCAGAATCCCTCTTCTAATTGATTATTGCGTTGAACCGGCGCCAACAGATCTTCAAGAAATAATCCTTCTCCGGTCCTTTGCACTTCTTCCAGCATCGGACTAATGATATCCCAGGATTCCGTAAATGCTTCCTCCCCATTCATTCCCAGGATCTGCGGATGTTTACCGGAATCACCGAAGAATTTACGATAGGCATCATTATAGAAGCAAGTCAGCTCAGATCCCCAAAAAAGAAACATGGGAAATCGGGCATGTAACAGCATCCCGAGGGTAACTTGTAAACTAGAAGGCCATGTTTCAGGGCTGCCCAATGCCGTAGTACCCCAATCCTTATTACGAATGAGTTCTCCTAATTCCCCTCCTCCATTCAAAAAAGGTACTACTATCGCTTTGTTCATGAATCCTGATTTAGAATGCTGTTTCAAATTACAAAAAATTAATTCATCTGTTTTACTTTAATCTCAATGCACATGGAATCAGTTAGGCAGGTTTTGGCAAACAGTTAGTCTGTAGTTTGTCCGCTAATGAAAAACTTGTTCACCGACACCAGGGGGCACTACCGCATGAACATGCGTCATCATTATGATCGTAACGATACCCGACAACGGCAATACAGAGGAGGCAGGCAATTTCGTCACGCTGAAGTGTGCTTCCAGACCTGAATATTATTCTGCATCTTCTCTGATATCCATACTATAAGTTATATCTTTACCTTATTATGAGAAATATTATACGCATCCACGAGGCAGTTAGTTCGCCGATTGCAGATCTGGTAACCTACAGAGCCTTACCTACCCAATCTATCGATATGATTGATCCGTTTTTATTCCTGAACCATCATGGATATCAGGTTTACAGACCGCACAATCAAGGTCTTCCATTTGGGCCACATCCGCATCGGGGGTTTGAAACGGTTACTTTTATTCTGAAAGGAGATCTGATGCATCAGGATTCCTCAGGAGGTGCCAGTGTGATCAATGCGGGAGGCGTACAATGGATGACGGCCGGTCGCGGACTCGTGCATGCAGAAATTTCTTCCGAGGAATTTAAGGAAAAAGGTGGAGAACTTGAGATCCTCCAACTTTGGGTAAATCTTAAAGCTTCTCAGAAAATGACCGAACCGGCGTACAAAGGACTTCAAAAAGATGATATTCCGCTGATCCACGAAGAGAAATATACGATACAGGTCGTTTCAGGTACCTGGAAAGGTGTGGAAGGGCCTTTTCATAATCTTAATGATATTCACCTGGCAGTGATCACCCTTCGCGGAGAGGCTACGGTATCCTTTGATATTCCTGAAGACCATAATATCTTTTTCTATACAACCGATGGAAGACTTCGGGTAAATGATTATCTCGTTGTACAAAGAGAATTAATTGAATTTGGAAACGAAGGTACCAAAGTTAAAATTGAAGCTGCCTACGACAGTACAATCCTGATCGGCCATGCGAAACCCTTTGATGAACCGGTCGTCGCTCACGGACCCTTCGTGATGAATACGAGGGAAGAGATCGTTCAGGCATTTCAGGATTATGAAGAAGGGAAATTCTAACCATTCCAGCTATTTAATTCGAGAAGAAAGAATATCGGTATCTGCTGTCGCCCAACTTTCCTTCAGCATCGTATCAATTTCGGAAGCTTCACTTTGCATCCCGGCTTTTTCATATGCGAGCTTGAGTCCATGCTGAGCCCAACCATTTTTAGGAAAAGTTTCCAGATCCTGTTTATAGGTTTCTACGGCATCCTTATAAAGTGCTGCCTCAATCTGTACAGCTCCGAGATGATGGCGTACTGAAAAGAACCAGTCCGGTGGCTCATTATAATTGAGTCCGTCTTCCAAAGCCACCGCTTCTTTTAATAAGACCAGGCTTTCATCATATCGCTTTTCGGAGGCCATTATCTCTGCACGTAACACTCGTTTTGCGATTTGAACTACGGGTACCACGGTATTGATATCCCATATGGAAACCTCCTCCAGTGTGGGATCTTCGGAAATACGTTCGAGTTTTATCAGCTCATCTTTTGCTTTTTCGGGTTTTCTTACTCCTAACAGGGCCATCCCGCGCGCATAAGCCTCAATGGCCTCTACATACGGCAGACCATAATTTTTTAATCGCATATCCAGAATCTCCTCCCATTTTCCGAATTTAATGGCAACATAATAAGGGGTAACATAGTAATGCTGAACGGTTCCCCATCCCGGACTCTTCATGATATCAGGATGTACCCCTTCAGCCAGTTTATTAGCTCCCAGCATGGCATAATAATAATTTCCTTCAAGGGTAGCGGTTGCAGCCATGAAGTGATAGTTATGAGGGTAATAGGCCAATGGATATGCCCCCTGAGCATGACATTGTGTGGTATACAGACTATCAGCCTCGACTGCCCGTATATTTGATAAGGTTCCTAAATGATAATCTCCGGTTCTTATATAGGTATGAGAAGGCATATGCAACAAATGTCCGGCACCCGGAACCAATCCTTTATCAAAGACCGCTGCACTTCCCATCGACCTTTCAGGTCTGTCGGATGCTTCGGTGGCATGTATATAAAAATGATGTGCACCGGGATGGTCTGGATTCTTGCGGATCAGACGCTCCAGTAAGGTGATGATCTCCGGAGTCCAGGATTTATCTTTCCCTTCCTTATCCTGCAAATCCCAGGGATGAAGATTCATTATTGATTCTGCATACAGCGTAGAAATTTCAGGATCATCAGGATATTTCAGATAGAGATCCTTCATGGCCTCAGCGTAAGCGATATCGAGTTCAGAACGATCGTCTACCGGCTCCTGCACATAGCGTTTCGCCAGAGCCTTGATCAACCCCTGCTCCTTCACTGTCCCCTTCTCCGAAAGGATGATAGCTTTCTGAATGGCCTCATAAGCACGTTCATAATTATCCGGTTCCATACCGGCATTATAATTCGGACCCAATACATAGGCATATCCCCAATAACACATTGGACTCTCAGGATCGAGTTTGGTCGCATAGTAGAATGATCTGGCTGCTTCGGCATGGTTAAAACCATAGGCCAGCACCAGACCCTGATTGAAATATCGGTTTGCCTCAGGATTCGTTGTAGTAATAGGATAGTTCAATACATCCAACCCAGCGAATAGCGGAGCTTTGTTACCTGATTTATACCAGAGTGTATCCATTGTAGGCGGAGCACAGGTATACCGTGCCTCTACCTTCGCTACTTCGTCATCAGCATTTTGCTTCTTATCCTGTTTACAAGAAGACACTAATGCCAAGGTGATCATCAATGATCCCAATAAATAATACCTCATCCTGAAAATTGTTTCACCTAATGTAGCACAATTTACTAAATTCCAGATGTTTAAGGCGATATAATCTCGATTTTCATCGGTATTTAACCCTCTTACTCCCGATTAAAGGAAGCCTGTAAAAACAAAGCCTGTGTTTTTGGTACACAGGCTTTTACAGCTAAATAAAATGATTAAAGTTCAACCTCCAGGTATAAATTGCTTTGCAGGTTATCTTCGGTTATCTCTTCCCCCTTTATAACGTTAACTCCATCGGTTATGAGTAAATTAACCACCCAGTATCCGGTCATCGTAAGGGAAAGTTTTCCTTTATAAAAACCTGCTATGGAATCATAGAGCAGATCTTCATTGTTTGGAGAACTATGATTTCCCATACCTGGCATTCTAGGGTCGATACCAATAACCAGATCGGTTACCGGCGAAAAAGTCATCATATCCTCCATTTTATAAAGATAGGCACCGATATCATTCGTGGCTACCTCAGGTTCAAAAGGGCGCTTCAAAGCCAGAACATAGCGATTTTCATCGTTTCCCATAAAAGATACTACTTCGGCATAGCGCTCACTAGACGCAACCATTAATGATCCGGATACAGAATAGGCAGTACCGGCTACCGTGAAATCTACTTTCAGTTCCCAGTACTCTTCAGAATTAGATGGCATCTGAAAGATCAAATATCCGGTACTTACCGCTTCGATCGCGGATGGACTTAGTGGGGAAGCCGGCGCAGAATGCATCATAGCATTCATATGCATAACAGGTTTCCAGTTAAGATCGGAAACTTCGATAAGTTCATCGGTTTCAGTGTCTCTGACCCCGATCATCAGCTCATTATACCCGGTATACAAGGCTTCATCCGTTCCATAGATCGCTACTTCATATCGACCTGCCTCCAGACTGGTTATCCTATGATATGCTGCCAAAGGATCTGCAGGCATGCTTGTATCATCATCTTTCGAACAAGAAGTAAATATTAAAGTGAGAAGAAAAATTTGAATAAAAGTTATGGTATTTTTCATGTTTAAATTTTAAGTACTATTACAATTAATTGATGGTGTATTTTAGAGAAAAGAAAACATTTCGACCCATTCTGGGGATATTATTCCAGTCTGAAAAAGTCGTATAGGATTCATCGAATACGTTCTCCACGCCCCCTTTTACATATACCGGCTGATCGAAAAGAGATAACTGTTTTCCGATACTCAACGATAACAAGGAGTACGAAGGGGTTCTGTCCTCTCCAAAATCCCCATTATAATTCACCTGAGGAGCAGCACCTTGAAAATCGATCGAAACATCCGCAAAACGATTATCATAATGGAAGCGACAAACGTAGGTCAAAGGACTGATAAAGGGCAGGCTTTCTCCTTTAGCTATGGTCCCTGAATGCCACGCGATATTTCCGCTTACACGGATATCCTTGAAGATTTGATATTCCAGATTCACAGTAGTGTTAAACAATTGAACATTGTTTATATTTTGATAGACCCGAACTCCTTCGGCTCCAAAGGTCATGACATCAAGATCGGGATCGGTTATTCCCAGTATATAATTGAACATATAGAAATAATTGGCGGTTAGTCCGACCATAAAATTCGTCCTTTGAAAACGCCAGCCTCCGGATATTTCCAGAGCGCTCTCATTCTTCAGGTTTGGATTCCCTATATAATCATGATTATCAAAACTATTGAACAGGTAAAATCCAAAGCCTTCCGAAACGGATGGGGCCCGGTTTCCGTATCCCACTCCAAAGTTCCAGCGCCATGAACCGACCGTACGTTTCAGAGCCAGACGCGTATTCATCAAAAAGCGCAGCTGCTCTTTTTCGAGTTCAGGATAAAAGATCTGCAGGCTTTTTCGTCCGAAGTCATCTTTTACCGAGAAGGATTGCATACCTGCACGTGCCGAAACCATCAGTTGCATATTGCGGAGATCGAGATGATCTTCAGCATAGAGTCCCTGATTGAAGGTATGTACGTCCGGCCAGGTTACCATATACATGTCTGGTTGCTCTGAATTATTGGAAAACATGGTCATTTCTGCAAAGGAGCGGTTATAGAAAGCATCCCATTTAATAAGAAGATCATGTTGCTGATTTCGAACATGCCCTTGCGCGTAGGCTCCTGTGGTTGTACTTTTTCCGGGCATATCCATTCGGATGGCAACATCTTCCCGATTGGAATCATCCATGATATGGGTTATGGTATTGAAATATAACTTTGCTTCAAAGTCATTCAATTTCCAAAATTCTGATCGACTATAGGTCAAACCACTGATCAAAGCTTCTGCCAGTGATACATCCATGGGAAGAGCAGCATAACCAACATCGGTCGCTCTGTCATAGATCATACTGGTTTTCAAAAGACTGTTTTCAGTAAGCTTAACTCCTGTATTTACTGAAAAATTGAGTTTCGAGTATTGAGTGAAATCGATCGTCTCACCCTTCCCATCGGTGTAATTATCTGCATGCCGATAAAAAATATCACTATCGATGTAAAACTTCCTTTTGGAAAATTTACCGGAAGCGCCCAAAATACGTGACCGATTATTGAATTCATAACCCGAAGTTAACGAGAGTTCCTGTCCGGAGTTAAAACCGGCATTCTCGGTTGCCAGGTCAATAGCACCACCCAGGGCATTACCATATAAAGCGCCACCCTGCCCTGAATGGATGGATGCGGTTTTGAGATTTGCGACCTCAACATAGGAGGTCACAGGATCCATCTTATCGGTACAGGCTGCGAATATTCGCATGCCATCGATACTGATCGCAAGTCTTTCAGAGGTCATATCATTAAGCATGGGCTCCCAGGCATAGGCACCTCTCCTGATCATACTGACTTTATCTGATTGTAGCAGATATTCATCAAGCATTCCCAAAGGTTTGGCAACTGCAGGTTCTTCATCACCACGCTTACCTGAGATCAATACCACCTCATCGAGTATCATCGGCACGATCGAATCTGTTTCAGTTTCCTTAATTTGTGCATGCAGATGTACAATGCCGGAAAACGAAAACAAGATCCACAGCAGACCGATATACCCGGGTAATTGTTTACGGATATACATTTCTGTAGATTTAAAAAATTAAAGATGTCAGGGACATATTCCCTGTGTCATTATCAGATCAGAAATGATTGTGGTGGAGGCAGAATAATAACAGGCTCATGATCGCTTTCAGAAAAAGTATAATGCATAGCCTTCGCCCTTTCAGAATCGAGGATCACTCTATTACCAAATTCCATATCGAACTCCTGAAAATATAGAGGACTGAATATTTCAATATTCCGAAGCCCGGTATTCATTTTGTTCTTTTCCATGGCTTCCGATTTCGCTGCGAGCATTTTCATCAGATAACATTTACCATCACAATGAAGTTCGGGCTTATCCGTATTCTCACAGAAATTGGCAATGATGTAATCCGTATTCAGCAAATAATCAACCACCGGTATTACCGGCTTGGTAAGTATAATTATAGCGATTAGGGATAAGAAGTATTTTGCCATTAACTATTAACCAAAGGGTTTCAAAGCCCGAGCGAATCAGGGGTACAAAATTTGGCGCAAATATAATGCAAAATTATGGTGTTATGAATTAAGAATTAAGAATTAAGAGTTAAGAATTAAGAGTTATGAATTTTGCGGCTCCCCCTCTTTCTGTACATAATGTTTTTCAATTATGAGTTCCGGGTATACATACGACGCACTTTTATCTGTACTTTGATGTACCTACGGCACATAATATCATCTATTTACACTGATACTAACATTGTAGTGTGCCTAACGCCACACTTCTGCCCATCAATTTCCACTTAATTACTAAAAGTCAAAATATTGAGCCCGTGAAAATACAACTAAGCCCGCGAAGCTCCCAAAAAAGAACTGAGCAAGCAGATCAAAAGATTCTAACCAGACAGTAATCCTATTCAGGATATTCCACCCTCAGGTGGTAGATATTTACAAGCTTTTGTTTTAATACTTTCTTGATCATCTGAATCTCTTTAAAAGTAATATTGGCATTCAGGAATTGCTCATCCTCCACCTGCTTGTTAATGATCCGGTCTACGAAACTATCGATAACCGCAAAGGTAGGCTCCTTAAGACTTTTGGATGCCGCTTCCACCGAATCTGCCATCATAAGAATTGCCGTTTCCCGGGAAAACGGTATCGGGCCGGGGTAACGGAAATCGTCCGGGTTCACTTCCTTATTCATCTCTTCTTCCTTTTTATAGAAGTAATAAACCATCGTGGTTCCATGGTGTGTTCTGATAAAATCGATCACCCGATCCGGTAAATTATGTTTTTTAGCGATCTCTATTCCTTCGATAACATGATCTATGATGATCGCTGCACTTTCTCTTGGTGACAGTTCATCATGAGGATTTACACTGGTGATCTGATTTTCGGTAAAGAACATCGGATTGCTCATTTTCCCTATATCATGAAATAAGGCCCCTACTCTAACGAGCATAGAATTCGCTCCGATCTCATTTGCTGCCGCTTCCGCAAGATTGGCTACCTGCAGGGAATGATGAAAGGTGCCGGGAGCCCGGTCTGAGAGCTCTTTTAAAAGTTTTGAATTGGTATCCGATAATTCCAACAGTGAAACATCAGAAACCAGTGAAAACAATTTTTCATAGATATAGATCAGCGGAAACGCAGCCAGTGTAGCAAGACCATTCAATATGAACATCGTAAAGATTAGCCAATCCGTATTCTCAAGATTTCCTTCATGGATGACATGAAAGGCGAAATAAGCCACGATATAGACCAAAGTGATCTGTCCTACCGAAATAAAGAGATTCGCTCGCTTATGGAGTTCAGAAATCGTCTGAATGGTCACGATACCTGCGATGATCTGTAAAAACACATATTCAAAACTGTTAGGCACGATGAATCCCAGCAATAATACGGTAAGCACATGGGCAAAAAGGCCGGTTCTAGGATCGAAAAAAGCTTTCAGTATTAAGGGCAGGATACATAAAGGTACCACATAAACATAATCGACATTGAACTTTACCACTGCGGTGGTAATAAAGATCATGACGAGTATATTAAAGAAAATAAAGGTTACTTTATTATTGTTCTCATAGATCTCAGGTCTGTACTTCTTCAGGAATAAGAGTAGCATCATCATGGCCAGAGCCACCAGTAAAACATACCCCAGAACGATCCAGTTATAATTATTCTCATTCCATAATTTGGATTGATATTCCCGTTTTAGTGAATATAGCTGATTGTACTTATCGCCTTCTACCACTTCCCCTTTCGCGATGATACGTTTCCCTTTATCTACACTTCCTCTTGTAGTGGTCACCTGAGCCAGCTCTTCATCAAGTGTTTTCTGAGTAAGCTCTTCATCCACGAATACATTGGGTCGGATGATATCGAAATACAAACTGTAAAACGAAGAAGAATAATCCTGAATGTTCTGCTCCCGAAGATAATTATTGATGATTTTTTCAAGCTCATTCAACTTTTGAAGACTGCTGTAAAGGACCGTCTTTTCCTCATTGCCGGTAACTACGTTCACCACCTTATCACCTTTAAAATCCAGTTCGCTTTGCACGACTCCCTTATCATAGATTCGATTCAATAATTGAAGTCCGTTATCCCGCAGGCGGTTGAACGTCCGGGAACCGAGGGTATCTTCATCAAAGAAAGTCGCAAACTTTTGTCTGAAATCCCGAATCACGGTCTGACGGATCACCGTGTCATAGGTGAAATATTCCGGATGATTCGCTCTGATTGTTTCCCTGTCATTTCTTATTTCATCGTCGGTCTTGTATATTGCGAAATCGAAAGGAGCGTAAAGTGTTTCATATTGCCAAAGTTTTCCCTTTTGAAAATCGTATTTGAACTTTCCTCCTTTTGGGAAAAAATATACGATCATCACGATGGTGACTATAAAGAGAAAGCCTTTGTAGATATGAGATTGATTTGAGTAAAGCCTATCGAGAAAACGCTTCATGAAGTGGGTTATTGATATTCAAAAGTATAAAAAAATCGCTTCCTTGCAGATTTTTATTAATATCGGGGTTCTTATGAAGATGTTTTTAAAATACCTAAATTCGCAACACTAAAACGAGTAAATTATGAATAAAGTAGTCATTGTTGCTGCAGCCCGTACACCGATCGGTAGCTTTATGGGGGCATTGTCTTCCATTCCCGCACCGAAATTAGGAGCCGCAGCCATTAAAGGAGCTCTGAACCAAATCGGACTCGATCCGTCTTTGGTGCAAGAGGTTCTGATGGGAAATGTAGTACAGGCAGGAGAAGGTCAGGCCCCAGCCAGGCAGGCCGCTATCTATGCCGGTATTCCCGATACCGTACCCTGTACAACTGTCAATAAAGTTTGCGCCAGCGGTATGAAAGCTGTGATGCAGGGCGCACAGGCAATCGCTTTAGGCGATGCCGACATCATCGTTGCAGGTGGTATGGAAAATATGAGCCAGATCCCACATTATCTGTACATGCGTCAGGGTGTGAAATTCGGTCCGGGTACCCTCACCGATGGTTTGCAAAGGGACGGTCTTGTCGATGCCTATGACCAGAATGCGATGGGAGTATGTGCGGATGCCTGCGCTACCGAATATAAATTTTCAAGGGAAGACCAGGATGCTTTTGCAATACAGTCGTATACCCGATCTGCCGACGCCTGGAAAGCCGGAAAATTTGATGATGAAGTGGTTCCGGTAGAAGTTCCTCAACGGAAAGGTGAACCCGTGATCGTTAAAGAAGATGAAGAATATAAAAATGTAATACTGGATAAAATACCAGCCCTGAGACCAGCGTTTACCAAAGACGGTACCGTAACGGCTGCCAATGCTTCCACAATCAATGATGGAGCTGGTGCTGTTGTACTGATGAGTGAAGCCAAAGCCAAAGAACTTGGGATAACGCCACTTGCAACCATACTTAGCTATGCAGATGCAGCCCACGAACCTAAATGGTTTACCACTGCTCCCGCAAAAGCATTGCCAAAGGCTCTGGATAAAGCAGGGCTCAAACTTGACGAGATTGATTATTTTGAATTCAATGAGGCATTCTCCGTGGTGGGACTCGCCAATATGAAAATTCTTGGACTCAGCGATGATAAAGTTAACGTAAACGGAGGTGCAGTCTCCCTCGGTCATCCATTGGGATGTTCCGGAGTACGAATCCTGATCACGCTGTTAAACGTTCTTAAACAGAACAATGCCGGTAAAGGAGCAGCCGCAATCTGTAATGGTGGTGGTGGAGCCTCGGCGATCGTTGTTGAAAGAATGTAGTATAAAAACCATTTACACTGAATGCAATACGGAATCTGTAACCTGAGTATCGTACCGCTTAGACTGGAGCCTGCAATGAATGCTGAACAAACCTCACAGGTGTTGTTCGGTGAATTCTTTAAGGTACTTGACCGAAGAAAACATTGGAGCAGGATTCGTCTTGCATTCGATAAATTTGAAGGCTGGATCGATAATAAACAGTATACGCTTCTTGAAGAGTCCGTTTACAAGGTGCTGGAAAAAGAACCGGCAGCACTGTCGGCAGACCTTGTGGAATTCGTGTTCGATGACAACAACAACCTGATGCCTGTACCTTTAGGCTGTAATACCGGCACTGTATCCCAGATCGGTTTTCATTTTGACGGCAGAAAGATTTCTGGAAAAAATCCGAAGGAAGACCTTATCAAAACTGCATTTCTCTACCTGAATTGTCCTGAATTACGGGGAGGAAAGACACCATTTGGTATCGATGCCGCCGGATTTGCTCAGATGGTCTATCACCTCAATGGTTATCAGATCAAAAGACAGGCGGATGAACAGGCTAAAATGGGAGACGCCTTAAGTTTTATAGAAGAAAGTGAACCCGGCGATCTCGCTTTCTTTGATAATGAAGAAGGGGTTATCGTACATGTGGGCATCATCATGGAAAATAATTATATCATCCATGTCGACGGCAAAGTTAGAATTGACAGGATAGACCATAGTGGGATCTTCAATGTTGATTCCCGTACACATACTCACAAACTGAGAGTGATCAAGAAGATCATTTGATCGCTCTCTGGAAAAGAGATAGGAAGTAAAATAAAAAAGGACCGCAAATGCGGTCCTTTAATTTTTATAAAGTCGAAATCCTATTGCTCAAGCGTTGAAAGTTTATCTTTCATTTCTTTGAATTTCGCTGTCTCTCCGATGTTTCCGTAGATATTCATAAGAGTTCTGGTAGCATCAACATTGTTTGGATTGATTTCAAGAAGTTTCTCAAGATAAGGAATAGCATCTCTGTAAACCTGCTCACGCTCTCCTTTCAATTCGTCATAACGTTTGTTATCAGCAGAAGTGTTTCCAAGTCCGTTCATTTCATCAACGATACCTTGTTCTCTTGACAACACCTCTGAAGCCATGTTCAGGTAAGTATTCTCACTTTTAGGATCTAGCTCCAGAGAACGCTGATAATATTCCATAGCTTTTTCGTGATCACCTTGTTCTGCAGTAATTACACCAAGGTTATAGAATAGTACAGGATTGTTCGGATCTTTTTGGATAGCTTCTTCCATCAATGCTCTGAATTTCTCCTTATCCCCTAATTTAATGTAAAGGTTAGCTTCTGTAAGCAACAGGTTGATATCCTCAGGATTCGCTGCTCTTGCATCTTTCATCGCTGCAATAGCCTTCTCTGTTTCACCCTGCTGACTGTAGATAAGTCCGATATTCTTAACGATCTCAGGAAGTCTTGACTCCGTTTTTTGTTCTTCAGGATTGATATGGGTTCCTGCTTTAACCATTAAGTCACGGTTAGATTCAGTTCCAAGATCTTCAACTTGTCCTGTTTCCTTATTGGTAGCAACATACTGAGTAGACTCACCGGTATACCCCATATCTTTAAGAGCCAGATAGTACTCAAGGGATTTCTCATACTGCTCAGCCTGAACAGCTCCTGAAGCTGCGTAATAAAGATAATCAGCATTTCCGCTGAGTTCATAGGCCAGATAGAGTTTATCTGCACCTTCGGCGTACTTATTGTTCTTGTTATCTTCTACCGCTGAATTTACCAGGTCGTTTGCCATTTGGTTCATGTAGGCTTTGGCTTCTTCGGTATACTTTACTTTGGTGCCTTTTTCAAACTCGATGAGTTTGTTCAGGTTTTCGGCAGCCAATTGATAAGATTGAGGTACTTCTAAACCTTTTTTCCCCATCTCACCATAGGTCTTCCCTAAAAGAAAGTAGTACTGAGACTTATATTTTTCATCTGCGGCATCAATGCTTCCGGAAATTCCGTCCAGTGCAGTTTTGGCCTCGGCCACACTACCGTTTTCCAATGCCTTCTCAGCATCTCTCAATTCTTTCTTCTGAGCGATGGCAAAGGTCGAAAATAATACAGCTGAAGCTATTAAAATTCGCTTTTTCATTTCTAATTCAATATTTGTGTTTAATGTTAATTTTTAATTTTCGGTTTCTCCTTGTCCAATATCCGTGCCATCTTCGTTCACCTCAATATCCTTAACATCATCGATCTCGTCTTCACTGCGAGGTACTTTAGCTACTGCAGCAATAGAATCATTCTTCAGGTTGATGAGTTTTACCCCTTGGGTAGCACGCCCCATAACCCTCAGATCTTCAACAGATAACCTGATCGCAACTCCGGATTTGGTAATGATCATAAGATCATCGCTGTCCGACACGTTTTTAATGGCTACTAATTTACCGGTTTTTTCTGTAATAGACATGGTTTTTACACCTTTACCACCTCTGTTGGTGATTCGATAAACCGCTTCTCCATCCTCAGGATCATCGAGGTAGGTACGTTTTCCATATCCATTTTCAGAAACCACCAGAATATTCTCTTCCATATTATGGATGGAAAGCATTCCGATCACTTCATCCTTATCATCGGCAAGACTGATCCCGCGTACCCCACTGGCATTTCTACCCATAGGTCGGGTCTTGCTTTCTTCGAAACGGATAGCCTTACCAGACTTAACCGCGAGGAGGATCTGACTGTTTCCGGTAGTAAGTTTTGCTTCCAGCAATTCGTCATCCTCTCTTACGGTTATCGCATTGATACCGTTCTGACGGGGACGTGAATACTGCTCCAGAGATGTTTTCTTGACAATACCTTGTCTGGTTGCCATTATGACATAATGACTGTTGATATATTCTTCATCTTTCAGGTCTTTGGTACAGATGAAAGCTTTCACCTTATCATCCTGTTCGATGTTGATCAGATTCTGAATCGCTCTACCCTTGGAGGTTTTACTACCTTCAGGGATCTCGTAGACACGCATCCAGAAACATTTACCTTTTTGTGTAAAGAAGAGCATATACTGGTGATTGGTACCGATGAACATATGCTCAAGGAAGTCTTCGTTACGTGTTGAAGATCCTTTCTGACCAACTCCCCCTCTGTTCTGAGTTTTATATTCAGAGAGCGAGGTACGCTTGATATAACCCGCATGTGAGATCGTAATCACCACTTGCTCATCCGGTATCATATCTTCGATACTGAGGTCACCACCTGCATATTCGATTTGAGAACGACGGGCATCCCCGTATTTTTGTTCCACTTCCAACAGCTCATCTTTGATGATCTCCATTCTGCGTTCCTTTCTGGCAAGGATATCTTTACAATCTTCGATGAATTTCATGGTCTCATCGTATTCTGTACGCAATTTATCCTGCTCCAGTCCGGTTAACTGACGAAGTCTCATTTCTACGATCGCTTTCGCCTGTATCTCGGAAAGCTTAAAGCGTTCGATAAGTTTTTCCCTTGCCTCCTCAGCATTTGAGGAAGAACGTATCAGCGCGATCACTTCGTCGATATTATCTGAAGCGATGATGAGACCTTCCAGAATATGCGCTCTTTCTTCCGCCTTTCTCAATTCGTACTCGGTACGTCTTACTACAACCTCATGACGATGGTCCACAAAATGCACGATCATATCCTTGAGATTGAGCATTTGCGGTCTGCCGTTCACCAATGCGATATTGTTCACACTGAAAGATGACTGCAACGCTGTGTATTTATAGAGCAGGTTCAGTACGATATTAGGAATCGCATCGCGTTTTAAGATGTAAACGACACGCATCCCTTTTCGATCCGATTCATCTCTGATATTGGAGATACCTTCAATCTTCTTATCATTGACAAGGTCGGCGGTCTTTTTGATCATTTCCGCCTTGTTCACCTGATACGGAATTTCCGTTACCACGATAGCCTCACGGCCATTTATTTCCTCGTGATGCGCCTTAGCACGCATAACGATTCTTCCTCTTCCGGTCTTAAATGCTTCCTTAACACCGTCGTATCCGTAAATGATACCTCCGGTAGGAAAATCCGGAGCTTTAATATATTCAGTGAGTTCATCGATCTCGATGTCGTGATTATCGATGTAAGCTACGATACCCTGCACTACTTCAGAAAGATTATGCGGAGGCATGTTCGTCGCCATACCTACAGCGATACCGGAGGCACCGTTGATCAACAGGTTAGGTACCCGGGTTGGCAATACCTTTGGTTCTTTCAGCGTATCATCGAAGTTCAGCTGGTGATCTACCGTTTCCTTTTCGATGTCAGCCAGCATATCTTCAGAGATCTTTCTCATTCTGGCCTCTGTATAACGCATTGCAGCCGGGCTGTCACCATCGATGGATCCAAAGTTACCCTGACCATCCACAAGCATGTAGCGCATGCTCCATTCCTGAGCCATACGAACCATGGTATCATACACGGAGGAGTCTCCATGTGGGTGGTATTTACCCAAAACCTCACCTACAATTCTGGCAGATTTTTTATAAGCAGTGTTAGAACGCACTCCTAATTCGTGCATACCGAACAAAACTCTTCTGTGAACCGGCTTCAAACCATCGCGAACATCAGGCAATGCACGTGACACAATGACGGACATCGAATAATCGATGTAAGCCGATTTCATCTCATCTTCAATATTAATAGGAATCAGTTTTTCTCCTTCGGCCATATTAATTTATTTACGTTAGCGTATATTTATAAATCGTGCCAATATACATATTTTATTACCCTTCTGGGGTGTTTAGTCTATAGTTTTTTAATCAATTTATTAACAAAAAAAACCCGACTTGCCGTTAATAAATTCACTGTTAATTATTTTGTTTTTGGCACATTTTTTTGTCTATTAGCTAAAAGTACCATTAATTAAGGTATAGTTTTTGTCTGGTAATAGTTGTTTTACTATTTTTAATTGAAGAAAGGATAAGTGTATGGATGACAATTTTTCACCACGGGTAAAAGATGTGATCGCCTATAGCAAGGAAGAAGCCCTCAGATTGGGTCACGACTTCATAGGGACAGAACATCTTATGCTCGGATTACTAAGAGACGGAAGCGGAAAAGCAATAGATATACTCACAGCCCTGAGCATCGATCTTAACACGCTTAGACGGAAGGTGGAGATCCTTAGTCCGGCAAATCCCAATTTCAGCGTTAATGCCAATGAAAAAAGGAACCTCCATCTAACACGACAGGCTGAACGTGCCCTGAAGACCACGTTCCTCGAAGCAAAACTGTTTCAGAGTTCCTCTATTAATACCGCACACCTGTTGCTGTGTATTCTGAGAAATGAAAACGACCCGACCACCAAGTTGCTGAATAAGCTCAAGGTAGATTACGATAATGTTAAAGAACAATTCAAACTGATGATCACAAGCGAAGACGATTATATAGAATCTCCGACCTCTGAATCGTATTCAGATGATCCAGGAGACAGCGATGACGCTAAAGACAATCCATTCAGCAGTTCAGCAGGCGGGACCAAGACCAATAAAAAGTCTAAAACCCCGGTACTGGACAACTTCGGTCGTGACCTCACCCAACTGGCTGAGGAAGACAAACTGGATCCGGTTGTCGGAAGAGAAAAAGAAATTGAACGGGTGTCCCAGATTCTCAGCAGACGCAAAAAGAACAATCCGCTTCTCATCGGAGAACCCGGAGTTGGTAAAAGCGCCATTGCTGAAGGACTCGCACTTCGAATTATAAAGAAAAAAGTATCGAGAATCCTATACAACAAACGAGTGGTCACTCTTGACCTCGCCTCTCTTGTCGCCGGCACCAAATACCGCGGACAATTCGAGGAACGTATGAAGGCAGTGATGAACGAACTCGAAAAGAATGACGATATCATCCTTTTCATCGATGAGATCCACACCATCGTCGGTGCCGGTGGAGCCACCGGAAGCCTCGACGCTTCCAACATGTTCAAACCAGCTCTGGCCAGAGGTGAGATCCAATGTATCGGTGCCACCACACTTGACGAATACAGACAGTATATCGAGAAAGATGGAGCGCTGGAGCGTCGTTTCCAGAAGGTTATCGTGGAACCTACCTCAGTAGAAGAGACCATCGAAATCCTTCACAATATCAAAGGAAAATACGAAGAGCATCACAATGTGACCTATACCGATGAAGCCATCGAATCCTGCGTGAAGCTCACCAACAGATATCTCACAGACCGTTTTCTTCCGGACAAGGCGATCGATGCACTTGACGAAGCAGGTTCCCGTGTACATATCACCAATATGGAAGTGCCGAAGCAGATCCTCGAACTCGAAAAACAACTCGAAGCGGTTAAGGAACTCAAGAATTCTGTCGTTAAAAAACAGAAATACGAAGAGGCTGCTAAATTGAGAGACGATGAAAAACGCCTGGAAAAAGACCTTCAGGTTGCTCAGGATAAATGGGAAGAAGATTCCAAACTTCACAGAGAAACCGTTTCCAGCGAAAACGTAGCCGATGTGGTTTCCATGATGAGTGGCGTTCCGGTAAGCCGAATCGCTCAAGCGGAAAGTTCTAAACTCGCCGAACTGCCTAACCTTATCAAAGGAAGGGTGATCGGTCAGGATCAGGCGGTTGCCAAAGTCGTGAAAGCGATACAACGTAACCGTGCCGGACTAAAAGACCCGGATAAACCGATCGGATCTTTCATCTTCCTTGGACAGACCGGCGTCGGTAAAACCCAGCTCGCTAAAGTATTGGCCAGTAAACTATTCGATTCTGAAGACGCATTGATCCGAATCGATATGAGTGAATACATGGAGAAATTCGCCGTTTCCAGACTGATCGGTGCACCTCCGGGATACGTAGGTTATGAAGAAGGCGGACAGCTTACTGAAAAAGTAAGGAGAAAGCCTTATTCTGTTATTCTGCTGGATGAAGTTGAAAAAGCGCACCCGGATGTATTCAACATGTTGCTTCAGGTTCTCGATGACGGTTATCTGACTGATAGCCTGGGCAGAAAAATCGATTTCAGGAATACGATCATCATCATGACCTCGAATATCGGAGCTCGACAGCTTAAAGACTTCGGTCAGGGTGTCGGATTCGGTACGGCAGCGAAAAAAGCTCAGGCAGACGATCACTCGAAAAGCGTGATCGAAAATGCATTGAAAAAAGCTTTCGCTCCCGAGTTTCTGAACAGGATCGATGATGTGGTGGTCTTCAACCCACTCGAAAGAGAAGATATCCACAAGATCATCGATATCGAACTCGATAAACTATATAACAGGATCAAAGGCCTGGGATACAATCTGGAACTCACCAAAAAAGCTAAGGACTATATCGCAGATAAAGGTTTCGATAAGCAATATGGTGCCAGACCGCTGAAACGAGCGATCCAGAAATATATCGAAGATGCACTTGCTGAAGAGATCATTACTGCTAAGCTTGTAGAAGGCGACAGTATTATGATGGATCTGAACGAAGCAAATGACGAACTCACGATCAATATCAAGAAAGCAGAAGAATCTGCAGAATCCTGATAATGAATCACCATATTTCAATTAAAAGCTGTCTTATTTCAAAGGCAGCTTTTTTTTATTTAATTTAATGTTCAACAATAAGTATTCTGCTTAATTTCGCAACTCAATACACAAAATAATGTCAGATAACAAGATCATAATAGGCAGTGAGGAATGGGTCTCCCTTCCTGAATTAAAGATCCCGGCAATAAAAGTTCGGGTTGACAGTGGAGCGAAAACTTCCGCCCTGCACGCAGTAAATATCCAGCCATTTCAAAGAAACAATGAAACCTGGGTTTCCTTTGATGTGTATCCGTTACAGAACAACGGAAAACATATGATTCACTGCGAAGCCTATGTTATCGACAAAAGAGTGATCAAAAGTTCGACCGGAAATCGCGAGAACCGATACATTATCAGATCTTCCTTTGCAGTTGGCGATGTATCCTGGGATATCGAAGTCTCTCTGACCAATCGTGATTCTATGGGGTATCGCATGCTCTTCGGAAGAGAAGCGATGAAAGGAAGAATGCTGGTCGATCCGGATCACAGTTTTATGCTCGGCAACCTGTCTAATGACGAACTCGAACAAAAATATAAGGCTCCGGTAAAGAAATCTAACGGACTTAAGATCGGACTCCTCGCGAGTAATCCTGACCTCTATAGCAATCGTCGTATCATTGAGGCAGGCGAAAGCATGGGCCACGAGATCGAATTCTACAACCTCAGACAATGCTACATAAAACTGGACGCACAATCGCCCGAAATTCATTACCGGGGAGGAAAACTCCTGAATGAACTCGATGCAGTTATTCCACGTATCCGCCCCAGCATGACCTATTACGGCTGTGCACTGACCCGGCAATTCGAATCGATGAATATATTCTGTCTGAACAAAGCAACTGCGATCAGTAACTCCAGAGACAAACTTTACTCCCTGCAGCTTTTATTACAACAGGGCGTTGAAATTCCAACTACCGGGTTTGCCAATTCACCGCTGGACACCAACGATCTGATCAAAATGGTAGGCGGCTCACCACTCATCATCAAGTTACTGGAAGGTACTCAGGGTAAAGGTGTCGTTCTTGCGGAAACCAAAAAGGCGGCAGAAAGCGTAATTAATGCCTTTAAAAGCCTTAACGCCAACATTCTGGTACAGGAGTTCATCAAGGAGGCGAACGGTAAGGATATCCGCTGTTTTGTGATCGATGGCAAAGTTGTAGCTGCCATGCAAAGAACCGCACCTCCCGGAGAATTCCGGGCAAACGTACACCTTGGTGGAGTGGCCTCTCTGGTTAAGGTTACTTCTGAAGAAAAAAGAATCGCTGTTAAGGCAACAAAAGCCATGGGACTGCATGTAGCAGGCGTTGACATTATCCGCTCTTCCAAAGGTCCCCTTTTACTGGAAGTGAATTCGTCTCCGGGATTGGAGGGAATCGAATCTGCCACAGACAAAGATATTGCAGCTTTAATGATACGTTCTATCGAAAAACACCTGAATTGGAAAGGAATATCTGAGTAATTTTTAGAGTTGTATCTAAAATTTTATACCTTAGGGTATTGAAAAACGAACTGAAAAGTTCCGAATCGGTATCGGAACATAAATGAATTATGAACACAACTCCCCCAATTCTCGAAAACCTTATAAAGACTTATAAGACAGATTTTGGTATCTTTCATATTTACCCGGATTATGTAGTCGGGCAATTCTATGAAGGTACCGCATTGGAGATCGATCAGATCTTCGAACTATCAACTATCGCAGAAGTCCATTATGAAAATAAGGACTATGCATATATATCCTATCGCGTCAATAGTTACGCCCTTGATCCAACACTTTATTCACACATCAAGGAATTAGAAAACCTCAAAGGAATCGCCATTGTTACCAAGCGGGAAAATGACCGGCACAATTTTAAAATTGAGCAGTATTTTTACGCTAAAAATATGGAAATTTTTTACAACTTAAGTGAGGCAATTGACTGGGTATATACCATTATCGATTAAATTAACCTGATATTCGAATTCATTTTACACAATCGATTTAAACACAGACATTTGCCTGATTTAATTCCTCCAGAATCCTATGTCTAAAACGATAAATCTCGGCTTTTGTAAACTATGCTGTCATGACGACTATGTAGTAAGTGAGATCAACGAAGGTGTGGATATGACTAAAGAACAACATGTGCATATCCTTGAGGCTCTCACAGAATGCTACAAGGATCGCCCGTTTGGCTATATATCCAACAGAAAATATTCATTTTCCTTAAACCCTATCCATCTGACTGAATATGTAAATCTGGCAGAGAACCTGATCGTTTATGGTGTTGTCGCCAATAACCCGGCACAACGTTTAAGCTATGCGATCGAAAAGATATTCTTCTCCAAACCCCTGCACTATTTTACGTCATATGATAACGCGGTGAAATGGGCTAAAGAATCGGTTCAAAAATATAAGGATAGTGACTTGAAAGCGCAAAAGTCTGCCTGACTCCTAAAACCAACGCCATATCTCGGGAAGCCCTAGGCTGTCTGCCTGATAAATTCAGAACGACCCGCCATGTACTATATACTGCTTTTCTGCGAACTGCGTTTTATCAATCCTGGAACATTTCCGGAGTGAATTCGATGGAATGCATGAATGCTTTGGTAGCTTCTATATCATCGTGTAATACCCGGTCTTTTTCCACAAAGGGAACTTTTTCCACAAAAGCCGCATAGAAATCCTCCAACACAGGCGATGTCTTCAAAGGTCTTCTGAAATTCAGAGCCTGCGCTGCATTCAGCAACTCGATCGCGAGAATAGATCTTAAATTCTCAACGATCCGGTACGTTTTAGTAGCTCCATTCGCCCCCATACTTACATGATCCTCTTGTCCGTTGGAAGAAACAATACTATCGATGCTCGCCGGTGTAGCCAACTGCTTGTTCTGACTCGCGATACTGGCAGCGGTATATTGAGGGATCATAAGACCGGAATTAAGCCCGGGATCATTTACAAGAAATGCAGGCAATCCGCGAAGTCCGGCGATTAACTGGTAGGTGCGCCTTTCCGAGATACTACCCAGCTCAGATAGGGATATTCCCAGAAAATCCAAGGCCAGCGCCAAAGGCTGCCCATGGAAATTACCTCCTGAAATGATCATATCTTCATTTTCAAAGATATTCGGATTATCCGTAACCGAATTTATTTCTGTCTTGAATACTTTCCTTACATAACACAAGGCATCCTTGGATGCTCCATGAACCTGTGGTATACAGCGGAATGAATAAGGATCCTGAACATGTTTTTTCTCCTGAACTGCCAATTCACTGCCTTCGGTAAACTTAAGAATACGCTCGGCAGTCTTTACCTGTCCCCGATGCGGTCTGATCAAATGTATCAGCTTATTGAAAGGCTCGAGTCTACCGTCGAAGGCCTCCAGCGAAAGCGCCCCGATCATATCAGCAAGCCAGGATAATTTATAGGATTGAAGAATACACCATATTCCATAGGCACTCATGAACTGAGTTCCATTGAGCAAGGCTAGCCCTTCTTTCGATTGTAACGTAATAGGATCCCATTGAAAACGTTCATTAACTGCAGCAGCAGCACAAACCTCCCCTTCGAAAGATACCATGCCCTTACCGATAAGCGGAAGTGCCAGATGAGCCAGTGGCGCCAAATCTCCTGAAGCCCCTAAAGATCCCTGCGTATAAACGATCGGGAAGACCTCATGATTATAGAAATCTATAAGCCGGTTCACCGTTGCCAGCTGCACTCCTGAATGTCCGTAACTCAAAGACTGTATCTTTAGCAACAACATTAGTTTAACCACCTCATTAGGCACCGTCTCACCTGTACCACAGGCATGCGACATAACGAGATTTTCCTGTAGTTGGCTCAGATTATCACCCGATATCTTAATATTGCAAAGTGATCCAAACCCCGTATTGATCCCATAAACCGGTGAGGCATCGGCTGCGATCTTACGATCGAGATAACTTCTGCAGTTCTCGATATTTACCCGCGCTTCATCCGATAATTTCAACTTTAGATCATCCTTTAAAATCGAATGTACGGTTTGCAGATCCAGTACATCTGACGAGATGTAATAATATTCACTCATGTAATTATTATTTCAATGTGGAATCTCTGCCGGGCCTGATCATAACAGCCTCCACTACATTAAACTATATATTATTTCCGGTTCGAAGCCGGAATTCAATTTTTCAGGCTGCGAAATAAAGAATAATAGTGAATAAAATCAAGGTTAAATTTATGATTATTAAATTTCGAGGCTGTTTTTTATCTGTTTTCAAAAAATTCCTTCAATTCTACTAATAATCATCAATTAACAGATCGATGAATGCCTCACCGAGATGTGCTATTATGTCTGTAGCTACCATCGCCTCCTCCCCCTGCCTTTCGGCAGCAAAATCTCCTGCAAGTCCGTGAAGATATACACCGAGCATCGCCGCCTGTTTCCCCTTATAACCCTGCGCAATAAGTCCGGCGATCACCCCGGTAAGAATATCACCGCTGCCACCGGTAGCCATTCCCGGATTTCCCGTAGAATTGAAATATAACTTTTTACCATCTGTAATCATGGTATGCGCTCCCTTAACAACGACCACCACTGCATAGTTCTTGCTGAACTCTTTGACTTTTGAGATCTTTTGCAGGTCGTCATCCCAATTCCCTATCAGCCTTTTCAGCTCTCCTGGGTGCGGTGTCAGTACCGACCCGGCAGGGAGCTCTCTTAATAATTCCGGATGAGTGGCAAGTATATTGAGTGCATCTGCGTCGATCACAATTGGTTTATTCAAAGTTCTTATAAAATCAGCAAACGCGACAGCCGTTTTCTCATCGGTGCCCATCCCCGGACCAATAGCCACAGAAGAATATGCTGAGGCAGGGATTATCGAAGTGATCTTTTTAGAATCTTCGTCGGTAAAGACCATAATCTCCGGAATCGCGATCTGAAGTACCAGATAACCACACTCGGGGACATAAGCACTTACCAGCCCGGAACCACTGCGCAAAGCAGCCTCTCCCGTCATTCGTATAGCCCCCATTTTACCGTAACTTCCCCCTACTACCAGGGTGTGTCCCTGGTCTCCTTTATGCGAGAATCGGTCGCGCTCATGAAAAACACGCTTCAGATATCCTTTATCGACATAGAATGCCAAAGGCTCAGTTTCTTCTATATAGCGTTCATCGAGTCCGATCGGAACTATTTCCCAGGAAAGGCAATATTTCCCAAAACCCGGAAGCAAAAAAACCAGTTTAGGAAATTGAAAACTAAGACAATGATCAGCACGAATCACCTGATCATCAAAATCCGGCACTCTGTCGAGGTAGAGTCCGGAAGGAACATCGATTGAGATCACCTCTGCCGGATGCTTGTTCACCAGGTCAAAGATCTCCCGGATCCAGGATGCCGGAGGTCGGCTCAATCCTGAACCAAAAACGGCATCGATAATGAATTCTGTAAATAATGGAAATTCAGGTCGCTCCCCTTCAGCGATAGTGACCGGATTTACCCCAAGCCTTTTTAAACGTTCGAGATTTCGTGTAAAATCATGCGAATGATCTTTTGAGAATTCAAGAATGAATATATAGGCATCATAACCTTCTTCCAATAAATAACGACCGATTACCAATCCGTCACCACCGTTGTTCCCTACTCCACAAATGACCACAACCCGGGATTTCTTTGAAGGAATTCTTGTCAGAATACGTTCAAATGCATGTTTTGCAGCTCTCTCCATAAGGGAAAGACTGGTGATACCCTGTCGCTCAATTGTTAATTTATCAGCGGTTCTGATCTGTTCCGTGGAGAAGACCTTCATTTTTTAACAAATCTTACAAATTAGTGTGAAATCGATAATTATTTAATAATTGTTTGATTAATAAATCTATTACTCCTACATTTGACCTTCATTATTGAAAATGCACCAGGATCAAAAGTACATATCTGCACTTACTAACTTCTCAACCGGGAAGGATCTTGCTATTTGCATTACCATTATCTCTACCATTATTACCCCTTTTGGGGTTTAATTATTTCATATCGTCCGCATACCATATCCTGTTTGAAAATTTAACTAGGAGCTAAAAACACATCATTTCAAACCGTCATATTATCATTTATGAAAGTATTAAAATTTGGTGGAACTTCCGTTGCCAACTCAGAAAATATAAATAAAGTTAAGGCTATCGTTAGTGAGGCCGCCAAGAAAGACAAACTGGTCGTTGTAGTATCCGCTCTCGGCGGCGTAACCGATAAACTGGTAGAAGCCAATAAATTGGCTTCCTCTCAAAACGAATCCTACCTTACCGTACTGAAGGAGATCGAAGAGCGTCACCTCAATACGATTCAGGCGTTGTTACCGGTACAGTCTCAAAGTGGTGTGATCAGCGCTGTGAAACGAGAGCTCAATGTTCTGGAAACGCTACTCGAAGGTGCATTTCTTATCGGTGAAACTACACCCCGATTATTGGATAAGATTTTGGGATACGGTGAATTATTGTCATCCTACATCGTAAGCGAATATTTTATCGCTGAAAAACTGAACAGCGTTCTTAAAGACGGAAGACTTTTGATTCGTACCGATGAAAACTTCGGTCGGGCTGCAGTTGATTTTAAACACACGAACGAGATCTGCCAGAATTATTTCGGAACAGTCAATTATGATGTGGTAGTGGTACCCGGTTTTGTAGCTTCTTCTGAACGACAGAACTCAACCACACTGGGACGCGGAGGATCAGATTATACTGCTGCAATTATCGCCGCAGCAGTGAATGCTTCAATACTTGAAATCTGGACCGATGTCAGTGGAATGTACACAGCAAATCCGAAACTTGTAAAACAGGCTTTTGCCATCCCGCACATCTCCTATGAAGAAGCTATGGAGCTTTCACATTTTGGAGCCAAAGTTTTATATCCGCCTACCATTCAACCGGTACTTACCAAACATATTCCTATCCTGATCAAAAACACCTTTGCTCCGGAGGAAGAAGGCACGCTGATCACCCGAAACACCAATGGACAAGAACGTGCAGTACGGGGAATCAGTCATATTGAAAACATGGCATTGCTTTCATTGGAAGGAAGTGGCATGGTTGGTATCCCCGGAATTTCAAAGCGATTCTTCGAAGTACTTTCAGAGGCGAAGGTTAGCGTTGTTTTCATCACCCAGGCATCTTCCGAACATTCGATCTGCATCGGTATTGCTGAAAGTGATGTATTGAAAGCCAAGGCTGCTCTCGAATCAGCCTTTGAATATGAAATGCAACAAGGAAAGATCAATCCTGTCTCTATCGAAACCCATATGGCTATCATCGCTCTGGTGGGTGACAATATGAAAAGTCACCAGGGACTTAGCGGAAGGATGTTCAGTGCACTCGGAAAGAACAATGTTAATATCCGAGCTATCGCCCAGGGAGCCTCAGAAAGAAACATTTCTGCCGTGATCGACAAGAATGACGTAAAAAAAGCACTTAACACGCTTCATGAGCAATTCTTTGAGGAGCACATCAAACAGCTGAACCTCTTTGTAATGGGTGTTGGAAATGTCGGAAACAAGTTCCTGAAGCAGATAGAACAACAACAAAAATTCCTCAAAAAACACCTGAAATTAAATTTACGTGTTATCGCGCTTTCCAATTCCAGAACCATGGTCTTTGAACAGGGCGGTATGGATCTGAGCAACTGGGAAGAACAACTTAAGCAAGGAGAACCTGCCAATCCGGATGAATTCTTTAAGAAGGTAATGAACCTCAACCTGAGAAACAGCATCTTTGTAGATAATACGGCAAATGAAAAGATCGCCGCCACTTATAAGAATTACCTCAAGGAAAGTATCTCCGTAGTAACCTGTAACAAGATCGCTGCTTCTTCAGATTATGGCAATTATAAAGAGCACAAGGAGCTCTCCAGAAAATACAATGCACCCTTTTTATTCGAAACGAATGTAGGGGCAGGATTACCGATTATCGACACGCTCAAGAACCTTATCGCTTCCGGAGATAAGGTTAATAAGATACAGGCAGTGCTATCGGGAAGTCTGAACTTCGTTTTTAACAACTTCGATCTGGATACACCCTTTGACAAAGTGGTGCATCAGGCAGGGGTTGAAGGATACACTGAACCGGACCCTAAGATCGATCTGAGTGGTATAGATGTTATGAGAAAGATTCTCATCCTTGCCCGTGAAAGCGGCTACACTATGGAACTTTCGGACATTAAAAACGAGTCTTTTCTTCCTCAGGAATCTCTGGACACAGATAACGTAGCGGATTTCTTCAATAGTCTGGTAAAACACAAAGACCACTTTGATGCATTGTATAAAAGTGCCAGCGAGAAAGGATGCAGATTAAAATATGTCGCTTCCTTTGAAAATGGAGAAGCCAGCGTTGGCTTACAGGAAATACCGGAAGGTCATCCGTTCTACAACCTGGAAGGAAAAGACAATATCGTTTTGTTCTTTACCGATCGTTATGTAGACCAGCCATTACTTATCAAAGGTGCCGGTGCCGGTGCTGATGTAACGGCATCAGGAATTTTTGCAGATATCATCAGGATCGGTAATTTTTAAATATGAAAGAAATAAGAATATTCAGTCCGGCTACCATCGCCAATGTTTCCTGCGGGTTTGACGTTCTCGGTCTTTGTCTCGATAATACCGGTGATGAAATGGTTATCCGAAAAGTTACCGAACCCGGTATCAGGATCACAAAAATTGAGGGGCAGCAACTTCCGATGGAAGCGGAAAAGAACGTAGCCGGAGTTGCAGCAATAAAGCTGTTACAAGCCGTGGAACACACTGGTGGATTTGAGATCGAGATCTATAAAAAGATAAAACCGGGAAGCGGAATCGGTAGTAGTGCGGCAAGTGCAGCCGGAGCAGTATTCGGAATCAATAAATTACTGAACGAACCCTTCAACGCCAATGAACTGGTAGGTTTCGCGATGGAAGGAGAGGCGCTTGCGAGTGGTGCTAAACATGCTGATAATGTCGCTCCTGCCCTTTTAGGCGGTTTTACACTGGTAAAGGGTTACGAACCTTTGGAAACCTTAAAATTAAATACCCCTTCTGAATTGTATGCAGCAGTCATACATCCACAGATCGAAGTAAAGACTGCCGACGCCCGTTCGGTACTAAAGCAAACGGTTAGTCTGAAACTGGCTGTAAAGCAATGGGGAAATCTGGCTGCTCTGGTAAGCGCCCTGTATACAGAGGATTATGACCTGATCAGCCGAAGCCTTACCGATGAGATCGTCGAACCTATGCGTAGTCCGCTTATACCCGGCTACAGCAAGGTCAAGGAAGCTGCAAAACTTGCCGGAGCACTGGGTAGTGGTATCTCAGGTTCCGGACCATCGATATTTGCTCTCACCAAGGGACGTAAGTCAGCTGAAGCGGTTGCCGCTGCCATGGGAGAAGTCTACCAGGAGATCGGTGTCGATTTCGATCTCCATGTATCAGCGATAAATCAGGAAGGAATTAAAATATTAGCAACAAAATAGAAATGAAATATTACAGCTTGAATAACCCCGAATCTAAAGATGCTGCAAATACGAGTTTTCGGGAAGCAGTGATCAATGGCCTTGCGCCTGACCGTGGACTATATTTCCCGGAAAAGATCACGCCATTGGATAAGGATTTCATCGAGCATCTGGAATTATATGAAAATGACGAGATCGCCTTCAGAGTCATACAACAATTCGTGGGCGGGGAAATTCCCGACGATGAGCTTAGAAAGATCGTATCAGAAACACTTTCATTTGACTTCCCCCTGAATAAGGTTGAAGAAGACGTCTATGCACTGGAACTCTATCATGGTCCAACCATGGCCTTTAAGGACGTCGGAGCAAGGTTTATGGCAAGATGTCTCGGTTATTTCAACAAAGACAAGGATCAGGAGACGGTACGTGTACTGGTTGCAACTTCGGGCGATACCGGTGGAGCTGTAGCCAGTGGATTCCTCGGGGTGGAAGGTGTCGAAGTGATCATTCTGTACCCATCCGGAAAAGTAAGCGATATTCAGGAAAAACAACTCACCACACTCGGACAAAATATTACGGCTCTTGAGGTAGATGGAGTTTTCGATGACTGTCAGGATATGGTAAAGACCGCGTTCCTCGACCCAGAACTGAATGCATGCAACCTGACTTCGGCAAATTCGATAAATGTCGCACGATGGTTGCCACAGATGTTCTATTTCTTCATCGCTGCAAGGGAACTTAAGAAACAAGGCAAAGAACCCGTATTTGCGGTTCCAAGTGGAAATTTCGGAAATATATGTGCAGGTATTATGGCGTACCGTCTGGGACTGCCGATCAAACATTTTGTGGCTGCAACCAATATAAATCGCACGGTACCCGATTTTATGAATTCAGGGAAATATGAACCCCGACCTTCAAAAGCGACCATATCCAATGCAATGGATGTCGGTAATCCGAGCAACTTCATCAGGATTCAAACCTTGTTCGAAAATGATTTCGATCTTCTGAAAGCCATGTTCACTTCAGAAAGTTATACCGATGAAGAAACACGGACAGCGATGAAAGCCATCTATGATCGTTCGGAATATATCGCAGATCCCCACGGAGCTGTTGGATATCTCGGCCTAAAAGATTACCAGAAAAATGTACCCGGCACCACCGGGGTATTTCTGGAAACCGCCCATCCAGTAAAGTTTCTGGATACGGTGGAGGAAACACTCAACACAAAAATCACGATCCCTGAACAGATCGTTTCCATAATCGATAAGCAGAAAAAAAGTGTACTTATCAGCAATTATGACCAATTGAAAACTTTCCTTTTGAAAGACAGTCATTAAAATCTAAGACCCCGTCAAGGCCATTACAGCCGTAAGACGGGGTTTTCTTCTCCTTATTCTCTTTACTTTCCTTTCTTTCTCCTGATATTTTGAATAATTTTGCGCGAAACCAAGTAAACACAGGATGAAGAATACAGCATTAACTGAAAAGCATATCGCTTTGGGTGCCAAAATGGTACCATTCGCAGGGTATAACATGCCCGTTCAATACGAAGGGGTGAACATCGAACATGAGACCGTTAGAGAAAAGGTCGGTGTTTTTGATGTAAGCCACATGGGAGAGTTTTTTATCAGTGGTCCCAAAGCACTGGACCTTATACAAAAGGTAACCAGTAATGATGCTTCTAAACTCACTATTGGAAGAGCGCAGTATTCTTGTCTTCCAAACGCTGAGGGAGGGATTGTAGATGATCTGATCGTTTACAAGCTCGAAGAGGAGAAATACCTTCTTGTGGTTAATGCTTCCAATATCGAAAAAGACTGGAACTGGATCTCATCTCATAATGAAGTTTTCGGAGCGGCGATGACCAATGTTTCTGATGATTATTCCTTATTGGCGATTCAGGGACCAAAGGCGGTGGAAGCGATGCAATCCCTGACACAAACCGATCTTTCGGCAATCAAGTTCTATCATTTCGAAGTCGGTGAATTTGCCGGGGTCTCAGACGTGATCATATCCGCTACCGGATATACCGGAAGCGGAGGATTTGAGATCTATGTAAAAAATGAGGACGCAGCAGTGGTTTGGGACAGGGTTTTCGAAGCAGGAGCTGCCTTTGGAATCAAACCTATCGGACTCGCAGCACGGGATACCTTGCGACTGGAAATGGGTTATTGCCTGTACGGAAACGATATTGATGACACTACCTCTCCCATCGAGGCAGGCTTAGGATGGATCACAAAGTTCACCAAGGACTTTGTTAATTCAGAGGCGCTTAAAGCCGAAAAAGAAGCAGGCGCTGCACGTAAACTTATAGGATTCACAATGAGTGAGCGTGGAATTCCAAGAAAAGGTTACACCATCCTGAATGAAAATGATGAAGAGATCGGAGAGGTCACCAGCGGAACCATGGCACCTTCACTCGGTCAAGGGATCGGTATGGGATATGTTAAAACTGAATTTTCCGGAGAAGGTACTTCTGTGAAGATCAGCATAAGAAACAAAGCCATCCCTGCTACCGTTGTTAAATTCCCATTTTACAAACAATAATTAACCGCTGATATAGTTTCAGCTATATAGATTGAAAAGGAGATTATTTGAATAGGATATTAATTTTAGGAGCCAGTGGGTTTATCGGTGGAGCACTTTATAAAGAGCTTTGCAATTACTTTGATACCTATGGCACTTATCACACCGGTAGGATCTATTCAGGAAATAAACATTTTTTCCATTTCGATATGGAAACAGATGACGTTTTCAGTTTACTGATCAAATTACGTCCCAATCTGATAATCTCCTCCCTTAGGGGAGACTTCGATGCCCAGGTAGAAACCCATGAGCTCATCGCTGAATATTGCAAAGCAACCGGAGCCAAAGTAATCTTCCTTTCTTCTGCAAATGTTTTTGATGCTTTTAGCAACTACCCCTCCTATGAATACGACAAAACGCTTTCCGAGAGTCCTTACGGCAAACTGAAAATCCGTATTGAAAATATGTTCATGCGCCTCCCTGAAAAGCAATTCACCATTGTTAGATTGCCGATGGTTTTTGGAAGTAAATCACCACGGATAAAGGAACTCAGATATTTTCTTGAAAATAAAGAAGCTTATGAAGTATTTCCGGACCTGGTGATGAACGTCACCAATGTCGATATGTTAACCCGACAAATTCACTACATCATCAACCGTAAAAGAAGAGGTATTTTTCATTTGGGTTCTTCCGATCTGGTTCATCATGATGAGTTCATATTCGAAGCCTGTCTTAAAATGGGCTATGAACATCCTTTGTTCAAAAATGTATACACTTCAAATTTCGACCGCTTTCTGGCAGTGCTTCCCAAAGACAATAAATTACCCAAACATCTGCAATTTACACAATCGGATATTATCGAAGCATTATAGGCTTATTACCAACTTAATTTTTATATATTTAAGTATCTGTTAAACTGTTATCCCCCGGACAAATCTTTTTTACAAAAGGTACGAACTGAGGGGTTTCATATAACCGCTAAAAGAGTAAACATGTGTGAAATGAGCTATAGCGATCAGGATGAACCTCACCCCGTTCGTTACATGGCGAATTCCATCTGATCTATTAAAAACAAATAAATCAAAACAGATGAAACTTACCAAAGAAGAAATCGAAGAACAACTCAAAGAATTGCAATACTGGGATCTTGAAGACAATATGCTCGTGACCTCCCTCGACTTCAAGAATTTTGTGGATGCATTTTCTATGATGACGAGAATTGCTTTCGAAGCAGAAGCGATGAGTCATCATCCTGAATGGAGTAATGTTTACAACAATCTTACGATTCGCCTGAGTACGCATGATGCGGGAGGAATTACGATCAAAGACTTCAAGCTCGCTAAAAAGATCGAACAAATAATCACCGGCAACTAATCTTTGCTTTTTTTGAAAATTACCTATTTTTGCGGGTAAATCAAACTTATTAAATCGTATGGGAAGAGCTTTCGAATTCAGAAAGGCCAGAAAACTTAAACGTTGGTCAACTATGGCCAAAACTTTTACACGTATTGGCAAAGACATTGTAATGGCTGTAAAAGAAGGTGGTCCTGATCCCGAAGCAAATGCGAAGTTAAGAGCTGTTATTCAGAATGCGAAGACCGCTAATATGCCTAAAGAGAATATCGAAAGGGCTATAAAACGAGCTTCTGACAAGAACACAGAAAACTACAAAGAGGTATTGTTTGAAGGATATGCACCACACGGAATCGCAATTCTGATCGAAACTGCTACGGATAACAACAACAGAACTGTCGCGAACATCCGAAGTTATTTCAACAAATGCAACGGAAGCCTTGGCACCAGTGGATCGGTTGAATTTATGTTCGATCACACCTGCAATTTCAGGATCAGCAGTGAAGGTATCGATCCGGAAGAACTCGAACTTGAGATGATCGATTTCGGTGCAGAAGAGATCTTCGTTGACGAAGACGGCGTATTGATCTATGCCCCGTTTGAGAATTTCGGAGCTATTCAGAAGGAATTAGAGAACCGGGGTATTGAAATACTTTCCTCCGGATTTGAAAGAATACCACAGGTCACCAAAGAACTCAATGCCGAAGAAGTGGCCGACGTTGAAAAACTACTCGAAAAGATCGAAGAGGACGATGATGTGCAGAACGTATATCACTCCATGAAAGAAAATGAAAGCGAAGGCTAACTCTCAAAAGAGTTTGCCTTCACTTTTCCTTCTACGCCTTTAAACCAGGCATAAAGATATCTTATATCCTTATCCGAATCAGCTGTCGGATAAAAAGGTTCAGATAGCCGCACTTCTTTTCTCCCGTAATCAAAGGCAGCCATAATAATAGGCACCCCTGCTCCTTTTGCGATGTAATAGAAGCCTGTCTTCCAGGAAGACACCTTTTTTCGGGTACCTTCCGGAGCCAGAGCCAGACGGAACTCTTCACGCTTTTCAAAGATATCAACCACTGCATCCACGGTATTGGAATTCTTGCTTCGGTCAACACCTTCTCCTCCCATCCAACGGAAATACCATCCAAACGGAGAATTGAATAATTCCTTTTTACCCACAAAGTTCATGGGAATTCCCACCATACTTCTTACCAGCACTCCGATATAAAAATCATGCCAGCTCGTATGCGGAACCACAATAATGATATATTTCTTAAGATCAGGGAATTCCCCTATTAACCTCCAACCGAGTATCTGGTTAAATATAAAACGGGACAGACCTTTCATCTTTTACATTTTCTCGTACATTCCCCTCAGTTTCTCCGGCGTGATCACCTGCTGCCAATCCTTACCCAAAGCATTCTCCCATAAAGGCACCATCCCCATAGAAACTCTGATCATGGTATCGAAATCTGCATCTGTAAGAGCTGCACATAACCCTTTGGCAAGTTCGATTTCATGAATATCCTTCATAGCCTTGAACAATTTCACCCCGTCAGGATAGAATTCCTCCAGATGATCAAATACGATACAATTCCCTTCTCCATGATGCGTACCCAAGACATAGGAAAGTCCATAACTCATGGCATGAGCAACCCCTACTTGTGAATATGCAATACTCATTCCTCCATGCCATGAAGCCATCATGAGTTTGTCACGAGACATCTCTTCATCAAGACTCTGGTCATAGAAGACCTCTTTACACAATTCATAGGATTTCTCTCCATAGCTCTGACTGAACGCATTAAGATAGGTACCGTTGAGTGATTCTATACAGTGAATATAACAATCCATTCCGGTATAGAACCATTGATGCTTAGGCACTCCTGCCGTGAGTTCAGGATCGAGTAATACCTGATCGAAAGGTGTATAATCAGAATTGATCCCCAGCTTCATAACCGGACCGGTAAGTACGGTGGTACGACTTACTTCCGCACCAGTACCACTGATGGTAGGGATTCCTACATGATATACAGCATCTTTTTTAACCAGATCCCATCCCTGATACTGATCTGCAGTTCCTTTGTTATTGAGCATGATCGCTACGGCCTTCGCCAGATCGAGCAATGTTCCTCCTCCTATCCCGATGATTCCGCTAGGTTTTTCATCAAAAGCTTCATTGATTCTGGAAACCAGGGCATCGACCTGTACGGTCTTGGGCTCTGTATCTGAAGAGATAAAGATGATCTGATCATCGAATATAAGAGGAATACGGGAAATTATTTCCGGATTATTCTCAAATACATCATCGATCAGAAATATGAATGGTGCTTTGTCGTTCCGGCGTTTCGGTAACAGGATTTCGTTGAGTTGATCAAAACTTCCTCTTCCGAAGACCACCCTTGGAACCATTGGAAAATTTTTGAATTTCATTTATGCTTTTTGAGTTAGTAAATTATGCGGTCGTTTCCAACCGGGGTGTCAGACTATTAAACAGCCGACTTCATTTCTTTGTTTTTAAGACACCAATAGATGCTGCCTGTAGGGTTCATCGATTACAGATACTTCAAAATCTCCCGGATATTATCCAGCGTATGATAACCACCGTTATCATCATTTTCCTTTACTTGCTCGTGAGCCCAGGTCGTATGAAAGGGCACATGGACTGCAGAGGCTCCGATATTGATCAGAGGAAGCACATCTGACTTCAGAGAATTCCCAATCATCAGAAATTCATCTACCGGAATTTCAAGATGACTCAGCAGATTACTGTAATTTTCTTCCTTTTTATCGCTGAGTACCTCGATATGATGAAAGTACTTGGATAATCCGGAACGATCAAGTTTTCTTTCCTGATCCAGCAGATCCCCTTTAGTGAGCAATATCAATCGATATTTACCGTTTAAACTTTTTAAAACCTCCTCCACACCATCCAGAATTTCGACAGGCTTAAGAATCATCTCCTTACCCATGTCCAATATTTTGGAAATGGTCTTGCTATCGATTTTACCATTGCTGAGATCTATAGCACTTTCGATCATCGACAACATAAAACCTTTGATTCCGTAACCATAGATTCCAAGGTTCTGCATCTCCATTTTGAAAAGTTCCTGATCGATCTTGTTTTCGGTCTCATAGGCCGAAAGCAGTCGGGCAAATTCATGCTCGGTATCCCTGAAATAGGTTTCATTGACCCAAAGTGTATCATCGGCATCGAAACCGATCACCCGGATATGACTCAAATCTATTTCCATATCTTGTTTGCTTTTACCAGGTCTTCAGGAGTATCGATCTCGATTCCTTCAGTATAGGTTTCCACCATTTTTATCTTTTTACCGTATTCCAGAAAGCGAATCGCCTCTATCTTCTCAGTAGCTTCCAGTGGGAGCATCGGTAATCTGGTGAAATCCAGAATGGCATTCTTACGAAATGCATAGATGCCTTTATGTTTATAATAATGTACTCCGGTGTCCTTGGCACGCGGGTACGGGATGGGTGATCTCGAAAAATACATGGCAAAATTTCGATTATCCACGATCACCTTTACCGTGTTGGGGTCACTGATTTCTTCCCAGTCGGTAATCGGAGTCATCAGCGATGCCAGATCGATCTCCTTTTCGGCATCATCCCTGAACACCTCGATCACCTTGGCAAGACTATCCCTATCGGTCATAGGCTCATCCCCTTGCACATTTACGACGATATCTATATCCAGGTCTGCTACAGCTTCAGCAATACGATCACTCCCACATTCATGAACAGCCTTGCTCATGATCGCCTTCCCTCCATTTGATGTGATCGTCTGATAGATCTCATCACTATCGGTAACCACAAAGACCTCATCAAAAAGTCCAGTATTTACCGTAGCCTCATAAGTTCTTAAAATAACCGGTTTCCCCTGAAGGTCTTGCATTAACTTCCCGGGAAAACGGGAAGCAGCATAGCGTGCCGGTATCATTGAAATTATTTTCATGAATCGTATTTATCTTCTATAGAAATAACAAAAGTAGTGCTAAAATTTTAGAAATCAACCGCGTCTCGGACGCAGTTTCCGGTAAAACCAATAGACAAATATTAAGACTATGATTACCAGTATCATCGCCAGAACAGGGACAAAAATGGAAGCAGCGCTCATCACCATAGCACCACCGGTTTCTACGGTGGAAACAACCGGATTACCAAGTCCTGCGGTAGAGACTGAAGAGGTAAGTCGGCTACCTGCTGAAGCTCCTTTAACCACCATTGCGGTTCCTCCTCCTGCAATAATGGCAAGTGACCAGGTTACTAAGGGATCCAGATTTGCTGCCGTGGATACCATCACAGCCGTTCCGGCAATAGCTGCCAGCGGTATCGCAATCGTATCGAGAAGATTATCGATAAACGGAATATAATACGCAAAAATTTCGAGCACCATGGCTATTCCCAGTGTGATCAAAGCCGGCATCGAGCCGATCCATTGCCAGTTAGGATTCAGGTCCCATAAGCCGAACCAGGCAGCAAGACTTAAGGCGAACAATGGCAAAAACACGCGCATACCAGCAGAGGCTGCCAATCCGATTCCTAAAAATATACTCAATATAGTGGTTGAATCCATATTATTTAAATAAGGTTTCCTATAAGCGTTATAAAAATACTAAAAATCTGAATTCACACCCCGGTTTGGAATACGATCACTGAAAAAACTCATTCTTAAAGCCAATGAGATACAATTTCTTACGCGCCCGGGTCACCGCGGTATACAACCACCTGAGGTATTCCCGATCAACACCGTTTGGTGCATAGGGCTGTTCGATAAATACCGTACTCCATTGACCACCCTGACTCTTATGTCCGGTTACCGCATAAGAGAATTTGACCTGTAAGGCATTGAAGAATTTATTATTCTTGACACTGAGGAATTTCTTATAATTCGAAGTCTCATCTTCATAATCCTTCATAACCTCCTGATACAAACGATTGCTATCTTCATAGGTAAGTGCCGGAGTATCGGCGGTAAGTGTATCGAGTAAAAGCACTGTTTCAAAGGGCTGCATTTTAGGATAATCGACCATTCGCACCTTTACTTCTGCAAATCTGAAGCCATACAATTCTTTAAAAGCGAAGATCTCGAGTACTTCGATGATATCACCATTAGCGATAAAACCGGCATCTGAAGTAGTTTTAAGCCAAAAATAATTATTGCGTACGACCATCAGAAAATCACCGGTGGCGAGTTCATTCTCCAGGAAAAGGATCCTGCCACGAATCTGCTGATTGTAAAGGTTTGCCCTCTTATTCGATCGCACAACGATGGCGGTCTCCTCGAGTCCGTCATCACTGAATGCCTGATTGATAGCATCCTGAATCTCATACCCATCGGTCAGCCGTACAATATCATCATAACCCCTGATATCAAATTGAAACGCCTCATGATATTCGGACTGAATTTGCTCTCTGAGAAGGGTAGCATTAAGGAGAATTCCGGAATCCAGCTGTTGACGCATCACTTCGTCGAGCTCTATTTGTTTCACCTCCTTATTATAATTAAGGTATAGGGTATCTTCATTCAATGCAGGAGATAAACTCAGGTTCACCGGTGGTAACTGAGCGGTATCCCCGATGAGAATAAGTTTACACCGATGCCCGGAATACACATATTGCATCAGGTCATCGAGCAGTGATCCATTCTCAAAAAGTTTGGAATCCGCCGGGGAATCAGGAATCATCGAAGCTTCGTCCACAATGAAGATCGTATCTTTACTTTTATTTGGAGAAAGGACGAACTTAACCGCACCGCCCTTTTGCTTACGCGGCACATAAATATGCTTGTGAATCGTAAAAGCTGTTCTTCCGGAATAACCAGAGATCACTTTTGCTGCCCTACCGGTGGGTGCAAGGAGCACAGATTTCTTCATAGTTTTCCACAAATTATTAACAAGTGTGCCTATGATGGTGGTTTTTCCGGTCCCTGCATACCCTTTCAAAATGAAAATATCATCTCTGGTATCCGACAATATAAATTCAGAAAGCTGCTGTAAAACAATATCTTGCTTCAGCGTTGGCTGGTGAGGAAAATTATTTTTCAGTAAATTGTAAAAAGAAACAGCGTCCATGGAGTCCTATTCTGATTCAAAAATAGGAATGTTTTTTCAGGGCAGAACTTTCGTGAAAGAAAAAAAATTGTAGATTTGCGTAAAACCACTTTAATTCAAAAAACAAACAATGAAGACAGTAATACAGATTGTTCTTTGGGCTTTAAGCATCTTCTTTGCTTATAAGATCTACACCTCCATCATGGAGCCTATAAAGTTTGATAAAGTTAAGAAGGAGCGTTATACGGCAGTAATCAATAAATTAAAAAAGATTAGAGATGCTCAGGAAGCACACCGTATAATCGATAATTCTTATGCCAAAGACTTCGAATCATTAGCGAAATTCCTGGATACTGCTCAGTTCACCATACTGGAAAAAAGAGATTCTTCCTTTATGCGTTATAACAGAACCTACCGCATCGATATGCCTGTAGATACTGTTGTGGTTGACACCCTTGGATTCATCCCCGTAAAGGATTCCCTGTTCAAAAACACGAATATCAATTATAAGGATTTGGGAACTATTCCTTATGCACAGAATAATGCTAAGTTTGATATGAAGACCGATATCCTCGACAAAAACGGATTCAGAGCTCCTGTATTCGAAGTTAAGGTAGACAAATCTTCACTACTGTATGATCAACCAGCGGACCTCGTAGCTAATGAGAAACAAATGATCGACGTAGAAGAAGTAAACGGTCCTGAAATCAAAGTTGGTAGTCTTACAGACGTAAGTACCAGCGGTAACTGGCCTCCATACTATGATACAAAAGGAGAAAAGTAATATATTACAAAAAACATTTTTGGAATTGTCCATTCAGGTTAGCTTGAGTGGACTTTCTTTTTGTATACTGGATACTGCTCATGATAAGATCCTGGAACTGGGTTCAACAGAATTCCCTCAGGCAGTTACTCCGGATATACAACTTCGAAGGCTTCGGGAATTGCTCGATACTGAGGTGTTCGAACAATATAGTTTCAGGGATATCAGAGTTATCCATGAAAATGAATTATCTTCATTTGTACCCCGATCACTCTTCAATGAGAGTCAGCTTCCGGATTACCTTAAATACAACGTCAAGATTCTTGAAAATGATTTTATCAATTATGATGAGATCAAAAGTCATGATATGGTAAACGTATACATTCCTTTTACCCATATCAACAATTATCTGTTTGAATCCTTTGGAAGTTTCGAGTACAAACATGCCTCAACGGTTCTGGTGGAAACCCTGATCAATAAAAGCCGAAATGGTATTGACAAAAAGGTATTCATCAACATATCGAAGAATCATTTTGAAATCGTCGTTACCCATCAGAAACAATTGTTGCTCTATAATCAATATCATTATCAGACTGCAGCAGATTTCATCTATTACCTCATGTTCACAATCGAGCAGTTACAACTGAATCCTGAACTCACAGACGTGATTTTATTAGGAAATACAGATCGTGACGATGAGCTCTATAAATATGCTTACAAATACATTCGCAACGTTCATATCGGAAATAACTTCAACCCTTATAAAGTTGGAAAGCAAGCCAGAGAACACTATGCGGATCATAAAAATCTAATTCTGTTAAATAGTTTCTGATGCGCATCATTTCGGGAAAATATAAAGGTAAGCGGTTGACCGCTCCATCAAAGTTACCGGTAAGACCGACTACTGATTTTGCAAAAGAAGCGTTGTTCAATGTATTGAATAACCACTACTATTTCAACGAACTTACAGTGACTGATCTTTTTGCAGGCACTGGAAATATTTCTTTTGAATTTGCCAGCCGCGGATGCGAACATCTTAAAGCGGTCGATGCGCACTCCGGATGTGTACAATACATCCGAAAGATCTCGGAAGAACTGGAGTTCAATATTCAATGTATCAAAAGTGATGTCTTTGTTTATCTTGAGAAAGCTACCGGAGAATCGGATATCATCTTCGCAGATCCACCTTACGACATGCCAGCAGAAAAACTGATGGAAATGGCAGATCTGGTCTTTAAAAATGAATTACTCGGTGAAGAAGGAATGCTGATCATTGAGCACAGCAAGCACGTCGCTCTCGAAACGCATCCATATTTCAACAATGCCCGTAAATATGGCGGGAGTGTCTTCAGTTTCTTTGAATGGCCTGATGAAGAATCTTAAAAAAGGCAGGCCATAAGCCGGATTCTGTCGAGCCTTATCATTTATCTAGTCTGAACATTACTGTAAAGATCAATCCGCCTACCCTCCAGCATCAGACGCGCAATCCTCTGCGCTGGTATACATGGCGTTTCACCGCATAGAGTTTACCTGGTTTCACTACAGCATTACCTGTACATACTTTCTGTTGCACTTGTCCTCGCCTTTCGACGGACGGCCGTTAGCCGCTATGCTGCGCTGTGGTGTCCGGACTTTCCTTCTCCGAAGAGACGATAAGGTAGCCTGCCGGCGGCAAAAATACTATTTTAATTATGAATTATAGATTATGGATTATGGATTATTGAGGAACGGTAAAAATGCCAAAATTCTTACGGAGGGTTACACTGCGATAACAAAACAGAGTAACAGCGTAACCCCGTAACAACGTTGTTAATAAAAATGTACAATTCGCTTTTTTAAAAAGGACATATTAGTGCGCAATTTTTATCTTTGTCCTGTATGGAACATTTCGTAGTATCAGCTAGAAAATACAGGCCAAAAACCTTCAGAGATGTGGTGGGACAACAAGCGATCACCAATACATTACTGAACGCGATCGAGAACAATCATCTCGCTCAGGCACTGCTTTTCTGTGGTCCTCGCGGGGTAGGCAAAACCACTTGTGCACGTATTCTGGCAAAGAAGATCAACGAAGAAGGCAATGAAAGAGAAGATGAAGATTTTGCGTTCAACATCTTTGAACTCGATGCTGCTTCCAACAATTCAGTAGAAGATATCCGAAACCTGATCGATCAGGTGCGGATCCCGCCTCAGGTAGGCAAATACAAAGTCTATATCATCGATGAGGTCCATATGTTATCTTCATCGGCATTTAATGCCTTCCTGAAGACGCTGGAAGAACCGCCGAAACATGCGATCTTCATCCTCGCTACTACAGAGAAACACAAGATCATCCCTACGATCCTATCGCGTTGTCAGATCTTTGACTTTAAACGAATCACCGTCGGAGATGCCAAGGAATATTTGAAATACATCGCAGAAAGTCAAGGCATCAATGCAGAAGATGACGCATTGCACATCATCGCTCAAAAAGCAGATGGCGCCATGCGTGATGCACTGTCTATATTTGACAGAGTGGTGAGTTTTTCCGGAAAGGAACTGACCAGACAGGCCGTTACCGAAAACCTGAACGTTCTCGATTACCAGACCTATCTGGAAGTGACTGATCTCATTCTTAAGAATGATATCCCGTCCTTACTGCTCTATTTCAACAATGTGCTCTCCATAGGTTTTGACGGCCACCATTTTATCAGTGATCTCGCATCACATTTCCGGGATCTGATGGTTTGTACCAATCCGAATACCATTCAATTACTGGAGGTAGGCGATGATACCAAAGCAAAATATCTGGAGCAAAGCAACCATACTTCCTTACCCTTTCTCCTGAAGGCACTGGAAATCGCCAATGAGTGCGACCTAAAATATAAGAGCAGCAAAAATCAGCGTTTGCTGGTTGAATTATGCCTTATGCAGTTAGCCTCCATCAATTACGATGGAGAAAAAAAAAATGACCCATACTTCATAATTCCACCGAATTATTTTCGGGAAAGCACGACCGAAAGAATTGACAGCACCTTAGCACCGAAGAAAGAAGTACGACAACCCGCTCCTGTTGCAGAAGTTGCAGTTGCAGAAACTAAAACTACGGTCAAGGCTGAAACGACAGCGCCTTACACTGATAAGCCATCAATTCAATCTACTCCTACTCCGTCCGGAACACCTAGAAAACCGATCCTGGAGATGAAAAACGCTCCCGTTTCCGGAACTTCCTTAAAATCATTAGCGGAACAAAGAAAACATAAGGAAAAAAAGGATCAGCAAAAAAGAGTGTATACTGAAGAAAATCTCCCTTCCGATGAATTCACTGAAGCTGAAATGCAAAAAATCTGGACGGATTATGTCAACATGATCGATAAGGATGGTAAGAAAATCATGAGCTCGAATCTTACAACAGGTACGCCTACTCTTAAAGACAAGCATACGATCTATATCGAATTACCCAATGACACTATGAAAAAAGAGGTGGAAAGAGACAAGAATCCGCTCATGACCTACATGAAGGAAAAGCTCAACAATTTCCACATCGAATTGTTCATACAGGTGAATGAAGCTACTGAAAAGGAATATGCCTTTACACCTCAGGAAAAATACGAGAAATTATGCACTCGAAATCCGTATCTGGAACTGCTCAGGAAAGAATTTGATCTTGATGTTTAATGCGCTTTGCGTTTCTGATCCGCAAGGCCAGTAACAACATCACAAATGCGATAATAAAAAGTCCGAGCGACTCCCTTCCTTCTTCGATATTCCTGATGTCACCATCGCCTATCTGCACCCCTTCGAAAGTTTCAGGCCAGGCGAAGATTCCTCCGATTATAAAACCTACCGCCGCCAGTGTTGCAAGCCAGAATGGAAGCTTTCCAAAGATGAACAAGACGCATAATACTGCAGCAAACAGATAAATTGCATACCAGAAATAAGGATCCGGATCGTTGTATTGTAACGCCGCAGAAACGATAAAAAGTAAAGCAAAGATCGAAGCAAGAATTTTAAAGAATGGTTTCATGGATTTTAGAATTGGTTATATGTTGTTTTATAATATCATAAACTTCAACACCGCTAACGGATTCTCCCGCAGCACCATCCTTTACATTGGAAACCAATACCGGGTAATCTAATTTACTTTCCGGGATTCTTCCGTGTGACCCTTTAACAAGTTTGGCATCCAATGGAATAACATCCATAAGTACCCGGAAACCCAGTTTCTTTTTAAACAATTTCCACAGAACCCTTGCCATTATAAAAGGCTTCCCGGGGTCTGTGAACATCTCTACGGGATCATATCCCGGTTTTTTATGAATGTCGACGATGCGTGCAAAATCCGGTGCTTTGGAATCATCCAGCCAGAAATAATACGTGAACCATGAATTTTCATCAGAAACTAACACAAGGTCTCCACTTCTTTCATGAGAAATATGATTCAATTGCTGATCATGTTTTCCCATGATCTCCTTAATTCCGGTCGTTTTTCGAAGCGCTGAAATCACAGCATTCTTGATCTTTGGATCATTAAGGTACACATGACAAACCTGATGATCGGCAACTGCAAAAGCTTTGGAAGCACCTGCATCCAGCAATTCCAACCCTCTTTCCTCCCGAATAGCCAGCCAACCGTTCTCTCTGAGGATACGATTGACATGTACCGGATTTGAAACATCTGTGATCCCGTATTCCGACAATAAGATAACATTTGCATTCTTACGCTCATAATAAGTTACCAACTCTTCCACCACGGCATCGATCTCCTGAAGGTCTGAGGCTATCTTTTCCATATCATGACCATAGCGTTGCAGATTATAATCAAGATGCGGTAAATAGACAAGAGTGAGTGTTGGATCATATTTCTTATCGGTAAGGATACTGGCATCGGCGATCCATTTACTGGATTTGATCGAGGTACGCGGCCCCCAGAAATCAAATAAGGGAAAAGTCCCTAATTCCTCCTGTAACTCGTCCCGAAGACCTGCAGGGAAGGAATAAATATCCGGTAATTTCCTGCCGTCAGCCAGATAATTAGGTCTGGGAGTTACACTATAATCGGCCGTGGAATACATATTATACCACCAAAACATATTAGCACAGGTAAATTCAGGATCCTGCTTTTTTAATTCATCCCAGATTTTCGGACTTTCCACCAATCGGTTTGACTGACGCCAGAACTTAACCTCAAGTTCATCCTTAAAATACCAACCATTTCCCACTACACCATGGGTTTCGGGCCACTTACCAGTCAGGTAGGTAGATTGAACCGAGCAGGTTACCGCCGGTAATACCGGCTCAATAATCGTTGATTTTCCGCGTTGAACAAATTTCTGAATAAAAGGTGTGTCCCTGCCTATCAGTCTGGGGGTAAGACCTACGACATTAAGAACTACAGTCTTCTTCATATACATTGAGTAAATTAGTTTTTAGCCAGGTTAATTCCCGATGGATCGATTCGGTAAGTTCCAGTTTCAGATCCTGGGGAAGAACTTCCCAGGTATAGGTTTCCACCTCGATATGCTCACATAATCCAGGGTGAGCCGCTAAATATTTTATCGTTTGCAATATCTGTTCCTGAGTTGACATGAGATTTCCATACTTTTCGAGAAATATCGGAACATGAAAATGTGCCCTGAGCTCTTTAAATTTTCTTTTTGAATTCACCACCGCCGGCAGATCAGAATAGGTTCGCACCCCATTATCAGTTTTTTCGGTTACCTGGTGAAGGTACACCGGCTCGATGAATTTAGACAATTCCTCCATTAATTGTCTGTCATTATCCCCGCTAAACTGTACTTTAAGGGCCGAACTGATCTGAATTTTACCAATGCGTATTCCGGTTTGTGCAAATCGCTTAAAGGTTCGGTCCGGATTTTCATACGCCAGCGCAAAATGACAAGTATCGTAGCAAACCTGAATATAACGCAAGACCATTTCCTCCGCTTCTACCGGATTCTTATCGAGTTCCTTTCTAAGATATTCCGCAGCAGCAGGAATCAGGTATGCCCGATAATAATTGATCAACTCGAAGCTATTCTCTATGAGTCCGTCTGGCTCCGGTTCAATATCGAGATGCATATATTTACCAGTCACACATTCGAGGTCATAAAGACGGTGAACGACTCTGGCCATATTAAATGCAGCTTTTTCAAAGCTCTTTTCCCGCAACTCCTCTGTTGTATGCCAGTGCTTATAACTTACGGGAGAAGTCGAGATTCCACCAGATACTCCTTTAGGTAAAAGATAATTGAGCTGATCGAACAAACGCAGTGTATACTCAAGCCGATCTTCCTTAGTCCAGTCAGGAGCATGTACAAGATCTTTGACTTCGCTGAAATGAAAATTACCATACGGAAATCCGTTCATGGTAAAGACATACATATCATTGGCTTCCAGCCATTGTTTAAACCGGTACAGATTGGTTCCGGTATGGAGTTCTTCACTTGCCTTGTTCGACAGACGTAACCCTATTCCAAACGGGGTTTCCGGAGACATTTTCTTTTTGACCTCCGGAAGGTAGATCCTTAGATTCGCAAACGTCTGAGCCCAATTCTCACCCGGGTGAATATTGGTACAATACGACAAATGATACTTATCGTTAATTAACATTCTTTCTACTTTAACTGTGGTAACTCTTTTAACATTTTCATAGCTACAGTCATAAGTTCGGGGTCGATATGGTGAACGTCTTTGCGCTCTCCGATCCCGGTAAGTAAAGGAATGGTCAACTTTCCACCGAGATGTTCTCTGAATTCGTCTAGTCCGTTTAACAGATCGGACTCTCTTACCCCTTCGGGTATTGAGATATCAAAACCTGCATTCAGTAAGGTCTGTTTTATGTCCTTCATTACGTCTTCCTCCAACATACCGCAAAGATGACTGTAGGTTACATCCAGAGCGATCCCTATGGCAACAGCTTCACCATGCCGGCATTCAAATTCAGTGATTTGTTCTATTTTATGTGCAGCCCAGTGTCCGAAATCCAATGGTCTGGAAGAACCAGACTCAAACGGATCCCCCTGTTCTGCAATATGTTCCATATGCAATTCAGCACAGCGGTAAATAAGTCTTTTCATCGGTTCCCATTCCCGGTTCTTCAGGGCATGGGCTTCCTTCCTTAGAAAAGAGTAAAATTCGGCATCTCTGATCAATGCTACTTTAACCGCCTCTGAGATTCCGCCCCTCCAGTCACGATCTTCAAGTGTTGAAAGGAAATTCCAATCATTGATCACTGCAAAAGGGGGTGCAAAGGTTCCCAGAAAATTCTTTTTTCCCAGATAATTAAAACTGTTCTTAACCCCAACTCCCGAATCATTCTGTGATAATACGGTAGTAGGGATCCTGATAAAGCGAACACCCCTGTGCGCCGTTGCCGCTGCAAAACCAACCATATCCAAAATAGCTCCTCCACCGATAGCGATCACAAAGGAATGTCTGCAGATACTATTCTTTTCGATCGCTTCCAGGACTTTATTCAAATGCTTACTATCGTTCTTACATTGTTCTCCACCCGGAATTACCAGTTTTTGGGTAAGCCGGATCACATCGCTGAACTTTTTACAATAAGCGTTGATCTCATCTGATAAGTATTCATGACTTTGATAAACATTCTCATCGATCACAAACATCACCTTTTTAGGGAATTCTCCTTCAGACCGAAGCAAAAGATCCTTTAAAAGGTCATTGCTGAAATCAAAAAGACTATCGGTGAAAAGCAATGAATATTCATAGCTTACCTTAAATGACTTAGTAATGGTTCCGAAATTTTTCATAACAATAGTTTCAGGTTACTGCAAATTGTTTAGACAGTACAAAGGATAAGGGAAGCAGCAAAAGCATACCCAGACTAAACCACCATTGAGAAAAGCCTGCAGCGATACATGCATCCATCACGATCAAGGCGATGACACCTGCTTTTACAGCTCCCTTGATATTCAAGGGCGAATTATCTTTAAAAGCCTTCAAAAGAGGCTTGTATATCATGACAGCGAACACCACAATAAAAGGTATAACCTGTAGGATGTGATGTTTTCCGAAAATTGCCAGTTGCAGGATCATCAGGATCACAAGTCCGTAAATAATACTAGCCAGCGCAATATTAGACCGATTATTTCCATGAACCTCACCTCTGCTGATCATGGTAATTGCCGCGATATAAAAGACCGGGATCACCATGATCCACCATTGTTCGAAATGCCCCAGAATGGCCATTCCCAGCAACAGATTCAGTCCGCGGCATAACCCCATATTCAGAGGTCCGAATAGTTTATGATGTTTTGCCCATGCATCATAAGACAGGATACTGCAAACCAACAAAATAGAAATAATACCGCATTTGTTATTCACCAGAAAGCTCAGTACCACTCCTAAAAAAAGCAACAGGTTTCCAAAAAGCATAGCACCCTTCAAAGAAACCTTTCCGGAAGGTATGGGCCTTTCGGGGCGCTCTTTAAGGTCAAGCTCGAAATCGAATACATCGTTGAGCACAACGCCACCGGCATACAGGCAGATCGAGGCCAGAACTAAAAAAAGTAAAGGTTTCAAGATCAGAACCGGTTCTGTGTCTGATGAAAGAAATAAATCGGCAGCCCCTGCCACAGTAGCTCCGGCCAAAATATCAGCCATTGCCGTGGGAAGATTTGCCGGCCTCATCAACCGAATGTACCCTAAAACGGTTTCCTTTTTCATCAAACTATTTTTTCCTGGTCGATACGAGGCTGCTGACCTCGTAACACGCTGTTATCATTAAAAAGTTCACGCTGATCGATACCTCCGGCACCCAGCCAATCACTTTCTTTCATTCTTCCATTCTTACCAAAAGCATCGAGTGCATTCTGATAGCATGTTTTTATAACATCTTCGCGGGCAATACCGCTTCTCAACATCAATCCAGCTGTTTTTGGCACTGCGAGAGGATCGCTAACCCCCCAATCTGCAGAGCTGTCAACAATTATATTATCGCTTCCGAAACGCCTAACCACTTCTACCATCCGTTCATTTCCCATTTTTGTTTTGGGATAAATGGTAAATGCTGCGATAAAGCCGCGATCAAGCACTTCCTTAACAGTTTCTTCATTGTTATGATCGATTATCACCATAGACGGATCCAATCCGTGCTCCAGACACACCTCCATACTTTTAATCGTTCCGGCTTTTTTATCACGGTGTGGCGTATGTACCTGAACGACCATATTGTACTCCCGGGCCATCTCCAGTTGCATACGGAAATATTTATCCTCTGTAGGGGTTTGATCATCATATCCGATCTCTCCTATCGCTACAACATTTTCCTTAAAAAGATAAAGGGGCAATAAATCCATCACTTGTTCAGCAAGAGCTTCATTATTCGCCTCTTTTGAATTCAGACCTATGGTACAATAATGTTTGATTCCGAACTGACTGGCACGAAAAGGCTCCCAGCCAACCAGGCTGCTGTAGTAATCCTGAAAAGACCCTACCTGGGTTCTCGGTTGTCCAAGCCAAAAAGAAGGCTCGATTATCGCAACAACACCTGCTGCAGCCATCGCTTCATAATCATCCGTGGTGCGGGACGTCATATGAACATGCGGATCAATGAACATTAATTTTTCTTCCATAATTAAGTGTTTAGGTTATTCCAGTTAATACTTTCCGATCGTAAACGTTCCGGATCGGGGCTGTGTAAAACAAGTAATTCGGCTGCCTCAGGAGTATCAGCTGCAGCACAAACCAGTAATGCCGCCTTGTTTTCTGCGGGATCATCACTGTTTATCAATCTTTTTATATCATTCAGAATTGTCGGATCCAAAAATTTCGCAACGGGTCTCCATATCATCGGATCGATAGTTCTACCCGCCGCCCAACGTTCATGAGCATAATCGGAGATAATACGGGTAAGTTCAGCATTAGCCCGATCCTCTACATACATAATCTTCTGTAATGGTCGTTGCATAAAGGCCGCTTTGAGATACATCTGATTCCATTGCTGCTCATTGAAATACAAAGCAGGATACGGATTTTCCAGACTGATCGCATCGAATATATCTGAAATATTCGTACGCAAAGCCTCCACCGCGGTAAACCTGTATTCTTCAGGATTAGGTAAAAGCACCAGAAACTTCAAAAAGCTTTCCAACTCCTTTCGGTCTGCCACCTCGATCAGATGCTGCACCTTGTCTCTGAAAAATTCCGGGTCCGCATCAAGAACAAAATTCAACAACAGGATACGGGCCACTTCATAGGCTTTCGCATCGTGCGTATACAGGTACTGATCCAGCTTGTCATCAGAAGTAGAAAGCAAGGCAGGAGTATCAGAAAATCGTTGTCGAATAAGCGTATAGGTCAGATAGAAATCACGGGTAGACTGTTTTTCTACAAGGTCTTCCATCTGTATTTGTAACCATAGAACTTCCTTATCGGAAGCCACGGATTTCAGAATTTCCTCCAGATGAGAAACAGCATTTTTGTTCAATATGGGATTGTTTGCAATCATGGTGTTGGTTTATCTGCTGGTTTACTGTCCCATATCAATTTTAGGAACAGAGGGGTATTTAAAATTATAGATTATGCTGTATGAAGCTTTTTAACATCGACAAAAACTATATATAATCGTTATAACACTTTTGCACATGAAACACCAACAGGGAGAATCCATGAGGAAGTTAAAAACATTGAAATTCCTTACCTTTGCGGCAACATTAAACCTTCAAAAAATGCTGGGACTCAAACTTCCTACCGATCCGAGATGGGTGAATATCGTGGAAAAGAACATCGAAGAAATCCTTACCGATCACGCCTACTGCGAACAAAAAGCGACCAGTACAGCGATCTCTATGATCGTGCTCTTTCCTGAATATACAGAATTGGTTCAGGCGATGACCGCATTGGTAAAGGAGGAGATCAGTCATTTCAAAATGGTTCACGAAAAGATCATCGAACGCGGCTGGGTATTGGGACGCGATCGCAAGGATGAATATGTGAATCAGCTGATGAAATTTTTCCCGAAAGGAGGTAGTCGCGTCACATTCATGGTTCATAAATTATTGTATGCAGCCCTGATTGAAGCCAGGAGTTGCGAACGCTTTCGTCTGCTTTCTGAAAATATCGCCGATAAGGAACTGGCAGAATTCTATCGGAACCTCATGGTCAGTGAAGCGAATCATTATACAATGTTTCTGGGATTTGCCCGAAAATATGGAGATCGCGAAGAAGTTGACAAAAAATGGCAGGCGCTTTTGGAGTATGAAGCCCAGATCATGAAAGATCTCGGCAAAAAAGAAACTATACACGGTTAGTGTTGCTCCAATTCTTCCTTTTCTCGATTATATAATAATTTAATGATCCCATCAGACAACCCTATCTTCGGCACATGGATCTTTTTGGCTCCGCTCCATTTGGAAGCGTTCAGATAGATGCGTGAAGCCGGTATGATCACATCTGCGCGATCTGGATTCAATCCGAGTTCAGAGATACGTTCATCATAGGAAAGCTCCTGAAGGAATTGGTACTGGGCATTCAGATAAATATAGGAAAGCGGTTCTCCGGGTTTTCTTCCGGACATCTTAAAAAGCTTATTGATATTCCCTCCGGATCCGATGATTGCTATACTCTTGTATTTTCTGGCCTGAGCCTTGATCCATTTCTCGATATCCTTCCAGGTCTCCGGAGTTATCATTTCATTTAGGAGTCTTACCGTCCCTATTTTGTAGGATCTGGAATTTACGATCTTACCATCACTGAAGATCGTAAACTCGGTACTACCACCTCCCACATCCACATAGAGATAGTTCTTATTTTTATCGATGAGTTCATTGAGATCGGTAGATGCGATGATCGCAGCTTCTTCTTTTCCATCGATGATCTCGATATCGATGCCCGATTTATTTTTTACCATTTCCACCAGGTCTTCACCATTAGAAGCCTCCCGCATCGCGGAAGTAGCGCAGGCCATATATTTCTCTACGCCCTGTACCTTCATCAGGTATTTAAAAGCTTTCATGGTATCGACCATACGAGACATGTTATTGGGGGAGATCCTGCCCATGGTAAAAGAATCCTGTCCGAGACGTACAGGCACCCTCACCAGGGAACTCTTTTTGAACTGTGTTTCCTTTCCCGGGTTTTCTATGACATTATTGATCAATAATCTCACGGCATTGGACCCAATATCGATCGCTGCAAATTTCCGTATTCTCAATGTGCGTCTTCTTTAATTTACAACTGCTTTCTTTAAATAATACTCATAGGTTGCGAACTGTGATCTGACCTTAGCGAGATTGTTCTTCTTATAGGCATTATCATGCTTTTCAGAAAATACTCTGGCTTTCACGTTATCCGACCAACAGATCTCATAAGTATCCATCAATTCCTTTTTAATATCCGGATCGTAGATCGGAACCCCTACTTCTACCCTAAAATCCAGGTTACGCGTCATCCAGTCCGCAGAAGATATGAACACTTTCGGATCGTTGTTATTACAGAAGATGAAAAGTCTCGTGTGTTCCAGAAAACGGTCAACAATACTTATTGCTTCTATATTCTCGCTCATTCCCGGCACCCCCGGAATAAGACAACAGGTTCCGCGGATGATCATCTGAACCCTCACACCTTCACGACTCGCCTCATACAACTTATCAACCATCTTATAGCTGGTAAAGCTGTTCATTTTAATCTTAATATAGGCAGGTCGTCCTGCTCTGGCATTATCGATCTCCCTTTGGATCAACTTACCGAATACGCTTTTCGTATAATGAGGAGACACGATCAAATGCTTGTATTTATTGATCTTATAATTGGTTTCAAAGAAATCAAACACCCTGATCAGCTCCTTTAAGATCGACTGATCAGCCGTAAACAATGTATAATCGGTATAGATCCTGGCAGTGGCTTCATTGAAGTTTCCGGTACTGATAAATCCGTAACGCTGTAATCTACCGGCCTCCTCTCTTTCGATCACGCAGATCTTACTGTGCACTTTCAGTCCTTGGACTCCGAAGATCAGTTTTACGCCTTCCGATTGCAATTGTTCGGCGTACTGAATATTCGCTTCTTCATCAAAACGTGCCTGTAATTCGATCTGCACGGTCACGTCCTTTCCGTTCTTTACCGCATTGATCAGTGAACTAGCGACCTGTGAATTTTCAGCCAGTCTATACACTGTAATCTTGATAGATTTAACCGCAGGATCGATGGCTGCCTCCCTGAGAAACTTAATTACATAAGAAAAAGTATGGTAGGGTGCATACTGAAGAAAGTCCTTATTCGCTATCTGTGAAAACAGACTCACCTCCATGTTCAGTCCTTTAATCGGTAATGGAGGAAAGCGCTTATACATCAGATCCTGACGTCCCAGGCTTGGGAAATTCATATAATCACGACGGTTGTGATACCGCCCTCCGGGGATCACACTATCGGTATCATCGATCCTCAGTTTATGTTTCAAAAAGGAAAGCGTATCCTTATCGATACTCTTATCATAAACGAAACGAACCGGTTCACTGATCTTTCTTCCTTTTACGCTGGAAGATATCTTTTCGATAAAACTCTTACTAAGGTCACTGTCGATATCCAATTCGGCATCCCGGGTAATCTTGATCATGTGGGCCGACAACGATTCATATGGGAATATGTTGAAAATACTGCCCAGACAGTATCGTATCAGGTCGTCGAGAATTATGATATAATGTTTTTCTCCCTGGTCCGGCAATACGACAAAACGATCCACAGTTTTAGGAATCTCCACTAAAGCGTAGCGTATCTCCCTTTTAGGCGGTGCGATAAAATTCCGAACTCCTTTAGCCTCCTTCTCCGGCTTCAACACCATCTTTACTGCCAGGTAGCCGGCGCTATCCCTTAAATTTGGCATACTGGTAAGGTCGTTAAGCATGATCGTCGCCAGTGCGGGACTCACCTTTTCCATAAAGTAAGTTCTGATGAATTCACTCTGTTCAGGTGTAACTTCCGTTTCATTGATCATATAGATATTCTCACCTTCCAACTCCTGTTCAATGGCACTCAGGATCTTCAGACTTTCTGTTTGCTGATTGATTACGATCTGAGTAATGTCATCCATCAGATCAGTAGCCTTGGCACCACCAAGCACACTTTTACCTGTTTTCCCTGACAGTGCAATACGCTTAACGGTAGCATAGCGCACTTTGAAGAATTCATCCAGATTATTGGAAAAAATACCGAGAAAACGAAGTCTTTCAATAAGTGGAACCGATATATCGGCAGCCTCCTGCAGAACGCGAGCGTTGAAGTGAAGCCAGCTGATCTCACGGTTGATGTACTGGTTTTTTATTTCATCCATTTAACGAAGTAGCTTTGGAAATACTGTTAATTCTGTCTCCCCTCTTTTAAGATCTCTCCAGCTCTCGGCTTCAAACCGAATATGGACCAATCCTGCGGTGGGAAGATTATCGATCATTTCATTCCCAAATATATTAGAAATTGAGGTGAATGCATCATTATGACCAAAAATCATTACACTTTCAATCCCGTCATCGATACTTCGTATAAAACTTTCCACTTTACTCCCGCCGAAATCATACAATTCATCTTCCAGCAACAGATGCTCAAACGGCAGGTGCAGGGTACGCATCATAATTACGCACGTATGTAACGCCCGGTTTGCCGGACTGGAATATACCTGCTGAGGCATTGGAATCCTGTCTTTCACATAGGCTCCTACACGGGCAGCATCTAAAATTCCACGCTCCTGAAGCGGGCGGTCAATATCATTAACATGGGCATCCCAGGAAGATTTCCCGTGACGCATCAGAGTCAGCGTACGTTGGTTCATAGACTGTGATTTATATTCTATACTCCTTAAAGTTAATTTGTTTATGAACGATAAAAAATACTTTTCGACAATTTTTTTTGTGGGAATTTCCTCCTGTTTGTTCTTTTACATCGGATTTTAATAGCACTTATGATCCTTATCCCTGACTGATTAAATCCCGACAGCTCCCAAAGCTTTCAGACATTCTACTTGCTATAGGTAAAAGCAACCCTAAACTATGTTATATGATTAAACTTTTACCTTTACAACTTTTGTTAGTGGTTTTCGTAGGTGTACTTTCACTTACTCCCGGGATTGCGTTGGGTTCAGTACTTTCAAGCACAGAATTTCAAGCCATAGCCCAGGAACCAGTTACGAATGTAAAAGCCATGGATCCACAAAAAGACACAGCGATCCAGGCACCGGAAGATGTCAGTTTTCAATGTGCAGCCGATTTTCTACCCTGCATGGATTTTGAAAACGTGACCGACCCTTCAGCCATCGGACTTGCCGGTAAGACCGTCTACGTGACGGCAGGCTCAAAAGGTGGTACAAGATTTCCCAACATTTTCGATTCTTCAAATCCGGCATCACTGGATACAGACCTGGGAACTCCAAATTCTGATTTTGGAGGAAATGGAATCGGTATTGGAGGGAATGCTGGCTCAGCACATCCTAATTTTATTCCTCAAGATAATATTATTGTCGTTCAGGATCCTAAATACGACTATCCTAATGACGTTGCCGAATTTGGCACGTTCATAGAATTCGATTTCAGCGAGTTCGGAGGTGTCGATCTGGGATATCTGGCACTGGTTGATATCGAAGAAGATCAGCATACCAGTGTTCAGGGTTTTGATATCGACGGGAATATTATCAAAGAGATCCCTTTGATCGAAACCGGCGATAATGGTGCGACCACCCTTACCCTTGAAGGTTTCGATAATGTCTATCGTTTAAGGATCGTATTGAACGGTTCAGGAGCGATCGCTTCAATTTGCTTTGAAAATTCAGAATTCTACTCGGGTGAACCGGAAGTTGCCATCGATGAGGAAGATCTTGCCGGCGTATATTTCTCCGACCAAAAGATCTACGGTGATTGTGGTTTATCACAAATAATCAGAACCTGGGTAGCAGTCGAGAATAACGGAACTACGCATTCCGATGTACAGACCATAACTTTCGCCGATACCACGGCTCCCGTTTTCAATGAAACTTTACCTGAGAATCTGGAATTATGTTGTGAAACCATTCCGGACCCAGTGGTGCTTACCGCAACCGACAATTGCGATTCGGAAGTGGAAGTGGTTTATACCGAAGAGATCACCTGGAGTGAGGAATGCGAATGGAATCGCGTCATCGAACGCACCTGGACAGCCACCGATTGTGCCGGAAATGAAACGGTTCATCATCAGACAGTCAATGTATTTGATACCATGAAACCGAAATTCCGTGGACAGTTACCGGAAGATATCACCGTGAGTTGTAATGCGATCCCTGAGGCTCCGCAATTGGTAGCAGAAGATCTTTGCAGTGAAACTGTGACGATCACTTTGGAAGAAACCATGATCGATATCGATGAGGCTTGTCCTAACAACTATACCCTGGTTAGAACCTGGAGCGCGACCGATTGTAGCGGAAATACTAAAACACATACACAACATATCTATGTTAAAGATGAACAAGCGCCAGAATTCGACGTATTGCCAGAGACTACATTGAATGCAAGCTGCGGAAATATTCCGGAACCTGCGGTGCTTACAGCAACAGACAATTGCGATCTGCAAACGATCGAAGTAACCTTTGATGAAAAGATCAACACCTCAGGTAGTGAATGCCCGGGAACCTATACGATTATCCGTACCTGGAGTGCTTCGGATTGTTCAGGTAATGAAGCGGTATTCACGCAAACCATCAACGTTATTGATGATACTGCGCCTGAATTTGTAGAAACCTTACCTCAGGATATCACCGTAAATTGTAGCGAAGTACCGGAGGCCATTGAGCTGACCGCAACCGATGGTTGTGACAGTACTCCGGAAGTCACCTTCGAAGAAACGGAAGGCACCTTCTCCGACTGCAGTGCCGGGAAGACCCTTGTTCGTACCTGGACCGCAAAAGATTGCTCAGGAAATACAGTTTCGCATACACAAACGATCACAATCATAGATAATGTTCCACCAGTACTTATTTCAGAAACTCCTGCCGATGCAGATGTATTCTGCTCTGAAGTACCTTCCATACCCTCACTGGAATTCAGTGATGATTGCAATGGCAATGTAGAAGTGGCATTTGAGGAGATCAGTAATTACACAACTTCTGATGCAGATTATGAGATTACCCGTACCTGGACTGCTACCGATGTTTGCGGAAACGAAACTATCGTTACACAGAACATCTTTGTGGTGAATGATCCTGAAAAGATCACTGCTGCTCCGGTTAGTATCTGTATTGAAGATCAGGCGATCGATCTGATCGCACAGGCAGGTATGGACCTTGGCAGTAATGGAACCTGGGAAATGAATGGAAATCCCGTTACACTGGAAAACGGTTATATGGACCCATTCGATTATAATGTTGGCGAGTACATATTCACCTATAGAAGCACTGAGGGTGATTGTGGAACCATAGTCACCTTTAGTGTAAACATTCATGACGAATGTGTGGTACTCCCCTGTTCATCTGCTTCGGATATTTCTATTTCCAAAGCGGTAACCCCGAATGGTGATAGTTACAACGAATATTTCACTGTAAAAGGTGTGAATCAGGATTGCGGATTTACGTTGAAAGTAAGGATCTACAATCGTTGGGGAACGCTGGTTTACTCTTCAGACGATTACCGAAACGACTGGAATGGTCTCACGACCAACGGTTCGGTAGGTAGCGCAGATCGAGTTCCTGCAGGAACCTATTATTATGTAGTCACTTTATTGAACAGTGGCATTGACCCAATCACCGGATACCTATTAATGGGAACCGGATCCAACTAAACCAAAACCTGTGATGTTATGAAAGCAATGAATCGTATTTTGATTACAGGACTGCTCTTATTGTCTTCCTATGCGGGAGCGCAGCAATTACCGCAGTTCACTCAGTATATGTACAATACCATCTCTATAAATCCAGCCTATGCAGGATCAAGAGAGACCTTAAGCGTAGTCGCTTTATACAGAAGTCAATGGACCGGCTTTGAAGGGAGTCCACGAACCCTGACAGCGTCCATTCATTCACCTATGCGAAATGATAAGGTAGGACTAGGACTTTCCTTTATCAACGATAAACTCGGGTACGAGAATTTCTCGTATGTATATGGAGATTTCTCCTATACCATCAACACTGGCGTTGACAGTAAATTATCTTTCGGGTTGAAAGGTGGATTCACCCAATACACCCTGGATCAGGAATTTTTGAATGACCCATCGATCATCGATGATCCGTATTTCAATCAGAATTCCAATCGCATCAATCCGAATTTCGGAGCCGGAATTTACTGGCATACCTATAAATGGTATGTTGGATTATCCTCTCCAAGAATTCTGAACAGCGATTATAATGATGGGTCCGGATCCGATTTTGTACAATCAGAACGCTCCAGTTATTACCTTACCGGAGGTTACGTTTTCGAATTAAGCGATGCGGTGAAATTCAAACCAGCCACCCTTTTAAAAATGACCAATGGAGCTCCCCCTTCACTGGATCTGACAGCTAATTTCCTGTTCTATGAAAAATTCTGGCTGGGTGCATCCTATCGTTGGGATGATGCCATGGCTGCGATCGCCGATTTTCAGGTAACACCTTCATTGCGTATTGGATATGCATATGATTTTGCCACCTCGGAGATCCGCACCTATAACAAAGGTACCCACGAATTCTTTCTATTGTTCGATCTCAATCTGAACAATTCGAAATTTAAATCACCGAGATACTTTTAAATCCAGTGACCATGAAAACAAAACTAATAGTACTACTCATAGGTGCATTGCTTTTTCAAGGGTATGCACAGGCTCAGTACGGGCGACAAAAAAAGGCTGATGCCCTTTTCAATAAGTTCTCGTTTATCGAAGCTGCCGACACGTATAAAGAACTGATCGCAAATGATTATAATACGGATTACGCCTATAGAAAGCTTGCCGATTGTTATTTTATGATGCGTGATGCTGCCAATGCAGAAAAATACTATGCAAAGGTCGTTCAACAGGAAAACATTCCGATCGAGTACTACTACAATTACGCGGTAGTACTTCGGGGCATGGGAAAATATGAAGCCTCTGAAGAATGGGCAAAAAAATACAGAAAAGCCGGAGGAGACGGTAAACTGGTACGTGAATTAAAAGACGGAATCCAGCAAACCAACCTTATGGAATCATCGACACAGTATGAGATCGAAGAGGCTCCTTTCAATACCAAATACAGTGACTTTGGAGCCTATGTGCACGGTGGACAAGTTTATTTTGTTTCAGCCCGGCCAACAGCGGAAAATTCCAAAAAGATCTATAGCTGGAATCAGCAACCATTCCTGGAAATGTTTACCAAAGATGCCGACGGTACCATCAGTCCGGTGCAGGGAGATATCAATAGCAAATATCATGAAGGTCCGTTGAGTATCAGTCCTGACGGAAAGACCATGTACTTTTCGCGAAACAATTATCTGAACAAAAAGACCGGAAAGGATGACGATGGGGTCAGCAACCTGAAAATATACCAGGCAAAACTGATCGACGGAATGTGGCAGCAGATCACTGATCTGCCTTTCAACAGTGATGATTATTCGGTATCCCATCCTTCGTTAAGTCCGGATGGAAAAACATTGTTCTTTTCTTCCGATATGCCAGGTGGATACGGGAAGGCGGATCTGTATAAGGTGGCGGTACATTCCGATGGTAGTTTTGGCGAACTCATCAATCTGGGAGAAACCGTGAATACCGAAGGCAATGAGGTATTTCCTTTTGTTAACAAAGAACATAAACTATTCTTTTCATCCGACGGGCATCCCGGATATGGTTTGCTCGACATATTTGTAGCGCTATCAGATAATGATGGTGGCTACACGGAAGTACTAAATCTTGGAAAACCGATTAATAGCATCAAGGATGAGATCTCCTTTTTTATGGCTGATGACGGTTATTCCGGATACTTCTCTTCCAACCGTAACGAGGAACCCCAGAATGATGATATCTACACCTTCGAAAAGATTCTTCCGCTGATGTTAAGAGGGCACGTACGTGATTCGGTAAATTCTCAACCGATCGCGAATGCACGGGTAGCCTTACTTAAGGAAGACCAGGAGATCGCTTATCTGGAGACTGACGAGAACGGCTATTACGAGATCAATATCGATCGTGATTCCGATTACAGTCTTGCGGTCACCCATCCGAAATACAACAGTAATCACAAAGTGTTTACTTCCAAGGGAATCTCAAAAAGAACTACTGAAATCGTGGTTGATGTATTGTTATCACCGGTATTGGATCTGCATTTACTGGCAGACCTGAACACGATCTATTTTGATTTCGATCGTTACAATATCCGTGAGGATGCTGCTAAAGAATTGGACAAGGTCATTCGCCTTATGAACGACACCTATCCTAATATGGTTATGCGTCTTGAAGCACATACTGATTCCAGAGGTTCTGCAAGCTATAATGACAAACTTTCCATCGACCGTGCAAATTCAACCTATGACTATCTGGTCTCTCACGGACTTAGCAGGGACAGAGTGATCGCGCACAAGGGGTACGGAGAGACCAGACTCACCAATGGATGTGTGGATGGTGTTCATTGTGAGGAACCTCAACATCAGAAAAACAGGCGTACTGAATTCATAATCGTGAGTATGGACGGACAAGAGATCAGCGCCACAAACAAATAAACAAACCTGCCTTTATACAGCTGATAATAACATGTTCGCTAAATCAGAAAAGGAGTGATCAGGAACTAATTCCGTGCATCACTCCTTTTTGATTTTATGGATACAGATGATCAGATCTTCACGAAAATATTCGTGTAATAGACCTTACCATCTTTATTCTTCATCGCGCAAACCGTCATATGTGTATAGTCACCCTCGATATTGATACGGTGACTCTCGCTTTTAAGCCAGGCATTTACCACACCTTCGGCAGTACTGTAGGCATAGGCCACGTTCTCGGCAACTTCAGCCGCTCCCGCATTATCAACGAGATAAGCTTCCCGCTGAAAGAAAAAATCATGGTTCACTTTCCCGACACTGATCATGTAGTTCGTATGCTCTTCCGCCTTTAAATAAGCAACATCCAAAACCTTTAAAGGCTCCAGACCGACCTCTTCGCGGTGTGCATTTAAAAGGGAAACAATATCGCTCTGCAATGATGCTACGACATCTCCATCAGAATCTTTAGTGGGCATGTTTTCGGAAATATCTTCCGTTGTACAGGAAATGAGCGTGAGTATGCTCAGGAAAAGGATACAGATGAGGCTTCTGTCCTTTATAGCAAAAGTTTTCATAAGTTAGGTATAAGAATTAGGGACTACTAAAATAGAAGGCAATTCTTACCTAATATGTTAAAGAAATGTTAAAATAGATGAAATGCAACTTCTAACCTGTTAGGGAGCAAGTCGTTCCATGATCCAATTCCATTCAGCATCCAGTGTAAACCTTATTCTGTCATGCAGACGATTCGGTCTCCCCTGCCAGAATTCTATAGATATGGGTCTTATGAGATAACCGCCCCAATGCTCCGGACGATCGATAGGCTTCCCTTCGTAGGCATCTTCGAGTTTTTGAAGTTCAGATTCCAGAAACTCCCGAGACGGAATGACACTACTCTGTTCCGAAGCATGAGCGCCGAGCTGACTTCCCCGTGGGCGCGATTCAAAATAGCCATCAGAAAGATTAGGAGCCACCTTTTCCGCCTCTCCTTTAATGATGATTTGTCGTTCCAGCACAGGCCAGAAAAATGAGAGACAAACGTGATTATTCGCAGCGATCGCCTTTCCTTTTTCACTGTTATAATTCGAATAGAAGATAAACCCTTCTTCATTGTAGCGCTTTAGCAATACCACCCTGCTTTTCGGAAATCCATCTGCACCTATCGTAGAGACTGTCATGGCATTTGCTTCATCCACACCATCTTCAGCTTCTGCTTCGCAGAACCAGGTACGGAACAACTGCATCGGATTATCGGAAATGGTATTTTCCGTAAGCGCACTCTTCTCGTAAGTTTTTCTGTAATTACCAAGGTCCTGTTCTTCGTTCATCGTATTATGATTTAAGGTTCCAAAGTGATCTCCACACCGTCATCGGCAAGGATCACGTCCGAAAATTCAGTTTCAGCTTCATCCCTGAAAGCATTCAGATTGTCATATCGAGTTGAATAATGTCCGAGCACCAATTTTTTAACGCCCGCCCGAGAAGCAATCTGAGCCGCTTGTCGTGCCGTTGAATGTCCGGTAACTCCAGCAAGGTCACTGTGCTGCTCCAAAAAAGTAGATTCGTGATACAACAGGTCAACGCCGCTGATAAGCGGAATTATCGCTTCGCTAAAAGCCGTATCACTGCAAAAGGCATAGGATCGTACCGGTTTAGCATCAAAAGAAACGTCTGCATTAGGAATCACATAGCCATCATCCATAACCACGTCCTTTCCGAGTTTGATGTTTCTGAAATAACATTTATCGACATTCAACCGGGTGACTGCCTCCACATTAAGTCTTCGTTCACCGGGCTTTTCCTTAAAGAGAAAGCCATTGGTATAGATCCTGTGAGCCAGCGGGATGGTAGTGACAGCGATCTTTTCATCCTCAAAGATGAGCTCGGGTTCTGTGGATGTCAGTTCATGAAAGACCAGCGGAAAGTTTGTCCAAGATTTCCCAACCTTGAGCATGATGGTCAGTGCCTCCTTAATACCTTTGGGACCATAGATATGTAGTGGGGCTTCCCTTCCCAACAATCGAAAGGTTGATACCAATCCGGGTAATCCGAAAAAATGATCTCCATGAAGATGGGAGATGAACACATGACGGATTCTCGAAAATTTGATCTTCTGTTTTCTGAGTTGCACTTGAGTACCCTCACCGCAATCGATTAGAAACAGATGATTTCTGATTTCCAATATCTGAGCAGTGGGATTGGTAAGCGTGCGCGGAGTAGCACTATAACATCCCAGAATCGTTAATTTCATTTAAAAAGATATTCGGATCTCCCGGCCGGTGATTCCTGTATAAAATCGTCAGGCATCAAGATCCCGTTCAATTTCTTCCATTTCTATCAGGTCATAAGCCTCTTTGAGGGTAGGCACTACAACCAGATCGCCATTCACATCGTTGTAATTCACAGAATCGGTGACGATAACAAAGGATTTAGAATTACCGAGGTGTTCGACAACTATTTCGTGAAATTCCATAAGGTCATTAGCCTTAAGATCGGTCAGTGCCATCAGATTAAGAATGATATTATCCTTCTTATATTTACTGTAAGCCTCACTGAATCGATTCACAAATTTATTGAACTCAACACATTCCTGTGTGATCAACGTGGTGTTTTCCTGCCTGTCAACTATCATAATCCTATTGTTTAATTTTAGATGCTAATAAATAAACTACAGCCATTCTGACGGCGACACCGTTCTCTACCTGATTTAGAATAATCGCCTGCTTTGAATCGGCAACATCACTGGTGATCTCGACACCTCTGTTGATAGGTCCGGGGTGCATGATAACGATCTCTTTGTCCAGCGAATCGAGCAGAGCTTTACTTACCCCGTATTGCTGGGTATATTCCCTTGTGGAGGGAAAATAACTGATATCCATTCTTTCGTTCTGAACCCGCAGCATGTTAGCCACATCACACCATTCCAGTGCTTTCCTCAGATCGGTTTCCACTCCAACACCCAGATTCCCTATATATTTCGGAATCAGTGTTTTCGGGCCGCATACCTTAACATTGGCACCCTGTAATTGCAGGGCGAATATATTAGACAATGCGACTCTCGAGTGAAGAATATCTCCAACGATCACAACATTCTTTCCTTCCACATCTCCAAGTCTTTCTCTGATGGAGTAAGAATCCAGTAGCGCCTGGGTAGGATGCTCATGAGCTCCGTCACCGGCATTGATGATACTGGCTTTCACATTTTTGGAAAGAAATACCCCGGCACCCGGATTCGGGTGTCGCATCACCACCATATCCACTTTCATGGACAGGATATTATTTACCGTATCGATAAGGGTTTCCCCTTTTTTCACAGATGACTGTGCAGCCGAAAAATTGATAACATCGGCTGATAATCTCTTTTCGGCAAGTTCGAATGATAATCGGGTTCGGGTACTGTTCTCAAAAAATAAATTGGCAATGGTAATATCTCTTAAAGAAGGTACTTTCTTGATCGGACGATTGATAACCTCTTTAAAATGGTCGGCGGTTTCAAATATCAGTTCAATATCCTCTCTTTTCAGATATTTGATCCCCAGTAAGTGATCTACACTTAATTCACTCATTCTTTAAATACTATTTTATTACGAGATAAACCTTGTCTTCGCCTTCCTGTTCTTCCCACATCACCCGGACCTTTTCCTGATTGATGGCATCAACCTGGCGGCCGCGATAATCGGGTTGAATCGGTAAATGTCTGCTGAATCGTCTGTCGATCAGGGTCAGCAGTTCGATCTCACTGGGCCGTCCGAAACTCTGGATAGCAGTCAGTGCGGCACGAATGCTTCTTCCTGTGTATAACACATCATCCACGAACACTACTTTTTTATCTTCCACAACGAAATCGATCTTGGTCTTATTCGCTTCCAGTGGTTTGCTTCCTCGTCTGAAATCATCCCGGTAAAAGGTAATATCAAGATATCCCAGTTTTACTTCTGAGATATTATATTCCTCGACAAGGATCTTTTTGAGGCGCTCGGCAACGAACGTACCTCTCGGTTGGATCCCGATCAATACGGTATCTTTAAAATCAAGATGATTTTCAATGAGTTGACACGCCAATCGATGTAAGATGATGTTTATTTCTTTGGCCGAAAGCAGGACTTTTTGACTCATATTTAATGGCGAAAGTATATGCGTTGTAAATGTACATATTTTTAAGGAGAATAAAAGAAGAAATCATACGAAAAGGGGTTGGCGGTTACCTGAACACAGATAACCGCCAACCCCTTAATCGTTTATATTTCTAAAATTAATCCACGCGAACGATGTGGGCACCTATCGCTTTCAGACGTCCGTCGATATTCTGATAACCGCGGTCTATCTGTTCAATGTTATGGATCGTTGAGGTTCCTTTGGCAGAAAGTGCTGCGATGAGCAGGGAAACTCCGGCACGTATATCCGGCGATGTCATCGTTGTCGCCTTCAGAGTCGATTTAAAATCATGCCCGATCACGGTTGCACGATGCGGATCACATAGAATGATCTTAGCCCCCATATCAATCAGCTTATCGACGAAGAACAACCGGCTTTCGAACATCTTCTGATGGATCAGAACACTTCCTCTTGCCTGAGTGGCAACGGTGAGTACGATACTCAGCAAGTCAGGTGTAAACCCTGGCCATGGTGCATCAGAGATGGTCAGTACCGACCCATCTATGAAATTTTGGATCTCGTATCCGTCGGCATGTTCCGGAATCACGATATCATCCCCCTCTTGTCTCAGGGATATTCCGAGTTTTCCAAACACTGAAGGAATCAGTCCGAGATTATCCCAGCTTACATTTTTAATGGTGAGCTCGCTACGGGTCATTGCCGCAAGGCCGATCCAGCTACCGATTTCGATCATATCCGGAAGCATGGTATGTTCGGTTCCTTTCAATTTCTTCACCCCTTCGATAATAAGAAGGTTGGATCCGATACCATTGATCTTAGCGCCCATTCTGTTTAGCATCTTACACAACTGCTGCAGGTAAGGCTCACAGGCCGCATTATAAATAGTTGTTGTACCTTTTGCCAGTACGGCAGCCATCACGATGTTGGCGGTTCCGGTTACGGATGCCTCGTCGAGCAGCATATACGTTCCTTCCAGGCTGTCTGCTTCCACACCGTAGAAATATTCTTCACGGTTATAGCGGAATTTAGCCCCAAGTTTTATAAATCCTTCGAAATGCGTATCCAGTCTTCTTCTTCCGATCTTATCACCTCCCGGTTTAGGAATATATCCCTTCCCGAATCTGGCGAGTAACGGCCCTACCATCATGATCGAACCGCGAAGGCCTCGGCCGTCGGTTTTGAATTGATCTGACTGCAGGTATTCCAGATGCAGGTCATTTGCCTGGAAAGTATAGGATGAAACACCGATCTTCTGAATGGTAACCCCCAGATTTTCCAACAGGTCGATCAGTTTATTGACATCAACGATGTCAGGAATATTATGAATAGTTACCTTTTCATCGGTCAGTAAAACAGCACAGAGTATCTGTAGTGCTTCATTTTTGGCTCCCTGGGGTGTAATTTCGCCTTTCAGGCGATGTCCGCCTTCAATTTTAAATGTTCCCATATCAAAAGTGGAATGCGGTTAATAACGTTTTTTACCTCGTCCTTTGTTATGATGCTTACGTGGGTTCCCGGTATTTCTAGGCTTCGCAGGTCTGTTTCGAACCAGGTTCTTGCTTTCAGCCAGATCCTCATCCCATTTGGCAAGATTGATCTTTCCGTTACTCAACTCATAGAGATGTTCAAAGATCGCTTCATCTTCTACTGTATCTTTATTCCAGTTGAGATAACTCTTCTTCATGTGATTGGCAATGGTAAACTTCAGGGCATCTTTAAGATCTCCGTCTTCCCAACTCACACACACATCGATCATGCGTTTTATGTTATTTCCATAAAAGCGATACTTCGGATGATTCTGAGGGTAGTCGAGTTTTTGCGGGCGCTCTTCCAGCATCTCCCGGGTAGGTTTGGGATACGGTGAATCCACATCCAGATTGAAATCTGCGATGATGAACAACTGATCCCAGAGCTTATGCTGAAAATCAGGAACATCTCTTAAATGCGGGTTCAGATTCCCCATTACCCCGATGATTGCATTGGCAACTTTATTGCGTTCTTCGCGGTCTTCGATCGCTACGGCGAAATCGACCATTTTCTGAATATGACGTCCATATTCAGGAATGATCAGTCGCGGGCGCTCACTGTTGTATTCTAAATTATCGATCAAAATAAAATGATATTATAATGTAGTCATGCTGTCATGCAGCATCTAATGATTTGCGAAATATACTAAAAATAAGTTCGAATATGGTATTTAGAGTGAAATTACACCCTCAACCTTTCCAACCTCCTTGTATTTTTCGATAACGGCATCAGCGCTATCCATCATGATCTCGATAGACAAGCTGGTGTATTTACCGTTGGATGAAGTCTTTTTATTGATAACAGCTCCTGAATTATCGAAAGCCGATTCGATCTGTCCGATCTTTGATTCATCGGTTGGAACGATGAATTTATAGAGATACATCGACGGCCATGAAGTACTTTCATCAAGCTCGTTTTTCAGTCTGTCATAGAATTCTTCAACCTCTTTTTTATCTTTCATATGCTAATTTCCGGATTTTTTACAAAGATAGGATATAGAATTGTATTTTATATTAAAGGATCATTTAGTTATTTTGTGGTTTTGATGTTATGAAAGATGTTGTTAAGAAAATAATCATTACGGGAGGCCCCGGAACCGGAAAATCAACCCTTGTCAATCACCTTACCGATAAAGGCTATACCTGTATGGAAGAGATCTCCCGACAGGTAACCATCGAAGCCCAGGCGCAGGGAATCGGACAACTGTTCTTAAAAGACCCTTTACAGTTCAGCAATAAATTGCTGGAAGGACGTATCGGACAGTTCCTGGATGCCGACAAAATGAAGGATTCACACGTCTTCTTCGATCGTGGCATTCCGGATGTACTGGCTTATATGAACTATAAAGGGGATCCGTATCCGCCTTCCTACGACGAACATTCACGCCTGTATCGATATGACAAGGTCTTTATCCTACCTCCCTGGGAGGCTATCTATATATCGGATTCCGTACGTTATGAAAATTTCGATCAGGCAAACAGCATTCATGAACATTTGGTAAGCACTTATGAAGATTTCGGCTATAACCTGCTGGAAGTACCGGTTGGAACTATTGAAACCAGAGCCGACTTTATATTAAATCATCTGAAATTATGAATTCCGCACAATCGCCGGAGTCACTTTTACTGAAACACTGGGGTTTTCCAAACTTTCGCCCACTTCAGAAAAAGGCGATCGATGCCGCTTTGAATGGCAGGGATACCCTGGTAGTATTACCTACCGGCGGAGGCAAGTCGATCTGTTATCAGATCCCTTCCCTATGTCAAAACGGTATTTGCATTGTGATCTCCCCATTGGTAGCCCTTATTTCGGATCAGGTGAACAGCCTGAAGAAAAAGGGGATCAAGGCTATCGGACTCACCGGCGGAATGTCTTTTGAAGATGTGAGTGCCGCACTCGATAATTGTATCTATGGGAATTACAAGTTCCTCTACCTCTCCCCTGAAAGGCTGAATCAGGATATCGTAACCGAGCGAATCCGAAATATGGAGGTAAATCTGATCGCGATCGATGAGGCACATTGTATATCGCAATGGGGTCATGATTTCAGACCCGCCTACCGGGAATGTCATCGGTTAAAAGAATTACAGCCCGGAGTACCGGTCATGGCACTGACGGCAACAGCGACTCCCGAAGTCGCCACAGATATCCGAAAGAACCTCGGCATCGAAGACAGCGACCTGATCAAAGGTAGTTTTCAACGCCCGAACCTGGCCTATTGGATTCGTGAAACCGAAGACCGGTATCATGAGATCAACCGGATCTTAAAGCGGAGAAAAGGACCTTCCATCGTGTATGCGAGAAGTCGCAAAGCCACGATCGATTGCAGTAATTACCTCCGTAATAATGGAATCACCGCAGGATTCTTTCACGGCGGATTGCTCGCGGGAGAAAAGCAGGACCGACTCGAAGCATGGCTTTCCAACAAGATCCAGGTCATGGTCGCCACGACAGCTTTCGGTATGGGGATCGATAAGCCCGATGTGGAAACCGTAATTCATTTGAACTATCCGGAAAGTCTTGAAAGTTATTACCAGGAAGCCGGGCGTGCAGGACGAAATGGTGAACGTGCCTGGGCCATTCTGTTAAAGGCTCCGGGGGATGAAGAATTATTACAGCAACAATTTATAAACGCATTACCCGATACCGATTTCATCAGACAACTCTATCGGAAACTCTGTAACTATTTTCAGATCTCTTATGGCGAAGGCACTCAGGAACTATTTGATTTTAACTTCAATGATTTCTGTCACCGCTATGAATTTCCTTCCGGTCAGGCATACAATGCACTGAAGGTACTGGACCGAAATTCTGTCATCGCTTTGAATGAGAATTTCAACCTCAAGACGGAGCTCATGTTCATTTGCAGCAACCATCAGTTGTTCTATTATCTGGAAAAGAATTCGGGGATCGAACATATCTGTCAGGTACTTTTACGGAGTTACGGGGGGCTTTTTGATATGCGAACGACGGTGAATACCAAACTGGTGGCAGATAAAGCAGGAACTTCAGAAGCAAAGGTGATCGCAATGCTGAAGCAACTGGAAAAAGACGGACTCATCGAATTATATATACAGGAACACGATACGAGGATCGCCTTTCTGGTCCCCAGAGAAGATGACCGGACGATCAATGTGATTGCCCGGGATGTGAAAGCACAACAGCAAGTGGTTCGTGACAAGATCGAAAGCGTAATAAAGTACACCCGCAATGACAAAGTCTGCAGATCGGCTCAATTGTCTTCCTATTTTGGAGAAAAGGACGCCAACCCCTGCGGTATCTGTTCGGTCTGCTTTGAAAAGCGGAAGGAGGTTCCGAAATTTGAACCGGGAGAGATCCAGCGTGCGATCATAAAGATCCTTGGCAGCCAGGAAGTCACTTCCAGGGAACTTCATGACATACTTCCCTTTGACCTGCCCTTATTGCTGGAGGCTGTCGAAGAGCTGATGACGGAAGAGATCATTGGCATCAACATTAAAAATGAATATTACCTGATAAACAGGAAGAATTAAAAGTAAAGAAGATCATGGAACATACGTTGCGAATAGTATTTATGGGAACCCCGGATTTTGCGGTTGCCACACTGGACAGGATCATCACTTCAGGATATGAAGTGGTGGGAGTGATCACGGCACCGGACCGGCCGGCGGGAAGAGGACGAAAACTCAATGAATCGGCCGTAAAGAAATATGCAACGGAGAAAGGTCTGACCGTTCTGCAACCTACCAACCTAAAAGATCCTGATTTTCTGGAATCATTACGGTCTTTAAAGGCCGATGTTCAGGTGGTGGTAGCTTTTCGCATGTTGCCGGAAGCCGTTTGGAAAATGCCCAAACTAGGCACCTTCAATCTTCATGCTTCCCTCCTGCCGGACTACCGGGGAGCAGCACCGATCAATTGGGCGGTGATGAATGGAGAAGCAACCACCGGAGTCACCACCTTCTTTATCGACGAGAAGATCGACACCGGCGCGATCATCATGAATGCGGAAACTCCAATCGGTGCATCAGAATCTGCCGGAGAGTTGCATGACCGACTGATGGAGATCGGAGCCGATCTGGTAGTGGAGACCCTGGATAAGATCGAAACGGGAACGATTACCACACAAAAACAGCCGGAAAGCGACACCCTGAAGACCGCACATAAGATACATCGTGATACGTGCAAAATAGACTGGAATTTACCTACACAGGAAATCTATAATAAAGTAAGAGGATTAAGTCCGTACCCGGCAGCATGGACCACTCTCATATCCGGTAGTGAAAGTCTTGATATCAAGATCTTTAAAACGACTCCCGAAAAAGTGGCGATCGATCAGAAACCGGGAACCGTGATCACGTCCAGAGACGCTATAAAGGTGGTTACGGGTGACGGAACGTTAAACATTCTTGAAATGCAACTTCCGGGAAAACGAAAAATGTCGGTAAAGGATATTTTGAACGGATTTCAGCCATCAGCCGATGCAGAAATGCGCTAAACCCTTATAAACACTACAATACGGGAATTTTTGAAAAAACAAGCATACGTTATTAACAATGCTCTGAAGTTATCAACAAAAACCGCTATTTCCCTCACTATTACTTGCATGGCTGGGAAATCCGTATAAATTTGTGTGACGATATAAAAAAATGTTTAACCAAACTATTATTAGTTAAAATCTTTAAATTATGAACAAAACAGAATTAATTGATGCAATGGCAGCTGATGCCGGTATTACTAAGGCAGCGGCAAAAAAAGCATTGGAGTCTTTTTTAGGGAATGTAGAAGGTACTCTTAAGAAAGGAAACCGTGTTTCTTTGGTTGGGTTTGGTTCATGGTCAGTTTCTAAAAGATCAGCAAGAGAAGGTAGAAACCCTCAAACAGGTAAGACCATCCAAATCGCGGCAAAGAATGTTGTGAAGTTCAAAGCCGGAGCAGAATTATCTGACGCTGTGAATTAATCTAAAATAATACCATTCTATTCATAAAGACGCCTCATCAGGCGTCTTTTTTTGTACATATCGGTCATTTTTTTGAGATTATTCAGGAATTCGATTAAAATATTAAAACTAAAGTTGTTATATTTATAAATGAATAATCAAAAAAAATCATAGCTTATGGTTGCTTTAACTCCAAAAAAAGGCCATTTGCTAATTGCCGAACCTTCTATAATTGGCGATGTAGCGTTTAACAGGTCAGTAGTATTGCTCGCAGAACACAATACAGAAGGGTCGATTGGATTCATTTTAAACAAACCCCTCGAATTCCGACTCAACGAATTAGTCCCAGATATTAAAAAATCATTTAAAGTATATAACGGTGGTCCGGTTGAGCAGGACAACCTTTACTTTATTCACAAAGTTCCGGAACTTGTACAAAACAGTATAGAAATATCGAATGGTATTTACTGGGGGGGAGATTTTGAAAAGATCATCGACCTAATCAATCAGGGAGACATCAAGGAGAACGATATTCGTTTCTTTTTGGGGTATTCAGGATGGGAAACCCTGCAACTGGAAAAGGAATTAGACAGTAATGCCTGGGTAGTTTCCGAAAACAAGTACAAGAGTAACATCATCCGAAAATCCACCCTTCATTTCTGGAAGGAAAAAATGCTGGAGCTCGGAGGGGATTATGTGATCTGGTCGAATGCACCGGAGAACCCCGGACTCAATTAATTAGATCAGGTAAGACGCACTACAGCGTTCAATCTGCCCAACAATTTTGAAGCAACCGAATTTCCGTATTGTTTTTTACGATAACGGGTAACCGGAGTTATTCCGCTAATAACATTAGTGATGAACAACTCATCTGCCTTTTGCAACTCAAAAGGCGATACGGAAGATTCGGATAATTCGAATTCATCGGTCTTACCTATGATGTCTATCAATTGTTTACGCATGATCCCATTGATGCATCCATCGGTCAACGGTGGAGTCTTGATGGTATTTCCCTTAACGACGAAAAGATTTCCGTTAATGGCCTCGGTCACCTGTTTGTCATGATTGAGCAGCAGACAGTTCTGGTATCCGTTTTCCTGGGCAAATACCCCAGCCAGCGTATTGATGATACGGTTGGTAGACTTAACAGTGCCCAACAGGCCAGCCACGAGATAATGATCTTTAAACAGCTCTACTTCATGATCCTTCTCAGCGATCTGATAGAAACCTGAATCCAGAGCCTTACAATCGATCAACCAGCTCACTTCGTTCGAATCCGGGGTGTAGAGTCCGTTACCATTGCGAAAGACAGTAATACGTACTCTGGCCGCAGTCTGATCGAGATCGTTGGCATTTAGGGTTCGTTCGATTTCCTCTTTCAGGTATTCCATGGTAAAGGTCATCGGGATCTCCATGCGAAGAATACGCATAGAAGCCATAAGTCTCAGGTAATGCGGCTCCCAGAAGAATATCTTTGAATTCACAACCCGTATGGTCTCAAATAAGGCGTCTCCGTAGCGAAATGCCCTGTTATTTCCATCGAATAGTACTACCTCATCACTGTATAACTCACCGTCAAAATTAACCATAAAAAAAGCCTTGAAAATTCAAGGCACAAATATACTGGGTTTGATTCAGATTCCCTAAGCGGATCCTAAAACTTGTTTGAGATCAGCCACCTGATTTTCCCATAACATTTTAGCTTCATCCATTTCATCCTCTTCGGTGAAATCGGTAACTAAAAGCGAGACATCCTTGGTGATCTCATCCACCACAATTTTCATTTCAAAGAAGGTATCATCCTGTCCTTCTTCCCATCGGAATTTGATCAATTCACCGCTTTTTTTGCGGACAACCTTTGCGCGTTCTTCCGACCCATCCCAGATAAAAGTAAAGAGTTCTCCTCTTGAATTCACATTATCCGCAAACCATTCAGACAACCCTGAAGGAGTTGAAATATACTGGTATAATAGCTGGGGTGATGAGTGGATGGGAAACTCCATCTCATATTTGATCTTATCTTGCATATATCTATGTTGATTATTCGGAGACAATATAATTATTTCTGCAAAATAACGTCGGTTTTTCATCAAAAAAATATTTTTTCAACTTTAGTTTGTGATAGGTGAATTTGTTTATATATTTGCACCCGCCTAGCAAAAATTACTGCAGGCAAAAACTCTGGCGAGGTAGCTCAGTTGGTTAGAGCGTCGGATTCATAACCCGGAGGTCACGGGTTCAACTCCCGTCCTCGCTACAAATAAAAAAGGCTTTCGAAAAATCGAAAGCCTTTTTTATTTGTAAATACTGTAAAACTACCTGTGCTACTCCGTGTAAAGGAGTTCTGCAAAACTCCCCAGAAGAACAGTCAGATCATTCCACGATCTTAATATCTATGGAAGTTCGGCCTTGCCAACCGGTTTTGTCGGTTACAGAATATTGGCAATGGTAATCTCCAGTATCAACATCTTCCGGAATTTCAACTGTAACAATAATCTCATACTCGTCAACCCCTCCTTCAATCATGTAATTCTCCATGTAGATCAAAGGGTTTACGGCGGTTTTCACAGCTTCTAATTCACAATTCACACCCTGATCATCATGGGTATGATGATCAAAATTGTGGTGAATATCGATACTATAAGAAGCAAGTTCAAAATTGTCAGTTACCAACGCCCTAAAATCATAGGAAGATCCCCGCTTCAACACTGAGCAGGTCTGGGGAAATCCGTCGATATAGTTCAAGGAAATCGTTGGTTTTTCTTCATCTTTGATTACACTATCATCACCGGAACATGCCAGTAACATCATCCCTATGATGGAAACTATAAAATATTGAATCCTTTTCATATATATATATTTATAGTTTCGCACAAGGTTTTTAAAGAACCTTGTGCGAAAAATTAAAAGCAAATTATGCCGTTATATCAATATGGTTTTCATACTCCAGAATGTTTCCATCCTCATCTTCGATAGTGATCGATAAATGGTATTCACCTGCAGGTGCCGAGGCAGGAATATCAATATGCTCATGGAACTCCACTTCAGTTTCATCATGGTAGCCTTCTTCGAACACTTCTTCATAATCCCATTCCAATTCACCCGCTCCCGGAGTGATATCATGGGCATGAATAGCGATGGTGATCGAATGGATCCCATTGACGGCAGCGATCATAAATTCAGCATGCATATCATCTCCTCGTGCTGCTTCTGAATCAATGGAGATATCACTCATCGTAATAGCATCAATCAGTTCAACTTCACCTTCGATCTCAGTAGTGTTTCCTTCATTATCGGTAACCGTAAGAATCACATGATATTCTCCCACCGGTGCGGTATCAGGTATATCGATATGTTCATGGAAAGTCGGATTGATCACCCTGTATTTACTGTCGGTAAAAGTTTGTTCGAAATCCCATTCTTCCTCCCCTTCTCCTACGGTAACTTCATGACTATGGATCGCTAATGTAATACTGCTAACCGTTGCTTCGGCATAAATTTCTGCTTCCACATGAATATCCGATCCGATATAACCAACCGCATCTGAGCCATGTGAACTTCCTTCCCCGTATTCAAAATCCGAAATCACCGGAGCTTCGGAAACGAGGTTGTTATCATCATCATTGCTACATGATGTTAAAATGATCGCTAAAAGCGTAAAAATTGATAAAAATTTAAAATTCATAACATTGGGTTTTAATTATTACTATTTATTGAAGGATTGATTTATTGATATCGAGAAATTTCTTCCCGGTTCAGGCACATCGATAAGCCTGTAAAAACTGGTATGATTAAAATATTTGGTATTCAAAATATTATTGATATTGAATCGTATACTCATAGATGGTAAACCGCTCAACAGCCCAACCTTCATATTCAGGGAAAAATTCATAACCTGATACCCGTCTGTGATCTCTTCCGGAGGAATGATCTCTTTTTGAGCTGCTGCAATCTTATAATCCATCGACAGCATTGGTTGTTTGAAGAACCACGTATCATCAAATTGAAAGGCAGCCGAGAATCTCCCGCTCAATGGCGGAGAAAAAGGAAGTGTATATCCTTCTTTAGGACCACTGGTCTGTCTCGAATAGACATATTCTCCGGATGCATCCAGCTGTAATCGTTCAAAAAATCTGATGCCCGCTTTCAGCTCTCCTCCGTAGCGAAAGACCTCACTTTGCGTATACTCATAAATTTGGAGGGTCTCATAATAATCCGAAGTGGGATTCAGATAAATATAATTTTCAAAGTAATTTATAAAAGGACTCACTCCCAGATAGTAGTTATCCCTGATGTGATCGACTTCAAGATCAAGCTGCCATGATGCTTCAGCATCAAGTTCTGAATTCCCTTTCTCATAACGATACATGTGATAATTCACACCATCCGAAGCAAGTTCATTTGCCAGTGGCATCCTGAAACTACGGCCTGCATTTACCTTAAAATTGGTATCATCCAGAGTGTAAGCAATCCCTAAAGAGCCGCTAAAGCTTCCAAAATTCAACCGCTTATCCTGAGAACGCTGTAAATACACTCGGGAAGTGGTTCCATCCTCATTATTGATCTGTGATTGAAACCAATCGTAATAAGGTTCCGTATGTATGATCCCAAGATCATAACGTATTCCAGCCTGCAAATGCAGTTGCTGATCGACCTCAACCTGATCATAGGCAAATCCACCTACTGAAAAACGCTGATAAGCTGGAATGAGAAATCCCCAGCCATCGATATCATTGTGCTGATATTCCAGATTGAATCCGGCAACGAGCTCATGTCGATTCAATACAGACATCTTATCATTTAGGTTAAGAGAAAATGTATTTTTTCGGAATACCCTTTCTCTGGAATCTGCAGGCTTCGGCATATATCCATGAGGAACCGGTTCGGAATGTTCTTCTCTATGATTACTCTGGTACCCCAAATCAAAATGAAGTACGTGGGTTTTCCCGTGGGTAATAAGCGTAGTACTATTGGTAACCTTTAAATGATTCACCGTATGATACGGAAGGTCAATATCACGGTTCGAACGGTCGTAATCAATTGATGAAGTACGAACCTCAAGTCCGTGGGCATTAGCAAAAAAGCCATTTTTGGTATTGACATTACTGATAGAAGTCTCCGATTTAAAATTATCGGAAACATATCCCAGATTAAAACTGGCATTGGCTTCCTTACCTGCTGTATTTCTCAGATTATGGTCATGGAGTTCAAAGATGTAATTCTCATAATTGATTCTATCGGTGGGCACCTTAAAATCACCATAATCACGATAGGTAAACCTTCCTCGGTAATACCAATGTTCTTTACGGGATTGAAGCCCTGCCGATACTCCCAGCAAGTCATTGTTTGTTTCACCCAGCAAATTCACTTCTCCTTCAAAGGTGTTCTGCTGAGGAATCAGGGAGGGTTTAATATTAACCACCCCGGCAATTGCATCCGATCCATACATCAGTGAGGCAGGTCCCTTGATAATCTGGATCGCTTCAATACCATACTGATCGATCTCAAGACCATGATCACTTCCCCACTGCTGTGCTTCATGTTTAATTCCATTCTGTACAACAGCTACCCTGTTAAACCCTAAACCCCGTATTACAGGTTTCGATTGCCCGGAACCGATATTTATAGTACTCACTCCGGGAATTTTTTCGAGGGTCTGCATCAGACTGTTCGCCCTGTTTTTATCGAGAAAATCTTTATTCACCGATTCAGATACGAGTGGAATTGTTCGCGACTCCTTTCGATCTGAAACTCCATGTAACTCAATTGCTTCAAGTGCTGTGGATACGGTTTCAAGGTATACCATCACCCTTTGCAACCCAGGTTTAACCACGACGGTAAACGTTTGGTCAGCAAACCCCATATGAGCTACTTTGAATTCATAAACACCTTCAGGTAGCTCATCGAAGTTAAAATGACCGTATTCATCAGATACCGCATATCTGGTTTCTCCTAAAACGGTAGCCCCGGTAACAGGTTTTTTGGATGCAGCATCTAGCACAGAACCTTCCAAATTGAAAGTATTCTGAGCCATCGCCAGGGAGCAAATACTCAAATAGAGTATACCCCCAATTAATTTGTGGATCATGCTATAGATAACAAAATGAATTAAACATCTATTCCGAAGGCAAATACTTCGAAATAATATTGGAGACTATTGAATAGAAATTCAATGGTCTTATAAGAATGTATTATACGATGAGATGGTTTGAGGAGGAGGGCGACTAAAGAGCTGGTCTGTAGTAAGAGTAAATTCCTTTAGATATGCATAATGGTTAATAACCTTTCTTTCAGATACTAACAGAAAGGTTTCAAGTTGGAGATCCGGAGATTCCCCCGGTAGAACGGGAATCGAATTATGAGTAATCGCATGATCACATAACCTGCAACTTTCAACGTGATCTTTATCAGTGTTATGGGTAAGCACATGTAATCCGACCATTTTCATAGACAAGAAAATGATCAGCAATACCATCGAAATTATGTGCTTATAACTACTGATTTGCATCGCCTTTAAAAATCATTTTCAACCTCCGCCGCTTTCAGCATCAAATAATGGAGATCCGTATTCTTTATAAATGGCTTTAAATGCTGACTTCCCGGACCATACATTGCCAATTCAACGTAATCGGCAGAATGCTGCATACTGATCCATCCAACCGAGTTATATTTCTTCTGAATTTCAGCCAGTGTCTGAAACGGTAAATGTCTGGGATTATACAATCCGTCTTCGGCACCGATTCCTTTATACTGATTGAGTACCGACGCAGCTTCATCTGTTGTAATATCAATAGCGTTGGCATATTGAACGCGGTCCTTGAACTGGTCAATGGAAGTCTCTATCCCTACCCCATTTAAGATCCAGTCATTGGAATGTCTGTATTTCTGAATACTGTCAAAATTTTTATTGGCACTGTCTCCATAGATAATACCTGGATTTGCATTGCCATGGTCAGTGGTAATAATCACCAATGTATCATCGTTTTCCATTGCAAACTTTATCACTACATCCAAAGCCTCATCATGTGCAATCTGATCGTGAATTAAACCTCCAATATCATTCCCATGCGCTGCCCAATCCACCTTTCCGGCTTCTACCTGTAACACGAATCCCTCCGGATTCACTTTCAAGATATCAATAGCCTTCTCGGTCATTTCTGCGAGGGTTGGCACTTTTTTCTTTAGTTCCGAGTTATTTTCGAGGTCTATGGAATAAGGCAAAGCATCCTCTTCGAAAACACCAAGCAAACGTTCGCTATTTGATGCAGCCAGCAAAGAGGATCTTGATTTAACCACGGTATATCCATGCGCTTCAAACTCACGGTACATAGGTTTTCCATCCGATCTTTTTTCCGGATCAAAGTATTTATTTCCACCTCCCAAAAGCACATCAAACTTATGTTCGAGATACTTCACGGCTATACTTTCCTGATCGCTCCGTGATTTTTGATTGACACAAAAACCGGCTGGCGTAGCATGCGTCACCGGTACCGTGGTGACGCAGCCTGCCGATTTCCCAACCGATTTAAACTTTTGCCAAATCGGCATAAACGACTCTCCTTCCCTGCTCATGTTCAGACTTCCGTTCGGGATTCGAACTCCCCCTCCCCAGGATGAACTTGCAGCAGCAGAGTCTGTGACTATGGAATTGGCGGATGCCATATCCATCAATGCCCTACTCACCATATTCTCTTTGTACAATTCCAACCATCGGGTGCCTTTTCCCGATCTCCTTGACAGGTAGATATCTGCCATATTAAGCGTTCCGGTACTCATCCCATCACTAATAACCATAATGATGTTTCTCGCCTTTCTGCTCTTTAATCCACTAAAGCCGGTAACATTCGAAGCCATGCCTTGAAAAGGATGTAACATTGCCGTACCAAGCGTAAACAAGGAACCGTTTCTAAAAAAATTTCTTCTGTTCATTATAAGTTTTTATAAATATTATTCGATCAATTGGCCTTTACATCCCGTAAGGATATAATTGAAATGTTCGACATCATCTGCATTCAAACTCAGTTTACCCGTCACTTTCACAATCGCATCGGTAGGAAAATCAGGTCTGGATAAGAACTCCATTTCAATCACTGTTTCCGGACCTCCCGCACCACAGAAAAAGCAGGATGCCATCGGACTTTTAGAAAGCATAAAAACTTTTTCCTGAGGATCTACATTCAGAAAATATCCGGTGATAGAAACTGTCTTTGATTCCAAAACTTTGACTTCAGGTAAAAAAGTTGGATACATAAAAGGATCATCATAACCGGGAAAATACTTATCGGCGAATGTTACTTTAGACAGAACCTTCCAACTGATTTCAGTTTGGGTATATCCCATAGAGATCCCGATTATTGTGAGCAATAAAAAAAGGCTATATTTCATGGCTAAGAATTTTTGAAATGTTCAGTTTGAGCACCGGATAAATCGCAATACTAACGGCGATGATGGCCACACTTAACACAATGAATATCAGATTCATAATATTACTGTTGAACCAAAAATCAGCCGGAAGCCCTACAGGCAGCAAACTCGTATAATACAAGACACAATAGATGGTGGTTTGGGAGAGTATATAACCCAGAATAAGCGCTAAAATCACCAAAATGAATGCTTCCAGAATTAGCATCATCACCAATTGAAGATGGCTCGCACCATAGGTTCTGTACAGGGCGAGATCAAAGGATCGGTCCTTTACCATTTGTATTAGATTAAGGCAGATCATCAACCCTGATAGCAGCAGGATCAAAAAGGCGATCCAGGAAATAGTTTTAACCCCGATACCAACGAATGAAAATAATCGATCCAGTTCATATCTTGGTATGGCAGCCTGCATACCGGTATTCCTATTTATAGTATTTGAAAACTTTAGTAGTCCGGACAAATTCTTAAAGGAAACCAGAAGGGAGGTTATCTCTTTATTATAATGTTCTTCCCCCGCTTCCTTGCTGTTCTCATCTTCATGATCATGATGTTCATGAAGTTCCCATACACTATCTAAACCGGTTACAATAAGTCGGTCGATCACTGTTCCTGATGGTTGATAGATGCCGACCACTTTCATCGGCCTTTCATGATGGTGTAAACTATTTGCCGCCAAACCATGACCACTTTCAAAGGTATCTCCAATGTCAAGGCCTGTTTTTTGGGCCACATCATTACCCAAAACCACTTCCAATGTATACTTTGGACCTCTCCCTTGCACTATCTCAACGTTATACAGGGTTGGGAAATCAGGGGTCGTACCAACGATTCGGAATCCTTTATAATTATCACCATAAGAAATAGGTACAGCTATTTTAACCAGTGGATTTCTTTGAACAGCTTCAGCTGCTTCATAGGAAATATTTCCTGTTGGATTATCGATGTGCAATATGGAAGAAAGAACCAGTTGTAACGGACTACCTTTAGCTCCTAACACAAGATCAATAGTCCCCAGATCATTATTTAGTTTCGATTCGACGGTATAGTTCAACTGCTGAATTCCAAAAAGCAATGTAATGCTAAGCGTAAGCGTGATAAGTCCTAAGGCCGAATACCAGGGTTTGGAACTAATATTTCTTATACTAATGCTCCAAATATTCATAGAAAGATGGTTTTTGAGAAATGAGCAGTAATACGCTGATCATGTGTGATTACAACCAAATTAGCATCATTTAGTTCGGCTTGCTTTTTCAACAGATCGATCACTTTCATGCAATTTTCATCATCGAGACTTGACGTCGGCTCATCGGCAAGAATAACCCGGGGGGAATGGATTACTGCCATTGCGATACCTAAACGCTGTAATTGACCTTCGCTGAGTTCGTTGGTTCTATGGGAAATACAATCAGCGATATTCAATGACTCCAAGAGCTGTTGAATGACCACCGTATTGATAGCCCGTCCACTAAAGAACAAACGAGCTCTTAAATTTTCCTCGACGGTCAGCGTACTGATCGCATGATTTCTTTGAAAAATGATTCCTATATGATGACCTCGAAATGCATCCAGCCTTTTAGGACTTAGTTCGTGAATCGCGACATCATCGACCACCACAGCTCCATGATAAGGTGACAACAATCCGGAAAGCAGATGGAGTAAGGTTGTTTTACCTACTCCGGATCTTCCCAGTATAAGCAGACTTTCGGAATTATTAAGGGTAATGTTAGGGAAATTGAGGATCCTACTATCCTTCTTATATCTAAAATTAAGGTTTTGAACTTCGATCATCTCAAGATTATTTTTCTTTTCAAACTGGCCATTGATCCTTTGGATTAAAGAGTCCTTCTTTCCAGGTCTCAACTTCTGCATCGGTAAGTAAACAATTATTCAGGGCCTTGAGGATCTCCTTCGTAGCCATGTACTGCCCGATAAAGACCAGCTCATTTTTACGATCACCATATTCCGAATCCCATTCAGACTCTATAAAATGTTGATTCTCCAAAAAAGTACTATACGTGATTCTTTCGACAAATGGCATGGAAGCCCACCAGACTCCTGCGAGATCGACCTTAGTCGAGCCCCCTGCAGTACTCCAAACCAAAGCCTGTCCCGGGCGTGATGCCAACCAGAACAAACCTTTGCTTCTAATAATACTCAATGGAAAATCATGGTTCACAAATTCCAGAAATCTTTCCGGATGAAATGGCTTTTTGCTTTTAAACACAAAGGAACCGATACCATACGCTTCCGTTTCCGGAATATGATCTTTCTCCAGCTCGCGAATCCAGCCGGCTGCATTAGAAGCTTTATCAAAATCGAACAATCCCGTATTTATGATTTTGTTATAGGAAACCCTGGCATTTTCCGACGGAATGATGATGGCATCCGAATTCAGTTTTCGTAAGATGATATAGAGTTCATTTAATTGAAATTTATTGACAAGATCGATCTTGTTCAAAATAATAACATTGGCGAATTCTATCTGATCGGTCAACAGATTTACGATGGTACGATTATCATCCGGTATGTTGGTAAGATCTCTGGAGAAAAGATAATCTGAACTGGAAAAATCTTTGATAAAATTAAATGCATCCACAACCGTAACCATGGTATCGATGTAACTGAAGTTACTGAGATCAATAGTTCCGTCCTCGCTCTCGAAGCTAAAAGTCTGAGCTACAGGAAGCGGTTCGCTTATCCCGGAACTTTCAATAATAAGATAGTCAAACCGCTCTTCAAGCGCTAGACGTTCAACTTCTATGATAAGATCTTCTCGGAGTGTACAACAGATACAACCGTTACTCATTTCCACCAACTTCTCTTCGGTTCGTGAAAGTGAATTTTTACTGGAAATGAGCTGTGCATCGATATTGACCTCGCTCATATCATTCACTATGACCGCAACCTTAAGACCTTCCTTATTTTGTAAAATATGATTTAACAGTGTTGTTTTACCAGCCCCTAAAAATCCACTAAGGACTGTAACCGGTAATTTTTTCATTTCTTGAAATTTTTTTATTATCTAAATAAATCTTTCAGATCCGAAAGGGTAAGTATCCTTAAGAGCATCGCTGGTATTCATAGAAATTTAAGAAAAGAGCTATTTGCCAAAGCGATTACATCGATGACAATAAACATCTAATACACCATACTTTATATGCCACATTTTGTGATTACTTCAGTATTATGAGCACTATATAAACGTTCCTGAAGGCTCCAAATGAGCATGCGGAAGGATAACCTTTATCGAATTATTTATGCGAAGGGAACGCAAGATCTGATATCTCAGGGGTATATCTAATAACTACAGGCTTAACCTGAAAACATAAACAGAGGATCTTCACCTTATCTTTACAGTATTCAGCTTTATAGTACCCTTTTATTACCCAAAGAGAAATTTCGAGGTCTATACAAAAGAAGGGGGTGGGCGGCAGAAGAATTGCCCAGTCATCAATTCTCCGGACTTAGCGATCTCGAGTTCCGGAATTTCGACACTCAATGGTAGTATCTCCGGATTTTGGAATTCGAAAATCTCAAGGTCGACCGGAGGTGTTGGTGTATGGATATTATAAAGTACATGCTCGCAAATAGCACAATCGGAATGATGAGCATGATCTTTAACGTGAGAAAAGACGTGAATTCCTTCCAATTTCATAAAAATGAAAATGGTCAGGAAAGAAAATAAAATAATATTCTTAATAGAATTCTGTCTCATTGACTCAAAGTAAAGGAATATTTTTGAGAAGCAAAGCATCTCAGATGCGGATTTAATAAAAGCTTAATGATTGCATCGAACTACAGATCGTGTAAGTTTCCAATTTACCCAATGAGCTATAGATACCAAAACAGCTCCTGTTACAGTATTCATCATTTCCCATAACTCCGAAAAATGAAGTCTGCTCAATGCGATCATTGTAAATCCTGCGATAACCAGTAGCAACGGCTTAGAACTCTTATGTACCTTCCTATATCCGGGCCATAATGATAAAACAACAAAGACAATCCCAATAAGAATGAAGGTCCATTCAATGATGGGATTATGTAAAAATCGCAAGCTGGTCATAGAGGTAAATGAGAACACTATGGGTACAGCCGCACAATGAATCGCACAAATGAGTGAGCTTGACATGGCGATCAGATCTAAAGTATTGTTCTTTGACATGTGAAGTTGATTTGATTAAACAGAAAGCAAATATATAAATGATTTTTATTAATGCGATAAAGTTGCATTAATAAAAATCATTAAAAATATGCCATACCTTTTAAGTTCATCGGAAACTAATAAGGCAATCGATTCTTCTTCACCTTCACTTATTACAGTCATTTATTTCACAAAAATATTATCCTGTTCGCGACTCACTTCCCTTATGCAACTCACCGTTGTTCACAATCAGTCCAATGGTTTTTATTACCTACAAAGATTCGCATGTATAAGAACATGAGTATTTCCCGCTCATCGCGGGAATCACGTTACTCGTCGTAAGGGTGACATAAATAATAAAAAACATAATATCCTGAATACAAGATCATTATATATTCGCAATGCGTATCTTTGAATGCCCTTTTCAATACGCTGTAATCATTAGTACACGAAACGTAACATTCTATAAGAACAGACAAACAGCCAACTTACCACGAATGAGCATCCCATTGAATAAACAGCCATAAAAATAATGATGACCATACGAAAAGCGAAGAAAGAAGAATCTCAAAAAATAGCCCCACTTATATTCCTGGCGATGGAAGATATCGCTTATAATTTTGCAGGAGAAAAGTCGAAAGATAAAGCCATTCAATTCCTGGAAAGCCTGATCAAAGAAAAAAACAATCAGTACTCTTATGAAAATTGCTGGGTGGCAGAAACTCAGGAAGCTATCGCAGGAATGGCAGTGATCTACAATGGCGCTCACTTAGCATCACTACGAAAACCTGTGACCGAAAAGGTAATGTCGATGTTCAGCAGGTCTTTTGAACTGGAAGATGAAACACAGGCAGGCGAATATTATATAGACTGTATCAGCGTAGCACCTGACCATCAGGGTAAAGGAATCGGTTCTAAGATACTCCTTTTTTTGATCGAAGAATATGTTCACAAGCATCATGAAACACTCGGATTACTGGTTGACAAAGACAATCCAAATGCAAAGCGATTATATGTCAAATTAGGATTTGAGCCTGTAGATGAAAAAATTATAGCAGGGAAAGAAATGGAGCACCTGCAGCTTACTTATGAAAAAGCCACCCTTTTTGAGGATTAAAAGCATAACTCCAGTCCAACCGCCAAAAACAATTAGATATCCAAAATCGATTTCAACCTACAACTCAAAACCTGAGCCTGCGAAGCCCCAAGAAGAACTGAACACGCGAAGCCCCAAGAAGAACTGAACACCCGAAGACACTTTCACCACAGGACACTCAAGCATTTGTGGCTAAAGGCCACCAATCGCGGCGACACTCGACGCCGCCGAAGGCAGGAGTCCCGATTGCTATCGGGAGACACTCCTACTTCGCCGAAGGCTGAAGTCAGGATCGTCACTCCCCAGTGCGCCAGCAGACCAAAAGACTTTAACCTCCCCACAATATCAAAAAAAACTATCTGGCGCTCACCTTCTCCTTCCCAAACAACTCATGATTTCTATACAAATCATCAGCGGCCTGATTGAGTTTCTTCAGCAATACCGGATTCAGATCCGGATGCGCTGCCAGATATTCCTGTAAGATCGTATAAGCCTCTTCAGAGGTATACCTACCGACAGAGGCACTGAGCCAACCTTTGGGAAAGAATATATCTCCCGTACGTTGAATCTCCTCGAGCATTTCCAAAGAAGGTTTCAGGTATTTGATAGACGTATCCTGACGCAAAGGATGATTCAGATACCCCAGTAAACTGAGTACCCAGCTTTCCTTTTCCCGGTTACCTTCCTCTTTAAGCGATTCGAAAACGGCATCCCGCACGGTCACCTCTGAGGACAATGCCGGCTCAAGAAATTCAAATCGTTTGATCTTATCAGGATTGCTTAATGAAGCCTTAGCCTGCTCCAGGATATCTTCTGCCTTTTCATGGCCATACAGTGCCAGACTCATCGCCATCCCGGTATAACTGTCTTCATTCAGTCGGAGTCCGTCAAAGACTTTTTCTTTATTCCAGATCGCATACAATCGTGATTTTCCTTGATCCGAATACGCAACTGAACTAAAGAGTCCGAAGAAGATCTTTTTCAGATTGGGGGACAAATCAGCACTTAATTGTCCATAAGCCAACTCCTCCAAAGGTTTTTGGGCTTCCGCTCGTTGTGCTGCAGAAAGATAATTCCAGTACAGATCGGAGAGTTCGCCCGATATACGGTTTACGATCAGTTCATTCTTTTCCGATAGTATCGCTTTGGTCAGCATTGTATAAGTCGAGTGCGGATCCAGGTTGCCGTTGAGTGAATTTTCATAACAATTAATCAGCGCATAGGTTCTGGCTACATCATCTTCTATCTGAGGAATCAGGTCAATGGATTCCTTATCGACCGGAAAGACCCCGTAACCCATGCCGTTATAATTATAGATAATCGTTTCAGGTTTTGGTAGTCCGACAACTGCTTCGATTTCGGTACGCTCACCGATCATATCCACGGCAACCGTCTTGACCGAATCAGGATATACGAGGCCGATACTAAAGGTCTGATTCCAGCTATTATCGCTACCATCCTCAGCTTTCTGAAGGAGTTCCAGGGAAGCGATCTTATCATTTTCAAAAGTAATCTCCTCGGAGATCACAGGTCTTCCGGGTTCATTGATCCATACCTTACTCCATGCTTTCAGGTCGTGATCGGTGCGTTTATCGAGTATCGCTACCAATTCATTCCAGTCGGCATTCCCATCAGCAAAGGTCTCGATATACTCCTGAATCCCCTCCTGAAATACCTCCTTCCCTATCAGGCTTTCCAGCAGATTCATAACGATGGGAGCTTTATTATAGATAATGGCACCATAGAGCGAACCGGCATCTTTAAGGTTTTCCAGATGCTGACGAATCGGGTTCGTACCGCGAGTTCGGTCTTCTCCATAGGCACGCGGATAATGAGTCAGTATAAATAAAAGATCGTGGTTGATGTCCGGAAAGGCCGGGTTCACGATCTTATCGGCCATAAAGTTGGCGAAAACCTCTTTCATCCAAACATCATTGAACCATTTCATAGTCACCAGGTCACCGAACCACATATGGGAAGTCTCATGGGCGATCAGTTTGGCCCTGGATAATTTTTGATTTTCGGTAGCGGTATTATCCAGGAACAAGGAAGATTCACGATACTGAATGGCGCCTACATGTTCCATTCCCCCATACTGAAATCCCGGGATTGCGGCAAAATCCAGTTTTTGAAACGGAAACGGATAAGCCGTATACTCCTCCAGAAAATCGATGGATTGCTGATGCAGGTCGAAGATGGGCTGCACACTTTCCTCGATCTTTTCAACATTATTTTCCCGATAGAGCATACGCATATCGAATTTCCCGGGATTGATGATGGTATCCTTGAATTTCCCGGCTACAAAAGAGAACAGATACGAACTCATTTTATCGGTTTTCCCGAATAGATGAGTGATCCTATCACCACTTTGTAAGGCTTCCTTTTCCGGAGCACCCCCCAGTACTTTCCAATCTTCAGGCGTAGTAATTTGCAAGGTATAGGTAGCTTTCAGATTCGGTTGATCGAAACAGGGAAACACGGTACTGGCGCGGTCAGGAACCAGTAAGGTATACAGATAATCATCATTTCTGTTGAGGGAAAGTTCTCCTGTTATAAAATTAATTTCCACCACATTTACCCCTTTTTTAAGATACTGGGAATCGATGATCAGATGTTCTTGTTCATGCCTTACGGGTATTTCCTCAGTATTGGTCCGAACGCCGAGTACATGATCGGATTGCTCATTGAAATCCAGTATCAACGGATAATCCAGCGAATTCATTTGCACCTCCAAACGCAATACGGCAGGAATTTGCTTTTCCTTTTCAGCGGGAATATTGAAATGCAGGTTATAGGAAATATCGGAAAGCCGGGCTTTACGCATTTGCGCGAGTTCCAGTGGAATTCCGGGTTTGATGAGTTCGTTGATGTCGATAGATTTTTGGTCGTTACAGGCGAAGACCAGGGATAGAGTAACTACGAGTAATAGGATCTTTTTCATTGAAGCGATTTAAGCATCGCCTAATTTAAGACATAAAATATAAGTAGGAAATTGCGGCAGCGTAAAAGTTGCACTGATGAATTCTGCTGGGTTTGGTATTTTAATCTGCTCAATTCCCTTTCCTAAAGCCATTCAGCACCCCTCCTTTTTTAACATGCTTATGTAACCTGTGTTACACTAAAAGACAATTCTGAATCGTAATTTTAAGATGCTGATTTTTAAAGTTTAAGGTCATGGACACAACAATGAATACGGTAACAAACCGCGTAATGCCAAAGATCGGTGATATGGCTCCCGATTTTGAAGCGGTTACCACCATGGGAAAAATTCAATTCTCAGATTATGCTCCCGATCAATGGGTGGTATTGTTCTCACACCCGGCTGACTTCACTCCGGTGTGCACGACCGAGCTTACCGGTTTTGCAAAACGAAAAGCCGAGTTTGATGCCTTGAACACTGCCTTGCTCGGACTTAGTATTGACAGTGTACATGCGCATTTAGGTTGGATCCAGAATGTACGACAAAACACTGGAGTCCTATTCGACTTCCCTATCATTGCCGATATCGATATGAAGGTGGCTAAACTCTATGGAATGCTACAACCCAATGAAAGTGAAACTGCTGCTGTCAGAGCGGTCTTTATCATCGATCCTTATAAACGCATTCGCTTGATCATGTATTACCCTATGAATGTGGGTAGAAACATGGATGAGATTCTGAGAACCTTACAGGCACTTCAGGTTTCCGACCAATATCAGGTAGCACTACCTCTTGACTGGAAATCCGGTGATAAAGTAATTGTACCACCACCCAGAACGGTCGAAGAGATGAATAAAAGATTAGAAGATAAAACGCTGGAGAAAGTCGATTTCTATCTGGCAAAAAAAGATTTGAATTGATGTAAGTTTAGGTTGGTTTATGAACAAGACCCTGTTCTGGATGATTAGATTGAATAGGGTCTTTTTCGTTCTCAGGGATATTTCAAAAATGGTCTGTAACATTGATGACATTACCGCCTCACTTTTTTTCATTCTTTTGCGCCCATCAGGAAAATTTGAGATCCCGATTTCATGAAAAACAAAATATTCCTTCCCTTTTTCTTTTTATCATTTTTACTCACTGCGCAAAATAAGTCTTTAAATGATGTAACCGATGTGCAAAAAGAAAATACACTTTTTTCGTTTGTCTCTTTAAATGGCACAATCAGGAATTATTTTATTAGCACAATGAATGAAGGTGCTCTGGAAGATTTTGCAACCAACGCATTTGGAGGGATGGTCGGTATCAAAACCACTCCTTTTAAAGGATTTACCGCTGGTCTCAGTGGTAGTTTCGCATTCAAAACATTCTACACAGATCTGAATGTTCCGGACACTTTAACCGGAATGGCATCAAAATATGAACAGGAATTGTACAATATCGGAGACCGCCGGAATTACAAGGATCTCTACAGATTGGAAACCTTTTATCTGCAATATCAACATGCGACAGGAAATATAAGTCTCGGTAAACTGGAGATAACCGACACTCCTTTACTCAACAGGAGCGATGGCAGAATGAACCCGTTTGCATTTCAGGGATTGTGGATCAGTCAGAGGCTGGGTGATCAAAGGTTCAATCTAGCCTGGATCGATCACATTGCACCAAGAAGCACCTATAAATGGTATTCATTTAATGACGGTATCGGACTCACCAACAATGGATTTCAACCAGACGGTACTGAAGCAGACTATCGATATACAGCACAAACCAAAGGTATCGGAATACTCGATTACCACTCCGTCTATAAACGATTGGCGTGGCGTTTCAATTACTGGTATCTTCATAACCTGTTGCATATCGGTATGATCGACATTAGCTATTCAGGAAAACATTGGACCACAGGGTTGCAATATTCACTGCAAACCGCAGACAGATACCAGGAACAAGTCGATTACCACTCCAGATATATTCAGCCCGATGAGCATGGGCAGGTGTTAAGTTACGTCATCGCCTATCAACCTGAACACTGGAAATTTAGTTTTGCTTACACCCATGCGTTTGATTCTGGAAGATATCTTTTTCCGAGAGAGCTGGGTCGGGATCAATTCTTTACTTCCATTTCCAGATCCAGACTTGAAGGTTTCGGTAACATGGATGTGATCACCCTTACCGGGACACATGATCTTTATGTGAAAGGATTAGATCTTACAATTCAATACACACGACTCTTCGGTCCGGAAACCAATAATTATACATTTAACAAATATAATTTGGATGCTTACTACCAGATAAACACACGAATACATTATGAAGTAGAAGGCATATTAAAAGGTCTGAAATTTGATCTTCTCTACGTGTATAAGGAGAATATCCATGACCGGAATGCCGCTGTAATTTTTAATAAAAGTAATTTTCATCAGATAAACCTGATCACGAATTTCGTCTTTTAGATCAGCACATAAAAAAACGGCATTGGAAAAGTTACTCAATGCCGTCCACTGCTTGTTTTTTGATTGTAAACTAATTCTTCATATTCATGGAAAAGGTTTCGTAATCAGACTTGCTAACGCTGAAGGGGTCTTTTTCAAGTCCGACACATCGCATGGTCACATCACTGTCATTTTCCTTTTTATCATGCATGATCATTTCCATGACCAACCCCATTTTTCCATCTTTCATGATCCATTTCTTATCAAAATTTGTCGGTAATTGCTCGCTTTTTCCGAAAGCATCGAACAAGCTGATGCCGGGTTCAAAGGTGTTATAGATGGTAACATGATAATCTTCATTTTCATAGATGAAACCCTGGCAGTCATAGCCTTGTATGGTTTTACCCGGAATCTCGGTAATCGTATACTCCACTTTAGGTTGTTCCCCGGCGGCTTCCATAAGTTTTTTGGGATCATATTTCATGGCATACATCATCTTTTTCCCATCCTGATCCATATATACCACAGAAAGATCTTCGTTGGAATCATACACCATGGTCATATTCATATCCTTTTGATTGATTCCCATACCCCAGTATGCGGCATTTTCCTTCAGGTAAAAATCGATCGGCTGGGAGGATTCTTTTCCGCCGTCGGTTTCCACGCTCATGATATATTTCCATTCAAAGTCATAAGAATCAGGAACACTTTCCGGATCGGCAGCATTCATTCCACCGAGCATAGGATTGCCTCCTTTCATCATGGATTCAGGGTCGAAAGCCTTATCGATGGCATCACTGGTAGCTCCCTGAACTTTGTCATCTATTTTATTAATAGTAGTATTCTCTACGGTCTTTTCCAGCTTCTTCTTCAGCTTCTTTAAAAATTGTGCTTCTGCTTTCGGTATAACGAACAACATCATCGCCGCAAACAGGATCATTCTAAAATAATTCATAATTCAACATCTATTGGTTTAATGATAGTTTTGAGCATTAAGGGATAAATGCATGGAAATGAAGCAGAACGAATTTACAAAATTAAGCGTTCGATCACCGTTAAAATATTGAATAACAGGATTTTTCCCCATTATGTATCCTATTTTGATTTTGCCTTACCAGTGGCCATTCCAATCTCCTAAACTGATTTCAACCCAGCCTGTTGCTGGCATTTTAAACAATTATTGGATTATAAAAAATGTATTGAAGTCTTAAAAGTTAACCGGAAGTTTTAGGGAATAGTTTTAACAGTAGTGATCAGTTACTCGCCACGAGTGAAAAATCATCCAGAAGTAGTGCTTGTTGGGCATAGGGATGTGCAATGATCAACCGTATTGTAGCATCCCCTTTTACATAAAAGCGAACAGAAGATTTTGTCCAGTCGGTATTCTGTGGCAGGGGTATTTCAAGAATCTGTTTACCCTGAGTTTCATTAAGGATGATCATTGAAAAGTTCTGATCTGGTATATCCTCAAATTTGCTGGCAAACGCCAGATCATAACTGGTAAATGGCGTTAGTTTAACCACATGTTCGAGTCGGGATTCCTTTGATTCCATTTTCACAGCAAAGATCCCATCCTCCGCAATATCGACAAGTGAAACACCGGTACTGCTCCAGTGTGTGATACCATTTATTTCAAAAGACCCGTTTTCCAAAAGATTCGGTCTTGGATCAATCAAAGGAGTTTCCGCAATATATCTTCCCTGAGTAATAAAAGCATTGGGTTCGTGAGTTGCATAAAACTCTCCCAGGATAGTTAAACCCTCATTTTCATCATACAATACCGATCTGCCTAGATTCGGATCCTCCGGGTCAGAATTAAACCATGCATAGCGTTCTACATAAGGCATCGTATCTAATGCCGGAAGAACCGCTTCCATGAATTCCAGGATGTCTGAACTACTGTATTTATTATTATTGATATTGGTAGCATCCCAATCACCTACCGCGAACTCAGTGATCCATATCGGTTTTTTATACATCTCATAGGCTCGCTTCACATCATTAATAAAGAACTTCGGATCGATATCTGCATACCAATGCATGGCGAAATAATCGATTCGGTAATTGAGTTGCTCAGCGCGATACATGAATTCTTTCATCCAGTCGTTATCGAAATGTACTGTACATGGACTCACCAGTGGCACACCTACTTGTTCTAACAGTGGCCAAAGATCCAGTGCTCTTTGCACCGTCATATTTGCCTGCTCTGCATTATCCGGTTCATTGAATCCCATGAGATAAGCAACTTTTCCCTCCTCCGCCAAACCTCTGACGTAGTTCACATTTTCTGTATTCGTCATTTCTTTTCCCCAGAACATAGGAACGAACTGTACATTTTCGGGAATGGAAGCGTCGCGTCGTGGTGTCCAAGAATAATACCAATGAGATGCAGAGGCCGTCAATCGTGTATTCCAGGTGTCGATACTATAATGTATACCAATACCCTTTTTTCCATTGATAGGCATGGGAGAAACCGGTTCTATTTCGTTATCTGTAGAATCTTCCGGTGTGATCACCGGTGTATCTTTCAAAGCTTGTAACTCATGAAAATCATTGATGAGATCATCTGAACAGGACACCAGACCTGCAAATGCGAAAGCACCTAAAAGATGATAAACAAACCTCATTTGATAAAAGTTGACTTTAATTTCGGTAAGCTCAGGGGTGAACCGAAAAACACCGGTAGCTATTTATCAATAAGGTTAATTCTGTAAGAAGCAAGGAGGGCTAAATTTAAATAAATAAATTGAAATTCAAACGTTTGATGTATTTTTTTAGGCAATTAATACACTAAATATCAACGTTTAAGCAGATTCAAAGCAAAAAATTACCTTTCATCGGTAAATTATGAATTTCATCAGACTGTAAGTGATAACGTACATTGATGTGATCATATTAACCGTCAGAAAAACAAGCAATTAACACAGTTTAAATACAGAAAAAGAGATAATAACAGGTGAATTGCTCTTGAAAATGCAATAGCAACATGTTAAACGCTGTATCCTAATTATGAATTTATAATTAAGTTATGGATTGTGAGTTATGAAACAGAATACAGCTTTACTGCGTTACTGCTTCACAAGGTAACATCGTAACTAAAACGAATTGAAAATCTTCTTAATAAAAAACCCCGATACATATATCGGGGTTTTTATAATCTTAAAATTCAAAATTTTATAGTTCCGGCATCAATAAACCTTCCACTACATCAGAATTTTTTGTGATATACGATGCTATATCCATAATATCTTTTTTGGTAATTGCATTCACCACCTCGATATAGGTATCCATATCCATTCTTTCGTTTCCATAATAAACCTGCGAAGTGATGGCACTCATCCAATAATTATTATTATTCTCAACCTCTCTGCGTTGTTTGATCATCGACTCCTTTGCTTCTTTAAAATCTTCTGCATTTACCTGACTGGTAAGGATATCCATTTGATCATATACAAGTTTCATCAGATGATCTGCTTTTTCCGGGTTACAATCAAAACCTACAGAAACACTGAAACGTTCCTGAGGCAATCTCGACAGACCGGCTTTTGCACCAACTCCGTAACTTCCCCCTTCTTCTTCACGAATCTGTTCGTGACAAAGCTTCTGTAATAATTGCCCGAAAAGACTATAAGCCAGGCTTTTTTCATGACTATAGGCTGCTTCCCCTTTCAGCACCAAATTAACAGTAGCCTGCGGAGTTTCCATAGGAACCGTAACATGTACCTGAGTTCTGCCTTTTGCAGGTTCAAAATTATGATCCTTATAAGTTTCCTGTTTGCCGTTCACAGTGATATTTCCGATATACTTCGCAGCAAGATCAAGTATCTGATCTTTATCGATATCCCCCATGATTACAAAAGTAAAATCTCCAATATTGGCAAATCTGTCGTTATAGATCTTCTGCATATCTTCAAAATTGATTCTACTCAGGAGGTCCTCATTGAAAAGTAAGGAGCGTTCATTATGATTTACCAAAGCCACGGATAAAGAATCGCTGAAAATGGATTTGTTGTTCTTCTTCTTTTTCTCTAAATTCTTTTCGACTCGTTCCATGGTTAGATCATATACGTCATTATCGAACCGAGGTGCCATAAATGACAAATACAATTTCTGGAACATTACTTCGACATCACTTTTAACACTGCTTCCGGAAACAGACTCTGACAGTTCACCCAAACTTAACGAAACATTTGCTCTGGTTCCCGCCAATTTTTTCCCCAGGGCTACCGCATCATATTCTCCTAATCCTGACTGAAGAGCAATAGCCGTTGCGATCTCTGCCGACGGAAGTAATTCTATCGGCAACAGGGAACGTCCACCTGGACTATACCCTGAAAGATAGATACGATCCTTCTCATAGTCGGTAGGATAAATCACGACCTTAGCCCCGTTCTTAAGCTCATATTCCATCGCTTCAAAACCAGGAACGTTATCAGATTTCACGATTGCGGTCCTATTTAGCGATTCAGCGATCAACGGCTTATCATCAACCTTATCCACATAAGGTTGTAGATCGTTGCGCTTATTCACTCTATTAAATTCCGTTTTAAAATCCTTCTCTTTAGGATAGGTCTCACTTTCACCACCCACCAAAGCGATCACAATATCTTCGGTTTTATAGAGTTTTTTCATCAGAGCGAGTAATTCGTCATTGGTAACGGTCTCCACTCTGTTCACATTATAATTTACACTCCATTCGATATCCGGCATAGGATTGCCCGTAAAGTAATGGTCATAGATCTGAGAAGCATACTGATCACTCGCGATCTTATCTTTATTATTCAAATAGGAAATCTGTCCCTTTTTGATAGAAGCTTTAGCTCTTTCCAATTCGCTCTCCGTAGCTCCGAATGTAACAAAACGAAGCAATTCCGTTAGTGCAAACTGAAAACTCTCAAGTTCCTTTCCATCTTTCGGAACGATACTCAAAGATAGTACGTCCAATGGGCGTACAAATTGTGAATACCTGTACCCAATAGAAAGGGCAGGACAATCTTTTTGACGAACATATTCTGCGAATCTGTTATTCAACACATAAGAGGCCACAGACTTCAGAAGGTTATCTTCGAGATAAGCTTCCCCTTTTAATACCTCCGGGTTCTGGCGAATTGAAAAGTTAATGTTCAAACTTCCCAGTTCCTTATCGAGCGATTCAATAAAAACAAAATCTCCCTTTAAAGGCATTCCAAACACTTTTCTTTCCGGTAGATTCTTTGCCATTGGAATATCAGAGAAAATCTCTTTGATCTTTTTCTCCATAGCATCTACATCAACATCCCCTACCACGATCACCGCCTGAGTTTCGGGACGATACCATTTTCTGTAATAATCCCTGAGTTCGTCATACTCAAAGTTATTAACCACAGACATGAGTCCGATCGGCATTCGGTCTGCATAAACGGAGCCTTTTAACAAACCGGTGGTCCAAACCTTCTCATTGGCTCGGAATGACGGCGTATTTCTTGTTCTCCATTCTTCATTGATCACACCTCGTTCCTTATCGATTTCTTCATCGGTGAGCGATAGAAATCCTGACCAGTCATGCAGAATCAATAACGTGGAATCCATCAATCTTGAGTTCTCCACAGGTACCTTACTGATATTGTAAACCGTCTGATCGAAAGCGGTAAAAGCATTGATCTCAGATCCGAATTTAATACCGTTCTTTTCGAGATATTCGAGCATTGATTTATCGGGATAGTTCTGCGTTCCGTTAAATGCCATATGCTCAAGAAAGTGTGCCAGACCACGTTGTTTCTCGGTTTCTAATACAGACCCAACGTTCTGAGCAAAATAAAATGAAGCCCTGTCTTCAGGTTCATTATTGTATTTGATGTAGTAGGTCATTCCATTCTCCAGTACACCTGTTCGTACTGAAGCATCGAAAAAAGGATCTTGCTTACTTTGGGCGAATAGATTCATTCCCCCAAAAAGCAAGAGCATAGTAATTTTTCTAATCTTCATATTAAGTTAGTTTTCCTTATTTATTACAAAGACAATCAAAAGCGATAAACGGGTGAAATAATTTCAGATTTTATGCAATATTTAACACACTTCCCAGTAAACCACTGGGTTTATGATGAGGTAAGAAAAAAAAGATCAAGCATATTTTGTAATCGACGGAAGGGTTTTGAACCTTCTCTTAAATACTCTTGTGAAATAGGAAGGATTGCTGAATCCGAGATCGTAGGCAACCTCTGAGATCTGTTGCTCTGACTGGCACAGACGATGAAAGGCCATACGCATTTTGATCTCCAGAATCAACTGGTTGGGGGATTCTCCTGATAACTTTCGTATTCTCCTGTTCAGCTGTGATTTGCTCATTCCCATCTGCGAACAAAAACTATCGATATCGAAATCACAATTATCAAGTTCGGCTTCGATGATGGAAGCGCTTCGGTTTAAGAATTGAATATCATTGGCCTTCAACACCTTTAGTTCTTCATCATCTTCAAGCGATACGATACCTTCCAACTGAATATATCGGGAAGTGATATCATCAAGATAGATGCTGCCGCACCTGTTTATATAATTCATTCTGCCACACAATTGCAGTGCTGCTTTTCCCGCACTTTCAATATCCTTACATTCCGGAGCGATCGTACTCAGTGAAATTCTGAATTCAGGTATATTCTTCAGATTATTTAATCGTGATCTTATCCCAAAGGCACAGAGTAAAGCCCTGCTTGCAGATTTGAATCTGGCCATAATCTTTTGAGAAGGTTCATAGATGAGTATACCATCATGAATTCGGATCAAGTCTCTTATGCCATTATCATCGACACCATGGTTTTGATACTGATCCAGTAAGGCTAACTGCAGTAAGGTATCCGATGGTAACGCAGGTACATCTTCTCCAGAATCTTCCGAGGAAATCTCGGTTCGCATCACATTAAAAAAATTAAGATCATTTCCATCTACCCCAACAAGGTTACAGGAGCAATCTTTAGACGAACTTTTATGAGCAGCAATACAATTTGACATGGCAGGGGCTTCCATTAATATATAAATAGTACGTTCGTCATAGTTGATCCAAAACTTTAAATGTTTCACCCCAAACACTTCCTGAACTGCCAGATCCTTTAAATGAGCAGACAGTAAGGCGGAAAGACCTTCGTTGACTTCATCCATATAATGTACATCCATAAACAATGCCATGACTTCTACAATTTAATTCGTGGGAGGAATATGATTATAGCATTAAAAATACGAATAAATAAGACCTCAATCCTTATGAGACAGCTAATTACAGGCATTTTCCCCTTGAATACAGGGGGTAAGAATCCTCATTTTAACAGGGGTTTAAAGGAGATCGTATTCCTTTACCAAAGCGTTGTCAGGCATCTCCCACTTCCTACAGCAAAAGGATTAGAGAGCAACTTGTCTAAACATCCTAATTTTTTCTTTTTATTAAGAATTTTAACGTAATAAAACGTTATTTTTAACAGGAATCAAAAAAATCAACTAATCCATATTTATGAAATTGAAATTCAAACTTTTATTTTTCCTCTCATGGTTTCTCACTCTTTCCTGTGCTCAGAAAAAAGACAAGGAAGTGACGACCCCTGAAAACCTGGAATATACCACAGAAACCGTTGTTGATGGTATAACTATCCCATGGGGACTCGCATTCCTGCCGGATGGAAGTCTCCTGATCTCTGATAAAAGCGGTGAGATCACCTTATTTAAGGATGGCAAAAAAGAGACTGTAAGCGGCGGTCCGGAAGTATATGTAAGAGGACAAGGAGGTTTAATGGATATTGAATTACATCCGGATTATGAAAATAATGGCTGGATCTACATGACCTACGCTTCCAGTGAAGGAGAAGGCGAAGGTGGTCATACTGCACTGATGCGGGCAAAACTGAATGGTACCACACTGGTAGAACAACAACAATTATACAAAGCAACACCTAACACGACGGAAGGAAGACATTTCGGATCCCGTATCGAATTCGATGATGACGGGTACCTTTATTTCAGTATCGGTGAACGAGGTAACAGAGATGTAAATCCACAGGATATCACAAGAGATGGAGGTAAGATCTACCGTTTAAATGATGATGGAAGTGTTCCTGATGACAATCCCTTTATGAATGAACCGAATGCGGTTAAGGGTATCTTTAGCTACGGGCACCGTAATCCTCAGGGAATGGCAAAAAATCCGGAAACCGGAGAAATCTGGGTACACGAACATGGTCCACAAGGGGGTGATGAGATCAATATCATCAAGAAAGGTGCAAATTACGGATGGCCGGTGATCAGCTACGGAATCAATTATGATGGTTCCTCCTTTACCGACATTACGGAAAAAGAAGGCATGGAGCAACCATTTCACTACTGGGTTCCTTCGATAGCTCCCAGTGGAATGTGCTTCGTAACTTCCGACAAATATCCTGACTGGAAAGGAGATCTACTGGTAGGATCCTTAAAATTTCAATATCTTGAAAAGTTGAGTATGGCTGATGGTAAAGTGACCAATCGTGAAAAATTATTCGAGAATATCGGAAGGGTGAGAAATGTACGTCAGGGGCCTGATGGTTATATCTACCTGGGTGTTGAAGGCAAAGGAATTCTGAAAATAGTGGCAAAATGATAAAAACATTGTTCATATACATCCTGCTCACGGGTATCCTCGTTTGGAATGTATATCCGGAACAAAAATTCGACCTGCAAAAAAGTATTAAACAAGGCGAAAAGATCTATCAGACTTCCTGTGCCACCTGTCATCAGGTGAACGGACAAGGTGTGAATCCTTTATACCCGCCATTAGCCAATTCCGACTACCTGTTAAAGAACAGAGAAGCGAGTATCAAAGCGGTGAAATACGGACAACAAGGGAAGATCACTGTAAATGGCAAGGTCTATAACAATATGATGATACCTATGGGACTCAATGACGAGCAGGTTGCAGATGTGATGAACTATATACTGAATTCCTGGGGAAACAAAGCAGAGAAACCGGTTACCCCGGCTGAAGTCACTGCGGTTAAAAAATAATCCATTAATATTCCCACAGTCCTCCGGCAATTTGTTATTTTTCTGCCTCAAAACATTACTTTTGCAGATAAATAATCAACTATGCTTATTATCGGTATAGCCGGAGGAACCGGATGTGGAAAGACCACTGTAGTTAACCAGATAGTCAACGAACTTCCTGAAAATGAGGTTGGTGTCATTTCTCAAGATTCCTATTACAAGGATACCTCCGAACTCTCTTATGAAGAACGAACCCGGATCAATTTTGACCATCCCAGGGCTATTGACTTTGAGCTGTTGGAAGCGCACCTATCTGCTTTAAAAAAAGGGGAATCGATCGAACAACCGGTCTATTCATTTGTAGAACATAACCGTACCGGTGAAACGGTCACCACACATCCGAGAAAGGTAATGATCGTAGAGGGTATTCTCATCCTAACACATTCGGAACTACGTGAACTGTTCGACATCAAGATCTTCGTTCATGCCGATTCGGATGAGCGTCTGATCCGAAGACTGAAAAGAGATCTTATGGAAAGAGGTCGTGATATCGATGAAGTACTCAGCAGGTACCAGAATACACTGAAACCGATGCACGAACAATTTATCGAACCTACCAAGGAATTTGCTGATATCATCATCCCCAACAATAAATACAATACCGTTGCCATAGATATCGTTAGAACTATTATCAACGAACGCCTGATATAATATGAAGCTCAAAGAATTAAGAAAATCACGATGGTTCAGGATCTTCAGTAACATCTACGTTCTGGTCACGACCATCTTTGTCATCTGGATGTTGTTCTTTGACACCAATAGTTGGTGGTTTACCCACAAGGAACTGGATAATGAAATCGATAAGCTCGAAAAACAAAAGATACACCTCCAGGAGGAAATTCAAAAGGATAAACAGACATTAAAACGTCTTCAGAATATCGATGAACTCGAGAAATTCGCCAGGGAGGAATATTATCTGAAACGTCCTGAAGAAGATATTTTCATCATTGAATATGAAGATAGTCTTAAAACCGATCATAAATAACACCATTCATGTTTGAAGAATTCCATGAAATACCGCCAAAACAATGGAAGCAAAAGATACAATACGACCTTCAGGGAAAAGATTATAATGAAACCCTGATCACCGATACTCCGGAAGGAATACGTATCAAACCCTTCTATTCCGCTGAAGACAGGCCTGAACTAGCGCCTGCCCAACCCGATCAGTCTTGGAAGATCTGTGAACGCGTCTATGTCAGTAATCTGCATACAGCCAACCGGAAAGCAATGCATGCGCTTAACTCCGGAAGTGAAAGTATCCTTTTCCACTTCGATAAAAGATTTGAGGATCTCCAACTCCTCTTCGAAGGAGTTTCCGAAAAAGCAGCTTCGATCTATCTCGAAGTAAATCTGATGTCTGCAGACTTTGTAGAAGAACTTTGCAAAGCCCTTCAGAATGTTACCGGTCAAATCTATCTGCTCAATGATCCTATAGGTCACCTTGCCACTACCGGAAACTGGTTTTCCAATAGGGAAAAAGACCTTGAACGTTGGATGAATATACAACATCATCTCAGCCATACAACATCCGTTGCAAGCGGAATTCATATCAATACAACCCTTTATCAGGAGTCCGGCGCTAACAGTGTCCAGCTGTTGGCTTATACGTTATGCCATCTCGTGGAATATCTCAACGCCCTCGAAGATAAAAACAAACTATCACTCCTCTCCGGATCAAAGACCGTTTTCACGGTGGCAGCCGGAAGCGATTATTTCATGGAGATCGCAAAATTAAGAGCGTTGCGATTACTATATCGATTGATAGCTGAAGAATATGGCCTTCCTGGTGAATGCCATCTGTATGGAAGTCCTTCCTTACGCAACAAGACCATTTACGATTATAATGTTAATATGCTTCGCACCACCGGTGAATCGATGAGTCTCATCTTAGGCGGCGCTTCAGCGGTTTGCAGTATGCCTTATGACTTTATCTTTCATAAGGATAATGAGTTCGGTTCCCGTATCGCGAGAAACCAATTGCTCATTCTGAAGGAGGAAGCACATTTCGATGAAGCCGCGAAAGCGGCCGATGGCGCGTATTATATAGAAGCACTAACAGAAGAACTGGCCACTAAAGCGCTTGAATTGTTCAAACAACTGGAATCCGGTGGCGGACTTTTACAGGAATTAAGAGATCATACCCTTCAACGAAAGATCCGTGAAAATGCAAATGAGGAATTAAAAGCCTTCAAAGAGCAGCAATTACGACTTATAGGTACGAACTGTTACCTCAATACTGCTGAATCTATGAAGAATTCACTGGAACTGCATCCCTTCCTGAAAAAGAACCCACAAAAAACACTGGTCGAACCGATACTTCCCAGGAGGATCGCTGAAAAATCTGAAAATGACCGTTTAAAGAATGAACAACATGGGTAGACGATCATTAGAACATCTAAGCCTGAAGGCTGATACCCTTCGTAAGGACCCGATATCTGTAAAAGACGAGCATGAACATCTTGGATTCGCTGCCGGGTTCCCACCCTATTTACGCGGGCCTTACAGCACCATGTATGTGATGCGTCCCTGGACCATCCGACAATATGCAGGATTTTCCACTGCGGAAGAAAGTAATGCGTTCTACCGACGAAATCTGGAGGCCGGGCAAAAGGGCCTTTCCGTTGCGTTTGATCTCCCCACCCATCGAGGTTACGACTCCGATCATGAGCGCGTCGTGGGAGATGTGGGAAAGGCCGGGGTAGCGATCGATTCGGTAGAAGACATGAAAATATTGTTCGATCAGATACCGCTGGACCGGATGTCGGTTTCCATGACCATGAACGGAGCGGTATTGCCGATCATGGCCTTTTTTATCGTTACCGCGGAAGAACAAGGCGTTGACCGAAAACTATTATCCGGCACCATCCAGAATGACATTCTGAAAGAGTTCATGGTTCGGAATACGTATATCTACCCACCGGAACCTTCCATGCGAATCATCGCCGATATCTTTGAATATTGCAGTAAGGAACTTCCGAAATTCAACAGTATCAGTATTTCGGGCTACCATATGCAGGAGGCCGGTGCTACTCCGGAGATCGAATTAGCGTATACGCTTGCCGACGGACTCGAATATATCAGAACCGGACTCAGGGCAGGTATGAAAATAGATAAATTTGCCCCGAGACTTTCATTTTTCTGGGCGATCGGGATGGATCATTTCAAGGAGATCGCAAAGATGAGAGCTGCCCGGATGTTATGGGCTAAACTCGTAAAACAGTTCGACCCTCAAGATCCGAAATCCCTGGCATTGCGTACCCATTGTCAGACCAGTGGGTGGAGCCTCACCGAACAAGACCCCTTTAACAATGTGAGTCGTACGTGCATAGAGGCCGCCGCTGCAGCCTTCGGAGGCACACAATCGTTACATACGAATGCTCTCGATGAGGCGATCGCTCTACCGACCGATTTTTCGGCAAGGATCGCCAGAAACACCCAATTATACTTACAGGAAGAGACGGGAATAACGCGCACAGTGGATCCGTGGGGAGGAAGTTATTACGTAGAACAACTTACGGCAACGATGGTGGAAAAAGCCTGGGAACTCATCCAAGAAGTTGAAGAACTCGGAGGCATGACCAAAGCCATCGAAGCCGGTATCCCCAAGATGCGTATCGAAGAGGCTGCTGCCATCAAACAGGCCCGTATCGACAGTGGACGAGATGTGATCGTGGGAGTAAACAAGTACAAAGCAGCCTCAGATGAACTGCCGGAACTTCTGGAAGTAGACAATGAGAGTGTCCGCCGTTCGCAGATCGACAGACTTGAATTCGTAAAAGCGAACAGGGATGAAGACAAAGTTCAGCATACGCTGAGCCAACTCACCGAAGCGGCTTCTACAAACACCAAAAATTTATTAGCTTTAGCAATAGAAGCTGCCAGAGCAAGGGCAACCCTTGGAGAGATCTCCATGGCACTAGAAAAGGTTTATGGCAGATATAAGGCAACCACACAAACATTTACAGGCGTGTATTCAAAAGAAGCTGCAGACGACGAAACCTTTACAACTGCCCGGAAATTATCCGATCAGTTCGCAGAACAGGAGGGTCGAAGACCCCGTATCATGATCGCAAAAATGGGACAGGATGGGCACGATCGTGGGGCCAGGGTGGTTGCGACCGCCTATGCGGATATGGGCTTTGACGTCGATATCGGTCCATTGTTCCAAACCCCGGAGGAAGCTGCCAGGCAAGCAGTGGAAAACGACGTTCATGTATTGGGTATTTCATCGCTGGCAGGTGGCCATAAAACACTGGTACCAAAAGTGATCGAAGCGCTCCGGTCATACGATCGGGAAGACATCATGGTGATCGTCGGAGGGGTAATCCCCCGTAATGATTATCAATACCTGTTCGATGCCGGGGCGGTTGCGGTTTTCGGACCAGGGACACCCATCAGTGAAGCGGCGATCAGCATTCTTAAGATTCTCGGAACCGAAGAAGAAACACAACCTTAAACCAACCGGATCGCTGATGATCCGAAAACATTAAATAAAACAACGAACACACTTAAAGACGATATAAAATGGACTACAGTAAAAAAATGCTCAGGGACGATGCTTTAGCCGGTAAGAACATCGTAGTTACCGGAGGTGGTAGTGGACTCGGAAAAGCGATGACCCGCTATTTTCTGGAATTGGGAGCCAAAGTGGCGATCACTTCCCGAAATCTCGATAAATTAAAGACCACAGCATCAGAGCTGGAAAGTGAGACCGGAGGCACCTGTTTACCGGTACAATGCGATGTGCGTCATTATGATCAGGTGGAAGCCATGATGCAAACGGTACTGGATAGTTTTGAAAAAGTGGACATCCTGGTGAATAATGCGGCCGGAAACTTTATTTCCCCTACGGAACGATTGTCTGCCAATGCTTTTGATACCATCATCGATATCGTCCTGAAAGGTACCAAGAACTGTACGCTGGCTTTCGGAAAACATTGGATCGATACCAAACAGGAGAACACCAATGTCTTAAATATCGTAACCACCTATGCATGGACTGGTTCCGGATATGTAGTTCCTTCAGCTGCAGCCAAAGCCGGTGTCCTGGCGATGACCCGCAGTCTGGCGGTGGAATGGGCGAAATATGGCATGCGTTTCAATGCGATCGCACCTGGCCCCTTCCCTACCAAAGGTGCCTGGGATCGTTTACTTCCCGGAGAACTACGTGAAAAGTTCGATCTCGCTAAAAAGGTTCCGTTGAAACGAGTGGGTGATCATCAGGAGCTGGCAAATCTCGCTGCATATATGGTCTCTGATTTCGGTGCCTACCTCAACGGAGAAGTCATCACCATCGATGGCGGGGAGTGGCTGAAAGGCGCAGGAATGTTCAATCTGCTTGAAGCCGTACCCGAACCGATGTGGGATATGCTCGAAGCGATGATCAGAGCTAAAAAAGACCATTAAATTAAGTGACCGTTAGGATTGCATAATGCAAAGCACTGTGTAAGGGAATGTATACTTGAGTATGGAAATGGTTATTCTTGACTTTTGCCTGATTCAAGTCAATTGATCACCAGCTTCCTTACCAGATTACCATCCAGGGTTTCCAGGCACAACGCATAGATTCCGGGAGGCTGATTAGACAGGTCGGTTTTTATATTGTGATGACGGGTTTCCAGGTAGGAGTTCGAGTAAACCGCCAGATTGGAAGTCAGATTGTATACTTTAACGTTTAACGGACTCGACCGATAGAGATCAGCTTTCAGGTGAAATACCCCATTACCGGGATTGGGATAGATCACAACTTCTTCGAAGATCTTTCCGGAGGCACTATCATTAGTCCTTGAGGGATCAGTGGAATCATCGAGCACGATCACCTCCTTGGATTTAAGAGCGGTACAACCGTCAATCGTAGTCAATAAACCGATCGTATAGGTCCCGGGTTCAGGGAACACCAATTCCGCCATCCCGGAGAATTCCGATTTTAGAAGTACGCCTTCCGGCACGCGCCATTCCGCCTCTTCCGGGATAGGGATACTGATATCTACGGCATACACCGGTAAATCCTCATACACACGGGAACTGATCAGGAAATCTGCAACCACTTCCTGTTGGGAAGTAGATACCATAACTCTATCCTCGGCCTCGCATCCATCTACGATGACACGGAGTTTATATACACCGTTGTCATTTACTTCAATTACGGCCTGATCTGAATAAAATACTGCATCCTTGGTCCAGTGATAAGACACTTCCTGACCTGAACAAGTTCCATCCAGCGTTATGGATCGGTCTTTACAAACCACCACTTCATCGGGTAAGTCCAATTCAATGGCTATGGGCTCAGGGATCTCATAGGTGCGAAAAATGGATGGTTTATTTGCTCTGAGGATTTCTACGGTATACTTTCCAGGGCACAGGTTTTGGATTTTTGACCCAATTTTACCATTATTCCACCTATAGATATAATCCGAAACACCATTGTTTACCTCCAAGCTTATCGCTCCCTGACAATCTCCTGAACAGCCTGAGTTGGTAATTTCAAAATTTACCAGATCCGGTTGATCTATAATCACCTCCTGAGTATTTACACAACCAACATCATCAGTAATTTCAATAGTGTACTTACCTGCCTGAAGGTCATGTAACTTAAAAATTTCAGCTTGCTGTAACATATATTCTAGATTGGAGGCCTTCAACTTATATGGAGGGACTCCCCCAGTGATACTCAATGTTATGCTACCATCCTTACCTTCAAAAGTGGAGGCATAAGCAACCTCTAAAAATCCTAAACTAATAGGCGAATTATATTGAATCAATTCAATTTCTCTATCGAGATAACATCCATTCGCATCTGTCACCTGCACTTTATATGTTCCCGCAATTAAATTATCAATTTTATTCCCAACCATACCATTATTCCAATCAATTGAATATGGCTTAGTTCCACCACTTATATCCAAACTTATACCCCCACTCTTATCATTAAAACAAAGGGGAGGATAAATTTTTATATCAACAATCTCAAGTGGTTCGACTCCCTTTACTTCGACCTGACTTCCTACAGTAATTCCATTCATATCTGTCACCTCAGCCATATAAACTCCGGAAGTCAAATTTACCGCAGATATTCCATCTTGAATTAATTTGATATAACTTGAGTCTTCCATTTTATACCATTGAATTTTATAAGGAGGGACTCCACCTGATATTAATGCTAATAATTCACCTTCCGATTCACCATTACAAACAGGTTCAAAAACTGTTTGTAATTCTAAAATCAAGCTTTCAGGTTCTGTAATTTCGTAGTCTACATCAAGTAAACAACCTCCAGAAGAAACATTATCCATTACCTCCAAATGATATATTCCTGCTTTTAAATTTTCGATATCCTTTGTTACGGCTTCAAACATATTCGGCCCTGTCCAATAAAAATTATAAGGTTGAGTTCCTCCAAAAACTCTTATTTTAATATTTCCATCTGCTTTTCCATTTGAAGAAACATTCTGAATTTCAACATTTTCAATTGCTAATATTTCTTTTGGTTGATCAATTAATATATCCTTTTTAATTTGGCATCCCAAACTATCTGATATAACTACTGAATATAGACCAGAATATAGATTTCTAACATTCCCCGTCTCTTCACCAGTGTTCCAACTATAAGAATAGGGAGGGGTACCTCCAGAGGCATTTAAATTAATCCAACCATTATTATTACCATAACAAAAATTGTCTCCTTTTTCAAAAGTCAATGTCAAATTTGAAGGTTCAAAAACTTGAAAAGGTTGTTCAATAAATACTTCACTTTTGGAACTATCAACTATTTTAAGAATATATTTTCCCGCAAATAAATTATCGATTAAATTATTAAAAGTGTCAAATAATAAATTCCCATTAATATCAAAAACTTGAAAATTATAAGGGGGTATGCCTCCAGTCATAATGACTTCAACCTCACCTGACCTATCTTCATTGCATTTAACATTGTTTACAATAAAATGATCTAAAACTAAGGGGTCCGGTTCTTGGATAATAGCCTCTTGTAACAATTCTGCCTGACATCCATTATCATCAAAAATAATTAAGGAATAGCTTCCAGCTTGAAGACCTTCGAAGAATAGCTTGTCAGTCGAATTTAATATTATGTGTTCTATCTTATCCCGATAAAGAATAGCTTTATTGATCTTTTGGGTACCGGAAAATTCAAAAAACAATACACCGGACCTTCCATTATAAATAATGTTATCTTCATGTCTATCTTTCACTTCATGAACTCCAAGTTCTCGTGTGGGTTCATAAATACTAATACCAGTAGAGAAATTATTAAAAGTACAATTATTGAAATCTGTGATTTCATAAAAATATAATCCAGAGCTCAGTCCTTTAATAATCTCCCCTTCATCAAAAAAATTTGGATTCAAGGCTTTTGACCAAGTAATAGTATAAGGTTGAATTCCCCCCTTAATATCCAATTCTATGGTTCCATTATTTCCGTATTTACAGGAAACATTTGTATGACTTTCATTCACTTTGAATGGCTTTGGTTCAGTTATGACAATAGAATCTACGGCTTCAACCCCATTTTTATCTTTCACAGTAACTGAATATGAACCTGCTTTGAGATTAAATCTTTCCTGATTTACAGTACCATCATCCCATAAATATGTATATGAATCATCATTTTGAGAAACTCCACCAATACCCTGTGCTTTAATTGAGGTTAATTCGCCAAAACAATTTAATGGATTCAATCCGGCTTGAAAATCAACTTTTAAAACTGGTGGAGGTATAATCTCAACCTCAAGCGTGTCCGCTCTACATCCATTTTCATCAGTTACAGTCAACTCATAAATTCCTGCACCTAATTGGTTAATATTTTGTTCATTAGAAAAAATCACTCCATTTTTCAACCATTCAATAGAATAATTTCCAATTGATCCCGTAATCTTTATATCAATACTCCCATCTTCAGAACTATTTGACTTAGGATTCATAATATTAAACAGTGATACATTAAGCCTTTTTTCAGGCTCATTAATCACTACTATTACCGACTTCTCACACCCATTTGCATCTTTGAGAACAACCTTATAGTTTCCTACTGTTAATTCTTTAAATTCAGTATCTGATACCCATTCACCATCGTTTATTGATAATAAGTAGGGAGGAATACCACCGATTGGTAAACATGTAATTCTACCTGTAGCTTCATTTTTACATTTCACATCAGATTTAATAATTTTTAAATCTAATAATTCTGGATCTGATATATGAAATGGTGTACTGTAATTGGTATCTGTTGGTATTGCAGAATCACCCTCAGATTCAAATAAAGATGACCAATAGACCCTATATAGACCTTCACTAATTTCCTTTGGCCAGGTAATGTTTTTGTCTTTATAATCTTCATTAGTAAAACTATAGGATTTGACATACGCCCATGAATTATCTGTGAATTTTTCCAAACCTATTAGTAGTTTCTCTCCATTTCCTACTATTAATTCCCGATCGAATGACAATCTAAAACTGCCATTTTTACTTCCTTTACAAGAAGGATTAAGTACTTGAGGGTTGGGTTGAATACTATTATCCAAATTTGGAGCACATCGATTTATATAAAAGCTATATGGACCTAAAATGAACGTTCCGGAATTTAAACTCTGATTTTCTATATCCTGATTAGAATTTCTTATACGACTGTATTTTCCGCCACCACTTGCTTTCAATACAAATCGTAGCTTCAAAAATTTTGAAGCCATTAAATCTTTATTTAATGCTTTCTCCAGTATCTGTGGAGAAACAGATAGAGGATATATACTTCGCATATCCATATCATTAATATGCTGCCACCCATCTTCAATATTATCTGTTAAATATTCCCAATGTCCATCAACAATATTAATCCCTGTCCTATTGAATAGTGGCTTGCAATAACTTGCATTACTATTTATATCCTTTTCAATATCTATATTTGGAATCAACCAAATCTTCATGGCACTTAAAGCCTGAGAATAACTGTAGTTTTCAAGATTTTGAGAATTTGAATTTCCTAAAATAAATGACTCCCCTAAATGAATATCTACTGTCTGCAGGTTAATATATTCTTCACAATATTCGGTCATTGTTTTAGCAAAAATGAGATTACTGCTTTTTTGATTTATATCTATTACACACTGATCTATTTTTCCATCCGCTCCAGTGAAAGTTAAATTTTTATTCTCATACATTGTGACAGATAATTCATCAGCATTAATATGCAAAGGCTCATTGACAAATATTGAATCCGGGTATGAAGTAAAATAAACAAAAGGATCTCTTAATGAAGTTATTGCACATGTAGAACATGATCCACTACCATCCATATATCCATCATAGAATTCGTAGGTATATGGCAATGGTATGGCTACAAGAACATTATCTTGAGCAAATAAATAGAAACAATTAAACGCTAATATATATAATAGAAGTAGTTTAAAATTCATGCTAATAATTAACTTGGATTTTGTTTGAAAAAGATTGAGATCCATCATTATAAATTAGCCTTAACATATATTCATAGTTACTGTTTATAACTATATCCCTATCAGTAAAATGATTTTGATTATAGGGTATTCTCTTATAAAGTGAGAGCTTACCATCACCAACCTTTCTATATAACGCTATAGAAATTAATCCATTTCTATTAGCATCCCAACTGAGGTCGATTAATTTAAATTTAAAATCTGGTGTGGCCTTAAAGAATTTCAAGGCCTCTCTTTGAAACTGTGGAGCTATTTTCACAGAGATTCCAGGGGACGGAGAGCTAATATTTCCAGAACTATCAATTGCTTTTAGAAAATAATAATATTCATTAGCTCCTTTTAACTTTTCGTCCTTGAAAGGCAACTTAAAATCTACAGGTAGATTTTTAATTAAAACTGTGTCCCCTTTCTGACCCTCCTTTACAATAGATCTAAAAAGTTGAATACTTTGAACATCATTTGACGAACTATTCACCCAACTCAGTATAATACAATCCTTATTAACCTGATATTTATTAATTAATGGTGAAGTTGGTTTAATAATATCCGGAAAGTCTACAACCACTTCTTTGGAAAAATCTGATTCATTAAATTTTCGATCAATAGCTTTAATGTAATATCTATATTTTGAAATAAAATCCCCTTTTAATAGTGAATCATTAAAAGTGTCAATCTTTATTGGACTGACGTTCAATTTTGTTTTAATGTCACCATCTTTTTTTGCTCTATAAATGTCATATCCCAAAATATCAGGATCAGCGACTAAATTCCATTTGAGATTTACTATCCGATTTGTTTTCAGAATTATTTTAAGATTTTTCGGTATTTGAGGCGGTATTGTATCAGCTATCTGAATTAATCTTGTATTAGAATCCACATATTCATTTTGCGATAATAAAACTCTAACTTTTATATATTCTACAGAATACTGATTTCTATAATCCAACCTTCTTTGTTCAGACGCTATGGAGTCAATCTTTATTAAGAATGCACCTGTTGGTGTAGCTGAAGATAAAATCTGAAATTTTATTATAGAATCTGTTTTCCGTATATAATATTTCCAATTAAGACGAACACTATCTTTCCATATAATGGGTTCCAATAAATCAGGATAAACTTTTGTGCGGTTTACCTCCTTCAATTTGACCATTGATGAAGGCTTACCAATAGAATTAAAAATTGTCTTCCCGATAATTCTGTAATGATATGTCTTTGATGAATCCTGGAGGATATCCGTAAATTTCAAAGTCTTATTTAATTGAGAATCTGTTTGAGCAAATGGAACTTCACTAACGCGATAAAAAATTTTTCCGTCAACTGATCGCTCAATAAAATAAGAGCTGTATAATTCTGAAAACTCCTTAGAATTATTCCACTGGATCATCCCCTTATTTCCTAAGCGATATGCTATCAACCCTGACGGCGCAGGCAATTCAGTTGTTTTTGAGAGATTTACAAAGGCCAGTGCGGGTTCAGGGTAGGCCAAATCCGTTTCAGGCATTGCAGAGAAAACCTTATAAATATATTGTTCATCTGCTTTAACTTGCCTGTCTACAAATCCTAAACCCGCTAAAAGAGCAATATTAAAATCCTGATCTATAGCAAATAGCGCAAATCCAAATCTTCTATTTAACTCTTCGGCCTTTGAAAAAATTTGGGAAATATTTATTTCATCATCTTCCAATATAAAATCTTCACCATATATTGCCTGTGCCACCACTGCAGCCATAGGTGAGTCATTCACTTTTAATTTCCATTTATTTTTCGTTATTGGAATAATAGGATGCTGATTAAGTCTTTCGAATTTTTCATTTCTTAAGTAATCTCCGTTTCTGAATACCGTTTTACGATAAATATTAAATCCATATTTCAAGGATTTCTTCCAGCATATTGCATTATTCATAGCCCAACGGATCATTACAGAATCAGATGCAGCTTGGCTTTTAATTTGTAAAAATGATTCAACATTGGAATCGCTTATTCGATTTTGTGCTAATCCAATATTCTGAACGGAAACCATTATGAGTAAGAAAGTCATTTGCTTCATTAAAATTCATTTAAATATTCAATATCAACCTTTTCTCCAGAGTCCTGATCTGGCACCACATATTCAAACATGACTTGATATTCTTCTCGGTTAATAAATGGAAAAGCACCATTTATGATATAGTTATAATGCTTACATGCTTGTAAATTGATTGTTTCTGTATTTAAATACTTGCGGACTATCTGATTCTGAAGATCCTTAAAATCAGACCAAAAAATAATTGATTGCTTCCATTGAAATGGAAAATTGGTAGATAGAAAATCAAGATCATTGTATTCAATTGCACTCAAATATCTATTATCAACAATGATATTCTTATTAGGTGGCAAACCTTGATTTAAAATATTCCTTGTAACTTTTAAATTACCATTTAAGGGATATTCTTTGTATAATAGCGGATAAATTTCATTTAGATAATAACGGCTTTTAAGTATTGCTTTCACTGAAATTAACGGCTTATAACCTCCATATGGACTGCCCTTCAACTCCACGATACTGAAAGGCTCAGAATTGGTAGTTGTAAAACCTAAAAGCCCTGCTTCTTCAGTTCCTTCAAAAAAAGTGTAAGTTCTTTTGACTTTAAGATTTCTAATCTTTTCTTTAAACGTTTTATACTTACTGGTTGTAAAAGCAAATTCAAATCTATCTATGATACCTGCTCTATTTATTGAGCCTGTTAATTTATTTTCAGATATACTTATTTCCTGAGATAAATTCTTCAAGGACTTATTAGTACCTTTCTCTTTAATATCAGAGGCTGTCTTAATAGAAATTATATTAACTCTATAGGCAGAATTTGGCACTAATCTCCTTAAATCAAACTTTATACGATTATTAGTTTTATCATAAGACAACTCTTGTTCAATTGTATCTCCAAGAGATTCGTTAATAAGTAATAACTTATCTTTAAATTCGGAATCGAACAGATAATCCTGTCCTTTTTTTAATTGAATAAATCCATATTTGTAAGTTTTAGGAAGTAGATATTTTTGGGCAATAACGGGATACATTAATTCAATGTTTTTAAATGGTAGGATTGAAGGAGCTAATCCAGTAGTAAAAGTTGATCTTCTCTCTTCAATAACTGGGACACCATTTTGCTTTACTTGTACCCATGTACCATCAATTCTTTCTTCAAAACCAACTTGAGCAATAATGATCAATTGTGTTTCTTCAGGCAAAATATCATTAGGTTCAAAGATCAAATGATCTCTTAGATCATTCCACAATGTATCTCCCTTAATCTTTCGATTTCCGTCTTTAACTTCGAATCGATTTAACTTTATTCTATAATTTTTAGATTCCTGGGTTTCGTCAATTCTTAGAATTTCTCCAATTGGAAAATTGAATGCAATCTGTATTGATTCGAAAACATCTGTATTCGTTGAATTGTCATAAGGTAATATATCAGAAATAACTTCTACCTGATCAAGTCCTGTTCTTTCAATAATTTCACATTCCTCTCCAATAGTAATTTTTAATCTAGCTTTTATCGCTATAGTTCCTAATACCTTAATATTTACTCCTGCATAACCTTTAATGAACCATGGATTAGGCAAATGTCCTTGTGCCAACAATGCTATACCAGATTTTAATATTGGCACCTTGGTTTTTAATCCGAATATTCTAATGGCAACACCTAATTCTCCTTGTAAATAAGCATAAACTTGCCCACTCGCATACCATCCATTAAGCCCAACTTCTTCAGAACTTCCTCTGCAGGTCGCCTCACCAAAATCACGCATCATAAGATCTAATCCTACTCCTGCCTCAACTGAAGCATAAATTAATCCCCAGTCAAACCCTAAACCAATTGAAAATTGAGCACCAAATGCATATCCCTTTCCAATGGCTAGATCATTATTATAATTTCGATTAAAAATTCGTTCATCCCCTTTTAGATTTAGTAATTCCGAAATTATATTTGGTGGCGCTGAAGGCTTAGGTAATATAGTACCAGTCATAAAATATAAATTCGCATTCGCTCTATATAATCCTATAGGTATGTCTTTAACTCCAATACGTTTATCCGGTGTACCTATATAGATATACCAATCTTTCGGGCTATTATAAAATTCTAAATATCCTAATCTATTATCTACACCATCACCACGTATCCCTCCAAGATTCAGATAAACGTCAAATAGTCCCCAATAGATTTCATTTTCAAAATCATAATCAAAGGCAACCTGGGCTGCAAACATCTCCTTACCACTCAAAACATCAGGAAATACTTCCTCCGCATAGAATTTCATTCCCTTATGGTCCAAAGTATTTTCATCTATGGCAAGTAAAGCCTTTTCCCGATCCGCCAAATCCTTTTGAACGGTTTCAAAATTCCCCAGGTTACCTATAATTGAATCATCTGATGAATTTGAACTCATAATCGATCCTGCCCCATAAAAGCCGACACGATTGATTCCTCCTCCATTTTTTGATTTATTAAAACTTATCTCTATTCCAGTAAGTCCAGTAAAAGTGGTCTGCTTTCGAACCTCGAACGCCGCCAAAGCCTTAAACCCTAAATTAATTGATTCGTCCGGGATATATTTTATTCCTGATAAACTTTCAGAACTTTTATCATAATTACCTTTTCTCATATGATGATAAAGTCCGCCTCCAATTTTAAAAATTTTAAAATTTAGGTTGTTTCCAGATGAAGGATCTCCATATGCATCAACATACCAGTATTTATAAGCATCTTTTTTACCAAAAATAGCTCCTGCATTAAGGCTGATATTAAGGGCCGGAATATATAAATCCAAATTACCTCCGATGGCATCACCATATGAAGTAGATTCAGACAAAAAATTTAATTTGCCATTTAATTTGAAACCTTTCCTCTCTGCTGAAATTTGGATGGAATCAACATGTATTTTAGAAATTTTCCAATTAAGAATATCGCCGGATTGGTATGCTGCTTTACAATGAATTCCTAAATCACCTTTTAGTCCTTGATCATCTAGTTGAATAAAGCAGTTGAATTTCAAATTCGCAGTTTGATCATTATCAACTAATAAGCTGGTTTTATATACACCAATGTTGAAACCTGAGAATTTCATCAAATCAACTGTATCCTTAAAACCTATGTATGCGACCTGCAAATATGGCTTTTCAATTGTCTGGATTTTAAAATTTTGAAATGCAAGTCCTTCAAAATCTAATTCGTTAAAATTTTCTTTAGCCAATTGTTTTCCTTCAAATGAATTTAAAGCAGAATCCTGCTCCTTATTGAAAGACATTACACCAGTTAAATTTGCTTCAGGGTAAAAATTACCATCCTTTAATTTCAACTGTATATAGGATTCCGGAAATATTTTTGCTTTTGCATTGAAAATATCAAAAGCAACATCCTTTTCTATTTCTGTATTTAGTATATATTCTCCTTGTTCTGTAACGATTGCTTCATACGATAATAGTCCTCCCTTTGTTTCTGGATTAGCAACTGGTAAATTTATCTCTCCATTGAATCCTGCTTCAATAAAATGGTTTGAGGCAATATTAAGTTTAATTGCATCTACCGAAAAAGCCCATTTGGAAGCGATTCCTTTATTAATAGACAATACATGCTCAGCGAAAAATTCTCCAGAAATACCATAATTATCAATTATGAGATTCTCCGCTCCTATTATAATTCTCTCTTTGGAATTCCTTGATTTAAATTCCTTGGGAAGCATAATATTAACCTCTCTTGAAAAAAATCCTCGCCATAATTCTCTTTGTCCACGAATTAATAAATTATTCTCAACATAATATTTTGGAAAACTCATTGCTGACGAATTCAAGGTATCACTAAGATCTAACACACAATCTTTGACCTCGAATCCCCATCCTTTTAATCCTTTAATTTCAAAATGAGGGAGATTGATTTCTATCAAAAGATTTTCCAAAGAAGTCGTTCGAATGTAAAATTCAGCACCTACGTAACTATCATTATCTACGGGATGATTCCCATCACCTGCCGCAAGGTCATTAGGAAATTTATAATCACCATTGCGTTTTAATGGAACTGCAATATTTTTAGAGATTCTAATATCCGCATTTAAAGCCAGTTCTATTATATTCCCATCACAGTCTATGGTAATGAAACTTTCATCGTCAGGCTTACCATTCCTTTTGATTCCTCCTTTAAAAGTTAAAAGCCACTGTCCACCACTACTCGAAACAGGAATATCTGACAATAAGTTTAGGGAGGCCTGGTCATAAATACCTCCTTCATGAGAGATCTTAACGTTACTTGCACCAAAAAACAATTCAGTGCCTATTTCTCCTAACTCAAGCTTTGCGAACATATCAACCTCAGCAAAAAGTGAATGGAATCTTGCATTTATAATACCTATACTTAATTGTGTATTTTGAGTAATATGTTTTTTAATACCAACTGGAAAATTGGTAATTACATTACCTGAAATTACATCTACAAAATTTTTATGTTCTTCAATCTCTTCAAATACCTCTTTAGCTATTTGAATTATTGAATCCGTTTGATTATCAGTCTTAAAAATACGTTTTACATACTCATCAGTAAATTCCGCATAGCCCTGTATCTTATTTAAAGATTGAAAATTTTTATCATTTAATTTAGTAACAGTTTCGTCTATGATCGGTGATACAATACTAAAATTCTTAGTCGCTTTATCTCTTATATCTGTATCTACATAATAATTACGAAATATACCTTCTTCCTCAAAACCCCAGTTTTTCGGAAGAAGGACATATTCCGCATCCTCAAGCATGAACAAACCAAAACCTACTTTTTTAAATGAACCCTGTGTTGAATTAACCCATAAAAAAAATAATAAGAATAGAATGCTATGGAATTTAATTACATGATTCATTTTGTCCGATTTTATATTTTTTGAATTCTTCAATTACCATTTAATTCCACTTATGTAGAAACTAACTAGTGGGAACAGTAAAATAAAAATCTAATTTCCCGTCAGTACAATAAATTGAATTTAATAGTTCTGATTTTTCTTCTCTATTTATCCTATCAGACTCTAAATATATAGAATATTTTCTATATTATAATATTTAAATCTATATTTTTAAATCTTTTTCTTACTTTTTATTTTCTAAATAAGTGTAATTGATTGTTAATTAGAAGCTTACGTAAAACACCAACTGTAAATTATTTTTATATATCTTAACCCCATGCACCCCACTCTCCGACAAGAAACCCCAGCCGACTACCCGTTGGTACATAGCCTGATCGAACGGGCCTTCCGGCATGATCCCCACAGTGATCACCGGGAGCAGTTCCTGGTACGAGCCTTGCGGGAGGCAGCAACCTTTATTCCCGAGCTTTCCCTGGTGGCGGAACTCAACCAGGCTATCGTGGGCTATATTCTCTTTACGCCCATTACCATCGATCATGCCCAGACGCGCATACCTTCCCTCGCGTTGGCGCCGGTGTGTGTGGCGCCTGATTTTCAACGACAGGGGATCGGCAGTGCGCTGATCGAAACCGGACACCGCATCGCAACCGATCTCGGTTACACGACGGTGATCGTACTGGGCCATAAAGACTATTACCCGCGATTCGGGTATGAGCGTTGCGTAGATCATCAGATCACGATGCCTTTTGCCGTCGCCGATGACTATTGCATGGTTAAGGAACTGACCCCCGGAGCCTTAACCCATATACATGGAAGCGTTACCTACCCGAAAGCATTTCTCGGAGCGTAGCAATACCTCGGGTTTGTAAGGCAAAATGTCCTTAACGCCTTTTTTTTATGCATAATTTCTTACATTCGTACCTTTAAATGGTCCCTGAAATTCTTTTAAATCCTATGTTTAATTGCTATGATCGATCGCTGGACGCTCGGGCTGTTGCCGTTCCGTCTGTTCGGTTCGCCCTATCGTCATCGTTAGCTATTGGCTGTTTTCCGGAACCTTAAACGTTAACCTTTGCAAAACCCTATGAAATTTACTGCTTTATTTCTGACCTTCTTTACCTTTTTCAGCTTGCAGGCCCAATGGCAGCTCAAGGAAAGTGAACCCTTTCCGCTACAGTTTGATAACAACCGCATACTCGCCACCCATACCCAGGCGAACGGAAATACCATCGCGATCCGACAAGCCGATCAATTTTTTATCATCGATTTTCTAGACCCGGAGTTACAACCCTTGTATTCCCTCAATATTCCTGTTAGTCAGAATGAGTATTATCTCGAAAATGTGATCACCGATACCGGGATCAAAATATTTACTGTTTCCTCCCCGGAACGTAAGTCTTACGAGGTACACTGTTTTGAACTTTCCCATGGTTCCCGCCAATATCACAAACGTACCCTGTTCAAGATCACCGGAGACCCAAGGAAGAATCCATTCCTGTTTGAAGGGAAATCCAATTATAATATCGCGATCTCCCCGGATAAGCACAGCATTGCCTTTTCGGAAACCCAGGAGCAAAAGGACCTCCATTATTGTCGTATCTATGTCTATGATCTGGAAACCCTGGAGCCGGTCTACAAAAACACCTACCAGGTTGACCCTGGCAAATATTACGAACAGAATGACCTCATCATCGATAATGAGCGTAATGTATATTCCCTGGGTAAACAATTTGCCGATCGCAAGGCACAAAAGAAAAACCAGTATCATTACGTCCTAAATCAGATCAACCGGGATGTAGCGGAGACCTTGGTACTTAAACTGCCGAACTATCAGATCCGCTCCCTGCGTATAAGTCCGTTAGATGATCAATTCCTTCTTATGGGTTTCTATACCAAACCGGATGGAAAAGGGATCAAAGGGGCCTGCCATCTTTCGATCGACCCTCGTGAAATGACGATCAAGAAAGCGCAGCACCACCCCTTCCCTGCCGAGGTTTTTCGGGACCTTTATGGACCTGATGCCGCTTATCACAACAAAAATGAACTCTTCGATTACGAGATCGATCATATCCTGACCGATGATCTAGGAAATACCTATATCACCGCAGAAGAGGTCGTGCAAATCGTATACGCTTCTATGGCGCCCATGCCTATGGCCTCACCAATTCCCGTGGCTCCTTCGGTAAGTTTGAGTTTCAATGCCGGTTTCTACCGGGGCAATAATTCTTCGGTGAAATACGGAAATATTCTCGCACTAAAGTTCGACCCTGCCGGAGACCTGATCTGGGGCCATACTCTCCTAAAAAATAAAACAGGTCCGTCGTACAAAGCGTTTTTACAGGATCAAAAACTCCATATAATACTGAATACCGATAAAAAATTAAAGGAAACGAATGACGGACGGGTGACACTCAAGGCCGGATGGTTCGCTTCCACCGCCCTTTTTGATATTGTCTATAACGAAGACGGCAATTCCGACTTTAATTTGATCCGCGAAAATTCAGCCAACAACATTTTTCATCCCTATTCCGGAGTGTATAGCCATGATTCCTTTTTTATGATCGGAGAAAGCTTGGATGCTATGCGGTATATGCTTTTGTATTAGGGCACAAAACCCAAATAACCAACCTTCAAAACCGGATTGTCTATAGGATCCGGTTTCTTTTTTCCTAAAGAATCGTAATTTTACCCGGACAAAACAAATAAAGCATGAACCCCTCGGCTCAAGGATGGATCGATAAGTTCGGTACGGTGGTACGAAAGTCCCCGATGCCGTATACACAGGAGTCCGAACTCTACCTGGAGTTTCGGAACATCGGCTTTATCTATGGGGCGAACATCGCTCAACCTTCGTTTATCCCGCCCGACCTTAACCTTTCCGAAGATGAACTGGCGAAGCTCAACCTGCTCTCTGCCCTGTATTCGGTCTACCAGCTCAAGGTTGGGGAAGCTTTTAAGTTCAACGATTTCCTGAAGGAAGTGAACCAGTTCTATTCTCAGCTGAAGGTGGAAGAGATCAGCTTCTTCAGCAAACTCCTCACCGGAAAGAAAACCTCACATCAACTGGAGGTACTCCTGCACAAGCGGGTCACCCTTGACGATAACTTTATCACCCGAAGCTTTAACAGCATGCTTACCAATGCGTTGTTGTTCCTCGATGTGATCGCGTTTCGCCGCTATCTCGAAGGCGATCGCAAGGTGCGTAAATATGCGGCGCGTATCGAGCGTATCATCATTAACCTCACCTATCATACCCTGAATTCCAAGGAAGAAAAGAGCGTCAATGATCATAACCTCTTGCGTTTGTTCGAATCATCGCTGCGGTATAATCAGACCCGAAAGGAAGATTTTGACGGCAGTTACCGATCGGAACTGTTCGAATCGTTCACCTATCTGGAAAAGAAATATTTTATCGACCTCAGCGCTCTTGCGGCCTGGGAAGATCATAGCCTGGAATACCGGGAATCGGATTTCATTCACGGGATCGGGAAAGACCTGAACCTGGAATTTCCGGAGATCGAGGAATCCCTGAGCTTTGTGGGTTATTTCTTCGATGCCAACAAGAGTAGGGTCAGTGTGTTCAAGTCTTCGAATCCGGTGAAGATGTTCTACGACAATTCCTATCAGATGGTGCGCAAGCTCATCACCCGAAACTCCAAACGCCTGTTGCGGGAACTGAGTGAGAGCCGGGAACTCTTGCTTTTACTCTCTAAATCGACCACCGATGAACTGGACGAAGAGGAACGCAAGAAGGTCCGCGAGCAATTGCTGGATATTTTTAAGGCTATCCCTTCCCTGGCGATCTTTGCCCTTCCGGGCGGCGCCATCCTGTTGCCGATCTTCATCAAACTGATCCCGAAGCTACTCCCCTCCGCTTTCGACGATAACCGCATCGAAAAGGAAACCGAATCGGAAGTCTAAGACAACCAGTCTTTGAAGTCCTTAACGCGTTCCCGGCTCACGATGATCTCCTGCTCCTTAAAGTGATGGAGCTTCACCTGTAATCTGGAATTGGTATAGCTCACCATATCACTGATGGCATCGATGTTCACAAAGAACTTCCGGCTTACCCTAAAGAACCTGCGCGGTTCGAGTTCTTCTTCGAGGTTTTCCAACGTGGTATCCAGCAGGTAGTTCCGGCCATCGTTCGTAAAGGCATAGGTACCCTTGTTCTCACTGTAGAAGCATTCGATATCGTCGGTATTGATCAGTTTGAGGTGCTGTCCGACCCGGGCGGTATACCGCTGTTTATAGGCACGGTCGACCGGATTGATCAGCAACTTCCGGATATCCTCGAAATCGAGTTGCGAACGTGCGGGATCAGGTCGAAAGGTTTTGTATTTCTTTACGGCCAGTTCGAGCTCTTCATCATCGATGGGCTTCAACAGGTAATCGATACTGTTCAGTTTGAAGGCCTGTAAGGCATATTCGTCATAGGCGGTCGTAAATATGACCGCACTGCTCACCTGCACCGCGTCGAAGATCTCGAAAGAGAGTCCGTCTGATAACTGAATGTCGAGAAAGATCAGTTCGGGGGCGGGATTTTTCCGGAACCAGGCCACCGATTCCTCTACGGAATGCAGCATGGTACTCACGGTTACGCCCATCTGTTCCAGCATGCGGTTGAGTCTTCTTGCCGAAGGTGCTTCGTCTTCTATGATGATCACTTCCATAAAAAAGGGGTACTTTTATTGTTTTTTCTGATAGCGGTCCATTTCCTCCGCTTCTTTTTGCATTAGTTTTTCGATCTTGCGTTCTTCCCAGTTCGCTCCAAACACCAGGTCTTTACCGAACACCTCCCAGAAGTGGATCCCCAGACCCACGCCCCAGCCGGCTACCGACATAAAAAGAATCCAGATTTCGAAGTCGCCACCAAAAGCATGTGAGATGAAGTAATTGATCAGCATAAAGCCATTGACGATCACATAGATCGCGAGGTGCCAGTAGAAGCCTTTGATCTCCTTCACCCGTCGCTGTGCCTTTTTCAGTTTTTTCGAATACTCGGTTTTCGTCTCTTTATAGTCCATCGTTACTCCCATCTTTGCCGTTTCATCTCATTTTGTTCCTTCTCCATGATCTCGCGGATCTTACGCTCTTCCCATTCCTTGTTGAACATGGGGTTCCATCCGAAAGCCTTAGCGGCATGGAACAATAGTCCGAGTCCCCAGCCACCGGCCGCCCATAATACCCACGGATAGGCCAGTCGGTTGGTATACCAGTTGATAAAGGTCAGAAAGCCGATGACCAGGATATAGGAGGTCAGGTTTCCGTAGAACTTCTTCATCTCTGCGACGCGTTCTTTCGCCCGCATATATTTGTCCTGTTCTTTAAAATTTTCCATTATTGGTGATTCTTGGTGTTAGTTATTTTCTTTATCCATCAGTTCCCGGATCTTACGGGCTTCCCAGTTCTTCCCCCAGAGCGGGTTGTAATCAAAGGCTTCCATATAGTGCATGATGACTCCGAAGCCCCACCCCGCCGCCGGAAAGATGATCCAGGGGAAATCGGTGGTCTTATAGTTCAGCCACCCCAGACACGGGATGACGATGAGATAGGCGATCAGGTTCGAATAGAAACCCTTCATGGCCTGTACGCGCTCTTTGGCACGCTGATAACGTTTTTCTGCGATATAATCCTGTTGCACTTCCATGGCTGATACTTGTTTTGACAGCATCGGGATCTTGACGATAAACTCCGATGCGGTTTCGTTTAAATACACTTCTTTACTGGTGAGCAAGGCATAGCGTTCTGCGATATTCCGCAGTCCTACCCCGCTCCCTTTCTTCACCACCTGTTTCGGCTGGAGGTTGTTCGTAACCACCAGGTAACCGTCTTCCTCAAAGATCCGGATGGTGAGCGGATGTGAGGGATTCACCATATTGTGCTTTACGGCATTCTCCAGCAGGAGTTGCAGTGACAGCGGCACGACCTTCATTTCAGGATCACTCGCCGCGTCCGGGAGTTCGAAACGAATGCTGTCTTCAAAGCGCATTTTCAGCAGGCTCACATAGGTTCGGGCGAATCTCAGTTCTTCATCCACACTGACCAGCTCCTTATTCTTCTGCTCGAGCACATACCGGTAGATCTTGGAAAGTGAGGTGGTAAACTTCTGGGCGGCCTCCGGGTTCTCTTCGATCAGGCTGGTCAGTACGTTCAGACTGTTGAACAGAAAATGCGGATCCAGCTGATTCTTCAGGGCATCGAACTGTGCTGTTGCCGTACCGGCGATCACCTTTTGACGGGCTACCTGTGATTCCTTCTTATGCTTGTAATAATAGAAGGCATAGAATCCCGCCACGATGATGATGGTGACGATGATCGACCCATAGTACTGAGCCGGCTCCTGTGCTTTCAAAAACTCCTGCAACGGCTGGCGGTCGACTCCCACCTTAAAGAAAAGATTCAGCAGGAACATGGTCAGAAAGGTTGCGAGGAAAGAAAGCGTGACCGGGAACAACAGTCTTCTCGGCTGCAGGAACTTATACCCGTACCGCCCCATCAGCCATTTCATCACCCACATATTCGCGAAATAAATAGCGACAGAATACACCTGATTGAACAGGAAACGCCGTAAAAAAGCCTGATCAAATGTAACTCCGTAATTCCCGGAATAGATCATATTGATCAGCAGAAAGACTGCGAACACGGCCACACCGATCAAAAATGCTTTTACCAATTCCCTGATGAACCCTTTCATAATGTATTTATTTCTTTAAAGGTAAAATTTTCTGTCGTTATCCTCCACCCAAATTTGTGATGAAACGACGACATTCGCTTCACTGTATCCCGAAGGAAAAGCAGCATATTCTGTTTGCTCTGCTGCGACACTACAGATGAAACTGACGATTAAATAGATGATCCTGATCATGACGTTCGTTTTGATTGATGCAGCAAAGTTGGCTGTTTACCGGAAGTTCTCCTACTATAGTTTACCGAACTGTCGAAAAAAGGGGATGAAATGCAAGCGATCATGAAACTGATAGCTCAATTCGTTAATTTCGACGAATCACAAAGACATAAGCCCCTAGGAACCATAATTTTATCCTATTTTTACGATATGATTTTCCAGACCAGGCGATTATATATCCGAGAAATGCTGAAAAGCGACCTGGGTAGTTTTCATAAAATGCAAAACGACCAGGCCGTGATGCGCTATGTCGGCGGCAAGACCTTCACCCTCGAAGAGAACGTCCGCGATCTGGAAAATATCATCGCTTTCTACAGCAAACCCCGGAACGATTTCTGGATCTGGGCGATCGTCAACCGCGAAGACGACCGCTTTCTGGGTACGGTTGCCCTGGTGCGCAATGAAAAGACCGAATATGAGATCGGGTATCGTCTGTTGATGAAGGAATGGGGGAACGGTTACGGAAAGGAAGTCGTGAACGGACTCATCTATCATGCCTTTGAAAATATGCATCTGAAAGAGATCGTGGCCTATGTCGATAAGGCCAATGCCTCCTCGGTTCGTATCCTCGATTCTACCTTCCGTTTTATCCGCGAATTCTATAATGAGGAAGAAAATTGCATAGACCGCTATTACAGGCTTTCTAATTAACAGGGATTTTTTATTTTTATGGGGTCCCCGGATTCTTTACGCCTTGAGCTTTTTTAAAAGATCCAAACCATCGTATGAGAAAACATATTACGGCCCTCTTCATCCTTGCCTTCCTTTTTTCAGGAATGGCCCAACAGAACCTGGCAGAAAGGCTCGGTTACACCAAAGACACCAAATTACTGATCATACACGCCGATGACATCGGGATCGCCCATTCGGTGAACGATGCCTCTTTTACCGCCATGAAAGAAGGTTCGGTAAACTCGGGCAGTATCATCACGGTCGGCCCCTGGATGGAAGAGGTGGCCGAAATGGCGAAGGAATTTCCACAGGCTGACCTCGGGGTGCATCTGGCCCTGACGAGTGAATGGCTGCATTATAAATGGCGGCCTCTGACGGAAGGGAAAAGCTTTACCACCGAATTCGGCTATTTTTATGCCACCTGTGCGGAGGCCACCAAAAATGTGATCCTTGCCGAACTGGAAGAAGAGATGCGGGCGCAGATCGAGTTCGCCATCAAGAACGGCATACAACCCACCCACCTCGACAATCATATGGGTTGCCTGACCACCGGAGATCCCGAGCTATTGCAGCTTTATCTTAAATTGGGGCGTATGTATGAAATTCCGGTCATGCTCACCAAAAGTCAGGTACCGCCTTCCATCAAAAAGAACCTGACCAAGACGGCAGTATTACTGGATGCCCTCTATATCGCCGGACCGGAAGATTACAAGAACGGGATGGCTGCCTATTACACCAAAGTCATCCGAAATCTCAAGCCTGGACTCAACCAGATCATTCTGCATGCTGCCCACGATGATGCGGAGATGCAGCAGATCTGTTATGGCCACCGGAACTGGGGCTCTGACTGGCGGCAGAAGGATTATTATTATTTCACCAGCGAACGCGTGCAACGCCTGCTGGAAGAGAACGAGATCCGGCTGATCTCCTGGCGTGAGATCCGGGAGATTCTTTTCAATGCCGATTAAAACGAAATAATCCGCCCCCATGACTCCACCCATCCATCATTTATTCGTTTACGGAACCCTGCGCACGGGGTTCGACAACCGCTATGCCCGCTACCTGCATACCCATGGCACCTACCTGGGGGTGGGGCGAATTCCCGGAAAACTCTATGACCTGGGCTCCTTCCCCGGAGCGGTCTTTCTTCCCGAATCGGAATCAGTGGTACAGGGGGATGTTTTCAGCGTGGATCCCGGAAATGAACGCTTGTTCGAACTGATGGACGAATATGAAGGAATCGATGATCCTGATTTTAATTATTATGAAAGAAAAATGATCGGGGTCGAACTCGAAGGAAGCGTATTCCAATGCCTGTCTTATGCACTGATTCGGGACACGAATGGCCTGAAACAGATCGAGGCAGGTGATTATATCGCCTACCTCGATCGGATGTAACAGATTATTTATTACAGTTGGTGTCAGTTTGCTACTTCACTGATGAACTTAATCCGGTAGATTCGAAGTTCATCATCTTCGTAATCTCCGTCAAATTCTTCCATAGCCACTGATATCTTGTCATTGTCTGCATCGATGAAATATTCATGCAATTCATCCTGCTGATCTTCATCGAACAATTCATCGATCCAGTAATCGATGTTCAGTTTCGTTCCCATATAGACGATCTGTTCCATTTCCTTGATCAGGTCATCCATGCTAAGTCCTTTAGATGCCGCAATATCATCCAGCGGAAGTTTGCGGTCAATGTTCTGAATGATATATAATTTAAGTCCGGAATTCGCCCCTGTGGATTTCACGACGAGGTCATCCGGTCTGTCGATATTGTTCTCTTCTACATATTTGGAGATGAAGTCGATAAAGGCTTTCCCGTATTTACGAGCCTTACCATCGCCTACCCCATGAATATTGATGAGTTCATCCATGGTAACCGGATACTTCAGCGCCATATCTTCGAGTGACGGATCCTGAAAAACCACGAAAGGAGGAACTTCCAGCTTTTTCGCCTGTTGTTTCCTCAGGTCCTTCAGCATCTTAAGCAAGACGTCATCGGCTACAAAGCCACCCGTTTTTTTCGCAGTTGCAATGGTATCGTCATCGGAATCCTCATAGGTATGGTCTTCCGTCATCATGAACGAGACCGGAGCTTCCAGGTATTTCTTTCCGGCCTTACTTAAATGCAGTACACCGTACAATTCGATCTCCTTTTTGATGAGTCCGGTGACGAGTACCTGGCGAATCAATGCCATCCAGTATTTATTATCGTGTTCCATTCCGGTTCCGAAGAAGGGTTTCTCATCGGTCTTATGCGACTTGATCAAGGCATTCGTCTTTCCGATCAGGGTATTCACGATCTCTTTGGCCTTATATTTTTCTTTGGTTTCGCGGATGATGGATAATAGTTTAACCACATCATCTTTGGCTTCGTGTTTCTTTTTGGGGAAACGCACATTGTCATCGAGGTCGGCACCTTCGCCGTTCACCTCATCGAATTCCTCCCCGAAATAGTGCAGGATATATTTCCTTCTCGACATGGAAGTTTCGGCATAAGCCACCATATCCTGCAGGAGGGCATGGCCGATTTCCTGTTCTGCAACGGGTTTTCCACTCATGAACTTTTCCAGCTTCTCGATATCCTTATAGGAATAGAATGCCAGGCAGTGTCCTTCCCCCCCGTCACGACCGGCTCTACCGGTTTCCTGGTAGTAACTTTCGATACTTTTCGGGATATCGTGGTGGATCACGAAGCGAACATCCGGTTTATCGATCCCCATTCCGAAAGCGATGGTAGCTACCACCACGTCGACATCTTCCATGAGGAACATATCCTGATGATTGGCACGGGTCTTGGCATCGAGTCCGGCATGGTAGGGAACCGCTTTGATTCCATTCACCTGCAGGGTTTGTGCCAGTTCCTCCACCCTTTTCCGGCTCAGACAGTAGATGATCCCCGATTTGCCTTCGTGTTGTTTGACAAAACGGATGATATCGGCATCTACATTCTTGGTTTTGGGTCGTACTTCATAATAGAGGTTCGGACGATTAAAGGAGGCCTTGAAGACCATGGCCTGTCCCATTCCCAGATTCTTCAGGATATCCTCCTGAACCTTGGGAGTCGCTGTAGCGGTAAGTGCGATAATAGGAATATCATCGCCCAGTCTTTTAATAATCGCTCTGATATTTCTGTATTCCGGGCGGAAGTCATGCCCCCATTCGGAGATACAGTGTGCTTCGTCCACTGCGACGAAGGAGATCTTAACTGTCCTCAGGAAGTCTATATACTCTTCCTTTGTCAGTGATTCCGGGGCAACATAAAGCAGTTTAGTGATTCCGTTTGTGATATCATCCATCACCTGTTTCACCTCCGTTTTGGTAAGTGAAGAGTTCAGTACATGGGCGATTCCCTTATTGGCGGAAATTCCCCTGATGGCATCGACCTGATTCTTCATCAGTGCGATTAACGGTGAGATCACGATCGCAGTTCCTTCCTTTACAAGTGCAGGTAATTGGTAGCATAGGGATTTCCCACCACCGGTGGGCATAATTACAAATGTGTTTTCGTCGTTGACGATGTTTTTTACAACCTTCTCCTGTAAACCTTTAAACTGACTAAATCCAAAATACTTCTTCAGCTCCGCGTGTAAGTCAATTTCAGCAGTACTCATCCTTTCGTTTTACTATTTTATATACATTTGCACTACTAAAGATAAGATATTCTTTTTTTATTACAAATTCTAAAAAATCAAAAGTTTGATCGATAAAAATGCCATTATAGCCTGTGCTAGAAAGGCAATTGATACTGAGGGAGATGCCATCAAAAACCTGTCAGGTTTAGTAGATGGCGAATTTGCGGATGCGATTGAATTTATTTACAATTCGAAGGGTAGAGTCATCATAACAGGAATCGGGAAGAGTGCGATTATCGCTACAAAGATCGTAGCAACGCTCAATTCTACCGGTACTCCTGCTATTTTTATGCACGCTGCCGATGCCATTCACGGAGATCTGGGAACCATTTTGGAGGATGATGTTGTGATCTGTATCTCCAAAAGCGGGAATACACCGGAGATCAAAGTACTGGTTCCGCTGATCAAAAACGGACCGAACAAACTGATCGCGATCACTTCGAACCGCGAGTCATTCCTCGGGCAACATTCCGACTATGTGATGAACGCTTATGTGGAGAAAGAAGCTTGTCCGAACAACCTGGCTCCTACCACCAGTACGACCGCTCAGTTGGTCGTTGGGGATGCCCTCGCGATCTGCCTTTTGGAACTTCGCGGCTTCAGCAGTTCTGATTTCGCCAAATACCATCCGGGAGGTGCGTTAGGGAAAAAACTCTATCTGCGTGTGGGTGATGTTGCTGCAGCCAATATGAAACCGGAAGTGTCGAAAGCATCAGACATCCGTAAAGTGATCGTGGAGATCTCTGAAAAGATGCTTGGGGTGACCGCAGTGGTCGAGAAGAACCAGATCACCGGGATCATTACCGATGGTGACATTCGTAGGATGCTCAACAAATACGAGAACATCAACGGACTTACCGCCGCCGATATCATGACCGCCAACCCAAAATCCGTACATGCCGAAATGATGGCTGTCGACGCACTTGAAATAATGGAAAACAACGGAATCTCCCAGCTATTGGTGACCGATGAAGCCGGTTACTTCGGGGTGATCCATCTTCATGACCTAATTAAAGAAGGAATTATTTAATGGCCCAACAACAAGAAACTGCCTCTGAAATGTCTTTTCTGGACCATCTCGAAGAACTGAGATGGCACCTTATTCGCTCCACACTTGCGGTTGTCATCATCGCCGTGGTAGCCTTTCTGATGAAAGACTTTATTTTTGACACCATACTTTTCGGTCCTAAAAAAGCCGATTTCCCTACCTACCGATTGTTCTGTAATATCTCCAGAACCATCGGTCTCGATGATTCTTTTTGCGAAGGTCCGCAATTCAGGATCCAGAGTCGTCAGATGGCAGGACAATTCTCAGCACATATCTGGACCTCTATCTGGGCCGGATTTATCATCGGTTTCCCGTATCTGTTATATGAGCTGTGGAAATTTATTAGTCCGGGACTCTATGAGAACGAACGTAAGAATGCGAGGGGTTTCATCTTTATCGCTTCCTTTCTGTTCTTTACCGGGGTGTTGTTCGGATACTATGTGATCTCTCCCTTGTCTATCAATTTCCTGGCGAATTACCGGGTTAGTGACGAGGTATTCAACGATATTGACCTGTCCTCTTATATCTCTATCGTCAGATCAGCAGTGATCGCCTGCGGACTCATCTTTGAGTTGCCGATCCTCATTTTCTTTCTGACGAAGATCGGACTGGTGACACCGGAGTTTCTGAAGAAATACCGTAAGTTCGCTCTGGTCATCGTATTGATCGTAGCGGCTGTAATCACCCCTCCCGATGTGGCGAGCCAGGTCGTGGTAACCATACCGGTACTGATCCTTTACGAGATAAGTATACACATCTCCCGTATCGTGATCAAAAGGGATAAAGAAAAGCAAAACAATACAACAAACGTAACTAAGAATGACTGATCAGGTTAAGGAATTCAACGAATATCGCAGCAGGATGAACGAACGCATCCTGGCCGATAACAACAAGATCATCAAGAGGATATTCAACCTCGACACCAATGCCTATGCACCCGGAACCCTGGATGTAAAGACCAAGGAACTGTTAGGCCTTGTGGCTTCTATGGTATTGCGATGTGATGATTGCGTACGTTACCACCTGGAGACCTGTCATAAGGAAGGTCTGACCAAGGATGAGGTTGCTGAAGCGATGGGTATCGCTACCCTGGTGGGAGGTACCATCGTGATCCCGCACCTAAGAAGAGCTTACGAGTTCTGGGATGCCCTCGAAATCCAGGAAAAATCAGAATAATTTTATAATGTTATTATAAAAGAATGCCGTACCGAATCCATTTTTTTACTTTTGAAAGAAATGAATCCGGTACGATATAAAAAATCCGCCCTGTGAAATTACGTGCAGAAAACATAATGAAGTCCTATAAAGGACGAAAAGTGGTAAAAGGGATCTCCCTGGAAGTGAACAAAGGTGAGATCGTCGGACTCCTCGGCCCGAATGGTGCCGGTAAGACGACGTCTTTCTATATGATCGTAGGACTTATCAAACCCAACGGTGGTAAGATATTTCTCGACAGCCAGGAGATCACTGATTATCCGATGTACAAGAGAGCACAACAGGGTATCGGATACCTGGCACAGGAAGCTTCTGTATTCCGTAAACTCAGTGTAGAAGACAATATCATGAGCGTTCTGGAGCTCACCAAGCTCAGCAAACAGGAACGTCACATGAAGATGGAATCGCTGCTCGATGAGTTCAATATAGGCCACATTCGCAAGAACCGCGGAGACTTGTTATCGGGAGGTGAACGACGCCGTACGGAGATCGCACGAGCCTTAGCCACCGACCCGAGTTTCATTCTGCTCGATGAACCGTTTGCCGGAGTTGACCCGGTAGCCGTAGAGGATATTCAACGGATCGTTGCTCAGCTAAAGAATAAGAATATCGGGATTCTGATCACCGACCACAATGTACAGGAAACACTGGCGATCACCGAACGATCCTACCTCATGTTCGAAGGTAGTATTCTGAAAGCGGGAATTCCGGAAGAGCTCGCAGCCGATGAAATGGTTCGTAAGGTCTATCTCGGACAGAACTTCGAACTTCGGAAGAAAAAGCTGGACTTCTAAGCCAGCTTCCCTTTGCTATTCTCGATCACCGAGAACACTACATACAATACGATGATCACCGGTATCGCCATGAATTGCATCACGATCAGCAAAATGAGGCTGAGCAACAAAAAGGTGTATTTTATGATATTATCCCTGAGCTTTCCGCCTTTGAACTTCAAAGAAAAAAGTCGCACTCGCGCGTTGAGCATATAAGCACTCAGCAGCGTGATCACCACCAGAAACCAATTGCTCAGGATCAGTGTATCGAAGGTTACGTTGTTATGATATTTCAGGATCAATGGCAACGAAAGGATGAACAAGGCATTAGCCGGAGTAGGCAGACCGGTAAAAGTGGTCGCCTGATCTTCATCGATATTGAATTTCGCTAAACGATATGCCGATGCCAGGGTGATCAGAAATCCGAGGAAGGAGATCGCGATGAACGTATCGCCTACCCAGAACATGGATTCGGTCGATTCTCCACTCCATGTATACGAATTGAGTCCGTTCGCCTGATTAAACAGCTGAAACATCACAATACCCGGAACGAGTCCGCTGGTCACCAGGTCTGCCAGGGAATCCAATTGCACGCCCAGCTCGCTTTTCACATTCAGCAACCTTGCCGCCAAGCCGTCGAAGAAATCAAAGAAGATTCCGATGGCCACGAACAATGCTGCCAGTTCCAGATGATTCCTTACCGCTAATACTACGGCGATACAACCGCTCAGAAGGTTGAGCATGGTCAGGAAATTTGGTATGTGTCTTTTCATTTAAGCGTTGTTTAGTACTGCAAATTTAGCATAAAGTACTGCGTAAGTTATTAAAATTCCCGCATATTTTCGGCAGAAGACCGGATCGGAATTTTCCAAATGAAGATGCGATTCCTAAATTAAATCCTGATATTAGCGGTGAAAAAATTCTCCGGATGAGAAACAAACTCGTACTGACCCTGATTACCGGTATCTTACTGGCTGCCGCCTGGCCGACCTATGGTATTCCTGTCTTTATATTCTTTGCTTTCACCCCGCTGTTACTGGTAGAGCACGACATCCGAATGGATGACCAGGGCCGCAAAGGGCTCCGGGTCTTCGGGTACGCCTACCTGGCTTTTCTTATCTGGAACAGCATTACGACCTGGTGGATCTGGTACTCCACTCCTTTCGGAATGCTTTTCGCTCTGTTGGTGAACTCACTGCTGATGGCGATCGTTTTTTCCCTTTACCATTTTACCGCGAAACGCTTTCCTCCAAAAATACACCTGGTATTCCTTCCTGCAATCTGGATGGCCTTTGAAAAATTTCATCTGAACTGGGATTTTTCCTGGCCCTGGTTAAACCTGGGAAATGTCTTTTCAGAATACACTTCATGGATCCAATGGTATGAATATACCGGAACCTTCGGAGGAGCCCTGTGGATATGGATTCTCAATATCAGCGTATATCTCACCATTCTCAAATTCTACGCTACGGGTGATAAAAAAACGCTATCCAAGGGAATTGCCAAAAATGTATTGTTTATCGCAATCCCCGTGATCATCTCCATGATCATCCTGATGCGATACCAGGAGAGTGCTGAAAAGATCGAAGTGGTGCTGTATCAGCCCAATGTAGATCCATACACCGAAAAATATGATTCCTCATACACCAATACGATGATTGTGAAACAAATGGAGGAAGATACCCGTGGTGATATCGATAGGAATACCCAATACCTGATCGCCCCGGAAACCGCATTGGCCAACAACACCAGCCTGGAAAGTTTTGATTTTAGCCGGGAGAAACAGGAACTTCAGTTATTTGCAGCCACAAATCCGAATCTGAAGATCATCACCGGAGCAGATTTCTTTAAGCTGTACGGCAAATCACAGAAACCCCCGACGCTTTCCGCCAACCGATCTTCCCGTGGAGACTGGTTTGATGTGTATAATGCGGCGATCCAAATAGACAGGAAGGGTCAGACCCAGGTCTATTTCAAATCCAAACTCGTGGTAGGCGTGGAAACCTTCCCTTTTAAAAGCATCCTGCAACCGTTACTCGGAAATATCATGATCGACCTTGGAGGAACCGTATTATCCCGCGGCACTCAGGAAGAACGCTCGGTCTTCCATTCGCAGGACGGCAGCTATAATGCTGCCCCGATCATCTGTTACGAATCGGTGTACGGAGAATATGTCAGTGATTATGTAAAGAATGGTGCCAATTTCCTGGCGATCATCACGAATGATGCCTGGTGGGACCACACCCAGGGCCATCAACAGCATCTCAGCTATGCCCGTCTTCGTGCCATCGAAAACCGAAGATCGGTAGCCCGTAGTGCGAATACCGGAATATCTGCCCTGATAGACGAGAAGGGAACGATCCTGAAAACATTGGCTTATGGTGTCAAGGGAACCGTAAAAGGTGATATCACCATCAATAATAAAAAGACCTTCTATACCCGATACGGTGATTATATCGCCAGAATCGCCACACTGATCGCCGGGTTTATATTTCTCTTTGCGATCGCCCGAAAAAAAGGATGATCCACAAGGCTTCGGAGGGAATAAATCATTTATTTTGCAAAAAAATTAATCGTGAATTACCTCTCAGTAGAAAACATATCCAAATCATACGGGGAACGTGTGCTTTTCAGCGATATCTCCTTCGGGATCAACAAGGATCAGAAGGTCGCCTTTATCGCTAAGAACGGTACCGGAAAAACCTCCCTGCTCAATATAATCACGGGAAAAGATATTCCCGACACCGGGCAGGTGGTATCCCGAAACGGACTCAAAATGGCCTTTTTACCACAGGAGCCGGATCTCGATCCGAAGCTGACCGTGGAAGAGACCATCTTCGCTTCCGACAACCGGGTATTACAGGTAATTCACCAATACGAGATCGCATTACAGCATCCCGATGATACGGAAGCCTACCAAAAAGCCTTTGAGCAGATGGAGGTGCATCACGCCTGGGATTTCGAAACCCGGTACAAACAGATCCTGTTCAAACTGAAGCTCGACCAACTCGACCAGTCTGTCAGTAAATTATCCGGAGGTCAAAAGAAGCGCCTGGCACTCGCCACGATTTTGCTGAACAACCCGGAACTATTGATCCTCGATGAGCCCACCAACCACCTTGATCTCGAAATGATCGAATGGCTGGAACAGTATTTTGCCAAAGAGAATATCACCCTGTTCATGGTGACCCACGACCGATATTTCCTGGAAAGGGTTTGTAACGAGATCCTTGAAATGGACGAAGGGGTTCTCTACCAGTATAAAGGAAATTACTCCTACTACCTCGAAAAGAAAGAAGACCGGATGCGTTCGGAGCAGGCTTCGGTGGAAAAGGCAAAAAACCTGTATTCCAAAGAACTCGAATGGATGCGTCGTCAACCGAAAGCACGAACCACCAAATCGAAATCCCGGATCGACGATTTCTATGAGATCAAGGAAAAAGCCCATCAGCGCAGAAAGGATCACCAGGTTCAACTGGAGATCAATATGGAGCGTCTCGGATCAAAGATCGTTGAATTCCATAATGTTTCCCTGGCCTTCGGCAAAAAGCAGATCCTCAATAAATTCGAATACAGTATCCGTAAAGGAGAACGTATCGGAATCATCGGAAAGAACGGAACCGGAAAGACCACCTTCCTGAACATGCTCACCGGGAAGCAAAACCCGGATAGCGGAAAGATCATTATCGGAGAGACCGTTAAGTTCGGGTATTATACCCAGCAGGGAATACATGTCAAACCCGGACAAAAGGTGATCGAAGTCATCCGTGAGTTCGGAGATTATATCCCTCTGACCAAAGGCCGACAGATCTCTGCAGCACAGTTACTGGAGCGATTTCTGTTTGACCGTAAAAAGCAATACGATTATGTGGAAAAGCTCAGTGGTGGGGAACAAAAGCGACTTTATCTGTGTACGGTCCTGATCCAGAACCCGAATTTTCTGATTCTCGATGAGCCTACCAACGACCTCGACATCATAACCCTGAACGTACTCGAAAGTTTCCTGATGGATTTTCCGGGTTGTCTGCTGGTGGTTTCTCACGACCGTTATTTTATGGATAAGATCGTCGACCACCTATTCGTTTTCGAAGGGGAAGGCAATATTACCGATTTCCCCGGAAACTATACCGATTACCGGGTCTACGAGAACAGCGGTGGTAATAACCAGGAAAGTTCAGATTCGGAAAAGACAACCACGAAGAAAACCTGGAAAAAAGATCAGAATTCCGGCTTGAATTATCAGGAGCAAAAAGAATATAAGCGCCTGGAGACCGAGATCAAAAAGCTGGAGCGCGAAAAAGATGCGGTAGAGGCGAAATTCGCAACCGGAGACCTCGAAGGCGATGCGATAGACAAAGAATCGATCAAATTACAGGAGATCCTCGACGCGATCGAGGAGAAAACAGAACGCTGGTTCGAGTTATCGATGAAAGCGGAAGGAGCATGAGTCATTGGATCGAAAAACTTAAATTTTACCTGAGATCTGTAAATCAGCACGGTATCCACTCCCCTTTTGTCTATGATCTGACCACCAAAGTGTTCTATAAAAAACAATGCGTAAAACGAGAAGACTGGAAGCCCTGCCACAATGACCGCTATTTCACAGTAAAAGAGGAACAGCTGATCTCAGGAGTTGCTGCCTTTCTTTTCCCGGAAAAGCAAAAACTGGTAACCTATACATTTGACGATCAACCGGAAGGAACCATCACCCCTACGGATATTCTTATCGTGACAGCAGGCTCGAAGCCTACTGACATCATGTATGAGCAAATGAAGGCAAACCTCGACAACGACGGTATACTGATCATGGGCAATCCGCGAAGGAATACTTTGTGGCAAAAATTAAAACAGGATACAGATATCCATCTGACCATTGATACCTTTTCACTGGGTTTTGCCTTTAAAAGGCAACAACAACGAAAGGAAGATTTTATTATTCGGATTTAAATCAGTATTTTTTTATAGTACGTAAAAATCAGATTTAGGTCCTGTAACCGGTAAGTGTCTTAGGATGATTGGCATAAACCCAAATAATTTGGTTACATACATAACATAACCATAAGACACACCAAGAAATGAACATATATCTATGAAAATATATACCAAAACGGGAGATAAGGGAACCACATCGTTATTCGGAGGGGAGCGAGTTCCCAAACATCACATCAGAATTGAGAGCTACGGCACTGTGGATGAACTCAATTCATGGATCGGACTGATTCGGGATCACAGCACTGATGTTGCGATGGCCTTGATACTGGAAGGTGTACAGAATAAACTTTTCACGGCCGGAGCGATTCTGGCTACCCCGCCTTCAAAAGAAGTACTGAAAAGCGGAAAAAAGCGTTTGAACATCGAAAGGATCGAAGAAGAAGACCTGTCAGTTTTAGAAACAGCCATCGACCAAATGGAAACAGAACTTCCGCCGATGACACATTTCGTGTTACCGGGCGGACACCCGCATGTGTCATATTGTCATATAGCACGAACCGTATGTCGCAGAGCGGAGCGAAGAACATCACAACTCAATGAAATTGAAGAAGTTGAGGAGATCGTAATCAGGTATTTAAACAGATTATCAGACTACCTGTTTGTACTGGCACGGAAGTTGTCAAACGATCTACAGGCAAAAGAAGTCAAATGGATTCCAACTAAAAAAGAGTAAAATTCTTCAGGATATCCGCCGATTTTTTATATAAAATTTAATTTAAATGCCTGAAATATACGTTCTTAGAAATAATAAGCATTTAATATAAAAATTACTTGACTTTTTACAATTAAAATTTATTTTTGCACAAATCATTAAACACAATTGCAAGATGTATTGGACTTTAGAATTGGCATCTTATTTAGATGATGCACCATGGCCAGCAACAAAAGACGAGTTAATTGACTATGCTATCAGAACAGGTGCGCCTCTGGAAGTTGTGGAAAATCTTCAGGCAATGGAAGATGAAGGAGACATGTATGAATCAATTGAGGAGATTTGGCCTGATTACCCCACAGAAGAAGACTATCTGTGGAATGAAGATGAATATTAACAAATCCATTAACATTATAAAAATAAAAAGTCTCTTAGGAGGCTTTTTTTTTGCTTAATTTTGATACCTAACACGAATTTCAATCATGAGTTTACTCAATTCAGTTTTAAAGATCTTTGTAGGGGATAAGGCGAAGAAGGACGTCAAAGAACTGCAGCCGATCATAGACAAAATCAAATCATTTGAAGGCTCGCTTTCAACTTTAACACACGACGAATTACGGGATAAAACACGTGAATTTAAGGAAAAGATCAAAGCTTCGAGAGCGGAGATCGACGAGCAGATCGCCTCCCTTAAAGCCGAAGTGGAACTATCGGATGACATCGATAAGAATGAAGATATTTATACCCAAATCGACACTCTTGAAGACCAGGCTTACGAGATCACTGAAAAAATATTGAACGATATCCTTCCGGAAGCCTTTGCGGTGGTAAAAGAGACCGCGAAGCGTTTCGCAGAGAATGAGAACATCGAGGTAACTGCCAGTGCATTTGACCGCGAAATTTCCGGATCCAAAGAATATGTTTCCCTGGCAGATGATAAAGCCATCTGGAAGAATTCCTGGGATGCCGCCGGTAAGGAGGTTACCTGGGATATGATCCACTATGACGTTCAGCTCATCGGTGGTATCGCATTGCACCAGGGAAAAATCGCTGAGATGCAGACCGGGGAAGGTAAGACCCTTGTGGCTACCCTGCCGGTGTACCTCAATGCGCTTACCGGAAACGGTGTACATCTGGTAACGGTGAACGATTACCTCGCACGAAGGGATAGCGCCTGGATGGGACCACTCTTCGAATTCCACGGGATGTCGATCGATTGTATCGATAACCACCAGCCGAACTCACCGGGTCGCCGTAAAGCTTATCTTTCCGATATCACCTATGGTACCAATAACGAATTCGGTTTCGACTACCTGAGAGATAACATGGCTCATACGCCTCAGGATCTTGTACAAAGAAAACATAACTATGCCATTGTCGATGAGGTCGATTCTGTACTGATTGATGATGCCCGTACTCCCCTTATCATCTCCGGACCGGTACCCCAGGGTGACCGACACGAGTTCAACGAACTCAAGCCGAAGGTAAATGATATCGTAAGGGTACAACGCCAATATCTGACAGGAGTGCTCGCGGAAGCGAAAAAGCTCATCCAGGAAGGAAACACCAAAGAAGGAGGATTCCAGTTGCTACGTGTACATCGCGGACTTCCAAAAAATAAGGCACTTATCAAGTTTCTGAGTGAAGAAGGAGTTAAACAACTGCTTCAGAAAACAGAAAACCATTATATGCAGGATAACAATCGTGAAATGCCTAAGGTAGACGAGGCGCTCTGGTTTGTTATCGATGAAAAGAACAACCAGATCGAACTTACCGACAGGGGTATCGAACACCTTTCCGGTGATACCGACAGCGACTTCTTCGTAATGCCTGATATAGGTACTGAGATCGCTAAGATCGAGAATCAAAATCTGGAAGTGGAAAAAGAAGCGGAACTCAAAGAAGAGCTTTTCAAGGATTTTTCCATCAAAAGTGAACGTATCCACACCCTCAACCAATTACTGAAAGCCTATACCCTGTTCGAAAAAGATATCGAATATGTGGTTATGGAAAACAAGGTAATGATCGTTGATGAACAAACCGGTAGGATCATGGATGGAAGACGTTATTCAGACGGACTCCACCAGGCGATCGAAGCCAAGGAAAATGTGAAGATCGAAGCGGCTACGCAGACCTTCGCAACCATCACCCTTCAGAACTACTTCCGTATGTACAAAAAACTGTCAGGTATGACGGGTACAGCGATCACGGAAGCCGGTGAATTCTGGGAGATCTACGAACTCGATGTTATGGAGATCCCTACCAACAGACCGATCGCAAGATTTGACAAGGAAGATCTCATCTATAAGACCAAACGCGAAAAGTATAATGCAGTTATCGAGGATATCGTGAAACTGGTAGGTGAAGGAAGACCGGTACTGGTAGGTACCACCTCCGTAGAGATCTCCGAGCTCCTTTCGAAAATGCTTTCCATCAGAAAGATACAACACAACGTACTGAACGCGAAACTGCATAAAAAAGAGGCGGATATCGTTGCTGAAGCCGGTAATCCGGGGGTTGTAACGATCGCTACCAACATGGCAGGTCGTGGTACGGATATCAAGCTGATCAAAGAAGTTAAGGATGCAGGCGGACTCGCCATTATCGGTACGGAACGCCATGATTCCAGACGTGTAGACAGACAGTTAAGAGGTCGTTCAGGACGTCAGGGAGATCCGGGAAGCTCTCAGTTCTATGTATCTCTGGAAGACAACCTGATGCGTTTATTCGGATCGGAACGTGTTGCCAAGATGATGGACCGTATGGGACTGGAAGACGGCGAGGTAATTCAGCATTCGATGATGACCAAATCTATCGAACGCGCTCAGAAAAAAGTAGAAGAGAACAACTTCGGTATCCGTAAGCGATTACTCGAATATGATGACGTGATGAACGCGCAACGTGAAGTGGTCTATAAAAGAAGAAAACACGCCCTGCAAGGGGAACGTCTGAAGCTGGATATCGCCAACATGATCTTCGACACCTGCGAACAGATCGTTGAAACTAATAAGGCTGCGAACGATTATAAGAATCTGGAATTCGAACTGATCAAGTATTTTTCGATCACTTCACCGGTAAATGAAGACGAATTCAAGCGACTTTCAGACCGAGAGCTCACTTCGAAGATCTATAAGGCTGCCTACCAATATTACAATGAAAAGATGCAGCGAAATGCTGCCACTGCCTACCCGGTCATCAAGAATGTATACGAGAATCCGGGCAACCAGTTCATTCGAATCGTCGTTCCGTTTACAGACGGAGTGAAGACACTTAAGGTGGTTACCAACCTGAAAGATGCCTACGAATCTGAAGGTAAGAAACTGATCACCGATTTCGAAAAGAACATCACACTGGCGATCATCGATGATTCCTGGAAAACACATCTCAGAAAGATGGATGAATTGAAGCAATCGGTACAGCTGGCTGTTCACGAACAAAAAGATCCGCTACTGATCTATAAGTTCGAGGCTTTCGAACTCTTTAAGGAAATGATCGATAAAGTGAACCGTGAGGTGATCTCCTTCCTGTTCAAAGGTGAACTTCCAACAGAAGAAAGCACGAATATTCAGGAAGCCAGAGAGGTTCGTCAGAAAGAAGATTACAAAACCTCCAAAGAGGAAATTCCGAACAGCGACGAACTCGCAGCTCAAAATCGCGCGGCAGGTCAGGCTGGTCAGAAACGTCCTCAGATAACCGAAACCATCGTCAGAGAACGACCTAAGATCGGTAGAAACGATAAGGTGACCATCAAGAATGTGGTGACCGGAGAAAACAAATCATTGAAGTTCAAACAGGCGGAACCCCTGCTCCAAAAAGGTGAATGGGTTCTTGTCGAAGATTGATAAACACAGGCCTCCGGGCACTGGAAAACATAGCGAAGCGATAATTTCTTTTGAGAGGTTATCGCTTCTTTATTTAAAAAAAATAAATATCTTTAACCCGTAAAGCTATTCTGACCCCATACCCCCCTATTGTGAATAGTACCCCCAAAACTTAACCGAATTTACTATGACGATTATTGATTAAGCAACCAAAACAACCCTGAACGTGGAATATAACCAACTGAAAAATAATACGCATCTTATCCTGCGAGTCAATTATTTTTCATCGATACTGATGCTACTCTTAGCGCCCGTATGTTATTACCTGCTCAACATCAAAGGCATGATACCGGGCACGTTCCTGTTCTATGGGATAATGAACCTTTTGAACACCTTTCTGTTCTATAAACACCGCAATCTTACGATCATTTATATTTTCACTACCCTGCTCGGGCTGAGTGGTGCACTAATCGTTACCCTTTATAGTGGCGGAATCAACAGTCCGTTCATCTTTGTGCTGGCGCTAATCGTTTTTGCGGGTTATATATCGACACGGCGTTACGGGATCATACATCTCTATGTGATCTCCGTACTCATCATTATCACCTTCCTGCTCAGTTATTACAATATGTCCTTTCCGAATCAGGTCCCCCCTGAGTCACAGAACATATTCAGTCTGATCTCAATTCTGTTTACTGTATATATTCTGGGAGGCATCTTTGGAAAGATCCTGCAGACGAACTATCGCAACCTGTATAATTCCAAGAAAAAGCTCGAGATCCAGAGCCGGCAGAAAGAGATCCTGTTAAAGGAGATCCATCACCGGGTAAAGAACAATCTGCAGACCGTTTCCAGTTTGCTCAGCCTGCAATCCCGAAGCGTGCCCAATTCTGAGATGAAAGGGGTCCTGATCAACAGTCAGAACCGGGTGATCTCTATGGCACTTATCCATGAAATGCTTTATGCCAATGACGATATCTCCAAGATCCAGTATGAAGACTATGTCGGTCAACTCGCACGCCATCTGATACAATCGATCAAAGGAAAACAACACAATATCAAACTGGAAATCGAGATTCCGGATATCAAGCTAGGGATCGATACCGCAATTCCGCTTGGACTCCTTATCAACGAATTTATCACCAATACGCTCAAGCATGGTATCCGAAATGATGAGGCAGGCACGATCACCATTCGTCTCAACCGGATGAAGGATAACAGTCTGTTGCTGCAATTAGGAGATAACGGGATCGGATTTCAAAACAATGGAGAGATCCCGGGTAATAAAACGCTGGGCTTACGACTGATCCATAATCTCGTAAAACAATTAAAAGGAACGATGGAGCTCGATAAAGAGAAATCTGGGGTTAATTACAACATCCGGTTCACCGAGACTGCATCGAACGTTAAAGCCAGGGAAAGCCTCGGATAGCAACATCCTCTCCACTAGTGTCATTAGTGCCATTAGTGTCACTAAAACCTACGCTTTATATCTTCTATCGATCAGATTCTTCAGGATACTGAACTCAATGATCAGGAATATGGCCAGTATAATGATACCATACATGGCAACATCTGAGATCTCCAAAGCTCCAAAGAAGGAAGCAACACGCTCATATCCGGGCTTTAATCGAGATAGGTACCCAGGGGCATCCTCAGATCCGGGCTCCATCAGGGAATATCCGATGACTCCCACAGCGATCAGGGCGATTAGAACCCATTGCAAAGGGGATATCAACGGGCTGAACTCTGGAAGGGACTGCATGCCCGCAATACTTTTCATTATATTTTGCTTCATCGATACCGGAGGCATTCTTTTGCCTTTATCATCGAAAAAACTTCTTAAAAAATCTTCTTGTTCCTTTTCTGATCTTTCCATATTCCGCTATTTTACGGTTGCTTCATGATCCTTTAATATACCGTATAAAGCCTTTCTCGTTCGAAAGAGCTTTACTTTCAGATTATCGAGTGGAGTCCCGAGGATCTCACTCATTTCCTTAAGCGATAATTCCTCATAATAATACAATTGTATGAGGGTCCGCTGTTCTTCAGTGAGCCTTTGAAGTGCCTGCTCCAAAAGGAATGTTCTGTCTTTACCTTCTAACGAAGATAATGAATCTTCAGAAGTGGTCGTCGGATGAACCTCACTGTACGCTTCGTTATGTTTTATTCTCCTGTTGATCATTTTCACCCGATCAAGTGAATGAAAATATACGATCTTATATAACCAGGTTGAGAATTTAGAGGTTTCCCTGAACTCCTTAATTTTCTGATACGCCTTGATAAAGGCTTCCTGAACTACATCCTGTGCCTCCTCTTCATCCTTCAGGATACGAACAGCAATGGTGAAGGCCATTTGTTGATAGGTATCTACAAAATAGCCAAAAGCTCCGGAGTCACCTCCTTTCACCCGTTCCAAGTAATACTGTTCTCTCTGGTTAGTCATTTGATGGTTAGACGACTCAATAAATACCAAGGTTACAAATATTTTTGACTTTTTCTGTAACCACCTTCTTCTTTACGTCGTCAAAGGGGTAAATAATCAATTAAAAACAATAGTTATGGGTCCTTCAATTTTAATCGTCGCCATCATATTTGCTACGATCTTCGGTATTTTTTATCTGTTTATTTCATCACGTCACAAAGAACGTCTGTCACTTATTGAAAAAGGCGCAGATGCCTCCATCTTCTATGGAAACAGAAAAAGAACCTCTCCGATCTGGAAAATATTTGTGGTTAACCTGGCAACCCTGTTAATGGGTATCGGTCTGGGTGTCTTGCTTGCAGGAATTTTGTCAACCGCACTGAACATGAAAGAAGAAGTGGTCTTCCCCGGCATGATCTTCCTGACCGCCGGACTCGGTTTATTCGCTGGTTTTCAGATCGCACGTAAACTGGATTGATCGTTCTTCAAAGCAAACTTTTTAAAGCGTCTCCATTCCGGAGGCGCTTTATTTTTTTGGATTTCTGCGTAAGGATTTCCGAACTTAACCCACCAAAACAGAAATCAACATTATGAAAACCCATACAATCCTTCTTTTATTCATCAGTATGACCCTTGGGTTATCCTGCAAGGGTAACGCCTCCAAAACCGAAGAAATGACCGCAAGTCATGAAAATTCTACCTCGACAGAACAAGATCTGTCGGGATACAAGACCGCCTACTTCGCAAGTGGTTGCTTTTGGTGTGTGGAAGCAGTATTTGAAAGTGTAAAAGGAGTTAAAGAAGCTGTTTCGGGATACTCGGGAGGATCAGAAAAGAATCCGACCTATCGTGAAGTTAGTTATGGAAAAACCGGTCACGCCGAATCTGTAAAAGTATATTATGATCCAGAAGTGGTCAGTTTTGACACGCTGGTCACTGTATTCTTCGGATCTCAGGACCCGACTACTCCTGACCAACAGGGGCCGGATCGCGGAAAGCAATATCGCTCGATAGCCTTCTATCAGAATGATGAAGAAAAAGCGATCATCGAAAAACATATTCAGGAACTCGAAGCATCGAAGGTGTATGACCGCCCCATTGTCACTCAGGTAGTTCCATTTACCAAATTCTGGGAAGCGGAAGATTATCATCAGAACTATGAAAAACTACACCCAAATGAACCGTACGTCAAGAATGTATCGATTCCGCGTTTAAAGAAATTTCAAAGTAAATATCCTGAACTACTAAAGGAAAATGTCCATTAAGGATTATTGATAGCTGATCTCGCTGAAGGTAGCAACAAGATTTATACTCTTGTCACCGGAATTGGAAATTTTATAACCTTTGGCTAGTTCATTGTTGTAACGTTTATTCACGTCTATCTTAAGATTTCCGGGGTAGCTAACTTTTGAATCGGTTACGCTGCTGTAAAATTTGAACGGTGTATTGGGCAATATGAGTTTCGCTTCCGAATTATCGAGTACGATATCGATCGTATTGAAAGAATCCGAAAGATTAAGGATCTTCAGGTCACCGAAAGATCCATTGATGATGGCGTCACCGGAAACATTCCCCAGTGTTACATCCGATGATTTTGAAAGCAGTTTAATGCTGTTCACCTGTTGCAGATCAACTTCACGGGAATAGTTTACTTTGAGTTCACCTTGTTTCCAGTTATCGACGATCACCGGAGAATAGGAGGCATTGATCACAGTGGTTGCCCCATCGACCACAGTGGCATGCAACCTTGTATATGACAAGGTTGCATTGATATTTCTGTAGTTTTCGGCCAGTTTGATCTCACCGTGTCTTACATTCAATTTTAGTTTTGCTCCTTTAGGGGCTTTTATCTTAATGGTTCTTTTGATTTTAAGATTCTTATTGGAACCTTCATGTCTCAGGAAATACACTTCAGGAGCAGCTTGCGGATTTCCGGAATTGATACGCAACATCGCTTCACGCACTTCTTTTTCTGCCATACGTTGTGCCTCTCTTGCGGCTATCATTTGCTCTTTACGTACGCGTTGTAATTCATCCCGTTGTTCCGCTCTTACTTTCTGTTGCTCTTTACGTATTATTTCTTGTTCCTCACGAAGCTTATCCCGCTGCACTCGCATTTCCTCACGAAGTTTCTCACGCTCGATCATCTGTTTCTCCATCTCCTCCTTCCACTTGAGCATTTCTTTTTTATAGTCTTCGTCGAAATTGGCTTTAAATTTTTCCTTCCATTCTTTCAGATACTTCTCTCCATCCTTCTCATAGGCATCATAATCGAAATTCATATCCCCGAAAGCAAAGGCAATCGGTGGTACCGGAGGAACAGGAGGTGCCGGAGGCACATCAGGAACGGGAAGCGTTCCTATTTCAGGCATCTCAGGTAATTCAGGCATCTCCGGAAAATTGAAACTAAAATCCATGTTATCTCCGGAAAGGACGAAGACATTATCTCCTCTTATATTCCAATTCAGGTTATTATCTCCTGAAATGGTCACTTTTCCGCTATTTCCGATCGCTTTGAAGTTCCAGTTGTCCATGATCTTTTTCGCTTCTTCCTCGGAAACCCCTTCGATCTCGATGGTTGCTTCTACCACGACCTCATTGCGGTTCCAGGTATCGAATTCAAGATCGGCATAACTGGTATTGATATCGATAACCACATCCTTATTCACCTTGAACTCTTCATGAAAATCCTTTTTCTGAACCTGTGCCGACAGCATTCCAGCCATCAAAATAAAAATACAGGATACCAGATTAAGTTTTCTGTACGTTAAACGTTTCATCTTTGTCTTGTTTTAGTTCTTTTAATTTGTCTTTTAACCTGTATAACAACTGTAATCGCATTTGCAGATTATCGATCAGGGCATTTACGGTATTCTCATTCGGACCTATGGTATTCAATTCTTTGAGTAACGACTGATAATCTTTATTGAGTTCGGCAAGCCTGCTCATGTAGGAGTTCATCAGTTTTTCGTTCTCGGCGGTCATATCGAGGTCGGCGAGTTCCAGGTTGATATTCGCCAGATAGTAGTTCTCGATCTTACCGAGATCCGGCGAGATATCACTTAGTGTGATCTGTTTTTCCCGGATTTCTTTTTCACCGCCGGTTTCAACCACTTGTGAACCCGAAGTTTCCACCCCGGAAGATTGCCCCATATAGAATACAAAAACACCTATAGCTGCAACGATAGCGATCGCCGCTGCCATTTTAAGAAACCCGAAGGAAGGCTTTTTGCGATTCTCCGGCAGGCGTTCCTTAAGCAATCTTGCAAAATCATCTCTATGGCCCTGCGGCATTTTTGCCGAATCCGGACTACGATCGTTTTTCAGAAGATCTCTAATGTCTTGTCCCATTTCTTTTGTGTTTTAATAATTCCTGCAATTTTTGTTTTCCCCGCATCAATTGGGTTCGGGAAGTGATGGTAGTGATACCCAGGATTTGCGCAATTTCCTGGTGGTCATAGCCTTCGATCAGGTAGAGCATCACCACATACCTGTATTTTTCCGGAAGTCCGGCTATGGCCTCCTTCACTGCTTCCACGCTGATATCATCATCTACTTCCCAATTTTCCTCGGCAGCATCGGCAACCTGCAGATAATTCTCTTCCAGCGACAAATGATGCTGATGCCTGGATTTCAGAAAATCGATACACTGATTGATGACGATCCGCTTTAACCAGGCCCCGAAAGTCACCTCTGCCCTGAACTGACCCAACCGTTGAAAAGCTTTGATAAATGCTTCCTGAGTGGTGTCTTTGGCATCGTCAGGATCTTTCAAAAAACGCAATGACACGCAATACATAGCATCGCAATACTGATCATAAAGTCTCATTTGAGCCAGGTGATCATTATTTTTACATTTCTCGATGAGATCGGTCTGCATCATGCCGGCAGATTTCTTTAAGGTTGATTACATTTGTTATTCTCTTTAAAGACGAAACAAATTTCACAGCGTTGCAAAAAAATCGCTTTTTTTAAAAATAATTTAAATTAATCATACTTGGAGACATTTACCATAAAGAATAAGCACCTCAGCATCAGCTGCCTCAACTATGGAGCAGCGATGACCTCTCTCATTGTAAAGGACAAGCTCGGGAAAGAAATCAATGTGATCTACGGATTCAAGGATCCGAAAGATTATGACCATAACACCTATTATCTCGGTGCTGCCGTTGGAAGGATCGCCGGAAGGATCGGTGGTGGCGGATTTACCTTAAACGAGGTCTTTTATCCGCTTTACAACGACAACGGAGTTCATCTTCATGGAGGAACAGAAGGTTTCTCTTTCCGTGACTGGGAACTCGAAGAGATCACCGAAGGCGAGCAACCGGAGATCACCCTGAAAAGAAGCAGTGAAAACATGGAGGATGGTTACCCGGGGAATCTGGAGGTTAGCGTAACCTATAAACTGATCGATAATAAACTCAGTATACGTTTTACCGCGGAATCCGATCAGGATACCTATGTGAATTTCACCAACCATAATTATTACAACCTCGCCGGTGAAGGAAGCATTCTGGATCAGGAACTATACATGGATGCCGCTAGTTGGCAGGAGAAGGATGAAAAGAACCTAGCCACTGGAAAACTGCTGGATGTTACGAACACTCCTTTTGACTTCCGCAGTCCTCGTAACGTGGGCTCTCACCCCGATTTTAAAGGTATTGACGACTGTTTCTCACTGGGTGATGAGGAGGTCTCAGCAGGCCTTTATTCTCCCGAAAGCGGTATTGAAATGAAGGTGTATACCAATCAGGCCGCGGTTGTGGTCTTCACCCCCGAAACGATCGATAAAAAGGAGTACCTCAATCCTGATCCCGGGACCTATCCCGCGATCTGTTTTGAAACGCAGGGATTCAATAATGCTCCTAACAAACCGGAATTCCCCAGCATCCTGTTAAAAAAGGGAGAACGATATATCAACGAATCGGTATACGAATTCAACATTCGATAAGCCATCCGATTTTTTCTATACCATCAAAAAGGGCCTTTACCCAAACGGATAAAAGCCCTTTTATTTCCACTTTAAAAAACTCTTTATTCTTCAAGTAAATTGAGTGTCACGTCGATATTGTCACGCGTTGCCTTTGAATAAGGGCAAATTTCATGCGCTTCATTGATCAGCACCTCTCCGGTTTCGAGATCAACTCCGGGAAAATAACCATCGATGATCACACTGAGTAAAAAACCTCCGTCATCAGGATCTTTACCGATCTCAACAGTAACGGTAACTTCGAAGTCACTTGGATCTACTTTATGCTTTTTTGCCACCACTTGCAGGGCGCTGCCAAAACAGGCGGAATACCCTGCTGCGAACAGCTGTTCAGGATTGGTAAATTCTCCCCCGGCTCCGCCGAGACCCTTCGGTACTTCAAGTTTTAAGTCGAGGACTCCGTCGTCGCTTGTGACATGTCCGCTTCTCCCACCTACAGTTGTTGCAGTGGCTTTGTACAATGCTTCCATTCCTAATGATTTAAAGTTCCTTATGAATATAGGATTAATACTGCTGAATACATTATTTGAATTATTAAATTTGTTTTAAAATTTTTCTCCTTGTCTGATCAAACTCCATTGCACTCCACTGATCCTGATAACGCCAAACGATATCGGGAACAAAGGGCCCGAAAGACGGATCCGGAACTTCTGATATCCGGAATTCTACAAGGAGACCGAGTTGCCCTTAGCCGGGCGATCACGCTGATAGAAAGCAAAAAGGCTTCCCACAGGGAAGTCGCGAACACGATAATTAATGCCTGTCTGCCACATGCTTCCCGCTCCGTCAGAATCGGGATCACAGGGGTACCCGGGGTTGGTAAAAGCAGTTTTATCGAAGCTTTTGGAAAATACCTGGTACGACAAGGCAAAAAACTAGCGGTTCTTGCGGTAGATCCCAGCAGTACACGTACTCATGGCAGTATCTTAGGTGATAAGACCCGCATGCAGGACCTGGTACTTTCTGAAGATGCCTTTATCCGTCCTTCACCCTCCGGAGAAACTGCCGGCGGGGTGGCGCGAAAGACCCGGGAAACGATCATTTTGTGTGAAGCTGCCGGCTTTGATACGGTTATAATAGAGACCGTTGGTGTGGGACAGGGAGAACTTGCCGTTCATAGTATGGTCGATTTCTTTCTGTTGCTCAAACTGGCAGGCGCAGGTGACGAACTTCAGGGCATAAAAAGGGGTATCATGGAAATGGCCGATAGTGTGGTCATCAATAAATGTGACGGCACGAACGTCAAACCCGCGAAGAAAGCTCAGGGCGAATTCAAAAGAGCTTTACATCTCTACCCTCCAAAACCAGGAGGATGGCAACCGGAAGTACTCACGGCTTCAGCCCTCGAGGAAACCGGAATCGAAGCGGTCTGGCATACCATTTCGGAATGCCTGGTGTTGCGTCGTAAACAAGGAATCTTTGAAACCAATCGCAGGGAACAAAACAGGATGTGGCTTCGGAATACCATCGAAGACCAGCTCTTATCCGACTTTTACGGAGACCCCAAGATCAGAGCAGCTTTCGAAGAACAGTTAACAGCCGTTGAAAACAATACGGTCTCCCCTTTCGCTGCCGCACAATATTTACTCGGTTTAAGCAGGCAGTAAGTTGAAATAACCTACATTTGCAGATATTTAAAATCGATAATGAATTACGAATTCACCATAGTAGTACCGGTGTACAATGAAGAAGACAACCTGCTAAGGGTTGAAAAGGAATTAAAAGCTTACCTCAGTATTGCAGCAAGAAAGACCAAAGTGCTTTTTGTAAATGACGGATCCTCTGATAACAGTCAGCAGATCATCGAAAAAATATGTGCCGACAATACCGATTTTAACTATATCCTGTTTGAAAAGAACTGTGGATTGAGCGCTGCGATCAAAGCAGGATTCGATCATACAGATACCGAATTGGTAGGATATATCGATTCAGATCTCCAAACCGCTCCTGAAGATTTCAATGTGCTTCTTGAATTCATCAACGATCATGAACTGGTAACCGGCGTTCGTTCAAACCGCCAGGATTCTTTTGTAAAGAATATGTCGTCGACCATCGCGAATGGCATTCGAAGAGCTTTTACCCATGACGGGATGGATGATACCGGATGTCCTTTAAAAGTGATCCGCACCGAATACGCGCAACGTATTCCGATGTTTCGCGGACTCCACCGTTTTTTACCGGCCATGATCCTGTTACAACACGGAAGGATCATTCAGGTACCGGTAAGACACTTCCCCAGAATTGCCGGAACTGCTAAATTCGGACTTTGGAACCGACTTCTGGGTCCATTAGCCGATTGTTTCGCCTACCTGTGGATGAAGAAGAAGTATATTAATTACGCTATAGCCAAAAAAGGATAAATGAACGATTGGCTGATATATTCCATCGGATTTATTGCCCAGATCCTGTTTTCAGGACGCTTATTGTTACAATGGCTGATCTCTGAAAAGAACAAAAAAGTACTCACCCCTTCCCTGTTCTGGAAACTGAGCCTGCTGGCCTCTTTCCTGCTATTCGTTTATGGCTGGTTACGGGATGATTTTGCCATTATGCTCGGGCAAACACTCACCTATTTTATCTATATCCGGAATTTACAGATACAGGGTGAATGGCAAAAGACGCCAAAGGTATTTCGATGGTTCCTCTGGATCTTTCCGGTTCTGGTGATCATCTATGGTTACAACAACAATACTTACGATATAAATCAGTTATTGAAGAATGATGAGATCCCCCTATGGCTCCTCCTACTCGGTAGTATCGCTCAGGTGATATTCACCCTCAGATTCATCTATCAGTGGATCTATTCGGAACGAAGAAAGGAATCGACCTTACCCATGGGGTTCTGGATACTGAGCCTGACCGGAGCATTGCTTATCTTTACCTATGCGATCTTCCGAAAGGATCCGGTTTTACTGGCCGGACATTCCCTGGGAAGTATCATCTATATCAGAAACATATTTTTATTGAGGAAACAACATGATTGAATACATCGAAAAAAATCCGGTTAAGATCGTTCTGCTGGTTTGCCTGCTTATATTCTGTGTTAATCTTGATGTACTGTATGTAAATATCATGGAAGCCAGGAACTTTGTTACTGCCCGTGAAATGATCGATCAAGGACACTGGATCCTGACCACCATGAACGAGTTTCCCAGATATGAAAAACCACCATTACCGACTTGGTTAACCGCAATATCGGCAATGATATTCGGGGTTCATAATCTTTTTGGCTTACGGTTACCCGCGGCCCTGATCGCCACTGTTCTGGTTTATTTCATGTATAAATGTGTTGTTTTTCTCAGCAATTCTAAAAAACTGGCATTATATACTTCGCTCATCCTCACTACCTCCTTCTATATCATTTTTTCCGGAAGGAACGGACAGTGGGATATCTTTACGCATGGATTCATGGTGGTCAGTATTTATTACCAGCTGCTCATGATCTTCAAAGAAGAAAGAAGATGGGGCCATGCGCTGCTTGCCGGCCTGTTCCTGGGATGTTCCTTTCTCAGCAAAGGTCCGGTATCCCTCTATGCATTATGGCTTCCTTTTGTCATCGCCATGATCATGGTATACCGCAGCTCTTTTAAAAAAGCGCATATACTCCCATTCTTAACCTTTTTGATCTCCGGGCTGATCATCGGTTTCTCGTGGTTCATTTACGTCCGCTATGCCGATCCTGAAGCTTTCATCGAGATAACCAAAGAGGAAACTGCCAACTGGGCAGGCTATAATGTTCGACCTTTCTATTATTACTGGAGCTTCTTTACCCAAAGCGGCATCTGGACCCTACCGGCTTTTATAGGACTGCTCTATCCCTATTTGAAAAAACGGGTCGCCGATCCAAAGATCTATCGTTTCAGCCTGATCTGGACCCTGGCTTCGGTGATATTACTCTCACTGATCCCTGAAAAGAAATCGAGATATCTTCTGCCGGTGCTGATACCACTGGCTTTCAATACGGCATCCTATATACAATACCTCATTCAGAACTTTTCACCGAATTCCAACAAATGGGAAAAGCTCTCTGTATATTTTACATTCCTGCTGATCGGTTTGATCGGGATCATATTTCCGTTTGGAGGATACTTCTTCTTTGCCGACAAACTGGAAGGACTTTGGCCTTATTTCATACTTACGTCCATTGCACTATTTGCCATCGGCGTACTGATCATCAAATACCTGCGAAAGGATTCTATCAAAGAAATCTTCTATCTGACCATCGCCTTTATCATCAGCATCATGGTCTTAGGTTTCCCGATTGCAAATGCCTTTAACAGCAATCCCGGTTTTCATAATATCGATGATCTGGATCCGGAAGGCCTACCTCTTTATTCCTATGGTGAACAAGCCCCGGAAATGATCTGGAATCTCGGTTATCCGGCACCGGAGATCGAACATAACGGAGTTATCGAATATCCGGAAGATGAAGCCTTCGGAATACTGGTAGTTCCGGCAAAACTCAACGACTTTCACCGTATATTTGCGAAACGTTACCATATCGTTCCCAAAGACCGGTATGACATTAATTACACCGCTGCTGAGGGACAAAAAGCCTGGAAAGACCGACTCATCAGCGAATATTTTATCTTAAAAAAGAAATAAAATGACCAGAACAGACAAATACGGCTATCTATTTTTAGTGATCACCTTTATCTACAGTCTTTACCTAGGATTCACCGATGTTGATTTCTTCAATGATGTTTTCACGGTTGAAGACGGAACGGTGGAATACGGTACCGCTATCATGTTACTTTGTATCAGTATCCTTAGTTTTTACCGCCTTTTCACAACCGGCCGATCGAAATCATGGTACTGGAAACTCGGGGTTTTCGCCTGCGCTGTTGTTTTTCTGTTCGGAGCCGGAGAAGAGATTTCCTGGGGGCAGCGAATTTTCGATATTCAATCGGGAGAATATTTCCTTGAGAATAATGCTCAGGGAGAAACTAATCTTCATAACCTTGTTGTAGGTGGTAAAAAAATAAACAAGATCATTTTTAGTCAGTTGCTTATGGTTGGAATGGTGATCTACCTCCTTGTTCTTCCCATATTTTATCGCAGAAATGCATGGATCAAGAAAATGGCAGACCGGTTTGCACTTCCTATCGTTAAATGGCATCATACCATCGCATTTATCGTATCTACACTTATCGTGGCTTTGATTCCTGCCGACAGAAAGTGGGAGGTCTATGAACTCGCCTTTGGTGTTGTCTTCTTTTTGATTTTCCTGAATCCGCTGAACGCTTTTATATTCAGTAAAGGGGAAGATACTTACAGCCAAGCCTGAAAAGACGATAACTTCCCCAACCGATCAGCATTCCAAAACACATTCCGGTGATCACATCCAGTGGAAAATGAACCCCGATGTAGATTCTGCTATAGGTTACGACCAATGCCCAAACCAATAAAATGTAAGGAACCACCGGTATTCGCTGTTTGAATAGAAGACTGAAGAAGGTTGCCACGGTCAGGGCATTTGCTGCATGTGCAGAAAAATATCCGAACTGGCCTCCGCATCCTTCCTTAACTACACGGATCATGCCCGCCAGTGAAGCATCATGACAGGGTCTCAAACGCTCAAATCCGTATTTAAACAAATTTGCCAGCTGATCGGCTGAGGTGATCATCAGTGCCGTAATCACAAGGATCAAAAGTGTTTTCTTCCAATTGAAATAATAGATACAGATCAGCAACAGTAAGACGTAAAGAGGAACGGATGACCATTTATTCGTGATGAACATCCAAAAGGCATCCCAGTTCTCATTACCCATCCCATTGAGATAGACAAAAAGCTCCTTATCAAGGGCGATCAGTTTATCGAGCATTATATTAGTTCAGTTTTAGGGATTAGTCTTCGTACCTGCTGATCTCCCGATCGTAGAACTCATTGGCAGCGTTGATCAGGTTCTCTGCTTCGGAAGCGAGCTCCTTTTCATCTTCCTGACTGAATTCTTCCAGCCATTCTACTTCATCGTTCTCCAGATTGATAATGAATCTTGGATATTCGGTATGCACTATAAAGATCGCATCCGGGAAATCGGTGTTATCACCGAGTAAAAACTTAGGTAATTCCATAGTATTCTATTTTATGAAGCAACGGCCTGTTGCTTGTAACTGTTTTCTGTGATCAATTTTCGGGTCATATAATTAAACCTGAAATACAAGAATATGGCTGCCGTGGTCAGTCCTGCCAATAAACCTGCCCAGATACCCATACTTTCGGCTCCGGTATGTAATCCGAAATAAAAAGAGATCGGAAAGCCTACGAACCAGTAGGCCACCAGTGTGATCCCCATCGGAATCCACACATCCTGAAGTCCGCGTAACGCTCCCAAAAAGACTACCTGAAAGCCATCTGAAATCTGAAAGAAGGCGGCTACCAGTAACAATCTCGATGCAATCCCGATCACCTCAATGTTATCTACCTCATTCACCAGATCGTTTTGATCCAGATAGATCGTAGGTAACCAGAACCTGAAAATAATAAAGAAAAGGGCAAATACGATCTCCACGATAAAGGTGAGTGCAAAGATCGAAATAGCGATTCTTCGCAATTCCATATAATTCTTCAACCCTTTTTGATTTCCTACCCTGATCATGGCTGCCACGCTTAATCCAACCCCTACCATATAGGTCATACTGGAGAGGTTCAGAGCGATCTGATTCGCCGCCTGAGGATTCGTTCCCAATACACCGCTGAGCCAAATTGCTGCCGTAAATATACCTACCTCAAAGAACATCTGTAACGCAGAAGGAAGGCCGAGATTCACAATCTTACCAACCATATTGCGATGGAAGGAAAATTTTCTTATCCCGGTTACAAAAGGTTCAGTTCTGCGATTTTTATGAAAGATCACCCAAAGGAAAATCACCATAACGATCCTGGACACAAGAGTTCCGATCGCCGCACCGATGATACCCAGCTGCGGAAAACCGAATTTACCGAAGATCAACAGATAATTAAGGGTGATATTGATGATATTCGACAATACCGTAGCATACATGGGATACTTGGTCAGTGAAAGTCCGTCGGAAAATTGCTTTAATGCCTGAAACATAACGAGTGGGATCATGGAAAAAGCCACCAGATCCAGGTATGGTATCGCAAGGGTCACCACTTCTTCCGGTTGTTCCATGATATGCATCAGTGGTTTTGCCAGCAACATCAACAGAAAGAGAAAAACCCCTAACACCGTACAAATAACCAATCCGTGCAGAAAGGACGACCTCCCTTTTTCCAGATCTCCGGCCGCATCCGCTTCCGCAACGAGCGGCGTGATCGCCGTGGAAAATCCGATTCCCAGTGACATTGCTACAAAGATGAAACTATTCCCCAGAGATACTGCTGCAAGTTCAGCAGTTCCCAGCTGCCCTACCATGATATTATCGGCAAAAGCAACGAAGGTGTGACCCAGCATACCCAGCATGACAGGGTACGCCAGTTTAATATTATACCGGAATTCTTTAGTGTATTTATGAAGTAACATCCCCGAGATTTAGCGCAGCAAAGATAAGTTATAATTCCTATAACTTTTTAGCCTCTTCCCAAAAGACATCCATTTCCGCCAGGGTCATATCTTTCAGAGCTTTACCGGCCTCTGCGGCTTTTCCTTCCAGATACTTAAAGCGCTTGATGAACTTCTTATTGGTGCGTTCCAGTGCATTCTCCGGGTTCACCTTTAAAAATCTTGCATAGTTGATCATAGAGAACATCACATCTCCAAATTCTGCTTCGATAAGATCCTGATCTCCTTTTTCCACCTCGGCTTTAAACTCCGAAAGTTCCTCTTCCAGTTTCTCCCAGACTTGTGCCGGTTCTTCCCAGTCAAATCCAACCCCGGCGACCTTATCCTGAATACGGTTAGCTTTTACCAGTGCAGGAAGACTATTCGGTACTCCTTCCAGTACGCTTTTCTTTCCTTCCTTTAGTTTTAGGTTTTCCCAGTTGCGTTTAACTTCTTCTTCATCTTCCACCTCGATATCTCCATAGATATGGGGATGGCGGTCGATCAGTTTATCGCAGATGGAATTTGCCACATCGGCGATATCGAAATCACCGGTCTCACTGCCGATCTTCGCATAGAAAACAATATGCAGGAGCACATCTCCCAATTCCTTCTTGATCTCCTGAAGGTCTTTATCTAATATCGCATCCCCCAATTCATAGGTTTCTTCAATGGTCAGGTGTCTTAGAGACTCGAAGGTTTGTTTGCGATCCCACGGACATTGTTCTCTCAATTCATCCATAATGGTCAGGAGTCGATCAAAGGCCTTCAATTGTGCTTCACGGGAATTCTTCATAGCGATTCGATTCAGTAAACGAGATGTTTCTTATAATTTCTGTATTGCAAATAACGTGCTTTTGCCTCAGAATACACAGGAAAACGCTCCCCATTTACCCGATGACCGATCGCGATTTCTGCAGCGATCCGCCACAATTTCGCCATATCAAACCAGGCCTTAAAAAGACTATATCCGGGATGATAAACATGTGTTGGTTCAGCTCCGATCCCATTCACTTCAAGGATCTTGAAATCTCCCGCCTTCAAATGTTCAAAGGAGGCCGCCCTAATATCGAAGCGACCAAAATTAAAACCAGGCATACGATCATTCAAACGGTCGAAAACCTCCAGTAGTTCTGAATCGATGAGATCGTTTCCATTGAGGAATTTTGTACCCCGATTATGATTGCCGATCGGTTCGAGCGGGACAATTTCACCTTTTTCCGGGATACTGTTCCATAACCTGATCATTTTACGCTGCAAGCGATCGAATTGCAGGAAGGCACGATCATTACCGGCTATTAGAGCAGCAACGGTATGCACACCGTTTCCGGTCACCGACAGGAACTCCTTACAGGTAAGTGAAGGAATACATCCGGATTCCCGGTCTGGAATCCGGTAATAGAAGACTCCGAACTCAGCAGGCAGCGCTACGAATTCCTGTACTAACATATCGATATCGGGACCGGATTCAAGTTGTCTTTTTAACATATCCAGATCGGTCACTTTTTGCACCTGCAACCCGCGAAACCCTACATCCGGTTTCAGGATCACCGGGAAATCAAGTCCGGACTTCTGAAATAGCCTGAGCTTAACAGCTACCGATTCACCTTTACTGAGTAAAATTGTAATGGGTAGGAACTCGGACGGAACCAGTTTGAACGATTCCCATTTGGGATCGCTAAGGATAAAACCTTTTTTAATACCGGGATTTACCTTTAGAAAAAAAAAGAGGCTTCTCGTCTTAACCGACAACCATCCGTGTTGAAGAACAACCGGAATATAAAGAATCCACATCGGCCAATATTCCCAGGAACTGCATTTGATCCAAAATTTTCTTAAGGTCGTCATTGCTTAAGTTCATCATACTGTCTTTGCTCGTGCATCACGGGATTCATCTCGAAATACTGAATATTACTGGTGAGTCCTCTTGAAACTACCTGTGTTATACTGGTAGTTCTAACTTCCTGACGGTCCAGAACGAATTCACCAGAACCTTTAAGTCCGTGTAAATCCAGTATCACATCCGGAGTTGGCGCCTCATGTTCTTCTGAAAAATCGCGAAATATCTGTTGTTTATGCTCCTGCACTTTAAAATCATACAAGGTAATGGAAGACCATATATGAGGTCTGTCAGTGTTCAGGTACTGGATATATTTCTTGGCCCCATCCCAGATCAGCACCTGAAGTAATTCATCGATAAGGATCAACGTAAAGGGCTCGATCCCTTCCAGGATTGCACAACACATAAACTCATGGAAATTCGCATATGAATAGGCTTCAGGGATAAGACTTCCACGGCTTCTTTTATAGAATGACTTTCTCTTATGCTTCATAAAAGCACCGTTTAAAAGGCATGCGGTGCGGCCGAGATTATCGGTAGCGATCCAGGTACCTCCCTTTTCTTTATCTACCGGTGCGACGATAGACTTATAGGTAGACACTGTGATATGCCTTGGAGGCAGGGTCATTCTTGAAGGATCTTCATCCCGATTTGAAGTAAGAGTATAACCTTTAGCGTCGGGGATATAGGTTACTGTGCACATAAATTATTGTTTCTGACTGTAGAAACCGCAACTCCGAAATTTTTGTCCAGCAAAAGATCGGGCTTCATAGCCTGAATTCCGATCTTAATTATGGCCAGATGATGGATCAGATGCTCAAGATTATAAATGAGTTCACGCCTAAGAGAAGTAGGGACTATTTCACCTTTGGAATGACAGGAAGTATCATAATTATACAACAACTTCATCGGGATCTCCATACGAGAATGATCAATACCATCAGCGATATCCCCTAACACTCCCAAGGCAAACCCCGGATCTGATTCTATCATCTTATCTCGTCTGCGATCGTCATAATTTACTTCTCCGCTCTGCTTTCCTTCCATCAGGCATTGATAGAATTCAAGAATGTGACGGATATGCATTCCGATCGTAGAACCATTGAGCACTTTCAGCGGAGTGGTGTATTCTTTGGCTGATAATTGCCCGATGACTAATTTCAGATTATTGAAGTTATCAATAGTCGTTTGATAAATCATGAATATGTTAGGTTGGTTGCTAAAGATTTAGTCGTAAAACTTCCAAATCCTTATATCTTCTTAAAAATAACGCAAAAAATAAAGCCTTCCGTATGGGAAGGCTTCAAGTAATTAACAAATAATGTTTAATAACTTTTATTTCTCTTCAGAATCCTGTTCAACGGTTTCTTCAGCTTCTTCATTTTCGGGAGCCGAGAAATCGGTGATTCCATTATTGATAAGAAGGTTATACCACTGGATCACTTTCTTGATATCACTCGCATAAACACGATCTTCATCGTAATCCGGTAATATTTCAAAGAAATATTCTTCCAGAGTGTCTTTATCATCCTTGTGACTAACAGAGGTGTTCTTTCCTTCTTCTTTTTCTTTGATCTTTTGGAATACCTCTCTCAAGGGTACTTCTTCGGTAAGTGTATAGATGGCGATCTCTGAAAGAAGGCTTACGTTGTTTCTCAAGCCTACGGAAAGTTTCTTCCCGTCGATCAGGGATTCAGCTACAAACCCGGTGCGGGTCTGAGTCATCAATTTATAAAGTCCCGGTTTCCCGGATATTGCCAATATCTTATCTAAACTCATATCCATTTTTTTAACGGCGCAAATATCTGCGCTTTCACCTTATTTTCAAAATCATCCACGCGCTTTTTTGGCTGCTGGAAATTTCATTTTATAATCCACTTTCACCTTGCCTTTTGATATATTGGCAAGCTTTCCTTTCAGTAAACGCTTTTTGAGTCCGGATAGTTTATCCGTAAACAAGATTCCTTCGATATGATCATATTCGTGCTGGATCACTCTAGCGGCTAACCCTTCGAAAGTTTCTTCGAAGCGGTTGAAATTCTCATCGTAATATTCCAGGCGGATCACCGGATTTCTGTAAACGTCCTCTCTGATATCGGGAATACTAAGACACCCCTCGTTGAAGGCCCACTCTTCACCGGTTTCTTCAAGAATCTGTGGATTTATGAAAACTTTCTTAAACCCTTCCAACGTTTTTCGATCAGTTTCAGAAAGATCCTCGTCCTCTGCGAACGGGGAGGCATCGATGACAAACAAACGTAATGGTAAACCTATCTGCGGAGCAGCCAGACCAACGCCATAAGCGTGGTACATAGTTTCAAACATATTTTCGATAAGCACATCGAGTTCAGGATGATCCTTTTTGATGTCCTCACCTTTTTTCCGCAAAACGGGGTCACCGTAAGCCACTATGGGTAGAATCATATTAACTTGCATTTAATTGGAATGCAAAAGTACAAAGTTATTCCCAACATTAGCTGCGGGTAAAAACGAAAATGAATAATTTAGGTTTCTTCTATCGAATGATAACTTTCTTAGTGGTCTGAATGCTATCTGACTTTACGTTCAGGATATAAACTCCCACACCCAGTTCTGCGATACTAATAGCGATCTCATTACGTTCGGTCGTGAGTTGTTTTACCAGCTTTCCAGTGATATCATAAAAATTCAGGGACTTTTTCCCGGTACCCTTAAGGGTAACATTCAATGCGTCCTTACGATTGACGGGATTTGGAAAGACCTTTACGTCTTCTTCATGCTGCCATGACTGGTTATATGCCAGAATGGAGTAATCCATCGACCAGACAGGAGCTTCCATGTCGGTAAATGGTATGGCAGTATTCTGTGTCGTTTGCTCATTATCCTTCCGTAATTCTGTGGGGGCAGACAGTACATTTTGTAGGATTAATAAGCAAAAGAATAACGTAGTTTTTATTTTCATTCAGTGAAATTTAGTGGTTGGACATAGTTTTTAAGTAGGTTAAATATCTAATTATCAATAAACAAAATTAAAAAAATTTCAATATGATGGTAAAAATTAAGGGTTTTTGTACAATAAATTCGATGATTTAAAGTTTGGCGGCCATGAACGACTGTAAAATCACGGTTGCACTCACCTCATCGAGCAATGCTTTATCCCTTCGCTTCTTCTTTTTTAGACCACTATCGATCATACTTTGAAAAGCGATCTTAGACGTGAACCTTTCATCCATACGTTCAATTGTTATGCCAGGGATTACATTTTTTATTTTTTTTATGAATTCTCCTATGACCTGCTCCACATCAGAAGCTACGTTATTCAGTCTCTTGGGAGCTCCAACCACGATCGTCTCCACCTTCTCCTCCGATGTATATTTTTTCAGAAAATCCAATAATTCACCGGTTGCAACCGTCGTAAGCCCTGAGGCTATGATCTGCAACTCATCGGTAACGGCTATTCCGCAACGCTTTTCCCCAAAATCAATGGCAAGAATCCTACTCATAATTGAATTTTTAGTAAAAATACGTCATAAATGTTACACCTGTAAAACCTTGAGAGAATTTGATGGTAAGGGCGTATATTTGCAAAAAAATTTATCATAGCATGGAAGAATTACGCTCTGTTATAGAGAATGCCTGGGAAAACCGGGAATTATTGAAAGAACAGCAAACCATAGATACAATCCGTAAAGTAGTTGCTCTTCTAGATGCAGGAGAACTTAGAGTTGCTGAACCAACCGAAAACGGATGGCAAGTGAACGAATGGGTTAAAAAGGCGGTTGTCCTGTATTTCCCTATCCAGAAAATGGAAACCATCGAGGCAGGACCTCTTGAATTCCACGATAAGATTCCATTAAAGAGAAATTATGCAGAAAAAGGAATTCGTGTAGTTCCTCATGCGGTTGCCAGACATGGTGCTTATATTTCTGCCGGAACGATCCTGATGCCGAGTTATGTGAATATCGGTGCTTATGTTGACGAAGGTACCATGGTAGACACCTGGGCAACCGTTGGAAGTTGTGCTCAGATCGGAAAGAATGTTCACCTCAGTGGTGGTGTAGGTATCGGAGGCGTGCTTGAACCGCTTCAGGCTGCCCCTGTAATCATCGAAGATAATGCCTTTATCGGTTCACGTTGTATCGTAGTAGAAGGAGTACGTGTGGAAAAAGAAGCTGTACTGGGTGCCAATGTAGTACTGACCGCTTCTACCAAAATCATCGATGTTACCGGTGACGAACCTGTGGAAATGAAGGGATATGTACCGGCTCGTTCGGTAGTAATTCCGGGAAGTTATGCCAAAGAATTCTCTGCAGGAACCTATAATGTCCCTTGTGCACTGATCATCGGTAAGCGTAAGGAAAGTACCAATAAGAAAACTTCACTGAATGACGCCCTGCGCGAATATGACGTAGCCGTATAGTCGTTCAACAAAGAATTTTATAAAGCTGTTTCCGACAGGTCAGAGTCTGCTTTGTGCAGACCTCCCTGCTGACGGAAGCAGCTTTTTACATTTATACCCCTATATTTGCCAAAAATCTAAAAGCTTGGCCCAAAACAACAAATTATCAGCTGTGATCATCACCTACAATGAGATCGGCTATATCAAAGATTGTATCGACAGTATCCGATTCGCAGATGAAATCATTGTAGTTGATTCCTACAGTACCGATGGTACCTGGGAATGGCTGGAAAAGGATCCGGATGTAAAATCGGTACAACATCCCTTTCGTAATTTTACGGAACAGAAATCCTATGCACTAAGCCTTGCAAAGCATGACTGGATCTATTTTATCGATGCCGATGAAAGAATCACCCCTCCGCTTCAGGAAGAGATCATCGCTACCATCAACAACCCGGAAGCCCTGGAAGCCTACTGGAACTACCGCCTGTTCATGTATAAAAACGAACGACTTCACTTCAGTGGATGGCAGACCGATAAGGTACATCGCCTCTTCCGCAAAAGTCGTTGTAAATTCACCGATACACGCATCGTACATGAAACGCTGGAAGTTGACGGAACAGAAGGTAAGCTTCGGGAAAAATTAATCCATTACAGTTTTAAGGACTACGAAGATTACAAGGGAAAAATGATCAGTTACGGAAGATTAAAAGCCCGTGAATCCTTCGAAAAAGGCAAAAAATGGAACTGGTTCGCCCAAACCCTCAAACCGTTTTGGAGGTTCTTTCATCATTACATACTTCGATTAGGCATTCTGGATGGCAAAAAAGGAATGACCATCTGTTATCTGAATGCGCTCGGTGTACATGAACGATTCAAAGAATTAAAGAAAATTGAACAAAGATCTTAGCAGAACTTCTGTTTATACCATTCTACCTGCGCTTTCAGTCCTTCTTCGAATTCGGTTTCAGGTTCATAACCCAGTAATTTTCTCGCTTTATCGATCAAAGCAGTAGTGCGAAGCTGATCGCCCGGACGCGGAGGTGTTCTTTTGATCTTTGCCGGCTTACCGATGATTTTCTCGATAAGCTCGATACCTTCTTTAGTCGTATATTCTTTATCGGAACCGATATTTACGATCTCTCCTCCCAGCACTTCTTCCTTCCCGATAACCGCAGCCATACCTTTAACGATATCTCCTACATAGGTAAAACTTCTGGAGTGTTTTTCACTACCTTCAAATAACGGAAACTCCGTATCCTCAATAATACTCTTGATCAGTTTTGTATACAATTTCTCAGGACGTTCGCGGGGACCGTAAACCGAATATAATCGGAGAGAACACGCTTTGATCTTTCCGGTACGATGCTCCCCTAACACAAGCTGCTCTGCAGCGAGTTTAGTAGTTCCATAATAAGAGATCGGTGTGGGAACAGCGGTTTCCGGAAGTGTAGCCTCTTTTCCATAGATCGAAGAAGTGGCGATATTCACAAAAAGTTTCAGATCCGGACTATATTCTTTCGCCCAATCCAAAAAATTCTGAGTAGCATAGATATTATTATTCACGTAATCCTCCAAAGGTGTTGTTGCAGAAATTCCCGGTTGTGCCGCAAAATGAAAGATATAATCAATATCTCCGGGTAAGTGCGATCCCAGATCATCATTCAGGTCGATCTCCACAAATCGTACTCCGGCCTTCTCTATATCCTCCTGATTCAGACGCTTTAATGCAGGATCATAATAATCTGAAAAACTGTCCAGTCCTATAACATCATGTCCTTGTTCTGCAAAATAAGCAGCGGTGTGGGAACCTATAAAGCCAGCAGCACCGGTGATCAATATCCTCATCCTTTCTATTTTCTTGGATTACCAAACAAAAATAGAATTTATGATTTAAACTCCCAGCTTCAGAAAGATTATTTAATTTGCATTTAAAATTCAAAAGCTTTGAAGGTCCTTATTCTGCAACAAAAAATGATCGGTGATGTGCTCACCAGCACTATTCTGTGCCACAACATAAAAGCACAACTTCCGGACGCCCAAATAGACTATATGATCCATACTCATACGGTTGCAGTAGCGCAGCATAATCCTTATATAGATAACCTCCTTTTGTTCGATGCAGCACTTCGTAAGAATAAAAAAGCATTGATCTCCTACATACGTAAGCTCAATAAAACTCAATATGATGTGATTATCGATGTTTACGGGAAATTAGAGACCAACCTCATCACCCTGTTATGCGATGCTTCAAAAAAAATCGCCTATCACAAATGGTATAGTTCTTTCCTGTATACGAATACGATTAAAAGACATCCAAAATCAATTACAGGGGAAGCACTGACCATCGAACACCGGCTCCGCTTACTGGAGCCACTTTTTCCGGAAAAACCACTGAACACTTATCATGTCCGACCACAAATCTACCTGAGTCAGGAAGAAAAAGACTGGGCTGCTGCTTATCTTACGGAACATGGCATCGACGACCAGCAACTGATCATGATTGGAATCCTCGGAAGCGGGCCTAAAAAGAATTATCCACCACTCTATATGGCACAACTACTCGATATCCTTGCGGATGAAAGTGAGGCCGTCTTATTGCTGAACTACATTCCTTCCCAAAAAGAGGAAGTCGAAAACATTCTCAACCGTTGTCACCCGAAAACGCTTCAAAAGCTGAGGCCTGAACTTTTCGCTCCTTCCTTACGCAAGTTCCTCGCATTATTAAGCAACTGTAAGGCACTTATCGGTAATGAAGGAGGAGCAGTCAATATGGCTAAAGCTTTAAATGTGCCCACGTTCTCCATCTTTAGTCCGTGGATACCTAAAGAAGAATGGAGCCTTTTTGAAGACCACATGAATCAAAGCGTGCACCTGAAGGAATATCATCCGGAATTATTTGAAGGACAAAAAACTGCTGACCTTAAGAAGCACAGCCGCCAATTATACGATCATTTTGTACCGGAACTCTTTCATAGCAAACTATCCGGGTATCTCAGGGAATTAAAAGATCAGGTACCCGAAGAAAATTCCAAGACCGAGGAATTCTGAGGATTATCGGTATTTAGAACAGGCTTCGGTGTTTTTGAATATTGCAGAGAAATAAACCGTAATTTTGCGGCAAACAGATCTGATCTTCTGAATCTATGGAAATGAATACTGAAATCGAGAACTGCCTGAAAACCGTGAATTCCGGTGCCCTCATCCTCTATCCAACCGATACGGTCTGGGGAATCGGATGCGATGCAACGAACCCAGAGGCTGTTAAAAAAGTTTATGATCTCAAGCAAAGAGACGACAGTAAAGCCTTGATCTGTCTGGTCTCAGATTTAAGAATGCTGGAGAAGTATGTTTATGAAGTCCCTGATGCCGCCTATGACATCATAGAATTAGCAAACAAACCCACCACCATCATCTATGACAGGCCATTAAACCTGGCCCCCAACCTTATCGGAGAGGACGACACCATAGCGATTCGGGTTGCTTCCGATCCTTTTTGTCAGAAATTGATACGACAGCTGAAAAGACCGTTAGTCTCCACTTCAGCAAACATCAGCGGAGCACCAACACCACATTCATACTCAGAAATAAGCGGGGAAATTTTAAAAGGTGTCGACTATATAGTAAATTTGCACCGCGATAAAAAAAACCCTTCTCCTTCAAGTATCATTAAACTGTCAAATAACGGAGAGGTCAGGATCATACGAAAGTAAAACGATCCGGAAAGACCGGTCCGACCAGACGAATACGGGGGAAAACCGAAAGGAATTTCATGGAATGAATTATAAAGAAGCGATACAAGATCCTGTTTTTACGCTAATTTCAAATGCAGCGGACCAGATTGGTGTGGAATCCTACGTAATCGGAGGCTTTGTCAGAGATTACTTTTTAAAACGTAACACCCCTAAAGATATCGATATTGTTGCCGTTGGAAGCGGCATCGAACTGGCGAGACAAGTGGCAGACTCGATGGAGAAGCCCACCAAGATCTCTGTCTTTAAGAATTATGGTACCGCCATGATCAAGAATGAAGACACAGAAGTAGAGTTCGTAGGTGCCAGAAAGGAAAGCTATCGATCTGATAGCCGGAAACCTTTAGTGGAAGATGGCACGCTGGAGGATGATCAGAATCGCAGAGATTTCACCATCAATGCCCTTGCACTTTCACTGAGTAAAGAGAACTTCGGCGCTCTTCTGGACCCCTTTAACGGGATGGAGGACCTGAATAATGGTATTATCCGAACTCCGCTGGATCCGGATATCACCTATTCCGACGACCCTTTGCGCATGATGCGTGCCATAAGGTTTGCAAGTCAGCTAAACTTTGAGATTCATCCGGAATCACTTTCGGCAATTGAACGCAATAAAGATCGAATCAAGATCATTTCCAGTGAACGCATCGTGGATGAGCTCCACAAGATTCTGCTGAGCACGAAACCCTCGGTTGGATTCACACATTTATTCAAGACCGGACTTTTGCATATCATCATGCCTGAACTAACCGCTTTACAAGGTATTGAAGAGAAAGAAGGTCAGCGCCACAAAGACAATTTCTGGCATACTCTGGAAGTAGTGGATAACATTTCAGAAAATACCGACAATCTTTGGCTTCGTTGGGCAGCACTGCTTCACGATATCGGAAAAGCACCGACGAAGCGATTTGATAAAAAGATCGGCTGGACCTTTCACGGGCATGAATTCGTAGGCTCCAAAATGGTCTTTCGTATGTTTAAACGTTTACGTCTCCCACTTAATGAGAAGATGAAATACGTACAGAAGATGGTGATGATGAGCTCAAGACCTATCGTACTTTCCATGGACATCGTTACCGATTCTGCCGTAAGACGCCTGATCTTTGATGCCGGAGATGACATAGAAGACTTGATGACCCTGTGTGAAGCGGATATCACCACTAAAAATCCACGTCGCTATAAAAAATACCACAACAATTTTAAAGTAGTTCGCAATAAGCTCGCAGAGGTCGAAGAAAGAGATCATGTACGGAATTTCCAGCCACCGATCGATGGTGAAGAGATCATGCAGATCTTTAATCTTAAACCTTCCCGGGAAGTTGGAATTCTAAAGGATGCCATCAAAGAAGCGATTCTGGAAGGTGATATCTCCAATGATTATGAGTCGGCGTATCAGTTCATGATGGAAAGAGCCAAAAAACTCGGACTTACCATCCCTGAAAAGAGCGAATAATAAAGATGATGACCAACCCATACCAATGGCAAAACTAAACTTCAGAATCCTTGGATTAATCCTATAAATGCTATGAAAAAAGACAACAAATTCGTCGTTTACTGGTTATTATCAGGTTGTATCCTGATCTTCGGAATGGTTGTGATCGGGGGAATTACCCGACTAACACATTCCGGACTTTCGATCTCAGAGTACAAATTGATCAGCGGAGTGCTTCCTCCGATGAATGAATCCGAATGGGAGGCCGCTTTCGACCTTTACAAGCAATTTCCGGAATATCAGAAACTGAACACGCATTTTACATTACAGGATTTTAAGGATATCTATTTCTGGGAATGGCTACACCGTTTGATCGGCAGAATGATCGGTGTGGTTTTTATGATTCCATTCCTCTATTTCCTGATCAAAAAACAATTAAGCGTTCCCACGATCAAAAAATCGATCGTTCTTCTCTGTATGGGCGGACTCCAGGGATTTATCGGCTGGTATATGGTAAAATCCGGATTGATCGACCGACCGGATGTAAGTCATTATCGACTGGCGCTTCACCTCATCACTGCCTTTCTGACCTTTGCTTATACCCTGTGGGTTGCACTCGATCTCATCTATAAAAACAAGTCGCATGTCATCGACAAAGGCTTCCGAAATCTGATCAGGGTCGGATTGATAATTCTCCTGATCCAGATCATCTGGGGTGCTTTTGTGGCCGGACTCGATGCCGGATTCGTGCATAACTTCTGGCCGATGATGTCTGAAGGCAAATTCATTCACCCTACGGCCTATACAGAACTCGAACCGGTCTGGAAGAATTTTGTGGAAGGTAAAAGCGGTGTTCAGTTCGTTCACCGAACCATGGCTTATGTCGTGGTACTGATCATCGGGATCATATTTTTTAAAAGCCGAAAACTCGAACTTACAAGAGACCAGTATAATGGTGTAAGAGCCCTGTTAGGCCTGGTACTCCTGCAGTTTCTTATCGGTGTGATGACCTTGTTACTTTCCATCCCGATATGGCTGGGTGTTACCCATCAGGTAGTCGCTTTCTTCCTGTTGAGTGCGATGATTTTTACCCTGCATCGCTTTACAAAATGATGCCCTCATTTCGGGTGATTTTTGTATGTTTGTAGCCATATAATTTACCGGATGATTTACAAATTCAGAATAATACTGGATGCAGAGGAAGATGTGTTCAGAGACATCGCCATTGAAGGCAATGCATCACTGGAAGACCTCCACAATACCATCGCTCAGGCGTTTGGTTTTGATGGAAGTGAAATGGCTTCGTTCTATGTCAGTGACGAAACCTGGCAACAGGGAGAAGAGATCGCTCTATTCGATATGAGTGACGGAGGGAATGAGGTCAGACTAATGGCCGAAACCAGTATCGAAAGTGAAATGAATGAAGACAATCGAAACCTGATTTATGTATATGATTTCTTCAGTATGTGGACCTTCTTTGTGGAGCTTGCGGACATTTCAGAAAAGGAAGCAGGTGTCACTTATCCGGACCTTCTCTTTGCACACGGACAACTCCCGGACAGTCCTCCGGAAAAGGATTTTGAAGGGGATGACCTGCCAGGATTTGAAGATCAGGATGAAGACTTCAATTTCGATGTCGATGACTATGATGAATTCGGGTTTGACGAGAACTGGAACTGATCCTAAAACTGTATCCAACTACCTAATAATTTACAACACACATGATCAATTTATACGCTGCACAAATTGAAAGTTTATCGATCCACAAGGTCGGTAACAAGGGCAAAGGTGAACCTGCCTTCTACTCTGAAGCTCCGTATCACCTAAATGACGAAATCACAGCGATTCTCAAGGAATATTTCTTTAAACCCTTCCGTGAGAAAGAAGAGAACTACCTGCATTTTCACAATGAAGTAGCTGTGGAATATAACGAGTTGTACAAGATCGCATCTGAGATCTTTGCGGATCCTTCCACAACGCACATGAATTCAAAGCGTATCGCTTCTCACCTGTATGAACAATCAGGACATCCACATATCAAAAGCGGTGAGGTTTATGTGACTCATTTTACAGATGTTTCCATCGACAACGAAAAGACCGATGCCATCGGTATCTTTAAATCGGAATTGAAACATGATTTCCTGGAATTTGAGGAAAGCAACAGCAATCTGGAGATCATCATTCGCCAGGGGGTGAATGTAAATAAGCTTGATAAAGGATGCCTGATCTTAAACACTCAGAAGGAAGAGGGTTATAAACTATTATCGATCGACAGTAACCGTTATGACACTAAATACTGGCTGGAGAAATTCCTGGCTGTGGAAGCGACTACCGATGAGGCATTCTACACCAAGAAATACCTGAAATTCTGCCAGGATTTTGCCAAAGAGGTTGTATTACCTGCAGAAGATAAGAAAGAAGAGGTTATGTTCATGAACAGAGCCGTAAATCACTTCGCTAAAAACGATGCTTTTGAAGAGACCAATTTCCTCAACGAGGTGATCGAGAATCCGGAACTGATCCCTGAATTCAAACATTACAAATCGGAAAAAGGAGGTAAATACAGCATCGAGGATGTAAGCAATTTCCCAATCGCGAACAAAGCGGTAACGGAAGCGAGAAAGAAGATCAAGAACGTGATCGAACTTGACACCAACATTCAGATCAAAATGGATTTCATCAACCCGGAATCTGCAGAGAAATTTGTAGAAAAAGGATGGGATGAAGAAAGACAGATGTATTATTACCTCGTCTATTTCAACAAGGAACAAAAGACTAAGGAATAAACATAATTCTCTACTAAAAAAGCCTGCTTTGATTCAAAGCAGGCTTTTTTATTTATAGCTCCAAAAGGTCAGTTCACCCCGGGCTTCTTAAAGCGGGAGTCGTCTATCTTTTCATTGAGTTTTATATCGGTGAGCTTCATACTCATCATTGGTGTTTCAAAATTACCATCCACATAACTATCCAGCTGAGCAGCTATTTTGAGTCCGTTGATATCCTTGTAATCATTATAATGTACATATACTTTACCCAGAATACCGTTTTCGGTCTCATCGTATGCTAACAGGTGCGTTTTCGGATCAAAATACTTAACTACTTTTGTTTGGGTTGACTTATCGGTGAAGGCTATTGCTGTATACGTTTGTCCATTGAGGGATTTGTCACCGATCATCTCCGTTTGATAACCATCAAGATCGAGCATCATATCTCTCAGACCCTTTTTACGGCTATCCGCGATCTGATCGTCGGTCATATCGATCGGCGCTGAGGATCCTGTCATAGGATTGATCATCCAGCCTTTTTCTCCGTCGAATCCGCTAACGATCCTGGACCCCATAACCGTGATCTCAGAATATTGTTTATTAGGGTCCTTGTACCAGACCTTTCCTTGCATGTCAGCTCCCATGGTATTGATCTCAACGGAGGCAATCATTGATTTCACACCTTCAAGCTTACTTTTACCTCCCATAGCACTGAGGTACTGATCAACCACCTTATCGGTTGATTGAGCGAAGCTGAACTGTGCTGCGAACACTAGTAACAGTATCGTAATATTTTTCATAATTCGTAGGTTTTTACTTTACTAATCTATACATTTTTTTTGACAACAGTATTATCCGTGTATCAATCTTTTCATACTTATATCTTCATAATTGCGTTTTACGAAATCAAGCGCAACTTTCAGCACCTGCCCCATCGACCTGCATCTTTTAAACTTCATATCAAGTGTATAATCATACAATTCCCCTTTTAACTGTTCGAGATTCTTAGGGGTACTGATATGATCCCTGGTCATACATTTCAATAAGATCCGCAACCTTTTCTTAGAGGTGATGATCCTCTTTGCCAACACTGAACGTTCCTCTTTCTTATACTGCTCTATGGAAGCCGGCTTCAGTTTCTCTTCCACCATTTTCACCATCTTATAATTCTCCTTAAAAAACTGAGGCTTATACACCTTGAAATTTCCTTCGTAAGACTGCTGATCGAAATCGATCGCTCTGATCCTGAAGATCACATTGTCAAAATCATGAACAGGGATGATCACATAATTGTAGGAGCGCATATCACCTAACAATCTTATCATACATCGCTCATTGAACTTTACGAATTCCTTTGCTATCTGACTTTTCTGGATATCGGTGCATTCCGGCAACGCTTCCTTGATAAAGGCATCTCCGGGTATTCCTGAAATGTGTTCTTCGATAAGCGTATCATTATAGACTACGAAATTGATACGGTTCGGAGAAAGTATATGCTCCAGCTCCAGTCCGTACACCCGGGAAGCATCTGCTTTTTTCACATACAGGTAGGTATAATTATCATTGAGAATATTTCGCACCTTGATACGAAACGGTTTGGAGTTTCCAAAGGTACAGTAATCGATCGCATCGACATTCAGGTATTGAAAGATATCCTCATTACCATCCGAAAAGATCAGGGTATACACCTGCTTAAGATGATAATCGATCTCAGGTCTTTCAAATTCAGAATAATATACCCGTATCCACATCGTATCTTCATCATTCTCATCATAAACGACAACAGACCCGGAAAAGCGCAACAGATCATCATAGGATATCGGTATCTTAGTGGTTCTGTTATATCGCTCCAGGTAAGCCAGCAACTGCTCGTTCACGGGGTAAGTAGGCTTTTTCCTGGACATTAATTTCTCGCTCATGGTTAAAAGGTATTATTTTTAATAATAATTTTCTCTGTAACAAATGTTTTTAACATTCGTCATATAAACGAACAAAAACCTTAAAAGTTTTGGAAACAATACTAACCATAAACAATTTAACCAAAAAATTCGGATACCTCACCGCTGTCAGCGATCTTTCTTTCACGATCGAGAAAGGAAATGTTTACGGCATACTGGGTCCGAATGGAAGCGGTAAATCAACGACTCTTGGAATCGTACTTAATGTTGTCAATAAAACCAGCGGAGATTTTCACTGGTTCGATGGTAAAACCTCTACTCACGAAGCCCTTAAAAAGGTAGGTGCTATTATCGAACGTCCAAATTTCTATCCGTATATGTCTGCAGAACAAAACCTGCGTCTCGTATGTAAGATCAAGGAAGTTTCGGATTCGAAGATTCGCGAAAAACTGGAACTGGTCGGACTCTATGACCGAAAGGATTCCAAGTTCAGAACCTTTTCCCTCGGGATGAAACAAAGGCTTGCGATCGCTTCGGCACTGTTGAACGATCCAGAGATCCTTATCCTCGATGAACCAACAAACGGACTGGATCCGCAGGGTATTCATCAGATCCGACAACTGATCAAAGAGATCGCCGCAGGAGGAACTACTATTTTACTGGCATCCCACCTGCTGGATGAAGTGGAAAAAGTATGCTCTCATGTTGTGATCCTAAGAAAGGGGGTTAAGCTCTACTCCGGACGTGTTGATGAAATGATTGCGAGTCACGGATTCCTCGAGTTGCGCTCTGAACAAAAAGAGGAATTGATAACCCTCCTGAACAACAGTGAATTATTTTCAAATGTGAATGCTGAAAATGGAATAATCAAAGCCTTCCTGCGTCGACCTTTGGAAGCTGATGAATTCAATAAGATCGCCTTTGAAAAAGGAATTGTTCTTTCTCATCTTGTGAAAAGAAAAGAAAGCCTCGAGGAACAGTTCCTCACACTCACCAACAATCACTCCAATTAAAAAACCAACTCAACAATGATACGTCTCTTACAAATCGAAGGTATAAAACTATGGAACAGCAGATCCAGCCGGGTTCTGATCATAGCCTATTTCTGCCTTCTTATCTCTATAGCACTCATTTCAGTTATAAAGTTTGATATCGGCCAGATACAGATCCATTTAGCCGATCAGGGAATTTTCAATTTTCCGTTCATCTGGCATTTCAATACCTATGTAGCTGCCTTCTTTAAACTTTTTCTGGCGATCATCATCGTTTCGATGATCTCCAACGAATACAGTAACAAAACCATCAAACAGAACTTAATCGACGGTTTGAGCAAGAAAGAATTTATCATGTCAAAATTTTTGACCGTGATCGTTTTTTCTGCAGTCTCTACGGCTTTCGTATTTATAGTTTCTCTGTTACTCGGACTTGCCTACTCCGACTATACCGAATTCAGCATCGTATTTTCTCAATTGGATTACCTGATCGCCTTTTTTGTAAAATTGATGGGATTCTTTTCCTTTTGTATGTTTTTAGGTATGCTCATCAAAAAATCAGCTTTTGCGCTTGGTTTCCTGATCTTATGGCAAGCTTTTGAAGGTATCATCTATGGGCTTCTGCGATGGAAAACGAATGCAAATATTGCAGACAGCGTAAGCAATCTGCTTCCTCTTGATGCTATGAGCAACCTGATTAAAGAACCGGCCACCCGAATGAGTGCGGTTCAGTCGGTAGCCAGTCAGTTAGGTGAAGAACTTTCTAAGGATTACGGGGTTCACTGGTATGAGATCCTGATTGTTCTCGTATGGACCTTCATATTTGTCTATTCATCTTATTTGATTCTGAAGAAACGCGATTTATAGTATATTTGAGGAGACATGACCAAACTGATCTCCTCAATATTTTTTTGGACCGGTTTGTTGATTTCACTACCGCTTTTTAGTCAGGGTGAAGCCAACAACTGGTTTTTCGGTGAGAATGCCGGCCTGCACTTCAATTCAGATGGCAGTGTCACACCACTAAGTACGGGGAAACTTCAGACACTGGAGGGCTGCTCCTCCATTTCTGACAGCTCCGGAAACCTCCTCTTCTATACCGATGGTTCCACCGTTTACAACCGGAACCATAACGTGATGTTAAACGGCACCAATCTCTATGGAGACGTGTCAAGTACCCAGTCTGCCATAATCGTACCTAAACCGGAATTTGACAATATCTACTACATTTTTACGGTAGATACATCGGTGGGTCAAAACGATCCTGATTTCGGGTTCAATTATTCGGTGGTAGACATGAGTGCTGATAACGGACTAGGAGCCATTACCATCAAGAACCAGTCATTATTGGCGAATTGTTCTGAAAAACTATCGGCAGTGGTAAAAGATTGCCGCCAAAAGACGTTTTGGGTAGTGACCATGGGCTTCAACAGTCCTTCTGATCAGTATTTCAATGCTTTCTATGCATACGAAGTAAGCAGTGCAGGGATCGGTAATCCGGTAAAAAGTGTGATCAGCGGTAGTCCTATCGAAGATCAACGGGGCTATTTAAAATTTTCCCCTGACGGAACCAAACTCGCTGCCGCCAATGCCGTTAGCGGGCTTACACTTTTCGATTTTGATGCAACCTCAGGAACGGTATCAAACCGACAGACCCTCAGTTCTGTCATGTTCCCTTATGGATTGGAATTCTCCCCCAACAACAGGTTTCTGTATGTTCATTCATCCAACGATCAGTTTCAACCACCACATGATTCCTATCTTACACAATACGATCTCGACGCTGCCAATATATCGACAAGTCGTGTCATTTTAGACCGAAGAAACATCTATCGGGGTGCCCTTCAACTCGGCCCTAACGGCAAGATCTACCGCACCATCTCCAACGATTATACAGAAGGAACCAATTATCTCGGCGTAATCGAAAATCCAGACCAGCCCAATGCCACCTATACACACAATGCGATATATTTGGGTGTTGGCCATTTAGCTACACAGGGACTCCCTCCTTTTGTGCAGTCCTTTTTCAACAAAGTGAATCTAATTCCACAGGAAGACAGCACCTTGAATAATAACGACCTTGAACTCTGCGAAAATGACTCCTATCTACTCGAAGCTCCGGAATATACAGATGCTACTTACAAATGGTATCTGAATGATGAACTGCTGAGTGAAACCGGCAATACGCTGGAAATTGTTGCAGCCGGAAGCGAAGATGAAGGTATCTACCGTGTGGATATCGATCCGATCGATCTCAACGAATGCCCCATCACCGGAGAAGCCATAGTAACGGTGAATGTATTGCCGCAGACTGTAGCTCTGGAACTCATACAATGCGATGTAGATGCGAACCCGACTGACGGCCTTTCCGATTTCAACCTTACTGAACTTATCCCTCAGATCGGAACAACCGATGCATATACGATCGACTTTTTCGATTCCGCTACTTCTCTGACTGCAGATACGCCCATCACAAACCCGGGAAATTATCGAAACACCTCGGCATCACAGATGATCATCTATCGTATCTCCCAGGGTGATTGCTACCGCACGGGAACTGCCGTTCTAAATACGAACAGCACAGCCGTTGCACCTGCTGCAATACCCTATTTCTTTCAATGTGAAGACCTCTATGCCCCGTTAAGCGAAGAAGCAGATTTCGATCTTGATGCTATAAAACAAGATCTGACCAGCGGGTATGCTGCATTCTATGAAAACACGGAAGATGCTATTCTCGAAGTCGGTGAATTAAGTGGATCACTACGAGTGACCAGCGAGAAGACACTTTACGTAAGATATGAAACCGACGATGCCTGTACCGCAATTGAATATATCACCCTGATCGTTGATCAGCGACCAAACGCGACCCTTGAAGAACCACTTCCTTTGATTTGTCTCAATACACCCAGGGTAACGGTAAATATCACCGGAACCCACAATGAATACCGATGGTACAGGATCAACCCTGACGGCACGGAGAACCTGCTTGGAAATGAGCGCTATCAACAAATTTCGGAACCCGGTGATTACCGTATCGAGGTTGCCGATCAATTCGAAGATCACGGAGTGAGAAGAACCTGCACGGGAGAATCATTTTTTACCATTAACGCATCAAACATAGCGACGTTCAGTGCTCCGCCTGAGATCTTTGACATCTCGGAAAACAACACGATCACCGTTTTCACCGAAGGAGAAGGTGACTACGAATATGCATTATACTCCATAGACGGTCCCTATCAGGAAAGCAATGTCTTTGAAAATGTTCCTCCGGGATTTATCACTATTTTTGTACGTGATAAAAATGGTTGTGGTACCATTGAGAAAACCGTATCAGTAATCGGTTATGACAAGTTCTTTACACCGAACAATGACGGGATCAATGATCACTGGCAATTGAAGGGGATCAATGCTGAATTTCAAACAGCCTCCCTGATATTCATCTATGATCGTTATGGAAAATTACTGAAACAGATCGATCCGCTTGGACCGGGTTGGGACGGAACGTTTCATGGAAATATCCTGCCAGCCTCAGATTACTGGTTCAGGGTACAGTTGGAAGACGGCAGAGAATTCAAAGGGCATTTCACTTTGAAGCGCTGATCATCAAGCGCTATCCGCAACTATATTTAAGAATTATACACCCAGGTTTTTATATGCAATTTAAAATCACCTCAGATTACAAACCCACAGGAGATCAGCCTCAGGCTATCAAAGAACTCGCTGAAGGTATACGAGCAGAAGAGCGATATCAAACACTTCTAGGAGTTACGGGATCCGGAAAAACCTTTACGGTAGCCAATGTGGTTGAAGAGGTCCAACGTCCAACGCTGGTTCTTGCACATAATAAGACACTGGCGGCGCAGCTATATTCAGAATTCAAACAATTCTTTCCCGAAAACGCTGTGGAATATTTTGTTTCCTATTATGATTATTATCAACCGGAGGCATATATCCCGGTGACGGGTACCTATATCGAAAAGGATCTTTCGATCAATGATGAGATCGAGAAACTCCGACTGAGCGCTACATCTTCTTTATTATCAGGAAGAAGGGATGTACTGGTAGTCGCCTCAGTTTCCTGTCTGTATGGGATCGGAAACCCAATCGAATTCCAAAAGAACGTGATCTCTGTTGAGCGCGACCAGGTGATCTCCCGAACAAAATTGCTACATCGACTGGTTCAAAGTCTCTATTCGCGTACAACAGCAGATTTCAATCATGGTAATTTCCGTGTAAAAGGCGATGTTGTGGATATTTATCCGGGATATGCCGATGACGCCTTCCGCATTCATTTCTTCGGTGATGAGATCGAAGAGATCGAAGCCTTCGATCCAATTTCGAATAAGGTGATCGAAAAATATGATCGCGTGAACATCTATCCGGCCAATATGTTCGTGACGTCTCCGGATGTACTGCAAAATGCCATTCACCAGATACAGGATGACATGGTAAAACAAGTGGACTATTTCAAAGAGATCGGCAAACCTCTCGAAGCCAAAAGACTGGAAGAAAGAACGTCCTTCGACCTGGAGATGATTCGGGAATTGGGGTATTGCAGCGGTATCGAAAACTATTCGAGATACCTGGACGGAAGACCCCCCGGAACACGCCCTTTCTGTCTGCTCGATTACTTTCCCGATGATTATCTTATGGTCGTTGATGAAAGCCATGTGACCATTCCTCAGGTACATGCGATGTATGGAGGAGACCGAAGCCGTAAAGAAAATCTGGTAGAATATGGCTTTCGACTACCGGCAGCCATGGACAACCGTCCACTGAAATTCGAAGAATTCGAAGGACTGCAAAATCAGGTGATCTATGTAAGTGCCACTCCGGCCGATTACGAATTGAAACTGAGTGGAGGAATCTATGTGGAACAGGTGATACGACCTACCGGTCTTCTCGACCCTATTATTGAGGTTCGCCCTAGTGAAAATCAGATAGACGACCTTATCGAGGAGATCCAGCAACGGGTGGAAAGTGACGAAAGAGTACTGGTCACTACACTGACCAAAAGAATGGCAGAAGAACTCACCAAATACCTGACAAGAATCCAGGTACGATGCCGTTATATCCACAGTGATGTAGATACTCTGGAAAGAGTAGAGATCATGCAGGATCTCAGAAAAGGACTCTTTGATGTCCTGATCGGTGTTAACCTGTTGCGGGAAGGGTTGGACCTGCCCGAAGTCTCTCTGGTAGCGATTCTGGATGCGGATAAGGAAGGATTTCTAAGAAGCGCCAGATCATTAACCCAAACTGTGGGTCGTGCTGCCAGGAACATCAACGGAAAGGCGATTATGTATGCCGATAAGATCACAGAGAGCATGCAGAAAACCATCGATGAGACCAACTACCGTAGAGAAAAACAAACCGCCTATAACAAGGCACACAATATCACACCAAAAGCCCTGAAGAAAAATCTTGATTCCGCCTTAGCTAAGAATTCATTATCCACCTATCAACTCGAGAAAGAAGCTGCCCGAAAGGCTGCTGAACCCGAAGTAGACTATTTGCCAAAACCAAAGATCGAACAATTGATCAGGGACAAAAGAAAAGCTATGGAAAAAGCGGCCAAAGAACTGGATTTTATCGAAGCTGCGCGACTACGGGATGAGATAAAAGTATTGCAGGAAAAGGTATAAATGAACTCCGGCCCCGTGAAAACGGAGCCGGAGAAACTAACTAACCAAAACTTAACTATGAAAAAACTATCACTCTACTTATATTATCCGATCTCGATCATCCTTTTTGGTTTTGGAAGTGCTTCCTCTTTTTTAGGAATATCCAATTTCAAAACCCCATCTTCATAAGAAGCATTGATCTTATCGCTGTTTACAGTTTCAGGCAGCGTAAAGGAACGGCTGAATGAACTGAAACTAAATTCTTTTCTACTATACTTTCCATCTTCAGAATTTGCTTCATTCTCTTTCTTAACCTCGGAAGAAATAGTTAGAAGATTCTTATCTACTTCGATGTTGAAATTTTCTTTTTTTAGTCCTGGAGCGGCCAGTTCAAGTTCAAAACCTCCATCGCGTTCTTTAATATTTACTGCAGGAACATTTTTATTTAAATTCTCCATTCCTCCAAACCAGTCTGGTCTGAATAATTCATCGAAAATAGAGGGAATACTGTTATAATTTCTTTTTACCAAACTCATAATATTATATGTTTTAAGTTAAACTGTTTAAGATTTTTAATTACACCTCTGCATAGACAAAATGTGAGCCAAGTGAAAAAACATGACTATATGTCATCTACAAAAGCTAATGCAGCGCCATTTTGACATAAAAAGTATGCGATTCGGACAAAAAGAGTATTGATCCGACTCCTGCTTATTTAAGTAAGCAACAAATGGATCTTATAAAAAGTCGTAATAGGATTTGCCGACAAGGCAGTACAAGGTCAGGACCTACCACTTCAGAATGTCATAAGATAGTGTGGCGGGTCAGATTTTCAGAAATACTAAGGAAGCGGCCAAAGCCTGGAACGCAAATACCTGATAATTAGTTATAATACGTTTTAAAGATATTGATAAGAACTCCCGGAGGAAGGACTTTATCCGGATAGGAATGCATTTCCATTAGCACCCGATCCATCGCCACCGGATTCAAACCCATGCGCAAACCGAATTCTTTAAGCGTTCTCATTTCATTAGGGCGTTGTTGTTGATCCATATTCATCAACAGCACCAAACGATGAAACTGTAAGATTCTTTCAGCTTCAGCCTGTGGAGGTGTGTACGGCGTTTCTTTTCTCGTGAACAATACTTCCAGTTCTTCCTGCCCTACCTCCATGTGTTGAGCCATTGCATTGATAAAATCGTATTCCCGTTGATTGATATCATGGTCGGATCTTACCAGGGCAATCATTTCTGAAAGTAAACTGAGTTTTTCTTTCTTATTATTCATAATGATGCATTTGTACGAAAAGTAAACAAAGCTCCTATAAAAATGAAATTATATCGACGTACGACATTTTTTACAAATAAACAAACATTCTTACATCGAAATATCCGACGAACTACATAATCTGATCACACTCAGGGCAATTACATTTTTAAAATGTTTGTTGATGCGATGAAATTATGAATACCACCAGGCTACTTTTAATTTCTCCTCTTATTTCACCCTCTAATTACCGGATAAAAACACCCTGAGCCCGAGCGGCAAAACCCCTAAAAATGAATTAATTTGACCAATAATTAGGCGCAGTTAAAATATTTTTCTACCTTGCGCTATCTAATTACCCTATCGGGTTACTATACTAATAGATTTATGAGTACATTTACGGTCAGGAAACGAATACTTAGTGAGGAAGAGATCAGTAAATTGAACGCTGTTTACAAAAATTTAAGTATAGAAGAACGCATCGCAAGACTTTATGAGGATTTTGAAATGGAAGAGATCATGCTTACCAGCTCCTTCGCAGCAACCTCTGCGTTCTTATTACATTTATTTTCAAACACTAATATTTCACAACCGGTTCATTTTATAGACACCGGTTATCATTTTTCTGAAACACTGGATTACAAAAAAGAACTCACGGAATTATACGGTCTTCCCGTAAAATCGATACGAGCTGTCGCCTGGGAACACGAATTCACCACTCAAGATGAGACCTGGAGTAAGAATCCGGAGTTTTGCTGCAGTATCAATAAAGTTAAACCCCTGGAAGCCATCAAAAAGAATTATACCGTCTGGGTATCCGGTTTGATGGAATGGCAGAGTGATCACCGCTCAACACTGGACATCTTTGAAACGAGAGGTGATATCCTGAAATTCTACCCACTTCTGGACGTAACGAAGGAAATGCGCGATTCTTTTATCCAGGAACACAAACTCCCCTTTCATCCACTGGTAAGTCAGGGTTATCAATCGATCGGTTGTAAACATTGCACCGTACCCGGTGAAGACCGAAGCGGAAGATGGAACAACAGTCCTAAAACAGAATGCGGTCTGCATTTATAATATAAAAGCATAAAGAATAGTAGTTAGGTGAATATGTGGTCAAACACATGTTAAAAAGCCTGGTGTAGCAATGACACCAGGCTTTGATTTTTCATAGCGATTTGTCAACTACTACTTTCCCGTTTTGAAATGAACTTCAAAAGTATACTCCTGCAAAGGCGCCAATTCCTTTGACTTTAATTTCTTATAATTCAATCTGTACTTGACATAGTCTTCAATAATATAATTACCGCCTTTTACATCGATCACAACGATCTCACCTTCTGAATTGATCAGAAAATGAACGCGTGCACTCAGAGCAGTATCATCCAGATCGAAAGCAGGATTTCGCAACAAATTTTGCAGTTCTTTGTTGGTTTCCACTTTGATCGGCTTCGGGTCTGCAGCTACTCCTTTAGAAAGGGTAAACATCACTAATACCGTGGTAAAAAGTTTGATCATCGATTTCATAATAAATGTTCGTTTATATTTGATTATGTGTCAAAATTAAAACGAAATTTATCAGTAAAATACTGCTAACTAAACCCTTAACTCATACTTAATTTAAATAACACTTCCGTAATTTGAGAAACCTTAAACGCTGAGCATGCACTTAATCGATAAGTCCCCTGAAACACTGAGGCTTTCAAAATTTCCCACGACTTTGAAAGTCATACAAAAAATTATATAGTACACACAGTTATTCTTCAAACACTACCATATCAACATCAAACCCTGAAATTCTTTAGAGAAATACTATCAAAAATAAAGAAGTCATGCATAATTACTGATTACTGTGAGAATACCGCACGCCTTAACTCTAAATTTACAATGATAACCATAAAAAAAGGCCTGAATCTAGATTCAGGCCTTTTAAAATTTATTATAATCCGGTAATTAACCGAGTACTTCCTGTACTTTATCAGCAGCTTCCTGGAATTGAATTGCAGAATGCACTGCCAATCCGGAATTATCGATAAGTTCTTTTGCGATTTCAGCGTTAGTTCCCTGAAGACGTACAATAATCGGTACCTGAATGGCATCTCCCATATTCTTGTATGCATCAACGATACCCTGAGCAACACGATCACATCTTACGATTCCACCGAAAATATTAACCAGAATTGCTTTTACGTTAGGATCTTTAAGGATGATTCTGAAAGCGGTTTCAACACGTTTCGCATCAGCAGTACCTCCTACATCCAGGAAGTTTGCCGGCTCACCACCCGCCATTTTGATAAGGTCCATTGTCGCCATCGCAAGTCCGGCTCCATTAACCATACATCCTACATTTCCATCGAGGTTCACATAGTTAAGACCAGCCGCTTTCGCTTCCACCTCGATCGGATCCTCCTCACGAAGGTCACGCATCTCAGCATAATCCTTATGTCTGTATAATGCGTTATCATCAAGGGTCACTTTAGCATCCACTGCCATGATCTTATCATCAGAAGTCTTCAGGACCGGGTTGATCTCAAACAGAGATGCATCAGAAACTTCGTAAGCCTTATACAAAGAAGCAACAAACTTCGTCATCTCCTTGAATGCAGTTCCGCTTAATCCAAGATTGAAAGCGATACGTCTTGCCTGAAACGGCATAAGTCCGATACTTGGATCCACCTCTTCTGTAAAGATCAGGTGCGGCGTCTTTTCAGCAACTTCTTCGATATCCATTCCACCTTCGGTAGAATACATGATCATGTTTCGTCCTTTGCTTCTGTCAAGAAGAACCGACATATAGAATTCTGAGGTCTCACTTTCTCCAGGATAGTAAACATCCTCAGCCACCAATACCTGATGAACTTTTTTCCCTTCTTTGGAAGTTTGAGGAGTAACCAGATTCATCCCGATGATGCTGCCTGCAAGTTCCTCTACTTCTTTAAGGTTTTTGGCGAGTTTTACTCCTCCACCCTTTCCACGTCCACCTGCGTGAACCTGCGCTTTAATAACATGCCAACCGGTACCGGTCTCCGCTGTTAATTGTTTTGCTGCGTCAACAGCTTCATTAGCGTTATGGGCTACAATTCCGCGCTGTATGCGGACTCCAAAACTTGCCAAAATTTCTTTTCCTTGATATTCGTGTAAATTCATAACGATTCCTTCTAATAGTATAATTTAAGCGTAGCAAATGTAACAAATGGAGTTTAATTAACCCAACATTATTTAAGATTTAGCCCAACTCATAAATGCCCGATTATGCCGTAATTTCTAAAGATTTACCGATATTGCCTACCTTTAAGACGTATGCAATACGAATTGATTGTTACAAATGAAACATATTGTTTTATTTTAATATTTTTAAACATTTATTTTAAACTTACGGGTGTCCTATTTAATTTTGCACCCTTATAATGTTTGAACTATGGAGAACAAAGATTTACTGAACATCGCAAAGGAATATGGAAGTCCGGTCTATGTTTATGACTCAGCAACGATCATTTCACAATATAACAGGCTTACTTCAGCTTTCAAGGGAGTAAAAAAGTTAAAACTAAACTATGCCGTAAAAGCATTATCCAATATAGCGATTCTAAAACTGATGAACGCTCTTGGAAGCGGATTGGATACCGTTTCTGTACAGGAAGTTCAGTTAGGACTTGAAGCAGGTTTTGCTCCGGAGGATATCATCTTCACTCCGAATGGTGTCTCCATGGAAGAAATCGAAAAAGTAGCTGCACTAGGAGCTCAGATCAATATTGATAACCTTTCCATTCTGGAGCAGTTCGGAAGCAAACATCCGAACACTCCCGTTTGTATTCGTATAAACCCACACGTGATGGCCGGAGGAAATTCAAATATTTCCGTAGGACATATCGATTCTAAATTCGGAATCAGCATTCACCAGATCCCGCACTTATTGCGTATCGTGGAAAATACAGGAATGCATGTCAATGGCATTCACATGCACACCGGAAGTGACATTCTGGACATCGAAGTATTTCTATATGCATCTGAAATACTCTTTGAAACCGCAAAGAACTTCAAGGATCTTGAATTCATCGATTTTGGAAGTGGATTTAAAGTACCGTACAAAGAAGGTGATATCGAAACCAACATCGAAGAGCTCGGTAAGAAACTGACGAAACGTTTCAATGATTTCTGCAAAGAGACCGGAAAAGATCTCACCCTTTCTTTCGAGCCAGGTAAATTTCTGGTAAGCCAGGCAGGATTTTTTGTAGCTCGTGTGAACGTGGTAAAACAGACCACTTCAACGGTATTCGCAAGTATAGATTCAGGTTTCAACCACCTTATACGCCCGATGTTCTACAATTCATACCACGAGATCTTTAATCTGACCAACCCTAAAGGAAAAGAGCGCTTCTATTCTGTGGTAGGCTACATTTGTGAAACAGACACCTTTGGTAATAACCGTCGTATTGCAGAGATTTCTGAAGGAGACCTGCTATGTTTCAGAAATGCCGGTGCTTATTGCTTTACCATGGCTAGCAACTATAACTCCCGCTACAGACCTGCAGAAGTTCTTTGGCATGATGGTCAGGCCCTTCTGATCCGTAAAAGAGAGACCTTTGAAGACCTGATCAGAAATCAGGTAGACGTAACGATAAAATTACCGGAATCCAACAAGGAGCTTGTTAAAAAGTCCTGATCATTTCCATATAACATAACGCCCGGCACTCGCCGGGCTTTGTTTTTTTCCCATACTCATTCCAAATTTGGTATCTTTACTTTTTTAAAGCAAATGCCATGAGAAACGCCCTGATCATTTTATTTTTCATTTTAGGCATCCAGTTCATACCTGCACAAGAAATAGAATGGATGACCTGGGAAGAAGCGATTGCTAAAACGGAAAAAGACAAGGATCCTAAGAAGATCTTCATAGACGTTTATACCGATTGGTGTGGATGGTGCAAAAGAATGGACAAAGACACCTTCAACAATCCTGAAGTTGCAGCCTATATGAAAGAAAATTTCTATATGGTTAAATTCGATGCAGAATCAAAAGAACCCATTACTTACAGAGACCAAGAGTTTAAGTTTGTAAGCCAGGGTCGCAGCGGATATCACGAACTCGCTGCGGCACTTTTACAAGGAAGACTCAGTTTCCCTACGGTAGTGTTTATGAGTGAGAAACAGGAAATGTTGTCACCGGTACCGGGTTATCAAAAACCCAAAGAATTCCTGATGATCGCCCGCTATTTTGGAGACGACCTCTATAAGACAACACAATGGGATGAATACGAAAAGAACTATCAATAGCACTTCAAAACAAACCGCTTAAAAATCGTGTGTTATTGCGGGATTGAAATTCTCGTCGAACATGATATAGGCATTCCCACTGGCTGCATCGTAAGGCGCCTTTTCCACCATGGACGAATTATTCGGATAGGTACCATTCTCATAACTCAACTCCTTCAGTCCATCACGATCGCGGGTGAGTATTATTCTCCAGCCGTTCTTTTGCGTCTGCTCGATCCATAAAGGCACATTCATGACGGTAAAATGAGTGATCTCCGAGAGATCACTTTTTAACAACAACAGATCACATCCCCCGGTGCCACAAAAATAAGAAGTAAGGAACCGAATGAATATCTCTTTATTTCCATCTCCGTTAAGATCCAGTTGATCAAACTGAAATTTGCGGTCTTCCGGCTTCAAAAACTCCATATCCTCTTTGAAACGATCCTGCAGAAAACCAACGAGTCGATCGGTAAGATCTGTATTTTCAGAAGTGTTCTCAGAAGGTATCTTATCCTGCAAAATATCTTTCTCAGGTGCATTTGCATTTGAAGATTTTCCAGCCCCGGCATCCGTCTTGGTCTTACACGAAATAACCGCTATAATTAACAAGCAACTACAAATAAAATGTCTCATGATAAGCTTCCTAAAATTACACAGTCTTTAAAACGTAAACACCCAGACAACCAGATACTTACGCTTCGTAAATGTAATAAGAAAAAATCATCATACTTCCATTTTCAACCAAAAAAAGAGAAATATCCTATAGACCGGAAAAATTGTAGTAATTAAGACAGATTCATTATGATATCATCGGTCATAGTATCGAGATCGAAATCCGGTTTCCAATTCCAATCACTCACCGCTACAGAATCATCGATACTATCCGGCCAGCTACTCGCGATCTTCTGTCTGAAATCAGGTTCATATACGATCTCAAAATCAGGGAAATGACGTTTGATGCTTTCATAGATCTCCTTTGGAGAAAAGCTCAACGCACCGATATTATAAGAAGACCGGACCTTCACCAGGTCTTCCGGAGCTTCCATCAATTCAACAGTCGCCTTGATCGCATCAGGCATATACATCATAGGAAGATAGGTGTCTTCACTCAGGAAACAAGAAAACTTTTCGCCCGCTATTGCTGCCCTGTATATGTCGACAGCATAATCGGTCGTCCCCCCACCTGCAGCAGACTTATACCCGATAAGACCAGGATAACGCAAACTTCTTACATCCACCCCATAGGTCTTATTATAATATTCACACCAACGTTCTCCGGCCAGTTTTGAAATACCATAAACAGTAGTAGGGTCCATCGCACAGTACTGAGGTGTATTTACTCTTGGGGTATTATTTCCGAAAACAGCGATAGAGGAAGGCCAATATACTTTGAGATTGTACTCACGTGCTAATTCAAGAACGTTCAGCAAACTCTGCATATTGATATCCCAGGTAAAAAGTGGCTTTTTCTCCCCGGTAGCCGAAAGAATAGCGGCAAGATGGTAAACCTGTGTCACCTTATTTTCACTGATCAGCGCTTCCATTTTAGGCCGATCCATAACGTCAAGAACCGCAAACTTACAGTTGGTAAACCTTGAGCTTACCTGCTCGTTGATATCAGTTGCAATTATACTTTCATCACCATAGATCTCAGACAATTTTAGTGTTAATTCACTACCTAACTGCCCTCCGGCTCCGGTTATTAAGATTCTTTCCATATTGAATAATTCCTAATGATCAGCTGAAAAACCTACCTGTTTTAAACTCGCCGCAAATATCCTTAATTTTTATAAATAAATACTCAAAATCAATCAACATTAACCAACTCATTAAAAAATTATATGAAGTTTCGATGAACTGTTAAAAATGTTGAACTTTATTAGTAATTCACCTATAAATAATGAAAAGATTCATACTTTTGTTTATACTTTTTGGGGCTAAGTATGAACAATGTAAAAGTAAATTTCAGCATCAGAGATCTGGAAAATCTTTCCGGGATCAAAGCACACACTATAAGGATCTGGGAAAAACGTTACAACCTACTGGAACCCAACCGAACTGACACGAACATCCGCTTTTACTCTCTGGCCTCACTTCAGAAATTGCTGAACATAACCTTATTATACAATAATGGTTACAAGATCTCCAAAATCGCTTCCATGGATCCGGATGAGATTCCGGCGGCTGTAAAAGATATTGTTGCCAAACAAAGCATCAAGAATCATACATTGAATGCTTTTAAGCTTGCCATGATCAACTTCGATCAGAATTTATTTCTCAGCACTTACAATCAACTATTACGGGAAAAATCATTTCGGGAAATTTTCTTTGAACTTTTCATCCCTTTACTGAACGAACTCGGCTATTTGTGGCAGACGAACACGATATCACCTGCACATGAGCACTTTATAAGCCATTTGGTGAAGCAGAAGATCCATGTGAACATCGAAAAGGCTCAACTCTATCCACCTACGAATGACAGTCGTACATTCGTGATGTTCCTTCCTGAAAATGAGATCCATGAGATCGGTCTACTATATTTGACCTATGAATTGGCCAGACTGGGCTATCGCGCGATCTACCTGGGACAGTCCGTGCCCATGCAGAATCTCAAAGACATCGAGAATTACTATGACAACCTTGTATTTATAACCTATTTTACCATATCACCTGCCTTGCGGGAAGTACCGGAATACCTGCAACAATTCAGTCAGGAGATTCTCAAAGGCGGGACCGGAGCGTTATGGGTACTGGGTAAACAGCTTGAATCACTGGCTCCTAAAGAAATCCCCAAGGGAATTGAAACTTTCCGCAGCCTGAGAGAAGTGATCAGTCATGTGTAATCATCATTCTTGCAGTAACGCATCGAACATTTCAAATACTTTCTGACTATTCCACTTTCTTGCCATTCGATCATCAGCCACTACGATTGTACCATCTTTAGCGATCACAAATGAAGCTGGAATATATTTGGAGATCATTTGGTCCGGCACAGCTGTCAAGGACTGAAAGACCGGAATGGTGTACCCCTTATCCTTAAGGAACTCCTGAATTACAGGAGCTTGTTCATTCGAGACGAACAGGAATTTTACACGATCCTGGTACTTTTCATATAATTCCTGCATTCCCGGCATTTCTGCAATACAGGAAGGGCACCAGGTAGCCCAAAAGTTTACGAGAACCACCTCCCCTTTCAAACTGGCGAACTTCAAATTTTGCCCATCTAAGGCACGTAATTCCCAATCATAATGTTGCAACGTTTGCTGCTCATCATCATCGACCATGCCCGGACTAAAGGAGATCAATCGATTCACAAAGACCTTGACAGGAGTTCCTATTGGTGTAAATGCGATTAAAAACAAGAGTACTGCCAGTACGCTATCGATAAGTATACGTTTCTTCTTGGATCCTTTCATGTTTGCCAGTTTTCTGCACGCAAAGTACTGATTAATTTTAATCACCTCTGTCACCCTTGTCACATAAGGTTTACTTATTTCTATGAAATAAAAAAGGCTTCCCAAGGGAAGCCTTTTTATCTATATACAGAATTTTATTAAGCATTCTGAGCCTTGATCAGGTTTAATGCAGATCCGGCCTTAAACCAGGCGATCTGTCCCTGATTATAAGAATGATTCAATTTGATCTCCTCTTTGGAACCGTCTGCATGAACGATCTCCAAAGTCAATGGAGTCTCCGGTGCAAAGTTCTCAAGGTCGATGAAGTTAAAGGTATCATCTTCCAGGATCTTATCATAATCATTCTCATTGGCGAAGGTAAGCGCAAGCATCCCTTGCTTTTTAAGGTTAGTTTCGTGAATACGCGCAAACGATTTAACGATCACTGCTCTTACGCCTAAATGTCTTGGCTGCATAGCAGCGTGCTCACGTGAAGAACCTTCTCCATAGTTATGGTCACCCACAACGATCGATGGTACTCCTTTAGCCTTGTATTCGCGTTGTACATCAGGAACTCCTCCGTACTCACCAGTCAACTGACTTTTCACGAAATTAGTCTTCTGATTGAATGCATTTACAGCACCGATCAGTGTATTGTTTGCGATGTTATCGAGATGCCCTCTGAAACGCAACCATGGACCTGCCATTGAGATGTGGTCTGTGGTACATTTTCCGAACGCTTTGATCAGTAGTTTAGCACCGGTGATATTCTTACCATCCCATGGCTTGAAAGGCTCAAGAAGCTGTAGTCTTTCAGACTCAGGAGAAACGATAACTTCAACGCCGCTACCATCTTCAGCCGGAGAGATATAACCTGCATCTTCCACTGCAAATCCTTCCGGAGGTAATTCATAACCTCTTGGTTCATCAAGCATCACTTCCTCCCCATCTTCATTGATAAGTTTATCGGTTAACGGGTTAAAGTCAAGACGACCTGAAATCGCAATCGCAGTTACAAGCTCAGGAGAACCTACGAATGCCATTGTATTCGGGTTACCATCTGCTCTTTTCGCAAAGTTTCTGTTGAAGGAATGTACGATAGTATTGCGATCCTGATCGGTTGCACTTCCACCGTAACGATCCCACATTCCGATACATGGTCCGCAAGCATTGGCAAATACGGTAGCACCGATCTCATCAAAGGTCTTGATGAATCCGTCGCGCTCGATCGTATAACGCACCTGCTCCGATCCCGGAGTGATCGTAAAGTTAGATTTCGTCTTTAATTTTTTATCAGCCACCTGTTTTGCAAGTGAAGCTGCTCTGGAAATATCTTCGTAAGATGAGTTGGTACAGGAACCTATTAGTCCGTACTCCACTTTAAGAGGCCAATCATTTGCCTTGGCAGCCTCCCCCATTTTAGAGATAGGCGTTGCAAGATCCGGAGTAAATGGTCCGTTCAGGTGTGGCTCAAGTTCATCAAGATTGATCTCGATCACCTGATCGAAATATTGCTCAGGATTCGCATATACTTCAGGATCTGCGGTAAGGTACTCTTTCACCTCATTTGCAGCATCTGCTACATCGGCACGATCGGTCGAACGCAGGTAACGATCCATAGACTCATCATAACCAAAGGTAGAAGTGGTAGCACCAACCTCAGCACCCATGTTACAGATGGTTCCTTTCCCTGTACAAGACATAGAAGTTGCACCTTCGCCGAAATATTCTATGATAGCTCCGGTTCCCCCTTTTACGGTAAGGATTCCGGCCACTTTCAGGATTACATCTTTAGGAGCGGTCCATCCGGAAAGTTTTCCGGTAAGTTTAACTCCGATCAATTTAGGGAATTTGAGTTCCCATGGCATTCCAGACATAACATCAACAGCATCCGCTCCACCAACACCGATAGCAACCATTCCTAGTCCGCCGGCATTTACAGTATGAGAATCGGTACCGATCATCATACCCCCTGGGAACGCATAGTTCTCAAGTACTACCTGGTGAATAATCCCTGCACCCGGTTTCCAGAATCCGATGCCATATTTATTTGATACTGATTCAAGGAAATCGAATACTTCATTACTGGTTTCATTTGCTCTTTTCAAATCGGCATCTGCACCTACCTTAGCCTGGATCAGGTGATCACAATGTACTGTGGTTGGTACCGCTACCTTAGGTTTACCGGCATGCATGAACTGCAATAATGCCATCTGAGCAGTTGCATCCTGACAAGCGATCCTGTCCGGCGCAAAATCAACATAATCCTTTCCACGGGTAAACGCATTTGAAGGCGTTCCTTCCCAAAGGTGAGAATACAATATTTTCTCCGATAAGGTCAGTGGTTTCCCGGTCAGTTCACGAGCTTTATCCACCCGTTCTGCCATGGAAGCATAGACCCCCTTTATCATATCAATATCAAAAGCCATATTAAGTTTTTTATTTAATTTGAAAGTCCTGCGAAATTACGAAAAACCATACAGATTTTAAAGTTTTTAATAAAACATTACAGTCACTGTAAATTATGTGAAAATTCGCAATAAAAATCACCTTTTTCACAAAAATATCTTCCTGAAATCAAAGTATTGCTGCGAATATCTCAAAGAAAGATATGCAGGGTATTTTGCGTAAAATCAACCCTATCAATAGAGTGAAGTAATGATTTCTTCCAGAGAAATGTTCTCTGCGTCTGCTTTGTAGTTTTTGAGCACTCTATGCCTTAAGATTCCGGGAGCCACCGCCTGTACATCTTCAATATCAGGGGTATATTTTCCTTTGATCAATGCATTTGCTTTAGCCGCCAGGATCAGGTTTTGTGATGCACGAGGTCCGGCACCCCAATCGACATAGTTATTAATCTTTTCTGTAGCCATTTCCGTACCCGGCCTGGTCTTACTTACAAGCTTCACAGCATATTCGATCACATTGTCAGTAACCGGTACTCTTCGAACAAGATGCTGTATGGCCACGATCTCGTCAGCAGTGAACAATGGCTTCACCGTATAGACTTCATCATTCGTGGTCGCTTTTACAACAGCCACTTCTTCCTGATAGCTCGGGTAATTAAGCTCTACAGCAAACATAAAACGGTCTAATTGCGCTTCCGGAAGCGGATAAGTCCCTTCCTGCTCAATCGGGTTCTGAGTAGCCAGCACGAAGTATGGGAGTGATAAAGGATAGTGTTTTCCGGAAACGGTCACCGCTCTTTCCTGCATGGCTTCCAGTAATGCTGATTGCGTTTTAGGTGGTGTACGGTTGATCTCATCCGCAAGTATGATATTACCGAAAACAGGTCCCTTGATGAATTTAAACTCACGGTTCTGATCCAGGATCTCACTACCGAGAATATCACTTGGCATAAGATCCGGAGTAAACTGTATCCTCCTGAATTCAAGTCCGAGCGCCTTGGCAATAGTATTGACCATCAAGGTCTTTGCCAATCCCGGAACCCCGATCAACAGGGTATGTCCTCCGGAATAGATAGACAAAAGAATTTCATCGATCACCTTTTCCTGGCCGATAATGACCTGGGCGATCTCCTTTTTCAATAAGGTGTGTTTCTCAACAAGATTTTTTACTGCGGTAACGTCAGACATGCATGAATTATTTTTTCAGCCAGTTACTGTGGAAATCACAGGACTGACTTTCAGGACTAACGCTAATATAAGTATCTTTTATCTTTTCATTCATCCATTTTTCAATTTCCTTGAACTGTTTTTCTTTCAATGCAAGTTCCTTGATCTTTACGTAATCCTGAATATAATCTGCTTTGTGGGCTGAATACCTTTTATTGATCTTGATAATCTTATAGGTAACACCACCGGATCTGGTTTCCTGTAGCAAAGGTCTCGAGATCTCTTCTCCCTGTAATTTACTTACCTGTCCATAAAGAATAGGGTCCATTTTAGTCAGCTCAAAGCGTGTATCAAAGGTGTTTGGATTTCGGAGAACTCCACCGTCAAAACGGGTTTCTTTCTGATCTGAAAAGTTTCGGGCTGCCTCTTCGAATGTAAATTTCCCGTCGTTGATCATAGAACGGATACTGTCTAATTCAACCTTTGCATCTTCTTTAGCCTTCTCGGAAACTTCCGGAATCACCAGAATATGACGAACATCGAGCTCCTGCCCGCGAATCTTCTCTACTTTGATGATGTGGAACCCAAACTGAGTCTCGAAAGGCTCAGAGATCTCACCCTCTCTCAGGGTGAATGCCACATCTTTAAATTCCTGTACGAATTGAGAATTCTTGGTGATCGTGTAGATCCCTCCGTTTTGATTCTTACCCGGGTCATCGGAGTAAAGCGTTTGCTTGATGGCAAAACTCGAACCGTTATCTTCAATATCTCTTTTAAAAGTCAAAAGTTTATCGATCGCTTTTTGTTTGGCTTCTTCCGTCGGTTTTGGTTCCTTTACGATCTGAGCGATCTCCACCTCATCACCGAAATACGGACGTTCATCTTCCGGAAGGGCATCATACCACTGACGTACTTCTTCGGGAGTGATCTCAACTTCCTCAACAACCTTACCTCTCATTCGCTGCGCCAACTGAGCGTTCTTGATAATGTCAAAGAGCTCATCCTTTAGCTCTTTCTCTGAATTCTTATTATAAAAATTCAACACCTTCTCCATGGAACCAACCTGAGCCACCAATTGTGACATCTGGTTCTCCACATAACTATTCACTTCCACATCACCCACTATGATACTATCCTGAATGGCCTGATGCGTATACATTTTTTCTTCCATGAGATTACCCAACACCTCACATCGGGTGATGTTATTGGTATCGAACCCCTGCATTTTCATATCGATAAACTGCTTATCAATATCAGATTCCAGGATCACAAAATCACCAACTACCGCAGAAACACCATCGATCTTAACACGGTTTCCTCTGTTTTCAACTGTATCCCTGACTTTGGTTTCCACGGGTCCTGTAGAAGCATCTGCTATCAGATCCTGAGCCTGAACCGATCCTGAGATCATTCCTGCTGCGGTTAATACTATTGCACTGGTGACATTAAATAATTTCCTCATTGTATTCCTGTTACACTATTATCAGGGACCTATGATCACTGCCCTGCTTTAAGTTCTTATTATTTTTCTAAATAAACTTCAAATTCCTTTTTCCCGGTCGCTTCATTCAGGAGATCCTTTTCCAGATTTCTTATAAACTCCAGTTTACGTCTGTTAAGGATTATTTTCTTCACTGTCGGCTCCACATACACCAGGGGCGCTGTTTCTGTGCGATTTAGCACATCGTTCACGGCAACCAAATATACCCCTAAAGAATCGGAAAGCTCAAAAAATTGTGATTTTTTTAAATATTTGTCCTGATTGTCGGTATTGATGACGGGGATCTTCTGGATCACCTCGGAAGCTCTAACCCAAACTGAGTCGTTCAAAGAATAGAATTTAAACTTCAAAGCCATTTGCTGCAGGTCTGCGACATCATCTTCTGAGAAGTCCCTGAACTTACTTCGAACTTCCCCTAACTCAGTGAATTCTTTACTTACACTCAGATATCGCAGTTTTATAAGATCTTCATTCAGTTTAAAATTAGCCTTATTCTGCTCATAGAAAGTTTCCATTTCTGATTGAGATACCACCGTATCCATCGATTTGGAAACCAATGCCTCCTTATAGGCATTGATGTACAGATCTGCCCGGTACTGCTCTACCAACCTTTCAAACTCTGCCTGCTTGGATGCACTCAGATTGATCCGGGCCCTATCCAGCAACAATTGCTTTTGCGCCCAATCATTTATATAGTTGTTGATATAAATAAGACTATCCTCACTACTGCGATTCCCTGTATTTAAACGGCTGATCTCTTCCTTAAGAAGATAATGGTCTCCTACCCGTGCTACCGGATCGATAACCGTATCCTTTTTAAAGAAATTACATCCCGTAAATAAAATTAAAGCTAAAAATAAAACGCCTCTATAGATCATTTGAACTTACTGCTTAAACAGATGGCCAATTCCGGCAAAATTAAGAATATGGAAATATAATACAACATTTTTATTGGAAGGATGTGATAAACCCGATTTAACGAAGTTTTTGTAAATTAAAAGGATAAAATTAAATAGTACATGAAGTATGAGGAAATCATCGTGATCGATGCCCCAAGAGATGAAGTCATTACCCGATTCAGTAACGCAGAAAACCTGAAACACTGGCAGGAAGGCTTCCTCAATTACCGTCCTATTTCAGGAAAACCCGGACAATTGGGCTCTCAATCTGAACTCACCTATAAAATGGGTAATCGGGAGATCATTATGAAAGAGACGATTTCCCATAATAATTTTCCCGACGCCTTGCATGCCACTTATGAAGCCGATGGCGTTTTCAATCAGCAACAGAATTTTTTCGAGGTCTATGAAGACGACAAAACTTTATGGAGATCGGTAAGTGAATTTAAATTCACCGGAATCCTGATGAAGGCGATGGGTTTTCTAATGCCGGGTGCGTTTAAGAAACAAAGTCGTAAATACATGACCGATTTTAAAGCCTGGGTAGAAAACGGCACCTCAGTTGCCCCGTAAAAAAATGCCACGAATAGTATTGATCAAAGTACCCTTTGGATACGTAAATGATGAATACTATTCGTGGCAAATTAATTTTATTCAACCGACTTAACGGCTATAGTTCGGAGCCTCCTTGGTGATGGTAACATCATGCGGATGACTTTCATTGATACCACTGGCAGTGATCTTAACGAATCTTCCGTTCTCCTTAAGGGCTTCGATATCCTTGGCTCCACAATATCCCATCCCGGCTCTGAGTCCGCCGATGAATTGATGCATACTTTCGTAAAGTTCACCTTTATAAGGAACGCGACCAACGATACCTTCGGGAACCAACTTTTTAAGATCATCCTCCACATCCTGAAAATAACGATCTTTACTTCCCTGTTTCATGGCCTCCACAGAACCCATACCACGGTATGATTTATATTTTCTACCATCGTAGATAATGGTTTCACCCGGAGATTCTTTTGTTCCGGCAAGCAAGGAACCTAGCATTACACAATCGGCACCAGCCGCAACAGCCTTTGGTATATCCCCTGTGTAGCGAATACCTCCGTCAGCGATTACCGGTACTCCGGAACCTTTAATGGCGGCCGCTACTTCCAGAACCGCAGAGAATTGTGGAAAACCTACCCCGGCCACTACACGTGTCGTACAGATCGAACCGGGACCGATACCAACTTTTACCGCGTCTGCACCGTTCTCTACTAAATATTGTGCTGCTTCTGCAGTAGCGATGTTTCCTACTACCACTTCCAAATCCGGAAATTTATTCTTCACTTCCTTCAATATAGTCACCACTCCACGAGTATGGCCATGAGCAGTATCGATCACAACCGCATCAACACCTGCATTCACTAAGGCCGTAGCTCTTTCTACTGCATCTCCGGTAACACCGATTGCTGCAGCCACTCTCAACCTGCCGAATTGATCTTTATTCGCGATCGGTTTTTGAGTTAATTTTGTTATATCTCTGAATGTGATAAGTCCGATCAGTTTCGCCTCGGAATTTACTACAGGTAGTTTTTCGATCTTATTTTCCTGAAGGATATCTTCAGCATCCGCCAGAGAAGTACCTTCTGCTGCAGTCACCAGATTCTCACTGGTCATGACCTCGATGATCGGGCGGGCATCATTTTTTTCAAAACGAAGATCCCGGTTGGTTACGATCCCCTTCAGATAACCATTTTCATCTACGATCGGAATACCTCCGATACTATGTTCTCTCATGTTGTTCTTGGCATCAAGCACCGTAGAGTTCATCGGCAAAGTTACAGGATCGATGATCATACCACTTTCGGCACGTTTCACCTTTCTTACTTTGGTAGCCTGCTCCTCAATGGTCATATTCTTATGAAGTACACCTATACCTCCTTCTCTCGCCATCGCAATCGCCATCTTGCTTTCCGTTACCGTATCCATCGCAGCGGAAACGATAGGTACATTCAGCGTAATATTTCTGGTAAATTTTGATTGGATATTCACTTCTCTGGGGAGTACTTCCGAAAAGTTCGGAACGAGAAGCACATCATCGTAGGTTAAACCTTCACCTACCAATTTGGAATCATGAGCTTTCATATTGCAACTTCTAATTTAGTTGCATGCAAATATACTCCTTTTTTAAGAAATAAATCTAAATGTTTTCTAAAGAAAATCAGAGAAAAAAAACCGGGTTTCAATATTGATTTTCAACCTGATAAATCTATTCTAACCGTAAACAGGGAATATCTTAAGCGCTTCGTTATAGGCACTCTCAAAGCTCATCGCTCTGATATTCGAATCTGCCTTCACAGAATTACAATACGAGATCAGCTTTTCCATAGGCATATTACCTGTGAGTTCATCCTTGGCCATGGGGCAACCACCAAAGCCCTGGATCGCTCCGTCAAACCTCCTGCATCCCGCCCGATAAGCCGCATCCACTTTTTCAAACCAACTATCCGGAGTGGTATGAAGATGTGCTCCGAACTCTATGCCCGGGTATAACGGTATCAACTCCTGAAACAAGTAAGATATCACTTCCGGTGTTGAGCTGCCGATAGTGTCTGACAAGGAAAGAATGCGAATTCCCATCGAAGATAACTTTTGGGTCCACTCTCCCACGATGCTTACATCCCACGGATCTCCATACGGGTTCCCGAAGCCCATCGACAGATACGCAACCACTTCCTTATCACTACGGCCTGCAATAGCAAGGATTCTTTCAAGAACCCCGATACTCTCTGCTATTGTTTTATGCGTATTACGCATTTGAAAATTCTCGGAGATCGAAAATGGGTACCCCAGGTAATCGATCTGAGGAAACACTGATGCATCCTGAGCCCCCCTTTCATTGGCGACGATCGCCAGTAGTTTACTTTGCGTCGAACTCAGATCAAGCCCCTCCAGTACTTCTGCCGTATCCCTCATCTGAGGAATGGCCCTCGGAGAAACAAAACTGCCGAAATCAACCGTATCGAATCCGCATCGCAACAACGACTGAATATAGGCCGTTTTCATCGCCGCCGGAATATAGGTTTTGATCCCCTGCATCGCATCGCGGGGACATTCGATCAGCTTAACTTTTTCCATCGGTAAAAATTTCGTTGATCCTGGCTCCGGTCAGTACATCAAAGTCATCGATGATCAAATCTGCTTTACTCAGATCCTGATTCCCTGAATTCGGATTATAATACCCTATACAATGCATTTCTGCCGCTTTCGCTGCATGAACTCCATTTCTGCTATCCTCGATAACCAAAAACTTATCTGTATCTTCAGCATACAGCGAAGCTACCTTTAAAAAAATATCAGGAAAGGGTTTACTGCGTTCAAGCTCTTCCCCACTTACCAGATGATCGAAATAATCGCCAATACCGAGTTGATCCATCACCAGGCTTATCAGTTTTTTCGGTGAAGAAGAAGCCACGGAGAGCCCATAACCGCTTTCCCTGATCCGTTGCAACAAATCATGAATTCCCGGGGTAGGCTGTAACAGCTCCCCTTCCAGCATACGATAGAACATGTCCTTATGACCAGACTGCATCGCTTCCAGGGAATGAGGAATATCAAAATCACGGATTAATTTTTCCCACATGGGTTTATTAGCAGTACCCACAAGTGTATCGTGATAGCTTTTAGAAAATTCGATGCTCAGGGAATTCATCACCGCTTTCAATACTTTAAAATGGAAGGGCTCACTATCTACCAGTACCCCATCCATATCAAAGATTATATATCGATCCATAAATAATTGCTTAAGGTAGCAACCAAAGATAATTATCCTGTCTGCCTTTCACAATTAATTTTCAGAAAGGAGAATAAATATGCCAAGACCGGTGAACACGACTATCTGCAACCATTTGAGAAAACTCCCCACGCCTTTGTGACCGCCTACATAACCGGCTATCTTCCCGGCGAGTATCGCTATAAGTCCGAATACTATAAAAGAAGTCATAATGAACAAGCCACCAAGAACATAAAACTGAGCCACATGACTCATGCTATCACTGAATAAGAACCCCGGAAAAAAGGCAAGAAAGAATATCGAAACTTTAGGATTCAAAACATTCATAAAAAAACCCTGAATATACAACTTACCCACACTCTTTCTTGGAGTCGCCCCCTGCCTAAGGTCGATACCCGAAGGACTTCGAAAAACTTTATAAGCCAGATAAAAAAGATACAAAGCTCCGGCGAACTTCAATAAGGTGAACAACAATTCACTCTGCTTGATAACCGCTGAAACCCCCAAAGCAACCAATGAGGTATGGACGAGACAACCCGTCATCAGTCCGGCTACTGTAGCCAGTCCGAATCGCACTCCATGAGTCATACTTTGCAACATAACAAAGATGTTATCAGGTCCCGGAGATAAAGCCAGCATTGCCGAAGCGGCAATAAACGTATATATCAGATCGAAATTCAAGATCTGGCGATGATTGCCTTATTGATGCTTTTCACCAGTTGTGGTCCTTCATAGATAAAACCTGTATAGATCTGCACCAAAGCAGCACCAGCTTCCAGTTTCTCGATCGCATCCTCAGCCGAATGAATACCCCCTACACCGATGATCGGAAATGCATTATCACTTTCTCTCGAAAGAAAACGTATCACCTCAGTAGACTTTGCCGTCAAAGGCTTCCCACTCAATCCTCCAACTTCCGAACGATTCACTGACTTTAAGCCTTCTCTTTCGATGGTCGTATTGGTCGCGATCACCCCTGCAATACCCGTAACCTTCACAATTTCGATGATATCCAGTAACTGCGATTCTGTAAGATCGGGAGCGATCTTTAGGAGTATAGGTTTTTGTTTTGGTCTTTTGCTATTGAGATCCTGCAGGGTATTCAGCAGAAAGGTCAACGGCTCCTTATCCTGTAAAGCCCGTAAATTCGGAGTATTAGGTGAACTCACATTCACTACGAAATAATCAACGTAATCATACAAGGCTTCAAAACATAATTTATAATCTTCGACAGCTTCTTCATTCGGCGTCACCTTATTCTTACCGATGTTCCCGCCGATCAGTACGCCTTTATTCTTTTTTAACCGGGTAACCGCTTCTGCTACACCGCCATTGTTAAAGCCCATTCTGTTGATGATCCCTTTATCCTCTTTCAGACGAAATAATCGCTTTTTAGGATTTCCGGGTTGTGGTTTTGGCGTAAGCGTTCCGATCTCAATAAATCCAAAACCAAAATCCGACAGTTCATTGAACAATTTGGCATCTTTATCCAATCCTGCAGCAAGTCCAACCGGGTTTTTAAAATGCAATCCGAAAACTTCTCTTTCCAAAGAAGGATCTTCCACTTTATGCAATGCACGGATCAATGCAGGAACTCCCGGGATCCAATGTAAAAATTTAATGAGGTCGAATGTAAAATAATGAACCTTTTCAGGATCAAAACGGAATAATAACGGGCGAATTATCGATTTATACATGCAGGATTTAGTTTCGGCAAAAATAATCTAAATGCAGTTCAAAAAGAAGTAATTTAAAGCTTTAATAGTTCCTTCAAATGACGCAATAATAGTATTTTTGATCAAAATTTCCATTATGAAACCTATTGTAGAACGATTCATTCGATATATCTCGATCGATACGCAGTCAGACTCCGCATCCGACACCACCCCCAGTACGGAAAAGCAATGGGAGCTGGCACGATTGCTTACAGAAGAATTAAAAGCTCTGGGAATGCAGGATGTAACCATCGATGAGCACGCTTATATTATGGCAACACTCCCTTCGAATGTTGCTCATGATGTTCCGGTGATCGGGTTTATTTCACATTTTGACACCTCGCCTGATTATAGCGGAACCGATGTAAAACCGCAGATCATCGAAGCCTATGACGGAAAAGACATTATTTTGAACCAGGAAAAGAACATTGTGCTGTCACCGGATTACTTCGAAGACCTCAAACTCTATGAAGGTCAGACGCTCATCACCACTGATGGAAATACACTTTTAGGGGCCGACGACAAAGCAGGTATTACCGAAATCATGTCTGCGATGCAATTCCTGATCGAACACCCCGAGATCAAACATGGACCGATTCGGGTGGGATTCACCCCGGATGAAGAGATCGGAAGAGGGGCTCACAAATTCGATGTCAAAAAATTTGGTGCTGAATGGGCCTACACCATGGATGGCTCCCAGATCGGTGAGCTGGAATATGAAAATTTCAATGCTGCCGGAGTAACGCTTACATTTAAGGGCAAGAGTGTACACCCAGGATATGCTAAAGGAAAAATGAAGAACTCCCTGCTATACGCGAACGAATTCCTCTCACTTCTTCCTAAAAAGGAAGTACCTCAATACACCGAACACCGTGAAGGATTCTTCCATTTTTACGGAATGGATGGTGGAATTGAGAAAACGACCATCAAAGGAATCATCCGCGATCATGACCGTGATAAGTTCGATGCACGAAAAGCACTGCTCAGAAAGATCGTGGAAGACCTCAATGAAACCTATAGCGATGTTGCGGAAATCACTATTAAAGATCAATATTATAATATGCGTGAGAAGGTAGAACCGGTGATGCATATCGTGGAAATCGCAGAGAAAGCAATGCAGGAACTGCACATAACTCCGATCATCAAACCGATCAGAGGCGGAACTGATGGTTCTCAATTATCCTATATGGGCTTACCCTGTCCTAATATATTTGCCGGAGGACATAATTTCCACGGACCTTATGAATATGTACCGGTACAGAGTATGGAAAAAGCCACTGAAGTGATCGTAAAGATCGCTGAACTTACCGCTGAGAAATACGCCTGATCGAACGATGAAAGAAAAGAACGTTGACGCTTACATAACAGGACAGACACATTGGACCGAAGCGTTACATGCGCTAAGAGCCATGCTACTGAAGAGCGGATTGGAGGAAACCATTAAATGGGGATCTCCGGTGTACACCTTAGCCAATAAAAATGTGGTCGGTCTCTCTGCTTTTAAATCCTATGTCGGCCTCTGGTTCTTTCAGGGAGCATTACTACAGGATGACGACGCTGTATTGATCAACGCCCAGGAAGGTAAAACGGTCGCGATGCGACAATGGCGATTCGATAACCTTCAGCAAATAGAAGAAAACGAATCAAAGATTTTGCATTACCTCAGGGAAGCCATTAAAAATCAAAAAGAAGGCAGAAAGGTGGACACACCTCCCAAGAAAGCAGCACAGACCAATATGCCTGAACTTCTGGAAGAAGCACTGAAGAGCAACGCAGTTCTTAAGCGGAATTTTCACGAGTTAACTCCTTTTAAACAAAAGGAATATTCAGCCTATATCGCGGAAGCAAAAAGAGAGACTACACAACGCTCTAGATTAGAAAAATGCATCCCGATGATCCTGGAGGGAATAGGATTGAATGACAGGTACAGAAAATAAAAAAGAGAGCTTTGAAGGCTCTCTTTTTTTATAACGAACTTTAGGTGTCGTCTTATTTCTTTTCTACGGGAGAAGTATTCAATTTCTGAGACAATTCCAGTGAGATTGCAGAACGCTCGATCTTTAATTTACCTGACATCGTTTCCACGATACAGGTATCATCATTATTAAGATCGATTACCTTCGCATGAATCCCGCTTTTAGTAACGATTTTGTCTCCTCTTTTTAATTCTTGTGCAAATTTCTTCTCCTGCTTTTGTTTTTTTATCTGCGGACGTATCATAAAGAAATACATCACTGCAAATATTAAAATAAAGGGAGCAAACTGATTGATAGCTTCCATTTAAATGTATTTGATAATATTAGGCTTTACTTTCTCCTTCGGCATCACTCTTCGCTTCCACGAATGCCTTGATCACGATCTGTTCTGATCCTTTTTCTGTATTTGCCATAATGGTCACAGTCTTCGAGATATCGTTAACTCCACTGGCATTATATTTAACAAGAATCTCTCCTGTTTCACCTGGCGCAACCGGCTTATCCTCCATCCATTCAGGGATGGTACATCCACAGCTACTTTTTGCACTGGTGATGACTAGAGGAGCATCTCCGGTGTTCTTAAATTTAAAAACCTTCTCAACAGGCACACCTTTTGGAATAGTTCCAAAATCATACACCTTTTCTTCAAAGGTCATTACGGGGAATTTCGTAGCAGCCTCATCACGTTGTTCGGCCATCTCTACATTTTCCGATTTGATCTTTGCACTGGCATCCTCCTTACAGGAAGTAAGCGGAAGAAGCGCACAAATTCCAAGAATCACAAGTACTTTTTTCATTTTAATATCTTTATTAGATTACGATTGATTTCGGGACCGTAATTTACGTTTGAAACCTCAACAGCGCAAGATTTCCACCTTAAAATTACAGAATCGAATGTAAGATAATTATTTTACAACAAACCTCTGCCAGATTTGTTCAGGGAATTATTAGACTGATATTCCTTAACCAGCTTATCGAGAATACCATTTATAAAGATACTACTCTTAGGCGTGGAATATTCCTTAGCTATTTCCAGATACTCATTGATGGTCACTTTTACCGGAATAGACGGGAACTTAAGGAATTCACAAATAGCGAGTTTCAAGAGAATGGAATCGATCTCAGCAATACGTTCAGTATCCCAATTCGGGGTTTTTCCTTCGATCTCCATCATGATCTTCTCATCATTAAGAATCGTTTTTCTGAAGAGATCCATTGCAAACAACTTATCATCCTCATCTTTGAAAAGCGATGGATGGAAGTAATCATCTCCTGATTTAGGCTTCACCTTGCGAAGAAGTTTAAGGATCATGGTATTCACCAAAGGAAGATCATCGATCCAGGTCAGTCTCTTATCCTCAAGAAACTCATATAATTTATCGTTCGGCGCAATGATGTCCTGATAGATCGAGATTACAAGATCGCGATCCTCTTCAAAGCTTTCCTCCTTATTTTCGAGATAAACCTTGTAGACATCGCTCTCACGGATCTCATTCCAAAGAATCTTCACGTACTCATCATCCAGTTCCCACGAAAGTCTGTAATTAGACAATTTCTCGCGAAGATCACCGTCTTCGACCAGTTTCTTAATTACACTATTATTGATGAATTTGGTATTGGGATTCTTTTCTTCCCGGGTTGCGAGGTATTTTTTACTGGAAAGCGTCATCTGTTCCTCTGCCAGTTTCTGTATTTCCACTATGAGTCCGAGGAGATACAGATATAAGTGGTACATACTATCCATACTCACTTTGAGAAACTTTTCCTCCTTTTCCATATCAGTGTTTTCCGATTGAATGAATGCATAAACCGACTGCATTACTTTAACCCTGATTTGCCTTCTTGTTAACATGCTTAAAAGAACTTACCCTTGATAAAAAAATTAAGGCGAAAGCTCAATGCTTTCGCCCTGCAAAAATAAAACTATTTTATAAACCGTGTTTATTTTTTCGCTTCCATTTTTCTTGCATCTATTCTTTGTTGTGCAAGATTCAAGGCAGCTTCATGGGTTGTAATTCCATATTCTTCGGCATGAGCGAAGATCTGAAGTGTGGTTTGATAGATATTTTCCGTCTTTCTCATGATCTCACGTCTGTCATATCCTTCAAGTTCCGCATATACATTGATAATACCTCCGGCATTGATCAGAAAATCGGGAGCATAAGCGATACCCTTTTCCTGTAACATCTTACCGTGACGCTTTTCATCAGCAAGTTGATTATTAGCTGCACCCGCGATCACAGAAGCCTTGATAGCCTTTAGCGTTTCATCATTTATGGTCGCACCCAAAGCACAAGGGGCATAGATATCGAGTTCTTTATCGAACATACGATCTCCCGCCACGATCTCAGCATTATATTTTGCTGACAACTCCTCAAGACGTTGCTGATTGATATCGGTAATATAGATACGGGCACCTTCATTAGACAGGTAATCCACCAAAGATGCTCCTACGTGTCCAACCCCCTGTACCAATACTTTTTTACCTTCGAGATCATCACTGCCCAGACGATATTTCGCTGCAGCTTTCATCCCCATAAAAACACCATAAGCAGTAACTGGTGAAGGGTTTCCTGCACCACCTTTATCTTCAGAGATTCCGGTAACATAAGGAGTTACTTCACGTACGGTATCCATATCAGAGGTTTCCATTCCCACGTCTTCCGCAGTAATATATTTCCCTCCCAGTGAATTTACAAATTCCCCGAAGCGTCTCATGAGCTCAGGAGTCTTTTGTGTTTTAGCATCCCCGATGATCACCGCTTTACCTCCTCCAAGATTGAGTCCGGTTACGGCTGATTTATAGGTCATTCCTCTTGAAAGACGAAGTACATCATTAAGCGCATCCCATTCATTCGCGTAATTCCACATACGGGTACCACCCAAAGCCGGTCCGAGCACTGTATTATGAATACCGATTATTGCTTTTAATCCTGTATCTTTGTCCTGGCAAAAAACGATCTGTTCATGATCATTGAACGAAAGTTGGCCGAAAACGGGATCAACTTTTTTAAGTTCGGTCGGAATTAAAACTTCTGACAACATCTCAATGGTTTTAGATTAACAAATGTTTAAAAATTCAAGGCAAAAATAAAGGATATTTCAATACGAAAGCGTTGTAGTAGCCTTTCATTGAAGATTTGCTAAAATAAATGATTTTGAAAGTTACTTATGAAAGAACTTCGGTTTATTAACAAATACTTTAAAAAATATAAATGGAAATTGATAATAGGCGTTATTATCACTATTATCGCAAGAGTATTTTCACTGGTTCTTCCCGAATATATTCAGATTTCCGTAGATGCTGTTGAGAAATTTATTCTTAACGGAAGTGTCGGTCTCGACGAGGTAAAAGCGAAGCTGTTCAATTATATTCTGATCATCATCGGGTCTGCAATACTCTCCGCATTCTTTACCTTCCTGATGCGTCAGATGATTATCAACGTCTCCAGACATATCGAATTCGACCTGAAGAACGAGGTCTTTCGTCATTATGAGAAACTCACGCTAAACTTCTTCAAACAGAATCGTACCGGAGACCTGATGAACAGGATCAGTGAAGATGTCAGCCAGGTAAGAATGTATGCCGGACCAGCACTCATGTATAGCATTCAGACCATCACACTTTTTGTTTGTGTGATCCCGTTAATGATCTATACCGCCCCCAAGCTGGCGATGTACACATTGATCCCTTTACCCGTATTATCGATACTTATCTATAAGATCAGTAAAGTGATCCATAAAAGAAGTACCGAGGTTCAGCAGTTTCTTTCCAAACTTTCCACGTTTACACAGGAATCCTTTTCAGGGATATCTGTGATCAAGGCTTACGGCATCGAACCCAGAGTACAGAAGGAAGTACTCACGCTTGCGGAAGAAGGAAAGACCACCAGTATGAGTCTGGCAAAAGTAAATGCGTGGTTCTTCCCGTTGATGCTTCTCTTGATAGGCATCAGTAACCTGTTTGTGATCTATGTAGGAGGAATTCAATATATCAACGGAGAAATAGCCACGACGGGAGTTATTTTGAAATTCATCATATATATCAATATGTTAACCTGGCCCGTCGCAACGGTAGGATGGGTGACTTCTATTGTACAACGTGCCGAAGCATCACAAAAAAGGATCAACGAATTTCTGGATGTCGTTCCTGAGATTCAGAACCCCACTATCGATCCTTCGCACATTCATGGAAAGATCGAATTCAGAAATGTCAGCCTGACCTATGACGATACCAATATCACCGCACTCAAAGACCTGAGTTTTACGATCGAAGCAGGACAGACTTTTGCGATCATCGGCAAGACCGGATCCGGTAAATCTACGATTCTGGATCTAATCGGTCGTATGTACGATGTAACTTCAGGGCAGATCCTTATCGACGATGTGCCAATTCAGAAATTAAATCTTGAAAGCCTGAGAAGCAGTATCGGAGCGGTACCTCAGGATGCGTTCCTTTTCTCAGATACGATCGGTAATAATATTCGCTTTGGCAAATCAGATGCTACGGATAAAGAAGTTGAAGAAGCAGCCAGACAATCAGTGGTGCACGAGAATATTTCAGGCTTCACCAAAAAATACGATACCGTTCTCGGTGAACGTGGAATCACTTTGAGTGGTGGACAGAAGCAACGCGTTTCTATTGCCCGAGCCCTTATCAAAAAACCGAAGATCTACCTCTTTGACGATTGCTTGTCGGCCGTGGACACCGAAACGGAAGAAGAAATTCTTAAGAACCTGAAACGCGCTTCTTATCGTAGTACTACGGTGATCGTAAGCCATCGTATCTCATCTTCAAAGAATGCCGATAAAATTCTCGTACTTGAAAACGGTAGTATCAGCCAACAAGGAACTCATAATCAATTAATAAGCAAAGATGGATATTATAAGGAACTTTACTTAAGTCAATTGTCAGAAAAAGAAAACTCCTAAAATTGTTGTTATATTACATTTTTTTTTACATTTTTGATTTTGTTAACAAATTAAAAACCACTTAGGAGAGATTATGAGTGACAAAGGTTTTAGCGAGAAAGATGAGATTTTCTCGAAAGTATTGAGAGCAGGAAGAAGGACATATTTTTTTGATGTGAGAGGTACAAAGGCAGGAGATTATTACCTGACGATAACCGAAAGTAAAAAGTTCACCCATGATGACGGCTCTTATCACTACAAAAAACACAAGATCTACCTTTACAAAGAAGACTTTACTGCTTTTACGGAGATCCTTGAGGAAATGACCGACTACGTGATCGATCAGAAAGGTGAAGAAGTAATCTCTGAAAGACATCAGAAAGACTTCAAAAAAGAAGGATTTTCAGAAAACGACTCTGAAGAAGGAGAGATCGTAAGTACTGAAAAATTCACAGACATAAGCTTTGATGACATATAAGCTACTTTAAAAATATAATTAAAACCGCTTCCTGATTTGGTAGCGGTTTTTTCATTTTAGACCAATCCAACCAAGCTATGAAACGATTTTTACTATCCCTCATTCTGTTTATCAACCTGACTCTTCATGCGCAGCAAACGCTAGATTTGAGCTACTATCTGCCGGAAGGAACTTCATATGACGCTGCCATTCCAACACCCAAGGCGGTCATCGGTCATGAAGTAGGCGAATGGCATGTCACTCACGACAAACTTATCCAGTACATGAAGAAACTATCAGAGGTTTCGCCGCGTATTGTTTACACGGAGAGAGGTACCACTTATGAAGGAAGACCCCTCCCCCTCCTGATCATCACGAGTGCAAAGAACCACTCGAACCTGGAAAATATTAAAAGGGAGCACCTGGCATTGACCAACGCTGGTTCTTTACCCGATATAAGCAACATGCCCGCCGTGGTATATCAGGGATTTTCCATTCATGGAAATGAACCCAGTGGCTCCAATGCAGCACTGGCACTTGCCTATTATCTGGCTGCTGCCAATGGTTCGGAGATCGACTCCATACTCAACAACGTTATTATACTTTTCGACCCGAGTTTCAATCCTGACGGACTTCAGCGATTCTCATACTGGGCAAACACCAACCGAAGTGAACATCTCAACCCTGACAATAATGACCGTGAATTCCATGAAGTATGGCCTGGCGGAAGGACCAATCATTACTGGTTCGATATGAACCGCGACTGGCTACCCGTTCAGTTACCCGAAAGCAGATCGAGAATTGCCAGCTTTCACGAATGGTTACCGAATATCCTCACCGACCATCATGAAATGGGCACCAATTCCTCATTCTTCTTCCAACCCGGAGAACCATCCAGAGTACATCCACTAACTCCAAAACTAAATCAGGAACTCACTGCTGCCATCGGTCAATATCATGTAAAAGGACTCGATAAGATCGGGTCTCTCTATTATTCGGAAGAGAATTATGACGATTATTATTACGGTAAAGGTTCCACCTTTCCCGATGTTAACGGAAGTATCGGAATTCTGTTTGAACAAGGCAGCTCACGAGGTCATGTTCAAAACAGCGTTAACGGTCCGCTCACCTTCCCTTTCACTATTAGAAACCAGTTCACTACTGGATTATCTACTTTAAAGGCTGCCGTTGCACTTCGGGAGGAACTGCTCAAATATCAGCATGATTTCTATGTGCAAACCAAGAAAGAAGTAAAAGGAAGCAAAGGGTACGTTTTCGGAAATCCGAAGGATGCTGCCAGAGCATATCATTTAGCAGAAATTCTCGAAAGACAACAGATCAAGGTATATCCTATCGCTCAGAATAAAGAGATCGACGGTAATAAATTTACGAAGGGACATGCTTATTATGCACCTGCAGATCAGAAAAACATCCGCTTACTAAAGGCGATGTTCGAAACCCGCACCGAATTTGAAGACAGTTTGTTCTATGATATTTCCGCCTGGACCTTCCCACTGGCTTTCGATCTCGACTACAGTGAAACCTCAGGAATTTCAGCTTCAGAATATACAGAAACTCCATTTTCATTGGCTGAAGGAATGGTCACCTCGAAAAGCGAGTATGCCTACCTGTTCGAATGGCATGAATATTATACACCTAAGGCATTGAACAAAATTCTTGGATCAGAAGTTCGGGCTAAAGTCGGAAAGACTCCTTTCGAAGTGGAAGGCAAGAAATACGATTATGGAACGATCATGATACCCGTTGCGGGGCAAAAGCTCGATTCAGATGAGCTATACTCCCTAATGCAGGAAGTGGCCAAAGAAGCTCATATCACTATTCACGGCACCGGAACCGGATACACTCAGGGTATCGACCTCGGAAGTAATGATTTCACAGCTTTGGAAAAGCCAAAAGTAGGTATCATCACCGGTTCCGGGATCACCTCCTATGATGCAGGCGAGATCTGGCATCTTTTCGATCAGCGCTATGCGATGCAGATTACCAAACTAGACGTTGATTATATAGACCGGGTAAATCTCGAAGAATATACTTGTATCATCATTCCAAATACCAGCGGCAGTGGTTTTAATGACAACTTTACCGACAAACTGAAAACGTATGTTCGAAACGGTGGGAATGTGATCGCTTTCCGCAATACACTTCGATGGTTAAAAAGACAAAAACTTGCAGAATTTGACTTTAAAGCATCTGATAAGGAAGAGATTGCCAAGAATATCACTTATGAACAAATGTCTAACTATCAAGGAGCAAAGCTTACAAGCGGAGCCATTTTCGAGGCAAAGATCGATCGCTCACACCCGATCAATTTCGGCTACACAAATAACCATTTAGCTTTGTTCAGAAACACGAACCTCTATTTGGAAGCTGACAAACAAAGTTATAACAACCCGATTCAGTATACGAATAACCCTTTATTAAGTGGCTATATTACCGAAGACAACCTGGAAGTTCTTAAAAACAGCGTTCCCTTCAAAGTAAAGGGGTCAGGCCGAGGAAATATCATCATGTTTACAGATAACCCCAATTTCAGGGCATTCTGGTATGGAACCAATAAACTGATGATGAATGCGGTCTTTTTCGGAAAGATGATGTAAAATAGAAATGAAAAGATAAAAAAGCCCGGATGATATCATCCGGGCTTTTTTATGCGACAGGTAATCCATTGTCAACTTTCTGATCAGGTGACAAGAGAACTACATCATTATCGGGTCCGACCGCACCTATGACCAGACATTCACTCATCATATTTGCGATCTGCTTTTTTGGGAAATTGACAACCGCAACCACTTGTTTTCCAATCAGGGTCTCCTTTTTATACCTACGGGTGATCTGTGCTGAAGATTTCAGAACACCGAGATCCGGTCCAAAATCTATCTGCAGTTTAAAAGCAGGATTTCGGGCTTCCGGAAAATCCTCAGCGCTGATGATCGTACCGACCTTTATTTTAACTTTAGTAAAATCGCTCCATTGAATTTCTTCCATTTCGATCTGAATTTTTATTTCAGATACGAAGTAATCAAATTTTATTTTAAATGGAGTTTTTTTATCATCTCCTGGGGAACATTTCCCGAATAAGCCCCATAAGCATCGACGAGAACACCCTTCTCACCCGAATCGGTTTCGATCACGTAAAGCACCGAACTATCGTCAGGATTGGTCATCCCTTCAAAACGATAATAATTGACGACATTCAGCTCATCCGCTTCATGGAGGGTCTTTTTATGTTTGTTCTCTATTCCGGCTTCACAAAGATTAAAATCTTCTGTATAACCCTCTCTGCGCAATGCATCGATCGCTACAGAAAGGCTGTCATATGCTCTTTCCATTTTTACATCAAATTGATAAGCAATAATTTACGAAGGAATAAACGCCCCTACAAATCTTTTAATCATTTTTAAGATTTAGTTTTCAAATATAGTATCAGCTTTAACTAATGGTCATCCGGCATTTATTTTGTACATTACGGTAAACTCAAAATGAAAATGATTTATGGCCCGAACTGAAAGTAAAATGCTCCCTTTAGGAACAAAAGCACCAGACTTTTCATTACCGGATACTGTCTCCGGAAGAACTTTAAAGCTCAGTGATGTCTATGGCGAAAAAGCAACCGTCGTGATGTTCATCTGCAACCATTGCCCCTACGTTAAACATCTCAATAAGGAAATCTCTAAACTCGCAAAAGATTATAACAACGAAGCGGTAGGATTTGTTGCAATCTCGAGTAACGATGCCCAAAAATACCCGGAAGATGCGCCAGATAAAATGAAATTGAACGCTGAAGAGAATGATTTCATATTCCCTTATTTATATGACGAATCACAGGAGGTAGCCAAGGCATACGACGCTGCCTGTACGCCGGATTTCTACGTTTTCGACAGAAATCTGGAACTGGTTTACCGCGGTCAATTTGATGATTCACGTCCAGGAAACAGTATGCCGATCTCCGGACGAGATATCCGAACTGCTATCGACGCTGCTTTGATGGGAATTTCGATCTATAAAAAACAAAAACCCAGTATGGGCTGCAATATAAAATGGAAGGAATAAAGCACTACCATCATTATCAACTCTTTTCGATTTTAAATTTACCCTGCTGAACCCCTGAATATTAACAATCTTTTAAGCTCCCGTAATCTGATCATGTTTATTAATCTAGTAACTTTATAGACTAATAATTAAAAATCACATTATGTCAGCATTAAGATTAGGTGATAAAGCGCCGAATTTCCAGGCGCAGACCACGGAAGGAAATATCGATTTTTATGAATATCTCGGCGACAGCTGGGGTATCTTATTTTCTCATCCGGCAGATTATACGCCGGTATGTACTACAGAACTTGGAACCGTCGCTAAATACAAACACGAATTCGACAAACGCAACACTAAAGTGCTCGCTTTAAGTGTTGACGGACTCGATTCTCATAAAGGCTGGATCACCGACATCAATGAAACTCAAAACACCAATGTCAATTTTCCATTGATCGCTGATGAAGACAAGAAAGTGAGTAACCTTTATGATATGATCCATCCCAATGCCAATGATACCCTGACGGTACGCTCCGTATATGTAATCGCACCGGATAAAACGATCAAACTGATCATCACCTACCCTGCTTCCACGGGAAGAAACTTTGATGAATTATTACGAGTGATCGATTCATTACAGTTGACCGCCTATCACAAGGTTGCAACCCCCGCTAACTGGAAACAAGGTGAAGACGTTGTGATCAGTCCTTCTATCAGCAATGAAGAAGCCGGACAATTATTCAGCAAGGGATTCAAGGAGGTAAAACCCTACCTTCGATTAACCCCCCAACCCTGAATTACAACCACCAGCACTTTAAATTAGCCACCCGATTATTCCTGTATTGCTTTAGTGATACAGGAATAATTGTTATAGACTGTAAATAGTGAACTGCATGTGGTATCTTTATTTTGCTCAAATCGAATTTAAGTTACGGTGTTACAATGTTACGAAGTGACAGCATTGCGAAGTTACCGGGTTACAGGTAACTGGATACATGGTTACACTAAAAGGTTGAGACTATTAAAAAACAAAACCCGCACTTTTCAGTACGGGTTTCATCTTATAATTTTATGGTCATTATTTTATACCAACGAGTTCTACATCGAAGATCAGTGTAGCGTTCGGCGGAATGATTCCTCCTGCACCAGCACTTCCGTATGCCAGGTGTGAAGGAATAACCAGCCTTGCCTTATCTCCGGTATTCAACAGGGAAATTCCCTCATCCCAACCAGAAATAACCTGTCCGACACCCAGAACGAAATCGATCGGTTGATTTCTTCTGTAGGAAGAATCGAATACCTGACCATTTTCGAGTTGTCCTTTATAATGAACAGAAACGGTCTTACCCTTTTCTGCTTTAGGTCCATTACCCTTCTGAATGATCTTATATCGTAATCCGCTATCGGTCTTATCAAATCCAGCAGCTAATTTCTCAAGAGCTTCTTCAGCTTGTTTACGTGCCTCTTCAAGCCTTCTTTCACGTTCACCTTCAAAAGTTCTGAACGCTTCGATCGCATTCCATTTTTCAGCAGCATCGCCTACTCTTACGATGGTAACACTATTGATCTTATCACCCTGAACGATGGTATCCACTACATCCTGACCTTCGGCAACCTGTCCGAAAACAGTATGCTTATCATCAAGCCATGGAGTAGCTCCGTGGGTAATGAAGAACTGACTACCATTGGTACCAGGACCTGCATTTGCCATAGAAAGCACACCAGCCTTATCGTGACGCAGTTCCGGATGAAATTCATCATCGAACTGATATCCCGGACCACCTGCACCGGTTCCGTTAGGGCATCCACCCTGAATCATAAAATCGTTGATCACTCTGTGAAAATTGAGTCCGTCATAATACGGCTTGCCCTGTGGCTTTACTTCGTTCTCCATGGTTCCTTCAGCCAGGGCTACAAAGTTCCCTACAGTACCAGGAGTTTGTTGATAAGTAAGCTCCACCAGGATCTCCCCTTTTGAGGTATCGAATTTTGCGTAGATTCCGTCTTGCATTTTATGTGTTTTTAAGGCTGCAAAGTTAGCCAATCTAGATTAGAATACAGGCTAAGTTAGCGATAAGTTACAGATTAATATTCAGTTAAAAGACTACCATTACAGAAGATGCATAAATGCTCTGAAATAACCCTTATTTGAAATGAGGATACTACTTGAAAAACGTTCACGACGGTAGGGTATCCGTACCGGTATTAACAAAAAAAAGCGCCCCTACTGGGGCGCCTGTATCTATGCTTTCAATCGCTTAATTAAGCTAAAGTTGTTACTTTTTTAGTAAGACCTGATTTAAGGTTACCAGCTTTATTAGCGTGAATGATGTTCTTCTTCGCAAGCTTGTCGATCATAGCGATGACAGTAGGCAATAAAGTTTCTGCCTCCTTCTTGTCCTCAGTATTACGCAATTTTTTGATCGCGTTACGTACAGTCTTGTGCTGATACTTGTTTCTTAAACGAACTGCTTCGTTTCTTCTGATTCTTTTTAATGCCGACTTATGATTTGCCATCTTCTCTAACTATTGTTTTTTGAGAGGTAGAGCAACCTTTTTGTTACTCTACATACCTTTGTTTTAAACTTTGTAGTCCGTAGGGGAATCGAACCCCTGTTACCAGGATGAAAACCTGGCGTCCTAACCCCTAGACGAACGGACCAAAACTCTTTTCAGAGCGACCACCAAAATGGTCTTGTTATCAATAATCTTAATCTTAGTAGTCCGTAGGGGAATCGAACCCCTGTTACCAGGATGAAAACCTGGCGTCCTAACCCCTAGACGAACGGACCGTTTTTTTCTTAATTGCGGATGCAAAAATACAACTATTTTTAAATGTCGCAAGCATGCAATTAAAAAAAATTAAAAAATTTAAATCAATAGGCTTTTGCGAACAATACTCTTCCCTTTGAAGGCTTCCCGGAATACACACAAACTCCTTCTTCAACCACTTGATCCAGAGGTATACAACGGATCGTAGCTTTGGTCAGATCTTTGATCTTATCTTCTGTCTCCGGGGTTCCGTCCCAATGCGCAGAAATAAATCCACCTTTATCTTCCAGAACTGATTTAAACTCTTCGAATGAATTTACCTCAGTGATATGGGTATCGCGATATTCAAGGGCTTTATTAAAAATCCTCTCCTGAATATCCTCCAGTAAACCTGTTATTTTTTCCACAACGGCATCTGCAGGAACAGTTTCCTTCTCGAGCGTATCCCTTCTTGCAACTTCATAGGTTCCGTTCTCCAGGTCTCGCATTCCCATTGCGATTCTGACCGGCACACCTTTCAGTTCATATTCATTGAACTTCCATCCCGGCTTTTGTGTATCCCTGTCATCAAATTTAACGGAAATACCCTTAGCCCTCAATGCAGCAACAAGACCCTTCACCTTTTCTGAAATCGCCTGCAACTGTTCTTCCCCTTTATAGATCGGTACGATCACCACCTGTATAGGCGCAAGGTTTGGAGGAAGTACGAGTCCGTTATCATCACTATGCGTCATCACCAGTGCTCCCATCAATCGTGTTGAAACCCCCCATGAAGTAGCCCAAACATATTCCTGCTGCCCTTCCTTGTTTGCATATTTCACATCAAAGGCCTTGGCAAAGTTCTGTCCGAGAAAATGCGAGGTTCCAGCTTGCAGCGCCTTCCCGTCCTGCATCAATGCTTCGATACAATAGGTTTCCACTGCCCCGGCAAAACGTTCACTTTCCGATTTCACTCCTTTGATTACCGGAACACCCATGAACTTCTCTGCAAATTCGGCATAGATATTCATCATCAGTTCGGCTTCCTCCACGGCCTCTTCCCGGGTTGCATGAGCAGTATGCCCCTCCTGCCACAGGAATTCAGCGGTTCTCAGAAAAAGACGCGTTCTCATTTCCCAACGCACCACATTGGCCCACTGGTTTATCTTGATAGGCAAGTCACGGTAAGACTGCACCCATTTCTTATACGTATCCCAAATGATCGTCTCTGATGTTGGTCGTACGATCAATTCCTCTTCAAGTCTTGCTTCAGGATCTACCACGATCCCGCTTCCGTCTTCGGCATTCTTTAAACGGTAATGTGTCACTACAGCACATTCCTTTGCAAAGCCTTCCACGTGATCAGCCTCCCTGCTCAGGTACGACTTCGGTATGAACAATGGAAAATAGGCATTCTCATGTCCTGTTTCCTTAAACATCCTGTCGAGTTCTGCCTGCATCTTTTCCCAGATAGCGTATCCGTATGGCTTGATAACCATACAACCACGTACTCCTGAATTTTCAGCGAGATCGGCCTTCACAACCAGCTCGTTATACCACTTTGAATAATCCTCGGATCTTTTCGTTAAATTCTTACCCATTACTTAAGTTTGGCATAAATCTTGCGACTTATATTAATAGAAGATAGTTCGGCAAAACTAACTATTTTTGTAATGTTCAACAATAAAAAAAACACGTGATGAAACTGCCATACCCTTTCAAAAAAATCTATACGGCACTAAGTGCCTTGATCGTGGCAACGTTAATTTCTTCATGTGGTTCTTTTCAGGAAGCTTCATATTACCGCAATGACGGCATATATACGGATGATATCGTGTACTATCGCGATGAGACACCCGGTCAAAATGTTCAGGAAGAAGCAGAAGAACCCATGTCGGATGTAGCCATTACCGATTACGAAAATTATTTCAACTCTACCGTTAAAACTCTGGAAAGAATGCAGGAGCAGATCGACCAGGATCCGGTTTTTACAGATATTGATGCCTACAGCAGTACCGATGTAAACGATAGTACTGATGTAAACATCAACTATACTCTCGATTATCAGATCGGAAACCCGGGTTGGGGAGATAATCCATCTTCTGTAGAAGTGACTTTCTATGACAACTACTGGAACTGGGGTTATGGATACGGTTACGGAGGCTGGTACGGTTATTATAACCCATGGTACTGGGGTGGCTGGTATGGTCCTTCCTGGGGCTGGGGCTGGGGCTGGAACGGCTGGTATGGTGGCTATTACGGACCCGGATGGGCTGGTGGCTGGTATGGTGGCTGGTACGGCTACGGATATCCAGGCTATTATTACCCTTACTATAACGGCTGGAGAAATTACGATTACTACAATGGTCGTTACCACCAGACCACACAAAGAAGAGGTACGCGATACACCCAAATGAACAATCGGATGGCAAGCCGTGGAAACTATTCCCGTCAGAGCGGAGTTTCCAATCGCAGAGATTATTCGCAAGGGCGAAATACCACAGCAAACAGAAATGCAAATGTGAATGCCAGAAGAGGTTATTCGAATTCAGCGAACATCAGAACCAATAGAAACTCATACAGCAGTAATCGTGGATACACTTCCGGAAGTCAGAACCGTCGTGTGATCTCCAGAAGCGCTCAGGGAAATTCAACCTACAGCACACCTTCGAGAAGCAATAATTCCACATATTCAAGATCGAGCAATAACACCTATAACAGATCCAGTTCCGGAGGATCAGTACGACGATCTTCTTCATCCGGAACGATGAGAAGTTCGGGTGGAAGTTCCGGAAGCAGCCGATCTTCAGGATCATCCTCAAGAGGTGGCGGTAGCCGCAGAGGAGGTTGATAATAAAATCGCGACGCTCCTAAGGAAGTTCGACAGATATCAATGATACAACCCCGAAACAGTCACAAGTATTTAGATGACGTTTTTAAATAGTTGTGGCTGTTTCTTTGTTCTAACCCATCACAAAAAAGCAATGAAAATTCAACGTTTACTCATCACACTACTAATCGTGGGCTTTGCCCTGCAATACAATCAGGCTCAAACCATAAATGACGTTACCGCCTTCGGCCTCAATGATCTAACGGGAACCGCCAGATACAGAGCGCTTTCCGGAGCTTTCGGGGCGCTTGGAGGAGATATGTCGGCTATGAATATAAATCCGGCTGGTGGAGCGGTATTTTCCAATTCTACCATGACCATTTCCGCAGGACGATACGGCATCGATAACGACACGCGTTATTTCGACGGGTTTTCCAATACCAATTTCAATCACTATGAACTCAATCAGGTCGGTGGTATAATGGTCTTCAAAAATGGAGACGCCTCCTCTACCGTAAACAAGGTGACCTTTGGTTTCAATTATGAACTCAATAATAATTTTGAAGATGAATACTTCATCAACGGAGCCGGAAACACTTCTATCGGCGAATATTTCGCTGCCTATGCCAATGGTTATACTCCGGATGATCTCAGTGTACTGAGAGGCGAATCGATCAGCGATGCATACATCAATATCGGCGATATTTTCGGATATGATGCCCAACAAGGCTTCCTGGGATACCAGGCATATGTGATCGATCCCGATGGTTCAGGTACAGGTTATATTCCAAACGGAAGTTACAGCGGAACTATTTCCCAGGAACAATGGGTCAGAACTTCAGGTTACGATCACAAGTTCACTTTCAATTTGGCAACACAACTCATGAATTCACTTTATGCCGGGATCAACCTGAACTTTCATGCTGTAGATCGCAGAAAGATCACCCAGTTCGACGAATACGGCTATAGCGATTCCTCCACATTGCAATACGTTCAGTTCGACAATGAACTTCACACTTTTGGGACCGCTTTTTCCTTTAATGCAGGAATCATTGCAAAGGTCAGCGACATGATTCGTCTCGGAGCCAGCTATCAGTCGCCCACCTGGTATTCCCTATCCGACGAACTCCTACAGGGTATAAACACAGATGTGATCAATAATGACTCAGGTGCTACCGACCTCGTTGAAGTGTACCCCAATGTTATCCTAAGGTATCCCGATTACACTATTCAGATCCCTTCAAAACTGAACGCAAGTGCTGCACTCGTATTTGGAAAAGCTGGTCTTCTAAGCTTTGATTACGGTTATCAGGACATGTCTAATGCCAAGCTCAAACCGACCGGAGATCCAACTTTTGCAGCGGAAAACAATTATATCGGACAATCGTTGAAAGCGGTCAGCACCTACAGGATCGGTGGAGAATATCGAATGGGAATCGTGAGTTTACGGGGTGGATATCGCTTTGAAGAATCTCCATACAAGAACGGCTATACAATCGGAGACCTAACCGGTTACTCTTTTGGAATGGGACTGGACTTTAACGGATGGCGTATTGACGCCACATACAGCCTTGCTGAAAGAGACCTGAATCCACAGCTTTATGATGTAGGACTCACCTCTACCGCAAACATCAGTAATCAGATTTCGAACATCCTATTATCTTTTTCATTTACCCTGTAAGGGATAACCCCTGATCACAGACTAACAATCTGATCAGTGATTCCGGAAACCGCTGAAGTATATGAACTGTATTTAAGTTAAACCCTAATTGACGTTAATAGTCGATAAATCGTTATCTTTGCTGTCAATTTTTTCACGTACCGGAAACATTCATTAGTTTTACATCAGCTATTGAAACTGAAGAAATAACGGCGCTAACACTCAGATTAACAGTAATGAAAATAGATAAAGCACTGGAAGACCATTTTGAAGAACTCGGGAACGAACACGTTGCTTCTTCTGCAGAAACCCCTCTACGCAAAGATGCATTCGACATGCCCGACGATGAAAAGATAGAGCGAATCGAAAATCAGGTATACCATATTCTCGAAACACTGGGAATGGATCTTACCGATGACAGTTTACGAGGCACTCCGAGAAGGGTGGCCAAGATGTTCGTAAAAGAGATCTTTGCCGGATTACATCCTGACAGAAGACCAAAAGCTTCTACCTTCAAGAACAAGTATAAATACGGGGAAATGCTGGTTGAAAAGAACATTACTGTCTATTCTACCTGCGAACACCACCTCCTTCCCATCGTCGGAAGAGCACACGTTGCCTATATTTCCAACGGGACCGTGGTCGGTCTTTCCAAAATGAATCGCATTGTTGATTTCTACGCGAAACGACCTCAGGTTCAGGAACGTATGACGATGCAGATCGTTCAGGAATTACAGGAAGTACTCGGAACCAAAGACGTTGCCTGTGTGATCGATGCAAAACACCTTTGTGTTAATTCCAGAGGTATCCGCGATATTGAAAGCAGCACGGTTACCGCTGAATTCGGCGGAAAGTTCAAAGACCAGGCCGTTCGAAGAGAATTCCTGGATTACCTTCACCTCGATACCGAATTCTAAGAAATAATAATAACGATCCCTTCAATATAAAAACCCGACATACCGGATGCTATACGACAAGCAGGAGTTAAAGATCTATAATTCTCTAAGCGGAGATAAGGAAGTTTTTAAACCCATCAACCCCGGCCACATTGGCATGTACGTTTGCGGACCTACCGTTTACAGCAATGTACACCTGGGAAATTGCCGCACTTTTATCTCATTTGACCTGGTTTTCAGATACCTGAAACACTTGGGTTATAAAGTGCGTTATGTCAGAAACATTACGGATGCCGGTCATCTTGAAAACGATGCAGACAGCGGTGAAGACCGTATTGCAAAAAAGGCAAGACTGGAGGAGATCGAACCAATGGAAGTCGTGCAGCGTTATACTGTGGATTTCCACAATACCCTGAATCGATTCAACAATCTTCCTCCAAGTATTGAGCCCACCGCTACCGGACACATCATTGAACAGATCGAGATCATCAGTGAGATCCTGGAAAGCGGATACGCTTATGAAGTGAACGGATCTGTCTATTTTGACGTGATCAAGTTTAACGAAACGCATCAGTATGGTAAACTGAGTGGTCGTAATATCGAGGATATGATCCACAATACCCGCGAAACCGCAGGGCAATCTGAAAAGAAGAGCCCACAGGATTTCGCTCTTTGGAAAAAAGCCGAACCTCAGCATATCATGCGTTGGCCGTCTCCCTGGAGTGACGGATTTCCCGGATGGCATCTCGAATGTACCGCGATGAGCACCAAATACCTCGGTGAGCATTTTGACATTCACGGTGGTGGAATGGATCTCAAATTCCCGCATCACGAATGTGAAATTGCACAGAATGAAGCTTCCAAAGGAAAATCTCCGGTAAACTACTGGATGCATGCCAATATGCTTACCCTTAATGGCAAGAAAATGGCTAAATCCACAGGAAATAACATTTTACCTAACGAAATCTTCAGTGGTGATAACGACATCTTAAGCAAATCGTTTTCCCCTACGGTGACCCGGTTCTTTATGTTACAGGCACACTACCGAAGCATATTGGATTTTAGTAACGAAGCACTGATAGCTTCTGAAAAAGGTTTTAACAGACTGATGGAAGCCATCAGACTGATCGACAATATCGATCCTTCGAATAAAGGAGTGTTTGATGTGGCTGCATGGCAACAACAATGTTATGATGCGATGAACGATGATTTTAATAGTCCGATCCTGATCGCAAATCTTTTTGATGCCGCACGCCATATCAATCAAATCGCAGAAAACAAAGAAACGATCAGCATGGAAGACCTTGAGCTACTCAAGGAGACCATGAATGTTTTTGTTTTCGAAGTATTAGGATTGAAAGATGAGCAACAGGAAGGTGAACTTTCCACGGATAAACTGAATGGAGCCGTTGAGTTATTGATCAAACTACGCGCTAAAGCAAGGGCTGATAAAGACTTTGCAACCTCCGATCAGATCAGAGATCAACTTGCAGAACTCGGGATACAATTAAAGGATGGCAAAGAAGGTACTACCTTCAGCCTGAATTAAGTAATCATGTTAAAAAAGATACTTACAGCACCATTTATATTTCTGGTAAGGGTTTATCAAACCGTAATTTCCCCCCTTACACCCGCCACCTGCAGGTACACACCAACCTGTTCACAATACACGGTTGAAGCCTTGAAAAAATACGGTGTTTTCAAAGGAGGTTGGCTGGCAATCAAACGAATAGCCAGCTGCAATCCATGGGGAGGATCGGGTTACGATCCCGTTCCCTGATCACACCCGTTAAAATATTACCGGTTTCCCGTTAATGTTTACAGTAAATTAACTTCCAAAACCCTATATTTACGTTCAAAACATAACCGAAAATGCATTTTTTAAGTATTACCTGGGATTCTGACGGAACACTTTTTCACATTGGTTCATACCCTTTACGATATTACAGTCTTATGTTCATCATCGCTTTTTCCATGGGATGGGTGATCATGAAAAAGATCTATAATCGCGAAGGTGTAGACCTGGAAAAACTGGACAGTCTGTTCATCTATACGGTGGTATCTACACTGGTGGGAGCCAGACTGGGACATTTCCTTTTCTACGAACCGGAAGTATTCATCACAGACCCTTTAAGTGTTTTCCTTCCATTTCAGTTCTCACCGGAATTCAAGGTTACCGGATTTCAGGGACTGGCGAGTCATGGTGCCGCTATCGGTATTATCATCGCCATGTATCTTTACAGCAAAAAAGTTATCAAAAAACCGGTTCTATGGATTTTAGACCGAATTATTCTGGCGGTTGCCTTTGGAGGCATCTTCGTAAGATTGGGTAACTTTTTCAACTCGGAAATCGTAGGGAAACCGACCAAAAGTGATTATGGCGTAGTATTCGCGCGTCTGGGAGAAGATTTCCCAAGACATCCCGCACAATTATATGAGGCCTTCGGCTATGTTATCGTGTTCATCATACTTTGGAGTGTATACTGGAAAACAGAAAAACGAAAGCAACTCGGTTATATTTTCGGATTATTCCTGGTACTCCTTTGGACCGTTCGCTTTATAGCAGAATTCTTCAAACGTTCACAAGGCGGATTTGAGACTGCTTTGGGAACTTTTTCAACCGGACAATGGCTAAGTATACCTTTTATCATTGCAGGCTTTTATTTTATGTTCAGAAAGCCCAAATTCATTGAAGTGAAAGAATAAGACGCCATGAAGCATAGATCCGTACTCCTCTCTTCGATCGCGCTTTTCACGTTAGTGATCCTTAGTTCCTGTAAAGACCCATCTGGTTCCAAGGACACGATCAAGACTGTGGCTATAAAATTCAAAGCAGAGGATACGATCACCATTATTCGCAATGACACCCTTACAATCGCTCAGATCATGGTGGAAATCGCCGATGATGATTATGAACGTGAGACGGGACTGATGTACCGAAACAGCATGGAACCCGATCAGGGAATGCTATTTGTTATGGATGATGAATCCCTTCAGTATTTCCATATGAAGAATACGCATATCGGTTTAGATTTGATCTTTGCCGATTCAAATCGAAAAGTGGTACATATCATCCATGATGCCAAACCAATGGACGAAACGACCCTTCCATCCACAAAACCAGCGAAGTACGTTTTAGAAATTAATGCGGGTCAAGCCGACACCCGGAACATTCAAACCGGAGATTTCCTTCAATTTAGTTACAAATAAAACATTTTGTTTCAGTTAGGTTGTATCTACAACAGTTAATAAACATTAACCTGTTAGTTATTAACAAATTAGCTTTGTTAACGTTTGTTAACAAATCATTTTCTTACTTTTAAATCATCACCTAACTAATAAACGCATATGAAACAATTAATTCAGTTTCTGAAAGGACTGGATGATGTTCATCTGGCTTACTATGCCAGATTTTCTTCAGGCAACCTTTCAGAGGACATTCAAAACAAAATTGAGCATTTTTTACTTGCCAAAAATCTCACTTATGAACGAATCGACCAACTGATTCGCGAAAATCCCACTCCCGAAATGTTTAAAGCTACAGACCGCTGTCCGGATTGTTATTCGGACCAGTTAAAGGTGTATAGTCTTGACGATTTCAGAACCAGTGGCAAATTGTATTTCGAGGATATTATCAATACGGACAACAAGCTTAGTAAGCTTCGCGACCCTGGATATTTACTGGAATGCAAAGTTTGCTCCTGCATCTTTAGCCTGAAGGACTACAACATCCCTAAACCTGCGGTTAACGGGGTTAAATTAAACCTAAACAAGCTCAATCGTTAATTTAAACACTACAGCTAAATTTAAAGATAACGATAAGAAATACCGCCACCTATCTATTAGCGACAAAATAAAAAGGCCATCCGTTTGGATGGCCTTTTTCACATGTATGTGATAATGGTATTTGAACACTAATTAAGCATTGACGCTTTCTTTTTCAACTTTCTTATCTTCAGCTTTAAGCTTAGCCACTCCTTTATCGTTCAGGGTATCGAACATCACCGGTGTAGCGATAAATAAGGAAGAGTATGTACCCACAACAATACCAACGATCATTGCAAACATAAATCCTCTAAGTGATTCTCCACCGAAAATGAAGATAGCCAGCATTACCACTAAGGTGGTCATCGAGGTATTCAATGTACGACTCAACGTACTGTTAAGCGCATTATTGATATTATCTCCACCTCTCCATCCACGCTCGGCAGTCACCTCACGTATACGGTCAAACACGATCACCGTATCGTTCAATGAGTAACCGATTACGGTCAGGATAGCTGCGATAAATGCCTGATCGACTTCCATATTAAATGGCATAACACTGGAGAGCAATGAGAAGATACCCAACACGATAACAACATCGTGGAATACCGCTACTACTGCACCCAGAGAGAACTGCCATCTACGGAAACGCAACAGGATGTACAGGAACACTACCAACAGTGATCCTAAGATCGCCCAAACCGCATTTTTCTTGATATCATCCGCGATGGTTGGTCCAACCTTGATCGACTGAAGAATACCGATATTATCAGTCCCACTACCATGAACGAATTCATCATAAGTAATTCCATCAGGTAAATGTTTCTGAAGTGTTTTGAATAAGGTTTCCTGGATTTCGTCATCGATCTGAGAACCTTCCTCATCCACTTTATATTTTGTCGTAACCTTGACCTGGTTAGCACCACCAAAAGTCTTTACTTCAGTTTTTCCGAAAACCGCATCCAGTTCACCACCGATTTCAGCAGGACTAACCGGATTCACAAAACGAATCTGATAACTGCGTCCCCCTACGAAATCAACACCACCTTCAAGTCCTTTAGTAACCAATGCAATGATACTCACCAAAACAAGTGTACCGGAGATCACATAAGCAATCTTACGTTTTGAAAGGAAATTGATATTGATATTCTGGAAAAGGTTCTTAGTGATCGGAGTAAAGAAATCCATACGTTTCTTACCACCTTTAACGTGCCATTCGATCAGTAATCTGGTTACGAAGATCGCTGTGAACAACGAAGTTGCAATACCGATAAGTAAGGTAGTTGCAAATCCCTGAATCGGACCTGTACCGAACAACAATAGGATAATAGCGGTAAGTCCCGTTGTGATATTAGCATCAAGGATTGAAGACAATGCATTTCCGAAACCATCACTGATCGCCTGCATTTGTCCTTTACCTTTCTTAACTTCTTCTTTAATACGCTCGTAGATAAGTACGTTCGCATCTACCGACATACCGATCGTAAGTACGATACCTGCGATACCTGGTAAGGTCAATACGGCACCGAGACCTGCAAGCACACCGAAAATAAGTACGATGTTAAATACAAGAGCGATATCAGCGAAAATACCTGATTTACCATAATAGAAAAGCATCCATATAAGTACGAGCGACATAGCGATCATGAATGACATCATACCGCTGTCGATAGCTTCCTGACCTAGTGACGGTCCTACTACATCAGACTGAATGATCTCAGCAGATGCAGGAAGTTTACCAGCTCTCAATACGTTTGCAAGATCTTCTGCTTCTTCGATAGTAAAGTTACCTGAGATCTCAGAGTTACCACCGGTGATAGCACCTTTAGACACTCCGGGGGCAGAATAAACGATGTTATCAAGAACGATCGCAATATTACCTCCCTCACGGAAAGCTTTTCCGGTCAGTTCTTCCCAGATCTTAGCTCCTCTGGTATCCATTTGCATGGAAACTGCAGGTCTCTGAGCGATATCATAAGACTGACGCGCATCAGTGATCACATCCCCGTTCATTGCAGGAATGTTCTCTCTGTTACCTTTTAAAGCATAAAGTTCAACTACTTCAGATCCTTTAGCAGGAATTCCCCAATCGAATTTCACGAATTGAAGAGTCGCAGGCAGCGAACGTTTTACTTCAGGAGTCTCTAAATAGGCTCTGAACTGAGCGGTATCCTTCGTAGCAACTGTCGCTACTACAGGAGATCCCTGGAATCCTCCACTTACGATCAGATTGAACAACGGGTTGTTCTCATTAGCCAGATCAAGAGAGTCCTGAGCGGCATCTGAAAGAAGTGAATCGATCTCTGAAGTTTGTGTTTCAGCAACTGCTTTATCTTCTGTTTTAACGATATCCTTAAGAATATTGTTAGCCTGAATCAGGTAAGGTGCTACCTGCTCTGACTTATAGGTTTCCCAGAATTCAAGTTGTGCAGTACTTTGAAGAAGGTTTTTCACCCTTTCGATCTCTCTTGCACCCGGAAGTTCTACAAGAATTCTACCTGAAGTACCGAGACGCTGAATGTTTGGCTGAGTTACACCGAATTTATCGATACGCTTTCGCAATACTTCGAAAGCGGAAACGATAGATTCATCGATCTTCTGCCTGATGATAGGTTTAACTTCTGCATCCGACATCTGAAAATTGATCTGCTCGCTGAGTGATTTATTTGCAAAGATATCAGGTGAAGCCAGTTTAACTGAGCCATTGCTCAATTTTTCAAACTCCGCAAAAAACAGGTCTACGTAGTCTTCCTGGCTGTTCTTGGAAGCTTCGTCTGCCTGAGCAAGTGCTTTGTTGAATACGGGATTCTTCGAATCATTTGCCAATCCCTTAAGGATATCCTTAACAGAGATCTGCAGGATGGCGTTAATTCCACCTTTAAGGTCCAGCCCTTTGTTCAATTCTTTATCCTTAACCTCGCTGTAGGTATAACTCGCAACACCGATGTTATAAACCTCCTGGTTGGAAACAGAATCTAAGAATCTGGATTCCTCAACTTCCCTTTTTGCCACATAATCCTCTTCTGCATCAGAAATTTTGTTCACGGCAAAAGTTTCGGCCTCTTTTTCTACCTTATTTGCTACGAAAGTAAATGATAATTGATAGATACTTACAATACCAAATAAAATAGCAAAAAGCCTGATAAGTCCTTTGTTTTGCATTCTAAATTAATTTAATGGTCATTTTTTGAAACGGACAAATATAGGGTTTACAACATGAACTGACAATAATTTTTTTTTAAGTTTTAAAAACGAAAAAATCCTGTCGGTCAGGGCAGACCGGCAGGATTCCAAAACATACTTTTATTCTATAGGATATCTACTATACCTCCAGTAGATCATTGGTTTTTCTTACTCCTTCAGCACTTTCTGCAAGTTTCTGTTTTTCAGCCTCGTCCAATTCGATTTCTACAACTTTCTCGATTCCGTTTCTTCCGATGATTACAGGAGCTCCGATACAGATATCTGAGAGTCCGTATTCCCCTTCAAGCAGGGTTGAACACGGGAACATTTTTTTCTGGTCACAAGCGATCGCCTGTACAAGTGCAGAAACTGCTGCTCCCGGAGCATACCATGCACTGGTACCAAGAAGCTTGGTAAGCGTAGCTCCACCAACCTTGGTAGCCTCTTTAACTTCTTCCAGTCTTTCATCAGAAAGAAACTTGGAAACCGGCACACTATTTCTCGTAGCTAATCGGGTTAATGGCAGCATTCCGGTATCGCTATGTCCTCCGATCACCATCCCGTCAACATCAGAGATAGGAGCTTCCAGTGCCTCCGCTAATCTGTATTTGAAACGGGCGCTATCCAGGGCTCCACCCATACCGATGATTCTGTTCTTAGGAAGATCAGAAGATTTGTGTACGAGATAGGTCATCGTATCCATCGGGTTTGAAACCACGATAAGAATTACATTCGGAGAGTGCTTGATCAAGTTTGAAGAAACATCTTTAACGATACCGGCATTGATACCGATCAGCTCTTCACGGGTCATTCCGGGCTTACGCGGAATTCCACTGGTGATCACTGCGATATCACTTCCTGCGGTTTGAGAATAATCTCCGGTAGTACCGGTGATACGGGTATCGAAACCATTCAGTGACGCGGTTTGCATAAGGTCCATTGCCTTTCCTTCAGCATATCCTTCTTTGATATCCAAAAGCACAACATCCGATGCAAAATTCTTCATTGCGATGTATTCTGCGCAGCTTGCTCCTACTGCACCTGCTCCAACTACTGTAACTTTCATTGTGTATATATTATATTATTTAACATTTCTAAAAAGCTTCACAAAGCTACTAATTTTAACACAATTTGAAGTACTTATAGTGGTAAAATATCCCTAAAAATACCGGCCATAAAACCTCGTTTTTTAAGGAGGTTACCCCTTTGAAAACTCACTCGGTCAAAGGTTGAAAAAAATCAGACAGTCAGGGCTTTCCAATGGTAAACGAAAGGTATTTCAACACCTCCATGAATATCACAATTCCTCGTTAAAATTCCAGAATTAATATCGGCTTTGGGTATGCATCCTAACTGCAGTATGGTATTTACCAGTTCCGGTTACGACATAAAAAAACCCCGCTTCTTTTGAAAGCGGGGTTAATCGTCTCGGAAGACCAATATCCTCCGATATTTGATAAGCCCTATGCGTCGATGTTGGCGTATATGGCGTTCTTTTCGATAAATTCTCTACGAGGTGGTACTTCATCCCCCATAAGCATAGAGAAGATTCTGTCTGCCTCACTACCGTTATCGATAGTGACCTGACGTAAAGTCCTGAACTCAGGATTCATGGTAGTGTCCCACAATTGTTCTGCGTTCATCTCACCAAGACCTTTGTATCGCTGCACGTTTGCATTTCCTCCATACTCTGCGATCAGCGCCTCACGCTCCTTATCATTCCAGGCATAGTTCTTCTTAGCACCTTTTTTAACCAAATATAATGGTGGCGTTGCAATATAAACGTGTCCGTTCTCAATAAGCTCCTTCATATACCTGAAGAAGAAGGTAAGAATCAGTGTTGCGATGTGCGAACCGTCGACATCCGCATCACACATGATCACTATCTTATGGTAACGTAGTTTATCAAGGTTCAGCGCCTTACTATCCTCTTCTGTACCGATGGTAACTCCAAGGGCCGTAAAGATGTTTCGGATCTCTTCATTCTCAAACACCTTGTGCGACATAGCCTTTTCTACGTTCAGGATCTTACCTCTTAAAGGCAGAATCGCCTGGAAGTTCCTGTCACGACCTTGCTTAGCCGTTCCACCTGCGGAGTCACCCTCCACCAGGAACACTTCGCATTTTTCCGGATCCTGTTCTGAACAATCGGACAATTTACCGGGTAGCCCTCCACCGCTCATCACGGTCTTACGCTGTACCATTTCACGAGCCTTTCTAGCTGCATGGCGAGCCTGAGCAGCCAGGATCACTTTTTGTACGATCGATCTGGCATCGTTAGGATGCTCTTCCAGGTAGTTCTCCAGCATTTCGGAAACCGCCTGTGAAACTGCAGCGGTTACCTCTCTGTTTCCAAGTTTCGTTTTAGTCTGTCCTTCGAACTGAGGTTCTGCAACTTTAACGGAAACGATCGCTGTAAGTCCTTCACGGAAATCATCTCCGGAAATCTCAAACTTCAGTTTATCGAGCATACCCGAAGCATCTGCATACTTCTTAAGAGTTGTCGTAAGTCCTCTTCGGAAACCCGAAAGGTGTGTTCCCCCTTCATGGGTATTGATATTATTTACATAGGAATGCAGATTCTCATTGAAGGATGTATTATACACCATTGCTACTTCCACAGGGATATCATTCTTTTCCCCTTCCATAGCGATCACATCATCGATGAGTGGCTCACGATTACCATCCAGGAATTTTATAAATTCCTTAAGTCCTTCCTCACTATGGAATCGCTCTCCTAAATATTCGCCTTTTTCGTCTTTATTTCTTTTATCGGTAAGGGTTATAGAGATCCCTTTATTCAGGTATGCGAGTTCACGCATTCTGCTGGCAAGGGTATCATAACTATACTCCAGAGTTTGCTTAAAGATCTCATAATCGGGTTTAAAGGTAACAACGGTACCTCTCAGGTCGGTCTCCCCTACGGTTTTCACCGGGTATTGCGACTTTCCCCGCTCATATTCCTGCTCATAGATCTTTCCATCACGATATACGGTTGCTTTAAGATGCTCAGAAAGCGCATTCACACAAGACACCCCCACACCGTGAAGTCCACCGGAAACCTTATAGGAATCCTTATCGAATTTACCACCGGCACCGATCTTGGTCATTACCACTTCTAGTGCTGAGATTCCTTCTTTCTTATGAATATCTACCGGTATACCCCTACCGTTATCTTCTACGGTAATAGAATTATCTTCGTTAATAACTACCCTTATGGTATCACAATGTCCGGCCAAAGCCTCATCGATGGAATTATCCACCACTTCATATACCAAATGGTGCAATCCGCGCACCCCTACATCACCAATATACATGGAAGGGCGCATACGTACGTGCTCCATTCCCTCAAGTGCCTGAATACTATCGGCCGAGTATTGCTTTTTAGTAAGATCCTCGCTCATAAATTGTTTGAATTTTTTTCCAATATGGAATCAGACAAATATAACAAATCACCTCATAAACTTAGTCTTAATGCACTCTTAAAGCTTTCAAGTTATCAACATTAAATGTGAAAAAAAAAGCGCTACACACAGGTAACGCTTTTTTTTCATCCTTTTTGCAGAAAATTCAACTGAAAACCAGCCTTTCTGCATCATATTTTAATGCTCCGGAATATCTGACACCCTTATTTCTGATAGGCATCAGCGTGTACTTTAGCCACCGCACGTCCGGAAGGATCGTTCATGTTCCTGAATGCTTCATCCCATTCCAATGCGATCGGTGTACTACAGGCAACAGAAGGCACGGAAGGCACGCACAGAGCTGCTGCATCTGATGGAAAATGTTCTTCAAAGATAGATCGGTAGTAATATTCCTCTTTAGATGTAGGCGTCTGTATCGGGAACTTATATTGGGCATTAGCCAGTTGTTCATCCGTTACTTTCTCGTTTACCACTTCCTTAAGGGTATCGATCCAGCTATATCCAACTCCATCAGAGAACTGCTCTTTCTGTCTCCAGGCAACACTTTCGGGTAAATACGATTCGAAAGCTTTACGCACCACCCATTTCTCCATGCGCTCTCCATTGATCATCTTATCCTTAGGGTTGATTCGCATCGCCACATCCATAAACTCTTTATCAAGGAAAGGAACACGCCCTTCGATACCCCAGGCTGCAAGCGATTTGTTTGCTCTCAAACAGTCATACATGTGCAGCTTATCCAGTTTTCTTACGGTCTCTTCATGGAAGTCCTTTGGCGATGGCGCCTTATGGAAATACAGATACCCTCCGAAAAGCTCATCAGCCCCTTCTCCTGAAAGAACCATTTTAATCCCCATAGACTTGATCACTCTCGCCATCAGATACATAGGCGTTGAGGCACGTACGGTCGTGATATCATAAGTCTCCAGGTTATAGATTACATCCCGTATCGCATCGAGTCCTTCCTGTATTGTGAAAACGATCTCATGATGTACTGTTCCGATATGAGCAGCCACCTTTTTTGCCGCCGCCAGATCGGGAGAGCCTTCCAGCCCTACCGAGAATGAATGCAGCTGTGGCCACCAGGCATCAACCGTATCATCAGATTCAATGCGTTTTTGAGAATATTTCTTGGCAATAGCCGATGTCACAGAAGAATCGAGACCTCCCGACAACAAAACCCCGTAAGGAACATCAGACATAAGCTGACGATGTACCGCAGCTTCCAGTGCATCTCTGATCTCACTGATGCTCGTTTCATTCTCTTTCACGGCATCATATTCCATCCAGTCTCTTTCATACCATCGCTGAGGCTCACTTTCTCCCGAGATCAGATAATGTCCGGGAGGAAAAAGGGAAATCTTCGAACAAACCCCTTCCAAAGCTTTCAATTCTGAAGCAACATAGAAAGTTCCGTTGCGATCATAACCCATATAAAGCGGAATGATTCCCATATGATCTCTGGCCACAAAATAGGTATCGGTCTTTGTATCATAGATGGTGAACCCGAAAATACCGTTCAGCTCATCCAGAAAATCCGGACCTTTTTCCTGATACAATGCCAGGATAACCTCACAATCAGATTCAGTTTTGAATTTGTAGCTACCTTCGAATTGTTTACGCAGCTCACGATGATTATAGATCTCTCCATTTGCAGCCAGCACATAACGTCCGTCTTCACTGAACAAAGGTTGCTTCCCGGAGGCCGGATCTACGATCGCAAGTCTTTCATGAGCGAGGATCGCTTTCTCATTACTAAAGATACCACTCCAGTCTGGTCCGCGGTGACGAACCTTCTTTGACATCTCCAATAGCTGAGGGCGAAGCTCCTCTGCACTTTCCTTTAAATCAAAAGCACATACAATTCCACACATAATTCGATTGTTTAATTATTAATTCGAAGCAAATATTACATTATAAGTTTTAATTAAAAACCTTAATTTGAATTTCTATTACTATTCGAAACTTTAAAACTTATTTTATTGTAAATCTAAAACTAATTATTGTAAAAATCCGAAATATTCACACAGGAATGTAAGTTCCCAATGTTTTTATAAATGAAGTGATGTCCTTTCAGGAAACGCTAAACTTTTTGTAGTTTTATTACAAACAATAAATAGTAATCATGTCAAAGAAACTAATCGCAGGAATAACCCTGATCCTGGCCGTTATCTTCTCATCGGAGATCCAGGCTCAGAATTTTAGCGGGATCGATAAGAGCCCCGCAGATATTGTATATTATCGAATCGAACGTTCCTCACCACCCTTGATTAAGGTGGTTTATGGACGCCCTATGCTCAAAGGTCGCTCAGTCGGAAAAGACCTGGCTCCTTTTGGTGAGGTATGGCGTACCGGTGCAAATGAAGCCACAGAGATCCGTTTCTATCAGAATGTTTCCATCGGTGGCAAGGCAGTTCCTGCCGGAACTTATTCACTTTTCACCATACCCGGTGAAAAAGAGTGGACGATCATCATCAATAAAGATCTCGATGTCTGGGGCGCCTTCTCCTATAATGAAGCTAATGACGTTCTAAGATTTAATGTTCCGAGTGGATCCGGAGATAAATCTCTAGAGGCTTTCTCCATCGCCTTCGAGCCCGCAGAAAATGGCGCGAATATGCTCCTCGGCTGGGATAAACTCAGAGTCGCGGTTCCGATCACAATACTATAACTATATTATAAAAAAAAACTGCCGGTTTACTTCGGCAGTTTTTTTTTATAATATAGTTATAGTAAGTAACACTAGTGTCAATAGTGATATTAGTGCCACTTGTATTTCTCGCATTTTGTTGTCATTAAAAAACCCGCTTACCTCCTACATAGGTCGCTTTAACTTTTGTTTCCGGTATCTCGGTCTCCTCAACAGTCATAATGTCCCGGTCAAGTACTGTGAAATCTGCAAGTTTACCCGACTCAATACTCCCCTTTTCTTCTTCCTCAAAATTAGACCAGGCCGCCCAGATCGTCATACCTCTCAAGGTTTCTTCACGGGTCAAGGCATCCTCCATCTGGAACCCACCTTCCGGATAACCTTTCACATCCTTTCGAACCACAGCAGCATAGAATGTGAGAAACGGATTCACTTGCTCTACGGGAAAATCTGTGCCTAAGGCTACCCTCCCTGATTCTTCTAAAAGTTGTTTATAAGCATAAGCACCTTTCATCCGGTCAGGACCTAAACGATCTTCCGCCCAATACATGTCACTGGTGGCATGGGTTGGCTGTACCGATGGTACTATATTTTCAGAAAAATAATGGAAGTCGGCTGGATCGATTACCTGTGCGTGTTCTATTTTCCATCGACGATCCTGTTGCCCCTGAAGGGCCTTATCATAAGCTCTCAGAATTACAACATTGGCAGAATCTCCAATCGCATGGGTATTCATCTGGTAGTCACTGTCAGCAATTTTAATCGCAAGTGCTTCAATATCTGCCACAGGGGTAACCATTGCCCCAAAATGACCATGTTTATCACTATAAGGTGCCTTTAGTGCTGCACCTCTGGATCCAAGAGCCCCATCACCATATACTTTGACAGATCGAACATCCAAATGATCGGTCTTCACCACGCCCTTATCCAAAAAGTAAGCCACATCTTCTTTATTATTGCTCACCATAGCATAGATCCTGATATCGAGTTCCCCGGCTTTTTGCAAGCTGTCGATCAGCTCGATGATCTCCCTTGAAATTCCGGCATCATTAACCGTGGTGAGTCCGTATCCAAAACTGATCTCCTGAGCATCCTGCAGTGCTCTTATCTTTGTTGCCACATCAAAATCGGGAATGATCTTTTCTACCAACTCCATAGGTCGATCCACCAGTACGCCACTCGGTTTATCATCAACCAGAACCACTTCACCTCCCGGCACTTTAGTAGTTGCATCGATTCCGGCCAAATCGAGAACCTTCTGATTCACGAGATAGGCGTGTCCGTCAATACGTTCAAGAATCACAGGCGTATCCGGGTAAAGCACATCGAGTTGATCCTTCACCGGAAATTCCTTTTCTTCCCAGTCATTCTGATCCCATCCACGGCCAATAATCATGGTCGGTTGTTTTTCTTTTGCGAACTGATCAACACGGGAAAGCACTTCATCAAAACTATTGGTCCCTGTCAGGTCTACCTGTTGCTGATTCAGACCCAATCCGTAAAAATGGCAATGGGCATCGATTAGTCCGGGCACTATAGTCGCTCCTTCCATATCGATAACTGTATCGGCCGTAAAACGCTTCTGTAATTCCTCATCTTCACCTATTGCCGCAAAACGCCCTTCTACAATTGCAAAGGCGGTGGCTTTGGTCATCGAAGTATCTACCGTATACACATTGGCATTTATGATAAGCATATCGGCTTTTTCTTCCTTAGAACAAGCGATCAATGCTCCGAAAAGAAACAAGGTGAGTGCTTTTATTTTCATACTGTATAATTTATGACTTTACTTACACAAAAATATAATTCTGTTTTAAATAAGCTACAGTTCACTCTCGTAATCCTTAACTTATGTATGTATCTTTGCAGGGCGTTCATCCATTTCCGTATGCTCAACAAGCTCAACCATCTCATAAAAAGCTATAATTTCTCCAAAGGCCTGTTAACCACCTCAGCCATTTTCATAGCGATCGGTTTCTGCTATTATTTTTTCGATGTAGGGGTTGCGAGCAGCGTAGGGTTTGGGGTGTTGATCACATCCTTCAGCGATATTCCCGGTAGCCGAAGAGACCATCTTTTCGGTATGATCATCGCTATGTTTCTTGGAGCGACGAACAGTATTCTGATACACTTTTTTAAAGATACCATCTATCTGCTATACCCGGTTATGGCCATCCTTCTTTTTTGCAATGCCATGATCGCAGTCTATGGATTCAGAGCCTCTCTGGTTTCCTTTGGCGGACTCCTGGCGATCTGTGTAAGTTTCGCACATCACCGTTCCGGATCTGATATTTTCATGCATGCACTCTATATGTTATGCGGTGGCGTCTGGTATCTTTTACTTTCGCAGGTTTTCAACAAACTCAGATCCAAAGCTTATATCGAGGAATTGCTCAAGGATTGTATGTCGCTTACAGCCGAATATCTCGAAAAGAAAGCGAATCGAATCACAGGAGACGGTGACCGTGAAGGACTTCATGAAATCTTCGAACTTGAGAACACCATCAATGAAAAGCACGAAAACATAAGAGATCATCTTCTCCATTTCCGACAACATTCAGGAACGATGAACCTTAAAAGACAGCAACTACTTATCTTTATAAAGCTCGTCGACATCCTCGAACTCAGTATCGCCAATCCATTAAAAGTGGCAGACAGTGACCGAGGAAATCCTGCATACCTGGCGATGACGGATTGTTTTATCAGCACTCTTACCAGTATTGCCGAGAACCTTCGTGAAATCGCAACCGCATACCCGGATTCTGCCATGCAGCCTGAACATGATTATGAAGGTGACATGGAAAAGCTGAAAGAAAGTATCAATGAATACCGGAACAGTATCGATGTGGTAAGCACGCCCGACCTTGTCATCAATTTCCGAAACCTCTATGACTTCGTGGAGAAGCTTTACCTCGAGATCATGGCTATCGAGCGGATTATCGGGGAAACCGGTAAGAAAAAAGCAGAGATCTCTGATGTGATCGAGCATCAAAAATTCATTCCGCAACATAATTACGACCTGAAAATTCTAATCGAGAACCTTAATGCGAATTCGCCGGTCTTCAAACATTCGCTGCGGCTTGTGATCACCATGCTTGCCGGATATACTGTTGGACACATCTTTGATATCCCGAATGCCTACTGGATCCTGCTCACCATCTTTGTGATCATGCGCCCGGGTTACGTATTAACCAAAGTTCGTTTTCGTGAACGGATCATCGGAACCCTGATCGGTGCACTGCTAGCATTTCCGATATTACTGCTTACCGGAAATACCCTTGTCTTGATTCTACTCACCTTTATCTCACTGGTACTGGGCCTCACCTTTACACAACATAATTACAAAGCTGCCGCTGCTTTTATTACGATATCGATCATTTTTATCTATTCGCTATTGACCCCGGATTCCATGGCCGTGATTCAATACAGGGTGATGGACACGTTGATCGGTGGTGGACTCGCATGGCTATCGAATATATTACTTTGGCCAAACTGGGAAAAATACAATATGCATTACCTGTTACTGGATAGCATCAGAAAGATCAGTGGATATCTGGAATCCGTGCAAATCAGTTATCAGCTAAAGACAAGACCTGATACCGCCTATAAATTATCAAGAAAAAATGCTTTTATAGCGATCACCAATCTTTTGGCTGCTTTTCAAAGGATGACACAGGAACCCAAATCACAGCAATCGGGAATGCAGTTTCTGTATGAGGTTTGTGTAGTGATCCATACGGTCCTCTCCTCCACTGCAGCCGTGGGCGCGTTCATACAAAACCACCCTACGACCGAATGTTCAGTCTATGTGAATAATTACTTCAATGCGATCCTCCGTAATCTTCAGCTAAGCATTCAATTACTGGAAGGAAAGATTGAAGGTACCGAAATGAATGATGAAAGTGCCGCGGTGACCGGACAGGAATTCCTAAATCAATACCTCAACGATCTGAAAAGTGAACGCCTGCAGCAAATCGCTACCGGGGTCGCCAGATCAAACGAAGACAAAGCAAGACTTAAAGAAGCAAAGCTTATTTCCGATCAGCTCGAATGGTTATATGATCTTTCGAGAAACCTGTATCACGGATTGGAAAATTATCTCCAGAAGGAAGCGGCTATCAGAGATCAAATTTATACGATGCCCCGGCCATGATCTGCAATCCTTGAACCGGATAGTTCACCCATCGGTCATATTCATTCCCTGCGATATTATTGGCTCGGATAAATGCTGACAGCGGTTTACTAACCTGATACGCCAATCTTGCATTGATATCGAAATAACCATCGATGGAAACCACGGTTGGATCCAGCAGCATCGGAGTATCTATGAGATCCTTTCGCTCCCCTACATAGAACAGGTTCGCGCCAGCCAGCCATTTCTCTCCTATCTGATAATCCATGAATACAGATCCCTTGATCGTTGGAAGATTCCAAGCTTCTGCAGCCTCGTCGGTATTATAATCCAAAAATTCAGCGTTCAGTCCTAGATTGAAATTACGGTTGATATCAACATTAACCTCTCCCATTACCGATAGTATTTTCATATCATCATAAACCACCCCGAAACTGTTTCCATAACTATACCCTTCTTCATTACTCAGATAATTTACTGCATTTGATCGGTACAACGGGTTGTTATTGATCGCCGAATAGGACCCTTTCAAATTGTATCCTACCCCCTGCATGAATTTACCTTTCACCCCAACAAATGCGTTGTATTGCTCATCGGAAGGAACCATATTCAATGTAGGAGAAACAAAGGTGTTTCCCTGCACAAAATCATGGTAGTTATTTTGTGTCAATTCACCGGTAACTCCGGCATATGGAATAACAAACTCTTCAACCAGATTATAGGAAGCCTTTACGTTCGGGTAGATAAAAAAGTCATGGTCACTGCCTTCGATATCGAACCGATATACGATATTCGCACCGAGGTCGATCTTCAGATCTTCTTCCAGAATTACCAGTCCGGGTGATATAGTTGTGGTAAGGTTACTGTATTTAAGATCATCGGTTGCCGCATAATTACTTTTAAAATTCCCCTGCAGGAAATCGAGTTTTACACCCAGATCTATATATTCCGTGGAAATAGGCAACTCGAACGATGGTTGTAGTATCAACCTGTTCTCACCGGAACTGAAGCCATCCCAGAATCGTCGGAATTTAGCTTCTGCTCCTTTAAAGAAGGAATCCTTGAAATCGATATTCCCCCCCAGTTCAGCAGTATAATAAGCCTGTCTTTCATCGATACCATCGATTTGAGATTCAGAATATAGCTCCTGTGGAATCCCGTACCAATTATAGATCTGATGGCGAAAACCACCATTCACTCCCCAGCTCATATAGCGATCCTGCATTCTGTAACCACCTTCCAGTGAAGTATCAAAATAGCGATCATCCAGCACTACCTCATCAATACCCCCCTGAGAGGAATTATGATTTAGTGAAAGGTCTAAATTTTCTTCCCGGTTCAAGGCGATACTGGTATAGAAATCTACCAGTGCCGCAGAATAATTCCCGAGCCCCACAGAAGCAAAAGTATTATACAATTCTTCTTTAGGCGCTTTCTTGAGTCCGGTCGCCTTTCCTTTAGCGGGGGTAAACGTGGAAGCTACAGGAACGGAAAAGATCGTGTAGTTCACATTTCGCTTCACGGTAGTGATCGAATCGTCCAGACGTGGTTGAATATTGATCTTATTGGCATCCCCGATGGTTGGATTGTATTGTTTTACCACATCCACCACTTCCGTTCCTATGTTCTTATCCTTATCTTCATTTTTTTCCTGAGCAACAAGTTGTCCGCAGGCAAGTAATCCCAGAACCAGGACACATGAGGTTTTCTTTTGCATATAATTTCGAGCTGAAAAGTTGAAATTCAATTTCGTGTTCATGGATTCCCGTTCTTAGTTTTGATTTGGATTGATTGATGAATTACGCTGTGACTCTTTTGATTTTACGATCATAAGCTCCTTTTTGGCATCTTCTACGATCTCCGGATAATCCTTAAAATTCTCGATTACGCTTTCCAGGATATAACTTGCCTGAAATGCATCATCCAACGCATAAAAGTTCTTTGCCATAATGATCAGTCCCTTTCCTCCAGTTTCTTTATAAGAAGCATATTTTTGAGCCAATTGCTGAGCTGCAGCATTCGAACCTTCATAGTCACCATCCTGGTTTTTAAAGTAGGCATCATAATAAAGGGCCTCTGCTGCCAGGGATCCCGTTGCCACCTGCGCCACTTTCTCATAAGCCTGACGTGCCTTGGTCTCATTTCCGGTCTTGATCGAAGAACGTGCGATCATCACCCAGGCATCGCTTTTGATACGGTCATCGATCGATGCGTTCGACAATACCCTTTCAGCATATTCAAGGGTTTTAGGATAATTTCCGGTTTCGTAGTAAGCTTTCATCAGATTTGACTGTGCAAAAATTCTGTTTTGCTCATAACCTGCGGATTGTTCGAGTCTGATCAGAAGCGGGATAGCTTTATCCGTATTCTTAGCATTCAGATAGATATCTCCTAAACGGGCAAGCGATTCTTCTGTAAAATCGTTTTGACCTCCGGTTACGATCTTTTCGTAATAAGGAGTTGCTGCGGAAGGATTGTTCTGTTTGGTATAGATCTGTGCCAAATAATAATTCGCCTTCAGGGCATGTCTTCCATTTGGAAACTGTGACAAATAAGCGGACAATCCTTTAATGGCACGATCATAATTATTCTCCACATAGTTTCGTTCGGCCGACTCAAAGGAGGCATTATCGAGTTCTGCATCGGTAACCTCTACAAAATCCAGTTGTTTCACCCAGGCCGCATATTCATTCACTCGGCCTTCATCCACATAGATCAACTTTGCGGTCTCAACTGCTTGCACAGCCTCCGGGGTATTGTTATAATCCCGAACGACCTTTTTAAATCGCTCCAATGCTTTCTCATTCTCACCATTATTGTAATAAACGAGACCTTCCCGAAGGATCGCCTTCGGAACAAAGGAACTCATCGGATACGATGCTTCAAGTTTTCTATAGGCTTCAATTCCGGCTGAGGAGTTATTCGCATTCACATAGGTATTCCCTAATTCGTATAGTGCATCATCCTTAAGGGTTGAGTTTGGATACGACCTTACAAAATCCTCCAGATTCTTCACCTTATCTGCCCCGCGGTTTACAAAACCATAGCTAAGCGCTTTTTGAAAATATGCGTAATCAGATCCACCACCACCCATGGCGATCACCTTGTTATACGCTTCCATCGCAGGCCAGTACTGACTGGTCGCGAAGTTACTATCTCCCAAACGCAGCCAGGCATCTTTTTCTCTTGCCTGGTTCTCTTTAGGTACTGCTACATATTTTTTAAAATAATCTCCGGCACTTTCATAGTTCTTTTGCTTGAAATAGCAATACCCCAGATTATAATTAAGATGTTCATATTCTTCGGTCTGAATAGCTGCAGGCATTTGTTCGAATTGCTTATATCCGATCAGTGCTTCATTATAATCTCCGGTCAGGTAATCGCATTCAGCCTTCCAGAAAGTTGCTCGAGCTGTATATTTTTCCTGTTGCGGCTCTTTTAGCGATCGTTGCAGATAATCACCCGCCGCCTGATAATTTCCTTCATTGAAAAGTTCGAGTCCATGATAGAAAGCTACTTTCTGGTAGGCCGCCTTATTGCGGAAACTCTTATTATTCTCAAGCAGATCCAGTGCCTGTTCGTAATTTTTTGAAGTGATATAGGAATCCACCAATAATTCACCGATCTCATCCTTATGCTGACTGTCCGGATATTTCTCGATATAGGCCATTAACACTCCCGGAACGCTTTCATACGGATTCCCGATCTCATAACTCAGTCTTGCATAGTTCAACCAGGCATCTCTGCTGATCTGGTCGTCAAAGGTCATATTTGCAGAATTTCTGAACGCATTCAAAGCCTGTTGTTTCTGATCCAGTTTCAGATAACATTCCGCCAGGTGATAATAAGCATTCTGCGCAACGAAATTGCTTCCATCGATGATCTTGTTAAACTGACCGATAGCTTCAGCGTAGGCTCCCTGTTTATAATAGGCATACCCCAACTGGTAATAATCGGTATTGTTCCATTTACCGCCGCTTCCTTTATATTCTTTCAAATAAGGAATCGCCGCTTCATATTCTCCTTTATTAAAATAACTTTCACCGATAATCTTATTGAGTTCCGAAGCCTCCTTTCGGTCGGCTTTAGCCAGTTGTTCCTTCGCCAGAGCGATCGCTTTGTCAAAGTTCCCCAACTTAAAGTTCATATCGGCCTGGTAATAAGAAAGGTTCTCCGACAACTCCTGATCGGAAGACACCTGATCGAAATAACGGTTCGCCTGGTTATAATCATCGCTCTGATACGCCATATAACCGATATAATATTTCGCTTGAGAACCGTATTTCTTCGATGCGGATACTTTGTCGAGATAACTGCGTGCATCTCTGTAATTTCTAGAGGCGAACAGCGCATACCCTTTCTTGAAATTGAACTCCTCGCGCTCCCCGTTAGACATACCCTGATCTTCCGCCTTGTTATACCACCGAAGTGCATTTGGATATTTGCCCTGACCAAAATAATAATCGGCCACATCCATATACGCTGAATTGCGTTTTGTGGAAGTCGGATATCGTTCGACAAAAGTCTCCATCAGGTCCTCCGCTCCCAGCTGATTAGTACGAATAGCGGCATTGGCGATATAATAGGAGGCGTTCGCCTGCATTTCTTCATCTTCGGTATTTTCAAGCACATTGCGAAATACCGCTTGTGAAGCCTGATATTGCTTGTTATTGTACAATTCAAGGCCTTCCTGAAAATCTTTTCCGTTATACGTATATATTTTAGATTGTTGTGCACTGATGCCGGAAAGCGACAGTGTAAATATGGATAAACACAATTTGTGGGTCAGGTTCATAGAAGCAAATTTTCAACTCAAAAATAATAGAACAAACATAGTTATAACGGTGGAAATATGTTATAATTATCTGAAAGATGGAATAAACTTATAAACAGGAAATCCACATCCCTGTACTGCAGGAGGTTGTATTCCTCAATATTGGATCAATAAAAATATGATTTTGAAAAAATGATTAAGTTCTTACCTTTACCATTCAGTATTGCTAGACCATGAACGACATTATTCTTGAATTGAGAGATGTTGCGATTTACCAGCGTGAAAATCTGGTTTTGAGCGAGATCAACCTGACCATAAGCAAAGGCGAATTCGTATACCTGATCGGTAAGACAGGAAGCGGAAAGAGTAGCTTTATGAAAACGTTATACGGTGACCTGCCCCTGACTCAGGGATCCGGGAGTATCGTAGAGTTCGATCTTCGCTCGTTGAAAGAAAGAGACATCCCATATTTAAGAAGAAAACTGGGAATCGTATTTCAGGATTTCAAATTGTTACCTGACCGGACTATCAACGAAAATTTAAAGTTCGTACTCAAAGCAACCGGCTGGAAAGATAAAGAGCTGATCGACGCCCGTATCGAAGAGGTACTGAAAAAGGTGGGCATGGCCACCAAAGGTTTCAAATTCCCACATCAGCTTTCCGGAGGTGAACAACAAAGGGTTGCGATCGCCAGAGCGCTGCTCAATGACCCGGAACTAATTCTCGCCGATGAGCCCACAGGAAACCTGGATCCTCAGACCAGTGTAGAAGTCATGAAGGTCTTAAAGGAGATCAATGCCAGTGGAAGAACCATTTTGATGGCCACTCATGATTATGCCTTGCTACTCAAATTCCCGTCAAAAACCTTAAAATGTGATGGAAGTAAGGTTTTTGAGGTGGTCCAAAAAAGTGTTTAATGAGTGTCGAGCACCTTTGGTGCTCAGTGTCGATCCTGATCGCTTACGCGATCATTTCTCCAGTGTTACGGTTTGTTTTACTGGCGCAAAATTACCTTGAGTGACCGTACTGCTCGCTTCCCTTCGGGGCGCATTGCTCTTTTTGCTGATACAAAAATTCTTTGGTCGATGCCAATCGACCTTTTATGATTGAGACAGAATTAATTCTTAATTCTTAATTCTTAATTAAATCAACAATTCATCACCTTCTTCAAAGCTTCGAATGATGATTATTCTCAAAAAATATGGATAATCATTCGTAAACTATTAATTTTATAATGTAATCTACCATTAAATCAAATTAAAGCATGGAAGTATTAGGAATAGACGTGGGTGCTTCGGGGATCAAGGGTGCACTGGTTGATATAGAAACAGGTGAAATGCTCACAGAAAGATTCCGGATTCCTACGCCAGATCCAGCCACTCCTAAATCTGTAACCCGGGTAATCCGGGAGATTATCGACCACTACAAATGGAATGGTCCTGTAGGGTGCGGCTTTCCTACCTCTATCAAGAACGGAATCTGTTTAACCGAAAGTAATCTTGACGAAAAATGGATCGGGGTCAATACGGAAGAATATTTCGAAAAACATACCGGACTCCCGTTCAAAGTACTAAATGATGCAGATGCAGCAGCGTTGTGTGAAATGCGTTTCGGAGCGGGTGTCGGCCATAATGGATTCGTACTGGTAATTACGGTGGGTACCGGACTGGGTTCCGGGGCATTCTTTAACGGGGAACTCATCCCTAATTTTGAGTTAGGGCAATTATATTATAAGAAATACAAGAAAATTGAGCACTATGCGGCGAATTCCGTACGCAAGGATAAAGCCATGAGCTTTAAAAAATGGGGCAAACGATTCAATAACTTCCTGAAATATGTAGAACTCATTCTCTCTCCCGATCTTTATATCATCGGGGGCGGCGCGAGTAAATATATGGAAGAATTTGAAGCCTATATCGACGTGAATACCCCCCATATAACGGCAAGTTCCCTCAATGAAGCCGGGATTATCGGTGCAGCCATGGCTGCTGAATCTCTGGTTCGTTCCAATATTAAATAAACTAAAGCAAGTACCTCAAATGCTTATAAATCTAAATGAAACAGAAAGTCGGGAGCTCATTCCCGGATTTCATGGTAAAATGATTCATACCGATAAAATAACCATCGCATACTGGGAGGTGGAAGCCGGAGCTGAAATTCCGGAACACAGTCATCATCACGAACAGACCATGCAGGTCACGGAAGGAACATTCGAACTTACCGTCGATGGCGAAACCCGTACGTATCAAAAGGGAGAACTTGTGTATCTGGCACCTCATGTAAAGCATGGTGGCCGAGCCATCACCTCCTGTAAGATCACCGACATCTTCTGCCCGGTACGCGAAGAATACAGATAAAATTATGAACATATCATTAGTTGGCAAACACGCACTGGTTGGCGGAAGTAGTCGGGGCATCGGGAGAGCGATTGCCGAAGAACTCGCAGCCTGTGGCGCCAGTGTTACGTTAATGGCCCGTAATCGTGAGAAGTTGATGGAGATCGTCTCAAAACTTCCGACGAATCAGGGGCAAAAACATGAATATCTGGTGGCCGATATCACCCACTTCGGCACCTTCAAGAATATCATCCAGGCACATATAAAAGAATTTCCTGTAGATATTCTGGTGAACAATACGCCGGGACCTGCTCCCGGATTTGTACTAGAAAAGAATGAGGATGATTTCGCAGAAGCCTTTGATCTACTCTTTAAAACCATTTGCCATATCACCCTGGAAGCGGTTCCTTACATGCGTAAAAAAGGTTTCGGGCGTATCATAAACGTTACCTCTGTTACGGTAAAGGAGCCTAAACCGGAATTGGTTTTATCCAACAGTATTCGCTCTGCTATTGTAAGCTGGGCCAAATCCCTTTCACAGGAACTGGCATCTGATGGTATCACGGTCAACAATATCCTCACCGGATATTTCGATACCGAGCGTCTTGATGAAGTGAATAATAAAAAATCGGAAAGGTCCGGTAAATCAATCGAGGACCTGAAAAAAGAAATGGCGGAAAGTGTACCTATGGGTCGCATCGGCGATCCGAAAGAATTCGGATATCTCTGTGCTTTCCTGGCTTCTGACAAGGCAGCTTATATCAATGGTGCCAGCATACCGATCGATGGCGGAATCCTGCGATCTGTTTAAAAAATAAAAGGACCGTTGTCACGGTCCTTTTTATGTATCATAGAAACTGGTAATTATCCCAGTTGTTTTTCCATACGCTTACGCTCATTCTCATCAAGATAGATCTTACGAAGACGCAACGCTTTTGGGGTTACTTCAACATATTCATCCTTCTGGATATATTCCAGAGCCTCTTCCAGAGAAAACTTGATCGGTGGAGCAAGTTTCACCTTATCATCAGCTCCTGCAGAACGAACGTTAGAAAGTTTTTTGGTCTTGGTAACGTTAACGGTCATATCATCACCACGTGAATTCTCACCGATCACCTGACCTGTGTAAATGTCTTCACCCGGGTGAATAAAGAATTTACCACGCTCCTGAAGTTTATCCAGCGAATAAGGAATAGCCGTTCCTTTTTCCATAGAAATCAGGGAACCATTGATCCTTCCCGGAATCTCACCTTTGTAAGGCTGGAATTCAAGGAATCTGTGATTCATGATCGCCTCACCAGCAGTAGCTGTTAGCAGTTGATTTCTCAACCCGATGATACCTCTCGAAGGAATATTGAACTTGATGATCATTCGTTCTCCTTTAGGCTCCATACTCAGCATTTCACCTTTACGTTGTGTTACCATCTCAACTGCACGTCCTGAAACATCTTCCGGAAGATCGATAGTAAGCTCTTCGATCGGTTCACATTTCACACCGTCGATTTCTTTGATAATAACCTGCGGCTGTCCGATCTGTAACTCATACCCTTCTCTTCTCATGGTCTCGATAAGTACAGAAAGGTGAAGTACCCCTCTACCGAAAACCATAAACTTATCGGCACTGTCTGTTGGCTCAACACGTAGTGCAAGGTTCTTTTCCAATTCCTTTTCCAGACGTTCCTTGATGTGACGTGAAGTAACAAACTTACCATCTTTACCGAAGAACGGTGAATCATTGATCGTAAAGAGCATACTCATTGTAGGCTCATCGATCGCGATGGTTGGCAACCCTTCAGGGTTCTCAAAATCTGCCACGGTATCTCCGATATCAAATCCTTCGAGTCCGGCGATAGCACAGATATCTCCTGCCTGAACTTCATCAACCTTTTTACGGCCGAGTCCGTCAAATGTATGTAATTCTTTAATCTTAGATTTTACGATGCTGCCATCACGTTTTACAAGAGAAACATTCATTCCTGCACGAAGAACACCTCGCTGTAAACGTCCGATCGCAATCCTTCCGGTAAAAGCCGAATAATCGAGGGAAGTGATCAGCATTTGAGCAGTACCCTCTTCCACTTTAGGGGAAGGAATATGTTCCACTACCATATCGAGTAATGGTTCGATGTTGGAAGTTTGGTTACGCCAGTCATCAGACATCCAGTTGTTCTTGGCAGAACCATAAACAGTTGGGAAATCCAACTGCCATTCCTCAGCACCAAGTTCGAACATCAGGTCGAATACTGATTCATGTACTTCTTCAGGAGTACAGTTCTCTTTATCCACTTTATTGACTACCACGATCGGCTTCAACTTCATTGAGATCGCTTTTTGCAGTACAAAACGAGTCTGCGGCATAGGTCCTTCAAAAGCATCTACCAACAACAATACACCATCAGCCATGTTCAGTACACGTTCAACCTCTCCTCCGAAATCGGCGTGACCGGGAGTATCGATGATATTGATTTTAATACCTTTATAGTTAACGGAAACGTTCTTAGACAGAATGGTGATACCACGCTCTCTTTCCAGGTCATTATTATCGAGGATCAGTTCTCCTGTTTCCTGATTATCTCTGAAAAGTTCACAGTGGTGCAATATTTTATCAACCAGCGTAGTTTTACCGTGGTCAACGTGGGCTATGATAGCAATATTCTTAATGGATGTCATACAACCTTTTGTTTTAAGGCGGCAAAGGTAAGCTTTATTTTGCAGTCGGTACACTAAAAAAAATTAAAATAATAGTAAGCCTGTCATTACCCCCATCTTTCTGATATATTACCAGTTACGTTATTACACTTCACAAATGATCACGGTGAATGATTTTGAAGTTAAAACAGTATCTTTGCGCTTTAATTCAAAAAATATGGACTTAAATAAAATTCCACAGATAAAACACACCAACAGTAACAACTTCTTTTTGCTAGCGGGACCCTGCGCTATCGAGGGTGAAGAAATGGCAATGCGAATCGCTGAAAAAGTGGTTGCCATCACCGACAAACTGGAGATTCCATATGTTTTTAAAGGCAGTTTTAAGAAGGCGAACCGTAGCAGGATCGATTCCTTTACCGGTATCGGCGATGAAAAGGCGTTGAAGATTTTAAAGAAGGTTTCGGAAACCTTCGGTGTCCCAACCGTTACCGATATCCATGAGATCAGTGATGCTGCTCTGGCTGCGGAATATGTCGATATTTTACAAATTCCAGCATTTTTAGTGCGTCAGACCGACCTTGTGGTAGCGGCTGCAGAAACCGGAAAGACTGTTAACCTAAAAAAAGGTCAGTTCATGAGCCCGGAAAGCATGAAGCACGCGGTACAAAAAGTAAAAGATTCCGGAAACGAGCAGGCGATCATCACCGACAGAGGTACCATGTTCGGATACCAGGATATGATCGTGGATTTCAGAGGAATCCCAACGATGAAACAATATGCACCGGTAGTACTGGATGTAACCCATTCATTACAACAACCCAATCAGACCAGTGGTGTAACCGGAGGAAGACCCGATATGATCGAAACCATCGCTCGTGCGGGAGTTGTCACCGGTGTTGACGGACTTTTCATGGAAACACATTTCGATCCGGCGAATGCAAAGAGTGACGGAGCAAACATGTTGCACCTGGACTACCTTGAAAAGCTATTGAGCAATCTGGTTGCGATCCGTAAAACCGTGAACGCTCTTTAATTTTCACAAAGATTTAACGGTGAGTAAATTCTTGGTTTTGTAGGAATTAGATATCTTTTACACTTAATTCAATCAAAATTAAGCTTATGAGAACCATCAAAACCACCATTTTGACCTCCGCTGTATTACTTTCTTTAGCTGCTTGTAACACAAGTGAAGATAAAGGCTTACAGCTGGGGTCACTCTATCTTTCCGATGCCAAACCTAAGGCTGGGGAAGAGTTAGTCTTGAAATACCAAGGCGAAAAACCCGAAGAATCATTCTACTATTATGCGGTCAATGAAAAATTCTATCCTGCAGATGTGGAATTTAAAAAAATGGACAGTCTCTATCAGGCGTCTATCAAGGTTCCGGATAGTGCCGGAATACTTTCCTTCACTTTGAAATCTGAGAACGGACAGATCTCCAATGACAAAAAAGGTTTTATTGTACCTGTATACGGAACCGATGGTAAGATCACTTCAGATGCGGACCTACAGGAAGTATTGTATAAATGGCGTTATAAAGATTCACACGAACTGGAAGTGAACACCGATAGTCTGGCTGGTAAGGTGGCATCTGCTTTTGCAGCTAATCCGGAACTTAAGGACAAATATTTTATCACCTACGCATCATTATTCGCCAGATCATCTCCAGAAACAGCTAAACCAATTCTCACGAACAGGATCGACGAATTACTTTCCAAAGAGGAGATTTCCCAAAAAGACTATGAAGATGCAGCCACGCTCTATGTGATGAACGGAAAGCGCCAACAATATGATTCATTGAATACGGTCATCGCGGAAAAATTTCCGGAAAGCAATGCTGCTAAGATGGCGTTCTTTAAGGATTTCAACGATCCTGAAAATTCTAAAGAAGATATTCTGGAAAAATATAAAGAGCGTTTCGGTTCAGACATGTACAGTAATTACATGAACAGTACACTGGCAAGGGTATGCCTGGATAGTGATCCGGCAAAGTGCAAAGCCTATATCGATGAGATCGATGGTCCGGTAAGCAAAGCCAGCGCGATTAATAATGTGGCATGGACCCTTGCGGAATCGGGAAAGAAACTGGAGTTCGCAGAAGAGATCTCTAAGGAATCATTAGACATTATCGAAAAAGAGATCGCCTCACCCACCACCGTTCCCTCCTATGCCTCTCCTAAACAATACAAGAAAAACCTTGAGAGTTCTTACGGGATGTATGCTGATACTTATGCCCTCATTCTTTTCAAACAGGGCAAAGTAAAAGAAGCGATCAACTATCAAAAGAAGGCTTTAGATGTCTATAGCTCTCCGGATGCAGCAGCTCGATATGTGGAATTCCTGATGGCAGATGAACAATATCAAACCGTCGAAAGTGAGGCTTCGAAAATGATCGAAGAGAATAAGGCAACTGCAGATACCAAAAAATACCTTAAGGAAGCCTTTATAGCTAATGGTAAAGATGCGGCTGCCTTTGACAGTTATTTAGCAGAATTGGAAGCAAAAGGACATGCAAGTCTGGTTGCAGAAGTAAAAAAGGAGATGATGGATGAAGAGGCTCATCCCTTCACATTAAAAAATATCAAAGGTGAAATGATCGATCTCGCTACACTTAAAGGTAAAACCGTAGTATTGGATTTCTGGGCAACCTGGTGTGGGCCTTGTAAAGCTTCCTTCCCGGGAATGCAAAAAGCAGTAGAAAAATTCAAGGATCATGAGAATGTAGTATTTCTGTTTATCGACACCATGGAATCAGGTACCGATGAAGAAAGAGTTAATCTTACTTCTGAGTTTATAACCGCTAATAATTATTCATTCAATGTAGTTTTGGATCAAACTGTGGAAGAAGGGAGTAGAGATTTCCAGGTCGCATCTGACTATGGGGTGACCGGTATTCCTACCAAGATCATTATAGGACCTGATGGCAAAATTAAATTTGAATCTGTTGGTTTTGGAGGCAGTAGTGAAAAACTAGTAGACGAACTCTCCATTATGATAGAACTCGCCGGATCTTAAGATTATAACCACTTCATAAAAAAGCCACCCTTCCGGTGGCTTTTTTTTATGCTTTTATTGCTTCACCATGTTACAGTGTTACAACGTTACATGTGACAGAAGACAGAGAACAGAAAACAGAATACGGAAAACGGATTACAGAAAACAGTTTACTGCATAGAGCATACTGCTTCACTTCTTCACTATCTAACATGTAACAATGTTACCGTGTTACGGGGTGACTTGAAACAGAATACGGAAAACGGATTA
>NZ_QKWN01000007.1 GCF_007279655.1 Robertkochia solimangrovi | reverse complement strand
TCCTTCGGGTCGCATTGCTTTTTGCAATTTTATGGCTTGCTTTCCTTCGGGTCGAATAGCACTTGTCTCCTTTACCCACAAGCGGCTTAGGTCACTTCAGCATCTTCGTGTGGCAGTACTACGATAGCGACGACACTTACCGCAGCGCAAGCAGTCAATCGACACTCCTGATTTGCCAAAGGCTGAAGCCGGATCGTCACCGCGTTAGTTGATAATATTCTTGTTAATCTATAAACCTACCAATTTACTAGACTAAATTCCTCTTTGAATAAACTTTTTAATGTAAATTTGCTTTCAAAATTCAAATAATGTCAGACGTACTTATTAAAATCAAAGACCGGGAGGGGGTTGTGCATGAGGTGCAGGCGCCTACGGATATGGCCATGAATCTTATGGAGCTTTGTAAAGCTTATGAACTTCCAGTGGAAGGAACCTGTGGTGGAATGGCGATGTGTGCTTCCTGTCAGTGTTATATACTGTCTGATCATACATTACCCGAAATGGGTCAGGATGAAGATCTGATGCTGGCTGAAGCATTCCATGTTCAGGAGAACAGCAGGCTGGGTTGTCAGATACCGATTACGGAGGATCTTGACGGACTCGAGATCGAACTGGCTCCTGAGGTATAAAGAAAAATATAATTTTAGTGTTCATAAAAAAAGCAACGTCGAATTTCGGCGTTGCTTTTTTTTAATAAGGTCGTATGCTCATCGTGAGATTAATTAATCGACTTTACTACGGCTTTTTCAGCTTCTTTTCTACTGCCGTCAAATCCGTCTACACCACTGACCGTGGTATATTTCATAACATATCGTTTGTCTGGATATATGATTTTATAGGCACTTTGGCACATGAGGGTCGCTTCGTGAAAACCACAAAGAATGAGTTTTAATTTTCCCGGATAGGTATTCACATCTCCAATGGCAAAAACTCCTTCAATATTGGTCTGGTAGTCCAGCGTATTGTCTACTTTGATGGCGTTCTTCTCTATCTCCAGCCCCCAGTTTCCGATAGGTCCGAGTTTTGGTGAGAGTCCGAATAAGGGAATAAAATGATCGGTTTCATGAAGAAGGTCTTCACCGTCTTTATTTATGGTAACTGCATTGAGATGGTCATCGCCATGTAATGCGGTGATCTCTGCAGGAGTAACCAAATTGATCTTTCCCTGTTTCTTTAGCTCTTCTACTTTTTCAACAGAGTCAAGTGCCCCTCTGAACTCATTTCTTCGGTGAATCAGGGTTACTTCTGAAGCTACATCGGCCAGAAAGATACTCCAGTCAAGAGCGGAGTCTCCTCCTCCGGCGATCACCACCCTTTTGTCGCGATATACCTCCGGGTCACGGATGATATAGGCAACACCTTTATCTTCAAATTCATCGATGCGATCCAGAATTGGTTTTCTCGGCTCAAAACTTCCGAGTCCGCCCGCAATAGCAACTACGGGAGCCTGATGTCTCGTTCCTTTATTCGTAGTTACGATGAAGGAGCCATCCTCTTGTTTTTCTATGGTCTCTGCTCGTTCACCGAGTGTAAATCCCGGATCGAATGGGCGAATTTGCTCCATGAGATTATCGACGAGGTCTCCTGCGAGCACTTCCGGAAATCCTGGGATGTCATAGATAGGTTTCTTTGGATAGATCTCAGCACATTGTCCGCCGGGTTGCGGAAGAGCGTCGATCAGATGACATTTTAATTTTAATAATCCTGCTTCAAAAACTGCGAAGAGACCGGTGGGTCCGGCTCCAATGATTAATATGTCTGTTTTGATCATGCTTTTTCTTTTTCCTGGGTCAACCCCGATTGCAGGGAGCCCTCATTTTTTGGAATACATTATCACACCAATAGCGAATACAGGTGAAATATTGGGGTTTCTTCCGGTCGGTAATTGTTAGTCGACTACGTTAACCACTTCCTCGATCTGAGGAACATATTTTTTGATGGTCATCTCAACCCCGCTCTTCAGGGTCATTTGGTTTACGCTGCAACCCACACAGGTTCCTTCCAGTTTAACTTTGACAAATTTGTCATTGTCAATGGAGACGAGAGAGATATCACCCCCGTCATTTTTTAGAAAAGGTCTGATTTCTTCAAGCGCCTTTTCCACATTTAATTTAATTTCTTCCGAAGTCATTTTATTTCTTTTTAACGGCAGAACAACCGGCCATTGTTGTGATCTTAATGGCCTCTGTCGGTGGTAAACTTTCGTTTCGCCGTACCACTTCCTGAACTACATTTCTTGTAAGTTCTTCAAAGGATTCTTCCAGAGGAGTTGCTGTCTGCAGTGCAGCAGGTCGGCCGACATCACCGGCTTCTCTGATGCTCTGAACGATCGGAATTTCTCCAAGGAAAGGAACCTTAAGGTCTTCAGACAGGTTTTTTGCACCTTCCTTACCAAATATATAATATTTATTCTCCGGTAATTCTTCCGGAGTGAAATATGCCATGTTTTCAACGATCCCCAATACCGGTACGCTGATGCTTTCCTGCTGGAACATCGCCACTCCTTTTTTGGCATCAGCCAATGCGATATTTTGAGGAGTACTTACCACAACCGCTCCGGTGATCGGAAGCGCCTGCATAATGCTCAGGTGAATATCTCCGGTTCCCGGTGGCAGATCGATCAACAGAAAGTCGATCTCTCCCCAGGCAGCATCGAAGATCATTTGATTTAGTGCTTTAGATGCCATAGGGCCTCTCCAGATCACAGCCTGATCCGGCTGCGTAAAGAATCCGATGGAAAGAATCTTTACACCATAACTTTCGATAGGTTTCATTCTCGATTTTCCATCGACGTTCACCGCCAGCGGACGCTCACGCTCCACGTCGAACATGATCGGAATGGAAGGTCCGTAAACATCTGCATCCAGTAAACCAACACTAAAGCCCATCTTGGCAAGTGTAACGGCAAGATTTGCAGTTACCGTAGATTTTCCAACTCCTCCCTTACCGGAAGCTACCGCGATGATATTCTTGATGCCGGGAATTGATTTTCCTTTGATCTGTGGCTTTTCAGGGGCTTCAACCTTGATGTTTACCTTGACCTTAGCCTTCTGATATACCTTATCATGAATAGTCTTCAGGATTTCCACCTCAGTCTTTTTACGAGCCTGTAAACTGGGATTGCTTATGGTTACATCAACGACAACTTCGTCACCAAAGGTCATCACATTGTTAACCGCTCCGCTCTCCACTATATTCTTACCTTCTCCTGGAGCTGAAATGCTTTCCAGTGCCTTGAGAATTTCCTTTCTATCTAATTTCATAGTACTATTTCGTTCTGTATTTAAAATGCAGTTTATTTTAAACTCATTCTAAATTGCAAAGATACGTTTTCGCGCTAACATATTAAAAACAGCAGTATTGAAAATGATTATAATAGCATTGGTCTCTTCTTACTGGCTACCCGTTAAGCTTGCTCAGGCTTTGTATTAGATAAGAGTTAAGAATTGAAAGTTGAGAATTGAGAATTCAAGATTTAAGTGAAGAATTATGGATTAAGAATTGATTTGTAAGCTGTAGGTAGTAATGCGGTATGCTATAAGCTGTTTTCCGTTTTGCGTTTTCAGGAATCAACTCAATTGTGAACGGAGGTACTCCCTGTATTGCTATTTAATTCCACATGTAACAGTGTAACAAGTAACACCGTAACTCAGTTGGATTAAGAATTGATTTGTATGCTGTAGGCAGTAATGCAGTAAACCATAAACTGTTTTCTGTTTTCCGTTTTCTATATTCTGACTTCTGGCGTTGATCTAATTGAGAATTGAGTTTTTTTGAGAATTGAATTTACCATCTACCATCAACCATTAAACCAGCTACTCGCTTTCCGAGCTTGCGCTATTCAATGATGAGGGATCCCAGAAATGTTTTTCGAAGTCCTGGATCTGATTATCGATTACTTCGATGCCTTCGCTTTCGAGTAATTGTTGCATGAGATTGGTGCCGTCGAAATGGTGCTTGCCGGTGAGAATGCCTTTTCTGTTTACCACCCGGTGAGCAGGTACGTCTTTACCATGTGAAGCGTTCATAGCCCACCCAACCATTCTGGCACTTCCGGCGGTGCCCAGATAACGAGCTATCGCGCCATAGGAGGTTACTCGGCCGTATGGGATCAGTTTGGCTACTTCGTATACCCGTTCGAAAAAATTTTCATTGCCTGGTTTCATGCGCTGGTGTAGAAGATTCGGATGAGTGTGATGATCAGTAGAACCCCCATTAAAGCACTTAGGATATAATCAGAATATCTGGCGAAATTGTTGGTGCGGGATTCGAGTTTGTCAAAATAGGTGACATACATATAAAGCATTGCAAAAGTACCGAGTCCGGCGGCAATGATAAAGATCAGTATATCCCATAACTGGAATTTTATCCAGCCGGAGACATTCCAGGCTGCATTGAGTCCACAAAAATAGGGTATGGGAAGCACGTTAAGCGCTGAGATCAGCATTCCTTTAAAGAACAGGTTCTTTTTGCTGACCTCGACCATTCGCACTTTAGGTTTATTGCTGTTCTTTTTAGCAACGACCAAAAAATAGATGGCAAAGAATGCGAAGACAACCAGGGCTATCTTTAGCAGTATATCGATCACAAAAGGATTGTTGTACAGGTATTTTGAAATGAGTACTCCCACATAAGCCTGCCCCACTACGGTTAGCGAAGCGCCTAGCGCGAATATCATTCCGCCTTGTTTTCCTCTTTTGGCACTGGTCTTTGCAGCGGTAATGTTAACGAGTCCGGGAAAGACTACACCCATAAGTGCTGCGGAGAATGTGGCAAAGAAGAGAATCAGAAGGTGAATGGTCATTGTTTAAGTTTAAACTTGATGTAGGTAATCGGTTTATTTTGTTCCAGGTATTGTGCCTCATAGAAGGTCTGGATACTGGTAACTTCTTTCGGACTTCCTTCATTACGGTATACATGATGGTTGGCATACAGCACTTCTTCTCCGAGTCCATGGAGGAGTCCGAGCGTATAACCGTGCATGAATTCACTGTCGGTCTTTAAATGCATGATGCCATCCGGTTTCAGGATACGTCTGTATTTATTGAGAAATTCCATATTGGTCAGACGATGCTTGGTCCGCTTGAATTTTATCTGTGGGTCCGGAAAAGTGATCCAGATCTCAGAGACCTCATTCTCCTCAAAAATATGGTCGATAAGTTCGATCTGAGATCTGAGAAACCCAACGTTGGAGAGTCCTTCTTCAATAGCGGTCTTTGCTCCTCTCCAGAAACGGGCACCTTTGATATCGATACCGATAAAATTCTTCTCGGGAAAAAGTTTGGCAAGGCCAACACTATATTCTCCTTTTCCACAGCCTAATTCAAGCACGATCGGCTTGTCGTTTTTGAAAAACTGTGCATTCCACTGACCTTTAAAACTGAATTTATCGGAGATGATTTCATCGCGTGAGGGTTGTATCACATTAGCGAATGTTTCGTTCTCTTTAAATCGTTTGAGTTTGTTCTTACTCCCCACAACAATAATTTAATTTAATGGCAAAATTAAGGAAATCTTTTTCACCTCAAAAAAGACTTACTTTATACTCTTATGGAAAGGAAGAAACGCATACTGATCGCTCCCCTGAATTGGGGTCTTGGACACGCTACGCGCTGTATACCCATTATACGTCTTTTACTCGAATCGGGTTTTGATCCGGTCATTGGCTCTGATGGAGACGCGTTACAGCTGTTACAAAATGAATTCGAGGATCTTGAATTTGTAGAATTGCCGGAATATAAGATTCAATATGCCGAAAAAGGAAGGTATTTTAAATTGAAGATGGTCTGGGATTCGCCAAAAATCATGAAGGCAATATCCAAAGAACATAAAATGACCAAAAAGATCGTAGAAGATCGGGCCATTGACGGAATTATCTCAGATAATCGGTTGGGCGTTTATTCAAAAAAGGTTCCTTCGGTCTTTATTACCCATCAGTTGAATGTTCTTACGGGGAATACGACCCGTTTCAGTTCGGCGATACACCAGAAAGTGATCAGTAAGTTTCAGGAATGTTGGGTGCCCGATGTTGCCGGAGAACCCAATTTAAGCGGGGTACTTGGCCATCCGGAGAAACCGTTGCATAATGTTCGTTATATCGGTCCGTTAAGCAGATTGGAAAAATTGGATCTTCCCCTAAAATATGAATTGATGGTGCTGTTATCAGGGCCTGAACCACAACGAAGTATGCTGGAACAACGTTTACTGGAACAGGTTCAGGATTTTAAAGGGAATGTATTGTTTGTCAGAGGAAAGATAGAGCCTCGACAATCCGTAGTTACCAAAGGAGTTGCCAAGGTCTATAATTTTATGACTTCTGAACAGCTTGAGGTCGCATTTGCTAAAAGCCGGATGATTCTATGCAGATCGGGTTACACCACGGTCATGGATCTTGCCAAATTGGATAAAAAGGCTTTCTTTATCCCCACTCCCGGTCAGTATGAACAGGAATATATCGCCGAGCGGTTGAAAAAGCTTCAGTTGGTACCCAGTTGCTGCCAGGATACATTCAGTTTAGATATGTTAAGCGACGTGGAGAATTACAAAGGGTTAAGTAAAATAAATTCAGACTTCGACCTTAACCGGCTTTTTGATCTTTTCAAGTGTGAATGAGAACTCTGATCCGACTCCAAAAACACTTTCCACATAGATCCTTTCCTTGTGAGCTTCAATAATGTGTTTAACGATCGAAAGTCCGAGTCCTGAACCTCCTTCTTTACGGTTTCCGCTTTTGTCGACACGATAAAAGCGTTCGAAGAGACGTGGGATATTTTGCGTTTCGATCCCTTCTCCATTATCTGTAACCCTGATAATGATCTTGTTCTTTATCAGGTTTTCGATACTGACCTCAGTAGTTCCGTCGGTCTTTCCATATTTTATCGAGTTTACTACAAGGTTAGTGACTACTTGCAGAATCCGTTCCCTGTCAGCATGCACTATGATGGGTTCAGGGTACTCCATGTCGAACGTTAGCGTAATATTCTTCTTGGCTGCCTTCATTTCCATCATATCAAACACATGTTGTATGAGTTCCACGATGTCAAAATCCTCCATTTCAAGATGAACATCTCCGGCTTCGAGCTTGGATATCATATCCAGATCTTTGACGATAAAGATCAGACGTTCCACTCCTTTTGCTGCCCGCTGCAGGTATTTTTTACGGACTGCTTTATCATCCATGGCACCGTCGAGCAGCGTTAGTATGTAACCCTGTACGGTAAATAGCGGGGTTTTGAGTTCGTGAGAAACGTTACCCAGAAATTCTTTTCTATATCCTTCGCGGATCTTAAGCGTTTCGATTTCCAGTTTTTTATTGTTGGCAAACTTTTCGATCTCCTGGGTCAGAGTTTGCATATCGGTTGTGATCGGTTGCTGCTGAAAACTGCTGGATTCCAACAGTGATACATCATCATAAATCTTTTTTACTCTTTTGTAAATGAACCGTTCGACGCGATATTGAATGATCAAAAATCCGAGGGGAAATAAAATAAGCGCAAATACCGGAATAACATAATAGTCTTTACTCCTGAGGAGAATAAGAATAAACGTTAATAACAGACATGAGATCCCTGTCATATAGAAAGATGATCTCAGGGCAAACCTGTATGATTTTTTTAATTTGGTCTTCAAGGTAAAGGTATTACACCGGCAAAGTTAAGAGAATTCAGATTTGTCCGGTAAACATGGGGAGAAAAAGCAGGGGATGAAGTTCGTTCCAGATCAGAGAACGAACTTGTATCCTACACCTTTGACGGTCTTAAAGTGATCGTCACCTATTTTTTCTCTTAATTTTCGAATATGAACATCGATGGTTCTTCCACCCACGATCACTTCATTACCCCAAACCTTATCCAGGATCTCTTCACGTTTGAAGACCTTACCGGGTTTTGAGGCGAGTAGTGAGAGTAATTCGAACTCTTTTCGCGGAAGGATGATCTCCTCATCTTTTTGGATGATCTTATATTCGTCTCGATTGATCGTAATGTCACCTACATTTACGACACTGTCTTCAGACTCTTCTTCTTCCTTGAGACGTCGTAATAAAGCTTTAACCTTACTCACGAGTACCTTTGGCTTGATAGGTTTGGTGATATAATCATCAGCGCCGGCATCGAATCCGGCCACCTGAGAGTAATCTTCTCCTCTTGCGGTCAGAAAGGTGATCAGGGTTTCATTCAATTCCGGGATACTTCTGATCTTTTCGCAGGTTTCGATCCCGTCCATTTCAGGCATCATCACATCAAGAATGATAAGATGCGGGCGTTCCTTTTTCGCCTTTCCAATAGCTTCTACGCCGTTCTTTGCGGTAGAAACATTGTAACCTTCCGAAGATAGGTTGTACCCTACGATCTCGAGAATATCCGGTTCATCGTCAACCAAAAGGATCTTGGTTTCCTTTTTTTTCATATGCGATTTATTATGTGAATTTTAAGTGTCATAAGAAATCCCAAACACTATTAAAAATATGATAAAAGCACTTTTATCAGGATTGTTTTTACGGGATAATTTCTTGTTGTTCAGTGTCCAAAAGTAAAGATAATATTAAATAATCAAACGTGTTAACATTCATTTAATGTCATAACACAATGGTAACATTGAGCCCTCTCACCTTTAACCTCTCTGTAACATCGTCTCCACATTCCTATATTTTCTTTGCAGCAGATTTTAAAACGAAAAAATGAAAAGTATTTGTTTAATGTTGGCAGTCTTATTTTCTGCCTTCGTATTTGCCCAACAACCCACGGGTTCCATCGTGGGGAAAATTACGGATAAGGAGATGAATAATGATCCGCTTCCGTTCGCTAACGTACAGATCAAAGGATCTACTAAAGGAACTACTACCGATATGGATGGTCTTTACGAGATCGCAGCAGTTGAGCCGGGAACCTATACTATAGTAGTAAGTTTTATCGGTTATGAGACACTGGAAATTCCAAATGTAACCGTTGAAGCCGGAAAGGTTACTGAACTTAATACCGGACTCGGTGCCGGGAGTGTGAGTCTTGATGAGGTTGTCGTTACTACGACAGTAAGAAGAGACTCTGAGACTGCTTTATTACTGGATCAGAAAAAAGCAGTGGAAATAAAAGAGAGTATCGGGGCGCAGCAACTGGCTAAGATCGGGGTTTCCGATGTTGCCACTGCAACCACCAAGATCTCAGGAGTGAGCAGTAGTGAAGGTTCAGGAGACGTATTCGTACGCGGACTGGGAGATCGTTATCTGTCAACCACCTTAAACGGACTTCCGATTCCTTCTGATGATGTTGAGCGAAAGAATATCGATCTTGGATTATTCCCTACCCGTATCATTCAGAATGTAAGTATCAGCAAGACCTATGCGGTTAACAATACTGCTGACCAGTCTTCAGGAAATATCGATATCTCTTCCAGAGAGTTGGTAGGTGATTCTGAATTCAGCATTAGTGTTCGCGGTGGTGCCAATACCAATGTGATGAAGGATGGAATCAGTGATAACTTTAAAGTATCCCCGAATCAGGATGATGTTACTTTAGGGTTCTATAAAAGAAGTAATTCTACCTATCAAAGTCTTGTAAACCAGTCTTGGAATACACAGACTCAGGATATGCCTTATAACTACCGTATCGCTGCAACGGCAGGAAAGAAGATCGGTGAGAAATTAAAAATATTCCTGACCGGATCTCAGTCGGTATCCCATGAATACAGAACCGGAGTTTTCCGTCAGTTCAGATCGAACTTTATCGAAGACTCTTTGACAGATGTGGAGAACTATAAGAGAAATGTGACCACAACCGGATTGCTGGATGCAACGTATGCTTTCGATTATAAGAATAAGATCAAATTCAATACCCTGATGATCAACAAACTTACCGATGAGGTGTTTGAAGGAGGTAGAAACGGGGAAGGTACATTCTTCGAAGAGACCGATCGTAATGAAGATCTGTCTCAATTCGTGAGAGACCAGAATATGAAGCAAACCAAACTGTATATCACGCAACTTTCGGGTACCCATAAGATCGGCGAGTTCAATGATCTTGACTGGGCTGCCGGATACAATGTGGTTGATGCAGACGAACCGAACCGTATCAGAAATGAGGTGAACTTCAATGAGGATATCGTTCAGTTAGGGAGAACCGGTGGTTTCCAACAGCGTAAATCAGCACAGTCGATCTTCGATGAGGAGATCAACGGATTCGTAAAGGATAAGTTTACTATTAAAGATGAGGAAAATACTCAGATGAGTGTAACTGCGGGAGGGAATTTCCGTAACAAAACCCGTGATTTCGAATCTCAGTTCTATGGTGTTGAGGAGAGAACCACCAACTTAATCCACCCATCATCTATAGATGATCTTGGAAGTATTTTTACTCAGGAGAATTTTGATAACGGTACACTTTTGCACAATAATTTAACTCCGGATGTCTACAATGGTGAATTGAATTCTTATGGAGGTTTTGCGACCTTCAATGTAGGTGTCAATAAATGGAATGTGAATTTAGGATTGCGATATCAGAATGATGATATCAATGTAGATTATAATGTTGGAAATATACCAGGAAGGATTGGCTCTTCGTCTAAGTCATACAGTAATGTTTATCCCAGCTTGAACGTAAAGTATACCATTAACGAGAAGAATGCTCTGCGTTTTGCATCCAGTAAGACGATTACCTTACCGGAATTCAAGGAGATTGCTCCTTTTGAATATGTATCTCAAACAGGACAGGTGACTCGTGGTAATCCTGATCTGGAAGCATCTACCAACTATAATTTTGACTTGAAATGGGAATTTTTCCCAAGCAGCTCACAATTGATCTCTCTGGCAACTTTTTATAAGCTGATCGAAGATCCGATCAATAAGGTACAGGACAGAGGGGCAGCTGGTGTATTCTCATACTTTAACTCCGGTGACCAGGCAGAAGTTTATGGTTTAGAGCTTGAATCTCGCCTTGATCTTCTGAAGTCAGCTGAAGAGAACAATGGATTCGACCTTGCCCTGAACATGAATGCAACCCGTATGTGGCATTCACAGGATTTAAGAGAGGAGTATGACGCGAACGGAAACTTTATCAGAACCTTCCGATACAAAGGAAGAACAGAGAACGGACTTCAGGGTGCATCAGACTGGATCTTTAACGGATCGCTGAATTTTACTGCAAAATCGGAGAATCCTTTGAATGCCTCCTTAACTGCGAACTATGCTTCGGATAAGATCTATGCGTTGGGAGCTCCAGAGATCCAAACTCAGAGTGAGACCATGTACAATGATGATATTGTTGAAAAAGGATTTGTGACTCTGGATGCTGTGATCAGTAAGGAGTTTGCGAACCACTGGAATATTCAGTTACGCGGGTTGAACCTGTTGAATCCGGAGGTGAGAAGAACTCAGTTCGTGAAACCAAGTACCACTGGAATTGAAACAGAAGAAACTGTGAGATCGTATTCTACGGGATCGGTCTTCACTTTAGGAGTATCGTATAATTTTTAATAATCATAAACTGTCATTTGTTAGGAATGACGTAAACAACCTAACGGTTATCAATAAATCTTAATCTTAATTACTTATTAATCATGAAAAAATCTTTCATTAAAATCTCAGTTCTTGCTTCCTTGTTCGGAGCGATGGTATTGACCAGCTGTAGTAACAATGACGATAATCCGGGACCGGGAACCGAGCCGGAAGTGGAATCAGAACTTGAAGGAAGTGTTTCGGAGAATATGACCCTAAACGCTACCGTTGATTATGAACTAACCGGTATTCTTAGTGTGGAATCCGGAGCAACGCTTACTATTCCTGCAGGAACAAAAATTACTTCTAACCGAGGAACGGATCATTATATCGTGGTTCAGAAGGGTGGTAAGATTGCAGTAAATGGTACAGCGAACAATCCTGTTATCATGACTTCGGTTAACGGAGAACCAGGTGACTGGGGAGGACTTCTTCTTTGTGGTAACGCTGTAACCACTGCCGGTGCTAATGCAACTGCAGAGGTTGGTGGTTTGATCTACGGAGGAAGTGATAATGCAGATAACTCTGGATCTATCGATTATCTTGTGATCGAGGGTGCGGGAGCACAGATCAATACAGAATCACAATACAATGGTCTTACCTTATATGCAGTAGGATCAGGGACTCAGATCAGTAACGTAGCGATCATCGATGGTGCGGATGACGGAGTTGAATTCTTCGGAGGATCTGTAAGTGTTGAGAATCTTTATCTTGAAAACAACGAAGATGATGCTATCGACTGGACTGAAGGTTGGGATGGTGGTGTGAAGAATGCTTATATTCTTCATACTATCGAAGGTTTTTCTACTGCCTTCGAAGGTGATAACGTAAACAACTGGCCAACTTTCGAAAACATCACTGCGGTTTCAGAAACCGGAGGTACTGCCCTTCAGTTCAAGAAGCAGTCTGGTGGTGTGATCACCGGACTTTCGCTTCAGGGGTATGATGTTTCGATCGACCTTCCAAATGCTGCAGATCCATTGAACCCTACTGAAACTGAACTGGCAAACATTCAGATAGAGGGAGAGAATGCCAATCCAGAGTCAAATTACAATGTTCCTGCTACTGTAGATATCTCATTGTTTGACTGGGTGTCTGGAAAAGATACCGTAGAAGGTAACATTCTTCAGGGAACAGTTGAAGGAGATGTAACACTTGATGCTTCTGTAGCTTATGAACTGAACTCTTCTTATATCGTTCAGCCAGGTGCTTCTTTGACCATTCCTGCAGGAACTAAGATCACTGCGAGAAATGGCGGAACAGACGTATATATCGCAGTTCTTAAAGGTGGAACAATCAATATTGAAGGTACTGAAGAAAATCCAGTTGTGATGGCTTCAGAAGGTGGAAATCCTGGAGATTGGGGTGGACTTACCATTTGTGGGGAAGCTACGACCACTGCGGGTGTTGATGTAACTGCTGAAGTGGGTGGATTTATATATGGTGGTACTGATGATGAGGATAGCTCAGGAGTTGTTAAAAACCTGGTGATCATCGGAACCGGTGCTCAGATCAATGCTGAGTCTCAGTATAACGGTGTTTCTTTCTACTCTGTAGGATCAGGAACCGTAGTTGAGAATATCGCTGTGATCAATGGAGCTGATGACGGTGTTGAATTCTTCGGAGGTACTGTTTCTGTAGAAAACCTTTATCTTGAAAATAACGAAGATGATGCAGTTGACTGGACTGAAGGATGGAGTGGAACTGTTACCAACGTTTATGTTTCTCATACTATTGCCGGTTTCTCAACTGCTGTTGAAGCTGATGGGGAGAACAAAGATCCTAAGCTGATCAATTTCACTGCGATTTCTACTGTTGGTGGTACTGCACTTCAGTTTAAAAAAGAATCCGGAGCATCTTTTACCAATATCTATCTTGAAGGATACGATACAAATGTAGATCTTCCTAACAGAACTGAACCAACAGCAGTTAATGTTGATGATGTGGAGATGACTACTGTTGATGATGACGTATTCAACGGAACTATTCTTGATATCTCTGCATGGACCTGGATCAGTGCTACACTGTAATCTAAGTTTGTTAACGATACGATAGCTTGACTATCGAAAAGCATAAAAGAGCATCTCCTTTTCGGGGATGCTTTTTTATTTACATATTTTTGTGGTCTAATTTCTCTCTATGAATCCCGAAGCGGTATTTTCCATTCAAAACGATACTCAATTCGAGTCGGAAGCACTCCGTATCTTTGAACTGCAATATCAAAATAACCCGGTATACCGCCGTTTTTGTGAATTGATCGGTAGAGAGGTTGCATCCGTTAAAGGATTGAATGATATCCCTTTTATACCGATAGAGTTCTTTAAATCTCAGGAAATACTGACCGGAAATGATCCGGTTGAGCAGGTTTTTACCAGCAGTGGAACCACCGGGACTGCAACCAGCAGGCATCTGGTAACCGATCTTAAAATCTATGAGGAAAGTTTTAATAGAGGGTATGCATATTTCTATGGTGATATCAAAGAGTATGTAGTACTGGCGTTGCTGCCTTCCTATCTTGAGCGCACCGGATCGTCGCTTATTTATATGGTGGATGCATTGATCAGATCTTCCGGTGATCCTGATAGTGGTTTTTATCTCCATAATCTGGACGATTTAGCGGCAAAACTCAAGGTTTTGGATCGTTCCGGAAAGAAGGTGTTGTTAATAGGGGTTTCCTTTGCCTTACTGGACCTCGTGGAAAGCTTCAATTTTCAATTGAATAAGACCATCATTATGGAGACCGGAGGGATGAAAGGTCGTCGTAAGGAACTTATCAGGGAAGAACTTCATAATATTTTGAAAAAGGGTTTTGGTGTTGATCATATACATTCTGAATACGGAATGACGGAGTTACTGTCCCAGGCATATTCCACAGGCGACGGTACTTTTAGTTGTCCTCCGTGGATGAAGGTTAAAATTCGTGATACAGGCGATCCCTTCACCTGGCTTCCAGAAGGGAGAACCGGAGGAATCAGCGTCATCGACCTCGCTAATATAAATTCCTGTTCCTTTATCGCTACTCAAGATCTCGGAAAATTACTCCCGGACGGAAGACTGGAGATCCTTGGGAGATTCGATAACAGTGATATCAGAGGTTGTAATCTTCTGGTTACTTAGAGATGAGGCCAAACCAAAGCGAGTTTGAATCTTTCATAAGCAATGTGAATGGAACTTGATTCCATTAATAGCAATGCGAAGCGAGCTCGAAATGAATCCCGAAAAGGCAATGCGACCCGAAGGGAAGCGAGCAGTAAGGACACTTAAGAAAGTTTTGTACCAGCAAAACAACTCGCGACACTGGAGAGCCGATCGCGCCAGCGATCAGGATCGACACTAAGCACCTAAGGTGCACGTCACTTTTTACTGCACAGCAAGCCGAATACCCGAAGAATCGCATTAAATTCCTGGAGAACTGTAATTTATCCCCGCGTATCCCCACTAAACAGAAAATAATATCATGAAATATTCACTCCTAATTATTTCATTTTTCCTGATTTCAGGTTGTGCGCCAACCTCAGAGCGTTATAATCTTGGAGATGGTTATGTGGCTTACGGATTTGATGTAGTTTCTTATTTTGAAGGTAAGCCCGTTAAAGGATTGGATGATTTTATAGTGGAGTACGACGGTGTTTCTCTGAAGTTTGCTACAGAAGCGCATGCTCAGACTTTTGAAAGGAACCCGGGCCAGTTTTTACCGCAATATGGCGGATTTTGCGCTTATGCAATTGCTGAAGGTGAACGTGTGGATATCGACCCGGAAACCTACCAGATTCTGGATGGGAAATTATACCTTTTTTACAATGCCTGGGGGACGAATACACTGGAGTTGTGGAGTCGTGAAGGACCTGAAATATTGCGGGATCGTGCCGATCGAAATTGGAGTGAAATGATTAAATGATCATGAGTTCTCTTGTAGTTGTTTGATTCATAGTATTTTGAGGTTTGATAGGGGAGCCTTGAGAATAAAACGTAAAAAATACGCTAATTTCATAGGCAGAGCAGGTACTTTTCGTCAGAAAAGCTTATTTTTGGGTGCACTTAATAGCGTGGCTTGTACATGAAGAAAAAAATCACATTAAAAGAGATCTCTAAACGATTCAACGTCTCCATTTCAACTGTTTCCAAGGCTCTGAAAAACAGCCCTGAGATCAGTGAAAAGACCAGAAAAATCATTCAGGATTTTGCAAAGGAGCACAATTACAAACCGAATAATATCGCTTTAAGTTTAAAGAATCAGAAGACGAAGAATATCGGCATCATCCTTCCTGAGATCGTGCATTATTTCTTTTCTTCTGTGATCAACGGGGTGGAAAGTTATGCTTCTGAACAAGGCTATAATGTGATCGTATGTATCTCCAATGAATCCTTTGATAAGGAGGTGATCAATATGCAGATGCTTGCCAACGGCAGTATCGACGGATTTATCATGTCACTATCAAAAGGTACTGAAAAGGCTCAGGATTTTCATCATATCAATGAAGTGATCGCACAGGGTATGCCTGTGGTGCAAATCGATCGTATCACCGAAGAAGTGGATAGTGATAAGGTGATTATCGATGACTACCATGGTGCTTATCATGCCGTAAAATACCTGATCGAGAAGGGACGTAAAAAGATAGCTCTTCTGACGATGCCGGATTATATGAGTGTCGGAAAGCTGCGTACAGAAGGATATCTGAAAGCTCTCGAAGAAGCTGGTATTCCTGTTGAGCAGGATCTTATTCTCCGAATAGAGGATTTCTACGGAGGAGGAGACCAGATCAAAGCTCTATTCGAAGAGCGCAGTGTTGATGCGGTTTTCGGGGTAACCGAATTCTTTGCGGTAACCGCTATGAATATCGCTCAGAAAATGGGCATAAGCGTACCTGAAGATCTTTCCGTGATCGGATTTACCGACGGTATCATTTCTATGGTGAGCAATCCTTCTCTTACCACAGTGAGTCAGCATGGTGAGGAGATCGGTAAGACCGCGGCCAAATTATTGATCAACCGATTGGAAGAAGACGATGACAGTACGACTCCATATGTCAGAGAAGTCGTAAAATCTACACTGGTAACCCGCGAGTCTACCTGAGTCTATTCCACCAGCGGCATATAGATCTCTGTTTTCCAGTTTAGTTCATTTCCTCCAAAATTCGGATTGTTATAGAATACCTCAAGGGGTTTATCCTGTAATGCAAATCCACGAGCTTTAGCATAATCGTAAATACTGTACCAGGCTTTGTTGGAACGGATATAATTGCCATTGAAAACTGCCTTGATAGAAGGTTGTGAGGCTATGGTCTTAAAGAAGATCTCCGGATGTTCGGGAAGGCTATCTTTTCTTTTTACCGGAAAACAAAAATCGAATTCGATCTTGTTTAGTACTTTGTCATAGTGGGTTACCTGTACCATGGGTTTGCCTTCAAGTGTCATGCCGTTATCCACCAGAAAGTCGGATACATAGTTATAGTTCTTCATCATTTCGAAAGCTTTTCGCTGAGGTGTAGAACTCGAATGTATGCAGGCACAATAACCAGAAGGTGAATCTTTCGTGCCCTCCAGTGTGACTTTGATCATGGAGAGGTTTTCCTCCAGAAACGTTTTAAAGTTATAGACGATTTTATAGCCATTCTCCTCAATCTCCGTATCATTGAAGGGTATGGTTAGGCGGTTGATCAAACTTCTTGAGGGTTCAGTGATGCGGGCTTTCACCAGCGTCACCGAATCGTTCTCATAAGTGAATTCCCAGTTAATCTTTAAGGAAGCTCCTTGATATTCCAGCTCCTCTTCCAACTCATTGTATTCTTCGATTTCCTGAAGAGCGACCGGTTTTATAAGCTCGTTATTAAAATGCCAGTGCATTACCTCATTATAAAGATTTCCGGTACTACTGTTAGCCTTAAAGAACACGACGAGATCTCCTTTTTTGGCAAAAAGGTACCATCCCAGGGCAAAGCAACCCAAAGCGATAAATGTCAGAAAGACCTTTTTCATAGTGATCAATTCTCTGCGAGTTGTTCGCGGTTATTCATATCAAGTTTTTTGATGACAAAATTACCAAGCAGCCTGCCTTGTTTAAGTCCGTTATCAATGGCCGCGCGATAATGGATGCCACCATACATACGACTTATGGCTGCTTCTTCTGCTGCTTTGTTGAAGGATGAAAAACTACGTACCGGAAGGCCGTATGGGGTTTCAGTGTCATCATCAAAGTAGAAGTCGTCACCGAAAATATCGGTAAGCACGATTGCAGCTGCTCCTGAAACTACAGAATGTCCGCTGGTATATTCCGGGAAAGGTGGTGTTTGCAGGATCGGTTTCCAGTTGTCATCGATGTATTGATTAATAACGGTTTCCGGACGTATCAGGTTGGACCGGTATTTTTCATCCCAACAACTGATGAACCCATCAGCGATACCGATGGACGTTTTGGTATAAGCATATACCGTCTTATTAAAGTCTGCCTTATCTTTTCGGCAGGCGATCTTGCAGATGCCGATCCAATGAGCGCCGGGAGTGATTTTTTTAGTTGCAAACATCAGGTGTCCGCGGGTAACTGAAACATAGGGGTTGCAATCCCAGAATCTTGCAATGGCAACCTCTTCTGAGTCATCATTGACAATTCTCACTCCGGTATTGTACACTTCCATTACTTCTTCGTAGAATTTTGAATCCTTATCCATGGAGAAACCTGGAGGAGGTACTGGTTTGAATTGAGAGGAAGAATCAATGGCGAAAGGTCTGATTTTCATCCAGTGAGGTTCAATGCCATCCATATAAGCCGGTGGCGTTGGTTGCCAACGTGAAGGATCATCACTGTTCACCGTGAATTTAGGCATTGTACGGGTTTGCTTGTAATTGTCCTTATCCATCCACTTTTTCATATGCGAAATCACCTTGTCTGCATAATCTTTGGAGGCCAGGAATGTGGTTTCATCAGCCTGTTGCCATACATTGTAAAGGCTATCCCGGTACATTTCGATACGGTCTTCTGAAAAGATAAGGCTCTTGCTGATCTCCATATGAGCCATTAGTGCGGCCATTTGTGGGTTGATGATTTCAGAATCGGCCTTAGGAATTGCTTCGAGTCCGTTCAGCATTCCGGTCAGTGAATTATATTCAGGGTCACTTTGAGCGATGATCTCATAGGCCGCAATATTTGCATAGGCAAATATCCGGCTTGCAACGGGTGGCGAGAAAATGTCATGGATCATCACATCGACTACCCGGTCGATACTAATATGCATCTGTTCTGCGGTAATTTCGACCGGTTTGGTTTCACGATTACAGGATACAGATATTAGTATGCAAAGTATTCCGAAGTAAAAAAGTGTCTTTTTCATTATAAATCGTTCAATGTTTGGTTAATTGTATAAAGTTGGGAGGCTGCATTATTATTGGTTACAAGCAGATACGGTTTCTTGTCGATGTTCACAATATTGAGGTGTCGTACCGCTTTATTAAAAAGATCGAGTCCGGTTTCAGAACCTTTGATGATATTGTTCTGATCATGGATAAGGGCACCACCGAAACCATCGAAACGGCTTTGGAAAGGTTTAACCCCGAAATAATTTCCGGCAGTTAGAAGTTCTGTGTTTCCGTCATTATCAAAATCATATTCCAGCATACAGGTTATTGGAGAAACCTGCAAGTCGTTGGGGAACGGATGGAAGACGAAAGATCCTTCTTTGTTTTCAAGCCAGCCTGAACGCAAATTGGTCACCGTAAAAATAGTTGCCTTTTCCATAAGTTCAGAGCCGATGATCTTTCTGATGTCACTTCCAGCAAAATCCCGGTAGTTATGGAACTTTTTTCTCATGAGTCCTACCATTTGACCCGCGAGCTCATCCATGCTTTCCAGTGGATATTCCTCACCATTCTTCATGGTCGTTACGATAGTTTCCGTTCTTCCGTTATCATCGAAATCCGCATAATACATATGCATCGGATAATCGCTACTTGCCGTAAACTTTGAGTTACTACCCCAATTTCCAAGTACCAGATCTTTATCGCCGTCATTATCCATGTCGAAGGAGGCAATACTTTGCCAAAGTCCGAACAGGGATTTATTTGCGAATTTAGTTTCTATAAAAGAATCTCCCTTATTTAATAAAACCCGGGGAGCCATCCACTCTCCAACGACAATGAGATCGTCATTTCCATCCTTGTCAAGGTCTTCCCAAAGCGCATCCGTTACCATACCCAATTTACCATTATCGGGAAGGTCGATCGCAGTCATCATACCATTGTTCCATCGAAATACCCTTGAAACGGGTAGGTTTCCGAAGTCATAGGAGATTGTATGGCTGCCAGTGAAAAATATCTTTCCCTTTTGATCTTTCCCTTCTGCGATTACCGAGGTATTGTCATAGGTTTCACCGAGTATGGAAGCATTGAAACCAGTGCTCGTTTGTGATAGGATCCGATCCTGCAACTGAGAAGACCTTCCGTAGAAATCACCACCACCATTTCCGGTGATCAGATCGTTCATTCCGTCATTGTTCAGATCTGTGATCAATGCACTCACTTCCTCACATTTATCATCAAAGTTGAAGCCGGACAAGCTATCTTTTTGAAAGCCATTTTCCGACTGTCTGTAGAAAACAGGTGAATGTGATTTGGAACTTCCAAAAAACAGGTCGGTGAGTCCATCACCATTCAGGTCGCCGATAGCAGTAGCTGGTCCACGGTCTGAGATTCTGTATGGAATGAGTTTTTGGCGATTAAAATCGAGATAGTCGTCTTCCTTGTGTATGAAATCCAGACCGAAATTGTCGGGAGCCGGTGTGAAAAGCGGGTTTGCATTACCGGGATATTGGGCGTAATTATACTTTTCCGATACATCGTCCCAATGTACCGTTAGGGTTTGATTCAAAGGGATCTCCTTAAATTTTTTAAAAGTGTGGTCCGGAAAGATGATTAGCAAAGAATCCAAATTCTTTTCCTGTCCAAATCCGAAATGCAAAATGGGTTCTGATGATGCCTGAAATCCACGGGTAGGATACAGTGCTCTGTATTGCATAATACCTTTAGACCAGGCGATCGCTGCAGTTCCGGTACCATGGGTATTTCCGTTCTCCCTGCGCACACTGATCTTTAGATAGGATGATGTTTTTGAAGCGTTGTTGATGTACAGCGTGGGTGTACGATTGAGGTTGTTGGTGATCAGGTCGAGGTCGCCGTCATTATCGAAGTCGGCAATTGCCGTTGCTCCTGAGATGATGGTGTCTTTTCTGATCCATTCTCCGGAACGGTCCTTGAACTCCATTGTGGAACTCCCTTCAAAAACATAATTATAATGATTACCACTTGGCATCATTTTAAGGGCTTTTTGATCGATCAGTCGTGTATCGTTCAGTTTGTTTCTGATCTGTTCGTTGGATATAAATTTTATATAATCCAGGTCATTCGGTCGTTTTGGAATTCCGTTTGAGATGAACAGGTCTTGTTCTCCATCCTGATTGTAATCTGCAAATAGCGCACTCCAACTCCAATCGGTAGCCGCAACTCCACTGAGGAGTGCAGTTTCCGTAAAGTTTTCTCCCTTTTGATTCACTTGTAACATGTTTCGGGTGAATTGAGGAGCATATCCCAGCTTGTTGATACGCATTTCCAGCATCTGGGTGTTTTCATCGCCTTCAGACGATTTTAGTACCGTTTCTTCCTCAGGTAGCATATCCAGAGAAATGATGTCGGGATAGCCATCATGATTCAGATCTGCTGCGTCATTGCCCATTGAGAATCTGCTGATATGTGCAAAGGCATCCTTCAGACATTCTTTGAAGGTGCCATCTCCCTGATTCAGATAATAATAATCATCTTCATGGAAATCGTTGCCGACGTAGATGTCAGGGTAACCATCCTGATTGAAATCGGCTATGGAGACTCCAAGTCCGAAACCGTTCACGCCTCCGAAGATACCTGCCTCTTCACTTACATCCGTGAAATGTCCACCATCATTACGCAGCAATTTATCTCCTGTGGCATAATTTCTTTTAGTTCTAAGATCGGAACTGCCATAGGATTCCTGCGTGTGAACCGCATGATTAAGTAAGTAGATATCCAGGTCATTGTCACCATCATAGTCTAAGAAGGCAGCAGAGGATGAAAAAGAATCATGATCGAGTCCGTATTCCTTGGAAGCTTCTGTGAAAGTAAGGTCACCATTGTTGATGAAAAGTTCATTGTGACCGGTAAAATCATTAATACCTACAACCGCACAGGTATATATGTCGAGAAAACCATCGTTGTTAAGATCTCCCATAACTGCGGCGGTATTCCAGGAACTATTCCCCTGAACTCCCGCTTGCTCTGTAATATCTTCGAATTGAAGGTTTCCCTTATTGAGATATAACTTATTCTTTACCTGGTTTCCGGTAAGGTAGATATCCGGAAGTCCGTCGTTGTTTATGTCTCCCACAGCAACACCACCCCCATTGTAAAAATAAAGGTAGTCCAGAATATTCAGTTCATCCGTTTCCGTCAGGATGTTCTCAAAGTCGATTCCGCAAGCTTTGGGATCCGGAGTACTGAACAGTCTGTCCTCCTCCTCACAAGAAGTGAAAAGTAACAGAATTAGTGCCGTTATGAATGGTTTATACTTCATCGGGTAGTCCTTACCGGTTTACTATTTATTAAATACCAGGTGTTACAGGTTGTCAGGTTTTGTCTCTTTATCGATCATGAAAATTTTAGGTTCATTGTTGTTGATCGCAACTACCAAAAATGAATTTCCATACTGATCGTTGAGCGTTCTCAGGTATTTTACTTCATCTTTCACAAAGAATCCACTTTTGTTATAGTCCTGCCAGGTGAAATCACCTTTTCCATTATTGATCAGGACACTACCATAATTTGCATCAAGACGACTCATTTGAGGTTTGAACTCATAATTATTTCCTGCCATGATGAGGTCTAAGGCACCATCGTTATTGAGGTCCTGACAATTGATATCACAAACACAGGAGAGTTGAACCCTTGAAGGTAATTCGATGAATTCGTAGTTCCCGTTGCCCTGATTTAGAGCCACAATTGATGCCGATTGTGTGACTTTTTTCACCAAAGCCTTACCCAGAACATCCTCAGAAAATAGTTCTTCCATAGATCGGTTAGAATATTCAGAAGCCTTCAGATTTTGTTTTTTAAGGGATACGAGCTGTGCCGTCAGTTCTTTTTGCATATGTACGGGATAATCTTTCCCATTGATAGTTCGGGTGACAACCTGTTCTATACTTCCGTTGTTATCAAAATCATTGACCCAGATCTTCATAGGAGATTCCATAGTGGGTCGATAGGGGATATTAAGCCCCATATTACCGAGAATAAGGTCGGTTTTACCATCATTATTAACATCGGCAGTTTTAACTGCATTCCACCACCCCGGTATCTTATCCAGATCTCCCTTTGTTGATTCCAGTTGTTGGCCTGTATTGGTAAAAACCATGGGTGCTCCCCAGTCTGAAACAGTTATCAGGTCTTCTGTGCCATTACCGTCGATATCCGCCCAGGTGGCGTTAGTGATCATTCCGGCTTTGTTCAGGTCAAAGGCAACCTCACTGGTCTTGTTTTCGAATTTTCCGTTTCCGGTATTGACGAGGAACAGATGTTCCGGATTCATGCCGTAGGTTCCCACAACACTTCTGGAACCTATCATTACATCAAGGTCGCCATCCTTGTCAAAATCACACGGAGCTATGACGGATATATTATGGAATAGCGAGGGTAGTCTTTCTGGTGCAGCACTTAGATTTCCTTTACCGTCGTTAAGGTAGAGTCGGGGAAGGTAACTTCTGGCATCAGTGGTTTCATTTCCGCCCGAACCAACCATGAGATCGAGATCTCCATCGCCATCAGCATCGAATATAGCAGCGGCGGTGTCTTCAAAGAATGCATCCTTCTTAAGGACTTCCTGAGGTAATTGTTTTAATTTTCCGTTGCCATAATGCATATAGACAGCTCCTGGACTTCCTGCTGCCCCACCTATATAAAGATCGTCATTACCGTCATTGTCAAAGTCACCGGTAGCCATTGCAGGTCCTTCCTGGGAAAGCATTTTATAGAGTAGCCCTTCATGGTCAAAGTCATTGTACATATTCTCCTTGTGAGCGAGCAATTCTGTAGTAGGGATCTCCTTAAGAAGGGTCTTATTAGTTTTTGGATTCGGCAGGTTGTATTTGATCTGAGAGTTGCCTTGGGTAAGCTTTATGCTGGAATTAGCTTTAATTCCGGTGAGCAGATCAGTGCGATCATCCGGCCAGATCACACGAATTGAATCGATCATTTCGGTCTTTCCGATTCCGATGGTCAGATTGTATTCCATGGAAGACTGGAAACCTCTTGCCGGGATCACTTCCTGCGTGATCACCTGATCCTCAAAATATACATTTACAGTGCTTCCGATCGCATTGAGATTAGGCGCCACTCCTTCGAGTTGTAATTTGATAAAATGATTACCGTTTATTCGATCTGAGTTATTTCGGTAAAGGAAAGAAGGCATGTTTACATTGTTAACAACAAGATCGAGATCACCATCGTTATCCAGATCTCCGTACGCACATCCGTTCGAAAGACTGGGTTGTTCCAGACCCCAATTTTCTGCGACGTTATCAAAGGTTAGGTCATGATTATTACGGAATGCATAATTTGGAATGGGGGTGATCGGCATTTTTGCGATGATGGAGTCGATGGATTCCTTTCGGCCGGTCAGTGCCATATTCTGAATAATGTCATTTGCAAAGAAATCAACAAAGTCAAGGTCCGTAAGATCATGATTGATCCCATTGGTAACGAAGATATCCCTGAAGCCGTCGTTGTCCATATCGAACATCAATCCGGCCCAACTCCAATCGGTCTTTGCGATTCCACTGAAATACGCTACTTCCGAAAAGCTTTGATTACCATTGTTCAGTTGCAGAGTGTTTTGAATATATTGCTGATAGAAGTCTTTTTTCTGTTTTAATTTAAAGACATTGTAGCCTTCAAAGGTCATTACCGATTTGGTTCGCTGATCTTCTTCCGGAAGCATGTCGGTTATAAAGATGTCATTATTACCATCATTATTGATGTCAGCGATGTCTACGCCCATTGCAGACAAACACAGATGCGAGGTCCAGTTCTTGATATCTTCGGTGAAGGTTCCGTCCTGATTATTTATGTAGAGATAATCTCGTTCATAAAAGTCATTGGAAACATAGATGTCAGGATAATTATCCTTATTGATGTCGGTAACCATAACACCAAGCCCGAAACCTATGAGACTTCCATAGATTCCGGCTTCCTCACTGACATCGGTAAAGGTTCCGTTGTCGTTTCTTAACAGCATGTCTCCGACACCGCGGAAGATTTCGGGAACTCCTTCCCAATCCTGGGCTCTTACCTCACGTTGTTCGGCATATCCGAGACTACTGACCGGAATATTACTGTTATTGAGGATGTATGCATCCAGGTCTCCGTCTTTATCATAGTCAAAAAAGGTTGCATGCGTACTGAATCCTGATTTAGCCAGATTATATTTTTCGGCCATTTCGGTAAAAGTAAGGTCGCCATTGTTTATATAAAGATCATTATCATGGTTATTTCCTTCCATGTTCCCGGCATTACTTACGTAAATATCCAGGAGCCCATCCTGATTAATGTCGATCATGTTCACACCTGTAGACCAGGGTTTGTGACCAGCAACTCCGGCTTGTATCGTGATATCTTCAAACTTCATATTCCCTTTGTTGAGGAATAATTTATTTTGCCCCATGTTGGCAGTCATATAGATGTCAGGCAATCCATCATTGTTGATATCTCCAATGGCAACACCACCTCCATTATAGAAATTACGGTATTTGAATATATTGAAATTCTTCTGATTCTCGACTTTGTTCTGAAAGTCAAACCCGGTCGAATCAGGATCCATCAGCGTGAATAGCGTTTCCCTGTTCATGTCATACATGTTCATCGCGAGTTCTTTCTCCTTTTTACATCCTGTGAACATCGCTATGGATGTCATCAGGATCATACCTATCTTAAGAGTTGGTCTGTACATTGGTCGCTGTATTTTCTGTTTTTTCTAAAAAAACGGGTTGTTCGTTATTGATTGTTATTATGTAGATCTTTCCGGTTCTGTGATTTAGAATCGCAGATCTTCGAGCCGGGCCTTTCACTGTGAAATGCGGATTTTGGTCGCTTGTGAAACCGCCTTTGCCGTTGTTAAGCAATAGGCATCCTCTGGATGCATCCAGTCGGCTGAGTTGAGTGCTGATCTCATATAGGTTTCCAGTGAGTAACAGATCTTTTAATCCATCATTATTAAAATCGTCACAGAGTATGTCCAATACCGGTGAGATCTGCGCTTCAAAAGGAAGGGTTGTTCTTTTGTATTCACCGTTGCCCAGATTTTCAAAGTAGCTGGTGGCGAATTCTTCTGCTTTTTTGATATGAGCATTCTTTAGTTTTTCTTCCGGTAGCAGGTCTTTGAATGCTGTATTGGCAAAATCTTTATAAGAAAGAAAGCGTTTGTTCAGAAAAGGCATTTGCTTGGTGAGTTCCTCCTTGGATGAAAAAGTGGTTTCTACCCCTTTGTAGTAATAGGTGATCACCGGTTCAATACTCCCGTTGTCATCATAATCATTACTGTATAGCGTCACCGGTTGTGCTGCAGTAGGCCTCAAACGGCTATTAAGTCCCCAGTTCCCGGCAACGAAATCCATGTCGCCGTCAGCGTCGAAATCTTCGACAATAATACTATTCCACCACCCCTTTGGAAACTGACCGGCCTTCGTTTTATCCTGTTTAAGCCCGTCCGGTGTATTTATGAAGATCGTCACTGGCATCCAGTGGCCACAAAGAATGAGGTCAGGGCGATCGTCATGGTTAATGTCTTTCCAAACAGCATCGGTAACGTTACCAATCGTTGCGAGTTCAGGGGCTAAGGTTTCTGTGACTTCGGTGAAACCGGCATCACCGTTGTTAAGGAACAAAAACTGATGGGGTGATTTTCCAAATTCCCAGGGAATCAGGTTTGATGTGATGAGAACATCTGCATCTCCATCGAGATCCAGATCGGTAACACTTACAGAGGAAGCATTGAGTTCTATGTTTGAGAAGACGAGGCTGTCTTTTTTCAATGTACCCTGGTAATTCAAATATAGACGGGGTTGTAGGGCTTTACCCGATCTGAATTCATTCCCACCGCTTACGACGAGAAGATCAGGAGTGCTGTCCCCGTTGAAATCAGCAAATATGGCATCGGTATCTTCGGCAAGAGCATCCGTTTCAAAGGGAATTGTTCGTTTGGTAAAGGAACCGTTATGTTGCTGTAAAAATAGGGCCCCTGATTGTGATTTGCCACCTCCTATAAAGATATCTTCAAGTCCGTTTCCATCGATATCTGCAACTGCAGTTGCGGGTCCAAGATTAGTGCTTGCAAAAGGAATAAGCGGATCTCGGTTGAATTCGATCGATGCCTGGTCCTTATGTTTGTAGGAGAACAGGGAATCACAATTTCTGATCACTGTAACCAGATCCGTTTCTGAAGTTAGGTGGTTGTCTGCTTTCTGGTATTCCAGAGTGAGCTTTTGTCCGGTTTTAATGTTTTTTAATACCTGTTGTTTACCTCCTGGCCAGACTACGCGAAGTGAGTCGATGGTATTTTCAATTCCGATCCCGAAATGAAGCTCGGGTAAGGTAGCGGAAAGATACCCGCGAGTACTATAATTTTGAAGATTCTGAGTGCGGTCTTTGGTGTAAACCGTTACGTTGGTGCCGATTCCAAAAGGGTTCTTTTCGGGCCCGCTGAATTGTACTTGAAGAAAGTTCGCTTCCGGATTATAGGAATTTGTTCGGTTCTCTAGGATAAAAGCCGGATCGTTGACGTTGTTGACCACCAGATCCAGATCACCATCGTTGTCCAAATCGGCATAAACGGCTCCATTGCTGAATGATTCATGCGGATTGATCCAGGCTTCACTGGTGTTCTCAAATTCCCGATCTCCTTTATTTCGAAAAAAATAGTTGGATACCTTGATCGCGGGAAGTTCATGAATAAAACTGAGGTCATCTTTGCTGAGTCCGCTGTCTACTTTTGACTGGATTTTGTCATGAGCGATGAAGTTTACGAAGTCCATGTCATTGGTGGCTCCCAAAATCCCATTGGTGATATAGATGTCCTTGTTTCCGTCGTTATCGAAATCTGCGATGAGAGGTGACCAGGACCATTCCGTAGCCGGAATTCCGCTGAGATAAGCAGTTTCACTGAATGCTGAGGTTCCCCGGTTAAAATGGAGGGTGTTCTGCATATACTGAGGGTTGTAACCATTCTTCAGGTATTGCTGATAGATCTGGTAATTGTATTCAACTCCAGCGGTTTTATAAGTCTTGAGATCTTCGGGTTGCATATCTACAGAAATGATATCGGGAAGAAGGTCATTGTTCAAGTCAGCGATATCATTACCCATAGAGTAATGAGAGGTATGTCCCAGGGTTTCCGGATTGTCATTTACTTCCTTAAAAGTGCCGTTGCCCTGATTTATATACAGATAATCATTTTCAAAGAAATCGTTCCCGACATAAATGTCTGCATATCCGTCATTATTAATATCGGTAACGGTAAGGCCAAGACCATATCCGATCTTGCCCTGATGGATACCGGCTTCTTGGCTGACATCAGTGAAATGTCCGTTATCATTTCTCATGAGTATGTCCCCAGAGAGGGCATCATAACCATTTCTGGATCTTCCATTTCCGTAAGTTCGGTTCGGATGTACCGAATGGTTCATCAGGTACATATCCAGATCTCCGTCATTATCATAGTCAAAGAAGGCTGCCTGCGTTGAAAAGCCTTTGAAATCCAGGCCATATTCTTTTGCAGCTTCCCTGAACTGAGGAATGCCATCAGGGTCGTTACCTTCATTGATAAATAGTGAATTGGTGCCTGAAATATCTCTGTAATCGCCAAGCCTGCACACGTAGAGGTCCATTTTGTTATCATTATTGACATCTGCAATGGTTACACCCGTTTTCCATTTGCCAGAGCTGTTGATCCTGCTGGCTTGAGTTATATCCCGGAACTTCAAATCTCCTTCGTTGAGGTAAAGTTTGTCATCTCCCATATTGGAAGTGAAATAAAGGTCCGTAAGTCCGTCATTGTTAAAGTCGGCAGCGGCAACTCCGCCGCCATTGTAGAAATACAGATAATTGAGAATATTCAGTTCTGGTGTGTCTTTAATTTCATTGACGAAATCTATTCCGGTAATTTCAGGGTCAAGCTCTTTAAATCGCAGTTCTTCTCTCTGACATGCGGAAAGAACCAACATGAATACAAAGAATCCGAATATGTTTACGAATCTGAGCATAGCTTTATTGTGAATAAGTTTATGGAATTGACGCTATCACAATATTTGAAATTTATTTTGATATATGCAATTAATTAAAGGCATCAAATTTAGAATCTTCTAAATTTACCGTTTGTTTTTTGTTAAATCTGTAAGTGATTCCAAAATTGATCAGGTAATCAGCAAATGCGGCATCTCCGTTTCTGGGATTTCCGGTAGCGGCTTCTGTTTCCTTGTCAGTGACACTTTGTGGGCGCTCACGTCTTACGGCAACAGGTACGTTAAGGTTTATTCCGAAGTTTCCTGTCATAAACGTGATCCCCGGATCCACTGATAATACATTTCCAGGTCTTCTGAAACCTTCACTACCCCCGATAATGTCTTCAACGGGAACTCCTTCATACGCCATTCCGAGCGATGAAGAAAAAGCCGGAGACAGTGAATAGCTGAATCCTCCTCTAATTGCGAACTGATCAGGTACCGACATAATGGCCTCATTCTGGAGGATCGGACTCAGGGTTTCGCGAAATGTTCGTGTGCCATTGGTCTCTCTTGGATTTAATAAATAGAATCCATTGGTGTAAAAGAACAGGTTTTCAACGATCTGCTGATAGAGTTGGAAATCGAGTGTGATACCGAATCCACCATCTCCCGGTTGAATCGATTGGTCAACAGGGCGGGTTTCAGGATGGCCATCTACACCTACATTGTAAAATATGTCGGAAGCATTGAAATTACCCGTAGGTAATTTGATACCGGCACCGATCGCAAGATTTCCTTTTAGATGTGTGGCAGGATCGAAAATCCAGTATCCGCCACCGATTCTTATATCAGCAAGACCTCTGGAGAAGGTCATGTGACGTTCTTCTCGGCCATGCTCATACAAAGATGAACGCGTGTTAATTACGGTAGGTATGGTTAAGATGGCAAAGAACCTGTCTGAAATCCCATAGCTGATATTATAATCCCAGGCATGCGCATGGTTGATCACCTCCGTGTTATTTGCGAGACGATCGGGTTCCTCTTCCGTGCCTCTGAAATGACGGAAGGATTTAAAATATCTGTAGTTTACCCCGGCCATCCAGTTTCCCTTGCCAAGTAGATTATTTTCAAGCTGGCTTCCGTGGCAGGATGAAAAGTGACGTATGGCCACACATCCCTGAGCCTTTATCGTTTGGAAGCCGGAGGCCAGGAGTAAACACAGAATAATCAAATTACTCAGGTTTAAGTTAGTTGTAGTAAATTTCATTAAGTTAGTTTATGTCTAAAATCAAGCTAGTGTTGGTCGGATATAAAAAAGCTAACTGATTCGGTTAGCTTTTTTATAATTGTAAAATTAAATTGTATGAAAATTTGAACTGTTATTTGAACTATTGCTAAATTATGCCCTTTAGCCTTTGTTTAAGGTTAATAAGAGTTCAAAAAGGTTAATGAAAAGTAAATACGATTAATAAAAGATAAAATAAAAGAGGTGATTCACAATTTTATGGAAATTAGCGGATAATGTCAGTAAAACGTTGGTATATCATAGTGTTCATCATCTCGGTGATCGGACTAGCCTTTATTCAGTATCAGTATCTCAGGGTGGGATTAAATCTTGCCAAAGTACAGTTCAATCAAAAGATCGCATTGGCGATCGCTGATATTCGGGAAGGCCTGGCTGACAGAAACGACTTGAGTTTTCTGGTAGGTACCGCAATAACCAAAGAAAAGCAGTTTTTTAATCTTAGCATCGATAGTGTTCAGGATGCCTCACGGTTTTTTTTGAATGATTTCCTCAATGAGAAGCTTACTGTAAATGGCATAAATACGGAATATTCCTATGTTTTGAAAGGGAGAGATACGATTACGTATCTCAGAGCTCCATTCAGTTTTGAAGAAGATGATGTTTTGTTGAAATATCCTTTTGAACTTACAGGATATCTTGAAGATCGCGTGGGTAAAGATGTAATACTGGAACTGCAATTCAAAGATCTTAACCAATACTTCCTTTTTCAGTTGAACGGACTGACCATACCCAGTCTGATCTTTTTGGTTGCTATAATTTTTGTAGTGGTCTGGGTACTCCGATCGTTGTACTGGCAAAGAAATGTGATCACGACCACTAATGAATTCATCAATAATTTAACCCATGAGCTAAAAACCCCCGTCTTTTCTATTGGCGTGGCAACCCGAATCCTCGAAGAAAAAGGAGAAGAAAAGAATAAGGAGGTGATCGGTATTATACGTACTCAGGTAGATCGGTTGAAATTGCAAATCGATAAAGTACTGGAGCTGGCTACCTTGGAAAAAGGCAAGGCCTTGTTCCGTCGAAAAAAGATAGATTTCAGGCCTAATCTGGATAGGTTGGCGAATAACTATCAGGAACTTTCACAAATTCAGCATTTTAGATTTCATTATAAGAATGATGTGGAGTCTTGTATGTTGAATTGCGAACCGGATCTGTTGGAAAATGCGATCAATACCCTGTTGGATAATGCGGTTAAGTATAGTAATGGCAATGCTAAAGTAGTTTTAGAAGTACATTCAGAAAAGAAGATGCTGGTCGTGGAGGTCAGTGATAACGGAATCGGAATCGCTCCGGAGGAACAACAAAAGATTTTTGAAAAATACTACAGGATCTCTGAAGGCGACCGACATGAAGTTAAAGGATTTGGTATTGGGCTGAGTTATGTGAAAGAAGTGGTGCAATTAAATAAAGGAAATGTTAGCCTGGTAAGTACCCCGGGAGAGGGAAGTAGTTTTACAGTAAGAATACCGTTATATTATGGAAAGCAATAAAAAGATATTACTGGTTGAAGATGATCAGTCATTGGGGTATCTCCTAAGTGAGTATCTCGGAATGAAGGATTTTGATGTGGTCTGGAATAAGAACGGTAAGGAGGCTCTTGAAACGTTAGGACATCAGTATTTCGATCTCGCGGTGCTGGACCTGATGATGCCTGAGATGGATGGATTTACTCTGGCAGGTCATTTGAAAGAACTCAGACCTGAACTACCATTTTTATTTCTCACAGCCCGGTCATTGAAAATCGATGTACTTAAAGGGTTTGCATTGGGAGCGGTGGATTACCTTAAAAAACCAATCGATGAGGAGGAATTAGTGGTACGTATTCAGACCTTGTTGAAAAACCTGCACCCCAGAGAAAAAGAGCCTGAAAAAGTAGTGGTTCATAAGATAGGGGATTATGAGTATGATTATAAGAATCTTGAACTTAAATATGGTGATCATCGGCAACAACTTACTTCCCGGGAAAATGAGTTGTTGAACCTGTTGGTTACCCATATAGGAACGGTTTGCACCCATAAGACCATTCTGAATGCCCTGTGGGGGAAGAATGATTATTTTAACCGGAAAAGCTTAAATGTATTTATTTCCAGGCTTAGAAAATACCTTGAGAAAGATAAAACTATCAGTATTGATAATATCCATAATCAGGGATTTATTTTGAGGGTCGAGCGCTAGTGTCACGATTGGTGACAGCGTTATTTTTGTATCACTTATCGGTTTTGTTCAGAATATATTTAAAATAAAAAAGCCGCCCAGTCTCCCGGGCGGCTTTTTATTAATTAACCACTATTAATTGAGAACCGGATTAATACCCGGGGTTCTGTATCAGATTCGGATTGGAAATGATAGCTGTAGCAGGGATTGGGAAGAGGTTTTTTGTCTCGTCTCCTGTTACTTCCTTATAAGACCACGGACTGATAAACTGTCCGAATCTAATCAGGTCATTTCTTCTCCAGGATTCACCATAGAGTTCTCTTCCTCTTTCATCGATGATGTCTTGTGCAGACAAAGAAGAGAGTGGTGTAGCCTTTCTGATTGTTCTTAGTTCATTCATGAGTGTAAGCGCATCTTCAGAAGAAGATCCTCCGTTAAAGATGGCCTCAACTTTCATGAGGTGCGCATCGGCATAGCGCATAACGATCTCATGGCCGGCAAAAGCTCCGTTTTCAGGATGCCATTTGATAACACGGATACCGTCTCTTTCATCATTACCGAGGAGTCCCGGTAATTCTTTGGTGAAGATAAGGTCGTTACCCGGTCTGTCTTTCATTTTATTTCCGTTAGCGTCATATTGCTGTCCGATCAGGAATCCATATCCGATCCCCAGATGGGATCCATCGGTTGGTACGAAACCTCTTCTTTCTTCCTGTCCGGAACCTGGAACATTCGTATTAGGATCTCCTTCAAACAGATCGTAAAACTCTGCGATGGTGGAAAATCCATTCCATCCGCCTCCGGTATTATCCGGTGAGTTCTGATTGTAGTGAAGTCCATTCCACATACGGTTTCCAACACTTCCTGTTGTAAAGAAGATCGTTTCATTGTCTGCGGCACTGGTAAAGATGTCGAAGTATCCATCATGAAGTGCATAACCCTGATCCTGAATGTCGTCAACCAGCTGCACCACTTTCGTCATATCTTCGGCGGCAGGAGAGCCTGAACCTGTAAAGATATGTTTGTTCAAATAGTATTTAGCCAGTAATAATCTTGCAGCCGCTTTACCGGCACGATCAAGACCGCCATTAGGTCCTTTGTCTTCCAAATTCGGAATAGCTTCCTCGAGATCCTTAACGGCAAAGTCGAAAGCGTCGGCACGAGACATTACCATCGGTAATACGTCTGGAGCATCATCGATATTTCGGAAGGGAACCTGTCCGTAAAGATCGATCAGCCAGAACATACTGTAAGCTCTTAAGAATTTAGCTTCCGCAACCTCTGCGGGAGATCCGTTACTTCGTGAGTCGATAATGGTAGTCGCATTATAGACGTTCTGATTCTGGTCATTCCAGGTGTTCTTTACCCGTTGGTGATTGGCATCCCAGGTATGGGAATGTAAAGTTCTCCAAACCCCGTTATCCCCCCAGTCAGTTCCTCTGGTTGGAACCACGAATTCATCTGTGGCCACTTCGTTCAGTGCGTAGATGTTTTCCTGGTTTTCAACCTGGCTTCGTACACTGTTATAGAGGTTGGTGAGCGTTTGAGCTGGGTCTACACCCGTAAATTCACCCGTGAGATTCGTAAATCGTGAATCTGTTTGTTCAATTTCAAGATCTGTACAGCTTACAACTCCCAAAAATGAAAAGCAGAATAATGCGATATTTATTTTATTTGTTTTCATGTTTTTCTGTTTTTTAGAATGTTGCATTTAATCCGAATGAAATAGTTCGTGGTCTTGGGAAACTTGAGTAATCAACTCCCAAAGACGGAATATCATTAAGAGGCACTGGTACGTTAACCTCAGGGTCGAGTCCGCTGTAATCCGTGATTACGAACAGGTTTTGTCCGATCAGGGATAGACGCAGATTTTTAAAGGTACCTTCACCGCTAAGCGGTACATCATAGGTGATACTTGCATTTTGCAACCTGACAAAATCAGCTTTCTCTAAGAATCTCGTGGAAACATCAGGTGCATTCGCTGGTGATTCACCGTTGGTTAATACATCGGTGGTCACGTTCTTACCTCCATTGATGATACCGGCGGTAAAGAAGGCATTGGCGGTATTGTTATATACATATTGACCGAACTGTCCTGCAAAAAATGCGTTCAATGTCCAGTTTTTATATCCGAAACTGGTTGATAGTCCTGAAGTGATATCCGGTAAGGCAGAAGCACCTACGAATTGCTGGATATCCCCGTTTGGATATATCGATATCCCATTTTCATCAAACCCTCCGAATTCACGAAGATAGAAGGAGAACAGGGGTTGATCTGTAGCGAGTAACTGAGCATATGCTCCGGTTAGACCGTTACCATTGATATCCCCGGTTTGAATCTGACCGGTCAGGTCTTTTACCATATTGTCGTTATAGGCGATGTTGAATCCAATGTTCCAGAAAATATCTTCCTGCTGGATGATGTCATAGTTGATAGCGAATTCAATACCTTTATTGATCACTTTTCCATCAACGTTCTGGAAGCTGAAAGGCTGTGGAGACGGTTGCGCCACCTCGCTTTTCAAAAGAAGATCTTTGGTCTTTTTATAGTAAACATCGATACTACCGTTCAAGCGGTCCTGATTGAATCCGAAATCGAATCCGATGTTGGCCTGACTGGTTTCTTCCCATTTTAGATCGGGTTGTGCCAGAGATACAGTTTCAAGTCCCGGAGTGGCAATCAATCCATCGTTACCGATTGCGATACCGGCGTAGCGCTGTCTTCTGGTAAAGTTACCATACCCTAGTCCGTCCTGGTTACCGGTAATACCATAACCCAATCTTAATTTAAGGGTGGAAACGTTATCTCCGATAAAATCTTCTTCGTTGATCTTCCATGCAAAAGCTCCGGAAGGGAACCAACCATACTGGTTATCCGGCCCAAATCTTGAAGATCCGTCAACCCTTAATGTTGCGGTAAATAAATATTTGTCGGCTATGGTATAGTTCAAACGACCGAAATAAGATTGTAATTCATCGGTATAGTCATATTTGTCACCGCCAACCGTAGTTACGCTTATACCACGTGGTACGGCCATTGATTCTGTTACAATGTCCGGGAAAAGACGGTTGATCTCAAGTCCGCCAGCATCAAGCACATATTGCTGATAACTACCGTCGATCGCGCTTTCAAGAATATTTGCTGAATTCTTAAGGTCGTCCATCATCTGGCCATGATCGGAAGTGGAATAACCCCATCCTAAAACATCGATCCCCTTACGATGGAATTCCTGATACGAATATCCGAGAAGTGCTTCGAAGGTCGAATTGGAAAATTCTTTCTTATAGTTAACGGTGATATCCATCAGTTTGGTAGTGGCATCCAGTCTTCTGTATGCTCCTCTACCATTTCCAACGGTACCGTTGTTAAGTCCGATCACTTTTGGATCCAGTAACTGGTTTCTTTTCGACTCAGAGTTGTCATATCCGAGATTGATCTTCGCTGAAAGGCCTTTTACGATTTCATATTCCGCAGAAAAGTTGAGTAGTGTTCTGTTGGTGCGGCTGACATCTTCATAGGTTTGCATCAGATTCGCAGGGTTGAGTTCTCCACCCCCCGGATCGAAAGAAGGATTATTTGGATAGGTAGGGTTGGCGAAATAGGCCGACCCCAATAAGTCTCCTTGTGATCCTGCGGTATTTGTAACCAGTGGTGCCTCATCATTTACTCTTGACAGGGTAGCGTTCAGGTTTAGTTTTAAGCGCTCGTCGAAGAATCGGTGTGAGGCATTTAAACGACCGGTAAGGCGTTCCTGTGAAGAGTTCTGGATGATACCGAACTGTTTCTGGTAACCCAGAGAAGCTCTTACATATCCGTTTCCGTAATTGTTGGAGTACGAGAGGTTAGAAATAGGAGAAAGTGTATTTCTTAAAACCACATTCTGCCAATCGGTATCATATCCGAAATCACGATCAGATGGGTTGTTCCCATATTGAGCGATCGCCTGCAAATACTGCTCGCGATTCAAAAGGTCAAATGTTTTGGATGGCGTGGAATGTGCGATACTACTATCAAAATTCCATACCCCTCCAGCACCGGCTCTACCGGATTTTGTAGTAATGATAACCACCCCGTTCGCACCTCTGGAACCATAGATAGCGGTTGCAGATGCATCCTTCAGGATACTCATACTCTCAATGTCATTTGGGTTAAGGAAGTTAAGTGGGTTTCTGGTATTCGTCGCTCCAACCCCAAGGTCAGAACCCCCGCCTTGTGTATCGTCACCGGCAAGTGGCATACCATCAACCACGAATAATGGGTTATTGTTCGATCTAACCGATGCAGTACCTCTGATCCTGATGTTGATACCTGCACCCGGTTCCCCACTTGATTGTGAGATCTGAACCCCTGCTGTTTTCCCCTGGATCAATTGTTCCGGGGAAGAAATTACACCCTGGTTGAAATCATCTGATGAAACCACTGCAACTGCACCGGTTGCATCCTTAACTGCCTGAGTACCATAACCGATCACCACCACCTCTTCAAGTGATTGCGAATCGATCTGGAGTGTAATACTGATCTCAGATCTTCCGTTTACAGGGACCTCCTGAGTTACGAAACCTACATAACTGAATACCAGAACAGCATTTGCATCTACATTTTCCAATGTATAATTACCGTCAAAATCAGTTTGGGTCCCGTTGGTTGTCCCCTTTACCAGAACGTTCGCACCTGGTAGCGGACCGCTAGGATCGGAAACGACCCCGCTAACAGATTGGGCCTGGGTCATTGAGTAGCACAGAAATGCACCCAAAAGGACCAGGCCCTTAAGTAAATAGTTCTTCATACAATAAAATTTTAAGTTCAAATAGTTAGCTATATTCTTAAAATCTGTCTCTAAAACAAATGTTAACGAATATTAAATCAATGTGAATATAGTAAAAAAAATGAATAATTATTAAAAATGATTATTTGATTAAGCCTAAAAATAGCATAATCATAATTATGTGTAGAATAAATGTTAAAAGTACATTTATATTTGGAAAATTCAAAAACACAAGCAATGGCAGGGGTTTACCGAGATTTGCGTAGGAATAAACAGCAGAAAAAAATAGGAAGAAGCCGGGGTATTTAACGAAAAAAAACCGCTTTGAAATGAAATCAACAAAGCGGTTTTTTTATCAACATTTTAGTGAAAATTATTCAGTTCTGAAATCTCTGATCGCAGATCTCGAACTATTGCCTTCAGGATCACGGGTAACTATGCTCCAAAAGTAGCGGGTATTTGACTCCAGATTCTCTACAGTATAGGTCTCCTCGGTCAGTTCTGAAGCGATGGCAGTTGATTTACCGTCAGTTGTATCCAGGTATAATGTTGTCGTAAGGATTTGACTGTCCGGATCGGAAACAGTCCATTCAAAAGTATAACTTCCACCATCCGGATTAATGGTTTGTCCACTTTTAGGACTGATCAGGTCGGCCGGAAAAGGAGCGTAGTTTTCGGTTCCCGTTCCCGAAAGATAGAATTTCCATGTCGCACTGGTGGTCTGTTTACTTTGATCCTCTGAAAGTGATATGATTTTCCAGGAATAGGGTGTACTTCTTTCCAGACTGATCTCCCTGCTGGTTTGCGATTCGGAATACGTTGTTTCTTTTTGAGTGTTCAGATTTTTGATCAGAATCTGGTAGGAAGCGGTGTTTTCAGAGGCTTCCCATTCAAAGATGACCTCACTTAACGCTTCACTGACGATCTGACCGTCATAACAGATCTCATTGTTTGCCGGCAAAACCAACGTTGCGATTCCCGGAGTGGGGGTGGGTTCCGGGGTTTCCGTCCCATTATCGCCACCTCCGCAGGCGATCAGCCAAAGTGCATTGATCATCAGAAGCATTGCAGTTTTAGAATATCTCAGTTTCTTCATCGCTTAACTACTTTAAAAGATTGTTGGAATTCATTGCCTTTGACCATGAGTATATAGAGCCCCGGTGACAGCTCGGAAACGTCCAGTTGTCTAAGGTCATTAGCACCCGTATCGATCTTGCCTGATCGTATCACGTTCCCTCCGCTGGAGATCAATTGATAACTAAATCCATCCTGTTCCATCAACTCAATATTGAGTCTGTCCGTTACAGGATTAGGGAAGACTTTATTACCTGATAGACTATAGAAAGTTTCACTATAGGAGCCCTGGCATAGTTTTTCTCCGCGAACATTGATCAGATTGCTACCTGCTTTGAGTGTTACCTGATAGGAATTCTCTGTCGTTTCTTCTGTGATTCCGTTCACCTCGATGAAATATCGGTCAGAACCGCTTAGTTCGAGCGTTACCGTTTTTCCGGAGGTGTCCGTTTTAGACAGAACCTCAAGGGATTCTGGTTCAGTTATTGCGATTTCAAAACATTCTTCATAATCAGAGATCCCTTCAACCGTGAAGCAAAGCGTATAGGTGTCCGGGCTAAGGTCATCTATGCTCCATGCAGTGCCTGAAATGTTGAAATTTGAAGTTCCTGTAGCTCCGGTTAATGAGATATTATAATCGGCGTTGGTTTCCATGGCTACCGAAATATAGCCATCATCAGATCCAATGCAGCTTGAACCGGTTGCAAGTATCTTGTAATTCGTTTGTGGTAATGTGTATATTTCGCATCCATCGGTATTCACTATGGCTCCCAATGGGGTGTCCGGACAAAGGTCGTTCGCATCGGTTACTCCGTCATTGTCCTGGTCAGGTGGATTGCTGTCTGGGAATAATGATGAAGGTACGTCGGTAAAGATTCTGTATTCACCCGGTTCCAGCATAACTGACATGTCAGTTGCGGTTACGATGAACTTTCGGTTTTCTTTCAAGGGTTCATACCATACACCAGTTTCCTGAAATTCCGGATCGATACTTTGAGCAGTCATTCCGAAGTTTCCAATGATCGTAACTTTTTGAATACCTTCTCCACTTGAAAGATTCAGATGAATCGATTTCAATCCATTTGTTGCAGCAGTGTTTATGGTAAAGTCGTTAGTTCTGAAGATGGGTTCGCTTTTCCTGAGCTTGATAAGGTCACTCCAGGAGTCATAGAGGGCCTTTCTGTCCGGGTCATCATAATATTCCCAACGAATGGGTTTATTGCCTGTTCTGCCATTATATTCTATAGATACATCATACCCAAGTTCGCCGAATTGCCAGATCATTTTTGGTCCAGGTACGGTAAAAAAGAAGGCTCCGGCTGTTTGCATTCTTAGTAAGGCGGTGTTCAGATCTTTTACACTATAATCGCCTGATAGGTTTCCATATTCCAGATTCTTGAACATAAGGCGTTCCTCGTCATGACTTTCCATAAAAGAGACGCCTGCAGGTCTGTTAAAACCTTTTTTGATCCAGGACACCGAAGAAAAATCGGAGCCTCCTGACTCATTGTATCCCATTGTTGCTTCATTGTAAGGGGCTGTCAACTTATTCCATAACATAATTCCTTTACCTTCATCAGCCCGATATTCAGCCCATTGATTCTCTTCCTGTATCGTACCTAAATGTTCAAATATCACATAGAAATCCGGATCGATGCCCCATTGTGTGTCCGCATAGTGTTTCAAAACCTCTATTCTGTCTTGTTGTAAACTATTGGTACAGGATTCATCGTTAGCGGTACAATTTTGTGTGAAGCCTTTGGTAAGATCCCAGCGGAATCCATCTACTTTATAAGTTTCGATCCAGTAGCTCAGGGTTTCATCCACATATTCTTTAGTGTATTCGGACTGGTGGTTGAAATCATTGAATACGCTATAAGAATGTTTAGCCTCGGTATTAAAATACGGATTCTCTTCAGTGGGTGTGCCACTGGTTGTTCCTCCGGTAGAATTCCATAATCGCACATAAGGGTTTTGTCCCGAGGCGTGATTGTATACGACATCGATAATCACTGCCATACCTCTCTTGTGACATTCGTCTACCAGAGACTTGAATTTATCAGGGGAACCGTAATATTTATCTAGAGCCATATGGAACGCCGGGTTGTAACCCCAACTTTCATTCCCGTCAAATTCATTTAGTGGCATTAATTCAATAGCATTAACTCCGAGGGACTCCAGATAATCCAGACGTTCCTCGATTGCGTTGAAACTGTGTTTTTCATCGAAATCTCTTACTAACAGTTCGTAGATGACGAGGTCCGTTTTTTCGGGTCTTTCGAAGTTCAGCGTTGCATCCGACCAATTGAATTCCGTGTCGCCAAGCCTGAACCAGCTCACTGCTTCCGTAGTCTTTCCTGTCGGGTACTCTGGTATGTTTTCAAAGGTGTCTTCGTTGATATAGCCATCATTATACGGATCCAGAATAAGCGTGGAGAAGGGGTCTGCCACGGCGATGTCAAAATCGACCAGGTATTGATAGGTATGATCGGTCATGGAGCTGAGTCCGTCTATTTCAAGCCAGAACTTTCCACTTGCAGGATCCTGCTTCATAAGGTATGCGTCATCTATCGTCCAGTTATTGAAATCACCCAGTATATGAGCAAATGATTTTCCGGGAGCCTGGAATACGAATACAGCCTGTCCGTCTCCTGTACTGTTGAGTCCGTTTCGGAGTCCCTCAGGCATCGCTTCCTGTGTGACGGTAGGAGTTACCGCAATCGTGAAACTATGTGTTGCAGTAAATTCTCCGTCGGTTGCGGTTAGGGTAAAGTTTGTAGTAGTATTTGCTGTAAAGCCAAAACTGAAGGTAGCACTACCAGTAGTAGATGCGATAACTATACCATTAGCCTGTAACTCAAAGTCAGAGGCTGCTGCAACTTCTGCTTCAATATTGATAATACTTCCTGCCTCGGTGAGAGTTACTTCCTGTGAAGGATTTATCAGGTTGATGGTATAACCGCCCACTTCCAGAATAAAATCCTGAGTTTTTTTATCACCTGTTCCGTCCTTTGCTTTTACCAGGAAACCGATACTTCCGATGTTTTCCCGGTTGAAGAATGTAGAGGGGGTCAGTGAATAACTGTAAGTGCCGTCGTTATTGTCGGTTAGTTGTTGCCCGGAGCCACTGTCATTCCAGATTCCGTTTCCGGGTGCGTCCTGACTGTTCGCTCCGTTAAGATCGTAAGACCAACCCCAAAGGTAGAGGTCGGTAACTCCCCATTCAGATGGGTTGATGTCACTGAAGGTCAGTTTTATTTCTTCATTCTCTCCGAAAAAGGTCGGGCTGACCTCCAGAGTGGCTGTTTGCTGTTGCGCCAGTAAAATTAACGGAGAAATGAGTAGATAGAGAAAGAGTAATGATTTTTTCATAAGCATGCATTTTGGTATTGGTTGTAATGCAAAAGAAAAGCCGGTCCGGTCAGGAGAAGATCTCCCATACCGACCGGCTTAATTCAAACTAGCTTCTTTACAGGTTCTTATTCGGCCGGGATAAGGATATATCTTCCGTCGATATCATTGAACCAGATATTATAGATTCCTGCAGTGATCGGAATGTTCGCACCATCTTTAACGGCAAGACCGCTAAGAGCGGTTGAACCACCCCAGTTCATTCCCCAGTCACCAACAGTTCTGAATTTCATTTCACCATCTCCGAGTTCCTGATCATTGAGATACCAGATATGTGGATCAAATACAGATTGTGTCATTTCAGTATCTGAATCCCATGCTCCGGCAGTGGCATCACCGATGATTCCAATACCAGGAGTAGTATAATCCACCGCTCCTGATGCGTCATATGCTTCGTAAGTATAGGTGTTGTCTTCAAGGTTCAGCATAAGAGAATAATATCCGTCAGCAGAAACTTCAAATGCTGCAGGGTCAGAAGTAGTACCGTCATTTACTGCCAAAGCAGTTCCGTCCTCAGTAAGTCCCCACTGTGGTTGCCACATTCCAGGTACTTCCACCATTTTAAACTGGGTATTGTCTCCTCCGGGATAAGCAAAATATCCTGTGAAATAGTAAACACTGGTCATTTCAGGATCTCTGAACAAAGGGGTATTGTTGTTGTCAGGATTCCAACCTGCTGCCGTAGCATTTCCAACGAGATACAGGTTTGTCAATATTTCTTCTGCCTCTCCGCTTTCAAGAAGAGTGATGTTCAGTGAAACCGTCTCTGATACAGAACTAACTCCATTGGTAGCTCCATCTTCACCCACAAAAGCAGTTACTCTGAAATACACGGTTCCGCTATTGTTCGGGTTACCTTCTTCATCTGTAGTCTCAGGATCATTGTCGAGTCCGAGTTCTTCAGCCATGTCCATAAGGTCACTTACAAGAACAGCCTGATTGTTCAATTGAATCGTTCCTGAATCATAAGAAACAGCATCGAAGGTTTCGGTGATCGATCCTTCCAGTTTATAATTTACGGGAGTTGGTGCATCGAAAGATGGCTCATTCCAAACAAATCTTTCAGCTACGTTATCGGCGGTCTGTGCAGACAGTAAATAAGCTGATGAGGTCGAATTTGTAAACATTACCTGATCGGTAGGCTCCTGAGCCGTGATTTCCAGATAATCTTCATTGTCGCAGGATGTGAATCCGGCTCCGACAACGATTGCCAGAGCCCATATCTTTAAGTTTTTAATCGTCGTATTCATTGTTGTCAATAGTTAATTTTAGTAACCTGGATTTTGTGTTAGATTCTTGTTGATGTTCAATACGTTTTCCGGAATTGGGAAAATGGTTCTGAAAGATTCCACTCCGCGTCCGTTGGTAACCCCTCCTTTGAATGGCCACAAATAGTTAGCTGAGGTAAATTGTCCGAAACGAATGAGGTCTGTTCTTCTCAATCCTTCCCAATGTAACTCTCTGGAACGCTCATCCAGCACAAATTGTGGTGTCAGCACCGATTGAGATACAGGAGCAGCATTGGCTCTTAAACGGATCTGATTGATGAGATCAAGCGCAGTAGCCATGTTTCCTCCGGAACGTACTGCGGCTTCTGCATAATTCAGATAGATCTCAGCCGTTCTGATCAATGGAATGTCTGTGTCTGTAAATTCACCGGTAGTGTCATTTCCTCCGGATCCGTCACTTTTAACGTTGCTGAATTTGGTCAGTGCGTAGCCTTCACCAAAGGTATTCGCAACGGTTTCGATCTCATAAGTTTGCCCGTCAGTATAGAACTTTGCTCTCGCATCACCCCAGGATATCGGATACCCGTCCTCATCGGTTCCGTTGATCGATTGATCGAATTTCTGAACCAGAGATTTGGTAGATCTGTTTCCAGCCCATCCGCCATTTACGCCCCATTGTGATGGTGTCATATCACCTCCGATGGCTGCTTTAATAAGATAGGTTGAACCACCATAAGTTTGTGAACTCTGTCCGTCAAAATTCAAAGCGAAAATAAATTCATTCTGAGCTCCATTCGTGTCATTGTCTGCAAGGAATAGTTCGTCATAGGCACTTCCATTTCCATTCGCATCATTGGTGTTCAGTGTATATCCGCTATTGACCACCTTTTCTGAATACGTCATACAATCCGCATAACGATTCGTTCCTGTATATACCTCTGCATTCAGATACAATCTTGAAAGTAGGGCCCAGGCCGCTGCTTCATCAACACGTCCGTATTCATTCGATCTTGCAGGATATAGTTGATCCTGGATCTCCAGCAGTTCACTTTCGATAAAAGCGAAGATCGTAGCCCTGTCACTTTGTTCAGGCAGAACTGTGGTTATCTCTGTAACGAGCGGTACATTCGCATACAGGTCGATCAGATTATAGTAGGCATAGGCGCGAAGAAAACGCGCTTCAGCGATATAGGCTTGTACCTCTGCATCGTCGGCGAGTGAAGATGCCTGTGCGATGAATGAGTTACTAAAAGTAACCACCTGTGCTAACCGGTAGTACATCGCCTGCGTAAAGTCATTTCCGGCTCCCCAATTGAGGTTGTGCAGGTTTGGCAGACCAGGGTCACCCCATCCTACAACAGCATGATCGGTGGTAAGTTCATTAAGGCTGAAGAGCATCCTCGTGAATTGTGAGGTTCCTTCATCGATATCTGAGATATCCGCCTGACCACTAGGGCCCTGCTGACCTGTTAATGAGAGTCCGGCATAAACTTTTGCCAGCGCACTCTTTGCTTCCTCTGTTGAAGCGTACACATCTTCTTCTGTGAGTGAATCAGGATCGATCGGTGATTGGTCCAGATCACTGTGACAGGCAACAATCCCGAGAAAACTAACTCCCAATAAGATTTTAGATATATATTTCATAGTCTATTCCAGTTTAAAAATTAATATCTAATCCAAGTACAAAAACTTTCGGTCTCGGATAGAAATTGTTGTCGATACCTCCGGTGATCTCCGGGTCAATTCCGCTATAGTTCGTGATCACGAATAAGTTATTAGCAGATACATAAACGCGTAATGGATTGTCCTTGATGGCTTCAGGAAGGGTATAACCTAAGGTTATGTTATCCATTCTGAAGAAGGAAGCGTTCTCTACATAATAATCACTTAAAAGTGTTCTGTCGGAAATGTTTTGGAAATCGGTGCTCAGGATATTGGAATGTGTATTGTACAATACTTCATTTTGATACAGCCCCAGAACCGATGAATTACTTTTGGTGTTGTTATATGCGTAATTTCCAAAGTTCGCTCTGCTGGTTGCAGTAAAATCGAAACGCTTATAACGCATGTTCAGATTTAGCCCCATGATGATATCTGCATAAGGATCTTTGTAATAATAACGGTCATCTGAATTGATGATTCCATCACCGTTCAGATCTGCGACAGCTCCCTCAATAGGGTTGCCTGCGTCATCATAGATCTGCTTATAAACCAGGAAGCTGTAAGGAGCAACTCCTACTTCGTGTTGCTGTATGGTATTCCCGGTTCCTCCTGAAATTCCCCCTACCGGTTGAGTATCCGGAAGACGTGTAATCTTATTTTCATTGAAGGAGACGTTGTAATTGATATTGATGGTCAGGTCATCGGTATCTACCGGTTTGTACCCGACTTCGATTTCAATACCTTTATTTTCCATATCTCCAATGTTCGCATCAATACGGTTACTGAAGTTGGTAAACGGATCGACAAGTGTGGTTGCGATCAGATCTTTGGTCGTTTTGATGTAAGCATTGAATGCACCATAGACCTTACCATCGAAAATGGTATAATCAAGACCGGCATTGATAGTATTACCCACCTCCCATCTCAGATCTTCATTGATCGGCTGTGGGCGATAGGTTTGATAAAAAGAATCACCGAACTGATATCTTGCAGTGGAAGTACTGGCGATATACTGGGTTAGGAATCGATAGTCTCCAAGTCCGCTGACATTACCAACCTCTCCGTATCCGAATCTGAGCTTTAATTGCTCAAAGAAACCATCTTTAAGGAAATTCTCGTTGTGTACATTCCAGGCAAGTGCCACGGAAGGGAAGAATCCCCAACGGTCATCCGGGTTCAGTTTAGAGGAAGCATCTGCTCTTAAAGTAGCAGTAACCAGATATTTATTATTGTAATCATAATTTACCCTACCGAAATAGGAAAGCAATACATTTCTGGATTTATCGATGAATTCCTGATTATAGGCAGGGTCATCATTTAAACTACCATCGTTATTCAAAATACGGGTTACGTTTCTGGACCAGTTGTCATATTCGAAACGCTGATAAGAATAACCCACGGTAGCATCTATCGTATGCTTTTCTTCATTAAAACTCTTTTTATAATTAAGATAAGCATCTAAAAGGTAGTTTTTTGTATTCTGAGTGTAGTCTGTACGAGCTCCGTCATATCCATCCAATGCAGTTGGCATATTGGAGGCGGTGATCGTTTTACCTTCACTGTCGGAAACGTCATATCCGGCATTGATCGTTGCGGTTAACCCTTCGAGGAAAGGAACCTTGTAATCTGCCTTGATGTTACCGATAAAACGATTGATGGTCGCCTGGTCTTGTTTAAGGTTTAATAATGCGATAGGGTTTGTAGTCGCATTGCTGTTTTGAAGACCATCATTGGTCAGCCATGAAAAGTATCCGTAATCAACACCATCCTGACCGGTATAGGCATAGAAAGGTGAATCAGCATCATATACACCATGGGTTGGATCCATTGATACGGCAGCGCCGATCGCATCTCTGTTGGCAAAATTATTCTTGGTATTAGAGAAACGTGCGTTGATCTCTAATTTCAAAGCGTCATCCAACAGACGTGGAGTCAGGTTTAAATTTCCGGTGATACGTTCAAAAGAATCATCTTTTAAAATACCACCCTGATCTGTATATCCTAAAGATGCACGGAATGGAATGCCCTTGATTCCTCCAGTGGCACTTAAACTATGATCCGATCCGTACGCCGTGGTATAGATCAGATCCTGCCAGTCGGTAGAAGCATTTCCTAACCGATTGATGTAGTTCTGATTGCCCGTTGACATGGTCAACGCTCTGAATTCACCGGCAGATAGTACATCGATGTAATTCGTAGGTTCGTAAACGGAAGTGTTTACCCGGTAGTTGAATTTAAGATCTCCCACCTTACCTTTTTTCGTGGTAATCATAACTACACCGTTTGCGGCACGTGCTCCGTAGATAGAGGTTGCAGAAGCATCCTTTAATACGGTCATCGATTCGATATCGTTCGGGTTGATCGTGTTCAATGGGTTACGGCTACCGCCGACACCTCCATTATCCAATGGAATTCCATCGATAACGTATAACGGATCAGAATTTAAGGTCAGTGAGCTGTTTCCACGGATTCGAACGGTTTGGCCCTCACCCGGAGCACCACTTCCACTCACTACGGAAACACCCGCTACTTTACCCTGGATCAATTGCTGAGCAGAAACGATAGGTCCTTTCTGGAAATCTTCTGCACTCACCGTGTTCACGGCTCCGGTAGCATCTTTTTTGGAAACGGTACCATAACCGATCACTACTACCTCATCCAATTGTTCTGCATCTTCCTGCATGGCAACATTTACGGTAGAGCCGGAAACAGTGATCTCCTGCTCGACAAAACCGATATAAGTGAACACAAGAATGTCTCCTGTATTCGCTTCTATGCTAAAGTTACCATCAAAATCTGTCGCGGTTCCGGTTGTTGTGCCCTTGATCACAACATTTACACCCGGCATCGGATAACCCGTTTCCGCTTCAGTAACAATACCTGTGACTGTTTGTTGCGCAAAGATCCCAATCGGAATCATGAGCATTAACAGTAAGGCATATCTGTGTAATGTTCTCATATAATTTTAGAATAGTTTAAATAGTGTTATACTTGTTAATATTATACAAATACTTCTCGGACGTTAAAATTATGTAAACATCGAGGTCAAAAAGGTGAGAATTGTCATATTTGAGTTACGAAACCGTTTTCGTGTTAATAACTATTTTTGATCAGGATGATAAAAATCGCGGTATTTAATTGGTGTTTCAACATTTTAGAAGCGACTTTTTTATTAATAATACAATATTAGAGTCTGATAACGAATCTTTAAGCTAACTTACTGGCGAGGTTTAACAGGTTCCGAGTAATTTTAGCATGGCATATAGAATTTCATCGATGAAAAGAAAAGTAACATTAAAAGAGATTGCTCGAGAACTGGATGTATCCGTTTCTACGGTCTCTAAGGCACTTCGTAACAGTAAAGAAATTAGTCAGGATACCATAGATAAGGTCCAGGCCTTCGCTAAACTTTATAATTATCGACCGAATAACATCGCTATTAGCCTTAAGAACCGCAGATCCAAGAATATTGGTGTGATCGTACCCGAATTGTCGCATATGTTCTTTACCCAGGTGATCAGCGGTATCGAGAATATAGCAAATGCAAATGCCTATAATGTTATTATCTGTGTATCCAATGAGTCTTTTCAAAAAGAAGTTATCAATATGGAAATGCTCGCTAATGGCAGTATCGATGGGTTTATCATCGCCATTTCCAAGGAAACTCAATTGAAACGTGACTTTCATCACCTTCGGGAGGTGATCAACCAGGGTATGCCGCTGGTCATGTTTGATCGCGTTTCGGAAGAGATCTATTGTGATAAAGTAGTTGTAGACGATGCACAAGCAGCATATAATGCAGTAAGATACCTGATATCAACGGGTTGCAGTCGAATTGCGCTGCTATCTACCCCTGATCATGTAAGCGTCGGTAAACTGCGTACACTTGGGTATATGAATGCCCTTCAGGATGCCGGAATCGAGTTTAACGAAAACCTTGTAGTAAAAGCGAATTCGGATGAAGAATGTGAGGAAGGAGTTCGTAAAATGCTAAAATACAGGGTGGTTGACGGTATTTTTGCCGTTAATGAAATTTTCGCAGTGATCGCCATGAGGGAAGCACAACGAAAACAATTCCGAATTCCCGATGATATTTCCTTTATCGGCTTTACAGATGGGAATATTTCCAAGTATGCCAATCCGCCACTAACCACAGTGGTTCAGCATGGTTATGACATCGGGCAGCATGCTGCGATGAAGTTGATCGCTAAGCTTGAAGAACAAGAACCAGATGATCATTTTACGACGGAAGTTATCAAGACTTCACTGAATTTAAGGGAAAGCACAAAATCTTTAACCAAATAATTGCATCTGATTAAAAATTAATATATTTGCCTCTCAAAACTTATACATTTACTTCTCACCTTAAATAAGTTTTGATAAGTCATAGCGCTTATCGTAATTTTTAAAAACATGTTACGATAATGAAAAAGCGTACATTAGGTTTCTGGGAAATCTGGAACATGAGTTTCGGTTTTCTAGGGATACAAATGGGATTCTCACTTCAGAATGCCAATGTCAGTAGAATTTTTCAAACATTAGGTGCGTCGATAGATGATATTCCCATTCTTTGGGTTGCAGCTCCGTTGACCGGACTCATCGTTCAGCCTATAATCGGTTATTTCAGTGATAATACCTGGACCCGTCTGGGGAGAAGAAGGCCTTATTTTCTGGTAGGAGCCATTTTGGCTTCCATGGCTTTGTTCGTCATGCCGAATTCTCCGTACCTCTGGTTTGCGGCTGGAATGCTCTGGATAATGGATGCTTCCATCAATGTGTCTATGGAACCTTTTCGTGCTTTTGTGGGGGATAACCTTCCGAATCGGCAACGAACCATGGGATTTGCCATGCAAAGTTTCTTTATAGGACTCGGAGGTTATCTGGGGTCGAAGTTGCCCTCAATTCTGGTCTACTTCGGAGTTTCCAATACCGCTCCGGAAATGGTGATTCCCGATGCTGTGAAGTATTCTTTCTATATCGTGGGAGCTATTTTTCTGCTAACTGTTTTATGGACCGTTTTTACCTCAAAGGAATATTCCCCGGAGGAGCTTGCCTCCTTTGATGAGAGTCATGACGAGGCCTATGAACAGGAAGATCATGAGGCTTCCTGGTTCCAGAGGAATGGGAAGGTTCACAGCAAGATCGGTTGGATAGCGATGATCATCGGGATTGTGTTATCGTACGGGATCTATTTCTTCGCGCTCAAAAAGGAATTGTATGTGTTGACACTCGGACTCATCGGAGTGGGTGGTCTTGCACTGATCATTTCCGGTTATATGCAACAAAAAGGAAAGTATGATAATGGCTTCATCAATATCATGAATGACTTCCAGGTTATGCCGAAGGTGATGAAGCAACTAGCCGTTGTCCAGTTCTTTTCCTGGTTTGCCCTGTTCTCTATGTGGATCTATACCACAGGAGCGGTGACCGAACATATTTACCATACTACAGATACCACCTCCGAAGCTTATAATATCGGAGCTAATCGGGTTGGGGAAATGTTCGCGAATTATAGCCTGATCGCAGCGATCGCTGCTTTTTTATTGCCGATGATCGCCAAGGTGACCAGCAGAAAGGTGACGCATTTTATAGCCTTGTTGTGTGGAGGAGCCGGGCTCATCTCCATTTATTTTATCGATAATCCGACCAGTTTTAATCTGGAGTGGTTGCCGATGATCGGAGTAGGTATAGCCTGGGCCAGTATTCTTGCCGTTCCCTATGCGATCCTGTCTGGTTCGCTGCCGGCAGCTAAAATGGGTTATTTCATGGGGGTGTTCAATTTCTTTATCGTGATCCCTCAATTGGTAGCGGCATCCATCCTTGGATTCCTGATGTCTACATTTTTCAATAATGAGCCTATTTACGCCATGCTTATCGGTGGTGTTTCCATGATTATCTCAGGTATTCTTGCCTTGAAAGTAAATGATAAAACAGAAAAAGAAACTACGACTGCCGTATAGGTGGTCGTCAAAAAAAAATATATGATGAAAGGATTTATATTCGATCTTGATGGTGTTATTGTTGATACAGCCCGTTATCACTATCTCGCCTGGAAGAAGACGGGGGAAGAACTCGGGTTTGAGTTGTCGATCGAACAGAATGAGAAACTAAAAGGGGTGAGTCGCGTTGACTCCCTGAACAAGATATTAGGTTGGGCCGGAGTAGAGATCTCTGAAGAAAAGTTCAACCGCCTTATGGATGAAAAGAATGAAGATTACCTCAACTATGTGGAACAGATGACTCCTGCAGACATCCTTCCGGGAGTAAAGGATTTTATTCTTGAATTAAAAGCTAAAGGACTGCCGATTGCATTAGGTTCTGCTTCCAAGAATGCACCCCGTATTCTGGAAAAGATCGGGATGCTGGAATATTTCGATGCCATTGCCGATGGTAATAGTGTAAAGAAAGCTAAACCGGATCCTGAAGTTTTCCTTGTAGCTGCAAAGTCTATCGTGACTGCGCCGGAAGCCTGTGTGGTTTTTGAGGACGCAGAAGCCGGGGTGGAAGCGGCTAACAATGCCGGTATGATCTCCATCGGAATCGGAAGTCCGGACAACCTGAGTCATGCCGATCATGTATTTTCAGATTTTACATTAATAACGACAGATTTTATACTAAACCTTCAACCTAAGCACTAATGAATCAGAATTATATCGTACCGAATGAATGGTCCCTGATCGAAAAAGGATTTGAAAAGGACCGGGTTAAATCTTCCGAAAGTTTATTTAGTATAGGAAACGGCGCTATGGGTCAGCGTGCTAATTTTGAAGAAGCATACAGCGGCCCTACCTTTCAGGGGAGTTATATCGCTGGTGTTTATTATCCTGACAAGACCCGAGTGGGATGGTGGAAGAATGGTTATCCCGAATATTTTGCCAAAGTACTCAATGCTCCCAATTGGATCGGGATCGATGTTGTGATCAACGATGAAATCCTCGACCTCAATACTTGTACAGAAGTTGACGGCTACTACCGTGAACTCAATATGAAGGAAGGATGGTATGAGCGATCGTTCAAGGCAACCCTTAAAAATGGAATTCAGGTGAAAGTTACTTCCCGTAGATTCCTCAGCCTCGACCTCGATGAAGTAGGTGCTATTAAATATGATGTTACCCTGATCAAGGGCTCGGCAAATATAAAGTTCACACCCTATGTAGATGGAGGTATCAAGAATGAAGACTCTAACTGGGATGATAAATTCTGGGATATTTATGGTGTGGCAGGACATGCAGATTTCGGATATGTACTTTCCAAAACTATGAAGACAGGATTCCAGGTTTGTACCGGTATGCGTTCTGAATTATTGGTTGATGGGAAATCGTCGGACATTACCGGTGCTGTTGAAACCAACGATTCAGTAAGTAAACTGTCTTATTCCGTTAATCTCGGTGAAGGAGCTACGGCTACGCTGATAAAGATGGCTGGATATGTGACTTCGATGAACCACAATGCAGATGAACTGGTTACAGCGTCTGAAAAGGTGCTGACCGAGGCGATGGTATTAGGATACGAGGCTTTACTTGAAAAACAGATCGCCAGCTGGGCTGCTATCTGGGAGATGGCCGATATCACGATTGAAGGTGATGTGAAAGCACAACAGGGAATCCGATTTAATATTTTTCAATTAAATCAGACCTACCTCGGAAAGGATGCTCGCTTAAATATCGGGCCTAAAGGATTTACCGGTGAAAAATATGGAGGAAGTACCTATTGGGATACAGAAGCCTATTGTATTCCGTTTTATATGGCTACAAAAGATCAGGAAGTTGCAAGAAACCTGTTGACCTATCGATATCATCATCTGGAAAAGGCTATTGAGAATGCTGCTAAACTTGGATTCACCAATGGAGCAGCCCTATATCCTATGGTGACCATGAATGGGGAGGAGTGTCATAATGAATGGGAAATCACCTTTGAGGAGATCCATAGAAACGGGGCGATCGCTTTTGCGATTTTCAACTATGTTCGCTATACCGGAGATTATAGTTACATTCCGGAAATGGGACTAGAAGTTCTGATCGGAATCGCCAGATTCTGGTATCAGAGAGCGACCTATTCAACGGCAAGAAATAAATTTGTGATCCTCGGGGTTACCGGTCCGAATGAATATGAAAATAACGTAAACAATAACTGGTACACCAATTATATTGCAAAATGGTGTATAAAATATACGGCAGATCAGATCAAAAAGGTGAAGGAAGGCTTCCCTGAAGATCATTCAAGAATATTTGGAGTTGCCAAATTGACGGATCAGGAAATTGAGAAATGGGTGAAAGTTGCCGATAATATGTATTTCCCCTATTCTGAAGAGCACGGCGTGTTTTTGCAGCAAGACGGCTTCCTTGATAAAGATTTGGTTAAAGTAAGTGACCTGGATAAGACGCAACGCCCGATCAATCAACATTGGTCATGGGATCGCATTCTACGTTCCCCTTATATCAAGCAGGCGGATACACTTCAGGGATTCTATTTCTTCGAAGATCATTTCAGTAAAGAAGAACTCGAAAAACATTTTGATTTCTATGAGCCATTCACAGTGCATGAATCATCATTGTCTCCGTGTGTTCATAGTATTCAGGCGGCTGTTCTGGATCGTATGGAACAGGCATATACCTTCTATTTGAGAACCTCCCGACTGGATCTTGATGATTATAACAAAGAGGTGCATGAAGGCCTGCATATCACATCTATGGCCGGAACCTGGATGAGTATCGTTGAAGGATTTGGTGGAATGAGGATCAGGGAAGATAAGATCTCTCTCGAGCCAAGGATACCGGAACAATGGAGTGCCTATTCTTTTAAAGTTAATTTCAGAGGAACCGTGCTTAAAGTAAGGGTTGCCGGATCAAAAACGGAATTGCACATCGAAAGTGGAGAAGGAATCGAATTACTGGTGCACGGTAAGAAGATCTCCCTGGAGCCGGATGTGCTGATCACTGCATAAGATAGAAATTCACATATTTAAAATAAACGTATATGAAGAAAATATTCTTTGTACTGGGATGTCTTACCCTAAATCTAACATTCGGACAGATCGAAAAGATCGAACCGGAATTCTGGTGGTCCGGCATGAAATACAGTACTATTCAAGTGCTGTTCTATGGAGAAGATATCGCTTCGTTGGAGCCTTCTTCCGAAGAGATTCCTGTAATGGAGGTGACCCGAACTGAAAATCCCAATTATCTCTTTGTGACGCTGGATACCAGGGACCTGATGCCGGGCGAATATAAAATCGAATTCGGGAAGAAACGCGGCAGGCCACTGATCGTTAATTATGTGTTGAAAGAAAGAAAGAAAGGCTCGGCTGATCGCATTGGATTTGATGCTTCGGATATGATCTACCTGATCATGCCTGACCGCTTCGCAAATGGCGATCCTTCTAATGATACGGTGAAAGAACTTAAGGAAAAAGGAGATCGGGCCAATCCCGGCGGGCGTCATGGAGGTGACATCAGAGGAGTTATCAATAATCTGGATTATATCAAAGAGTTGGGTGCTACCGCGTTATGGAGTACTCCACTTTGTGAAGATGATGATGAACATTATTCTTATCATACCTATGCGCAAAGCGATTTGTATAAGATAGACCCGCGATATGGTACGAATGAAGATTACCGTGAACTCGCCTCCGAACTTCACAAAAAGGATATGAAGCTGATCATGGATTACGTGACCAATCATTGGGGTATGGAACATTGGTTAATTCAGGACCTGCCCGATTATAACTGGATCCATCAGTTCCCCGGATATGCACAATCGAATTACAGAATGACCACTCAAATGGATCCCAATGCTTCTGAATGGGATAAGCGCTATTGTATGGATGGGTGGTTCGTTCCTACGATGCCGGATCTCAATCAATCGAATCCTCTTGTATTAAACTATATCACTCAAAATGCTATCTGGTGGATAGAATATGCAGATCTCGACGGATTTCGTGTCGATACCTATTCGTATAATGACCGTAACGGTATCGCCACATGGACGAAGGCGATTATGGATGAATATCCAAATTTCAACATCGTAGGTGAGGTATGGATGCATGACCAGTCTCAAATGGCATTCTGGCAGAAGGATAGTAAGTTAGCTGAAATTCAGAATTATAATTCCTATTTGCCTTCTGTTATGGATTTTACCCTTCATGATGCCATTGAAAGTGCATTTAATGTTGAGGAACCCGCATGGAATCGCGGAATGATTCAGGTCTATGAGAATTTCACCAATGATTATCTCTATCCGGATATCAATAATATTCTGGTTTTTGCAGAGAATCATGATACGCAACGTATCAACGAACGTTATCCCGACCTGAAAAACTACAAACTCATTATGACCTTACTGGCTACCGTTCGCGGAATTCCACAGTTATATTACGGATCAGAGATTGGGATGCAAGGTGACAAAGGCAAAGGTGATGCAGATATTCGAAGAGATTTTCCCGGTGGATGGAAAGGAGATACGAACAATGCCTTTTTGAAAGAAGGGAGAACATCTGAACAGCAGGCATATTTTGATTTTACTTCAAAACTGTTTAATTGGAGAAAGAATGCCACGGCGATCCATAACGGTAAGACCGTTCATTTCCTCCCGGTAAATGATGTCTACGTTTTTTTTCGCTTCAACGGGACTCAAAAGATCATGGTCGTAATCAATAACAATACAGATGAAGTTACGCTGGATCTTCTTCGTTATAAAGAACAGCTCGATGCTGTTAATACAGGAATTAATATACTCGAAGGGGAGACAGTTCCGCTGGAAGGGCAACTCAGTATTGAAGGGAAGTCTTCTATGATCATAGATCTGCAAATTTAAATTTAGAAAATGAAGTTATCGATAATAAGCAGCCTGATACTGGTAATTGGAGTGGTGTCATGTGCGCCTAAAACACAGGAATCGGATCAATCGGTAGTATTGAATCAGGTTACTCCGATATACCTTTCTCCGGAAACAGATACGATCCTAATCGGAGATCATTTGTCTTTTCCGGTTACCGCTGATTCTGTTGTTTCATCTGAAGGAAGAAGTTTTGATATCTCAGATGACCGGAAAGCATTTAAGTGGGGAGGCTTTGATGAAATGCCGCCCTTAACGAATATGAGTGTCTATCATGATGCGGGCAAAGTTTCCGATATACCGGTATTTAGAAGCACCGCTGAAAGGGTTGATTTTATCCTTCCCGATCCGGACAGGAAATATCGTTCCGTCAAGATCAGGGGTGCATTCAATGGTTGGGTGGCTGACAGATCGGTAATGGAATTCAACGATGGAAATTGGATCTATAGCGCAATTTTTTATCCGGGGAATCATCAATATCTGATGTTGGTCGATGGGGTGGAAACCACCGATCCTTCTAATCCTAATACCGTAAGTAATGGTATGGGAGGTACAAATTCGTACGTGAAAGTAGGGAAGGAAAGGGGAAAGAATACCTTATTTCCGGCTGGAATACAGGAAGAACGAGTTACCCTGAGATCGGAACAACCTTTGCTGAAATTATTTGTGTATTTGAATGATCGGCTGTTAGCAGATACTGCGATCAGCTACAGGGATAATATGTATGAATTCAAGGTTCCTGAAGTTAAAGGTGAAGCGACAAAGACTTCTTTTCTGAGAATCTATGGTTATGATCAGGATGGGGTCGTGAACGATCTTTTATTGCCGGTGAAACAAGGCAAGGTCGTAACCGCGGCCACGGATCTGGATCGATCCGACTTTCATAGCCAGGTGCTCTATTTCCTTATGGTCGATCGTTTCCGGGATGGAGATCCCAATAACAATAGAAAAGTTGAAAATGACACGGTTCTTCCGATCGCCAATTATTTTGGAGGAGATTTGAAAGGAGTTCTTGATAAAATAGAGGATGGTTATTTTTCCGATCTGGGTATTAATACCATCTGGTTATCACCGATTACGCAGAATCCTGAAGGTGCTTACGGTCTATGGAAAGAGCCTTATACTAAATTTTCCGGATATCACGGTTACTGGCCGGTTTCCAGTACAAAGGTTGATGACCGGTTTGGCGATCCTGAAATTCTGAAAGAGTTGATCAGTAAGGCTCATTCTAATGGGATGAACGTTATACTTGATTATGTGGCAAATCATGTGCATAAGCTACATCCTGTATACAAAGAGCATCCGGATTGGGCAACTTCTCTATATCTTGAAGACGGAACAATGAATACAGAACGCTGGGACGATCACCGATTAACCACCTGGTTCGATACCTTCCTGCCAACCCTTGATTTTTCCAAACCCGAAGTGCTGGAAAGTATGACAGATTCTGCAGCGTACTGGATGACGGAATATGATTTTGATGGTTTCAGACATGATGCAACCAAGCATATTCAAACCGAATTCTGGAGAACCCTGACGGAAAAGATCAGAAAGAGAACAAGCAGACCAGTATATCAGATCGGTGAAACCTATGGAAGTTACGATCTGATCAGAAGTTATGTGAATGCGGGTATGCTTGATGCCCAATTCGATTTTAATATGTATGATGCCTCTATCCCGGCTTTCGCAGACAAGAATTCCGGTTTTGAAGGTCTTGCAGCTGCGATTGAACAAAGTATGGCCTATTATGGAAGCCATCATCTCATGGGGAATATTACCGGGAATCAGGATAGGGCCAGATTTATAAGTTATGCGTCCGGAGATATCGCCTTTGATGAAGATGCTAAGATTGCCGGATGGACCAGGGATGTTGAAATCTCTGATTCAACCGCTTATGGAAATCTTGAAATGCTTCATGCCTTTAACCTTGTTATTCCGGGGGTGCCCTGTATCTATTATGGAGATGAATATGGAGTGCCAGGTGGAAATGATCCTGATAACAGGAGGCAGATGAAATTCGATGGCCTTTCCAGTTCTGAAATGGAACTGAGAAACAGGGTTTCAGAATTGATAGAGATCAGACGGTCAAATATGGCATTGCTTTATGGAACCACAGAAATAGAAGTTCCTGAAGAAAAAGTACTGGCCATTCGAAGAAAATATTTAGAGAACGAAGTGGTGGCGGTCTTCAATAAGAAAGATACCCTTTTTAAAACGAAAGTATTCGGTGTCCCTGTTGAAGTGGGGCCATTTGACTATACCCTAATCATTAAAAATTAAGCGTATGCTGGGAAGAGTTTCATATTTATTGCTGATATTTAGTGTGTTAACCATTGCTGGCTGTCAGGAAAAGCAAGCGAAAGAGAAAGATCAGGATGTATCCATGAAAGATGTGAAAAGAAAAGAAGTAGTATATCAGGTATTCACTCGATTATTCGGTAATACCAATACCACCAATAAACCATGGGGAACCATCGAGGAGAACGGAGTTGGGAAATTTGGCGATTTCAATGATACAGCATTGAAGGCGATTAAGGATCTTGGCGTTACTTATGTCTGGTATACGGGCGTGCCACATCATGCAGTTATCACCGATTATACCGCCTATGGAATCTCCAATGATGATCCGGATGTTGTAAAAGGTAGGGCAGGTTCTCCTTATGCGGTTAAAGATTATTATAATGTTGATCCGGATCTGGCTACAGATCCCGCAAAGCGGCTCGAAGAATTTGAAGCGCTGATCAATCGTACCCATGATAACGGATTGAAACTCATTATAGATATCGTGCCAAACCACGTTGCCCGAAATTATGAAGGGATGACCAACCCTGAAGGAATTTCAGATTTTGGAGCAGCTGATGATAATTCGGTGGTTTATGAGCGAGACAATAATTTTTATTATATCCCGGGAGAAGCCTTTCAGGTGCCTGAATGGGAAAATGGATATCTTCCGTTAGGGGGTGAAAAGAAAGCGGATGCTGATCATAAGTTTAATGAAGATCCTGCGAAATGGACCGGTAATGGTTCAAGGCTGGCTAAGCCCCATTTCAACGACTGGTATGAAACCGTAAAGATCAATTATGGGGTGAGTCCGGAAGGAAATAAGGATTTTGATTCATTGCCTGCTGACTTCGATCAAAAGGATTATAAAGCACATTTCGATTTCTGGAAAGAAAGGGAAGTGCCGGATTCCTGGAAAAAGTTCAGAGATATTGCATTGTACTGGACGGAAAAAGGAGTGGATGGATTCCGTTTCGATATGGCGGAAATGGTGCCGGTGGAATTCTGGTCATTTATGAATTCTGCGATCAAAATGAAAAATCCGGATGCATTTTTGCTCGCAGAGGTATATCAGCCACATCTTTACCGGGAATACATCCATAAAGGTAAAATGGATTATCTCTATGATAAAGTAGAGCTTTATGACACATTGAAGCATATTATGCAAGGTCATGGACAAACGCGACATATCGGGGCAATTGAAATGGGCTTACGGGATATCGAACATCATATGTTGCATTTTCTGGAAAACCATGATGAACAACGTATTGCAAGCCCTGATTTTGCAGGGAATGCCGAGAAAGGAAAACCGGCTATGGTGGTTTCCGCTACATTGACCACTTCCCCGACCATGATCTATTTCGGACAGGAAGTAGGTGAGCCGGGAGCTGAGGATGCCGGATTTGGAGATCCTACCCGGACTTCCATCTTTGATTATATCGGTGTTCCTCATCATCAGCGTTGGATGAATAACGGTAAATTCGATGGCGGTCAACTTTCTGAAAAGGAACGATCATTACGGGAGTTTTACAGGAACCTGTTGAACTTTACCATCAGTAGTTCTGCTCTCACCGGAGCATATATGGATGTTCACTGGCCAAATATCGAAACTGGAACCGCAAATTATGATGATAAGTTATTTTCTTTTGCCCGATGGGACGAGGAACAGCAACTGTTAATCCTTACCAATTTTGATACTTCTGCAAGAGATTTCAGACTTCTCATACCTGCGCAACTTCTTAAAGAATGGCAGCTCCATGATGGTTCATATGTGATGACAGATCAACTTTATGGTAAAAGAAGCCTGGAATTGAATGTCAATGAAGGAGTCGGTGATTTACATGTGTCACTGGAAGGTCTTGAGTCACTTATTCTTGAACTAAAGAGATAACCGCAAAAATAGAAAAGGGCACATAATGATTTATGAGCCCTTTTCGAGTGGTTGGTTATTAGTTGAAGGTTGTGTTTGTTTTATATACAAAATATATTGAACCCTTACGGGTGCAATTTTCAGTTATTCTATCGGTTTCTTAAGTATGCAATAATTGATCAGTGCTTTTTCACACGAACGGTGACCAGCTTTTTTTGGATCGTTGTAAATGCATAGGTGCTAATGATCGATAGAATTATGTAAAAAGATGAGGGGATGAAAATGTTCAGAAAATGGTTCGCTCTCACTTGCAGTAGATCAAAGATAAAAACAGATGCAATAAGAAATGAAGTCAGTAGAAGACTTAATATTACGTTCGTTTTTTTACTTCTTAAGTTTGCTTTCATAGAAACCATATTCTTGACAAAGGAGTCCTAATGTAGTAAAAATATTGTTATAACTACACTTAATCCTTTTTTTTTAGATTAACTACACAATTTAGTACTCTGGAAATCAAAAAATAAGCTTACGTTTGCATTGAAAATGTGGTTAATTATCCTGATTTAATACGTGCTGAATGACGGATAGATTTTTGCAAGGAGTCGTAAAAAATTCGACTCTGATGATCGGGCACCGGGGTGCTAAAGGTCATATCGCTGAAAATACGCTGGAATCGATCAGTGCTGCCCTTTCCTTAGGTGCCGATGCTATCGAAATTGATGTTTTCCGTTGCAAAAGTGGTGAACTTGTGGTCTTCCATGACCATACGCTTGAGCGGTTGACCAATGGTGTTGGATTAGTAGAGGAACATTCTTACGCTGAACTCAGTCAACTTCTGGTTCAGAAAACTTATCGTATACCGTTGCTTTCCGAAGTGCTTTCTCTGTTACAGGGAAAAGTGTTCCTGAATATTGAGTTAAAAGGAGCTGACACTGCTTTGCCTTTACATGTGCTCCTGAACTGCAAGACTCATGCTTTCCATTGGAATCCTTCAAATTTGGTTGTTTCCAGTTTCCTTCATGACGAACTCGCTGATCTCAGAAAGTTGGATCCCGGCATTGCGATCGGTGTACTTACGGAGGAAGATCCCTTACTGATCATCGATTTTGCAAAGAGTTTAGATGCCGTTTCCATTCATCCTTATTACCGTAACCTGATCACCGGGAATGCTGCCTTATTAAAGCAGTTAGGTTTCAGAATTTATCCATGGACCGTTAATGAGCCAAATGAGATAAAACGAATGTTGAGTTTAGGAGTTGATGGTATCATTTCTGACTATCCGGAATTGGTGCAATTATATGCAATGGAGTCTTAGAAGAAATTATTCTAAAAGTATAACTACTTCCTTTTAACAGGTTTATGTATGCTACGACACTAGATGACTTCGGGCATGATCACGTTTCTCAATCTGCCTGCAGACAAAAATATTTTACCTGACACCTGTTAAAAAAATTATTATTTTAGTGAGCACATCCGCCATTTATGTCAAAAACTACTACCAGAATCATAATTTCAGTTGCGATCTGTCTTGCGGTCGGCTTTTTGAGTGGATTTGCCACACAATCATCGGTTGATACCTGGTATACTACTCTGAATAAGCCCTCCTTCAATCCTCCGAACTGGATATTTGCCCCTGTTTGGACCCTTCTTTATATATTGATGGGGGTGGCGGCAGGAATGGTATGGGCTCGTGGCTTTTACCATAAGTGGGTGAAGACAGCATTGTATCACTTTGTATTTCAATTGTTGTTGAATGCTTTATGGAGCATTGTATTTTTTGGATTTCAAAAACCATTCTGGGCGATGCTGGTTATTATCGCTTTACTGATACTTATTGGGCTTACCATAAAGTGGTTTAAAGTGGTCAACAGAACGGCAGCTTATTTACTGGTGCCCTATTTTCTTTGGGTTTGTTTTGCTTCTATTCTGAATTGCAGTATCTGGGTTATGAATTAACCTGTCTTTTGTCCAGAATCGTCCTCGCGGCTATAAATGCACCGGTCCACGCATTTTGAAAATTAAAACCTCCGGTGATGGCATCGATATTCAAAACCTCACCGGCAAAATAGAGTCGGTCATGAAGTTTGCTTTCAAAAGTTCGCATGTCCACTTCCTTAAGGTCGACCCCGCCTGCGGTTACGAATTCCTCTTTGAAGGTACTTTTTCCTTTTATAGCAAAAGTACCACCGGTTAGTTCGTCTGCTAACTTACGAATCTGTTTATTCGAAGCATCAGCCCATCGTTCGATCTGATGCAGATCGCAATATTCCAGCAAGCTTAGGTAAAGTCTTTTTGGGATAGCTCCGATTCTGCTGTTCGCGGGCCTTTGTTTTGGATGTTGTTTCTTTAGTTCGAGGAGTTCCGTAAAGACGTCTTCGGCATCCATGTTTTGTGTCCAGCTGATACGGATGCGAAACTCATAATTCCTTTCGTGCAGTTCCCGGGCACCCCAGGCAGAAAGACGAAGAATGGCAGGTCCGCTAAAACCCCAGTGTGTGATGAGTAAGGGGCCGTAAGCCTGAAGACTGCTTCCGGGTATATCTATACTTACTTCTGAGCTTAACCCCATGAGACCATTGATACGGGGATCCTTGCAATTGAAGGTGAATAAGGAGGGAACCGGACTCACGATGGAATGGCCGAGAGAACTCAATAATTTCCAGGTCTTATTGCTGCTGCCTGTACAGATCATCAGATCTGGCGCCTCGAATTTTCCACAAGTTGTTTCGAGCAGCCAGTTTTTATCGGGTTTGTTGAATGACTGTACTCCGCAACTCGTTATGATCTTTATGCCTAAAGCGTGACAACAATCGAGGAAACAGGAGATAATAGAGGTTGAGGAATCGGATTGAGGAAATATCCTGCCGTCCGCTTCGATTTTCAAGGGAACCCCTCTTTCTTCAAAGAATGCCATGGTGTCTCCGCTACAGAATTTATGGAAAGGCCCTATTAACTCTTTTTCACCCCTAGGGTAATAACCTGCCAGAAGATCGGGTGAAAATTCGGCGTGCGTAACATTACAACGCCCACCTCCTGAGATCCTAACTTTTGAAAGTACTTCTTTGCCTTTCTCGAGTATTACGATCTGCAGCTCAGGATTGTTTTCTGCAATCTGGATAGCCGCAAAAAATCCCGCAGCTCCACCGCCGGCAATGATCACATCGAATTGGTTCATGAGTTATCTTGAAGATTATTGCAAAGTAAAGGATAAATAGACTTTAAATGAAAATCATTGTTGACGGGTTGAGAATTCGGATATTGAATTATCTGTATTCACTGGAAAACCATACTGCTCACCATTTACAATTCAAGTATATTTGCACAAATTGAAATGTTAAGATGACCGTAAACGACTTTTTACCCTCGGTTTATGAGAAGCAGGTCACATCAGGATCTGTAACCTGGCGTTCACCTAGTAATATCGCTTTAGTGAAATATTGGGGTAAACATGGGCAACAATTACCGATGAATCCTTCGGTGAGTTTTACTCTTTCAGAATGTGCGACCACGACAAAACTGTCATGGCAGCCCAAAGATTCGGAAGGATTTTCCTTTGATCTTTTTTTTGAAGGAGAAAAGAAAATAGCATTCTACGGTAAGATTGAGAAGTTTTTGGAACGTGTTCAGCCATACCTTGGATTCCTCGAAGATTTCCATTTTAAAATTGAAACTTCCAACAGTTTTCCGCATTCGAGTGGAATCGCGTCTTCGGCGAGTGGTATGTCTGCGCTGTCCCTGGCGCTTATGAGTCTTGAAGAAGAATTGACAGGAGTCATCGATAAGCGGGAATTTAAGAGAAAGGCATCCTTCTTGTCAAGGCTGGGGTCAGGCAGTGCCTGTCGCAGTATTGATGGTCCATTGATCGAATGGGGGGAGCATGTTACGATTCCGGGTAGTTCCGATCTTTTCGGGGTACCATATCCGCATCCGGTAGCTGAGGTGTTCACCACGTACAGGGATGTTATTTTACTGGTGGATAAAGGTGTTAAGAAAGTAAGTAGTACTGTAGGTCATAATCTTATGAGCGGACATCCGTATGCGGAAGCCCGATTTGATCAGGCCCGAAATAATATGGATCTGCTGCAGACAATCTTCCAAAGTGGCGATCTAAGTGCTTTTACGGCATTGGTGGAAAGTGAGGCGTTGTCATTACATGCGGTAATGCTGGCATCTACTCCTTCCTATATCCTGATGAAACCCAATACGCTACAAGTTATCGAGAAAGTATGGGAATACAGAAAGGAGACCGGCTCAGCGTTATGTTTCACACTAGATGCCGGAGCAAATGTTCACCTGCTGTTCCCGGATGAGGAGAATGACAGGGTGATGGAATTTATCAAATCCGATCTGGTTGGTTATTGTCAAAATGGGCAGTATATTTGCGACGGTGTTGGAAAAGGGGCCGAAATGTTAAAATAGATCTCCGATGATCTGATAATTTATCGTGGAAATGTACGTTTTATCTTATTCAGGAACGTAGTTTGTTGAAAACGAAGATTAATTTGATTATCTTTAGTCTGTTAAAATTAGTGCCGCCAAAATAATCTATAACCCTTTGGGGTTACAAGCCTATGAAAGGACCATTGTTTTATTCTAAGATCCTCCTGTTCGGAGAATACGGGATCATTAAAGATTCCAAAGGACTTTCCATACCTTATAATTTCTATAACGGAGCATTGAAAACCTCCTCAGAACTCGATGAGACCGCTGAAAAATCAAATCAAAGTCTCAAGCGTTTTGTAGCTTTTCTCGAAGAGCTTCAATTACGGGAAGACACTCCTGTACGTTTCGATATAGCAAAATTGAAGAAGGATATTGAGAACGGGATGTATTTCGACAGTTCTATTCCTCAGGGATACGGAGTGGGTAGCAGTGGGGCACTGGTAGCGGCTATTTATGATCAGTATGCCTATGACAAGATCACCGTTCTGGAAAATCTGACCCGGGAAAAACTTTTGGTCCTGAAACAGATTTTTTCTGAAATGGAATCTTTCTTTCACGGTAAGTCTTCAGGGCTCGATCCATTGAACAGTTATCTCAGCTTGCCGATTCTTATCAATTCGAAGGATAATATCGAACCAACGGGAATACCTTCTCAGACCACTCATGGAAAGGGGGCGGTATTTTTAATCGACAGTGGTATTACAGGAGAGACTGCCCCGATGGTGCAGATCTTTATGGAGAACATGAAGCAGGAAGGTTTCCGTAAAATGATCAAGGATCAATTCGTTAAACATACCGATGCTTGTGTTGAAGATTTTCTGAAAGGAGACGTAAAGTCACTCTTCGGGAATATCAAACAGCTTTCACATGTTGTTCTGGATCACTTTAAACCGATGATTCCGGCTCAGTTTCACAAGCTTTGGGCGAAGGGTATCGAAACTAATGACTACTATCTAAAGCTTTGTGGATCCGGAGGTGGAGGTTATATTCTCGGGTTTACCGAAGATATTGAAAAAGCAAAAAATGCTCTGAAGGATTATAAGCTGGAAGTTGTCTATAACTTCTAAATCCATTGCATGTTCAGCCGAAGGCAAAAACTGATCATACTCAAATTATTGGGACTGTTTTCAGTAGTTCGGGGATATAATGTCCTTGTCATCGTACTGGCGCAATACCTGGCTTCCATTTACATACTCGCACCTCATTTACCACTGAGAGCGGTTTTATTCGATCCAAATCTTTTTGCGATCGTAGCAGCATCCGCCGTAGCCATCGCATCGGGTTATATTATTAATAGCTTCTATGATGCTGAAAAAGATCTTATTAACAGGCCGAGAAAGACCTTGCTGGATCAGCAGATAAGTCAGCAATTCAAATTATCCACCTATTTTATTTTGAATTTTATCTCGGTGATCTTTGCAAGCTACGTGTCTTTTAGGGCAGTGATCTTTTTCTCACTCTATATTTTCGGAATCTGGTTCTATTCTCATAAACTCAAGAGGATTGCGATCGTTGGCAACATCACTTCAGCCATATTGGCGATCACTCCTTTCTTTGCGGTCTTTATCTTTTATAGGAATTTCGAACCGGTGATATTCGTCCATGCGATCTTCCTCTTTCTCATTATACTCATAAGGGAAATGGTCAAGGACCTTGAGAATATGAAAGGAGATATCGTATACGACTACAATACCCTGCCCGTTCTTTATGGAGAACGGGTGTCAAAGATCACCATCACCCTCCTGGTAGTGTTGACGCTGGTGCCTGCTTATTCCTTGATTCGATATTTCGAAGTTGGGCATATGACTTATTTCTTCTATTTCTGCATGGTAGCATTATTGTTTTTTCTCATCCTGTTATGGAGGTCGGGAGATAAGAAAGATTATTTGCTCCTGCATAATATCCTTAAAGTCATTATTGTTGCGGGGGTGTTCAGTATTCTCCTGATCGATATCGATCTCGTGCTGAACAGGATCATCTGATCAGTATCGTAACTATGAATGGTGTTGGCAGATCAAAAATAGATTACATACTCGCAATAATTTAACAACTTCAAACTAAACCCATATCTTTGCTAAAAATTTTTGAGATGAGCAGACAGGATAAAAGTGATGGAGGAAAGCAATCCGGACGTCAGGGTGGAAATAAGAAAAAGTACAGTGGACGTCAGGGAGGTAATTTGCTGAGGGGTAGTTATTCACGTGGGAACTCTCCGCTGTCTAAGAATCCGGTAGATAAGGCTGATCAGTTGGGTAAAAATGAAGTTCGTCTCAATAAATTTCTCGCTCACAGCGGAATTTGTTCCAGAAGAGATGCCGATGTCTATATCGCAGCAGGAAATGTGATGGTCAATGGAAAGGTGGTCACCGAGATGGGTTATAAAGTAAAGATTTCCGATGAGGTGAAGTTCGATGGCAAGTCGATCAAGCCGGAAAAGCCTGAATATATTCTGCTCAACAAGCCCAAAGGATTTATCACCACTACAAGTGATGAAAAAGGAAGGTCTACCGTAATGGAACTTGTGAGTAATGCAACGAATTCAAGGATCTTGCCTGTGGGACGGCTGGATAGAGGTACTACAGGACTGTTACTATTTACCAATGACGGTGATCTGGCTAAGAAACTGACACATCCGAAACACGGTATACGAAAGATCTACCATGTAGTATTGGATAAGAAATTGAGTGGTTCCGATCTTCATAAGATCGCGAATGGGTTACAACTCGAAGATGGAGAGATTCTGGTAGATGATGTTTCCTATATTCCTAATGCATCAAAAAATGAAGTCGGTGTGAAAATACATAGTGGACGTAACCGTATCGTCCGCAGAATATTCGAACACCTCGGGTATCAGGTGGTTTCACTTGACAGAGTAGTGTTTGCCGGACTTACCAAAAAGGACCTTCCGCGTGGAACCTGGAGAAAACTAACCGCTCAGGAAGTCATCAACCTAAAGATGCTTTAAGCAGTCTTCGTACTTCATAGATCAAATAACCATATAACACGAGATATTCCAGTGCCAATACAATGAAGTTTTCATTGTAGGGTGCACTGGCATAAGCGTGGTAGCTAAGAATCACTACTCCTGACCATACGACCGGGAATCGATATTCAGTGAAAAGACAAAGAATCAGCGGTACAGTTATATACCAAGGATGCACTGTAGTTGCGGTAAACAGGTACAGGCTTACAGCAAATAACATCGCAGTCAGAAGCTTCTTAACCTCGCGATTGTCATTGAATAGTGCTAGCCAGCAGATGGAGACGAATACAACCAAAGCGATCGATTTGCTCAACGTTTCAATCGTATTATAGCCTTTTATAATATACCCGATTCCACGTAATATATAATAGAAACTTGCATTGAATTCAAACTTCCCGAACCAAAGCATTATCGATTCACTGAAATGGGAAAGATCTGTGATCGAATAGAAGGGAAGGAATCCAAGTATGACCACCCCTGATGTTATAATCAAGTATCCTGTTGCTTTTCCGATAGCTTTCCCTTTTAAAGCACTTATCTTCCCATTGAAGTAACTGAAATACAAAGGAAGAAACATCAACGGTATCAGTTTGACAAGAATCGACAGTCCTAAAAACAGGGCTGATCTTACCGGAGAGCTGGTCAACAGGAAATAGATCGAGATTACAGCTAAGGCCATCATGACACCTTCAAAATGAAGGTTTCCGGTGAGTTCGATTATGACGAACGGGTTTAAAAAATACAGATAGATGGTTTTGGCAGGTTTGCCGAGTAGTTTTAAAACTTTCTTCCCAAAGTGAAGCAATACGATGTCGCCACCTATGATAAATAACCTGAGGATGAACACAGATAATGAAATGTTCGACCCGCCTAAAAAGGCTGCGATAGCAAAGAAAAGTTGATTTAATGGAGGATAATTGCTGTAATGACTTGCATTCAGTGATCCCATTCCTTGGATCAGACGTTGTGCAGTCTCAAGGTTCAGGTCCGTATTCGAGATCAGCGCTTCCGGGGTGGCCGTATAGGGGTTCATCCCTTTTATGAGGAGATGACCATCCCACAGGAATCTGTAAAAATCCTGAGAAAGGTTGGGGATCGCAATCAGGAATATGAGTCGACTGAGTATTCCGAAGCCAGTAGCCAGCCTATTGTCATCTGCAATTTTACCATAGATCTGATAGAAAAAATAGAATAACGCTCCGTAAAGTCCGAATAGTTTAGGGAGGTCTGTTCTGTCGAGGTCATAAGCAAATGCTGCATAAAATAACAGGCTAAACCCAAGAAATACATAGGTAATGGTGTTTTTACGCAGTAGTGTTAGGATCACGAAGCATTTTTTATGGTTAGGTAAGTTACAAAACCAAAACCAAAACACAACATTCCCGAAAAGAACATCATGCCATAATTACTGAGTTGCCAGGCTCCCAGAATTCCAAATAGAAAATAAGCGGTCAGGATCATTTCCGGAATACTGATTCCTGGAAGTCTTCTTGATATATATTTGTTCTTTACCGGAGTATCTTTTTTACCGGATAGATTAAATTTAGGAGTTCTGACAAAACTACTGCGCTTGCCCAGATGTCCCTGAATAACCGCGATGCTGTTGTTCAGTGAAAAGCCCAGAGCTACTGCAAAGAACCCGAAGAACATTGGAATATAGCTAAGAAAACTTAGGAATCCACCTCCCTTTATCCTTTTAAAAGTTATCCAGTAGGTAAGGAATAGAATGACAGAGCTGACAAGAAAAAAGCCTGTAAGTTTTAATACGGGCTTAAACTCCGGATAATAATGTTGAATGAACATCACAGGGATACTTAGAATGGCGATAATGAATGCGAAAAGGAACATCGAACTGTTGAGCAGATGTAATATACCATGTACCCTAGATCTCCAGTCGATATTTCTGGCCCGTACCACACTGGCTGCAGTTTTTCTGAAATTTTCTGCACCTCCTTTATTCCAGCGGAACTGTTGCGATCTGGCGGCACTGATCAGTACGGGAAGTTCAGCGGGTGTTTCAACTTCTTCTAAATATTTGAATTTCCAGTTTCTTAACTGAGCACGGTAGCTCAGGTCAAGATCTTCGGTTAAAGTATCTCCTTCCCAATTACCTGCATCGATAATACATTCCTTTCGCCAGATGCCGGCAGTGCCGTTGAAATTGATGAAATGGCCTTTTGAATTTCTTCCCACCTGTTCAATGGTAAAATGGGCATCAAGTGCAAATGCCTGAACTTTGGTGAGAAAAGAATAGTTTCTGTTCAGGTGCCCCCAACGTGTCTGTACGACTCCGATTTCCGGGTCGACAAAAAACGGAACGGTTTTTTTTAGCCAATCACTTGCAGGCATAAAATCTGCATCGAAAATTGCAATTAGATCTCCGGTAGCAAATTTTAATCCTTCTTTAAGCGCACCTGCCTTAAAACCATTTCGGTCTGTTCTGGTAACGTGCACGATGTCCAGACCTGTGATCCTAAGTTTTTCGATCTTTAAACGGGTTTGTTCCAGCGATTCATCGGTGGAATCATCCAATACCTGAATCTGTAACCGTTCGTGAGGATAGTCGATTGCTGCGATACAATCCAGTAATCGATCTATAACATAAAGTTCATTATAAACTGGTAACTGGATGGTTACATTGGGATATTGAGTAGACTTTATTTCAGGATATGAATCCTTTAATCGGTTCGTCGTAGCGCTTAGATAGTTCAGCAATAGGTTCAGCTGAGCAATACTATAGATAAAGATCATCAATAGCGCGATGATATATATGACCACTACTATATAGACCAGAACTACTTCCATTTTATTGTATACTGTATTTAAAAATCCATCCCAGAATCTTATATCCGGCCATGATTGTTCCTTTCACAGTTCCTGATACTTTAGATTCACCGATTCGAGCGCGATAGCGAACCGGTACTTCGGTATATTTTAAACGATGTTTCAGAGCTTTTAATTGCATCTCAACCGTCCAGCCATAGGTCTTATCTTCCATTTTCATATCCAGTAACCGGTCGGTTCGAATAGCCCGGAATGGTCCCAGATCTGTATAGTGCGCATTATAGAACATTCGCATCAGGGTACACGCCAACCAATTACCAAAAACCTGTTGTGGGGTCATGGCACCCTTGGTGCGATATGCAGCATTTCTCGCTCCGATTACCATATCGAATTTCTCTTTTATTATAGGTTCGGTCAGCAGGGGTAACTCTTCCGGGTAATCAGAGTAATCACCATCAAGAAAAACGATGATATCAGGTCGTTGTGGCTTTTGGATGAGATGTTCTATTCCTTTCAGGCAGGCATACCCATATCCTTTTCGCGCTTCCTTCAGTACTGTAGCACCTGCCACACGAGCAGTTTCAAAAGTACTGTCCGTGCTGTTATTGTCAACCACCACGATCTCTCTGACTACATTCGGGATATCCTGAATGACTTTTCCTATAGCATTCTCCTCATTAAAAGCCGGTATGATCACATCGATCATTATACCCGTTTGGTATTCGTCGGGATTTCCTCCCATAACTTAATAGGTTATTACTGGTTTTTTTTAAGCAGATCCAGCAGATCCGGATTATTTCCGGTTAAAACGGCATCCGGATCGATCCGTTGATCACTTTTTTTAGTGTTCTCCAATTTAAGCACTCCTCTGGGGCATACGGCTGAACAAATCCCACAGCCAACACAAGAGGCTCTTAGGATGTTTTCTCCTTTCTGGGCGTAGGAACGTACATCGATTCCCATTTCGCAATAAACGGAGCAATTTCCACAAGAGATACATTGACCTCCGTTGGTCGTTATTCTGAAACGTGAGAACAAACGTTGTTGCAGACCTAAAATTGCTGCCATCGGACATCCGAAACGACACCAGACCCGACTGCCAAAGATAGGGTAAAATCCAGTTCCGATCACACCGGAAAAGATCGAACCTATCATGAATCCATACCAGGTTCTCAGCGTTCCTGCATCAAAGATAAATACATTCATGCCGCTGAGGTAATGGATCAGGATCAGGCCGATCATTATGCTCAGGTATGCCAGGGCACCATATCGGGCATCCTTTCTAAGTTCTTCTCGTTTATAAATCCAGATGAGCAGGAACAATAAGGTAAGTGTTACACCGGTGCCGATCAGAAAAACATCCTTGTTAAGCCAGTATTTTTGAGCATCATAGCTGAGATAGGAATAAATAGTTGCCGTGGTCGTTAGTACCACGAATACCAACACACTATGGATCACCCATCGTTCTACTTTCCAGGCGAACATACTTTTGTCTGATAACTGGCGAAAAGGATCCCCGATGGTTTCTGCCAGTCCGCCGCAACCACAGACCCACGAACAATACCATCGCTTTCCGTAGAAATAAGTAAGTACCGGGGTGATGATCAGAATGGAAATTATCCCGAAGATGAGTAAGGCCAGTCCGATATCACCGGAACTGATAAAACTGTCGATCCTGTATTGATCAAAGTTATAATAATTGAGTGGCCAAATATTTTTAAGATCATAATACGGTAGTGAAAAATCAGGTGAATTCAACCTTGCCATCAATTCCGGAATGATAAAAGCAAAACAGGTTTGGAAGAACATTACGCTAATCGTTCTGATCATTTCATACCGATTATGTCTGTATTTTAATATAAATTTTATTCCGAAGGTGAGGATTGCGAGGGTATACAGAACTCCATAAACAAACCATTGACTGGCAGGATTCCCGCTGAGAAATTTACTAAGCGGGTCGAAAAATCCGATAAGTCCGGTATTCACACCGTTCTCGCGAAGCCCGAGGAGTGATGGGTAAAAATAGAGTACAATATAAAAGAGCGTCAGAAATATTCCAAGACACCAGGCAAGGTAGCCTCTGGAGGTCAGGCTTTTGAACCATACTCCGTCATTCTTGATTCCGGCTGTTTTATCCTTGTACGCAGCAATTGAAAAGATCAGTATTCCGGCTGAAAGAAGGACCAGTGATCCACTTAGCCAGAAAGTGCGTTCAGGAAATTGAACATTAAACGTTGCCAGTAAAAGAATAAACAATCCGGTGAGTCCGGTCAGGGTGCCTAATTTTTGAGTTTTGTTCAATTGAACCGGAGGTTCCCCGGTCAGTGCCATATTTTTTTGTGTTCCGTAATTCATCATTTCAGAATTGGAGTTTTATCATTTTTTGCTGAAAATGTGCTTTGGCCTTTTTCAGAGATTTATCAAACAACTCCGGATCGAAGGCTGCCTTTTCCAGTTGTGGTAGCAGATCGTTGATCATCAGTTTTTCGGTAAGCCATCGGTCTATGGTCATATGACTTAGGCGTACCCCTAGAGCATGCATTCCGATAAAGACACCGGTTTCTTTTTCGAAAGCTATGCGAATACATTTATTGCCATCTTCCGATTCCCAGTAAAGCTGTTCTTCCTGAGCGGTCTTCTCCGCGTGGATCTTTCCATAGGTCTGGTATTCAATATCAAAGAACTTAGCCGAATTGAACCAATGACCGGGCCGGTATGCAACGGGTTGGTCACACACGGTACAGGCAACGGTTTCACCCATCATTCTTCCGGCATACCAAACGGCTTCCACGGCTTTTCGGTGAGGGAGTGGTTCTCTGAGTTCCGCACAATCACCGATAGCAAATATGTTTTCAATAGTTGTTCTGAGGTGGCTATCCACCAATATACCTTTGTTAGTTTCAATACCTGAATCCTTTAGAAATTCTATGGACGGGGAAACACCAGCAGTTAGCCCTACAAGATCACAAGGTATTCTTTCCTCGTGATTGGTAATTACAGAAGCGACACATGAGTTCTCGTCGCCGGTTATCGAACTCAATTCCGTATTTAGTCGCAGATCGATACCGTGTTTACGGATATGTCTGTTAATCATCTCCGATTCCGGTTTGGGAAGAACATTTCTCCAGAATCCGCTTTCACGCACCAGAAAGGTAACGGGGATCTTTCTTGAATGCAGCATTTCTGCAAGTTCAATGCCGATTAGTCCACCGCCGGTGATCACGGCATGTTTACAAACTTTTGCGTTAGGGGCATTTTTCTCCAGCAGTTCGAGGTCCTGTTTTGAATAAAGTCCCTGAACCCCTTTCAGGTTCTGACCGGGCCAGCCGAACCGATTGGGTTTAGATCCTGTTGCTATGATCAGCACATCGTAATCCAGACTTTTTCCTTTACGAAGCACTAGTTTGTTTTCAGAAGGAGTCACTGAGTTGACATGATCCTCTACTAATTCTATCCTGTTAGATTCCCAAAAGTTGTTTTCATAGGGTTGCGTATGTTCGAACTTCATATGCCCCATATAGACATACATCAATGCTGTTCTTGAAAAGAAGTATTTATTTTCGGAAGAGATAACCGAAATGCGGTTGTCACTTCGTTTTCTGATATGTCTGGCTGCGGTTATACCGGCTATGCCATTGCCTATGATAACGATATGTTTCATTTGCGGGTAGAGGTTGCTTCTTTTTGTCGAACCACAAGATAAGAACTTAAATCAAGACCATAATTTAGAAGACACCGATAAATTAATAGGATAGGAATTGTTCGGAATTCATTATATTAACTGGCTAAATTTCAGATATATGTACCTCAGGTTATTGAGCGTGGTTTTTTTGATTTGCTGCTTCGTTTTTGGTTGTACTCCTGAATTCAGGATAGAAGAGAAGATGAATGGTATCAGTCTTGTATCGACGCGTGATTCACTGGCAGATCAGCAAGCCCTTGATATAAAGAATATCAACGCTAATTATGTAGCGGTGATGCCTTATGCTTTTATTGCAGATGTGAAAGATCCTCAGGTATACTATGATACCAACCGCCAATGGTTCGGGGAACGAAAAATAGGGATTCGACAATATATTCAGTGTTTAAAGAAGGGCGGTCTCAAGGTCATGTTGAAGCCTCATGTATGGGTGCAGCATGGAATTTTTACCGGAGATATGGAGCCGGATTCTGAAAAGGCCTGGCAAAAACTGGAAGATGAATATACCAAATACATTCTCGATTTTGCTAGAGTGGCGGAAGATGAAGGAGTAGAAGTCTTCTGTATCGGGAACGAATTGAATAAGTTTGCTGTGCAGCGTAGTGAGTATTTTAAAACGCTGATCGCCTCCGTGAGAGTACTGTATTCAGGAAAGATTACCTATGCGGAGAATTGGGACAGTTTTGAGTCTGTGGATTTCTGGGAAGATCTCGATTATATCGGTGTGAATGCATATTATCCATTATCACAGAATCAAACTCCGTTAAAGGAGGAATTGTTCGATTCCTGGAAGAATTATAAGAAAAAATTGAAGCATCTGAGCTATAAAGAGGAGAAACCGGTTTTGTTTACCGAATATGGTTATCGCAGTATGGATCATTCAACCCGGGAACCCTGGTACGCGAAACGCATTACCGGAAGGGTCAATCATACCGCTCAATCGGTGGCTTTAGAGGCTATACATGAATCGTTCTGGAATGAAAACTGGTTTGCCGGTGGATTCCTGTGGAAATGGTTTCCGGATCGCAGCCGTGTCGGCGGACTTGCAGACAATCGATTTACCGTACAGAACAAGCCTGCTGAAATGGTGATAAAATCATTGTATAAAAAAAGGTGAGCTGTTGCCCACCTTTGATTTTATGAATAGCCGGAATGCTACTATTTTAATATTCCGTCAACGATTCCGTATTCTAAAGATTCCTCAGCATCCATCCAGTAATCACGGTTGAAATCCTTCATGATCTTTTCAACGGTCTGACCACAATTATCGGCAAGAATTTTAGCGCCGATTTCTTTAGTTTTGATGATCTCTCTCGCCTGGATCTCAATATTAGAAGCCTGACCCTGAGCACCCCCACTGGGTTGGTGGATCATGACACGTGCATAAGGGTAAATAAATCGCTTCCCTTTTTCACCGGCTGAGAGCAGAATAGAACCCATCGATGCAGCCAATCCTGTACAAATCGTAGACACAGGACTTTTTAATGATTTCATGGTGTCATGGATCGCAAATCCGGAAGTAACATAGCCGCCCGGACTGTTTATGATCAGTTTGATCTCTTTGTTACTCAATGCGTCGAGATAGAGAAGGCGGTCGATCACATGTTTCGCCGATTTATCATCTACCTGTCCCCATAAAAATACCTTGCGTTCTTCAAGCAAGGTAGCATCAATTTTATCCTGAATTTTATTACTCGCCATTCCTTTGAAATTTTAAACTTATCAAATATAAATATTTTGGATTTAGATCAGCCATATTCTCAGCTAACTTTAGGTCGGGTTAAAGCTAATCTTTTGGATTGTGTCCGATATCCGCAGGATATAGTTCCTGGCCTACAAAATCTACCGGAAACTCCTCGTCACCTTCAAAGCCAAGTTCAATATCACGTCCGTTATAAGGTATGTGGTTGGTTCTGAAAAGATAATCCCAAAGACTCAGTGTGATTCCAAAATTGACTCCGTACCGGTTCGGCAACTTCCGACTGTGATGCCAGATATGCATCTTAGGGTTATTGAGTATATATTTTAAAGGGCCATAATCCCAGCCCAGGTTTGCATGATTTAGATGACCGATGGTAATATTGAAGAAATGAATTAGGGCAACATCATTTGCTTCAAAACCTCCGATGATGGCGATGGGCAGATAGAGCATCGATTTGTAGACAACAGGTTCCATCCAATGGTAACGCAAGTGTGCAGCAAATCCCATTTCCTTTACCGAATGATGTACTTTATGAAAGTTCCATAACCAAGGTACTCTGTGTAATAATCGATGGGTGTTCCATTGTACGAAATCAGAGATGAGAAAGAAAACCAGCAGTCCGAGTCCGTAGGGCAGACTGCCGATGTCCAGAAGTTGTAAATCATCCAGTTTTAGGCCGAACAACCCGAGGAAATCATCAAAGATCTGAGCTGCAGTATTTGACAGCATGATGAGTACAATCAGATTCAACAGGAAAAAATTAAAGAACATGTAGAAAGTGTCCAGAAAGAAGTCTTTTCGGAAGATCTTTTGATCTTTGCGCCATGGAAAAAGTATCTCCAGACCCCATACCAGTAATGATATCACGATCAATCCATAGAAATAATTACTCCAGTGGAAGGTGGTGATCTCACTGATCAGGTAATTGAAATAACCCGAATAGGAGTTTTTAAATATTTCAAAATACTTTTCCATTTTATGTTTATTCCTGATTCAAAAGGAAAGCCGACTATTGGAGTTGTATGAGCTCCCTGAACAGTTTGATCATGATCGGTTCAGCCTTGCCGGCAACTTCAATGATCTCCTGTACGTTTACCGGTTTCAGATTATCGGGATCACATTCATCCGTCAGTACGCTGATGGCAAATACCGGTAGTTTGAGATGGTTTGCAACAATCACTTCCGGTACGGTGCTCATGCCTACAGCATCGGCACCGATGATCTTCAGATATCGATATTCTGCTTTGGTTTCGAGTTGCGGCCCAACCACAGAGGCATACACTCCTGTATTCATCGGAAGATTGTGTTCCTTTGCGATAGCCTTCGCCTGATCGCACATCTCCTTGTCATAAGGGTCACTCATGTCGACAAATCTTTCTCCGAAGGCAGATACTTCCTTAAATGCCAGCGGGGACCCTCCCTGAAGGTTAATATGGTCTTCGATCAGCATTAATTCTCCTCTTTTGAATTCCAGGTTGATGGCACCGGCAGCATTCGAAACGAGTAATTTTTTTATGCCCAAAGCTTCCATTGCCCGTATCGGATAGGTGATGTCGATAAAATCATATCCTTCATAATGATGAAAACGACCCTGCATCACCACTACCTTTTTTCCATAGAGATCACCATAGATCAGTTTTCCCTTGTGAAACTCAACCGTTGCCAGCGGAAAATGAGGGATATGATTGTAATGTGCTACTATTTGATTTTCAATATCATCAACGATTTTACCGAGTCCGGTACCCAGTACGATCCCTATTTCAGGATCTTCAAATCCTTTGTTCTTTAAATACGCTGTTGTTTCCTTCAGTGCATTGATCATAATTATCGATTTAAATAAAGTTTCAGATCTGGATGAGAGCGTACATCTTCGATCGTATCTATATCATTCAGTTCCTTTAACAAAGCTACATCATAAGAATCTAAATCCTTTAATGTGTCTGATAAAACCTTAGACTCACCCCAGATTTTATTTTTAAATATTCCATTCGGAACCTGCTTAAGTCCGATGAGATAATAGCCACCGTCTTTTGCCGGTCCGATACATATATCATGTTTGCTTAGTTTTTCAAAAGCGTCTGTCAAGATTTGTTCCGTAAGTTCATAGCAGTCAGATCCGATAAGGATCACTTCACGGAATCCTCTTTCGAAAGCATCCCGAAATGCATGCTCCATTCGTATTCCCAGATCTTCTCCCTGTTGGATGGTTTTATGGAACAGGCGCTCGTTCCAAAGGTCCGGGGATGCAACGTGTTCTGAATAATGGATCTCTTTCGTGACCGGCAGTTGAATGGTTGTTTGCCTGGTGTATTCCAGTAGTCGATTATAAATTTTCAGCGCAATATCGGGCCCGGTGTCCCGGGCAATTCGGGATTTTACCTTTCCATATTCCGGATTGCGAACGAAAATCATCAGTAAACGTTTGTTCATTTTCCGAGCTTAAGTTACTGATCCCTGGCAACTGCTTCCTGCACCGGCGGTACATCCGAAGCAATGCTGTGAGATAATTATTTCCCGATTCTGCAATATCGCTTCATTGTAATCACGGATATGGGTTATGGGCGCTTTGACCTTAAGGTCGAGCATTTGGTTGAAATCACAATCGTAAAGGGAGCCATCCCATCCAACAGATAGTGTGTTTGTGCACATCACATGCTCAGTTGCTGCCGGATTATAGGCGTCTACCAGCGCATACATATAATCTTCATAGTTTTCTGAAGCGATCAGAAAATCAAGAAACCTCGATATCGGAAGATTCGTAAGTGCAAACAGGTTATTGAAATGCACCCCGAACTTTTCAGCCAGAATTTTTTTGAAATCCTGTTCCATAGCTTTCTGGTCTGAGGGTAAAAACGCACCGGAAGGATTATAAACCAGATCGAGGATCAACCCGCTTTCCGGATCACCATATCCGACATGATTCAAAAGTTTCAAAGCTTCTATAGATTTGTCGAAGACCCCTTCGCCTCGTTGTTTATCGGTTCGGTCTTTGGTCCAGTGCGGAAGGGAAGAAACCACATGTATATTATGTTCCTTGAAGAAATCAGGAAGATCGTGATACTTTTTATTTGCCAGTATAATCGTAAGATTACTGCGTACAATGAGGTCTTTTACTCCAATAGCAGACGCTTGTTCCACAAACCAACGGAAATCAGGATTCATTTCAGGAGCACCTCCGGTCAGATCCAGCGTATGGGCGCCTGTCGATTTTATGACTTCAAGGCACATTTCCATGGTTTCGCGTGTCATGATTTCTTTCCGGTCCGGACCAGCATCAACATGGCAGTGTTCGCAGACCTGATTACACATATAGCCTACATTGATCTGCAGAATCTCAAGTTGCTTAGGTTTTAGAGGGAAGCTACCATGGGATTCCAGCTTCTTTCTAAAGGTAGGAAGTTCCCCATTTGTAAAAATACCTCCTGAAAGCAATTCAAGCTGATTTGCCGTTTCTGATAATTTATTGTTTCTTTTTTTTAAAGATTGTGTTACTGACATTCGTGATTACATCGATAGTTTATTGTACTTATTCATCATTTGAACTCCGTGAACCAGGGTTGCGCCGCTTTCAATTGCAGCGCCGGCATGTACGGCTTCCATCATCTCTTCTTTGGTAATTCCTCTTTGCATGCCATCTTTAGTATAAGCATCGATACAATACGGACATTTTACCACATGTGCCACTGCCAGAGCGATTAGTGATTTTTCTCTTGCTGTCAGTGCACCTTCTTCAAAAACCTTTCCATAGTATTCAAAGAACTTATTTCCGAGTTCTTCACTCCATTCAGTGATGCTGGAAAATTTTCGTAAATCAGAAGGATCATAATAATTATTGCTCATGGTTGTAGATTTTTCAGTTTCCGGTGATTAAAATTAAATGTTTGTTATTTCGACGTTTTTAGTGTCTGAACTTTACAACGGCTGTACATATTATATCGTAACTTAGCCGCAAAATTGTATAAAGTTAACAGAAAAAAGGATTTTAATGAAAAAAGGATTTTTAATAGATATGGACGGAGTGATCTATTCGGGAGATGATATGATCCCGGGTGCTGATAAATTCATCCATACCCTTCAAAAGGAAAAGATTCCCTTTTTGTTCATGACCAATAACAGTCAACGCACACCACTTGATGCCGTGAATAAGGTGGCGAAGATGGGTATCAAGATCAAAGAGGAGAATGTTTATACAAGTGCTATGGCGACAGCCTGGTTTCTATCCTTTATGAATCCGAATGGTACCGCCTATGTACTGGGAGAAGGCGGACTAATTACCAGTTTGCATCAGCATGGATACACTATGGTGAATCACAGCCCTGATTTTGTAGTAGTAGGAGAAGGAAGGAACTTTACGCTGGAAATGGTGAACACTGCGGTTGATATGATCCTTTCAGGATCAAAGTTTATCGCTACCAATCTTGACCCTTCACCTAAGAAAAAAGGATGGTCCAACCTCGGTATCAAAGCCGTGGTTGCCATGATCGAAGAAGCCACGGGCAAAAAGGCGTTTTCTGTTGGAAAGCCAAGTCCGGTCATGATGAGATCTGCTCGCAAATATCTCGGACTGGAAGCACGTGAGACCATTATTATCGGAGATACTATGGATACCGATATTCTCGGTGGAGTGCAGTTAGGGTATTCAACGATTCTAACCCTGTCTGGAGTTTCAAAACCCGAAGATCTGAAGGATTATGCTTTCAAGCCTGAAATGATCATTGATTCAGTGGCACATCTCGATGTGAAAAAAGCACTTGAATTATAAACTAACATATTGATTTACTGTTAATTGTGATATAAAATTTCACAAATTTCAACGGTATATCTTAAATTTAACCGACGCTTTTTCCTGGACTGTTTGAAGGATACGGAATTAGCGTCGGTTTTTGTATTTTATAACCAGGAGCCCTTTAATTCTTCCGGTTCATCTGCCTTAATTATTCTTATTGCTTTGTGTATTATGAAAGTGCAGGTATATGATAAAGAATATTACATTTTGGTCGATTACTGTGGCATTGTCGGGTTTTTTACTCGGTTTTGACACTGTGGTGGTTTCTGGAATGGAGCAGACCTTGCAACGGGTTTGGAATACTTCTGATATTTTTCATGGCTTGGTCGTTATTTCCCCGGCGCTTTGGGGAATGGTTTTTGGAGCCATGTTCGGTAGTATTCCTGTGAACAGGATCGGTAGAAAACATACCCTGATCCTTATAGGAATCGTATTTATCATCGCTGCCCTGGGTGCTTCACTCTGCAATTCACCCTATATTTTTGCCCTATTCAGATTTGCAGGAGGACTCGCCATCGGAATGTCTACCATCGCGGCTCCCGCTTATGTGGCAGAGATCGCTCCGCCGGAAAGTCGTGGGCGTCTTGTAGCGCTATATCAGATTAATATAGTTCTTGGCATACTGGTAGCATATATCTCTAATTATCTGTTGATGGATTCAGGGCCTAATGCCTGGCGTTATATGCTGGGTATTCAGGTGATACCGGCATTTTTATTTCTGTTGTTGGTCTTAGGGGTTCCCTTCAGTCCGAGGTGGTTGTTGATGACTGGAAGATACGAGGAAGCAATGAGCGTATTGAATCGATTGTATCCCGAAGGCAATTTTGAGGATATCCTGGAAAGGATCAATAGAGAAGAGAATCTGAACGCACCTAAAGGTGAAAATATTTTTAATAAAAAGTTTCGCAAGCCTTTGATATATACCTTTCTGATCGCTTTTTTCAATCAGATGTCTGGAATCAATGCGGTCTTATATTTTGCTCCCCGTATTTTTAAAGCGGCAGGACTTGCGGATGACTATGCGTATCTAAGTACCATAGGAGTTGGGCAGATCAATCTGGTATTTACGGTAGTCGGACTCAGTTTGATAGATATGTTAGGTAGAAAACCACTGATGTATTGGGGGAGTATCGGCTATATTTGTTCCTTATCCATGGTAGCTGCAGCATTTTATTTCGATTGGGGTCCGAGTACAGTGCCAGCTTTCATTTTTCTATTTATAGCGGCGCATGCCTTCGGACAAGGTGCGGTGATCTGGGTCTTTATTGCTGAGATCTTTCCAAATCATCTCAGAGGAGCAGGTCAGTCATTTGGGAGTTCGGTACACTGGATTCTTGCGGCTTTGATTCCCGCTTCTTTACCTGGACTTTTTGGCTCGGTAGGCCCGGCTCTTGTATTTGCATTCTTTGCCTTTATGATGGTGTTACAATTGATATTTGTGCATTTTATGATGCCGGAAACTAAAGGAGAAACTTTGGAAAAACTTTCAGAAGAAATTTCCGGTAAACAGATGGAGAATATTTGAAGTTCCAATAAAATATAATCGATTGAACGCTTCTTGTTAAATTATCTTTAAGTGAAGTCTTTTTCCTGTTTTTTTAATTAACTTGAATCTTTAATTTCTGTGTATTTTGACCGGATTCATGAAGGGTCAGATCACAGACTATGATTAAAGTATCGGTTATATGGAAATTCTGCTTTTTGGTATCACACGTGATATTGTCGGAGATCATACTTTGGTGTGGCAGGGGGCAAAACCTGAAAGTGTGGGACAGTTAAGGAAAATGCTGATCGAGCGATATCCGGAATTTCAGTCCCTTTCTTCGTTGGCAATTGCGGTGAATAGTGAACTTACATCTGAAGATCATCCGGTTTCAGATACGGACGAATTGGCTTTAATCCCACCGGTAAGCGGAGGTTGATTGTTAACCGTTTTGTATCTTTAATCCTGATTTTGAAAAAGAAAAGAATTTAAGAATGTTGATTGATAATCATAACAGAGTGATCAATTACCTGAGATTAGCGGTGACCGACCGTTGTAATCTCCGGTGTAATTATTGCATGCCCGCAGAAGGTATAGATTTCGCTGCGCGAGATCACTTGCTATCCATGGCGGAGTTAAAACGATTATCCAAATTACTTGTGGAGGAAGGTATCGATAAAATTCGTATTACCGGAGGGGAACCATTTGCGCGGAAAGACCTGATGTCTTTGTTGCGATTCCTTGCGGGACTGGAAACATTGAAGGATATCTCCATTACAACCAATGCAACACTGATAGGCCCCTATATTGAAGAGTTGAAACTACTTGGTATTAGGAATATAAACCTGAGTCTCGATGCTATCACCAGAGAGCGATTCAAGAATATAACCCGAAGAGATCAATTCGATCTGGTTTATGAGAATCTGATCAGACTGATCACCGAAGGTTTCAATGTAAGGGTGAATTGTATCGTTCTCGATGGTCAGAATATTGAGGAGATCTATGAGCTCCTGGAACTTACGCGTCATTATCCTGTTTCTGTAAGGTTTTTGGAAGAAATGCCATTCAATGGCGGTAGCAGAACATTTAATAAGATTCAATGGGATTTCAGAAGGATATTAAAACATATACAGGTGAAATATCCTTCGATCCAAAAATTGGAGTCTGAACCTACCTCTACCTCCATCAATTACAGTATACCTGGCCATGAGGGGACGTTTGGTTTAATCCCTTCGTTTTCAAGGACGTTTTGTGGAAGCTGTAATCGTCTTCGAGTATCTGCCACGGGAGATATTATTACTTGTCTCTACGGAAAGCCAAGAGCTAATGTCAGGGATCTTATGCGTCTGGAACCTGAGGATGATGCAGTCAAGCAGACATTCAGAGCGGCGATCGGAAACAGGTCGAAAACAGGATTCGAAGAACAGGAAAAATACAAGAACGTATTTAAAAATTCAATGACCTCCATAGGAGGATAGATAAGTATGAGTACAGATTTATCACATATAGATAAAGAAGGGAACACGGTGATGGTGGACGTTGGAATGAAATCTGTTTCGGAAAGAACAGCCGTAGCTTCGGGCAAAGTTCTCTTTCCTGAGTCAGTGTATTCTCAATTGAGTGAACAAGGTTTCGTCCATAAAAAAGGAGGTATCATTCAAACTGCAATTATCGCTGGAATACAGGCGGTTAAACGCACGAGTGATTTGATTCCCCTTTGCCATCAGCTGATGTTGTCTAAAGTGGATATCGATATTCAGCCGTTTGAAGACGCTTTACATATCAAATGTATGGTGAAATGTACCGGAAAGACAGGCGTTGAAATGGAGGCTTTGACAGGGGTATCAGTGAGTGCCCTCACGATCTATGATATGTGTAAGGCACTTTCACATGACATCCTTATTACCGATATAAAACTGGAAATGAAAACCGGAGGTAAGCATGAGTTCAGCAGATAAGATATACGGATTGATACTTTCGGGAGGTAAGAGTACCCGAATGGGAAAAGATAAAGGGAAATTGGAGTATCATGGTAAACCACACCGCGAATACCTGTATGAACTTCTCGATAAATTCTGTGACCGTACTTTTCTCAGTATTCGTGAGGATCAGGTGGCTACAATTTCCTCAGCGTTTGAAACGATCACTGATCAAGATATTTTTAGAGGGCCCTTTAACGGGATTCTAAGTGCACATGAAATTTACCCGGATGTCGCGTGGCTTGTTTTAGCCTGCGACCTACCCCTGGTCGATGAGGAGGCTATCCGGCAACTGATAGAATCCAGAGCAAAAGAAAAGTTTGCAACCTCATTTGCGGTGTCTGGAAGTGATCTGCCGGAACCGATGTGTACCTTGTGGGAAGTAGGCGGACTTCAGGCGGCAGGAGACTATCTAAATGAGGGTAATGGTTCCTGTCCGAGAAAGTTTTTGATCAAAAATGAGATCAAACTGATCCATCCGAAGGATGACCGTGTATTGATGAATGCAAATTCATTGGAAGATTACAATGCAGCACTTGAAAATATCAATTGATTGAGCAATCCCAAATACATAAGGCAAACGGCCTTGAAAAATTTTGGACCGGAAGCACAGGAGAAACTATCGGCCGCTAAGGTTCTGGTGGTTGGGGCAGGCGGACTTGGTGTTCCGGTTCTACAGTATCTGAATGCTATGGGTATTGGAACGTTGGGTATCGTCGATCATGATCGTATCGAGCTTAGTAATCTTCATCGGCAGGTACTTTATGATGAAGGCGATATCGGGAAATATAAAGCCGATGTTGCCGGGAAAAAGTTGTCTGCTCAGAATTCAGATACGGAAATCCAGGTTTACAGAATGGAGTTCAAATTAAAGAATGCGGAAGCATTGATTTCAGATTTTGATCTGGTAATCGATGCGACCGATAATTTTGCAACCCGATATCTGATCAATGATGTTTGCGTGCTGAACGGGAAACCTTTCGTTTATGGCGGACTATACGGTTATGAAGGTCAGGTGAGCATTTTTAATTATGAAAATGGTCCGAGTTTACGCTGTTTATTTCCAGAAATGCCAGGACCAGATGAGGTTCCTGATTGCAACATAAACGGAGTGCTCGGGGTATTACCCGCAATTATAGGGAATTTTCAGGCACTGGAAGCTGTTAAGCTGATCACAGGGATCGGAGAACTGAGTTCGGGAAAATTAATGATCTACGACGGATGGAATCAAAGGATCACTAAAGTTGGAATCAAAAGAGTAGCGTCGCATTTTAATATCACTGAGCTCGCCGGTCATTATGAAGAAGTGTCTGTGGAATCCGGTATTACGATCTCGCCGGAAGAGATTAATAAGCTGATGTTATCACACAGAGATCTGATGATTATCGATGTTCGGGAGAACAGAGAATATAATAAATTTCATTTAGAAGGCTCTCTGAATGTGCCGCTGAGCAGACTTAATGCCGAATTAGGGCAGATCCCCGAAACCGAGGCGGTTCTGGTGGTTTGTCAGTCTGGTATCAGAAGCCGTAAAGCCGTGTCGATATTGTCCGAATTGAAAATACCTATCTACGAACTTAAAGGAGGAATAAACAATTATTTATACTATGCCGATAACCGATGAGAACCTGATCTTACTTTCTATATGTTTTTTTGTCATAGCCTTACTGTATGCTTCCGTAGGCTTTGCAGGAGGTTCGGGTTATCTGGCTGTGCTGTCACTTTTTTCTGTTAGTTTTTTTGCAATACGCACGATTGCTCTGGTCTGTAATCTGACCGTGGTCACGGGAGGTAATTTTCTTTATTATAAGAATGGTCACTTTGATCTGAAAAAATTTATGCCTTTTGTAGTGACTAGTATTCCTATGGCTTTTATCGGAACTTCTTTTCGTTTGGAGGAAGGAATGTTCTTTGCCCTGCTAGGCTTGACACTCATCATATCTTCGACCTTATTTGGGTCCCAAATTTTACGCGATAGGTCGATCAGGCTAACGGCCAGGAAGTACCCGATCTGGGTGATCTGTTTGCTCGGAGCCGGGATCGGATTTCTTGCCGGATTGGTCGGAATCGGTGGAGGGATCTTTCTCGTTCCCATCCTTAACCAGATGCGTTGGGATTATTCCATAAAGATCGCAGCACTTGCAACTTTTTTTATACTGGTAAATTCCATTTCAGGGATAGCCGGTTTGTTGGTTCATGATATGTTTGTGGTATCATGGCGGTCAATTCTGTTGCTGATGGCTGCGGTATTGTTGGGAGGTCAGATCGGTAGCAGAATGAGTATCGGTAAACTGACAGGAAAGCGTATAAAGTTAACGACTGCAATTCTTATGTTTTTAATCGGAATAAAAGTTCTGTTAAATGATGGATTACATCTAATCACAATTTGAAATGATAGATTTTGATAAAGCATTAGAGGAGGTGCTCTCGACCCGGTTTACACCGGGTGAGGAGAAAGTGGATCTCCTTAAGTCTAATGGCAGAACACTGAGCGTAGACGTGGTAGCTGATCGGGATTTCCCCCCGTTCAATCGTTCTACCAAAGATGGCGTAGCCATAAATTATGAGGCCTGGTCCTCAGGAAGTCAACCCTTAAAGAGTTTGGGGGTTATACCTGCAGGTTCGCCAGCTGTGTCGTTGGATTCAGATTTTGGTTTCTATGAGATAATGACGGGTGCAGTGGTTCCATCAAATGCGGATACTGTTGTGATGTATGAAGATGTTTCCATTGAAAATGGGATTTTACAGATAGAAGGGCAGGTGAAGCCAGGGGCTAATATTCATCGAAAAGGCTCGGATATCAGTAAAGGTGCGGTGATCATCACTGCGGGCACCAGAATAGGACCGGCAGAGATCGGAATTCTAGCCTCGGTAGGGATGGATGAAGTACCTGTACAAACGTTGCCAAAGGTCTCCGTGATCGCAACGGGAAACGAACTCGTACCTGTGAATAAAACACCCCTTCCGCATCAGGTGAGGAGGTCGAATACCTATAGTCTTGCATCCTTACTTGGAAATAAAGGGATACAGGCAGATCAGATACACATCAATGATACCCGGGAGGAGATCACGGCACGATTGGAATCAGAAATAAAAGATAAAGACGTACTTATTTTAAGTGGAGGTGTTTCGAAAGGGAAGTTTGATTTTATTCCGGAAGCGATGGATGTTCTCGGGGTGAAACGATTATTTCACCGTGTAATGCAGCGTCCCGGGAAACCATTTTGGTTTGGTATTCACAAGGAATACAATACGGTCGTATTTTCTTTTCCCGGAAACCCGGTCTCTACTTTTGTGAACTATCATCTGTATTTTACACCCTGGTTCAATAATTCTTATGGGTTGACTCCGGATATTGCCAGTGTTTTTATTGCGGAAGATTTTGAGAATACACTTCCCCTGACCCTTTTCAAAGGGGTGAGAACGAGAATTGATTCCGGGGTGATAAAGGCCCGGTTTGTTATAGATAACGGTTCCGGGGACCTGGTCAGTCTTAAAGATTGTGATGGGTTTGTGAAGTTAGATCCCGGTAAAAAAATAAATAGCGGAGATGTGTTAATCTTTGTGCCGACACGTTAAAGAACCTAAAAATGACCCCAAAGAAAACAGCCATACTTGTACTGGCAGCGGGAGGATCGTCCAGAATGGGCACTCCAAAACAATTGTTACCCTGGAAAAACACTACTTTATTAGGTCATGTGATCGAACAAGCTGAGTTGACTTCTGCTCCAATCGTTGCGGTTGTCACCGGTTCGGGAGCGGCTGCTGTGAAGAAGTCGATTAAGACTGAAGGTATTGAAGTATTCGTGAATCTGAATTGGGAAAAAGGCATAGGGAATAGTATCGCCCTTGGAACCAAAGCTTTGCTTGAAAAATATAAAGACCTTGATGGCATATTGATAATTCTGGGAGATCAGCCATTAGTGACCGCTGAATATCTTGAAGAACTGCTTCGGGTAGCTTCCATGGTGACCAAAAGTATCGTGGCAAGCTCCTATGGAAATGTTCCGGGAGTGCCCGCTTATTACGATTCCTGTTATTTCGATGAGCTGATGGTACTCGATGCGGATAGCGGAGGTAAAAGTATTCTAAAGAGAAATATCAGGGAAACCTATATGCTGAACGCAGATGCATACCTCGCCGATACGGATACTCCCGAGGCTTATGTAAAACTGCATACGGAAGTTTTCGGGTATCCTCCTTCCGGAAAATTGGACGAATAGGGAAATTCACAACGCTGTAGTTACGAAAAGTAAAGCGAATTCCGTAAATTTAAGGTGCTGTTTGTTTGAAGGACAGTAGTTGTAAATCGCAGGTTTCACCATAACTTCAGGTTGAATCTATGGAATTCATTGATTACTACAAAGTGCTGGGTATAGATAAAAGTGCCAGCGCAGCCGATATTAAAAAAGCCTATCGCAAACTCGCCCGTAAATATCATCCGGATGTCAATCCGAATGATAAGGATGCTGAACTCAGGTTTAAACAGCTGAATGAGGCCAACGAGGTGCTTAGCGATCCTGAAAAACGGAAGAAATATGACCAGTACGGAAAAGATTGGATGCATGCCGAGGAATTTGAAAAGGCAAAGGCTTCACAACAGTACAGCCAATCTGGTAGCGGACCGTTCACCTATTCCGGTGGTACATCAGAAGAAGATTTTTCAGATTTTTTCGAATCGATGTTCGGTGGTGGTGGATTCGGCGGAGGTTTCCGATCCCGATCACAATCGGCAAAATTCCGGGGGCAGGATTATAACGCTTCGGTATCCATTCCTTTAAAAGAGGCTTATACATCTCATAAACGCACCTTTACCGTCAATAATAGCAATATCAGGATTACGGTGCCGGCTGGTATCGAGGATGGCCAGACCATTAAAATAAAAGGTCATGGTGGTCCGGGTGTGAATGGCGGGCCAAAGGGAGATCTCTATCTAACCTTTCAGATTCTTAATGATTCCGACTTTAAAAGAGAAGGAGCTAACCTATATAAAACGCAACAAATACCACTTATTAAAGCGGTTTTAGGAGGTGAGATTACTATTGATACTTTTGATGGTATGGTGAAGTTAAAGCTGAGTCCCGGTACGAAGAACGGCACAAAGGTCAAACTTAAAGGAAAGGGATTTCCGGTGTATAAGAAGGAAGGGTCCTTCGGGGATCTCTTTGTGACCTATGAGGTGAGTTTACCCGGGAAACTAACACCGGAACAAGAGCGTTTATTCCGGGAACTGGAGAAGACAGGACTCTAAATATAGAAATGTTATGGAAACAGATTTCAGTATAACAATAACAGATATTTGTGAAGCTTTTCAAGTAGAAGAATCCTTTGTGATCACCATTTGTGAAATGGAGCTTGTGGAGTTCAGGGATACAGGATCTGAGAAATTTATCGCAACCGATCAAATTCCTTTACTCGAACGTATGGTGCGCCTCCATCGTGATCTGGGAATCAATCCTGCCGGTCTGGAAACTATACACTATCTGCTTGAGCGTATGGAAGGTTTGCAACAGGAATTGTTGCGAGTACGTACACGTTTAAGAATTTATGAAGATTGATGCGGTTTGTTTTTGAACTTCTTCAAGCAGTCTGATGACCTAACAAATATCAGTTTCTGTCTGCTTAAAAAGCCGTAACTTAGAGGTAGATAAACAGGTAAAACAACAGTCATGAAAAAGATACTGGTACCCACTGACTTTTCTGAGTTTGCCGGTCATGCACTGGATGTTGCAATTCAGTTGGCCAGAACTCACGGAGCTAAAATTTATTTATTGCATATGATGGGAATCTCTCAGGCTGTGATCGGCAAGGGAGATCATAATTCAGGTGCAGAATCCATCTATTATCTTCAGGGAGTGAAAGCGAAATTTCAGGAGATGATCAATAGTGAAAAAATGCAGGGAATCGAAGTAGAGGAGATCGTGCAGAACTATAAGATCTTTTCTGAGGTGAATGAAGTGGCAAAGGAAAAGGGAATAGATCTCATCGTAATGGGTTCACATGGAACCGGGTTCATCAACGATTTCTTTGTGGGTTCCAATACGGAAAAGGTGGTCAGGAATTCAGATATTCCGGTTTTGGTGATCAAAAAGGAACACCAGGAATTTAAAACAGATTCTGTGGTACTGGCTTGTGATTTTAAATTTGAGAATATAGGGGTTTACCGCAAAGCGATGAAGTTCTTCAGTATGTTGAGAAGCCAGGTATATCTGGTATATATCAATGTTCCAAATCAGAATTTCCTGAGTTCTTTTGAAATGGAAGAACGGGTTGATAATTTCCTGATGGAGGCTGATAATGGTTCTTTGGATAACAAAGAACTGGTTCATTACTATTGTGATTATACCATCGAGAATGGTATCTATGAATTTTGTAAGAAGGTTGATGCAGATATAATTTCATTACCGACCCATGGTCGCAAAGGTATATCTCATTTCTTTATGGGAAGTATAGGAGAAGACGTGGCAAATCATGCCACCCTTCCGGTGATAACATTTAAGATTCAGGATTGATCAGTTGTAATTTCGAAGGATGTTGATAAGATCCGGTTTGGAAACTACTCCGGACTGTCGCCATACCGGGACACCCTCTTTGAAAAGGATCAGTGTGGGAACCCCACGAACCTGAAACTTACCCGAGAGTTCCTGATTTCGGTCAACATCGATCTTAACGATCTTGATAGAATCTCCCAGCTCTGCCTTGACCTCCTTAAGAATTGGAGCAAGCATTTTACAAGGACCACACCAGTCTGCGTGAAAATCAACGAGAACCGGGGTTTTAGAGGCGATGATATTGTTAAAATTACTTTTCATGACGGCTTTATATACCGGTAAATTTACGAAAGAGTCCGGCATTAGTCAACTCAATTATGATTAACAGATGATTGGCAAATAAGTTGCTAAGGATTTGCTATATTTGAGTAGAATCACCTTACACAAGTGGGGGAGTGTCGGGAAAAGGGTTCATTTAAAAATCAGATGATGAAAAAAGTTCTTTTACCCACCGACTTTTCAGAGAACGCTTGGAATGCGATCTCTTATGCCATAGATATGTTCAGCGATGTCCCCTGCGAGTTCTATATCCTGCATACTTATGTGCCGGCTTTTTATCGCGTTGATTATGCCTTGGGAGGTCCTGCCTATTCAGGTATCGATGATGCGATGATTCAGGCTACTATTTCTGGGCTGGAACATACATTAGAAAGAATACATGAGAAATTTAATAACCCTAAGCATAAATTTCATACACATTATGCCTTTAATCAATTGACGGATGAGATCAGGGAGTACGCTTCTGAGCAGTCCATCGATATGATCATTATGGGAACCAAAGGTGCCAGTGGGGTAATGCAGGTGTTGTTGGGAAGCAATACGGTTTTTGTTATGCGTACCGCCAGAATCCCTGTTTTGGCTATCCCTGAAGGTTACACTTTTAAATCCCTTGACAGGGTTTTGTTTCCGACAGATTACCTGAAGCATTATGAAAAGGAAGAACTCGGGGAACTTCTGGATCTTTGCCGACTTCACGGTGCTGAAGTGCAGGTAGTTCATGTCGATGAGGGACATATCCTTTCAGAAGAGCAGGAGTCTAATAAGAAGTTTCTTGAAGATGCGTTTCAGGGAGTTCCTTACTCCTTCGCTTTGTTGGACAATGAATATCCGCCTGATGCGATTAAGGCATATACAGAGAAGGAAGATTTTGATTTGCTGGTGATGATGAACAGGAAACATTCGTTCATGGAGCGATTACTGTTACGGCAGAATGTTGATAGTGTAGGATTTGAGATCAAGATTCCGTTTCTGGTTTTAAGAGAGAAATTAAAATAGATTATACAGATGAACAAAGTTTTGTTGCCCACGGATTTTTCTGAAAATTCATTGAATGCATTGCATTATGCCATTAAGATGTTTGAAGGGGAATCCTGTGAATTTGACATTATCCATTCTTTCAATGTAAGTACCTCTTCGTTAAGCAGTACCCGAAAGAAGGAAAAAAATACCCGTGTGTACCATCTTGCAGAGGAGAAGGCTAAAGAAGAGATGAAATCATTGCTGGTAAAACTCAGGGAAGAGCATATCGGTGAGGAACATAAAATTCGCGGTTTCACTACCGACGAGACGATCTCATCTTCTATGTATAAAGCTGCAAAAGAAATGAAAGCAGATTATGTGGTTATGGGTACGAAAGGGGCTACCGGAGCGGCAGAGATATTTTTGGGGAGTAATACGGTGGATGTTATCAAGGCTTTAAAATATACACCGGTGCTTGCAGTACCGGATAATTATAAATTCAAGAATCCTGAAAAGATTCTTTTTGCTAATGATTTCAAAAGAAACTTCGAACCGGAAGAGGTTGGGCCGTTAAAAAATATAGCCAAACTAATAGGTGCTGAGGTTGTGATTCTTTATCTGGAAGGAAGTGAAGAACTATCTGAAATCCAGTTAAAGAATAAAACTGAACTATTCCGGCTTTTGGAAGGAGTGAAAGTATCTGAGATCGTTCTAAAAAAGGATTTTTCAGTAGCAGAAACAATTCAGGAATATCTGGAAAATGAAAAGTTGGGCATGCTTTGTATGATCAATAATCACCATAGTTTTATGGATGGACTCTTCCGGGAGCCTGTAGTAAAACAGGTGGCCTTTCATGTAGAAGTACCTTTTCTGGTAATGCCAGAAGTTGAATGACCTGAATTTGCAGAAAGATGAAACTTGTTTTGCTAAAGGTGGCTTAAAGACCGGCCTTTGCTGGAGTTTTATCAGGCTAAAAGAAAGTCAATACAATACAAATATGAAAAGAATATTAATACCGACTGATTTCTCGCAGAATGCACGGCATGCGATTGATTTCGCTTTGAAATTGTTCGATGACGAATCCTGTGAATTAACATTGCTTCACACCTTTGGTGCTGATGGGATGAAGTCGCCACAGACCCTTGTCTGGCAGGTAGGCGATGCTGAAGTTGAAAAAGCTTCCAAAGATTCAGAGATCGAATTGAAAACACTAAGACAGGATCTGATCGCTTCGAACAAGAATCATCATCATCAATTTAAAACGGTGAGTAAATATAATTATCTGTCCGATGAGATCGAATCACAGTTGAAGAGCGGTAACTATGATCTGGTGGTTATGGGAACCAAAGGATCTTCAGGAAGTCGTGAAGTTTGGGTAGGAAGTAATACGGTTCATGTGCTCGACCAGGTTGGTGGGGTGCCGATGCTGATCATTCCTGAGCACAGCGAAATTAAGTACCCCGGCGAGATCGCTCTTGCCGTGACCTATAAGGAGAAAGTACCCGTCGGACATATGGAGCTACTCAATAAGATAGCAGTACAATGTAACAGTGATATTTCATTGTTGCATGTAACCGATGGTGATGAGCTCACGGAAAAACAACAATCGATTAAAGAAGAGATATTGGATGCTATCAAATATGTAAAGATCGCGGTATATACATTAGCGGATGAAGATGATGATGCTGAAGAGGCTATTCAGAAGTTTGTAAAGGATACCGGAGTGGATATGATCGCACTGGTGAACAGACAACATAGCTTTTTTGAGAAAATGCTACAAAAATCTACACTTAAAGGATTGAGTTATCATTCCAAAGTGCCGCTGCTGGTATTGTAATGTAAAGTGCAATACAACGAAGGCAGCAAAGTCATTTGTGTAATAATTAGATGGCGGAAAGTCCGGAGCATATGCTTCGGACTTTCTGTTTTTAAATATTTTGCTACTATCCTTTTATCACAAATTCTGTGACCTGAATACGACCAGTCCTACCAATATCACTATTATCACCATTGTCACTATTATCACCATTATCGCTGTCTGGGTAATATTACCAAATTGTAGACTGAAACAGGGTCATGTTAAAGCAATGTAATGAGAAATGAAAGCCAACGATAAATAAACGTTAAGGAATGAAAGAGGCTTGAACTCAATGTGGAAGTTGTTATACATTTGAGAAGGGGAATAGAGCTGTTCTCGGTAAAATGGCCAGGAGATCCATGATAAACTCCCCTTAGTTTTTTGTATTTGTAAGAAAAGAAGAAAGATAATATCCGGAAGTTTAGTTACCAGGGATATTACTTTTCAATTCGTTTTTTAAATCGGGAACCTGTCGGCAACGGCAGGTTTTTTTTTGTTACCAGTTACCAGTTACTTGTGAAGTTGTGAGGCAGTATGTAGTGAAGTAGTATGTAGTGAATCAGTATGCAATAGGCAGTATGCAGAAAGCTGAAGGCTGTTTTCCGTTTTCCGTTTTCTGTTTTCCGTTTTCCAAATATTATAAAACCAAAAAGCCCGAACATTGCTGTTCGGGCTTTTGATGGTGGTGCCTCCAGCCCCGAAGCATCGGGGGAACCAGGGATGCAAATATCTATGAGCTTTATTGAGTCCGAATTGGAAAATATTCTGAATTTTTGCAAAATCTTCTAGGTTAGAGTATTGAATAATAAATCATGGAATTGACTGGTAGGAGTATATTTATTAATGAAGTGTTTTGAGAATACTTGGGTCATTTATAATTTTAGATATGAATTTTCTGCTTTTCATTCTCTTTATAAATTTTTCTATATCATTTGCATGCTTCTTTGTTTTACACTTATACTGCAGAACATATTTCCAGTCATTTGCAATTTTGGTAAAGCTGCCTTTGTAAATTGCTAAATTATGTTTAGCTAATCTTGTTTCAAGATTCTTAGTGATTCCAACATAGAATTTGTCAACTTTATTACTGTAAATAATATATAGATACATGTCTTATAACTTAGATTTTTATTGTTACATAAGATAGATGTCAAAAGTTATACTAGAAGGATTTTTGGATTGCTTAGGATTTTTCCTGTTTAAATGACCCTTAGAATAAAAATTTGGGGGCTTTTAAGCGTATTTTATCTGAAACATATTTATTCTTTAATTTTGGTTGTAGTTGAAATGAATTTCAAATCGACGCCTCCAGCCCCGAAGCATCGGGGGAACCATGGATACAAATATTATAAAACCAAAAAGCCCGAACATTGCTGTTCGGGCTTTTGATGGTGGTGCCTCCAGGAATCGAACCAGGGACACAAGGATTTTCAGTCCTTTGCTCTACCAACTGAGCTAAGGCACCAGTTGCTTGCAGTATTACTGCGATTGCGGGTGCAAATATAGGTTCAAATTTAATATTTGCAAAAAGAATTTCTAAAAAAATCCATTTTGTAAATTTACAACTTTAAAACCTAATTATGAATCTTGTTATCGATGTCGGAAATACCTTTATCAAACTAGCTGTCTTTGAAGGGAAAAGGTTGGTGGAGGTTATGCGTGTTGACCGGGAAGAATTGCTGAAAGCACTCAAAAATATTTTTGAAAAATTTCCTGAGATCAGGGATGCACTGGTGTCTTCTGTAGGAAAATTAAGTGGAGCAGAGCTAAAAGCCATTGCGGTTTTTTGTCCGTTTCAGGAATTGACACCAAAATCAAAAGTGCCTTTCATCAATCGTTACGGCACTCCGGAAACACTAGGGATGGACCGGGTGGCGCTCATTACAGCAGCCTATTATAATTATAAGTTGCAGAACTGCCTTGTGATCGATGCAGGTACCTGTATCACATACGATTTTATCAATAAAGAAACCGAATATCTCGGAGGAGCCATCTCGCCGGGAGTTAGAATGCGGTTTAAGGCTATGCATGAATTCACCCATAAGTTGCCGATGATTGAAGATCATAACTTTAACAATATTATTGGGGATTCGACAAAATCTTCAATGATTTCGGGGGTTGTACATGGAACTGTTAAAGAAATTGAAGGATTTATTGCAGATTATAAAGTAATCTACAAAGATTTAACAGTTATTTTAACAGGCGGCGACAGTCATTTTTTGTCAAAAAGATTAAAAAGTACCATATTTGCCCATTCTAATTTCCTCCTGGAAGGACTAAACTATATTTTGGAACTTAATAAACGCTAATGATTAAAAAGATATTTGTTGTGGTGGCATTGTTGGTTTTCGGATTCAATTATGCCCAGGAAGGAAGTCTATCCCCATATTCTTTTTTCGGAACAGGTGATAAGCGTTTTAAGGGAATGGTCGAGAACCGTGCGATGGGAGGTATCACAGTCTTTACCGATAGTATTCACCTTAATTATTCTAACCCGGCCTCTCTCGGAGGACTGCGCTTAACCACTTTTGGTGTTTCCGGATCCAGCAATATGTTGACGCTGAAAACGGATGCGGCTTCCGAAAGTGCTAAAAATGTAAGTTTCGATTATCTCATACTCGGAATGCCAGTTGCGAGAAACGTGGGTGTGAGTTTTGGTCTTTTAGCGGATTCTTCGGTAGATTATAGTCTTCAGTCATTGAATGAAGATGTAGAACCCATCCAGCTCAACCAATACACTGGAAACGGTAATATCAATAAGGTGTTCATCGCTGCAGGATGGAACATAACTCCAAATCTGAGTGTCGGGGCAACCGGTAATTTTAATTTCGGTAGTATCGAAAGAACAAGCTTCAGGTTATTAGATCAGATACAATATGGAACGCGCGAAGTGAGCACATCTGACTATAGTGGTTGGGATTTTAATTTCGCATTGAACTATAAAACGAAGGTTTTCAAAAGTCTGCAATTACAGTCCACTTTACAATATGTGCCTAAGACTAAGATCAGTTCTTCCAATGTTAGAGAAATATCTACTATATTTGTTAGTTCCAGTGGCTCTCAGGCTGTTGTGGAGACAGAAGATGTTGATCTGGTAACCGATGGTATGCATTCCACTTATGTGCATAAGCCGGAAGCCTATACGGTAGGATTGGGAGTTGGAAAACCGCTTAACTGGTTTGTCGGTGGAGAATACCAGTATAAAAAAATGAGTGAATATAACATCGAATTTATGAATTCGGTGCTCGGGCAGTATGAGGATGCAGAAAAATTCTCAGCCGGAGGATTTTGGATCCCGGATTATAATTCATTCACTTCTTACTGGAAACGAGTTACTTATCGTCTTGGAATAAAGAATGAGAAGACTGGCCTGCTGGTCAATAATGTACCCCTTTATGATTTTGGCATGACCTTTGGTCTTGGATTACCTGTTGAAGCTTTTTCCAATGCTAATATTGGATTTGAGATCGGAAAACGCGGTACTACCAATTTTGGCAGAGTTCAGGAAAATTACTTTAGCATCAGTATCAGTTTATCACTGAACGATAGATGGTTTGTAAAAACGTTGATTAAATAATAATTAATTAAAATTAGAAAAATGAAAAAGAAACTTTCAATTGTGTTAGGTCTTTTGGGAGCTGTAGGTTTCGTTTTCGGACAGGCTCAGAACCCGGAATGTATGCAAAACCTATCCATTTTCGCCGAGCACGCAAAGGTTAAGAACTATGATGCTGCCTATGAACCGTGGAAAATGGTGTTTGAGAATTGTCCGCAGCTACATTATGCAACCTATGCCTATGGTGAAAAGATCCTGAAGGATAAGATGGAAAAAGATCCTGCAAACAAAGATGCTTACATTCAGTCTTTAATGCAGGTGTACGAAAAAGGTCCTGAGTACTTCCCGAACAAATTTTCCAAAGCGGAAAGTATGATCGATGTCGCGCTTCTTAAATACGATACCAAAACCGGTACGGATGAGGAGATTTACGACATGCTCGATGAAGCTTTTAAGGAAGATCGTGACCACTTTAAGAACCCAAAAGCTCTTTATCTGTATTTCTCTACTTTGGTAGACCTTCACAAAGCAGGTAAAAAAGAGTTACAGGATGTTTTCGATACGTATGATGCCGTAACCGGTAAGATCGAGGAAGAAAACCAGGAGCTTTCTGAAACAATCCTTAAGTATGTGGAAAAAGAGGATGCAGGTACATTGACCTCTAATGAAGCAAGGATTCTTAAGAATGCGCGTATCAATGGTGATTCTTATGAAAAAATCAGCGGAAGTATCGATAGTAAATTAGGTTCTTTGGCAGATTGTGAAAACCTTATTCCCCTTTACCAAAAGAATTTCGAAGCGAATAAGAGTAATGCTGACTGGCTTAAAAAAGCAGCAGGACGTATGGATGCTAAGGACTGTACCGGAGATCCTATGTTCGTAAAACTAGTGGAGGCACTGGATGCTCTTGAGCCTTCTGCTTCTTCTAAATATTATCTTGGATCGCTTTATGAAGAAAAAGGTGATAATGCAAAAGCACTTGAATTCTTTAAGCAATCTATCGATCTTGAAACCGATAAGTACAAGAAAGCGAATAAGCTTCTTGGTATCGCTATCAAAGCAAATAAGAAAGGTCAGACCACTACAGCTTATAAGTATGCCAATGAGGCTTTGCAGTCTAACCCAGGTTTGGGTAGTGCATACCTGTTGATCGCTGATCTTTATCATAAGAGTGCTAACAGTTGTGGTTCTACCGTTTTCGAGAAAAAGGCTGTAAACTGGAAAGCTGCTGAAATGGCAAGAAAGGCTGCTCAGGTTGACCCTTCTCTTAAAACAAGAGCTTCTCAGGCTGCAAGTAGCTATGAAGGAAGAGCTCCAACCAAATCTGAGATCTTTAACTCAGGTATGGCAGGTAAAGTTGTTAAAATCAATTGTTGGATAGGAGGAAGTGTAAAAGTTCCTAACCTGTAATATGAATCAGCATACCAAATATATTTTATGGAACATTGTCACAGTTTTTACTGTGACAATGTTTTTTTCATGCCAGGGTAATTATGATGAAGTCCGCAAAATTGATGAGACTGCACTGGTACCCGTTGGTGTGGCAACAAACTTTGAATTGCGTTATGTTGATTCAATGAAGCTGAGATCGATCGTTAGCGGAAAGGTCTATAGCGATTTTAGTAATCAGAAGTTCCCTTATCAGGAATTTCCAGAAGGTGTTCATGTCGAATATTTCGACGACAAAAATCAAAAGAGTACGGTGGAAGCCGATTATGGAATCATCTACTCAGAAACAAAGCTGATCGATCTACAGGGTAATGTAGTGGTGACTTCCTTTGATGGGAAAGTGTTGAAGGCACCGCAATTATACTACGATCAGTTAAATGACTGGATCTTTACCGAAGGTGAATTTCAGTTTACCAGCCCGGATTATGATATGGAAGGTACCGGGATTGATTTCAATAAAGAATATACCCAACTGCGCTTCCACGGAAGAAAGGGTAGTGCGGTGATTGAGGAGTAACTTCTACAATGCTCTTTCAGATAGATTCAGGACCTGTTGGAGACTGAATAGTGTCAAAAAATATTCTTACTATCAGATTATCAGAATTTTATGTAAATTTATAAAGAAGGGTTGTTATTGTTTCGACCACTTATTCACTATTTACTCTTAAAATTCTTGAATATGAAAAATAAATTCCTGCTGGTAGTACTACTGATGCTATTCTCCTGCAACTATGGATTCTCCCAAAGTCAGGATTGTCTTTTGAATTTCGGTCTTTTTGTTGAAGATGCGAAAGCTGGTAATTATGCAAATGCCTATGAGCCCTGGACAAAGGTGTTTAGCGAATGCCCGGAATACCATTATGCAACCTTTGCTTATGGTGAGCTGCTATTGAAGAACAGGATTAAAGAAGATCCTGCAAATAAGAAAAAATATGAAGATCAGCTTATGCAGGTCTATAAAAAGGGGCCTGAACTCTTTCCTGATAAACTCAATAAAACCAAGAATGACATAGATATCGCCTTACTGATGAATGATCAGGGAGCCTCCGATGAAGATATCTATAATCTCTTGGATAATGCTTTTAAAAATGATCCTGATAATTTTGAGAATCCCAAGGCACTCTATCTGTATTTCTCCACGCTCGTGAACCTGCATGAAGCCGGAAAAAAGGATCTGCAGGAGGTTTTCGATACCTATGATGTGGTCACTGCAAAGATCGAAGAGGAGAATCAGGAGCTTTCTGTGATTATGCTGGATTACGTTCAGAAGGAAGAAGCAGGGAAGCCGCTCACTAAAAAAGATAAACAGATGTATGAAGCGGCACAGACCAATGGAGCTTCGTATGAAAAGATAAGTCAGGGAATCGATAGTAAATTGGGTAAGTTAGCGGATTGTGAGAATCTTATTCCATTGTATAATAAGAACTTTGATACAAAGAAATCGGATGCTAAATGGCTTAATGCTGCAGCTGCCCGTATGGAAGCTAAAGGATGTACCAGTGATCCGCTTTTCGTTAAGATGGTAGAGGCACTGGATGCTCTTGAGCCCTCCGCATCCTCAAAGTATTATCTGGGTTCACTCTATGAACAGCGAGGTGAGGATTCAAAGGCTATGGAGTATTTCATGCAATCGATAGATCTGGAAACCGATAAATACAAGAAATCGAACAAACTGTTAGGTATCGCGGTTAAAGCAAATAAACGGGGTCAGACGATGACTGCTTATAAATATGCGCGCCAGGCTCTGGATGCAAATCCCGCGCAGGGGCAGGCTTATCTTTTAATTGCAGATCTTTATCATAAGAGTGCAAATGAATGTGGTGAAACCGTGTTTGATAAGAAGGCAGTGAACTGGAAGGCTGCTGAAATGGCGCGGAAGGCGGCACAGGTCGATCCTTCCCTGAAATCGAGAGCCTCACAGGCTGCTGCCGGTTATGAAGGCCGGGCACCAACAAAATCGGAAATCTTCAATTCCGGTATGGCTGGAAAAGTGATCCCTGTTAAATGCTGGATCGGTGGCTCTATAAAAGTTCCGAATCTATAGCGTTAGGATCTTTAATTACCTTAGAGGGATAATTATCTTTTGCTTATTTTTGGGGCAGGAGTTTAATTGACCTCAGACAAATGAAGTATTTTAAAGTATTTGAGATTGCCTATCTGGTAATTGCGGTAGTATCTGCCTACGAAGTATATCAGGAATGGAACGTTGACCGTACGCGGGCTTATATGTTTCTTTTCTTTCTGGTTTTTTCACTGTTTATGTTCTTTTTCAGAAGATTCTACAGAAGGAAATTTCAAAACAGAGATAAGCAGAACTAGTGTCGTTGTCTATTGTCATAATCATAGTATCCTTGCTTCTTTCGGCCTTCTTTTCCGGAATGGAGATCGCTTATGTATCCTCTAACAAGATCCATATTGAGATCGAGAAGAAGCAAAAAGGATTACTGGCAAAAGTGCTTACCCGTCTGACACGAAAACCGTCTAAGTTCATTGCAACCATGCTGGTGGGTAATAATATTGCACTGGTGGTCTATGGTTTCTTCATGGGGCAGCTGATTATTGCAGATATATACCCGGATTATGTGGGGCAGGACACCCTGCCTTTTGATGTGATACTGGTTCAAACGGTGATCTCGACCCTGATCATCCTGTTTACGGCGGAATTTCTTCCCAAGGTGTTCTTTCAGATTTATGCCAATAATTTGTTGAAGTTTTTCGCTGTTCCTGCCTATCTGTTCTATGTGCTGTTTTCGATTATATCCGGGTTCGTTATATGGATCTCGGATATCATTTTGAAAGTGTTCTTTAAGACCAGTGGTGATGATCTTCAACTTGCTTTCTCAAAAGTAGAGCTTGGCGATTATATCTCTGAGCAGGTTGAGGCTGCTGATGAGGAAGATGAACTCGATACAGAGATTCAAATATTTCAAAATGCACTGGAATTCGCTGAGATCAAGGCGCGTGAAGTTATGATTCCCCGTACTGAGATCACCGCAGTGGAGTTGCATGAATCTCCTAAAGGCATCGCTTCCATATTTACCGATACCGGGTATTCCAAGATTCTCGTTTATAAAGATACTATCGATGATATCGTAGGATATGTACATTCTTTTGAGCTTTTTAAGAAGCCTAAGGGGATCAAAAATATTATGATGCCGGTTGAATTTGTTCCGGAAACCATGCTGATCAGCGATATACTGGAAGTACTGATCAAAAAGCGAAAAAGCATTGCCATAGTCCTCGATGAATATGGAGGAACCAGCGGTATGATCACTGTAGAGGATATCGTGGAGGAATTGTTTGGAGAAATTGAAGATGAGCATGATAGTATTGTGCTTGATGAAGAACAATTGAGCGAATCTGAATTTAGATTCTCTGCGCGTCTCGAAGTCGATTATATCAATGAAGAATATAAACTCGACCTTCCGGAAGGTGAGAATTATGAGACACTTGGCGGACTCATTGTGAACCGGATCGGTGAGATTCCCGGCAAGGATGAGCAGGTGAAGATTGATAAATATCTCTTTACCGTGCTGGATGTGAGTAACACCAAAATAAATCTTCTACACCTGAAAGTACTTGAGGAAGACTAAAAAAAGCCTGAATTATTATTTGTGCAGGTTTTAATTATTCCAAAAAAATGGTATTTTCGCCCACATTAAATTTTTAACTAATAGATTGATAAATGGCAATTCTAGAGAAAATAAGAAATAGGTCTTTAATCCTTATTCTGGTTATTGGTCTGTCTTTGTTTGCATTTGTGATTTCAGGAGTGTTCTCAAAAGGTAACACAGGAGTGAAGTCTTCAGTAGGTGAAGTGAACGGAGAAAGTATCTCGAGAGACGAGTTTGCTCAGAAAGTAGAATCATCTTCAAGAATGATGGGGAGTGCTTCTACGGTTCAGGTGGTAAACATGGTGTGGAATCAGGAAGTACGTCAGCGTATTCTTGATCAACAGTTCGAAAACCTTGGGATCAATATTGAGAAAGATCAGATTCTTGAAGTGGTTAAAGCTAATCCTGCATTTGCACAGGATCCTAACTTTTTAAATGAGGCTGGAGTATTTGATGAAAATAAGTTTATCGATTTTATCTATCAACTTAAAACGAACAATCCGGCTGCATATGCACAATGGCAACAACAGGAAGACATGTTGATCGGTGCTTCAAAAGAGCAGTCATATTTCAACCTTGTTAAAGCAGGAGTTGGAACTACCTTGAAAGAAGGAGAGCTTGCTTATCATATCGAGAATGATAAAGTAGATATCAAATACGTTAAGGTTCCTTATACGTCTGTTCCTGACAGTACCATTACGATCAGCGACAGTGAAATCGAGGCGTATGTGAAAGAGCATAAGAAAGAATTCGAACAGGAAGCTTCAAGAGATATTCGTTATGTTTTCTTTTCTGAGGCAGCTTCTGAAGCTGACAAACAAGCTGCAAAGGAATCTTTGGAAGCATTGATGACCGCTAAAGTTGAATTTGATGAAACTACCAAAGGAGATAAAACGATTCCTGGATTTGCAGAAACCACTGATGTGGAAGATTTCGTAAATGCGTATTCTGATGTTAAGTTTGATTCAACGTATGTTGTGAAAAGTGCACTTCCGGCTGCGTTAGCTGATACCCTTTTCAACCTGAATGCAGGTGAGGTTTATGGACCCTATTTGGATGGTCAGGCCTATAAGCTGACAAGAATGCTGGATAAAAAGGATGGTGGTGCAGTGAAAGCTAGCCATATCCTGATCTCATTCGACGGTTCAAGTGCTTCGCCAAAAGAATCAAGAACAAAAGAGGAAGCTGAAAAACTTGCCAATGAACTATTGGCAAAAGTGAAAGCTAATCCATCTGAACTAACACAGTTGGCTGCAGAATATTCCGATGATCCGGGATCTGCTACCCGCGGTGGTACGTATGATAACATTACACAAGGCACCATGGTTCCTGCATTCAATGATTATATCTTTGGCAATGCGAAAGGTTCTGTAGGACTTGTAGAAACTGATTTCGGATATCATGTCATCCGTGTTGACGATACGTATCCAGCTGTGAAACTGGCGACTATCGTTAGAAAGATCGAAGCTTCAGAAGAGACGATCAGCAATGTATTTACTGAAACTACCAAATTTGAAATGGCCGTAGTGGAAGGTGGAGATTTTGCAGAACTTGCTAATACTTCAGATTTTGCGGTAAGACCGGTTAATGGAATCAAAGCCATGGACGAGAATCTTCCCGGACTTAGAAGTCAGCGTAGCCTTGTTCAATGGACATTCAATGAAGAAACCAGTGTAGGTGATGTAAAACGTTTTTCAACTCCTGACGGTTATGTAGTGGCTCAGCTCACTGCAAGACATAAAGCTGGTCTTGCAACGGCAAGAGATGCGGCTCCTCAGGTACGTCCTATCCTGAGAAATCGTAAGAAGGCAGCGCAGATTATCGCTGCAAACGAAGGTAAGTCAATGGCAGATGTTGCTAAGAATAACAATGTGAACGTTGCTTCAGCAAGCGGACTGACTCTAAAGAACCCAACCATCGCAGGAGCGGGTAGAGAGCCTATGGTAGTAGGTATCGCTTTCGCAACCGATCAAGGATCTACTTCCTCATTGATCGAAGGTGAAAATGGTGTATTTATGGTAGAGGTAACCAGCAAGAATCTTGCTCCTTCACTTGATAATTACAGCACTTATGCAAATGCACAGAAAACACTTAACAGAAATCGAGTGCTTTCAACGGCATATCAGGCATTGAGAGATGAGGCTGACGTTGTTGATGATCGTGCCTTCATGTACTAGAAAAGTCATAATTCTATATAATAAAAAAACCTCCCAAGCGGGAGGTTTTTTTTGTGCCTATAAATAGGTAAATGGCTTTAAAGGGTCATTTCTGAATAAGACAGTATTGTTTTGTAACCTTTATCTCTGAAATAGGACATTCCATCGTCTGTGCCGGTTGCTAGGATAAAATCCCCACCCCAGGCCCCAAGACTTTTAATACTGCCCTGATAATCTTTAAAAAGGTGATTCTTGACGGTTTCCTGCCCGGTCACTTCGGCGATTATCTCTTCGTGGGTGTCCATCAATTGCCGGAACCTGGCCAGGTCCTGTGTTATTATGAGCTCGTTGGTGATCTGTTCGATCTCTTTTATGGCAGCAGCGGTATTCTTTTTGTTTTGATGATAGGCTTTAATTCCTGACCTGCTATTCTGTTTTTGATTCAGATGCACAAAGAATAATTGATCTTTGAAGGGCGGATTGAATTCCACGGGCTTCACTTCCGGTTTGCCGGTGGTAATACGATAGGTAAGAGGAGATTCACTACGAGCGCAGGCAAGGTCATAACCACTGCCTCCAAAACTATGCTGAAGTAATAAATAGGGATCTGTATGAGTCCAAAGCGCAATATTGCTGACCAGCGTTGACGAGGAACCCAGTCCCCAGTTTGTAGGGAATTCCAGATGATTGGCGACCCGTTTACCTTTGATTTCATGAGAAAGACCAGGATTTAGAAACAGAGCAGTGATCAGAATTTTGGCTAAAGCCTGTGCAGGTTCTGAAGCATTTGTTGAAATAATAATACTGCTCAGATCCACTTTTTTTATTGCGAAAACATCTGGTAAGTTCTCGGAAAGCGCGATCATTTTTTCACTATTGAACTGGCCTTCGAACCATAGTGCTCCATCCTTGTCATAACTGAATATTTCAAGTGCTGAACCGGGAATAGTGCTAACGCTCATGCTTTGACCATAACAAGTGGGTATAGCTAGTGCCAGCGCTCCGTCAAGCACCAGGTATTCTGCGCTTAAAAGTAATTTACCATGACTGTAAAATTCTTTCATGCCCGGATTTTATTTGATCATATTCTCACGGTAAGCATAGAACTCACGGATTACATCGCTATGGGTAACCGTGCGATCTTTAAAGAAGGCGGTAAAATGAGCCTTTTCTTCCGGTGTCGCATCCAGTTGATTCAGGATATTCATCAGGTGCATTTTCATATGCCCTTTTTGGATTCCTGTGGTGATCAATGAACGCACAGCGGCAAAGTTCTGAGCCAGACCCGCAACGGCTACGATCTGCATGAGTTCTTCAGCTGAAGGGTTGTCTAATATTTCCAGTGAAAGTTTAACCAGAGGATGCAGTTTCGTAAGTCCGCCAACTGTTCCTAATGCCAGGGGAAGTTCAATATTGAATACGAATTCATCGCCTTCTATCCATGCGTCCGATAAACTGCTGTAACTTCCTTTTCTGGATGCAAAGGCATGAACGCCGGCTTCCACAGCTCTGAAATCATTTCCAGTGGCCAATACCACGGCATCGACTCCGTTCATGATTCCTTTGTTATGGGTAACGGCACGAAATGGTTCGGCTTTCGCGATGGCAACGGCTCTCACAAATTTCTCTGCAAATGCATGCGGTGCCAGTTCCTTGTCTTCGTCAAGGTCATCGATCTTACAGCGTACTTCAGCTACAGCGGTGCAGTCGGGAACGTAATTTGAAAGAATGCTCATGACGATCTGTATGTCTTTTTCACCGTCGGTAAAGAGATCATATTGGGAGGCTTCATCTTTCAGGCAACGGGCGAATTGCTCGAGGCAGGAATTGATAAAGTTTGCTCCCATTGCATCAAGGGTGTTGAAGGTACAATGAAGCTGAAAATAGTTGTCCAGTGCTTCGGTTTTGTCACGCAATTCAATATTCGTGATCCCTCCGCCACGTTTGGCCATATTGCGGGTGATGTCGGTGGTTTTCGAAAATAGCAACGGTTTGATAGTCTCGAAAAAGGTGTTCAGTTTGGTCTTATCTCCTTCGTAAAGAAAATGTACCTGTCCGATTTTTTCCGTCCCTTTGACAAAGGTTTTAAATCCACCTCTTTTTAGCCAGAACTTAGCTGCCCTGCTTGCAGCGGCGACCACTGAACTTTCTTCGATGGCCATTGGGATGGTGTGCATTTTCCCGTTGATCAGGAAATTTGGTGCAACTCCCAGCGGGAGGTAGAAATTGGTGATCGTGTTTTCGATGAACTCATCGTGTAGTTGCTGAAGCTTGGCGTCCTCGTTCCAGTATTGCATCAAAAGTGCTATACCATTTTTTTTATCAGAAAAATAATGGTCAGCCAGCCAATTGATCTTTTCTTCTTTGGTAAGCTTGGAAAATCCTTTTACGGGTTTGCTCATTTTCGACTTTATGGAGTTATTGGGCAAAGATAATAATTAACCTTGGCGAACGGTTCAAATGCCCGTGAATGTTGATTTCAGTGTAAACTCAAGGTTAAGGTTTAACAAAAAAAAGTCCTTTTTCTGTAAAATAATTAGTAAACTTGACAGCTTTAAAATAAATTCCCTTATTTAATGAAAAAAATTAAGGTTCTTTCCCTTTTGTTCTTAGGTTTAAGTTCTTTTCTTACCGCCCAAAATCAACAAATAACATTAGAAAAAATATGGGGAGGTGCTTTCAGCACCGAAGGCATGGATGTCCTTCACTCCATGGAGAACGGCAAGCAGTATACGGTCTTGAATTTCAATCGAAATACCCGTTCAACCTCCGTTGATAAATACGATTATGAAACGCTATCAAAGTTAGAGACTATCGTTTCTTCCCTTGATCTCGATGGGATCGATTTCTTTACTTCCTATGAATTTAGCAAGGATGAAACCAAAATGATTCTGGCTACTGAAGTTGAATCGGTGTATCGCCGTTCCACCCTCGGCGTTTTCTATGTCTACAATATTGCAGACAAGTCATTGGTTAAGATTTCGGAAGTAAAGATTCAGGAGCCGACTTTCTCTCCAGATGCCTCCAAAGTGGCCTATGTTTATGAAAACAATTTGTACGTTAAAGACCTGAAAGAGGGTACTGTTGCACAGCTGACGGATGACGGAAAGAGAAATGCTATAATCAACGGGGTTACCGACTGGGTGTATGAGGAAGAATTTTCTTTTGTACGTGCTTTTGACTGGAATGCCGATGGTTCAAGAATAGCCTACCTTCGATTTGATGAGTCTGATGTTCCTGAGTTTTCTATGGATATTTACGGTCAATCTTTATATCCGCAACAACAGGTGTTTAAGTACCCGAAAGCTGGTGAGAACAATTCTGTGGTTACATTGTTTAGTTATGATCTTAAAAGTGGTCAAAAGAATGAAGTTAGCCTTGGCGAGGCTTATTATATTCCAAGAATAAAGTGGACCAATGATAAAGATATTTTGAGTGTTCAGGTGTTGAACAGACATCAGAATGACCTTAAGTTGGAATTCTATAATGCAGCAAAGAACAAGGCTGAAATCGTTTTACATGAAACTGATGATGCGTATGTGGATATAACCGATAACCTGACTTTCCTCCCGGATAACAGTTTTATATGGACCAGCGAGCAGAGTGGTTATAATCATATCTATCATTATGCGGAAAATGGTAAACTCATCGATCAGGTAACTGAAGGCGATTGGGAAGTGACCAATTATTATGGTTATGACGAAAATAATAAAACGGTTTTCTATCAGTCGGTAGAGAATGGTTCCGTAAACCGTGATGTATATGCGATCCGTATCAACGGGAAAAATAAAAAGCGACTTTCTTCAAAAGAAGGCACAAACGATGCAACCTTCAGTGCGGATTTCAGTTATTTCATAAATACCTTTTCAAGTGCTCAGGAGCCCTACCGCTATACCCTCAATGATTCCAAAAGTGGTAAGGTAATCAAGGAGATCGTTAACAATGACGAATTGACGAATGAGTTAAAGCAATATACCTTGTCTCCAAAGGAATTTTCAACAATAAATGTCAACGGCAATGATTTGAACATGTGGATGATCAAACCGGCCGATTTTGATCCGAGTAAAGAATACCCGTTGTTCATGTTCCAGTATTCCGGTCCGGGGTCGCAAAGTGTTGCAAATCGCTGGAATGCCTATAATGACTACTGGTATCAGATGCTTGCTCAGAAGGGTTATATCGTGGTGTGTGTAGACGGACGAGGAACCGGTTTCAAAGGAGCAGCATTCAAAAAGGTTACCTACAAAGAATTAGGGAAGTATGAGGTTGAAGATCAGATTGAAGCCGCAAAGATTCTTGGTAAAAGGGCTTACATAGACGCAGAACGTATCGGTATCTGGGGGTGGAGTTTTGGTGGATTTATGAGTAGTAACTGTATACTGAAAGGCAATGAGGTGTTCAATATGGCGATCGCAGTTGCTCCGGTAACGAGCTGGAGATTTTACGATTCGATCTATACAGAACGTTATATGCAGACACCTCAGGAAAATGCAGGAGGGTACGATAACAACTCTCCGATCAATTATGTTGATAATTTAAAAGGACACTATCTGCTGATACATGGTTCCGGAGATGACAATGTACATGTTCAGAACACCATGAGAATGGCTGAGGCCCTTATTCAGGCCAATAAGCAATTCGACTGGGCTATTTACCCGGATAAGAATCACGGTATCTATGGTGGAAATACCCGATTACAACTTTACACAAAAATGACTAATTTCATCGATGAGTACCTCGGAGATAAAATAAACTTTGAGAAAGAGCAGATGATGAATTAATTCCTGGATAACCGGTATCTTAAACTAAATAACAACAACCTTGCATATGGAGACACTTGTCAAAGAAAAACACGAAAGAGAATTATTCGGACACCCGATAGGATTATATATTCTTTTTCTAACTGAGATGTGGGAGCGCTTTTCATTCTATGGAATGAAAGCCCTGCTTATTTTTTATCTGGTTAAATATCATTTGTTTACTGATACTTCTGGTAACCTTTTGGTTGGAAGCTATGCAGCTCTGGTGTATGCCATGCCAGTGATTGGTGGATTCCTTGCGGATAAATACCTCGGTTTCCGGAAAGCGGTAACTTTTGGAGGGATCTTACTGGTATTAGGGCATCTCGGGATGGCCTATGAAGGAAATGCGGCGACGGAAATGGCCGATGGATTGATACAGCGGGATGAAACCGCACTACAGGTGTTCTACTTTTCTTTGTCTCTTATCATTATGGGAGTTGGCTTTCTGAAAGCGAATATTTCATCTATTGTTGGCGAACTCTACCATAAAGGGGATGCCAGAAGAGATTCCGGATTTACAATTTTTTATATGGGGATTAACCTGGGGTCGGCATTGGCAACTATAGTTTGTAGTTATCTGGGTGAAACCTATGGCTGGAGTTATGGCTTCGGTGCGGCAGGTGTTGGAATGCTGTTCGGACTTTTAATCTTTGTAGGTGGAAGAAAGTATTTCCATGGTAAAGCAGAGCCAAGTGATCCTGTATTGCTTAAAAAGAAATCTCCGTTAGGGATGAGTAATGAGCTGACCATTTATGTACTTGGATTTCTCGCTACTTTTGTGGTGTGGCAAATGGTTCAACGCCACAGTGTGGTAGAAGGTTTACTGATGATCTGTGGATTTTTATCACTGGTTTATATTCTGTGGTATGCTTTGGTGAAACTCAAGTCGGATAAAGTACAACGTGAGCGTTTACTTGCAATGACCGTATTAATAGTATTCTCTGTTATATTCTGGGCCTTATTCGAGCAGGCTTATACTTCCTTAAACCTGTTCGCTGACCGTGCGTTAGATAGAACGACCGAATGGTTCGGAGAGATCAAGGCTGGAGTTTTTCTAAGTTTTAATGCAATCTTTATCATTCTTTTTGCACCTGTATTTGCCTGGTTGTGGGTAAAACTGGATAAGCGGAACCTGAATCCGAACGCGGCGATCAAATTTGCGATCGCATTGATGCTTGTCGGTCTAGGATTCGGAGTACTTGTTCTTGGAGGGAAAATGTCTGGAGACGGGAAAGTTCCGATGATCTTCCTGATCGTAATGTATATGTTACATACCTGGGGCGAACTTTGTTTGTCTCCGGTTGGGTTGTCTTATACCACCAAACTATCTCCACATAAGATCGTAGGGTTTATGATGGGAGTCTGGTTCCTGGCGACTGCAGGTTCCGAGTATATAGCCTCATTGCTCGCTAACCTTGCAAGTATCGATACATCAGGAGGTGAAGTAGCTGATTTTGTTACTGCAAAGAACAGCTATATGAGCCTTTTTGAAAATATGTTCTATACCGGGTTGATATTCGGTGTTATACTGCTGGTTATCTCTCCGGTCGTTAAGCGCATGATGCATAACGTGGATAAGGATACCGCAGCGTAGAAATAATTAACATAACCACCACACCACAGATACTAACTTTTAAATTTTTACGATGAATCAGAATTCAACGGATCAGTTTTTTCAAAGTAAGGTCCTGGGGCATCCTTCAGGATTATTTGTGCTCTTCTTTACGGAGATGTGGGAGCGATTTTCATTTTATGGTATGCGGGCCCTGCTCGTTATGTTCTTTACTGCTTCTCTGATCGATGGAGGTTGGGGATGGCCACGGGAACACGCCATGGCAATATTCGGGTCTTATGTAGGTCTGGTTTACCTTTCAACTATGTTAGGAGGGTATTTTGCAGATAAGGTGATAGGTTTCCGCTGGGCGGTGGTTGTAGGTGCTTTGCTGATGACACTTGGTCATGGTTCAATGGCCTTGGAGTCTCCGTTCTTTATTTATTTAGGTCTCGGATTACTTGTATTTGGTAATGGCTTTTTTAAGCCTAATATGACCTCGATCATATCAGAGATGTATAAAGATCGCCCTGAAAAGAAGGATGGCGCTTATACCATCTTTTATATGGGGGTGAATGCCGGAGCATTTTTCGGAATCCTGCTATGCGGTTATTTGGGAGAAAAGATCGGTTGGAGCTATGGCTTCGGACTCGCCGGTATCTTCATGCTTTTTGGAATGCTTCAATTTTGGTTCGCACAGAATATATTTGGAGAGATTGGTTTGAAGCCTAAAAAAGAGGATAAGGAAAAGGACAAAATAGCGATTTCCGCTACAGAGGAAAGCGAAGATAAAAGAGTGCCTTTTACATCATGGCAGTTGGTTTTGATCTTCGTTTCTGCCTTACTCGGACTTCTATGGATCATTAATGATCCCGCAACGATCATCACAGAAGGGAGTTTTAATATTTTTGCCTTCTTAGGGCCTGAAGGAAATAACATTGCAATCCTGTCAGCTTTGGGATTGTTTATTATTCTGTTGATATACCGACTTACACAATATTCAAGGATTACACGCGAGAAGATGATCGCGGTATCATTCTTTGCATTTCTGACGATCTTCTTTTGGGCAATCTTTGAACAATCACCGGGAACCCTGACCATCTTTGCAAGAGATTATACGAATCGCGTTCTGGAGGGTAGTGCAGGTACAATCTTTATGATCATCGATGCGCTCATGACTCTGATACCGCTTGCCGTTATTACCTGGGTGCTGCTCAAATTGTTTGGACAGACCTTTAAGAAATATACCCTTTCCAATCTGATTCTTGCCTCGAGTTTTGTTATTCTGTGGTGTATCGGAATCTGGAAGATCTATGATCAGTTACAAACGACTTCACTTGAGGTTCCTGCATCCTGGTTCTCTACATTGAATTCCTTGTTTATTATTACGCTGGCCCCTATGTTCTCAAAGTGGTGGGAAAGTAAATATAATCCTTCCGCCAACATGAAATATGGAATCGGGATGATGTTGTTAGGGCTGGGAATGGCCTGTGTTGCCTTCGGAGCTTCGGGAATTGAACCCGGAGCAAAGTCTGCATCCGTAAGTATGATATGGCTTATTTTAGTATATCTGTTCCATACCATGGGAGAGCTTTGTATCTCTCCGGTAGGGCTGTCCTATGTCAGTAAACTGGTGCCTGCAAGAATGATCGCATTCATGTTTGGAATCTGGTATCTTGCAGTTGCAATAGGAATGAAAGGAGCCGGTAAATTTGGTGAAAACATCGATAAGATCGCCAATACCGAAGGAATCAGTTACTTCTTTTGGATGCTTACCATAGTGTCCGTGGTAATTGGTCTTTTATCGATAATCTTCCAGCCGGTGATCAAAAAATTGATGCATGGTGTTCGCTAATCAGTGAATTATTCAAAATATATTCGAAATGATCCCTTTTCACCAGTGTAGTGAAAAGGGATCTTTCGTTTGAAACAGGTTACACGCCATCGTCGGATGTATGAAAGGTAGTTGCTGCCATCTGCGATCACCTTTCGAACAGGTGTTGAATCCAGTAAACGTTCCAGATGAACTCCGGTTGAATTTCTCAAAAGGATGGAAACACTGTCTTTACGATAACTTATGGTTTGAAAAGTGCTGTCGATGATGACCAACCCGGATCTTTGCTGCATACTTTTTATATTATCTTTTGAGACTACGATTGAATCCAGTTGCAATCCGTTATAAAGATCCATAATAATGGTTTCGTTTCTTTCATCGTCATGTTCAAGGATTAAATGGCTCTTGTTGATCCCGATAATCATGCTTTGTGCTGTTTTGTGAAGTACCAGAAGATGATCTTTGGTTTTAGGAGCAAAGGGATGAAAGAGAAATTGTACCATCAATAGCAGGAGACCGGAAACGGGAAGTAGCATCAGACTTGTTCTCCTTTGGGTGATCCAATACAGCGTTGTTGAAATGATGAAGTACAGGATCAGTAGTGACGGGAGTGACAGCTGTATATTTTTTATGATCAGGGATTCAGACGAAGCGCCGATGCGAGTGATGAGATCGATCACACTTAGTAGATTATCCAGGAATGCGTATAGAAACCGTGGTAATTCCAAAAGGCAAGATGTGGCCAGAAGGATAACTGTATAAGTGAGTATCAATGCCAGTAGGGGCGTAACGATCATACTGGTGAGTAAAAAATGGAAGGGGAATTGGTGGAAATAATATAGAATAAGAGGGGTAACCATGATTTGTGCTGCGATAGAAATCATACAAAGCTGCCAGAAATATTTAAATATAAAGTGTTGTCCAGTCCATAGTTTATTCAATAGCGGGAAGAATAATAGGATTCCACCAACAGCGAGATAACTTAACTGGAAACCCACACTGAAAAGTTCTATTGGCTCAGCTAGAAGCAAGATAAAAGCAGACAGAATGAGCGTGTTTATCGGTGGGTTTTTGCGTTGTAGGAGTAGTGCATAGGTAAGTAAACCATACATGAGTATCGCTCTTAATACGGAGGGGGACAGCCCGGTAATAAAGGCATAAAGCAACAGGAAAGTTATCAATAGGAGAAAGCGTAGCGTTCTCCCTTTTTGGATATAGTTTAAAGGCTTTAAAAGGAAGCTGAAAACGCTAAGGAGTATTCCGATATGCAGCCCGGAAACGGCAAGAAAGTGTGCGGCACCGGAATCGGTGAATTGTTTGTAGGTAGTATGATCCAGGTATTGTCGTTGTCCGAGTAGTATAGCGCAAAGTAAGGCGATATTCTTTTCCTTCAGATTATTTCTTTCAAATTGACTTTGTATGTTTTTACGAAATTTGTAGGCCAGAATAGCGGGAGATTTGTCAGATGGTGTTCTGACCTTGAGTAATGCCGGGTCTATGCTTACCTGAAAGAATATATGCTCCGACGCCATGTATTTTCGATAATTGAATGCGTAGGGATTTAAGGGTGGTGGGATCGATTTTATCGGAATGGAGGTGACTAGTTCATCGCCAGGCTCCAGACTCTTTGAGAAGATACTGTCTTTTGGAATTCGGATGAGTACCGGGATATATTCCTTTTGGCAATCAACGGCAAGGATCACCCCGGTATATCGGAAAGAAAAGTTTGTTTCCCTAAGGATTTTAGTAACCCGTATCGTTAAATCTTTTGATTCGGGGTTCTCATAATACTGCCAGGCCAGATTGCGATCGTGATGACGGAACTGAATGTTGAGGAAGCCAAAAAGTATGAATATACAGGCGATCAAAAATTCACTGCAAATCCTGAAACACCGTTCAGATCTTGAATACAGGCGATAAAGTATCAGTGACAGGGTGGCGATCAGTGCTAAGATAAGCGAGTATGAGGTATTATTCAGGTAGTACCCGAATATAATCCCGATCGCAAGAAAGCAGGTGCATTTTAAAAGTGCTATGTTCAGTAGTCTCCACATAGAAACTACTAAATATAGAAAATATTCTACAAAATTCTTCTGGCCTGATTAAATGCGTAATTCCAATATCCTTCACTCAAGGAAGAAACCAAAACGCCACGGGAAGTAGTAGAGTGAATGAATTGTATATCATCACCATCGACGGATACTACCAGCCCGACATGATTGATACGTCTTTTATTATTTCCGGTGGTGAAGAATAGAAGATCCCCTTTTTTTACTTTTCGAAGTGGAATTTCGTCACCCTGCGTTGCCATTTGAGAAGAGCTACGTTCCATGCTGATCTCGTTGTCACCAAAAGATACATAGACAAGTCCGGAACAATCCATTCCCTTTTTCGTAGTTCCTCCATACCGGTAACGGGTCCCACTGAAGCCGAGCGCTGTGCGAACAATCTTGTCGGCAAGTTGATCAGAAGGGGATTTGACTTCAGGGAGATTTCCCGGAGGAAGAGCCGTAGAGAGTTCATTCCCGTGTTTAACTGTTACCGAGCCGGGATTATTACTGTCGGACGCTGCATGCTTTGATGATTTACAGGAGATCATAAAGGCAGCGGCCATTGAAATGTAAATTATTCGCTTCATCTAAAATTTAGGGTTTCCCCAAATTAAGAAATTTTTTCGAAAATGAGCTTGGCAGCAGCCTCACTTGCCCCTTTTCCACCGAGTCTTTGTTCCAATTCGTAGTAGTCTGCAAATATTCGCTCCCGCACTTTAGGGTCCAGAATCTTTCTGAGTTCGTTCTTAAGATTTTTTTCATTGAATTCGTCCTGAATCAGTTCCTTTACCACCTCCCGGTCCATGATAAGATTTACCAGGGAAATAAATTTAAGAGTGATGATCCTTTTAGCGATTTGATAGCTGATCCAGTTGCCTTTATAACAAACGACCTCGGGTACTTTTAAAAGCGCTGTTTCCAAAGTGGCGGTACCACTGGTAACCAGAGCTGCTGTTGAAATGTTCAGCAGGTCATAGGTTCGGTTGTTTACAAAGGCAATTGGAGTGTCTTTCAGGAATTGCTCATAGAACGCAAAATCCTGACTGGGTGCTCCGGCGATAACGAACTGGTATTCCTTTGTGAATTCGGGAGTAATGTTTATCATCACCTCCAGCATATTGGTGATCTCTTGTTTACGGCTTCCCGGTAAAAGTGCGATCACAGGCCGGTCATCCAGTTTGAATTCCTTTCTAAAAAATTCAGGATCTACTGCCGGTTTTTCCGAAATAGCATCTAAAAGTGGATGGCCTACAAAATTAACCGGGAAATTATGTTTCTTTTCATAGAAGTCTTTTTCAAAGGGAAGTATGACAAAAATTTCATCAATATCTCTTTTGATCGCTTTCATCCGACTTTCTCTCGAAGCCCAAACCTGAGGTGAGATATAATAGAAGGTACGATATCCCAGCGGTTTTGCCCATTTTGCGATTCTCAGATTAAAACCTGAATAATCGATGAATATGATCACATCCGGTTTATAGGCGGCGATGTCCTTCTTGCATAATTTTATATTGCTGAAGATTTTATTGAGGTTCATGATTACTTCGAAGAAGCCCATGAACGATTGTTCTTTGTAATGTTTAACCAAAGTTCCCCCTGCGGCTTCCATCAAATCTCCACCCCAGCATCGAATCGCTGCATCCGGGTCTGCTTTTTTCAGTCCTTTAATCAGGTTGGAGCCATGCAGGTCTCCGGAAGCTTCACCGGCGATAATATAGTACTTCATAATCGATGCATCAGAAAATTTTCAGAATCAGGATGAAGATGGCACACAGCATTGTAGCGATAAGCACACCTTTAGCCCGGTTATCTCTTTTGATCTTTAGAAACCCGAAAAATGCTATAAGATTTAACAATGCTCCTAAAGCAAGCAGACTTCCGAGATGTCCTTCTTCTCTGGCGATCTTCAGGGTTTCGTCGATCTTGTATTCAGAGAATATAAGAATATAGGCAAGCGTGCCTAGAATGTTAGCAATAATTCCTACTGCAAATCCAATAAATATTTCTTTCTTAGTCATTAAAATCCCAAGTGTTTAGGTCTTGTATACAATGATGAGCGGTCAGGTCGAATTGAACGGGAACCAACGAAGCATAGCCGTTTGCCAATGCCCATTCATCGGTGTCTTCTCCTTTGTCCAGATTTACAAATTTACCGGAAAGCCAGTAATAATCCTTACCCATCGGATTCGTGCGTTTGTCAAATTCCTCTACCCAGTTTGCTTTGGCCTGTCGGCAAACTTTTACGCCTTTTATCGCCTCTGCCGGTAATTTCGGGAAATTAACGTTTAGTACTACGCCTTTTGGCATGCCGTGCACCAGCGCTTGTTCGGTAATGGATTTTACGTGCTTTTTTATCGGTTCAAAATCAGCATCCCAGGAATAATCGCATAAAGAAAATCCAATGGCAGGAATACCTTCGATTCCGGCTTCAACAGCTGCACTCATCGTTCCGGAATAGATCACGTTAATCGAGGAATTGGAACCATGATTGATGCCACTGACACAGATGTCAGGGGTGCGATGCAGGATCTCCCTGACAGCAAGTTTAACACAATCGGCAGGGGTCCCTGTACAACTATATTCCTTTTGGGGATGTTCGGGATCTAATCGGATGGGATTGCAGAACAATGTTGAATTTACCGTGATCGCATGTCCCATTCCACTTTGAGGTTTATCCGGGGCCACCACCACAACATCTCCGATCGTATTCATCACTTCTATGAGTGCTCTGATTCCCGGAGCAGTTATTCCATCATCGTTGGTAACCAGGATCAATGGTTTCTTCATTATTCGTAGAATTTGTTGTGCTAAAATAATGATTTTAGCCTTCATATCTTTTGAAAGACGGCTTTAACAAAAAATTAGCCGAATTCACACGCTGTGGCATAATTTTTTCACTATTTTAGTTTAACTTAAAGGTTCGATTGACATATCATACACTGAATAATTGTCTGATATGTTTTTTTAATTTAATGTAACAGTAGGTTGGTGTGGTTCACTTTCCTGTAAAACAGAATACTAATGATTGCCTGTGTTCCTTCAGGTATGTTCAAATTAAAGATATATGAAAAGGAAGTTTGTTTATTTGCTGGCCGCATTATTGGTGTCCGCGGCCTCATGTAGTTTTACTAATAAGACATTTGACAATCCGGATAAAGATAAATTACTCATCGATCTGATCACGTATGTATTGGAAAAAGGACATTTCCAACCGAAGGATATCGATGATGAATTTTCAAATAAGGTGTTCGATAGTTATATCGAGGCGCTGGATCCGCTAAAAAGATACTTTCTGCAGAGCGACATCGACGAGTTCAGCAAGTACAGGGATGCTATCGATGATCAGATCAAAACCTCTGATATTTCCTTTTTTAGCCTGACCTATGATCGGCTGATGCAACGTATGGATGAATCATCTGTGATCTACAAGAAAGTATTGGAACAGCCGTTCGATTTCAATGAGAATGAGTCGATCTCAGTTGATTATGAAAATATCGGTTATGCCAAAGATAAGGATGAGCTATGGGATCGCTGGAGAAAGCAGTTGAAGCTGAATTCTTTGGAGCGTTATGTGATGTCCAAATCAAATGATAAAGAGGTAGCCGGGGCTGAAGGTGAAGAATTCGATGAGAATGATGACGCTAACGCTGGAAAGGAATATAAATCTGATACCGAACGAGAAAAGGACACTCGTGAATCTACCAGAAAGACGATGGATGAATATTTTGAATTCATGGAGGATCTGGAACGCAAAGACTGGTTCGTGATTTATCTGAATTCTATCGTAGAGGAATTCGATCCCCATACATTCTATTTCGCTCCTGAAGAAAAAGATCGTTTCGATGTAAGTATGTCAGGGAAATTCGAAGGTATCGGAGCCAGACTTCAAAAGAAAAGCGATAATATCAAGATCGTGGAGATCATCAGTGGTGGTCCTGCCTGGAGAGACGATGACCTTGAAGTAGGGGATGAGATCGTTAAAGTTGCTCAGGGTGATGAAACTCCGGTAAGTGTGGTAGGGATGCGTCTCGATGATGCGGTGAAACTGATCAAAGGCCCTAAAGGGTCTGAAGTTAAACTAACCGTGAAGCGTTTGGATGGTACTATTGAAGTGGTGTCGGTGATTCGAGACGTGGTAGAGCTTGAAGAGACTTACGCAAAATCTGCTTTGGTGAAAAAAGGAGATAAGACCTATGGTGTTATCAACTTGCCGAAATTCTATGTAGATTTTACAGATTATAAGGATAGAAATGCTGCTACTGATGTAGCGATGGAGATAGAGCGCCTTAAAGAATCAGGAATGGAAGGGCTTGTACTTGACCTGAGAGATAATGGAGGTGGTTCCCTGAAGACCGTTGTGGATATGGCAGGACTTTTCATCAAAGAAGGGCCGGTTGTGCAAGTAAAGTCTGCAGGAAGAGGTAAAGAGGTGCTTGCAGATACAGATGACAGATTGCAGTGGGATGGTCCCCTTGTGATCCTGGTGAATGAACTTTCTGCTTCCGCATCTGAGATCCTGGCTGCTGCAATGCAGGATTATAAAAGAGCGATCATTCTTGGAAGTGAACAAACCTATGGAAAAGGAACCGTGCAGAACGTGATCGACCTGAATCAATTCCTCAGAGGAAATAATGAATTCGGTGATGTCGGGGCCTTAAAGCTTACTACACAGAAATTCTATCGTATTAACGGTGGTTCTACCCAATTGGAAGGTGTGAAGAGTGATGTAGTGGTGCCGGATCGATACAGTTACCGTCATATCGGAGAAAAGGATCAAAACAATCCACTTCCATGGGATAAGATCGAGGCGGTTAATTTTGAAGACTGGAACGGATATATCGATTATGAAGAAACTATTGAAAAGAGTAAAGAGCGTATGACTCAGAGCTCACAATTGAAACTGATCGATGAGAACGCGAAATGGGTGAAGGAGCAACAGGATAAAAAAGAGATCACACTGAATCTTGAACAATACCAGAATGAGCTTGATAACGATGAGCAGGTAGCCAAGAAGTTCAGAGCGATCGCTGATTATGAAAATGATCTTTCTTTTACTTCCCTTCCTTATGAATTGGAAATGATGAAAAAGGATTCCATTCTGAAGCAGAAAAGAGAACGCTGGCATACCAATCTTTCTGGTGATGTATATATCGAGGAAGCGCTGAATGTATTGCAAGACCTGCAGATGAACAATATCAGAAAAGGTAAACTTGCCGATATCAAAGGATAAGAAAACGAAATAAACAAAAAAACCCGGAATGAACTTCCGGGTTTTTTTGTTTTAAAAGTGTAATGTAGCTTGGTTAAAGTCTTTTCGTCTGCTGGCGCTTTGTGCAGTGATGATCCTGGCTTTTGCCTTTGGCGAAGCAGGCGTGACGATCCTGCCTACTGCAGGCAGGCTCCTGCCTTTAGCTGCGTCGAATATCGCCGCGATCATAGTGCTGGCACACGATGATGCTTGAGCGTCTTGTGGTGGCAGTGTCCCGAGAAATCGGGAGCAGGCTACGTTTTTTTGGGAATTCGCGGGCTCAGCTTCTTATGAATAATACTGTAAACAGACAGTAGCAGGGTGCTACCACTCGTTAATGCGGTTGGCGTCCAGTTTGATAAAGATAAAGAGTAGAATAGTGAATCCCATCAACCCGGAACCTCCGTAACTGAAGAACGGTAGCGGGATTCCGATCGTTGGCAGAAGGCCGATTACCATCCCGATATTGATCGCGAAATGGAAAAAGATGATAGCGGCTACTGAATACCCGTACATGCGGCTAAAGGCCGATTTCTGCCGTTCAGCGAGATATTGTAAACGTAATATTAGGATCGTGAACAATAAGACCACCGTTGCGGTTCCAATAAAGCCCCATTCTTCACCTACTGTACTGAAGATGTAATCAGTGTGCTGTTCGGGTACGAAATCCCCTTTGGTTCTGGTTCCTTCCAGAAATCCCTTTCCCATGAGTCCGCCTGAACCAATGGCAGATTCAGACTGGTAGGTATTATAACCGATAGTTCTTCGAATGGTTTCCAGTTTGGCGGGATCGTCTTCTAATCGCAGCCAAAGGCTAAATCTGTCACGGTGTCTTTGTTCAAAAACATTTTCAAAGATAAAGTTTACCGAATACGAGAATACGATAGAGACAAGTAAGATTCCAGTCAATTGAAGGATAGATAGCCTTTTTTTACTCTTTTTAGAAACAAAATATATCAACGTGAGCAATAGTGCCGTGCCTAAACTTACCCATATTGTTCCAAACATGAGTGTTAATGCGAACAGAAGTACGGCGACAAAGCCGATCATCAGGTACCAAGGTGACAGGCCTTCCCGGTGTAAAACAAAAAAGAAGGAAGCATAGACCAGGGCGCTTCCGGGGTCTGGTTGCGGTATGATGATAAGAGCCGGTAGCGCTATTATTATAACAGCTCTCATGAGGCCTTTGAACTCAAGTATGTTTGTTTGAATGTCGCTCAGATATTTGGAGAGTGCCAATGCTGTTGCCGCCTTTGCAAACTCTGATGGCTGCAGGGTCATTCCGCCGATAGCGTACCATGAAGTTGCCCCATTAATGTTTTTTCCAAAGACAAAAAGTCCGAGTAACAGTAACAGTGAGGCCAGATAGATCACACTGCTGAAGCGTTCATAGAATTTTGCTTCTATGGAGAGTACGATGACGATCATCACTACACTGGCAATGATGAACATCATTTGTTTACCATACAGTTCGTTCAGATTGAAGATGCTCTCATCCGGTCCTTTATAGGTAGCGGAATAGATATTGATCCATCCGATAGCTACGAGGAGAAAATAGATAAGTATGGTTAACCAGTCGAATTTTTTGATCATTGGGCAGCGCTCACTTTATTCTCGGTAGAAGATTCAGGGATGATCATCTTCTTACCATCGTTTATGCTAAATGGTTTTTTACTGTAGGGTTTCTCATATTCCTCCTGGAGGCTGCCTTCCAGAACAAATTTCTCCATGTCCTTTCTGGTAATCTCACCCTTGATATATTTTTCGATCATCAGGCCGGCGATCCTTCCTGCCCATCGGCTTCCCCAATATCCGTTCTCCACGAACACCGCTATGGCAATCTTCGGGTCTTCCACCGGAGCGAAAGCGATGAAAATAGAATGGTCTGTTAGCTGCATGCGCTGACCGTCTACTTTTACGAAATTTTCAGCGGTTCCGGTTTTCCCGGCAATACTGATGTCGGGAATCTGTATCCATTTCGCCGTACCCTTAATAAACACGTCGTTCATGCCTTTGATCACAGGTTCGAAGTGTTCCGGGTCAATAGTGGTTTGGTGTTTTGTTTTAAACTTATGAATATCGATCGTATCGTTTTCGATGCTCTTGATGATATGTGGCGTATAATAATACCCGCGATTTGCGATGGTCGCTGTCATGTTCGCCAATTGTATTGGAGTAGTGAGTACCTCGCCCTGTCCAATGGCATTAGATAGGGTAAAGGTGGAGTACCAACGGTTTTCACCATAGGCGCGGTTATAATATTCGGGTGAAGGTACCTTTCCGGATTTTCCGATCGGCAGGTCATACCCGAGGTAGTCCCCAAGTCCGAAACTTCGGATATGTTTTTCCCATACACCCATTCCTTCTGCAGCCGTCGGGTACTTTTCAATGATTCGGCGATACGTATTGGCGAAATAGGCGTTACAGGATTCATAAATACCCCTGTCGAGGTTGTTTCTCGAACCTGAAGGGCAGTGACATCCCATGAATCTCCTTCCGTATTTATAGCCGTGGTAACAGGTGAAGGTGGTGTTCTCGTCAATCACTCCTTCCTGTAAACCGATCAGGGCATTGAGGGTTTTGAAAGGTGATCCCGGAGGATATTGCGCTAAAAGGCCACGATCATATGTCGGTTTGGCGATCGAGTCATAGTAAAGTTCGGTGTAATTCTTCGAACGCTTCCTTCCTACCAGTAGTTCCGGGTCGTAACTCGGAGCTGTCACCAATGCCAGAATCTCTCCTGAGGAGGGTTCGATCGCAACGATACCACCCCTTTTGTTGACCATTAGTTCTTCTCCGTACTTCTGTAGAGCGTTATCAATAGTGAGGCGAATGTCTTTACCCTGATCCGGCAACGTATCGTACATTCCATTTTTATACGGACCTATAACTCGGTTAAAGCGGTCTTTCTGAATAAATTTAACGCCTTTTCTTCCCCGGAGTATCTCTTCATATTCCTGTTCCACACCCTGACGTCCGATAAGTTCACCGGATTGGTAATAGGGTTTATTTTTCAGATCCCGCTCATTAACCTCACTGATATATCCCAGGAAATTGGAGCCGGCATCGGTCATGTAATGACGTAGCGATCGTTTCTGAATATAAAACCCTTCATACTTTCGCATCTTCTCCTGAAACGTAGCGTATTCTTTCTTGGATAGCTGGGGGAGGAATACCGATGGAAGTCTTGGGGAATAGGTGTATGCCTTCTTATATTTTGAATCAAAATCTTCTTTGGTAATGTTCAGTAACTGGCAAAATTCTAGTGTATCGAGAGGTTTAACCTCTCTGGGGATTACCATGACATCATAGAATGCCTGGTTGGCTACCAGTAGATTTTTATTGCGATCATAGATATGGCCTCTTTCCGGATAGTCATAGACCGCTTTGATGGCTGTATCGTCCAGGGGGTTCTGGCTCGAACTGTCTACGAGTTGGAGATAGGAAAGTCTTCCGATATAGATTATCGCAAGAATGATGATGATAGATGATAGTAAAAACTTTCTCATGATCTTTTTCTACTGAATAACGAGATAAAGATTAAACACAGGATCAGGGTGAATATTGCAGAGAATATTGTTTTTTTCAGGATGTTCACCACTTGTGCAAAGCTAAAGATCTCAAGTGTGAACAGGATCAAATGATGTGTTAAAATAAGGAGTGAAAGAAAATTAAATCGTTGACCAAAAGTCGTTTTACTGATCTTTAAAGTTTGATAGTCATAACTCAATCCGAATGCCCATCGCATAATTACCGGGCGTAAATAGGCGATGGCAACCGAAGCAGCACTATGGACACCACCGCTGTCACTGAATATATCGATGGATAAACCAATGAGAAAGGAAAAGAAAAGAAAAGGAATTCTGGTTTCCTTATCGAACGGGAAATATACGATGAACAGGATATAGATATACGGGTTCAGATAGCCCAAAAAATCAATGTGATTGAATAGGGTAACCTGCAGTAATACCAGGATGATGAATCGGGTGATATTTGAAACGATCGTATTATTCATTCAGGGATTCTTCCAGTTCTTCGATCTCTTGTTTGTCAGTGTTCTCAATGATATAAACCTGATCCAGTGTACTCATGTCGTTGAACAGTTGTACATTGATCTTATAGTAGTTCTCGGAAATGTCGAGATTGAAATCCTTTATGGTTCCGATAGGAATACCTTTTGGGAAAATACTGGACATACCTCCGGTGATGATCGTATCTCCGGCCTTGATCGGGGCTGCTCTAAGGATATCCACAAGTTGAACCACATCGATGTTCTTACCATCCCATTGCAGAGATCCGAAGTTGTTAGTGTTCTTTACGGCTGCATTGATCTCCGATAAGGTGTTTAAAACCGACTGTACAGTTGCGTAACCACTTGAAGTATTTTCTATGATACCGACAATTCCTTGTGAGGTGATCACTCCCATATCCTGGCGGATACTGTCGGAGGTGCCTTTATCGATCAGCAGATAGTTTCTTTCTGTGGTATAACTGTTCTTGATGACACGTCCTGTGTAGATCCGGTATTGGTTGAATACACTGTCTGCGATCGTCAGACTGTCGGTGTTTTCTATTTCCCGGTTAAACAACAGTTTCCGGAGTTGTTTGTTCTCTTCTAAAAGCTGTTCGTTATATTCCTTAAGATGGAAATAATCGGAAACATTATCAGTGGTTGAATACACCCCTCCAGAAACCCAGTTTGCTGAATTAATAAGTTTGGTATTGTGGTAATTGTGAGACTGAAATGTTATTCCGAGTGCAATACTAAACAGCACCAAAAAGATAATAAAGGTTTTATTCCTTATTAAAAAATTGATGATCTGTTGCATTCACGAACCTATTTATTTGATAAGTATTGGCTTATATTTTTCCAGGTTTTTAAGGGCGATACCTGTACCCCGAACCACAGCACGTAACGGATCTTCCGCGATATAAACGGGAAGGTCTGTCTTTTGCGAGATTCTCTTGTCGAGTCCGCGAAGCATCGATCCACCTCCGGCAAGATAGATACCGGTGTTATAGATGTCAGCGGCAAGCTCGGGTGGGGTCTGCGACAGGGTTTCCATTACGGCATCTTCAATTCTAAGGATAGATTTGTCAAGGGCCTTAGCGATCTCCCGATAAGAAATCTGTACTTGTTTCGGTTTCCCGGTAAGCAGGTCACGACCCTGAACGCTCATCTCATCTGGCGGAACTTCCAGATCTTCGGTAGCTGCTCCTATGGCGATTTTTATATTTTCTGCGGTGGTTTCACCAACATAGAGGTTGTGTTGTGTCCTCATGTAGTAAATGATATCATTGGTGAATACGTCACCCGCGATCTTTACCGATTTATCACAGACAATACCCCCCAGGGCAATGACGGCGATCTCTGTGGTACCTCCACCGATATCGACGATCATATTACCCTTGGGTTGCATAATGTCTAATCCTATACCGATCGCGGCAGCCATCGGTTCATGGATCAGGTAAACTTCTTTTCCGTTTACCCTTTCCGCCGATTCCTTAACCGCGCGCATTTCTACTTCAGTAATACCGGATGGAATACAAATTACCATTCTCAGGGTAGGCTGAAAGAATTTTTTCTTCAATGCGGGAATACCTTTGATGAACATATTGATCATCTTTTCCGAGGCATCGAAATCGGCGATCACACCATCCTTCAAAGGACGAATGGTTTTGATGTTCTCGTGTGTTTTACCCTGCATCATGTTGGCCTCCTTGCCGACAGCGATGATCTTTCCTGAAATACGATCACGAGCAACGATTGACGGGCTGTCAACGACTACTTTGTCGTTATGGATGATCAGGGTGTTGGCGGTACCCAGGTCTATAGCAATTTCTTCAGTTAAGAAGTCAAAAAATCCCATGTAATTGTTCCGGTATTAATTTGGTTTGTCTCAATCTTCCAAATGTAATAAATTAATGTTTAAAATGGCGGGTTCCGGTGAATACCATAGAAACATTATTTTCATTACAATAATCGATGCTCAATTGATCCTTGATCGATCCTCCGGGCTGAATAACAGAACTGATTCCGGCGTTATCAGCGATCTCAACGCAATCAGGGAATGGGAAGAATGCGTCACTTGCCATTACCGCTCCATCGAGGTCGAATTCAAATGATCCTGCTTTTTCAATAGCCTGGCGAAGGGCGTCAACACGACTGGTTTGGCCGGTGCCACTTGCACAAAGCTGCTTGTTCTTAGCAAGAACAATCGTATTCGATTTTGTGTGTTTGCAAATCTTGGATGCGAACATCAGGTCTTCCAGTTCTCCTTCGGAAGGTTTGCCGGTGGTCACATAATCAAGATCGTTCAGTTCATCAGTTTTAAGATCTTTATCCTGTACAAGGATACCGTTCAGGCAGGTTCTGACTGAACGTTGAGGCAATTCGATTTCCTTTTGTACTAATATTATACGATTCTTTTTGCCCTTTAGGATGTCGAGGGCAGCATTTTCATAGGCAGGAGCGATCACAACCTCACAGAATAGTGAGTTGATCTCATTTGCAGTTGCCTCATCTATAGTGGTATTAGCAATAAGAATTCCGCCAAATGCTGAAACCGGATCTCCGGCAAGAGCATCGAGATATGCTTCCTTTAAAGACGGTCTTGTCGCAACGCCACAGGCATTATTATGTTTCAAAATAGCGAATGTAGGCGCGTCACCTTTAAATTCTTCCATAAGATTTACGGCTGCATCCACATCCAGAAGGTTGTTATAAGAAAGTTCCTTTCCATGTAGTTTGTCGAAGATCGCTTCAAGGTCTCCAAAGAAATATCCCTGCTGATGTGGATTTTCACCATATCGCAGTACCTGGCCCTGGTTTTCGCTGATCTTGAATACGTTTTCTTCGCCTTCCTGATTAAAGTAGTTGAAAATGGCTGTGTCGTAATGAGAGGAAACATTAAAGGCTTTTCCTGCGAAACGCTTTCGGTCTGCAAGCGAAGTTTCTCCCGCTCCTTCAGTAATAATATCGAGGAATTCTCCGTATTGTTCCATGGAAGAAACACAAAGAACATCCTTGAAGTTTTTCGCAGCTGCACGAATGAGGGAAATACCTCCGATATCGATCTTTTCGATGATATCCTGCTCAGCAGCTCCACTGGCAACGGTCTTTTCAAAAGGGTAGAGGTCAACGATAACTATATCCAGTTGAGGGATCTCATACTTGCGTACTTCTTCCAGATCGCTCGGTTCATCCTGTCTGTTCAGAATACCTCCAAATACCTTAGGGTGAAGCGTTTTTACTCGACCACCAAGAATAGAAGGATAACTGGTTACATCTTCCACAGGAACCACTTCAACACCGAGGTCGCGGATGAATTTTTCAGTTCCTCCTGTAGAATACAGGGTCACACCAAGTTCATCAAGCTTTTTTACAATTGGTTCAAGTCCGTCTTTACTGAATACTGAGATTAAAGCTGATTTAGCCCTTTTTAAATTGCTCATTTTTACTGCTTTGATTAAAAATGCAAAAGTACTTTTTTTGCATCAGAATTTTTAGCGTTCCCGCTAAAATTATTTGAATTATTTACGGTTGAAAATGAGGGGGTAACAGTTTAAAGTATGGATGCTACCTGCTCATTTACGAATTCCAGAAACCTTTCATCTTCATCAGAGAAGGGGTTCGGTGTGTTGGAATCGATATCGATCTGTCCGATATTCTCTCCATTCTTGAATAATGGGATCACAATCTCTGCTTTTACGTAGATGCTGCAAGCGATATAATTATCCTGAGCTTTAACATCGGGAACTACAAAATTCTTGTTCGAAACGGCTACTTGTCCGCAAATGCCTTTTCCGAATGGAATAATGGTATGATCGGTAGGTTCTCCGGCAAAACTTCGTAGTTTAAGCTCTTCCTTGTCTTCATTCCTGAAATAGAATCCTACCCAGTCGTAATAGTTGATATTATTGCGAAGTAATTCGCAGATAGCTGTGAGTTTATCATCAATAGGGGTGTCGTTTTGAGAAATGATCCCGGTCACCTCGTTTTTAAGTACGTCAAATGTCATAGAATAACCTTTTGGCAAAGGTAGTTCACAAGTTAATTTCCGTAAAACGAAATTGTATAAAAAAACAACGTTATTCTGGCAGGGGAATATAGCTGTCGTCTCCTTCAACCTCAGGGAATCCTTTTTCTTTCCATAGTTGACTGGCTTTCTCGATCGTGGTTCGATCGGATGCGACAAAATTCCAGAAGATATGACGTTCTTCCGGGAGCGGTTGACCGCCGAACAGCAGTAAATGAGCATCTTCAGATACAACTACCTTACAGGCATCTTCTGTTTTGGAAACGATCATGCTGCCGGCATCGATTCGTTGATCGCATGCCATTACATGGCCGCTTACCACACAGATTCCAATCTCTCCTGTAACTTCTCCTTTAATTTGTAAAGATGCATTTTCCGTAGCCTTTATCTGTATCATAAATAAAGGGGAGTGAACCGGTACCGGAGATCTCCTTCCGTAGGCTTCGCCGGCGATCAGTGTAAAAGTCATACCATTGGAATTCCATTCCGGCAGGGTTGCTTTTTCAAAATGGTGAAATACAGGTTCGATAAATTCCAGTTCTTTCGGCAGGGCAACCCAGATCTGAAAACCGTGAAGATTTGTGGTCCGGCCATCTCGTAATGGTTCTGGTGTTCTTTCGGTATGAGCTGCGCCTTTCCCTGCGGTCATCCAGTTTACAGCGCCCGGCTCGATGATCTGGTCGCTGCCTATACTGTCCCGATGCCTTACTGAGCCTTCAAATAAATAGGTAAGTGTTGAGAGTCCGATATGGGGGTGTTGGCCGATATCCATATAACTACCCGGACCGATCGTTGACGGGCCCATGTGGTCGATAAATATAAAGGGGCCTACAGTTCTTTTCTTTCTGAATGGTAATAGGCGGCCTACGAGAAAATCTCCTATATCTCTGGCGCGTTCTTCGATGATCAATCCTTTGTTAGACATGCGACTTGATTTTACGTCTCGTAAAGTTAAGTATTCAGGAGGAATAAAAAAGCGGCTGTCAAAATCTGACAGCCGCTTACAATTATAAAGTATAAGATGTGATTACATCATTCCTGGCATACCTCCACCCATCGGTGGCATAGCCGGAGCATCTTCCTTGATATCTACCAGTGAACATTCTGTTGTCAGGATCATACCTGCTACCGAAGCTGCATTCTCAAGTGCGATTCTGGTTACTTTAGTAGGGTCGATGATACCCGCTTTAAGCATGTCTACGTATTCGTCACTTTTAGCATTGTATCCGAAGTCACCTGATCCTTCATGAACTTTCGCAACTACTACAGAACCTTCTTTACCAGCGTTTTCAACGATAGTTCTCAAAGGAGCTTCAACAGCGCGGTTTACAATCTGAATACCGGTTACTTCGTCATCATTTTCAGCCTGTACTTTGTCCAGTACTCCTTTTGCTCTTAATAGCGCTACCCCACCTCCGGCAACGATACCTTCTTCAACAGCTGCTCTTGTCGCGTGAAGTGCATCATCAACACGGTCTTTTTTCTCTTTCATTTCAACTTCTGAAGCGGCACCTACATAAAGTACGGCTACACCCCCTGCCAGTTTAGCAAGACGTTCCTGAAGTTTTTCCTTGTCATAATCAGAGGTGGTTGTTTCGATCTGAGCTTTGATCTGATTAACACGAGCCTTGATGTTTTCAGTGTCTCCGAATCCATTAACGATGGTAGTATTATCTTTATCGATGGTTACGGTTTCGGCAGTACCCAGCATATCGATTGAAGCATTCTCAAGTGAGAATCCTCTTTCTTCAGAGATCACCGTTCCTCCGGTCAGGATCGCGATATCCTCAAGCATAGCTTTTCTACGGTCTCCAAATCCTGGAGCCTTCACTGCTGCAATTTTAAGTCCACCTCTTAATTTATTAACTACAAGAGTAGCTAAAGCTTGTCCGTCAACATCTTCAGCGATGATAAGGAGTGGTTTTCCTGATTGAGCAACCGGTTCAAGTACCGGAAGAATTTCCTGAAGGTTTGAGATTTTCTTGTCGAAGAGTAAGATATATGGATTATCCAACTCTGCGATCATTTTGTCAGTATCAGTAACAAAGTATGGAGAAAGATATCCGCGGTCGAACTGCATACCTTCGACAACATCAACATAAGTGTCAGTACCTTTCGCTTCTTCTACAGTGATCACACCTTCTTTTCCAACTTTTTCAAATGCCTGGGCGATAAGCTCACCGATAGTTTCATCATTGTTGGCAGAGATGGCGGCAACCTGCTTGATCTTTTCTGAAGCATCTCCAACAGCTTTTGCGTGTTTTGTAAGTTCAGCGATGATCGCTTCTACTGCCTTGTCGATTCCTCTTTTAAGGTCCATTGGGTTTGCACCAGCAGCAACGTTCTTAAGTCCTTCCTTAACGATCGCCTGTGCGAGTACGGTTGCGGTAGTGGTACCGTCACCGGCAAGGTCGTTGGTTTTAGAAGCAACTTCCTTAACCATCTGAGCGCCCATGTTTTCAAGTGCGTCTTCAAGTTCGATTTCTTTGGCTACAGAAACACCGTCTTTGGTTACGGTAGGTGCGCCAAATGATTTATTTATAATAACATTTCTTCCTTTTGGTCCTAATGTCACTTTAACCGCATTTGCCAATGCATCAACACCGCGTTTCAGACCGTCACGAGCTTCAATGTCAAATTTTATATCTTTTGCCATTTTAAGTTATTTTTTGATTTTATTTTTTGGATTTACCTTGTCAGTTTTTGTGTGTGGGCAGATTATACAATCGCCAGGATGTCACTTTCGCGCATCATCAGATAATCGGTACCTTCTAATTTCAACTCTGTTCCGGAATATTTTCCATAAAGAACAGTATCTCCAACTTTCACAGTCATTTTTTCATCTTTAGTTCCCGGTCCAACAGCTACCACAGTACCTTTTTGTGGTTTTTCTTTGGCGGTATCAGGAATGATGATCCCTGAAGCTGTTTTAGTTTCTGCTGCCAGAGGTTCGATCAGAACCCGGTCTGCTAATGGTTGAATGTTTAACTTAGACATATTATTAATTTTAGTTAATTAATTTAAGATTTAAATTACCAGTCTTCAATCAGGCAGAAATTGTGCCATAGGTCATATACTGACAAAATGCAAAAAAAAATGCCAGCTGGATGACAAGCTGGCATTTTAAAGGGTATAAAATCGTTAATCTTATTGCGAATCGGTAGAATCTGATCCTGTATTGACAGGAGCAGGAGTTTCAGTCGGAACAGTTTCCGGTACTGTATTTTCGATACTACGACTCTCCAATAATTTAGAGTCTGCGTTACTTCCGTTATCTGACATCAGGGAGATGTTTGAAAGAAGGATCAATGCGATCAGTATGGTAGCAAGTGTCCAGGTACTTTTATCCAGAAAGTCTCCTGTTTTCTTTACCCCACCTACAACTTGATTTCCTCCGCCACCGAAAGAAGATGAAAGTCCACCTCCTTTAGGGTTCTGCACCATAATCACTAAAACCAATAGAAATGCTACAATTATGATCAGCACTAAAAATATTGAAAACGTACTCATGTTTATATTAATTACTATCTTTTAATTTCGTTATTGCCCTAATTTGGTCTGCAAAGAAACCACTTTTTTCCGGATATTTCAAACTTAAAATTTTATAGGCCTGAATTGCCTTTTTATATTTCTTCTGTTCGAGATAAACTCTCGCCAGGGTTTCCGTCATCAATTCTGATTTTTCTACTTCGATGACCTTAGCGAGATTGCCCTTGGTTCCCTGGTCGGAAACCGGTGAAATCTTAGGGCTATTTTCGATGAATTTATCGATCAGGTTCATTTTATCTTCCAGTGTCGGACGTTTTGTGAAATTGTCCGATTGCGGCTCTTCATGCGGTTCCGGGATAAATTCCGGCTCCGGTCCGTTTTCCATTTCTGATGAGGTACCGCTTCTGTCTATAGGCTTGAATTTTCCAGATAGTCTTAACCACTCAGAAAAGGAGTGCGTTTCACTTCTTCCGAAATTCAAAGGTTTGCCGATCTGCAATATCGCTTCCGGGGTTTCGGTTTTCTCCGGAGTTTCTTCATTTGATTGAAGATCTTTTGGAGGAGCTTGTTCCGGATGTTTTGGTGTAAAGAGCTCGGGGTCCATCACCGCATCCGAATCTACCTTATTGAAGTCGAAGGCAGTTTTATTATCCCTGACGATCACTTCTTCCATTTCCACTATCATTTCTCTTACCTCGTGATTGGTGGTGAGTTCGATGATCTTTTCAGCTACCTGATTCTGAATGAATACTTCTGAGGTGATGAATTCGAAAAGCATGGTCCTGTCTGCCGTATAGGCTGCCGTGGCTTTCAGGGTGGCATTATATTTAAAACTTCCCTGCTCCTTCAGTGCCTTTAGATAAATGGCTCTTGCGGGTTGGAAATAAGGGTATTCCTCGATGATACGGCGTAGTGTCTCGAGATGACCAGCATCTATCTTTCCAGGATCCTGCAGCAGGTTTGAGAAGTTTGTTACATTCATAAAATTACCAATTGGCGAGCGATGCGTTGAAGATGTCTTGAGTGATTCGTTCATAGATCTCTTCAACAGCAGCGGATCGAACAGTTACAAGCTGGGTCGTTGCAGGAAAGTCATAGAAAAAGGAGAAGTTTCTTTCGAAGTCTTCCTTTTCATTATCCCTGTTATAAAACCGTACTCTGACCGTAATCGTCAGTCTGTTCTGGGCTGCTGTTTGTTCAGCGGTTGCCGACATAGGGGATACCCGATATTCAGTGATTTCTCCTTCATATAACAAGTCCCCGTTAGAAGTCACCAGTTGTAGATTGGTCTGGTTTAATATAAGGTCCTGCAATGCATTGGTGAATTGCAGATCCAGTCCCGGTTCCACTATAGGGGCGTTGTTCTGAAAAAAGTTCACCTGAAAAGTTTCCGCTGTGGTGTTTACTCCGGTAAAGGAATAAGGGCCGCAACCTGAGAACAGGCTCATCACTAAAAGTAAGTAAAAAAATCGTTTCATCCTAAGTCTGATCGTTTAGCCGTCGTCACGAAAGTGTCTTATTTTCCTTAAAACGGGTCTTTTGGTTTGTCAAGCCCCAAAAGAACAAAAAAAATTATAAATCGTATTGTTTGATCTTGCGGTAAAGGGTGCGTTCAGAGATACCGAGCTCATTGGCTGCTGCCTTGCGTTTGCCTTTATTGCGTTGCAGTGCTTTCTTGATGAGTTCGAGTTCCTTGTCCTGTAGCGAAAGGGTTTCTTCCTCTTCAATCTCTTCGGCAAAATGGTACTTGTCTTCCTGTATTGGAAGCAGGCTCTCCGGGATCTCTTTATGCTGTTCCAGTTGAAGGATCTCCAAAGGGATGTCTTCTTCTTCTACTTCAGGATCGTATTCGATAGTGTCCTCTTCTCCGTAGATTTTTTTGATCAGGGTTTGGTTTTCCTTCTGTACCTTTTCTGCATTGCCTTCTTTCATCAGTTCCATGGTGAGTTTTTTCAAATCATGGAGATCGCCTTTCATGTCGAAAAGGATCTTGTAAAGAATTTCGCGTTCACTGCTGAAGTCGCTTTCTGATTTCGAGGTTTTGATCACGGCAGGAAGATTGGTTCCGGCATCTGGAAGATAGCCTCTGAGTGTCTCCAGGGATATCTGACGTTCCTGTTCCAAAACAGAGATCTGCTCGGCGATATTACGGAGTTGTCTGATATTTCCGCTCCAGCGATATTTATTTAGTAGTGCTACTGCCTGTTCATCCAGTTTGATGGTGGGCATTTTGTATTTCTGTGCAAAATCGGAAGCAAACTTTCTGAATAACAGGTGAATGTCTTCCTTTCTTTCGCGTAGGGGAGGTAAATGGATCTCCACTGTACTCAGTCTGTAATACAGGTCCTCTCTGAATTTACCTTTGTCGATGGCGTCGAACATGTCGATGTTGGTAGCTGCCACGATGCGCACATCGGTTTTCTGTACTTTGGAGGAACCTACCTTCAGGAACTCACCGTTTTCCAATACTCTCAGGAGGCGAACCTGGGTGGTTAACGGCAGCTCGCCAACCTCGTCCAGGAATATGGTACCGCCATCAGCTTCTTCAAAATATCCGCTACGTGTTTGCGTGGCACCGGTAAACGCTCCTTTTTCATGTCCGAATAATTCCGAATCGATCGTGCCTTCCGGGATAGCGCCACAGTTCACAGCGATGAATTTACCGTGTTTTCTGTGAGATAGTGAATGGATGATCTTAGGTATAGCTTCTTTACCCACACCGCTTTCTCCGGTTACAAGAACTGAGATATCGGTAGGGGCCACCTGAATGGCTTTTTCAATCGCCCTGTTCAATTTCAGGTTGTTTCCTATTATTCCGAAACGTTGTTTGATCGCCTGTACGGATTCCATATTGAATTCGGTTTCTGGTTGTTAGTTGTCCTTAGTTATTATCACTGTAGCCTACAGCCTCTCCGATAAGGGTGGCAGCGGTACAATCGTCGATGCGGACATTTACGAAATCACCGACCTTATAGTTTTCCTTTGGAAATACAACTACGGTATTTTGGGTATTTCTTCCCATCCAGTGTACATCCGACTTTTTGGATGATCCTTCGATGAGTACCTCCTCAACTTTTCCCAGATGTTCCCGGGTTCTTAAGAGACCGTGCTTTTGTTGCAGATTGATAATCTCCGTGAGTCTGCGCTTTTTAACTTCTTCAGGGACATCATCTTCCATTTTTCTGGCGGCCATGGTACCTGGTCTTTCGGAATAGGCGAACATGAATCCGAAGTCGTATTGCACATATTCCATAAGGGATAGGGTGTCCTGATGATCTTCTTCGGTTTCTGTTGGAAATCCGGCGATCATATCCTGAGATATCGCGCACTCGGGAAGGATGCGTTTAATGTTATCGATGAGTTCAAAATATTCCTCCCGCGTATGCAGTCGGTTCATTTCCTTGAGTATTCTGTTGCTACCGCTTTGAACCGGCAGGTGAATGTATTTGCATATATTCTTATACTTCGCCATGGTCTCGATCACATCCAGTGTCATGTCTTGTGGATTCGAAGTAGAGAAGCGGATCCTTAATTTAGGGTAGGCTTCCGCAGTCATAGATAGCAGGGTCGCAAAATTTACGGCAGTAGCCTGTTGCATTGGAGTGGCTTTCTCAAAGTCCTTTTTGAGTCCGCCCCCATACCAAAGGTAGCTGTCAACATTTTGTCCGAGCAAGGTGATCTCCTTAAATCCGCGCTCCCAAAGTTGCCCTACTTCTTCCAGGATCGAATGGGGGTCCCGACTACGTTCACGTCCTCGGGTGAAGGGAACTACACAGAAAGTACACATATTATCACATCCTCGGGTGATGGAAACAAAGGCAGAAACCCCATTGCTGTTCAGTCTTACCGGGGCGATATCTCCATAAGTTTCTTCTTTTGACAGGATCACGTTAACGGCATTGCGGCCTTCATCGATCTCCTGGACCAGATTGGGGAGATCTTTATAGGCATCCGGACCCACCACCATGTCAACGATCTTTTCTTCTTCCAGGAATTTGCTTTTCAGACGCTCTGCCATACAACCGAGAACACCAACTTTCATAGCCGGATTGATGCGTTTAACCGCATTGAATTTTTCCAGTCGCTTGCGAACGGTTTGTTCTGCCTTTTCCCTGATGGAACAGGTGTTGATGAGTACAAGGTCGGCTTCTTCCAATTGTTGTGTGGTATTGAAACCTTCCTTAGCCAGGATGGAAGCTACGATCTCGCTGTCAGAAAAATTCATCTGACAACCGTAACTTTCTATATATAACTTGCGTGTGCCGTCATTTGACTGTTCGAGCACTATACTTTCTCCTTGCTTGTTTTCCTCGATGATCTTCTCCATTATCGCTGATAGTTCAATTTGAGTGCAAAGATAGAATTAAAAAGAAATATGTGACAAATTGTCAGCGCATTTTTAACGTAAGATTCTGATGGACGACGAGTAATACAAGGGGTGATGGAATAATCTGACATAGTGGTAATTAAGCCGCACTTATGAGGTGATTAACGAAAAAATTCCACACCCATTTTTCTTTTGATTTACCTTAGGGCTCAATTAATTGACTTCTAATATGTTATATGATACTTTAGAGAGTAGGATCGATGCGGCTCCTTCTCTGGATTTCGGTGCAATTTTTTCAAAAGCCATCGAATTATTTAAAAAAAGCTGGTTACAGGGATTCCTTTATGTGTTGCTCAGCTTTGTGCTGGTCCTTCCGGCACTCCTTATTATATATATACCGATGATCGGTATGATGGCTGCCAATAATTACAGTCAGCAACATATGGAACAAATTTCTGATCTTCCTTTTCTGACGATGCTACCGTTCATGCTCCTGTTCTTTGTGGTGATGTTATTGGCGAATAGTATTGTCATGGCACTGAATGCCGGCTACTATCGGGTGCTTCAAAATCTGGATATGGGTAAGGATGTTACCATCGGGGAGATTTTCGTTTTCCTGAAATGGGTCTATATCAAGAAGACTCTTGTGCTTTCACTACTGGTGCTGTTGATCTCTCTTGTGGCTGCCATGTTATTTATATTGCCGATGATCTATGTGAGTGTGCCCTTGTATCTCATAACCGTGATATTCGCTTTCAATCCGGAATTAACCCCGATCGAAGTCCTTAAGGCTGCCTTTAAACTGGGAACCAAAAAATGGTTTATTGTCTTCGGGCTCGTTTTCGTAGCGGCTTTAGCGTCTCAGTTAGTGGGTCTGATTCTTTGCGGAATAGGAACTTTTTTCACTGCTTCGTTCGTATATAATATAGTATACTATATATATAAGGACGCAGTAGGTTTTGAGGAAGATCTGTTCACTGTACAGGAAAAGGTGGTTGAATAGAGTTCTGAAAATAGCTTTGTAGAGCGGCCCTTATTAAAGGGCTTTTTTTATGATCCCGGCTTATGGGGATTTGCAAGTTAAAAATTCTGTATACTTTTGTACACACATTAATAGTGAATCTATGGCAAAGAATCTGGTAATAGTTGAGTCACCTGCTAAAGCAAAGACCATCGAAAAATTCTTAGGTAAGGATTTTAAGGTGGAGTCGAGTTTCGGGCATATCGCCGATCTTCCTTCCAGGGAACTAGGGGTAAATGTAGATGCCGACTTCAAACCGAAATATGTGGTCTCCAGCGATAAGAAGGCTGTGGTGAAAAAGCTGAAGGATCTTGCGAAAAAAGCCGAAACGGTTTGGCTCGCAAGTGATGAGGACCGAGAGGGGGAGGCTATTGCCTGGCACCTGGCGGAAGAGCTTAAACTCGACAAGGATAAAACCAAAAGAATCGTTTTTAACTCGATTACGAAAAACGCCATTCAGAAAGCTATTGATAATCCGAGAAATATCGATTATAATCTCGTTAATGCACAACAGGCCAGAAGAGTGCTCGATCGTTTGGTAGGGTATGAACTCTCTCCAGTGCTTTGGAAGAAGATCAAGACCGGACTTTCAGCGGGTCGTGTTCAGTCGGTATCTGTGCGACTTATTGTGGAACGTGAGCGCGAGATTAAGTCATTCGAGCCGGTTGCTTCGTTCAAAATTACGGCGGAGTTTAGAAATGATGACGGAAAGACCTTTAAGGCCCGATTATCAAATTCATTTGATACCAAAGAGGAGGCGATGGCCTTTCTCAATAAGAATACCGGAGGAGAATTTCATATAGCCGATCTGGATACCAAACCGGCAAAGAAATCTCCGGCGCCACCATTTACTACTTCTACCTTGCAGCAGGAGGCATCGAGGAAGCTATATTTCTCTGTTTCTAAAACCATGACGCTGGCACAACGACTCTACGAAGCAGGACTTATCACCTATATGAGAACTGATAGTGTGAATCTTTCGCCAGAGGCTATCGGGGCTGCAAAGAAGGAGATCGAAAGTTATTACGGTAAGGAATATAGTCAGACCCGTAATTTCCAGTCGAAATCAAAAGGTGCTCAGGAGGCGCACGAAGCCATACGTCCTACCGATATGAGTGCGCATAGTGTTTCAATAGATAGAGATCAGGCTCGTCTTTATGATCTGATCTGGAAAAGAACGCTGGCCTCTCAGATGAGCGATGCACAGTTGGAGCGTACTTCGGTGAAGATAGCTTGTAATAATCATAGTGAGCATTTCCTGGCAAATGGGGAGGTGTTGAAATTCGATGGTTTCCTGAAAGTTTATCTTGAAGGAACCGATGATGAAGATGAAGAGCAAAGTGGAATGCTTCCGGAACTTCGGGTGAATGAGGAGGTATTCTCAAATTATATTAGTGCAACCCAGCGTTTCACGCGTCCGCCTTATCGATATACGGAAGCTTCACTGGTTAAAAAGCTGGAGGAGCTCGGAATCGGAAGACCTTCTACCTATGCGCCAACGATCTCGACGATTCAAAATCGCGGATATGTGGAGCGGGGAACTATAGAAGGAGAGGAGCGTAAATATGTGCAACTTACGCTCGCAGGTAATGTTGTGAAAGAGGAGGTGCTGTCCGAGATGGTCGGTTCTGATAAAGGGAAATTGGTGCCTACGGATATAGGGACCATTGTTAATGATTTTCTGGTGAACCATTTTGCAGGAATCCTCGATTATAATTTTACCGCGAAGGTTGAAGAGGATTTCGATAATATCGCGTCCGGAGAAGAGGACTGGACGAAGATGATGAAGGATTTCTATAAAGACTTTCATCCGAATGTGCTTGATGTGGAAGAAAATGCAGAGCGGGAAAGCGGAGAGCGGGTTCTCGGAACAGATCCTGAATCCGGAAAGCAATTGAGTGTTCGTCTCGGGCGATTTGGTCCTATGGCCCAGATCGGTACTGCTGATGATGAAGAGAAGCCTCGATTTGCTAGTTTGCTTCCTGATCAGTCTATCGATACCATAACTTTTGAAGAGGCTCTTGATCTTTTCAAATTACCGAGAAAGCTCGGGACCTATGAAGGGGAAGATGTTGAAGTAAATGTGGGTAGGTTCGGGCCCTATGTAAGGTTTGGTAAAAGTTTTGTAAGCCTGGCCAAGGGCGAGGATATCTTTGATGTAAACATGGACAGAGCCGTTGAACTTATCAAGGCTAAAGCAAAAGCTGAAGCTCCTATCGCTACCTATAAAGGAGAAGAGGTGACCAAAGGAAAAGGTCGTTTCGGTCCGTTTATCAAATGGAACGGTATGTTTATCAATGTGAATAAGAAATATGACTTCGATGATCTGAGCAATGATGATATCGCTGAACTGATCGAAGATAAACTTAAAAAGGAACGTGAGAAGATCATCCATAACTGGGAGGAAGAGGGTATTCGTGTGGAAAAAGCCCGTTGGGGAAGATCTAATATTATAAAAGGAAAGACCAAGATCGAGCTTTCCAAAGATGTTGATGCCAGTAAGCTTAATCTTGAGCAGGTGAAGGAGATCCTGGAAAAGCAGGCGCCAAAGAAAAAGACAAGATCTAAAGCTAAAGCCAAGAAATAAATATGAATACCGACTTTCTGATCCCTGTCGAGAATGTGGTTCTTGCACACAATGAATTACTTCCTAGGCAGTCTTTCGGGCGTTCGATCCGAATTCATTCCGAAAAAAACGGTTTTCCTGAACTGGAAGGAGTTAAGATCGCGCTCATCGGAGTTGATGAAATTCGAAACGCATCGGTAAAGCCGGATGGTAAACTTAGTTTGAAAAATATCCGACTTGAACTTTATAAATTGTTCATGGGTAACTGGAGTGCTCCGATTGCAGACCTTGGTAATCTTCCGGGGGGAGAGTCGATTGAGGATACCTATTTTGCAGTCGCTAATATTATGACCGGTCTCCTTAAACAAGGGATATTGCCGGTGGTGTTCGGCGGAAGTCAGGATCTTACCTATGCGATGTATCGCGCTTATGATACGATGGAGCAAATGGTCAATCTTGTTTCTGTTGATAGCAGATTCGATTTTGGAAGTGCGGATGAATTGATATCTTCCCGTTCTTATATGAGTAAGATAGTGGTGAATCTGCCAAACAATCTGTTTAATTTTTCCAACCTTGGATACCAGACCTATTTCAATGCCCAGGAAGAGATCGATCTTATGGAAAGACTTTTCTTCGAGGCGTATCGTTTAGGAGAGGTTACCGGAGATATTACCGTGGTGGAACCGGTGTTCAGGGATGCAGATCTTGTGAGTCTGGATATGACTGCGGTACGTTCGGCTGATCTGGGTAATGCGAGAAACAGTCATCCAAATGGTTTCGACGGCCGGGAGATCTGTGCGATTGCCAGATATGCAGGTATCAGCGATAAGGTGACTTCCTTCGGGGTGTTCGAGTGTGAGACGAATTCACAATTCGATCAGCTTGCAGCTCAGGTGATCTGGTATTTTATTGAGGGAGTGAATATTCGTAAAAATGACTATCCTTTTGCTTCGTCCGATAGTTTCAATAAGTATATCGTGCCTATGGAAGATCTTGAGATTCATTTCTATAAGAGTGATATTTCAGGACGTTGGTGGATCGAAGTACCACAAATTGAAAATTTAGATAATAAATTGAAAAGACAAACGTTATTACCTTGCACCCACGAGGATTATCTTAGTGCTTGTGAGGGTGTTGTGCCGGAAAGATGGTGGAAGGCATACAAGAAGATGTTAGTTTAACCCACCCGTTATAACAGGTAGTTTGTAGTACACTTTGTTTTATGGGTGTTTGACAACAAAAATTATGTGTTTATTGTTTTTTTGGAATTTATTAAATAGGTTTACCATCTTAAATCTAAGAATGTAATTTAACCTCGATTATGTATATGAAAAAGCTATTTCTATTAGCATCTGTTACATTATTGCTGACCAGCTGTGGTTCTAATGACAGAGGAGAACTGGTTGGTATCCGCGGAAAAAAATGGCATCCCGAAAAGCCCTACGGTATGTCGCTTGTTCCTGGCGGAGCCTTTATTATGGGTCGTTCAGATGAAGACCAGGCCAATGTTCTCAATGCGCCAACCAAAACCGTTACTGTGCGTTCTTTTTATATGGACGAGACAGAGATCACGAACAGCGAATATCGACAGTTTGTTGAGTGGGTGAAAGATTCTATCATCCGTACGCGACTAGCCATTTATGCCGAAGAGCTCGGGGAAGTTCCCGGAGACGGAGGAATCGGTGAGTTCGCATTCAGGGATGCAGATACCTCTAACCTGTCGGAATATGAAAAGTATATGCTTTTCAATTATGATAATATGGATGAGGAGAGTTACCGAGGAAGAAGACTGAATAAAGATATCGATCTCGTTTGGAGAACTTCGAGATATCCGGATCAGTATTATTCTGAAGTGATGGACTCTATGTATATTCCTGAGGTTGAGTCATATAACGGGCACAGAACAGTTGATGTAAACAAATTGAAATATCAGTATAACTGGATGGATATTCAAGCGGCTGCCCGTGCTAAGGGTGGTGGAAAACGTAAAGATTTCATCCGTCATGAAGAAGTACTGGTATATCCTGATACCACGGTATGGATCAAGGATTTCAGTTATTCATATAACGAGCCTATGCACAATGACTATTTCTGGAGTGAAGCTTACAGCGACTATCCTGTTGTAGGTGTTTCCTGGAAGCAGGCGAAAGCTTTCTGTGCATGGAGAACAAAGTATAAAAACGATTTCCAGAAGAATAACAATATGCAATTCGTAAACCAGTTCCGTCTGCCTACTGAAGCGGAATGGGAATACGCTGCCAGAGGAGGTATCGAATCAGGTACTTATCCATGGGGAGGGCCATACATCATGAATGACAGAGGATGTTTTATGGCAAACTTTAAACCACTCCGTGGAGATTATGCGGCAGATCAGGCACTTTATACAGTGGAGGCGGATTCCTACGATCCGAATGATTACAACCTGTATAATATGGCCGGAAATGTTTCTGAATGGACAAATTCATCATACAACCCCAATTCTTATGAATATGTTTCTACCATGAATCCTAACACCTATGATGACGAAAACAAACGTAAGGTTATTAGAGGAGGATCATGGAAGGATGTCGCTTACTTCTTACAAGTGAGTACCAGAGATTATGAGTATCAGGACTCGGCCAGAAGCTATATCGGCTTCAGGACAGTTCAGGACTATATGGGTACTGAAGTGACCCAGAACTAAATATCCAAATTAATAACTTAACTTAACTAAAAATTTTTTACTATGGCACAGTCAAAATCATCTAAGAAACTGTTTAACATGGCCTACGGGCTGGGTGCTTCGGTTGTAATTATCGGGGCGTTATTCAAGATCCTTCACTGGGAAATCGGGCCAATTAACGGAGGACTTCTCCTTGCGATCGGTCTGATCTCTGAAGCGGTGATCTTCGCGATCTCTGCATTCGAGCCGGTAGAAGACGAACTGGATTGGTCACTTGTTTATCCTGAACTTGCAGGAGGTGAGACCAAAGCCAGCAGAAAAAATGAGGTAGCTGAAGCTAAAGAAGCTGACGGACTACTTTCTAAAAAGCTGGATGAAATGTTGAAAGAGGCTAAGATCGACTCTCAGTTGATGAGCAGCCTTGGAGAAAGCATCAAGAACTTCGAAGGTGCTGCTAAGAACATTTCTCCTACCGCTGAAGCGCTTTCTTCTACTAAGAAGTACAGTGAGGAACTTTCTCTTGCTGCCGCTCAGATGGAATCACTGAACAGCCTTTATAAAGTTCAGCTTGAAAGCGCGAACAGACAGGCTTCTATCAATGAGGAAGTTGCTGAAAACGCTGGTAAGCTTAAAGAGCAAATGGCTTCTCTTGCAACCAATCTTTCATCTCTGAATGGTGTTTATGGTGGTATGTTAACCGCAATGAACAGAAATTAATCCTTCGTCGGATAAGAAACTAAATAACCATTAAAACTTAAGAGATGGCAGGAGGAAATTTATCACCACGTCAGAAGATGATCAACCTGATGTATCTGGTTTTCATCGCCATGCTGGCGTTAAACATGAGTAAGGAAGTACTCTCGGCTTTCGGTCTTTTGAACGAAAAGCTTGAAGCTTCCAATGAGAAAGCTACCGTAAATAATCAAATGGCATATGCGGGTTTACAGCAGAAAGCAGTAGATCAGCCGTTGAAATATGAAACTTTGCTTAAAGATTATAACGGTATCAATACCCTATCACAGGAATTCTACAATTACGTAGGAGAGATCAAAACAAAGATCCTTGCTAAAGTACCTGCAGAAGATCTGGATAGTAAGAACTACGAAGTTATGGATAAGCCTGACGAACTTGATCAGCTTTTCTTCCAGGGAGATAACTACTCTAAGGATGGAAAGAAGTTCGTTGACTATATCAACAACTATAGAGAACAAACCGTTGCTACCATTACCAGTATTCCGGATTCTTTGTTGAACGCAACGCAGAAAGAAACGCTTATCGCTTCTATTTCAGAGAGATTTGCTACCGGTGACGAAGATGGTAAGGTTCCGAGAAACAGTGACGGAAAGAGAATCGAGTGGTTGAACTACCACTATGAAGGATTCCCGTTAGTGGCGTCGCTTACGAAACTTACCGACATCCAGTCGGATATCAAGACAACCGAAGACGATATTCTGTCTGCTATGGTTCAGGGTCAGCTGACTTCTGAAGTATCCATGAATAACTACTCAACTTTATTACAGCAGCCTAAATCTGCTTACTATTCTGGTGAGAAGTTTGACGGAGCCATCGTACTGGGTAGAACTGATGAGGCTACCAAGCCATCTGAGGTTCGTCTTAAACTTGACGGACGTGATCTTGAAGAAGGAAGAGATTTCGAACTTCAGGGGGGTAGAGTGGTACTTAAAGTAAGTGCCGGAGCACCTGGAGATCACAATATCAAAGGGGAGCTTATCTTTAAAGAAGACGGTGAAGAAGTGGTAGTACCTGTAGAGCAGACCTTCGCAACAATCAGTATGCCTAATGCTGCGGTGATCTCTGCAGATAAGATGAACGTTGTATATCGTGGAGTTTCTAACCCACTGACGATCTCTATTCCTGGTATACCTGATAATAAGGTAAATGCAAGTGCTCCTGGACTTTCAAGAGTATCCGGTAGTAAATTTGCGATGATGCCTGGAACTGGACGTTCAGTTACCATTACAGCAAGCGGTACGCTTCCTGATGGTAAAGGAATCAGCTCTAAATCAGAATTCCGTATCAAGGATATCCCAAGACCATCCGGAACTGTAAGAGGTGAGTTCGGGGAGATCAAAATGCCACGTACGAACCTTGAGATCGCTACTGTAGGAGCGATGCTTGAAGATTTCGATTTCGACCTAAACCTTGCGATCAGCGGATTTAAATTCAAAGTTCCTGGTCAACCAACCGTAGAGGTGAATGGAAATAAACTGAATGACCGTGCTAAGCAGGCGCTTAAACGTGCCGGACGCGGTGAGTCTGTACAAATTTTTGATATTGAAGCTTATATTACCAACAACAGATCTTATAAACTTAAAAAAGTATCTCCTGTTGTTGTTGAGCTAACAAATTAATAAAACCCAAATGTTATGAATTGGAAAGGTATTGTATTAACTGTTTCAGCCGTATTGATCTCGGGTTCTGCCCTTGCTCAGGCCAACATTCTGAATGCAAAGACGCCTGAGGAGGTGGGAGTAAAAACCCGCGAACAGATTGAAGCTGATAACGACGAACCGTTAGCCTACGGATATGTTGATGATCGTGACATACTATGGTCAAAAACCGTATGGGAAAAGATCGATCTCGATGAAAGGATTAACTTTCCATTGTACTATCCTATCGATACTGTGGGTATCGGTAGCGACAGAAGATCGCTTTATGATGTTTTGATGAGAAATATTGAAAACGGAAAGATCGATGCGATCTATTCAGATTCTTATTTCACGGATAAACGTAGTCTTGAAGATCTGGCTGCTACCCTGGTTAAAGTGGATACCACTGACCTTGGTTATGAGCAATTAAATGCCGGAGAACCTGTTTCGTTGGAATACATCAACCGTAGAAAGATCACCGCTGCTGATATTCAGGAGTGGAGAATCAAAGGGGTGTGGTATTTTGACAAACGTCAGGGAGAGATAAAGTACAGATTGCTTGGGATCGCTCCTGTAGCACCCGATGTGAACTTTATAGATTCAGAACAATCTGACCTCGTGCCACTCTTCTGGGTTTGGTTCCCTTCAGTTCGTGAAATTCTTCATGAAGCGAAGGCATTTAATAACCAGAACTCATCTCGTCCGATCTCCTTTGATCAGCTTTTGAATGCAAGAAGATTCAACGCTTATATCTACAAGGAGGAAAACGTTCAGCAAGACCGGGAGATCAAAGAGTATATTTCCGATAATGCACTGTTCCAGCTTCTCGAAGCGCAAAGGATCAAAGAAGAGATCCGAAACAAGGAACAGGATATGTGGAGTTATTAATCTCACGATTTCCAATTCAAAACATATAACATTTAAAAGCCCGCACTTAGCGGGCTTTTTTTATGGAGTGGATTTATAGCATCGGTGAAATTTCAGGATAGTGACAATCCAAATTCAATTCTTAAAACTTTCCGTGTAACTTTGCTGCTATGGTTGATTATCTTATTGTAGGGAGCGGTCTGGCAGGACTTGCTTTTTGCGAAGAACTGGAAAAACATAAGCGGTCTTTTTTAATGATCGATGATGCTTCACAGCTATCCTCAGTAGTTGCGGGAGGAATGTATAATCCCGTAATTCTTAAACGCTTTACCCGTGTATGGAGATCGGAAGAACAAATGGCGCATCTGGAAGAGTTCTACCCTCGTCTTGAAGCGAAACTCGGAGTAAAGGTCGATCACAAAATTCCTGTTTTACGACGTTTTGCTTCAGTGGAAGAACAGAACAATTGGTTCGAGGCAGCAGACAAACCCGGGTTGAATGCGTTTATGGAGCCTAAGGTGATCCGGAAGTCGGTTAATCATGTCGATGCACCCTTTGGATTTGGTCAGGTACTTCGTAGCGGTCGGATTGATACTGCCCTGCTGCTTAAGGAATATAAAACGTACCTTAAAGCTGCAGGCAGATTGGTGGAAGAGACTTTCGATTATACTGCTTTACACTGTTTGGAGGATCATGTTAGTTATAAGGAACACAAAGCCGGGAATATCGTTTTCTGCGAAGGATTTGGACTCAAATCTAATCCTTATTTCAATTACCTGCCACTGAATGGAACAAAAGGGGAGCTTTTACTGATCAGAGCGAAAGGTTTTGATCTTGATTTTGTGCTGAAATCCTCTGTGTTCCTGCTTCCATTGGGAAATGACCTGTACAAGGTAGGAGCAACCTATAAATGGAAGGATAAGACGCAGGAGCCAACCGTGGAAAGTAAAGAGGAGCTGGAAGATAAGCTCAGGAGCTTTTTTAAAGGGAGCTACGAGGTTATCGATCAGTTTGCGGGTATTCGTCCTACGGTGGCAGACAGGAGGCCATTGGTGGGCCGCCATCCTGTTTATGATCGTTACTACGTTTTGAATGGTCTCGGAAGTCGGGGGGTTATGATTGGACCCTATGCAGCACCGCAATTATTTGCCTATATAGAAAATGAGATACCCATGGATCCGGAGATGGATATAGTGCGCTATAAAAAGAAATATCAGGCCATTTCCTGATTTGCTTCAGGGTCGTATTTCATGAAGAAATTTATCCAGATATTTCGGGACAGGCGCATGATCACAGGCATGAAAACAACGAGAGTGCCAACGATGGCAAAAAAGGAGGTTTTCAGACTGGTTCCGATAAAAAGATAACTAATCACAAAGGCAGCCACAGCGAAAGCGGTACCTACCGCATAGCTGACATACATGGCTCCGTAGAAGAAGGAAGGCTCGATTTTGTATTTCGTATGGCAATGAGAACAGCGTTCATTCATCTTAAGTGTATGGGTTGGCATGTACGGATTTTTGTACATATACATACTTTCCATCTGGCACTTAGGACAAGTTCCTGTTAAAATGCTGTAGAGTTTGCTTCCTTTTTTTAACATTTGCAAAAATTTTAGGGTAAAATTAATGTTTTCCCCTCTGCTAAACTGTAACAATAGTCACAAAAAATGCTGAACGTACACAATTTATCTGTATCCTTTGGAGGAGAATATTTGTTTGAAGAAGTTTCATTCCGACTGAACCCGGGAGACCGTGTTGGGCTTATCGGTAAGAATGGGGCAGGTAAATCTACCATGTTGAAATTGCTTTCAAAAGAAATGGAAGCAGATTCCGGAGTGATCGCTACTGATAAGGAGGTGAGAATCGGATTCCTGAAACAGGATATTGACTTTGTGCAAGGTAATACGGTTCTTGAGGAAGCTTATCAGGCTTTTGAGGAAATCAAGCGATTGGAGCGTCAGCTCGATGAGATCAATCATCAACTGGCAGAAAGAACCGACTATGAAAGTGAAGGCTATCATCAGCTGATGATCGATCTTAATGATGTGAGTCATCATTATGAGATCCTCGGTGGTTATAATTACCAGGGGGATACAGAAAAGGTGTTACTCGGACTAGGTTTCAAAAGAGAGGATTTTGAGAAAATGACCGATACCTTCTCCGGAGGATGGAGAATGCGAATCGAACTGGCTAAACTTCTTTTACAGAATAATGATGTGCTGTTGCTGGATGAGCCTACCAACCACCTTGATATAGAATCTATCATTTGGCTGGAACAATTTCTGAAGTCATATTCCGGTGCGGTAGCAATCGTTTCTCACGATAAGATGTTCCTGGATAATGTGACGAACAGAACTATTGAGATCTCTCTGGGTAAGATATATGATTATCCTAAGGCTTATTCCGACTACCTTGTTCTTCGAAAGGAGATGCGGGAATTGCAGATGAATGCCTTTAAGAATCAGGAGAAGCAAATCGAGCAAACCGAAAAACTAATCGAGAAGTTCAGGGCTAAGGCTAGTAAAGCTTCTATGGCTCAATCGCTGATTAAGAAGCTTGATAAGATCGAACGGATCGAAGTGGATGAAGAGGATAATGCGGTGATGAATGTCCGTTTTCCTGTATCTGTACAGCCCGGGAAAGTGGTGATCGAAGGTGAAACGATCGGGAAGAACTATGGTGAGAAAAAAGTGCTGGGAGGTATTGATCTTTTGGTAGAGCGAAACAGTAAGGTTGCTTTTGTAGGTCAGAACGGTCAGGGAAAAACAACGCTAGCCAAGATTATTATCGGGGAGATCAGTCACACCGGTAATGTAAAGCTTGGGCACAACGTTCAGCTGGGATATTTTGCCCAGAACCAGGCGGAGTATCTGGATGGAGAAAAAACTGTGCTGGATACTATGCTGGATTCAGCCAATGATACCAACAGAACTAAAGTAAGGGATATGCTTGGTTCTTTCCTTTTCAGGGGGGATGAAGTAGATAAGAAAGTGAAGGTGTTGTCAGGAGGCGAAAGAAATCGTCTGGCACTTTGTAAGATGCTACTGGAGCCATTTAATGTTTTAGTGATGGATGAGCCTACCAACCACCTTGATATCAAGTCTAAGAATGTTTTGAAGGAGGCGTTAAAGAGTTTTGAGGGAACCTTGCTTTTGGTTTCTCACGACAGGGACTTTCTTCAAGGGCTTACCGATAAGGTATATGAATTTAAAGAGGGAAGAATCCGTGAATTTTTAGGTGATATCAATTATTATCTTGATGAGCGACAGGCAGCTGACTTCAGAGAGATCGAGAAATCTTCAACCCCGAAGGCGACTGTTAAAGAGGATAAGGAATCGGTGAAGATTTCTTATGAAGATCAGAAAAGGCAGAAATCGCTTAAAAATAAATTGAGTAAGGTGGAATCAGGAATAGCGCGACTTGAAAAGGAGATCGCTGAGATCGACGCTCAATTAGCGGTAAGCTATGATGAATTGATCGCAAAGCCAGGTTTCTTTGATAAGTATAAGGAGAAGAAAAAGGAGCTTGAGCGGTTAACCGAATCCTGGTATGAGGTAACTGAGGCTCTCGGTGAATAATTTATCCGGGCCTGCGGAGATGCTTTCGTTTTGATCCATGTAAAAAAGACATATCATGATCGAACATTTTTTTCAATGTCCGTATTGCTGGGAGCATATTTCGATGCTGCTCGACCCTTCAGAAAGTCAGAGCTATGTCGAAGATTGTGAAGTGTGCTGTAATCCAATTGTAGTCAAAGCTGAATTCAGTGAAGGGACTCTTATTGAATTCCAGGCTGACACCTTGGGTCAATGATTATTTTTTAAGTGAAGCGATCTCTTTTTGAATCTCTTTGATAGACTGCCGTATGTCAGACAGGTTTTGGTTGCCGGGATCGGTGTCTATATTTCCACTTATTTTACTTTTGACTTCCCAGAGTTCCTGGATGATATCCGTTGTGATAGTAATCGGTGGATAATCTGCATTCAGGGAGATTAAAGAGAGCTTTTCGTTATTCTGGTGTTTGCTTACTTTTTTTACCAGAACACTGTCGTTCATGACTACGACTGCAAGCGTGTGGTTGGAGAGCATGTCCAGGCTTTCAACCGCTTTGGCAAGCACCCATTCACCGGGTTCAAGAGCGGGAAGCATACTGTCGCCTTCAATCTGAAAACCGCGGTAGGTGGCATTTCTGAATTCCGGAAGCGGCAAACTGAAGGCTGGTAGTTCTTCATACCAATCGACGTCCTGAATATTATGCGGGTAACCCGCAGCTGCCTTAACATTTACCATAACTATATTGTCCCGGTCTTCGGAATTTACCGTAACTACTTTCGGGGTGGTGTTGATGGTAAGGTCGATTAGTTTTCTATTTGATTTTCCGAACAGCCAAAGTGGATTGATTCGGAATTGTTCCATGAGTTCCGCGACCACGGCTCCGGAGATTTTTGTTTTACCTCTTTCGATGTCAGCGGTTGAATTGTTGATGGAAAGCGCAATGGCAAAGGCTTGTTGCGTTAAATTCAACTCTTCCCTGAGTGTTTTAAATCGAAGGGCTTCTATCGGCAGTTCAGACTTCATAAGGTAAATATAAATAAAAATATGGAAAATATCCAAAAGATTGGAAATATTCCTATATTTGAATCAAGCAATTAACGAATGTAAAGATACATTTCTAATCGATAAAGCAAATGAAGCCCGAGCCAGATTTTATGAACGGGTTATAAAGAGTTCGGTTGAAGTGTTCAGACATCAGTAAAACACAAGCTTATGAAAACGATATTAGTTTATGATGGTAGTTTGCAGGGTTTTCTGACCGCGGTATATGAAGTATTCGAGCGTAATATTAAATCGGTCTCTATTCTTCGGCAAAAACATCTCACGCCTGAAATTTTCAATGATATCCAGGAGGTTGTTACCGATTCGGAAAAAGCGAGACGGGTTTGGGAATCATTGAAGCTGAAGGCTGGAAAGGAGCGTGTGAAGGAAATGTACCTGACGCATTTAAGCGAGTTCAAAGGAGCGGAAGATATCATGCTTGGCTTTATCGTACATGTGTATGCCTCTGAGCATTTCGATAAAAATGACCAGACGAATATCTATGCTAACCGTATTCATCAGGCTGCTAATATTGTGAATCGGCAGATACAACGCATGAAAGAATTTATAAGCTTTCAGTTAGGAAGAGATGGAGTTTACTGGGCAACCGTGTCTCCGGATTATAATATTCTACCAGTATTGAGCGAGCATTTTGTTAAGACCTTTGACGAACAGCGCTGGGTTATCTATGATGAGAAACGATCCTACGGAATCTATTATGACACGGAGAAATGTCTTCAGATCAGTGCGCCCGTTTTCCGTAGTATCAATCAAAAGGAAGAACATTTACTTCCTGTAAATATTCCTGAGGCTAAGACCACCAATGGTATACCAGGAATGATCAGGCCTGAAGCCTGATAAATCAGCCATCATTCATCAATCAGACTCATTCCGTATTCATCATAAATTGCGGAATGAGTTATTAGTGTTACTTTGCTGTCTTTTTTCTAAATTTTGAAGATTTAACACTGAGGAATATAATAAACCGGAAGCACTACAGTTCTTTATTCATGGTGTTTGAGATATAGATTATACCGACTGTTATTTTTAAGATTTCCAGTAGTTTACATGTCAGGAAATTTAGTTCTATACCCCTTTATTCTCATTTTTTGAATGTGGTATGGTTGTTAAAGTGGATAAATTCTTTTTTGTTTATTCTAATTCTTTAACAGACACCTATGGTTTTTATTTTTTAAATTTGGCAGCATAACTATGCTAACCCCATGAATCCTAAGAGAATAAGTCTGTTTATAGTGGTGTCTTTGACTGTATTGTTCGGAATTACTTTTCTGAGCCGAACCAATATTGTCCAGGGTAAAAAAAGTGATGGATTTTTGGTTTTCAATAGTCTTATTAAATACCCTACCACCCAGACTTTCTTTATGAGTGAAGGTATATCTGATGCTCAGATCGTTCATATCGATAGCATTGTCGGGAATATAGAACAAGTCGTTCTGGAAGATTCTGAGAATTCTGATCAGACTCCGGCAGTGGTCGTTCCGGATTACAGCAGGATCGATACGGCGAGAGTTCAAAAGATAAGCTGGCCCACCGATAATCCTGATTTTCGTGACGAACTTAAGGAAAAACTCCAAAGTTCCGGATGCCGCATCATTCATTACGGAGACTCTCAGCTGGAAGGAGACCGGATCACAGCCTATGTCAGGAACAGATTGCAGGGGCTTTATGGTGGTGAAGGGCCAGGTTTTGTACCTATTAAACAGGCTTATGATCAGGTTAAAGCAGAAGTGAGTCACAGTGAGAACTGGTTACGATATGCTGCGTTCGATCCAACTCAGGAACGTTTCGAACATAAAAAATATGGGGTGTATACCTCAGTCTCAAGATTTACTCCTCATTATTACATCAGTCCGGATAGTCTGAACCTTGATACCATACCGGTAACCGTTGCCGATATTACGATCGGGGTCTCAAAGAAATCCTATTCCAGACTTCGTAAATTCACCAGAGTTGGACTTCACTATGGGAATGCAATCACTCCGGTGTCTATCAAAGTGTATAATGATGATGTACTGGTCAAAGAGGGTAATTTGATCGCTGATGGTAATTACCACAATTATAAGATCGATCTGGAAACCCCGCCTACCGCGTTAAGAATCGAACTGGAGGCTCAGGTCAGTCCTGATTTTTACGGACTCACCCTTGATGGAAAGAAAGGTCTTTCCATGGATAATGTAGCCATGCGTGGAGCTTCCGGTACGGTATTTACGAAACTTGACAGCAAAAATTTTCAGCAGATGACCGGTGAACTTAAGCCGGATATCTTTATCTTTCAGTATGGAGGGAATTCTGTTCCGTATTTGAAGGATTCAACGTCCATCGATAATTATTCAAAATATATATATTCCAATCTGCGATGGGTTCGTAAGAAAGCTCAGAATGCGAGTTTTATTTTCATCGGACCGTCGGATATGTCTACTTTAGAAAATGGCCGGTACATAACCTACCGCCATCTTCCTTACCTAAACGAGAAGCTAAAGGAGGTTTGTCTGCAGAACAACGTTGCTTACTGGAGTATGTTTGATGCGATGGGTGGAGCTAATTCCATGCAGCATTGGGTTGATCAGAAATTGGCAGGAAGTGATTACACACATTTCTCACCAAGTGGTACGAAGGTTATATCTGAATTGTTTTTTACAGCACTTTATCTTGATTTAATGAAATAGATTTTATGAAGCGATTACTACTTACTACCCTATGTATTGTTTATTATCACGTTCATGCACAGCATTATGTGCTGGATAGCGTGACCAATGAAATGGGAGGCCTGATCGATATGCAGGCAAATTCCCTGAAATTTGCAGATGATTCTCCGAATTTCAGGAATTTCTTTGACCAGCTTGACAGCCTTTATGAAGGCAAGAAAGAGAAACTCCATATTTTCCATATCGGAGGGTCTCATATTCAGGCGGATATTTACTCCAACAAACTCAGAACATACTTTCAAAATATGAATGGGGTGAGCATGAGCCAGCGAGGCTTCATTTTTCCGTATCACCTGGCGCATACCAATAACCCGCTTAACTATCGTGTGGAAGCCGATAAATCAAAATGGAAGGGGTATCGTTGTTCAGTAAGTTATCATGATACAGATTGGGGGTTATCAGGGGTAACAGCATCCTTTAATGATGTGGTAGATACCATCAGGATCAAATCCAATTACAAGAATTACACCCGACAACCCTATTGCTTCAATAAGCTCAGAGTATTCTATAATACCTGGCAGGATAATTATGAGCTCATCGTTTCGGATAGTCTCGTTACTGTGGTCAGTGACACTTTGAATCCTGATGCGAATTACAGAGAATTCAGACTGGACCAGGAAACCGAGGAAATAAAGCTTATCGTAAGGCGAAAGGCCTCGTCTCCAGCTGTCGATTTTTTACTGATGGGTCTTGAACTGATGAATGATGAACCTGGTGTGGAATATACCAGTATCGGTGCCAATGGTGCTAAATTCAAATCTTATGAGCGTTGTAATTATTTTGAGAATCAGTTAAAGCTATATAAACCAGATATGTTCATTGTTTCCATCGGGACCAACGACGCTTATACAAGAAATTTCGAACCTCAGGAATTTCGGGATCACTATGAAAAATTCATCGAAATGATACTTCGGGTGAACCCGAAGTGTGCTATATTGCTGACCGTTCCAAACGACTCCTTCTTTAAAAAACGATATCCTAACAAGAATACCGCAATACAACAGGAGATCATTTATGAACTCGCTCAGAAATATGATATGGCCGTTTGGGATTTCTACCAGATTATGGGAGGGATCGGTGCTTCTCAGCAATGGTATGAGAACGGACTTATGCCGAACGACCGTATACATTTCACAAAGTTGGGATATAGTATTAAAGCTGACCTTCTGTTAAAGGCTATGGTTGAACAATGGGAACGCTTTACAGCCCGACCGGAAAACAGTTTGCTAACGTATTTTAAATCAGTAGGTGAATAGGCTTAAAGATATTTTTACTTTTACGGAAGATTTCCCCCTAATCTTTACCCAGGCTAACTTCTGGATCTTTTTTGCAGTTGTTTATTTCGTATTCTCTCTGGTATACGATAAAAAACGGATTCGTAACATCTATCTGTTTGCAGTATCCTTGTTCTTTTATTACAAGACCAGTGGTATGTTTGTACTTCTGTTGATATTCTCAACGTTGGTCGATTATTTTATAGGTAAGAATATCTACAGAAGCAAGGTTCAAGCCTGGAGAAAAGTTCTGGTAACACTCAGTGTTATCATAAATCTCACTACGCTGTGTTATTTTAAATACGCTTATTTTTTTACAGATTCCTTCAATTATATATTTCATACGAATTACGAAGTTGTGAACTGGCTTGCGCAGTGGAGTAATGGGTTCACTACGGTTAATTACTTTACAGTTGAAAAGATCATTCTGCCTGTAGGGATCTCTTTCTTTACATTTCAGACCATCAGTTACAGTGTGGATATTTACCGAAATAAGGTGAAACCGCTCGATTCAATACTCGATTTCGGTTTCTATGTGAGTTTCTTTCCACAACTCGTGGCCGGACCTATCGTGAGAGCCGAAAGCTTTGTACCCCAGATATCAGCTCCGACAGTTATCACTAAGGATGATTTTAATAAAGGGACATTTATGATCCTGAAGGGACTGGTCAAGAAAATGATCTTTGCTGATTTTATCGCCATGCATTTTTTGGATCGTGTTTTTGATACGCCTGATATGTTCTCTGGATTCGCCAATATAATGGCTATGATCGGATATTCACTTCAGATCTATGGAGATTTTTCAGGGTATACAGACATAGCAATCGGATTGGCATTGTTGATGGGATTTGAACTCCCCGTTAACTTTAATTCACCATATAAAGCTATAAATGCCGGAGATTTCTGGCGTAGATGGCATATTTCACTTTCGACCTGGTTACGTGATTACCTGTATATACCCCTGGGAGGTAACAGAAAAGGTAGTACCGCTACCTATATTATTCTGGGAATTATACTAACTGGAGTCATACTTGCTTTTAAGAGTCCTGTAATGTTCTTTGTTATTCCTTTTTTGGTCATGGCCGCTATCATTGGAGCGAACCGTTCAGAAAAGGTAAAGAATCATATCAATACGAATATCAATGTGATGCTGACGATGCTTATCGGAGGATTATGGCACGGTGCTAGCTGGAAATTCGTTATTTGGGGCGGTTTAAACGGTCTTGGGATCGTAACTTATAAATTCTGGCGAAAGGTAAGTCCGTGGGAAAACAAGACCGGAATAATGGTACACGCATGGAAAATTTTGATCACCTTCCTCTTTATAACCTTTACCCGTATCTATTTCCGGGGTGAGAGTATGACTCATATTTCCAAGTTCTATAAGCAGGTGACCAATAATATGGATTGGGCAAATGCCTGGAATGTACTGGTCGCGTACAAATCCGTATTCTTTGTAATGCTCGTAGGATATATTACACACTGGTTACCACAGGTCACCAAAGAAAGGATCGAACACTGGTATGGAGTGAGTCCGTTACCGGTCAAAGTAGCCGTTGTGGCTGTGGTTGGCGTTTTGTGTTATCAGGCATTCTCCACCGATTTCCAACCTTTTATCTACTTCCAGTTCTAGTTAGACTATTTATTGGTAAATTTCAAGGCATTCAATCTTTAAAATCAGAACCATATCCTGGAGCTATTCGTACTTATAGAATTTAGCAAGATGTCTCTTTACATATACGAACCTTCCAAATCCGATAGCTAAGAGTATCGGAGCAATAATCACCAGGCCGTATCCTATATACTGGATCTGCTCCAGCATTTCGAGTTTTATAATGGCAAGTCCTGAACTCAGAAAAACGATAAAGGTTCGAAAATAGGCGAGAAATGTTCTTTCGTTGGCAAGCCTTGTACGGTCAAGTGCCAGAATATCGGTGAGACTCATGTGATCTCCTTTGTTTGCCATAGTAGTTTTTATTTATGTATCTAATTGTTTTAATGAAAGTTATGTTGCTATTATGCATAACGGATACAAAGGTATGTCATATTGGTTAACCTGAATGTAATCGAAGTTACTGAGCTTTGTAATTGTAAGAATAGGTTAAAGTCTTTGTGTCTGCTTGCGCACTGGAAGTGACTTCACTGGCTCAGGATCCTTTTCGCAGGTTCATTAGGGATTAGGGATTTCATCGAGCTCTATTGCTATAGAACAGATGACCCGATTCTATCAAATTATGGGTTAAATGTGATAGTTTTTAGGTTATTTATTGCTTAAATTTAGGGTATTCTTGCCCTGTCTGCCTATAACCTGTTATTGTTTTCTCCCACTACAGCTTTTGAGTTTAATTCTGTTAACCAACTAACTCACGATAAGATGAAGAGATTGATCCGTATTTTTTCGTTGCTCTGGCTGGTCTTGGGGGTGCTGTTCTATTCTAACTCCTGTTCAGGTGAAAAAGAAAAGACGGTAGCACAGATAGAAGCTTCAGTTTTTTTCAATCCAGGAACCAATATTCCGCTGGAAGATGCAAAATTTCAAGTTACAGAGACCAGGATAAGTCGAGGCGATTACCTTGCGAACCATGTGTTGAAATGCTTTCGATGTCATTCGGATGCATGGAAATCCAAGCCAGGTGATTCCCTGTTCGAGGCTAGAAAGGGTGTAGGCAGAAGGATGTTTGAAACAGATTCAACCCGCCTTTTTTCTATGAATATCACCGCTGATACACTGACGGGGATTGGAGGATATACCGATGCGGAGATCGCAAATGCCATACGAAAAGGTGTTGGGAGGGATGGTCGTGTACTTGCCGATATGCCTACCATCGGCTTTTCTCAATTAACCGATGAAGACCTTGTATCTCTGGTGGTCTATATTCGCACTTTAAAACCTATTGTTAAAGAAATTCCTAAAAGAAAACTTCCGGAAGAAATGGAGATGGCCCTGAAATTTGACCCCTTTAACAGCATTACAGATAATCCAATCGATGAACCTGATATGAACGATCCGCTTCAAAGAGGTAAATATCTGGCTGGACTTGCTGTATGTGCCGGATGTCATACACCTTTTGAAGGAGGTAAGCCTAAACTGTATGCCGGAGGGTCTACATTTGAAGATTTTGATAAGATCATATATGGATCCAATATTTCTTCCGATAGTTCCGGAATTGGGACATGGACGGAAAAAGATTTTATAGCTGTGATCAGAACCGGAAAGGGAGGAACGCTCAGTCCGGTAATGCCCTGGAGATTCTATAAGGATATGACCGATGAAGATCTTTCGGCAATCTTTCTTGCATTAAAATCCACAAATCCGGTAGATCACGTCGTGCTGAAAGGATTCGAGCCGAGTTATTGTCAACTGTGTAATATGGAGCATGGCATGGGGAGTTCAAACGCAACTGAAGTAATTGTCCCAGTATCTGATAGGATCGCAGAAGACTTATCGGGCAGGTATAAAAGCCTTTTAAATCAGGATGAAATTCTGATCCAAAAACAGGATGGTAAGTTTATTGCCAGCGTTTTTGGGGGAACCACAGAATTGATACCGATCGCAGATGATTATTTCTATGGTGAGGGACTCTATGCGCCGATACGGTTCTTAAGAAATACGGAAAATATAATAACCGGACTGGAATTGAATAGCCTGTTGAATAATCCTTATGAGAAGGTCGCAGAGGAGGAGATGGTGGAGCTACAGTGAAGTGGTGAAGGTTCTGTTTGGTTAAAGTCTTTTCTTCTGCTTACGCACTGGGAAGTGACGATCCTGACTACAGCAGGCAGGCCTGACTTCGGGGCTTCGCTGACTCAGGATCTTAAAGACATAAAAAAACCGTCTGGGATTCCGGACGGTTTTTTGTGCACACGAGAGGACTCGAACCTCCACACCTTACGGCACTGCCACCTGAAGACAGCGTGTCTACCAATTTCACCACGTGTGCAAATGGTGCTGATTTCAACAGCGGTGCAAATCTAAAAAAATAGTTAGATATCATCTATATTTAAAATAATATTTTTTAAGGATTATTTGACCTTTATAAGCAGTCATTTTAATGCTTCAGTCGATGCATCAAAGTGTTTCTTTTGTCCATCAAATTTTCGCTGATGCCGATCTTATAATCATGAGGATATTCGAAACGCTTGTAATCTTCCGGTAGTTTTTCGAAGATACGGAGACTTTCCCGGGCGATGTCTGCTGTTTTTAAGGCTACCTGCTGATCGATTATACCATTTTTCATCACAGTATGCAAAAGCGGTTGTAATTGATACTCCTTTAGAGATAATTGTCTTCTCGCTTCATGAGCATGAAACATTCTGGAGGGAGGCATTTCATTCCTTAAGGTGATAACCTCCGCTCCTGCAAAATCACCATTATTTTCTATTGCTCTGTAAACCTGTTTTTGATCGGGTAAGGTAGTTTTAATGACTGTTTCCGAAATCTTCATTCGGGGACTTCCATCAAATACACTCAACTTATAAACCCCATCAAGTGCCGCGTCAGGTTTAGCGGTGGCCAAGGAGGTGCCGACACCATAGATATCTATGGGAGCCTTTTGTTCTTCCAGACTTTTAACGATATATTCGTCGATCTGATTTGATACGATGATCTTTACATAATCGAGTCCGGCTTCATTTAGTCTTTGTCTGCAGACTTTTGATAAATAGCTGAGATCTCCACTGTCTAACCGAACCCCCAACAACCTTTTATCCCGATTTTCCATTTCCTTTGCTACCGTAATTGCATTGATAAGTCCACTGTTGAGAGTGTCATAGGTATCTAAAAGTAATACACAGTTATTCGGGTTCGTTTCAGCAAAATCCCGGAATGCCATAAGTTCATCCTCATAGGATTGAATATAGGAATGTGCCATGGAACCTGAAACGGGAAGGTCAAAATCCATGGAAGCCAATACATTGCTGGTTCCGTTGAATCCGCCGATACAAGATGCCTTGGAGGCATGATAACCGCCAAGTCCCTGAGCTCTTCTTAAACCGAGTTCCAGAAGCGTCTTTCCGTTCGCTACCTGATAGATTCTACGTGCTTTGGTCGCGATAAGACTTTGAAAGTTCAAATAGTTCAGTAAAAGGGTTTCCGTTAATTGGGCTTCCGCAATTCCAGCTTCAACCTGTAGGATCGGACGGTTAGGAAATATAACATCACCTTCCTGACAAGCGAAGATCGTACCCCGGAAACGGAAGTCCTTCAAATAGGCCAGAAAGTCACTGTCAAACCCTTTTTCTTTTAAAAAGTCAAGGTCTCTTTCCGTAAACCGAATCTTTTCAAGGAGTTGCAATAATTCCGAAAGTCCGCAAAAAATGGCATAACCCCCTTCGTAGGGTAACTTCCTGAAAAAGTAATCGAAGACACATTGGGTTTCAGCGCGTCCTTTCAAAAAAAAAGACTGTGCCATTGAGATCTGATAAAGATCGGTATGTGAAAAGGAGATATCGAACATTATACTTTTGAATTCTAGTGAAAAATGACGGCTATCCGTCGGTCAGGGACAGTACTGTGAAATTACTAAAAAAAATTATGAGTCGTTTCCATTCATTTGTGTTACGATGTTACTTGTAACGTTGTTATCTGGAGGTAGTAAGTGCTGAAGCAGTTAGCTGTTTTCTGTTTTCTGACTTCTGGCGTCGATTTAATTGAAAATTGATAATTGAGAAGGGAGTGATACTCTTATGTGGTTCTGCTTTATGTGTTCAATCAGTAACATTTTAACTCTAAAAGGGTTGTGAATTATGGATTATGAATTAAGGGTTATGAATTATGGGGTTATATTCAATTCTTCATTCTCTGTTCCGTTGTTACCTGTAACCTTGTAACGTGTCACTATATAAAGCAGTATTAAGTTTTCTATATGTTTAAAGTAGATTAAGGGTTTAATACCTTGTTTTCCTCCTCGGTTAACATTCTGGAGTGCACGATGAATCGTATTCCCATTGGGATCTCTAAGGAGAAACTGGACCCGCGGCCTTCGGTAATATCGATAGTGAGGAAAGTATGCTTCCAATACTCAAATTGATCGCGGTTCATATAGAAGTTGACCCCTTCGAGTTGTCCCAGTAGTACATCACTTTCATCGAGATACATATCTTCTTTCTCAAAGATCATCGGGCAGGAGCCGTCACAGCATCCACCACTTTGATGAAAGATGAGATCACCGTGTTGTTCTTTTAGTTTGCGAACTACTGTTGCAGCCTTGTCAGTAATGGCTATTCTCTCCATTTTAAAAGAAATAAAGGGCTGAGATCTATCAGCCCTTTTAAGTTACGGATTTTTAAAAGAATCCCAGTTTATTCTTATCGTAAGATATCAGCATATTCTTGGTTTGGCGATAATGATCCATCATCATCAAATGGGTTTCCCGACCGAATCCAGATTTTTTATAACCTCCAAAGGGTGCGTGAGCCGGGTATGCATGATAACAGTTCACCCAAACTCTACCAGCCTTGATCGCACGGGGTATTTGATAAAGTTGATGCGCATCTCGTGTCCATACTCCTGCACCGAGTCCATACAATGTGTCATTGGCTATTTCGAGTGCTTCTGCCTCATCCTTGAATTTAGTAACACAAACTACAGGTCCAAAGATCTCCTCCTGAAATACCCGCATTTTATTATGGCCTTCCAGTATGGTTGGCTGAATATAAAATCCGTTAGCGAAATCTCCATCGAGTTTGCGTACATCGCCTCCGCAAAGAACTTTTGCGCCTTCTTCCTTTCCGATATTGATATACGATTTGATCTTTTCATATTGGTCATTGGATGCCTGAGCGCCTACCATAGTATTTACATCATAAGGATTATCCTGAACGATCGCTTTTGTCCTTTCGATGACTCTCGCCATGAACTTGTCGTATATATCTTCCTGGACAAGAATTCGGGAAGGGCAGGTACATACCTCACCCTGATTGAATGCAAACAGGACTGCTCCTTCGATAGCCTTATCTAAAAATGCATCATCTGCATCCATGACACTGTTAAAAAAGATGTTCGGTGATTTACCCCCGAGTTCCATGGTTACCGGATTCAGGTTCTTCGAAGCATATTGCATGATCAACTGTCCGGTAGTGGTTTCACCGGTGAATGCAACCTTGTCTACTCTCGGACTCGATGCTAAAGGTTTTCCTGCTTCAGGACCGAAGCCATGTACCACGTTCACTACTCCGGGAGGGAAGACTTCAGCGATCTTTTCCATAAGCAATGTTGCGGAAGAGGGGGTTTGTTCTGCAGGTTTCAATATCACACAATTTCCTGTAGCCAACGCTGGAGGTAATTTCCAGGACAACATCAGTAGTGGGAAATTCCAAGGAATGATCTGTCCGACCACGCCCAGCGGTTCTCTGATGTTCATCGATAAGGTATTCGCATCCAGCTCCGTCGCGGTTCCTTCTTCGGCTCTGATACAAGACGCAAAATATCTCCAGTGATCTACTGCAAGCGGAACATCTGCATTGAGGGTTTCTCGTATCGGTTTACCATTGTCACAGGTCTCAACAACTGCGAATTCTTCTAAATTGGCTTCAATGATATCTGCTACTTTATTGAGTAGTGCAGCTCTTTCGGCTGCTGAGGTGTTTCCCCATGCTTCTTTGGCGGCATTTGCAGCGTCAAGCGCCAGTTCAACATCTTCTTTTTGCGATCGCGGATATTTCGCAATCAGACTATTATCTACCGGAGACCGGTTCTCAAAATACGCACCGCCTACGGGATCGATGAACTTACCGTTGATGAAATTTCCGTATTGCGTTTTGAATTTGGGTTTAGTGTAACTCATAGTGTCAGATTTTAAGTAATTTTTGATAAAGATTCGATTATTGGATTGGTTGAGAAAAAGCCTTCGTGTTGGCTTATTCGTAGTTTGTAGTGTTTAAAAATGCGTAATAATCGATTTTAGTAAAGATAATTTATCAAATCCTTATTTTCTTGCACAAATGTGTTATATTGTTGAACATTTCTATTTTTTGATTTTTATCTCGTTACTTATTTCAACTACAGAGTCATGGAACATCTATTGGAGCATCATAAGAACAGTCGTAAACTCACAACGCTGGTCGAGAACAGAACCATGTATAATGCAGATTTTGCCGAACTCAATATCTATGAGACCCATGTGGCGGCAGAAGGTGTTTCCCTGACCTTTGATTTTCCGGTGATCGCCAGTATGCTGACCGGTAAAAAAGTAATGCATATCGAAGGAATTCCTTCATTTGATTTCTTTCCGGGTGAATCGGTAGTAATGCCGGCCAATAAAGAGATGGTAATAGACTTTCCGATCGCAACACAAAAGGATCCTACGCAATGTCTGGCACTGGGTATTGAGAGCTCCAAAATCGATGAAGTTGTTGAAAAGTTCAATCATTATGTTCGTGTAGAAAAGGAGAATCACATCTGGAATATCGATGATACTGCTTCTCATCTCATTCATAACAATGAAGTGAATCAATTGGTAGGACGTTTGGTAACCACCTTTACGACAAATAGCAGAACCAAAGATGTACTGCTTGATCTCATGATTCAGGAATTGATCGTAAGACTGTTACAAACAAAGGCTAAAGCTTATATCTTGAACGATACGGAGGAACTTTTTAATGATACCCGAATTGGAATGGTTATCAAATTTATAAAGGAGAATCTCACTAATGTTGACATTACCGTAGACCTTCTCGCCGAAAAGGCTTGTATGAGCATTTCTCATTTTCATAAAAAGTTCAAGAACACCCTCGGAATTTCCCCGATCGATTATATAAATTCAGAAAAGATCAGAATCGCTAAGAAGCTGATCAAAGAATCTGGAATTCAAAGTATATCAGAAGTCGCATATAAGTCCGGATTTAATAATACAAGTTACTTCAATCGACAATTCAAGAAACTTGAATTGATGACCCCGCAGCAGTTCAAACGGTCCGTGGAACGAAACTGAAACGTCCTCGGCAAAAAATCACGTATCCTGTTATATTTTTTGGAACCTGCAGCTGGTAAAATTCTGTTGTGTTCCAAAAGGAGTGTTATGGTCAACTTCCTTACACCCGAGACTTTTAAATGACGCGAACTTTTTCTGTAATGTCTTCGCTGCATATTGATGGATCGGAATTCCACTGCATTTTAGGGGGCCTGATTCTGAAAATGTACTGATAAGTAAATAACCTGAATCAGACAACGCTTCCTCTGTGATCCTTATATAGTTCATGATCTCAGATTCCTCCGTTAAGAAATGAAATGCAGCACGGTCATTCCAGAAATCATATTTTTCGAAGGGTTTGAAATCGACGATGTCAGATACGATCCATTTCACCTTTTGGGCTTTTTTGCCTAGTCTTTCCTGAGCTTTTTTGATGGAATGTTCAGAAATATCGAGTACCGTAATATCATGATAACCAAGGTCCAGAAGATGATCGGCGAGGTAACTGTCACCACCACCTACGTCGATGAACCGAGCGGTTTCAGGCAAATTTATTTCCCTGATAAAATCAAGGGCCAGATGAGGTATTGGCTGGTACCAGCTTACTTCCTTTGGTTTTTTATGTTGATAGATATGTTCCCAATGCGATTTTCTGTCAAATGCTGTCATCTTCATATTATTGTTAATTAAGGGATCGAAACTTTCGGCCCCAGAAATTTCGGTTGTTTATGGAACAAGACATCGAACACGGCCTTGGTGCGGGCCAGGTATTCTCTTAAATGCGTTTTGATGCCATGTTTACCCGAAACATCGATAGCATTATATCCCGTAGCTACAAGATCATTCATGCCGGCCAGATATACCTCCCTTTCGTTATGAAATTTTTGAGAAATTACAATCACGCTATCCAGACCAAAGATCTTTTTTGCCCTGATCATCGAATCAAGTGTACTGAAACCGGCGTAATCAAGGAATATTTTTTGAGCAGGAATGCCTCGCTCCACCAGGGCGTCTTTAAAATCAGAAGGTTCATTATAAGCAATCTGACCGTTATCACCACTTACCAGTACAAAGGCTATCTTTCCGCTATTATAAAGTGAGACGGTGGCATCGATCCGATATTTGAAGAAGAGATTGAGGTTCCCATCTTTCAGCAATTTCGAGGTGCCAAGCACCAGTCCTACCTTATGTTTAGGCAGTTCGGAAAGGGTGTCAAAAGTTTTTCCATTGGAATAATCCGTAATTATATGATCAGATAGTAATACCAATATTAAAATCCCTATCAATGGTACGGTTAGTATATATCTTTTCTTTTTTCTGAACATAAAGGAAAGATAATTAACTCCGATGAACCTGCAACGTGAATTAACCCTTTTGTTTACCGACACAAATCTGCTTCAGTATAAGTTTAGGGAATCTTCGTAGGCTGTAAAAATAGGATCGGATAATTAATTCGTTTAATTCTTCACTTCCATGATCCTGTAAAGATCATAAGCTTTCTGATCGTAAGGATAGTCCCAGCAACCCATTCTGTGAAAGAGGTCTCCTCCAAACCCTTTTTTATAGATGTGCACTCCGTGAAGTGGATGAGAATCGTTGAGGTTCGGAGCGGAGCCGAACATGTCATATTCGGTACATCCATTTTTTTTAGCGGTTTTGATCGCTTCCCATTGCAGGGCATAACTAGCCATCCGGTCTTTATTACCCGTAGAAGAAGCTCCATACAGATAGATACCTCTTTTATTGGATAGCACCAGGAACATGGATGCCAGAAATTCCCCTTCACAATCAGCCATGAGCATTTTTACCTTAACGCCGTTTTTGGAATCATCCTGATTTTTCATAATGGAAGCGAAGTAGGCTTCATCCTGAAGGGGCATATTGTGTCTTATTGCAGTTTCATGATATAACTTATACCAATCACTGATATTCTCAATTCCATATTCTCTTGTGGTGATCCCTTTCTTTTTAGCCCGACGAATATTATAACGGGTATTGTATCGCATATTGTAGAGCAGGTCATCTTCCTCGTTCTCCAGATCCAGAAAGAAGGTGTTCTTTGGGAGAATGTCTCCCGGACTTTTTTTAAGGTTCCAGTTGTGGGTTTTGTAGTTCACTCTGAATTCCTGAACCTTATGTTGAGGCGGCCCCATCCAGTCTCCATTATTATCAAAATATTCATCTTCAACCGACCATTGGTTTTGCCAGATCAGATCATAACGGATGAAAATACAATTCTGTGGAAGGTGAGGTCTGATAGTTTCTGAAAGTTGCTCAAGAAATACACCCTGATTCTCAAAATTAGGCTCCAGTTTCGGGCCGTAAGGGATGTATGCAAAACAATGCTCCGGATCGATATATCGAATCAGTACCAACAGGTCATCATATGTGTTTTCCAATGAATTGTTGGTGTTATAGAGAGCGTCTTTGGAAATCGTTAGTTCAAATCCGCAAGGTTCAAAGCCTTGCTCGTTTTTAAGCCGCCCCCAGAAGGAGGTTTGAGGCAAAATGTTAGTCGGTCTGATCTCTTCAATTTCTTTTCTCTCTACGGTACAATTCATTTAAAAAAATTTCCGGCAAAAGTATAAAAACCTGATAACCTGATGAAATAATACCGGAATGGATTGATATAAGCCTTCAGGGATCTAGTCATATACCACTTCAGAAAGCATCTTTTCGAGCATGTCCTTACTGAAAGTCTTTCCGTTCTTGATCACAGCTTCAAGCGTTTTGATCGCTTCGATATCCTCGAGGGGATTCTTTTCGAGTACGATCAGATTTCCGACTTTCCCGGGAGCTATATCGCCGTAATACTCAGATAGATCAAAAAATCCTGGTCCGTTGATCATAGATGCGGAGAGTGCCTGTTGTGGAGTCAGGCCTTGTTTAACGAGTTCTCTTAGTTCTTCGATCAATGAAACGCCGGGATACACAAAGGAGTTGAAAGCACCACAATCAGAACCGGCAAGAATATGAATTCCAGAATCATAAATCGGTGGAATCATCTCATTGAATTTTTCGATTCTTTTCCTGTTATACGCCTTGCTTTTTTCACTCATGTTCATGGCAGTTTTTATTCTTCTTTCATAGGTCTTTTGAATTCCGGGTCCCATATACTTCAGATAAGTTTTTGAATCGAGATCCATGGTGGGAATATTAAATAGCACATTGCTTATATAGAGTGTCGCGGTCACATATATATTCTTTTCGGCCAGGCTTCTGAAATTCTTTTCAGCCAGATCGTTGTCATAAGTCTCGGTTAAAAGAGGAAGTCCCTGAAAGCCTATCTTTAGATCACGGATACTATCTGCGACTGCAGAACCCTGTGGCATGAGGTAGTATAAATGTTCAATTCCATCCAGGCCAAGAGCAACCGCCTTATTCAGATCAGCATCCATCGGCATATGACCGGTCACTTTAAATCCTCTTTTCGACGCCTGACTTATAATCTCATAATACATTTCCGGCGTTATACTGCCATCATAAATTTTAACGAAGTCGACCTTGAGTTTTTGCAGTGAATCAAGAGCCTTACTTACTTCCTCTTTATTGGTCACCGGAATAGAACCCTCCCAGGACCAGCCGTCACCATCAAGTTTGGGACCTGATGTAAAAATATCAGGACCGGATAATTCACCTTTTCTGATCTGTGCCTTCCAATCAAGCACCGTAGGTGTGATATCACCTCCAGCTTCCCTTACGGTGGTAATTCCATTCGCAAGAAACAAAGGGAGCAGGGTCTTGTTTTCAGCGATCAGACTATCGCCACCTCTGAAATGTACATGATTGTCCCATAGTCCGGGCATGAGATAAGCTCCAGCTGCGTCCAGTGTGTCGGCCGCTTTATATTCGGATAATGCTGCATTTGTTGAAACGATCCTGATCGTATCCTGACTAATACCTATAAATTGGTCGGCATAGACTTCACCATTGGCAACGTCTACGACATTTGCATGGATGATCAACAAGTCAAATGCTTCCTTAGGTTGAGAATTGCAGGAAAATAATAGCGCTGATATTAGGACAGAAAGAATTATATTGATTTTCATGAAAAAGGCAGTTATTGGTTGGTGATTTAAAGATAAGCCTATTTTTTAGTTATCAATATCCTTTATTGTCTTGTGCGGGTTGATGGATAGACGTTTAGCATTGAAAATTAAGAATTATAAATTAACATTTACAATCTACCCAACTTCCCGCTCTTCGAACTTGATCTGAACAATCAGAGACTTACTTTTTCAGAAACCGAAACGGCCATTTGAGAATCAAGTCCTTCGAGCAGTACATAATCCACTTTCGCATGAATACCTGTCGCACTATCCTTGAGTTGTATGAACATGCGTTTCAGAAAAATCTTTTTATCATTTACTGTTACATATACGCGTGGCTTACCATGTTCATCAAGTGTCAGGTAGAACTTTAGTTTCTTGGAAGCCGCTAAATGCATTTCAAAGAAATTATGCCGCAAAAAATCTATATCCAGACCATAAGCGAGTTCCTTTTGCAGTTTAGTCAGCGGTTTTTTTATGCCTCCTTTGGTGTAAAGGATTCGGTATTCTTCAACAGGGTTTTCCCGGTCAATACTTTTTCCTTCCATATTGGCATCATATACATACGTATTATGGTTGTGACTATGTTGAATATAGAAAAGTCTTGTTGGGGTACTTTCCGGAATCGGATAACCGTCCTGAGCTTGAATGATCGAAAAACAAAGTAAAAGAATAAGAGGTAGGGCTAATTTCATAAGCGGTGTTTGTCCTATAAAATTAAACAAAATGTTGAGTTTTCAAAGGAAATGGAAAGCAGATCCATGGATCGATACCTGTAAATAGAATTTATATCTCGCTACCTTCCCTATTGCTTTTTCCACTGTCATCGATGGGTTGTCTTCTGGCTTGTTCCGACTCCGAAATAGAGTATGGCACCGAATATTCCGAAGAATACTACAACCAATATCCATACGGTCTTATTATTTCCGGGAAATTCACTTTTAAGGATATCGATGAGGGCGGCTACCACGAAAACGATGGTAATTATGGCAATGATGAATAGGGTCAACTGCCACAATCCAAATGCGGTTGAGATCATAATTAATAAGCTGGTTTAGTTAGTCAGGTTGTTTATGTAAAAGGCAATTTAAAGGTTTCTCTTACATTCTCAAAATAAAATTTTAAGATCTATGAAATTTATGGCCTCCTACTTACTCTGTACCTAACTCTTCTGCGATCTCTGATTTGATCCGATCATTGATGCTGATACTGGCGTTTTGAAAGGTAAAAATGGTAGTGCCTCTTTCCCTGGCATAAGGGTGCGTAACGGAGTCGAATATATTTGCTTTTTCAAAGTATGGTGATGTCTTCTCAAATTCTTCCAGTACTTCACTGGCATATTTGACCCGAATAAGATTGGCATATTCCGGTTGCAGATCGAACCAATAAATATAATCTGCATTAAACGAAACAGCCTGCAGATTTAGTTCAGAATAATAGTTAATCGCTCCAGCTTGCCCGTAATTATCACACAGTATGAGGGTAGGCTTTTTATTGTTGAAGCTCTTACTGGCGCTATCCACTTTGATAGCCAGTTCCTTCCAGCCGAGCATGTCGGCAAAATCCTGAGGGATCTCATGATTCTTTCCATCTTCCCAACGCAACATTCCTATTCTTTCATACTTGTCCTGGTGTGCTATGATATATTCCGGATCATGATTCGGAAAAGCTACCCGGGACATCAACGCGAAGAATGCTACAGGGAATAGTAATAAAGCGGGCTTTAAAAGTTTACCGGCCTGCTTACCGATACTATTTGAAAGGAATACAGTTCCATAAGCGATATAGACCGGATACAGACCAATAGCGTAATAATCTTTTGCCCTGAAATACAAGAAAACCACGATCGTAAAAATGAAGGCCCATAAAAAGCACAGATATTTTCGGTAGGGTTTATAGAATATCAAAGCGTAAAATGCGCTTACCAATACTGGAAGAGCCCCCGTAAAGAATAAAAGCTGGCTCATCAGGAAATCCTTCCTGGCGACATGTACCAACTGCCTTTCCCTTAATTCCAGCATATGTTTATACACAGGCAGATCATAATTGAACTGCCATATCAAATTAGGAAGGATCAGCAACAGAGCGAGTAAGATAGCCAGATACACTGATCGTTCTTTTAAAATGATCCTGTGTCGGGTAAGCAGGATAGCCGGGATCATTCCCAAAACCAAAAAGACTATATTGTATTTATTCAGGAAACCTAATGCGAAAACTATCGCAGCATGGTAGATCCATTTGGGCTTATAGGCGTCCAGATATCGAATGAAACAATAATACAGAGTAGTCCAGCTCAATACGTCAAAAGAATTAGGCTGAAAAAGGGTGTTGAGACGCAATAGTGAAGACAGCAGTACGCAGGTCCCACCCAAAATAAGGGCATATCGGCCACCTCCCAAATGTTTTATGGTCTTCCAGACTACAATAAGGGTCAATACTCCGAATAGTGCAGGAAAGAACTTGACAACGAACACTGAATTTCCCAGAAACTTTATGAATAGGGCAACCCAGGAAGTCAGGGGCGGGACCGACATATATCCCCAGGCTAAATGATTCGCCTGATCGAGATAGAGATATTCATCCCGTTGCAGATCATAAACCGGGTGGATCAACGAGTATTGCAGAATGAACTTCAGCGCCACAAAGACTCCAAGAATACGAGTGTTGGTTGATATTTTAAACGCTTTCGCCAATGTGTTGAAATAGGGTCAGATAGCATTTAAAGATAGTTAGAAATTTATTGGATTTTAGTTGCTCTCCATTGGATTTATTAAAATTCATAAGTAATCTGTGTGCTTATTTCTTATAGTGGCGGATCGTACATGGATCAAAAAAGTGTACTGGCGGTTTCAATATGATTGCCTGGTCTGTTGGCATTCTCTCGTTTTCCGGATTGTAACACTAAGAGTTGTATACATTCGAATTGTTAGGATGACTGGTATTTTGTGCTATGCACAAGGTCCGGGATAAAGAGGCTAAGAGGAATTATACTCTAATTTTATTCATGGATATTTGTAATTCAATTTCCGTTTGACGCTTTATTTTTTTCCTATTCTTTCCCAGGCTTTTCTTGTAATGATCAATAGGTGTTCATTCTTTATATCAAATATGGAGACATGTTTATCACTGATCACGTAATGCTGATCCCATTCGATAAAATCTTTGTACAGCAATAAGGTACAAATATCGGTTGGGTCGATATATTCTGAGTTTACATGGGAATGGGATGTCTCCTGGATCTTTTTAGCTTCTGAATTTCCGACGAATTGAAAGGGGATCAGGGAATTATGGATTTTTTCAGCTTGTTTAAATTTATTGCGATTGTTATACGTCAACAGGTAGTCATTTCCTATGTACAGGGTTCCGTTCTGCTTTGATCCGGAAAGAATGTAAACACTTCTTTTACCATCCTGTATTACGGGTATGAAATTGAAACCGGTATTTTCATATAAGGTAAACAGGTCGTCTTCATTTTCTGTCACCCTCCTTTTTGCATCGTCAACCAATTCAAAAAGATCTTTTTCATGAGCTGAAGCATTTCGAAGTGTTGCGGTTACCTTATCTGGTGTTGCATCCGGAAGGCCGTCAAATTGAATAGTCAACCTGATCATATCAGGATTCTCTTTTAAAAAGAATACTGTGATCACTTTATCATCGTCCGGTTTATAGGAGAGATAGGAGCCGATCGAATCAACAAGTTCCTTGTGTTCTTCAAAGAGAAGATCGGTACTATACCACGAGGCTTTTTCCAGTTCATATAGGAAATAGCCTTTTTCTAAGATATCCGTTTCAATTCCACTTTGAGCAAAAGCCGGAAAGGAAATCATACATAGCAAGATCAATTTCAGGTAATTTAAGCCATTTTTCATAAAAGGTAAACAGGATTAAAATGATATTTGGACCTCCTGAGGTTATCAGAAGGTATGCCTTATGGTTTGTTCAAATCCAGGGGGAGGAAATCTGTAAACGAAAGATAATTATTTGTGGGAATAAACTTAAATATTTTTCTTTTATCACTGAATATTTGTGTTTTATTCGATCAATTCGTTAAAAAATTAAGAGTAATACATTCTGGCAGGATAAATAAAAAAACCCTTACCATAGGCAAGGGGTTGATTGAAGTTTGTAAAGTGATCACTCCGGAAGTTCGGGAATTATGATTCGCCTTACCGGCGTACTCAAGGTTTTCAGGAAAGCTTCGAGTGCATTAATTTCATCACGGTTCAGGTCCAGTTTTCGAAGAATTGGAGAAGTGTCCGGAATCAGAGAGTCTCTTGGTGTCCCCAGATATTTCTTTTGAATTGGTGACGGGTTTCCCAAATTGTAAAACTCGATGACGTCGATAAGACTCGGGAAATGTCCGTTATGCATCCAGGGTCCTGTTCTTCCTACCTCCCGTAAGGTAGGAGTGCGGAATTTACCGATATCTTCCTGGTTGCCGGTTACATGATAACGTCCGAAATCTTCATTTTTTGTTCCAAATAGTGTTTGACCATCATTATGAAACTTGTTATCGCTGAAATAGGGCGTATTATGACAACTGATGCAATTGGCTTTCGTTCTGTAAATATGAAGTCCTTGAATTTCCTGATCGGTGAAGAGTGCGGAGTCTCCACTTATAAAACGGTCAAATTTACTTTGGTAACTTATGATCGTTCTCTCAAAAGTGGCGATCGCTTTCTTAATGCGGTCAAGATCGATACTGTCATTGCCGAAAGCTTTTTGAAAATAGGGTTTATATCCTTCGGTATTTTGAATTTTCTCTACTGCCAGGGTTAATTCTTCATTCATTTCAACTTTATCAGCAATGGGAAAGCGGGCCTGGTCTTCTAAGCTTTCTGCCCGACCATCCCAAAAAAGCTCCTTTGCGAACGCCGAGTTCATTATGGTCATGGCATTTCTCTTGCCATTTTGGCGATCATGCCCGAAGGATCTGGTTATATTGTCGGTCCAGGCTAGTTCCGGATTATGACAAGAGGCACAAGCGATCTGTCCGCTCTGTGAAAGGCGGGGATCATGGAAAAGCATTTTACCCAGATAGGCCTTATCTTCATTAAAGGGATTCGTCTCCGGATGGGTTACCTCTGGAAGTACTCCGATATCCTTAAATTCTGAACGGTCTATACTTGAATCCAGTACTGCTTCGGGCCATTTGGATGCGTCTCCTGACCCATACATCTTACGAAGTTCGGTTACCGGCAGGTAGTCTTCAGACATGCTGGTTTCGTTCTTACACGCTACCAGCATGCTGAAAATTATGAGGGGAATTAATTGTTTCATGCACATGTTATTCGAGTGTAACCTCATTGATACAAGCTTCATCGGTTAAGGGTTCTGGATCGGTATACCCGTTGGAATTATAAATTCTGTACCGGGAACTGACCGTTCCTCCGTATACTTCCTGATTAGTAACATTCAAAGTTAAGTCGATCTCCACGATATCCTGATCATTCCTGAAATACGTTCCTGAACCCGAGATTGCGAATTCAAAGCTCTTTCCATCTTTATTTGAAATAGTGATGAATTGCGAAACAACCAACACGCTACCTTTATCGGGATCATTTCCGTTTTCCGGATAGAATTCCAACGCCGGGTCGATGTTGAATCCCGGAGACCTATCCGCATCGGTTGCCTCATTGGAAAACCATCTTTGTAGATTGAAAGGATTCGTAGTTCTTCCTGCCAAAGTAGATTTGAAACTGATTCGAAACGCGTCATAGTAAATATCATCTGAAGTATCGGGAGTGCCATTATCTGAATACAACACTGCATTTGGATGATCTGCAGAAACTTCTATCGGCTGTGTGAAGGCAAAGTAATTTCTCCAGGTACATTCACCGTCATTATCATGATCGATCCAGTTTTCACCATAGGTTCTGAAATAGGGATTCGTAGGGTCATAGAATTTTGCAGCCGGGTTTATGGAAGGGTCACGGTCAGTTTTGATCGGTTTGATGATCTGTAATCTGCTGATAGCGCCTAAACTATATTGCTCATTTTCAACCAGACTGATCACCGACTGGTATGTGAGATCATCATTATCGATAGGTTCATTGAGTGTGATCTTATATAAGATCGAAGTGCTTGTAACAGATGCTCTTGATATATCATAGCTGAAATCATTTAGAAAGCTAAAGATCTCATTATCGTCGATTTCTGTATCAAAATAACCATTGGGAAAATTCACCTGAAAGTAAGAGGCTTCCTCAGTGGTTCCGGAGATCTCAAGTCTGTTATTCTCAAAACTCATAGAAGTACTTAGATCGCCCAGGGTTATTTCAAAAGTATCGTTTTTAGCGTTATCGTTTAAATTCCCAATATGGACCTCCTGATCCGATACGCTGTTTAGGGTAAAATCAATTTTAGCATCGGAATCCCAGCGTTCGGTGAAATTGACAATGATAGTATCGGTCAGTTTTTGAGGACTGAAACTCAGGGTTTCCGGGCTTACCGCAAAAGCAGTCCCATCCAGTTCGGTCTGCATAGTGTAGGTCGCAGTAACCTCACTTTTAAGTCCCGCATAAGTCAGAGCAACAGGTATTTTGAGAGGTTTTACCGCATTGTTCGTAAAAGAGTTCCTGGGAATTGTGGTTGTACTTACCTGAGGGTATTCCAAAGGAACGTTGTTGCTGTTCGTTATAAAGTTGAATCTTATAAAAGGTTGTATGTTTTGTTGATCCTGGTAATTATGGTCATCGTTACTGCAAGAGTTAAAAAGATGCACTATACCGAGCAGGATTATATATTTAATAGCCTTCATTTTGTTCCAGGTTTTCATTTAGGTTGATATTTTTCTGTGGTATGGGAAGAACATAGTAATTGGAGTAGTACACGAGATCACAGGTGGTTGCAATACAATCATTGCGCACAATATCCTTTTGTAATCTTTTCAGATCAAAGAATAGGGCACCTTCGAAACAGAACTCTCTTCTTCTTTCCAGCAAAATTGTATTTTCAAGATCTTCGGTTGATGTGATCGCTTCGATATTTGCACGCTCCCTGATAACGTTCACGTAATTCAACGCTTCCTGATCTTCTCCAGATTGCTGTAATGCTTCTGCCATAATGAGATACATTTCGCTTAGTCGTATTACAGGAATGCCGGGCTCTCCCTGAAACTTCTTCGTAAAAGCATAGGAAACAGGGGTAAGTGTTCCATTGATATCTGTGTCCAATTCTGTGGAAAAGAACATTCCATTTCCTCGTATGTCATTTTCTTCGAAAATATCTAAAAGGTCAGCAGAGGCGATATAATCACCAAAGGTGGTACTGCTTGTATAACCGAAAAAAGATTGCAGCGAGCCCCCGATACTTCCATTCTGATCACGTGGTGGTGTAAGTTCGAACAGGGTCTCAGATAGTGGCGTACTATAGGATTCCCACTGTGCAATGTAGTTTTCACCGGAAGTCAGGCTGTATCCTGAATTGGTAATCACAGATTCTGCGGTTTCAATGGCGTTATCATATTGCCCTGCAGCCAGATAGATACGTGCGAGTAGTGCCTGAACGTTTGCGGTGTTGAAATAAGAATACTCAGGGCCATCCAAAGCCTGTGCTGATTCAAAGGAAGATAAAGCCATGTTCATATCTTCGATGATCAATGTCATCGTTTCCGACAGTGAACTTCGGGACGGGTAGCTAAGATTATTGTCCAGGCTTGAATCCATATAAACGATTCCCGGATTATCACCGCCAGCACTATAATCCTTGGCATATATCTGTGAAAGCAGGAAATGGGTAAAACCACGAATTGCATAGGCCTCGGCGCTGATTTCAGATATTTCAGATTCACTGGCATCATTCAGATCAGCTACATAGGTAAGGATCAGGTTCGCCTGGTTAATGACATCATACGCGGCATCATAGAAACTTTCGAAATTACTGCTACGGGGATCGTCCTGAAAATTATAAACATTCTCTACTAAATAGGGTACGCTTACCTGACCCTTCAGGCTTCCGGTTGCAACTGGTGTGAAGCTTAAATTTCCGCCCTGAAGGTCTCCATAGGTCGCAAATGCCTCTATCCGCATTAGCTCTTCGAGAGAGCTGTAAGTGCCGGTCAGTGCCATAAGCACTCCGTTTTTGGTAGCCATTTGTTCGTTGATGGATATTTGTTTACCAGGTTCCTGTTCCAAAAAATTACTACAGGAAACCAGTAGTATGAGTAACAGTGCTGAGGTTATGACCGAATTATATTTTGGTGATTTTTTCATCGTTAAAAGCTGGTTTTAATTCCACATGAAATGGTTCTTGCCTGAGGATAGCTGAACCTGAATTCTCTTATGCCATTCAATCCTTTTGGAGCTTCATCCATATACCAATAGGCTACATTTGAAATATCGGTAAATATGGAAAAGGTATCCAGGAAGCTGTTTTCCGGAAGGGGAATCTGATACGACAGATTTATATTGCTGATCCTGATATAGGAATCATCATAGACAAACTTACTCAGGTTAGAGATCACAGGGTTGTTGGCGGGTATCGGTTGCAGCACATTATCTCCGGAATTTCTCCAATAATCGAAGGCGTTAACCGATAGATTTCGGTTATAAGTGACGTTGTATTGCGAAATCAGACTATTTGAAACCAAATACTCACTTCCGAACTGGTACGAACCTCTCACTGCAATCAGGAGATTTTTAAAGATTTGAAATCGTGTATTGAACCCTCCATACACATCAGGCTGGCTGTCACCTAATGGTTGCCAGTCTTCCTCGGTATGTAGTTGATTATACGTAGCCGCATCATAGATTTGTCCGTTAACATCGATAAGGTCTCTTCCGGTTGCAGGATCAATACCTGCCCATTTCACACCCCAAATAGTGGAGGTGCTGTATCCAATTTTTTGTGCCAGTGCTGCCGTGGCCGTAGAATAATCACTCCCGAGTCCGGTCAGGCTGGTCACTTCACTGGTCAGAGTAGCCAGGTTAAAGGAAGCGGTCCAGTTGAAGTTTTCTTTTCTGATAAGTTTCATATTGACCGTTGCTTCAAACCCCTTGTTATACATGCTTGCTGCATTTAGCTGTAAAGAGCTGTAGCCTGTTTCTGTGGGAATGTCTCTGGAAGTGATAAGGTCTTCGATATTATCATAATAATATTCCAGGTTAAGACTTAGCCGGTCAAAAAGATTGATATCGACTCCTGTATTGAATTTGGTGTTGCGCTCCCAGGTAAGTCTTGGGTTAGGAGCTGCATAGGGGGTGGCTTCATCCAGTCCGTTGTATCCGGAAACAGCTGTTTGGTAGAGTCCTTTGGATCGGTAGGAACCTATTCTGGAGTTGCCTGTAGTACCGTAGCTCACTTTGAGCTTCAGGAAATCAATCCATGAGCTATTTTCTAAAAATGCTTCCTTGCTCAGAATCCAGCTTAAACCCGCACCTCCATTATAGGCCACATTGGTGTCATCTCCGAAAACGGAACTTTCATCACGGCGGAAATTCACCAAAGCAAAATATTTACCTTTCAGATCGTAGTTCAGTTGAGAATATAAGGAAACCCTGGAATTATAATTGATATCGCTGTCGTAAGTTTGATTCGTATTCGTTTCATCAGCTTCGGTATCCGGATCATTGTCCTGAATGGCATCGATTACGTTGTTAACAACGTATGGGTTTGTGAATCCACGTCCGGATGCATAATTAAAATCCGTTTTTTCCTCGCTCATTTCAAATCCGGCAAGAAGGTCAAACTTATGCTGCCCAAATTTTTTATTATATCTGACCTGTGACTGCCAGTTCCATCGCGTGGAATTTCGCTGGTTGATGATCCTTCTTCCCCAGGATGGGTATTCCACACCATTTAAAACAAAATTTCCGTTATATCGCCCACTTTCGTTCTGAGCAGAAAAATAACGGTCCTGTTCCTTGTCCTTATGATCGATCCCGAATAAACTTGAGATCTCCAGATCTTCATTGATCTTAAAAGCAGCCTGAAAGCTTCCAAGGATTCCGTAGGTTTCCGTTCTGTTCAGGTTTTGTTCTGCAGCAGCCAATGGATTTGCAAGTCCGCTTACGCCGATATCGCTGTAATTTCCATCTTCGTCATAAGGAGCTATGGTTGGAAGAAAGGCATAGTTATAGTAGATATTCGGATTGTTTCGTTGAATATAACTGGGATTAAGTTTCAAACTGGTACTGAAAGCGCCGGAGGTATAGCCAAGACTTATGTTCATGTTCAGCTGTTCCGATCCGTTACCCACCTGAGGTTCGTCCAGATTTGTATAGGTTAAACTACTACGATAGTTAAATTTCTTTTGGGCTCCGGAAACACTGAAATTGTATTTCTGGTATACGCCTGTATTGTTCATAAGGTCGAACCAATCGGTATCCACTCCGTTATAGGATATTGGATTCTGACCGGTATTAATGAGGTAAGCATTACGCAATTCAGTATATTGAGCCCCATTCAGATATTTTATTTGATTGATGGCTTCTGAAATACCGGTCTGTGCTGAAAGATTGAATTTTGGCTTTGAAGTCTTTCCTTTTTTTGTGGTAATAATGATAACTCCATTAGCTCCATCTGCACCGTAGATACTCGCTGCAGCGGCATCTTTTAGTACACTGATACTTTCGATATCATCGGCTGCGATCTGTGCTAATGGGTTGTTGAGATTTTCAGCAAAGGATCCGCTGGCATCGAAAAAACTGTTGTCAATGGCCATTTCCTCCGTGATGGTCACCCCGTCAATGATTATAAGCGGTTGGGTCGAAGTACCCAGATTCTGGTTACCGATCGGACTCAGGCTACCCTGGCCACGGATGTTGATCTTTACGGGACCACCCACACCACTGGTATTTTCGATAAGCACACCGGCTAACTGGCCTTCCAGTGCCTTATCAACACTCTCGGTTGCTTGTTCGGTGGCGATATCTCTGGAATTGATACTTGCTATACTACCTACGACTTCTTCTTTTAATTTAGTGGTTCCATAGGAGGAGGTCACTACTACCTGATCCAGTTCGTTAACCGATTCTTTCATTCGGATATTGAAAACACTCTTATCACCCATAGGAATAATCATGGTTTCCATCCCGATATAAGAAATCTTTAATTCAACGTTTTCCAGATCAGACGATCTGACCAGATATTTGAAGTTTCCATCAAAATTGGTGATCGATCCCTTAGCCGTGCCGTTGATCATTATTGCCACACCGGCAAGTGGCTGGCCGTACAGATCATCGAGGACAGTTCCATTAATTTCACGCTCCTGAATTGTTGTGGCGGGTTTTACCAAAAGAATGATCTGGTTGCCACTTATTTTATAGCTCAGGTTAGTATCCGACAAGGCTTTGCTGAAGACTTCACGGATAGAGGCATTTTGAACGCTTACCGAAATTCTTGTGGTAACATCAATCTTTTCAGAATTATAAATGATCTTGTAATCAGAATTTTGGCGAATTTCTTCAATAAGTTTGGATAAGGGGGCATCCTGAAGATCCAAATTGTACGTTTTGGTCTGGGAGTAAATAAATGTACTACAATGGAGAAATAGAAATAATAATCCCCACCGTAAAAAATGCGACTTTCGCTTTCTCATGGTTAGTTATTAATTTGGCTTTGTTAAATTGATTACACTGCCATTGACCTGGTAGTCGAAGGGAGTGTCGAGTTTAAGAATTTCGAGGATCTCCGGGAGTGACTGATCTTTAAGGTTCAGTTCCCCGCTGAATCTCGATTGTGAAATAGCGCTATTTTCAATTTTTATATCTACTCCGAAGTATCTTTCCAGAAATTCAAAGAGAATTTTACTTTCCATTTGGTGCATGGTAAGTGTGCCATATCGCCATGAAAGATGGTCTAGGTCACTTACTTTTCTTTTGGATAACAGGCCTGTTGTCTTGTCGAACTGTGCAATTTCGCCGGGTTCAAGGTATACCGGATCTTTAGTTTCCGAATTTGCAGAAACCTTTACAGAACCTTCGGTAAGTGTGATTTCAGCGCTTACCATTTCAGTATAGGCCATAACATTGAAATGTGTTCCGAGCACTCTGACATCGATGTCCTCTGTATGAACAACGAAGGGAACTGCTTCATTCCGGGCAACATCGAAGAATGCCTCACCGATAAGCGAGGTTCTTCTAAGGCTATCCCCCGAGCTTTGAAAATATCTTAGTTCACTACCGGCATTCAGCATCACTTTGGTGCCATCTGGCAGAACAGCGGCATAGGTTTTTTCAAACGGGACTTTGATATTGAATTCAATTTGATCCTGATTGTCCTGATAGATAATAGAATCTTTGCTGAAAGTAGCTACAGCCTGACCGTTCAAAAAGAGGGTGTCGTTGGAGATCAGTTCCCTGGTGTTTCCGTCAGGAAGCTCGAGAACCACATTGTTTACTTTTTCTACAGGGATGTTTGAATCTTTTTCAGTCAGATTCCACACAAATAGTGCTCCTGCGATGACTGCTACGGAGGCATATTTCAGGAAGCGTTTTTCAAGTTTCCGCGCTGTACGTTTTTTGGCGATCTGAATGATCTTTCCGGCTGATGCTTTTTTTGCTGAATCGGATCGATGACCGATCGCCCATGCTTTTTTTAAACGTATGAATTCAGCACGATTAACCTCGCTCATTTCGATCCATTCAAAGATCTCCTCAACTTCATTCTCATTTGCCTCTCCGTTCAGGTAGCGAAATAATAGTTCTGAATTCATCGTACTCATTTGCTTTACCTATTAAGTACAACTCAATTGCGGTTAACCCTATGTTAAATTTTAATTATTTAAAGATTTTGAAGAAAAATGGCGATAAGTAATTCCGGGAAATAATCTTTCAATTGTTTACGGAGTGTTCGTAAAGCCTTTGTAAAGTGGGCTTCAACCGTTTTTATGGAAATATTCAGTTCCTCCGCGATCTCTGAATTCTTTTTTCCTTCAAATCGTTTTAATTTAAATATTGCGCGGGTTTGCTCCGGTAACGCTTCTATAAATTGTGAAATGATCTCTTCCATCTCTCTGATCACCAGTTCATCGAAAGTCATGGAGTCAAGAATGCTTATATTCAACTGATTTTCTTTTTCAGCCAAGTGATTGTCTCTGTAGCGACGTTTAACCTTTTCATGTTTCAGATGATTAAGGCACCTGGATTTAGCTGCGGTATACAGGAAAGATCGGATACCTCCGGGTTTTTCGATCGAAGTGCGATGTAACCAAAGATTGATAAACGCCTCCTGTACGATATGATTTGATTGTTCTTCGTCATCGATAAATTGCATACAGAATCCAAGAATAGAACTATACAAGAGGTCATAAAAATGTTTAAAAGCCTTTTCGTCTCCATTTTTGAAGCGAATAAAAAGCATGGAAACCACGTCGTTACTATGTGATAAAGAATCTTCCAAGGCCATATCTTACTAATCTGCGAAAGTAATTAAAATTAATTAGGCCATGGGAAAGGATTTACCTGTTACAAAGTGAAGTAGTGAAGCAGTAAGCAGTAATCAGTAATCAGAATGCTGTTTTCCGTTCTCTGTTTTCTGGTAACATCGTCACATCGTCACACAATAAAGCAGTAACGCAGTAAATTGTTTCCTGTTTTCGATTAAGCCCAAATCATTAAAAAACTGTTTTCCCGCTCTTTGTTCCCATACTAAAATCAACCTATTGTATTCCAGTGATTTGTGATTTTAAAGGAAAACATTGTATTTTTGCACCGCTTAAAAAAACAGCCTTATTATGACGCAGTCAGGAAAGATCGAACTGATGGCTCCGGCAGGGAATTTTGAATCGTTGCAGGCAGCCCTTGACAATGGAGCTGATTCCGTGTACTTTGGAGTTGAACAACTCAATATGCGTGCAAGAGCCACGATTAATTTTACCCTTGATGATCTTCCGGAAATAGCCAGAAGATGTAAGGAGAAGAATGTTCGTACCTATCTGACCCTGAATACCATCATTTATGATCATGATCTCAGTTTGATCAAGACCCTGTTGGATAAGGCAAAAGAGGCTGAGCTGACCGCAGTGATCGCTATGGATCAGGCTGTAATCGCTTATGCACGTCAGATCGGTATGGAGATCCATATTTCTACTCAGATCAATATTACCAACATCGAAACGGTTAAATTCTATGCGATGTTTGCCGATACGATGGTATTAAGTCGTGAATTAAGCTTACGTCAGGTGAAACAGATCTGTGACCAGATCGTTAAGGATGATGTTCGTGGTCCCTCCGGTAACCTTGTAGAAATAGAGATCTTCGGACACGGAGCTTTGTGTATGGCGGTATCCGGTAAATGTTACCTCAGTTTACATTCCCATAATTCTTCTGCAAATCGCGGAGCCTGTAAACAGAACTGCAGGAAGAAATATACTGTTATCGATCAGGAAAGTGGATTCGAGATCGAACTCGATAATGAGTATATGATGTCTCCGAAAGACCTTTGTACACTAGATATTTTGGATCAGGTGATCGATGCAGGTACGAAAGTATTGAAGATTGAAGGAAGAGGGAGAGCTCCGGAATATGTGGCAAAAGTTATCAGAACCTACAGGGAAGCGATCGATGCGTATGCAGACGGAACCTATGATGAGGAAAAGGTTGCTACCTGGATGGAGGAACTTAAAAAGGTATATAACCGTGGATTCTGGAACGGATACTATCTCGGACAAAAACTTGGAGAATGGAGTGACGGCCCGGGGTCTCAGGCGACTCAGAAAAAGGTTTACGTCGGCAAGGGGATGCATTATTTTCCTAAATCCAGTATCGCAGAGTTCAAGATCGAAGCTTATGATATCAAGATAGGTGATAAATTATTGATTACCGGACCTACTACAGGAGTTCAGGAATTCGAGCTGACCGAAATGATGGTGAATGATGAAAAACTCGATCAGGCCTCAAAGGGGGATTCTTGTACGATCAAAACAGATTTTAGGGTTCGACTTTCAGATAAACTGTATAAAATTGTCGCAAATTAATGGTTGTAGTTACACTTCAACGCGCAAAGTGCATCGGTTGTAATTATTGTATGGAACTTGCCCCTGATCAATTTCGAATGTCAAAGAAGGACGGCAAGAGTGTATTGCTGCATTCCGAGGATAAAAAGGGTTTCCATACCCTTAAGTCCCATGATAATACGATCTATGATACCTGTATGGAAGCGCAAAAGGCTTGTCCTGTAAAGATCATAACTACGAAGATGCTGTGATCTATTGAGGCCTTTTGATCCAAACCTCATAGATTGGATCGCCTTTACTGCTTTTGCCGGAATGATGCCAATTACCATCGATGAGTTCAAAATTGAACTCCAGTTTGGCACCAACTCGAGCATTGTTTCTGGAGAAATATAGAATTTCTTCGGTATAAATTCCGTTTTCTGCGCTATACATGCCCCCTCCCGTTCCCATGAATTCATGAGTTTCCGTATTGTAGGCGGTCCATTGAAAAAGTTTGCCTGATAATATCTTCATCGTTTTCCTTGGTCTGTCGGTATCGCGGTAAGCGATTTCTTCTCCCTGTTTACGCCCGGAAATCAACCATGCACCGGCAAGGGGTGATTCTGTTCCCGAATCGATTCGTTCCAGCTTCATTTCACTTCCCGTAATCCTGAAGGTTTTCTCCGTAAGCTCGATCTCAAAAGTCACGGAGGAGCCCACACGATCCGGATTTGCAGAATCGTATTCCACTGTTTCAGTCATCGTATTTCCATCAATCGACCAGGTACCCCCATTGGTCATTAGAAATTCTCCGGTCTCAGCCTTGAACCAGGTCGCTGATTGGTAGTGGTCGGTTATAATTACAAAAATTCTTGCAGGTTCACCCGAAGGGAGTGTGATCTTTCCTTCCCATCCACCGATGGGTGATTGGGAATACAGGGGGGTAGAAAATAGGAAGAAAAGAAAAATTACGGTATTGACTTTCATAGGATGGATTGTTTATCCTATTAAATTACAGAAAATTACTCATAGTTCAGTTTTAAATTTCGTGATAGAATCGAGTCATCCTGAAAACATTGGTTAACTTTATAATTTCAAAAATCAAAGCCATGGAAAAGCGATCAGAAGCCTTCTTTAGTAAAAAACAGGAATGGGAAAAAGTTGATGATGGAGTGAAACGTCAGATCATGGGATATGATGATTCGATCATGCTGGTTAAAGTTGCCTTTGAAGAAGGAGCCATCGGTTATGCTCATAAACACCCCCATGCTCAGGTTTCCTATGTGGAAGACGGAGAGTTTGAAGTGACTATAGGCGATGAAACCAAAACTTTGGTAGCAGGAGATTCCTTTTATGCTACCCCGGATACCATGCATGGGGTGATTTGTAAAAAAGCTGGAATGCTGGTAGATGTATTTTCTCCGATTAGGGAAGATTTTATAAAATGATGCTTATTTTACTTGTAAAACATCGCTTAAATACTAAGGTTTTTCTTACTTTTAGTTCATAACCTAATCCCGTTATGAACAGAATATCGATAGTTTTTTTCCTTTTTACATTGATACTTCATGCGCAGGAACAGGAGCACATCTATTCGGAATATTTCAAATTTGTTCCGGGAGATACTGAAATCATGTTTGCTGACAATGTTAAGCTAAGAAGTGAACCTGGATTGGAGTCTGAGGTATTGGAATTAATTCCGATAGGAGCTGCGATCAAAATTCTTAAAGTTTCCGATGCATCTTTGAATTTTGATGGTATTGTTTCACCATGGTATAAAGTTGATTACAAAGGTAAAGTTGGATTTGTTTTAGGGGGCTTGGTTTCCTTTGGCCATTTAAAATTTGGAAGCGCGTTGCTTTTATTTCAATTAAAGAAAAATGGTGGTCGGAATCCCGTATTAAAGGTAAGAGAGATTATTGAGGGTGAACCCTATATTTCTTATGAATTTGAACTTATCGGCGATCAATATTCAATTCAGTTCTTGTCGAATAAAGGACTAAAAGGTGTGGATAAAATAGTAGCTGTTAACTATGAGGCAGATGCTTGTATGGTGGAAGGTGGGGTTACCTATCTGTCCTGGTCTGTTAAGGGATTGCAAAAAATGGCTGATTTGTCTGAATTATCAGATGCCGGGATATTTTATTTTTCGGAGAGTTTCGAGTTTATGGAGGATAATCCAAATATAAAGGAGGGAGTGCTTTATACTCAAAAATTGATTACCGTTGAAAATGATGAAGAACTTTGGGAAAGAACGAGTATCACCACACGTTTTTTCAAGTGGGACGGCCAACAATTCGTTGGGTTTGAAAACTTCAGAAAGCATATTTCTGAAGATTGAAATGAATACTCCTTAATTGACCTGGATTTAAAGTGTTATATATCCGTGCTGTGGGTGTCTGTTAGTGAGATCTGATAGGCCAGCATTTTCTTTTTTAACAGGAAGTACCCTTTATTTAGCATGATCTCATAATCATTGATCGCTTTGAAGAGTATTTCCAGATTCTTCTCAATATAGGTTTGCTTTGCAAAGTATACCCTTTCCCTAGAGATATATGTTTCGAAATTGGATTTCATTTCCATACTGATCTCTTCGGTGAATAAATTGTCTTTAAGCATATTTTCTATGCCTGTTCTCAACTCTTTCTCTCCGGATGCCACTTTTAGAAAGTTTAGTTTTATGGTGTTCATTTCTGTATTCTCAGAGATGAACTGAAGTTTATTTCTAAGCTCTGTAATGACTTTAATCTTTTCATCAAATGCACTATCATACTTAAAATAATCCTGATAAAGATTGATCAATTTATGAGGGTCTCCGGCTGTTTTGGCCAGATCCCTGAAACAACTAAAGATCGCTCTGTCATTAAATTCAATAAACGCTTCTATTTCTTTTTGTTCTGTCTGAAGTCTTTCTATCAACGCATTAATATCCTTTCGGGTATACCTGACCCCATCATAATCAAAGGTCTTAAGGCGGATAGTTCTATCGGCGATCATTTTAAGAGTTTCGATATCATTCTTTATTGCGATGGAATTATAAACGATGTCAACGGTTTCGTCGGAGAATAGCTCATTTACGGATTTTTCACATGTTAACCCTTCCATCTCCAAGTAATTAAATATTACGGGATTCTTATAATCATAGTAGCCATTATAAATTCTGGAGAAGGTGGTTTTTGAACGATATTCCGCATATTCCTGCTTGAATTGATCAAACCCGGTAGCCTTAGGATTTTCTGTATAAGTAACGTTCTTGAAGATTAGTTCGGTAAGCTTCTTTTGAATTTTTTCAACATCTTTGAACAAGCTGTTGGCAGGTCGGTTATCAAATATTGATCTTGTTTTGCCTTTCTTTTTTAGATTTTCGATCCTGTCTGATAGTTCCGGATGAGATGACCATTGATTATTAATGACAAGTTTTGATTTGTTATAACGGTTCAATTCTTCCAGAGAAACCACCGGGAAGCCATGTTTCATTTCAAGAGCACTCTCACTGGCTTCACAAAACATAATATGCGTTTGTTCTGAAAAGATGTTTTCGCTTTTCTCATTCATTTCAACTTTGGTCTCATAGAATTGAAAAACATTATTAAGTGCAAATTCAGCCATATTCATTCTGAGTAGTGAATCCTGTAAAGGTTCATAACCCGTTATATGGGCTGCGATCTCATCAGCATGGAACTCCATTTCACGCGAAAGACTTAAATAGGACTTGTTTACGATGGCATATAGTTGTTGCAGCAAATATTGGATGCCTTGATTTATCTTAACTGCCACAATTACGAATATAGAGATGATGCCACTTAGTTTGGCCCAGTTGTGCACCATTCTGAAATAGGAATCATTCTCAAACAGCATGTTATAGATGACCTGGTTTACGTTGTATACATAACTGCTGACCTTCATCGATTCCTGCGAAAAATGACCAAACTCATGTGAGAGTATTGCCTTGAGTTCTGAGGTGGTGATGCTGTTGATCAATCCCATCCCAATATGAAGATTCTTTCTGACCGGGAAGAACATGCTCCAAAAGTTTGAATTGTAGAATACCGAAGCATTTACCTCAGATGACAGATAAACTTTTTTTGGGAATTCGGTACCTACCTGGGTCACAATCTCTTCAATCATGGCAAATAGCTCAGGCTCTTCATGGACTTTAACTTCGATATAACCCGATAGGTCGGTCTTTTTAGAGGTGAAGATGAATTTGATAAGAAATATCAGGATCAGAAATCCGAGACTGGCTAATCCGAGTCCGAAGGCTACGGTAATTAGGGTGAAATATTGTGTAATTATAATATAGCTGCCATAAACGCATACGATCGTTATGGCGATGCTTAAGAGGAAAATTAAAACGTAGGAGGCTACAAAGAGTATTATGGAGCCTATCGCTTTTTTGGTTTGCTGTTGGAAGGAGGGGGATGGTGTTATTGCTAATTTGTTCATAGTTCCTTCTGGAATTCGTACTTTTTAAATATTCATTGGGTGCATAGAATATCACAAATTATGATGAGAATTGCATGTGAACAGCGCACATGCCATAATCTCAATCATCTTGTAACGAAGGAAATATAGGAATTTTCTGCTATGTATTTAAGTATTAAGCCTTAAAGATCGTAATGATTTTACCTGATAGGGATAAGCATTTCAACATGACATTTGTTTTCCGGATGCTTACGGAAATCATTATAAAGGATCTCTAATGGCTCCGAATCATCTTTTTGGTAGCCCTGCTCATTTAGGTATCTATACATACTGATCCAGGCTTTGTCGAAATCTTTCGGTTCGATCTCAAAAGTTCCACTGAGGTATTCACTTTTTTTAATCGAACTCTTTCCGATATGCCCTTCAACTTCTGTTTTGGGATCAATGGTGATACAGGCACTCATTCTAACTTTTTCCGGTTCAGTAAATTTAAAACTGTCGTGGTATTTTGTGATTACAAGTGTGTTTTCCGGATCGAATATTCTTTTGGCGTTCGCCCATTTTAAAAGTTCCGTATAGACATTGCCGAGATTCTTAGGGCCCATACAGGTGATATAGGCGACTTCCATATTCGGGATTTGTCTGATCATGATCTTTGCATTCATAGTAAACCAATTTTTTAGTGTTTCCATTTTGCAAAGGTAGCTGTCGATCTCCTCCTTGTTTTGATCTATCTTGTGCTCTGTTTGATCAATCTTGCTATAGGTGCCCTGATACCGTTTGCTGAATTGGGTAGGACTCATCCCAAACCTTTTCTTAAAAGCCCTTCCAAATACTGCGTGATCATTGAATCCACAATTCAAGGCGATATCAGAAATCGAAGTATTTTCAGGTCTGATGAGTTTGGCAGCAGCTTTTTCCAAACGTTTTCGTACCACATAAGTATTAAGGGTTTCACCCGTAATCGTTTTGAAGATCCTATGAAAATGATAGGGAGAGAAATGTGCGATCTCCGAAAGGGTAATAAGCGATAGGTCTCCATTCAGGTTTGCCTCTATATAGGTGAAAACCCGATTTAGACGTTTACTGTATTCATTTTGTAATGAATTTGTCATTACTCAATAGTTGTTTTAACTAGGATGCAGCTAATTCCGATAATTTGTTTACGGTTTTCCAGTTTCTGGTGGTCGCCTTACAGCCTAATTTTTTCTCCAGGAAGTTATTGTTAAGTTTTGTTCTTCCATATCCGTTGGGGCAATAAAGATAGATCTTGTCATCTTTTAGCTCCAGCGCTTCTCCAGGCTGACATTTTTCGAGTATCTCCGGAAGATTCTCCGTACTGGCAGTGCCGGAAAGAAAGGTGATATGAAAGAATTTTTCTTCCATTTGAGCATCCTCCAGAAAAGGATTGTCCGTTATAGATTCATTTAAATGATCCTTGGTTAATATCATAACCGGAACTTCATATCCATAAACGTCATTAATTTTACTTTCAATGCTGTTTTCGATCTCACGGGAATTTTCCTGGGCAGCACTAAACACTACATTACCACTCTGAACGTAGGTTGTTATATCGGAAAAACCCAAACCCTCAAACATGTTTCGCAGATCTGCCATTTTTATGATGTTATGACCACTGACATTAATTCCTCTCAATAAAGCTATATAAACGAACATAGTGTAATTTTTGCAGGTACTTATTTTTCGATATCGAAATAACGATCATCATCGGATTCTTTTGCATCCCATTCCAGGACATCATTATACCAAACCTTCAGGATAATGGAATTCTTTCCATTCTTGTATAATTGAGTTTTGATGTAATCGGTAGTACCATCCTCAAAATCGATTCTGGTTTCAGAGATCTGATCGGTAAAGGTATAATCACTGGCGAAGATACGAATGTAATCTTCATTTTCCCGGTCGACCAGTATTGGCTGATTAGAGGAAACCACCCAGTCTTCACCTTCTTTGTTATAAACTGCGATATCACGAAGTTCGATTCCATCTTCCTGGTTTGTAATGTTGTCGCCCGATCCGTTTATGAACCGAATGTCCATATCCATTTCCAGATTGACACAGCAAGTATCGGTGTCGTCGCTCTTACAGGAATTACTGATGAATGCTCCCGTTAAAAGGAACAATAAGATCTTAATTTTCATGAACTTAAAGTTGATAGGTTAATCGTTCTTAAATGTATGAAAATATGCGTAATCATAGCATCCTCCCTTTATAAAGAGGGTTTTTAACTTGTGTATGTCTGATTAGAGGGATAGTTGTTCAATACATTTAGTAATGTCATTTTCAGAATACTCACCCAGAACTACCCGGTAGGCTCCATTTTGGTTTAAGACGAGCAAGCCGTAACAATAACCGTAGGGTTTAAACACTGTTTTTCGAAGTCGTTTATCGATATCCGGAAAGTGATCCACGCCGTCAATAATTCTCTTTGCCCGACTTTCTTCAGCATAAACATAGATGTTTCTTGCCGCTTGAGTATCTATTTTGCGATAAAGGTCGTTAAAGAAGTTTACGGAACGCGGAAGATCTCTATATTGATCGTAATGACAGGAATTTTGCGGATACCTGAAATTGATGATCAGCAAGTCCTGATCCTGCCAGTTATAGGTTTTTTTAAGGAATTCTTTCATCGGGTCTTCAAAAGTTCCTTGCTTAATTCTTTGCGCATTTACCGAAAATGTCACCAAAAACAGGAAGCAGAGTATATTTGTCGTTTTCATAATTCACGCTCATTAATTCCATCCGCTGAAATGACAGAATCTCAGTAAAACGGCCACCCCAAATGTAGTTGATAATCAAAATAAGTGTTCTATTTGAACATCTTCGAAAGATGTTCAAGACTCGGACTAATATCAAAATATAATCCTTCGATACCTGTCTCATTCTCCTTAACGGAAAGGTAATCGAAATGTTCGATAAGTCTTTGTGTTCCTCCAAATGACATTCCCAGGATGTTTAAAAGATCATACTCATGGCCTACCTTGATAACATAGAAAGCGGTAGCTTTTTCCAGGCCGGTACCGGAACTGACCAAGGCATCTATGACCATGTTCATTCTCGCCAATTGTTTTGCAGCACTGGTGCTGTCGTTTTTTTGTTCGTATGCATAGACCTGGTAGTTCATTACTCTGAGATCGAAAGGGTCCTGAGCAAGCACGGAATCTGAAAAGGATAAAAGTATATCCAGATCATTGCTGATCATGTCCGGTTTGTTCAACAATACTTTCAGGCTATCGGTATAATCAGATCTGCCATAGGGCGAATAATCGGGTTCAAATATATACCCATAATAGAGATGCCGCCGTTCTTCGAGTGTCATAGTAGTGTCGGCATCCTGATATCGTTTCATTAGTTTCGGATAGTATAGTTCGGAACTTTCTTCTTTTACTTTTTCTCCGATCTGCTTATAGTCGGGGGCTTTATACTCCCAGTCTTGTGTATAGCCGGTCAGCGCTACTAAGAATAGTATCAGTGTTATGATCGTTCTTTTCATATTTCAGTCATTACAATTTTTATACCATTAAACGATCTCGGATTATTTTTCAACGTTAAGATCCGGGATTAACAAAAACAATATTTGGATATGCTTCATTGACGGTATTCTGCTCCCGTTCATTCAAATCTGAATAGGTGCGGTAATATTTCTTTTCAGAAAGCTGTTCTCTCATCGAAAGGATCTCATTAGAGATGGTATGTTTAACCTCATCGATCATTTTGGTATCGGTGTCCTCACCGGCTTCGATCACAAATGCTGATTCCTGCTTGTAGGTGATCAGATATTTGCGAATTCTTTTTTTGAACTGATCGGGGCTCACATTAAACTGATCAACCAGAACTTTTCCGTCATTGCGCACTTTCAATTTAAAGGCGATGTCAAAATTTACCAGTTTATCCGGGGTATCCTCAATAATCGAGGTTTGCTTCGCTGTATCCGGTTCTGTTTCTGTTTTGGTTTCCTTCTTACATGCTAAGATCAGAAGTGAAATTATACACAGTGCTGGCAGGATTCTCTTCATGGTTTATGGATCGATTATGAGTTTGGGTAAATTTAAGTAATTATCAATTACCGAAAGGCTGATATGTTTAATCCGTCGAAATAGTAAGTCCTGTCATCACATTTAAAAAGCGATATTCCTTTAATCTCGGATCGAATAGTTCCTGTCGGATATACTCGATTACTACCATCTTATTCTTCAGTTTTTCATATTCCGACTGCAGATCTTCCACATTGGAAGCTACGAAGGTGAGCCAGTAGAATTTTTCAGTCTTTCCTTCAGTATTGGTAACCTCAAGTACGATAAAATTGTCATTGTTTACCGATTTAATCTTTCCTGAGGTACTTTGGTATTCAGTGGTTTCCACTTCTTCTTCATCTGATAGCATCGTCAGGAAGTCCGGACAGGTTACTGCCATACGCGTCCCTATCAGTACTCCGATACGTTCACCATCTGGACCATCGATCTCATTGAGGTCATAATTGTAATCGGCCAGTAATTGCTTTTTGTAAGGCATAGCACTCTTCAAAAGACAAATTCCAAGTGCGGTTGTTGTGATCTCTTCCTCACTCTCATATAGTTCAGAGACGCAATCGCATGCATCATTAGCAATCTTATCGATATAATCAGGTTCTTGTGCATTGATAAGTCCTGTTATACTCAGGAATAGGAATAGTAGTTTTGATTGAATCAGTTTCATAGTTTTAAGGTTGTTTAGGATATTGTATGCGTTATTTATAGGGTTTATATCATTTTTACCGTGCCTCCGTTTGCGGTAATTTCCTCCACAATTCGTGCTTCCCATTTGCTAACGTTCTTTACGATCACAATTACAGTAATTGCACCGGCGAAGTCTAGTATATCTGAGAACAGTGTTAATGTAGAGCCGGTAATGTACTCTTCCACAGTTTCCGAGCTCATTGCATTTTGAAATATGATACGACCCAATATCCCGGTAGCGATAAATAAAATCCACCAGGTACCCAGCAATAGATCTCCTTCCTTAATTTGAAAGGTAACGTCAGATTTGCGGATGGTAAATTGGGTTTCATACCAGATTTCTTTCATGATCTGAAAAGGCCTGAATAAATTTAAGATGGGTACGAACCATGTCCAAATAGTGGCGGATTCAGATTGGTTAGGATGGACTCCCAAACGATGCAGATTTCCATAGGATCGGCGAAACCAGTTCAGGAAAACTACAATAGAGGCGATGGTGAGTCCGAGTTGAAGAAATCCTATTATCGACTGTCTTAGATCATTGTTTTCAAGTATCGTAAGGTTTACTTCTTCCACTTGCATTTTATATAACAATTGTAATTCCATAATGTTGGAAAGTATAGCGATCACGGTTAATACAAGGAGAACCTGAAAAATTCTGATAAGGATAACTGATCTTTTGTGATTACTATAAAGAACCTTCCCGGAATACAGGGGGTCTTCTGTCGTGGTTATATCGTTCATAGTTGGTGCGATTTAGGTTATTTTTTCTTTTCTGGTATCCGGTAGAACTCTTGGATCGTTTTTACAATAGCGGTTATTCTTTCGGTTTCACTCCTTATTACTGTACTGATAGTATCTTCTGCAGATGAGATTGTTAAGGTGCTTCGATGAATCTCTTCTGGTTCTGTGATCAGTGCAATCTCCAGGGGAGAGGAACTTATCTTTTGCTCCGAACCCCGGAAGAATTTATAATCAGGCAGATAACTTATTTCTTCGCTGGTAAGCGTAATGATCTCTTTTCCATAAGTATTCCATACAAGATGACGAAATATCTGAAAGGAATAAAACCAGAAAAATGCAAAAATGAGCAATAAAGAAAAATGTGGGTCAATTATATCCATCGCTACAGCATTCATGATCAAAAACGGGATGCTACTCATAACCAGGATGAGTATGATATAAATACCGCGAATGAAGACAGGTGCTTTTGTGGTTGGAATTTCAATGATAAGTCGCCCCCGTGAAAGATTCTCTGGGATGTCCATATAAGTAAGTCTTTAAACTGGTGACGATCAAAGGTCATTACCAATAGTTAATTTTGATATGGGGGCGTAAATATTGTCTTACCGCTAAAGTAAAAAAATATTTTAAACGTAAAAGTAAAGAATGAACATCGAAAGGAAATTTAAAGATATAACTAATGGCGACCATTCCCTATAGCTAAATGAGAACGAGTTTCAGGAATGGCCGAACATTAGTTTCCGCAACACTTAAGAATTTGATTATACCACTATCGTTTTTGTCAGGGTATAGCCATCGGTAGTATTACCGGTGATATCATCCAGCATATTTCCATTCAAACTATCTGAGAATACATTATCTGTTTCATTTTGGGTATCTGCTTCTCCGTTATATCCGTCGGAAGCATATACCGTATCGCATACCTCTTTAGGAAAAGCGATCTGTGTAACCCTGATAGATTTTTCCGATGAATCCAGTATTTCCAGATGAATATGAGGAGCACGACCCTGATACCAACCCGGGAAGATACTTATGAAAGAAACCTGACCGTTGGAATCGGTGGTTTGTCGCCCTCTTAAAAAATCTTTATCGGAATAGTCCGTACGTTGCATCTGAGTTCCGCCATATTGAGAATAGTTTCCATCAGCATCACAATGCCAAACATCCACCAATACTCCAGCCAAAGGATTGCAATCGTCACTCTGATCCTGAATAGTCAGGTTGATCAGCAGCGCCACACCGGTTCTGTCTGCTATAATATTTTCACGCGCCAATTCTGCTGGAGTTTTAATAGGGAATGGACCTGCAGTTTCGCTCGGGGAAAGTTCACAATCTCCGATCACGCCACTGTCGGAAGAATCCGACCCCTCGGTTAGTTCGCTATCCTCATCCTTGGAACATGCAGTGATCACGGTCGGTATGGCAACGATCGCTCCCATTCCAACCAGTCCTTTTCTAAGAAAATGTTTTCTGTTCATGATTTTGAGTTTTTGTGATCTGAATCGTTGGCTTAATTCTACTTTTGGATAAGTGGAATTGCATGACGGATCTGATCGTTAGTGTGTCATAAGTTGTAATCCGGGCACAAGTAACTAAGGATGATCCTCCTATACCATAGTCATGGATTTCTTTTAACATAAATCCCGAATATTTTTATGATATACGAATCTTCAAAATATCCTTGTTAAGAAAATTCTAACAGTTAATTCCGGAACATTACCACTAATACGATGGAAAAAGACTCAAAAAATTGAACTGATATAATTCAGAGTTTCAGTCTGATATGGATTCTGGAAAGAAATGCAGCAAAGCCGATCATAGCGAAAGCCCATACGAGAGAACCGAATACAGCGAGCCAGGGATACTCCGTTTGCTTGTAGAACAGTATCGGGAATCCAAAACCCCAAATAATGAAATATAATATATCCGGAGCCAGATAGGTCGTTAACGAATTCTGTCCGGCGGGAACAAAAGGTTGAGCCCACGTCCGAATACCTTTTCGGTCGATCAAATAGAACATCAGGGCAAAAAGCAGGATGCTGATTCCATTACAGACCATAGCCCAGCTGGGAGTTCCCATTATTTTAGAGATGATGAACCATTGTCGAAGAACAAAGCCTGAAAGAAGTACAAGTATACCAATGGGAAGCAGAAACTTCAATAATTTCTCCGGTTCCTGACGATGTTCTTTTAGAATAATACCGATTACCAGACCACAAAGAACAATCGAAGGAGTGTTTCCATCGAGTAATACACCGAGTATTGGTGCAACCGGTGCGGTGAAATCGGTGAGTCCCATTTGTGATAACATATTGAGTCCGATAAAGAAAATCCAGGTTCCCACTACACCCCATAGTTTGCCTTTCGTAAGAAGATAAGTGGTCGCTGCTGCAAAATAGCCCCATCCGATCAATCCGAGAATACCCCACCAACGGGTTGAAATAAACGAAGGATCATCCGGAGTTCCTGAACGGTATATTATGGCAAGTCCGAAGAGTCCGAGCCAGCCAATTCCTTTCAGCATATTTACCGTGAGCTTTCCGACCTTTTCCACCGGATAGGTATTCCAAATCAGGAGTATACAGAAGTAAGCAAGACAAGCCCAAAGGTATTTGCCCATTCCGGTAAGTTCCGCATTCAGTTCCGGAATATTTACCGTTATCACGCCGATCACCAGCAGACTTATTGTACGTATGATTATATGTTTGACAAGTTCGGTATCGCTATCACCTTTCTTTCTTCGTGCCATAAAGGCAAAGGGGATCGACAACCCAACCATGAAAAGAAATCCGGGAAATACCCAATCAGCCAACCCCATTCCGTCTTCTGTAGCTTTTGTATGCACCATCCATTTTGGAACCCCGGGAACAAAAAGATCATTGACAAATAACATTAAAAAGAGAGTGAGTCCTCTCATGATATCGATGGAAAGAATTCGACTGGACTTATGCATTGGAGTGGTTTTGTTGTTGTCTATTTGTAAGTAATTTACAATAGAATTCCATTAATGCTTAGAAAATTAGCCGAGAGTGTTTTTACAAACCCCGAACAACTATTTTGACGGGATGGATGGTATTTCATCCTTAGTTTCGACCTGACGGCTACGAATCTTTCCTAACATCAGACCGATACCAACACCTGCATAGGTGTCATGTTTGTTCATGACCAAAGAACCACTGATATAAAGTCCGACCGAACGTAAACTTACAACCTCCCATTTTGGATTAAAAACAAAACTGATATAATTGTCGTAAGAGTGGAACTTATGATACCCATTTTCAGATGTATTTTCAACATAATAATTTGTTCTGTGAACCGTATAACCGACTCCTGCATTCAGGTTAAATCGTGATTTTTTATTACGACCGGGATATATTATTCTGCCACCTGTCAGCTGATAGGTACTGACCAGATCTCTGGGAGTGCTCAATCCGAAAGTCACGATTCCAAGAAAAATTTCTTCGGGAGGAATATTGTCAAACTGAGGGTCCATGTATACGAAAGATGCACCCAGCCGAAGCGAATATTTATCCTGAAAAACATAGTTCATGTCCACACTTCCACCAAAACCGTTCATAAATTCAAATCCGGTGGTCAGGTACCAGGTGTTCTGATTCTTTTCCTGAGCATGTGTAAAAAAGCACGTACATGCAAACAAAACAGCAAGCAGATATTTCATAAGGTCTTATAATAGCTTTCTGAGGGAATGATCGCATTTTTATCTAATGTAAGAAAAAATGTCTTTTATCTGAATTTAAGACAGATAATTCCACTTCGGTGAAAGTTAGAAGGGGGTAACCATTAAAGGTATGAGAGCGGTGGTGAGGTTAAAATCTTTTCATCTGCCGGCACACGGGCATGCGACGATCTCCTTTGCTACGATGCAGTCGAGTAACACCCGATAGCGGGCTCAGTTTTTTGAATTTTATGAAATTAATGCAGTTTGATTACTCGCAGTTTTAAAAAGGCATAAACCTTTTATATTTTTATAGCTGAATATCAGTGAAAAGCGTCTTGAAAAAATTCTTTTGCAGAAGGGAGGTTTGAGAGGGTCAGAAAGTACAATACTACAAGAATTATGAAGGAAATAGAAGAAATACTGGAACGGAACAAAATAAGGGTAACCGCTTCGAGGTTGCTTGTTTATCGTTATCTTTATGAGAGGAGGTCTGTTGTGGCGCTGAGTGAAATTGAGAATGCATTTGGTAGGGCTGACAGATCGACTTTGTACCGTACCATAAAGACCTTTGAGGAGAACAGGATCGTACATCAGATCGATGACGGCACAGGGGTTCTTAAATATGCCTTGTGCGAACCCGGATGTAATTGTAATATAAAAAGTGACCTGCATTTACATTTTCACTGCAATGAATGTAATGAAACCAAATGCCTGACCGATCATAAGATCCCTCCGATCGAAGTGCCTGATGGATTCGTAGCAGAAAACGCCAATCTGGTCATCAAAGGTGTGTGTGATAAGTGTAATCTGAATTAATGCACTTCTGTTGCATTGCTGATTTTCGGTACTTTGAATAAAATACTGAAAATGAAGAAAAAGGTAAACCTAAGGGATCTTAAACCCGGGCAATCAACAGGTCATTCTCATGACCATGATCACAGTGGTTCTGAGTCTCATGATCATGGAGGAATCCGTGAATATGTTCCTTCCCTTGTAAGTTTGATTTTCCTGATCATCGGAATCATTGCCGATCAGTTGGAACTCAGTTTTTTTAAAGGTTATACGCGCCTTATTTGGTATTTGATCGCTTATATGCCAGTAGGATTGCCGGTGCTTAAGCAAGGTCTTAAATCCATGTCCAAAGGAGATGTCTTCACAGAATTTTTCCTGATGTCCTTAGCAACTTTAGGAGCTTTCGCGATCGGTGAATATCCGGAAGGAGTGGCGGTGATGCTTTTCTATTCAGTAGGCGAGTTGTTTCAACACCAAGCAGTAAGCAGGGCAAGGGGAAGTATCAGGGCGTTATTGGAAGTGCGACCTAAAGTTGCCAATATCATTACCGATGAAGGTATAAAGCCCACCGATCCGGAAGAAGTTGAGATCGGAGCAAAACTTCAGGTAAGAACCGGAGAAAAGGTTCCGCTTGACGGGGTCCTTATCTCGGATAAGGCTTCCCTCAACATGGCAGCATTAACCGGAGAAAGTAAACCTGCGACCGTCTTGAAAGGAGAACCGGTATATGCCGGAGGGATAAATCTGGATGGAGTGGTTATGATGGAGGTGACCCGGAAGTTCAATGACAGTTCCATCGGTAAAATACTCGACTTGGTCCAGCATGCTACCGCCAGAAAATCAAAGACCGAACTATTCATCCGTAAATTTGCCAGAATCTATACGCCGGCAGTCGTCATACTTGCACTGCTGGTAGTTTTCCTGCCTTACTTTTTTACCGATGCGTATATTTTCAGAGACTGGTTATACAGAGGCTTGATCTTTCTGGTAATCTCTTGTCCCTGCGCCCTGGTTATTTCTATTCCACTTGGCTATTTCGGCGGGTTAGGGGCAGCATCGCGAAACGGTATCTTGTTTAAAGGTGCTTCCTTTCTCGACGCGATTACTAAAATGAAAACCCTGGTCATGGATAAAACAGGAACCGTAACCAAAGGTATATTCCGGGTTTCTGAAGTGAAGGCAATAGGTATGGATGAATCTGAATTGCTGCGTTACCTGATATCGCTTGAAGAACAATCAAATCATCCGATTGCACGGGCGATCAGGGAGTATGACGGGGAATCCGCCTATCATGCTGCCGATGTAAGAGAGATCGCCGGTAAAGGACTTTCGGGTACGGTAAATGGAAAACATATACTTGCCGGTAATGGAGCACTGATGCAGGAATTTGGAATTTCTATACCTGAAGAAGTTGGAGAAATTGTCGAAACTATCGTATTGGTAAGTATTGATAACAAATTTGGAGGCTATGTCATCATTGCCGATGAACTTAAAGAGGATGCCACATCAATACCAGCTGCGCTTCGGGATGTGGGAATTCACAATCTTGTGATCTTATCGGGTGATAAAGATGAAATCACGAAAAGGATCGCAGGTCAATTGGGTATAAAAGAAGCACAGGGTGATCTACTGCCCGAAGAAAAGCTGGAAAAGGTTGAGAGGATCAAAGCGGGTACTAAGGAAGGATTGACCGGGTTTATGGGTGACGGTATCAACGATGCTCCTGTACTGGCAGCAAGCGATGTGGGGATAGCCATGGGTGCTCTGGGTAGTGATGTGGCCATAGAAACTGCCGATGTGATCATCCAGACCGATGAACCATCAAAAGTAGTCACCGCCGTCAGGATCGGTAAATCTACCCGTAGTATCGTCTGGCAAAATATTTTACTGGCGTTTGGTGTAAAACTCATCGTACTCGCTTTGGGTGCCGGAGGGTTGGCGACCATGTGGGAAGCGGTTTTTGCCGATGTAGGTGTGGCCCTGTTGGCAATTCTCAATGCGGTACGATTACAACGTATGACCTGGAAATGATGATCCTTTATATCAGTTGAACTGATATCCCAGGAAAATCGTATGCCCGTTTACTTTGTTGGTGATCTCAATATTATAGAATTTCTCGTAGTCATATCCCACGATAACAGCAGAGCCATTGGTGAAATGTTTCGAAAGGCGCAGGGTGTATTTACGAGAGTTCGCATAGCGTTCACGCAAGATGGGATCTTTTAAAAGATACCACTCTAATCCGCCCTGTAAGTTCCAGAACGTGTTTTCCTCGGGTTTCCGATTAAAGGTATATTTAAGGTGAACAAGAAAGCGCGTTCGAAAATAGTTTTGATGCTCACCGAGGAGAAAGTTACGCCATTCGAGTCTGAGATGTTCCAATAGAACCAGGTCTTCCGTAATAGGCACATGCATGCGAATTCCGATCCAGGGTTTTACTTCAATGAAATTTTCGATCTCCCTGTCAAATCTGTAATACACCGATAATCCACCGGTCAGGATCCACATTTCATTTAATTTTCGGTGGGTAAAAGCATAGATGGCAAAACGTCTCCAGCCGATGGAATTATAAATATGCTTGTAATTTAAGACTCCTGTATGCGTCCATTTTTCACTTTGATGGAAATTCTTTTTCAGCTCAAATTCACCGAATAATTCTTCCTGAGCGCAAAGCGATCCGGTAATCATCAGACATATAGCAATTACAATGTTTTTTATAAATACATTCATGCAGGTAAAGCCTCAGGTAATACCAATTCTTAAAATTCCTTTCGAATTGATATCTATGAAAACATAACGTGATATCCCGAATAAATTTAATGTATTTTACTGAAATTCAAATGATTAATTTTAAGTGCTAGAAATTGCGTTACGAATTCAAAAGTTTGGGTTGCAGCCATAAATATCCCATACAAAACAAAAACACTAAGAAGAACCATATCGGAGTCCAGGGCTGGGAATAATATACCTGATTTACGCTGTTTGAATTTGAATTGAATTGTGCCTGATTCCTTTTGATTTGTTCATAGGTTTTCATGGTTTTCCAATTCTCCTCCCTGTAAGTGTAAAAATTGTAAACTGAGGAAGAATCCTGCTGTACTTGTAAATCATGCCATCCCGGGGTTTCCGGATAGGTGATTCCTGTGCCGGTATGATCATATAATATTGGGATCCTAACGACGGAATCTAGTAGGATTACCGGATTTTCGATCGAGGTCGAAACCGTAAATGTGAAGGGTTCATCCTGATAGGATATAGCATCGCTGTCCCATTGTGTATTTATGTCTTTTCTTTTGGAGACAGATTCCAGGAAAGTACTCCAAAACTGCTGATAGGAATTTTCATTGCCTTTTAAGATCAGTTCGTAGCTATCACGTATCGTTGTAATGCCAACTCTTCCCAGACCTTTTTTTCTATAAGCTGCCACAATGGAATTGCCGGAAGTAAGCACCGGGAAGATCCCGTTTTCCGATCGGATCGAAACTGGATATTTCTGGATGGCAGTTTCCGGGTATTGGTCCGGCACGATTGTTTCCTTGCCATCATTATTAGCGGAAAAGCAGAACCAATCGTCTCTTGAACCGCAAAGATCATCATCTGCCTGAATGATTATTCCCAGCCCTTTGTTTAAGATTTGGTTTTTGAGTGTTTGAGTCATTGTAGACGACCAATCCTTTAGAGATGCCAAGTCGATGATCAGCAGATCTGTGTCTTCTAATAGTTTGGCAATGCTTTTGCCAGCGATACTGCCGCCGGAATTAAATGCTTCCGTTTTATACTTATCTTTTGAAACTCTGGTTTTTACCAGCACCTCACAGGAACGGTCTGCTAAATAATTTTTTAGGTATTTCGTCTCAAAGGAAGGATAGGCGTTTATGATAAGTATGCGAGGTAAGATCTTTTCTGAAATGGTTACCGGAATAGGATCGGTCTTTAAAATTTTACCAAGGCTATCCTTTTCAGAGATAGCATAACTGTAATTTCCCAGGGTCTTCAAAGGTGTGCGCAGTGTAAACGTAGCGGTGGATATATCGGGAAGTTTTACAGAGTCAACCGGTGAACCTCCAGGATCGAGCAAGGTAAGCCAATGGCCGGGAGAGGTCCCTTCATAGAGTCCTTCCACTTTTAATATTGAACCGATCTCCGCCCTTGCATTATAATGTAAACGATGGATACCCTCCGGGAAATTGTTTCGGAGATACTGCACATTGAATTTTTTAAATCTGTTTATTTCATAAGTTGGAATTCCATTTCCCAGTATTATTAGTTTTTCAAAGGCTTCGAGTTCCTGCAATGGCATGTTGTGTATATACTTTACTTTTTTGATCCCTTTGATCGTCTTATTCAGACTATCAAGCTGATTTTTTGAGTATGCCTCGGTTAGCAGTACGGCATAACCACTGTCGGATCTTTTCCTGATAACGGGTTGAAGGATCATTAACACTAATGCAGTGATGCCTATAAATGCGATGGCTCCATTTAATATCCGCTTTTTATTATTTGGGATTTTCAATTCTTTCCATAGAAAAACCAACCAGATAAGCAAGGCCGCAATTAATACCGGCCAAAACCAATTTTGCTCAAGGAAATGGATCTTATTCATCGTCTGTGTACAATGCTTTTAACAATAATTCCTGTAGGCTGTTTTTGCTATTTGTTACGGATATGCCTGGAACAGGTTCAGAATTACTTAGTGATTTAAGGATGTCTCGTTGCAGGGTTGAAAATAGTTCCACCGTTCCTGATCCACCTTCTGAAAGGAGTTTCAATTGCTGTAGACTTTCCAAATAATTGCCTGGAGCTTCGATGGCCTTTCCGGCAAGTTCACCTCCTGCTTCACGGAAGAGTTTTTTATCCTCATCAGTGATCGATTCAGGATTCTTTTTTAAATACTCCAGTCTTTTGATCAGTTCCCGGGTATAGATTTCATGATCGTCTTTTGCGTGGCTGTCTTTCTTGTCATAGCTACTGATCTCTTTCAATTCGCCACTCAATCTTTTTTCCTCCTTTATCGGAGGAGGATCAAATCCGATCCTGTGTACATAGATACGAGCACTGTTCTTGATCTCCTGTAAAAGTTTTAAAGCGCTGTATTGGTAGGGTAAGGAAAGCTCCGGTTTGAATAAACGCAATTGCAATTCAGAATCCCACATTTCGTTCATCGCTGCTCGTAATTTGGTCTTTAATGATTGGGTGAATAGTGTAGATTCCTCCGGGTCGTCATGATTATGCAGATACTCTTCAAGCGGATCTTCATGATCTTCCCCGTCTTTATTTTCCTTTTCCGGAACGAGATGCTGTTCATTTTCAGAATCATGATCATGTTTATAACCCTTCAAGGGATCTTTATTTTCATCATCGCCATGTGATTCTTCCAAAGCGCCTACGGGTTGTATGGCATCTTCGGCTTCGTCACCCATGAACTGCCCATACTTTAAGCGTAATGCTTTTTGATCGAAACCTAATTCATTACTTCTGCTGTTAAAGTCTTTTACGGGGAGTTTGTTCTTCTCTTTAATCAGTCTCTCCGTATCGATAATTAGCTGGCGCTGGCTCCGGAAATAATCGGGCATGAGGTCTACTCCGAGATTTCCCTCGACTGCAAATTCAAAGGTTGCCGTATCCTTTAATTTAGCAAAATACGTATCGCTACGTGCAATTTGAGGGGTCGGTGTTTTCAGGTCACTTGCTTCGACATAGAAATAGAGTTCATCGCCAGGCTCCATGCCCATTTTTAAAAGATCAATCGATTTGGAAAGGGAAACATTCTTAAGTCCGGAAGGGCGGTAATCGGAAAACTCAAGGCGCTCTTCTCTGAATTTTATGGATTCACCACTTCCTTTACCGACGGTAGCAACTATAGCGATGTCACCCAGACCATAGTCGTCGCGAATATCTGTCATAAATCGAAAAGTGATATCATCGCTATATTCGTAATTAGTAAATTGATCGATACCATCGATGGTGATATCCGGTATATTATCATTGATCAGTTCGAGCGAGTGAATCTCTGAAATGTAGATGGTACCTTTGGTGTCGGTGAAGGCAAGATTATATAATTGGGAGCCTTTGGGTATAAAGGACAGGTTGTATTTTTCGGAGTTTATAGAAAAAGGTAAACTGTCTTTGTTCGCTTCCATCCATACATCCGCAATGTCCCCGGAAAACTCCATTTGCCACGTGATTTTGGATCCTGCCGGAAATCTTAGATTCATTTCAGTGTTGTTCACTGCTGATAATCCGGTATAAGCAGGTGGAGTGATCCGTATTTGCAAATTTTGTATCTCCGGTATTCGAACCGAATCATCGGGTGTTCCGCCCGGAGTGAAGTTAAGGGATGGAGGGACGTTGTCTTTTATGGAATTTCCGGGTCTCAGAATCAAGTCGTATCTGTTACATAGAAATCCGATAAAGATAAGAAACGTACAGATCGCCAAAGATTTATAGAAAGGTCTGCTAATTCTGATCTTTTGGATCGCTTCCGGTAATTCCTCAATCAGTTTTTCACGTTGTAATTGCCCCAGGAGGGTAAGATTGTCCTTGGGTTGTAATAAAAGTGCTGCACTGTATTCAGCCTTTGGCACTTGTGTATCGATAAAGGCAACCGTACGTTCCATCGTGATCTTCCAGGGTTTACGACGCCACAGAAAGATCAGGATCACCAAAATAAATATGGAAACTCCGATGAATGCCTGATTGGTAAGGAAATAGACCAGTATGGCGGAACCTATAGCGTAAAGCGAACCCTCCAGATACAATAATGATTGTCGTCGGTTTCTGAATTGTTGTATGGCTTTATGACTGCTCATTGTTTTCTTAAGTAGGCGATGATCCTTTCGGCTACGAGCATTAGGAATAAAAATAGCCAAAGCCATCGATTCATTTTAAATGCTGCAGTTTGTCTTTTTCCGGCTACATCATTTGTTGCCGATCTCATCTTTAATTCAGAGGATGAAATCGTGCGTTGGTCTTTTTCTTGAATAGATTCCGACAAATTCGGATCCTCAGTAAGTATTTTTATCAAAGCGTTTGATAGTTTCGCATCGAAGATATTCTCTTCATTTAACCGGGTAGTCAGCCTCCATCGGTTTACGGAAGCCCCCTGTACTATCATTGAATTGGCTAAAGAGTCTGTTCCAATTCTTATGACCATGGATTTCGTTGAAGGCAGGGGCTCCTCATTTAGCCAAACCAAAAGATCGGTCTCCGTCACAGCATCAGTATTAAAACGATACTTTTCCATTTTGATTTCCAGGAATTCGTAAGCAGCGGATAGCAAAGCATCAAGATACACACTATCCTTTTTGAACTTCGGTGCCGTGTCAAACATTATCTTTTGCACTGCGGAAGGAGTATAGGGAATCCATTCCTTGTTCTGGGAGGAATTTAAACGAATGCTGTCCCGGGATTCATTAAATACAACGGAAATGTTACCTCCGGGAATGATCTGCTTTTCGATCACCGAAGCATTACAATCGGTTCTAAGGCTATAAAGCATTATTCCGTCGTCTTTTGCGATAGCTTTTAGCGGAATGGTTTGCGGGTCACAGCGATTTATTTTAATCCAATGTACAGGTTTTGAAAAGGTAGGGCGTTTACCTTGTATTGAGTTTACTTTCCCACTGATATAAGCGATCAGACTATCGGCAGGTAGTGACTGGGCTTCTTTAGCGAGACTCCAGTAATCAGGAGAACGTTGTTCGTCTGCCGTATTTTGAAAGGTTTCCGGATCCGGTAATCCGGGATAGAGAATGCGTACTGCATCTTGTGGTAGTGTATCGTAGGAAAACAGGTTACTGTTATACAATTCCGGTTCGATAAGGTAGATGATTTTATTTTTTTTTGCAGAAGCGGGTATTGAGATTCCGGCCATGATCATTACAGCGATGGTAATGATCGACATGCGGAGTATCAACAATAGAATTTCGTTGATCCGTATATGTTTCGATTGTCTGGGATTGGATGTTTTCAGCAGTTGAATGCTTCCTACGCGCACTACTTTGCCTTCCTTCTTACTCAGTAAATGAATGGCCAGCGGGAGCAGTAAACCGGACAATGCCCACAGATATGTTGGATCGGTAAAGGTCATGACATGTTATTTCGTTTCTTCAGGAAGGATTGTAATACTGTTCCTGCCGGGGTGTTCAGATTGATGAGCTGATAGGTGATATCATTGGCGAGTAATTCAGCTCGTAAGCTTTCTTCCATGGAAGCCAGGGCTTCCATATATGAAGACCTGGCTTCTCCTGCATCGATCTTTATACTTTCTCCGGTTTCAAGGTCTTCAAAAGTTAACGAGCCTTTATAGTTGAAATCAAGTTCATTTTTACCCATAACATGAAAAACGATCACCTCATTCTTCGGAGTTTTCAATCCTTTAAGAACCGTGCTCAGTTCCCGATTCGTTTCATACATGTCGGAGATGAAGATGATAAGTTCTTTTTGCTTTCTGGTATGTAAATGCTGTAGGGCCAGACGATGATCTGCCTGAGTTCCTTCAGCTTCGATCGCGATTAGTTTATGCAGGAAATAATTGAAGTGTTGTTTGGACCCTCCGGGATATAAAGATTCAATGTTCAGGTTGTTCATCGAGAATAATCCAATTTCATCTCCTTGTGAATTGGAGAGATAAGCCAGGGCTGCAACCATAACTTTAACAAAGTCGATCTTACGGATCGCTCCCTCTTCATGTTGCATCGATTTACTTGAATCGATGACGAATTTGACGGAAACGTTCGTTTCGATCTCTGATTTCTTTATATAATGCTTCCCCGATCGCGCAAGCATTTTCCAGTCAAGTAGCCGGAGATCATCACCGGGTTCATAATGCTTGTACTGATTGAATTCCATACCATAACCGATCCGGCGACTACTGTTCATTCCGGCAAGATACCCATCGACGATCACCCTGGCGATCAAAGCCAGTCCGGATACGGAATTGATAACATCGGGTTTAAGAAGTTGATGGTAATCCTGTTTCATAGATCTTTAAGGTCGGATACTTTTTAAAAGTTCTCGGGTTACATCGTCTGAGGTGATTCCTTCAGCTTCAGCTTTGAAATTTACAATCACTCGGTGTCGCAGCACAGGCAGCGCGATCTTTTCGAGGTCTTCCGGAGTTACCGAAAATCTGCCTTCCTGAAGTGCTCTTGCTTTTGCGGTCAGGATCAATGCTTGTCCTGCCCGGGGGCCAGCTCCCCAGCCAACCCATTCTTTGACATAGGTGTTATTTGTAGTTTCCGGTCTGGTAGTGCGAATGAGGCGGCTAACATAGGTGATCAGCTCATCACTTATAAAAACTTCCCGGACCAGTTGCTGTAACCGGAATATATCTTCACCGGAGATTACAGAATTCACAACGGCCTTCTTTCCACCAGTAGTACTTTTCAGAATATTCGTCTCTTCGGTTTCAGTGGGATATCCGATCTTTATATAGAAAAGAAATCGATCCTGCTGTGCTTCTGGTAAAGGAAAGGTACCGGACTGTTCGATCGGATTTTGCGTGGCAAGCAAAAAGAAAGGTTTTTCCAGAGGATAGGTCTTTCCGGAATAGGTGACTTCAAATTCCTGCATCGCCTCGAGAAGTGCTGATTGCGTTTTTGGCGGAGTTCGGTTGATCTCATCAGCCAGGATGATGTTGGCGAATATGGGACCTTTACTGAATTTGAAGAATTTTTTTCCGGTCGTCTGATCCTCTTCCAGTATTTCCGTTCCGATAATATCAGATGGCATAAGATCAGGGGTGAACTGAATTCTTTTAAATTTCAAATCGATCGCTTGTGCCAGCGTTCTGATCATGAGTGTTTTTGCAAGTCCCGGAACGCCTTCCAGAAGAGCATGTCCGCCTGCCAGAAAAGTGATCAGCAGTTGTTCTACCGTTTCTTCTTGTCCGACGATGACCTTCCCGATCTCTTTTTTCAGATCTTTGATCTTTGAGGTCAGTGCTGTAATTTCTTCAGATGCTTTTACTAATTCATTATTCATAGTTGATCCTGTTTAGGATGTGAGTGCATACATAACAATATTAACCCCGAAACGGGTGTTATCGATCTTATACCATCGCTTATTTCGGAAATCATAATCCCATTCACAGCCATAGTCTTTGTTGCTGTATAAGACGCCTATTCTGTCATTGACTATGATGGCTTTCAGGTAATCATGAACAAGATCATCTCCCCAGCCATTCAGTTCCTGGGAAGTGGTCGGCGGACCATCTTCAAAACTGAAAAAGACAGTATAGAGTTCATGATCGTTTGGTATCTTTTCAAGTTTACCGGCACCGAACAGAACTTCCATTTGTCGTTCAAATGATTTGGCGAATAAACCGTCGATATCATGATTACAGTCATCGACAAAGACAAAACCGCCATTGTTCACGTATTTTATGAAATTTTCTTGTTCCTTTTTGGTGAATTCCACCAATTTGTGCCCGGACAGATAACAGAAGGGGCAATTGAAGATCTCATCACTACTCAGGGGAACGATATTTTCCTGTTTATCGACTTTCAGTGTGGTGTATTCCACCAGTGAATTCAAAAGATTGGACGGCATTCGCTGGTCTACATCCCAATCACCGGATTCGTATTGTAATCTCGTGAAGAAAAATTCATTAATCACCTTGACCTGCTGTATTTTGGGGTTCTTTTATTCCCGGTAATTTTATCAATTAAAAACTGGTTGTCCTGCTCTGTGCGGACAACCAGTTTAATAGTAGTTAGTTACTGACTGTTTTTAAACTGCATCAGATAAACTGGTGAATGTGAAGTCACGTATCTTCATATAAGGCACAAGACTACCATTGGTTCGTACTTGTTCTCCTAATTTTTCAAGATTGTTCAACATGATGATCGGACTCTCGTTAAATCTGAAGTTTTTAACCGGATGTTTGATCCTTCCGTTTTCGATATAAAATGTGCCGTCACGGGTTAGTCCGGTATAAAGTAAGGTTTGCGGGTCAACACTTCGGATATACCAAAGTCGCGTAACCAAAATGCCTTTCCTGGTCTCTTTGATCAGGTCTTCCAGTGATGAATCACCACCCTCCATAATAAAGTTAAAAGCGCCTGGAGTAGGTTCAACCCCTTTTTGACTGGCCCAATAGCGATCATATCTAAGGTTCTTAACCACCCCGTTCTCAATCCATTTCATTTTTTTAACGGGTAATCCTTCTCCATCCCAGGTTCTTCCCGGAATTTCAGGATGGAGAGGGTCAGACCAGATATTGACTCTTTCGTCTACGATCTGCATTCCTAATTTTGTACCTCCTCCTTCTTTTGACATAAAACTACGTCCTTCGTCTGCGGTTCTGGCATTAAAGGCACGGAACATATTTCTCAACAGGTCTGATGCCGCAGCCGGTTCCAGTATTACTGTATATTTTCCGGGTTCAATAGCGCGGGCATTCTTAGACATTACCGCTTTCTTGATCGCTATGTCAGAAGTGGCTTTTGCATCGAACTTATTCACATCGTTGAAATCGGCGGATGCCCATCCGGAACCGGTACCATCATTGCTACGCATGGTTACGGTAAAATCAACATCGGTCGATTGGTTATAGGCGAATAGACCTTTGGAATTTAAAAGGGCTGAGAATCCGGAACGGTCATTTAAGAACCCGGCTGCGGTAACATCACTGGTTGTTGCCGGTTCTATACTGGTCGCTGCTACTTCTGCTCTGTATTCGGGAGAAATGTCTGCTGTTGATTGTACGAAATTGATAGATTCGTCATAGGATTGCGGCCCAAGTGGTTCCATAAATTCCGGATTTTCCGGAGATAATTTTGCCAGTTCCTCTGAACGCTTAACCACTTTTTCAAGGGAGGCATCATCGAATTCGTCGATGGTAGCCGTACCGGTTCTTTTCCCATAACTGGATTCGACCTGAAGGGATTGATTGGATCGGTGTCCGGAGGTAGATACCGTATTTCTTGCATATCGGATATTACCACTTTCACTACCGCTCATATTGATCGTGCAGGTGTCTGCGGTGGAAAAGCTCAACGCTTTTTCCATTATTTTTTTAGCTTCTTCTTTTGTAAATATTGCCATGATTTTAAGGTTAGAGTGAGAGAAACATTAAATAGTTCTGCCGGTGTTTATCACATTGATATCGTTAAACCTCGAGGTTGAACTTCCGTGTGAAACGGCACTCACCTGTGATGGCTGACCTTTTCCGTCAAAGAAAGAACCGAACATTCGGTAGTCACTCTCATCACATATTTTAACGCATGAATTCCAGAATTCCTGGGTATTCGACTGATAGGCCACATCGTTTAGCATTCCGACGATCTTACCGTCTTTAATCTCATAGAAAACGGTTCCGCCGAATTGGAAATTATAACGTTGCTGATCTATTGAATAGGACCCTCTTCCGGCAATATATATTCCTTTCTCCACATCCTTGATCATATCATCGATGGAGTATTTCTCTTTTCCAGGTGCCAGGGAAATATTAGGCATTCGCTGGAATTGAACGTCATTCCAGCTTTGTGCGTAACAACATCCGTGAGATTCCTTTTGTCCCAGCATGCTTACCTGATCTCTGATCGCCTGGTAATTTACCAGAACACCATCCTTGATAATATCCCACTTTTTGGTTTTTACACCTTCATCATCATAGCCAACAGCGCCTAAGGAGCCCGGCTGGATTTTATCGGCGAAGATGTTTACGAGATCACTGCCGTATTTAAAATCTCCTGATTTCCACTTGTCCATGGTAGCGAAACTCGTTCCTGCATAATTGGCTTCATAGCCCAATACTCTGTCGAGCTCGGTAGGGTGACCTACCGATTCATGGATGGTCAGGCCAAGGTGGTTCGGCTCAAGTACAAGGTCATATTTGCCCGGATCTACAGATTTTGCGGAAAGCATTTCATTGGCTTGTTTTGCAGCACTGATAGCATCTTCTACCATATCATAACTATTGCGGTAGAGTGTTAGTCCGTTCGGACCTTTGAGCTTTTCTGAAGCTAATCCGTCCATATATTCGAATCCCATTCCCATAGGAGCACTCATCGCATCTCTCGATTTAAACTTTCCTGCTGCTCGATCGATCGCGGTGACTCCGAACGTTGGCCAGATCCTGTGGATATCCTGATCGATATAGGATCCGTCTGTGGAGGCGAAATACTTTTGTTCGTTCACCATGAATAAGGATGAGTTCACAAAACTGGCACCGTTATCCATGGCGCCTGCATTGGCAGCTAAGAGAATAGCTACCTTATCTGAAACCGGAACTTCTTTAAAATCCTTTTTTATCGGGGTTTTCCAGGAAACCTCTCCCTGAGATGGAGTAGGTGCCAGAACTACCGGTTCCTTCTGGATTTTTGAATTCGCCTTGGCTATGGATACGGCCTGAGCGGTAGCTTTTTTGATTCCGTCTTCGGTAACGTTATTCGTAGAAGCAAAGCCCCACGTTCCGTTCGCAATCACACGGATACCGATACCGAAAGATTCGGTATTTACTACATTTTGTACTTGTTTTTCACGGGTGAAGACATACTGGTTAAGGTATCGTCCGATACGGGCATCGGCATAGCTGGCACCCATCGACTTTGCGGTGTTCAATGCTACATCGGCCATTCGTTTTTTAACGGCAACGTCCATGCCCGGCTCGAGTAAAGCTTCAGCGGTGATCGAATTCCCAAACATGGAAACCGGTAACATCAGTCCGCCTGCACCCAATCCTGCCAGTTGAACAAAATCTCGTCTTTTCATAAGAATAGTTTACTTGGTTGAGTTAATGCTGGTTTTAATAGTTTCTCAAAAGAACTCCTCTTATTATTTATTCTTCCGAGAATTATAGTGTTTATTTTGATAAAAATTCAATAAAAATCAAATTAACGTTCTTTTTATTGAATATATTTCTATGTAAATGGTGTTTGATAAAAATTAATTCAAATAAAGACTTAAAATAGGAAATTTTTGGCAAAGTATATATCCCGATCGAAAGATGTATTCTTCAGGAAGTCGTCGATTACAAAAAGCACGAAGTGCTAAAAGCTCTGAGCCAACTATTTAAAGGGGATTAGATCGGGTTTCGAAGTATAAGCGATCGTATGTTAAAGTTATATGCAAAGCAAGTTTTAACAAAAAATTCACAATTGATCTGTGGTAATATGGCAGGTGACAGGGGTGTTTCTATTAGCAAATGTTTGAATTTTCTGAAAAAAAACGGTGGTATTCTTACTATTGAATACCACCGTATACAGTGAATTATGGAAGCGTTATCAGTTGCCGTTTTTACTGAACCCCTGACTTAATACTTTCTTGATGCCTTCAAGATTTTCACCAAAATTCATAAGTTGCATCAGTAACTGCGCCATTTCATTGTTCTCTCCAATTCCTTTGAGCTTATTGTTTTTCACAAAGGTTTCTTTTATTGTATTCCAGCGTTCCTGATCTTTCGATTGAATGACGCCATGAAGCTCTTTGAACTTCAAAAGGTTGGCTTCTGCGGCCGCAGTAAGCGTTTGTGACTCGTTTTCGTAATGGGAGAGCAGTACATTGTCGAGCTCTTTGTCATTCATGATCGGTACGATCTTAGAAACGAGTTTGTTCATATCCCTGTAAGATCCCTGGAGCTTAAAGGCAGGTTCCGTGCGATATTCATCTTCCATTCCCGCTGATCGGATATAGGTCTCATTTACCTTAAGGACCGTATTTCTGATTGTGAGTACTTTGTTTAGAACCGATTTGTAGTCGGCGATCTCTTGTTGTGTATGATTTCCTGACAGTTCGATGAGCTCGGTTCTCTGTTCCACTCCCTCGATAAGTTTGTAGACGTCTTCAAAATTTCTACTGCTCAATTGATGGAGCACCGGATTTGAAGTGAGCGAGTTCTCGATCAAACTAAGTTTAAACAGGTCGGCAGTATCTCCGATGATATCGCCAAGATTATAGATGTCTGCACGGTTGGCCAGCATATCAGGAATCCTGAACTTTTCACCGCTTTCCGTATACGGGTTACCTGCCATGATCACACAGAACTTCTTTCCTCTCAGATCATAGGTCTTTGGATTCCCGTTAAAGACCCCTTCGATTTTTCGGGTTCCGTCTGCCAGAGAGATAAACTTCTGTAAAAATTCCGGATTGCAATGCTGAATATCATCGAGATATAACATCACATTATTTCCCATTTCAAAGGCGAGGTTCAATTTTTTCAATTCCTCTCTTGCTGCTGAATTTCCGGCGGATTCTGGATCTACAGACGTTACTTCATGCCCGATAGCCGGACCATTGATTTTCATGAAAACGAGTCCGAGTCGGTTAGCGATATATTCCATCAGTGTGGTCTTACCGTATCCCGGAGGAGAGATCAGTAACAACATTCCCATTCGGTCTGTCCTTCTGTTATCTCCAAGGCTTCCTAGCTGTTTGGAAAGATTTTCGCCGAACAATGGGAAGTAGACCTGGTCGATTAGTTTATTTCTAACGAAGGAAGTCAGTACCCTGGGTTTGAATTCTTCGAGTTTTAACCGGTGTTTCAGTTCCAGTGTAACTTCATGTCTTGTCTTTCTGAATTCCTGAAATGCCGGAACTTTTACTCTGAAATAGTGTTGAAGGCGATCTGAGAATTCATGATAATTGAAATTCATTTTTCCTTCCGCCAGTCCGGAATGTTCACCTTTAAGTTCGTTGATCATCGCATTTGGATCTGAATCGATCGTGGCTCCTTCCTTCTCGGGAAACAAAATACAACAGGCTATTTCATCGGTGTAGCTCAATAACTTTTCAGTCCCCGCAGATCGGATGTAAGCTTGCAACCATTGTCGGATCAGTCGTACCTTGGCAGGTATGTTTTGAAGGCTTTTTACACTGGTTTCAAATTCAGATGTGGCCTTTTCCTTTTTGAGATGATCGAGAAAGATTTTGGCTGTATTTTTCGCAATGATACTTACCGTAAAACTGTCGTCACTCTGAAGTTCCTCGAACAGATATAAGGCTGCCTGTGGGATCCTATCTGCCGGAAATAAACCGGTATTTTCATTACAGTTCCCTATGGCTTTTTCCAGTTCGGCAACCAGAAAATCGTATTCCCTGTTTTTGGGGAAATAGCGCAGTACATGACCGGATGCTTTGATAGCATTATTGTAATACGCTCGTTTTTCCTCATCGAGTTGTTCCCAGAAATATCTGGCACATGCACGGATCGACGGACTGTATTTCAGGATGCCTAACTGGCGGTGTTTTTCCAATAATACCGTTAGGATCTTTACAGTATCAAAATCATGAACACCTTTGACATAACCCTCCGTATAATTCTTTCCGGATTCTTCCTGAACAAAGCTCAATAACTGCTCCGGACTCAGGGCGGATAAGGATTCCGTGTCTTGTGTAGTGTATAATTTATAGGCGAGAAATGAAGCGCGATATACATTTTCATTCTCCGAAACGAATTCCTGATTCCAATAAGCCTTACTGTCGTTCAAAATGGCGTTATCCAACGGTTGGTAAAAATCCGTTCCTGTGATATGATAGAATAATCTATTTTCTTTGTAAACGATACTTAGGTCGGGTTCCTGTCGGTTTACCCCGAATTTATGATTCCCCAGACGGATAATATTCTCGCCGTCTTCATAGAGATCCTGCTTGTCTTTAAGTTTTCTATGCGCATCTTCACGACTGGTTTTGATAGCTGTTTCGATCTCCTCAGCATTTCCACTGTCGTCGAGTTCTCTGAGCTGATCTACTATATCACGAAGTTTGTTTACCATGAGGTCTGAGGCATAGTATCCATTGATCTCCGAAGCCGATTTCAGACTTTCGGCCTTCTTTGAAATACTTTTAAGGATACGCTCCGCTGCGGTTTGTAAGGCGATTGCCTTTTTATTGCGTTTTTCGTTGATCGTACTCTTTTTGCTTTCAAACGCTGAATAAACCTCTTCCCGCTTTTCGATGATCCTGGATATGAATTCTTCGAAATCTGAAAATTTGCCTTCGAGCTCTTCCAGCTGTATACTGACCTTTGTCTGGAATTCATCACACTTTTCTGGAGTCACTGCCATGTCCAGATAGTTGATGATACTCTGGTCGATCAATTTCAGCTGTGCAGCGAAATCAGCAGTCGCTTCCTTGCTTCCAAGACTCTTTCTTGCATTTCTGATCGCGGCCTTTAGTTGGTTGATGGTCGAAAAGATGAGTGAAATGTTGTCGATGATCTGGGTGGAATGTGCTGTATCTTCGATATCGAGGTTAGAGACGATATCGATCAGCATTTCGAGCTCCGATGCTATAGAACTGACTTCTTCCTCCAGCTCTTTGGCTTCCATCACCTTTTTGATCTTCTTTAGCCGTTGCTGTTTTTCTTCCACCTTCTTATGGTAGGGTTGCAGCGCTTTATCCTGTAACAGGAATTCAACGCACCTTCTGGAAATGGTCGAAGTCTGTTCGGAAATATCAGCTTCCAGCTTTTTGATCAGCGCTTCATCGATATAACGAATTTCATAAAGCCCTATCGCCTCTCCTCTTAAAGCTCTTAGTCCGGTCAACAGCATCACGAATTCATCGATACTTTTAAAAGAGGTACTCTTGATCTTGCCAAAAAGATCCTCACCCTTCTTCTGGATCTCACGGGTAAGTTTAACCGCATTATTACGTAACTGCGTAACTTTCTGGAATTCATCGACCGCGGCATTCGCCGCCATATTGATCTCCCTAAGTGGTTCACTCAACACTGCAGTTTCCTGTTCATTCAGCCAGTAATAGGCATCCAGAATATTTTTAGATTGCCGGGCAATATCTTCATAGAGTCCGTCATAATTATCCTGTTTGTTCAATAGGGTGATGAGTTCCTGAGACTCAGCCATAGCTTTTACGATGTCCTTGTTGCCTATCTTGTACAACATAGAGTCCTGATGTTCCGATGGCATAATGTCGCCCTGAATGTAGGGGGTCTGCCAGATCTGGATCATATGGTGTTTGGTCTGTTCAGCTTCGGTCTTGAAATAACAGAGTTCTCCGTGTTCCAGGAGGGTAAATCCTCCACAGGTGATCGGGGTTTTGATCTCCTGTTCGATAATATTATAATCCATAAGGATATAATTTCCCTGGGCCGGAGAGAAAAAGGTATAAAGGAAATCCTCGCCATTGGGAGATTGTGTCGTTCCCTGAAATTTAAGGCCTTCTATTTCATTGTCAAAAAGGTGGAATTCACCGGTTTGAAGGTAATAACCGTTCGGGAAAATAATACCCTGATTATCCGGGAGTAATACAACGGATGATTTAACCGATTCGATCTTTTTTACTTCCTGCATCTTATGGTTGTACACGAAATATCTCGGACTTTCCTGAAAGGGTTTTATCTCCAGAACGATTAGGTTACCAAGATCCGCAAACCGGATCTGTCCGTCATCCAGGGTCTGATCACGATAATCCACCGGTTCTGCATAGATCCCTTTACCATCATCGGTATTATCTTCGATCTTGATAGTCAGATCTCCGCCTACGGTCTCCACAAAGACCTTGTCCAGAATAGCCACATGAGGATGGTCTCCATAACGTTGCATATCTCTGGTGGCTTCCTGCCAGTTGAATTGATGTTGTTTCGGAAACTTATATTCGTGTTCACTTCGGTTATCGATATACTGCAGGCTGTTATCTCTGATAAGCCATTTGAAGGTCTTGATATCGGTCACACTCTCACTCAGCTGGAATACCATATGAAGGTAATTTCCAATTTTGGCAAACTTCGTGAAAATCGTGTTTCTGTAATATTTGTACAGGTTCGAAAAATCGGTTGTAAAGGTCTCATCATTGATGAGCGTCAACGGGATCGATTCGAATCTGTTCTCTTTGAATTCATAGATGCTGAATACATCGGAAAGTTTAATCTCGGTTCTGAGGCCGAAATGTACATTATATCCGAATATACAGGTATTTCCCAGGGAGATCATATCCCGGGCTACACAGTTGTTTTCGGTGCTGATCCGGTTGTTGGCGATCAGCTGAGTTTCAAGAGAACCGAAAACAGACTTACGTGATTCATTTAAACGGTTGAGTCGGTTTTGTAGTTCCGATTTATGTTCGGAGAGCCGCTTCTGTATGATCTCATAGGTGCCACCATCAAGGGTGTCATTCTTGGTGTTTTTTACTTCCTCTTTATTCATGAGATAATTTGCATTTACCGGGGAATTCGTTTCCCGTTACAGTAAGCATTTATTATATAGGTGAGGTAATTGCATACCTGAACTTCCTTCGATTCATGTGTTTCAGAAGTTCATTAAAAGACAGGTGTGCACGCACACCTGTCTGAATGGTTATATGGGATCAGACTTTAAGTCCGTTCAATTGCTTGTCTGACAATCCTAAGCCTTGAGCAAGGTTGAAAAGATTGCCTAACATGGTTTGTTCGCTTTGGTCGTTGGAACGATTCTTAAGTTCCATCAGAAGTCCTGCGATCGTGAGGTTCTTGATATCTTCTGAAGAGATGCCGTATTTTTCAGAGAACTCTCTTACCTTGGTAAGCAGGTTGCCACGGATATCATCACTTCCGAGGATTGAATCTTTAATATCCTGGATGTTTGAACTGTTCTGTACCAGGCGGTCAAATCCTTTACCGCGAGTGATCTGTCCGATGATCTGGTCGAAGAACATGGTCTCACCACCCACGATGTCTATCTTGGCAGCTTTCAATGCATCACTGATAACCTGAGCCTGAGCATCTGCGATCTCTTTCTGAATATTGATATTGGCAAGATCCACCTGTAGTTCTTTATCAAGGCGTAATTTGAACTCTTCGTGTTCTTTTCCTACACCGTCTAGTTTTTTCATTGCATCAGCTTTTTCTTCAATACCTGCGGCATCGGCCAGTGCTTTTTCCTTGATAACCTCTGCAGCAGCTTTACCTTCTTTCAGGGTAGCTTCTGCTTTGGCTTCTATACCGGCTGCTTCTGCTTTGGCTTTCTTCTCGATGATCAGTGCATCTACCAGTCCCTGACGCTCGTTGGCATCGGCTTTCGCATGCATTACCTGAGCTTCAGACATACCGATGGTAGCTTCTTCTTTAGCTTTAGCTTCTGCGATAGTCTTACGTGCTTCCGCTTCTTTTTCACTGGCTTCTTTTTGCGCCTGAGCTTCGATGTTGATCTCTTCAGCTCTTTGTTTGGCAGCTTCTTTCTGAGCTTCAGCTGCTTTTATGGTTTTGATCAATGCCTCCTGAGCATTGGCTTCGGCTATTGTAATCTTTACCTGCTTATCTCGATCGGCTGTTTTGAAGGCTTGAATGTCTTTCATACTTTCCTGTTCTTCAACCACGCCTTTCTCAAGCATTACACGATCTTTAATGACATCCTGAATGTTCTTCTTCTCAACTTCAACCACTTTTTCTTTATCGATCTGAGCGAGTGTAACGATTCTTTCGCGTTCGGTTGCCTCCAGCATTCGGTCTTTCTCAACTCTTTCGGTTTCGATGGCGTTGGTGCGTTCTTTATTCTTGGCAGCAACGATGATCTGACGCTGCATATTCTCTTCAGCCACTTTAACCTTTTCTTCAGTAGCGATCCTTGCTGTTTCTGATTTCAGTCGCTCTTCTTCCGCAACTTTTTGGATTTCTGCTTCTTCTCTTGCTTTGATGTTAGAGATTTCACGTCTTTGTTGTTCTTCTTTTTCAGCCAATTGTTTGTCGAGTTCCAGAATAGCTTCTCGGGCTTCAACATCTTGTTTGCGGATGGTCTTCTCTTCATCTCTCTTTATGAGATTCGACTTCATATTCTGAATGGCAGTAAGCTCAGTGATCTTCTTGATCCCTTCTGCATCCAGAATGTTGTCGGTCTTCAGGTGGGTGATTGGAGTCTGTTCCAGAAAGTCGATTGCACAGTCTTCCAGGGTATATCCGTTGAGGTCAGTACCGATGATATTTACGATCTCATCTCTGAATTCACGTCGTGCTTCATAGAGTTCTATAAAATCGAATTTCTTACCTACGGTCTTTAATGCTTCCGAGAATTTAGCTTCGAAAAGATCTTCCAGGGTCTCTATGCGTGAAGCGCGATCTACACCGATGGTTTGTGCAACTCTTTTGATAAAGGCCACATCATTGTTCACCCGTACGAAGAATGCCACTTTGATATCTGCTCGCATATTGTCTTTACAGATGAGTCCTTCATGAGCCAGTCTTTCGATTTGTATCTTCTTTACGGAGATGTCCATGATTTCCACTTTGTGGAAAACCGGCACTACGTAAAGTCCTTTATCGGTAGCTACTTTCGTTCCTCCAAAACCGGTACGCACGATCGCACGTCCCTGGGGAACTTTTTTATAGAACATTGCAATGATAGCGAAGTATACCACGATCAGGAAGATTGCAATTCCTAATCCCATTGCTGATAGTTGTAAAATATGATTCATTTTTTAATTATTTGTATTAATCGTTATAGGGTTGTACAAAGAAATAGTTCTTGTCGGCTGATTCCTCGATGATCAGGATCTTTTCCTGATAGCGTATCGGTGCTCCGTCAAGTGATTTTACATAGATGGAGAGCGTATCTCCGTCGATATGTATTTCGGCATTTCCCATTTTATCTCCGGAAAGAGAGGAAAGCAGGATACCGGTTCTCCCGATGTAATCTTTCTTTTGATCTCCATCCTTGTTCAGATTTCTGAAAAAGTTCTTGAATGGGGTGGTGAAGATCTTGGTAAGAAAGAGCGCGATGGGGAACCCGATGATCACGATGGCAAATCCGAAGATATTGTCATAGGTGCCGGTCAGCGTAGTGGCGAGCACCGTGGAAAACCACCAGAGGAAAATCAGGCAGGTAAAGGTGAACATGAAAGGCAGGCCGATAAAGTTGAAATAGATCAGCAGGATCTGCCACCACTTCAGGGGCTGAATACGTTTGCCGATCACATCTTCTTTATTGATCTCAGAATTTGAAATGTCGTGAAAATCGGTTTCTGCACCCCCCTGAGAGAGGTCGATATCGAGATCTGCATCCACGTCTACATCGATATCCATGTCATATTCGAATTCAATCCCACTGATCATGGTTAATAACCAGTATACGATCAGCAGTATGAGCAGGATAGTGAGTGTCAGGTTTACCTGAGAAAATAAGATGTCGGTTAAACTAGTCAAGGTGATTATTTTTTATCGTCACTAAAACCTAATTGTTCCTTCAGTTTGCTGAGGTCGTCTTCAGCTTTTGCCTCGGTACTACTCGCAGCTTTTTCCAGTTCATCGTCAATAGACTTCGATGCATTGGCGATATCACCGTAGGCTTCGGCTAGTGCCTCTTCCTGTGCAACCTTCTCCTTCATTCTTTCCAACATAGCAACGGTGCTGCCGCTATCGATCTCAGCCATTTGTTTATTCAGGCTTTTGGTAGCATTGCTCACTTTTACGCGGGCTTTAAGCGTTTTCAGCTCGTTCTCCCAGTTGCTTATGTTTGCTTTTATGGTCTGAATATTTCTTTCCAGCTGACTGACATTGTCGCTGAATTTCTGAGTTTCTTCAGCGGCACGCTCTACATGCTTTTGAGCTTCTTCTTTTTTTACCAGTGCTTCTCTGGCAAGACGGTCTGATTCATTTTTATCCATTTCACCTTGTTGCCCTTTCTTAAGAATAAGAATGGCTTTATTGTGATAATCGTCCTTTTTGTTCAGATATTCTTCCTGTTCATTCTTTGAGCGTATGGCCAGTGCCTTTACCTGTGCCAGGGCTTCGAGGTTCTTGTCCAGATCAGCTCTGAGATCTCTGATGCCTTGTTCGGTCAGTTTAATAGGGTCTTCCATACGGTCAATAGCCGAGTTGGCTTCCGCTTCGCCTATTTTGAATAGTCGTTTAAAAATGTTCATAACGTTGGTATTTAGTACTTTGAGAATTCTATAATCTTACTTGAGTATTCACTCATTAACAAACTCAGTGAATTCAACGAACCTTCCAGTTCGTTCAGATCTATATTTTCGATCTGAAGGGTGTCTCTGAATATCACTTTTTCACCACTGTCATCGAGCACGAAGGCACCATGGATAATATCGCGGTTTTTTTGTAAAAGGCTTTTATAGATCAGTTCTGAATTGTTGTTGATTCGAAAAATGAACTGTTCCATAATCAGGATCGGAGGCATAACGCCTATGATCAGGTTCTTAAATCCGTAACTTTCTTTTTGAATTACCAGGATTCCCTCATCAGGATTTTCAAAAGTAACGTCAATATCTAACTCCAGAAGGAAGTTCTTGACGGTTTGAAAATAATCTTGCATTGAAATGGTTTTTTTGGTTGTGTTATTTTCATCGGTTAATAATACAAAATTCCTACAGAACTTACGGACATATTAACATACAAGCGAGGGCGGTTATGAGTAATGCCATTTTAAATTGTTTTAAGGGTTGATTACAAATTTTTTTTACATTTTTAAGGTTTAAGCCAAAAAAATTAGATTTCAAATCGTATATTAGCTAATAATGTTAGATAAAGTTAATCAAAATTTTAATATCTGCAAATAAAATTAGCAAATATGTCATATTTTGGTAAAAATATTAGAAAGATTAGAAATGTAAAGAAGCTTAGCCAGCAGGCTTTCGCTGAACTTTTTGATCTGAAGCGTGCTACACTGGGTGCATATGAAGAAGAGCGCAGTGAACCACGTATTGAAACAATTATAAGAATTGCTAATTATTTTAGCATAACGGTGGATGATCTGCTAACAAAAGAACTCACCATCAATAAATTGTTGAAATTTAAAGATGATCTTGCGCTTGCAGGGTCTTTTTATAATCAACAACTGGCACATATCCCTTGTGTCTTCCCACAAATAACGTTTGATTATATAAGCAATCATGAGAATTCTCATTTCGTGGAGGATTTGCCACAATTAAAGTTACCGGTACCTCCAACCCCGGATCTACGGGCCTACGTGGTTTCCAATCTGGAGATGACACAAAAGAATACCGGACTTTTTCCTAATGATATTGTGATCGGAGAATTGATCGATCATCTTGACCCGTCTTCCTTTGGAGGTGATGATCTCGTTGTTGTTCTTACCGAAGATAAACTCATACTGAGGAAACTGTATTATGACCGGCAGATTACCCTCAAGGCTAAAAATCCGAACTTCGAGGATATCATCCTGGACAAAAAGGAGATCAGGGAAGTATGGAAGATCAAATATGTATTTTATAATCGTGTTCCCGAATCGGAAATCGATCTGAAGAGTAAGCTTTCTTTCCTCGAAAGTGAGATCAAAAAACTTCGGGATATCATGTAAAATTCTGTTTGCCTCTTCTTATTTCCATGTATGTGCACATATGTGTACTTTAAAGGTTTGTGTATTGTTATCGAAAATAATAGTCGTAACGACGGAAATTGACCTCTTGATTTCGCCGGAGTATATATCTTGTCAGGGATCTTTTTAGGATCAAAAACCTAACCATTATTTTAACTAAACAACCTACCCATGAACAGAATTACTTTCCTGTCATTCCTGATTATTTCTATTTTTTCAATGACAACAGTTTTCGGACAGATCGATGTGAACCTGGTCGATCTTGATACACAGGAGACTGTACCCTTCAGTGAGATCTATGATAAATACGGACTGAATAAAGAATTACCTACCATGATCATCACCTGGAGCGGTGTATGGTGTTATCCGTGTATCGAACTCATCGAGCGTTATAATGTCTGTGATACATCACTGGTAAATATCATTACCGTGAATGTTGATGACGAAGATGACCGAAGCAGTGTCCTGGCCAAGGGACATCATAAGAATTGGAAGAATACAAAGAATTTCCATGCGAACATCGGTGGTGAAACCAATGGCTTCGATAATGTGTTTAATGTTTCTTCAGCGCCGCTGATTCTCTATTTCCTTGATGGTAAAATGCTCGATGCTACGGTGAGTTATTCGATTTATCCTTATACGTTAGTTCAATTGAGTATCGTAAACGATATAAACTTCATCGCTAATAGCTGGAGTGATCTGAATTCACTGGCCTGGAATTACTACCAGAATGAAACTGATTCCGAACAACTAAACAAAGCTTTGTCATGGGCAAAAAGATCAATTGAGCTGGACAAGAATTATCACAATACCGACACCTATGCAGCCTTGCTTTTCAAGACCGGTGAATATACCCAGGCGTTGAAAATAGCAAAGGAAGCGATCGATATCGCTAAAGAGAATGAAAATGATTATGAATCTACTTCTGAATTGATCAACAGGATTATTGAGAAATTATAGTGCTATCTTTCTGATCGTTTTTAATTATTCATGAAAGTTTTGATAAGGGGCGAATTTTTGTCTATTGATTATAGGAATTCCCGCTTATTTTAAATCACTTAGCTGGTTTTCATCAACCAGCTAAGTTTATCTTCACAACTAAAAGAGGATTTTGGTATCCAGTGTTTCTAATAAGGATGCTTTTTTCCGTTAATTTTATTATCTCCAGAGACGTTTCTTTTTATGTAAGAAAGCACTTCTATGTATTAAAAACCTGAAATTCAGATAATTAAAGTCGTTATGTAGGTTTTAATGATTAACTTTGTATTCCTCCTGAAAAATTATATTCCTCAATTTCTTTTCGAACTGCAATTTTTTAGTGTTTACGTTTTTCCTTTAAAGAGAAACTCTGTCCCTGATTTATCATAAATGAATGAAGTATTAGTGAATATACTATGGGAATACCAAGTATTTTCCCTCAGATCCTGTTTGCAACAACTATTGAAAACAATCGGATTTATCAACTAATAAACTTTCATTATGAAATCACTAAAGTTATTCCCTGTGAGTATTTTACTCCTCATAACATTGTGTACATGCACAGATGTAGATGTTATTGTTCCTGATGAGACCTTATCACTAACTTCAGTAGCGGAAGATTCTTTGAAAAAAGAATTCCATTTGGATAAAGGGGCGATCGGCTTTATGATAGATGTACGTAAGATCTATCAGAAGGGATATATTCCTGACATGGCAAAGATCACTTTTCCAGACTATCCACAGTTTGATACTATTCAACCTATTGATAAATGGACTTCACTGGCATCGTTTGCGGTAATGGTGGATTCCATTTCAGATGTTGAAAAAGAAGCCTTTGCTGATGGGGTTTCCATGAAGGTCGTAATTACCAGAGGGGATGAGGAACTCGTACAATTTGAAGATCGTTTGATTATCGATGAACACATTAATACGATTCCAATGGAGATCGAAAATAAAGCTGAAATGCCGGAAGTTACATTACGAGAAAATACATCCTATCTGATTACAATCGACGGAATTGATGGATTGTTGCGAAGAGGGGAGGGGTATTCATTGGATGATCCGGATTATAACTGGTATAATGTCAATTATGTGCAGATTTATAATCCTGAAATGCCGGTACAGAATTATAGTAAATTTTATTTCCTGCATGTGGAAGGAAATCGCTATAAAATAAGATATGGTGAAGCCGTTCTAGAGTCATACCCAGAGGATTTTAACAGTGGTTGGTGGGGAATTCATCAAAGTGACACCAATGATGATGGAGAATATTATATCACCAGTGTTCCTGAACAGGAAGCCTCAATATTTGAAATTGAAACCGATGAAGACGGATGGAAAAGATTAAGGTTGCTCGATCCCCCTACACCGAATCCGAGTGATGCCGAATGGCTTCCTTATGTGGGTTTTGACCATCAAAGGGCAAGTCTGATAATCTCTTATACAGGTGATGAAGATTATCGGGAAATTCGCTTTAGAGTACTGTCTGATATAAAATGGGAAGTCGAAGCTTTAGGGGTCGAATATTTGGCGCCTATCGTAGGTCCTGTAAAGCTTGATTTTGCCTTTCGTTCGATACTGACAAATTGTTCCTCCGCTAAATTAACCGAACAGGTAGGAAGGACAGAAACCAAGTCACGGACCAACACATTTACACTTACTGAAGGCATTTCACTTTTTACAAGTCAGCAGATTTCAACTGAAGTAAGTATAGAACTAGGGTACGAAGCGAAAGTAGGCGGGGAGGCTACGGGAGGTTCTGTGACACAAAGTGGAACTGTGGGTGCTAAAATTGGGGTTGAGCTAACCTCTTCACAAACGCTAAATCTCCAGCGAGAAATCAAGGAAGAAGAAACAGAGACGATGGAAGTTTCACGGATAAGAACTATCGAACTCCCTCCATTTACCGTGGTTGATATTTATGATGCGGTCAAATCGGTGGATGATGTAGTTATTCCTTTTGTTTTAAAATACAGGATTAAAGGTACGTATGTCGAGGATGACAGGGAATTATCGGGTGAGGAAATAGTTAATCAACTGGAAAACAATTGGTTTGATGGCTTGATAAATGATGTCAATGAGAATAACGTCCTTTTCACGCTTAGCGGTAATGCCAGAATGAGCAGCGTATTCGAATCTTCCTCAGGTGCCTTCGAAATTCCCGACGGTTGTAACAATTAATTACGCGGGAGGAAGTTTCGTGATTTTCGGTAGCGTATATGTGATTGGTGTCCGAGGGAATTTAAACTCCCTCGGATACCTATGCTACGTTATTATTCAAGATCGATACATATACCCAGGTATTGAAAGTAGCTAAGGAAGCGATCGAAATCTCAAAGAGAATGGAGGTGACTATGGATCTACTTCTGAACGCATCAACAGGAATATTGAGAAATTATGAAAGTTTACTCTGCGTCAACGATGACTTTTACAGATTTACTGCTGTCTGCTTGTACTGCAAAGGCCTCTGATAGCTCGTTTAAGGGAAAATGATGACTGACTATAGGGGATAGGTCTACCTTTCCGCTTGCCATAAGATCGATGGCCTCCAGAAAATCTTCCGGAGTATAGAATAATGATCCCTGAATATTAAGTCGTTTATAAACGATCAGGTTCGGGTCTGTGGTCAATTCTTTACTGTATACAGCCAGAATGGTAAGTTTTCCATCCGGAGCGAGAAGTTCCATCGATTGACGCAGAATGGGAGGAACACCACTACATTCAAATGCGAGGGTAAGATTCGGTAACTGTCCTGCATATCTCAGGGAGTCCACCATTCCATATTCTTTACAGATCAAGTCCTTCAGGTCGCCATCGCTGGTGGGATTGAAAATATGTTTTGCTCCTAATTTTTTGGCGAGTGCAAGGCGTTTCGAACTAATGTCAGTTGCGATGATGTTGGTAATACCTTTGCTTACCAAACCGGCAATAGTGACCAGCCCGATAGTGCCACATCCGGTGACCAGGACATTGTCTGTTTTTTTCCAATCGGTTTTATTGATAGCACCAAGTCCAACGGTAAGGGGTTCGATAAGGGCTCCTTTTTCCGAACTGATGGAGTCCGGGATTTTAAAGATGTTTGTGTTGAGTACGGGGTCGCTCAACTTTACGTATTTTGCAAATCCACCCGGATTCACCCCCAGGCCAATCCCGTTCTTCATCGGGTTCAATACTACACGGTCACCGGTGGTGAGTCCTTTAACGGAACTCCCTACTTCAATAATCTCACCACAGAACTCATGTCCTAACACCGAACCCTTAGGAACGAGTCCTTCATGATAGATATGCAGATCAGTTCCGCAGATTCCTGTCATTTCTACCTGAATGATAACACTGTTATCACTGAGTTCAGGTGATGGAAGTTCATCTATTCGTATATCGTGAATGTCATGGAACACCCCCGATGGATTTGATTTCTTCATGATTCTAATTTTAAAAATGATTTTTCGATATGGAAGTAGTGTGTTCTTAGGAAGGATTGTAAAGTTAATGAATTAATAATCAGTATTTTAAAGTGATTGTTTTAATTTTGAGACAATATAAAAAAACCGGCTTCCTGAGAAACCGGTTTAAATACAGCTAACTAAAACGTGCATGCAACTTCCTTAGAAGTTTACAACCTCACCATTATAACAAGCGTTATAAATATCTTTGAGTTCTTCTAGAGTGGGTTTTCTTGGATTGAAGCTGGTACAAGGATCGAGAAATGCATTATTGGTGATATAATCCAGATTCTTGTTCCAGTCCTCCTGAGAAATTCCGAATTCTTTAATCGCAGCAGGATTGTTTACTTCGGAACGCAAAGTTTCCACCGCAACCGCAAGATCTTCAGCAGTTTCTTTTCCGATTACCTTGGCAAGGTCAGGAAAACGATCGGATACTTTGGCGTTGTATCGAATGACATTGGGTAAGAAAATAGCATTCGAAGCTCCATGAGGAATTCCATATAATGCACCAACCTGATGAGATAGTGAATGGACGATACCGAGCCACGCATTGTTGAATGCCAGGCCACCCATAAAGGAGGCGTCATGCATATTTTGGCGCGCTTTAAGGTTTTCCGGATTATTCACCGCTTCTTTCAGGTTTTCAAAAACGATTCCTAATCCGCCTTTAGCAAGAGCGTCGGCATAGTTATCTTCGATATTCGAAACATAGGCTTCCACGCAATGTGTCAGTGCATCAAGTCCTGTATTTGAGGTGACGTGTGCAGGCATGGTGGCACAGATCTCTCCGTCAACAATAGCGATATCAGGAGTCAGTTCATAGGATACAATAGGATACTTTACACCTTTCTCACGATCGGTGATCACAGCTAAACCGGTAGTTTCAGTTCCGGTACCACTGGTTGATGGTATGGCGATGAATTTAGCTTTATTCCTAAGTCCTGGAACAGAAAAGGGCTTCGTCATGGCATCGAAATCAGCATCCGGGTGTTCATAGAAAACCCACATCATTTTAGCTGCATCGATTGCAGAACATCCTCCAAGTCCGATAATCCAGTCAGGTTCGAAATTTCTCATCGCTTGTGCTCCTTTAAAACAAGTTGCTGATGAAGGATCCTCTTCAACTCCTTCAAAAACTTCAGATTCGATTCCTGCCGCTTTTAAATAGGTGATCGCCCGGTCAATTGTTCCACTCTTTCTCATCGAACTTCCACCGGTAACCAGTATCGCCTTTTGTCCGGATATGTTTTTAAGTTCTTCAAGACTTCCCGTTCCGTGAAAGACTTCGCTTGCAATAAATAATTTACTCATCTTTTACTTTTTTTGATGAGGCAAAATTATCGTTAGGCAAGACCTAATCGATTATAAAATCATTCTTAAAACTTATAAATTCGGGAAAGGGATTCTTTTAATTCGGTTGGAGTTTCTTTCAGTTTCGCGTTAACGAATTTATTCAGTGCGGAAGGTGAATCAAATCCCAGGTCGTAAGCGATCTCTTTATGGTTTTTACCGGAAAAGATCAATGCTCTTTTAATTTCGGTTAGAATCCGCTCGTGAATGATATTGAGCGCAGTTGTTCCAGTTTTACTCTTACAGATCTCATTGAGTTTCTTTGCTGTGATCTGGAGTTGATCTTTGTAAAAGGTGACCGATCTTTCAGATTTGAAATTATCTTCGATCAGCGCTTTGAATCTGGCGAAGTAATCGGATTGGTCGGGTGCCTGAAAACCTGTTTGAGTCTGGTGAGCGGCTTCGATGATCTCCAGTAACATGATCTTGATCTGGAATCGAATCTGCTCTTTTTTGATTGGTGTTAACGTTTGGAACAGCTCAAATATTTGTTCTCCGTAATTATGAATTTTTGAGCGCGCATTATCATCCAGTATAACGCGATTCAATTTGTTGATGAGGTCATTGTTATAGGAGATCAGTTCGTTCTTTAGGAGGTCGGAACAAAACAAAACCTCATCGAATTGAATGATGATTCCTTTCGTTTTATCTTCGAACTTCAATGCATTGATCTGATGCGGAAACACCACAGATATTTCATTTCTGGAAAGTTCAAAAGGCTGGTGCTCGATCTGTTGTTCAGCACTTCCTTCGCCAATGATGACCACCTGAAAATAATCGCTCCGATGTAAAACTTCCTCTTTTTGAATCTCGATATCCTCTAATCCATGTACATTAAAAGAAAGACACGGAGATTTCTTCTGTTCGTAATAATCCTTGAGGGTGTAACTGGCAATTTCCATTCGTCATTTGCATTTTGAAAGGCAAAGTTATGAAGAATTACAGGAGAGGTAGTTTAGCAGTACCGACTTTAAGAGGACTTTATAACGGTCTGATTTAACTGACATTCTGCTTTCTGAAGTCATTTGGGGAGCGATGTACCACTTGGTTAAACGCATAACTGAAAGCCGAAAGACTGTTATAGCCACAGCTATAGGCGATTTCGGTGATCGAAAGTTCGGTTTGCAATAGCATCTCCATGCTCTTTATGATCCGTGAGAGTTTTAGATATTGCAGAAAAGAGGTTTCCATATTATTTTGAAACAATCGTGAAAGTGTTCGGGAGCTATGCCCGAATTCCCGGGCTATCTGATCCAGATATAAAGGTTGATCAATATGGTTCTGGATATATCTTAAAACAGGTCGTAATATTTCATTCGCTGTGGTCGGCAATACGATGGGTAAAGGATTTTCAGCTGCATCAAGTACAATGTTCTTGAGAGCCATTAAAAATTCCAATTGTATTTTGTTTTCTTGGGAAACGTCTCCGCGCCATTTTTCAGTGTAATAGATCATCTCCTTCAGAAGATCGGTCACCGGAAAGATTCCGCCACGTTGCTGTAGTTTGTGATCTTCAGGAATTACCCATTTCGGAAAGTAAATATTGTAGACCATCTTAACGGAAGTACGGGAGATCACATTATGTTCCCGTCCTGCAGGAATCCAGATAAAATGCCTGGCCGGGAAAAAGTACGATTTATTACTTGTGTTCAGAAAAGCCACCCCGCCTTCCACATAGCTCATCTGGTGTTTGTTATGGCTGTGCATCGGTAGGGTTTCTTCCACTTTGGTATGGTGAATAAAAAAGCTGTCCGGATCTCGCCTTACTTTATCTAAAAATGGATGCATGTCAATTTCTTCCTCAAAAGTATTGGCTGAAATTATAAAATAATTGTCTAATTTTTGAAAATACGACTTGAAGATATTCGGGAAATTTGCAAAATGAATTTTAAAAAATCGAACATCAGGTTAATATTGTGTCTTTTCACGTTCGTTATGAGCCGATTATTGTCTGCGCAAATCATCGCTGACAGCATACCGTTAAGTCTTGAGGAAGCATGGCTAAGATCAGATATTTATAGTAAAGAGATTCGATTGAGAGGTTATGACAGCGAAATCGGCAGTGAGAATCTCGCTAATGTTAAAAGCCAGCGATTACCACATATAGAATTTGAAGGGAGTTATGGAAAGCTAAGTAATATTCCGGTTTTTAATGATGGTATTTTGGAAAAGGCGGATTACATACCCTTAGAGGATCACAGCGTATATGATGCCGGGATACAGGCATATTTCAATTTATACAACGGAAATAAGACCAACCTTGAAATTTCCAGAGCCGGTAAAAGGCAGGAACTCCTCACTTTTTTAGAGGAAAAGACCACTTCGGAAATTCATTATAAGGTGGCAGAAGCCTATCTGGAAATGCAGCGTGCTATGGAGTTTGAGCAATTGATTCTTCAGAACATCGAACGAAATGATAAGCGTCTTGCTCAGATCAAAATTTTATATGAAAACGGGGTGGTATTAAAAAGTGATCTTCTTCGGGCCAAACTGCAGCTTTCCCGGCAGGAAACCAATTTACTGGAAATGAAAAATAACGTGGAACTGGCAACGCAAGGTTTAAATATTCTGGTAGGGTATGAAGATGAACAATTGATAAAGCCAACCGACAGTATTCGGGTTAACCTGTTAAAGGCCGAACAAACCTACCACGATTTTATGCATGATGCCCTTACGATTTCGCCGTTATCAAGAATTGCTGAGAAGAAGATAGAGATGCTGGAAATTCAGGAAAAGGAGCTGAAGGCAGATAAACTTCCCCGAATCGGATTGTTCGGAGATTATACGTATTCGTATCCGCAGATTAAATTATATCCCTATGAAACTTCCCCTTATTTGCTGGGAGTGGCAGGAATTCGTCTGTCTTTGGATATATCTGCTATTTATCATGATAAACATAAAGAGGAAGCAGCTAAGATAGCGGTGGATCGCCAGAAACTTGAAAAGGAACATACCGATGATCAAATGCGAAAAGGGGTGAAAGCAGCCTATATGCATTTACAGGAAGATCTTGAAAAGATAGCGATCGCAAAATTGAATATTGATCAGGCGCAAGAGAGTTACCGAATCGTAAATCAGACCTATTTTAATCAGCTTTCTCTGCTTACTGATCTTCTGGATGCTGATATGCAATTATTACAAGCGAGATTCGAATTGGTGAATAATCGGATATCAGCCCGTTTACACTATTATCAATTATTAAAAATCACAGGCGAACTATAATGAACGATAAAATTAAGAAATACGAGAATATAGACCGGTTAGCAGTTAAAACCACTTATATCGTGGCATTGATCGTTTTACTTTTCCTTGTGGTCTGGGCAATTTTTGCCATGGTCAGTTTTTGGAGATTTGAGGAGACCAATGATGCTCAGGTTAAAGAATATATCAATCCAATATTGACAAGATCTGCTGGTTATGTTCAGGAAATACGCTATAGCGATCATCAGGAAGTGTCGAAAGGGGATACGCTGGTGATTCTGGATAAAGATGAGGCAAATGTGAGTTTGCTGGAAGCAAAAGCTGCCTTAGCTTCGGCTGAGGCACAATTGAAAGTACTGGAAAGCAATGTGGGTACGGCCAGCAGCAATGCGAGTGTCAGTGAAGCCAAGATCAGTGCTGCAAGAGCTGAACTCTGGCAGCAGCAACAGGAATTTGATCGGTATAAGAAGTTGTTGGAAGGGGAGGCTGTAACCCAACAGCAATTTGAAAATGTAAAGACCAGACTGGAAGTGGCTCGTTCTAATTTTGAAGCCATGAAGAATGCGTATCATGCCTCAAAAGGCAGGACACGGGATGTGAGTGCACAAATCGCTGTTGCGGAAGCGACCATTCAGCAACGTCGATCTACCCTTGAAAGAGTGAAACTGGATATGAAATATACAGTGATCACAGCGCCTTCTGATGGATATATGGGGAAGAAGAATCTGCAACAGGGTCAGTATGTGCAAAAGGGACAAACCATAGGATTCATCGTCGATCAGAATCAGGGAAAATGGATTGTGGCCAATTTTGAAGAAACGCAGATCGCCGAAATGAAGGAAGGACTGGAAGCCAGCATAACCATTGACGCCTATCCTGATGAGACTTTTCATGGAAGAATAGAATCGCTTTCTCCGGCAACCGGTTCCGAATTCTCCTTACTCCCCACCAATAATGCTACCGGGAATTTTGTGAAGATAACCCAGCGCTTTCCTGTACGGATTCTTTTCACGGATGATGTGACAAAACTTCAGAAGCTCAGAGCCGGAATGAATGCAGAGGTCTGTGTACCTAAATCTTAAAATATGCCGAGCGAAAAGAATAAGGACGTATTTAGAAGCTGGGTCCCGGATTGGTTGATCTTGTTTGCAATTTTCCTTTTCCTGATCCCGATCGCATCGGTGTTAGGGATCTACATGGCAGGGATCAATAGTGCGGCCAGTTATTATGGTGTCGATGCTATTGATATACGGTATTCAGTGGTGATCTTTTATTTGGCTATTGTTTGCGGGTTTCCGTTGGAAAGACATTTTTTTAACCGTTTTTCTTCCAGGCCTTATCTGATATGGTGCAGTATAATTTACGTTAGTATAAATCTGATCCTGTATAATTCCGATAGTTTTTCGGTGCTTTTGATCTTAAGATTTTTCGGAGGGATACTCTCGGTCAGTTTTATCGGAATCAGTTTTAGTTTGATCTTCCGACAGTTCCATGCGCAGCGAAGCAGGGTATTAGGTTATGCAACCTTATATGCTTCATTGTTTGCAACCGCTCCACTGGCACAAATAGCGGATGCTTATGTCTTCACTGATTTTGATTTCAACAGTATCTTTCTGGTAAAGATATACGCTTTGTTACCGGGGTTGTTACTATTTCTGTTGCTGCTGAAACCAGCTGTAGATCTGCGTCCGGAAGGAAGAATCCCCTTTAGAAATGTTGATTGGAAAAGTTTTGTTCTGCTAGCTGCAACCTTATTGCTGATCGCCTATGTTTTATTATATGGTCAATATTATCAATGGTTAAGCAGTGCGCGTATCACCCTATGTATGATCGGATTTGTATTTATGTTGATGGTTTTTGTGATTCGGCAATTAAAATTAAAGGATCCCTTTATCGATCTGGCCGTTTTTAAGGCAAGAAACTTCAGAATCGGGATGCTGCTACTTATCGCCTTTTATTTTGCAAAAGGAGATACGAGTGCACTTTACGGTTTTTTCGGCAATAGTGTGAATCTCGATAGTTATCATCAGGGGTATATCATGTTGATCAATGCCGTCGGTATTATTGCAGGTGCCGCCTTAACGGCGCGGTTCATACTAGGGAGGGTAAATATCCGGCTAATCTGGATCGCAGGATTCGGGGCTTTATTGGGGTATCACCTGTTAAGTTTGAGATCGATCAGTGATCAGGCGGAGATTACCGACCTATTGTTGCCATTGTTTCTGCAAGGATTCGGGAACGGATCTCTGATACTTTCGATCGTGATCTTTTATGTTACGGCAGTTCCACCACAGATCGGCTTTTCGTCTTCCGTAACGGGAGTAGCATTTCGATTCTTTTCGTTCACAGCAAGCATGGCTTTAGTTTCTTTTATGAGTCTGCAGCAGCAAAAGGTTCATCAGGCTTCATTTGCCGAAACGGTTTCGGGAGATAATCCCATTGCGATGCAGCATATTTCCGCATATACGTCAGCCCTGCAACAGGAGGGAAAGGTCGTAGGATCTGAAAATGCCGTGAGTGCTGTCTTCGGCAGGGAAGTCGCCAAACAATCTAACCTGATGTTCGTCCGTGACTATTTTATCTATATGAGTATATTCATAGGGCTAGTGATGCTAACCATAGCGTTAATACCTCATTTCCATTACCATATACGTAAGATAGGGAGGAAGTTGATCCCGGTTTAAGGAGGTCAGTTTATAGGCAAATGGAAATATAATGAAGACTGCTGGTAGTTTAGCTTCTATATACTATTGATTTGATGAGGGATAACAGCTAAAAGCCTTTTCACACCAAATTGAACGTTACTTCTAATCCGAGGCTACCATTTTTCAAAGTCGCAAGTAATTCTTATTCCTAAGTAATTCAGCAGGTGTTGGTGACAATCAAATTGAATTGATCACATAGGATGCTGAGCAAGTTATATAGTATTGAATTAAAGATGAATCAGAGCTTCATCCATAAATCAACACGCTTAAAAATAAAATAATGAAGTAGTTGAAAATTAAAATATCAACTTTGGAGAAAGCGACTAATGCTTTTCATAGGATACATTGTTGTACACCGTTTTTTATTCTTTGTCAAAGCCATTAAATTCCATTCTTTTCATTGTCGGACAATGGTTAACTACTATATCAAATTCCGACACTTTTTCTTTTGGTGTTACATACCATTTGCCAAAACTGTAAGTTAGCAAATAGACATTTTCAATTTCAGTCGGCTTAATAGTCAGTTCAGTTTTTTCAGTTTCCGTCTTTTGAGGAATAGTTCTTAATTCCAATGAGATTTCGTTTTCAGTAATTTTTTTTAATCCAGCTATTAAGTCAGCATCAGGTTCTAATTGATAAAAGAAGAGAACCGAACTCTTATTTATTTCAAAAGCGGTTGTATTTCCATCACAAGGTTCGTAAATCACAAATTCATTGTTTAATTTCTTTAAACTTATCCAATGTTTTGGGAATTGCTTTAAGTCAATCATTATTGGTTTATGTTTTTTTGAAATTTCCTTTTCGTGATAAACAATTGCGTCATTATCCAATCGGTTTGGTTTCCAATTAACCAGTTTTTCAAAATTTTCTGAATTTCGAGTTGTGTCGATAAATAACTGATGTTTGGAAAGGTCGAGATTTTTCGGATTGTTCTTTTCCAAAATCGTGTCCAAGTCAACTTTCCAAGCAGCAATTTCAGTCGGTTTATTTTCCTCCTTTTCTGATTTAGTTTTCTCTTTACAAGAAACCAAAATTCCAAATATTAATGCTATGAAGATGGCTTTTTTCAAATGGTGTAACGGTCGGGCTATAGTTTCGTTGCGTGAAAATCCACTAGGATTTTCCCATGTAAACCGAAGATAGCAAATTTGCGAGGAAAGTCAGAAGCAATGATATAGCCGTTGTTACAAGTAGTTTTTTAATCATAAGTGACTTAAATTCAATTCCATTTTATTGTTTAAAGTATCTACTTTAAAATAAAACAATTCAGCTCTATTTATTTCGTTGTAATTATATTCAAAATCAAATCCGCTTTCATATTTTTTCCACGAGCCTTTATCCGATTCCATTTCCGCACTTTTGAGAATTTGCTCTACAATATTTTGCTCATCAGATTCTTTATATTCAATTATCAGTCCGATAGAATAATCAGAGTCAAAAGCTCCTTCTGTATGTTCAATAAGGTTTTTCAGAACCTCAAAACCCTTTGGAATAATTAAGTCCGTTTTTTCTTTAATTAAAGGTTCAATTCTATCTAATGCTAATTCTCCGTCAGGCTTATTCATCGTTCCAGCAAATAGGTAAACCATAGATCCGAGAGCTAAAATTGGTGTTATAGCGATTGATAATAATGCAAAACCAGTCTTTTTTTTACCTTTTATAATCTGCCAAATAGATGAGATTAATAGTATCAGAAAAGAAAAAGCAAATAGATTAAACCCAAAATCAGTATTTGGCAATATAATTCCAGTAATAAAAAAGATGAAAGAAATTCCGAAAAAGAGAAGCGGAATCCACCATTTGATAACTAAATATTTCTTTAAAAGTTCTGTCATTCTTAAATTAATGGTAACAGTTGGTATAACCGTCAGTTACGGGTTAATATCGTTAATTTTTCGGTTTGGAACTGACGTTAGCAATTCCGAGTGGATTCGGACGTAGTCTCCCAAAGCTTCGGGACGCTGTAATTGCGGTTATACATTGTTACCTGCCGTATTTTTTTCCATATTTTCTTAAATCTTTTTTCAGATGTCAGTAATACTATAGCTCCATTTATCGCTCTCGAACCGTAAATACTTGCAGATTGTTCTTTAGTCAAATATTTTATGGCGTAGGTTTCCACAAGCAATAGTTCTTTTAAAAGTTCTCTGTTCTGTAACGGTCTACCATTTACGACAACAAGTGGTTCAGGATTTCCAATTCCGCCGTCTCTTATTTTTACATTAGGATTAGATTCCGAAATTTTTACTCCGTAATTATTTTCAGTTTTTTCTGAATTATAGTTCAGAACTTTAAAAATTAGTGAGTCGACATATTTATATAATTTCTGTTCGGATAGTTTGTCAAACCTCATTAATTTTAGTTCTTGTGGATTTTGTTTTATTAACTCAACAACTCTGAATTTGTCAGCAATAATTCCGTTTTGATAATATTCAATTATTTGTCCGAAATCTTTTTTTTTCAATTTAATTTTCTCCTCACCAACAATTCCGCTAATTCTTGGTGGTTGTGTGCATATATTTAATTCGTTGGTCTTAAAGTTTCTCCTTATGATTGTCCATTGAGTTTGGTCGCAATCTTTAATATTTGGATAGAATTTAATTGTGTCCACTTTTGAAAACAGTTCGGTATTCGTTTTCCAATTACCATTCAAATCTCTTTTCTTTATTTGAGAGAAAGAGAAGTTGGTTAAAAGGAAAAAGTATATCGTTAAAGCTATAATTTTCATTTGTAGTTATATGACAGGTAACGGTTGGGCTATGAGCCGGGGTGGGTGAGTGGCTCGATCCAAGCGTTGGCCTTCACCTCTGGCCGGGCTCGAGCCACCGTGTTGCCAGGCTCATTTTTATTGTGGATTTAAATATAAGAAAATAGTCGAAACTTGTAGGAGCCAAGCCATGGCTTATAGCCATTGTTGTGTGTAATTATTTTTAATAGTTAAACTGTATTTCTATTTTTTCTTCTTTTAATATTGCTGAAACCCAAGGCAAATTCTCAATCTGTTTTAAGTAAGTGTATGAGCCGTTGGTTCAGGTTAATTGATTTAGTTCTAGAGTCTAATCTAAGAAAATATTCTAAATCTAGTAGGGTTTAAGAAATGGCTTTTATACACCTATGTTGTAAACAGTTATTTTTTATTTTCATTTATTGAATATTCCGTGTATTTGTCATAAGCCATTAAGTCAAAAACTTTTGATTGACCAGTTTTTAACCATCTTTTGAAAATCAGCTTTCCATTCATATACACGTAAAGTTCGTTGTCCTTTGTTTCTTTATTAAATACGATAAATCCAATTTAACAGCCGCAATACATATCAATTTCCGTATTGTTTTCAGTTTCTTTAATTTCAAAATAGCAACCAGCTCCATCGTCAGTCGGTCCAAATTTGGTTTTATCCGAATTCCATCCGTGTTCTATTTCCATTGTCGAACTTTTAAAAATTAATTCAACCCATTGAATTAAGCTTTTTTTGTCGGTTTTCGGTAAAGTAAGTTTTGTTGTTATTCCGCCGGCTTCTCTACATTGCTCTTCAGAGTATACAATTCCGTTTTCAAATTTTTGTTTAAAAGCACAAATGCTATAATCAGGATAGGCATACTTTTTAACTTCTAATTTTTCAGATTCCACTTTGTAGTTCCGATTTAGGTATAGGTATGTAACGTCTTGCGAATAATTGGTTTTTTTCAATTCCTCAGTTAGTTCCACAACATTTGGTCTTTTCAGCTCAAAGTTTTGTGAGATGCTGAAAATTGGAATAATTAGAAATAATATTAATACGTATCTCGATTTCATAATATGTGGTACAACGGGAGTCTGCGCAATAACTAAATTTAATTCTCTGAGATTCCCGTATTTGATTTTTTTCTCAGATACCCCTCCAAATATTCTAGTATTCAAAATAGGTTTTTGCGCAGTCTGACGGTTTGTGTATGAGCCGTAGCATGGTTTAGCGCGAACCAATCCAAATACAAAACTCAGATGGAAAATCTGCAAGGATTTTCCAAAGTAGTTCTGACCAAGCAATGGCTTATATAGGTTTTTACCAGCTGGCTTTATTCTTTTATTTTCTTTAAATATTTATAATCATTTCCTTGTTTTAGTAAAACATATTGATTCCAAAATTTTTCATCATTTAGATTATCAACGGAAAAATTCCATTCGGTAATAGAACCAATTTGGTCAACAACTTTGCTTCCAAATAAATTGCCTTTAATGTCTACAGGCTCAAAATAGCTCCACTCATATAATTTTTGGCAATCATTAAATGCCACAAAATAGTGAAGTTTTTTTATGCCATTCTTATCGGTTACAAGGACAGGATTAATCGCTAAATCCTTATTTTCTGAATATATTAAAGAGTGAACAGATAATTTTGAATATCTGTCAGGGTTGTTTTTCTTTAAAATTTCATAAGCTGGTTCAAAAATGTCTTTGTTTAATTTTTCCTCAAAAGAAGTGTTTTTTGATTGTTTTACTTTTCTCAAAGAGTCTGCTACAATTTCGTATAATCCAATATAGTTTCTATTATTGATTTCATCTGACTTCCACATATCTTCACCATATTTATCCCAATCTGGGTCTTTTTTTAAATCAGGGACTTTTTCAAATAAATTTGTTTCCCAAAAGTCAGAATTTAATTCTGTTGAATTTTCTTTGAAAAAATTCCAATGTTGAAGATTGTTAAAATATTGTTCCTGTCCTTCATTTATTGAGTTTGCTTCAAAATAAGTAACGTTTGATTTTTCATAATACCATTTATCATTGTATTGTACAGCTTTAATAATGTAAGCATATGTTCTTGGAATTTCTTCAAGAAACTCCTTGTCTTTAATGTCATTTGGTGAAATGATTTTTGCGTTTTTATCTTTCTTATTTTTAGTTAATTCTTTAAAATCTTGAGAAGAAACTTGTTCAATAAAAAAAGCTACAAATTTTGTTTTGTCAGCATTTAGTAATAATTGAAAAGGTTTATCATTATTATTGGATAAAATGGTTTTTAAAAATTGCTCATCAAAATCTTTTCTTAAATATACATTTGAAAGAATATTTAATCTTTCTTGACTTAATTGTTTTTCTTTTTTTAATGTTGGACTGTTAATTGCAATTGTATAAATAATATCGTTCAATGCTTTCGACAAAGCATTGTTAATTGTACAATTAATTGATTCATTAACACACGCAAACTCAAATCCTGGATTATTCCAGTCTCCAATATAAGATTTATCTAATATTATTGAGTTTGATATGTTGTCAAATAATTGGATTTGTATTTCGGCATAACCAACATCATTCTTTTCGTACAACTCAATTTTGGAGAAATTAAGAACATATTGAAATTTCTCATTTTCGGATATGCTTTTTAAATTAGTTAATGAACCATCGCTTTTTTTGTCTTTTAGAATAATTAATAGCTTTGGGAACTTTTCAAAAAAACGATATGCTAAAAATTGCTCTGAAATGGAACTTGCATTTTTGAAGAAATCTATGTTTTTAGCAAATTCTAATTCACTTTTTAACATCTCTCGAATGTTTTCGGGTTGTGATAAAAAATCTTCAGATTTAAGATAGAGTTCTGTTTCTGAAGTATTATTGTTTTTTACAATACTGTTATTATATTCTGTTATTTCTTTCTTGAATGATTTCTCAAATTTTGTTTCATTTGGGGAAAGTATTAGAATTGTTGGTTCAAGTTTTTCCTGTGCGAAAGTTAAGATTGAGACTAATAGAAATATTAAAGTAAATAATTGTTTTTTCATTTACGTTTTGTTGGGTTCAGCTTGCTGGTAACGGTATTGTATAACAATCAGTTGCGGATTGATTTGAAACTAAGATAGCTAAAATTACCAACTTTTATGCTTGCGCGGTTGTGTCCGCAGGACATAAAGCCACAATTGTTGTTATACGGTGTTGTGCGTTCGTTTTTTTATTCGTTCGTTAATTTTAACAGTCCAATTATAATTCCGTTTTTCATAATTGGGTCAGAATAGACTATTTTCATTTCCCTATTTGGATTTGCCATTCTTATTCTATCCAAAATGTATTTTTCTATCGGAAAAGGTGAATGACTTCTGTTTTCGTTCTCAAATGTTGCTAAAGTTTTATTTTCGGAAACCAACTTTATTTCACGTTTCATAATTTCATTGTTGAAGTCATAAAAGAATTTCAAGTACAGATTTTCATATTTGTCTGATTTTTTAATTTCGGCAGTAAATCGATTTGAATCAGCCACATTACTTGCAAATAGTAACTCAGAATCTATATATAGTTGCCAATTTGTAATTGTATCAGAAACTATACTTGTGTTTTCCCTTTCTTTCTTTTCAATTTTTGAATTTAGTTCCGTATTCGATATATGTATTTTTATTCCATTGAATTCCATTTTATTGTCGAGTTCATACCTAGTATTAGATTCGTAATATGGTTTCCATTTTTGTAATGCCAATTCGCTATCGTCATTCCACCCAATGATTTTGTATCCACTTGGAATCAATCCAGATTTAAGCTCATTTCTACTTTCATTATTTTCTATTACTGACCAAAATACTCTTGAATATCCAAGTGCACCTTTGTCAAATTGATATTCGTAATATTTATATTTTTCGTTTGGTGATTTAGATTCAGAAAGAATATTCAAATTCGGTTCATCAAGAGAATGTTCAGAATTATAAGTTTCTGTGAGGTCGTCAAAATCAGAGTTGATTTTAATTGCAATTCTTATTATTCCAATCAGAATAATTCCAATAATTATTAAAATCCATTTTTTCATTAAAACTTTAAATTTTGATTTTTATGCGAACTCCAAAATGACGCTCATCGGTATTGGATATGAGTAGTTGCGTGATTTAGCGGTTAACTTTGCAAGCCTGCTTGTCGGCAGACAGGTACACACCAAACTGAAAATCCGCGAGTCCCGCACGTGCGGGAAGCAGTAGTCGAGAACAAGCAATTACTTGTGGCCATTGTTGTATAGCGTTTTTACATTTGATTAAATACTCCATCATAATCTATAGGATATATGATTTCATAATTCCAATCATCTTTTGCAGTATTTAACCTTTTCATTATTAAACTATTCTTTAAAATTCCCTCTTGATTCAGAATGTTCATAATCATTGAGATTGACTTTTTCCATTCGGTAACTTCAAATAACATATTTGCTCCACCTGGTCCTAAGTCTCCTGCAACCCATTCGCCTAGTCCGTTACTTTTCAGTTTTTCGTGAATCTTTTCCTCCATTTTATGTCTTAAGTCCAAAACTTGAAAGTCGTTTTCGTTTTTGGGTTGCATTTGAACAAAAATGATTTTTCCAATATTATCAAAATTGTCTCTGTAGCCTTTTTCCTTAAGATTAGAATTTATTGAATCAATTTCAGATCTCGATATTGTTCTTTTATTTTTTATTGTCTGAAGAGTGTTGTAATTATCATCAAAACGAATTTCTCCTTCTATCAGATTCAGAGTAGAGCTGTCTTTTACAATTCGACTAAATTCAATTTTATCATCCGTTTCGTTTTTATAGTTTGAGCTGATGTATTCAATGTCCACTTTTTCGGTTGGTTTTTTATCTGTATGGCTATTACAGCTCAAAATAAGAAATGTTAAAAATATTATACCTATATTCTTCATTTTTCAAATGCTACACAATGGTTTGGTACATGTTATCGGGGCGGATCTCGGAGAGCGTTCCTGTCCAAAGGACACGGAACTGCAATGCGAAAATCCGCAGTTGGCGTACCACTAAACCCCGCCCTGCAATATGTACCGTGTTAACGCCTGGTTTTTATTCATTTTCTTTTATAAACACTATTATTTTCAATCGTATATTTTCAAGTTCAGAACTTTGTTGTACACAATTCTTTTTCACAATGTGATTAATCATCTTAAATTTTTCGTTTGTCTTTTCAATCGGATTTTCGTCAAAGTAAAATTCGTATGCTGCAAAGTCAATCCATTTCTCATAATTGTCAGAGTACAACTTGTTATTTTTAAGTTTTATAAAATCGCATGGATATTTTTCCAGATACGCTTTACAATCTTGTCCAATGTATTCAGATAATGCTCCGTCCGTGATTCTTAGAACGCAGTTAAAAACATACAAATAGAAATCTTTAGTTTCCTGATTTGTTGTTAAAACACTGTCAAGAAATGCAAATGTTAATTCATCGTCCGACACTGCAAATTTTCCTTGATAAAATAGTTTTGAGTACTTGTCAATGGCAGGATTATTTAAGTAAAAGTTGATTGGCTTATTATTAATTGAATCAACTAACCATTCATTGACTTGATATGGAAATTCCTTCGGGTTATTCATCTCTGGTATTTGACAATTTCCAATAAGCGAGATTAAACCAAAAATTATGATTAAAAATGCTTTCATGTTCTCTTTTTTTAAACTTGGCGTTAACTTTGTTTGTATGGTGTGTATCCCGAAGGGGATGCACTATACGGTGTTGTAACACGTTTTTATTTCAGATTTTCTTTTAAAGTATTCGTTTTCCTTTCCATTGTTATTATTCGACCATCTTTAATTTCAGTTCTAATTCCAATATTTTTTTTAAAAACTCCGAAATTTTTGTATTCCTTTCCGCAAACAATAACAGCGTCAAAGTTTTTATTATTTTGAGTAATCTGAACGACTTCAATATTTAGTTTCTTATTATCCAGTTCAGCCGTTTTTTTCTTTTCAGAGTTTGAGTAAGTCGATTTTATATATTCACTAATTTTAGTCAAATATTCATTCAGGTTATCAATTAGTTCATTATACGTTTTTGTTTGATTTTCTAAAACTCCATTTGTTCCAACATTTAAATACAAGTCAAAAAATCTGCGATTTTCATCATAAATAATCTCTGAAAATATGATGAATCTATCAGCATAAAATTCCGCTTTATTTTTTCGGTTGTCAGAGTTTCCAATATATGATTTTTGTTCAATTATGATTGGTTTTAAATGTGTTACAACGCTCCGGTTTATGAGCCGTTGCCATAGCAGATCGTGAACTGTACTAACTTTTGGCTCGATTTGTATTCACGGCCTAATGTAAGAAAATATTTAAATAGGGGAGAGGAACCGGCAATGGCACATACATCTTGTTGTACAACGTTTTTTTATTTTATTATTTGTCCGATTAAATCAGAGTTGATTTTCTCGGTGTTTAATTTTATATATCGATAGGATTTGACTTTAGAGCTATCAAGTTCCAAAATCAATACTTTATTTTTATTCGAGTAAGCAATTCTATTATCGAAAGTCAGGAAATCATTCCCGAATTTTGATTCCAATTCCGTTTTTGAAAGTCCGATGAGATTAGCTTTTCCTAAATCCGAATCTTCATTAAAAACCCTGAATTCAATCAGAATTTCAGTTTCATCTTCATATCTGTGTTTGTTCTTTCCGAATTTAAAAACCACTATACGATCAATTTTTCTTGGGTCAGTAAAATCCTCTCTTGGGTAATAATAATCATAGAAAATAGAATCCTTAATTTTTGGATTAAAATAGTAGTCAGTTCCATTTGTTACGCTTGTTGTGACGTAATTTGGGTTTTTTAAGTTTTTGAAAGTTTGTAAATCAATAGGATTTTCTAGAAAAGAAATCAGTTTTGGATTTTCAGTCGGCTTTTCAGCTCTTTCTATTTTTAATTCAGTTGAATCGACAACAATTTGGACTTGTTCAGTTTTCTTTTCAGTCGCATTTTTGCAACCTAAAAAAACTAAAAATAATATCGTTAAAACTCGGATTTCCATTGTTTGGTCAAATGTTGTACCCCGTATTAAAATTTTAAAGGCAAATTCATCCTTGCATATAATGCCACATTTTTATTGTCATATTTAGCAGGAATCAATTCCGTTGTGTTTTTCAGTACAAATGCTAATTGAGATTTTTGTGATTCTTTTATATTTCCATTGATAGCATAGATTTTAAATTGACCATTTATATCAAAATGAAAAACTATATTAACCTGCCCTTTTATACTTTTTAATTCTTTGTTTTTCTTTATTGTAGGGAGGAGAAATTGGATGAACTCAGGATTAATTCTAATACTGGTCATTCGGTTATTTGTGAATTTTGTTTCCAAAAATAAAAGGAGAAATTTAGCATTTCTTTTGAACTTAGGCAACTCATCTACATCGTACCGCCACATTCTTTCTGAATATTCCAGTCTACCACATAATTGAGTAATCAAATCATAAGACTCAGTAACTCCTAATCGATAAGACTTATTTAAGTATTCGCAGGCCGTTTCTTTATTGTTTAGTTTAAGTTCCGTTAATGCTAAATTGAAGTGAGCGTCCTTATGTTTCTTATCGAAGGATATTACTTCTAAATACTTTTCTTTTGCTTTTTTGAAGTTGTTTTTCTGGAATGCATCGTTTCCTTCATTAAAAATGGTTTTAACATCTTTGATTTGTCCAAAGGAATTAATGCTGATAAAAATCGTAAGAATTATAACTAGGTTTTTCATATTATGGGGTACAACGGTTTTGCTATGAGTAGGCGGGCTTTAAAACCTACTTTCCTATCAGCCGTAACCATAGTTTTTTAAAAGTATTATTGTTTCGTTTAGCACTGTCCGCCCGCTTGCTTATAGCCGTTGTTGTGGGTAGTGTTTTTTCTTTTTCTTCCGTTCGTTGTTGTTCGCCAGACTCGTCTTCATTTCCGTGAACATATTTGTCAATCCACTTTCTCGCTTCCTTTTTTAGTTCTTCTTCAATGTTGTTCAAGTCCGCACCTTCAAAGTAATAGTTCACTCCTAATTCTTCTAGTTCGTCCCATCCGTGATAAATCATATAGAAGGTCATAAGACCCGATTCAAAGTCGTTTTCCTCGCATAGTTGGTAGAGTGATTTCAAATTCTTTCTTATCTCACGTTCGTTTAGAATTTCGTTCAAGTGGTAATGCGTTTGTGCAATCACAGCACTTTTATAGTCTAGTTCTTCAAGTCCTAAATCGTTAAGAACGTTTGTTACATAAGGACTAATTTCAAATCTGTCAATCGGTTTAGAAAATGAAGCAAGCATTAACACATTGTCAGTCTCATTTCCTTGTCGGATTAAGTCAATAGCCCAGTCAACCGCTTTAGAATAGTCGAAATGATCAAATTCCTTATGGCTTTGAATAAGTCTTAATATGTGATGTTCGTCTGTCATTTTACATAGCCCACAACGGTTGGTATAACCGTCAGTTATCGGTTTGGTTTACTTTGTTTTTCGGTTTAGCACTGGCGTTAGCAATTCCGCGTGGATTCGGACGTAGTCTCCCGAAGCTTCGGGACGCCGTAATTGCGGTCATACATTGTTGGCAACTGGCTTTTTATTCTATGTGATACCATTTATATTCTTTTCCGTTCCAGAAAATAATTCCGCCACCGTGAGATTCCTCTACGCTCATATAAATTCCGTTTCCAATTAGTTTGAAATTTTTACTCTCATCTTGTCCGATTATGTCTCCAGTTTTTTCGTCAACCAAAGTCGGTGAAACAATTTCTCCTTTCGGTAGAGTTTTGAATACCTCAATCCAATTTAAGTCGGTCATTTGGTCAACTTCATTTCCAGCTCCAAAAATGAAACTTTCTTGGTTTGGAGAGTTGTTGAGAATCAAAACTCCGATTTTGTCATTGTTTTTGTTTTTAACAAGAGAAGTGAAATCCGCTTTATTGTCTCCGTTAAAGTCTCCAATCAGATTTTTGTCGGCTATTAATTCCAAAGAATCAGGAACTTTTGTTAAATCCACTTTTTCGGTCGGTTGAACTTGTGATTCCGTTTCTTCTGTTTTGGGTTTAGATTTCTTTTCTACTTTTTCCTTGCAGGACGAAAAGCATAAAATCAGAACGAATAATGTTATTGGTAATCTCATTTTTTAACTTGTTGCCAGCGGTTTGGCTAAGCGCAGTGTCCCGCAGGGCATTGCGTATAGTTGTTGTTGTACTGCGTTATTTTATTTCTTTTAATCCAATCCTTTTTAAAAAAGCATATGTTTCATCATAAAACTTTGGCTTTCTGGTTAAATCTTTTTTTGATCCTTCGGGAAGATAAATCACCATGCCTTGTCTTGCTCTTGTAAGTAAAACTCGATAAGTGTTCTTTAAATATTCCTTAGAAACTTCTTGATTTATGTTTTGCCATTTAGTCCCTTTGAAATTTTGATAATTCCATTCGTTATTTTTCAAATAGAAATTGGCACCCCAAGCTAAACATGTCCAATCAATTTCAAGACCTTGAATATCAAACTCTGTGGCAATTTCTTCTAGGAAATATGATGATCTTATGTCATTTTTATCATTTAAAAACCAATTGGGCGCTGAAATTTCGTTTTTAACATCAATTCCTAAAGCCCTTAATCGTCTTGCACCCGATGAAGCAATAATTCCTGTTCTTTCACTCCCTTTTGCTTTTGAATTCAGCCATTGTTTGGCTGATTCAAGATTTCTGGTTAAAACTATTGGGTAAACTGAATTTATTTGGTGGAATAGCTCGAAGGCTTGTTCGATATTCAATTCAAGAAGGTTATGAATAAACTCAGCAAGCTTTTCAGATCTAAATGACCTAACAGAAACGGAAAGGTGTAATTCTGTTTCAGAGTTTGCATTATGATTTAACCAATTTTGAGTTTCATGACTTTTTACATAATTGTTATTGCTGGTAATTAAGCTAGAAAAATGAATGTCCCAATTTGAATAACTTTTCTTGAGCGAGCTAATCCATTCTTCGAGACCTGCTTCACCTGTGTTTATTTCCTGACCACCGCCAATTAAACAAACAATTGTACACCAATCATCATGTCTGTCCATTACATCTATCAAAAACTCTGGTTCTGACATGTTGAAGTTTTCTATTCCTTTTTTACGCTTCATGAATGAGCTTACTTGACTTTCATTCCAAGCTCTCTGTGCTTCATCGAAGACAACTACTTTTTCGGTTGGTTTAATTTTATGTTTCAAATACTCGTCCCTGAAGTGGTGAATATTTTGAATGAAAGCATTGGTTTTTCTTTGAGCTGACTTTTTTGAGATTGTGTTTCCATCTTCCTTTGAAGTTAATACCAAGTCTCTTGCAAGCGCTTCTCTTAGTACATCGACTAAAGGGCCATTACCGGAAAGAAAAACGGCATGTTCGTCTTCATCCGCTTTCATTCTTTCATTTGCAATATTTAGTCCTGCAAGAGTTTTCCCTGCTCCAGGAACACCTGTAACGAAACAGATTGCTTTTCTCCTGTTGATTTTAGCATTTTCAATTATTGAGTTTAAGCAATTTGCCGTTTTGGATAGGTTTATTGCTCCGGAATCTGATCTGGAAATTTCTTCTACATTGTGCCCTTTATATAGAGCTTTTGCTGCTTCAACAATGGTTGGAGTAGGTTTGTAAATAGAGTTTTCCCAACAATAATATTCAAATGAATTTACTTTTTGATCTAAAAAACCCAAGAGAGTTTCTCGCAAATTTTCCTTGTTTGTTTTAGCCACTTGGTTGTGATCAAGTATGTCGTTCTTTGGATTATCAACCTTTTCTGCATTAGTAGAAATTAATACTGGAATCAAAATTTCATTATGGCTTCCTTCATGAAAGTTTTTCAAATCGAGAGTATAATCGAGTACTTGCTCCTGGTCATGAAGGCCATAATTTTTATCTCCTACCTTAAATTCTAAAAGGAAAATTTTGTCTTCTAGAATTACAACATTATCAACTCTTTTACCCATTCTAGGAATTGCAAATTCAAAATAGATTTGTCCGGGTAACCCTTGCAATTGATCTTTTAAAATATCAATTTGTTTAAGCCAAGCATTCTTTTGAAGGTCTTCAAGTTGTCTATTTGTGTGATTAATGCTCAGTTTTCCGAGAATCGAGTTTTTGTCCTCCGTAATAAAGTTTGTAATCGAATTTTTGTAGTATGCTCGATTCATTTATTGGGTATTCTTTTTAATACAGTACAACGGTCTCGTATAACCGTCAGTTACGGGTTAATATGCGTTTATTTTTGGTTTGGCACTAACGTTAGCAATTCCGAGTGGATTCGGACGAAGTCTCCCGAAGCTTCGGGACGACGTAATTGCGGTTATACATTGTTGTGGTGTCGTGCTTATTTTTCATCTTCAATTAATTCAATTTCCACTGATTCCTTTGGTGGTGGAGGTGGTGGCGGATTATCAATTTTTTCATTTAGCCATATTTTCAAATCTTTTCTATTTGTTACTTGCTCAAATGAAGTTGTTAATTTGTTTAACGTGTTCGGTAATTTTTCAATTCCGTTTTTGTCGTATGATATGTAAATCAATAGCTTTTCAGGATTATCACTCAACTTTGGGTTTTTACCATTATTTTCCAAATCTCTTTTTAAAATTTGTGGCAAACTGTCTAAAGGATAAAATTTCTGGTCTGCTTTGTTAATGGTGTCGTTATGAATTTCAATAACATTCTTTTGCTTAACCAATATGCAAGCTAAACCTTCCCAACAAGGATTTCTCAAATAAATTCTTTTAATAACGCTGTCGTTTTTTAAGGTAACTTTTGGAAGGCTGTCATTACAAACAATTTGTTCAGTCCGTTCGAGTATTTTTTTCCAATCATTGAATTTCAATAGGTTTAATTCTATTGCAATACTGTCATTTTCTTGTCCTAAAAGTCCAAAATCTTTTTCAACTATTCGGATAGATTTTTTTTCTGCATTTTGACAATTTAAAAGAGTCAAAAACATTAAGATTAAAAATGATATTTTAAATAGACTTTTCATTTTCTCGTATGCACCACAACGGTTTGTGTAAGGACAGTTGCGTATGCAAGCACCTAACTTACTAAAAATGGACTAACCAGAGGAAAATCCGCAGGATTTTCCGAGTAGGCTAGAACCAAGCAATTATTTTTACACGGTGTTAGCAGCTGTTTTTTATTTTCGGTTCATAATTATTCGGGATAAAAACTTTATTTTCCGATTTCTCAATTAGAATTCCTAATAAAGTTTGGATTTCGTCAGTTTTATATTCCGTTGTTTTTATTGAGATTTCAGATTTTGATTTGAAATCAAGTTTTAAATTTTTACTAAATCGGTCAAATCGGATTTGAGTGAGTTCAGTCAGATTTCTTTTTTGGGTCCAACGTTTGTTTAAAATCAAGTCATTGTCTTTTATAAAAAGCGTAAATGGTTTTTTCTTTTTATAAATAAACCACATAATTAAATCGGTTATCGGAAATGTCCAAAATATAAAAATTAGAAAAAAAATATTTCTATAATGATCATTTCCAAACCATAACAAAAAAGTCCAAGCAATAGCATTAATAAACTCAAATATTCCGAATACATTTCGCTGACTTCGCATTTTAAAGTCAGATTCATAGTTTCTATTCAGAACAGAATATTCCCATAAAATAGTTGTCATTAAAATTGAAACTACCAACGCAATAATCAGAGCAAGAGGAAATTCAGTTTCCATTACTTGTCCGTAAGTCAAGATGATAATTAGTAATATTAATGTTATGAAATATTTCATAAGTTGATAGTTGGCTTAAATTGTTGATAACAGTCTCTACTATGAGTAGTTGCGTGATTTAGCGGTTAACTTTGCAAGCCTGCTTGTCGGCAGACAGGTACACACCAAACTGAAAATCCGCGAGTCCCGCACGTGCGGGAAGAAGTAGTCGAGAACAAGCAATTACATGTGGCCATTGTTGTGCTTTCGTTATTTTTATCATAGCGGTTTAACTATTTTTCATTTTCTATTAGCACTAACAATTTTTCAATTTGGTCCAAAAGAGTTTTGTACAAGGAGTTTAAAAGTAATCGGTCATTTTGCAACAGAGCTAGTCTGTTAATATATAATTTCTGGCTATCATCATCAAATTCTTCTGGGACTAAAACATAGTAAGAATGTTGTTCTTTAGCCCGAATAGATTTAAAAATTGGCGCTAGCTCATCATAAGAATCTTTTGATACTTTGGTTGCTAGATCTTCCCAGAGAGCTACCCTGGGTAGTTTGCGGTCAAAAATATCAACTAGATAAAACCTTATTGAATCATTAGATATTAACTCAGCACCGATAGATTTTAGATTCTCATAGGCAATTGTTCTTGGATACAATTTTACAGTTTTAAAAGCCCATCCCATTTTTATACCAAACAATGACTTATTATACTGACTGTAATTTATTGTGTCTAAATATTGAATAATTGAATCAGATACTTTTAATAATGAATTTAAATCGGAAATGTCACTCTCTAGTTCAATTTGTGTGTTGATCAAATCATTTTCTATTTCCAGCAAAAGAGTTTGTTCTTTAGTTTTTAATTGGTTTGCTTGGTTCAAGTTGTTTATATATAAGGCGATAAGGATTCCAATCACAACAAGTACAATTTCTCCAATAGCATATTTTAAATACTTTCCAGTTTTGTTTTCCATTAACAGGTTTTGTCTAATTTTTCTAAAGAATTTTATCATTGGTTATTGGTTGGTCATAATGAAGTACAACAACGGTTTATGTATGATTAGTGGCGTCTTTAAGCCACTAATTTAGCAAATGAAAACCGAATAGAAAATCCGTTAGGATTTTCGTAAGCAAGCTCGAACTAGCCATTAATTATACACTTTGTTAGCTGTAGCTTTTTTATTTCAGTTGTTCAAATTTCTGTTCTAGTCTAACAAGCCATTTTTCACGCTTTTCTTTCGTAACCTGTTTCACTTGGTTGAAACTTATCCATTTTCTGTTTTTGAAACCGATTTTCCAAAAAGTTCCCATTATCATTGTTTTCTTGATAGCGTTTCCGAAAAACAACCAATACAAATAATTGGGTGTGTTCATGGTAGTAATCATTGTTTCGCCTTTGAGGTTTTTCCAAAGCGGTTTCATTCTCGTATTTTCTGCATTTGTGTAATCGTAAGCAACTCCCGGAAAAATGACTTTGTCCACAAAACCTTTGGTTAATGCAGGCATCAATTCCCACCAAATCGGGAAAATGAAAACCAAATGGTCAGCATTTTTAATTCGTTCGCTGTATTCTAAGACTTTCGGGTCGATTGGTTTTTTGTCCCGAAAACCTTTTAAATCTCCTGCCGTCATTACAGGATTAAAATTGTCGTTGTCCAAGTGAATTAAATCAATTTCGTGATTTGCTCTTTTCAGTCCGTTGATTACGGAATTAAGGATTGCGTTGCAAAAACTTCCTTGATAAGGATGGTTAAAAACGATTGCTACTTTCATTTTGTATCACTTAAAATTATGGTACAAAATTGGGCAGTTGAAAATCGGCAGACGATAACAATTGTAAATAAATACTTTTTAGTATCGGTTTCTTATTCGGCTGAGCGAAACAGAAGTTATTCCCAAAAATGAAGCAATATAATGTTGTGGAATTCTTAAAATTATTTCGGGATTGGTTTTCATCAGTTCAGCGTAACGCTTTTCGGGATTGTCTTTGATGCGGGATAAAAACAATTTTTGGTACAAAAGCATTCTTTGAAAAGTAAATTCTTCTACTTGCGATTTTATAGTTTCGGAATTTTCTAAAATGAACTGAAAATCTTTTTGAGTAATGGAATGAATAATTGAAGGTTCTATACTTTCGATGGTAAACATACTCGGTTGATTCCCGATAAAACTCTCGATAGAAGAAACAAATTCGTCTTCAAAAAAGAATTGAAAGGTAATGTCTTTTCCGTTGTTATTGAAGCAAAGTCGTAAGCAACCTTTTTCTATAAAAAATGCTTTTTTAGATTTTTCGTCTTCGTTTAATAAAATAGTTTTAGCAGGAATTTCTTGTCGCTGGAAAAGGTTTTCAAATTTTGTCCATTCTGAAAAAAGATTTTTAAAAATTCCCATTTCTTTGTTTCGTTTTGTTGTGGCGGTCGCTTTGGTAGGGTTACAGCCAAAGATCTTGGCTATGGTTTCGTTGCGGAAAATGTCTGCAGGACTTTTCCGCCAAACCTAAAGATAGTAAAGTTGCCCAAATAAACTGTGTGGATTACCGCCGCAATGAACTATAGCCGCTGTTGGCAATAGTTATTTAATTTTTTTTCCGTTTTGATATTCTTTTTTTGTTTCAGTTCCATCGTCTTTGAGACAATATTCTGTTCCATTTTTCTTTCCATTTATAAATTCACAACGGTATTTCAATTTTTTTCCGTCTTCTGCGTAACCCAATTCAAGTCCGTGTTTCTTTTTTCCCGAATATTGACAACTGTAGATCAGTTTTCCATTTTTGAATTGCTCTACGAGGATTTTTATTCCATCTTCGTTATAAGTTGTGGTTTCAAAAATTTCACCATCCAGATGATATTTTATTTCTTTTGAGACAATAAATGGGTTATTCGGATTGTAAATCGTTTTGTTAGAAACTCTTATTTCTTTTCCGTTATAATATAAGTTACTTGAGAGAATGATTCCATTTTTATATTCTTCTTCGTAAACTAAATGTCCATTGTTTCGATGACTTTGAGCAATTCCTGTAAAGAGTTGGTCATTTGAAACTTTATAAACCAAATTATTGTCATTGTAGGTTTCCTTCATTCCGATCTTTTCTTGTGAAATCAGTTTGTTGAAAGTAAGAAGCATTAATAATATCAGAATGTGTCTCATTTGGTCATAATTATTGCAACGGTTAGCGTATATGAAAAGTAGCGGTTTTGCTACTTCGTATTATTCCGATTTGTAATATAATTAATTTGCAGGAGAATCAATTCGTCTAATCATCAGCCGCTATTTTTCATTGGATACGCTGTTGGCAAATGTTTTTTTATTCATTTTATAATGTAAATTCAAGAATCTCATTCCATAAAAATTCAGAATATGGTCGGCTCTTAATACATTTTCTTCGTCTTCGTAAACTCTAATCCATTCGTGCATTGATTTTACAAATCTTGCCCAATATTTGCCCTTGCCATTTGTCAGCGTAAAGTAAAATCCATTATCTCCAAATTTTTTCCCATCAGAACAGAGTAGAAGTGAGCCATCTTTCCCAACTATTTTACTCATAACAACAGATGCGTTTCCATTTGGTAATGGAAAAACAACTTTAAGCAATGGTTTTTCATAATTTGGATTTTTACACGTTGTGTAAATTCCGGAATATATTACATCTTTTGTGCTCTTAATTATCCGATACCAAATTGTCCATTTGGTTTCCATTGTCTCCTTACTTTTTAATTTGATTATTTCACTTTTTAGTCCTTTTGCTGTGTCTATTGAATTCAGCGGTAAATTCAGTTGTTGAAGTCGTTTGCTGAAAATTAAATAAAGAAGTTTACCAAATAGTTTGAAAACACCTTTCCATTCACTCCAAACTTCAAAATCATAGTCAGAAGTATTTTCGTAGAAGTCTGCAACTTTTTTATTCAGACGATATTGGTTTTGGTCGGAGATTCCAATCTGTTCCATTTTTTCTAGAAGTCCAGAATTCGGTAAGTTTTTTTGAATTTCCAAATTCTCTTTTTCCGCTAATTCAAGAATGAACTTGTCTTTAATTATGTCAGTATTTCCAATAGGTCCGATTAACCACTCAAATTCATCTGGTTTTATTCTTTTTCCAGTTGTTTTTACCCAAATTTGTGTGATTTTATCTTGTATTGCCATTAAGTAGGTTCAAATGTTTGCCAACGGTTTGGCTATAGCTCGTGGCGGGCGGTTTTAATGCTTTTTCCGACAGCGATGGAAAGCCTGGTTAGGTACATGAAATTATTATTTTTTGCAGTAAGAAACTAGACATGAGCTATAGCTAATGTTGTAACCCGTTATTTACAATAACAGTCTTTATTAATCATTTCGATTTCACTAGCTTCTTTAGTTTTCAATTTACTTTTCTTAAGTTGAAAATCATTAAAGTCTATTTCATAGGTTTGATCACTTTTTTTTCCACCATCCAATATAGGGGCAAAATAAACTCCATTAGATATACACCATTTCCCAAGATAGAAATTTAATTCTTTGTTCAAACGAACTTCCTTTTTCTCTAAATCATAAATTGTTAGACCGCTTATGTCAGATGACCAATCAGATACAAGATATTTTCCATTTTCGGTCAAAAAATATTGGCCTCCTGCAAATCTTTGAATTTTTCCATTTTCCTGAATAATTATTATTTCCCCACTGTAATCTCCAAATTTTGAAACTATAAATGGGTGATTTTTATTCTGGTTTAGGGAGTAGGTTAGACCAAAACTACTACCCACAGGGTCTATGTTTCCATAGTTAATTTCGTCAATTAACTTATTACCCTTAATCGTTCGGATTAATCCTTTACAGTAAAAGTCGTAATTATTTTCAGAAGGGCTTAACTGAACTATTTTAATATTTAATTCTTTGATGTGTTCTTCTTTGACAGTCAGGCTTACAGTTTTATTTGTCAATTTGCCATTTTGAACATATCCATTCTGGATAAATGAAACTCGACTTTTATGTAGATACCCAATCTGTCCCTTTTTGGTTTCTATAAGCCACCAATTAGAATCGTCATTTTCGAAAAATGTAAAATATTCTTTGTCAAATATTTTTCCAATTATTTCACTTTTATTGCTTTTATCAGATCTGATGTTAGTATATCCATCTTCATCTCTTATGACACCTATTTTAGATTGTGAATATCCTGTAAGATTTAGAAAAAGGACTAAAAAAATAATGATATGTTGTTGTTTGGTCATAATGGGTTACAACGGTTCGGGTATGATTTCGGCGTGGATGGATCCGCCAGGATTTATCCGCGTAAGAAATCAAATTAAATATATGCTTTTACTTTGGTTCACACACCAACACCACGCTGAATCATACCCATTGTTGGCGTGTCGTTTTTTTCTTTCTTAATGGTCAATTTCCATTTCCCATGTTCCTTGGTAATTCATTTCAAGGTGGTCATAGGATGTTTGTTTGTCTTTCAATATTTCTGTTGAAAATTCCTTGTCAATTGGTTTCTCTCTTAGTTTGTAATCGGTAAGAGTATCAATTTTGTTCATTGAAGTTGCTGGGTCTGAGTTGAAGTCAATTACTTGTTCTTCTTGAACATAGAAGAATGAGTTTGTTTCAGGGTCTAGAATTGACTCAGACTTTTTCGTGTAAACAACTTGAATAAAGTCCTTGTCACTCAAAAGATAATAGGTGTATGTGAATCCATACTCTCCACAAGTTATTGAATCAATTGCAAGTCCGAAATTTGGTAATGAATATCTTCTTATGGTTCCCCAACAGTCACCTGCACCATACTCATTCAAACTGTCCATTTTCATTTCGGATAGTTCAAATGTCCCAATTACAGGAATATCAATTTTTTCTAGTTGATAATCTGTCTGAGTCGATTTTTCGGTTAGTTTTTCAGTCGAATCAACTTTTTGTGTCAGGTCAGTACTTTCAGTGTTTTTTGTCTTTGTGTTCGTCTGTGAATTACAAGAGCCTAGCAAACAAACTATGATTATTATATAAATACTTTTCATTCGGTTTCTTTAAATGCACGCCAACGGGTTTGTGTATGGCTCGTTGCGGGAAAGTCGACAAGATTTTTCCGCCGTAACCGAAAGATAGCAAATTGCAATGAATTCCAATTTAGGAATTTAGCCGCAATGAGCTATAGCATCTATGTAAAAACAGCTTGTCGAGTATCTTTAAAGTTCACTAAAACTTATAGAGATGGAAACACAACAAACTGCTAGTGCCAAGTTATTCATTGGAATTGACATACACAAACGAAGTTGGAAAGTTCATTGCAGTACAGATCTGTTTGCCGGTAAATCTTTTAGCATGTCTCCGGATCCGTTGAAATTACGAACTTTTGTCAAAAAACATTTTCCTGATCATGAAGTGAGTACCGCCTATGAAGCCGGATGTTGTGGTTATTCAGTACACCGAAGTTTTATCTCATTCGGATGGAATTCCCTGGTGGTAAATCCGGCAGATATTCATCGCAAAGGCAAAGAGCGGTTTACCTAATGGAATCACATATAGAATGCTGAGCAAGTTATATAGTATTGATTTAAAGATGAATCAGAGCTTCATCCATAGATCAACACGCTTAAAAACAAAATAATGAAGTAGTTGAAAATTAAAATATTAACTTTGGAGAAAGCGACTAATGCTTTTCATAGGAGCCGTTGTTGTAGGTAGTTTTATCTTTTTTAATCCATTTTTTTGTTTCTTTCAAATTCTTCATTAAAAAATATACCGAAAATTTCTGCTAACGTTAAAAGTATAATAACCCAATAAATACTCATAATTGTCAGTCCAGAAATGGCAAATGCCGTAAATAATATTAGTCTTAAGGTGTAATGAACGTTTTCTAATAAAAGGTTTTTACTGTCTTGCTCATTTTTTAAAAGAATATTTTTTACTTTTTCTATGAGGAGAGATATTATAATTGAAAAAATCCCAACAATAAAGGAAGAGAATAAAAAAAACAATGTGATTTGGTCAGAGTATTCTTTGAAATAATTTTTCAAATATGGAAATAAGATTAGGGCAAAAATGGTTGCCAGCACAATTCTAATCACTCTAAGTGTTATTTCCTTTGTCATATTAACTTTCCAAATTACCTACAACGGTCAGGCTATGGCTCGTGGCGGGCGGTTTTAATGCTGGTTCCGACAGCGATGGTAGGCCTGGTTGAGTTCATGAATTTATATTTTTTTGAAGTAAGAAACTAGCCATGAGATATAGCCAATGTTGTAGGGCGTTATATTACTCGTCAATTTCTTCAAATGTCAGTTCATTTCTTGATTTACTTATTTCAATTCTTCTGAATGTAGGGGCATATCCTTTTTGTCCGCTAGGTTCGAAAAACTCTCGAATAAAAGCATTTTCAGTTTCATAGTTTTGAGTCACCTTTGGGCCAAAATATCTGTTGTCTGATAAATAAAGTAAAGTGTCAACCGAACTTTTTTCTGATTGAAAATCATCTGATTTTTTGATTTCGTTTATAGCTTTCCTTTTGTCACTCCCTGATATTTCTATCGTGAAAGTATGATAGTAGTCTCCTATGGCTGAACTAGATTCATTATGCACAACTTTAAATTCATCCATTAATTCTATCCCTTGTTCTTCTACAAAAAATCTAGCATCTTCCTTGGTGAAAAACTCATCCTCAAAATAGATAAAAACTCCTGATATTATAACTATTAGGCCATAAATGAGCGTTATGGATTTTGCTGCTTTGGGATGTCCACTTGATTTTATTGCCCAATGAATAAACCAACCAGTGCCAATTGGTATTCCAATGAATACAATTATTAATATAGCTATGAAAAAGAATGTGCTCAATTTGATTTACTGGCTTTTACTAATGCCCTACAACGGCTCGGCTATGAGTAGTTGCGTGGTTTAGCGATTAATTGCAAGTACGCACCAAACTGAAAAGCCATGAGGATTTTCAGAAGTAGGCGAGTAGAAGCAATTACTTATAGTCATTGTTACCTGCTGGCTTTTTTATATATTGTTATCTGTCCAAGTAATTCAGTTCCATCTTGGTTGAAAAAGAAAGTTGTTGAATCCTTTGGGTTTTCCTTATTCGAAATATGCAAACTTAACAGTTCGTATTTCAAGTCATATTTTTTTGTGTTATTTGTCAATTCCTCAAGTCCGTTTACAATTATATAGTCAGAACTTGATTCTATTAAAGAGTTGTAAATCAGTAGGTTCAATTCAATACTTTGTGAACCAATAATTTTCCTTAATTTATTCTTGTTGCTATATTTTTCTATTGTTGCTTTAATTAAAGGAAGATTAACTCTGTTGTCAATATATAAATCTTCCCTGTCTAAATACATTTGAAGCAATTCTTTAAATAGTTCAGTATCCGATTTCAAATCCGTACCCTTGTATTCATCTGTATTTCTCGTAACTTTTAAGTTACAGAGTTTTATTCGACTTCTTTTGGTTTCTAAATCAGCTTTATAAATACAGTTGTCAGTCCAACTTCTAGCAAAGAATAATGAATCTTTATGAATGAAGATATTCCATTTTTCATCCATACTTCCTGCAAAAATTCCTCTGTTTAAAAGCTCAAACTCTTTTTGAGATAAGTCAATATCCAATTCAGTCTCGGCATATTTATTTGAGAATGCTTCAGCTATCTTTATTTTTCTTTCAGTTTTCATTTTTCAGCTTGCAGGTAACGTTTTGTGTATGGTGCGTATCCCAGAGGGTATGCACTATACACCTTGTTACCTGTTTTTTTTATTCTTTTTTATCTGTTTTAATTACCCACAGTTTTTTGTCCAATTTGTATTTGGTTAGGATAGATTCATTTGGAATAGTCCAACCGAAATCCGCTTGGTTTTCATCAGCAACAGTGATGGTATAAGTCTTTCCAACTTCAAAGAATCCATCTTCATAGAATTCTGGACAAGTAAAAATCACACCTATCGAGTCAAGTTTGTAATTTGAATCCGAAAATTCAATTATTTCAAATTCAATAACTGTTCCCCACGCAATTGTACCGCAATGAGGAGTTAATGAAATCTCATTGATTATTTTTCCTTTTAGTTCAAATTGATTTCCACGAATTGAATCGGTCTGTGCAAATCCAATCGTAGATATAAATATCAAGGTCAATATGGTTATTATTCTTTTCATTCTAATTGCAGGTAACGGCTCGGCTATGAGTAGTTGCGTGGTTTAGCACTTAACTTAGCAAGTACACACCAAACTGAAAATCCGCGAGTCCCGCACGTGCGGGAAAAAGTAGGCGAGAACAAGCAATTACTTATAGCCATTGTTGTGCGTTCGTTTTTTATTTCCATTGTCTGTTTTTCAAGTTGGTTTTCTTTAATGAATATCCATCGTTAAAAAACAATTTTCCATTATCTAAAATCATTATTTTATCAGTCAAAAATCTTGGAACAGCATTTAAGTCCAAATCCTTTACAATAATTTCTATTTCGTTAAAATTCGGATTGTCGATTTTTATAGTTTCTTTTTGTCCTAAATAATGATATGTAATTGTTTTTAATTCTTGAGTCTCCAATTCCGCAATTCCATTCACGTCTGCTGCTTTTCCAGCGTTTTGGTCATTTACTATAATGAACGCAGCTGCAAGAGGTAATTCCAAATCTCGGATTGTAATTTTGATATTATCAATTCGGTCAGGATTTATTTTTCCGCTATAAGTCGTACTTGGATTTTTTGGTTGTTCAAATGTGTTCAGTTTTATACTGTCAGTAGATATTTGTTCCCAATTTCCTTTGACTACAGTTCCGCCACCAACATCCATAAAAATAAAATACTCAAATGTTTTGTCCGATTTCAGTTCAATTTGAGTGCAAGTAAGGTAACTTTTTCCGCATTTTCCATATAAACCAATTACGGATTTATTCGTTGAGCACGAACTGAAAAAAAGTAAAATTAAAATCAGTTTAATGTATTTCACGGGTTTTTCTTAAATGACGCACAACGGTCTCGGCTATGAGTAGTTGCGTGGTTTAGCACTTAACTTTGCAAGTACACACCAAACTGAAAATCCGTGAGGATTTTCAGAAGTAGGCGAGAACAAGCAATTACTTATAGCCATTGTTGTAAGCCGTTTTTATTTAATCATTTTTAATTCTTTATTGTCATAAAATCCAATACCATCATTTTGAGATAGAAAAATAATTTTGTTTTCATTCAAGACTTCTAATTTTAATACATTCATTGGCGAGCCAACGGCATCTGGTTGTCCATATTTCCAATTTAATTTTGGTTGCAGGATTATTTTCCAATTCTCAATTTTTGATAAGTCTGTACTTTTATCGCCTTTAAATATTCCATTTTGCGAATAAAAATATATTGAGTTATTATGTTTGCTGTAAGTTGCAGGTCCAATATATTCAGCACTTACCCAAGTTTTTGTACGGTCTTTTTCGGTAGGTTTACTCCAATGAGAATCACTTTCAAGTACAGAATAAGCCTTTAAGTTATCAAATCGAATAATAATTCCACTATTCATCATATGTTGTAGACCTGAAGATAAATATACTGACGATTCATCTTCAAAAAATGATTTAATCGGCCAAAGCTCAATCCTAAAATTTCCTAAATCTGGAACTTCAAAATTCTTACTTATCGTATTAAATATAAATAAATTACCACCCCATTCTCCATAGCCAAAACCCAACCAAATTCTGTCGTCTTTGTCAATGTAATAGCAATAAGGTTTTCCCCATTCAGTTTGATAATTTATTTGATGATTAAGGGACTTTTTCGAAAAGCAAATCTTTTGATTTTCTGCATCTTCAATTCCTTTATTGGTTATAAGGTAGCATTTGTTTTTACTATTAAAAACAATTCCGGTAACAACGTTTTTGCTTTTGGATAAAATAGTCCAAGTGTTCTTTAAATAATTATATCTCTTAATCTGATTCTGTTTATCTAATACAACTATGTTTTTTTCAACGTCAGTTGTCAAAATTGAAATGTCTTGATTGCTATTTATTTCTTTTTCAATCGAACTTCCATTTTCTAAGTCAAAAAAATTAAGTTTTCCATTATCATTTAGACTGCATATATATTTATCAGTTATAACAAAATTATTATGAACTGTCTGTGCTTTTAATCCAAAATCAGATAGAAGTATTAAAAATATTATTGCTAAAAAGTTTCTCATTCTGTTTTTTCTCAAATGGCTTACAACGGTCTTGGCTATGGTTTCGTTGCGGAAAACGTCCGCAGGACTTTTCCGCAAGACCTAAATATAGTAAAGTTGCTCAAATAAAGGGTGAGGATTACCGCAGCAATGAACTATAGCCGGTGTTGGCATTAGTTTTTTATTCCGTTTATAAATTTTTCTAATTCCGCTTGATTCAATGAATTTTTTTCATCGTCCACAATGTAAAAAGTCAGAACGTAATCTTTAATTTCAATAGTCAATATTTTTAAATTCGAAAGTTTGTTTTTCGAATCATTTTTTGTTTTGTATTCAAATCGATAAGTTTCCGAAATTGCTCCATTCAGTTCGTTCGTTACAATTCGTTTTGCATTAAGTCTTCGGTCATTTTTGGGTTCGGCTAAATAAGAAGTCCACATTAATTCAAACTTATTTATACTTCTAATATTCAGATTGTTTTTTCCTTTTAATGCTCGAACATCGAAAAGGTAACAAGCGATAATCGGTCTTTTTTTTTCGCTATTTTCCAAAATAAAAACCGGTTCGAAAATTGCGTCCGCAAAACTTTCTCTGTCTTTTTTATTCAGTTCCGAATTTTTAGGAAATTGATATTCAGCTTTAAATTTATTGAAAGTGTCTTTGTCGGCAAGTACAAAGTTTTCGATTAGGTCAATCGAAATTCCGATATCTTTTATTTTGATCGATTCATTTGAAATTTCAACTTGCGGTTCGAAATTCAATTTTCGACTTGTGATTTCTTTCGTTAAGTTCATTTTTCAAATTAATGCCAACATGTGTATAAACACACCAGTGTGTTTATTTCTATTATATATCCACTCAAATATAAGCAAATACCTACATGTCTATCGGGTTTTTTATCGTGCTGAAACTGTTTTTGGCTACATGAGTATATAGCTCTGTGGTTTTAGTGGAGTTATGTCCAAGTAAAAGTTGTATATATCTAATATCAGAACCAGCTTCTAAAAGATGAGTTGCAAAACTATGTCGAAGCGTGTGTGATGAAACTGGAATTTTTATACCTGCTTTTTTGGCAGTATTTGTTACAACTTTACCTATGCTATTTGCGCTGTATTGCTCTTTGGTTTGGCCTTCAAATAAATTATTTTTAGGTCTATATTGTCTGTAATATTCTCTTAAGTCCTTTAACATTTTTTCAGATAAGATGGTATACCTGTCCTTATTGCCTTTAGCATCTCTGACTTTAATTAGCAATCGGTTACTTTCAATATCGGTAAGTTTTAAGTTGAGGAGTTCAGAACGTCTTAGTCCGGCAGAATAGAGTAGGGCTAAGATGCATTTATGTTTTAGGTTATTGGCACAAGAAATGATCGAAAAAACGTCATCTTTTGAAAATACTGTAGGTAGTTTTGTTGATTTTCTGGGACGTTCTATACTATAAAATCTGTTTGGAAAGCCTAAGACAGTTTCGTAATAAAATTTAATACTGTTAACAGCTAGATTTATGTAGCTGTCGGACCGATTGGTTTTGACTAGAAATTCTAAATAATTTCTAATGTCATTTTCATCAAAGTGATTAATATTTTACTCGTTATAATAGTTTATAAAATATTCGAAACAGGAAACATAGGTTTTAACAGTATTGTTTGCATATTTTTTTAACTCTAGTTTTTGTAAGTAGTTTTCCGGACAAAATTTATAGTCCGGATGTCGTTTCCTTGTGTAGACCCAACTGGCATCAAATAGCTCATCCAGTTCTTTAGCTCTGGTTTTTTCAAAAAAGTATTTGGTGTCTATTCAGGCTACACCTTTAAATAATTTAAAAATTGCCTTTAGATTGTGTCTGGGCACCTGGTTTTCATCGGATAATTTCCCCTTCTTTGTCCAAAATTTCTATTCTTGGATTGTCTTCACTATCTACATATATTTTTATTCTCGGGTTACCTTCCTTATCGTTTATAAATAGACCTACATCTTTATTGAAACCTTTTCCGATAAATAATCTATCTTCCATTAGCAAACTATCTGTTTTCATCTTTTGATAGGCCTGTTTTTTTTCTAGATCGGTTTCTAGATTTTCCATACCATTAAAGCGATTATTTCGTTCCTCAAAAGTATTTTCTTTAGGATAATCCCACAGTTGCAACCCGTATTTCCTGTTGTGATTTTTAGTGTTTTCCATATACTGGAGTTGCATAATTTGGTCGTCCCTGAATTTATCCACAGAAAGGACCATTCCGGCATCCTTTTCATTGCCATCGTATACCAGTCCTCCACATTCATCTCCAAAAGAATTGAAAAATATAATCCCTGAAGGTCTTTCCCTCTCAGGCAATTTATCTCCATTAATTATTCCGGAATGCTGTCTGGATTCATTACTGATGACCATTCGTAAATTCGTTCCAGTTTCATCGACAATGTTTAAACGCTTAACGTTTAATACGTCAAAGTTTTCCTGTGGTTCCGAATTTTTATAGATCCATACAATTGCGGTGATGAATGCAACACTGCTCACCACCAAATAATAGGTTAAAAAATTTATCCTTCTTTTAAGTTTTTGTTCGTTCATGGGTGTTTGTTTTTATTTTCTCAGCACGGGTATCTGATTTAATATTGAAGTTTAAGTCCTGTTATCCAACACTTCAGTTATGTGCTTTGATCGTTGTGTTTGTACCCGGTATTAAGACCAGCATCAATTTTCCACACTTATCTGTTTGTTTAAAAGGAAGACGAATGGGAAAATCGTTTGTTACATAATTTTCATAGGTCCATGTTTGTTAACTCAGTTCATATTGGATTGAAAAGGCATATGCTGTCCAGGATAGGATAGGCCTATCGATCCATACGGCTTTCAACGCTGATATTATTATTTTGTTGAAACTTCTGTTGCCCGTTGAAAGTATTTTTCCGCCTCAGTTCTATTGTCCAGGGACATATAGGCATTTCCGATTTCATTTAATAAATCTCCTGATTCAGGAAGTGATACGAGCAACATTTTGTAGATTTCTATGGCCTTTTTATAATTTTCGTTTTTCTTGTAGAAGCCCGCAATATCAAAAGCCCTGTATTTTAAATCACTTATAAATTCATCCGTTATGAACTCATTGACAAAAATTTCAAAATGCCCATAGTCATTGGCCCTGATTGCACTGCGGATGATAGTATACTTGGACCATGATGATAATAAGGGGGGAAATCCATATTGGCGGGATCGCTCTTTGGCATATGCATATGCATGATCCAGGCCACCGGCCTTGATGAATTTTTTAAGCACATCTTATTGAAACTCCGGATAGTATTTAAAATAGTTCCTTAGGCCATGATAGAGCGTGGCAAATCCGGTAGAGTGATGTTCCTCGTTTAACAGTTCTGTGTACAACCAGTCTAACCCGTCGATTTTTTTACCGGAAAGCCAGGAGTCAAGTTTATCCGTACCATGGTATACTGAATATTCATCAGGTCCAATGGATGTAAAATAAAGCATGGTATTAATGGTCGATATATTGTCTAAAGCATCTATTTGATCCCATATGGGAAATGGGCTCGCTAATAGGTAGCCATCAAATGCTATTCTGTTGTTAACCATGATATGAAACCCAAGGCTCCCTGCATATTCCCAGCCAAAAAGGAGCTTCTCATCATCGGTGCGGAAGTTGCCCTCAAGGTACGGGATCAGTTCTGCCTTCATAAATTCGATGAATTTCTCCTTTCCATCACTGAAATGAACGAAGCGCTGGGGATAACCGGTGTTGATACCCACTATAATAAATTCTGGGGCGAGTTTGGATTGCCTGAACTTATTGCTCAGGCTTATGGCATGGTTAAAGAAAAGTTGCCCGTCCAACACATACAGGACCGGGTACTTTTCTTCTGTTTCGGTATAGCCGGAGGGAAGATAGATTTGTATTTGCCGCTGTTCCCCCAAAATTTTTGAATGGATAAAATGGTTCGTTCCAACAATGTTATTGGTCGTCCTATTTTGAGCAGCTAATTGGAGGGATATCAAAAGGCTTATGCTGGTTAGGATAAAAAAATTTTTCATTTACTTATAGTAATAGCTATTAGTGATCGAATAAATGTAATGTGTTTATTTCCCTTTCAAACCTAAAGGATCTATTTAGGAGCTACAACAATAAGTTGTTAGTTAAATATTTTTTAACGTTTTACAGGTATCACATTATAGGGACAGGCCACTTCTAGCGCTGTAATATAATATACAGTCCTATTTGATCCTCATTATTGAATCACTAACTTAAATGGATGCAGGTTTTTTAAGATATTGATATGCCCCCGTCCACGGGAAGGACAACTCCGGTAGTCCATTCTGACCCTGAGTCTAATAAAAAGACAGCGGCTGAAACGATATCAGCTACACTCCCTCTTTTTTGGAGTGGTATTTGTTTTTTTTCACTTTCCTTAATGGCGGAAATAGTTTCATCATCAAAACCGGCAGATTTTAGTATGTCGGTATTCGTAGGGCCGGGTGCTATTGCATTAACGTTAATTCCCATGGGAGCAAGTTCCAGAGCCCAGACTTTAGTTAACATATTAAGGCCAGCCTTTGCCGAACCGTATGCACTAATACCTGGATATGCCTTAATACCATGACTACTTGTAATGTTTAGAATATGTCCTTTGGTAACAGCCAAAAAGTCCAGACACTTTGAAGCCAATAGTGAAGGGCCTATCAAATGAACTTGGTACATCTCTGACATGGAAGAACCTGTAATGTCTTTAAGGCTCCCAAGTTCAACATGTCCGGCACTATTGACTAGAATATCCAGTCTGCCATTCCAAATCTCTCCTATAAAATCAATGACCCTGTCAAGATGTTCTTCATTTAAGCTGCTGTATTCCAGAGCATTAATGTTCGGCATTGCATTTTTTGCTGCATTTAACTTATCTTTGTTCCTGCCGGTAATTAGGACATCCCACCCTTTTTTATAAAAGTATTGTGCTATTCCAAAGCCGATTCCGGATGATCCTCCGGTAATAAGAATTTTATGTTTCATGTATTATAAATTTTAAGCAAATCTAAAATCTATTTTACTGAATAACAATAACTTACCTTATGGTAAGTTGCTGAGATTAAGGTTTGATTTACTGAAAAACAAACACTTGCCAAGGAAAAAAAATTAAAAAAAATGAGTTATAGTAGAAGAACCACCATCAATTGCGAAAACAACCCGGAATCGGACTGTGCCATTGAAGCTTCATTGTCCATACTGGGAGGAAAATGGAAATTAAAAATATATAAAGCATTAAGATCCGGAAAGCCATTAAGATTTACTGAAATAAAAACCTTATTAGAGCCTATTTCAGATAAAAGTTTAACCGCTCAACTTCGCGAAATGGAAGAAGATAATTTGTTGACAAGAGAGGTTTATCCGGTAATCCCGCCTAAAGTGGAGTATGGGTTAACTACATTGGGGAACTCACTCGAAGGAATTTTTATAGCCTTGGAACAGTGGGGTAAAACATATATCGATCAACGATGAAGTGCGTAAATGTTAGAATTTTTTGACTTTGAAAAACATACTAATGTAATTCATAATGGACAAAGGTCTATATCTCTTTTTGTTCAATTTGTTTTGAATACTGATTTCCAGACAAATGACAGTGCTTAGGTAATTCTTTTGATAACTTTTGAGATGGTTTCGAAAAAATGTAGAGCGGGAGTAGAATTCAAGGTATTAAAAAAGGCTTTCGAGAAATCGAAAGCCTTTTTTCTAGTAGCGGGAACTGGACTCGAACCAGTGACCTTCGGGTTATGAGCCCGACGAGCTACCTGCTGCTCTATCCCGCGATCTTGCGAGTGCAAATATACAACCATTTTTATGTTATCCAAATGTTATTGGGCAAAAATATTATTATAATCATCCATGTTTTACGCAATGGGTTCATTGACAGCTGCTGAGGAGGTGAAGATTGTAAATTATAAATGTTAGATTTTAAATTTGGTGATAGTTTGTAGTAATGCAGTACACAGTAAACAGTAATGTAGTGAAGCAGTAGGCTGTAAGCTGTTGTCTGTCTTCTATTCCCTGTTTGGTGACCTCTGTTACATCGTTACATTGTTATATCGTTACAGTTACAGAGCCTATTACTCATAATTCTTAACTCATAATTCATAATTTAACTTCAGTTGCTTACTAAAAGGTGAAGCAGAAGAGCTTTAGGCTGTATGCTGTTACCTGTTTTCTGTTTCCTGTTGGGTGACCTGTTACATTTTTACAGTAGAGCCTATCACTCATAACTCTTAACTCATAATTCTTAATTCATAATTCTTAATTTAACTTCAGTTGCTTACTACAAGGTGAAGCAGTAATGCAGAAAGCAGTGAAGCAGGAAACCACTGTTTTCCGTTTTCTAACTTCTGGTGTTGATTTAAATGTGACTTATGAATTAAGGATTATGGATGGTTAATTCTTTTTTAAAACAGACCCCTGATTTTTCAATTCTCAATTCTCAATTCGATTTAGATACGCTGTTACATGTTACCTTGTGAAGGGGTGAAATAGTACGCTACTCTGTTTTCCGAGGTTGACATGTCACGTTGTTACAAAGTTACAATGTCTATAACTTACAACTCTTAACTCTCAACTCACAACTAAAATTGGTCATTTACCATTAAACATTATATTTACCCTTTCCGAACTAACTAATCAAATATTAAAATCAATTACCCTATGGATTTTCTTATCGAACTAACCTCTAAAATGATCGGTGTTGCTGAGTGGTTTATGCTTTTCTTCGTTATCGGTGGCGGACTCTTTCTTGTTTTTTATTCAAAGTTCAAACCATATCTGCATTTTAAGCATGCTATTCAGGTCACCATGGGGAAATTCGATAAGGAAGGTGATTCCGGTGATGTGAGCCATTATCAGGCACTGGCATCTGCCGTTGCCGCTACCGTTGGTCTTGGGAATATTTCAGGTGTGGCTATTGCTATCCATAACGGAGGGCCCGGTGTGGTTTTCTGGATGTGGCTGACCGCTGTTATCGGCATGTGTATCAAATTCTATTCTTGCTCCCTGGCCGTGATGTTCCGATCGAAAGATGCAGCGGGTGAATTGCTCGGAGGTCCCATGTATTATATGGTAAACGGTATCCGTACCTTTGGAAAACCCATGGCGATTCTCTTTAGTATTGCCGGCCTTATCGGAGTGCTTCCGATCTTTACAACCAATCAGCTTACTGAAACGCTCATCGCCGTCGTAAAACCGGATGAAAGCCTTTTTCAACTTGGTGAATTCACCTGGAGAGCGATCATCGGAATCATACTGGTCGTAGTGACTTCTCTGGTGATCTTTGGCGGACTTAAAAACATCGCGAAGGCTTCTGCTTCGCTTGTGCCCTGGATGGTAGCACTCTATATGCTTGCGGCAGTTGTGATCTTTGTGCTGAACTATGATCAAATCCTGCCATCTTTCAAACTGATATTTACAGAAGCGTTCAATTTTAATACCGCGGTACAGGGCGGTTTTTGGGGATTGGTATTATTAGGGGTGAGAAGAGCGATCTTCTCAAATGAATCAGGTGTGGGAAATGCACCGATGTTTCATGGCCAGTCGAGAACCAGTGAGCCGACTCAGGAAGGACTTGTGGCGATGCTCGGACCCTTTATCGATACGATCATCGTTTGTACCATTACTGCATTGATTATTATCGTTAGTGGTGTATATCTGGAATCAGAGAACAATGGAATCCAGCTAACCCTTTTAGCCTTTGAACGTTCCCTGTTTGGATTTGGAGCAGAATTCCTGATGCTACTCGTAATCATCTTTGCCATATCAACACTTTTTACCTATTCCTACTATGGAACGAAGTGCCTTGGATTCCTAACCAATCAAAAGACTGGACGTTTCTATAACTATATTTACATTATAAGTATTATTTTTGCAGCGATATCTGAACTGGATCTGGTGATCAATTTGATCGACCTGTCCTTCGCGGTAATGTGTATTCCGAATATGATCGCCATACTTTACCTGTCACCCCAGATCAATGCCAATATGAAGGCCTATTTCTCAAAAATAAATCATGGAAAAGCATAAAGCAGGTTTCGTAAATATTATCGGTAATCCCAATGTTGGAAAATCCACATTGATGAATGCCTTAGTAGGAGAGAAGCTCTCCATCATTACTTCAAAGGCACAGACCACCCGTCATCGTATCTTCGGAATCGTGAACGGGGATGATTTTCAGGTGATCCTGTCGGATACGCCTGGGATTATAAAGCCTGCCTATGAACTTCAGAAATCCATGATGGATTTCGTGAAATCAGCTTTTGAAGATGCGGATGTGTTGGTTTACATGGTTGAGATCGGTGAGAAGGCGCTGAAGGATGAGGATTTCTTTAAAAAGATTACCGGGACTAAAGTACCTGTGCTTTTACTGCTCAATAAGATCGATACCTCTGATCAGGAGATGTTGGAATCGCAGGTAGATTACTGGAAAGAATTGGTGCCGAATGCCGAAATCTATCCGATTTCCGCACTCGAGAACTTCAATGTTGATGTGGTTTTTAACCGAATTCTGGAATTGCTTCCAGAATCGGAACCTTTTTATCCGAAAGATCAGCTTACCGATAAGCCGGAACGTTTCTTTGTAAATGAGACGATTCGTGAGAAGATTCTTTTTAATTACAAAAAGGAAATTCCATATGCTGTGGAAGTAGAAACCGAAGAATTCGTAGAAAGTGATAATATCATCCGAATCCGCTCTGTTATCATGGTGGAAAGAGATACACAAAAAGGAATCATTATCGGTCACAAAGGGAATGCACTTAAGAGAGTGGGAATTCAATCCCGTGAGGATCTTGAGAAATTTTTTGGAAAGCAAGTACACCTGGAACTCTATGTAAAGGTCAATAAGAACTGGCGTTCCAATGAAAAGCAATTGAAAAGATTCGGCTATAATCAAAAATAGAGATCAGCTAACTGCCATATGCTTTAGACGCTATGTTTAATCATAAAGCCTAAAGCATATAGCCTGAAGCCTAACAAATCCCTTTATTTAAAGGCTTTATATTTGAATTTCTGACCTCCGACGGAAGCTTCTGCCATCAATCCTCCTTTGGTATGAGTAAACACTGCAACTCCTTCTGAATATTTGGCATTCACCGATTCGCCTGATTTAACCGCAGTGGCGGTGGCTCCTGCGTCAAATTTGAACTTGTTCTTTTTAAATTCATCTACTTCATTCTGGGTTTCAAAAAAAATCACTTCGATAAGTGCCTCACCGCCCGCTTGCAATCCAACACTTACCTTGGTAAGTGAAGCCATACCCGTAGCGGTACCCTTTTCGTAAAGTACACCATTACCCGACGCACCACCTACGATGAAGGCGCCTTTTCCGACATTAGGGAAAATTACATACCCTGCAGCCTTTTCAAAGAATTTCTTCAGTCCCGGATCATCTTTGATCAGGGCTTCCTTGGCGCTTTTTGCGTCATTCATGATTTCTTTGTCCTTATCACTCTGCGCATATAACGGGAGACACAGAAAAAGCACGACTAACATCGATCCCAGGAATTTGAACTTGTTCATAATAATGAAATTTTAAGTTTGTTATACCTGATAAAGTTCGATAAATTAATTCTCTTAATGTGTTAATATTAAGTTATTTACGCTCTTGTTAAGATAGGGTGGTTAAAATCTTTTTGTCTGCTGTTGCACTGGAAAGTGACGAGTGGCGGCGTTGCGGGTCGTCGCTATTTAGGGCCGTTAGTATTAATGCTAAAGTGACCTGTGGAGGAAGTGTCCCGAGAAATCGGGAGCGGGCTCAGGATTTATGAGATAGTGGAAGGGGCTTTTAGTCCAAATAAAAATGAAGGGATATTAATACAAATGTTTATGAATGGAATTTAGTGTTTTGAGTTTTTCTTCAAACAGTAATGACATGGAATTGCAACTGAAGATGCTTGTTTTTGCAACATAGAAAACATTCGAAATTAAACATTTAAAATTAAGCCAGTAAACATTACCTTTGCGCCATAAATTTTTATCATGAGCGGTATTGTAGCCATTGTCGGGAGGCCTAATGTAGGTAAATCAACCCTTTTTAACCGGTTGATCAAGAGAAGAGAAGCCATTGTAGATGAGATCAGTGGTGTTACACGGGATCGTCATTACGGTAAATCTGACTGGAACGGAAAGGAGTTTTCCCTGATCGATACCGGAGGATATGTCGTGGGAAGCGATGATATCTTCGAGCAGGAAATCGATAAGCAGGTGGAACTTGCGATCGAAGAAGCCGATGTGATTGTTTTTGTGGTTGATGTGTCTACCGGGGTAACCGGTATGGATGTGGAAGTAGCTCAATTACTTCGCCAGGTCAATAAACCTGTATTCCTCGCAGTCAATAAAGTTGATAGTGCCGTACGTCAGGCTGATGCCGTTGAATTCTATTCGCTTGGTTTAGGTGAATATTACAATATATCTGGGATCAATGGTAGTGGAACGGGTGAACTACTCGACGCCATCGTTGATGTATTACCGGAGAACGTTGAAGAAGAGGAAGAGGAACTACCGAGATTTGCAGTGGTAGGACGTCCTAATGCAGGAAAATCTTCTTTTATAAATGCATTACTTGGAGAAGATCGCTATATCGTAACCGATATCGCCGGAACCACTCGTGATAGTGTGGATACGCGTTATAATCGTTTCGGATTCGAATTCAATCTTGTGGATACAGCAGGAATTCGCAGGAAGAGAAAGGTGAAGGAAGATCTGGAGTTCTATACGGTTATGCGTTCTGTACGCGCTATCGAATATTGTGATGTTTGTCTTCTTGTGATCGATGCCAATCGCGGTTTTGAAGGGCAGGATCTCAATATCTTCTGGTTGGCAGAAAGAAATAAGAAAGGAATTGTGATCCTTGTTAATAAGTGGGATCTGGTTGAAAAGGATACGGATTCTGTCAAAAAGTTTGAAACCTATATCAGAAAACAGATCGAGCCATTTACCGATGTGCCGATCGTGTTTATTTCTGCACTTACCAAACAGCGTATCTATAAGGCGATCGAGACCGCGGTTGAGGTTTATAAAAATAAAACCAAGCGTATCAGTACTTCGAAGTTAAATGAGGTGATGCTTCCGCTTATTGAAAAGAATCCGCCACCGGCGCACAAGGGTAAGTATGTAAAGATAAAATTCTGTACACAATTACCGACTCCAACTCCTCAATTCGCATTCTTTGCCAACCTGCCTCAATATGTGAGAGATCCGTATCGCAGGTATGTAGAAAATAAGCTTCGGCAGAATTTCGACTTTACAGGTGTCCCTGTTCAGGTGTATTTTAGAAAAAAATAAGAAAGTTTCTCACAAAGTTAACATTTTAGTTTGCGGGATAGCCCTTTTTTTGTCGTTATCGAATTGATATCGAAAAAGAAAGGGTTTGTGTTTTTTGCATAGGATTTAACATTTCTATTTAAGATTATCTTAACGTTTGTCCGTTAAACCTTTGCAAAATGAATCCGTCCAACCACAATTAAATGTTCATCAATGAAAAAACTTTACTTACTACTACTTGCCGTTTTTCTATCCGGTGTCTCCTATGCACAGGATTATATGATAACCGGCCGGGTTTCCGATGCGGATACCAAAGAAGCTCTTGAAGCCTCCACTGTTTATGTGGAAAGTATACAAGACTCCGTTATGGTCTCTTATACCATTACGGGAAAAGAAGGGATCTTCGAGCTGGAATTCCGAACAAGATTAAAAAGCATAAACCTATTCGTTACCTACAACGGGTATGAATCTGTAAAAAAAACAATCACCCTCGATCAACAAAAGTTCGATATGGGTGATATTCCGCTTTCGATTCAGGCTGAACAACTGGAAGGTGTCGATGTGGTAGCCGAACGCGTACCTATCGTGATCAAAAAAGATACGCTTGAGTTCAATGCGAATTCCTTTAAGACCAGGCCGGATGCCAACGTCGAGGATGTTTTGAAGAAACTTCCGGGGGTGGAAGTGGATCTTGATGGTAATATCAAAGTGAATGGAAAAGAAGTGAACCGGGTACTGGTGAACGGACAGGTTTTCTTTGACAGTGATCCTAAAGTTGCGACAAAGAATCTTCCGAAGGATATCATCGAAAAAATACAGATCACCGATACTAAGACTAAAGAACAGGAATTCAAAGGTCAGCAAGGAGACGGGGAAACCAAGACGATCAACCTGACCATCCGTAAGGATAAGAATAAAGGAATGTTCGGACGCTTTATGGCCGGATACGGTACTGATGACCGTTATCAGGCAAACGGACTCCTCAACTATTTTAAGGATACCAAACGTATCAGTATTTTGGGAAGTTCGAATAATATTAATTCACCGGGATTCTCTATGGATGAAGTCTTTGGGGCTGTTGGTGGTGGTCGCGGCCGTGGTGGAGTGAATATTGTAAGAGGCGGAAGTGGTTTCTCAATCAATGGAATTTCGTTCGGTGGCGGACAAGGTATAACGACTTCCTCAAGTTTAGGAGGTGATTTTGCAGTTTCCGAAAAAGATAAATATGAAATAAGCACCAATTATTTCTATTCGAATGGGGATTCTTTCAATGAACAAAGGACTTCCCGTGAAAATATACTCCCGGATGGTAGTTACTTCACCGATTCTGAAGGACGTTCTGAAGGACTTTCAAATTCACACCGGGGGGGTGCCAATCTGGAATTCGATATCGATAAGACCTTGCGCATCAATGTCAACCCGAACATGAGTGTGAGTAATACCAATACAACCAGTACGAACAGCACCATTTCAAGGGATGCAGACGGAAGTCTGATCAACTCGAATGAAACCAGTACGATCAGTGATGGGGAAGTGCGAAACTTCAGTAACCAGGTGGAGATCTTTAAAAGACTGGATACAATAGGTAAGGTGATCCGTGTTTCCTTTGCCAATGATAATAGTGAATCCCTGAATACTTCAAACCTTTTAACCGAAAGAAATATTTACGGGGATAATGCTACTTCTGAATCTCTGGATCAATTGACAGAGGTTAAGAATAATTCGGATTCCTATACTTTTGGAATCTCCTATGAGCATCCTATTACCAGTAAATTGAATATCGAAGCGCAATACGAATACGATTATTCTGAACAAAAAAATGAGCGTTCCGTTTACGATTTTAATGTGGCTACCGGAGATTATGATAGTTTTAATCAGACCTTGAGTTCAGATTTCGACTTCCGAAATATCCGCCAGAGTCCAAGTCTCGGATTGAACTACCGGTCTGAAAAGGTTTGGTTCAGCTTGTCGGGGATCTACCAGATGAACGATATTCGTAATGAGGACTTCCTTCAGCAAACTTCCTTTTCAAAGGATTATGAAAATATGCTTTTCAGACTGAGAGGGCGTTTCCAGTTCGGAAAGAACTTCAACTTGTTTACACGATATAACGCTTCCGTAGATGTGCCGTCGATCTCACAATTACAGCCGGTGCCAGATGTCAGTAATCCATTGAATATCGTGGTCGGTAATCCGGATCTGAATCCGACAGTGAACCATAATCTGAGTATGAACATCAATAACTTTGATTGGAGAAAAGGTACAGGGTTGTTCATGTATGTAAACTACAGTTATCAGCAAGACCAGGTGGTGGCGGTTACCACTACTGATGAGGACTTCCTGCGAACTACAGAGTATACCAATATTGACGGTAGTTACAGTTATAATGTGGGTGTTGGATATTCCAAGCAAATCAAACAGGACAGTACATTAAACATGAGTGTGCGTTTGGATCCGAATCTTACCTATTCGAAATCTCTGAGTTATAATAATGCCTCCCTACTGGAAGCTAAGACTTTTGCGCCGGGAGTGCGTTTATCAACAACCTTGAATTTCAGAGAGATGGTGGAAGTGGAGCCTCAGTATAATATCAGTTTCAATGAGACGAAGTATAATCTTGAAGCCTTTGATAATGTAAGTTTCATATCGCACACTGCCGGATTAAAGACGACGACCTATTGGCCGAAAAACATAATCTGGGGTAATGATATCAATTATACCTACAACGGTAATGTCGGAGAAGGATTTGATAAAGATGCGTTATTCTGGAATATGAGTCTCGGAGCGGAGCTCTTTAAGCAGAAGGTAAGTCTTAAGGTGATCGCCTATGACCTGCTCGATCAGAATATTAATACTACTCGTTCAACCGGAGTTGATTATATTCAGGATACTCAGGGTACGGTACTGCAACAATACTTCATGGTGACTCTTACCTATAAGTTCGATCAGTTCGGAGGTAAAGGCGCCCCCCAGGGAGGAATGCGACGAGGCTTCCGTATGAGAAGATTTTAAAAAAAATTGCCCTTCCTGACCGGAGGGCTTTTTTTTAGTGACACTGGTGACACTGGTGGTATTTGTGTCACTCTTACCGCTATTGTCACTTGTACTTTAGCGACCTTGTTTAAATCGGTGTATTAGGGTGGTTTTTGCTTCCTTTTGATACCAGTCGTTGATCGTTAGCTGCATATTGTCCACCGTGAACTCACCTATGGAAGTATTTCGGTGATTGTTCAGAAGTTGGATGAACGTATCCGTTTCTCTTAGGGGCTTTCGGAACCTCATAAAAGTTAAATGGGCAGTTCTGATCGTATATCTTCTATCAATCGACTCTTCCAGTTCACTAGCTCTGAAACGTTGTCTAAGCACATCTCTGAGCTTGTTTAAATGGCGATCCATCGGAAATCCCTGGATAACCAGTCCGGCGGGAGATGCAGTAATCCCTTTAAGATTGATTTTTATGGGTGGTATTCCTTCAAGGCATTCCTTCGTAAGTTCAATATAGGGGTCAGCCTGAAAATCCTGAGTATTGAATTCCGGGTAACAGGAGATGATGCTCATTATGGTGATATGCATATCTGATTCCGGGTAGAAATACTGATCGGGAAGCAGTGCTCTGAAATCTTCGATGATCCCGGAAATCTTATGACAAACCGCTTCAGGAGGACGTATCAATAAGGTCAGTCCGGTACGCCTGTCAGATGGGTCATCGATGAGTGGGTCGGTTTGAACTCCCTGGCCCTGAAAATGCTTTAGGGCATTAGCATACATTTCGTCATAATGCTGTTGCAGTGATACATCGGAATGGGTCATAGCAGCTATCTGTTGTTACCAGCCTCCGGATGCTCCTCCGCCGCCAAAGCCTCCTCCGCCAAAGCCGCCACCAAAACCACCGCCGCCAAAGCCGCCGCCAAAGCCTCCGCCGCCACCGAAACCGCCACCGCCACCGCGGTATCCACCACGGCCGAGGTTACTCAGTACGATGATATCCCAGAGATCGAGTCCGCCGCTTCGATTGCCTCGGTTTCCGCCGCCACCTCTGCGACTTCTGCTGAGAATGATCATGATGATGATGAAGATGATGATCATGACGATAAAGCTACCTCCCGGGGAATTGGAATTATCAGGGGGTCTTGTGCCTTCATATTCACCCTGCATTACTTGAAAAATAAGGTCGGCCCCGCGGTTGAGTCCGCCGTAATAATCATCATTTCTGAAATAGGGAATGATCCCGTTCTCAATGATCCGTTTGGACATGGCATCGGTAAGCAGGTGTTCGGTTCCGTAGCCGGTATTAATAGCGATCTTGCGATCATCCTTCGCGAGTAGGATGAGGATTCCATTGTCTTTGTCGGCCTGTCCGATACCCCATTCTTCTCCCCATTGTGCACCCACATAATTGATGTTGTCACCGTTGGTAGAGCTGATGATGGCTACGACGATCTGTGTGGATGTGGTGTCTGAATACCGTATCAGTTTTTGTTCCAGGCTGCTTTTCTGCGAAGCGCTAAGCAGGTTGATATAATCATAGACACTGGTTTGAAATTCCGGTTTTGCCGGAATATCGAATTGGGCCTGAAGGGTGAAAATTCCGGTCAGGAAGAACAGCAGTAATAATGGCAGTTTTGTTATGGTATTCGAAAGTTGTTTACTCATCCTTTTGAAATGTCATCGGGGAGTTCATTGATATCGTTTTTATCCCATGGGAAATAGTGCTGGAGCTGATCTCCGGCACTCAGAATTCCTGCGATGATGCCATCGCGGAATTTTCCATGCCTGAATTGTTCCTGCATCTTGTCTCGGGTCACATCCCAGAAATTGTCAGGTACGACCGCATCGATCCCTTTGTCTCCGCAGATCACAAATTTCTTAAGATCAACTGCAATATAGATCAGTACACCGTTACGGTCGATGGTATTATCCATCTTCAGAAAGTGAAAGATCTCAAGTGCATGTGTGTAGGGATCCTCGGTCGTGGTCCGTTCAATATGTACCCGGATTTCTCCTGAGGTGGTCAGTTCTGCCTTTCGGATCGCAGCGATGATAGCTTCCTCATCTTCTGCAGTAAGGAAATCTTCAACGTTGGACATGATTATTTAAAATCAAAGTTCACATCCGGAGCTTTCTCGGATCCCGGATCTGCTTCATAGCGAGTCATTTCATCAAAACCGAAGATGCCGGCCAATAGACTGTTCGGGAATATTTTGATATGCTTATTGTAAACATTGACACTTTCATTATACCGGTCTCTGGCAACATTGATCCTGTTTTCCGTTCCCTCCAGTTGTGATTGCAACTCCAGAAAATTTTGGTTGGCCTTGAGTTCCGGATAACGTTCAACGGAAACCAGTAATCTCGACAGGGCAGAAGATACTTCTCCTTGAGCCTGCTGGAACTGTGCTAACTGTTCCGGAGTGATGTTCGTTGGGTCAACCGTTACCTGAGTAGCCTTTGCGCGCGCTTCGATCACGTCGGTTAATGTTCCTCTTTCAAAATCTGCTGCTCCCTGAACGGTTTTCACCAGGTTGCCGATCAGATCATTTCTTCTTTGGTAGGCGCTCTCTACATTAGACCATGATGTCTTTGCATCTTCCTGAAGGTTAACGGCAGTATTATTGATACCTACGGCCCAACGATACAGGGCAAATACAATTATTACGATGATGATCACCGGAATTAGCCACTTTTTCATTGCGATTGATTTTAAGTTGATTGATATTCTAAAGTTGTTCCTTGATTTTTAAAAGCTCTGCTTTTATATGCTCCAATTTACGAATAATCTCGTAATTGGAAAGGGATTTATGGCGTGCTTCCCGTAAATGTGTTTTAGCACCCTCAAGCGTAAAACCCCGTTCTTTTACAAGGTGGTAGATGAATTCAAGGTTCTTTACATCTTCCTGACTGAAACGACGATCTCCTTTCGCGTTCTTTTTGGGTTGGATCTCTTCGAACTCCTTGTCCCAAAAGCGAATTAGTGAGGTGTTGACATTAAATGCCTTTGCCACTTCACCGATGCTGTAATAGCGTTTATCAGGCAGGTTTACTTGCATATTAATCAAGTGATTGATTTTCCTGATTAGCTGCTTTCAACAATGCTGAAAATTCTTCTGCTGACAAACTTCCGTAGTAGAAATTAAGCGGGTTGATCCTGTCTTTGTCTTTCCACACCTCATAGTGAAGGTGAGGCCCCTGAGACCTTCCGGTACTACCGACATATCCTATGATGTCGCCGCGTTTAACCTTTTGTCCCTTGCGTACCTTATACTTGCTGAGGTGTGCGTAGATGGTGATATATCCAAATCCATGATCGATTCTGATGTGTTCCCCGAAACCGGAAGCTCTGTTATCTGCTCTGAGTACGGTTCCGTCTCCGGTCGCATAAACAGGGGTTCCTCTTGGTGACGTAAAATCCATTCCATAGTGCATTTTACGAACCTTGGTAAAAGGATCCGAACGCCAGCCGTAACCGGAAGCCATTCGAGTCAGGTCCTGATTGCTCACGGGCTGAATAGCAGGGATGGAAGCCAGTAATTTTTCTTTTTCTTTAGCGAGTTCTGCGATCTCATCCAAAGATTTGGACTGAATAACCATACGCTTTTCAAGTTTTTCCAAACGTTTGGTCACATCGATGATGATATCTGAATTATTGAAGCCTTCCAGGTTCTTATATCGGTTGATCCCTCCGAATCCTGCATTTCGCTGTTCGTAAGGTATCGGGTCTGCTTCGAAATAGAGTCTGTAAATATTGTTGTCACGATCCTCGATATTGGCAAGCACTCCTTCCATCTGTAAAATCTGTTTCTTGAAAAGATCGATCTGCAATTCGTTATTTCGCAGCTCTCTCGCTTGTGAAAGTTCTTTAGGAGTGTTTAATAAACTAGTATTCAGTAAGAGTATAAGTCCCAGGGTTCCGAATAGGAATGCTGCTAACAGAAAAAGGGCGATATTAAAGATCTTTTTGCCTTTCTTGGGTTCGATCCTACGGTAGGAAAGCGTATCGGAATCGTAATAATATTTTACCTTCGCCATTAGTTTAAATGTTCTATTTTTGCCATTGGTAGCGCCTATAGGAATATAGGCTAACAAACAAATATAAAAATTGTTTTACAGACGTGGCAATTTTTTGAAAAAGTTAAGATTTTATGATGAAGTCAAAAGAGATCAGGGAGCAGTTTTTGAAGTTTTTTGAAGGCAAGGGACATACCATCGTACCCTCTGCCCCGATGGTGATAAAAGACGACCCCACACTTATGTTTACCAATGCGGGAATGAACCAGTTCAAGGAGTATTTTCTGGGGAATAAAACGGCAGCAAATACCAGGGTTTGTGATACTCAGAAGTGTTTGAGGGTTAGCGGAAAACATAACGATCTCGAAGAGGTGGGTAAGGATACATATCACCATACCATGTTTGAAATGCTGGGGAACTGGAGTTTCGGGGATTACTTTAAAAAAGAAGCGATCTCCTGGGCATGGGAACTTTTGACGGAAGTTTATAAGATCGATAAGGATATACTTTACGTAACTGTATTTGAAGGTGCCGAGTCTGACGGACTGGAGCTCGATCAGGAAGCTTACGATCTTTGGAAAGGAATCGTTCCTGAATCCCGTATTTTAATGGGAAATAAGAAAGATAATTTCTGGGAGATGGGAGATCAGGGGCCATGCGGACCTTGCTCTGAGATCCATGTCGATCTTCGGTCTGAAGAAGAGAAAGCTGTTGTACCTGGTGCTGCACTGGTGAATATGGATCATCCCCTGGTGGTCGAGATATGGAATCTGGTATTTATGGAATTCAACCGTAAGGCTGACGGTTCTCTTGAAAAACTTCCGCAGCAACACGTAGATACCGGAATGGGCTTTGAACGACTTTGTATGGTGTTACAAAATGTAAAGAGCAACTATGATACCGACGTCTTTACACCATTGATCCGGGAGATCGAAACGATCACCAATTCAAAATACGGGATCAAAGAGGAAAGCGACATTGCGATCCGGGTTATAGCAGATCACATTCGTGCCGTTGCCTTCGCAATTGCAGACGGACAATTGCCTTCGAATACCGGAGCCGGTTATGTGATCCGAAGAATTCTCAGAAGAGCGATTCGCTACGGATTTACTTTCTTAAATCAGAACGAGCCTTTTATTTATAAACTGGTTGATACGCTAAGCGAACAGCTGAAGGCGAATTTTCCGGAAATCGGAACACAGAAGAATCTCGTGGTCAATGTGGTGAAGGAAGAAGAACACAGCTTTCTGAAAACCCTTGAGCAGGGATTGGTGCTTTTAGAGAATATCATCGGAAATACCACAGGTAAAACCGTAAGCGGAAGCAGTGCTTTTGAACTCTATGATACTTATGGGTTCCCGATCGACCTGACTGCACTGATTCTAAGTGAAAGAGGGTTTGACCTTGATATAAAAGGGTTCGAAAAAGAACTTCAGAAACAAAAAGAACGTTCCAGAGCTGCGACCAAGATCGAAACCGGAGACTGGGTGGAAGTCTATGCCGATATGACAGAAGAATTCGTCGGGTATGATACCCTTGAAGCTCGTGTTAAGATCACTAAATATCGAAAAGTTGAAACCAAGAAAGACGGGGAGATGTACCAATTGGTGTTCAATCTGACTCCTTTCTACCCGGAAGGTGGAGGACAAGTAGGTGATAAGGGATATCTTGAGGCAGACAATGGAGATGTTACCTACATACTGGATACCAAAAGAGAAAATAACCAGATAATTCACTTTGCCAAAACACTACCGCAGGAAGTGGAGGCTTCTTATAAAGCGGTAGTTGATGCCAGTCAACGTCTTCGTACCGCATCGAATCATACTGCAACACACCTCCTTCATCAGGCATTGCGCAGTGTGCTTGGAGAACATGTGGAGCAAAAAGGAAGTATGGTGCATAGTAAGAACCTGCGCTTTGACTTTTCACATTTCAGCCGCTTGTCTGACGAGGAGATCAGTCAGGTTGAAGATTTCGTAAATGCGCGTATCCGTGAGCAATTACCCTTACAGGAAAACCGTGCAATACCTTATCAGCAGGCGATCGAAGAGGGGGCAATTGCATTGTTCGGTGAAAAATACGGCGATGCGGTAAGAACCATCCGTTTTGGAGAAAGTATGGAGCTTTGTGGAGGTACGCATGTATCCAATACCGGGGCTATCTGGCATTTTATCATCACTTCCGAAAGCGCAGTGGCTGCAGGAATACGCAGAATAGAAGCGATCACCGGCGATGCGGCTGTAGGGTACTTCACGCAACAGACCGAGGCTTTGAATGAAGTGAAGGCATTATTGAAGAACCCAAAGGATCCGGCTAAGTCAGTTCAGGGGCTTCAGGAAGAGAATGCTGCGTTGAAGAAGCAAATAGAATCGTTGCTTAAGGACAAAGCCAAAAACCTGAAATCTGATCTTAAAGCTGCTGTCGAGCATATCAATGGAGTTAATTTCCTGGCACGTGCGATCGATCTTGACCAGGGGGCCATCAAAGATCTCGCCTTTGAGATGGGGAATGAACTTGATGATTTGTTCCTTTTATTCGCAACGGAACAGGATGGGAAAGCGATGCTGACCTGTTATATTTCCAAAGATCTCGCTCAGCAGAAAGCACTAAATGCGGGACAGGTTGTTCGTGAACTTGGGAAACTGATCCAGGGAGGTGGTGGAGGACAACCATTCTTTGCTACGGCTGGCGGAAAGAATCCGGCAGGGATTCCTGCTGCTATTGAAAAAGCGAAAGAGCTTGTTCAATAAGCATTGCTCATGGGATCTCAGGTCTATTCGAATGTTTAGATGAAACTTCAGACCATTATAAAAATCAAGGAAGCTGAACTTCCGATCACCTATAAGAACAGGGTCTTATTAATGGGATCCTGTTTTGTAGAGAATATCGGAACGTTACTCCAGTACCATAATTTTCAGACCGAGGTCAATCCCTTCGGAATCATCTTCAATCCAGAGTCGCTGGCGGTGCTCTTTGAATCGCTTATTGATCGGAATTCCTTTGATTATGTGCCCGAACAAGGCAGATGGCATTGCCTTCAGGCTCATTCCAGACTAAGTGCTGCTTCACAGGAATCTCTCGAGATAAAGGTGGAAATGGCGATGAAAAGCTTCAAAGAATGGCTGGTTAATGCTGATACATTGATACTGACCTTGGGGACAGCCTGGGTGTATACGTATCTGGAATCCGGAAATTATGTGGCTAACTGTCACAAGATCGCACAGACGGCTTTTGAGAAAGAGCTTTTGAGCACTAAAAAGATCATCTATGCACTGGAAAGAATTGAAGCGGTTATCAGAAGGTTAAATCCTTCGATGAGGGTAATCGCTACGATATCTCCAGTGCGTCATCTCAAGGATGGGTTTGTCGAGAATCAGCAAAGCAAATCACACCTGATCACCGCACTGCATTATTTCGTTGGCCAGAAAAAAACAGTGGAATTATTTTCCTTCCTATGAGATCATGATGGATGAATTACGGGATTATCGTTTCTATGCGGAAGATATGGTGCATCCGAACACGATCGCTGTTCAGTATATCTGGGAACGATTCAGAGATACATGGATTTCCAACGATTCTCTTTCCGTTATGAAGGAGGTGGATGCGATCCGAAAGGGACTTGCGCATCGTCATTTCGATCCGGATTCTGAATCGGCAATATTATTCAGAGAACGATTGGCGCAAAAGATTTCAGCACTGACCCTGAAATATCCGTTTATGGATTTTTCTTATGTTTCCGAAGACTGAACGCTTATTGGGTAGTTTTTCCGGGATCCCGATTTTCAATTCCTTTTACACCCATGAGGCTATCACCTAATAAAGCGCGTTGTGCAGCTGCAATCTCTTTGATTTTGGTTACGATTTCCGGATAGTTAGCCGCTACGTCTATCGTCTCTTCCTTATCAGTTTCCAGGTCATAAAGTTCAACCTTTTGTACATGTATTACTTTGTATTTACCGGGATTCCCATCCTTTCCGGGTGATTGTCCCTTCATCGAATTAAAGGCATGAGGAAATACAAGTTTCCATTTCCCATACCGAACGCTTTGAAGCTCATTTGTACGGTAATAATTAAAGTATGCTTCATGAGAAGGGGTGTGGCTAATTCCTTTCAGTATAGGCGTAATATCATGACCGTCAATTTTCTTTTCCGGTAACGAAGCACCGGTGATCGATGCGATCGTTGGCAGAATATCGATACCCATTACCGGGGTTGTTATTGTTTTACCCTGCGGTAGATATCCCGGGAACTTCGCGATAAAGGGTACCCGTTGCCCCCCTTCCCAGGTGGTTCCTTTGCCTTCCCGAAAAGGAAACGCGCTTCCGGCATGATCTCCATAGGCAAGCCAGGGTCCGTTATCGGAAGTATAGATCACCAGGGTATTATCGCTTAGGCCATGCTCGTTTAATGCTTTTATAATTTCACCTACAGACCAATCGATCTCCATCATCACATCACCATAGAGACCGCGTTTAGATTTACCTCTGAAGGCTTTTGATGCAAATAAGGGCACATGAGGTTGGGGATGTGGAACATAAAGAAAAAAGGGGTCCTCTTTGTTTCTCCTGATAAAATCGGTAGCCATTTCGGTGATCTGACGGGTGAGCTCACTTTGGTCTTCCAGGGTGTCGATTATTTTTTCATTTCTATACAATGGAAGTGGCCCGAAATTAAATACAGTTCCTTGTTGTGGATGGTTTGGCCACATGTCGTTGGAGTAAGGAATTCCGAAATATTCATCGAATCCCTGTTGGTTGGGCATAAATTGAGCTGCATCTCCCAGATGCCATTTTCCAAAGATAGCGGTGCGATATCCCTCGTTTTTCAGCATTTCAGCAAGGGTGGTCTCTTCCGGATTAAGCCCGATCGGAGCATTTGGCATTAGTGCATTATGGATGCCTATCCGGTTTGGGTAGCAACCAGTGAGAATCGCGGCTCGGGACGCTGAACAAACCGGTTGAGCCACATAGTAATCGGTTAATCGCACACCCTCTGCTGCCATGGTGTCGATATTAGGGGTTAGAATGTCGGGAGAGCCATAGCATCCCAGATCCTGATATCCCTGATCATCGGTAAGGATGATAATGATATTGGGTTTGCCTGATCTTTGTGATCGCAGACCACTAAAACAGGTGGCGATCAGTAATACGAGTAACACATTTTTGAACATAAGTTTTCTTTACAGATGTATACAAGGTAATTTAATTCTTTGAGAATTGGGAAGACGATGTAGTATCCTGATCGCAGTTGGCACATTTTGTGTATTTTAGAGAGGTGAAATTAAATTTCAGTGTCTATGCGTAAGATTTTGATCGGAGTAGTTATTACATTGATGGTCGTGTTTATGATCCGTAGCTGTGAAGATCAGTTAGATGGCAAAAGAATACTTTCAGAAAGTTCTATGTTGATCAGAAATGAGATCGAGAATGTAAGTAAGCTGGTCGTTACAGAAGGGCATTTTGCTGAAGTATTCAATTATCGGGAATCGGAAAACCTTTTTGGAAATCTAATCACCACAGAAAAGAAGGCGCTGGTGGTTGTGAATGCCGAAGTTGCGGTTAGTTATGATCTGAGTCAGCTTGGTTTTCAGCTCGATAGTCTGAATAAAGTATTGCGAATTACCACACTCCCTGACCCTGAGATCAGAATTAGTCCGGATCTTGAATATTACGATGTTCAGGGTGATTACCTGAATCCTTTCGATGCCGATGATTACAATGCGATCAAAAATAAGGTCAATGCATCGCTTAGAAAAAAGATAGAACGGTCAAATCTTGTCAGTAATGCAGAGAATCGTCTGTTGAGCGAGTTATCAGGTATCTATGTACTTACTAATTCCTTAGGCTGGACTTTAGAATATCAGGATCGCGTTCTGAGTGATACGACACTAAAATCGTTGCCGGTTTTTAAGAATTAGGGGTGGTTTCTGTAATATATTGAATCACCCATTCGTAGAAATCATTTTTGAAATTCGGAATATACCATTCCTTTTCAGGTAGTAGATCATCCTTTTTGACCAATACCATATTATCTTTCATCCGTTGGTAATGTATCTGAATATTCTCTTCTTTGCCCGAGGTCCAGAAGATCTGTTTTGAAGCGATCTCTCCGGTGGTATTGAGATTTAGAACGATAGCGCTGAAACTCTGATCTCCTGTTTTGCTGCTGTACAGAATCGCTCTGGCCTTTTCTATTGGGATGAGGTTTTTAAAAAGGGAGGTGCCTTCAAGTCCCGCGTTACGTGTAAAAAGACCATTTGCCGGATTATACAAATAAGGTGTAAATCGTGAATTGCCATTATTGTCGGTTCCACTTTTGAAGGAAAGATCCTGTAAACCGTCAAAATTCAGGTCAGCAAAACTCTCATTAGCGATACTGTCGCTGATCGTGCTGATAGGTACCGGTGACTGACTTTGCCCTGACCTTGGAACACGGAAGATCACCCGGTCATTAGAGGCGTCCATCAGTAATTTCTGCCGTACCAGTACATTGACTTCAAAATCTGAAGGGCGTGAAGTTCTCGAATACTGGACATCGAATTTCCAGTAGGCTTTTCTGCCATTAACAGCAAAACTGTCCGTTTTCATTTGAAATACGGTGTCTTTTAGCTCCCTGTAATATTGAGGGTAAGATCGTTTGAATCGATGCGGTACCGATGATTTACTGATGAATTGGAACTGACGGTCATATAGAAAGGTGTTCACGACCGAATCAACGGTATATTCAACAAGGTGCTTGTTATCTGTAGTAAGTTTTTCTGTAAGTACATGTTGAACGAAGATACTATCGTTTTTGAATTCACTTGAATAAGAAGTGAAACCTTTGGGTAATTTCTTTCTGCCCGATAGGATCATTTGTCCAAACAAACTGTCTTTTCCTTTTATGATCAGCTTTTTGTACCAGGTGCTGTCGGTGACGAAGTAATACGGCGTCGCTGATAGATTGGTATCCATTGTCAAAAATGGTTTGTCTGCCGTATAGATATTGGCTCCCGGATTTGTTATGATAAGTGTGCTGTCATTCAGTATACGCCGACTTTTTCGGATTTTGAAGAAGCGATCCTTATCGGTGATATTATCGTAGAACTTTCTTTCGGTAAGAAGATCGTAAAAGTAATTTCCGGCTTTGTCGGTTGGTGAAATTGAGACCGGATTTTCCGCTGCATCGATGACATAAGAATTGATGTTATGGGTTTTTTCATCGATGGTATAGGCGAAATAATTTTTCCCGCTTTTTTCATCTATCCTAAAGGCCTTTCCGTCGATCAGTGCTCCCAGAGAATGATCATCATACCGGAAAAGGGTTTTGTCAAAGGTTGATACTTTGCCTTGAAGTGCTGCTTTACCTTCAAGGTTGACCGCGAGCATCAGCGAATCAGAAGAACGAATAATGCTTCCCTGAAAATAGATGGAATCTCCGGACTTTAATTTTTTGTTCGCGTTACGAATGGTTTGTTGAACGAGTTCCGGGTCAGAAAGAATCTTCTTGGTTATCTGAGTATTTTGCAGGCTGTCTCGCTTGCGGGCGAGCTCTTCTTCAGTTTTTTTTTGGTCGTCTTTACAGGAAAAGATAGTGAAGACGAAAAGTATGATAGCGATAACGGAATATCTGTTATTCATCGATGTTGTTATTCAAGCTGGGGTTAGGGGATTCTAGTGGTGGATCAGGGCATTGTCAACTAGTTCGATACCATCGTCGATAAGGTGGCCCACCTTGGGGCGTTCTAGCTTTACTTCATGGAGATGCTGCAGGATTTCTCCGGCAAAATCGCTGTCTCCGTTCAGGCGGGCTAATTCGTATAGCTCGACAGATAAAAGCCAGTCTTCCGGATGATGAAATTTTATTTCCTCGAAGACCTTATGTCGTGAAATGGTGCGATTTTTACCGGAACGGAATTCCCGAACCTGACGATAAAGGTCTTCCAGATGTCGCCTTTGTGGGGAAATTTTAGATTTTATGGTTTTTTCAGAAGGCACGTGCGTGATCAGATCGAAGCTGTTGACATCTGCTGGTCCACTATATGCAGAGGCAACTGATTTACCAACCGCAAGATTGTAGATCTCTTCTTTGGATTCAAAGATCGTGATATCTTCATGAGCAACCTTACAGTTGCGGAGTGATATCATGATGATCTTGCCCTGAAGGTTCCTGGTTCCGGTCACAATGGTTCCTGAAACCGAAATGGCGCCTTCAAATTCAAGCGCTACCTGTTCTCCTTCATAGATATTATAAGCTTTCAGGTCTCTCGGACTCATATCTTCAATCGCGAGGTTGATGCCTTTCAATTTACCCACAGGGGTGCCAAAGCCATCTCGGTGTTTTTCGATACCATGACCGACTAATTCCTTATCGCGATAAGCGAGAGCGGTTTCGCCCTGTGTTTGTATATAGACCGGCTGGCCCTCATGGGCGATCACTTTATTGAAGATTCCTGAGATCTGAATTCCGGTAGAGAGCTCGACGGTTCCCAGTGCTTTTGAATGGATGAGTTTCTCTATTCCGTTCAGTCCGCCCTTTCGGAGTGCCATCGTATTGGCGAATTCTTCGAGTACCTGACTCAGGTGTGCAAAATCGGGAGTAACGAAAAGCTGGGGTTGTGGCTTGGTGATATCGAATTCCTGATAGGCCGCTTCCAGGGTATAAGGAAGTTTCCTGACCTTATCGGTCATACACCAGGTGCTTTCCCCGATCGATGACAACAATCCGGCACCGTATATCCTCGGATTTTCCGGAGTACCAATAAGGCCGTATTCCACCGTCCACCAGTGAAGATTTCGAATCAGTGCCATTTCGCTGTTATCTCCTTCCTGTTGCTGGAGTTCAGCAACCCTTTTTTCAGCAGCTTCTATTTCAGAGGCTGGAGTGCCTTCCGCTTCCTTAATAATGGAAAGGTGCCTCACTGCTTCATAAATCTCATGATCTCTGGCACTGGAAATAGCTTTACAGCCTATTTCTCCGAATCTTCGGAGATATTCGGCATACTCCGGATTGGCGATAATAGGAGCATGACCGGCACCTTCATGTATGATATCCGGAGCGGGTGTGTATTCGATGTTTTCCAGTTGCCGGATGTCACTGGCGATCACCAGCACATTATAGGCCTGGAATTCCATAAATGCATTTGGCGGTATGAAACCATCAACTGCTACTGCCGCCCATCCTATATCTTTTAGGATACGGTTCATGCCATACATGCTGGGTATTTCATCGATACTGATACCGGTTTTTTTTAGTCCTTCCAGATAGGATTCATGGGCAACCTTACTTAAATAATCCACATTTTTGCGCATCACGTAACGCCATACGGCCTGGTTTACGGGCGTATATTCGTCGTAATCCTGAGGTTTGATGAACTGTTTCAGGTGCTTTGGCAGTTTATCCAGTAAAGGGTTGCTTTTATATGCTGTTTCCATAGGTGGTAAGTTACTAAATTCTAAGATATCTGCCTTGATATTTGTAATGTTCGTATTGTTATCACCGACTGAAGTCAGGTAACCATAAAAATTTAAAAATGAAGAAATCGAATTTGAGTCCGGTAGTACTTGTAATGCTGTTATTTGTAGTTGCCTGCTCTCAGGCCCAATCGCTGGATTACAGTAAATACGGGATGGAAGCCGCTGATGTTCCGGTTGGACTACAAAAAGGCGATAAGGCTCCGGAAATAATGATGACTTTGGATGACGGAACTGATGTTTCGCTTGCGGAATTATATAAAAAGCAGCCGGTTGTGGTATTATTCTATCGCGGATACTGGTGTCCTGTTTGTAACAGATATCTTGCCGACTTCGCAAAGGATGCAGAAAAGATCGAAGCAAAAGGTGCCAAAATCGTGGCCGTAACACCCCAAACTTATGAGAATGCAGCGATGACCGCTGAAAAAACCGGTGTTGGGTTTACGATTGTCTCGGATAAGGATGGTAGTATTATGAAAGCATTTGATGTAGACTTCAAGGTGACCGAGGATTATCAGCAAAAGATATTGAAAGGGTTGAATACTTCGATTGCAGAAACCAGCGCTTTTGAGGAGGCTGTATTACCGGTTCCGGCAACTTTTATCATTGATAAGAATGGGGTAGTGGTTTATCGTCAATTCGATCCTGATTACAGAAACAGGGCTTCCGTAAAAGATATTCTTGCGAATTTACCGGAATAATTCAGCGGAATTTTGAGCTACAAAAAGCGGTTGTTAAAGAAGGAATAATCCTCAGATTTTTAAACAACAGGTAAGTTCTCCAGGTCTGATTATTTTACCTGCAATAAGCTGACTCCTTTAACAACCGCGAAGTGGCTGTAACGCCTTAATTTGTAGAAGTGACCGTTGTTGCCATGACACCGTTTTCCGGTGGGAATTTGGACAGAATTTCCTGTACGAATTCATGGATTCGGGACTCCTTTTTAGTCAGGTCTCCATTGGTGATCAAATTACCGGTACCCTTACCTTGCCATACGAGTTCTTTCTTCTTTGCATCGATCAGATCGATGTAAAGCGATCCCTCAGTAGATGAAGATACGTTATTGTAACCTCCACCCCAGTAAGGTCCCCAATAAGGTCCCCATCCCCAACCATAGTTATTGTACACGCTGATGCGTTCCTTTTCACTGGTGAAGATACTGACCAGAAGATCGGGGTTTTCCGATTTCTGATAACCTTTAGATACCAATTCGTTTTGAATGGATCTGAGTATGCGTTTTTTATCAAGATCAGAGATTTCAGCCTTGTCGATGCCCGGTTTGTAAAAGGCAAAGGTCTTATACTGGGTGAAATCGGCAGTACGGTCGTAGTCTGCTGCAACTCTCACGGAGGAACAGGAAACAACCAGGGCGGCTAATACCACCAAAGAGAGAATAATCCGTGTACTTTTCATAATTGTTGATTTTTATGTTGTTATTGCGGAATAGTCTCTTATTTGATCTGTTCGTACTATTCCGGGTCTACAGTTTCTCCAGCAACGCTTCATCTACCATATTTGGTAGCGTGACCTTTAATCTTGGTTCGATATCCATCGCGCGTTTGATGGCGAAAATTGCTTCATCATTTCTGGCCCAGCTACGTCTTGCGATTCCGTTATTTACATCCCAGAAAAGCATGGATTTAAGGTTAGCATCGGCTTCTATAGTACCATCAAGTACCATGCCAAATCCACCGTTCATAACCTCACCCCAACCGACTCCGCCGCCGTTGTGAATACTTACCCAGGTAGCTCCTCTAAAACTGTCTCCGATCACGTTCTGAACAGCCATATCTGCCGTAAAGCTCGAGCCGTCGTAAATATTCGAAGTTTCCCTGAAAGGTGAATCTGTTCCACTTACATCGTGGTGATCCCGACCTAAAATTACAAAACCGATTTCATTTTTCGCAATTGCTTTATTAAAAGCTTCGGCAATTTTCATTCTTCCTTCAGCATCGGCATACAGGATTCTTGCCTGAGATCCGACTACCAGTTTATTCTCCTGGGCTCCCTTGATCCATTGGATGTTATCCGCCATTTGCTGCTGGATCTCTGCTGGAGCCTCCTTTTTCATTTCTTCGAGTATGTTGCAGGCGATCTCATCAGTTTTTCTGAGATCCTCCGGGTTACCACTTGCGCAGACCCATCGGAATGGACCAAAACCGTAGTCAAAGCACATTGGTCCCATAATATCCTGTACATAGCTAGGGTATCTGAATCTTGTCTGGTCATCTTTGGCGAAAATATCGGCTCCTGCCCGTGATGATTCCAATAGAAATGCATTTCCGTAATCAAAGAAGTACGTTCCTCTTTCCGAATGGCTATTGATCGCTTTGACCTGTCTGCGTAACGATTCCTGAACATGTAATTTGAATTGTTCCGGATCTTCGGCCATCATCTTATTTGCGTCTTCGAAACTAATTCCTGCTGGATAATACCCTCCGGCCCATGGGTTATGGAGAGAGGTCTGGTCGGATCCCAAATCGATATGGATATTTGCATCCAGGAATTTTTCCCATACATCGACTACATTACCTAAATATGCGATCGAAACCGTTTCCTTATTGTTTTGGGCTTCCTTTACTCTGGAAACAAGTTGCTCCAGGTCATCGGTTTTTTCATCTACCCATCCCTGAGAATGTCTGGTTTCCGCAGCTTTAGGATTAACCTCAGCACACACGGTGATACATCCGGCAATGTTACCGGCTTTAGGCTGGGCTCCGCTCATTCCACCGAGTCCAGAGGTTACAAAAATGTTTCCTTTAGGCTCTTTTCCGATCTTTCTAAAGCCGTTGAGCACGGTTATGGTTGTACCATGAACGATTCCCTGAGGTCCGATGTACATATAACTTCCTGCTGTCATCTGCCCGTACTGGGTTACACCGAGTGCATTGAATCGTTCCCAATCATCAGGTTTGGAATAATTAGGAATCATCATACCATTCGTAACGACAACCCGGGGAGCTTTCTTATGGGATGGGAAGAGTCCCAGCGGATGCCCGCTGTACATGACCAGGGTTTGTTCGTCGGTCATTTCGGCCAGATATTTCATGACCAGTAAGTACTGAGCCCAATTTTGGAAAACCGCTCCATTTCCTCCATAGGTGATGAGTTCATGCGGATGCTGAGCAACTGCGTAATCCAGATTGTTCTGGATCATCAGTTGAATACATCTCGCCTGATGTGAATTGCCCGGATATTCCGCTACAGGTCTTGCATACATTCGGTATTCCGGTCTGAAGCGATACATGTAGATCCTTCCATAGGTTTCCAGTTCTTTTGTGAATTCCGGAAGCAGTGTAGCATGATGCTCTTTTTCAAAATAGCGAAGCGCATTCTTCAATGCCAGTTTCTTCTCTTCTTTGGTAAGTATGTCTTTACGCTTTGGTGCGTGGTTTATCGTGTTATCGAAAGGTTTAGGTTGCGGAAGTTCTTTAGGAATTCCCAGTAAAATTTCTTCTTTAAAAGTCATTGTTGTTTATTTAAACGAATTGGATAAATACATGCCAGGAACATGACCATTTTAAAGAGGTCAGCTCCGGGAAATCAGGTTCAATGGCAAATAAAAAAGTCTAGGGATAACGGATATCGGCTCTGTGATGTGTCAGAGCAATACTTTTCTTGTATTTCATCGTTGCGATATCCATTAGAATGTTTTAATTGGTTTTTTTGTTGAATCCGTACGGACAATGACGACATCCACTCTCACAGCAATATCCACGTTTTAGGTGGTACTGGGCAGTAAAGACACGGTATCCTTCCGGACTCAGGTAATAATCCCCCGCTTCAGGAGGTACTATTTTCTTCATGAACTTTTAGTACATTTAAACTTTGAGGTAATTTCAATACTTTATTGAAAAATCCCATTATTTGTGTCGTTCCGTAAAATTTGGAATCGATATTTTTGCAAATATATAAGAATTGTTATCTCAGGCACTATCACAGTACATGATTTTGATTTTCAGATATATTTTCCCTTATCACTATGTCGGACTCACCATCTGGCCATTGATCATTCTCAGGGAGGCCTCATTAAGGGATGACAAAGTGTTGATCAATCACGAGCGTATTCATTTACGTCAGCAAGTTGAATTGCTCATTATACCCTTTTATCTGATCTATTTTATGGAATACATCTTTGGTCTTCTGAAATACCGTAGCAGTATACTCGCATATCGCAATATCAGTTTTGAAAAGGAGGCCTATGCCAATGAGTATGATCTGGAATACCTCGAAAAACGAAATTTTTGGACCTTTCTGAAGTATTACAGGTCATGAATCTAAAATCCCTGCATTTGCAGCATCAGGAAATACATTTGGAAAAGCTAGAGCGCTATGGCATCAGACTTGTGATTAAACGGGAAGATCTGATTCATCCGTTCGTCTCCGGGAATAAATACCGAAAATTAAAATACAACCTGGTCGAATTACAGGAAAAAGGTTACGCTAAGTTACTCACCTTTGGAGGCGCTTATTCCAATCATATCGCTGCCACCGCCTATGCAGCGAAGGAACAAGGAGTCAAAGCGATTGGCGTGATCCGGGGTGAAGAACTAAAGGCCAAAGCGGGAGAGAATCCTACCCTGAATTTTGCGCGTAAGCAGGGAATGGAGTTGCATTTCGTTTCCAGAGAAATATACCGTACTAAGACTCAGCCGATGTTCCTCGAATCATTATATAGAAGGTTCGGAGACTTTTATCTGCTCCCGGAAGGTGGAACCAATGCCCTGGCTGTAAAAGGATGTGAGGAAATCCTCGTTGAAAAGGATTCCGCATTCGATTATATCTGTTGTGCGGTGGGCACGGGTGGAACGATATCAGGGCTGATCAATGCTTCTACAGTGCATCAAAAGGTTTTAGGCTTCCCGGCACTTAAAGGTTCTTTTTTAAAAAATGAAATATGTAATTTTGTTTCCGGCAAGAATTGGGAGCTGATCGAAGATTATCATTTTGGAGGGTATGCTAAAATATCGGCATCACTGGTGAATTTTATCAATGTCTTTAAAGAACAGACCGCAATACCATTGGATCCCGTTTATACCGGGAAGATGATCTACGGAATACTCGACCTTGCCGAAAAGGGCTATTTTTCCCGGGGTTCGTCTATTCTGGCAATACATACCGGAGGCTTACAAGGGATACCCGGAATGAACCAGATTTTGAAACGAAAGCAATTACCTCTTATACAATGAAACTGAACCGACTAATACTGATCGTGGTACTGCTCACTTTGGTGGGATGTGGCTCACACAGGAAATCTAAAAAATCCCGAACCTACCGAAGACCACCGGTGAAAAAGGAAACTGTAAAGCAGGATACTCAAGATAAAAATACCGATACTTTCGAATCTACCTCTAAAACAACCGTATATACGGATGTGGTTGAACAGTATATTGCGGACTTCGATGATATCGCAATGAGGAATATGCGTGATTATGGAATTCCTTCCAGTATCATACTTGCTCAGGGTATTTTGGAAAGTGGAGCTGGCCGTGGTAATCTCGTAAAAAGGGCAAATAATCATTTTGGAATAAAATGCCATCAGGGATGGGAAGGTGAAAAAGTTTATCATGATGATGATGAGGATGATGAATGTTTCAGGAAGTATGAACATCCGGAGCAATCCTATATGGACCACTCCTTATTCTTAACCGGTCGGAAACGGTATGCGTCACTTTTCGAACTTAAAAAGAACGATTATAAAGGTTGGGCCAAAGGGCTTAGAGCTGCCGGATATGCAACCGATCCTAAATATCCTCAAAAGCTGATCAGTATCATCGAAAAGTATAAACTCTACCGATTTGACGCTGAAGTTCTGGGGGATCGATTTGTGGAAGTGACCGAGAGTCGTGACGGACTCTATCATATAGTGCAAAAAGGCGATACGCTGTATTCGCTTTCGAAACGCTATAATGTTTCGGTGGATGAGATCAAGCGGATTAATAAATTAAAAGATAATAACATCGCGATAGGGCAAGAGCTCTATTTCAATTAAATAAATACTATGCTGTATAAAAGAAGCAGTGAGCTTTTCAGAGAGGCCGCTAAGGTCATTCCGGGCGGCGTTAATTCTCCGGTAAGAGCTTTTAAGGCGGTAGGTGGAGACCCGATATTCGTAACTCATGCGAAGGGGGCTTACCTCTATGATGAAGATGGAAATAAACTGATCGACTATATCGCTTCCTGGGGGCCAATGATTTTGGGTCATGCCCATGAACCCGTAGTTAATGCGGTTAAGGAAAGAGCAGAAAAAGGTACTTCCTTTGGAATGCCAACTGCGCTGGAAACGGAGATTGCGGAACAAGTGGTGGCGATGGTGCCAAATATCGATAAAGTTCGTTTTGTGAACAGTGGAACTGAAGCTTGTATGAGTGCAGTACGTCTGGCTCGTGGATACACAGGCAAAGATAAAATCATAAAATTTGCAGGCTGTTACCATGGGCATTCCGACTCCTTCCTGATTCAGGCGGGGAGTGGTGCGGTTACCTTCGGTAGTCCGAATAGCCCAGGTGTTACTCAGGGAACAGCCAAAGATACCCTGCTTGCTGCCTATAACGATCTGGCCCAGGTAAAGGAACTGATTGAAGCGAATAAAGGTGAAGTAGCAGCTATTATTTTGGAACCTGTAGCGGGTAATATGGGTTGCATTTTGCCGATAGAAGGGTTTGTGGAAGGTCTCCGTGAGGTTTGTGATCAAGAAGGGATCTTGCTGATCTTCGATGAGGTAATGACAGGATTCCGCCTTTCGAAAGGAGGAGCCCAGGAGACGTTGGGTGTAAAAGCAGATATTGTCACTTTTGGAAAGGTGATCGGTGGCGGACTGCCGGTAGGTGCTTTTGCGGCCCGTAATGAGATCATGAATCACCTTGCTCCGGAAGGACCCGTATATCAGGCAGGAACGCTTAGCGGTAATCCGCTTGCGATGGCAGCCGGATTAACGATGCTTCAGGAATTAGCAGACAAGCCGGAGATCTATGATAGTCTTCAAAAGAAAACGGAATACCTGAGAGACGGTCTCGAAAAGGTCTTTGCGGCTTCAGGTTTTGAATATTGTATCAATCAGAAAGGTTCGATGATCTCTGTGCATTTCACAAATGAAGTATTTGATTTTGCTACAGCTGCTAAAGGGAATAACGATAAGTTCAAAGATTTTTTCCATGGGATGCTCGCTGAAGGAATCTATCTTCCTCCTAGTGCATTTGAAAGTTGGTTTCTCAATGATGCGTTAAGCTATGAGGATCTCGACAATACCATTAAAGCAGCGAAAACAACGTTGGCTAAGATGAAGTAAAAATAAAGGCTGTCACTATTGGGTTTCCCCGGTGACAGCCTTCTCAATGTAACGAGTAACTTACATAGTTATCTTCCCCGACGCTCCATATGTCGTTTTACCACATGGGTGCGTACTTTCTTTTCCATATTCACATACTTTTTGAATTGTTCTTCGTCAAGTATACCTTTTAATTGTTTTTGTTCTGCGATCTGCTTGTCTAATCGCGCATTCATCATCTTGAATTTTTCGTCAGAAGAGAGTGTCTTCACTGAATCTCTGTTTTTGAAATTTGCCATCATCGCTTTGCGATCACTGATCTTTGCTTTTTCAAAGTCAAGCATTTGTTGCTGCTGCTTGTCTGTAAGGTCAAGGGCAAGGGTCAGTTTCTTGGTTTTAAGAATAGCCATTTGTTCAGCAGTGAAATCATTTTTCATTCCGCGATCACCTCTTCTTTTTTGTGGATGATTCTGAGCCGATAAACCTGTTACAAATACGAGTAACAGCGTTGCTAAAAATACTTTTTTCATGATACTGTTTGTTTTACGATTGTGATGCTTTGACATTTCAGGGAATAAAAGGTTTAAAACAGACCTGAATGTTAACAAATGTTTAGGGTGAAAAGTTAAAAATCAGGTATGAACCTTTAAGAGATGTTAAAGATTTCATAATAGGCGTAACATTTTGAGTTTTAGGCAGTCTTAATTATAAATCAAACAACGAACAGTAATATAAATCATCAAAAAATGAACAGTTTAATTTTAGCAGGTAGTCTACTTTTCTCAATGAGCGTTACTACCCAGACAATCGACCAGACCCATCCCGGTGAAGCAAACCGGTTTAACGGAACTAATCAGCCGGAAATAACTTCAACAGTAAATAATGATGCCATGCATGTTGTTTTGGATAATATGGTTTACATCGAAGAAGAACAACCCGTAGAACTAGGTTTCGATACAGCGCAATATTTGCCAGAAGGCTTTGATCCGTATATCGGAAACCTTAATGATATTGAATATATAGATCTCGATGAGATCGAAGTTGAATTCGATACGGATCTTGAACAATATTTGCCAGAGAATTTCGATCCGCATGTTGGTGACCTGAACAGCATCATGTATATCGATCTCGAAGAACAATCTTTACTGGAACTAGCCTACGTGCATTGAGTTTCGGTAATCTTTTCCCAGCAGGGAATGTTGTAATTCTGTTAGTTAATAGCAAGCGGTAAGAAAACAAATATGAAGTGGAACTATGTTTGAAATCATTTGTTTTTTTACCGCTTCTTTGTGCTTTTTATCGTGAAAAAGTGTCGTTTAGTCGAAGTCTTGCAAACGGTATAATAAATTTCCTACTTTTAAAGTCCCAATCAAAACCTAAAAACCATGAAGAAAAAGGATAGCTACTTTAATCCTATTCCGGCCATTGTACTTGGTACCGGATTTACCCTAGCCAGTTTAGCATTAGCAATTACGATATTATACGGTTTATTCTAAAATGAACTAAGGTTTTCAGTTTCAGTTGAAAAAGGAGTTTGTTGATAGCAAACTCCTTTTTTTATTTTAAGTGTAGTTGAATAAAGATGTTACCTGTTACGTTGTTACTTGTGACCTTGTAACATGTCACAGACGAATGAGGAATTGAGAATTGAGAACTCTTAACTTTTAATTCTAACTCTTAATCCATAAAAATCCTGTTCAACAGAATCTTATAACGTGATAACTAAAACCTGTTTATGAAGTGCGATTACGCCTGAAGTTTTACCCAAAGACCACCATCTTCACCTTCTTTTTCAACTTTAGCGACCCCGTTCTTGGTGAGTTCTTTGATCGCTTTATCCCATTTTTTATTACTCAATTGCGAGGCTTCTTTCAGATCGTTCAAAAGGATCGGATTTGCAGATTTCAGGGTGTTGAATACTGCAGCAGCGTCTTCACTGAGGGTCGGAGCCTTTTTTTCAGGACGCATTTGAGGGAAGAACAATACTTCCTGAATAGAAGCATTGTTGGTAAGTAACATAACAAGTCGGTCTATTCCGATACCGATTCCAGATGTTGGAGGCATACCATATTCCAAGGCTCTGAGGAAATCCTGATCGATGAACATCGCTTCATCATCTCCTTTCTCTGAAAGTCGGAGCTGCTCTTCAAAGCGTTCGCGCTGATCGATAGGGTCATTCAACTCGGAATAAGCATTCGCAAGTTCTTTACCATTCACCATAAGTTCAAAACGTTCGGTTAGTGCCTTATCGGTTCTGTGTTCTTTGGTCAGCGGACTCATCTCTTTTGGATAATCGATGATGAAGGTCGGTTGCACATAATTATGCTCGCATTTTTCTCCGAAGATCTCGTCGATGAGTTTGCCGATACCCATGGTTTCATCAACTGGAATTTCCAGTTCATGACAGACCTTGCGTAACTCCTCTTCAGACATACCTGCCACATCGTATCCTGTATGGTCTTTGATGGCCTGGAGGATAGGGACTCTTGGGAAGGGAGCTTTAAAACTGATCTTGTTTTCTCCAACCTCCACTTCAGTACCGCCGGTAGCATCGGTAGCTACTTTTTCCAATAGCTTTTCTGTCATGTCCATCATCCAGTTGTAGTCTTTATATGCTACATAAAGTTCCATAACTGTAAATTCCGGATTGTGGGTTCGATCCATTCCTTCATTTCTGAAGTCCTTGGCAAACTCATATACTCCGTCGAATCCGCCTACGATCAGTCTTTTTAGGTAAAGTTCATTAGCGATTCTTAGGTATAGCGGGATATTTAGTGCATTATGATGGGTTACAAAAGGTCTGGCTGTTGCACCGCCGGGTATTGATTGCAGGATGGGAGTCTCCACTTCAAGATATCCTCTTTGGTTGAAGAAATCACGCATACTGCTGGTGATTTTCGTTCTTTTGATGAAAGTGTCCTTAACATGAGGATTAACAATCAAGTCTACATAACGCATACGATAGCGCTGCTCTGGGTCATTGAATTCATCAAAGACTTTACCTTCACTATCAACCTTAGGCAGTGGTAATGGACGTAAGGATTTGTTGAGCAATGTAAAGTCCTTAACCATTACAGTCATTTCTCCAACATTGGTCTTGAAAAGTTCTCCTTCAATCCCGATAATATCACCGATATCGAGAAGTTTTTTATAAACCTCATTGTATTTTTCCTTATCATCACCGGGACAGATCTCGTCACGGTTAAAGTATATCTGAATGCGACCTTCACTATCCTGTAATTCCGCAAAAGAGGCTTTTCCCTGGATACGACGAGACATTAATCTTCCTGCCAGAACCACCTTCTTGCCATCTTCGAATTCCTGTTTGACCTTTGATGAGGTGTGGTCTACCGGATATAAATCTGCCGGATATGGGTTTACGCCTAATGCTCTTAACTTACTGAGCTTTTCTCTGCGGATCAGTTCCTGTTCTGAAATTTGCATAGTTTCTTCTTATTTAAAGCGTGCAAAGATAGGGAGTATTTAACAATCAATCAATCTTATAAGATTCTTAATTGAATAATCCCGGATAATTCAAAAAGTTGTATTGGGTCGTCACAAGCAGATTTGTATTCGGAAATTGTAACATTTGGTGTTGATTTGCGTCATACAAGTAGTTCATCAATCAAAAAATCAAATCGATCAAATGAGTATCTGGAGAGTTTTTCTTTCAATAATCTGTCCGCCTCTCGCGGTACTGGACAAAGGGTGTGGTTCCATAATTATTGTGTTCATATTATGGCTCTGTGGCTGGGTTCCCGGCGTTATCGCCGCCCTTATCATTGTCAATAATCCGAAACGATAACAGGATAGGTAACTGATATAATGCTACCAGTGTCACCCAAATCACTAGTGTCACCATTGTCACTAGTGTCACCATTGTCACCATTGTCACCATTGTCCCTAGTGTCCCTAGTGTCCCTAGTGTCGCCAGTGTCTCCAGTGTCACTTATTTCCATAGTGTCACTAACAAACCGTATCTTTGCAGTATGAATAAGGAAGTATTTTACAAGGATCTCGGACTAAAGGATTATAAGGTTACCTGGGATTATCAGGAAGAACTTTTTAAAAGTGTTTTTGATATTAAAGTGTCGAACCGACGTCAGAACAGAGAGGATAAAACTCCTAATTATTTTCTTTATGTGGAACATCCCCATGTGTACACCCTGGGTAAAAGCGGAGATGTGTCTAATCTACTTCTAAATGAATCTCAGCTTGCATCGAAAGGAGCCACCTTCTATAAGATAAATCGGGGAGGAGATATTACCTATCACGGACCCGGACAAGTAGTGGGGTATCCTATTCTTGATCTTGAAAATTTCTTTACCGATATTCATAAGTATCTTCGTTTTCTCGAAGAGACGATTATTATGACTATGGATGAATACGGACTGAAAGGCATGCGCTCTGATGGGGAAACCGGCGTTTGGCTGGATGTGGGAACTCCCTTCGCCCGAAAGATCTGTGCGATGGGTGTTCGTGCTTCCCGGTGGATAACCATGCACGGTTTTGCCTTTAACGTCAATGCTGACCTTGGGTATTTTGACAACATAATTCCCTGTGGAATTCGAGATAAAGCGGTAACCTCCCTCAATGTAGAGCTAGGTGTTGCCAAAGTAGACGAGGCTGAGGTGAAACAAAAGTTGCTAAAAAACTTCGCGAAAAAATTCGAGGCAGTCATGATCTCTCAGGGGGATTGATTATCATGAGTTAAGAATTAAGAGTGTAGAGTTATGAGTTAGATTTAATTGAAAATTGAGAATTGAATTAAGAATTTGGAAAAAGTTTACTGCTTCACTGCTTCACAAGGTAACATGTAACAGCGTAACTAAATCAAATTGAAAATTGAGAATTCATATGTGATAATTTCTTTTGCCTACAGCCTACAGCCTACAGCCTACAGCTTAAAATCTCACAGCCTTCCTGTTTATCTATGACTTTTTAGCTGTTCTCAATTAATTTTATAAACCAGGATATTGTTGGATTCTCCTTTGGTGACCAATTCCATTTTACGGTCGTTATCGATATCGTCGAGATCGATGTCTCCGTTTCCAAAAACCGGAAAGTTCTGAATTGAATTTCCTGATGAATCGAACAAATAGGTTTGTTTCGCTTGCAGATCCGTCAATCCGACATATATTTTATCATAATAGTAGAATATTCTGGGTTTGGTATAGATTCCGAAATCCATTTCAACCGTATTGTCTTTGATTGAAAGCGTGTTTTCTGAGATCGATGCCAGGGTGTTTACGGTAGCATCGATCTGATGTTCGGGTTTTAAGTTCATGGGTAAGGGGGTAACACGGCCCGCCTCATCGACCATTACCAGATCTCCGTTATTATTGGTGGTCGCGAATTTATCCTGATACCAATAGACCTGATTACCCGAAAAATCGATATTGTCCTTTACCGTGATCCGGCTGTCACCGGTTCGGTGCAAAATATCCAGTTTGCCATTTTCTTCCTGCATAACGATATAGTCTTTGGAGCCTACCCGAATATGCTGTGGGGTGTTGATGATTTTACTTCCGGCCTTGGTAAAGTTGAAACCACTGACCTTTTTGCCATCCCTGTCCAGCATGGTGACATCAGCTCCGCTCACAATTAAGAATCGATAATCTTTATTCTTGTCATAATCAAATAAGGCAAGCGGTTGTGTGATCGGTTTTTCAAAATTAATGGGGAACGGACTTACATCATTACCGTTTCTGTCGATGATGTATAGTTTTCCAGTGGTGACAAATGCGAGTTGGAGTCTTCCATTTCTGTAGAGATCGACTTGTTCGATCTTTCCATTGATCTGGCCATCCAGTCGTTTTTTCCAGAGTACCTTTCCGTGGGTGGAAATGAGGTAAAGGTCATTTTTAATATCCTGTACCACCACTTCTTTTTGTTTGGTGCGGTGATTGATCACGAATTGTGGTCGTCCGGTAATTTCAGCATCCAGTGTCGTATTAAAAACCTGAGTGATAAGTCCGGAACTGCTTCGCGATGTATTATTTTTACGGGTGTATAGATTTAAATGAGAAAAATCGTCTTCTGTGGTGTATTGGATACCGATAAAATTCTGTGAACTCAGGTCTTTTTTTCGGATATAATCACTGAACTCATCAGAAAATATATGATGGTTCTCCTTCATGCTTTCAAGATTCCCTACGATCTCTATATTCGAAACCCCGGCCATCCCTTTTTTAAGGTCATCATAAGCAGTAAGTCTGGCGAGAACCGAATGATTTTGAATATTGGATATGATGCTTTTTAAGGTTTCCTCATTCTCCGTAAAAATGAAATATTCATTAATGTAGCTTGCAAATCCGACACTGGCCTTAGGAAAGAATTTTTTGAAATGCGTAGCGATCAGGTCATTTTCGGACAATTGCCAGATAGTCTCATTACGATAGGAATCGGTATTCGTTATGTAGGGTTTTAGTCGTTCTTCAAATTGCAAAGGCTCTTCTGAATTGAAAGCATAGGCAGTGCCATCGTTCAATTGAATGAAGGTGGCTTCTGTAACATATTTGAATAGGCTGTCGTTTTCTTTGACAGGGGTAGCTAAAAGGTGTTCGCTGTTTCCCAGGTCGATGTAGTATTCCATCGTGGCAGGAATGATCTGCTGGACACCGGTGACATCACCGTCTTTATGTTTTAAATCATTGAGCAGGTTGTGTATCGAATCGGAAGCGAGGGCGATACCATTTCCGAGAATTGCATCCGCGGAAATTTCAAGATCGAGAGAGGTCCAGTCGCTGATTTTTTGAAAACTGTCACTGAATTCGGTGTTGAAAATGCCTTCGAGTAGCTGGGGGACTCTTTTGTTATCGATGAACAGGGTTGAAGCATGATTTTTTTGTGCAACCAGGAATAATTTATTGAGTTCCGGATTTGAAAAAGGTTTTTCAATATTTCTGATTGTGTTTTCGATCAGTAATCTGGAGGAGGATCCAATGAAATACTCGCCCAGGGTAATACTGAAGATCTCGTCGTCACCGATCGTCAGCTGTTTAATGGATCTGCTTTCGTAATCGATCTCCTGAATATTTCTTGCGATAGTAGAATCAATTGCGAACAGGTCATTATGATTTCTGGTGATGAAAGTGTATTCAAAATTCGATTTTCCAATCTCGTTTAAGCAAAGCAGCGATTCGCCTTTCGGACTTATATATTGTAAGGAATTGAGAAGGGATTCCGATTTTTTGAAATTATCATTGTCTTTGAATACCTGGAGGAATTCATTATTGATCAATTCACTTTTAAAGCGATCAAGATCATTGATCTTAACGATCACTGCAGCATTTCCGGGAGCAAGATGGATGATATTGTCTATAGCCGGTTGGTCATTTTTGCAGGAGATCAGGGCAAGGGCAGCTGCTAGTGCCACTACTAAAAGTCTATTCATCGGGTTGGCGCTTTGGCACAAAAATAAAATTTAAAACTCAAAGGTCAACTGTTCAGGCAATAATCGAAAGGATTTACGGTGATATGGGCTTGGACCGTATTCCTTAATAGCCTCACGATGTTCTGTGGTGGGGTAGCCTTTATTTTGTTTCCAGTTGTACATCGGGTATTCTTCATGAATACGTTCCATGTATTCATCTCTGTAGGTTTTTGCCAATATGGATGCTGCTGCTATATTGAGAAATTTATCGTCCCCTTTAATAATACAGGAATGTGGAATTTCGAGAAAAGGTTTAAATCTGTTTCCGTCAACCGCAATGTATTCCGGAATCTGATGTAATTTCTCCAGCGATCGGTGCATTCCAAGAATAGATGCATTTAGAATATTGATCTTGTCGATCTCCACGGGATGAATATGAGTCACGGCATAACAAAGTGCTTTTTCCTCGATCTGTGGGCGAAGGATCATTCTTTTTCTCTCCGTCAGTTTTTTTGAATCCCTGATTAAATCGTTCCTAAATCTGTCCGGTAAAATTACTGCAGCAGCTGTAACCGGCCCTGCAAGGCATCCACGCCCCGCTTCATCGGTTCCAGCTTCCAGTTTGTAAGTACTATACCTGTTTTTCATGGGGTTAGGTTTGAGAAATTCGTAAAAATCGGGAAAAAAAATATAATTATCATTATTTCTTAGCAAACTCTTGCGATTTCTTAAAATTAACATAATGCCTGTTGGCAAATATTTGGTTTATTAAGAAATTATTAAGATGTTTGTCGCACGCTAAATCAAATTAATTAAAAATATGAAATCAAAGTTTACTTGGATTTTGACGCTATTCCTAGCGTTCGGATTACAGTTCTCCTTTGCTCAGGAGAAGACGATTTCGGGTACGGTTACTGACCAGGATGGTCTGCCGTTGCCTGGTGCAAACGTGTCTGTGAAGGGTACCGCAAGAGGTACTCAGACAGACTTTGATGGTAACTATTCATTATCTGCCAGTGTAGGAGAGGTGTTAACGTTTAGTTATATCGGACAAAAATCAGAAGAACGCACTGTTGGTACTTCATCAACAATCAATGTTCAATTGATGGCAGATTCACAAGCACTTGAAGAGGTGGTTGTTTTAGGTTATGCTACCACCAACAAGGCGGAATTAACCGGTTCTACTGTGCAATTGAACGCTGAGGCGATCGAACAAGCTCCTGTAGCTTCTGTTGATCAGGTTCTTCAGGGTAAAGTTGCTGGTCTTGTAATTACTAACTCTTCTGGTACTCCTGGTTCTACTACGGATATCAGAATTCGTGGTATTTCTTCGATCACCGCTGGTAATGAGCCGTTATATGTAATCGACGGGGTTCCTGTTGTTAACAATAACGTTTCTGCAACTTCTTCAGGTTCTTCGCTTTCTCCACTTGCGAGTATCAACCCAAACAACATCGAGAGTATGACCGTTCTTAAGGATGCGTCTGCTACCGCTGCTTATGGTGCTCGTGGAGCTAACGGGGTAATCGTTATTACTACGAAAACAGGTAAATCAGGTAAAACTGTATTTAACCTTAGTACTTCTTATGGTTTCTCTAACGATGCTACCGATGGTCCTACAGTACTTACCGGAGCTCAGAGAGAGATGCTTTTTTATGAAGCGCTTTACAATACTTACGGTGCAGCTTACGATTTTGATATCGACGGAGCTCAGGCTTTCTACGAAGCGAACACCGGATCTTTTGGAAATGATTATGTAGTTTGGAATGCTGCTGGTAGACCTGAAGCTCACTGGGCTGATGTGGTTACCAATCGTGATGCTCCAATTCAGGAGTATAACCTTTCTGCCAGTGGTGGAGATGAAACATCAAACTTCTTTGCTTCTCTTGGTTACTACAAGCAGGAAGCTACCGTTATCGGTTCAGATTTCGACAGAATTACAGGGCAGCTGAATTTCAGCAAGCAATTATCTCCTGCGTTCCGTTTTTCAACTACTAACTCGGCTTCTCATTCTTATCAGGATGGTTTATTGGAAACTAGTGCGTATTTCTCTTCACCACGTACTATCAAGTTTTTCCAGCCGCCGATCGAGATGCCATATAATGAAGATGGTTCGATCAACCTTAATACTACGCTTCCAAACCCGCTTTGGATCGCGCAAGAAGATATCGATGATTCTAAATTCACAAGGATCATTACCAACAACTCGCTTACCTGGGATACTCCAGTTGAAAATCTTTCATTTACAACTCGTGTAAACATCGACTATCAGGTATATAACTATAAGCGATACAGAAACCGTATCGATGGTGACGGTTCATCTACCAACGGATATGGTTGGCAGGCAAACAGAAACCGTGCTAACTACGTATTCCAGAACTCTGTTGATTATACCTGGAATGTATCTGACGATCATTCATTTGATTTCAAAGTTCTTCAGGAATACCAAAAGAACAGATTATACTATCTGGAAGCGGACGGAGATTCATTCGGTGATGACGGTCTGACTAACCTTAACTCTGCAGGTAACCCAACTACTGCAAACTCTTGGTACACTGACTGGGCAGTTGCATCTTATATGGGACTTATGCACTACAGCGCGTTCAACGGACGTTATGTATTCGATGCTACTTACAGACGTGAAGGGAACTCAAGATTTGCCAGCGATAACAGATGGGGTAACTTCTGGTCTGTCGGAGGTGCGTGGAACATCCACAGAGAATCTTTCCTTGAAGGAAGTAATCTTTTCAGTAACTTGAAACTTAGAGCTTCTTATGGTGTGACCGGTAATGCGAACATCGATCTTAACCAATATCAGGCGCTTCTTAACTATGATTCAGATTATGCTGGAGAAGGAGCTTCTTATCCTGGTACTTTTGGTAACAATGACCTTAGCTGGGAAACTTCTCATACCTATGATATCGGTATCGAAATGGGATTCTTCAGAAACAGAATCACTGCTAACGTAGGTTACTACAACCGTGAATCTAAAGACCTGTTACTGGATGTGCCACTTTCTTTAACTACTGGATTTACCAGTCAGACAAGAAACATCGGTAGAATGGAGAACAAAGGTATCGAGGTTGAAGCTAACTTTGAGATCATCCGTTCAAATGACTTTAACTTGTCTATCGGTGGTAACTTTGCTTCAAACAACAACGAAGTTCTTGAACTTGCTAAAGATGCATTCGGTGAAGAAATCAATATCACCAACGGAATCAAGCGTGTTGAAACAGGACATACAGTATATGAGTGGTATATGCCTTCTTATGCAGGTGTAGATCCTGATACTGGAGTTGACCTTTGGTATACCGATGGAGAAGGAAGTGAAACTACTACAACTTTCTCTCAGGCTAATTCAGTTTATCAGGGATCAAGTGCACTTCCAACATTTACTGCGGGTATGAACTTCCATATCGATGTTAAAGGATTCTTCCTTGATGCTCAAGGTTACTACGCTGGAGGACACAAAGTTTATGAGGATTGGGCACGTTATACAAACGGTCGTGACCTGTTTACCCTCTTGTATTATAATGGTGTAGATGCTATCTTAGACAGATGGCAACAACCAGGGGATACCGGAACTCGTTTTGGTAAAATGGAATTTACCACTTTCCCATGGCAACGAGATAACAAGTTCCTTTATGATGGTGACTTTTTCCGTCTAAGAAACGTAACTTTTGGTTATGATTTCAATCAGGATTTCCTTGATACTATCGGATTCAGTGCAGCCAGAGTATTCGTAAGAGGAACTAACATGTTCACTTGGGTGAAGGATGACAGAATGAAGTATGACCCAGAAACAGATGCAACAGGTTACCTTAAATTGGCAACTCCTCCTGTAAAATCTGTAGTTTTCGGTGTTAACCTTAAATTTTAAAAAATCATGAAGAGAAGTAATTTAATATATAAAATTGCATTGTGCATGACGTTACTTGCTGGTTCAAGTGCATGTACAACAGAAGATCTGGAGCCATCAACAGAGCAGAATAAACCAATCGAAGGTGGGATTATTTCGGTAAGTAACCTTTACGGAGTTCTTAAAGGTGCATACTCAATGATGACTTCCAGTGGATATTATGGTAGAGATATCATTATCAACGGGGAGGTAAGAGGAACAGACAACTGTTTTTCTAACGGTAACTCCGGGCGTTTTACAACTGAGGCGTCTTTGAGCTATAACCCGAACTCTACTTATATCTGGGATAACTGTTATGATGTTATCGCTTCCGCTAACGTAATTATCGGAACTGATGCTACGACATTAACCGGAGATATGGGTGAGGCTGAGCACTATCAGGGGCAAGCTTACGTAATGAGAGCTTTAGCGCATTACGATCTGCTTAGAACTTACGGGCAGCAGCACGTAGGTGGAACTCTTGGTGTTCCTTATGTAACTGAATTCAAAGGTGAAGACCTTTTCCCTGCCAGAGAATCTGTAAGTGATAACGTAACTTCTATCATGGCTGACCTTGATATGGGATTCTCTTTAATGGATGATTCTTATGATGATGGTTCAAAACAGTTTATCTCTAAGTTCACTGCGATGGCTATCAAATCAAGAGTAGCTATCTATTTCGGACAATGGAGTGTTGCTGCAACTGCTGCTAAAGCGGTTATTGATTCTGGTGATTTCTCAATTGTAGCAGCTTCTAATTTCGTAAGTTCATGGGTTGGTGAGTCTGCTCAGAACTCTATCTTTGAATTAGCGTTCAGTGCAACTGACAACCAGGGGATCAACGGACTTGCTTACATCTACAGATTAGGACCAAACGGTAGCTACGGAGATGTACAGGTACTTGATGAAGTTATCGATCTTTATGAGGATACAGATGTAAGAAAGGATATCTTAGGATATGAAGATGATATGCTTAGAAATATCGGAAAATATCCAAACAACCAAGGGTATGATAACGTGCCGATCATTCGTTACGAAGAAGTAGTACTTAACTATGCAGAGGCTTTACTTGAAACCGGAGATGCTTCAGGAGCACTTACTCAGTTAAACCTTATTACCAGCAACCGTGGTGCAACCGCTTATACCGTTGCTAACAAGGATAACATTCTTAACGAGCGTAGAAAAGAGTTAATGTTCGAAGGATTCCGTTTTGATGATTTGATGAGAACCGGTCAGGATCTTGTTAAGACTTCATTACAGCAGAACATTCTTCAAACCATTCCTTACGGAGATAGCAGACTTGCTTATCCGATTCCACGTACTGAAATGGATGTAAATTCTAATATGGAGCAAAACCCAGGGTACGGAAACTAAGAATTAACTTTCCAACTATAATAAAAAGCCATCTGATTCTATCAGGTGGCTTTTTTATTTAAATTGCAATCGGAAATAATGGATGTTCAAATGAATTTGTAAGCAGGTATTGCTGAATTGTGTTAGTGTGGATAAATCCCTTTTGTTTCCGGAATTAACAAATATCTTTGCAGCAAATAATATACCTTTGCTCTCAAATTTTTAACTGAATGAAGCGAATTCATTACCTGTTCATCGTGTTCTTTGCGATTTATATGTCCGGATATTCTCAGGAAATTCCAGAGGGAAGAGTGGTTCAGGATACTACCCTTTCATTAAGGGAAAGAATGGCTCAGAAACCGAAGAAGGAGATCACATTTGCCATAGAGGATTACAAGATCATTTCTTACGACAGGGATACTACCCATTTCGATACTACCCAGACGATCAGGAAGGAGTATAAGTTCAATTATATGAGAAAGGATGAGTTCGAGCTATTACCTTTCTCCAATGCAGGGCAAACCTACAATCGTTTAGCGGTGCCTGTTAAGCAGTCTTCTTTCTATCCGGAGCTCGGTGCCGAAGCAAAGCATTATAATTATCTTAAAACAGAGGATATCAGTTATTACCGTGTACCTACGCCAACAACTGATGTTTTATTCCGTTCGGTGATGGAACAGGGACAGATCCTGGATGCTGTGCTCACCTTGAATACTTCGGAAAGAATGAATCTTTTTGTTGGATACAGAGGGATGCGCTCCCTTGGAAAATATCAGCATATCCTGGTTAGCAACGGAAATTTCAGAATGGGCTTCGATTATAAGACCAAGAATGATCGTTACCGGCTTCGCGGACATTTCACATCACAGGATCTTCTGAATGAAGAAAATGGAGGGATAGCCGTTCGGGAACAGTTCGAATCCGGTGAAGTTGAATTTGTGGATCGTTCCAGGATCGACGTGAAGTTTGAAAATGCAGAAACCTTTTTGTTGGGGAACCGACTATATTTTGATCATAGTTATGCGTTGTTCAAGGCAAATGACTCGCTTAGAAACTATCGTATATCTATTGGTCATGCGCTGGATTACGAAGCGAAAACCTATGAATACAGACAGAGTTCATCGACCGATTATTTTGGAGATGCATTTCAGTTAAGTAATATCAATGATAAAGCAAAGTTCAGAACCTTGAAGAACCAATTCAATCTGAAATATGAAAGTGATCTTTTAGGGGAGATAGCCGGGGAGGCCAATCTTTATAATTACAATTATTATTTCAATAGTGTTGTAGTGACTGAAGATGGTATTGTACAAAATCAGCTTAAAGATACGGAGGTGTCTTTAGGAGGAAGTTGGAAAAAGAAGGTGGGGAGATTCTTTATCAATGCCCGATTCGTTCAGAATCTGGTCGGCGATATGGGAGGGACTCTATTCGATGGTTCCGCCGGAATCAACCTCACGAAGGATATAAGTCTCGAAGGAAGGTATTACCTGTCTTCGAGAATGCCAAACTTTAATTATTTGCTTTATCAAAGTGATTATGAAAGCTACAATTGGCAGAATTCCGATGTATTTGATAAGGAGACTGTCAATACAGTTGGAGGAGTGCTTAGTAGTAAGAAATGGGGTCAACTTGAGGCGAGCTATAGCCTAATGGATAAAAAGGCGTATTTCGGATATGCAGATACTACAAGTGAGGATGGTGATGCCGAAGTTACTACTGCACCGGAAGACCAGATCATTCAGCCGTTTCAATATTCGGGTTCCATCAACTATTTAAAGGTGAAATTTGAAAATGAATTTCGTTTTGGGAAGTTTGCTTTACATAATACCCTGATGTATCAGGAGGTCGGACAGTCTGAAAACATATTGAATGTTCCTCAGTTTGTCACCAGAAATACACTCTATTTTACAGATCATTTATTTAAAAAAGCATTGTTCATTCAGACAGGAATTACTTTTAAGTATTTTACAGAGTATTATGCGAATGGTTATAATCCTGTGATGAGTGAATTCTTTGTACAGGACTATGAGAAGATCGGTGGTTTTCCTTTGATGGATTTCTTTATTAATGCCAAGGTTCGCCGTACCAGGATCTTCTTCAAAGCGGAACATTTTAATTCTTCCTTCACCGGTTATAATTTTTATTCGGCTCCTGAATATCCCTATCGTGATTTTATCATTAGGTTCGGAGTGGTATGGAATTTCTTTTCATAAGAAAGGGATAACAGTAACGCAGTAAACTGTATTCCGTTTTCTGTTTCCGTTCACTGTATTCTAACTTCTGGCGTTGATCTCATTGAGAATTGAGAATTGAAAATTGAGCTATAATGTATGGGTTTCTACTATATATTGAGTAATCACACTGCTATTCCTCGTCTCCCTTTAGGGTCGGGGTAAAACGAGGAAGAGGTGTTTAGTGATAGTAGTAACACGGTAATACAGTATCACAGTAATATATATAGTAAACTGTTTTCCATTTTCTGTTTTCCGTTTTCTAACTTCTGGCGTTGATCTAATTGAGAATTGAGAATTGAGAATTGAAAATTGAGTTTTAATGTATGGGGTGCTACTATATATTGAGTAATCATACTGCTATTCCTCGTCTCCCTTTAGGGTCGGGGTAAAACGAGGAAGGGGTGTTTAGTGATAGTAGTAACACGGTAACACAGTAATATAGTAAACTGTTTTCCGTTTTCTGTATTCCGTTTTCCGTTTTCTGTATTCTAACTTCTGGCGTTGATCTCATTGAGAATTGAGAATTGAAAATTGAGCTATAATGTATGGGGTACTACTATCTATTGAGTAATCATACTGCTATCCCTCGTCTCCCTTTAGGGTCGGGGTAAAACGAGGAAGAGGTGTTTAGTGATAGTAGTAACACGGTAATACAGTATCACAGTAATATAGTAAACTGTTTTCCATTTTCTGTTTTCCGTTTTCCGTTTTCTGTATTCTAACTTCTGGCGTTGATCTAATTGAGAATTGAGAATTGAAAATTGAGTTTTAATGTATGGGGTGCTACTATATATTGAGTAATCATACTGCTATTCCTCGTCTCCCTTTAGGGTCAGGGTAATACGAGGAAGGGGTGTTTAGTGATAGTAGTAACGCGGTAATATAGTAAAGCAGTAATGCAGTAATGCAGTAAACTGTATTCTGTTCACTGTATTCTAACTTCTGGCGTTGATCTAATTGAGAATTGAGAATTGAGAATTGAGAATTGAGTTTTAATGTATGGGGTGCTGCTATATATTAAGTAATCACTCTGCTAATCCTCGTCTCCCTTTAGGGTCGGGGTAAAACGAGGAAGGGGTGTTTAGTGATAGTAGTAACGCGGTAATATAGTAAAGCAGTAATGCAGTAATGCAGTAAACTGTATTCCGTTCACTGTATTCTAACTTCTGGCATTGATCTAATTGAGAATTGAGAATTGAGAATTGAAAATTGAGCTATAATGTATGGGTTTCTACTATATATTAAGTAATCATACTGCTATTCCTCGTCTCCCTTTAGGGTCGGGGTAAAACGAGGAAGGGGTTTTAGTGATAGTAGTAACACAGTAATGCAGTAAACTGTATTCCGTTCACTGTATTCTAACTTCTGGCGTTGATCTCATTGAGAATTGAGAATTGAAAATTGAGCTATAATGTATGGGGTGCTACTATCTATTGAGTAATCACTCTGCTATTCCTCGTCTCCCTTTAGGGTCGGGGTAAAACGAGGAAGAGGTGTTTAGTGATAGTAGTAACACGGTAATACAGTATCACAGTAATATATATAGTAAACTGTATTCCGTTTTCCGTTTTCTGTATTCCATTTTCCGTTTTCCGTTCACTGTTTTCTGTATTCCGTTTCCTGTTTTGAATTTTTCTCAAAAGGTAAATCGCATGGAATAAAGGGCTTAGGAATTATTTTAAAAAAAGATGGATAAAAGGGTTGGAAGTATGGAAAAAATAGTTCTATATTTGCACCCGCTTTCGGGTTGAAGGTCGCTTGTCAAGAGCGGTATTTACGAGGAAAGACGTTCATTTACAGAGTGGTGCAGAGAGGTTGAGAAGGGATTGAAAATTTTTTTCAAAAAGTTCTTGCGAGATCAAAAAATGGTTGTAGTTTTGCACCCCGCTACTGAAACGAAAGTTACGGCGGCGGCGAAGTTCTGAAGAGGTT
>NZ_QKWN01000006.1 GCF_007279655.1 Robertkochia solimangrovi | reverse complement strand
GCAGTTAAGCCCGTCAGCGCCGATGGTACTACGAAAGTGGGAGAGTAGGTCACTGCCTTCTTTGAAAACCCTCATCAGTTATTGATGAGGGTTTTTTGTTTGTATAGCGTTAGCACGCGGAAAGGTACACGTTACAAGGTGACAGGCCACAACATAACAAGTAACATCGTAACATAATAAAACGATAATCAATCGAATTGTATTAAATTAGTGAGCTGACCAATAAATAGCTCATGAGAATCTATCTGTCCCTCATTTTACTTTGTTTTACACTTTCTTCCTTTTCGCAAAACCTAAATGAACAAGTACCCGAATCCATTCGTGATTCAGTGGCCACGGTAATTAATGAGGCCATAAAAAAGGAAGCGTTTCCCGGATGTCAGGTTCTTATTTTAAAAAATGGCCAGAAGGTATATCATGAAGCCTTTGGCTATCATACCTATGACAGTATCACCAAAACCAGACTTCGGGACTTGTATGATCTTGCTTCAGTCACCAAAATTTCAGCACCGCTTCCTGCCCTGATGAAGCTCTATGATGAAGGGAAGATCGATCTCGATAAACCTTTTAGTACCTATTGGAAACCCTGGAGACACCATAAAGACAAAAAAGAGCTAACCCTGAGAGAAATCCTGGCACATCAGGCCGGACTCGAATCGTATATCGTGTTTGTGAAATATATTCTTAAAGACAGCGAGGGGAATTTTAAACGAAGGTTCGTTCGTAAGACCGAAAGCAGGAAGTTTTCTGTAAAACTTGATGATTCCCTTTATCTCAACCATCGGTTTCATAATAAAATGTATCGCATCATGAGCCGTTCAAAAGTTAGTGATGAAAAGAAATATGTATATTCCGGACTCACTTTTTTAATCTTTCCTAAGCTTATCGAACAGCTGACCGGTGAAGACTATGAATACTATCTCCGGAAGAATTTCTATGGTCCGATGGAACTCGAAAGTATGTGGTTTAATCCGAAGGGTAAGTATCCTGCTGATCTGATCGTGCCAACAGAAATGGATACGATCTATCGTAAGGAGTTGGTTAATGCCTCCGTACATGACGAAAATGCCAGTTTGCTTGGTGGTGTTTCTGGTAATGCTGGTTTGTTCAGCAATGCGGATGATCTTGCCGCTTTAATTCAGATGTATGAAAACTACGGAACTTATAATGGAAAACAATACATTTCGGAAGCGACACTAAGAGAGTTTACCCGTGTACAGTATCCTGAAAATAATAATAGACGAGGACTAGGCTTTGATAAGCCTTATCTGGATAATAACGGTAGAAGCGTAGAGAAGTCTTATCCGGCTCCTTCAGGAGCACCGGACGGATTCGGGCATTCCGGATTCACAGGTACTTTTGTTTGGGCTGAACCCGATAAAGATCTTGTCTTCGTTTTTTTGTCAAACCGGGTGTACCCATATCGTACCCATAGAATGATCTATGAACTTGCCGTTAAGGAAAAGGTGTTGGAATTATTTTTAACCATGCCTTAGGTTCTAACGTTCCCGAATAGGGTAAGTTAAAGTTTTCCGGATTTATATTTTTCGGTCATTAATTAGCATTTCTTAAGAAAGTACACATCCAAATTCTGCTTAATTTTGCAGTATGGATCAAACACCAAGGGAAGAAATATGGAATGCGGTCTCGCATGGAGTAGGAATTTTATTTGCCCTGGTGGGTATGTTCTTCCTCCTCAATTATAATAGTGGTCGAAGTGAATACAGTACCTTTAGTATCGTGGTGTATTCGCTCTCGATGATGTTATTGTTTTCAGCTTCCACAATCTATCACGCCGTCACGAATCTAAAATTGAAAGAGTTTCTGCGAAAGCTCGATCATATAAGCATCTATTTCCTGATCGCGGGTACTTATACTCCTATCGCTCTGATCAGTTTAGTGGGTACCTCCGGATGGACGATCTTTTGGATTGTCTGGAGTATCGCTATCGTAGGGACAGTAATGAAGATCTTTTTTACAGGACGATTTGAAAAACTTTCGCTCTTTTTGTATCTCGCTATGGGGTGGCTTATTGTCTTTGATATCTCCAATCTTATCACGGAAATGTCTGCTACAGGATTAATACTGATGGCTCTGGGAGGTGCTTTCTACACCTTAGGCACACTATTTTATGCAGTCAGAAAGATTCCTTATAATCATGTCATCTGGCATTTTTTTGTACTTGGTGGTGCCGTGTCCCATTACTTTATGGTCATGGAAGTGATCTGATTCTTTATATGATGCACCGCTTCAACCATCCCAATATCTCTAATTGATTATTGCGTCCTAAGTTTTACCAGAATACCTGATCCCCCAGATATCGGTATCCGAATTCATTATTATACACTTTGTAAATTGTTTCCGACTTTTCAGATACTGTAAAATGGTCATTCCTGTCTTTACAAATAATTTGCTTTATATAAGTTAAATAGTCGCTGAAATTTGAGTATGCGGTTATTTCTGCCTGTCTTATATGAAGTTCATTGTTGTCATAATAGTTGTAGAAATCTAAAGAATTGAGTTCTTCCGGTAGTTCCGGTAAGACTAAACTTGTGCGATCCTGACTATCAAATCGAATTCTCCAGGAATATTCTTGATTATCATTGGACTCATTCTTCAAATATAATTTACCAACCTGGTGTTCACTTCCGGTAGAGTTGATTTGAATATTTTTATTGTTCAGGGCATATGTTATGGTCCAGTTTGGTTTATCATACATCGTCAGAGGTAGACCTTCATGGATAACACAATAGTCTCGTGTGAATATCTCTGTTCTGTATTTGTCCATATTATTTATATACGGAACAGTTCCCTTTAATACGGGTTCACTGAAAATAAGATGATATTGATTATTGAGATAGTGATCATTATCTTCGAAACCATAGATTTTCGCGGTAAAAGCTTCGTAAATTCCGGTAACATTGACATTGTTTTCGGAAGTGTTTTCTGTGGAGAATTCACTTTTAGATAAAATGGTCTTGTTGAAATCCAGAGGCTTATCTAAAGTTAAATAAGCATAGGAGTTTTCTACGCGATTATATTTATATATATATGCTTTGCTGACCGGTGTCAAAATATTATTTCTGTAAGAAGACGTATTTAAATGAAATTCTAAGTTTAATGGAACCCCGGAATGATCCTGGCTTGCGGAGCGTAGCTTGTCTTCTGTGTCGAAATCAACCATTTGATAAACCAGACTTTGCCATGGGCTTGTGTAAATAGGTGTTCTGAGTTTTATGAAATTTTTGTCAACACGTTGCAGATCATAAATGGTGTATAGGTTAGCTAATGAATGAGCACCTGCATTTTGAATGTAGAAGGTTACACTGAATTTTTCTTCAGGCGCATACGTATCCGGTGCATGAAATTTCAAAAGTTCATCATTCTTAATGACTTTGGTATCCATTAGTTTACCATCTTCGTCGGATACAAATGCAATAGCAGTTCCATCTAATGTACTCTCATAATTATATGGTATTTTAATCGTTAATAATCTTCGTTTTATGGTGATAATCTTTTTGCTCAATGATGTGTTTCCCATACTATCTATAGCCTCGGAAGAAAAAATAGCTTTGCCGGTCGCTAATTTATCTGGATCGAACTCCCAAATTAATTCTTCTGAGCTCTCTTTTGATTCCACAAGACTGTCATTTACATAAAGATTGATTAGAGAAATTCCGGAAAAGGCATCAGTAGCCATGAGTGAAATGGTGGTCAAGGTGTCGGTTATAGCATCCTCCGGAACGAAATTATAAGTGATTTCTGGGCCTGAATTGTCCACTATAAACTTTGTAGCGAGTTGAGACTTATTTTGACATTCATCTTCTGCCGCTATGATTAGCTCATTTATTCCGTCCTCCAGGATAGAAGTATCAATATTAATGGAGTGAATACTGTCTGTTGATGAAACGATTAATGGTTCAGAATTTAAAAACACCTTGAGGTTTGTAATTTTGGTGTCATCATAAACCTTAAAGGTAACTTCATTTTCCTCACCCGAAAGGAATGTGCTTTCCGAAATGGAAAGGTCAGAAATAATAGGTTTTTCGGTGTCAACAATTACATTTTGACTTACCGTAGTCTTATTACCAGCCCGATCTGTTGCAGTGATATTTATAGTATGAATAGTTTGGGTCTTGTTAAGACGCACCCCTTTGTTCTGAATTGTGTTTAAATCTATCATGATAACATAAGGAGCTTCCGTGTCTTTTCCTGCAGGTTCTCCATCTAGAAATGCCTCTACTATGGCTATACCTTGTGCGTCTTCAGCCGAGATTTCGATTACAATCTGCGAACTTACCACGGGTATTTCTTCAGAAGAGTTATCGGCTACACCCTGAATTTTGAATTCCAGAATCGGGGGTGTCGTATCAGGTGTGTTTTCATCTTTACTACAGGAAAGGATAAACAATGTAAGGGTGAAGAAGAGGGTAAAGTATGAGGAAGTTTTCATTTAAACGGGTATAAATTATTGGATGAATTTACGAGGTAATTTCTTACTTTAAAATATTTACCTGTTAAAATTCATAATACAAACCGTTATAATTAAAGATTGTCTTTATATCAATTTGTTTTCCAGATATTTAGGTTGATATATTAACTTTTCGCATAAATGCATGGATAAGAAGATGGGGCTGGAATTCGTAGGGAAAATGATTATACCGCCTGTTTCAGGGAATGATCGATCAGTTTCAGGACATTTTCTGATGGAGTTATACCAAAGGTGCTCAGCATACGATCACGTTCTTTGTTAATCGTATCCAGTAATTTCTTTTCAGTCAGTTGCCCGTTCTTACATCGGATGAGCAGCATGAACCAGTTGAAATACGCAAAGCCCTTATAATCATTCAAAAAGGCAGATTCACGTTCGATTAGCTGGTATTTTTTAATGATTTTCTTCAGTTTGCTATAATTGTTCAGGTAGATCAGTGTTTCCGCAATACTTCTGAAAAACAGATACCAGTTATGCTCCAGAATATCCTTTTCATAGCGATCAAGTTGATTTTCAGCGTAGCGTTCGGCCATAGGGAACATGCCATTGTCATTATAACATTTTATCATAGATGAAATAAAAACACTTCGATTGTATCGGTTCCGCATATATTTCACATCAGCCAGAGATTCCTTCATAATCGATAATGCTTCAGGAGCCTGACCAAGCTTTAATAGATTGAAGGAATAATTATTCAGGTACATTACATAATCCGGCCCTTTATGACGAATTGAAAGTTCTCCGTAATACAAGGCCAGATTATGCTTGCGCTGTTTCATCAATAGCAACTGTTTATTTCCATAGAAATTGATCAGCAGTTTTCTTGAATACATATGACCTGATTTGACCTCCTCTTCGATATGGTCGTAAGCATGTAGTACTTCCTGTATCAGGCTGTCGTCCATCAAAGCAAGGTATGACATAAGTACCAGGCATTGGTATTGATTCTGACCGTCGATACTATTGTCATCCAGATTTTTGCGTAGCCAGTTGATCCATCGTAATGAATTTCTGGTGATTCGTTTGTTGTGGTAATCTCGTATGACATCCGATGCGCATGAAGTCATTCGGTCATGCAGATCCTTACAGCGAACATAATCATCATGAAATTCATGAATAAAGCTGCGAATCATTTCATAATCATTGAGTCTGACCCTGACCAATAAAAAATTCAAATAGCTTTTAACAACCTCGTAGAAACGGATGAAGTGAAAATGGTGTGGTTTGTAATCCTTGATCAGTTTAAGAAGCAGATCCTCCTCCTCAGTGCCGATATTGTCTGAAGAGATCATAATATCGATCTCGTTTAACCTTTCATAATAGATATCAGTGCAGCATTCGTCAAGTCGTGTCTGCATCCAATTCATAAGGTGAGAATATTTTCGCTTATTGATCTGTATATTATAAGATCGGTGGTTCTCCGAAAGTGAATTATGTGTCACCACCTCGAAGATCTCCTGTCTTTCCTTGTCTTTGAACTGACTTTTGGCTGTTAGTATCGCTACCTCGAGTGGAAGTAACGAATCAGCGAAATCTTTGAATTTTTTTAATTGCATTATAATATCAATCCACCATCTACACTTAATGTTGTACCTGTTATGAACGAAGCTTCGTCTGATGCTAAGAACAAATAGGCGTTTGCAATATCCTCAGGATGGCCTAATCTGGCGAGCGGTGTTCTTTGTTCAAGATCGGATAATACATTTTCGGGTATAGTGTCCACCATTTCTGTAGCGATAAATCCCGGTGCTACCGCATTCACTCTCACTCCTTTTCTCCCCATCTCTCTTGCCCATACCTTAGTCATACCGATAACACCTGCCTTTGTGGCTACATAGTTGGTTTGTCCGAAATTACCATATAATCCTACCACCGAGGCAGCATTCAGAATTACCCCAGAGCCTTTTTCCATCATAGCGGGAGCAAATGCCTGTGTACATTGAAAGACCCCCGTTAGATTAACGTCTATTACCGATTGCCATTGGGACGAAGTCATCTTCTTCAATGTGGCGTCCCGGGTTATTCCTGCATTATTGATAAGGATATCCGGAGTACCGTGTTTTTCAGTGAAAACAGCCGCCGCCTTTGCTATACTGTTAACATCAGCTACATTAACAGCGTAAAATTCTAAGGGGAATCCTTCGAATTCCTTCAATAAAGCATCACCACTGGCTTCATTCATATCCCAGCAGATCACTTTGGCGCCTTCCTTCAGGAATATTTCAACGGTCATTTTACCTATACCTGAGGCTCCTCCTGTAATCAATGCTGTTTTTTGTTTTAGTCTTTCCATATTTTAAGTTTTGACCAAAACTATCAAATTAATACCCCTCAATACAGCTAGTCATTTGATGTTTTAAGGGTTGACTTTTTAGAAAACATAATATTAAGAGTTTGAATCTCTTTGTTTTTAATAGGTTTTTAGATGAATATGTTAAAATGGACAATCTTAATATTTATACCTGAATTCTGTTAATATCCGTATTTATATTAAGTGTTAACCACTCTGACAGGTATTTGAATCTACTAATTGGATGATTTGTATCCAACTGGATTGGTTTTTTCCAAAATCCATTAAAAAAGTCAACCCCTTAAAATTACGATTTCATTCTTATTTAGCAAATCAAACTTTTTAATATTATCGAATAAATAGGCAAAAAAATAATATCAAAAATGATAATAATGTATTTTAAGCCTTTGTTAATTGAACATTTAATACATGACTGAGAATTCATCATACATTATTGGAGCTGCTTTATTGGTCTTTCTGATCGTAATCGGTTATTTAGTGGTAAAGTCAAGGGAGGAAGCGGACAATCTTGATTCCTATGCAGTTGGAAATAAGGAATTTGCCCCTCTGTCGGTGGCTCTTGCTTTAGCCGCTTCGCTGACCAGTGCTGCAACCTTTATTATAAATCCCGGCTTTATTGCCTTATATGGTGTATCGGGTTACCTTGCTTTCGGAGTTGTGATGCCGATAGCAATTTTTATCGCTTTGGTCTTTCTGATGAAGCGCTTTCGCAAATATGGTGTTACGGTAAAGTCCTTGTCAATAGCTGATTGGTTAGGGAAGCGATTTGATTCCCGTTTTTTGAAACTTATGTTTGGGTTTATTTCTCTTTTGCTGATCACTTTCATCGTCTTGATTTGTGTTGGGATTTCAAAAGTTCTTAGCAAAGCCTTACATTTTGATGAGATCTATGTGATGATCGGACTCGTAATTATAGTTTTCGGGTATATGATGCTGGGTGGTGCTAATGCTATGATACGTACCAATACCATTCAGGCTGTCATTATGATCGTGGTGGCGGTAATTCTGCTGGGTTCCGATTTTCAATCGATTTTTGAATCCGGGGAAGATGGGCTTTTTGGTAAACTGGCGGTAATAGATCCAATGCTGGTACAAACTTTCAATCCGGAGAGCCCGTTATTCAGAGATTTTTTTGAGGTTTTCATTTGTAATGCAATCGTGGGAATCGCAATCGTTTGTCAACCCCATATTCTGACAAAATCCCTGATGATCAAAGATGATAAAAAGGTCAATACCTTTCTTTTATATACAATTCTGATCCTCATTCTTTTCTTTTCGGTGGTTTTCACCGGGTTCTATGCAAGAGCGTTTTTTCCAGATCTGATTCAGGGTGGCAGTGCACTACAGATGGATGGTATTATTCCTGCCTATGTGGTTTCTCGCTTTCCGGTCTACGTGACTATTTTATTGATCATCGGGTTGATCGCTGCAGGATTGTCAACACTGGAAGGCTTAATTCAAAGTGTTCCAACTACCTTGACCAATGATCTGATACTACCATTGATGAAGAAGAATGCATCAGATCCTAAGGCGATTAAAATCAATCGATGGGTGACCATGATCGTAGCACTGCTAACCATTGTATTATCTGTAAGACAAATGAGGTCACCTGATTTGAGTGTTGCAATATTTGCTCAAAACGGAGTGTATGCCTTTTTTAGTGCAGCTTTCGTTCCGGTACTCTTTGGGATATTTACACGTAGTAAAAATAAACTCATACCAGTAACCGGTGCTTTGACTGCACTTATTGTTCATTTTTCCGTCTATTACCTGGAAATAACCTGGTATATGAAGGATGTAAGTCCTAAAAATCCGGCAATAGCCTGCGCTATTGCTCTGATGGTTTCCGTGATGGTTTCTGGAGTGATTTTCCTGGTTTTGCGAATAAAGCATGGAAATACCGAGCCTCAGCAGTTTGTTCAGGAAGCAGACGGTAGTTATAGTCAGTTACAATCTCAAAGTTTTAAATAATTATATGAAAAGTCTCGTCTCAATGCTGATGATCCTTATGAGTAGTACAATGTTTGCACAATATGATACGGAAAAGACCTTTCCTTTAAAAGGTTCTGAAGTGCCTGTCAGATACTCAGAGATCGGGAAAGGCGATCTTACCCTTGTGCTTCTTCATGGATTGGGAAGTTCTTCTGAAGCCTTCCGAAAGATTATCGATGGGTTACCAGCAAATTATAATGTTATCACACTTGATCTGCCGGGTTATGGTAAAAATGAACAGGTGAATTTTACTCCTGGAATGTCAGCCTATGCAACATTGATCAGAGATATGATGCGGGAAACCGGTAAAAGTAATGTCGTGCTTTTCGGGCATTCCATGGGAGGGCAGATCGCAATGAAATTAGCGGTCGATAATCCCGAAGAATCCTGGTTAAAAGGTTTGTTTCTGATAGCCCCTGCTGGTATAGAAATCTTTAATGATAAGGAAAAAGAATGGTTTGCCACGTATACCACCCCAGAGATGATGTCTAGGGTAGGTGATGAACAGATCAAAAAGAATTTCGATATCAATTTTGCTTCTGGAAAATTGCCGGAAGATGCTGTATTTATGTATGAGGATCGCATTGCGATCAAGAAGGATTCTGTGAGGTATCACAGGTATCTTCAAACGGTTAGCAGTAATATCCAGAGTATGCTCGATGAGCCTGTTATGAATGAGATCAGTTCTCTTCATGTGCCTGCATTAATCGTTTTTGGCGAGCAGGATTATCTGATACCGAATCAACTGCTTCACCCAGATGCTTCCCTCGATGACCTTAAGGTAGCTTTGAAAGGTGCGAATGAAAATATCGGATTTGAAACCATAGATTCCGGCGGGCATTTTCTTATATGGGACCAACCTGTGAAAGTGGTTTCAAGATTACAGACCTTTTGTGAATCACTCCAAAAATGAAAACTAATACACCTTAAATAGATACAATTAACTAAAACAATTTAAAATTATGAGAACCAAAAGTATTTTCACTTTGCTGACCTTTTTGTTCTGTATGACAGGACTTTTCGCTCAGCAATATACCGTCTCTGGAAAGGTTACCGACAATGAAGGGGTGCCACTCGCAGGGGCCTCGGTCTTTGTTGCTGATCGCGGTATCGGTGCTACCACCGATGAGAACGGAGATTATACGCTGACACTTTCCGGTGGTAAACTAATTCTGGAAGCAACCTATGTCGGATTTTCTCAATCCACAAAATCATTGAATGTTACGGGTGATATGGAAGATGTTAATTTTGAACTTACTTCCGGAATGTCATTGGAAGAAGTAGTGATCTATTCAGGTTCCAGAAAACCTGAGAAACTAACCAATTCACCTTCAACGATAGTTTCTATTAGTCCGCGTGAGATCGAGGAGTTTCCCGGAAATCCTGCAGAATTATTGGCCCGGAAGAAGGGGGTGGATTACTTCAGAGCCGGTATAGCAACCCCGGCATTCAATATTCGTGGATTTAATTCCAATTTTAATTCCAAGAACCTCATGGTGGTTGATAACCGTTTTTCTTCACTGGTTGCCACCGGTTTACCCTTGGGTCCGCTTTCAACTGTGATCAAGGAGGATACTGAACAAGCAGAAGTAATACTCGGCCCGAATGCTACCTTGTATGGCCCGAATGCTCATAATGGATTGCTGAATATAACCACGAAAGATCCAAGAAAATATGAAGGGACTACCCTGGTCGCAAATGTAGGGGTGAACGGAGATGGAAATGCATTTTATTCACAAAGAGCACGATTTGCAAAGAAATTCAATGATCATTGGGCGGTTAAAGTTACGGGAGAATACACCAGAGCAGAGGAATTTAAGTATGCAGATTCTGTATATATCGACAGAAAGGATGCCGATGGAAATCCCGGAAGAGACGGAATCAAAGAAGGGTATGAAGAATTCCAACTGGATCCTGATGTACGCTTCTTAAAAGCTGAGGCAACAGCGATCTATTCACCTTCACAGGGAACCGACCTGATCGCAACTTACGGACATAGCAACAGTACTTATTTATCAGCAACGAATGTTGGCCGAAATCAGATCGTAGATTGGCGTATTAATATTTTCCAACTGCGATTCAAAACCAGGAACTTCTTTGCGCAGGTTTATCACACAACCTCAAAGACGGATGACACTTATTCAATCGATGATAGAACCAAAGCATATTATGCCGGAATCGATGCCGGTATGACTCCGGAAGAGGCAGGCGGCGATTTTTCATATAGTACAGGTGCACTTTTTAAGGATGATTCTAACCGATGGAACGCGGAAGTTCAATACAGTAACGATTTCTTCAATGATAAACTGGAATTAGTCACCGGAATCCAGTGGCAACTGGATCGTGCGAACAGTCTGGGTACTTACCTGCTGGATAAGGATGAGAACGATTTCATTGAAGTTGGTCAGCTTGGAGGGTATGTGCATGGATTGTACGATCTGAATGGTGGATTTAAGTTTCTTGGAGCTGCCAGAGTTGATAATCATGAGATTTATGGTACCAATTTTATCCCTAAACTCGGTTTGATCAAGGAATTCAATAAGGGGTCTTTCCGTATCACGTACGGACAGGGTATTGCTGCGCCGACCATTCTGAATATGTATGGAGATCTGTTTTCAGGGCTGATATTGGGTAATGCAGAAGGATTTACCCTGATCGATGGTACGGTGATCGATCCTCAGGATGTTGAGAAACTGAATACCTATGAAGCAGGGTATCGCGGTACGATTGGTAAGAACTTCTATATCGATGCGAATGCCTATTATAATAACAACAAGAATTTCCTGAGTCCGGTAACCGTGATCGGTGTAGCTTCCCACAGAGGAGATACGCCAATTGAAGAAGTACAGTCAGGATATGCCATTTATAATGGATTGGTTGCTACTTATATCAATTTCGGAGAGGTAAATACGTATGGTACAGATTTGAGTCTTACCTATTCGATCAATCCGAAATTGAGTGTGACAGCCAATTACTCGTATTTCGATTATTCTTATGACAAGAACAATCCTGAAAATGATTTTAATAAAGATGGTGAAGTAAATTTCCTTGATGTGTTGGTTAATGCTCCAAAGAATAAAGGGAGTCTTGGAATCAATTATTCCGGAAATTCTTTTTATGGTACCTTTTTTACCCGATGGGTTCAGGAGTACAATTACTTCTCAAGCTTTCAGATCGCGTCGGAAACACTTCCGGGATATACATACCGTGGCGTGCCGATCGTGGAAAATGCACCAAGTGGAGATTCCTTTAACTATGGACCTCTTGGTGGATTTGCAACAGTTGATCTGAATGCAGGGTATAGATTCAGTAAGACGTTTAGTCTCGGAGTGGCGATCACCAACCTGTTCAATCAGGATCTTCGTGAATTTACAGCTTCTCCGCCAACACGTGGACTTTACTTACTGGAGACTAAATTCAATTTCTAAGCTCCTGCAAAAGTTAATAGGATTGATTAATGAAACATATTTCAGTCTGATCCTGAAAAGATCAGGATCAGACTTTTAAAAATATAATGAATGAAGAATGCAAAAATAGTAGCCTCAGGCATGTATGTGCCTGAAAATATTATCCCAAATTCATATTTTAATGAACTTCTTGGAGAGGATGTTGATAGTTGGTTAAGAGAAAATGTACATATTTACAATCGACGTTGGTGTGCTACCTCAGAGTCAACGGTTGATCTCTGTTATGAAGCAGCATTACAGGCTTTGGACAATGCCGGGATGCGAGCCTCTGATATCGATCTGATTATAGTGGCAACCGACACTCCGGAATTCGTGTCTCCCTCCACATCTTCGGTCCTGCAACATCGCCTCGAGGCAGTAAATGCCGGAACTTTTGATCTGAATTCTGCTTGCGCTGGTTTTGTGACAGCAGTAGAGACAGCCTCACATTATATCAGGGGAGGCGCAGCCAAAAATGTACTGGTCATAGGAGCGTATGCGATGAGTAAACATTTGAATAAACATGATAAAAAAACAGTGACCTTATTCGCCGATGGTGCCGGAGCAGTGATATTAACCGAAACGGAAGAGCCAAAAAAGGGTTATCAAACCGGAACGCTGATAACCAGAGGTGAGTATGCTACCTGGATGGGTATCTATGCCGGAGGTACGCATATGCCGGTTGATGAAGATGTACTGATCAATCACGATCAGCAATTGAAATTCGTCAAGAAATTTCCGCCTGAACTGAACCCGCATATGTGGAGTTCGCTGGCTGAACGCCTTGCCGAAAATATGGGGATTTCTATCCACGAAGTAGACCAGTTTCTGATCACGCAGATCAATATCAATGCGATTTGGGAAACCATGCGTATATTAGGAGTAAACAATGATAAGGCGCATACTGTTATGCATGAATACGGTTATACCGGTTCAGCCTGTATACCGATCGCATTTCATGAAGCATGGTCTGCCGGCAGGATACGGGAGAATGATACCTTGTTCTTTATCGGTTCCGGTGGGGGACTTTCCTTCGCAGCGAATGCTTTTATACTTTAAACAGAGATTCGTTTATGATTAATACGATTGATTGGTTTGCTCAGTGGGCAGAAAGAACACCGGAAAAGGTGGCGATCCAGGAGCAGAGGAACGGCTCTGAGTATTCCTATAGTCAGATAAATGCAGCAGCGGTTCTACTCGCGGCACAATGGACCGTAGAATTTAATCTCACCAAAGGTGACCGAATCGGAATTCTTGCTGAAAATAGTGTGATTCAGGTAGTGCTTCTGGCATTGGCGCAAAAGACAGGTGTAGTGCTGGTTCCCTTGAATTTTAGACTCTCGAGAGCTGAGTTGAATTATATGATCACGGATTCTGAATGTAAAATGCTCATCGCTGATCAGGATAAATTACAGAATTGTGCAATGGAATGTACCCTGATTAAAATGAGTACCGAGTCTATCTATAATTATCTGACTCAGGATGCTTGTTCGGTTGTATATGAGGCATTGCATGAAGATGATCCGGTATTGCTTTTATATACCAGTGGAACAACAGGTTTTCCAAAAGGGGTGTTGTATACCCATAAGATGATGTTCTGGAATAGTATCAATACAGAGATAAGTTTAAATATTACCGGTAACACACGTACGCTAAATGCGATGCCCCTGTTTCATACAGGGGGATGGAATGTACTACTGACGCCAGTCTTGCATCATGGAGGTACTATTATTCTTTTTAGAAAGTTCGATGCTGTAGCAATATTAAGTTGTATAGAGGAGGAGCGACTGGATCTTTTTATGGCGGTGCCGACCATGGTCAGAATGCTGGTGGATCTGCCTTCATTTAGTGCTTCGGATTTAAGTTCACTGAAGTATATGATCGTGGGCGGAGAAGCTATGCCATTAGATCTTATCCGGATATTTCATGAGAAAGGCATTCCGGTTCGTCAGGGCTACGGTCTTACTGAAGCCGGACCGAATCTGACCTCTTTACATCAGAATTTTGCAGAAACCAAAAGAGGATCTATCGGCAAGCCTAATTTCTATGTATCCATCAGAATTACCGATGATCATGGTGATGAATGTCCGCCGGATATTCCCGGAGAACTCTGGATACAAGGACCTATGGTTATGCCGGGTTATTGGAATAAGCCGGAAGAGACCGCTAATTGTTTACAGGGAAACTGGATTCGCACAGGTGATGTTGCATTAATGGACCAGGAAGGATTCATTTTTATCGTTGATCGTAAAAAGAATATGTTTATTAGCGGAGGAGAAAATGTCTATCCGGTACAGGTAGAAAAAGTAATATCTGAGATTTCGGAGATCGAAGAAGTGGTCGTTATGGGTATGCCAGACGAGCGTTGGGGTGAAGTAGGAGTTGCTTTTTATACCGGTGTTTCAAGCCTGACAATAGATACGGTCAAAGAATTCTGTATGGAGAAACTCGCAAAGTTCAAGATACCTAAACATTTGGTGTATTTGCCTGAAATTCCTCGATCTGATACGGGGAAACTCGATCGTAAGAAGTTGAAAAGTTATCTTGAAAAAGTAATTGAAAATCTAAATTGATTTGATATTGTTTAGTGGATTTGTAATAAAAAAGTTTCCTCAGTACTGAGGAAACTTTTTTATTTATAGAGGAAGGTTAATTTTAGGTGATATAAATAAATCTAGAAAGGGAAACCTTCGCCAATATATCTGCCTGCATTTTTACCTGAATTTACCTGATAAAGTGTTTTAACTTCATCAGAAATCAAATGATGATTCTCGGCTCCAGCTGTGAATATTTTATCAAGATAATCTGCAAACCCGTTTAGGTCTGAAAAATCGGTAATTTCAGCTTGAAAGATATTTAATGTGTTATTCTCAAAGAACGAATAGAATTCAAATTCCTTAAGGCTTTCGGGAAGTTCAGGTAATACAATATTGGATTTGGTCTGACTGTTAAAAACGATTTTCCAATCATAACGTTGTGAAACTTCCGTGAGGTATTCTGAAATAATCACCTTTCCTATCTCGTGTTCCTGACCGGTAATAGTTAACTGGATGTTTTTGCCATTTATATTGTATTCTAATGACCAATCGGGTAATGTATAGGTTTCATGCGGGAGCCCTTGATGTTCATATTTATATTCACTAAGATAGATTTCTGTTCGATATTTGAAAAAATCATTTACATAGGGAAGTTGTCCCATAGTGATACTGTTGTGATATAATAGATGATACTGATTGTACAGATATGCAGTCTCATTGGTAAATCCATACATTCTAGCGCTTAGGCTTTCATTTATCCCTGGCATCGAAACGGGTGCATAATCTACATTTTCATTACTGAATTCTGATCGGTCTATTGAGGTTTTGGAGGGATCTAATGGCTTTTTCAATTTTGAATAATAATATTCGCCGTAGGGATTGAGAATTAAAAAAGCAAAGTCGGATTCCGCAACCTCTGTTTGTTTATAGGTGCTTAGAAGGAATTGACCATCGGACATGATACCGTTGTGGTCGAGCGCCCCACTTCTGAATGTTTCATTGACTCCAAATCCTGTCAATTCGTAGTTTTTTTTAAGCTGAGGGTACATGGGGGATCTTTTTTTGAATACAGTATGCCGTTTTTCTTTTCGCGTGATCCCATAAAGAGTATAATTGTCTGCGATCGAAAAACCACTATTCGGATTTTTCACAAAGAAGGTGATCATGTATTCTTCCTCAGAATCGAATTCACCCGGGGCATGCAAAGTAATGTCATCACCATTATTGAACCACATTTCTGAGATAAGAGATCCATCCATTCTGGAAGCAAATAACAAAGCATCTGTTCTGTTATTGCTAAAATAATCCGGAGTAACTTTCAGCTTGAAAAGTACTCTTTTAACATCTATGGAATACGAGTTTACTGATGCGTTGCCCAATGCATCCGTACATTTAATTTCCAATGAATGCATTCCTGTTCTGTAATTCTCAGCTTCCATTTCATAGGTAAACTGATTTAAGGATTCCGGTTTGAAAATAACGGTATCGTTTAAGATCAGTTCGACACTTTCAATTTCTGAATATTGATCAGTAGTTTTTCCAGTAAAAGTCAATAGAGAATCCAGGAGCTGATACTCCGTCAATCCTGTGATTTCGAGTTCAGGACCTGTATTGTCAACTATGAATTTTTGTTGGAGTTCTGCGGTATTTCCTGCTGCGTCCTTTGCAATTATAAAAATGGAATGTTCTCCATCTTGAATTGTGGTGGTTTTCAAATTCAGAGTGTATAATGAGCCCTCAACAGTGATTTCAACGGGATTACCATCAAGCGATATAGTATAGTCCGTGATACCTTGATTGTCTTCCATTTTAAATGATATTGGAAACTCGTCTCCGTTGATGATCGTTCCTTCTTCCAAAGAAAATTCTGAGATGGTTGGAAGACTGTTATCAATGATAATCTCCGATTCACAGGAATTCTTATTTCCGGAATTATCAGTAGCAGTAACTTTTAAAGTGTAATACTGTTGCGTTTTATTCTGAATTTTAGAGGTTTTCGACTCGTACTCTGAAAGGTCTATACTGAATTTAAATGGCGGGGTGTCATCTTCTGCCATTTTTACATCGTTCAAAAAGACCTCTATTAATTTTATGCCTTTGGCATCGTCGGCATTTATTTCGATGTCGATCTTTGTAGATACAACAGGTGTTTCTCCAGCGGCGGTTTCGGGTATGTTCATAAAGGTTAAACTCACTTCCGGAGGAGTGGTGTCTGGTATCTCTTTTTCATCCTTGCTACATGAGGAAATCACTGATATTAGGAGGAGGGGGAAGATCAGTTTAAAGGATATGTTTTTCATAATTATTGTAAATCACATTTATGGTTGTAAGTGCGGAACTAAAGATTGAGATAATTTAAATTAATTATTGGGTAGTATCTGGTTAATTGTTATTCTCACCTAATTTTCAGACAGTAATTAAAACACAATATCCTTTATCGAATAAGTGGAATTTCCATTTTCCAGAATCATATCAGCGTCCAGTTTAAGATCCTTAGGTGCTATGTCTTTTGAAAGAATGACACTTAAGTACTCTTCATAAGTGTTTACGGACTCAACTGATTCTAAGGCTGTATTTCTGATGGTGAGATTCCCTGAAGTATAATTGGAATAGAATGGTAGTGATGAAAACTCCTGAGGCATTTCTGGTAAATTGATCGCATCTGTTAGATTACTTGGATAGGTTATCGATAATACGATACTTTGAGGGTCGTCATTAATTGAAGCACGACCTATCTGATGACCTGTACCAGTAGTACTTATTTGAAGGGATGAACCATCAAAGCTATGTGTGCTTTCCCATCCCGGAATATTAGGGGCTGAAGGTTTACCTTTTCTTTGGGTGTAATATTTACCCCATTTAGTCACGTGATAATAATATTCAAAGTCTTTTAAAATACTATAGTAAATCCTTGGTTTATAGGTTTCTGTAGCAACTGTGGAAAAAACATGTGAAACCATATGATAGTGATCATTGTTATAATCTTCCAGATTTTCAAATCCATATACTTCAGAGTGACCTCCTCCCTCCGGGTTGTTTGGATATTCTATATAATATCCAGTGTAACTATCGTTATTAAAATTTGATTTTTTTAAAACGAAATCATCACCTATATCCGATGAAACCTTATAGGAACCGAGAAATTCGTTATAACGATTAGAAAGCAGGAAATAGTAATAGTCGGGAGTATATCCTATATTATATTTATTCATTCTTATTTTTAAGGGTTCATTTGAATTGTCTACATAGAATTTGTAACCAGAACCGGTAGCGGTAATATAATCTCTAATGCTGCCATCAATTTCTGTAAATCCTTCAGCTTCGAAATATTGTGGCGTATATGCCGCTGTGCTGTTCACGGTAAAATTCATTTCGGTGAAAGAGTTACGGTCAATTTGTTGTATGCTGGATCCTCCCAACCTGTTGTTGAAGGCAACCGCAAAAAAATTGGCCATATATTTTTTATCCTTAGGGAATTCACCCGGGGCATGAATAGGAATATCTTCATTGGCTGTCTCCAACTGTTGGTAGGAGATCAGACTTCCGTCATTTTCAGAGATGACCACCCATAGTGCTGCATATTGATTTAAAAGATCTTCCGGTATGTTAACATTGAATAATTTTCTTTTAATAGAGATGTTAATTATTAATTCACTGGAATTCCCGGATTTGTCAGATACCCGGATGGTTAGTGTAGACGCTCCGGTATCGAGTGACTCTGGATCGATTTCAAAGGCTTCGTATTCGGAGAAAGCCTGTTTACTGATCAATTTATCATTCATATAGATCTTCACAGAGTCAACCTCAGAAAAGTTTTCAGTTAAAAGTGGATCAATTGAAATTGGACCGTCGAGGATGGCACCTTCAGTTATGTTTTCGAGTAGTATTTCTGGTCCGGTATTATCTGAAATAAAATTGACAGTATATTCAGTGGTATTGCCCAGTGCATCCGTAATAGTGATCATGAGTTTATGCGTGCCATCTTCCAGTGTTGAGGTATTAATGATCAGCACTCCTTTGTCTGCATTGATCTCTACTGGAATTTCATTTCCATCGAGGGTTGCTTTAGGCGTAATAGTTCCCTGATCATCAAGCATAATGAACGCCACAGTATTATTGTCACCGTGTAGTATGGTGTCATTTTCAATACTTACCCCAGAGATAGTCGGAATTTCACGATCAATGATGATACTCTTACTTGCGGAACCTTCGTTACCGGCCAGGTCATAAGCTCTTACTTCAAGAGCTGAAGTTGTATTTCCTTTGTTTTCCTGACCAGCCTTTTTGGATGCGACGTCGTTCAGATCCAGTGAATAATTAAATGGTTGCTTGTTGCCTTCTGCTAATTTTACATCATTGAGATAAACAGCGGTTTTGGTTATGCCAACATTGTCTTCGGCATTGACCTCTAACTCAAGCAGTGTTCCGATAACCGGGGAGGAGGAATCTGAACTTTCGATGCCCTTAATGGCAAAACTTACTGTTGGCGGAATAGTATCAGGAGTATCTTTTTCGTCATCACTGCATGCTATTATCAATAAAAAAAGTAGGAATAAGAAGTGAAACTTAATAGTATTTAATTTCATCAGTAGTAGGAATTATTTTGCATAAATATATTAGATAATATATTCCTGCCACTATGAAATATGTTAAAATATATAATACTAACCGTTAGTTAGTCCTGAGAGGGTTTTTTCGTCGAAGAGACCTTAAACAAATCGGGTTAATTTTTTATAAAATCCTGAAAATCTTCAAAAAACTCTTCGAATTTGGCCATGGTTTCATTCAGGAATACCATAGTTTCCTGCCAGGTATTCTTGTTGTGAATGCAGACGCCATCCTTCAGTACAAATATTCTTGAGATCTCCTTGCCGTTGTCCAGGAAATAGATGTCTTCGTAAATGGCTTCGGGAAGATAATTTTCTTTTAAAACCGATTCCAGAGACTGCATTTTTTCATAGTAGTGAATACGCTTTTCCAGGTCTTCATCTTCTATATCAAGAACCACCATGGCTTTCTTGGTGTCGAAATAAAATTTAAAACTGAAATCTTTGATCTTGGTATTGTACAATACCCATTTCCGTGGAAATGATTTTCCAAAGCTGATCCAGAATTCCTGTCTGAGTTTTTTCGATTCCTCCTTACTGAACATACTACATGAAATATGCGACCACGATCCCGACCATGATCACGATGAGTTTATTAAAATTGAACTTATGACCTTCCGAAGTTTCAAAAAGGATAACGGTAGAAATATGAAGTAATATTCCGATGACTAAAGCAGTGATCTGACGATGGTAGTCCTTAAGCAGTACCGCATATTCCGACAACCATGTACCAGCGGGTGTCATCAATGAAAACAGGATCAGGAACGAAAGAACCTTCGTCTTAGATATTTTGGCTTCGATGAAAAAAGTACTGAGTATCACAGCCACCGGAAATTTGTGAACAACGATCCCGTATACAAGGGTATCATGATCATGAATTGGAAAACCTTCCAGAAAGGCATGGATACTAAGACTGATAAAAAGGAGCCATGGGAATGTCGTCATATTTTTATTGAAATGCATATGTCCATGCTCTGCACCTTTGGAAAAGAACTCAAGAAATATCTGGAGCAAAATTCCAAGCATTATAAAAATACCTGTATTTTTTGCGAAATCTTCCTGTTCATGGTCGTGCTGGTGATAGACCTCAGGGAGTAAGTGAAAGACCGTAATCGAAAGAAGAAATGCTCCGCTGAAGGCCAGTAATAGCTTTAATTTTTTCGGATCATTTGGTTTAAAGGTGATCACAAAAAGATATCCGGCCAAAACAGCGAATATGGGTAATAGGTAATTCATCATTTGGATCTGTACCTGTGAAAAGGTTTATCTGGTTTGAAAATTTTAAAAACTGAGGATGGGTAGTCGGACCTTTAGCATCTTCATTACATTGGTTGTACTTTTAAATAAAGTTTACCCACGCAGCTAAATTAACGTATTTTTGCGTTTCAATCGGATATTTAAATGGCAAATAATTACAAGATGCTGGCCAAGACCATGCATGGGATGGAAGAGATCCTCGAAAAGGAACTCAAACAAATGGGTGCGATCAATGTGGAGAAAGGGATACGAAGTGTTTCCTTTGAAGGAGATCTGGGCTTTATGTATAAGGCTAATTTAAGTCTCCGTACAGCGATCAAGATCCTGAAGCCTATGAAGTCATTTTTTATCCGAAGCGAGCAGGATCTTTATAACCGTATCAATCGTATCGAATGGGAACAATACCTGAAAGTAGACGGGACTTTTGCGATCGATGCCACGGTGAATTCAAAATTATTCAATCACTCCCATTATATAGCATTGAAAACCAAGGATGCTATCGTTGACCGGTTCAGGGATAGTTATGGGAAACGCCCCGATGTGGATCTTAAACATCCGGATCTGCGTATCAATATTCATATTCACGGAAATCAGTGTAATGTTTCCTTCGATAGCAGCGGAAGCTCATTGCATCATCGTGGTTACAGAACAGCGACCAATATGGCACCGATTAATGAAGTATTGGCAGCTGGGATTCTTCTGTTAAGTGGATGGGATGGACAATGCGATTTCATGGATCCGATGTGTGGAAGTGGTACCATGGCTATTGAAGCGGCTATGATCGCTTGTAATATACCTGCAAACATTAATAGAAGAGAATTTGCATTCGAAAAATGGCAGGATTATGATGAAGAGCTGTTTGAAAAGATCTTTGACAGTTGTATGAAAAAGACACGTGAATTCCATTTTAAGATACGCGCTTTCGATAAAGCACCATCTGCTGTTCGCAAAGCTCTTGATAATGTCAAGAATGCGAATCTCTCAAATTATATTACTGTAGATCAACAAGACTTCTTTGAGAGTACCAAAGAGGGAGAGGAGAAACTTCATATGGTATTCAACCCACCCTATGGGCAACGTCTGGAGATCGATATAGAGAATTTCTATAAACATATTGGCGATACCCTTAAACAGGGGTATCCAAATACAGAGGCCTGGTTCATTTCTTCCAATCTGGAAGCGATAAAAAGCGTTGGTTTACGTCCTTCCAGAAAGATACATCTCTATAATGGAAAGCTGGATAGCCGTTTGCTTAAGTTCGAGATCTATGCGGGTAGTAAAAAGGCAAAATATAATAATTAAAACCTGATCTTTATTCTGATGAAAATGAATCTGAAAACGAAATCTCTTTTGTTGAACGTTCTGGTGTTCATTCCTATTTATCTGATCTTTCGCTTCCTGTTGACGTATTTGGCAGTTCCTTATATAATCACCTTTATTCTTTCGGGTATTCTTACCATTTTTCTTGCACCAAAATTTACCGTCGTCAACGGTATGAAGGGAGAAAAGCTATTTATGAAATGGATCTTTAAAAAAGGGGTAACCGAGATCAAATAATATCAGTTCTTGCGAGCAGGAACTTCTTCAGATTCCTCTTTTTTGGGGGCAGGCTTATTCGTCTTAAAAATAGGAATAAGGTAGCTTAGCGTGTAATTATAACCCACGCCGATCTTACTTCCATCGGTGACCTTATTGAATCCGGGAATGTAAAGATTGTCCAATTCATTTGGAGATACATCATTGATGAGATAGTTCAGTCTTACACTCCCCCCTAAAAACAGGTTGTTGAAGAGTTCTACCTTCATGCCGAGTACGAATTCAATCCATTGTGCCGATAAACCGCTATATTCTCCAAGAAATTGTTCTCCCCGTAATCCGCTTCCGGTTTCATTCCAATATTGATTCTCAGAATATATTTGATATTCCTGGAGGTCCTGACTAAAGGTGCTGACTCCGAAACGAGCCCCAAGATTGATGATGTTTGACATACCATACCAGTTCTCATAGGTGTTCCAGTCTATCCCGGCCTTAAGATAACTACCCTGTGTTTGAAAGGTGAAATAATCTTCACGGGTTATCTTGTCTTCGGTTCCTAGCTCAGCAGCGACATAGAGGTTTTGCGAAATTCGGAAATCTCCCACCAGTTCAAGCCCTTTATAATCGTCATCGAGAAACGAACGTAACGGTTTACTCAGGTCGACACCAACCCGTAATCCGTATTTCTGTCGATATACCTCTCCGGTACTGGTGACAATGCTGTCTTGTTCCTGTGCCAAAGCAAATACGGAAACGAATATGAAAAGTATATTAATGGTATATTTTAACATGAATTGTGTCTAAAGGTGTTATGTCTCTTACGGGTAACTCATAGGAAACGATCCATTCATCATCGTCGGATCCGCCTGGGTTTAAGGTGACTTCCTGAAGGGTATATGTCACGGAATATCCACATCCGCGGGAGATGTATTTTTCCTGAACATTATAATCAAATCGAATAGAATCAATATTACCTGTTTCGACTCCATTATCGTCATCCGCCGAATCACTGATAACCGCAAAAGTGGTGGAGTTTTCAAAACTTTTCAGGGGTAAACTGATCTCTGATACGGAGCTTCTATCAGTAAAGGTATTCACAGGATCATCCTGGCCTTCACCGACAACTCTCAATCGTACGACACTTTTTTCGGTTTCCTGATCCTGAATATCATAGAAGCCTACCACCAGTAACGGTGTGGTTCCGGAGCCGGGCGGACAAATATCATCTTTTTCACAGGCACTGATAACCGTGAACAGAATCACGGCAATTGAAAGGATCACTAGAATTTTCTTCACGAGGCTAAAATTAAGATCTTCGTTCTAAAAGTACAACATTTTCTACGTGATGGGTCTGAGGGAACATATCCACAGGTCTTACACGAGTAACCTGATACAGGTGATCCATCATTGCAAGATCTCTCGCCTGTGTTGCACTGTTACAACTTACATAGACTACTTTCTGTGGTGCAATGTTCAGAATAGTCTCCACAACATCTTTATGCATACCGTCTCTCGGCGGGTCTGTAATAATGACATCGGGATGTCCGTTCTCATCGATAAAACCTTCATTGAAGACTTCTTTCATATCTCCCGCATAGAAACGTACGTTTTCGATTCCGTTATTTTTAGCATTGGTTTTTGCATCTTCAATAGCTTCTGGCACCGCCTCTACACCGATCACCATTTTGGCTTTTGCTGCCACGAACTGTGCGATGGTTCCCGTTCCGGTATACAGGTCATACACCAGTTCATCACCGGTTAATCCTGCATATTCCCGAGTCAGTTTATAAAGTTCATAGGCCTGATCGGAATTTGTTTGATAGAAGCTTTTTGCATTTATTTTAAAGCGGAGGCCTTCCATTTCTTCGTAGATATGATCCCTGCCTGAGAAGCAAATTATTTCCTGATCATAGATAGTATCATTGGCCTTTTGATTGATTACATAGAGCAATGACGTTATTTCAGGAAACGTTTTTTCGATATGGTTTAACAGCAATTCCCTTTTTTCATGGTCGTCATCATAGAATTGGATCAAAAGCATGATCTCACCGGTGGAGGCCGTTCTAACCATCAATGTTCTTAATAATCCGGATTGTTCCCGTGTATTGAAAAAAGAGAGATCATTTTCTTCAGCAAAACGTTTGATCTCGAGACGCATCGCATTGGATGGGTCCTCCTGAAGGTGACATTCCTTCAGGTCGAGAATCTTATCCCACATGCCGGGAATATGAAACCCAAGAGCATTTTTACTACCTGCATCTTCGCCGCTTTCAATCTCTGCGCGCGTAAGCCAGCGGTTGTTTGAAAAGGAGAATTCCATTTTATTTCGGTAGAAATATTGCTTTTCTGACCCAAGGATATCACTCATTTCCGGCAATTCCACTTTAGCGATCCTGCGAAGATTGTTCTCAACTTCCTTTTGCTTGAAATAAAGTTGTGATTCATAGGCCATGTTTTGCCATTTACACCCTCCGCATACTCCAAAATGAACACAAACCGGTGCAGTTCTTCGGGGTGATGCTTCATGTATTTTGACCACTTCACCTTCAAAATAAGCCCGTCTTTTCTTGAAAGTCTGTACATCCACGACATCTCCGGGAACAGCATGCGGAAGAAAAATAACCCTTCCGTCTGGCGCCTTTGCCACACCTTTTCCCTTGGCACCCGCATCGATCACGGTCACCTTCTCAAAATACTGTTTTTTGTTCTTTCTCGACATGCGGCAAAAATAGGGTATTTTGTTGAGTTTTTAAGGGAGAGATTTAAGTTCCCGGTTTTGATGGAACGTCGAAAAAAACGTAAATTGCATGCACTCCTACGGATGATTTCTCTCCTTAAAGAAGGAATGGTAAAGTATCATTTTTAAAATACAACAATGCAAGTATTGGAAAAGTTAACTTCAGCGGATGCAATTGCACTTGAAGCTAAACATGGAGCACACAATTATCACCCGTTACCGGTCGTATTAAGCCGGGGCGAGGGTGTTTATATGTGGGATGTGGAAGGAAAGAAATATTATGATTTTCTTTCCGCCTATTCTGCGGTGAATCAAGGTCATTGTCATCCGAGAATCGTCGCAGCGATGACAAAGCAGGCTCAGACCCTAACACTCACATCAAGAGCATTTCATAATGATATGCTGGGAAGATTTGAGGCGTATGCCACGGAATTCTTTGGTTTTGATAAGTTGTTGCCGATGAATACGGGAGCAGAAGCGGTTGAGACCGCGATCAAGATTTGTCGTAAATGGGCCTATGAGAAAAAAGGTATACCGGAAGAAAAAGCGAATATCGTAGTTTGTGAAAATAACTTTCATGGTCGGACAACCACTATCATTTCCTTCTCAAATGATGAAGAGGCCAGAAAGAATTTTGGTCCTTACACGCCTGGATTTGTTAAGGTGGCTTATGATGATCTCGATGCGCTTGAAACGGTTTTTAAAAATACCCCACATATCGCGGGATTTCTGGTGGAGCCCATTCAGGGAGAAGCGGGAGTATATGTGCCCTCTGCGGGTTACCTGAAGGGAGCCAAGGCTCTTTGTGAAGAATATGGAATCCTGTTTATCGCAGATGAGATTCAGACCGGGATTGCGCGAACCGGCAAAATCCTCGCAGTTGATCATGAGGAGGTCAAACCAGATATGCTGGTATTAGGGAAAGCACTAAGTGGCGGTGCCTACCCGGTAAGCGCCGTGCTGGCAAATGATTCCATTATGGAAGTCATCAAGCCGGGGCAACACGGAAGTACTTATGGAGGAAATCCAGTGGCCGCAGCCGTTGCGATGGAGGCGTTGCAGGTGGTGCTGGATGAAGATCTGGCAGGAAATGCAGAAAGACTGGGTGCTATTTTCCGTGATAAATTGAATACATATATTAAGACCAGTAGTATTGCTAAACTCGTACGGGGAAAGGGACTGCTCAATGCAATTGTGATCAATGATGATCCTGAAAGTTCAACGGCCTGGAATATATGCCTTGCCCTAAAAGAAAATGGTTTACTCGCTAAACCAACTCATGGAAATATCATTCGATTCGCTCCTCCATTGGTAATGACTGAAGATCAATTGATGGATTGCGTATCCATCATCACAAATACGCTCAGAAAATTTGAAAAGTAGATCTTAATTAAAAAATTCTGTTATTTTTGAAAGCCGACCGAAAAGTCGGCTTTTTTATAATAATTAATACACATCTACTATGGATAACCAACCAAACATCAATGAAGGTTTAGCTTTGACCCATAAAAGCATCGATTTTTTAAAAGAAGTAGCCAAATGGGGGAAATTCCTTGCGATCGTAGGATTTATCGGAATCGGCCTGATGGTTATTTTAGCGTTCTTCTATGGAGCTATTTTTGCTTTCATGCCAAATTATGACGATGCCATGATGGCTGCAGGAGGCTCCGTTTTCACAATAGTCTATCTTGTTCTAGCGGTGATATATTTCTTTCCTGTTTATTATCTGTTTAAATTCTCTGAGAAATTAAAAGGAGCTCTGAACGGTAATGATTCAATGATGCTTCAGGATGGTTTTGAATTTTTAAAGAAGCAATTTAAGTACGTCGGTATTCTTATGATTGTGATGCTAAGTTTATATGGCTTAATCTTTATTTTTTCGATGATATTTTTAGCCGGAGCCTCTATGATGTAGGCCGAGGTCCATATCTAAATATAAAGGGGGCGAAAGCCCCCTTTATTATTTTTGAACTATGAGAATATTATTGTTGCTGCGCAGCCTGTTCCATAGCTTCCTGATAAGCATCTTGTATATTTTGAATCCATTCATCCCAGCCTACCGAAGCGATGTTATAAATGATTCGGGCGATCAGTAGCACATTGAGTACTACCGCGATGATAGCGACGATCTTCCCTGCTTGTATCGTACTCTTTTTATCCTGATAAACTTCGGGGTTTGCAGCATAGATCTGTTCAGCCTTTCTGGAGAGAAAGAAAGCGATTACAGAAGGGATGATTCCCAGTCCGGCAAAACAGCAACATATATAACCGAAGATCCCCAGAATTATGATCAGGGTTGTATTTGGCATTTTTTGTTCCATAGTTGAATATTTAGTGATTTAATAGTTTTAATAAGTAATTGCCTGCTATTATTGCGATATTAATCGTAACTAAAATAACCAATATTTTATTAGCGTATTTTATGGTTAAAAAGTTTTTTACGATCAGGAATGCAAATAGGGGGATGAGGGTGTATATGGCAGGATACATGAAAAAAGCTTCTGAAAATTTACCATCGATCAAAAGCCAGAATGCTCTTTGCATTCCACAACCCATACACTCAACACCAAAAAGCTTCTTGTTGAGACAGGGGAGCATAAATCTATCGACTAATAGCATCTTTCAGTTGATTTCAGATTATTTTTTCGCTTCAGACTTCCCTCTGGTTACAAAGTCTTATTTTTGTAGCCCGGTTAAAGTTACCGGAATTTTAACAAAAACTCATATAATGAAGATTATTTCTATACTTTGTGTGATAGCCGGAGCGATTCTTGTTTTTACTTTCGATAATGAAGAGGCTTATCATATCTACCTGAAAATTCTTGGCTTTGTTTTGATGATGTTCGGACTCTATCGATCTACTCAATTATGGGTAAAGGATAATCCCAAAGATAACAGGAAGGCTGATCAGGAGTAAGACTTCCCTTATTAGATTCTTAAAAAATTCAGGATATGGCATTTAAGTCGGGAGACAGGGTAGAAACAATAGATGATCAACTCAAAGGTGTGGTAACCGGTGTTGTCGGGGGTGAGGTACTGGTCACTACAGAGGATGGTTTCGACCTTCGACTTAGTCCGGGAGAGTTGATATTGCTGCCGAATGACGGAATTATGGAGGTTAGTAATTTAGAGGCTTATCGTGCGTTGAAAGATAAGCAGCAGGGTTTGAAAAAGCGAAAGACCTCTGTAAAAAGGGATAAGACTCAACCTCCTATGGAGGTCGATCTGCATATCCACAAGCTCACTAATGAGTATAGAAATCTCGCGAATCACGATATGCTTATACTGCAGGTGGACACCGCTAAAAGAAAACTGGACTTCGCAATATCCAAACGAATTCAGCGGGTGGTTTTTATTCATGGCGTAGGGGAAGGTGTACTGCGTACCGAATTGGAATACCTTTTTTCAAGATATGAAGGACTTTCCTGGTATGATGCAGATTATCAGAAATACGGTTTAGGTGCCACCGAGGTTTATATTCCACAGAACACCCGGTTATAGTTGAACTAAGATCTATTCGGTAACGGTCGTCGAAATCTCATAAGTTCCGAATTCATAACTCGGCACGTCGTACTTTACTTTCTTATCATCACTGATCAGTTGGAACCCGTCTATGATACTTATTTCATTAGTATACGTAACGATATACCTGTGAGTTCTTCTGCCGATGGTTTGAGAAGTAATATCGGTTAAGGAACTGATGAGGTAGTTTGGCTCGGTGTTTCCGGTTTGAATGTCATCGGCAGGGTTATTGTTTCCGTTGAGATCTTCCAGTCTTGAATCAACACCGTCACCATCATCATCGGTGTCCAGATAGTTAGGGATTCCGTCATTGTCGGTATCCGTTAACACCAACTCATTATCTACGATTGTATATTCGTCTTCCGTGAGTACGTTGTCACCGTCATCATCGATATCAAGACAATCGGGAATGCCATCTCCGTCGGTATCCTGGGAATTTTCCCAGTCGATCGATCCGTCCTCATTGTAAACCGCTCCTTCCATACTGGCTGGTAAGCCATCATCATCATCTTCCACCAAACTGGTAACGATTTGAATGGTTCCACCCGTTGCATACCATTCTTCAGAGAGTTTAGGGGTAGTAGCAGGTACATCATTACAGAAGTAAGAAGTAGATACATCTCCGTCAAATATTCTGTAAAGTACCTTTACGCTGCTGTTATCGATCGTATAGGTTCTTGTATTGCCTTCGGAAGGTAGGGAAGTGAAAATGTCGGTGCTCTCTCCCTGAAGTTCTATCATTAAGGCCTCATTATCACCATCTCCGATCTTAAATAAAAGGAGACTTCCACAGGGGGTCTCAACCGGAGCGTCATCAAAGTTTAATTGTTCAATGGTGAAATCCCCGTCGTTACAAGCAACAAAGAATAACAGTGATAGTGACAGAAAGATTTTTTTCATCCCTTTAATTTTCTTCCAGAGCAAAAGTAAGATATCCCTATGGATAACGAAATTTATTGCTGATAATTTTATTTCAAGTAATTTTGCCCCTATGCAAAATATTTATCTCGATAACGCAGCGACTACAAGAATTCGTCCTGAAGTACTGGAAAGAATGGTGAAAGGCATGGAAGAATGTTATGGAAACCCTTCTTCTACCCATAGTTTTGGTAGAGCCGCCAAGGCTCAGATCGAAAAAGCCAGGAAAACCATCGCCAGGCAGTTTAAGGTGTCTCCTGCGGAGATTATATTCACTTCCGGAGGAACTGAAGCCGATAATATGATATTGGTCGCTGCTGTCAGAGACCTTGGAGTGAAGCATATTATAAGTGCCAAAACTGAACATCATGCTGTGCTTCATACACTCGAAGCTTTGAGTAAGCAGTTCGGAACACGTATCTCCTATGTGGCATTGAATTCGTTAGGTAGTGCAGACCCGGACTCATTAAAGGAGATATTAAGCGATTCGGAGGGGCCAGCACTTGTGAGTCTTATGCATATCAATAACGAAACCGGAAACAGAATAGACCTGGAAGCCTTCAGCAAGATCTGTAAGGAGCATAATGCATATTTCCATTCAGATACGGTGCAGTCGGTGGGTCATTGGGAACTGGATCTCAGTACTACTCCAGTGGATTTTATAACCGCCGCTGCCCACAAATTTCATGGACCAAAAGGGGTCGGGTTTGCGTTCATTCGTAAAGGTATCGGAATTAATCCGTTAATTCTTGGAGGTGAACAAGAGCGTGGGATGAGGGCAGGTACTGAATCTTATCATAATATCATCGGACTGGAAGAGGCATTGATACAGGCTTATGCGAATCTCGAAGAGGAACAAGCCTATATTTCCGGTTTGAAAAGTTACTTTATTGAAGCGCTGACTAATGCTATTCCGGGAACAATCATCAATGGAGGAGGAGCAGATCCGGAATTGAGCACCTACAATGTGGTAAATGTTCGATTGCCTTTTTCTGAAGATAAGGCCTCCCTTTTATTGTTTCAGCTCGATCTGAAAGGTATCGCTTGTTCCAGAGGTAGTGCTTGTCAAAGCGGAAGTAGTTTAGGGTCTCATGTGTTACAGGAAATGTTGGATGAGACGGAAATGAAAAAACCTTCAGTTCGATTTTCCTTTTCCAGGTATAATACCAAAGAAGAATTGGATACCGTTGTTGAGGTTCTAAAGGAATATGGTGAATCCTGAAACTTAATCGTTGTTCCGGGAATACGGGAATTTTCTTGTGGATTGACGCATCATGGATTCGATGATTGCATTGGTATTCTTACCCGATTTTTTATTGATCTCTTTTTCATATTTCCAGAGAAGTTTTCCGGTGGCTCCGTCACTTAGCTTTATGGCAATACGGCCATAATCACTTTTTCCGGTAAAGAAGTCCACAAAACTGAATGAATCGGTAACTCCCTGTGAAATCAGCGTATTTAAACTTATATCTCCAGTGATCAATGCATCCACATTGAGGATTTTGCAAAGCTCATGAACCGTGTGGATATCGAGATTTTCAGGGGTTATTCCTGCTTTGGCTAAAATGGCGTTCGTGTTCTTTACATTTTGGAAGTTCACGCGATAGCTCCTGCGGTTATCACGTTTAAGGAAATAGTGCTCCAAAGCATTCTGAACTTCATAAGCCTCAATGATCTCCATTTCATGGATTTCTTCTTTTGAAAGGTGATCAGAGTTGTCAAGTTCGAGTCTTGATTTGAAAGGGAGAATGGCAACGGTCTTATGATCTTTACTCAATTCATCAAAAGAGCTGCTTTCGTATATATTCTTTTTCTGTGCGAACCCCGTCATTATGCCTGAAAAGGCAATCAGCAATAATAAGATTTTTTTGTTCATCAGAACTTCATTCCAAGTTTTACGTTGAACACCCTTCCGGTCATATAGTTTGGAATTGCATATTGTCTTTTGGAATATACATCCCTCACCCAGGTGTTCGTTATCGAATTCCGGATGTCAAAAATATTGAAAATCTCGCACCCGGCGTACAATTCCTTGAATTTATATAGCCAATGTCCTTTTGGGTAACGCTTTCTGGCATCGGTGAACACATAATTGATACCCAGATCCACTCTTTTGTAATCCGGTAGTCGGAATTGATAATCGTACGGATCGGCATAGCTGGGAGATCCTCCTGGCACCCCGGTATTGTAAACGGCGTTCAGGTATAGTCTTAGATTCGGAATCGTCGGAACGTAGTCCTGAAACAATAGGGCAAATTTCAGGCGCTGGTCAGTAGGTCTGGGAATAAATCCTTGTCCATCGATATTTTCTTCGGTTCTCATATAACCAACACTAAACCAGGAATCTGTGCCTTCCACAAATTCACCGTTAAGCCTGAGATCCGCTCCGTAGGCATAAGCTTTCGCATTATTGGTAGCTCTGTACCTGATCCTTACATTTTCCAGTGTGTACGGATTGACATCCCATAGGTTCTTGTAATAGAGTTCTGAGGTGAGTTTAAAAGGACGTTTCCAGATTTTAAAAGCGATATCATGACCGGCAACAATATGCCAGGAGGATTGTGCTTTTACATGTGGTCTTACCGTACCTGTTGAATCCCTGAGTTCCCGGTAGAATGGCGGTTGTTGGTATAAACCACCCATCATGCGGAATACCATATCTGCTCCGGAATCCGGTTTATAAGAGATCTGTGCGCGCGGACTCCAGATCATTTGGGAGGAATTTTCATGACCGTCATTCACGTTCCAATACTGTGTTCTGAGTCCTGCATTGAATTGTAGGACACCTGCATTCATTTGAAATCGTTTGCTCCATTGTATGAATCCGGCTATTCGATCGGTATTTACATCATTCTGCGCTTGTATGTTTTGATATGCTTCCAGCTCACCTGAATAGGGAGAGTATGGCTGGTCATTTTGAAATTGTGGCAATGGAGGTCTTATAGAGAATCCGGCAGAATCGATGATCTCATATTCCTGCAAGCGGTCTCGGAAATTCTCATGAGTGTAGCGTATACCCCATTCGATAAGGTTTCCTTCAATATCGTGGCTTCCCTTATGCGATGCAGAAATGATGAGTCCGTCCAGCAGATTACGCCCATGGTTCAATTGAGAACCGATGCCAGTGGTATAACCCACCTGGCCGAGGTCTTCACTACCTATATCTGAGTTTACCTCGCCGAGACGATATTGTGCAAGAATATCAAAATATTCCTGTTCAGTGGTGTGGTAAACAGAGCCTGTGAAGTTTAATCGTGTTTTACTACCGGGATGGTAATCGGCCTGAAGTGCTCCAAAACGGGTATTGTACCGATCCTTTTCCTGGCCTTGATAATAGACGACCAGAGCCATGGGTTCCGCAATGGTGCCAAAATTGGTTTGACGTGTTAAGGGCTCATAATTATATCGGTTAGTGCTTAGGTTTCCAAAAAAGCTAAGTTTGAGTTGGGGATTCAGGCGGTAGCTGATCAATCCCTGAACATCTGCAAAAACCGGATTATAGTTCGTTTCTGTTTGCTTGCTGTTAACCAATAGGCGATTGTCGCGGTAACGTGCACCCACAAGAGCAGTAAAACTGCCGTCTTTGGAAGCGGTCTCAAAAAAAATACTTCCACCCAGGAGACTGGCTTCCGCACCGATCCCGAATTTTTCAGGTTCGCGATAGGTGATATCGAGAACTGAAGACATCCGGTCTCCGTATTTAGCCTGAAAACCTCCTGCAGAAAAAGCGATATTGGAGATCAGATCTGTATTGATAAAGCTCAATCCTTCCTGTTGTCCTGATCGGATAAGAAAAGGTCGATAGACTTCAATACCGTTCACATAAACAAGATTTTCATCAAAATTACCACCTCTTACATTATACTGAGTACTGAGTTCATTATTTGAATTTACTCCAGGCAGACTTCGCAGTAAATTTTCCACTCCAGCATTGGCTCCGGGAATACGGCGAATGGTTTCCGGGCTTAGATGTTTTACAGAGCCGTCGATCTGTCTGTTCCCTGAAGCAGTTATGATCACCTGCCCGATTTGCTCGATGTGTACCGACATCACCGGGTTGAATTCTAAGGATTCACCAGGTTGGAGTGCCATCTTAATACGCACACTTTTATAACCTATATGAGAAAAGATAAGTTCTGTTTGGTGGTTGGTATTCAGATCGATGGAATAAAATCCGTTTTCGTCACTATTACCCAGGAAATGATCGGAATGAATTGCGACACCGGCGATAGGTTGTTGCTCCTCATCGAGAATGATTCCTCTGACATTGGCGGTCTGTGCCATGCAATTCAGGGTCAGCATTGAAAATGTGACAAAAAGAATGAATCGGAAGCCTTTGAATTTGAGCACGTTTATTTCCGGTAAAAGTCTGCTTTAAAAATAGTACTATTTCCTACATTATCCTTTACTCTTACTTCTAAAGTGTGTTTTGTTCCTTCGAAATGCAGATCATCAAAATTGAAACTGAGGGAATTGTCCTTGTATTCGTATTCCATCAAAACCCATTTGCCATCGATATAGCCATCATAGGAACTGATTCCACTGAGGTCATCTGATATTTTTATTTTTAGAAAATTATAGTTGGTGAGCCATTGTCCATCGCGGAAGTTGGCCGGTCTAACTACGGGTGCAGTAGTGTCTTTAGCCAGGGTGAAACTACCGAGAGATTTCGTTCTTGTACTGTATACGTCTCCCTTTCTGTAGGTGTTTTGATAGGAAAGTGTTCCGTTGTCATTCAGATGAGCGATAAAGGTTTGTCTTCTTTCTGTTTCCGGTACAGAAGCATCCTTTATACTCAGTGTATATCTGTTTTTGACAGGAAGATTATCGCTGTGTACTTTGACCACACCGTTCTCTTCTTTCAGGTTCAGGTAGAAATTATGATAGAAGGTACCATCAGGGAAGAATACCGTTGCTTTCTCAGTAGCATACATATTGTCTCGGTTGCATAACAGATAATATTCCGTCTTTTCCTCTTTTTTAGGATCTGTAATAGTTTCCTTTTTACCTTCAACGGGGATGATTACTGTAGAAGTATTTCCCATAAAGTCTGAGACTTCCAGCATAATTTTATAGAATTGACCTTCTTCGATCTTTACCAGTCCGTTATTGATGTTGGTGTCATAGATCTTTAACTTGTTGTAGGGTTCGAGGAAGAGTTTTTGAACACGTTCATTTTTACTGGTGTAACGATCATAGTCGATCATCGTGTTTATGTAGCTGCTTTCTCCAAAAGAAAAGGTGTTGAAACTATAACCGAAGTTTGGAGTTCCGTTAACGGTAAGTCTGACCGTATAGGCGCCATTTTTATTAAAAGCGAGATCCTGTCTGTCGTAAGTATTGACACCGAATCCTATGGTGCCGGTAGCATTGACTTTTTGTGTGATGAAAGTACCATCATGCTGGTCGAGCAATTGTAACTGCATCGTATTACCACTGTGATTTACGCTGGCATCTTCGGAAAGAGGAAATGCGAATATACCCAGAACACGGGGGGCTTCGGTGTCTTTAACGTCAAAACCAAAGAAAAGTGGATTTATAGGTTTTTGTGCTCCGTCACGAATCTCAAAATGTAAATGTGGCCCTGCGCTCCCCCCGGTATTCCCACTGTAGGCTATGATGTCACCTTGTTCCACTCTCAGGTCTGAGGGTTTAGGGAAAGCTTCTACCTCATAAGACTGCTTTTCATATTGCAGTTTTTTGATATAAGCTTCAACCTCTGGAGCAAATTTTTGTAAGTGGGCATAGACAGAAGTGTAGCCATTGGGATGCTGAATGTATATAGCTTTCCCATAGCCGTAATGCTGAATTTTGATCCTGGAAATGTATCCTGTGGCAGAAGCATGTACCTTCAGACCTTCGCGTTGTTCTGTTTTTATGTCGAGTCCTGCATGAAAGTGGTTCGACCGTAATTCTCCGAAATTCCCCGCCAATACTATAGGAATGTCCAGTGGTGGTGCGAAGGCATCCGTTGGATACGAAGATTGTGCGTGAATAAAGGAGACGAATAAGGTCAGACATAAAAGGGTGTACCGCATAACATAAATCATTGGGAAGCTAAAATAATTAAATGCTTTAAAAAGATGAAAACTATATGAGGTTTAACGGATTTTTCATGCAAATATTAACAGGTAAAGAAATTTTTCTCAGGTATTGCGAGGTATACTCAGGTATGTTAACTTTGTAAATATACGTATTGAATAGAGCATTCATGAGTGATATTCTGGAAATCGTTGATTCACTGGAAAGTAAAGTAAATCGGTTGTTGCTAAAAATCGAAGAGCAACGCCGTGAAAATATCAGGTTGTCTGAAGAATTGATGAAATCTAAAGGCAAGGTCAAAGATCTCCAGCATTCCATAGAGGAATGGGAGGAGAAATACCGCTCACTCAAACTTGCGAATTCAATGCTTGGCAGTAATGAAAGCAAGACTGAAGCTAAGCTTAAAATAAATACTTTAATTCGGGAAATTGATCAGTGTATCGCGCAGCTTTCCGAATAATGTTCTAAAATAACCTATGGGAGAGAAACTTAAAATTAAGTTGTCTATAGCGGACAGGGTTTACCCCCTGACGATCGACCCCGACCAGGAGGAGGGGCTCCGTAAGGCTGCAAAGAACATCGATATTTTGATAAAGAAATTTGAACAGAATTATGCTGTTAGAGATAAACAGGACGTTCTGGCGATGTGCGCACTGCAATTCGCGTCTCAGGTGGAACAAAAGAGTATCGATAAAGAAAATACAAACGTAGTACTCGAAGAGCGCTTAAAAGCGCTTGATAGTTTGCTATCTAAGCATATGAGCTAAGTTCTTACGTTCTTTTAAATAGTATAATGTTACTGCCTACATTGGTTGCATTTTTTTTGACAAACTCAACAAGAATACTATAAAAAAGGTGAGTTCGGATTGTTAAAGCAAGCCGCTTTCGGTTTTACCGAATGGGCGGATCCTTGATCAGTCTGGTAGCCTTAAACCTGTTTTATGGAGTTTGTACAAAACTCAAGGCCGATGTAGGCTTTTTTTTTAAATATAAATTAAGATGGATACAACGCAATTATGGATTATCGTTGGGGTTTTAGGAATAGTCATTGGGTTTGTAATAGCTAAAGTGCTCGAAAGAGGAAATGCCTCAAAGGTCATTTCAAACGCTAAGAAAGAAGCCGATAATATAGTAAAGGAAGCGAAGAACGAAGGGGAGAGTATTAAGAAAGATAAAATACTCCAGGCTAAGGAGAAGTTCCTCGAACTGAAGGCAGAACACGAAAAGGTGATCATTGCCAAGGATAAAAAACTGGCAGATGCCGAAAAACGAACCAGAGATAAAGAGTCTCAGGTTTCCAACGAGCTGGCTAAAAATAAAAAGCTCAATACAGAGATCGAACAGAAGGTAAAGGATTATGATTACCGACTGGATTATCTGGATAAGAAACAAAGTGAAGTGGAGAAACTTCATAAAAGCCAGATCGAACAATTAGAAGTGATCAGCGGACTTTCAGCAGAAGAGGCGAAAGCTCAATTGATCGAATCGCTTAGAAGCGATGCGAAAAGCGATGCTATGGCCTTTATTCAGAATACCATGGAAGAGGCAAAGCTTACCGCGCAACAAGAGGCTAAGAAAGTTATTATCAATACCATTCAGCGTATTGGAACCGAAGAAGCTATCGAAAACTGTGTTTCGGTATTTAACCTGGAATCTGATGACGTTAAAGGACGTATTATCGGTAGAGAAGGGCGAAATATTCGTGCACTCGAAGCTGCCACCGGTGTTGAGATCATCGTTGATGATACGCCGGAAGCGATCATTCTTTCCTGCTTTGATTCCGTAAGACGTGAAGTTGCACGTTTATCGCTACACAGACTAGTGACAGACGGTCGTATTCACCCGGCGAGAATTGAAGAGGTCGTTAAAAAGACGTCTAAGAAGATCGAAGAAGAGATCATCGAAGTTGGAAAAAGAACCGTAATAGATCTCGGTATACATGGGTTACATCCGGAGCTTATCAAAGCGGTTGGACGTATGAAATATCGTTCTTCTTACGGGCAAAACCTGTTACAGCACTCCAGAGAAGTTGCTAAACTTTGTGGGGTGATGGCAGCTGAACTCGGACTTAATCCAAAACTTGCGAAACGCGCAGGGTTGCTCCATGATATCGGTAAAGTACCGGATTCTGAAACTGAGACCCCTCACGCAATCCTGGGTATGGAATGGGCAGAGAAATACGGAGAGAAACCGGATGTGTGCAACGCTATCGGGGCTCACCACGATGAGATAGAGATGAAAACGCTTCTTGCGCCTATCGTTCAGGTTTGTGATGCGATCAGCGGCGCCAGACCTGGAGCCAGAAGACAAGTGCTTGATTCATATATTCAACGTCTTAAAGACCTTGAAGATATCGCATTTGCGTTCACTGGAGTTAAAAAGGCCTATGCTATTCAAGCAGGTAGAGAACTTCGTGTGATCGTTGAAAGTGAGAAAGTAAGTGATGACAAAGCTTCTGAACTGTCATTTGAAATTTCTCAGAAGATCCAAACGGATATGACCTATCCCGGACAGGTAAAAGTAACCGTGATAAGAGAAACAAGAGCGGTTAATATCGCAAAATAAATTCTTCGGAATTAACCATATAGAAGGGATGCTGACGTAGTGACAGCATCCCTTTTTTTATAATACAACTTCGTTTTCCAGTTTCTGGCCTTTGGAGAACTGTTCGATATTGGTTAAGGTCACTATTGCGATCTGTTCCAGTGCTTCGTTGGTTAGAAATCCCTGATGAGCGGTGATCAATACATTGGGAAAGGAGATCAGTCGCATGATCTGATCATCTTTGATGATACTTTCCGAAAGGTCCCGGAAGAATAGTTGTTCTTCCTGCTCGTATACATCAATGCCTAGATAACCTAGCTGTCCTGACTTTAGTGCTTCTATGGCGCAGGTGGTGTCGATAAGGGCACCACGACTTGTATTGATTAGCATGGTGCCTTTCTTAAGCTTACTAAGACTAACTTCATTGATCAGGTGTTCTGTTTCTTCAGTCAGCGGACAATGTAGTGAAATGATATTGGCTTGTGCAAAGAGTTCGTCCAGAGTGACGTATGGTATCCCCATACCTTTAACCGTGTCTGAAGGGTATTTATCATAAGCGATAACGCGACAACCAAGCCCTTGCATAATCTTACAAAAATGCATGCCGATCTTACCGGTTCCAATTACGCCTACCGTCCGATTATGTACATCGAAGCCAATCAGGCGTTCCAGTGAAAAATTTCCTTCCCTGACGCGGTTATAAGCCTTATGGGTCTTTCTGTTCAAGGTCATGATGAGCGCAAGAGCATGTTCCGCTACTGCCTGTGGACTATATGCTGGAACCCTGACGACTTTCAAACCGTGTTCTTCAGCTGCCTTAAGGTCGACATTATTAAATCCTGCACAACGTAAGGCAATCAGTTTTACATCATTTTCCTTTAATAAAGCAATGGTTTCCGCATTGAGCTGATCGTTTACAAAAACACAGATACCTTCATATCCTTTAGTCAACTTAGCGGTGTCTGTATTGAGGGGGACATCGAAAAATTTCAAATGAATATCAGTGAAATTCTTATTCGATCGCTCAAAGAATTCACGGTCGAAGGACTTGGTACTGAAAACAGCTATTCTCATAATAGTCACTACTTATTTCCATAAATTTATTAAGAAAACAGAAAACAGAAAATAGTTTATGCAAAACAGTTTACAGCATACTGCTTCGTTATGTGAATTAAGATAAGTTGTAAGTTTTGAATTATCAGTTATGAGGTTTGTAACTACGTTTTATAGTAACCAGTAACCAGTAACCCGCAACAAGTAACATAGTAACAAGTAACATTGTAACTTAAAACCCAGGCAGATGAAGAATTGCCTGCCTGAATTGATTTTATTTTCGTGTTCCGAGTTTGAGTAATGTATCCTTAAAATAAGCCTGGATGTTATCTTGTTCCGGAAGATTTCCTGACTTCACTTTCCAGTTACCATTGACAATGGTGCCCTCCATATCGGAAACATCTGCACTATAGAGGAAGGTGTTACACAGATATTTTGTGGAAGCGGTGGTGATCAATGGACTCTCTGATTTCATGACTACGGCATCAAATGGTTCACCTTTTTTGAAGAATGATTCTATAGAGGCTCCCATTGCAGTTCTGCCGGACTCCCATGCCATGGTGATTGCATTCAAGCCGCTGTCGCCGCTTTCAGGGGTGACAAAGGTATTTCTTTTGTGGGAAATCAATCGTTGGCCGTAGTCCAGGATCCTTAGTTCCTCAAGAGGGTTGAGTCCGACATGGCTATCCGTTCCAATAGACCAATTGCCTTTAAGGTCCATATATTCTCTGAACCTGAACAGCCCGTCTCCCAGGTTTCCTTCGGTGGAAGGACAGATAACCACATTGGCTCCGGATCCTGCAATGGTTTTTAATTCACTGTCGTCTAGATGCGTGGCATGAACCAGGTGGAAGTTACTATCCAGAGCTACCTGTTCAGAGAACCAGGCTACCGGTCTTTTGCCATAGTAAGCAAAACAATCTTCGATCTCTTTCAATTGTTCTGAAAGGTGAATATGGAAAGGTCGGTCCTTTTTATAGGTGCGGCATATTTCCTTGATAGCATCAGTGCTGCCTGCACGTAAAGAATGGAGCCCGATTCCACTACTTGCGCCCTCATAGGAGGTTGTTGCTTTTTCAGTAGCTTCCAGCAGTTTAAAATAATCATCGGGGGAGGAAGAAAGAAAGCGGCGTTGTTTTTCAGTGGGGGGAAGTCCGAAACCTCCGGTCTGATAGAACATAGGGACCAAGGTGATACGTATTCCAGTCTTTTTTGCAGCTGCGATCAGTCGCGATCCCATTTCTGAAAGGTCACTGTATGGTTTACCATCAGGATCGTGATGAAGGTAATGGAATTCTGCCACGGAAGTGTATCCGTGCCTTAGCATTTCTGCGTAAAGCATCGTGGCGATGGATTCCAGTTCTTCCGGAGAAATGCTTAACGCGAGATCGTACATCGCAGTTCTCCAGGACCAGAAATCATCGGCAGCGGCACCGGTGCGATGGTATTCCGCCAGTCCGGCCATTGCGTACTGAAATGCATGTGAATGGGCATTCTGGAATCCCGGTATCGCAAATCCCGAAGCTGTGTCATGCTTAATATCTGGGCAGATGTTTAAAATTTTCCCTTCATCATCCAGGTCGACACGAACATTTTCCAGCCATCCCTCTTTTTGGAGTAGTCCTTTAAAATATAGTTCTTTTTGCGCTTTCATATTCAGATCTTTTCAATCAGGTTGTTAAAGACTCCCTGCAATACTTTTCGTATTGCAGCTGCCCTTTCTTCATGGTATTCGGTCTCATCATCGTTCATGTAGTTCGTTTTTGCCATTTCCAATTGTAACGCATGTATATTCTGAGTCGGATCACCGAACGACCTTGTTATATATCCGCCTTTGAACGGGTGGTTATGCATGAGTTCGTAATCAGCAGTGGAAAGTGCGTTATATGCGATATCGATTAGTTCCTTGCTGCAAGATGTTTCGTCATTATCTCCCAGAATTAGATCAGGGAAGGCTTCAGAGCGAATCCCCGGAACTACTTTCCGAATGGAGTGTGCGTCAAAGAGCAGTACCCTTCCGAATTTTGCCTGATATTCCGCCAGCATGCCGGCGATTTTTGCATGATAAGGTTGGTAATAGGTTTTTATACGTCTGCTTACTTCTTCTGAATCAGGTGTACTGCCCACATAAATGGAATTTCCATTAAAATCGGTTTCCGGAGTTAGTGCAGTGATCACCCTGCCGTCATTATATAAGGGTTTACTTTCGGGATCCCGGTTCAGATCGATCACCCATCGGCTGTAATTTGCAGAGATCATTTTAATTCCCATAGAAGGAGCAAAATCGTAAAGCCGGTCGATGAACCAATCGGTGTCATCAGGATTATCGACAGCTTCCTTCTTGTATTGGGCACGTATATCCTCCGGGAATGCAGTTCCTGAATGCGGGGAACTGATAATTATCGGAACCGGAGTGGTGGTAGGTTCTGTAATTGTATAGATTTCCATGATCGATCATTCATTTATTGAGGGCGAAAATAAGAAACCTTAATGGCTTCAGCTCAATGGAAGCAAAGTAATTTTTGTGGATTAGTCGCTAAATTTTAAGTCTTTATCCTATAGGGCAACTCTGTTATAAGATTTATAAACGCACAAAGTTTACGTATATTTATAGCGTAGAAATTACGGTTATCAAACTATGGAACTCACTACATTTATCAGGGATATTCCCGATTTTCCAAAGCCGGGAGTACTATTTAAGGACATAACCCCGCTATTGAATGATTATAAGGCTACTCGTTATGTGGTAGATCAGTTGTATGAATTCTCTTCGGGAAAAAATATCGATCGTGTCGTTGCTATGGAAAGCCGCGGATTCTTCTTTGGAATGCTGCTGGCAGAGCGTTTGCAATGTGGTTTCGTTCCGGTACGTAAACCGGGGAAGCTACCTGCTGAAACGATTACAGAAGATTATTCCCTTGAGTATGGAACGAATAGTTTGCAAATGCATACCGATGCAATCCAACCTGGAGAGCGTGTTTTGATACATGATGATGTACTCGCTACCGGAGGTACCGCAAAAGCTGCCTGCGACCTTGTGGAACGTTTAGGAGGGGAGGTGATCCAGTTGAATTTTTTGATGGAATTGACCTTTCTGAAAGGTGCAGAGCTGCTTAAAGGAAGATCGATCGAAAGCCTGCTACAATATTAGTCGATAGCCCTTTTGGTGACCCAGGCCCTCCAGCCGATAATGGCTAGCTGTAATTTACTGGCTTTAGCGAGATCCAGTCTTTTCTTTGTATAGGATGGCAGAACGATTTTATTCAATTTTGCCAGAAACTTGTAGATTGATTTTTTCATAAATGTGAAAATACCAATTTTTTTCGAGTTGGTGTAAGCATCCTGTTTATCTGATGTTTCATCCAAAAAAAAAACACCCGATTTGTATTCGGGTGTTCTCAAAGTATGGAAGTGGGTATTTTAGTTCATCTTGATAATGATCGCACCTTTTTTAGCTTTATCACCATATTTGGTAATGGCTTGTTCTCCTTTAAAGACCATTACGGAAGCAATTTTTGAAGGATCAAGATTCTTAACCTGTTCAGAAGTAGCGGGTTTTCCATCGATCTCGAAATAGGCTCCTTCCATTTCTGCATCAACAATGAATGTAGATTTCTCCGTGATGGTTTTAGCCTGACCCGCATTGGTCTTTGATGTGATCAGGATAACTCCGTTTTTTCCTTTTTCTCCATAGACATTTGTAGCGCTGTGATCCTTTAGTACGCTTATGGAAGCGATGTTCTCAGGGCTGAGATTCTGCAATTCTTCCTGGGTGATCTCTTTACCATCAAGAATGTATAAGGGAGTACCTTCCTGATTGGTGGTCACAACCATGCCATTCCCTTTTTCAGAAGTCTGACGGATCACGATCTTATTTTTAGTTTTTACGGTATCCTGTTCTTCACGGGTTACCCAGGTCATTCCATTGCCTGAATCTTCACTTACGGTGACATTAAATTGCTTTTCACCATTTTCAGATTTTGTTTCGTTTACCTCTTTGATCTGAATCTGGTAAGGAGTGTTAGCGCTATCAGATTGGATCCATTGTGCAGTGTTTCCTCCGGTACTTTTGACGATGGTATGCGCGTCGTCATTTTCAGTGGTGAATGTAAAAGTTTTCGTAGAAGAAGTGTCGAGTCCCTTGACGGTTGTACTATCGTTATTATTCTTGAAGATATAACCGGTAACCGTAACTGCCTTGTTCAAAGAATCATCACCAGACTCTTCTGTAACCCAAACGGCATTATGATCGTTCGATGCTCCTGAAGAGCCATATCCTTTAACGATCACTTCCTGAATGGTGTCGGCTCCACCATTCCCAGCGGTCTTAATCACAAAATTCCCGGTACTTGCAGGTGCTTCATGATTCTTATGAATAAAGATTTGATCTCCATTCTTTACTCCGAGTTCCAGCGCAGGAATCCCATCAGGTACTTCATAGCTGGCACTTGCTTTGTTGCTGCCTTGCTGTAGTTTTACCTTGAGTCGGGATATGAGTCCGTCCTCGTTGCGTTTTACCCGACTATAATCGAAGTCCAGATCGTATTCCGATTTAAGATCTTTTTTTAAACTTTCCAGGTCGCTGTCTGACATTTTATTGGAGAGAATAAAGGAAGTTTTGGTGATCGGCGCTTCATTGTTTACCATTTTTTCTTCCTGAATTACCTTATACTGAGCCACGGTTCTGGTATTGAACATCAGTGTGAAAATTAACAGGAAGGGTAGTGGTAGGACAAGCTTGAATAAGTCTCTTTTCTTAGAGGGATTTTGATGTAACATAACTATTCGTTTTTTGATTAATGAATTAAAAAATGGATTGATGATCGATAATTGATTATGATTTGTGTGTTGTTTCAATAAGATATATTGATAGGCTTTACTGCTTTCTGTGATCTCACTGGCACCTTTGTCTGCAAGAAATTCAAGATTCTGAGCAACGGACTTACGGTAGAGCCATGTAAATGGATTGAACCATAGCACAATGGTGAGGAGGTGCATAAATATAATATCCAGTGAATGCCATTGGCGTACGTGTATCTTCTCGTGTTCCATGATGGTATGGAATTCATTTTCATCATAAAGATCAGGGTTGATCAGGATGTATCTGAAAAAGGAGAAGGGAGTTTCTATGTGTTTATGCGTTAGAAGCACAAAGTTTCGGTCAATGGATCTTTTACATTGTCTGCTAAGTCTGTATAACGATAATAATTGTATCAAAAAGCGTATTCCAAAAAATAGCAATCCACCAACATATATATAGGTTAGGAGGTCTTCGGTCGAAACGGCAGGGGCTTCCGGTGTAGTCTCGGAAATGTTGAAAGAGGGTTGTATCAGATTCTGATGCAGGGTGATTGTTTTTGTTTTGATTATTTCAAAGTAAGGGAGCAACACAGCGATAACGGAGCCTGTCATGAGGAATAATCGATTGTGTTTAAAGAAAGTTTCTTTGCTCAAAAATACCCGGTAAATGACCCAGAACAATATTAAAAGAGCGCTTGATTTTATTAAATATACTATCATAATTCCAATATCATTTATTTTCGATTTTATCAAGGATCTCTCTGAGCTCGGCAGCACTGATCTTTTCTTCCCTGGCAAAGAAGGATACCAGGTTCTTGTAGGAATTATTGAAATAATCCTCTATAGCGGTGCTGATATATTTGCTCCTATAGTCTTCTTTGGCAACCAAAGGAAAATACTGATGGGTCTTTCCGAAGGCTTTGTGACCGACGAATCCCTTTTCTTCCAGATTTCTTACGATCGTTGACAAGGTGTTGTAGTGTGGTTTCTGGTCATCATTGGCAAACTCCTCGAGGATTTCTTTGACGAAAGCCTTTTCGAGTTTCCAGATGATCTTCATCACCTCCTCTTCTTTATTTGTCAGTTTTTGCATAACACTGTTTTCTTGAGTTCGAATATATAACGAGATTTTTAGTTATACAACTATATTTGTAGTTTTTTAACTAAAATTATAGTTTTCAGCTTTTGTGCTGCCCGGAAATGAGGAGAAGGTTAATCGGGTAATTTCGATGGAAAGAAATTTTGGTATGCTTATATTTACAGGCTAAACAGACCTCTATGAACTTTCTTCTTATTGTTATCGGACTCGTATTATTGGTTATGGGTGGACACTGGTTGCTTAAAGCTGCCGTGGATCTCTCACTGAAGCTCGAGATACCGAAAATCGTGATCGGGATGACCGTTGTTTCGTTTGCAACATCAGCTCCGGAACTCATAGTGAGTGTTAATGCTGCGCTTGAAGGGTTTCCTGATATTGCGATGGGAAATGTTATTGGGTCGAATCTTGCCAATATCGGTTTCGTACTGGGTATAACGGTAGTGTTATCATCGATTGATGTGGAGCGAAGCTTCTATAAAACTGACTGGCCGATGATGATGATCGCCTCCATTATGTTGTTTGGTTTTGTCATTACAGATGCAAAGCTCGATCGTTTGGAAGGCGGGATGATGTTTACTTTTCTTATTGTATTTCTTATTTATCTTTTGCGTTTTCAAAAGCCTGCTGTTGTTGATGAGGTGGAGGAGGTAGGGGAGCCGCTTTCGGCAGTGAAGTTGGTTCTGTACCTGTTGTTTGGAGGTGTAGCACTCTGGGGAGGCTCTGAATTGTTGATCAGGGGGGCTGTAGGGATGGCGCGTTTCTATAATGTGAGCGAACGTATTATTGCAGTGACCGTAGTTTCGGTAGGCACGAGTATACCTGAGTTGGCTGCCTCTGTGATTGCGGTATTAAAAAAGGAAAAGGCGATTTCCCTGGGGAATCTGATCGGATCAAATATATTCAATATTCTGGCAGTGCTTGGAATAACTTCTATGATTACACCTATAACCATAGTAGATGCCGGATTGCTTACTAACGATATATACTGGATGCTTGCTGTATCATTCCTGATTCTTCCACTTGTATTTTTTCCGAAAGGATTACGACTTGGGTGGAGAGATGGTATTGTATTACTGGGGTGCTATGCTGTGTTCGTTTATCTTACCGTTCGGTGATTGAGCGATTAGGTTTTTTCGTCACGGTGTAGCCTTTTACGATGTTACATTGTGACGTTGGTAAACAGTAAATCAGTGAAGCAGTAAACTGTAATCTGTTCTCCTGAACATCCCTAAATAGCGTTGAACGTTTTCTGTTATCTGTTTTTCCGTTTTCTGTTTTCTGTATCCCGTCACAAGTCACCCCGTAACATGGTAACAAAGTAAATCAGTAAAGCAGTGAAGCAGTAAACTGTAATCTGTTCTCCTGAACATCCCTAAATAGCGTTGAACGTTTTCTGTTATCTGTTTTTCCGTTTTCTGTTTTCTGTTTTCTGTTTTCTGTTTTCCGTTTTCCGTTATCTGTATCCCGTCACAAGTCACCCCGTAACATGGTAACAAAGTAAATCAGTAAATCAGTGAAGCAGTAAACTGTAATCTGTTCTCCTGAACATCCCTAAATAGCGTTGAACGTTTTCTGTTATCTGTTTTTCCGTTTTCTGTTTTCTGTTTTCTGTTTTCTGTTTTCTGTTTTCTGTTTTCTGTTTTCCGTTTTCCGTTTTCCGTTATCTGTATCCCGTCACAAGTCACCCCGTAACATGGTAACAAAGTAAATCAGTAAAGCAGTAAAGCAGTGAAGCAGTAAAGCAGTGAAGCAGTAAGCTGTGATCCGTTTACCGTTTTCTGTTTATCGTTTTCTGTTTACCGACTAAGGCACAAAGCAACCTGTTACATTGTAACATAAAAGATAAAAAGGCCATTCCGTTAAACAGAATAGCCTTTTCGATCATGGAATTAGTTAAAATCTACTATGCCTCTACAGGTACGTCTACAGACTTAACAGTTTTGATAATTCTTGCAGCAACCTTGTAAGGATCGGCGTTAGATGCTGGACGACGATCTTCTAACCATCCTTTCCATCCGCTTTCTACAGTTGCGATTGGAATACGGATTGAAGCACCACGGTCAGATACTCCGTAAGAGAACTGATCGATAGATTGAGTTTCGTGCTTTCCGGTTAGACGTTGATCGTTGTAGGCACCGTAAACGGCGATATGTTCTTTAGTAACAGGTCTGAACGCTTCACAGATCTTTTCGTAAACTTCTTTACTTCCAGCAGTACGAAGTGTTCCGTTAGAGAAGTTAGCGTGCATTCCTGACCCGTTCCAGTCTCCGTGGATTGGTTTCGGGTGTAATTCGATATAGTAACCGTATTTTTCTGTCAGTTTGTTAAGGATGTAACGGGCAACCCAGATTTCATCACCGGCTTTTTTAGCGCCTTTTGCGAAGTTCTGATATTCCCATTGTCCCGGAGCAACCTCTTGGTTGATCCCTTCAATGTTGAGTCCGGCTTGCAGACAAAGATCAAGATGTTCTTCAACAAGATCTCTACCCCAGGTGTAACGACCACCTACAGAACAATAATATTGTCCTTGTGGACCAGGGAAACCACCTCTTGGGAAACCAAGTGGAAGGTCTGTTTTATTGTCCATAATAAAGTACTCCTGCTCAAATCCAAACCAAAAATCATTATCATCATCATCGATCATCGCTCTACCGTTCGATGGGTGTGGAGTTCCGTCAGGGTTTAAAACCTCGGTCATAACGAAATAACCATTCTCTCTTGATGGATCAGGGTAGATCGCAACAGGTTTTAAAAGACAGTCGGAAGAATTTCCTTCAGCCTGAAGTGTAGAACTACCGTCAAAAGACCACATCGGGCAGCTTTCTAATTTACCGTCAAAATCATTGACGATTTTGGTTTTACTTCGAAGTTCCTGTGTTGGCTGATAACCATCCAACCAGATGTACTCAAGTTTAGCCTTACTCATAACTTAGATTTAGTTTAAATTGAACATTCTAATAAGCAAAAATATATTTTTTTCTGAAACCCATAATAAATGAAGGGTGATTTTCCTGAGGGCATAAATATTTTTACGGATACCCTATTTATTAAAGGGGTATTTTCGAAATTTATTAATTTTATCCGGCTGACAGCCCAAAAAATAAATTATTTTCAGACTTTTGCTGTCATTTCAAAACCGGTTTTTCTGTCGGTTGTTATTTATAGAACAATAGGTACTTAAATATAATAATTTATAACAAATTATGGCGACATTTCGTATTAAGGCGGTACACGAAACCTATAAAAGAAAGCCGGTTTCCGTTACCATAAAAGGGAAGCGTTCTGAGTTATTCGGGAAAAATGTTTTTAATGAAATGGTCATGCGGGAAACTCTTTCAAAGGATGCCTTTAAGAGCGTGATGGATTCTATGGAAGTGGGAGCCAGAATCGATCGAAAGCTGGCTGATGAGGTTGCAGCAGCGATGAAGAATTGGGCGCTTTCAAAGGGGGCGACTCATTATACACACTGGTTTCAGCCGCTTACCGGTGCTACTGCAGAAAAACATGATGCCTTTTTTGAACCGGTTTCCAATGCGCATGCCGTAGAAAAATTCGGGGGAGATCAACTGGTGCAGCAAGAGCCTGATGCTTCCAGTTTTCCTCATGGAGGAATCCGGAATACGTTCGAGGCCCGAGGGTATACCGCCTGGGATCCTACATCTCCCGCTTTTGTATATGGTACTACGTTGTGTATACCTACTGTTTTTGTTTCTTATACCGGTGAAGCGCTGGATAATAAGGCGCCGTTGCTAAGGGCGCTTCAGGCAGTAGACCAGGCAGCCACCGAAGTAGCTAAATATTTTGATAAAAATGTTACCAAGGTAAATGCGACACTCGGGTGGGAGCAGGAATATTTTCTGGTCGATAAGGCTTTGGCCAGTTCGAGGCCTGATATCGTGCTGGCGGGAAGAACGTTGTTAGGGCATTCACCTGCAAAAGGGCAGCAGCTCGATGATCACTATTTCGGATCGATCCCGGATCGTGTCCTTAATTATATGAGAGATCTTGAGCAGGAATGTATGTTATTGGGAATTCCGGTAAAGACCCGTCATAATGAAGTAGCGCCGAATCAGTTTGAAATTGCCCCGATCTTTGAAGAGGCTAATCTGGCGGTCGATCATAATTCATTATTGATGGATGTAATGGATAAGATTGCCGATAAACATAATTTTAAGGTCTTGTTTCATGAAAAACCTTTTGCCGGCATCAACGGATCCGGTAAACATAACAACTGGTCACTATCCACAAATACCGGGGTAAACCTTTTGAGTCCGGGGAGTACACCGATGAAGAACTTGCAGTTTCTGACTTTCTTTATCAATACGATCAAAGCAGTTCATGACAACGAAGCACTGATACGATCCTGCTTTGCTTCTGCAAGTAATGATCACAGGCTGGGAGCTAATGAAGCGCCTCCCGCTATCATCAGCGTTTTTATAGGGTCACAACTTACAAAAGTGCTGGATGAGCTGGAAGATGTATCTAAGGGTAAGCTCTCCCCTCAGGAAAAGACCGATCTTAAACTGAATGTAGTAGGTAAGATCCCGGAAATCCTCCTCGACAATACCGATAGAAACCGGACTTCACCCTTTGCTTTCACCGGAAATAAATTTGAATTGAGGGCTGTGGGTTCCAAAGCGAACTGTGCTAAACCAATGACAGTACTAAATACGATCATGGCAAAACAGTTGAAGGACTTTAAAGCTGAGGTCGATCAGCTTATCGATAAGAAGGGTTTAAAGAAAGATGAGGCTGTATTTAATGTGCTTCGGGAATATATCAAAGCATCCAAAAGAATTCGTTTTGAAGGAGACGGGTATAGCGCACTCTGGGAGAAGGAGGCAGCTAAACGCGGACTCACAAATTACAAAACGACACCAGCGGCATTAAGAGCAGGGATCACTGAAGAGATTGTCGAACTTTTTGAAAAGCTGGAAGTGATGAGCTCTGTGGAGTTAAAAGCAAGGCATGAAATTGAATTGGAAGAATATGCCATGAAAATCCAGATCGAGGGGCGGGTGTTGGGAGATATCGCAAGGAATCATGTGATCCCGACAGCGATCCGATATCAGAATATGTTGATTGAAAATGTTAAAGGACTCAAAGAAGTGTTCGGGTCAGATTTCAAAAAACTCGCATCGGAGCAGATGGATATCATCGAATCGGTTTCACACCATATTGCAGAGATAAATTCCAAAGTGAACAATATGACCGAAGAGCGCCGATTGGCCAATAAAATGGAGAATGCACAATTGAAGGCCGATGCATATTGCGAGAAGGTGTTGCCGTTCTTTGAAGATATCCGATACCATTGTGATAAGCTCGAATTAATGGTCGATGATCACCTTTGGCCGCTGACAAAATATCGCGAATTACTGTTTACAAAGTAATGAAAATCGGTGTATGACCGACTTTTATTTGAAAAGGGTATTTAAACTGAGTTTTTAAAAAGTTTGTCGAAATGTTGTGCAATCCGTCTAATTTAATGGATCGGAATAATAAATGTTAATGACGATTTACTATATTTGAAATGCTATTAATCAATTTAATCTGGTGATTTCAGAGTCTTCTAAAGACTTGGTCTAAGGAAGTTTCGGAATCACAAAAAGGGGTAAGAGAGGTAAAACTCTCGTTTAAGCACACAAACTTTTGTTTGTGTGCTTTTTTTTTAAAGGTTATTTTTGTGCAAAATATTCTGGAATGAGTTCTGAAGTAAGTAAAAGGTATGCCCAGAGAGGAGTTTCTGCCTCTAAGGAAGATGTTCATAAAGCAATTGAAAATGTCGATAAAGGATTATTCCCAAAGGCATTCTGTAAGATCGTTCCTGATCATCTGACGGGAGACGAAGACTATTGTCTGGTTATGCATGCTGATGGTGCCGGTACCAAGTCTTCTCTGGCTTATATGTACTGGAAGGAAACCGGAGACCTTTCTGTGTGGAAAGGGATCGCTCAGGACGCACTTATAATGAATATCGATGACCTTTTATGCGTTGGAGCCACCCGGAATATACTACTAAGCTCTACTATAGGAAGGAATAAGAATCTTATCCCGGGAGAGGTGATCGCAGCGATCATCAATGGTACTGAAGAGCTTATCGCTGAACTGAAGGAGTATGGTGTTGAGATTCATTCTACCGGAGGAGAGACTGCCGATGTCGGCGATCTCGTTAGAACCATTATTGTTGATTCAACAGTTACCGCTCGAATGAAGCGCAGTGATGTGATCGATAATGCTCATATCAAAGATGGTGATCTGATCGTCGGACTCGCATCTTTCGGACAAGCGACTTATGAGTCGGAATATAATGGCGGGATGGGGAGTAACGGACTTACTTCGGCAAGGCATGATGTATTTGCTAAATATCTCGCGGAAAAGTATCCGGAAAGTTTTGACCATGATGTACCCGATGATCTTGTCTATTCCGGAACCGTTAAACTTACCGATGCCGTAGAAGGGGTTACTATTGATGCAGGTAAACTTGTGTTGTCACCAACCCGTACCTATGCGCCGGTTATCCAGAAGGTCCTTTCTGAGATCGATCGCTCTTTTATCCATGGAATGGTGCATTGCAGTGGTGGGGCGCAAACCAAAGTATTGCATTTTGTAGATAATGTCCATGTTGTTAAAGATAACCTTTTCCCGGTTCCGCCGCTTTTTGAACTCATTCAGAAGGAGTCCGGAACTTCCTGGAAAGAAATGTATCAGGTCTTCAATTGCGGACATCGCATGGAGCTGTATGTTGATCCGGGTGCTGCAGATGATATCATGGAAATTTCGAGGTCTTTTGGAATCGAGGCGCGTATCATCGGAAGAGTTGAAGCATCTGCTACTAAAAAACTTACCATTAAAAGCGATAAGGGAACCTTCGAGTATTAAAATTCAGTTCCATGTTTTGAGTGTATGGTTTCGAAGATAGTGTTTTCGGAACGGGAAGGTATTGCCATAGATGAAATACTTTGGATAATCGCCTGACATCACTCATACATACTATCGATATGTGGGATTTTTCTTCATTTTTAATTTTGTTTTCACCGGGAAAAGCTTTGTAAAATATGATACATGTCATTTTTCATTAAGTTGTAAAAGTTGTAAACTTTCTTGTGTTGATAAATTCATAAATGATTGATAATCAATTTAATAAATCAATTTACTTGTAAACTTTGAGAAATTTTATTTTTACGACTATTCATTTTTTAGCTACTTTTGAACAGATTTCTCAGTTTAACTTTTCATTTCAAACCGTATAATTATGCAATCAGGTACTGCTACTGCCACGCAAAGGATTTATACTCAGGAAGAAGCTTATCAGGCATCGCTTGCTTACTTCAAGGGAGATGATCTTGCAGCAAGAGTATGGGTAAATAAATATGCCCTTAAAGACTCTCAAGGAAATATTTTTGAATTAACTCCGGACGATATGCACCGCAGGATCGCTCGTGAGCTGGCAAGGGTCGAAGTAAAATATGCCAATCCGATGTCAGAGGATGAGATCTTTGAGCTTATCCGAAATTTTAAATATATCGTTCCTCAGGGGAGTCCGATGGCGGGAATAGGGAATCCATTCCAGATCGCTTCACTTTCCAATTGTTTTGTGATCGGAAACGAGGGCAACTCCGATTCTTATGGCGGAGTGATGAAGATCGATCAGGAGCAGGTACAATTGATGAAACGTCGTGGAGGGGTAGGCCATGACCTATCTCATATACGACCAAAGAAATCTGAAGTAAAGAATTCAGCTTTGACATCAACCGGACTTGTGCCGTTCATGGAGCGTTATTCAAATTCTACCAGAGAGGTGGCGCAGGATGGAAGAAGAGGAGCGCTTATGCTTTCCGTAGCCATTAAACATCCGGATGCGGAAGATTTTATCGATGCCAAGATGGAGCAGGGGAAAGTGACTGGAGCAAATGTCTCTGTGCGTATCGATGATGACTTTATGAAAGCCGTTGACGCGGATATCGATTATACCCAACAATATCCGATCGATACTGAGGATCCTGTGGTGACTAAATCGATCAAAGCTCGTAATCTGTGGTCTAAGATCGTTCACAATGCATGGAGGTCTGCTGAGCCCGGTATCCTGTTCTGGGATACGATTATCAGGGAGTCAGTGCCGGATTGCTATGCTGATCTGGGCTATAAGACCGTTTCTACGAATCCTTGTGGAGAGATCCCGTTATGTCCGTATGATTCATGTCGCTTGCTGGCGATCAACCTTTTCTCTTATGTAGAGAATCCGTTTACGTCAAAAGCGAAATTCAATTTTAAGCTTTTCGGGAAACATGCAGCGGCGGCACAGCGTATGATGGATGATATCATCGACCTGGAACTCGAAAAGATCGATGCCATTATCGCTAAGATCGATGCAGATCCTGAATCTGCTGAGATCAAAGGTGTAGAGCGTAATCTTTGGCTTAACATCAGAAAAAAAGCTGAAGAGGGTAGAAGAACAGGGATCGGAATTACCGCTGAAGGAGATATGCTTGCAGCACTCGGCCTTAGATATGGTAGTCCTGAGGCAGTAGAATTCTCGGTACTTGTACACAAGACATTGGCGATTGAAGCTTATAAAGGTTCAGTTCACCTGGCAAAAGAAAGAGGTGCCTTTAAAATATTTGATGCCGAAAGGGAAAAGAATAATCCATTCATCCTGCGTCTTAAGGAAGCAGATGAAAAATTATATTATGAAATGCTTGAATACGGTAGAAGAAATATCGCATTGCTTACCATTGCACCTACCGGAACTACAAGCTTAATGACACAAACTACTTCGGGTATCGAGCCGGTATTCCTCCCCGTATATAAAAGAAGAAGAAAGGTGAATCCGAACGATAAGGATGTTCGTATTGACTTTGTGGATGAAGTTGGAGATTCATGGGAAGAATATGTAGTGTTCCATCACCGATTCAAACAATGGATGGAAGTGAACGGTATCGATACTTCTATTGCCTATTCTCAGGAAGAACTGGATAAGCTTGTCGAAAAGTCTCCATATTACAAAGCGACGTCAAATGATGTCGACTGGCTGAGTAAGGTTCGTCTTCAGGGTCAGGTTCAAAAGTGGGTCGATCATTCGATAAGTGTAACGATCAACCTTCCAAATGATGTATCTGAAGAATTGGTAGGTTCTCTATATCTTGAAGCATGGAAAGTTGGATGTAAAGGAGTAACCGTATATCGTGACGGTTCCCGTTCAGGAGTGCTTATCTCCAATGAAGAAAAGAAAGAAGAGCAAAATGATAATACGCTTACAGCATTCCCGACCAAACGTCCTCAGACTCTGGAAGCGGATGTCGTAAGATTTCAGAACAATAAAGAGAAGTGGATCGCCTTTATCGGACTCATCGATGAGAATCCTTATGAGATCTTCACCGGACTTTCAGATGATGAAGACGGAATCCTTATTCCAAGATGGGTGAATCGAGGTTATATCATCAAGAATAAGAATGAAGATGGAACCGGAAGATATGATTTTCAGTTTGAGAACAAACGTGGATACAAGACTACCATCGAAGGACTTTCACACAAGTTTGATCCGGAATACTGGAATTATGCAAAACTGATCTCCAGTACACTGCGTCACGGAATGCCTATTGAAAAGGTGGTAGATCTTATCAATAGCCTTCAGCTTGATAGTGAGTCGATCAATACCTGGAAGAATGGTGTGGCAAGAGCATTGAAGCGATACGTGCCGGATGGAACAGAGATCAAAGGGCAACAATGTACAAATTGTGAGAGTACAAATCTTATCTATCAGGAAGGATGCCTTACCTGTAAAGATTGTGGCTCTTCTAAATGCGGATAACAATACCCTGCTATATGATAAAAGCCTGTGAAGATAATTCACAGGCTTTTTTTATTGGGTCCTGTAAATCTTCCAATTCGCAGGTTTATATTCGAAGGTGGATATCATCAAAATTATCGTAAATTTGCAATCCGAGTTAGAATACCATTTATGTTAGATAAATTAAATATAGTAAAACAACGTTTTGACGAGATATCCGATCTGATCATACAGCCGGATGTTATTGCTGATCAGAAACGTTATGTCCAGTTAAATAAGGAATATAAGGATCTTAAAGAGCTGGTCGATAAAAGAGAAGAGTATATTGCTGTGACCAATAACATCAGTGAGGCTGAGGAGATAATTGCAGATGGAAGCGATGCTGAAATGGTCGAAATGGCAAAGATGCAACTTGATGAGGCCAGAGAGCAATTACCTTCCCTTGAAGAAGAGATCAAATATCTCCTGATACCTAAGGATCCGGAAGACGCCAAGAACGTTGTGATGGAGATCCGTGCAGGAACAGGAGGCGACGAAGCCAGTATCTTTGCGGGAGATCTGCAACGTATGTATACCAAATATTGTGAGAGCAAGGGTTGGAAAGTTAATGTTGTTGATTTCAACGAAGGGACCTCCGGAGGATATAAGGAGATCATTTTTGAAGTGAATGGCGAAGATGTCTATGGTACCCTGAAGTTTGAAGCAGGCGTGCATCGTGTTCAGCGTGTTCCTCAAACAGAGACCCAGGGTAGAGTTCATACCTCGGCCGCAACAGTAATGGTGTTACCGGAAGCAGAGGAATTCGATGTGGAACTGGATATGGGGGATGTGAAAATTATTCGAACCACCTCTACAGGGCCCGGAGGACAGTCGGTGAATACGACTTATTCGGCGATCCAGTTGCAGCATATTCCGACTGGAATCGAGGTGCGATGTCAGGATGAGAAATCTCAGCATAAGAACCTCGAAAAAGCCATCAAGGTACTTCGTTCAAGACTCTATGAAAGAGAATTGGCTAAAAAGATGGAAGCGGATGCAGCAAAGCGTAAAAGTATGGTTTCCAGTGGTGACAGAAGTGCAAAGATCCGTACCTATAATTATCCGCAGGGAAGGGTTACCGATCACAGGATCGGATTGACTCTATATGATCTGTCTAATATCGTGAACGGAGATATCGAAAAGATCATCGACGAACTCAAAATGGCAGAGAATACTGAAAAGCTCAAAGAAGCCAGTGAAACACTGTAAAACAAAAATATTACGTAAAGAAGAATGTCATGCCATAACAGGCATGGCATTTTTTATAAATACCCGTTATAGCAAATGAGAACCGAAGCCCTTGTAGCACAGATCCGAGAGAAAAGATCCTTTTTATGTGTAGGTTTGGATGTAGATATGTCCAAGATACCTTCATTCCTCCTGGATGAACCAGATCCTATATTTGCCTTTAACAAAGCGATCATCGATGCAACCCATGATCTTGCGGTTGCCTATAAACCGAATATAGCTTTTTTTGAGGCTTATGGATTAAAAGGCTGGGAGTCTCTTAAGAAGACCATCGATTATCTCAATGAGAAATGTCCGGAAGTCTTTACGATCGCCGATGCTAAAAGAGGAGATATCGGAAATACCGCCCGTATGTATGCAAAGGCCTTCTTTGAGGATCTCAACTTTGATTCTGTAACCGTGGCACCTTATATGGGGAAAGACTCCATAGAGCCTTTTCTTGAATTTGAAGATCGTCATACCATTCTGTTGGCCCTGACTTCAAATCCGGGAGCATTTGACTTTCAAACCTTAAAGGCTGATGGTATAGAAATCTACAAGCATGTGCTAAAAACTTCCACAACGTATACGAATTCGGAACAGCTTATGTATGTGGTAGGAGCTACGAAAGCCGAATACCTGAAAGAGGTCAGGAAGATCGTTCCTGATAGCTTTTTACTGGTGCCTGGTGTGGGTGCACAGGGTGGGAGTCTGGAAGAAGTTTGTAAATATGGTCTGAATGATCAGATCGGTCTGCTAATCAATTCCTCACGGGGAATTATCTATGCAGGAACGGATGAAAATTTCGCTGACGTAGCCAGAGAAAAAGCCTTGGAGCTAAAGCTTCAGATGGAGGCTTATATGTAAGCATATACCATTATGGCTGTTGTCCTCACCGATGCTACCGGATGTCTCCTTAAATTTGATGTATCCCCTGTAAGGATTATTTCTTTGGTGCCTTCCCTGACAGAATTGCTGGTTGATCTCGGATTGAAGGAACGATTGGTGGGAATTACAAAATTTTGTGTTCATCCGAAAACGCTCAAGGATGACATCGCAATTGTAGGTGGAACCAAGCAAGTGGATTTCCACAAAATTTCAGCGTTAAAACCTGATATCATAATTTGCAATAAGGAAGAGAATACCGAGGAGATCGTTGCTACATTGAGAGAATTAACACAGGTGCATGTTTCTGACATAAATGATCTCGATGACGTAATAAGACTTATAGAAGATTATGGAGTCTTGTTCGGTACACGTAAAAATACCACTGCGCTTATAGACGCATTACAAGTAGAAATTCATAATTTTTCAGCCTTCATGAAGGGGAGGCCTGTCTTTGAGGTACTGTATCTGATCTGGCGAAAACCCTGGATGACGATTGGCGGGGATACCTTCATACACCATATGCTTAGTCTGTGTAATTTGAAAAATATCTTTGGGGATTTGAAACGTTACCCACTTACTGAGGCAAATTATCCGCTTCCCGAGCCGGATTTTGTTTTTATGTCTTCCGAACCCTTTCCTTTTAAAGAAAAACATAAGGATGAAGTTAATGCTGTCTTCGGAGGGAAGCCTTTACTGGTTGATGGAGAATTCTTCTCGTGGTATGGGAGCAGGTTGTTAAACGCTTTTGACTATTTTAAAGATTTAAGAGTTGAGATTGAGCGCATACAAGCTGAACGCTAATGCAAGAAAATTGTTTGAAATACACCGGAGTTAAATTATAACATCCAGTGGTTAAGGGTGAAGAATTGAGAATTGAAAATTGAGAATTGAATAAATTAATTCTTAATCCATAATTCTTCATAAATACGAATTCTACTTATTCAGGCTAACTATTATTTTTGCTTAATCCACAACAAATGGTCATGATCCTGATTCAAGGGGTGTAGGGATGTTATTTAAATAAAAAAAACCGATTATGGAAATCGGTTTTTCTAAAACTAGCTAACTCAAACAATTCAAAGTATGAAAATAAAATTTACTCTGCAAAGGTCTGATTTGAGGGTATAAAAAATGTTAATTACAAATTACCTTTGTATTAATTATACCTAAAACCACCGTTAGCTACTGTATTGTTTTAAAAAACAAATCCTAATCAGTATCTATTTACTCAAATATAAAAAAAAATTAATTACATCCAACTAAAATTGGATGTAATTAAGTGATTTTTAACGGTTTGTGGTCTTGCGTTTTTGACTTTGTTCGGTTGATCAAACACCGTCCTGAAGGGCGAAAACTTTCTGAAGTACCAGGGTGGTTCGCTCCGAGACTGAGCTTCTGATCTCTTTTTCTTCTTCTCCGATCATCGTGAAGACTCCGTCAAGAGCCTTATTGTTCACATAGGAAGTAAGGTCGGGATCTACCTTTTTGGTAAGTGGAATACTATTGTATTTCGTGATGATGTTTTTCCAAATGTCGTTAGCTCCAACCTTGTCCAGAGAATTTTTGATCACCGGTTTGAACTTTTCTGAAAGCTGGTCGCTCGTCTTATTTTCAAGATAACTGGTGGCAGCCAGATTATCTCCCATAAGGATGTTTCGGGCATCGGTAAATGTTATATCTTTCACCGCTGCCACAAAGATGGGAGTGGCTTCCTTAACTGCATCCTCTGCAGCGCGATTCAACAACAGGATACCCTGATCTGCCAGATCATCAAGTCCGATATTTCTCAGGGCTTTGTCTACATATTGCAGTTCTTCCGGGAGGCTGATCTTTACCAATTGATTACCGAAGAAACCATTTTCTTTTGTAAGCAGCGTTACCTGTTGGTCGATACCTTTTTGCAATGCTTGTTGTAAACCAGTAGCGATATCACCTTCCGTTACCGATTGTACGGGAAATTGTGAAGCGATCTGTTGTAATTCTGCACAAGATGTAAGTACGAACATCAAGGCAAGGGTCATAATTTTTTTCATGAATTGGGGCTAAAATATTATCAGCTAAAAATAATTGTTTTATTGTTAAACACCATAGTCTTTCTTTCGATATGCAGACGAATTCCTCTGGAAAGAACGATCTTTTCCAGATCTTTTCCTTTCGAAACCAGGTCTTTTACGGAGTGCGCATGGGTTACTCGGGTAACGTCCTGTTCGATGATCGGACCTGCATCCAGGTCTTCGGTGACATAATGAGACGTGGCACCAATGATCTTAACTCCTCTTTTGAAGGCTGAATGATAAGGCTTTGCACCAACAAATGCCGGAAGAAAGGAATGGTGAATATTGATGATCCTGTTCGGGAATTCCTCGATGAGTTTCTCCGAGACAATCTGCATATATCTTGCGAGGACGATGAAATCGATTCTAAAAGCCCTGAGCAGTTCGAGTTGTCGGGCCTCAGCCTCCTTTTTATTGGATGCATTTACAGGAATATAATAATACGGAATATCAAAGTTAAGCGCTGCTTTTTCGAGATCCGGGTGGTTACTGATGATCAGTGGTATTTCCACGTTCCATTCCCCGGAATGATAACGGCTGAGAATATCATACAGGCAGTGGTCATATTTTGAGACGAAGACCGCCATTCGGGGTTTATCTTCGCGTGTATGACATTGCCAATGCATTTCATAAGGTATTGCCAGCGTTTTGCTGAAATCAGCCCGGAAGACTTCCGAATTGAAATCATCGCCGAATTCAGCCTCGGTGCGCATAAAGAATACTCCGTTTTCACGGTCTACGAACTGGTCATTGTATACGATGTTGCCGGAATGCTTCAAAATGAATCCGGTTACGCCGGCGATGATGCCTTTGGAATCGGGGCAGTGAATCAAAAGTGTGATACTGTTCATTATCAGTGTTTTTCAACATTTAAAAATAAATATTTTGTGCTGAATCTTTTTGTGGAATCCCTTTGAATTATTCTAAAAAAATTCTCTGGATTTTTGCAAAATCAGTAAATTGCATCCCCTTAAAAGCAATTTCATTACAAATGGAACAAATAAAGCCCTATAAGCCGAAACATAAAGTTCGGATAGTGACTGCAGCTTCTCTTTTTGACGGACATGATGCCGCAATAAACATCATGCGTCGTATCATTCAGTCGACCGGAGTCGAGGTTATTCACCTCGGACATGACCGCAGTGTTGAAGAGGTCGTAAATACTGCAATTCAGGAAGATGTCAATGCTATCGCGATCACATCCTATCAGGGAGGACATACAGAATATTTCAAGTATATGTATGATCTCCTGAAGGAAAAAGGGGCGGAGCATATCAAGATCTTCGGAGGCGGTGGCGGTGTGATCCTGCCGGAAGAGATCAAGGAACTGATGGATTACGGAATCACCCGAATCTATTCTCCTGATGATGGAAGAGAACTGGGATTACAGGGAATGATTAATGATCTGGTTAAAGAATCCGATTTTGCTATCGGAGAGCAACTGAACGGGGAGTTTGATCATTTGAATGAAAAGAGTAATGGGGCAATAGCCAGGATCATCTCTGCTGTAGAGAATTTTCCGGAAGCACATGGTGCTGTCCTGAAGAAGATCCATGATAAGAATAAGAATGCTGAGATCCCTGTTTTAGGTATTACGGGTACTGGCGGTGCCGGAAAAAGCAGTCTTGTCGATGAGGTGGTAAGGCGCTTTTTATCCGATTTTCCGGAAAAGACCATCGGAATCATTTCCGTGGATCCTTCTAAAAGAAAGACAGGAGGCGCATTGCTGGGAGATCGTATTCGTATGAATGCGATTAATAGTCCGAGAGTCTATATGCGGAGCCTGGCAACACGCCAATCTAATCTGGCGCTTTCTAAACATGTGGCCGAAGCCGTTGAAGTACTCAAGGCTGCGGGCTACGACTTGATAGTGCTTGAAACTTCAGGAATTGGCCAGAGCGATACGGAGATTCTGGATCATTCTGATGTTTCACTTTATGTGATGACTCCTGAATTCGGGGCTGCCACGCAATTGGAGAAGATCGATATGCTGGATTTTGCCGATCTGGTTGCGATCAATAAGTTCGATAAACGCGGAGCTTTGGATGCTTTACGAGACGTCAAAAAACAATACCAGCGAAACCATCAGCTATGGAATGCTAAAGAGGATGAAATTCCGGTTTTTGGAACCATCGCTTCTCAGTTTAATGATCCGGGTATGAATACGCTCTACCGGGCAATAATGGATAAGGTCGCTGAGAAGACGGGAGCTGATCTTCGTTCGTTACACCAGCTAAGCGCGGGTATGAGTGAAAAGATCTATGTAATTCCTCCCAATCGAACAAGGTACCTTTCTGAAATCTCGGAAAACAACCGTCATTATGACCGTAGGGGATTAGCACAGCGATCTGTAGCGCAGAAGTTATATGGGATCTGGTTGACCCTCGGTTCAATTCTGAAATCAGAACCGGAACTCCTGCAGCACGGACTCGATCACGAGGCGATTATGGTGGCTGCGGAAGAAGAGAAAAGGGATCTTATCAAATTGTTACTGGCGGAATTCGACAGTGTACGACTACATCTGGATCCGGTCAACTGGAATATCATTACTGGTTGGCAAACAAAAAGAGAACGTTATAAAGCACCGGAATATACCTTTGAAGTAAGAGGGAAAAAAATCAGTATCGATACGCATTCCGAATCGCTTTCACATACCATGATTCCGAAGGTGACCTTACCTAAATATGAAGCATGGGGAGATGTTCTTCAATGGGTTATGCAGGAGAATGTACCGGGTGAATTTCCATTTACAGCGGGATTATATCCCTTTAAGCGTACCGGGGAGGATCCGACACGGATGTTTGCCGGGGAAGGTGGTCCGGAACGAACTAACCGAAGATTTCATTATGTGAGTCTCGGTATGCCTGCTAAAAGACTTTCCACAGCATTTGATTCGGTAACCCTATACGGAAATGATCCGGATATGAGACCTGATATCTATGGAAAGATCGGGAACTCTGGAGTTTCGGTATGTTGTCTGGATGATGCTAAAAAGCTTTATTCGGGTTTTAATCTTGCCGATCCGCTTACCTCGGTAAGTATGACCATTAATGGGCCGGCACCTATGTTGCTCGGATTCTTTATGAATGCAGCCATCGATCAGCAATGTGAGTTGTATATCCGAGAAAAAGGACTGGAAGAAGAAGTAAATCGAAAGATCGATGCAATCTATCAGGAAAAGGGGGTTGCGCGTCCGGTTTATAAAGGGTTTGGAGCGTCTGAAGGACTTCCGGAAGGCAATGACGGACTCGGTTTGATGTTGTTGGGTGTTACAGGTGATCAGGTGTTGCCGTCAGCCATCTATACGGAGATCAAACAGCGTACGCTCTCCCAGGTTCGGGGGACGGTTCAGGCAGATATTCTCAAAGAAGATCAGGCACAGAATACTTGCATCTTCTCTACGGAGTTTGCATTAAGACTAATGGGGGATGTTCAGGAATACTTCATTGAAAAACAGGTGCGTAATTTCTATTCGGTTTCTATTTCAGGTTACCATATCGCTGAAGCCGGAGCAAATCCGATCACGCAGTTGGCATTTACACTGGCAAATGGGTTTACCTATGTTGAGTACTACCTGAGCAGAGGTATGGATATCAATAAATTCGGACCTAATCTCTCTTTCTTTTTCTCGAACGGGGTAGATCCGGAATACGCGGTGATAGGTCGTGTTGCCAGAAGAATATGGTCAAAGGCGCTGAAGCATAAGTATGGGGCAAATGAGAGAGCGCAAATGCTCAAATATCACATACAGACGAGTGGACGCTCATTACATGCACAGGAGATCGATTTTAACGATATCAGAACGACACTGCAAGCATTGTATGCTATCTATGACAATTGTAATTCTTTGCATACCAATGCCTATGATGAAGCGATCACGACGCCTACAGAAGAATCGGTTCGAAGAGCCATGGCGATACAGCTGATCATTAATAAAGAGCTGGGGCTTGCGAAAAATGAAAATCCTTTACAGGGAAGCTTTATCATTGAAGAACTAACCGATCTGGTGGAGGAAGCGGTTCTGACTGAATTCGATCGAATCACGGAGCGGGGAGGTGTTCTTGGCGCAATGGAAACCATGTATCAACGCTCGAAGATCCAGGAGGAAAGTCTTTATTATGAAACACTGAAGCATAGTGGGGAATATCCGATCATCGGGGTTAATACCTTTTTGAGCAGTAAAGGTTCACCGACGATCATACCTTCGGAAGTGATTCGTGCAACGGAAGAAGAAAAACAACAACAGATCGCTACGCTTAAAAAACTTCATGCAGTCTATGGAGAAAGGGCCGATGCTTCCCTGGAAAATGTCAAAGAAGCCGCTGTCAATAACCGAAATATGTTTGAAGAACTTATGGAAGCGACCAAGGTGTGCTCACTGGGTCAGATAACCAATGCTTTGTTTGATGTAGGTGGCCAATATCGACGAAATATGTAGGGATATAATCATAAAAAAAAACGCTGCTCCGATGAAAAAGAACAGCGTTTTTTTAATATATAGAAATTATTGCAAGATTAATTTTTATAGCAAACCCGTGTGGCCCATTGGCGTTGCATTCTACGGAATTTTTTGATCTCAAAACGCAGTAGGCGGATAAATTCCTTTCCGTTGTGGCTTCGGTTTTCAAGATGGTCACAATGTTGTAAAAGATTGATGGTAGCATTTCGAATCGCTCGTACGGAGTTCAATCGGATTGTCAGGTCCGGTGAACTTTCAGCCATTGCAATCTTCGGAGCTAGTCCAAGTGAAGCCATTACCAAATGATCAGAGTGTAGGTCAGAAGGATTTTCCGACTTGTGTAATTGGAGTATATTCTTATCACCACTGATGTAATTTACCACCTGTCTGCTGAGCTTAAATATCTCTATAGCTTTTTGATACACAGGAGATTGTGTGGTGTCAGAAGCCCCAAATTGATATGGTCGCTTGTACTTTTTCATCTATTGCATTTTACTATCAAATTTACGTTCCTTTTATTAATTTTGTCTTTAAATATTAAAGTTAATCAACGAATTAACTTTAATTTCGTAAATTTTGGATTCCTAAAACCGAAGAATGAAAATAGATTCGATTAACTGGCAAATTCTCGGATTACTGCAGTCCAATGCGAGGATGACGAATGCAGAAATTGGAAGGAATGTGGGACTCTCATCTCCAGCGGTTGCTGAACGTATAAAAAAGATGGAGGATCTCGGAATTATCAATGGATACCGTGCAGAATTAGATTTCGGATCTATGGGGTATCAATTGAAGGCGATCATCACGTTACGTGCATTCATGGGTAAATTAAAACCCTTCCTGCAGAAGGTTGTTCAATTGGATGAGGTATTGAACTGCTATCGTATTACAGGGAATGAGAATATCATTATGGAAGTGGTGCTGGCTGATCAATATCATCTTGAAGAATTCATCGATCAGCTTATTACTTATGGGGAAACACGTACCCATATTGTGTTGTCTAATGTGGTTGAGAACAGTCCCATTCGCAGAAAGATCAAGGGATGAACAAATTATAAGAAATCAAGTGGGTTATGGCTTGATTTTTGAATGTTATCACGATAATTCACTTATGTTATTTGAATGGGTAATGTCGATTCTGATGATACCTTTTGCCGGAAAGTTGGTGAATTATCCATATTTTTAACTTAGAAAAGATCTACGCAACACTATCCGTCAATGAAAAAAATAAGTTTCCTTTTTTTCCTACTCTCTGTTTTCGTACAAGCGCAACTGCCCGATATTAAACCCGGGGAACTCACCGACTCCGTCAGAGTTACCACTATGGAAAATGACACTTATGCGATTTATTTGCCACCGGAATATAGTTATGGTGATACCGCTAAGAAATGGCCTGTGCTCTATGTGTTCGATCCATCGGGTAAGGGAGCCGATGCAGTAAGGAGATTTATTCCCGGAGCCGAAGCCTATGGTTTTATAGTTATCGGTTCCAATGATATCCGTAATGGTCCTTACCAGGTCAATTTCAATAAGGTCCGTCATATTTTCGATGATACTGAGCAACGGTTTTTTATCGATCCCCAAAAGATTTATCTGGCTGGATTTTCAGGAGGTGCACGGTTAGCTACCGCCATCGCTGTTATTTCTGATAAAGTTAAAGGCGTTATTGCAAATAGCGCTTCCTTTGCAGGAAGCACTGCCTATACCCCTTCAACGTACAAATTTATATACGTAGGACTGACCGGTGATGAAGATTTCAATTATATGGAAATGCATTCTTCAGATGTGTATCTGCAAAAAGTTGGATTCAATAGCACTCTTCTGGTTTTTGATGGAGGTCATGAATGGGCTCCTGAAAATTACTTGACAAAGGCCTTGCGTACGATGGTGTTACGTTCTTTGAATATGAATATTTTAAAACCTTCCAACTATGATATCGCTATGCTTTATCAGGAGGATATGCATTTTGATAAGGATCTCGAAAATGCGAACAGATTCTTGTGGACCTATGATGATCTGGAGCAGTTACTGAGGGATTATGATAATTTGAGGGACACCGACGAGTTAAAAGACCGGCAAAAAGAAATCAAACGAAGCAAGATTTATAAAGCGCAGCGGAATTCTTATCGCGATCTTAATGAGCGTGCCTATATGGAAGAATATGCCGCTTATCTGCCATTAGATATTCGATCAGGAGATCTTGAGGCTCTTGGATATTGGGAGAATGAATTGAAGACCTTTGAATCTATTTATGGAGTAAGTAAGAAAACGGAAGAAATCAAAATGTATCGCAGGGTCACTTCTTACCTCAGAGTAGTTGCGGAGGAAAGTAGCGCTACTCTGAATCTGGCTGAACATGCCGACAGTATTCTATTTACCCAAATATTTTATACGCTTTTAGATAAGAAAGATTATGACGCCTACAAGAATATCCTGATTCTTGCAGTTTATAAAGGTGATTACGGTATGGCATGGTATTATCTGGAAGAAATGCTGAAAAACGGTTACCGAAATTCAGAGGAACTGAATTCCCTTAAAGGAATCGCTTTATTGCGAATTCAACCGGATTATAGTGAGATTCTTGCGGAATATGGGATGCCTTCTCTATATGAATCGACAGATGAAGAGCCTGAATAAAAATTTTTTTGATGCCGGTAAGGATTACAGGGATTTCAGGCCCATTCTGCCACCGGGAATAGCTGTAGAGCTCAGTCAGTTAGCGCCGGCCAATAATAGATGTCTCGATTGTGGTACCGGTAATGGTCAGTTCGCCGTGCAATTGGCAGCACATTTTAATCATGTGGATGCAATCGATGTAAGCCTTTCCCAATTAGAGGCAGCGGTAAAGAACGATAAGATTCATTATTTGGGAAGCAGGGCGGAAGAAACGCCTTTCGAAGCTGATGTATTTGACCTGGTGACCGCTGTTCAGGCATTTCACTGGTTCGATTCGGAACGATTCTTTAAGGAAGTCAAACGGATATTGAAACCTGATGGAATCCTTTTCCTCGGAGGCTATAGTTTAATTAAGGGGTCTGATAAATTTAATTCCCTGTTACAGGATCTCTATACGAATACGTTGGGCCCATTCTGGGATCCGGAGCGAAAAATTATAGAGGCTGAGTACCAAAATACTTCCTTTCCCTTCGAAGTGTTGCATTTGAATACCAGTTACACGATTCAGGCTTTATGGAGTCCTGATGAGCTACAGGGATATCTGCAAAGCTGGTCATCCGTACGAAAATATATAAACGAAAAAGGAGAGGATCCGATAGTGCCTTTTATGAAGGCGCTAAAGGACACAGATCCTCAAACCTATTCTTTTTCCGTTTTTTACAAAGTGGGGCGTCTAAAAAAATGATCGCTATCGGCGTAACATTTTTTTGAGTAAAAACAATAACAGACAACCCAGTAATCCCAATGCTGCAATGATATTCCAGGAAGTGGTAAATCCAAGGCCCTCTACCAGATGCATTCCTGAATTATGTCCGAATATGTGAGCTATACTGAAGGCGATACTGTAAAGCGCCATATATTCTCCCTGATTGCCGCCTTTTGCCCGGTTAAGTGCGAAGGCGTTGGAGAATGGAAACGTTAGCATTTCTCCAAAGGTCATGAGGATAATACCGATTAATAAAAGTCCTATCCAGCTTCCCATATTTAGAATCAGAAAGCTGAGAAGGGTAAGCGCACAGCCTATGATCAGATTGGTAAGAACCGACCATGGCTTTGATTCGAAATATTTGATAAGTGGCATCTCAAAAATAAAGATGAGAAATCCATTCAATCCCAGTAAAAGTCCGATCTGATATTCGCTTAGTGCATGAGCTTCTTTGTAGAAGACAGGCACTGATGAAAAATATTGCATGAACATGAAACCAAAGAGAACCATAGTCACGAGAAACAAGAGGTAGGGCTGATCTTTATAGGCTTTCCTGGTTGAATCAGCTTTAACTTCGTCGAGTACCCGTGCCTTCTTAGGGTTTAGAATTTGTAGCAGTAGCAATCCTGCCAGAAAACAGGTAACTCCGTCTACCCAGAAAAGTCCTGCATACCCGAGTCTTGTAATGATTAGTCCGCCCAGAGCGGGTCCCATTGAAAATCCGAGATTAATAGCAAGTCTTATCAGCGTTACCGACCGTGTTTTATTCTCCGGTTTACTGTAGGCGCTTAAGGCCACAAACACCGCCGGTCTGAACATGTCTGCAAGAGCCATGGTGACAAAGATACCCAGGGAGATTGTCCAGAAGCTATCCATTAATTGCAGAAAGACGAAAGCGATCCCGGAAAGCAGCAGGCTTGCTACCATGACCTTGTAATAGCCGATCTTATCGGTGATCTTTCCGCCTATCCAGGAGCCAAGTAGTGACCCACAACCGAAGGCAGTCATGATCCATCCGACATCTTTTAAAGAAAAATTCAGACTTTGGGTCAGGTATAATGACAAGAAGGGAATTACCATGGTGCCCGCACGATTGATCAGGGTGATCAATGACAGCCACCAGACTTCTCTGGAAAGACCGGCAAAGGAATTGATGTAACTCAGATAGATTTTTCTCATGAGTGCTGATAGTGTTTTGTGTTGATTATGGTTGAAAACAAAAAAACCCGACGATATACGTCGGGTTTTTAAAGTGTGGTTCTTATATTTCAGATCACAACATATCAAAGTCCCGACAATATTTGTCACGAAAGACCGGTTTAAGATATGTGGTGTTGCAAATCATTTTTTGTGTATCTGTTTGCACAAAGCTATGTAAAATATTAATAAGTAGTATTTTTGAAATCAAAAAATAAAATGAAAACATCTCAGTATCTGATGCTGGCCGGTATGGCAACACTTTGTATAGTATCCTGTAAAGATGAAAAGCGATACCACGAATCTTCTCAAAATCATAAAGAAGAGGTGATCTTTACGGACACCGTCCAAAAAGAGGATTTTATGTCATCCGTAAAGAGTTTCAGGGATGAACTTAATGCAGAATATGCAGATCCCGAACGATCACCTTTAACGCAAGATGATCTTGCAGCGTTTTCGGGTCTTGAATTCTTTCCGGCAGATAGTGCTTTCAGGGTTGTAGCAAAATTCACGCGTACACCAAACAATGAAACGATCTTATTGCCTACCACTACGGAAAGGGTGTCAGAGGAAGTGATCTATGGGGTGCTCGATTTCGAATTGCAGGGAAAGCCATTCCGTTTAAATCTGTATCAGAGTCTTAAGCTCATGCAGCAAGAAGAATATAAGGATTATTTATTTCTTCCTTTTTCAGATCAAACCAATGGCAAGGAGAGTTATGGAGGGGGGAGATATCTCGATATGAGAATTCCGGAAGGAGACACGATGGTGATCGACTTTAACAAGGCGTATAATCCTTATTGTGCTTATAATAAAAAATTTTCATGTCCTTTAGTTCCAAAAGAGAATACGCTTGATGTGGCGATTCCTGTGGGAGTGAAGAAGTTTCATTAAAAAAATAGCCTGGTGGAGCCACCACCAGGCCTTGTAACTCAATGAAAGCTACAACTTAGAACGAGTAAACGGCTAATCTTAATGCTTTCTCAGTTTTTAGTTGGGTTGGGTTAACTTAGAAAGAGTAAATAGCAGCCACCACGAAAGATGACAGGCTTCCGTTTGGTTCCAGATCCTTATTGAGGAAGATGTCCTCTGATCCGGTATCCAGTCGTAGCTCAGGCTTTATGATAAGATCACCTACGGTATAGCTTCCTGTAAGGGTTATATCAAAGACACTGGAGTCGCCTCCACCATCATATACTCCAAGTGCACCAACACCTCCTTCAAATTCTTTGAAATATTCAGCTCTTAATCCGATAGCAAAACTTTCGCTTGTAGTCAGCTGCGGATAGAGTGCGGCTCCGTAAAATCCGGATCCGTCAGTATCATTGTAGGTAGCGTTAAGTCCGAGGAAGAAACTGTCAGACAGATCAAATCCTCCGGTGTAGTCTATTTGAAATAATGCGTCATTGCTATTGGTTTGTTCTCCGTAAAGGAAATTAAGAAATTGTCCTTTATATCCAAGTTGCGCACCTGCGGTATAACTACCATCGATGTTGAATTCAGTTTCATCGGTACTGTTCATAACGGCGAGCATCAATGAGAAATCATCAGACAGTGCGAAATCAGCCTTAATACCCGTATGGGAGAAAGGCCCGTAGGAGAACATATAGGAAGTACTGTAATTGAAGTTAGCAACCGGAGAGATCACTTCATAACCGAGAAAGGTATTGAAGTTACCCATGGTCAGGGTTACACTCTCACTAACATTCCAGTACACATACAATTGATTAACGATATTATTGGAAGGAAGAGAACCGAAAACGGCTTCTTCACCACGTGGTCCGAAAACCAGGTCAGCTACGAAACCAACTTTCTCCCCTTCATAACTGGCAATGAAATTTGCCATACCCAGGGCAAAACCATTAAGGTTTGCAAATGAGGTGGCGGGAGCTATGGCGTCTTCACCAACAGGTCCCCCGATATTCGTGCGGAAATAGGCATCGACCGATCCGCTCAGTGTAAATTTCTTAGGAGTTTCTTCCTCTTCTTGTGCAAAAGTTTGTAAACTCACTAATGAAATTGCAACTAGGAATATATTTTTCACGAAATTTGTTTTTGTAATCGCTTTCATAATTTTAATTGATTAAATGGATTACGTTCTCGTGCCAATGAAAACGTGTCTCAAATATTAATTGAAAAGGTTGGATTGAGAGTGGGTTACCGAACGGAGCGTACCGCCAAATACCGCTCCGTTCTTTTTTACCCACCATAGTTTAAAAAACTATAAGTTGTTGTTCTAATTGAGTGTCTGTGATCAGTGCTGATTCAAACGGAAATCAGGATAAGCTGCACCATCGTGCTCATGGCTATCCAATCCGTCGATCTCTTCTTCCTTAGATACTCTTAGTCCAATTGTTTTCTTAAGTGTATACAATACGATGAAAGAGGTTACAAGGGCCCAGGCTCCAATTCCGGCTACGCCAACAGCCTGAATTCCGAGTTGAGTGAATCCACCTCCGTAAAGTAAACCTCCGTCGAGTGCAAATACTCCTACCAGAAGTGTTCCTAATGCCCCTACGACACCGTGTACTGAAATCGCTCCTACAGGATCATCAATTTTAAGTTTCTTATCGATGAATTCGATAGAGAAGATCACTGTTAATCCGGAAAGAACTCCGATGATCGCAGCACCTGCTGGACTTACAGCAGCACAACCTGCAGTAATTCCTACAAGACCTGCAAGTGCGCCGTTCAAAGTCATTGAGATCTCTGCTTTGCCGTATCTTATCCAGGTAGTGATCAATGCAGTAACAGCACCGGCTGCAGCAGCCAGATTTGTTGTGATAACGATACCTGCTACATTATAGGCGCTGTCTCCTGAGATCGCAAGTTCTGATCCAGGGTTGAATCCGAACCATCCCAGCCAAAGGATGAAAACTCCTAATGCTCCATACATCATATTGTGTCCCGGGATCGCATTTGATTTACCGTCTGTGTATTTTCCGATTCTTGGTCCTACCAGGAATGCGCCGACAAGTGCTGCCCATCCACCAACGGAGTGAACTACAGTTGAACCCGCGAAATCGATGAATCCTAAGGAAGTTAACCATCCGTCACCTTGCCATACCCAATGTCCTGAGATCGGATAAATAACCGAGGTCATGATCAATGAGAAAATCACATAGGTAGAGAACTTTGTGCGCTCTGCAACCGCACCGGATACGATCGTTGCTGCAGTCGCACAGAATACGGTCTGGAAGAAAAGGTTATGCATATCTTCTCTTACATTGTAAAATAATGATGGACTCCCAATAAAACTTGCGATAGAATCTCCGTACATGATCGTGTAACCAATCGCCCAGAAGGCAAGAGAACCTACAGCGAGATCCACCAGGTTCTTCATGATAATGTTGATTACGTTCTTCGATCTTGTAAATCCTGATTCTACGAGTGTGAATCCTGCCTGCATAAAGAAAACCAGTATACCGGCAACGATGATCCACATTATATCTAAAACTTCGTTTGCTTCCATAATAATAAATAGAGTAATTGATTAGTTGGTTGATTAGTTTAATGATTCTTTGCCTTTTTCTCTCGTTCTAATTCGATAGGCTTCATCCACCGGTGATACAAAAATTTTACCATCACCAACGTTACCTGTGTAAGCCGATTTTAATAAGGCTTCCAGTGTGCGATCTACGAATTCGTCATTTACGACGATCGATACATATCTTCTTTGGATGTCTGCGGTACTGTAGCTGACGCCACGATAAACATGGCCCTGCTTTTCATTCCCTACCCCCGTAACATCCCAGTAACTAAAAAAGTTAACTTCTACCTGATGAAGCGCATCACGCACTTCGTCAAATTTCGATTTACGAATAATAGCTTCAATTTTTTTCATATTTAATTGATTTGTTTACTTAAAACTATGTTAAAATTTAAACAGGTCAAAAAAAATAGGGGTGTGAAACTGAATTTTTATCAAATTGTTAAATATACCCCCCATTTAACACGGGGTTAATTTTTTTTTGATGATTATTTAAGGATATTTCACGTTAAAAAAAATAGGGTAGTGTATGAGTGAAAATAGCAAACCTTTGTAAACCCTTGATTTATAACGGTATTCGCGGGATTTGTTATATTTTTTTGTTAATTATCATAGTTACTCTATAGGAAATAGGAATATAATGGTGTTTTAAGGCATTTAAAGGGTATATCTGTTCCTTTATTTCGATGAAATTAAAAATTCACCTGGCCTGAAAATGTTAATTTTTAAATGCCTTGTTAGAAAAGTTTTGCAGATGAGGCTCCCACCAGAACTGCGGTTAATCCAATCGCAAAAGTGCTGATACTGTATACCAGAAAGTGCAGGTAGTCTCCGTTTTTGAGAAAAAGGAAGTTTTCGAGGGAAAACGTTGAAAATGTGGTGAATCCACCACAGAATCCGGTTGCTATTAAAAGTAATTGTCTGTGGGTAAGATGGTCTCCTTTGACAACCAATTCAAGGGTGAAGCCAATGATGAAGCATCCGATAATATTTGCGAGAAATGTACCAAGTGGAAAGCTTTCGAATAACGGATTGAGCCAGCGACCGATCAGATACCGCATTGCGCTTCCGACGCCACCTCCTATAAAGACCAAAAGTACTTGCTTCATTTTATGGGGATCAATTCAGAACAAATATAGAAAATCACATTATAAAAGGAATAAGATTTTCTATTCTGAGATCAAAAGCTGAAATCATGATGTCCGGAATGTATCAAATACGGATTATTCTGCAGTTACCGGAAGAATAGGAATGTATATCTCCGTAATCCAGTTAGCGGGGTTGGGAACCATCTCAGAGTCGTTGACATACTTTTCCATCGGACTTTTATTTTCATCTGCCGTAAAACCTGCTTCGGTGATCTTTTCGTAGGCGCGTTCCCAGGCTTCTTCCAGGTGATCATAATCTCCTTTTAATATGGTTTTGAAATACGGAGCAGGTTCAATGAAGCCACAAAGGATATCACTTCCCGCCGGGGTGATCATTTTTTCAGAGACAGGGATGCATGCGGAGAAAATGGCGGTTTTGTTTTCCGTATCCCATTTTTCATATAAGGTAAATGGCATCCCGGCTGAAGGAATGCCTTCCTGTTGCATGAAACTACTGATCTCTCCAAACATACGCTCCATATGCGATTCCAGTTCTGAATGTTTGGCTGCAGTGGTCTGATAGAGGTAGAAGCCACCTCCATATTCGGTTTTTCCCGGGTACTCGATACTATATCTACTCATCTCCGTTGTAACAACACTGTCAAGATTCATGAGTCCTTTCTCATAATCTTTCCCGATCACCTGATCCATACTTCCCTGAAAAGTCATGAATGCCTTTTCCATAAAGCTCAGTTTTCCCTTCATTCCCCAGGTGACATTGGTTCCTGTCGTTGCAGGGTCCAGATTCCAATATACTTCTGACGATGATTCATAGGGTTTGATAAAATGGATTTCCTGTAGCAGGGAGTCGTTTCCTGAGTATATAGTGTTCATGCTTCCTTCTCCAAGTACCTCTCCTTTCCAGTTGTAGGTAGCCCCTTCTCCTTTAGATGGATCCCCATAGGTGATCACTGCATCAGGTTCCTGAGATTGCCATGGAGACCATTTTGACCATTCCTTATAATCGTCTATGTAATCGTGAATTACTGCAACCGGGGCCTTGATGGTATGAGTTCTGGATACGTTGTAAGCATCCGGCTGTATAGCTACATAGATCGCAAAACCAATTAAGGCAATGAGAAATAGGAATATAAGATACTTGAAGATTTTCATTTGAGTTCAGTTAATTAGGTTAGCACTAATTTACAAATTTAACAGCACTTTGTAAGAAAAAAAATCGGGCTCTTAATTCCGTTTTCAGGAATCTGCTTAATTGAGAATGGATAATTGAGAATTGATAATTGAGAATTGATGTGGTATACTATAAACGGTGTTACCTGTTACGTTGTGTAGTTGTTATTTGTGAGCTTATAACGTGTAACCTTTTGACCATAAACTGTTTTCCGTCTTCTGACTTCTGTCACTTGTTACGTTGTCGCTTGTAACTTCTAAATTCGTGAAATGTATTCACAGCCAGACTATAAAAGCAAAATCGCCCATGGGGCGATCGATTTTAAAATTTCACTTCGTAAAATAATAATACACCGGATAAATTGGGGGACTTTTTAATATCCGGGACTTACAGGCTTGATGGGCAGATCTCTCAGATCGCCTCTTTGTAAACCACGTCGTAAACCGATTTTAAACCGGTTCTGATAATCGGACGATGGTCTTGGTAAGCCTTCTTCTGTTTTGGTAATTTGTTCACGCTGAAAATTAATAGAATGCCATTAACTATCAGTAAACTGAACAAAGTGGCTAAAAAAATCATCATTGCTTAAAGTTGCTTGCTTTGCTACAAAGGTAGGGCAAAATGAGTGAACAGCTTTAAATGTGTTGATGGTTTTTTGAAAAGAAGCGTGTTAAATCAAAATTTAATGATGAATGCGCAGTTATTTTAATAAAAGTTTAATAATAATTAAAGAAATTATAAAAATTATGAAACCGACTAAAACCCAAATACTGCCTTTATACGATTTATTATGAGTCTTTTTGTCCTTCTTATAGCTTAAAAAGATTACAAAAATGAAACTAATGGCGAAACAAATTGCAAATATCAACTGACCCTGACTCATCATATAATACTATTTTCCGCGAAAATAGTAAATTAACCACGGGTTTAGACCTCACCGTAATATAAAGTTGAAATAATCTGAATAGTATGAAAAAACAATTGGAAGGTGTTAAAGAATTTCATGAAGCTTTTGGCCTTGGAGTAAGTGAAAATCCTGTAGCACAACCCTCGGAATCCGTAATATCTTTAAGGTATAATCTTATGGATGAAGAAAATAAGGAATATCTGGAAGCAGCTCAGAATAATGACCTGGTGGAGGTAGCAGATGCTTTAGGGGATATGCTATATATTTTATGTGGTACAATCCTGGAGCATGGCATGCAACATTTGATCGAAGATGTATTTAATGTTATTCAGGAGAGTAATATGAGTAAACTTGGTCCTGATGGTAAGCCTATTTATCGGGAAGATGGGAAAGTATTGAAAGGGCCCGGTTATTTTAAACCGGATATCAGCTCAGTTTTGAAAAAATAATAATTAAAAAGGGGGCCGAAAGCCCCCTTTAGTATTCCTGATTGGTAGCAGTTATACTTTATAACGCCATCCGAATGGGTCTTCTGATTTGTTGTATTGTATGCCGATAATGGATTTTTTGATCTTTGAAGCGTAGCTGTCTTCCAAAACCGGAAGGTCGGTATCCTGACCTTTGTATCCGAAACTGGAAATTTCAGTAATCACAGCTGCGGTTCCGCTGCCAAAAATCTCTTTTAACATGCCATTTTTAGATGCCTCCAGAAGCTCACTTACTTTGATCGGGCGAACTTCTACAGTGATTCCGAGTTTCTCTGCGATGGCGATTACACTTTTCCGGGTAACCCCGTCGAGTATACGGTCGCTGGTCGGGCAGGTGATCAATTTATCTCCTATTCTGAAGAATACGTTCATGGTACCCGCTTCCTCCAGATATTCATGCGTATTGGCATCAGTCCAGATAACCTGTTGATATCCCTCTTCATTAGCCAGTCTGGTAGGATAGAACTGACCGGCATAATTACCGGCAGCTTTAGCAAATCCAAAACCTCCGCTTGCTGCTCTTGAATAATGGTCGGCTATCTTAACTTTTACCTTCCCTCCGTAATACGATTGTGCCGGAGAACAGATAATGATAAATTTATATTCACTCGATGGAGAAGCCATAACACCGCTTTCCGTCGCGATCACGAACGGACGAATATAGAGTGAATTTCCTTCACCTTTGCGAATCCATGCGGAATCCAGTTTTAATAAGGTGGTTAATCCCTCGTAGAAATAGTTTTCCGGGAATTCCGGAATCGCCAGTCGGGCAGAAGATTTGTTGATACGATGAAAGTTCTCATCCGGACGGAAAAGCCAAATCTGATCATCTTCGTCACGGTAAGCTTTCATACCTTCAAACACTGCCTGACCATAATGAAATACCCTTGCAGAAGGGTCCAGTGTCAGGGGTTGATATGCAACTATTTCAGGAGTTTGCCATGCGCCGTCCTTATAGTCACATACAAACATGTGATCTGTAAATACGCTTCCGAATTTAAGATTTTCGAAATCCACTTCACCGATCTTCGACTTAGCTGTCTTTTCGATTTTTAATTCACTGATAGTGTCCTTACTCATGGTTCGTATAATTTCCGCTAATTTAGCAATTATTACGGCAGGAATGGGGATTAAAACATAATTTTGAATTAATTTGTAGCTGTAAAAATCAAATGGATGTCTTATGAATAAATTGACTTTGATCATGGCTTTCCTGCTACTGATATCGGCAGGATGTAAAACTGAAAAAAAAGAAGTGAGTGAGAATACGGAACAGCAATCTGAATTTTTTGGAGCTCAGTTTGAAGCAAACGACCCGGCAGATCATGCCGCGCTCATGACTGAGTATACCGAATTACAGGTAGGAGATACGTTGAATCTGACTGCGACTGCGAAGGTTAATGCCGTATGCCAGACCCGTGGTTGCTGGATGAAAGTCGATCTTGGAAACGGTGAGGAAGCGATGGTTAAGTTCAAGGATTATGCATTCTTTATGCCTAAGGATCTTGCCGGTAAAGAAGTGGTGATGAATGGTAAGGCATATATCCAGGAGATGTCCGTTGAAGATCAGCAGCATTATGCTGAAGATGCCGGTAAGTCTGAAGAAGAGGTTCTCGCGATCACCGAGGTGAAGAAAACCTATGCTTTTCTCGCAGACGGAGTGAAAATTAAAGCGGAGTAGTTGAAGCGAAAAATTATTAAAACTGCAGATGGTTCTTCAACCATCTTTATAGAAGAATGGAATGAGCACTATCATTCCAAGCATGGTGCCATTCAGGAGGCTTATCATGTTTTTATTGAAATGGGTTTAAACCCTATCAAAGCAAATTTTTCAGATCGTCCTTTGAGGATTCTTGAAATTGGGTTTGGTACGGGGCTCAACGCTATTATTACGCTTATAGAAGCGAAGCGATCTACTTTGAAGATCGAATATACCGGTGTTGAAGCTTTTCCTGTCACAAGAGAAGAATGGGAACTACTAAATTATACAGACCAGTTACATGCAGAAAAGTACGCTGCGGCTTTTAAGGCGATGCATGAAGGCGTATGGGAGACTGCTTTAGAGTTAACCCCTGACTTCAGTCTGACTAAACAACAAAAGGATTTTACGGCAATAGATGATCATGAGGCTTATGATCTGATCTATTTCGATGCTTTCGGTGCTCGTGTTCAACCGGAATTATGGGGTGAGTCCGTATTTAAATTGATGTATGATGCACTTGATACGCATGGGGTGTTGGTTACCTATGCCAGTAAGGGAAGTGTCAGAAGAGCGATGTTGGCTGTGGGTTTCCAAACAGAGAAGCTTCCCGGACCTCCCGGTAAGCGAGAGATGTTAAGAGCTGTTAAAGCGCCTTAATAATTCTGCGTACATTCGTTAAAACTTCATAATACATCTGTTAAACCTAAATTAAATTGAGATTTGCAACTGTTTAAAATTCATAATTTTACAAAAATGTTCAGTGCATGCGGATTTTAATTACAGGGGCGACAGGATTAATTGGTTCAGCTATTGTAAGGTTGTGCCATCACAGAGGATATCAGGTAAATTATCTCACTACCCGAAAAAACAAGATTGTTCATAGGGATGATTACCACGGTTTCTACTGGAACCCTTCCGCTGGAAAAATCGATGATACCTGTTTCAATGGCGTTGATGCTGTGATCAATCTTGCCGGTACCTCTATTGCTTCACGCTGGACCCCTCAAAACAAAAAGAAAATCCTTAAAAGTCGTATTTCTTCTCTGAAACTGCTCGATCAGACGATCGGTAAGGTGAATCATACTATAAAAAGCTTTGTGACTGCTTCAGCAATTGGGATCTACCCGCATTCTTACACCAATTATTACGAAGAATCCTGTAATGACGTTGATGATTCGTTCCCCGGAAGGTTAACCCGTGAATGGGAAGCTGCGGCTGATCTGATGGATCGTCATGATTTTAATGTGGTTAAGGTCAGAACCGGATTAGTCTTAAGCGAAAAAGGAGGAGCGTTACCTAAACTGGTTAAAGCGGCACGTTATTTTATGTCGGCTGCTGCGGGAAACGGTGAACAATGGCAAAGCTGGATACATATCGAAGATATAGCTGCTTTGTATCTCTTCGTCATCGAAGAAGAGTTGAATGGCGTTTTTAATGCAGTTGCTCCCAATCCGGTCACCAATGCTAAAATGACTTCGGAAATAGCGTCGATTGTGCACCGATCGGTAGTATTGCCTAATATTCCGCAATTCGTGCTCAAATTGTTACTGGGTGAAATGAGTTATATTCTTATATCGAGTCAGCGGGTCAGTGCTAAAAAGATTCAGGAAGAAGGTTTTCATTTCCAATATGAGCGAATACAACCTGCATTGATGGATTTGGTCCAGGAAAAAGGCCAGCTCCGTGAAGAACTGGCCTGATCTCAATTTTTTTGTCTGGGAGAAAAAGGAATTATCCCTTATTCGCTTTAAGGCTAACTTTAAGCTCGATCTCATCATTGATGAATTTATCACCAAGATCAGCAAAGATAGACTTAGAACCATAGTTTACATTCCAGTCAGTTCTGTTGATAGTGAAAGGTTCGCTTTCAAGAACAACAGTTTCTTCTGTACTGGTGATGCTTACCGGAAAAGCAATGTTTTTAGTGATCCCTTTGATTGTAAGGTTTCCTTCAAGCATTTTCTTTCCTTCTGCTTCTGAAAGTCCGGTGATCGCGAAACTAGCCGTAGGGAATTCAGCAACATTGAAGAAGTGATCTTCTTTTTCTTCTGCAGTACCTTTCAGGTGCGCTTCAAGTCCGTCTTTACCTTTACCTTCAAGATCGGTTACTGTAATGGTGTTCATGTCGATAGTGAAGTCTCCACCTTCGATAGCTTCTCCATTAAATTTAAGGTTACCAGATTTGATGTTTACAAATCCTGTGTGGGTTCCGGTTGGTTTGAAACCTTTCCATTCAATAGTACTGTTTTCTGTTTCTGCCGCATAAGAGACAGCTTCAGCGCTGGCTTCAGCTACGGTTTCAGCAGTATCAGCACTGGTTTCATTTTTTGGTTCAGATTTACATCCAATTGTAAAAACGAGGCACGCAATAGTTGCGCTTTTTAGAAAATTCATTCTCATAACAGTTGTTGTTGTAATTACATTAAGCTCCAAAAATAGAAAATAACCGCACTGTAACAATTAAAAAAATATTAAAAAAATATCGTGACATTTTGACATTTTACATGAAATGGCAATACTTTTGCCAATTGAAATGAAGCGATGAATTTCTGAAAATATAAATATGTCTAAGAAAGCTAAGGAAAAAGATACTGCAATGACAGATGAAAATATAGAAACACAGGGCGCTCCGGTTCAGGAAGATGCTGCAACCGCAAAGGCCGAAAATGAACAGGTGCAATCTGAAACCGAAGTAATGCAGGAAGAACTGCAAAAAGAGAAAGATAAATTTCTGCGACTATTTGCAGAATTCGAGAACTATAAGAAGCGTACTTCGAAGGAACGTATGGAATTGTATAAGACAGCAGGTCAGGACATCATGGTTTCTATGTTGCCAGTGCTGGATGATTTCGATCGTGCACTTGCAGAATTAGCAAAGAATGATGAAGGAGATGTTCTTACAGGTGTTGAGCTTATTAGCAATAAGCTTAAGGATACGCTTAAAAATAAAGGGTTGGCGATTGTAGAGGTAGCTCAGGGTGATGCTTTTGATGCAGAGCTCCATGAAGCGATCACACAGATCCCGGCACCCTCCGAGGATCTTAAGGGTAAGATCATCGATGTGATCGAGAAGGGTTATAAGCTCGGTGATCGAATCATAAGACATCCCAAAGTTGTCGTAGGGCAATAGTCTTGTCAGACGTATTGTCAGTAACGATTCAACAAAAAATAATATACAAAAGTCGATAACTAATACAGTGATCCCCATTTAATGAGTTCCATGAAGCAAGATTATTACGAAATACTTGAGATTGATAAGAAATCAACGACGACAGAGATCAAAAAAGCATATCGAAAGCAAGCTATAAAATATCACCCTGATAAGAATCCGGGTAATAAGGAAGCCGAAGAAAGGTTTAAGCAGGCTGCTGAAGCATATGAAGTATTAAGTGATCCTGATAAGCGTGCACGTTATGATCAGTATGGTCATGCAGCATTTGAAGGCGGTGGTTTCGGCGGTGGCGGAATGAATATGGATGATATCTTCAGTCAGTTCGGTGATATTTTTGGAAGTGCCTTTGGTGGCGGTTTTGGAGGATTTGGCGGATTTGGTGGAGGACGTGCCCGGGTTAAGGGTAGTAATCTCCGTATTCGTGTGAAACTGAACCTGGAGGAGATCGCTAATGGTGTTGAGAAAAAAGTCAAGGTAAGGAGGAAGGTACAAGCAGATGGCGTTACCTATAAAACTTGTCCGACCTGTCATGGTAGTGGTCAGGTAACCCGTATCACCAATACGATCCTGGGTAGAATGCAGACCGCAACAACCTGTAACCATTGTAACGGTGCCGGACAAGTGATTGATCATAAACCCCATGACGCCGATGCACAGGGTCTGAAAGTAGTTGAAGAGACCGTTTCAATCAAGATTCCTGCAGGAGTTGTTGACGGGATGCAACTCAAGGTGGGTGGAAAAGGTAATGAGGCCCCCGGAGACGGGGTTCCTGGAGACCTTTTGGTGGCCATTGAGGAGCTCGAACATGATACACTGAAGCGGGAGGGTGACAACCTTCATTTCGACCTGTATGTCAATATTGCGGAAGCGATATTGGGTACTTCAAAAGAGATCGATACCATCGGTGGTAAAGTAAGAATTAAACTGGAAGAAGGTATTCAGTCAGGTAAGATTCTGCGTCTTCGAGGTAAAGGTATACCAAGCATTAATGGCTATGGTAGCGGAGACCTTCTGGTACATGTGAACGTATGGACTCCCAAGACACTTAACAAAGAACAAAAGGAGTTTTTTGAACGTATGATTGACGATGATAATTTCAGGCCAAATCCTGAAAAAAGTGATAAATCATTTTTTGAAAAAGTGAAGGATATGTTTTCGTGATTTGGCTTTGCCATTTTGCAAAAAAACATATCTTTGTAAGGACACTGGTTTCTGGCTAGTGTTAATTTTTTCTTTTTCATAGCAATTTTTTCCCATCCTTGATCCATATTAAGGGTGGGTTTTTATTTTGGGATTATCATGCTCTTTTCCACGGCATTTTTATAAAGTTTGCGGACGAAAGGAATGCTCTTTATGAGCAATTGAATATCTTTGAACAAACAAAAATCTATGTCAAATTTATTGGTGGCTGAACACGTCAGCAAATCCTTTGGAGATCATACCGCGCTTGATGATGTGAGTATCGAAATTCCTAAGGGAACCATATTCGGTTTACTCGGGCCTAACGGTGCAGGGAAGACCACTTTGATACGTATAATTAATCAAATCACATATCCCGATACTGGCGCAGTTTATTTCGACGGGAAACCGCTTATGCCGGAACATATCCGTAACATTGGATACCTTCCGGAAGAACGCGGACTTTATAAATCGATGAAGGTGGGGGAGCAAGCGATGTATCTCGCCCAGTTGAAAGGTTTGAGTAAAGCGGAGGCAAAAGCGGCACTGACTTATTGGTTCGACCGTCTGGATATCGGTGACTGGTGGAATAAAAAGGTTCAGGAATTGTCGAAAGGAATGGCTCAGAAGATACAGTTCGTGGTTACTGTACTACACAAACCAAACTTGCTGATCTTCGATGAACCTTTTAGTGGCTTCGATCCCATCAATGCCAATCTGATCAAAGATGAGATCCTGCATCTTAGGGAAAATGGAGCAACCGTTATATTTTCGACTCACCGAATGGAATCGGTCGAAGAACTTTGTGACCATATAGCATTGATCAACCGTTCTAAAAAGATATTGGACGGTAATCTGGCAGATATCAAGAGGAATTATAAAAACAACACTTTTGAGGTTGGTTTGCTCACTTCCGACAAGGATGGACTACAAAAGGAATTAGCGCAAAGGTTTCAAACGGAAACTGCTCATTTTAAATCGCTGGAAGATGAAGTTAAACTTCGGATAAAACTTCCGGAAGGTCAGCATTCAAATGACCTCCTTCAATATTTGTCTTCCCGTGCAACCGTCAGCCATTTTGTGGAGGTGATACCCAGTGCCAATGAAATATTTATCGAAAAGGTAGGAAAGAATTAGATGGATAAGCTTTTACTCATAATCAAGCGGGAATATCTCGCTAAGGTCAGAAATAAATCATTTATCGTACTCACGATCCTGAGTCCGATCCTGATCGTGGGAATGATCGCACTGGTCGTTTTTCTTACGCAAGTGAACAGTGATGAAAAGAACCTGATAGCCGTACTGGACGAGAGTCCGTTTTTTGCAAATCAGTTTATATCCGGACCGGAAGTATCTTATATAGATCTCAAAAATATCAGTCTCCAGGAAGCTAAAGATTCAGTTGCTTCAATGGGACTTTACGGCTTACTGCACATTCCTGACGAATCATCCATCGATGAGGTTTCTTCAGAGATTACCTTCTATTCCAAAAAGTCGCCTTCCATGGGTGTTCTGGGAGTACTGGAATCTAAAATCCAAAAGCGAATACGAGAGGAAAAACTTGAGGAACTGGGAGTGTCAGCCAATCAGATCTCCAATATAGGAAGTAGTTTTCAATTGAGAACATCCACCTATTCCGGGCATACAAGTCTGAAAGGGATCAATGAGATCAAAGCAGCTATCGGAGGCGGATTTGGATATCTTATCATGATGTTCATCATTATCTATGGTGCCTTCGTGATGCGAAGTGTGATCGAAGAAAAGACGAGCAGGATTATCGAGGTAATTATTTCTTCGGTTAAACCCTTTCAATTAATGCTGGGGAAGATCATAGGTACTTCACTGGCAGGAATTACTCAGTTTATTATCTGGATCATTTCGGCAGGTTTTCTTTCGGTATTGGTCTTTTATTTTATGGGTATCAAAGTTGATCTTTTTTCCAACGGACCCAATCTGGATGAAAATACTGTTCGTGCAATAAAGGAGGCCTCTGAGTCCAGTGAGACCATACAACTTTATGTGAACGAGCTTATGACCTTTCCCTGGGTCACGCTCTTTATTTCATTCCTTTTATACTTTACACTTGGCTATTTGATCTATAGTTCGATATATGCTGCGATCGGGGCAGCGGTGGATAATGAAACAGACACCCAACAGTTTATGTTTCCGGTGATCATGCCGTTGATGCTGGCGATCTACGTCGGCTTCTTTTCGGTCTTTGAAAACCCAAACGGTCCTATCGCCGTTGCTTTTTCACTGATACCTTTAACTTCTCCCATCGTAATGCTGATGCGTTTACCTTCTGGTATCGGTGGTGACGGGGTACCCTGGTGGCAATTGATTACTTCCGTGGTATTGTTGATACTTACATTCTTCCTGATCGTCTCTTTTGCGGCAAAGATCTATCGGGTAGGAATCCTTATGTATGGAAAGAAACCCACATATAAGGAAATTTTCAAATGGTTGCGGTATAAATGATCGCCTGGTACAGAAGCTGGCAAGGCTTTTGATCGGTCAGAATATTAAAAGTTCTTTAACAGGCACTTCATTGATGAAATGCCTATATTTCAATAATAAATACCACTTGAATGTCAAAGATATTAGTAATAGAGGATGAAGCCGCCATTCGTCGTGTTTTGGTAAAGATCCTCTCTGAAGAAAACGATAAATATCAGCTCAGTGAAGCAGAGAACGGACTAGACGGAATCGAACTGATCAGAAAAGAAGATTTTGATCTGGTTCTTTGTGACATTAAAATGCCTAAAATGGATGGTGTTGAAGTACTGGAAACGGCAGCCGCTTTAAAACCTGAGATTCCTTTCGTGATGATCTCCGGACATGGCGACCTCGATACTGCGGTGAACACAATGCGCCTCGGGGCTTTTGATTATATCTCTAAACCCCCGGATCTGAATCGCTTGCTGAATACAGTTCGTAATGCCCTTGATCGGAAAGAACTAGTGGTTGAAAACAAAAGACTTAAGAAAAAGGTAAGTAAGAACTATGAAATGATCGGTGAAAGTGAATCGATCAATCATATCAAGGATATCATCGAAAAGGTTGCGCCTACCGATGCCAGAGTCATGATTACTGGGCCTAACGGTACCGGTAAAGAACTGGTAGCTCACTGGCTCCATGAAAAAAGTCCCAGGTCTGCTTCTCCTATGGTTGAAGTGAATTGTGCAGCGATACCATCAGAACTCATAGAAAGTGAATTGTTTGGACATGTCAAAGGGGCTTTTACCTCTGCGATTAAAGACCGAGCCGGTAAGTTCGAAGCTGCCAATGGGGGTACGATATTTCTGGATGAGATCGGAGATATGAGCCTTTCAGCCCAGGCTAAAGTATTACGTGCTTTACAGGAGAACCGAATCTCACGGGTAGGTAGTGATAAGGATATTAAAATTGATGTTCGCGTTATTGCGGCAACCAACAAAAATTTGAAAAAGGAGATCGAAAACGGTAATTTCAGAGAAGATCTCTACCATCGTCTTGCTGTAATTCTTATCAATGTTCCCTCACTGAATGATCGCAGGGATGATATACCTTTATTAGTAGATCATTTTACGGAAAAGATAGCTGAGGAGCAGGGGACAGGGAAAAAGGTTTTTAATCCGGCTGCTCTGGAACTGCTTCAGCAATACGACTGGACCGGAAATATCCGGGAACTCAGAAATGTGGTGGAAAGACTATGCATCCTGGGAGGTAAGGAAGTTACCGAGGAAGATGTTCGTTTGTTTGCCAGTAAATAGTTTCTGATATTAATAGGACGTAAAAATCAAAAAAAAACACTGCAATGGCAGTGTTTTTTTTTGGTTGGTTGTTGGATATTTGAAGTTGCTATTTGGCTGATGTTGCACAGCTTTTAAGAGCCTCCAATGCTTTTTCCTGCATTTTTATAGCCTTATTGAGGTAATAGGCTCTGGTTTGAGCCAGCGTTTCAGATTCCAGCGCAGCATCTGAGCGCATATAATCGCCGTTCAAGGTATTAAGAGCTGCATCACAACCATAGTTCAATGCGAGGTTCTTTAAATTCTTTTCAAGTTCCGTAAGTGAAGCCTCCGAAACTCTTTTCAGTTTTACTTGTTCCTCCAGTTCCATCTGACGCTTTAGTCGAGCCTGTTCAGCTAGTTTTCGCTGTTCCACGATCTTTTCCTCGAGAGCTCTTTGTTGCGCAATCAGGGCTTGTTGCTGTGCTTCAAGTTCCTTTTGTTTTGCCAGCAGACTACCATCATTCGCTACCGGGGTAGTCGATGTCGAAGATGATGAAGTGTCGAGTGAATAATTTACTGTTGAGGTCTGAGCACTGGTACAGATATCCATCTCATTGATCAGATCTCTGGCATTATCCAGGGCTTTCTGAACATAGAAGCGACCTGCCTCCCAATCTTCTGGATCCACGGCCTGACTAAGGTTATCGATTCCGTCGATGATCGGAGTAAGTGCATTGTCACATCCGCAGGCAGTAACTTGTTCCTTGGTCTTCTCAAATGCTTCTAATGCACGTTCAGCATAATATTTCTGATGATCGAAATTATCGGCTTTGAATGATTTCTTGGTATGTGCCAAAGCATAAGTCGCTGAAGAGTATGCAGTGGAACATTGTGCCTTTCCCCATTGGGATATAGCCAGGAGAAAGAAAATAAGTGGAAGTATTTTCTTCATAACATAATAAGATTAGGTTCGTTAAAATTGGGCATAGCAATAATACAATTTAAATTGGATATTAAAAAACTTTGTGGTAAACTTATGATTCTATGTTGTTTACAGTGTTAAATTTCTAATTTCTTACATGATGGATAAAATAAAATCATCCGATTTTCGCGTAGATTCCAAAATAAAGCTGAGTAAAATTCCTACTTTAGACACCTTAAATGCCAGTGAAAAGGAGCTTGAGGAACGTCTTGAAGATACCCGGGTCAAGCTTGGGAAATTTCAGGACAAAATGTATGCACACGGAAAATATGCGGTACTGATCTGTCTGCAGGGTATGGATACGGCTGGAAAGGATAGTCTTATACGTGAGGTATTCAAAGATTTCAATATGCGGGGGGTCGTGGTTCACAGTTTTAAAACTCCAACCGATCTCGAATTAAAGCATGATTACCTCTGGAGACATTATATCGCCTTACCGGCAAGAGGGAAGTTTGGAGTATTTAATCGGACCCATTATGAGAATGTATTGGTCACCCGGGTACATCCGGAGTATATACTTGGCGAGAATATTCCCGGAATCAATTCTGTGGAGGATGTAGATGCAGGATTTTGGTTCAGTCGCTTTGAACAGATCCGGCATTTTGAAAAACACATCAGTGAGAACGGTACGATCATCTTTAAATTTTTTCTTCATTTGTCGAAGGAAGAACAGCGAAACCGGTTGTTACGTCGCATTGAGAAGGAAGAAAAAAATTGGAAATTCTCTCCCGGAGATCTCAAAGAACGGCGATTATGGGATAGGTATCAGGAATGTTATGAAGAAGCGATCAACGAGACTTCCTTTGGCCATGCTCCCTGGTATGTGATTCCTGCGGATGATAAGAATGCAGCAAGAGTGATCGTTGCGGATATTATCTTCGATGAACTTAAGGAAATAAAGGATATCGATGAGCCGGAGTTACCACCCGAAATCAAAGCTAATCTGGATGAATATCGTAAAGAGCTTTCGGGAGATTGAAAATTTATTGAATAATTAACACGATCATTAAAGTGCTTTAATCATTTTAGTGGCAAAATTACCTAAACATGAAAAGAATACTCTTGCTAATGCTCATGATTTCTACAAGCCTTATGGCTCAGAAATCTGATGAGGATCAATTAAAGGAAATCTATAAACAATCGCTGCTGAACGGAAAGAGCTATGAGTGGCTTGATTATCTTTCCAATCAGATCGGAGGAAGATTATCCGGGTCGCTGAATGCGGAAAGAGCCGTTCGTTATACCAAACAGGAATTGGAAGCTCTGGGCCTCGATCGTGTATGGTTACAACCGGTGATGGTTCCGAAATGGACACGTGGTGTTAAAGAATATGCTTATGTCGAATCTGAGCCCGGCAAGACTACTTCCGTAAATATTTGCGCACTGGGTGGGTCCGTGGCTACACCTGATGGAGGTCTCAAAACTGAAATGGTTGAGGTAAAAGGGCTTGAGGATCTGAAAGCACTTGGTGAAAGTAAGATCAAGGGAAAGATCGTTTTCTTTAATCGTCCGATGCAGGCGGATCTCATCAGTACTTTTGCGGCGTACGGCGGATGTGTTGATCAAAGATATTCGGGAGCTGCTGAGGCAGTGAAATACGGTGCAGTAGGAGTTATTGTGCGTTCCATGAATCTTCGTCTCGATGATTATCCTCATACCGGAAGTATGGGATATGGAGAATTGCCTGTTGATCAGCGAATTCCTGCAGCGGCGATCAGTACAAATGATGCTGAGATGCTGAGCACGATGCTGGCATTGGATCCCGGACTTAAATTCTATTTCAGTCAGAAATGTCGGGTATTCCCGGATGTTGAATCTTATAACGTGATCGGAGAGATCAAAGGGAGTACGTATCCGAATGAGATCATCACTGTGGGTGGACATCTGGATTCCTGGGATCTGGGTGACGGATCTCATGACGATGGAGCCGGATGTGTGCAAAGTATGGAAGTTTTGAGATTGTTAAAGGAATCAGGGTATACACCAAAAAGAACCATACGTGTAGTATTGTTCATGAACGAGGAAAACGGACTCAGAGGAGGTAATAAATATGCTGAAGTAGCTAAAGAAAAAGGTGAAAATCATGTTTTTGCCTTGGAAAGTGATGCAGGAGGATTTACACCACGCGGTTTTTCTTTTGATAGCGATGCGAAGAATTACGAAAGGATTCTTGCATGGAAGCCTTTATTCGAACCTTATCTGATCCATTTGTTCGAAAAAGGAGGTAGTGGTGCCGATATAGGCCCGCTAAAAGGAGATGGTACGGTGCTCGCCGGACTCAGACCGGATTCTCAGCGCTATTTCGATCATCATCACGCGGAGAATGACACCTTTGAACATGTCAATAAAAGGGAGTTGGAGCTAGGTGCTGCTACCATGACCTCATTGATCTATCTGATCGATAAATACGGTATCGTACAAGGGGCAAAAATAAAGGGATAGCGTTAGCTATCCCTTCTTTTTTATGATGATTCATGTATTTACATCATGCGGATTCTTTATTGTCTTTACTGCCGAAGATCTTCTTTCTTAGAATTCCGAAACCACCGGCAACTCCTAAGGCGATAACTTTCCAGAATTTTAAAATTACCGCAAAGAAACCTGCTTTTGCCAAAACCTTACCGGCTATGAGTCCGCCGATTCCATAAGCTGCAACTTCGTCAAGATCTGGATTGAAATCTGAATAGCGATATCCTTCATTAAAGTTAACACTGCTAAGAATAGTCTCAGTATCATTCTGAATAATTGGCAGGGCTGGCATATTCCCGATCGCATTTAGGTTCAGGTATCCTTTACGACCCAACACTCTGATCTCGTAGTTCAGTGTATTTTCATCTTCGCCTCCAAAATGCAACTCCTTAGCCCAGTGTAGTTTTTTGTTCATCGAATCATAATAGGGAGCAGAAGCCCATCCGATCAGTTCGATTTCGGGATACCCTTCTGCAACCCGAGCCGGGTTAGTAGATTTCATGTCTTCTTTCATCTCAGCCAGCAGTTCATCGTAATCCAGTTCTCTTGCATCGGTGTCATCTATATAGCCATCTTCTGAATAGGTGATTTCAACTGCGTAGGTGAAATTTTCGTGGATTGGACTCATATCTTCGGGAAACAGGAGTCCGTAGGTTTCCGCGGGAGGATTCCCCCAAAGGTCGGTCAATACAATCTGGCTCTGCTCTGCATCCAGGAATTTAAATCCTTCCGGTACCGTTATGGTGGCAAGGCCTTCACCAATTTCGATCGTTCCGTGTTGGTAATGAAATGAATTTTCGATGCTGTCAATCCTTGCCTGGAAAAAAGCTTCGGTGTCGATGTTCAGGGTATCTGAACTTTCTTGCGAAAAAGCACTAAAGGATAGTGCTGTAAAGCATAGTAGAAGTGATTTAGTCATGAGGTTATAAAGTTAGCGTACAATACTACAAAAAAAATATTAAAATCATTTTTTTGTGAGAACACAGCCCGGTTTTACGAGAGACAGCGTTTGGTGTTCTTCCTAAAAAAGGCGTAATTTTATAGGGCTATGAAACACAGGAACATCAAAGGATTTGTTTTCGAGACATATAAGGCGCCAGACCAATCGCCTTTTGAAAAGTTATTCGAAATTTTCAAGGAATTGATCACCCATACTTCAGGTGATTTTGACGAAGCGATAGATTGGTTGCGAGAACTCGATAAGGAATATAGCCTTACTGATGAGAATTATACCATCGACGACTTTATTGAAGATTTGAAGCGAAAAGGATATATCCGGGAAGAGATCGATCCCGACGGTTCAGGAGAAGGTGATGGTAAAGGAAATATATCGATCACAGCCAAAACTGAGCAGTTGATTCGAAAGCATGCGCTCGATCAGATTTTCGGAAAGATCAAAAGAAGTCAGTCTGGAAATCACCGCACAAACTATACTGGAAGAGGTGATGAACACACAGGTGACTTCAGGGATTTTCGGTTTGGAGATCCATTGGAACGCATTTCGATGACCGAAAGTATGCGTAATGCCCAGATCAATCATGGTATCGATAGCTTTCAATTGAACGAGAATGATCTGGTAGTCGAGGAAACGCATTTAAAGGCTCAGATGAGTACGGTTTTGATGATCGATATCAGTCACAGCATGATACTTTACGGAGAAGATCGGATCACGCCCGCTAAAAAGGTTGCGATGGCGCTCGCTGAACTCATAACCACCCGTTATCCGAAAGACACACTGGATATTCTGGTATTCGGAAATGATGCATGGCCCATATCGATCAAAGACCTTCCATACCTTAAAGTAGGTCCTTACCATACCAATACGGTTGCAGGTATGCAACTGGCGATGGACATTCTTCGCAGAAAACGCAATACCAATAAACAGATATTCATGATCACCGATGGTAAACCCAGTTGTATCCGAAAACCGGATGGAGAATATTACATGAATAGTGTCGGACTGGATCGGTATATTGTGGAACAATGTTATAATACCGCCAGACAAGCCAGGCGTCTTCATATTCCCATTACCACTTTTATGATTGCAAGAGATCCGTATCTGATGCAATTTGTAAGGCAGTTTACCGAGGCGAATAAAGGAAAGGCATTTTTTACCGGTTTAAAGGGGTTGGGAGAAATGATTTTTGAAGATTACGAAAATAACAGGAAAAGAAGATTAAGAGGCTAATAGTTAACACTTCAACAACTCAGATCAATGGATTATAAAAATATAACCACATTAGGCGAACTCAAATCTGCAGGCTACACGTCTAAATCCATAAAGAACGAACTCAGGGATAATCTAATCAGTTCCATCAAAGGTGGTAAAACCGTTTTTGAAGGAATACATGGATATGAAAATACAGTAATCCCGGAACTGGAACGGGCCATTCTTGCCAGGCATCATATCAATCTCCTTGGGTTACGAGGTCAGGCAAAGACAAGGCTTGCCAGATTGATGGTAGGACTCCTGGATGAATGGATACCTGTAATTGCCGGGTCAGAGATCAACGATGATCCTTTTCAACCAATTTCACGTTATGCTAAAGATCTTATCGCAGAAAAAGGTGAGGATACCCCTGTTGCCTGGGTGCATCGTGATGAGCGTTTCTTTGAAAAGCTTGCAACACCTGACGTAACGGTAGCAGACCTTATCGGTGATGTGGATCCGATCAAAGCTGCAAATCTCAAGTTGAGTTATGCAGATGATCGGGTGATACACTTTGGGATGATACCCAGGGCTAACAGAAGCATATTTGTGATCAATGAACTTCCCGATCTGCAGGCCAGGATTCAGGTTGCTTTATTCAATATCCTTCAGGAAGGAGATATTCAGATTCGTGGGTTTAAATTGCGGTTACCACTGGATCTGCAATTCGTTTTTACGGCAAACCCGGAAGATTATACCAACCGGGGAAGTATCGTAACGCCTTTAAAAGACAGGATAGGATCACAGATACTTACGCATTATCCGGAAGAGATCGAGATCGCCAAGACGATCACCGCACAGGAAGCCCATCTTAAATCGATTCAAAAAGACAGTATCCGAGTGCCCGAACTTGCCAGGGATCTGATAGAGCAAATATCCTTTGAGGCACGGGAAAGCGAATATATAGATCATAAAAGTGGTATAAGTGCAAGAATGAGCATAACCATCCTTGAAAATCTCATCAGTGCTGCTGAAAGGAGAATGCTGATCAATGATGAATCGGAGACGGTTATTCGAATGGGCGATTTTATGGGGGTGATACCCAGTATCACGGGGAAAGTGGAACTCGTTTATGAAGGAGAGCAGGAAGGGGCAGCCGTGGTAGCCATGCATTTGATTAATGAGGCTGTAAGGTCACTGTTCGACACTTGTTTCCCGAAGATCGAAAAATTAGAAAAGCCTAATGCTAAAGGGCCCTATGATGAGATCGTACTATGGTTCTTTGAAGGAAGCGGGTTCGAGATCGATGACGAACTATCCAATGAAGATTATCATCATTTACTTTCCGGTGTGGAACCTCTGAATACCCTGATCTCTAAATATCAACCGGATACCGATCCCGTTGAACAGGATTTTATGAGAGAGTTTTTGCTTTGGGGACTATCCGTTCATAAAAAACTTAGTAAGAACCGTTTTGTAAAAGGTCATCAGTTCAATGATCTCTATGGTAGTTATATTAGCGGACTCTGATAGAAATTAAGGATATAGCAACAACAACCCTTATTACAGGTGTAATCACGCTGTTTTAAGGGTTGTTCATTTTATTTAATTGTGCTGATCTTTGCAATTAGAAACGGTCACCTGGATTGAGAATACACGAGTTTATTTCGGGACGGAAAGGAGTCGTTTCTGTTGTACCAGGAATACATTTCTACGATTCTGTAACAGCAGCTTCCTACGTAAAGTTACCTCCGGGAATCTTTAAAATACAGCCGGTCAAAATGATGTGTTTTGACGAGAGATTATTCCTTTTTAGAACTTTGATTAATCGATCGAAAAGATCAATATTTCTATATCGCCATTACTGTTATTCGTGAAATTTGTTTCATAGACAAATGCTGAGGGCAGGTTTCCTTCCAGAGTAGCTCTGAGCACATGTTGTATATTCGCTTTAAACGAACTGATTTCCCGGTCGTGCCCGGAAAGTACGATACCATAGTCGGTAAATCCGGCATCGCCTTCGTCCAGTGCATCCACATAAATATTCAGATCGTAAGCCGTTTCGTTAATCACGATAATATCATATTCCAGAGTACTTGTGTCATTACTGGCATCATCATCACCGGAACAGGCACCAATAATAAACGGTAAGAGGAGTATAGGTAATAATCTTAATACTTTTTTCATAATGCTTTGATGTTGAGTTAATTAAAAGCGTGTGCGTCTGATATAAAAATACGATACTTGTGGAATAAACGGCACGAAATGCATGAAAAAATGTTAGGTAACCAGCTGTTTTGTAGTGTTGTATTAGGATTTGGGGAATAAAAAAAGCGGATCATTGATCCGCTTTTAATTTTTTGTTTGAATTCTTTAAGAATCCGGGGTGTTCGATAAATTATTGGATAACTCCTCCGCAACTTACTCTTGCACCTGCAGCACCACTGGGTTGTGAAACATAGTCGTCGGTACCTTGATGTACGATCACTGCTTTACCAACGATATCCTTGTTTGCATCACCACATCCGATACACCATTCATCGGTCTCGAAAGTGATGGTACCATTACCATTTTCGTCTGCGGTAAAGTTTCCGATGTCACCTTTGTGATACCCGTCAGGGCTACCCCATTTACCGTGCTGGGCAAATGTAGGATTCCAGTGACCACCACTTGAAGTTCCGTCTTCAGCACTACAATCTGCTTTCTCATGCAGGTGAATAGCGTGCTCCCCCGGAGCAAGTCCTTCAAATACGGCTGTCATGGTTACTACTCCGTTTTCTTCTGTAAATACTACGTTACCTTTAACTTCGCTTTCGCTTTTCGGTTCCATGGTAACCGTTATTTTTTTAACTGCTGGGGTTTCAATTTTTGTCTCTTCCTGTACAGGTGTTTCTGCTTCTTTTTTCTTTTCGCTTTTGCAACTTACTGTAGTTAAGAAGGAAACCGCAATAAATAAACCTAAGAATTTTTTCATTTTCATTTTTAAATGTTAATTGATCTTTTCTAAGATAGTAAGTTTAATGTGGAATCGCAAAGATATTGCCTGAATATCCCCTTTAGGGAACATTTTATACCGGGTACATTCCTTTAAAACTACTATCTGTTAAAGTAAACGAAGTAAATACTATTTATTGTTTTTAACTAGAAAATCTGTGTTAAAAAAGACTGCCAGTTGAAGACGGTCGAAGTTTATCCCTGTAAAATGATTCTTTAAATAACCGAATTGAAAGCTAAGGTCTTTATTCACTTTGTATCCCACAGCACCATAAAGTCGGTTCTGACCAAATACGGGTTCTTGCAAATTGATAAATATTTCATCATAGGCATTCAGGAACCAATGCGTACCGAGAGGGTAGGTGATCTGAAGACGGTATCGGGCCCGATGTTGCGTCTCGCTTTCATCATAGCGATGCAGAAAGCGTTGTTCGAACCGGTATCGATGTTCAAAGGCGAATTTCCCTAAATTATTTTTTAATATAAATTGTTCAAATATCCTGTGTTCTTTTAATTTCTCCTCACCCGGTTGATCCATAAAGTCGGTATCCGTATCGATAAAACCGTACCCTAATGTGGCTATGGCTTTTGGTGAAATGTGATAATTGACCCCTGTTCTTAATAAGAGTTGATTAAAGTTGGAAGTGATCTCGTAGAATCGGAATTGTGCCTCGGTATGGATACTCCATTTTTCTGAAATTTTATTGGTTCCGAAGTACATGTACCAGGCCCCCCAATTATCGTCACCTCTATCCTGGGCGTGTAAATGAAGGCACATACCGGTAAATGCGATACATAGAAAAATGCGAATTTTTTTGCTCATAAGGTCTATTTTGGGTTACGTGTTTAAAAAAAGATTCCTGCCTGAGCAGGATTACATCAGGCAGGAATCTAAAAGATTATAGTATTGTAAATATATATTATTCTGTCGATATTTCCTTAGTGGCATCCATATCCGGATCATGGCTTTCGCCTTTCAGGTATTCATCCAGAAAGTTGAGGATCTGCTCGTATCCTTCGATTTGATTTTCTTTCTTTACGAAACCATGACCTTCATCTTCGAAAAGGACATATTCAACCGGAACTCCATTCTTACGAACGCCGGCAACGATTTCGTCTGACTCAACCTGTAAAACTCTGGGGTCTTTCGAACCCTGAAGTACGATGAGTGGTTTTTTTACCTGATCCGTATGGAATAATGGAGAAATGGCTTTTAATCTTACTGAATCTACAGTATTAGGATCTCCCATTTCCTGATAGAGTGCATCTTTAAAAGAAGACCACCACGGCGGAATACTTTTTAAAGTACGCAACCAGTTTGTAACACCGAATAGATTTACGCCCACTTCAAATTCGTCAGGAGCATAGGTAAGTGCTGCCATGGTCATATAACCTCCATAAGAACCACCTAATATTCCGATCTTAGAAGAATCTATGACGTCTTGTGAGGCCAGCCAGTCTTTTCCGGCGATACAATCTTTAAGATCCTTATCACCATGATTCTGGTCATCCATTTGATAGAACGTCTTACCATACCCGCTGCTTCCTCTGTTATTAACCGCCAGAACGGCATACCCGTGATTAACAAGGTACTGTATCAGAGAGGAGTAATTTGTTCTTGATTGTCCTCCCGGACCACCATGTACCCATACAAGGGCTGGAACTTTTTGATCGGGTGTTGCCTGAACCGGTTTATAATAGATAGCCGGAATTTCCAGATCATCGAATGATTTGAATCGAACTACCTCTGCAGCGACGAGATCCTCCGGATTTATAGCTTCATTCAGTACATTGGTCAGACGGAATGTTTCACCGCTCTCCATATTATAGGAATATAGATCGGTGGGTGTATTGGAATTACCCACATCGAGGATAGCCATTTTCTCATCTCTGGATATACTGATCCCAAGAATCTGTTTTCCTTCAACCTGAGGAAGTTTTACCGTGGAGTTATCTGCTGTGCGTTTTACTTCCAGTTTATTGGAGGCATCCTCATTCGTAAGTAATACCGAATAGGTGCCCTTATGCGTAAAATAGAAATTGGATATATCCCAACTTTTTTCGGTTACTTTTTCATAGACCTTTGACTCAGGATTGAAACGCATCAGATAACTGAATTCAGAGCCCTCGTCGGAGGTATAATAGTACCATTTTCCGTCCGGACTGAAATCCATCGGGGTATTTCCGCTTTGGCGTTCATTCACCTTGATCTTCTCTCCGGTTTTGAGATTCTTCAGATAGATATCAGTATCATTGGTGTTCAGGGGTTGAACTAGAACCACATAAGTTTTGTCATCACTGATGTCGGTGATCTCCATCCCTTCCTTATTCTCATAGACAACTTTCGTAGAAAAGTCTTCCGTCGACATTTCAAGTAGATCCATAAAGTTCGGATCACGTTCGTTGCTGGCAAAATAGAAACTATTATTATCCTTAGCCCATTTATAGAAAAGTGTTCTTACATTTTCTGCAGGAGTCAGTCGTTTAACACCGGTACTGTCTTTAAGATAGATCTTGTAGACCTCATCACCATTGTCATCCATTCTGAATAGAATACGATCATCCTTTGGGAAATAAGATACTCCTAGTATCGAAGAGCTGTCTGACTCCGTTAAAGGAATGAATTCACCTCCGGATGAGGGAACCGTATATAAATTATAGATTCCTGTTTTGTTGCTGGTTAAAAGGATCTTGGAATCATCATACGAAAAGCTATTGTCAAAAACATTTTCGGTGTCCAGAAACTGCTTGATGGTGTAGGAGCCTATTTCGCGCTGAGCCTCCTTTTCTGCCTGTTCCTCCTTACAGCCTGTCAGACCCAGGCAGGCAATTATAAATAACAATTTAAAAGTTTTCATTCTTGAACGTATTATTGCTGGTTTATATTGGAATTCTGTAAATGGAATATCTGAGCCTGTTAGTCAGATCACTTTTATTATACCTTTACCGCATCGATCCCCAGTTTCGTAATCCGTAGAATAAAAACAGTTTTTAGCTGTATTTATTTCATTTCGGTACTTCTAATATAGAAATTCTTATTGACTTTCAGCTTGTTAATGTCATTTTTGAAAGCAAGGGACTTCCAGTTATTTTCCGGAAAGATCCATTCAGATTTACCGTCGACCTCAACGATGACCGGCATATCGAAATCTTCGACGATATCCGTATATCGGAATTCAAGTTGTTTGCCTTTTATACGATATTCCAGATTTGGTATTCTTATGTCGCGCAAATACTGATTGAACAGCGCTGTAAGGTCTTTTCCGGTATAATCGGAAATATAATCTTCGATCTGTTTGGTCGTCACCGTTTGATGATAGAATTCTTTATTAAGTCCCCTCAGCATCATTCTCCATTTTTCGTCGTCTTCCACTAGTTGTCTGATCGTATGAAGCATATTGGCTCCTTTCGGATACATATCACCGGAACCTTCATTATTCACATCGTAATTACCGATGATCGGTTTGTTGTTACGGATACCACTACGGGTACCTATCAGATAGTCTGCTCCGGCTTCCTTCCCATAATAATATTCTACATACAGTCCTTCGGAATAGGCGGTAAAACTTTCATGGATCCACATATCCGCTATATCCTTGTATGTGATGTTATTGGCAAACCATTCATGACCAGATTCGTGAATAATAATAAAATCAAATTTCAGTCCCCAACCGGTTGAAGATAGGTCTCTTCCCAGATAGCCGTTTCCGTATTGGTTTCCGTAAGTTACGGAACTCTGATGTTCCATGCCGAGGTAGGGTACTTCTACGAGTTTGAAACCATCCTCATAAAATGGGTACGGACCAAACCAGTGTTCAAAAGCTTTCATCATCATGGGTGCCTGTTTAAATTGTTCCTTAGCTTTATCAAGGTTATAGGAAACCACATAATAGTTCATATCTAACGGACCTTTTTCACCTTCATAAACCTCTCCGAAGTGTACATAATCACCAATATTGATATTTACTCCATAATTATTGATCGGGTTATCCACCTGCCAGTGCCAGGTTTTGGTAGTTCCATGGTCATCAGTACCCACCAGTCGGCCATTTGAAACGTCCATAAGATCGGCAGGCACATTAACACTGATCTTCATACTATCTACTTCATCATACATGTGGTCTTTGCAGGGCCACCATACACTGGCTCCGAGTCCCTGACAGGAGGTGGCAACAAAATGATTTCCATTCACATCCTTTTTCCAGGAGAGTCCTCCGTCCCAGGGAGCGCGTACGGCTTCCCGGGGATGTCCGGAATAATGAACGACCACTTCATTTTCTTCACCGGCCGTTTGTGTTTTTTTAAGTTTGATGAAATGCGCATTGCCTTCATGAATCACCTCCAGTTCCTGATCATCCTGAGTAACCTTGTCAATTTGCATCGGACTTTGCAGGTCGATCTGCAGGAGGTTGTAAGGTTTGATCACTCGGTACCGAACGGTGTTCTTTCCTTCGATATATTTATCTTCGGGAGTTACTTTGATGTCCAGATGATAAAAGGTAAGATCCCACCATTCTCTTTCAGGGGTGATACTACCTCTGAGAGTGTCCTGTTTGGTGAAATTTGTTTCCTGAGCCTGAACAACGGCAGTAACACAGATAAGCAAGGTGAGCAATATTCGTTTCATCGTTAATCGGGTTGTATAAACTGTAGGGTTTAATTATTATCGGTTTCTAATTATTCCTGAAGGAAAGGTGACAACACTTTCATGACCTTCTTCATCAACAGCAGAAACACCGAAGAAGAAATTATCGATCACAACGCCTTCAAGCTTGAATTCTGTTGCTGAACCTACATTTCTACTGTGATCCCACGTAGGGGAAGTGGTATCTCTCCAATAGATCTTGTAACTAACAGCACCGGGAGAAGGTTTCCATTTTAATTTTACATCAGCCTCAACGATTCCGCCGATCTCAACTTCTTCCGGAGCCGGAGGTGCCCATGCGATAGAGGCCAGATTGATCGCATTCACTGCCGTAAGTTTCGCAGCATAATCAAAATTGACATGTTCGAGTACATCTCCATACGCTATTCCATTCTCTGTTCTCAGATCCTGATGTTGCTGTGTATAGTTTTCATGAGCTTCCATGATACGTATTCCGGCGAACCCTGCATCATTAAAAGGTCTGTGATGTCCTCCGCGGCCGAATCGGTCTAAGCGGTAGATCAGCATGGGGTTCATTTCAGGCATATAGGTTGTTACTGTTTTGTATACATACCGAGCTAATTGCCGTGAAATCCCATCGACCTCTCCGCCGTAGAAGCGTCTCATATTTCTTTGTCGTTCGGTTTCCGTTGGAGGAACTGGTTCAGAAAAGATACGGAAGTCGGTATTGCTAATAATGCCATCAACACCTTTTATATTTCCGATCATATCATTATTGAAGATCCCGATGATCTCCCAACCTTTTTCCTTGGCATATTCAGCAAGTCCTTTCCCTCCGTGCAAACCTTGTTCCTCACCGGAGAGTCCGGTGTAAATAATACTGTTCTCAAACTTGTATTTGGAGAGTACCCGGGCTGCTTCTATCGTTCCCGCCATTCCACTGGCATTGTCATTTGCACCCGGGCTATCAGCGGTATTGTTATTTACATCGCTTACCCGTGAATCGATATCACCACTCATTATGATAAATCGGTTCGGATATTTGGTGCCTCGCTGAATGGCAACGACATTGTTGATCCATACATCCTGAAATATTCTTTCGCTGCTACCTTTTTCAACAAAGTTCTTCTGATAGAATACTTCCAGACAATCACCGCAGTTTTTATCGATTTTGTCAAATTCAGATTTAATCCATCTTCTGGCGGCACCGATACCTCTGGTTTGGGAAACGGTATCACTCAGCGTATGTCTGGTGCCGAATCCGACCAAGGTGGTGATGTCGGCTTCGATCCTCTCCGGAGAGATGTTGTCTATGATATCATAGATCTTTTGATCGGTTTGTGAATGTGCAAAAAATGATAGTAATAAGGCAAGGGTAGTGAGTTTTCTCATGAAAATTTTAAATTGAGTTGGTTACATAAGAATTTTGAGGAACCCTGAGGTTCCCTGGTTCCTCACAAATATAAATGTATACCTTAAAAAAGCTGCTATTTTAACGTTTTAGTTCAGAAATTTCTCTAATAGGTTTCGAACTTCATTATTACTTTTCACATAGTATTTTGCTTTGGTCTTTACAAATCCGACCTTAACAGTATAAGCATCCTTGGGTAATTCATCGAACATATATTCATCGGTCCAGTCATCCCCGATGGCAAAGGTAAAATCATAGTTCTTTTCTGAAAGTAAACGGGATGCGGCCCGGCCTTTATTCACGCTGCTGCTTTTAATTTCCATGACCTTATTGCCGTTTAAGACGGTCAGATCGTTATTGGAAATTAGGCTTGTAAGAACAGTGTTCAGCTCGATGGTTCTAATTTGAGCCAGCTCAGGATCGGCCTTGCGGTAATGCCATGCCAGTGAATATTGCTTTTCTTCTATGAAGGTTCCCGGAGTCCGGTCAACGAATGATTCCAAAATAGGGCGGATGTTTACCATCCAGTCTGTTTTGAGCCTTTCCAGTGCCTCCCAGTCTTTGTGTTTTCTTCTTAGCCATACACCATGATCGGTGATCAGATTGTAGTCGTGGTTACCGAACCAATTGGTAAAAGTTGCTTTGTCTCGCCCGCTGATGATCACGACATCAGCATTTTCGAGGGTATTTAGCTTATCGATCAGTTCGAATAATTCAGCGTCGGGACTGGCATCTTGTGGATTATTCTGAAAGCCGGTGAGTGTACCGTCGTAATCCAGAAGTAATAGTTTCTGTTCTGCCTTTTTGAAACTATGGATCATTTCGGTTTCTACATCCGAAGACATGCGCTTGGAAACGATCACATCTCCCAGGTTTTGTGTGGCTTTGAGTGATTTCATAAATTCGGTAGCCCATTTCTCGATGCTGTATCGCGCGAGACGTTCCTGCAGAATGGCATTTCTTCTTTTTTGTTCATCCATCGGCATTTCCAGCGCCTGTTTCATAGCATCGGCGAGTTCTTCGAAATTGTTCGGATTGACCACCAGTGCTTCGTTCATTTCTTTGGCCGCCCCGGCCATTTCGCTAAGGATCAATACGCCGTCCTTATTGGTTCTTGTGGCGATATATTCTTTGGCAACCAGGTTCATACCGTCGCGAACAGGAGTGATCATGGCTACATCCGAAGAGGTGTAAAGGTCGATGAGATTTTCAAAAGGCATCGAACGGTAAAAATACCAGATCGGAGTCCAGCTTACCGTGGCGAAATGTCCATTGATCCGGCCTACCAGTTCGTCGGTTTCCTTTTTGAGTAATTGATATTGTGGAACATTCGATCGGGAGGGTACTGCCAACATGATCAGACGAACCTTTTCTTTGAATTGCGGGTATTTGTTCAGAAAATATTCATAGGCACGGATACGGTTTGGTATCCCTTTGGTGTAGTCCATTCTGTCGATTGAAAGTATGAGCTTGGTCTCTTCATCGGCCTGTAAATGATCATCCAGACGTTGCTGCAGTTCCGAACGTTCATTTTGTTCCTGCTGCATATGATTTTCAGCGGCATCATAGAATTTTTTATAATCGATACCCATCGGGAATGAATCCACCTTTATGATACGGTCGTAATATACGATTTCATTGAACTTAACCTCGAGTCGGAGTATTCGTTTGACCGAGCTCAGGAAATGTCGTTCATAATCATAGGTATGAAATCCGATGAGGTCAGAGCCCAACATTCCGTGAAGAACTTCCTCCCTCCAGGGAAAAGTTCTGAAGATCTCATAGGATGGGTAGGGAATATGAAGGAAGAAACCGATGGAGGTATTTGGCTTCTTATCCTTGATCATTTGAGGTAGCAAGAGCAGTTGATAATCATGTACCCATACCGTATCGCCTTCGTCGAGGTTTTCGAGTACCACTTCAGCAAATTTTTCATTCACTTTTTTATACGATTCCCAAAAATCTTTTTCAAACTCCGTATATTCCATGAAGTAGTGGAATAAAGGCCATAACGTACGATTGCTGAAGCCGAAGTAATAATTGTCTATATCATTTTGAGAAAGTTGGACTGTGGCACACTTTTCTGCGGCTATTGCATTGTCAACCCGATCTTTGAGATCATCGGTTAATTCTTCTTCTGTTAACCCTGACCAACCTATCCAAATTCCATTTCCTTCAGCATGAACTGATTTCATTCCGGTAGCGAGTCCTCCTACACTTGGAATGATCTCTAGTTCGTTATTTTCTTTGAGTTTTACTTGTAGTGGTAATCGATTCGAAACGATAATGGTTTTATTCATAAAGCTGGTCTTGTTTAACAAATGTTATTTTCGTTAATTTAAGGAATTAAAAGCTGTTTACCATTAAAAATGCGATTATTTAATGAAGAATTTGGACTATGGAATTGTCGGAAACTGCAGAAGTGCAGCATTAATTTCAAAATATGGATCAATCGATTGGTGTTGTTTGCCGGAGTTCGATTCATCCTCGGTTTTTGCTAAATTACTGGATAAGAATAAGGGAGGAAGCTTCGGCTTTCAGGTTGATGAAGATTATACCATTTCTCAGAACTATTTGAAGAATACCAGCATATTGGTTACGAGTTTTACCAACGGGAACGATTCCTTTGATGTGATGGACTTTATGCCGCGTTATTATCGTGAAAGTGGAAAGCATTATGCGCCACCGGATATTATCCGATATGTAAAATATAAGAAAGGACGCCCCAGATTCAAAGTAGTCTATGATCCCAGGCTTGAATACGCGATCGGATCGACCGCAACTTATATTAAGGATGATTTCATCGTCAGCCTGACGGATAAGGAAAAATTCGATACACTATTTCTTTATACAAGTTTTGATAAAGAGGCTGTTCTGAACAGGGATGAGATCGAACTCAGTCAGGATGGCTTTTTTTCCATCGGATATAATGAGAAAATCTTTGTGCCCAATACCGATAAGGTGCATCTTGAAATGCAGCGAACCATGGTATACTGGTTAAACTGGACAGAGAAGACTCCGAGTTATCGAAAATATAATGATATCATCATTCGGAGTGCCATGACGCTCAAAATGCTGAGTTATGATAAATCTGGAGCTGTACTTGCGGCAGCTACAACCTCACTTCCTGAGACTATCGGAGAAGTACGAAACTGGGATTATCGTTTCTGCTGGATTCGTGATGCCTCAATGGTGATCAAAGTAGTTTCTGAACTGGGGCATAAGAATATCGCCAGGCGGTATTTACAGTTCATCATTGATCTTGTTCCTGACAAGGATGAGAAGCTTCAGATCATGTACGGGATCAACAAAGAGAAAACACTCACAGAGATCACGCTTGATCATCTTGACGGATATGAAGGTTCGCGTCCGGTTCGAATTGGAAACGCTGCCTATGAACAACGTCAGAATGATATCTATGGCATTCTAATGGATGTGATCTATGAGCAGATAGCAAAATTTAGTACGGATATCGATAATTGTGAAGATCTATGGACGATCACCAAGGGGATCGTTTGGGTGGTGAATCGTCACTGGACAGAACCGGATAAAGGTATTTGGGAATTCAGAACAGAAGAAAGACATTTTACTTTTTCAAAGGTACTCTGCTGGGTTGCGGTAGATAAGGCACTTAAAGTTGCCCAGATTCTGGGGAAGACCAAGAAACTGGAAAAGTGGCAGCCTTTAGCACAGAAAATCAGGGATGATATCTTTGAGAATGCCTGGAGCGAAGAAGCGCAGGCATTTACACAATCCTATGGTTCGGTCGATCTCGATGCTTCTGTTTTGCTGATGGAGCCTTATGGGTTCATCGATGCCAAAGATCCTAAGTATGTATCTACGGTCAAAGCCATAGAGAAGGAGTTGAGTTATAACGGACTTTTATATCGATATAAGAATAAGGATGATTTCGGATTGCCCACTTCCTCGTTCACAATCTGTACATTCTGGTTTATCAATGCCCTGAATAAAATTGGGGAAAAAGAAAAGGCGATCAAATTATTCGATACCTTATTATCATACAGTAACCATCTGGGCCTTTTTAGTGAGGATATCGATTTTGAGTCGAAACGATTACTCGGAAACTTTCCGCAGGCATATTCGCATCTGGCTTTAATCGAAACTGCGATCAATCTGTCGAATTACATTACTGAAGAAGAACGCGTAATGGACTCGGTTCGATAATAAAAATGATGCTGTAAGGGCCTGCTCTCCCTTACAGCATCTGTCATCATGAATTGGAGGCTCGTTCTAAGAAAGCTTCCGGATTAGCATAATAAACTAAATCATAGTTCCACTGCTTCGTTTATTTCCATTTTTCCGTTGAGTTTTACCTCTAAGACCGATTGCGTAGCTATCGGTGGAAATTTGTACGTTAATTCACCTTTAAGACCTTTATATGCTCCGGTTCCTCCATCTATGATAACTTTGTTGGCGAGTTCAGGCTCATCTCCCTCCGGAACATCCTGATCATCCTCGTCGATTTCTGCTTCCAGAAGCAATTCATCTTCTTCAAATAAATTCGCAGATCGAAGAAATATGTTGTCACCGGAAGCATCGGTGATAACAGCTTCGAAATTGTGAACGCCGAATTTCTTAGGAGCAGCGCAGAAAGTGTAATTAATTTTGAACGTTCCAATTTCGTCAGAAGAGCCTTCACCCTCATGCGTGATATATAAGGATCCTTCCTCACAGGCACCCATATCAGTAATAGCAGTCTGATTGGAGATAAATTCCATACTAACCGGAATGGACATTCCGGGATCCACGGTCCTAGGTGTAGGACCCTGGAAGGTCGCAACATCATCGTCACTGCTACTGCAGGAGACGATAAACAGGCTTAATAGCATCGTGGTGATTACCCACTTTAGTTTAATAGCTTTCATTTTACGTGTTTTTGATTAATGAATTCCTCGTTGCTGGTGACAACAAGGTTTATCGAAGTTCTTCATTAAAAACACGGTTGACTTAGAAATTATGTTGAGAATCTGTGTAGATTTTCTGTGCACTTATGTTGTATTGTGCACATATGTTGCATTATTCTTAATAAAAAATTAAATCCTGAACTCGGGTTTAAGCCCTATTTTATCAAGGATACTCAAAAATCGGGGATCTTCCCGTAAATCTCTGAGGAAATAATCGAAAGAGATCTCCGGATTTGGAGTCCCGGTATCAAAAGATTGTTGAAGACTTTCCAGGGCTTTGTTCCGATCTCCCAAAAGTGTATAATACCGGGCATTTAAATAGGGTTGCTCACTGTAATCGATACGCATTTTCAGTAATCCTTCCGGTCCTTCATTCTTATAGATACTATCAGCTTTGCTAGGAGGGTATTCGTTAGTAAGAAGTCCGTATAATTTAAAAGCGTCTAAAGCCTTATCATAATTGCCGAGCATATAATTGATTTCAAAATCATTCCAGGTAGACCAGGGATGGTCCTGAAGCATCTCCTTACAGCGTTGATTCTCGGCCAGGGCATTTTGAAAATCACCCTGATTGAAATAGAGATGTGCACTGAAATAGCGAATGACAAAGGATAATGGATCGAGTTCCAACGCTTTGTTTAACTGCGCTCTTGCTTCCTGATGTTTTCCCTGAATGCTTAAGAAACCGGAGTAATAATGATAAACGGCAGAGTAATTGGGGTTGAGTGCGATCGCTCTGCGGAATTCCTGTTCAGCCTTCGTCCAGTTAAAATCGATATTCGTATAGATTGAAGCCAGAACGGTGTGGGCTTCAGCCAGACTTGGATCGATCTCCAAAGCCCTTTTTGCAAGAGCTTCCGATTGATTTCTACCCCTGCTAACTTCAATCGAACCTTCAAGGGACATCAGAAGATAGATTTCAGCAAGTCCCGCATAAGCCCTTGCATATTTTGGATCTTCTTTTATCGCATCTTCGAAAAAGTTGATTCCTGAAATATAGCCTAATCCGGTTCTTTTTTTCAATTCAAAATTCCCTAGCTGATAGAGTTCGAAAGCGCGGAGGTTATTTGTATTATGCCGGTTTATACTGGCTTCTTCTTCCGGACTAAGAAACCTGTTGAGTTCTGTAGCAATATTGACAGCGATTTCACTTTGAGTATCGAAAATGTTAGCCATATCCCTGTCAAAGTTCTTAACCCATAGCTGTGTGTCGGTGTTGGCGTCGATGAGCTGAATGTTGAATCTTGTATGGTCGTCAGAACGTTGAATACTTCCTTCGATAATATAATTGACTCCGAGCTCTTTCCCAATCTGAGGAATGGTTTTGTCATTTCTGTTTCGGTATCGGTCAGATGATGTTCTTGAGATTACTTTAAATCCATCGATCTTGGATAATCTGAAGAGAAGATCTTCTACAATACCATCCGCAAAGAACTGATTTTCCTGTTTGTCGCTAAGATTGGTAAAAGGTAGTACTGCTATTGAAGTTTCGCGTTTATCGGATGTAGCATTGTACCGAAGATAGATGAAAGACATCACTGCCAGAATTATGAAGGTGCTCATAAACAACCATAGGAGTTTGCGTTTCCCCCTGAAATATCCAAAATCGATCTCGGGTGTTTTAACAGGTAGCGAGATTGTTTCAGATTTTACAGCCGGCGATATCGAAGATTGATCTGATCCGGTATCAGAAAGAGGATTGTATTCCTCATCTGCAATCTGATTGCGAAAATGGTCTTTGATCTCTCCGGGAGTATAACCAAAATACTTATGAAAACATTTATGAAAATATGACGGACTGTTGAAACCACAGCGATAAGCGATCTCAGAGGTAGTAGCAACATCTTTTTTAAGCATTTTTAAAGCTTCTTCAAGACGGACCTCCCTGATGAACTGACTTATCGATAAACCACGCTGCGATTTTAATTTTCGGTGTAATTGTGATCTGCTCAATCCGATCAGTTCCGCAAGTTCTTCTACGCTGAAATCTTCATTTTCCAGATTTTCCAGGATGATCATTTTCAGCTTTTGAAGAAAAATAGCATTCTGACTTTGATCTCCGGCAACGGCCATTTTACTTTAATTTGTTGGTTATGATAGGATTGGTTTAAGTTAAAGATACTAATATTAGACCTTAAAAAATTCTGTTTAGTACTATTTAAGGAAATTATTAACATCCTTATTATCAAATGTTTCACCTGTAATGTTTTCTGATAAAATAAGGTGCTACAAGACTATAATTTGAACGGAAGGGGCAAAGCATAATAACGATCCATAGGTTGAAATATTTTAGAAGGTAACTTTTTTAATCCCTGAAATATAGATTATTTTCTACATATTGAGCCAAATATGTTACTATGATCTGCGTATTTCTGGACTCTCGCTTGATATGGCCATTTCTTTTTTCAACTTTGATAGTCTCCGGGCAGGCAATTGCCTTGGATGAAATCGGAAAAGATGATTGGTTGCGCTATGCCGGAGGAATATCTCTGGATGGTAATTATGCCACTTCCGACCGGAATGCTAACCTGTTTACCTATCTTTTAAAAGCGAATCTGAATATTACATTCGCCGGTCAGATTCAAATTCCTTTGATGTTATCAATAACAGATGGAGGAGTAAATATACCGACACCTTTTAATTATAACCGATTAAGTCTTTCTCCTTCATGGAAAAATATTCGGTTGAATTGGGGAGATTTTAATCCATCCTTTTCTTCCTATAGCATGCAAGGAATACCGGTGACAGGTATGGGGCTCCAACTTGAAAATACAGGCGCTTTCTCTGCAGAAGTTTTTACCGGAAGATTACAAAAGCGGATCCTTTTCGGTACTGCCCACCCCGAAACTTTACCGGTCTATAAGCGGAGTGGGTATGGCGCCAGATTCCGACACGATTTTGATAAGCTCACACTTGAGGGAATATTCTTTGCTGCGCGTGATCATCGGGGATCCTTAACGGATTCGCTTTCGATTGATAAAGCCGACTTCCCATCGTCAAATCAGGTGTGGCACATCTCCGGTGTTTACCGGCTGAATCCGAACTTCAAAGTTATGGTCGGTTTGGCCGGATCTCACTGGAAAACCACCTTGTTCAACGCGCAGGGAAATAACGCAGTAAGCCGTAAATATTTTTATAAGGCTATGAATTTCTCTCTGGATGTGAGCACAGATAATGGAGGACTTGAGCTGAAATATGAACGTTTGGATCCGGGATTCCGATCAATGGGCACCCATTTTTTTAATAATGATCTGGAGCAGATCACCCTAAAATTGCAACAATCTCTTTTTTCCGGTAAGATCGGTATTAGTATGCATTCCGGTATTCAAAGGAACGATCTGCAGCAAAAGAAATCCAGTAATACTTTGAAAATGGTCAATGCGATGAGCATTACCTATGATTCAGGTAAACAATTGAGGATGCAGGTGGATTATTCAAATTTTACAACCCGAATCAACACTAAAGACCCCTTTGAGGAACGGATTTCGGAACCTATCGTTCATGATACAGTGACCTATCGTCAGATAAATGAGAATGCTTCCTTAAGTGCGTATATAAATTTCACCTCATCAGCTGATCTTCATGTTAATATTTCTGCTCAGCGAAGCGTAACCGGTGACCCTGATGCTTTGGCACCTCTAAATTTTCAGGCTACTACCGGATACGGACAGAACATTAAAAAATTTGGGATATCGATAAACACTTCTTTGAATTATGCGTTACTGGTGAGCAAAGAATCACATGATTTTACATTGGGGCCAAATTTGGGGATCAGTCAAAAGTTTCTGAAAGACCGCCTGAGGTCCGGGGTAACCGTTAGCTGGAATAAACACCGGAAAAATGGAGCCTGGCAGGGTACAAATGTTACCATTAGATGCAGAAATGTATGGACTATCCGAAAAAACCAATCGTTAACCATGAATGTTGGTTCTGTCTTTAGGGAATCAGGATTGAATAGGAGCAGCGCAATAAATATTTCTGCAGGCTACAGGTATACCTTCAATAGTCTGGATAAATATAAGGTTGAAATAGGGCGTAAAAAGATGACGGACAGAAATTCGGAATTACAATTTAAGTTTCGTGGTATCGTCTATAAAGGATCGATTCCTGAAGTCACGGCACAGATCCAAAATTTAACTGCACAATTGGGAGTCGGTGAATTATTACCTGCCGAAAGGAAACAGTTAAAAGACAGTTTTAAAGATCTAAAGGAATATGAGCGAAAAGGAGCGTTTCGATTTCATGCAATAGCGTATCTGAGATCTGCCTATGCTATAACGAAAACTTTTCATGATTATCAGGAGATGCTGGATAATTTATTCCGTCATTTCATTCGGGATGTCCAAACGGCAGAACCCGGACAAGCCGACACCGGATCGTTGATTGATGATCATGAAGAGGTCAGATCTGCAATTAACAGGAAAGTGCATAGTAGGTTATTGAAAAAACTTGCACTTGTTTCAGATTTTAATTCAGCCATGCTGGTCATCCCGGAATTACGCGAGTTTCAGGAACTTCATTTTAAAAACTACAGCAAGCTTCGGGAAGGGGAGCGATTCTTGGAAAGCAGGAAAGTAGCGTTGGAAATTGAGCTGATCGATTTTCTATTCAAATCGCTTCTCACCATTGCAGAAGATCACCTTCTCAGATCCATGTCTAACAACAAAGAACCCTAAATCCTGAAATTATGCGTTTGCGAATTCTTATACTGATTTCAGTATGTATATCTATTTCCGTTTTTGGACAGCAATATCCCGTTCAGGCATTGGTACATATAAAATCACCGGCACCGGTATATCTGAATGAGTATTCCGGAAAGTTAAGTGGGAACCCCGCATTAAAAGTTCGGTTGCTGTTGAACGATCTGAGGGTGACGGGTAGGGAAGTGTATATCAAAATCACCTGCAAGACCCGATCAGGCGGATTTAAATCTAATGTGGCTGCTTCTCAGGGCCAGACTTTTTACCTGGAAAGCGGGATCCCATACGAGTTGACACCAGAAGAAATCGCCTATTACTTTGAAGAACAGAACACTTCCGGGATCGATGATGAATTATCGACTGATATGTTGCCGGAGGGGGATATAAGTTTCTGTATAGAGATTTTTGATAGTATCACCCATAGAAGCTTAGCGCAAAGAACCTGTGCTTATGCCTATGTCTATCATAATGATCCGCCTTTTCTGTTGCTTCCCATTAATGGAAAGGGGATAGCGAATTTTATACCGCAACGAATATTCTTTCAATGGTCGCCCAGACATATCAATGTCAATGCGGTTGCTTATGAATTCACCTTAAAAGCTATCGCAGACCGTTCACAAGATGTTAATACAGTTTACAGCTGGTCTTCAGTGATACACCGAGAAGTGGTCACAGAACCTTACTTAAATTATGATAACACCTATCCCTTATTGCGGGCTGACACCCGCTATGCCTGGCAGGTAAGGGTAATTCAGGCAATTGATGGAAGTGATACAGGACTATTTCGCAACCATGGATATAGTGAAATATATTCTTTTGATTATACAGCTCCCTGTAATTATCCCCTGGATGTATCTCATGAAATTAAAGGAAAACATCAGGCGAATATCTATTGGGACGATCCAGATCTTAAAGGTGGTGTGTATCTGATTCGATACCGGGAAAAAGTGGCTGGGAGTCGATGGTTTTTCAGCAAAACCCGTTTATCATGGCTTACACTTTGGGATCTCAGACCAGGTACAACTTACGAATACCAGGTCATGAAGCAGTGTGAAGAGATTAACAGTGATTACGCTAAACTTCGAAGCTTCACAACCGGATTGGCTGTTGATAGTCTATCCATCTACGATTGTGGAATTGTACCTGAAATGAATGTCAGGGCAGAAGTTCCTTTGCAGCAACTGGAAGTAAACGATGTTTTTAAGGCTGGAGGTTTTCCGGTCAAGGTGACTAAGGTGAAAGGAAGTGATGGCATTTTTACAGGGAATGGATATATCACGATTCCATACCTGGGAAATATGAAGGTTGCTGTTAAATTCACCGGAGTTTTTATCAATTCGGAGCAGCAACTTGCAGATGGAGTAGTATTGACCATTTATGATAAAGAATGGGATCAGGTAGTCGATGCAGATGAGGTCATCGATGCGATTGAAGATATTGGGGATGTGGTATCCGGAGGAGACCTGATCACAATAAATCCATTGGAATATGATATTGAGGAAGATGATATTTCTATTGAGAATGGGAAGATCATCATCGATCTTCCGGATGGCAACCAGTTAAACTATGATCATGATCCTCATGATGTAGTCATTATCACAGATGCTTCAGGAGATCAGTTTACAATAGCTGGAGACGGAGAAGTTCGAAAGATCGGTGAAGGTGCAACCGGTGGACCCATTTCTCCCGTGAATACCGAAGGGATTTCGATGGATCCCGATACCGGAGACATCGTGGTTGATACAATAGCTGATACCGGAATTGAGATTAACTATTATCTTGGAAAAGGAACCCGTTACGGAATTGATATTGCGGACCATAAAACCGAATTGGCTTACTATCCTTCAGTGGCGTTTCAAGGGCAACGGCTCTATCCACCGCACAAGGCGGTCGTCAGTGGGCAAGAAGATTTTTTGTATGTAGGGATCAATTTTGGAAATACCGGATTCGAACCGGAGGATATTGTAGTGAAAACCAAAGAGGGTAGAGCAATTCCGACAGAAGTATTGAATAATGGGAGCGATCTGAAGCTTACATTAAAGGGGCTTACACCTGATCTCGATGAAGAGATAATTATAGCTCTTCACCCTGCAGGAGCAGCAAAGGACCAGGTGATCTCGATGTTCTTTCTTCATCATTTACGATCGATTAAGGATATACAAGTGCATGTGGTGCTGGTGAATGCTGCTGCTAAACCAAAATCACTGGAATCAGAATTAACCGGCATATTTAAAACTGCAGGAGCAGCGCTGTCGGTTAGTTTTTCAGAATGGAAGATTGCACAAAATGACTGGGATACAGAGGATCATGATGGATTGCTAACCTATGATGGCAGCGGATTATTGTCGGACTATCCGGAAGAATTCCGATCCTTTATACGGGTATATAAAAAGCGCAATTTTGATTATGAGAGTGGAACTTACTATCTGTTCATCTGTGGGGAAGAGATCAGGAATTCGGCTGGAATATCCGGGTTTATGCCTCCTGGACGTCAATGGGGCTTCGTTTTTGGAGCACAGGATTCTGAAACACTGGAATTTAAACCTGATCCTACCGGGGTTGCAATCCATGAACTCGGCCATGGAATCTTTCAACTGAAACATATTTTTCGAATTACCGGAGAGCTACCCGATGAAAACTCAGGGAACTTAATGGACTACGGCCCTGGGATAGCGTTAACGTTTCTGGACTGGAAACAAATGAGCGATCCTTCTCTAAAGCTTAATTGGTTCGATCCGGTTGATGACGGAGAGATAGGAAATCGCATTTGGTTTACTCCCGATTGGAAACCATTTACCATTAAGAATACACAGACCATAGCTTCAAAAAAGTCAGAAGTTCCAGCCGGGACGATTCCCGGCTTTAGGATCGAAAATACATACTACTATGCGACCTTTGAAAATGATATCTTTCAGGGTTATCAATCGAACAGCGGACGGTTTTATGAAGAGATACAGTTCAGGAATCCCCAAAAAGAAGATCCTGTTTATCTGTTTCAGGATAATGGAGGTTGTGGCCGTAATGCCTATTACCGGACAACCTATAATCATCTTCTTGGTTCCGGGTTAAAACCCGATTTCAATTCAGAGGAGATCGATTTTGTCGCGATGATCGAATGTGCAGAAGTTCCTGAAGAAACAGCCGGTTATGATGATCTTTTCAGCATACCTCTTTGTGAAACCGATGATGCAACATTCGTTGGGGAGTTGCCTGAGGCTACACCGTATATAGCCATATTAAATGAGGCTTATGCAAGAAGAGGTCGGAAGGGAGATGCTGTAAGAAGCCAGGGAGATTACTTTCATCTCATTAATTTCTCAGAAGGGGATTTGAATGAGAAAAGGGAAGTGTTGGAAGATAAATTATTTCTGCTTGATCGGGAAACCCGTGTGAATTTTTATGTGATGAAAATTTCACTGGATTCTCAACTGAATTCCATCCAGGCAGATGAACTGGCAAAGCAAATTCTTGAGGCTTCAGACCTTCCGGATACAAAGCGTAGTATATTGATCATCATACCTTCGACAGAAAGGTTCGTTTCAACCGGAAAAATCAGTTGCCTTCAATCTGGACTAGCCGTCTCCGAACCAACTATGCTCTCCTCAGGAAAGAAGTTTCGTGAGGATAGTCTGTTTAGCTTTTTACTGGATGTATACAGCGATATCGAAAAGCCATTCCGCATCTTCCGGGGATTTTATCGTGCCAACGGTTCTTTTGTTCATTTGAAAACAACCTCAGGGGAATTCGGAAGTGTCAGAGGCCTTCCATATATCAATTATGTGGCCTATTATGAAAGTCCGAATCTTACTAACGTTAAAAAACTTCAGGTTCAGATCAGCGAACTGAAAACGCTTGAGAAACGACTTGTTACCGATGGAAATTTGGAGGAGGTAATTAAGATTCGGAATGACTATGTCGCACGCTACAATGAATTACTGAAGCGTTCATGGATTGAAGAGAATGAGGCGCTGCGGGGTAACGACATCACTTTTTGGAAAAGAAGGGTTTCTGATATAGGGCAGTTAAGAGAGCCTTTTATACCGGACAAGGATATCAGAAATGCATATCTGGCAACTTTTATAAAAGGAGATTATCTGGAGCGATGGAAGATCCTTTTTGCACGATCCTCATTGGAGGAAGATCATATTTATAATTACTCCAACCTCCAGGTAATCGATGAAACGGTTTATGGTATCGTTGATGCCATAAGTGTTATTCCCAACCTCGATACTGCAGCAGAATTGAGTGGAATGCTGTATGCCGGTATCCGAGGCGATTTTGATCGAACAATCACGTATGCCGCTTCACTGGCAATTCCACTTACTTCGGCACACATCCTCCAAACGCTAAACTCAACTCCGGCTTCTCTGGCGGTTTATGCGCGTAAAAAGGATACAAAACTTTACTATTATCTGGCAGAAACGGGTAGTGTCGGAGCTGATGAGGTTCAGGTTTCTCCGATCTTAACCGGGGATGCCTCAGAAATAGAAGTTTTAAAGAGTCTTGATAAATCTCCATTCTTCGAAGAGAAGTCGGTCAAGGAGCTACTGGAACTTCCAAAGGCATGGAAGCAGCGAACGAATCCCTTTGAGATATCCTGGGATAATGAACTCAACGTTTTCGATTCTCCAGTAACGGCTACTGAATTCTTTGACCTTCAGTCTGAAACCTGTATTCATTTCAGTAAGGGAGACTATTATTTGAAATTTAACCCTGAAACGGGAATGTTGTTATATGGAAATAGAAATACAAAGGAGTTATTAGGGTTTTATGAAGGAATTACCAATATAGAAATAGTCAATGCCAAAGGGATTAATAAAATTGGTGATAAATTGGCGTATTATCATGGGCAGAAACCAGATGGTTATCTATCGATTCCCGGAATAATGGATATAGTGGCCACAACAGGGAAAACGACCACTATCATTGGAAACTATACCACTAAAGGGATGCTAACCGGAGATATGAAAGCGGTCATAGAAGAATTGCTGTTCAATATGAAGAATAGTCAGTTTGGTGCAAAACCGGGAGGATTCAATGTTTTGAATGTATCAGACAGAATATTCAATGGGAGTTCAGATTTTTGGAAAGAATATAATAAGCCATGGCTGAAAGCCGCCATCGATCGCGGAGATATCATCTATGCTGTCACCGATCCTTTGGATGTGGAGAAGGTTTTTAAGAATGTGGATTTGGTTAGTGATTTTAACATAATTGATTTCGAAACTTTAAAAAAGGCCATGAAACATTACATAAGTTTGAAATTTGAAAATGAATTAACTGGTTTTGGAAAAGAAATAAATCTTCTTATAAATCAGAAATATAGCTATAATAGTGAGCGAAAAATATTTGAAAAATGGTAAAGTACAATGGGTATTACCGATCAGAATTATTGATTGATGAAGAGTATCACGGAGGAGGAAAAATTGTAACGAAGTATTATGAATACTTGTTTTTTGATGAAAATATGAAGATGGTTTTTACTAATAGAAAAATTAACGAGCTTTCTCCTGAAATCACAAATAGCTTATTAAAAAATACAGTAAGCCGCTATTCAATATTAAATGAAGGAGAAGTTTTATTGGATTATTATCCAGAAAGTGAATTTTTAAAAACTAAGGTTATTTCAATTTTAAATCCTAATATTTTATTCGACAATGGAGAAAAATTCTATTATTTTCATTCGTTTGATAAATAGATTATCATAAAGGATTACCAATTTTTGGTGGAACATATAGATGCAATTTTTCCGGTTAAGTACAAAACAATGTTCGCTAAGGTGAAGCAAGTGCCTCAAGTATGCCTTTAGGTACAAGATATAGATTGATAAATTTTCATTAGACTTTATGTGATTTTCTTGGAGGATTTAATTTATTGAATTCTTGAATAAAATTCTGGAACAGTATTAATGTATCCTTGGCGATGTACCTAACGGAACATTGTGGCTTTCCAGAAGTCGAATTACTAACATAGTGGTGTACCTCCGGCTTATAGATTATTTTTTGAATATCCATGCTGATCGATGGAATAACTTGTTATTCCAAATTGTAGTATGTATCGTATACCAGGAATTGAAAATCGACTTATAATCTAACATTTACATTTTACCACTCACCACTCCAGATAGCCTATTCAACCCTGTCTTGATTTTCATAGGGGTAAATACTCTATACTGATAGTCGGATATTCCAGAGATTTCAGGAGGTTCAAGTCATTTATTTCAGTTTTCATCCATGCTGATATCGTATTTGTAAGATAGGTGTAATCAGAAAGTTAAAAGATGCAATCGATTACAATTTAGTCGTGCGAAAACCTTTGATTTTGCTATTTTCATACGAATAGAGTAGTCAAAAACGCAATTTAACCCCTATATTTTTATAATTATGCTATTATTTCTCATTAAAAATTTGTGAAAAATCAATTTTTAAATATATTTGGACAATCGATTACATTAATATTTGTTAAAAATAATACGGCTTAATTGTGAATACAATAATATAAAGCTGGTTATAATGCGGACTAGGGGGGTAATGTGTTAAATGCAAAAGTGTGGAATTAACATTTACAGGGTAGTCGGTCATAATACAGTACACACACTAAACTTTATTATAAACTACTTTTTACAACCAAAAACTTTGTTTTATGACAAACAACTATTCTTTTAGGAATCGGCTTTGCGTTCTTGTGATGCCGATTCCCTTTCGTTTAGGCGAAAGAATGACCAGATTCCTGGTATTTTTGGGACTGCTTTTTGTTTCCATGGGATTTGCCCGTGCCCAGAATATTCAGGTCAGTGGTCAGGTTATGGCTGGTGATATCGGCGGACCCTTACCTGGGGTTGCCGTTGTGGAAAAAGGAACCAATAACGGTACGGCAACCGATTTCGATGGTAACTTTACACTGACGGTTACCGATAGTGATGCTGTTCTGATCTTTTCCTATATAGGTTATGTGCCTCAGGAAGTGCAAGTGAAAGACCAAACTACTTTCAATATCACTCTTGTTGGTGATGTAAATCAGCTGGATGAAGTCGTGCTGATCGATTACGGATATGGTAAGGTCAAAAAATCTGATATGACAGGTTCTGTTGCGAGTATGTCAAGCAAAGAACTCAATAAAATTCCTGTTGCCAGTGCTGCTGAAGCTTTAAGTGGTAGACTTCCAGGGGTAAACGTAACTACCTCCGACGGAGAGCCGGGAGCGGATATCAGAATCCGTGTTCGTGGCGGTGGATCGATCACCCAGGATAATGCACCTTTATATGTAGTCGACGGATTTATCGTGAGCAGTATCAATGATATACCGCCATCCGATATTCAGAGTATCGATGTGCTTAAAGATGCTGCGGCAACAGCCGTATATGGAGCCCAGGCCGCGAACGGGGTAATCGTGATTACGACCAAGAGTCCGGTGGCAGGAAGGGTTTCTGTAACGTATAACAATTTCTTTCAATTCAATACCTTACCGGAAGATCGCCGGTATGAAGTGCTCTCTCCTTATGAGTACGTAATGGCGAACTATGAATATGCAAAATTGCAGGGAGAGTCTGCCACTCGTAATTTCGAAAAGTATTTCGGTAAGTATGATGACCTTGAACTATATAAACAAAAGGCACCAACTGACTGGCAGGATGAACTTTTCGGTCAGAGTCGCTTATCTCAATTCCACAATCTTGCCGTGAGTGGAGGTACAGAAGTTACCAAAATGCGACTGAGTGTGTCTCATAATGATGATGAAGGATTATTAATAGGATCTAATTATACACGTACTGCGATCAACTTCAAATTAGATCAGAAGATCGCTGATCCTTTAAAGCTTGATGTTGGTGCAAGGATCACCAAAACCGTTGTGGATGGTGCGGGTACTTCGACCAATTCTCAGCTCAAAATTAAGGATGCAGTTCAGGCTCGTCCGGTGAATGGTATCGCAGATGAACTCGATATCGACCTCACACAACCTAATAATGACGATGATTATCAATCCTTTCTGCTCAGTCTGGTAGATCCAACCGAATTGGTAAAACAGGACTGGAGAAAAAGAACAGAACATGCTTATGTGTTAAATGCAGGATTGACCTGGAGTATCATTAAAGGACTCGATTTTAAGACGACATTCACTACTGAGAAGAAATTTAGAGAAGACCTCAGATTCTATGGTCCGTTGACCGGAGAATCTTTTAATAACGGAGGTAGCATGCCTTTAGGTCAAAAGGATAATCGCGAAAGTTTCTCATACCGATGGTTGAATACTATCAATTATAAGAAAGATTGGGGAGATGATATTAGACTTGATCTCTTATTAGGTCAGGAGATCTATTCCAGCGGAGGCGATCGTACCTTTATTCGTGCAGAGGACTTCCGTCTCTCGATCACTCCTGAAGAATTATTCGCGAACATGGCCTTTGGACGTGTGGATAGAATGTTTACATCGGAGGATACGGATGCGAACCGTCAATCGGTATTTGGTAGAACAGACCTTCAATTGTTCAACAAGTATATTTTTACCTTTACAATGCGTGCTGATGAATCCAGTCGTTTTGCAAAAGAGAACCGGTTAGGAGTCTTTCCGGCACTGGCTTTTGCCTGGAAAATCGATGAGGAACCATTCCTTAAAGAATCTACCTGGATCGACCAGTTAAAACTTCGTATCACTTACGGGGAAACCGGAAATGACCGAATCGATGCAACTGCGACTCAATTCCTGTTCAGTGCAACAACCAATCGTGGACCAGGATTCGGAAATGTAGATAATGTTTATTATACACCAAGTAGTAATGTACTTTATAATCCGGACCTGAAATGGGAAACAACAGTGACGAATAACATCGGACTTGATTTCACTTTGTTCAATAACCGTTTTAACGGAAGTCTTGATGTGTATAAGAATGAGACCAGAGACCTGCTGTTAGAATCTGCTATTCCAAGCAATACCGGTTTTGATACGCAATGGGGAAATATCGGATCTACTTCAAATAAAGGTATTGAATTCGGTGCGAATGCATACATCGTTGATAATTCTGAATTTTCATTATCAGCGAATTTTAACATCGGCGCCAACAAATTTAAGATCGAATCTCTGGATGGAACCAATGAACGATTTATGCGTTCTAACTGGGCCAGTACAGATTTAAATAATATCAATGACTACTATCTAAGAGTAGGTGGTGAAGTTGGAGATATTTACGGTTATGTAACGGATGGTATGTATACCACGGATGATTTCGAGAGTTATGATGAAGCTGCTGATGAATATATCCTTAAGAGTGATGTGCCTTCATCAGGAGCAGTTGTCGGTAACCTGGATGTACGTCCCGGTTTCCTAAAACTGAAAGACCTTAATGATGATGGTGTGATCAATGCCGACGACCGTCAGGTGATCGGAAATGCCCTGCCTGATTTTCAGGGAGGTTTCGGATTCGACGCTCGTTGGAAAGGGTTTGATTTTTCGATCTTCTTTAATTATCAGGTTGGAAACGATGTGTATAATACCGGAAAAATTCAGTTCAACCAGTTCAGAAGGGTTACTTATGGGAACATGCTGAACACCATGAACTCAGATAACCGATTCACCTATATCGATGTGAATGGAGACTATACCGGTACTCCCGGTGAGATCGTAACCGATCTGAATCAATTGGCCGAAATGAATCAGGATAAGAAGATCTGGTCTCATGCGAGTCATGGAATCGCCGGGGCAGTGGTACACTCCTGGGCTATCGAAGATGGTTCTTATCTAAGGTTGAACAACCTTACCTTAGGGTATAATCTTCCAACCGAACTGATCTCAAAGATCGGCCTGTCACAGTTCAGGATCTATGCTACAGGTAGAAACTTGAAATTATGGTCGAATTATTCAGGTTATGATCCTGAAGTGAACTCTACCAATAATGGTCTGACTCCGGGGGTGGATTATTCCTCCTATCCGAGAAGCCGCTCGTACACATTTGGTCTTAACTTAACTTTCTAATTAAGGATGAAAACAATATTTAGAGATATGAAATTAAAGAACCTGGCCGTATTAGCCGCCGCATTTATGTTGGGCTCCTGCGACAAGGATTTTCTGGAGCCCGATTCATTGTCTACTTTCGATAATCAATATATCTATTCTAACGTCGATGACGCCAGAAAAGGTGTGAATGCAATTTATTCCTATTTCAATCAGGATGCATTCCGTTCCAGATTGTCGAATAATATGACAGGAAACACCGATATAGAACACCAGTCCGGATGGACCAGTAACGGAGATCGTTATCAGATCTGGAATCTGGAAGCACTCGATTCTAACCGAGATCTTAACATCGTTTGGACCTACGCTTATCAGGCGATCAGGGATGCAAACATTTCCATCGAAGGAATTCTGGCGAGTAGTGCTTTACAATCCTCTGATGTGACCGTTCAGAATACGATGTATCATTTGTTGGGAGAGGCTTATACGTTACGAGCTTATTGGTATTCCATGCTTATCTTCTATTTCGGAGATGTACCTTATGTTACGCAGGCCCCTGTAGCCGGAGGGGAATTCCTTCTTCCGAAGGCGGATAGAAATGAGATACTTTCTGCTGAGATCGATGCACTTATCGAAATCGAAAGCCAGATGAAATGGGCAGATGAGGTACGTTATGGTATCGAACAGGTGAATCGTGAATATACACTTGGTATGATTGCCCGCCTTTCACTGCAACGTGGTGGATATTATTTGAAGCCAGACCTGACCATGAACAGAAGCAGCGATTATCAACAGTATTATGCTATAGCTAAAGAATATGCACAGAAACTTATAGAACTTAAAGACAGACCGCTTCCTACTGATTTCAGACAAATATTCCTGAACAATGCGACCTTTCAGAGTCCGGTTAACAGTGAAATACTTTTCGAAGTACCGTTCTCGCTTAACAGTGGCGATGTAGGATGGAATATAGGTATCGCCGTCGATGGTGGTCCTACTGCGTCTCACGACTATGGGTCCGGTGGAAATTATATGGCTATGCCCGTTACCTATTACCTGTCATTCGACTCTAATGATAAGCGACGAGATGTTACCTGCGGACTCTACAAAATTAATACTTCATTTGAACAAACCTTTGTTGAAGGACCTATGAATATTTCTCAAGGAAAATGGAGTCGTGCTTTTCTGGAAACACCTCCCGGAGCATCCACCGCAAAAAGTACAGGGATTAACTGGCCGATGATGCGCTTTGCCGATGTATTACTAATGTTCGCAGAAGCAGAAAATGAATTGAACGGCCCAACAGCACTTGCTCAGGATGCTTTAAAGCGAGTGCGTCAAAGAGCTTTTGATGAAGCGGATTGGGCAGAAATGGTAGATGGATATGTCGCTGGGATCTCAGGTTCCAAAGATTCATTCTTCGAGGCAATCGTAGATGAGCGTGCCTGGGAATTCGGAGGAGAGATGATTCGAAAATATGAACTTATTCGCTGGGGTATTTATTCAGAGAAGGTTCAGCAGACCGTTGAAGACCTGAAGAAATTGGCCGATGATGCCTATGCCGGAGTCGGAGACCTGCCTGATTATATGTATTGGAAGCTTGACGAAAATGGAGATTTTATGGTACTGAACCCGGATTATAAAGTGGCTGCTCCGCCAGATGAAACCTGGAATCAAGTACCTTTCCTACTTGATCTTCATGACGATACGAATACGTATGATGAGTGGATCACCAGAGATTGGGAAAATTATTATGACGGTCCGGCTCCCGGAGTTGCCCGATATATCTTCCCCATCCCGAATGTGGCGGTGGAGAGTAGTCAGGGAATGTTGAAGAATGATGGTTACGGATTTAATTAAGCGTATTAAAAAAGGAAAATCATGAGTAAAAATAAAAGCATATTTAATCTGAGGTCGCTTTTCTTTGTCGGCATCTCCATGTTACTGTTATATGCCTGTAACAACGATGATGATCAGACCTATGAACAAACCAGACTTTTCAGACCCGTACTTAACGAGGATCTGTATTCGGTGGGTAACACTATTATAGTGAATATGGGTAAATTAAAATCAGCGGTTGGCTATACCCTTGAAGTTAGCAGGGATACTTTTCAAACCGTTGATTACACCATTGAGATCGATACAAACTACGTAGAGATCAATAAAGATCTGGTAGGCGAAGAGCTGTTCTGGAATACATTATACCAGGTTCAGGCCACAGCACATGCGGAAGATCCGCAATATGACAGTAAGGTTTCAGAACTCGGGAATGTTAGAACACAGCGTTTCCCGACGATTCTGAATATACCGGCGGTCTATGATGTTACCGATATCGCCGCCAGAGTTACCTGGGAAGTTGCTGGTGCTGCGGTGACCGGAATCAAAGTATTTGCTGCAACAGACCTTAGACTGGAGGAACCCTTGTTTGATGAGACTCCGGTTAGTGAGGAGGAAAACTTGGCAGGAGAAGGATTCGTTTATGGTTTATCACCGGAAACCGAATATCAGATCGCTATCTATAGTGGTGAAGATCTCAGAGGATGGGTGAATTATACCACAAAACTTGCTGATGTCGATCCAACCGATCCGAATGTCATCGATCTTCGTGAAGATGAAAGCCCTGAAGCTGTTGCCAATGCGGTTGCCATGGCGCCGGATGGAGCGATCATTCTTGTAAAAAGGGGAGTAAGCTATGACCTTCCTGAAGATGCCCTCGATAAGTCGATCACCATCAGAGCCGCTTATGGTTTTGGTGAGAAGAAAGCTCGATTATATACGACCGGTAACTGGAATATCGCAGGTGGATCCAATATTGATCACATACATTTTGTAGATCTGGAAATTCGTGGTGCCGATTATTCGGGAGATTATGTCTTCAACCCTAATACCAGTGATGTATATGTAAGAGAACTATTGTTCGACAATTGTCAGATCGGTACTTTCAGAGGAATCATGCGTATTCGGGGTACCGTTGAGATCGATAATTACAAAATAATGAACAGTGTTGTCGATAGTATCGGTGGATATGGATTAGCTACAGCTGATACCGATCCGGCAGGTGCGGGTGAAACCCAAACGGCCAGATTTAATAATATTATTTTCGAGAATAGTACCTTCAATAAGATCGATACCGGAATTCAGTCAAGAAACAATTCTCAGACCCTGGTGATCGAGAGCTGTACTTTCGCCAACTTCATCAATACAGGTGGAAGATTATTCAGGTATCGCGGTGGAGATGGTAATGATAATGTGATAAGCGGTATTACGATCAGCAATTCGATATTCGGACATTCCTGGGACCAGTCAGATTCGGAAAGTTATGGAATACAAGGTATCGGACAAGGACTGGGAAATACACCGATCTCTTTGAGCAATATATACAGTACAGCCAACTTCTCGTTTAATTCAGGAAGTGAGATACCTGGTTTCCCTGTTGCAAATTATTCGGGTACTCAAGACGATCTTTGGGTAGATCCGGCCAATAATGATTTTAATATTCAGGATAATGGTTTCTCCGGTAAATACGACACAGGAGATCCAAGATGGAGAGTGAAACTTTAAGATAAAGTTGCGTATTCATACGCTCCAGTTAACCGCCAAAAAGTTAATACGTTCATTTCATAACCTTTGTTGATTATGACGTATTAACTTTTTGGTTATATAAACGAATCATATGTTAAAAAATATTTTTTCAGGACTTATTTGTGCTGCATTGCTTTTACTGGTATCCATGATCGGATGCAGTGCCGATGACGGTACAAACATTAAACCGGGAGGCCATTCGAATATCAAGGATGAAGAGGAAGTTGTATCCGAGACTCCTACCCAAAAAGAGGATGTACTAAAGGCATTTCCGGGTGCGGAAGGTTTTGGAATGCAAACCACTGGAGGAAGGGGTGGTAAGGTTCTTTTTGTTACCAATCTCAATGACAGTGGTGAAGGAAGTTTTCGGGCTGCCATTAATGAAAGCGGACCGCGATATATACTCTTTAAAGTATCCGGTACGATCGCATTGAAATCCAGAGTAGCGATCAATAACGGTGATCTGACCATTGCCGGACAAACCGCTCCGGGTGACGGTATCTGTATCAAAGATTATCCGGTTGTCATCAACGCTGATAATGTGATCATCAGATTTATGAGGTTTCGAATGGGTGATGCTGCAGCACAACAGGCCGATGCATTGGAATCTCGATTCCATAAGAATCTCATCATAGACCATTGTTCGATGAGTTGGAGTACCGATGAGACCGCCACCTTTTATGCGAATGAGAATACAACCTTACAATGGAGTTTTATCACAGAAAGCCTTAAAAATTCTGTTCACGAAAAAGGCAGCCATGGTTACGGTGGAATTTGGGGAGGAACGAAGGCTTCCTTTCATCATAATTTACTGGCTCATCATGACAGCCGAAATCCACGGCTGGGTGAAGCCGGTGGAGATATTATGGCTTTGACAGACCTTGTGGATCTCAGAAATAATGTGATCTATAATTGGCAGGGGAATAGCTGTTATGGAGGAGAAGGCATGAATGTCAATATTGTGAATTGTTATTATAAACCCGGGCCTGCAACAACTAAGGTCGACCGTATTGTCGCTATCGATAAGAACCTTGATGAATCTACTCCCATCTATAATATATGGGGGAAATATTATATCGATGGAAATTATATGGCAGGGAGTGCACTGGCTACTGAAGACAACTGGACCTATGGAGTCTTTAAACATTTCAATAGCAAATATGGTACGGTAACCGATGCTGAGAAGAATGCGATCCGTATGAGTCTGCCACATGATATTGAAGATAACGTCGTTACCCATAGTGCAGCGGATGCCTATCAAAAGGTATTGGACTACAGTGGTGCTTCCTTTAAAAGAGATGCTGTGGACGCAAGGATCGCCGAAGAGGTGGCCCAGGGCACTTACACCTTCGAAGGTTCAAATGGTGGAACAAATGGAATCATCGATACGCCTTCCGATGTTGGTGGATGGCCTGTGCTGGAAAGTGAAGCGGCTCCGATCGATTCTTCCGGAGACGGGATGCCTGATGACTGGAAGGAAGAAATGAAACTTGAAGTTGCTGCAAATAATCCAAACGGGAAGGATCTGAGTAACGTGTATGATAACATTGAGGTTTATATCAATAGTCTCGTCAATGAGCTCATAGAAAAACAAAAATAAGAATGATCAAAATATTCCAATCGATATCGGTACTTACTTTTATTCTCCTGAATCTTCTGACAAACTTTAATGGGGAAGCTCAGGTTCCTGCGTTTCCGGGAGCTGAAGGTTTTGGTCAGTTTGCTACCGGTGGACGTGACGGAGAAGTTTATGTAGTGACAAATCTGAACGATAGCGGGGAAGGAAGTCTTCGAAAAGGAATTGTCAGACATGGAAAAAGAACCATCCTATTTGCTGTTTCAGGAACTATAAATCTTGAATCACGTATAGATATAAATAACGGAGATCTTACTATTCTCGGCCAAACTGCCCCCGGGGAGGGGATTACTATTAAAGGTTATCCTGTAACAATCAAGTCAGATAATATCATTATAAGATATTTACGCTTTAGGATGGGAGATCTCAATAAGGTCGAAGGAGATGCATTTGGTGGCAGGGACCTGACCAATGTGATCATCGATCACTGTTCCATTAGCTGGGCAGTAGACGAAAATGCTTCTTTTTATCACAATAAAGATTTCACCATGCAATGGTGCATCATTTCGGAAGCCTTGAATTCATCGGTACACCATAAAGGAGATCATGGATATGGTGGTATTTGGGGTGGTATAAGAGCGACTTTTCATCATAATCTGATCGCGAGTAACAATAGCAGAAATCCGCGTTTAAGCGGTTCTGCCACTACAAAGAATTCGGAGCGTGAATTTGTAGATCTTAGCAACAATGTGATCTATAACTGGCAGGAAAATAGTATCTACGGCGGGGAAAAAGGTCATTACAATATCATCAATAATTACTTTAAACCCGGACCTGCAACACCCGATTCCAAAAAAGCTCGCATACTTGAACCCTATGAACCTTATGGAGAATTTTATATTGATGGGAATTTCGTTGTCGGATCTGAAGAGGTTTCAAAAGATAATTGGAATGGAGGTATTCAAGGAAATATTCCAGCGCAGCATAGACGTAAAGTTCCGGTGGCAGTTGATAATTTGAACTTGCAAGGTGCATCAGCCGCCTATATTCAAGTATTGAAATATGCCGGAGCAAGTCTATTCAGAGATGCCGTTGATGCGCGTATCGTACGAAATGTCCGAAATGGAGATTCCGATTTTAAAGAGGGTATAATCGATTCACAGACGGACGTTGGTGGATGGCCTGATTTAAAGAAGGATTCTGTAGAAACAGATACTGATAACGATGGGATTCCTGACAATTTTGAAAATGAACTCGGTTCAGACCCAAAAGTAAAGGATGCTTATGTCAAAGCGCACAAAAGTGAATATACCTTTGCCGAACACTATGCTGATTTATTGGTTAGAAAATTTGATTTCACAGTCGATCCTACCGGAATGGGTGATTTCAAAACCGTTCAGGAAGCCATTGATGCAGTACCTGATTTCAGAAGGTCCCGTACGGTTATTTATATAAGAGATGGGATATACAAGGAAAAACTTGTTCTTCCGGCTTCGAAAACAAATGTAACCTTTATAGGAGAAAGCCGGGAAAATACTGTGATCACTTATGATGATTATGCACAGAAACTCAACGCCTTCGGAGAGGAGGTTGGTACCACCGGTTCTACATCCTTCTTTGTTTTTGGGGATGGATTCCATGCCCGTGATCTGACCTTTGAGAACAGCGCAGGTCCGGTAGGGCAGGCAGTAGCAGTCAGAGTAGACGGAGATAAAGTGATCTTTGATAATTGTCGGTTTCTAGGTTTTCAGGATACCTTGTATCTACATGGGAAACAAAGTCGTCAGTATTATCGTAATTGCTATATTGAAGGAACCGTAGATTTTATCTTTGGTTGGTCAACCGGATATTTTGAAAATTGTGACATCGTCTGTAAGAATGGAGGTTATGTCACTGCCGCTTCAACTGATGAACATTCGTCTTTTGGATTCGTATTCAAAGATTGCCGTCTCATTTCAGATGCCGGACAAGGTACCTTTTACCTCGGCAGACCCTGGCGTGATCATGCTAAAACTGTATGGATATCTTGTTTCATGGATGCACATATAAAACCAGAAGGCTGGCATAACTGGAATAAACCCAATGCGGAGTCTACCGTATACTATGGTGAATATGACTCAAAAGGACCGGGTGCGAACGGACAAAGAGTTCCCTGGGCAAAAGAGCTTACCAAAGAACAGGCTGCCGGATTCAGCAAGGAAGAAGTGTTGAAAGGTGAAGATAACTGGATTCCGGAATTAAACGATTTAAATTAACCACTATAAACTAGAATATGATGAAAATGAATTTTAACTTACTGCTTGTCGGGTTGGGAATAGCCTTTTTGACCTCGTGCAAACAGGAAGCCGAAACCGTTGAGGTACAGGGGATAGACCAAGCAGATGCACTGATTAAATCTATTGTGGTTCCTCAATTTCCGGATAAGAACTTTTCGGTTGATGATTATGGCGCAAAAGGAGATACCATTACGCTGAACACCGATGCATTTAAAGAAGCGATCAAGGCTTGTAATGTTGCCGGAGGGGGAAGGGTTCTGGTTCCGAAAGGAGTCTATCTGACGGGCCCTGTACACCTGCTTAGCAATGTTAACTTACACCTGGAAGAAGGAGCCGAAATTCGCTTCACCAAAGATAAACAGGCGTATCTACCTTTGGTACATACCTCCTATGAAGGTGTGGAACTGATGAATTACTCTCCGTTGATCTATGCCTATAAGCAAAAGAATATTGCTATCACCGGAAAGGGAACACTCAATGGTCAGGGAGGAACTGATAATTGGTGGCCATGGTGTGGTAAGGATACCTATGGATACCAGGAAGGTATGCCAAAACAAGGGGATTCACTCAATTTACCCCGACTAAGAAGATTAAATGAACAACAGGCACCGGTATCGGAAAGAATATTCGGAGAAGGGTATTATTTAAGGCCAACTTTTGTTGAACCTTTCGAATGTGAAAATATATTGATCCAGGGAATTACCATTACCAATGCTCCTTTCTGGGTGATACATCCGCTCAAATCGGCTAATATAACAGTCGATGGAGTTACTGTAAAAAGCCATGGTCCAAACAATGATGGTTGTGATCCGGAATATTCCAGCAATGTTCACATCAAAAACTGTCTTTTTGATACAGGAGATGATTGTATTGCTATAAAATCAGGGAGGAATAATGATGGGAGAAGAGTGAATATGCCCAGTGAGAATATCGTGGTAGAAAATTGTGAAATGAAAGACGGTCACGGTGGTGTGGTTATGGGGAGTGAGATCTCCGCCGGTGTTCGAAATGTTTTTGTAAGAGATTGTAAAATGGATAGTCCGAATCTCGATCGAGCAATCCGTATCAAAACGAATACACTTCGGGGAGGATTTGTTGAAAATGTCTTCGTAGATAATATCTATGTTGGTGAAGTAAAGGAAGCTGTCTTACGCATTAATACTTACTATGATATTCATGGTAATCAGGAAGGCGATTTTCTTCCGACCATTCGAAATATTCATTTGAGTAATGTAAAGGTTGTTAAGGGAGGAAAGTACGGAATACTGATCAAAGGACGGGAAGAATTACCGGTTAAGGATGTTTACTTTACCAATGTGACGATCGATGGTGTACAAACCCCACTGTCTGTAGAAAATTCGGAGCCGGTCAATTTTACAAATACCACTATCAATGGAAAAGCCTATTAAGAATCTGAAGAGAAGTATATCCATGAAAAAGTTCTTAAGTCTTATAGCGCTTTCCGGAGTATTGATGTTGCATGCCCAGGATCCGACTACCTATGTTTCTGAAGTTTGGGTTGCAGATCAGGGCGATGGAACCTATATAAATCCAATTCTTTATACTGATTATTCTGATCCGGATGTTGTACGGGTCGGAGATGACTACTTTATGACTGCTTCCAGTTTTAACGCAACACCGGGGTTACCAATACTCCATTCCAAAGACATGGTTAACTGGAAACTGATCAATCATGCGTTGCCGGTACAGGTTCCGGAAGAACATTTTAATATCCCACAGCATGGTAACGGTGTCTGGGCTCCCAGTATCCGATTTCATAATGATGAGGTTTATATCTATTGGGGAGACCCGGATTTTGGGGTCTATATGGTGAAGACCAAAGATCCTTTTGGAGAATGGGATGAACCGGTACTTGTATTACCCGGGAAAGGAATCATAGACGCTTGTCCCTTATGGGATGACAACGGGGATGCCTATCTGGTTCATGCCTGGGCTGGGAGCCGAGCTGGCGTAAACAGTCTGTTAACCGTAAGAAAAATGAATCCCGAAGGAACGGAAGTCCTTGATCGTGGAAAACATGTGTTTGACGGACATGATGAACACCCGACGGTTGAAGGAGCCAAATTTTATAAAAGGAACGGATATTATTACATATTTGCTCCCGCCGGAGGCGTAGCCACCGGATGGCAACTGGTATTGAGATCGAAGGATATTTATGGTCCTTATGAAGAAAAGGTGGTCTTGGAGCAAGGCAAGAGTTCGATAAACGGACCCCATCAGGGAGCCTGGGTCGATACACCGAAAGGCGAGTCCTGGTTCTATCATTTTCAGGATGTTGAAGCCTATGGTAGGATTGTACACCTACAGCCAGTAATGTGGAAAAATGACTGGCCGGTGATGGGTGAAGATAAAGATAAGAACGGAATCGGGGAACCGGTCATGAACTATCGTAAGCCGGAAGTAGGAAGTACGTACCCGGTGGTAACTCCGGTGGAGACGGATGAATTCAACACCGATGAACTGGGGCTGCAATGGCAATGGAATGCAAACCCTTCCATAACCTGGAGTGCTCAATTACGGAACACTGATCATCTCCGATTGTTCGCTATGGAATATCCGGAGGAAGCTAATAATCTTTGGATGGTTCCAAATGTAGTATCCCAGAAGTTTCCTGCACCAGATTTTGTAGCAACCACTAAAATCCGTTTAATGCCACATGAGTCAACACAAGGGAAAAATGCCGGACTTATAGTGCTTGGACTTGACTATGCAACACTGACGATCGCACTTGATGAGTCCGGGTATTTTGTAAAACAGACCGTCGCTAAGAAAGCATCAAGGAATGAGGAGGAAAAGGTGATCGCAACTGAACCTCTCAAAAGTAATGAGGTTTATTTCCGTGTAAACGTGAAGGAGAAGAACGGAGAAGCGATTTGCACATTCAGTTATAGTGAAAACGGAAAACGTTTCAAGGATATCGGTGAAGCATTTATCGCTCAACCCGGTAAATGGATTGGCGCTAAGGTCGGACTCTTCTCGATGAGCGATAAAGGAGAAAAACGAGGTGGATATGCAGATGTGGACTGGTTTAGAATTACCAAAGATTAAGATTTTGGAACGATTAAAGTTTAAAAGCTTTAAAATAGGGGCTTCAATAGCATTTGGATTTTTGCTGTTATCTTTTACTGCAGACAAAAAACCGGTCACGATTTACCTTATCGGCGATTCTACCATGGCAGATTATAGTAACAATTATGAGCCGGGTAAAGATTATATGAAAACGCGGTATCCGGTAACAGGATGGGGACAGGTATTTCAGGAATTCTTCAAAAAGGATAGCCTTGGATATTTTCATGATCTCTTCAGAACGGATTCTGTGATCGTTGATGACCGGGCTCGGGGTGGTAGGAGTACCCGTACCTTTTTTCAGGAAGGCAGATGGCGAAAGGTCTATGAGTCATTACGACCGGGTGATATTGTAATGATGCAATTCGGACATAACGATGCTGCTGAAAACAAACCGGAGCGGTATGTGGATACAACAGGATATAAGGAATTCTTACGATTGTTTGTTTCGCAAAGTCGTGAAAAAGGAGCCTTCCCGATCATCCTGACTCCAGTAGCAAGAAATTATCCATGGAAAGAGGGAGTTCTCGAAGATATACATGGTATGTATGATCTGGCGCCGAGAGAAGTGGCTTTAGAAATGAAGGTACCACTGATCGATCTTAACATGCGTTCAAGAGCTTTTTTCACAAAGAAGGGGAAGGAATATGTTTCGGAGCATTATTTTATGAATTTGCCAGCCGGGGTATATGAAGCCTATCCTAAAGGACAGAACGACAACACCCATTTTCAACCGGATGGTGCCAGGGCAGTGGCACAACAAGTATTTGAGGGGCTGAAAGTACTAGCGCTTGATAGTCTGAAGCCTTCTCCCTATACCATACAGACCACTTCGGAGAAGCTTAAAAAATATTATCCAGATGTTACTCCAACAGGATTGCCTGATAAATTGAAGACAGATTTAAAAAAGGATATCATATACCGGGTTGGAGATGGAACCGATAAAAAGGCAGATATATTTCTGCCGAATAAAGGAAGGAAACCACATCCGGCAGTTTTATTAGTTCACGGAGGCGGATGGATCTCTGGAAGTAAGGATAACATGGAAATCCTCGCGTATGATTTAGCCAGGGCTGGATATGTAGCTATGAACGTTTCCTATACACTTAGTGATGAAAAGCCTTATCCTGCTGCCTTAAATGATCTGCATGCGGCACTGACTTATCTCAGGAATCATGCCGAAGAATTTAATGTTGATCCGGATAGGGTGGCTGTCCTGGGGGCTTCGGCCGGAGCACAACTTGCAAGCCTGTCCGGTGTAACCGGAACGGGCAATTCTAAAGTACAAGCGATAATCAATATTGATGGAATCGTGTCCTTTGTTAGTCCGGAAGCTGAAGAGGGGCGATATGCTGCAAAATGGCTCGGCGGCTATAAATCGGAAAACCTCGAAATATGGAAGGCGGCTTCACCTTTGGAATATGTAAGTGAAAATACACCTCCGATACTATTTGTAAACAGTGCTCAACCGCGATTTCATGCAGGCCGTGATGCCATGATCAATGAATTAAAAAATAGAGGAATCTATTCAGAAGTGCATACCATCCCGGATTCTCCGCACTCCTTCTGGCTTGTGAACCCATGGTATGAACCTACCATAACCTATATCACAGATTTTCTGAAGAATGTCTTTGACGAGTAATTTATAATGCAATGAAGCATCATAAACTGGTGCTGGCAGGTACTTAAAAATTCAACATTACTAAACAGAACAAAAAAAGGCTGCCAATAAAGGCAGCCTTTTTCAAACAACTAAATTCTAAAACCTAATAGAATATCTTTAGATCTAAAAACAATATTTATTTTCTGCAGTTACTTTTTCTGCGATCTTATTTCTCAATTCAACCACGTTAGGCAGGTTGGTGTATTTAGTGAATCGTTTAAGACCCATCAACATCATTCGCTGTTCATCTCCTTCTGCAAGGCTTGCGATACCTTCCTTACCTTTGGTGTTGATCTTTTCAACCGCATTGAACAGATTGAGTTTGGTCATCGCGATCTGATGTGCCTGACTTTCTTCACCAAAGCGTTTTATATTCTTTTCTGTTCTTAACAAGGCTGATTCAGCCATATAGATCTCGATCAGAATATCGGCAGCAGCCATCAATAGTTGCTGATGTTCTTCAAGTTCCGGTCCATATTTTTGTACGCCTGCACCTGCAACCATAAGGAAGGCTTTTTTAAGCTTGGTGATCATTTCTTTCTCCTCACTCAATGCTTCACTATAATCGGGTGTATCAAAGGAAGGAATTCCCATCAATTCATCTTTAACGGCCATGGCAGGACCTAAAAGGTCTACATGTCCCTTCATTGCTTTTTTGATCAGCATACCTACAGCAAGCATTCTATTGATCTCATTGGTTCCTTCATAGATTCTTGAGATTCGGGCATCTCTCCAGGCAGATTCCATCGGGGTATCTGCAGAGAACCCCATCCCTCCGAAGATCTGAATTCCTTCGTCTGTACATTGCTGACAATCTTCTGATACCGCTACTTTAAGGATAGAACATTCGATCGCATATTCTTCTACTCCTTTTAGTTCAGCTTCTGAATGTGAAGCACCGTCGGAGAGTCTGATCTCAATTCTGTTCTCGATATCTTTAGCAGCACGGTAACAAGCAGATTCACCTACATAGGCATTCGTAGCCATCTCTGCCAGCTTTGCTTTGATCGCTCCGAATTTTGCGATAGGAGTCTTGAACTGTATTCTTTCATTAGCATATTTAACGGCTTCAGTTGTTACGCGGCGCTGTGCATCAAGACAGGCAGCGGCAAGTTTGATCCTCCCGATGTTCAATGCATTCATGGCGATCTTGAATCCGTTTCCTCTTTCTGATAACATATTCTCTACGGGAACTTTCGTTTCGCTAAAGAATACCTGACGGGTAGAAGATGAATGAATTCCGAGTTTATGTTCTTCTTCTCCTAACGTAATGCCATTAGAAGGGTCGTTTTCAACGATAAATCCAGTGATGTTTTTATCATCTTCAATTCTGGCAAAAACAATGAAAAGACTGGCAAATCCGGCATTCGAAATCCACATTTTCTGACCGCTGATCAAATAGTGTGTACCATCTTCAGATAGCACGGCCTTGGTCTTTCCACTGTTAGCATCGGAACCTGCTCCAGGTTCTGTTAAGCAGTATGCGCCATACCATTCCCCGGTCGCCAGTTTAGGGACATATTTTTGCTTTTGTTCTTCTGTACCATAAAGCGTGATCGGCATGGTGCCGATACCGGTGTGTGCCCCAAATGCTGTGGCAAAGGATCCGGTTGCCCCTGAGATATAATCACATACCAGCATAGTGGTTACGAATCCCATACCCAAACCTTCATATTCCTCCGGAACGGCAACACCAAGAAGTCCGAGTTCCGCGGCCTTATCCATTACGGATTTGGTCAATGCATAATCCTTCTTTTCGAACTGTTCTTTTTTTGCCCATATTTCCCGGTCAACAAATTCCTTGACGGAATCGCGCATCATTTGTTGTTCTTCCGAAAAATCTTCCGGAGTGAAGACATCTTCAGCCGGAGTTTCCTTTACCAGAAACTGGCCGCCTCGTGTTAATTCTTTATCAGTGGTTTGCATTTCTAATCAGTTATTTTAAGTAAATATGTCTAATAAATTAAATATCGGTCCGAATCAAAGTTTGGTTGTCTTTAGAGGAGTTCGTAAACCCCTGCAGCACCTTGGCCGGTTCCTACACACATGGTAACGATACCATATTTGTTATTTCTTCTTTTCATTTCGTCAAACAGCTGTACAGAAAGTTTTGCACCGGTACATCCCAGCGGATGTCCTAATGCGATTGCTCCTCCGTTAACATTGACGATTTCCGGATTTAATCCGAGTTCACGAATTACTGCAAGAGATTGTGAAGCAAAGGCTTCGTTCAACTCTATCAGTTCAATATCATTTTGTTTCATTCCTGCCTGTGCCAATGCTTTTGGAATGGCTTTAACTGGGCCGATTCCCATGATTCTTGGCTCTACACCTACGGCTGCATAAGAAACAAGTCTTGCGATAGGCTCCAGATTGAGTTCTTTAACCATATCTTCACTCATTACGAGTGTAAATGCTGCTCCGTCGCTCATTTGAGAAGAATTACCAGCCGTCACACTACCTCCCTGAGCAAAAACAGGTTTAAGTCTTGACAATACTTCCATGGAGGTATCGGCACGCGGGCCTTCATCGGTGTCTACGATATAATTCTTTTCGGCTTTTTTGCCGTCACCGCCTACATACACTTCATGAATATCGATTGGAACAACCTGATCTTTGAACTTACCTTCCTTGATAGCATTCAGCGCTTTCATATGGGAATTAAAGGCAAATTCATCCTGATCTTCCCGCGAAACCTTGTACTGATTGGCTACGGCCTCAGCAGTGAGCCCCATGCCCCAGTAATAATCTTCATTTCCTTCTTTTGCCAATTTATAATCGGGAACGGGTTTGTAACCGCCCATCGGAATATAACTCATACTTTCGGCACCTCCTGCAATGATACAATCGGCCATTCCGGATTGAATTTTTGCGGTGGCAATACCAATTGTTTCCAGGCCAGACGCACAGTAACGGTTTACCGTTACTCCGGGTACATCTTCGATCTTGAGTCCCATCAGAGAGATCAGGCGTCCCATATTAAGACCCTGTTCTGCTTCTGGCATCGCATTTCCGACTATCACATCATCGATGCGTTTCTTGTCCAGTTGAGGAATCTCCTTTAAAAGATACGCGATGGTTTCTGCGGCAAGTTCATCAGGTCTTTTGAACCGGAATAGACCGCGGGGTGCTTTACCTACAGCAGTTCTGTAAGCTTTGACTATATATGCTGTTCTTTGTTTCATTTTCTTGTTTTTTGTGGTGATTTCTCTGCTCTTAACCTGTTCATTAATTTCTCAGTGGTTTTCCTGTTTTCAACATATGCTGAATCCTTTCCAGAGTTTTTCGCTCTGTACATAAAGAAAGGAAAGCTTCCCGTTCAAGATCGAGCAGGTATTGCTCACTCACATAATTGGGTTCGGAGAGATCACCTCCTGCCATCACCCAGGCAAGTTTATTAGCGATCTTCTTATCATGTTCCGAGATATAATGACCGGCCTCCATGGAATCTGTTCCCACCATGAACATACCCAATGCTTGTTTTCCGAGCACTTTTATATCATGACGTTTTGGGGGCTGGGTGTAACCGGCTTCAGCCAATAATAACGCGTGCTTTTTCGCTTCTGCGATCTGGCGGTCTTTATTGACCACAACTACATCCTTACCTTTTTGAAGAACTCCGGTGTCAAAGGCTTCATAAGCGGAGGTCGATACTTTTGCCATACCGATGCTCAGGAAATATTCACGGAGAACGTTTAGTTCAACATCATCTTTTTTGAAAGTGTCGGCTGCTCTTAGGGTCATTTCCTTAGAACCTCCTCCACCCGGAATAACTCCTACTCCGAACTCGACGAGTCCCATGTAGGTTTCTGCTGCAGCAACCACTTTATCGGCGTGCAGGGATAATTCACATCCGCCACCGAGGGTCATTCCATGAGGAGCGGAAATGGTTGGAATTGAGGAATAGCGCATGCGCATCATGGTGTCCTGAAACATTTTAATGGCCATGTTCAATTCATCATATTCCTGTTCAACAGCCATCATAAAGATCATTCCAATATTGGCGCCGACCGAGAAATTGGCTCCCTGGTTACCTACGACAAGTCCCTGGAAGTCTTTTTCAGCAAGATCGATTCCTTTATTCAGTCCGGCAAGCACATCGCCTCCGATGGTATTCATTTTTGACTGGAATTCGACATTTAGAATTCCGTCTCCGAGGTCTTCAATCACAACGCCGCTGTTTTTCCAGACCTCTTTGGATTTGCGAATATTATCCAGGATTATAAAAGCATCCTGTCCTGGTTTTTTCGTTTGTTTCCTGGATGGAATATCATAATAATACGTAGCTCCATCCGTAACGGTATAAAAGGTCTCATTTCCGGTGGCCAGCATTTCGGTTACCCAGGCAGCCGGTTGGAGTCCTTCGGCCTCCATCAATTCGATCCCTTTCTTTACCCCAATAGCATTCCAGATCTCGAAAGGACCATGTTCCCATCCGAATCCGGCTTTCATAGCATCATCGATACGGTATAGTTCATCGGAAATCTCAGGAATTCTATTTTGGACGTAGGCAAATAATGAAGCGAAATTCTTTCTGTAGAATTCACCAGCCTTATCTTTTCCATTGACCAATATCGGAAAACGGTCGATGACCTTATCTATGGTTTTGGTGAGTTCCAATGTGGCAAAGGATGCTTTTTTGGAAGGCGTATATTCCATGGTGTCCAGATCGAGTGATAGAATCTGACTCTTTCCGTCATCACCGGTTACTTTTTTATAGAAACCTTGACCGGTTTTACTTCCCAACCATTTTTTTTCCATCATGGTCTGGATGAATCCCGGTAATTTAAACAGTTCATGTGCTTCATCTTCAGGGCAATTTTCAAAGATTCCGTTTGCCACATGAACCAAAGTATCCAATCCTACGACATCAACGGTACGGAAGGTAGCAGATTTTGGTCGACCAATAACTGGGCCGGTAAGCTTATCCACTTCTTCAACCGATAATCCCATTTCTTTTACCTGATGAAACAAGCTTTGGATTCCGAAGATTCCAATCCTGTTTCCGATGAAAGCGGGAGTATCCTTAGCCAGAACACTGGTTTTGCCCAGGAATTTTTCTCCATAACTTAATAGAAAGTCAGTTACTTCCTGTTTGCAATCAGGACCTGGAACAACTTCAAAAAGTTTTAAATAACGCGGTGGATTAAAGAAATGCGTTACAGCAAAATGCTTTCTGAAGTCTTCACTTCTTCCCTCATTCATAAAATGTATGGGAATACCTGAAGTGTTGGAAGTGATTAGGGTTCCCGGTTTTCGGAATTGTTCGATCTTTTCAAAGACACTTTTTTTGATATCGAGCCTTTCTACAACTACCTCGATCACCCAATCCACATCAGCAATTCGTTTCAGGTCATCATCCAGATTTCCGGTTTTGATCCGAGTGGTGAACTTCTGATGATAAATAGGAGAGGGTTTTGATTTTATCGCAGTCTGAAGGTTCTCATTGACGATTCGATTGCGTACTGCTTTATCATCTAGAGTGAGTCCTTTGGCTTTTTCTTTTTCATTCAATTCTCTGGGAACGATATCCAGCAGTAATACTTCTGCACCGATATTGGCGAAATGGCATGCTATACCACTACCCATGATACCGGATCCGATCACCGCTACTTTTTTGATTCTTCGCGTCATTGTCTACTCGTTGTTTTTGGTGTTTTCGTTATGGTAAATCTTTTTCTCTGATATGAGTTCGTTGATAGTCTCTGTAACTTTTATAAAACCTTTTAGATCTTCATCAGTAACATTCTTTTTTACAATGTCATTGAATTTTAGTACAACTTCTTTAGAAACGGTTCTTTTCTCCTGTCCGAAAGGTGTAAGACAAATCAAAACTCCACGGCCATCTTCCGGATTTGGTTTTCTGGTGATCAACCCCTTATTCTCCATGTTTTTCAGAATACGTGAAAGGCTGGTCGCTTCCATGCCCATCCGTGGCCCGAGCGTGGTAGATGGCGATCCATGTTCGGGATCGATGCTTAACAGTGTAAAACCCGTTGCCATGGTGCTATCGAACTTGGAGGCTTCTTCGTTATACATTTTGGTAACTGCCTGCCAGGTTGCCCGAAGCAAATAATCTATGGTCTTATCTTTCATTGTTGAATAGGTCTAGCATCAAATATATGAAAATTTTACTATGCATGCATAGTAAATTATAATAAACTTAGTAAGTTTTAAATCTAAGGGTGTCTTTTAAGATAATTTAATAAAAAAACTCCCCAGAATATGGGGAGTTTTCATAAATTTTGTCAAAATGGAACTCAGTTTGAATAGTAAATGAGTTATGCTCTATCATAGATCTTATTATATAGATCCTGATAAATTTGTTTGATAATCTTTCTTTTTAATTTGAGGGTAGGGGTGAGTTGTCCGCCTTCTGTACTCCAAGCATCCGGAGTGAGTTCAAACTTTTTAACGCGTTCCCAGTGCCCGAACTTCTGATTATACCGGTCTACTTCTTCCTGAAAACGGGCTATGACCTGCTGATTGCTGACTAAGGAAGCATCATCTCCGTTCAATTGAACATTGTGGCGGCGTGCCCATTCCCGAACAAAGTCAAAATTGGGTTGTATCAGGGCAGCGGGCATCTTTTCGCCTTCTCCGATCACCATGATCTGTTCGATGAACCTGGATTGTTTCATCTCGTTTTCTATAAGCTGAGGTGCGACATATTTTCCGCCTGATGTCTTGAACATTTCCTTCTTGCGATCGGTAATTCTCAGGAATCCTTCCTTATCGATCTCACCGATATCACCGGTATGGAAATAGCCGTCTTTTAATGCCTCTTCCGTGCGTTCCGGATCTTTGTAATATCCCATCATTACATTCGGACCTTTACAAAGAATCTCACCATCTTCGGCTATCTTTACTTCAACTCCGTTCAAAACTCTTCCTACGGTACCAATTTTCCATCCTCTGTTGTTCTGGTCATTAACTGCAATCACCGGAGATGTTTCCGTGAGTCCGTAGCCTTCCATAACTGGAATTCCTGCAGCTCCGAAAACTCTGGAAAGTCTTGGTTGCAATGCAGCACTTCCACTAACCAGGATCTTCAGATTTCCGCCTAATGCCTCCTGCCATTTACTGAAAATAAGTTTTCTAGCGATCTCCAGCTGAAAGCCATACCAGCTTCCATTGGCATTATAGGGTTCAAAATGATGACCCAGTTCTACAGCCCAAAAGAAAAGTTTTTTCTTGATTCCGGTCAGTTCTGACCCTTTGGCGTAGATCTTGTCGTATACTTTTTCAAGAAGTCTTGGCACCACACTCATTACCTCGGGTTTGACTTCTTTAAGGTTATCACTCATCTTGTCAATGGATTCTGCGAAATAGACTCTTATGCCAAAATATTGGTAGAGGTATACGAGCATTCTCTCAAAAATGTGACAAATAGGGAGGAAGCTAAGAGCTTTGTCTCCCGGTTCCAAAGGAACACGCTCATGACTTGCCATTACATTGGATGTGATATTCTTATGAGAAAGCATCACGCCTTTAGGGCGACCTGTGGTTCCTGAAGTATAAATAATCGTAGCCAGATCGTCTTCAGTTACAACTGCCTTTCTTGCTTCTACTTCATGCTGGTTGCTGTCATCTTTACCCAATTCCAGAATTTCGCGAAAATTCTTGACTCCTTTGATCTCGTTAAAGGAATAAACTTCCCTTAATTTCGGGATCTGATCACGAACACTGTTAAGCTTGTTATAGACCTCCTGATCAGAAACGATACAGATTACCGATTCTGAATGGTTAAGAATATAGGCATAATCTTCTTCAGCGATGGTAGGATAGATTGGCACATTCTGAGCACCTACCTGAAGTATACCAATATCTGCAATATGCCATTCTGTACGGTTATTGGAAGATATAACAGCAATTTTATCATTGGGATTAATTCCGGATCTCAGAAGACCCCGACTTACCTGGTTCGAGAGTGCAACATATTCGGCAGAAGAGGTTTTGACCCATTCATTACCGTATTTGGTTACCAAAGCATCATCGAGATTATGTTTCTCAAGTTGATAGGCAGGTATGTCAAAAAGACGGGAAACCTTTATCATTTTATTCGTTTTACAAAATTGCAAATTATAAAAAAATGTGCATTATTTTCATTAGGAATTAAAAAAAAGGAGTTGATTATTACCAACTCCTTAATTATTATGTAAATATATCAATTTATTTCTTTGCTTCCAGCCATTTTCTGGCATTGACAAAAGCCGTTAGCCATGGCGATACTTCGTCATTTCGGTCGTTTGGATAATGAGCCCAGTTCCAAGGGAATGTAGAACGTTCAAGGTGAGGCATCATTACAAGGTGTCTTCCGCTATCATCGGTCATCATCGCAGTATTGAAATCTGAACCATTAGGATTCGCCGGATACCCTTCGTATCCGTACTTACCAACGATGTTGTATTTTGATTCATCATAAGGGAAGCTGAACTTACCTTCACCATGTGCAGCCCAGATACCGAGCGTACTTCCTGCAAGTCCGGAAAGCATAACAGAATTGTTCTCCTGGATCTTCACGGACGTAAAGTTACATTCGAATTTATGAGATTCGTTATGTAGCATTTTCGGTTTGTCTTCATGGTCAGGGTTGATCAATCCGAGTTCCACGAACAATTGACATCCGTTACAAACGCCTAAGGAAAGGGTGTCATTTCTATCGAAGAATGCCTTAAGGGTTTTATTGGCCTTTTCGTTGTATAAGAAGGCTCCGGCCCATCCTTTTGCACTTCCCAATACGTCTGAGTTTGAGAATCCACCCACGGCAGCGATAAACTGAATATCCTCCAGTGTCTCACGTCCGCTTATAAGGTCGGTCATATGCACGTCTTTTACATCAAAACCTGCCAGATACATGGCATTGGCCATCTCTCTTTCTGAGTTACTTCCTTTTTCCCTGATTATCGCAGCCTTGATCCTTGGTTTACTAGAGTCCAAAATCGGTTTTTTGCCGTCGAAATCTGCAGGGAAACTATACGTTAAGGGTTGAATCTTATAATTGTTAGCTCTTTCATCCGCTTTCTTAACTCCACTTTGCTTAGCATCCAGAAGGTGAGAGGTTTTAAACCAAATATCTCTTAAGCGGGAGATGCTGAATGAGAAGTTCTGATCTCCGTTCTTAAGTTGAAGTCGATCACCTTCAACGGCACTTCCGATCTTTATAAAGGTGATTCCGGCCTCTTGAAGCATGGCTTCTGCTTTGGCATCATCGGCAACCTGGAATACAATCCCTGAATTTTCGTTGAATAAAGCCTTTACCGCATCCGACTCCTGTAACGGGGAAAGATCGATAAGAGCACCTGTATGCACATCGGCAAAACACATTTCCAACAAGGTAGTAATAAGTCCGCCACTGGCAACATCATGTCCTGCAAGGATCAGGTCTTTTTTGATGAGTTCCTGAATCGTATTAAAGGCTTGCTTAAACATTGCAGCATCTTTGATCGTAGGAACTTCATTACCAATAGCATTTCTAACTTGAGCAAAAGATGATCCGCCAAGTTTGAAATCGTCACCGGAAAGGTTGATATAGTAGATACTTCCACCTTCTATATGAAGGGTAGGTGAAACAGTTTTTGTGATATCGGAACAGTGTCCTGCTGCGGAGATGATAACCGTACCCGGAGCGATCACTTCTTCGTTCGGATATTTTTGTTTCATCGACAACGAGTCTTTTCCGGTTGGGATATTGATACCCAAGGCTATTGCAAAATCTGAACAACCTTCTACTGCATCATAAAGTCTGGCATCTTCTCCTTCATTCTTACACGGCCACATCCAGTTTGCAGAAAGGGAAACAGACTTGATTCCTTCTTCTAAGGGAGCCCAGATAATATTGGTCAGAGACTCTGCTATTGAATTACGGCTTCCTGCAACCGGATCAACCAAAGCAGAGACAGGCGCATGACCTATTGCGGTTGCAATTCCTTCCTTCCCTTTGTAATCAAGAGCCATGACGCCACAATTGTTAAGGGGAAGTTGTAACGGTCCGGTACATTGTTGTGTTGCAACACGGCCGCTTACACATCGGTCTACTTTATTGGTCAACCAGTCTTTACTCGCCACGGCTTCCAATTGCAGTACCTGTTCCAGGTACTCCGTGATAGCACCGGCATTATATTCCGGCGATTTATAATTTCTATTGATCTTACGATCGTTCATGATTGTTTTCGGAGAACTTCCGAACATATCGCTGAGATCAAGATTCATAGGTTTTACTCCACGAGATGATGATTCAAAGGAGAAATGGTCATCTCCGGTAACATCACCTACCTCATACATCGGTGATCTTTCACGATCTGCGATCCTTTTGAGTCTCTCGGTATGTTCTTTTCCGATTACCAGTCCCATTCGCTCCTGACTTTCATTTCCGATGAGTTCTTTCAGGGAAAGGGTTGGATCTCCAACTGGAAGCTTATCGATCTCGATTCTTCCACCGGTATCTTCCACAAGTTCGGAAAGACAGTTTAAGTGTCCTCCGGCACCATGGTCATGAATGGAAACAATATCATTATCATCGCTTTCCACCATGGCTCTTACAGCGTTCGCAACACGTTTTTGCATTTCAGGATTCGAACGTTGTACGGCATTGAGTTCGATTCCACTGCTGAATTCACCGGTATCGGCAGATGATACTGCAGCACCCCCCATTCCGATACGATAGTTATCACCACCCATCACCACGATCTTATCGCCGGTTTTAGGAGTTGCTTTTATCGATTGATCGATTTTACCATATCCGATTCCACCGGCAAGCATGATCACTTTATCAAATCCCAGCTTCCTTGCTTCTTCTTCATGTTCGAAGGTAAGTACGGAACCTGCGATCAGTGGCTGACCGAATTTATTTCCAAAGTCGGAAGCTCCGTTGGATGCTTTGATAAGGATATCCATCGGGGTTTGGTATAACCATTTTCTTTCATCCATTTGGTTTTCCCAGGGTCGATTTTCTTCCAGTCGGGAATACGAGGTCATATATACCGCGGTTCCTGCAAGCGGTAATGATCCTTTTCCACCGGCAAGGCGGTCTCTGATTTCACCTCCTGAACCCGTTGCAGCTCCATTAAAAGGCTCTACGGTAGTAGGAAAATTATGTGTTTCCGCTTTGATGGATATAACAGAATCGAATTCTTTTTCAGTATAATAATCAGGTTTATCACCACTCTTAGGAGCGAATTGAGTAACCTTTGGGCCTTTCAGAAAGGCAACGTTGTCTTTATAAGCCGAAACGATATCGTTCGGGTGTTCTTCAGAGGTCTTTTTGATCAGTTTGAAAAGCGAAGTAGGCTTTTCTTCACCATCGATCACAAAGGTACCGTTAAAGATCTTATGGCGGCAGTGTTCAGAATTGATCTGTGCGAAGCCGTAAACTTCAGAATCGGTAAGCTTTCGTCCAAGCTTTTCAGCAAGTCCGTTTAAGTAGCTAACCTCTTCCTCGCTAAGTGAAAGGCCTTCCTTATCATTGTATGCCGAGATATCTTCGATCTCCATAATAGGCTGCGGTTCGATCTCTATTTTGAAGAGGTTTTGATCCAGTTTCGCAAATTTCTGCGAAAGCATCGGATCATAATCGTGACTGTCTTCTTCGCAAGGAAAAAACTCTTCTATGCGGAGAATTCCTTCAATACCCATATTCTGGGTGATCTCAACAGCATTGGTACTCCATGGAGTGATCATCGTGGCACGGGGACCAACAAAAAAGGCGTCAACGGACGCCGCACCTAAGTTCGGTTGGTTACCGAACAACCAGATCAGTCTGGAATTATCTTCTGCCGACAGTTCTTTAGAGGTTTGAACTGCAAAAACCTTTTCCTTTGGGTTTCCGAAGAAAACGATCATAAATGTCAGTGTTTTAGTCCGCTTTAGGTAGCGAACTGATAATTTTTTATTGAAAGCGCAAAGGTAAAATTTTCCGTTTAAATTTCCGCCTATTTTATAGTGGTAAATACGAATTGTATGCTGATGTTTAACTATTGTTAAACCAGTTGAAACGCAATGTATTAGCGTTTGCGTAAAGTTATACCTGTCTTTTGTGCTTTCTGCTTAATCCTTTTTTTCGAGCAGGGCCATATAGAAACCGTCAAATCCGGCTTCTGAAGCAAGGATACTTTTGTCTTTTACCAGTTTGAAATTAGCCCCGGATTCCGATTTAAGGAATTGTTCTACCTGAGCGCGATTTTCTGAAGGAAGGATCGAGCAGGTAGCATAGACCATTTTACCTCCCTTTTTAACCATGGTTGAGTAATCTTTCAGGATCTGTTGCTGAGTTTCTTTTATAGAATCCAGAAATTCGGGTTGCAGTTTCCATTTCGCATCAGGATTTCTTCTCAATACGCCGAGTCCGCTACAGGGAGCATCGATCAATACTCTGTCTGCACTTTCCTTTAATTTTTTGATCACTTTTGATGAGTCGATCACACGCGTTTCAACATTGTGCGCTCCATTTCTTCGGGCTCTTCGTTTGAGTTCGGAAAGTTTGTTTCCGAATATATCCATCGCAATGATCTGACCTTTGTTTTCCATTCTGGCAGCGAGGTGAAGTGTTTTCCCCCCGGCACCTGCACAGGTATCAACCACTCGCATTCCCGGAGCAGCATCCACAAAATCGGCCACCAGTTGGGAAGATGCGTCCTGTACTTCAAAGAGGCCTTGCTGAAATGCTTCCGTTTTAAAGATATTTGCCCTTTCCGCTAACACCAGTGCGTCCGGGTATCCTTTTAGCGGTTTCGATTGAATATCTTCTTCAAGAAGTCTTTTTTGTAATGAATTTACATCGGTTTTGAGCGAGTTAGCTCTTATGATCACATCGGCTTGTTCATTGAGCGCATTGAGTTCTTTGGTCCAAACCTTTTCACCGAGTTCCTTAACGCCCAGTTCATCCATCCAGTCAGGGATGGATTCGCGATATTTTCTGATCTTGGAAAGTTCATCAAATCTACCTTTGATTCTTCGGGAAGGGGTGTCCTTTAAATGCGGCCAGTCGGGAAGGCGTATACCTCTTAAGACAGCCCAAACTCCAAAGATTCTCCAGAGGTTTTCGCGGCTGAAGGGTTCATTTACATCGGCGATAGCAGCATAAAGTCTTTTCCAACGAACGATATCATAGGTTGTTTCCGCGATGAATCCACGATCACGGGCACCCCATCTTTTATCGCGTTTGAGTAATTGTTCCACCACCTTATCGGCATATTTGTCTCCGTTGAATATTTCGTTCAATCCGTCGATTACTGCAAAAACCAGATTTCTGTGAAGTTTCATAAAAAATAAAATTGACCGCAAAGGTATTGCTTTGTCGGCTATTAAACTTATTTTTAGTCCAAATTCTGATTATGATCCGATACATCCTACTTTTATGTCTTCTGGCCTCTTGTGCCGGTAAAACCGAATCTGTAAAAAATAATTATACCACGGTAAAAATCGAACCTGTTTATGAAGACAGCGTGAGTATTCGGGCCATAACGATGATGGGTAAGAATCTCGGTTTTGCAGGTACCGATAATCTATATGGTCTTTATGATAATTCCAGGAATCTGGTTCGAACCTCAAAGATCGAACACGACTCTCTGAAATTGCAGTTCAGAGCCGTGGCTGCTACTTCAAATGATTTCTTCGTATTATCGATCGAAAGTCCTGCTTTGTTGTTTAAAACGGGTGATCAGGGTAAGATGGAACTGGTTTATAAGGAAGAGGGTGAAGGTGTTTTTTATGATGCGATGACCTTTTGGGATGATTTGGACGGTATTGCCGTGGGTGATCCTGTAGGTGGTTGTATGTCTGTGATCGTTACCCGTGACGGCGGTAATACATGGGCCAAAGTGCCATGTGAAAAATTACCGGCATCCGATAAGGAAGGTGCATTTGCAGCCAGTAATACCAATATTGCTGTCAATGGGGATCATGCCTGGATCGCCACCGGTGGTGTTGAATCGAGGATTCTGCATTCTGCAGACCGAGGACAGACCTGGGAATCGATCGAGGTGCCAGTGGTTAAAGGCAAGGAAACTACGGGAATGTATTCAGTGGCCTTTTATGATGCTATGAACGGATTTGCTATAGGAGGCGATTATACCGAGCCTACAGGAAATACTGCCAATAAGCTTAAAACAACTGATGGAGGTAAGACTTGGAAAACCGTTGCCGATGGAATTGAACCCGGATACCTTTCTTGTGTACAATATGTACCCGGAGGTCAGGCCTCTGAATTGGTAGCGGTTGGATTCAATGGAATCTATTATTCTTCTACTGCAGGCGATTCATGGATAAAATTATCTGATGAAGGTTTTTATACGTTAAGATTCGATACAGATTCCACGGCTTATGCCGCAGGAAAGGATCGAATATCCAGGCTTGAATTCAAATAATCCAGGAGCTTATCCGGAGACAATCCTAAAAAAAAACACCGGTTAAATTTCTTTAACCGGTGGATTTCAATTTATTCTTTTTTTCGATGCATTTCCTTTAATTGCCTGTAGAGTTCTCGTTTAAAATCTTCCTCTAAAACTCTGAGATAGATAGCCTTTTTGGAAGAAAGCACTTTTTCTACATTGTCATAGTAGGCTTGTTCAGTCTCAAAGATTTTGGTCTCCAGTGTCTTTAATTGCTTTGATATTTCTCTGGATTCCTGATCGGTGATTCCTGACAATCCACTTTTGCGAAGGTCTCGCATTAATTTTCCATGTTCCCGAACTTTGAGTTGAAATAGGAGATCATCGTATTTATTGTGAACTGGCCAGAATTTCTCCGCTTCAGCGGAAGAGAGTTCCAGCTTTTCGGTGATGAAGGCAACCTTCATGGCTCTGATCTTATCACGCTTGCTTTCCTGAGCCTGGCCGGAAAAGCAAAATAGGATGACCATTGCAGTTAGGATATATTTCATGATCGTATGTTGTTTTTTAATTTTCATTTAAATTTTCAAAGCTTACGACATTGTAAATGTCTGTGTTATCATAAAGGTAATCGAGAATAGCATCCTCATCTACCAGTTCTTTTGTTAGAGATAACTCCTCCAGATCCTGAGCGTCTATGTCTTCAAAAAGTAGACTATAAGGAATGAAATCCAGATAGTCAGATTCAAGGCTTGATTCTGTTTCATTTCCGGAAGCCACAGCATCCTGCGCGGAAGGGAAATTATCGTTACGGGTAAAATATACAGTCATTACAATAACGATGACCGCCGCTGCAACCGGACCAAGTATTTTGTAGAGGGAAATAACACGTCCGGATTTCTTAGATTCGATCTTTTCGAACAATTCCTTTTCAAACCGATCCCAGTATGCGGGGTTGACCTTAAAACCTTCGTCATCGGGAAGAGAATCCTTAAGTCGCGCACGGCTCAAGAGGTCATCTTCAAAGTCCCGAAAATAATCGTCGGGAACTTTAAACCCTTTATTTTTATTATTTAGATCTTCGGGTATCATTTTCAATCTGTGTTTTTCAGATATTCTTCAATTTTTTTTGCTGCATGATGATAGGATGCTTTTAAGGCTCCCACGGATGTATGGAGTATTCTGGATATATCCTCATACTTCATTTCATCGTAATAACGCATGTTAAAAACCAACAATTGTTTTTCAGGTAACTGCGCTAATGCTTCCTGTAATTTGTACTGTATTTCATCTCCTTCAAAATATACATCGGCTCTGAGGTTTTTGATCTTCTGACTCTTGAGTTCCTCATTGGTTATATTGTTCTTTCGTGCCTGAGCATTCAGAAAACTGATTGCTTCATTAGTGGCGATCCTGTACATCCAGGAATAGATCGAACTCTCTCCTCTGAAACCATTGATGTTGGTGTACACTTTGATAAACGTATTTTGCAGTACATCGTCGGTATCGTGATGATCAAGTACGATCCGACGGATATGCCAGTACAACCTTTCTTTATAGAGTTGTACAAGCTTGCGGAACGCTGCTTCCTGCGTTCGTTTATCCTGTAATTCGTTTACCAGTTCCTGCGCCTCCAATCAATAGGATTTTAAAGTAAGACTACAAATTAATAAAAAGGTTTAAAATGAATGATGAATAATGTTAAAGAGCCCGTGAAGTTCGCTGGTGTATACCAGGGCGTTTGCAGATCACTTGATCGCAGGAGCCTGTTTTGTATGTAGGAATGACCCTCACCGGATAGCACATTTTGTTTGATCGATAATCTCCATAAACAATAAACCAGACAAATGTTTGAGTCATTGTCTGGTTCATTAGATCTTTTAACATAATTCGGTAGGGTCTACCCGAATGATTGCATTTCCACGAGTTTTTTATAGACATTGCCATTTTCCAGCAATTTCTGATGGTCGCCCTGTTCCACGATCTTCCCTTTTTGCATGACAATGATCTGATCTGCATTTTGAATAGTAGAAAGACGGTGAGCGATCACGATGGAGGTACGGTTACGCATCATATTCTCGAGAGCTACCTGTACGAGTTTTTCACTTTCGGTATCCAGTGCTGAAGTAGCTTCGTCCAGAATCATGATCGGAGGGTTTTTAAGTACCGCTCTGGCGATGGATAAACGTTGTTTTTGTCCACCGCTTAATTTACCACCGGAATCTCCGATATTAGTATCGAACTTTTCGGGAAGATCCATGATGAAATCGTAGGCATTTGCGATTTTTGCTGCCTCTTCGATCTCTTCCATGGTGGCATCGGGTTTTCCCAGACGGATATTGTTAGCGACGGAATCATTAAAAAGGATGCTATCCTGAGTTACGATTCCCATCAATTCTCGCAGGCTGGATTTAGTGATGTTTCTGATGTCAGTTCCATCGATCTTGATGGCTCCCTGATTAACATCATAAAAACGGGTTACAAGATTTGCAATTGTACTTTTTCCACTTCCGGATTGACCGACCAGGGCAACGGTACTTCCTTTGGGGATGTCCAGACTGAATTCTTTCAGAACAAGATCATCTTCATATGCGAAACTTATTTTTTCAATAGTGATCTTATCTTCAAATTCAGATTTTATGATGGCATCCGGCGCATCCTTAATGGTGTTTTCTGTTTCCAGGACCTCCAGTACTCTTTCAGCGGCAGCATTCCCTTTCTTAACTCCGTAAGAAGCTTTACTGATGGATTTTGCAGGAGTCAGAATATTATAGGCAAGACCCATATAGGCGATAAAAGAAGAGGGGTCAAGGGTTTTGTCGATCAAAACCATTTTACCGCCAAACCATAGGAGTATTCCTATAACCAGAATACCCAGAAATTCGCTGGTAGGAGAAGCCAGATTCTGGCGGTTCAGGACACTGTTGGAAAACCTGAAGAATCGGGTGGTGGAAGCTCCGAACTTCTCGTTGAACCGACCTTCGGCATTGAAAGCTTTTATAACACGTAAGCCACCCAGTGTTTCTTCGATGATGGATAAAAAGTCACCTTGTTCCTTCTGTGCCTTGTCTGATTGTTTTTTTAAAGATTTTCCGATTCGCGATATGAGCATTCCGGCAATCGGAATGAAGATGAATACGAAAAGGGTGAGTTTGGTACTTATTCCGAACATCACGATGATAGTGAACAGAATAGTCAGGGGTTCCCGAACGATCAATTCGAGAATGGACAGGAAAGAATGCTGTATTTCCAACACATCGGAGGTGATACGAGCGATAATATCTCCTTTTCTTTTTTCTGAATAGTATGCGATAGGCAAACTGGTCACCTTTTTGAACATCGCATCTCTGATATCCCGTAATACACCGTTTCTCAGAAAGGTGATGAAATACATAGCCAGGTAGTTGAACAGATTCTTAAGCAAGAATAGTACGATGACCAGTGAGATCACCAGTACCAAAGCTTTCATCTGATCCTCCCCGGCGAATTCGGTAACTTTGAAATTGAGGTAATCCTGAAGATAATTCTTCAAATCTCCCAGTCCGGTATATTCGGGTTTACTGTAAACCTTTTGATTCTCTCCGAACAGAACGTCCAACATTGGGATCAGCGCAACGAAAGAGACGGCGCTGAACAAAGCGTAAAGAATATTAAAAAAGATATTGAGTATACCGTATTTGCGGTAGGGCGCTGCGAAATGCAGTATTTTTTTAAAATAGTTCATGTCTTATTAAAAGTGAATCCTGTTGTCGATATATGACGATCCCGCAGTGACTGCGGGATCTGTAAGTCTTTATTTGATCTTTAGCTCGTCGATAATGCGATCGAGTTTATCGTTCAGGCTCTTTTCTGCTTCCTTGAATTCTGAGGGGTCTGATAATTTTCCGTTTACGCTGAAATAGAACTTTATTTTCGGTTCCGTACCACTGGGGCGGGCAGCGATCTTAGTACCGTCTTCTGTGATCAGAATTAGTACATTGGATTTTGGAATATCCAGGATGGTTTTTGTGCCTGTTGCTGTATCGGTAGCGGTGCTGTCTGCATAATCTTCTACACGTATTACTTTGGACCCATCCAAAGTGGCCGGTGGGTTTTCTCTGAAATCGACCATCATCTGTTTGATTTCAGCGGCTCCACTCATTCCTTTCTTGGTAAGGGAAACCAGTTTTTCCTTAAAGAATCCGAAATCTAAATAACACTTCAGTAGTTCTTTGTAGAAGGAGCTGTTGGCTGCTTTTGCTTCTGCAGCGATCTCACAAGCCAGTAGGGAAGAGGTTACAGCGTCCTTATCACGAACGAAATCCCCAACCATATAACCAAAACTTTCTTCACCTCCTCCGATAAATTCTTCATTAGGAAAATCCACGATCATTTTGGCGATCCATTTGAATCCTGTAAGTCCTTCCTTGTAATCAACTTTGTAAGCATCTGCAAGGTTCTTCATCATAGGTGTCGAAACGATTGTAGAAGCTATGAATTGTTTGCCATTGATACGACCTTCTTTTTTCCATTTATCCAGGAGGAAGCGGGTCATGAGGATCATGGTCTGATTTCCGTTGAGCAAGGTCATTTGGCCTTCATTATTTCGCACGGCGATACCGAGTCGGTCACAATCCGGATCGGTACCGATCACCATATCTGCACCGACTTCATCGGCTTTTTTCATCGCCATTTCGAGTGCTGCCGGTTCTTCCGGATTAGGGGAGGCAACCGTCGGGAAGTTTCCATCGGGTTTTGCCTGCTCTTCGACGATATGTACATTTTTGAAGCCAGCTCTTTTTAAAGTTTCCGGGAGTACGGTGATGGAAGTTCCGTGAAGAGAAGTGAATACAATACTAAAGTCATCCTTACCTTTGGCTCCGATACTACCATTAGCAACCGATGCATTGATAAAAGCTTCATCTACTTCTTTGTCGATCAATTCGATAAGTGAAGCATCGGCATTGAATTTTATGTCTTTAAAGTCCAGGCTTTCAATTTCTTCGATTATTTCCCCGTCCTGAGGAGGAACGATCTGGCCTCCGTCTTCCCAGTATACCTTATAACCATTGTATTCAGGAGGGTTGTGAGAAGCAGTTAATACTACTCCACATTGACAGTTGAGATGTTTTACTGCAAAAGATAGTTCAGGGGTAGGACGCAGTTCCGAAAATAGATAAACTCGGATGCCGTTCGCAGCGAATACCTCTGCTACTACTTTTGCCAGGGTGTCACTGTTATGTCGGCAGTCATAAGCGATCGCAACTTTCAGTTCCGTGTCTGGAAATGCTCTTTTGAGATAGTTACTGAGTCCCTGAGTATTCTTTCCCAGGGTATATTTGTTGATCCGATTGGTTCCTACCCCCATGGTACCGCGCATTCCACCGGTTCCGAATTCCAGATTCTTATAAAACCGTTCTTTGAGTTCTTCCTGATCTGTATCGATCAAAGATTGCACCGATTTTCTGGTGTCATCATCAAAAAAATCATCGAGCCAATTTTTGGCATTCTCTACTATTTGGTCAATGCTAATGTCCATGAATTTATTTTTTTCAAATTTACTAAGATTGAACTTATCCCTTTAACAAATTACTATTTTCTTTACAGATTTGCGCGCTCAGCAATGCGATAGCGTTCCCCTGTTTTTCTGGAACGCAGGATAAGTTCTCCGAGAAAGCCGGCAATAAAGAGTTGGGTACCGATGATCATTGCGGTAAGGGCTATGTAAAATTGAGGGCGTTCTGTGATCAATCTTCCGGATTTATGGAAGAACATTTTATCGATACCCAGATAGGCAGCGAAACTAAAACCGATAAAGAACATAAACACACCCAGTGCCCCAAAAAGGTGCATGGGTTGTCTTCCAAATCGGGAGATGAACCAGATCGTTATGAGATCCAGAAATCCGTTGATGAATCGCTCTATTCCAAATTTGGTCTTCCCATATTTTCGGGCCTGGTGCTGAACGACCTTTTCCTCGATCTTACTAAACCCTGCATTTTTGGCGAGTACCGGGATGTAGCGGTGCATTTCTCCGTGAACATCGATGTTCTTAATCACGGCCTGACGATAGGCTTTAAGTCCGCAATTAAAATCATGAAGTCGTACTCCTGAGGTTCTTCGTGCGGCCCAGTTGAATAATTTCGAAGGCAGGTTCTTGGCTATGATGGAATCATAGCGCTTTTTTTTCCAGCCAGAGACCAGATCCAGGTGGTCTTCACTGATCATTTTATAGAGTTCAGGTATCTCTTCAGGATTGTCCTGAAGGTCTGCATCCATGGTGATCACCACATCGCCTGAGGCAATCTCAAAACCCGCATGCAGCGCCTGAGATTTGCCGAAGTTTTTCATGAATCGGATCGCCTTGACTTCAGGATGAGCAGCACTGAGACCGGAAATGATATTCCAGGAATTGTCGGTACTCCCATCGTCGATGAAAATGATTTCATAAGAAAAGCGATTGGACCGCATAACACTAGCGATCCAATCGTATAATTCGGTGAGTGATTCCTCTTCGTTAAGTAGTGGTATTACTACTGATACGTTCATGTATGTGTGCTGAGTGAAACTTAAGGAACCAAAGATATAAATTAGTAATCACTTTTCTCCTTTTTCATAATAAGTCCTGTGATCAATGAAAACACAAAACCGAGGAATAAATTAAAAATCAGTACGATCGGGTAGGTGATCCAGAAATATTCTTTTTGATTCTTCAGTGCAGTTTCGATCTGCTCCGGAGTCAGATCCGGATTTTGTTGTAAGGTACTTTTGGTGATTTCTGCTGTACGATCCATGAATTCAGGTTCGATCACATTTACATAAAGCATGAGGTAAATCACTGAGATGATCCCGGCGATCATAGCTGCACCAATACCTACTTTCAGTGCCTGACTCAGGCTAAGATACCCCCCATTATCCTTTTTGAACTGATAGATCGCAAGTACCAGGATTATGATCAGCATTAGTGTTGATACCAGGGAATTTGCCCAGCTTTGCGAATATTGCAGATCATTGAAATGCAGCAGTAAACTGAAAGCGATTCCGGCTACCGCGAGGATAATTCCAAATTTTAAAGCATATTTGCCAGTGGAAGGTTGTAAATTTTCCATTTTGAAGTTGATTTAAGTTGTTACAAAAGATATGTAATATTAACGTATATTTTGTTACAGTTTGACGAAATTTAATTTCACTCAAATAAAATTTGCTTAAAAATGATTGTGTATCAAAAATAATTACATAAATTTGCACCTCGAAAAAATTCTGAAGTTAAAGACAACATAAGGACGATGAAAAAAGATATACATCCGGAAAATTACAGATTGGTAGCATTTAAGGATATGTCAAATGAAGACGTATTTATCACCAAGTCTACTGCTGATACAAGAGAGAGCATTGAAATAGATGGTGTGGAGTATCCTTTGATTAAACTGGAGATTTCCAGATCATCACACCCTTACTACACAGGAAAATCCAAACTTGTGGATACTGCTGGTAGAATTGATAAGTTCAAGAACAAATACGCAAAGTTCAAGAAGTAATTTTGCTTTAACATACCGAATCAAACCTCTGATCTATTCAGGGGTTTTTTTGTTGGCTGTAATCAATCTTTCCGTACACCGAGGAAAATGATAACTGAACAGTTAACACCATTTATTTTCCGCTAAATCCCTTATCTTTAAATTAAAATTCCACCCAATGAACTATATCCTTTTTGACGGACCGGTACGACGAGCTTTATTGCCATTTACTTACACACGTCCCGTTGCAGATATCAGGATCGGTATCCTGACCATCCGGGAAAAATGGGAACGTTATCTCGGTTATACCACTACTACAATCACAGAAGAATATCTTTCGGAAAAATACCCGATGGTAGAGCTGGAAGAGAATATTCTCATCAATGCTGCTTTCCTTCCTAACGAAGAAATGGTAGAGATGATTCGTGAACTTCAGCCTAATCAGGCCATTTTTTGCCAGGAGGAGGTGATCGCTTTTTTTACCACAGAAGCACAGGAAGATATCGACCTAAGCACTTATGAGGCTCTGGAATTTGAGGGAGATTATACACATGTCGAGAACACATGGGATATCTTTACTAAGAATGGCGAGGCTTTGGAGGCAGATTTTGAATTGATCACCGCAGGTAGGCGAAGTCAGCCGATCTCACCTACGAATAATGTGATCAATCCTGAAAATATCTTTCTGGAAGAAGGTGCGGTTGTTGAATTCTGTACACTGAATGCTTCAGATGGACCAATCTATATCGGGAAGGATGCTCTCGTAATGGAGGGTTGTATGATTCGTAACGGATTTTCTCTCGGCGAAAAAGGACTTGCGAAAATGGGTGGAAGGTTCTACGGACCCAGTACGTTCGGTCCGCATTGTAAAATTGGTGGAGAGATCAATAATGTGGTTATGTTCGCCTATTCCAATAAAGGTCATGACGGGTTTCTCGGAAATTCGGTAGTTGGCGAATGGTGTAATTTTGGAGCTGATACCAACAGTTCGAATATGAAGAATAATTATGCTGAGGTTCGCTTGTGGGATTATGAAACCGAGCGTTTCGCCCGTACCGGATTACAGTTCTGTGGATTGATGATGGGAGATCACAGTAAATGTGGGATCAATACCATGTTCAATACCGGAACCGTTATCGGTGTAAGTGCTAATATCTTCGGGAGTGGATTTCCCCGGAATTTTATCCCCAGCTTTTCATGGGGGGGTGCTTCTGGGTTTACCCCATATCTTCCGGTGAAGGCTTATGAAACTGCCCGGGCTATGATGGGAAGGAGAGGACTTGAATTCACAGATCTCGATAAAGCGATAATGGATCATGTCTTCGAAGAAAGCGCTAAATGGCGTAAAGGGACATAATTATAATTAATGATATAAGGGGCATTTGTGATACTGGTGCTACTGGTGGCAATGGTGACAATTGGGTTGAACGGGTGGTTTGATGTTGTTTGTTTCCGGTGTTAATCGTTAGCGGGTGAAGTTTGCCTGCGGTGGGGAACGGCCATTTTACAGGATAGATTTTTAGCGTAATATCTGTATTTGACGCACCTGATTCAAACATTTTCGTCACCATTCATTCGTCGGAAAAATCGTATATTTAACAGGTGTTTTACAGCAACTTATCGAAAAGCGACCGAATCTTTGACAGAATCGCCTTCTGAGTAGTATTTTTAATTTTCTGTCACTACTATGTAAATCAGATGTTAATGCTATTCAGGTCAGAAAGGGGCTTCACAATCCTGTTTATAGCCATGCTCATCATCGATATCGTATTGAACAATATCGCGGGAATGGAATTGTACGGTTATACCAGTAAGCTGGTATTGCTGGTCTTTTTGCTGACATTTTTTCTGCTGAATTCCGGTAACCTGAATCGTTTCGAAAGGGGCTTTATTACTTTAGCTCTTATCGCGTTTCTTGCAGGTGAATATTTTATCATGGCCGGTAGTACAATTGATATTTTTACGATTGGATGTATTCTCATCGTATTTTCTAAACTTCTCTATTGTTGTGCCTTTATCTACCGGGTAGACTATGATATCGACCGGATATTGCCATATCTGGTATTTACGACCCTGTATTCTTTAACGGTGATTTATTTTCTTTATGATCTCCCCGGTCATTTACCGGCATTTTTGTTTCTGGTATTCGCTCTTATTGTGGTCAAATTTGCATATCTCCGTTTTGATCGGGTCGATCCGAGAAGCTTTTGGCTGGTTATGTCAGGAGCTATCCTTTTTCTTGTTTCAGAAACCGTCTTTGTGTTTCATTCAGAAATGAGGCCATTCTCCTCCAGCAGTATCTTTGTTTTGTCCGGTTACGGACTTGCTCAGTATCTGATTATTCTCGGAATGTTGGAGCAAAATACTGTGGAAGTTTCCAAATAAACATAGACTTTACTGTTAGTGTCTTGAAAAGCAATCAGTTAATCTGTTAAAAGTACTTTCAGGCAATTTTAAGATGCGATAATTAGTCGTATATTTGTGCCCGTTTTTATTATTAATATTTAATCATACCGATTTTGTTGTTTCGGTAATAAATGCAGTAAATGTATTGCTATGAACGATCGTAAGAAGGTTGCATTTTATACGCTTGGTTGTAAGCTGAATTTTTCAGAGACTTCAACTATAGCCCGTAATTTTTCTGATGAAGGATTCGACAGGGTAGATTTTTCTGAGCCTGCAGATATCTATGTCATCAATACTTGTTCGGTTACCGAAAATGCTGATAAACGTTTTAAGACGATCGTAAAGCAGGCGCAAAAGTCAAATCCTGATGCTTTCGTGGCTGCAGTTGGTTGTTATGCGCAATTGAAGCCGGAGGAACTCGCCGCAGTAGACGGAGTAGACCTTGTATTGGGGGCTACCGAAAAATTTAAAATTACCGACTATATAAATGATCTTAGTAAAAATGATTTCGGTGAGGTTCACAGCTGTGAGATCTCGGAAGCAGATTTTTATGTGGGTAGTTATTCCATCGGCGACAGAACCCGTGCATTTTTAAAAGTTCAGGATGGTTGTGATTATAAGTGCACTTATTGTACCATTCCGCTGGCAAGAGGAATAAGCAGATCGGATGCGCTCGAAAATGTACTGAAGAACGCAGGGGAGATCGCAGCACAGGATATTAAAGAGATCGTACTCACCGGTGTGAATATCGGTGATTATGGAAAAGGAGAGTTCGGTAATAAGAAACATGAACATACATTCTTTGAATTGGTGCAGGCGCTTGATGAGGTAGCGGGTATCGAAAGATTACGTATATCCTCCATCGAGCCTAATCTTCTGAAAAACGAGACTATTGATTTTGTTGCGGCCAGCAGAACGTTTGTACCGCATTTCCATATACCGCTGCAAAGTGGAAGTAATAAGATACTCGGACTCATGAGAAGACGCTATCAGCGGGAGTTGTATGTGGAGCGAGTTGCCAGAATTCGTGAGGTGATGCCTCATGCTTGTATCGGGGTGGATGTGATCGTTGGTTTTCCTGGGGAAACCGATGAATTGTTCCTGGAAACCTATAAATTTTTAGCCGATCTGGATATCTCGTATTTACATGTTTTCACTTATTCGGAACGCGATAATACAATAGCTGCCGGGATGGATGGGGTAGTGCCCGGAAATGTCAGAGCGAAAAGAAGTAAGATGCTTCGTGGGTTATCGGTGAAAAAACGCAGAGCTTTCTATGAGAAACAGCTCGGCTCTGAAAGGGTGGTGTTGTTCGAAGGAGAGAATAAAGAAGGATATATCCATGGTTTTACTGAGAACTATGTGAAAGTGAAGGCTCCCTGGAATCCGGAATTGGTAAATGAACTGCATCGCGTTAAACTGGACAGGATCGATGAGGATGGATTGGTGCGATTTGAATTCGTAGAATCGGAAGTGTCGGTTTCGGTGTAGTCAGAAGCTAAATATAATACCATAAAAAAACCGTGTAATTACACGGTTTTGTTTTTCATATTCTGATTCCTACCGGAAGCAGACCTTTGAATTCTTTATGTCTTCTTAAAAAGCCTGCAATTTGCGGACTTGTAGGGACGACGCTTAGGTTTTTTGCTTCGATATGTGTAAGTACTGCTTTGATAAATTCATTTCTGAATTCAGGTTCGTTCAGTTCTTCAGGGATGACTAATTTCGTTAAAAAAACTTTGCGCTCCTGAGAAGCGTACTCGATCTTGGCTAGTTTTCCGTCGACCTTAGTTTCAAACTGACGCAAAAATTCATTGTCATTTATTACTACTTCATTCATTATTGTGAGGTTTATTGATGCCTTTAACCATATACACTGTATAAAACAGTTAAGATCCTGAATATCAGGAAGCTATCCGATTCAGGGTCTGATCGATCGTCGATTATTTTTTTTGGCCCTGCTTTTGGTTGATGAAGAATTCAATATTTTTGCCTTTGCAAAGGTACGAAAAATATCTTTACTGATAACTTATACCCGCCTATAAATCAATGGAAAACAGCCTTAGACATATATACTTTATGCCGGGAATGGCCGCTAATAAGGATATTTTCGAACATATCCGTTTACCGGAAGATCGCTTTATGATGCATTTTCTTGAATGGAAAATTCCGCTTAGAGGAGAGTCTGTTTCGGCGTATGCAAAACGAATGTGTGAAGAAGTACATCATGAAAGACCGGTATTGCTGGGTGTGTCTTTTGGGGGGATTATCATTCAGGAGATGGCAAAACATATAGCGGTTGAAAAGCTGATCGTGGTCTCCAGTGTTAAAAGTAAGTACGAACTTCCCCGAAGAATGCGTTATTCTGCTTTAACCGGGGTACATAAGTTACTTCCTGCCGGAGTTGTCCGGAATGTCGAAGTACTTGCTCAATATGCTTTTGGGGAAGCGGTAAAAAAAAGGCTCTCACTCTATGAGAAATATCTTTCGGTTCGTGACCCATACTATATTCGTTGGTCGGTGGATAAAATCGTAAACTGGGATCAGGAAGCGCCTTTGCAGAATACGATCCACATTCAGGGTGAAAAAGACCCGGTATTTCCGATTAAGAATATCAGAGACTGTATCCTTGTAAAGGGGGCAACCCATATCGCTATCATCAGCAGATATACCTGGTTCAATTCCCATCTTCCCGAGTTGATCGAAGGCAGTTAAGATGCCTTTACAACTTTTTGATACCAACGGTTCAGAAATGAGAAGGCTTAGGATTTTTCAGACACTAAATATTTAACATTTACAGCTTTAACATCGGTGGTGTTCCCTCTGGGAACTTTCATTACATTTTGTATATTTAGCAAAAAATATGTGATGATGAACATGAAGAGTATTGTAATGATAGGCGGTGTTACTTTGTTGTCGGCCGTTTTTATCAATGCTGTGCAGACCGACGCAGCAAGTGGAACTGTTGTAAGAAATGAAACGGAAACCAAGGATTCCGTCGCCGGTAAATATCAGATCAAAGCCCTTAAGTTACCCGATAATATTACTTTTTCCGGGGAGCAGGTGCCATTGAACGATCCGGATGTCAGAGAAAGACTTGACCGGGAATTACTCGTTAATACCTATTGGCAATCAAATGCCATTCTTCTTATTAAAAGAGCGAACAAGTTTTTTCCGATCATTGAGCCTATTCTGAAAGAGAAAGGGGTTCCTGATGATTTTAAATATCTTGCTGTTATCGAGAGCGGACTTACCAATGCGGTATCTCCTGCGGGGGCCACCGGATTTTGGCAGCTTCTTAAATCAACTGCCCGAGAATACGGACTTGAAGTAAATGATAATGTGGATGAACGATATCATATTGAAAAATCAACGGAAGTTGCCTGTGATTATCTGACGAAAGCAAAGGAACGATTTGGAAGTTGGACGATGGCTGCAGCGGCTTATAATGCCGGTCAGTTTGGAATGTTTAAGCAACTGGAGCGTCAACAGGTGGATGATTACTACGATGTCCTGCTTGGAGAAGAGACCGGGCGCTATGTTTTTCGTATTCTGGCGATCAAGGAGATCTTATCAGATCCGGCAAAATATGGTTTCCACGTAGAAAATGACGATATGTATGAATTGGTTCCTACTAAGGAGGTAAAAGTGGATACTGCAGTGACCAATTTTGCGGATTTTGCTCAGAAATTCGATATTAATTATAAAATCCTGAAGATTCACAATCCATGGCTTCGTGAAGCAAACCTGAACAATGCTTCCCGAAAATTATATGAAATCAAGATTCCTAAAGCAGGTTTTTATCCACCGGCAGAATAGATGTGGAGTCTGATAAAAGATAATTTCTGGCAGCTGCTCATAGTACTGAACTATGTGCTGGCTATTGGGGCAGCTGTCACTATTCTTCTCAAAAATGTAAATCCTACCAAGACATTATCATATGTCCTGATTTTACTGGTTTTTCCTTATGTAGGCCTCATCGTCTATTTTCTTTTTGGTCAGGAATACCGAAAGTCCAAGATTTTTAAACGCAAAAACATCCTGAATCAGAAGAATATTCAAAAATGGCATCAATCACTGATGCTGAATAAAAGGGAACTGGAAAAGATCGAGAAGGACTTCCTGAAGGAGAAATTTAAGCTTGTCAAATTGGTGCATAACAGCGAGCGGTCACCACTTACCTTGCATAATGAAGTGGATATCCTGATAAACGGGGAAGAGAAATTCAAGCGTTTATTCGAAGATATTAAGACAGCTCAACACTCTATACATCTTGAATACTATATAATCCGTGATGATGAGATCGGAAATCAGCTGATCGATGCATTGTGTGAAAGGGCAGCGGCCGGCGTAGAAATCAAAATCAACTATGATTTTGTGGCCAGTAGTCTTTCCGCTAAGGCCAGGAACTGTCTCACGCAAAATAATATTGAATTTTACCCGTTCATGCCGGTATATTTTCCCAGACTTGCCAGTAAATTAAATTATCGGAACCATCGGAAGATTGCAATCATCGATGGTAAGATAGGTTATGTTGGAGGGATTAATGTGGGCGATGAATATGTAAATGGTGAAAAGAAAAGATTTTGGAGAGATACGCATCTTCGGCTTACCGGGGAGGCTGTTGGTGTTTTGCAGGTGAACTTTCTGTTGAACTGGGATTTCGTATGCGATCACCATGTGGAGAAGATCGAGGAAGATTGGTTTCCCGAAAATGAAATAACCCATGAAACGGCAGTTCAGATCGCGGCCAGTGGACCTGACACGGATTGGGCGAATATTATGGAGGCTTATTTCCTGGCGATCACCACTGCAGAAAAATATGTGTACATCACGACTCCATATTTCATTCCAAATGATGAGATCATTACTGCTTTGCAGGCCTCTGCTAAGAGTGGTGTCCAAATAAAGCTGATCATTCCTAAAAATGGTGATTCCTGGGCTGCTAAATACGCCAGCTTTTCCTATATCGAGGATCTTTTAAGGGCTGGGGTGGAGGTTTATCTGTATAAAAAAGGAGTCATACATGCGAAGACGATGGTGATCGATGATATTTTCTCGACTGTGGGAACCTCCAACCTTGATTACAGGAGTTTCAATATCAATTTCGAGATCAATGCGCTCTTGTATGATAATAAGCTGGCCAACAAAATGGTCAATACCTTTAATAACGATCTGCAGGAATGTGAACGTGTTGATCCGAATGCCTGGTATGAACGTAAAATGATCCAGAAGTTAAAGGAATCGTTTTGCAGGCTTTGGGCTCCGTTATTATAGGAGACAGGAAGGGGAAGAGTTATTAGTGATAAATTTAAAGGTTATTAGTGATAAGTTGGCAGATGAATCGCTAAAGTACCACTAATAACCTCAGACTGAGCATCAGGAATATGATGATCAGATTCTCTTCATTTGCTGTTGCATCATTTTGATCTGATCTTTCAGCATATTTTGTTTATCAAGTTTCTTTGCTTCGTTGAGTAGTATGGTAGCCTCTCTTTTTCTTCTTTTCTGCATGGCGATACCTGCCAGACTTAATTTAGCCATAGCTACATCATAATCCATTGAGAGTCCAAGTTTAAGTGCTTTCTTAAAATATTTCTCGGCTTCGGTTAGGTTGGTCTGCGAAGCCATGATTCCATGAAGGTAGTTGTAATAACCTTGTTGTTTTGTGATCAGTGCAGCTTCGGGATTCTTAATTTTATCGAGCCATTTTTTCGTACCTTCCATATCTTGTTTACGCATACGAAGAAAAGCCAGCAGGATCATTTCGTTTCTGAAATACAGGAAAACGAAGATCAGTGCGAGTAGGATAAGGAAAATGCCATTTCCGATGTTCCCTTCAATAAATTGATAGACTGCGTAACCGAAGACTAGTACGGCAAGAATTATTTTAATATTTTTGTTGAACATTTTGGAGATTTATTTTGCTCGGCAAAGGTAATAAAAACAAACAAAATTATTTTTTAATTAGGGTTTGTCAATGTAAAAACTCTTTGTATATTTGCCCCGCGATTTTGTGAAGCAGAATTAAGCCGTTAGTAACAGATTTACCAAGTAGATAAAGAAATATTGTAATGAAAAGAACGTTTCAACCCTCTAAGAGAAAAAGAAGAAATAAGCACGGTTTCCGAGAAAGAATGGCTACTGCTAATGGTAGAAAAGTGCTTGCCAGCAGAAGAGCTAAAGGAAGAAAGAAATTGTCTGTTTCATCTGAACCAAGACATAAGAAATAATGCATAGTCATTTAAAATATTAAGGTGTTACTTTTTAAGGTAACACCTTTTTTTTACCCATATATTAAGTTACGATCATTTACTACAACAGATTAAGATGCCGAAAAGAAAAGACCTTAATTCTATTTTAATTATCGGTTCAGGACCGATCGTTATCGGACAGGCCTGTGAGTTCGATTATTCAGGATCTCAGGCACTGCGATCCCTAAGAGAAGACGGAATAGAGACCGTGTTGATCAACAGCAACCCGGCTACAATTATGACCGATCCTTCGATGGCTGACCATGTTTATCTCAAGCCATTAACCACCCGTTCACTGGTGGAGATTTTAGAAAAGCATCCGAATATTGATGCAGTTCTCCCGACCATGGGAGGACAAACAGCCCTGAACCTTTGTATTGAAGCTGACGAAAAAGGAATTTGGAAAGATCATGGGGTTGAGATCATCGGAGTTGATATCAACGCGATAAACATTACCGAAGATCGTGAACAGTTCCGGGAACTGATGTTGAAGATCGGAGTGGGTATGGCTCCTCAGGCTACCGCTTCATCTTTCCTAAAAGGTAAGGAGATCGCGCAGGAGTTTGGTTTCCCGCTCGTGATTCGTGCTTCCTATACGCTTGGAGGGGCAGGAGCTTCTATCGTACACAAAAAAGAAGATTTTGATGAATTGTTGAGTCGCGGTCTCGAGATTTCGCCTATTCATGAGGTGATGATCGATAAGGCCCTTATGGGGTGGAAAGAATATGAGCTCGAGTTGTTACGGGATAAGAATGATAACGTAGTAATTATCTGTACCATCGAGAATATGGATCCGATGGGAATCCATACCGGAGACTCTATCACGGTAGCGCCTGCAATGACACTTTCAGATCGTACATTCCAGCGCATGCGTGATATGGCGATCAAAATGATGCGTAATATCGGGGACTTCGCAGGTGGATGTAATGTTCAGTTTGCAGTTAGTCCGGATGAAAAAGAAGATATTATCGCGATTGAGATTAATCCAAGGGTGTCGCGTTCTTCAGCACTTGCTTCGAAAGCTACCGGTTATCCGATTGCAAAGATCGCTGCCAAACTAGCGATCGGTTATACGCTGGATGAACTGGATAACCAGATCACCAAATCAACTTCGGCGCTGTTTGAGCCTACTCTCGATTATGTGATCGTTAAGATCCCACGCTGGAACTTTGATAAGTTCGAAGGATCTAATCGCGAACTCGGACTCCAGATGAAGAGTGTTGGTGAGGTGATGGGTATCGGTCGTTCATTCCAGGAAGCACTGCACAAGGCTACCCAATCGCTGGAGATCAAAAGAAATGGACTTGGAGCTGATGGAAAAGGCTATAAGAACTATGATGTGATCATGGACAAACTTAAATATGCGAGTTGGGATCGTGTATTTGTGATCTATGATGCTATACAAATGGGTATTCCTTTGAGCAGGATACATGAGATCACAAAGATCGATATGTGGTTCCTGAAACAATATGAGGAACTACATCAATTGGAAATGGAGATCTCAACCTATAAGATTGAGACCATACAAAAAGACCTTTTACTGGAAGCTAAGCAAAAAGGATTTGCAGACAGACAGATCGCACATATGCTTGGTTGCTGGGAGAGTGAGGTTTATAACAAACGTGATGAACTGGGTATCAACAGGGTTTATAAACTCGTGGATACCTGTGCTGCAGAATTTAAAGCAGTTACACCTTATTATTACTCAACCTTTGAGGATGTCGTTAAAACGAAAGACGGAAGAGTTTTTGCTGATAACGAAAGTAAGGTGACCGATAAGAAGAAAATTGTGGTGCTCGGATCCGGACCAAACCGTATCGGACAGGGAATCGAGTTCGATTACAGTTGTGTACATGGGGTATTAGCCGCAGCGGAATGTGGATATGAAACCATTATGATCAACTGTAACCCTGAAACCGTATCAACCGATTTCGATACCGCTGATAAACTATATTTCGAGCCTGTTTTCTGGGAACATATCTATGATATCATACGACATGAAAAACCGGAAGGCGTGATCGTTCAGCTTGGTGGTCAAACCGCACTGAAACTTGCTGAGAAACTTGATAAATACGGAATTAAGATCATTGGAACTAGTTTTGAGTCTCTGGATCTTGCAGAAGACAGAGGTAGTTTCTCAACCCTGTTGAAAGATAACGATATCCCTTATCCGGAATTTGGGGTTGCTGAAACGGCAGATGAAGCTTTAAAACTTGCTGATGATCTTAATTTCCCGATTTTGGTTCGTCCTTCCTATGTTCTTGGAGGACAGGGGATGAAAATCGTGATCAATAAACAGGAACTGGAAGAACATGTCGTTGATCTGCTGAGAAAGATACCGAACAATAAATTGTTGCTCGACCATTATCTTGATGGAGCGATCGAAGCAGAAGCTGATGCTATCTGTGATGGAGAGGATGTTTACATTATCGGGATCATGGAGCATATCGAACCTTGTGGTATCCACTCAGGTGATTCAAATGCTACCCTGCCACCGTTCAACCTGGGAGATCTGGTACTGGAACAAATTAAAGACCATACCCGTAAGATCGCATTGTCACTGAACACTGTGGGACTTATCAATATTCAGTTTGCTATCAAAGATGATAAGGTTTATATCATCGAAGCAAACCCAAGAGCATCGAGAACCGTTCCGTTCATCTCTAAAGCGTATAAAGAACCTTATGTGAATTATGCGACCAAAGTGATGCTAGGTCACAATAAACTAAAGGATTTCGATTTTAAACCGCATCTTGAAGGTTATGCGATCAAGCAACCAGTGTTCTCGTTCAACAAATTCCCGAACGTGAATAAGAAACTCGGACCTGAAATGAAGAGTACAGGGGAGAGTATCCTGTTCATCGATTCACTCAAGGATGATGAATTCTACGAGTTGTATCAAAGAAGAAAAATGTACCTGAGCAAGTAATTGCAGCAGGTTTAAATACAGAGGCTGTTTCCTAAATTTCGGGAAACAGCCTTTTTTATTGCAGAGAATTCATCAGATTTTATCTTCTGTGTCATTAATCGTAATTATTGTTCTTGGGTTAGTGTAAGTCGCGCTTTATCAGTAACTTAACGGTAAATTGTGTCATGTGAATAAAATAGTACTCTTCGCTTTTGTAATTTGCGTTTTTGGATTGGGTAATGCTCAGGAAATAGACGCTGTTGCTTTTTTGGAACAGGATGAGCAAATTAGTGTCTGGAACAATGTAAAGGTAGAAAAGTTAAAGGCAGGTAACCTGCGGATTCTTCCTTCCGGTAAATTTCTCAGGGTAATTCTGGAGGAGAATGTTCGTTTCTCCAAAGTAATCATACAGGATATGATGGGAATACCTTTGCTGGAAAATGAATTCAGTTCTGATCGGGATATGGATATTTCTACCCTTAAATCCGGTAGTTACATTATAAAGATCATTTCTGAAGAGCGAATTCTACTCGGTAAATTTGTCAAGCAGCGGTCCTGACAAAATGCATTACGATTAGTCCTGTTACGATTGCAAAGCCAAAACTCAATAAGGTTCCAATCAGAATATATTCTGTGAGCTTCCGGTCTTTTGCCTGAGTCAGGTCGCTGAACCTGAAAATCGATTTGGCAGCGATCAGGAATCCGACACCTTCCCAATGGTTTGTCATGATAAAAATTAGTACGAGTATCCGCTCGATGATCCCGATATACTTACCGGCATTTTGCAATGAATCATCGGCTTCCATTTCCGTTTTAGGGGTATATACCGAAATAAGGGTCTTGATAATGATCGAAGCCGGTTGCGTCAGGAAGAGGAGTCCGCAAATGGTGAACCATTGTGAATTATTCAGATCCGGTAGCGAGATCGTATCGACAAAGAATAGGGCTATGACGATTATGACGAGTAGGTGTAATAGCTGATCGATAAAAAATAGGAGTCTGCCGTTTTTTTCATTTTGTAGTTTAAGTTTCATTGCATCGATCAGGAAATGGGTGATAGCGATGATAACAGCCAGATACCATAACGAAAGTTCAGTGCTCAGCATGAGTAAGGTCAATATGAGATGAACTCCGGTATGTAAATACAGTCGGGGGGATCGGAGTTTTTTAAGGTTCTTGTCCTGTACCCAGCTGTACGGTTGCAATACAAAATCTCCCAGCAGATGCGCGATAAGCAGTTTTAAGAATAGTTCCATGGTCAGTTTTTATCAATAAAGTGGTCAATTCTTTTTTTGTAATGATCTCTTATGGCCAGTACTTCATCGAGATACGCACGTTTCTGTCGTTCGCTAACGGTATTCTGTCTGATTCCGATAAGCATTCCGAGTTCGGTTTGTGATAAAGTCGGGTTCAAAATGCTCAGACGTACTATCTCTGCTGAATTTGGGGTCCAGTTATCCATCGCGATACATCCTAACTGAAACATCAGATTCAGTTCTTCATCCATTTCCGGATCATTCGATTTTAGGGCAATACTCAGCTTCTCCTGTTTCAGAGACTCAAATAATGCTCCGGAATGCAGGTAGACCTCTCCACGGGCCTCTGCTATGTTTACCGGCTCTCCTTCCTTAACTCCGATCCCTAGTGCCATTCGTACATCGAGACCTTTGATCATCTTTATGGTCGATTTGATCAATACGATCATTTCAAACGCTTTGGCAGGATCGGTTATTTCAGCCTGAAAACTATCACCTCTGAAGATTTCCCACTTCAGTTCGTCTTCAACACGATCTGCAAGTAGTTTTTTCAATGGTTTTAGCCATTTCTGAGGGTCTGAAACGCCTCTGGAATTAACGATATCTCCGGTTATTACACTTGTCATAAGGGTAAATATCGTCTAAAAATATGATATTTCAAAATATCGTTTAAAAAAGCGATAAAATTTAATATCGTTTAATTAAGCGATAATTAGTTTTTCAACGGGTTACTGGTAGTGTTCTGATCATGAAGTGATTCCTGCTCATCATCGTCCTCTTCTTCAATTCGGTTCAGCCATTTTTGATCGATCTGCTTGCTGGCTTTAGCTCCGAGTTTACGTAATTTTTCAACCTTGCCGAGTAGATTGCCTCTACCGGTTAGTTTGGTCATCGATGAAGCGTATGAGTTCTGTACAGTTTGTAATTGCTTACCGATCTTTTCCAGATCATCCAGCAGATTTTTGAACTGGTCATATAATCTTCCGGCCTGTGTAGCGATGTCCATTGCATGTTTGTGTTGCTTGTCATGCTGCCACATGCTGTCAATAGTTCTGAGTGTTGCCAGCAACGTAGATGGGGTAACGATTACGATATTCTTCTCAAAGGCCGTATTATATAATTGCGGATCACTTTGTGAGGCCAGCGCAAAGGCCGGTTCCAGTGGGATGAAAAGCAATACGAAATCAGGACTCTCCATTTCATATAACTGATGATAGTTTTTGGAGGAGAGTTGTTCCACATGTTTATTGATAGAATTCACATGATCTTTCAGCAGTGCAGGGCGTAGTTGCTCATCATCTGCATTGACGTAACGTTCATAAGCGATCAGCGATACCTTGGAATCGATGATCATTTTCTTATTATCAGGAAGATTGATGATGACATCCGGAAGTACGCGTCGACCGTCTTCTGTCGTGAAGCTATTCTGAACAAAGTATTCACTGTCTTTTTCAAGACCTGATTTTTCAAGAACCCGCTCCAGTACCAGTTCTCCCCAGTTACCCTGCATCTTTGTATCTCCTTTTAAAGCTCGGGTAAGGTTAGAGGCTTCTTTAGTGATTTGTTGATTGAGCTCCTTAAGATTCTTCAATTGCTCCTGAAGGGAAGAGTGACGTACGATATTCTCTTTATTGGTGTCTTCTACTCTTTTCTCGAAAAGCATGATCTTTTCCTGTAGAGGGGTAAGGATGTTTTTTAGATTTTCCTTGTTTTGCAGGGTGAACTTCTCTGATTTCTCTTCTAAAATCTTATTGGCCAGTATTTGAAATTCTTTTTGGAATCTTATTTGTAATTGTTCTACTTCCTGTTTTTCTTCCTCAAGGCGTACTTTGAGGTTCTCCATTTCGGTATCTCTGCGGGAAAGTTGAATGGCGATCTGTTCTTTATCTGAACGAAGTCGTTCCCGCTCTTCTCTTACCTCCTTCAAACTGGATTTCAATTCTTCGATAGAAGTCCGGAGCTGATCAGCACTGGCGGCGGCTGCACTTTTCAATGCATTGTTCTTCAGTTTTTGAATATAAATTCCCAGGACGAGCCCGAGTATAGAAGTCCCGATCGCGATCAGTAGAATTAGCAGCGTTTGATTCATGTAAAAAACAGGTTTATGATTTGTCCTTAAACAGCGATTGTAAATATACTACTTTGTATGAATTCACACGGGCGAATAAGAGTCTCTCTACACATCATTTCTTAATGGATTATTAAAAAATTATTAATTTAATTAACATTAAATTACAGATTTCCAATAAATTAAACTTTTTGTTGTATATTTTCGTAACCCTAACACTATTTCTGTGTGTTTTTCCTGCTCAGGATTAATATCAGTCCGTCTACTGCTGGTAATATTTTAATTAAGCTAACTTAAATAGAACAAAAATGAAGATTAAACTACTAGTTTTAGCTTTGTTTGGTTGGGTGGGTACCTATGTCCATGCCCAACAGGTTACGATTACCGGAACCGTCAAAGATGAGTTTGACATGCCATTGCCGGGTGCATCCGTGCTGGTCAAGGGTACTTCAAGGGGTACTCAGACCGACTTCGATGGGAATTTTTCCCTGGATGCAGAGATCGGTGAAACGTTGGTGATTTCTTATGTGGGATTAACATCTCAGGAGGTCGTTATCAAAGATGAAAATCCTTTGGATATTTCATTGTCAGTCGCCGAAAATCAATTGGATGAAGTAGTAGTAATCGGTTATGGTACCACTACTGTAAAAGACCTGACATCCGCTATTTCCACTGTAAAATCAGAAGAGATTCAGAAAGTGCCGACCGGCCAGGCCATGCAGGCTTTACAAGGTAAGGTTGCAGGATTACAGGTCGTTAATGCCGGTTCTCCCGGGAAATCTCCTACGGTAAGAATCCGGGGTATCGGATCTTATGATACCGATGCTTCCGGACCGTTATATGTAGTCGACGGAGCATTTTTTAACGACATCGATTTTCTCAACCCTTCAGATATAGCGTCCATGTCGGTCTTAAAGGATGCATCGGCTGCGGCTATCTATGGGGTAAGAGCAGCTAATGGAGTGGTCCTGATAGAAACTAAATCGGGTACCTATAATCAAAAACCAGAGATTACTTATGATGGTTATTCCGGGATCCAGGTCGCTCAGAATGTACTGAAAGTGGCAAATTCCGAACAATTCGCCACCATAGCCCGGGAATCGGGTTCTGAACCTGACGAACAATTTATCCTGAATGCCATGCAACGCTATGGCAGAAGCCGGGTTAATCCGAATGTGCCTGCACCAAATACCGATTGGTATAAGGAAATCATAAGACACGGCTTCGTTCAGAATCATAACCTAGGCGTTACCGGAGGTAGTGAGCAAGCCACCTATGCCCTCGGAGCCAGTTATTTTGGACAAGAGGGGATTCTGAAGATGAAAAATGAATATGAACGTTTTAACCTTCGATCGAAGATCGATTTTAAAGCGAACGACTGGATGAAGATCGGTGGTAATGTTATTTTCAGTAACGCGACACGATATGACCCTGAAGAATCAGCCTGGCGCCTTGCTTATTATGCGGTGCCAACCATGCCGGTACTCGACCCTCAGAATACCGATGCGATTCCGATACCGTATGCAAATGCACAGGATCTGGGATACCGGGGCGGACAAAATCCTTTTCCGACCATGGATTTTAGTGAATTACGTTCCAGGATAAGAGAAGTTTTGGTAAATTTTTATGCAGAATTTCAGCTGGTACCCAGTAAACTGACCTTCCGTACGGCCTATAATCACAACTTTACCTCAGAAGATAGAAGAGAATTACGCTTCTCTTATTATATAAGTGAGAATTTTCAAAGAAATCCGAATTCCATATTGAACCGAAAGGAAGCGATTTCCAATCAGATCTGGGATAATACCCTTACCTATACCGATTCATTCGGAAATCATAATCTAACAGCTATGATCGGTACTTCTTACAGAGATGAATCCTTTGAGATGTTACGTGCATTGGGGAATGGGTTTCCCGAAACAGGAAAAGAATCCTATTATCTAGATCAGGCTGAGGTGATCGATCCCTTAGAAACCTATGACGATGCCTCCAGAGAATTTGGTTTCTCATATTTTACCAGGATCTCCTATAATTACGATAATCGATATCTGCTGTATGGAACCTTCAGAGCTGACGGTACGAACAAGTACCAGGAGAAATGGGGATATTTTCCAACCGTAGGTGCCGGATGGGTGGTAACCGAAGAAGATTTTATGGATGAGAACGGAATATTCGACTACCTGAAGATCAGAGGTAGCTGGGGTAAACTTGGTAATGACAAGGTTCCTTCCAGTGAAGGTTCTATTACATCAGAGGTGGTCTATACAGCACTTGGCGATGTTCGCTACAGCGGTTTAAATACCAGTAGTGATTTTACGGCACTGAAATGGGAGGTTACCGAAGAGATCAATGCCGGACTATCTGCCCGATTCTTCGGTAACGACCTTTCACTGGAATTCGATTATTTCCGAAGAGATACCAAAGATGCGGTTATTCCGGTGGAACGAGCACTGATACCTGGAACTACCCGTCAGAATGTCGGAAAGATTCGAAATTCAGGATTCGAGGTAACGCTCGATTACAATAAAGTCGTATCACCGGAATTCAGTTATTATTTTGGAGTTAATTTTTCAACGCTTAAGAATGAAGTGCTCGATCTGGGGGATGCCGAATATATAGATGCTGGATCCGCTGAATTTCGTCAGCGATCCATGGTAGGAGAACCCATTTTTGCATTTTTTGGCCGTGAGATCGAAGGAGTATATCAAACTCAGGCAGAAGTTGATGCTGATCCCGTAGCGGTAGCCAATAACCTGGCACCGGGAGATTTTAAATATAAAGATCTCAATGGCGACGGTGATATTACCGATGATGACCGAACTGTACTAGGGTCTTATCTGCCAACTTATTATTACGGCTTCAATTTAGGATTTACCTATAAGAATCTGGACTTTTCATTGAATGCCTTAGGACAGGGTGGAAATCATATTCTGAACCGTAAACGGGGAGAAGTAATCTTTACTAACGATACCAACGTCGACCGTGATTTCGCTATCAATCGCTGGCATGGTGAGGGAACTACGAACAGTTACCCTTCAGCAGCCGGTATCAGAAAGGGGTGGAATCAGCGTCTGAACGATTACTTTGTTGAGGAAGGAGGATTCTTCCGTATTCAAAACATTACGGTAGGGTATACCATCAATAGAGGAAGGGAAAACAAGGGATTTCCGCAGACAAGGATCTATCTGACAGCGGAAAAACCACTGACCGTTTTCGACTATAACGGATTCAATCCGGAAGTCCCGGATGGAGTGGATAATCAAACCTATCCTATTCCGGCCGTGTATACCATTGGTGTCAATTTTAAAATTTAAAAAGCGTTACGATGAAACCAAATATAAAATATAAGCTAATAGTTTTTTTACTGGGATTGTTGATCTCCGGTTGTACCGATAAACTGGATGAGCCACAGTTGAACAACAACTTCGCCGGAGGAACCGATTTCGGTAAGACCGAAGATATGGAACTCTCGCTGATCGGAGCTTATGCAGCCTTTCAGTCCAGGGGATGGGAACAACCCATGTTGATCGCTGTAAGAGGCGATGATGTAAATGCCGGGGGGCTGGGTGATCAGCAGGATTATGCAGAAACCGACCTGTTCAATTATAATAAGGATTATTGGATGTATAACTTTCTCTGGGAGAATGTATATGCGGATGTGATCAGTTGTCATACTGCCATGGAGCAGATCGCGCGTTATCAGGAATTTGCCGATGCCGATGGAGTGCAGCAGGGAGAAGAATACATTGCAGAGATCAAGGTTTTAAGGGGTATCATGCTATATCAGCTGTCATTGGTATGGGGCGATATCTTCATTCCGGAAACCTCAGACACCGATGCCTTATTACTGGTAACTGAATTACCGACCAAAGAAGAGGTGATGCAACATATTTCGGATCAAATGGATGAAGCGATCTCATTACTGCCCGATATGAGGCCAAATGAGCGATTGGATGTTCCCGGAGGGGTTACGAAATATACAGCACTTGCCGTAAAAGCGTTGGCAAATCAGGAATTGGCAAATTATCAGGAGGTGGCAAATTCCTGCGCTGAGATCATAAACTCAGGGAAATTTGAGCTCTATCCGGATTTTTACGAGTTATTTAAAACTCCCGGAAAACTGTGTAATGAAGTGATCCTTGAATTGCAATATTCCGATTTTGGAATGGGAACCGGCGACCGGGAAGGACATTTATTTCAACCCTATGGTCCGCAGAACTGGACACCTGCAGTGGCAGGAGCCGGAAGTGGATGGGGTTTCTTCGAACCTAGTATGAAGTTTATTAAGTTTATGCTGGACCGGGGAGAAACCGATCGTCTTGAGACTTCCGTACTTTTTACAAATCGGGGAATCAACGAGATCAAATCGGACCCGGCCTATGCAACGTTACCTTCCTTTGTATCCAATACCACACGAGATGGAGATGTTATCAATGATTATTCAAGGGCATTGTTTGCGAGTGGGAAACATTATCTGCCCTCTAATCAATTGATCCCGGGTAGAACCGAATATGGAAGTAATAAGAATTATAATATCATTCGCTATGCTGAGATCCTTTTGATGTACGCTGAAGCCATTACCCAGGGAGCTTCCGGTAGTGGAATGTCTGCAGATGCTGCAGTAAATGCTGTAAGGGCCAGAGCTGGCATGTCTGCCTTGAGTGGTGTGACACTGGACCAGGTGTTGGATGAGAAATATGCCGAGCTGAGCATGGAATGGGGGAAACGCTATTTTGATTTGATCCGAAATGGTCGTATCGATGAGTTGAGCTATGATGGTAGAACTTTTTCGGCTGACAAAACCTATCTGCCTTATCCGCAGTCACAGGTAGACAGATTTCCGTTATTACAGGATCTTCAATAACATATACATACGTTGAAAAACCAGAAATATGAAAACTTTAAAATATATAGTAAGCCTGTTTCTTATTTTATGCTTGTCGGGCTGTGATAATGGTATAGACTCTATCACAAGGGTTGAGCCGGGTGACGATGAAACGGCGCCTGAAATAACCATAAATTATCCGAATGAAGGTACGAGCATTCAGGTGCTTGAAGCGATAACCACTTTGAATATCGATTTTAGAGTGGAAGACGATATCGAATTAGGTACCGTGACTTTAACGATGGATGGCAGCCAATTGGAAACCTGGGATAATTTTAAGGATTACAGGATATTCCTTCAGGAATACCTCTATCAGGGCCTTACCGATGGACAACATACGATGACCGTAACTGCTACCGACCTCGACGGAAAGAATTCTTCTTCAACCGTAAACTTTGAAAAGATACCGGCCTATGAACCGATGTTCGACGGAGAGATCTTCTATATGGCCTTTGATGGGAATTTCTTTGATCTCGTCAACTTACGTGATGCCGATAAAGTTGGGACTCCCGGATTTGCTAATGAATCCTATGCAGGTACCAATGCTTACAAGGGTTCACAGGATTCTTATCTGACCTATCCAACCGAAGGACTTCTGACCACGGATGAATTCAGTGGTACTTTCTGGTACAAAGTGAGTGGAGATCCTACCCGGGCAGGGATCATAGTGATCGGAGATGATGCTGAAGACAGGAATCAGGGATTCCGGTTATTCCGAGAAGGAGACGGCGCTAATCAACAAATTAAATTGAACGTTGGAACTGGTGATGGGGAAAGTTGGAATGATGGTGGCGTACTTAATGTTGCAGATGGGGAATGGGTGCACGTCGCTTTTACCATTTCTCAGACCGAAAGCAAGATCTATTTCAACGGACAGGAAATGTTGTCTTCAACATTACCGGCGCCTATCGATTGGACCGGTTGCGAAACCATTACCATTGGCTCGGGAGGAGAAACGTTTAGTTATTGGGATCACTTTTCGGATAGTAGTCCGATGGATGACCTGAGATTCTTTAATAAGGCACTTTCAGAAACCGAAATTCAGTTGGTTATGGGAGGAGGAACTGATTATGAACCTGAATATGATGGCGAGGTGTTCTATATGCCTTTCAATGGAGACAATATCGATCTGGCTTCAGGAATATCTGCAACTGAAGTGGGATCACCCGGATTTACCGATGATGGTCTCAGTGGGTCTCAGGCTTATGCGGGTGCAACAGATTCTTATCTCACCTTTCCGGCCGGTAATCTTACCTCCGATGAATTCAGTGCCAGTCTTTGGTATAAGGTGGATCCTGATCCAACCCGTGCTGGAATTCTGACGATGAGCCAACCGGATCCTGATAATCCTGATGCACAAAACATACGAACCAGTGGATTCCGACTTTTCAGGGAGGGAAGTGAAACGGAACAGATCATTAAACTCAATGTAGGAAACGGATCCGGAGAAACCTGGGTGGATGGTGGTGCTACAGCAACGGTCGATGCCACAGCCGGTGAGTATATACATATCGCCTTTACCATGTCTCAAACCACGGCAATTCTCTATATAAACGGGGAAGTCGTTGCACAGGGATCCTATGCGGCCGTAGACTGGACAGGATGTGATTTACTTTCCATAGCTTCCGGAGCACCACGTTTCATAGAATGGGATCATTTATCGGATCTGAGTTATATCGATGACCTGAGAATCTTTGAGAAGGTACTTTCACAAGAAGAGATCCAAACGATTATGAATGATGAATAATTCAGCTTTGAGAGTATGAGAACTTTTCTAAAATCAATTTTGATCACCCTGGTAATAGGTCTGTTCGCCTGTAAATCAGAACCCAAACAGACAGAAGCGGAAACTGGGGTGGTCGTTGAAGATACAGCGGTTGCCGACAGCGTGGGTATGCTGGACCTGGTACAGCGACAAACTTTCGATTATTTCTGGGATGGAGCCGAACCTAATTCCGGTTTGGCTCCGGAACGGATCCATCTGGATAACATATATCCTTCCGATGATAAGAATATAGTAACCATTGGGGGAACAGGATTCGGACTTATGGCGATTCTGGTTGGTGTGGAAAGAGGTTTTATCACCAGAGAGCAGGCATTGGAGCGCTACGAGAAAATGATCGGTTTTCTTGAAAAGGCAGACCGGTTCCATGGTGCATGGCCACATTGGTTGAATGGAGAAACCGGAAAGACGAAACCCTTCAGTAAAAAGGATGATGGAGGCGATCTGGTTGAAACCGCATTTTTGATTCAGGGATTATTAACCGTCGGAGAGTATTTTAAAAATGGTAGCGAACGCGAATTAAACCTGGTCGACCGCATTCAGAAATTGTGGAAGGAGGTTGAATGGGACTGGTATACACAGGGAGGAAAGGATGTTTTGTACTGGCATTGGTCTGAGAACTATGGATGGGATATGAATTTTCCGGTGGGAGGCTATAACGAATGCCTGATCATGTACGTGCTTGCTGCTTCCTCACCCACCCATGGAGTTTCCAAAGAGGTCTATGAAAGGGGATGGGCGAGAGATGGAGCAATAGCAAAAGATACGACCTACTACGGACTGCCCACAGTGCTCAATTTCTACGAGCATGATGATTACCCGACTGGTCCGTTGTTTTGGGCGCATTATTCCTATTTGGGCTTGGATCCGAGAGGACTTTCCGATCAATATGCGGATTATTGGGAATTGAACAAAAACCACGCTCTGATTCATTATCGGTATTGTGTGGATAATCCTGAAAATTTTAAGGGGTATGGTCCCGAATGCTGGGGACTTACATCCAGCTATTCGATGAAGGGTTATGCAGGACACAGACCGGGAGCCGATCTTGGAGTGATCTCTCCGACAGCAGCTTTGTCTTCCATGCCTTATACTCCTAAGGAGAGTATGGACTTTTTGCGATTTATGTATCGGGATCAGGATTCACTTATCGGTAAATATGGGCCTTATGATGCCTTCAGTTTTCAGAATCAATGGTATTTACCAAGATATCTGGCCATTGATCAGGGACCGATTCCGGTAATGATCGAGAATTATCGAACCGGAATGTTATGGGATCTTTTCATGAAGAACGAAGATGTCATGAATGGATTGCGAAAGCTTGGTTTTAAAAGTCCGCATCTATGAAATGTCATAAATTCCTTGTCATATTTTTTACACTGATATTGTGGTCTTGCTCTTCTTCAGATGACTCTAATCCTTGTAATGAGCCGGGAACCAGTGGTTTGGACTGTGGTGGAGATAATGGGGGTGATGAAAGCCTGTCCGATGAAGAGATCATGGATCTTGTTCAGGAACAGACCCTGCGCTATTTTTGGGATTATGCGGAATCTGAATCTGGAGCTGCAAGAGAGCGATACCTGTTATCCAACCCCGATGCCGATGCTCACGTGGTGGCAACCGGTGGGACTGGTTTTGGAATCATGGCCATAATTGCAGGGGTTGAGCGTGGTTTCATCAGTATTGGCGACGCAGAGTCACGTTTTGCAAAGATTCTTGACTTTCTTGAAAGCGCAGATCGTTTCCATGGTGCCTGGCCCCATTGGATAGACGGTCGTTCGGGTGCTGTTATTCCTTTCAGTAGTCTTGATGATGGAGGAGATATAGTGGAAACTGCTTTTCTTGTTCAGGGATTGATTACACTGGCTGAATATTTACGTGAAGGCACGTCAAGTCAGCAGGAACTTTCCGGACAGGCTGAAGCTTTGTGGAAAGGAGTGGAGTGGGATTGGTATACCAATGGAACGAATACGTTGTACTGGCATTGGAGTCCGAATAATGGTTTTGCAATCGGACTCCCTTTAAAGGGATATAATGAAACCTTGATCGCCTATGTGTTGGCTGCCGCTTCGCCGGAGCATGGCATCACAAAAGATGTATACGATAATGGGTGGGCCGATAACGGAAATATCATTAGTTCAAACTCGAAATATGGATATCCGCTTTTAGTTAAACATCAGGGCAATGAGGCCTATGGAGGTCCGTTATTCTGGGCACATTATTCTTATCTTGGCCTGGATCCCCGAAGATTGAGTGACGGCTATGCAAATTATATGGAGGTAAATGGATTTCATACGTTGATCAATTATCAATATTGTGTGGAGAACTCTAAGGGCTTTGCCGATTATGGCGAAGATTGTTGGGGACTTACAGCGAGTTATTCTCGAAATAATGATGGGTCTCTGGGCTATTCCGCACATAGTCCTGCTAACGATACGGGTGTGATCTCACCTACAGCCGCCATTAGTTCTATTCCTTATACGCCTGAGCATTCTCTGGCTGCAATGCATTATTTTTATAAGAACCGAACCAAATTGCTCGGTCCTGCAGGATTTTATGATGCGTTTAGTCCGGAATTTGATTTTTGGGTGGCTCAGGCCTATTTGGCCATCGATCAGGGTCCTCAGATCATTATGATTGAAAATTACAGGAGTGGTTTGTTATGGGACTTGTTCATGAAGAATACCGATGTTACCGATGGATTGGATTTACTAGGATTTAATTACTAAACTATATTAATGGAAACTCGCTTATTTTATTTAGTCTTGCTATTATGGTTTGTCGCGCTACCAGTAATGGCTCAGGAGGATTCTTTATATGAAAGTAAAGTGCTGGTCAGGGATTCCGATTCCCTGTTCTATCGTATCATGTATCCTGAGAACATGGATAAAACCAAAAGTTATCCTCTGGTAGTGTTCCTGCATGGCGCAGGGGAAAGAGGAGATGATAACAACGCTCAACTCGTACATGGGGGAAAAGTTTTTGCAGATCCATTAAATCGAAAACACTTCCCTGCGATCGTGATTTTTCCGCAATGTTCGAAAGAGGATTACTGGTCAAATGCTACTGTTGATCGATCTGAAACCGGTGTGAAGTTGAAGTTCAATAGCAATGTAGCCCCGTCAAAGGCATTGAGAATGGTTCTTGACCTGTTGGATCAAACACTGAAAGAATCCTATATAGATAAGTCCCGTGTTTATATAGCCGGGTTATCGATGGGAGGCATGGGAACCTTTGAAATGTTATGGCGTCGTCCGGATGTTTTTGCGGCTGCGATCGCCATATGTGGTGGTGGTGATCCGGAAATGGTAGAACAGTATGCACAACATACCGACATGTGGGTGATTCACGGAGCTATGGATGACGTTGTGGATCCAGTGTATTCACTTACGATGGTTGAAGCTTTGCTCAAAGCCGGAGCACACCCTAAATTTACATTATACGACACTGCTAATCATAACAGCTGGGATCCAGCCTTTGCAGAACCTGATTTTCTGCCCTGGATGTTCTCAAAACAACTAAATGACAACTAACATGAAAAAAAATTCAATTATCGTGCTTCTATTGTTCACCATTATTACGGTGACAGCACAACAATCTTCAATTCCTGAGGTGGAAGAACTATTATCAAAAATGACCCTGGAAGAAAAGATAGGTCAGTTAAATCTGCTGACACCGGGTGGAGGAGTGGCCACTGGTGCGGTGGTCAGTGAAAATGTAGAAGCAAAGATCAAAGCAGGTCAGGTAGGTGGTCTCTTTGGAGTAGCTGGTCCTGACAGGGTACGACAGGCTCAGGAGATCGCTGTAAAGAACAGCCGGCTAAAAATTCCGTTGATCATCGGTTCCGATGTCATTCATGGGTATAAAACTACGTTTCCCATTCCTTTGGGAATTTCCTGTAGTTGGGATATGGGATTAGTGGAGCAGGTTGCCAGAGTTGCAGCAACCGAAGCTACCGCAGATGGAATCTGCTGGAACTTTTCACCGATGGTCGATATTGCCCGGGATCCGAGATGGGGCAGAATAGCGGAGGGAGCCGGAGAGGATCCTTATTTAGGGTCACAAGTGGCGATTGCTATGGTAAAAGGTTATCAGGGAGATGACCTTGCCGCTTCAAATACGATGATGGCTTGTGTAAAACACCTGGCGTTGTATGGAGCCGCAGAGGCCGGGAGAGATTATAATTCTGTTGATATGAGTCGTGTGAAAATGTTCAATCAGTATCTGCCACCCTATCAGGCTGCGGTCGATGCAGGGGTAGGAAGTGCCATGAGTTCCTTTAATGATATCGATGGAATACCAGCGACAGGAAATAAATGGTTGCTAACCGATCTGCTGAGAGAACGGTGGGGATTCAAAGGTTTTGTAGTTTCAGATTATACCTCGGTGAATGAAATGATCGATCACGGGCTCGGTGACCTTCAAGCGGTTTCTGCCCTGGCGCTTAAGGCTGGTCTCGATATGGATATGGTAGGGGAAGGATTTCTCACCACACTTAAAAAATCACTGGAAGAGGGAAAAGTTACAGAAGAAGAAATTACGGTAGCGTGCAGACGGATCCTCGAAGCAAAATATAAGCTCGGACTTTTTGATGATCCTTTCAAGTATAATGATTCCTCTCGTCCGGCAAAGGATATTCTTTCTGCTGAACACAGGGCGATCGCACGTAAAGTGGCAGCTCATTCCTTTGTTCTGCTGAAAAATGAAAACGATGTTTTGCCGTTAGCGAAAAATGCTAAGATCGCGCTGATAGGTGCCATGGCGAATGAAAAGAACAATATGTTAGGAACCTGGGCTCCAACCGGAGATATTCAGTATGCTGTTCCGATAATGGAAGGGTTGAAAGCAGTAGCTCCACAGGCATCGATCTCTTATGCAAAAGGAGCAAATATTACGGATGATAAAGCTCTGGCAGAAAAGATCAATGTTTTCGGTCTGAGAGTTACGGTAGATTCAAAAACTTCGGAAGCGATGTTAAAGGAAGCACTTGACAATGCCGCTAAAGCAGATGTTGTGGTAGCAGTCGTCGGAGAAGCATCGGAGATGACCGGTGAAGCTGCAAGCCGAACCGATATTCAAATTCCGGAATCACAAAAAGTACTGATCCGGGCGCTGGTAAAAACCGGCAAGCCTGTAGTACTCGTATTGATGAGTGGACGACCAATGGATATCTCCGAAGAATTTGCTCTCCCTGTGAGTATTCTCCAGATATGGCATCCAGGTGTGGAGGCTGGAAATGCTGTTGCTGATGTGTTATTCGGAGATTATAATCCTTCAGGAAGACTGACCACCAGCTGGCCGAGAAATGTAGGGCAAATACCCGTATATTATAGTATGAAGATCACCGGAAGACCCGGGACGGACACGTTTCAGAAATTCAGATCCAACTATCTTGATGCACCGAACTCACCGCTGATCCCGTTTGGTTATGGGCTTAGTTATACGGATTTTGAATATTCAGGTTTGAAAATAAGTAAAAGTGAGATCGGATTAAATTCCGGAGTACAGGTAAGTGTAAATGTGAAAAATACCGGTGACAGAGAAGGAGAGGAAGTGGTACAGCTTTACATCAGAGATGTTGTGAGAAGTATTACCCCTCCATCCCGTGAATTGAAGGCGTTTAAAAAAATTCTGCTGAAAAGTGGCGAGGAGCAAACGGTAACCTTTGATCTGAAACCCGATAGTTTTAAATTCTATAATAGTGAGCTAGAATTTATTGCAGAACCGGGAACTTTCGAGATATTTGTAGGAAAAGATGCCACAACCGACCGTAAAGTAACGGTTGAAATGAAATAAAATTTATGCGTAAGTTCCAATCGTTATTGCTGTTTATACTGATGCTTCCTCTTTTATCGGAAGCCCAGTCGAGTGCTTCACTATCCGGTATTCGTCCTGTTACTTATATTTATAAAGATACCTTAAAGCTGGATTATTATCGGGTGACAGACCTGGATAAATCTGATCCGAAGCCATTAATTCTTTTGATGCATGGGGGAGGTTTTGCAGTGGGTACACGTGACGGTCAGAAAGAAGTGGAATTCAGCAAAGCGATGAGTATGGAAGGATTTAATGTAGCTTCGATAAGTTATGATCTGACCATGAAGGGACGGAGTTTCAGTTGTGATTGCCCTTCCGAAGATAAGGTGAATACTTTTGGACACGCCAGTAGGAATATCGCTCAGGCACTTGATTATTTAAAGGAACATAGTAATGATCTGGGATTTGATCCCGATAAGATCATTCTGGCCGGTAGTTCTGCCGGCGCAGAAGGAATTCTGAATACTGCTTTTATGCTGAACTATCCGGCTTATGGACATCAGATCGAACGACCTGAAGGGATCGTGGGAGTAATTTCATTGGCGGGGGCAATACTCGATGTTGATTATATCACGGAGGAGAATGCAGTACCTTCTTATTTTGTTCATGGTACGAACGATAAACTCGTTCCTTATGGGAGTGCTCCACATCATTTTTGTAAAACGAACGCTGCGGGATATCTGCCCCTTGATGGTTCTTCCTCAATGGCTAAAAAGCTCCGAGAACTAGGGGTTTCCAGCAAGTTGGTTTCTATTCCCGGTGGTGGACATGAGTGGTCTGGAAAGGGATATGATCAGACCAAGGAGATCGCAGCATTTATCAGAGAAACTATGGTTGGCGATAAGATCGTCAATGAGGAGGTCATAATGGAAAAATAAATTTTTTCAAATGAAAAGTATTTGGGCTATAATCGTTCTAAGTTGCCTGTTCGGTTGTAAAAAGCAACAAGACAGTACAGTAACGGATACTATTGCTGATAGCCGGCCCAATATTCTTTTTATAATGTCTGATGACCACGCTTTTCAGGCGATCTCTGCTTATGGCCATCCGCTCTCAAAACTCGCGCCTACACCGAACATCGACAGGATTGCTGAAGAAGGAGTGAAATTCAACAAAGCCTATGTGACCAACTCAATTTGTGGTCCGAGCAGAGCAGTTATTCTTACGGGTAAACATAGTCATATCAACGGTTTTCGACAAAACGGAGACCGTTTCAATGGCGACCAGCCCACCTTTCCGAAGTTTCTGCAGAAGGAGGGTTATCAAACGGCAATGATCGGAAAATGGCATCTTCACGGATATCCGCAGGGCTTTGATTACTGGAATATAATTCAGGATCAGGGAAATTATTATAACCCCAACTTTATCAAAGACGGAGATACCACCGTTATTAAGGGATATGCTACTGACCTCATAACCGAAGATGCTATCAAATGGCTGGATTCAAGAGAAAAAAGTAAACCCTTTTTACTGATGGTTCAACATAAGGCACCTCATAGAAACTGGATGCCTGCCTTACGTCATATCAATAAATATGACAGTATAAAATTTCCGCTTCCTGACACCTATTTCGCAGACCATGTGGGGCAGAAAGCTGCACAACAACAATTACAGACGATCTATAAGGACATGTATGAAGGTCATGATCTGAAACTTACGATAGCTGAAGGGAGTTCGGAACTGGCAAATAATCCGTGGACCACAGATTTTGACCGGATGAGTCCGGAACAACGGGAAGTCTGGGATGAAGCGTATCAGGCAAAGAATGACGCCTTCCATCGCGCAAACTTAAAAGGAAGAGCACTGGCTGAATGGAAAGGGCAGCGTTATTTACACGATTATCTGGCGACAGTAGCTGCTGTTGATGAAAGTGTGGGGAGTTTACTGGATTATCTGGAAGCAAACGGATTAGCTGAAAATACACTGGTAGTGTACACTTCGGACCAAGGCTTTTATCTTGGCGAAAAGGGGTGGTTCGATAAGCGATTTATGTATGAGGAGTCATTCAGAACCCCATTACTGATGCGTTATCCAAAAGTTATTGCACCGGGTACTGAAAACGATGCCATGGTGCAGAACCTGGATTTCGCAGAGACTTTCCTGGACTTTGCCGGAGCTTCGCAATATAAGAAAGATATGCAAGGCGAATCTTTGAAACCTATGTTGACAGGAACGATGAAAGAAGCAGATTTTCGCAATATTTTATATTATCACTATTATGATTACCCGGCATTCCATATGGTTAAGAAACATTATGGTATAAAAACCGGTCGCTATAAATTGATGCACTTCTACGATGATATCGATGCCTGGGAATTCTATGATCTTACTTCGGATCCTGAAGAACTTAAAAATCTGATCGACGATCCCGAATATGAGGATATCATTGCAGAACTACAACGGAAACTGGATTCTGTACAGGATGTTTACAAGGTTACCGACCGTGAATTTGAAACAGCCTCACAGGAACAAATCAATAAATCTTACGAACTATTTAAACGCTTACGTGGTAAGCCCATGGAATGAAAAGAACATCACTACTATTACTACTATGCCTGCATCTCTCCCTGATGCTTTCAGCTCAGGAAATTTCGGTAATGACCTACAACATCAAATATGACAATCCAGGCGACAGTTTGAATAACTGGGACCATCGTAAAGCTTTTATGATCGATCAGCTTCAGTATTTCAGTCCGGATATCTTTGGGACCCAGGAAGGGCTTAAACATCAGCTGGAGGATTTGAAATCCGGACTTAAAGGGTATGATTATGTGGGTATCGGACGTGATGAAGGGAATGATAAGGGAGAGTTTACCGCTGTTTTCTATCGTAAAAAAGCATTTGCGCTATTACATCAGGAAACTTTCTGGCTATCCGCAACCCCCGAAAAACCCTCCAAAGGTTGGGACGCTGCCCTGAACAGGATCTGTACGGTACTGCGATTAAAGCATTTGGAAACCGGTAGAGAATTTATGGTATTTAATACACATTTTGATCATATCGGAAATGAAGCCCGTGTCAATAGTGCAGCCTTAATTATTAATAAGGCCACCGTCATGAATCCGGATCATTTACCAGTGATCGTTATGGGGGATTTGAATCTGACTCCTGAAAGTGAACCCATTCGTAAACTTAATGAAGTTTTTGATGATTCCTTCCTACTCGCAAAAGAGCATCGGTTTGGGCCGATAGCTACCTTCAATGGGTTTGAGATATCGGAAGTACCTGAAAAAAGGATCGATTATATATTTCTTTCCAGAGATCAATGGAAAGTGATCAGGCAGGCAACCTTATCGGAAACCATTGATGCACGATTCATTTCTGATCATTTTCCGGTTTTAACCCATATTAGATTTGAGGGTAAATAATAGCTGTTAGATAATATTTCTGGTTTGTCTGGTTAAAATCATTTCATTTGCTGACGTGACGGCACGACACGTGTCATCGCTTTTCAGTGTTTATAACCCTGGCCCGTGTTGGAAGTGCCTTCACAGCTGGCAGTGATTTTAAAAGATTGAACGGTTTCAGTGGATCAATTCTCCATTCTCAATTTTCAATTAATCCATAATTAATAATTTTCTTCAATTCCTGATCCGAAAACTACCGGTATTACTGTCAAAATCGATGAGATCACCCGGAAAGAGTTTTTGATAACTCCCTTTTTCTATAAGGTTGCAGGGTTGATCAAAATCATAATCATCTTTTTGTAAGACCAGCACCTTATCACATAATTGATTTACCAGATGAATCTCGTGGGAAGAAAAAAGAACACATTTGTTATTTTCGTGAGCGATTCTTTTCAGTAATTTCAAAATATAGGCCTTATGGTAGATATCCAAATGTGTAGTAGGTTCATCGAGTATAATAAGTCCGGTATCCTGAGCTAAAGCCCGACCGATCATTACTCGCTGAAATTGCCCGTCACTTAATTCGTAACAAGGTAATTCTCTGATTTCTTCAAGTCCCAGTTGTTCGATCGTTCTGCCGATTATGGAAAGATCTGTTTTACTCAAATGTCCTATCCAATTGGTGTAGGGTTGACGTCCCAGCGCGATCACTTCTTTTACTTTCAGAGCTTTTGCCGGAATTTGTTCGGTAAGTACCAGACTCATCTTTTCTGCGAGTGCTAATGGTGTATATTCTGAGATCCTTTTATCTTCCAGATAAATAGAACCTCCTAAAGGTGGGAGTATTCCGGAAAGTGTGCGTAACAAAGTAGATTTTCCGATACCATTGGGGCCAACCATGGCGATCAATTCTCCACGGGAAAGTTCAAATCGAAGATCCTTATGGAGGCTGACAGTGCGTTTCCCGGTACGATAACCGGTATTCAGGTTTTCCACCTCGAGAATCTTCTCTGATAATTTTTTTTCTGCCATGATAAATCGGTTAAAACAATAGTTTACGTTTTCTTACCAATAACCAGATTACTACAGGAGCTCCAATAAGGGAAGTCACCGCATTGATCGGTAGGGAATAGGCCGAAAATGGCAATTGTGCTACCGTGTCGCATACCAGCATCAATATCGCACCGGAGATCAGCACTGCAGGCATCAGAATTCGATGATCAGGAGTTCTGAAGATCTGACGGCTCAGGTGCGGTACAGCCAGGCCGATAAATGCTACGGGCCCTGCAAATGCCGTAACACTTCCGGCAAGTAAACTGGTCGCAATGATAATAAGATAACGAACTTTTTTTACGTTCATTCCCATGCTACGGGCATAGTTCTCCCCTAAAAGCAATCCGTTCAACGGTTTTATACAAAGGATGCTTATCGTTATTCCGGAAAAAACGATCACGATGAATATCACGACTTGTGACCAACTGAGATCTCCAAGATTTCCGAATGACCAGAATATATATCTTTGAAGCTGTTCCATGTTTGAGAAATAGGATAGCACGCTAACAATGGCAGCGGTAAGACTCCCGAACATAAGTCCGATGATCAGCAAAGCCATGGTGTCTCTTACCCGGGAAGCCATTATGAAAATACAAAGCAGTACCACAAAACTACCTAAACTGGCAGCAATGGCCATGGCTACACTTCCGGTCATTATACCAGTACCTATTCCCGGCAGGAGGGATGTCCCCATGATAAGCAGTGCAACGCCCAGACTAGCTCCTGAACTGATTCCCAGTACAAAAGGACCGGCAAGAGGATTGCGAAATAAAGTCTGCATCAGGAGTCCGCTCAAAGCCAGTGAACTTCCTGCCAGGATTGCAGTAAAGGCTTTGGGTAAACGATAATGCATCAGAATATAGGCCCAGTTTTCGTTCCCACCATCTCCGCCTGTTAAAATGTTAACTACAGCTGTAAAGGGTATGGAAACGGATCCCAGACTTATGTTTAACAGAAATAGTACTATCATAACCGCAAAAAGCAGTAAAAAACTGAACTTATATGTCGAATTAGGCGTCAAGTTTAGTCGAGTGGTTTAATGAATACGGGCTCATAGGCTTCGAGAAGATCAGGATGCAGTACACGAATCAGATCCTTTAAAACCAGATCCGGTCGATTCGGTGCCAGTTCGTAATACAGTACGCCACCGCCTTCACCTTTAACTTTGCTAAAGGTAAAAGTTCGGCGATTTTTATACGCATCGAATTCTTTGTAATGATTGTTCATCCCATCGAGATCGGCATACGACGTAAAGCCTGCAGTACCTATCCAATAATCGGCATTTCTACCGGTGGCAAGAACACTTTCGAAATTCAGCGAAAGACTTCCGCTTCCAGCGGTCTCTGCCCATAGATAATCGGCATTGGCATCTTTGAAAAATTGGGCGGCCCAACTCTTTCCGGCCGGTAAATACCAAATATCCTTAAACATGGCACCGCTCATTACCGTGGGGGTCTCATGAGCAAGGGTGGCTAATTTTACCGCTGCGTTATAGTTCTCGGTGATCGAATTGAAAAGGCTGTCTGCAAGCGCTTCCTTTTCAAAAATTACTCCAAAGAATCGTATCCATTCAGCTTTACCAAGTGGATGTTCTTCCACCCAATCGCCATTATAAACTACGGGAATACCCGCATGAGCGATCTTGTCGTAGGTTCGGTTCTGATTGTTGATCGAAAACCCAACAACTACATCCGGATCCAAAGCTACCAGAACTTCTGTATTGATCGCCTCATTGATCCCTAATTCTGTAATAACCCCTTCTTTGACAAGGGTAGCCGTTTTTGGAGAGGAAATGTATCGGGTGTCTGGAAAACCTTGCAGTAAATTCTCAACGCCCAGCGCTTCCAATACAGGGATATGTGTGGTTGAGGTTACCACAATACTTTTTACAGGGGTGGTAACGATCGCATCATAAGCTGACGAATCAATCAAAACCTGAGACTGGATACTATCCGGAATAAAAACATAGTGAAATTCCTGTTCACTGTTGGTCCATGGTTTGAGAACATCTACCTCGGTGTATCCTTCAACATGTCGGATTCGAAATCCGTTGGCATATGTAATCGTATTTTCCAGACCGATTTCAGAAGTATTTGTAGGAGTAGTATCCGTATCCGGATTCTGTTTACAGGAATATAGTAATAGTATGATAATTAGTGAAATACCTCTTTTCATAGATGGTTTTAGATTGATGGAAGGGATAACCGAAGGCCGGATCACCGATCGAAATAGATATCGACAAAGTTAATATTATTTACCCTTTGGCGAGAAAAGTTAAACAAAATAACTATTTTTGCGGCAGATTTCGGTTTCGGTTCTGAACCATCAGAATCGGATTAAAAGGGAATCCGGTGATCCTTGGAAGGAGATTCCGGAGCTGTTCCCGCAACTGTAAGCTCAGCCGTATTTACGGTACTTATCACACTTCGGTTTCCACTGTTGAAAGACGGGAAGGAAGTGATAAAGATGCAAGCCAGGAGACCTGCCGGAAAGATAATACAACAAGAAAATACCTTCGGGATAAAGGTTACCCTATGAAGCGATTCGGATATATTCTATTTTTAATGCTTGCGGTAGTTGCCAGTGTTCAGGCACAGCAGGATACGATCTATGATCTGGGAGAGGTTGTAGTATCCGATTCCAGATTGTATAAGTTCTCTCAGAATTTAAAAACAGAGACCTTAAAGGATTCTGTTCTACAAAGAAATACAGCCACTTTAACCGACCTGCTCACTTTTAATTCGCTTATATATTTCAAAGAAAATGGATATGGAATGGTTTCTTCGCCTTCTTTTCGGGGTACGAATGCAGCTCAGACTGCAGTGATATGGAACGGGATCAATATCAATTCTCCGATCAATGGCCAGGTTGACTTTAATACCGTTATGACAAACGCTTATGATGCAGTGACCATACGCAGTGGTGGAGGGAGTGTGCAATATGGGAGTGGTGCGGTAGGTGGAAGTGTTCATCTCGAAAACAGAATAGCATTTGATGAAGATGACAGTCATCGCTATCAGGTGCGTTACGGGTCGTTCAATACATTAAGCTATAATTTAAGGTCACAACTTTCTGGTAAGAATTCTTATCTGGATGCCGGTATTGACCGCATCACATCCGATAATGATTATGAATATCCGGGTACCGGGATCCGTAACAGGAACGGAGCGTTTGAGCACTTAAATCTAAGTCTGAATACCGGGTACAAACTCGATGATAAAAATACCTTAGGTTTTTTTGGCATGTTCGGTGATAGTGATCGCAATTTCTCAGGAACTCTTACCGCACCTGCAAGTGATAAATACGCAGATAAAAATATTAGGTCTATGCTTAAATGGACTAATACAGGAAGATCTTATGAGTCGGAGCTTAGAATTGCATATCTGTTTGAAAGATATGAGTATTATGCAGACCATGAATCAGATCGGTATACGTTCGGAAGACAACATTCGGCCATTGCAGATTATAATTTAGACTATCATATTTCCAGCAGGATCAAGACGAGTCTCCTTCTCAACTATACTTCCGTTTCAGCAGATGGCAGTAATATTGGGGATAACAACCGTAATACACTTGCCGTAGGATTAATGGCGGATCACACACTGAGTGAACACTGGAAGTATGGGATAAACCTAAGGCAGGAATTTTTAAATGAATTCGATAATCCAATGGTTTTTTCAGCCTATACGATCTATCGGGTGTTGCCGGAATATTCCATCAAGGCAAACATCTCACGGAATTACAGAGTACCCACCTTTAATGATCTTTTCTGGGATACCGGAGGAAATGAAGATCTGGAACCTGAACATTCCATGCAGTATGAACTCGGTAACATTTTGAATTTTCATCCATTCCGTTTTACCGTAAATCTATTTTATATCAAAGCAAAGGATATGATCAAATGGCAACCGGATACGAGTGGTCAATGGGTGCCCGTTAATGTAGCCTCTGCAACCAATTATGGTCTTGAATTAAGGGGTAAATATAAAATTTCGATTGGAGAGCATCAGTTGCATTTTAATGCATCTTATGCCTATACCAAAGCCATTGATAATAATACCGATAAACAACTGATCTATGTGCCTTATCATAAGATCACCGGATTAGCGGATTATAGTTTCAGAAGATGGAATGCCTATTATCAGTTTCTGATGAACGGCGAAGTCTATACTACCACAGATAATTCGGATACTGTAGATGCCTATATGGTTGCTAATCTGGGAATCAATTACCGGTTCTTTCAAAGAGATCATGGATTAACCCTTGGACTCCGAATCGCTAACATTTTTGATAAGTATTATGAAAATGTGGCCTACAGACCGATGCCGGGAAGAAACTTTCAATTTCAATTAACCTATAATATAAATTAATAATGAAACAATTTAAAAGATTCGGTTTTGCTTTACTGGGTGTCCTGTTTTTAGTTTCCTGTAGTAATGATGATGATACTACAGAAATCATCACAGGTGATTATGCGAATGGTATACTGATAACCAATGAAGGTCCGTTCAATAACGGTACTGGAACACTCAGCTTCATTCCTCAGGATCTTTCACAGATCGAGAATGAGGTGTATCAGGGAGTAAACGATGAAGAACTTGGAAATATAGTACAATCACTTGGTTTTGCCGGTGATGATGCATATGTGGTTGTGAACAATTCAAACCGAATTGTCGTTGCAGATCGTTATACCTTGGAAAATACAGCAACGATTGAGGAAGGTCAATTACAGCCAAGAGCCTTCGCAGGAACTAATGACAAAGGATTTGTAACCAACTGGGGAGACCCTTATGATAATGATGATGATTTTGTGTCGGTTATCGATCTGGACTCAAAGACTGTTACCGGAGAAATTCCTGTTGATTTCGGACCTGAAAAAATTCTTTATAACGGGACTTATATCTATGTGGCTCATCAGGGTGGATACGGTCAGAATAACCTGATTTCGGTGATCGATCCTACAGATGAAACGGTGGTAAAAACCATTACCGTAGCCTACAGTCCTAATAGCATGGTCATTTCCGGAAATACGTTATGGGTACTATGTGGAGGAAAACCTTCTTATGCTGATGAAGAAACTGCCGGAGAACTGGTGAAAATAGATATGACCACGAATGAGGTGACTCTTAATTTGGCTTTCGGAGTAACAGATCACCCTTCTAATCTGACAGCAGCGGGAAGTAATATGTTCTATACGCTTAATGGGGGCGTTTATCAAACTACGGTCTCAACGCAAGCTTTACCTGATACGGCTGCATTCGAGGGGTCATTCTATTCGTTGACCGCACATGACGGATATTTGTTTGGAACCGATGCGGGAGATTATGCAAGTCGCGGATCTGTGATCATCTTTGATATTACGAACTTTAATCAAGTACAAACTTTTACCGCTGGAATCATTCCTGGTGGAGTTTATTTCAACGATTAATTCTGGAAGCAATGGTAAAAGGGCCGGTCTGCAAATGCGCAACCGGCCTTTTTTATTGGTCGTCAAGCATATTTCCGGATGCCGGACCCTTATTCTCAGAGCCATCGATAGGATCGGCGGGATACGGTGGATATTTAGTGGTGATTTTGGAAGAAACAGAAGTGATCAATTCCAGTGTTCTGGCCAGTAAGGGTTCATCCGTTTCTCCAAGTATCCCCAGATCCCGGAGGTTTTCTTTCAGGAGGTAGTCGGGTTGAAATCCATCCGTATAGTCAGAGAAACCATCGGCATTCTGATTCCGTGAAACCAAGGGTTGCATTGCCCAGGTATGATTCGGATTTAAACCTGGATCATCAAAACCAAAACTCGGAGAATCGTAAAGGGTTATCGAGGCTTCGTTCTTACCAGTTGTTACATCACCTACTTTTATAATATCGATATACGGGTTAAGACCATTAATTATCAGTTCACTGGCTGATGCGGTTCGGGAACTGGTTATGATATAGACCCGGTTCAGACTGAGTTGATTCAGTGAAATTCCGTCGATCCGGTCAGATAAATGATATTCACTGTTGCCGGAACTGATCTCTTGCTGCACTTTGCTGTTATATACCAATCTGGTAAATAACTTGCCATTGAATTGTCCGGTAATCAGACTCGCAAGCAGCGTTGCGGTACTGATCGATCCGCCAGGGTTATATCTTAGATCGATGATCAACTCCTGAATATTTTCACGTGCCAGATCCCCAAATGCCTGATTCAGTTCATTTTCGAAAGTTCTGGTGAATCGATTATACATCAGATAACCCACCGAAAGGTCTCCTGCCTGTAAAACCTTAGCGATTAAAACAGGATTTTCAGTAAGCTGTAATTTTAACAGTTCCACCGTTTCCCCGGTGTCGATTACTGTACCTGAATTATCTAAGGTCGCCTTTCCAATAGTAAAGGATATAGCATCATTATATAACAGATCATAATAATTATCAATGGTTAAATGAATTCCATTAATGCTGTTAAAAAGGTCACCTCGTTTAACAGGTTTGGAGGCGGCATTGGAACCGGGAATGATGTATCGTACATATCCCAGAACATCATCAGTGCCCGAGACACGAACCAGTCCGAATTCCATACCGCTGGAAAGATCGGTTCCGGCCTGAGAATTCTGAAGTTCTCGATAATCACTGGTGATGTAGCTAAAACGATCTTCATCGGATAATAAATGGTCAAAGAGCGCTTCCGGATCGGTATAGTTCTCCAGAAAATCAGTATAAGCTTCATTAGAGGGGAATCTGTTATCACTAAGATCTCCAACACTTTCCTGCCAGTAATAATAATGGTTTAGTCCTTTCCAGATGAAGTCCTGAACTTCCAGAGTATTATCCGGAGTATATATTTTGTCGTCGAGGTCATCACACCCTGCAAGGGTGAGAAATAGTAGGCAAAAGGGGAGGATTGATCTAAGTTCTTTCATCTTAGGTTAAGGTATAAAAAAAACGCTCTGGGAGCGTTTTTTTTATGAGTCTGTATCACTTATTTTTCAAGATATTCCATTTCTCCGGGGAGAACGAACATTTCAGAATCGAATTTTTTGCCTTTGATGGTGCTCAGTTTACTGGTGGTTGTTCCAGGTCGTTGTAAGGCTGATTTAGCACTAATACCGAACATATCATCGAGAACTGCCTTTAGGAGCCCTTCTTCCGGATCACCAATCGGCAATAACGGACCACTCACATAATCGGCTTCCACAACGGTTTCTTTAGGCTCAAATCCATCGGTGTATTCGCTTTGACCAAGGGAGTTGTAGATTCTGAAGGTGATCGGTTGTAATCCTACTTCATGAGCTGGATTACGATTGTCAACATCAAGATAAGCCTCTTCATCGCTGGCAGATGTCGGAGGAGAATCGACAAGTGTATTAGAGCCTTCATTTTTACCCACAGTGGTTTCTCCAATAGTGATCACTTCCATGCTCGGGCGCAGTCCGTTAATAATCATTTCACTTGCAGAAGCAGTTCTGCGGGTAGTGATCACATAAAGTCTTGTCAGGTTTGACAAACGATTTATGGTAACACTCTCACCGGTATAAAGTCCGGTAGTTTTATCAAATACCGCTGCATTATTATAGAAAGGGAACGTATATCCGTTTGCTTCATTTCTTTTACTGTTGTACTTCAGGCTGGCGAAAACAGATTCTGTGCTCATTTTGCCACTGATCATACTGGCGAGGTAGGCAGAGGTTAGAACAGATCCACCACCGTTATATCTAAGGTCAAGCACAAGTTCCTCAACTCCGGCAGATTTAAATTCTCCGAATACATCATTTAGTTCCTTGTGGAAAGTACTTCTGAAGCCATTATACATCAGATAGCCGATCTTTTTGCCTTCTTTTTCTATGACACTATGATAAAACACAGGATTCTCAGTGATCTCTGCGGCACTGATCTCGATGTCATCGCCCTGTGGCGTATAGTTACCATCTTCGATCTTTGCGATTCCCAGGGACACAGTAGGGTTATAATATAACGGACCGATCGCTGAATTTACGTTGTTTACGGTAAGCACGGTACCATCAACACTATAGATCAGGTCTCCTCTGGTAATTCCAGCTGCTTCTGCCGGAGAACCGGGAACAACATAGGTCACATAAACAACCGCATCATCACTGTCACTGGATACACGTACCAGATAATAGCCCAGGTTGATTCCATAGGTGTAAGAAATTCCGCGGAATTCGTTAAGCTGTTCTTCAACGTCCGGTATATACCAGGAGAAATCATCGACCACTCCGGGCTGATACACCAAATCATCAAAAAGGTCTTCTGAGTCAGAATATCCATTGAGGTAGGTATAATAATCATCCTGATCATCATCTTTGGAATCGGCAAGAGCGGTAACATCCGATTGCCAGTAATACCAGAAGTTCATCGCTTTCCATACGAAATCATTGATCTCGCTGTTCAGTTCAACTTCATTTCCATTTCCCTGTCCTTCGCCGTTTCCGGTTCCCGGGTCGTCATCCTTACTACACGACACAATGAATAGTGACAAGAGTATGGTTAACAATAAGTTTGAGGAGTTTTTCATAATATTTTCGATTAATGCTTCCATAAAGAAGTAAACGCAATAATACTTACATTTATTGAGAATAAAAATTTCTTGTAACATTTTTTGACTTGTCTCGTCTTCCTTTTATAGAGCCGATTTAAGGACCAAATAACGAACCAAAAATAATGCAACAGTCGGAATTTATAAATATTGTAATGCCCTTCAGAGATAAATTATTTCGAATGGCGAAACGATTACTGGTATCGACTGAAGAAGCAGAAGACGCCACCCAGGAAGTTCTCCTGAAATTATGGACCAATAGTAACAGCATGGAAAAGTATCGTAATGTGGAAGCATTTGCGATGACCATGACCAAGAATTATTGCCTGGACCGATTAAAATCGAAACAGGCGTCGAATCTGAAGCTGGTACACAGTAATTACAAAGATGAAAACGTGTCGCTGCAGAAAAAGGTAGAAGTTGATGATAGTCTCGACTGGATGAACAAGATCATGAACACGTTACCGGAACAACAGCGAATGGTTTTACAGTTAAGAGATGTCGAACAGTATGAATACGACGAGATCGCCAAGATGCTGGACATGAATCCGACAGCGATTAGAGTGGCGCTGTCAAGAGCAAGAAAAACCGTAAGGGAGCAATTAATAAAAAAACACAACTATGGCATCAGTTAATCACATAGAAGCACTTTTAGAAAAGTATTTTGAAGCAGATACGAGTATTGCGGAAGAGAAAGTCCTTCAGGATTATTTCAACAGCGATGAAGTTGCACCACACCTTGAGCAATACGCAAGCATGTTTCAATTTTTCAAAATATCCGGAGAAGAAAGGTCAACCAGAGCCATTCCATTAAAACCTGGAAGAAAAGTATATCTTTTGAAATGGATCTCGGTAGCTGCAGTAGCCGCACTTCTCGTAGGAATTTTTATTAACCAACCGTCGCAAACAGATTCCCTGCAGGCGAATTATACGCAGGAGGAGCTGGAATCGGCACAAATGGCTTTAGCCATCTTTTCAGAAAATTTCAATAAAGGAACTCAGGGAATGAGTTATTTGAAAGAATTTGAAAAGAATACAAACAAATTTTTAAAATAAAAAGTTAAACTAATCTACAGGAAATCATGAAAAAAATTGTTTTAATTATAGCGCTTGCAGTAATGCCGGTAATCGGTTTTGGTCAGTCAATCTTCGAGAAATATGAGTCGAGTGATGATGTATCTTATGTGACCATGCAGCCAAAAATGTTTCAGCTTTTAGCAAAGATGAGCGTTAGTACCGACGATCCGGAGGCCCAGGAATTTTTTAAACTGGTGAACAGCATAACGAGTTTTAAGGTATTGACCACCGATAAGGGAAATATATCATCGGATATCAATCAATGGGTTACTTCGCATCTTAAATCGTCTTCACTGGAAGAGTTGATGCGTGTTAAGGATGGAGAAACCAATGTTAAGTTTTATGTGAAACAAGGCAAGGATGAGAATCATGTGAAGGAACTCCTGATGTTCGTCACAGGTATCGATCAGCAGGATATAGATATCAACGGGAAAAAACTCGAAACAGTTCTGTTATCTTTGACAGGTGATATCGATCTCCGACAGATTTCGAAACTTACCGAATCTATGAACCTTCCTGGAGGAGATCAATTGGGTAAGGCCTCCAAATCAGCAGAAAATAAATAACAATACCATCCCGCCAACTGGCGGGAATGGTACTTTATAAAAATCAGTCAAAAATGAAATCAATTAGAATCATACCGATAGTATTAATGGGATTGTTCATGCTGGTTTCCTGTAATCAGGGAGAGACACTTCAGCAATATTATGTAAACAATTCCGAGAAAGCAGATTTTCTCGTGATCGATATCCCTTCCAGTATTTTGAAGGTTTCGGAGATCGACCTGACCCCACAACAAAAGGAGGCTTATAATTCCATCAAGAAGCTAAATGTTCTCGCCTATAGAATACGTCCCAACAGTACTGTGGATTTTGAGAGTGAGAAACAAAAGATCAATGAAATTTTAAGCAATGATCGTTATCAGGAATTGATGCGTATCAATATGGGAGACAAAAAAGGGGTTGTTAAGTATCTTGGTGACGATGATGCGATCGATGAAGTGATTGTCTTCGGAAGCCAGGATAGTCTTGGTTTCGCCCTGATTAGAGTATTGGGAAATGATATGAAACCTGAAAATATGACCAAGCTTATGGAAGTAGTTCAAAAAGGAAATATGGATGGAGAAGGTTTATCGCAACTCGCTAATTTCTTTGGGGAATAAGGATCTGACCAACTTAAATAATTAAAAAAGGCCCGTTGTTAATCGGGCCTTTTTCTTTTTGTAGGATCAGATTCCTGTATAGTTTGAAGGACTGATCACTTTTAATTCGTTTTTTATGGCTTCGGAAACCTCAAGCGTGTCAATGAAATCTGCAATGACCTGCTCGTCGATTTTCTGATTGGTTCTCGTTAATCCTTTAAGAGCTTCATAGGGGTTAGGATACCCTTCTCTTCGAAGGATGGTTTGAATCGCTTCCGCTACTACAGCCCAGTTATTTTCAAGATCTGCAGCCAGCTTATCTGCGTTCAGCAATAATTTACTTAATCCCTTGAGCGTTGCATGGAACCCGATGAGGGTATGCCCGAAAGGTACTCCGATGTTCCTTAAAACCGTACTGTCCGTAAGGTCTCTTTGTAAACGGGATAAAGGCAACTTCGCTGACAGATGTTCAAATACAGCATTGGCGATCCCGAGATTACCTTCACTGTTTTCAAAATCAATAGGATTCACTTTATGAGGCATCGCCGAAGATCCTACTTCTCCTTTTTTGATCTTCTGTTTGAAGTAGTCCATGGAAATATAGGTCCAGATGTCTCGATCAAGGTCTATAATTATGGTATTGATACGCTTCATTGCATCGAACAATGCGGCCATATGATCATAGTGTTCGATCTGTGTCGTAGGAAATGAATGATGCAGTTTCAGAATGTCTTCCACGAAATGTGTTCCAAAAGCTTTCCAGTCGGTTTTTGGATATGCGATTTTATGTGCATTGTAATTTCCGGTCGCTCCTCCGAATTTGGCTGCATCGGGAACGGATTTCAATACTTCACATTGCTGTGTTAAGCGGGTTACAAACACTGAGATCTCTTTTCCGAGACGGGTTGGAGATGCAGGTTGTCCGTGCGTTCTTGCCAGCATTGGAATATCTTTCCAATCTTCAGCCAATGATGATAATTTTTCGATCACTTCTTCAAGTACCGGAATATAGGATTTCTCCAAAGCATCTTTGATGGACAATGGCACTGCAGTATTATTGATGTCCTGTGAGGTAAGTCCGAAGTGAATGAACTCCTTATAGGCAGCTAAATTCAGAATATCGAATTTTTCTTTGATGAAATATTCAACGGCTTTCACATCGTGGTTGGTCACCTTTTCGATCTCTTTGATAGCCGTAGCATCTTCTTCCGAGAAATTTTCATAGATAGATCTAAGCTCCGGGTATAAAGATGTGTCTATCCCATCCAGTTGTGGTAACGGTAATTCACATAAGGCGATGAAGTATTCGATCTCAACCAGTACTCTGTACTTGATAAGTGCGAATTCTGAAAAATAAGCAGACAGGTCTTCCACCTTGTTTCTGTACCTTCCATCTACGGGAGAGATGGCATTCAGTGACGATAATTTCATGTGGTAAAATTTTGAAAGGCACAAATTTAAATTACTATAAAAATTAAACCTAATTTCCGATGCTTTTTTAATCGATTTACCGGAATTATCTGTTCAAAAATCACAATTTATCAAGAATATGTCGTGCACGAGCCAGATAGGCAGCAGTATGTGCGGGAATTCCCTGTTCTAGAACCGGTTTTAATGCCTCTCTGATCCAGGGGAGTTCATCGCGAAGCTGAAACAGGCATTCCATGGCAAATACCTTCACGGCTACTTTTTCTTTTCCGATGAGCCAATCGAAATTTACTTCAGCCAGTTTCTCCTGCTCTTCTTTTTTAAGTGAATTTTTTAAATCCGGATGTCCTGCGATTATAGCGCAGATCTTTGCGGCAGGTCTCCGCGATTCCGAAGCTGTTAGAGCAGAAATACCCGATATAAAGACGTCTAAGTGTCCATCAAGAAGTTCTGGAGATTGCACACAAACCAATTCCATTACACGAAAAGCAGTGCGTTCTTTTTCTTTATGACGGGAGAAAGCGAGAGACGTAAGTTCATTGAAAGATTCCGGGGAGTTCAAGACGATGGCTGCTGCCCGGTCCCGATCGGTCCTGGAAGTGGTAATATTGTGGATTTTCGACCAGAGATCAGCTTCCAAAAGAATTTTTAATTAACTTGATATCGCTAAATTAATGAAGCTATGCGTATTGTTAAAAAAATTCTTGTTTTCCTGTTACTCGTACTTATACTGATGCAATTCTTTCAGCCTGAAAAGAATCACTCAGATACTACACCACCTACCGATATTATTATGACACTTCATCCATCGGAAGAGGTGGAGGCCATACTGACCAATGCATGTTATGATTGCCATTCGAATAATACGAACTATCCGTGGTATGCAAATGTGGCTCCGGTTTCTTACTGGTTGAACGATCATATTGAAGACGGTAAAAGAAAACTGGATTTTTCAAAATGGGACTCCTATTCCGATAAACGAAAATCTCATAAGCTGGAAGAAGTTATAGAGCTCGTAAGGGATCGTCATATGCCTTTAGATTCCTATACCTGGATGCATCCGGAAGCGAAACTCACCGATGATCAGATCAATCAGCTCATCGCTTGGGCCGACAGGGAAATGGCTACTTTTTCAATATCCGGGCAACCGCAATAGGAACACCTTCTGTTGCATTTTCTGCAATGATACTAAGATTTGGTAATTCATCCTCTGTGATTCTAGGTCTGGGATCTATAAAATAGATCGGAGTTCTTTTAGGAGCATAATGCACTAATCCTGCGGCTGGATAAACCTGCATGGAGGTGCCGATCACCATGAGGATATCTGCTTTAGAAACCGCTTCGGCGGCGTACTCGATCATTGGAACCGCTTCTCCGAACCATACGACATGGGGTCTGAGTTGATGATGGTGTTCACAGAAATCTCCCGGGTTAATGTCTTTTTTCCAATCGTAGATCAGGTTTTCATCGAAGGTACTTCTTGCTTTCAGCAATTCCCCGTGAAGGTGGATCACCCGTGAACTTCCGGCCCTTTCGTGGAGGTCGTCAATATTTTGGGTGACAATAGTGACCCTGTATTCTTTTTGTAGTTCTGCCAGCGCATAGTGAGCCGCATTAGGAGTGACTGTCAAAAGCTGTCGTCTACGCTGGTTATAGAAGTCCAGTACCAGTTCCATGTTTTTGTTCCAACCGATGGGAGATGCTACATCCATGACATCATGTCCTTCCCAAAGTCCATCTGCATCCCGGAAGGTTTGGATGCCGCTTTCTGCACTGACTCCTGCTCCTGTTAGTACTACTATATGTTCCATGATAGGTTTTAGAAAACTCTAAAATAAGGATTACTTTTACAGTGAAAAAATTATATTGACATCTCAAACACCGGGAAGGTGACCTGCCAGGCCGGGTTAAACAATTGCATTACATTCATGTCAGCATCACTTTTATCATACCTGCAAGGGTTTATTACAGAAGAAAGAATGGAAAGGATCGAAGCTATTATGAGCTTGCGGACCAATCACTTTACCATTGCCATTGAAGATGTTTTTCAATTTCATAATACCAGTGCGGTAATCAGGAGCTGTGATGTGTTCGGTGTACAGCATGCTCATGTTATCGAAGAGCGCTTCGGTAAGCGGCTGGATAAGAATATTGCAATGGGAGCTCAAAAGTGGGTGGATGTTCACAGATATGATACTACTTCTACCTGTATATCCATGCTCAAGGAGCAAGGGTATCGCATAGCGGCCACGTCTCCACACGGTGACTCCATTGAGTTGGCAGACCTTGATATAGAAACTCCTACCGCATTCTTTTTTGGTACAGAAAAGGAGGGATTGAGCGATGAGGTTCTTGAAATGGCAGATGTAAGAATAAGGATTCCAATGGTGGGTTTCACTGAAAGTCTGAATATCTCTGTTTCTGCTGCCATAATACTACAGGATGTTACACAGCGTTTACGACGTTCATCGGTAGCCTGGAAATTGTCTGAAAAGGAGAAGGAACGCATTCGTCTTGAATGGACAAAAAAGTCGGTAAGGAGCATAGAAAGCGTAATGAAAAGGTTTGAAAACAGAGATTGAAGATTAAACTTAGTATTTTATTGCTTAACTTTAATGGAATACTAAAGTTCACTACACATGATGATAATAGTATATATAATAGCCGGGATCTTTGTGATTCTGCTGTTAATTACCGCCATTGCTCCAAAGAATTATCACGTTAGCCGAAACATTCAAATCAAAAGACCTTTACCGGAAGTTTTTAATTACCTGAAGTATCTCCGAAATCAATCGGAATGGTCTCCTTGGGAACAACGGGACCCCGAAATGTTCAAAGAAATTCGCGGTACTGACGGTACTGTTGGAGCTATAAGTTACTGGAAGGGCAATAAGGAAGTGGGAGAGGGCGAACAGGAGATCACACGTATCGTTGAAAATGATATCATCGAGTCGCAACTCCGGTTTTTACGCCCCTTTGCCTCGATTTCCGAATCGTATTTGAAAGTGGTAAGTGTAACACCGGAAAATACCCGGGTCAGTTGGGGTTTTTCGGGAAATCATAAGTTGCCCATGCGGATCATGATGTTTTTTATGAGCATGGATAAAATGGTTGGAAAGGATTTTGAACAGGGTTTGGCAAAACTTAAAAAAGTACTTGAAAACAATGGCTGAGAATCTCAATATGGTAGGATGGTTCGAAATACCGGTTAACGATATGGATCGGGCAAAACAGTTTTATGAATCGGTTTTCCGGGTGACTATTACGGTACATGATCTTAACGGACTAATAATGGGGTGGTTTCCTGATAAAGGCAACGTACCTGGAGCACAGGGAACGCTCATCAAGCAAAAATCATATATCCCTGGTCAGGTAGGTGTTCTGATCTATTTTAATTGTACCGACCTGCAGGAAGAACTCGACAGAGTAGTTCCTGCAGGAGGGAAGTTGTATCAGCCAAAAACCATGATCTCACCTGAACATGGTTATATGGGCGTTTTTATTGATACTGAAGGCAACCGAATTGCGCTGCATTCCCTTCACTGATTATTCTTCGGTTTTTTCCAGTAGAACGATACGAAACGGACTTTCCAATTTTGCTTTACCATCTTTAATCGTAATGGCCATGCCTGAATAATGATCCGTCACCTTGCTGCCATCAGGAAAGATATCGCCGACAGGGATTGATTTAGCACCCTGCATCAGGTCGAGTCCCACCACTACCTTGTCAGTCAACTTATCAGTTTCCAGGATTCGACTGAAAACATATGGATTATCGCTTATTTTCTTATGGAAGCCGGCACCTATCGCAGGGTGTTGTTTTCGAAAAGTTCCCAGTTTTTTCCAATGTTCGTGAATTGCCTTGACGGAATCGTTATTCTGAAGATCCTCCCAATTCATATATGATCTTAGGTTAGCATCTCCTTCCGCTCCCGGAATTATCAGAGGACGGTTTGTTTCGTCTCCGTAATAGATTTGAGAGGCCCCCGGAGTAAGCAATAATTTGTTTGCTGCTTCATAGGCACGTTCACGATGCTGATCGAACGGAGAACCGTCGTCATGAGAACTCAGATAATTGAGTACACTTTTGCCTTTAAGTTCGTTATGTAAAAGACTGTCGTATTTTGAGAAAAGCGATTCATAATCTTTTTGAGAATCGTATTTCATGTCAAAATTTATCAGGCTCTTGAATCCGTGTTCATAAAAATCGACTTTCTTATCGCCATAATCGAACATACGACCACCGTTGATCCCGTAGTTGTATACCTCACCGACCATAAAGAAAGGAATGTCTGCCAGCACCCTTTCAGGATGAGTTTTTTTCCAGTTCTCGAAGGCAAGGGAAGCTTCATCATATAATTCCTGCCAGATCTCAGACTCTGTATGTTTCACTGTATCTACACGAAATGCATCGATCCCAAATTCGGAGACATAATCCGAAAGCCATTTGATGATATAAAATCGTGGAGCTCTTGGGTAGCCTGTTCTTTCAAAGAAAGCCTCGAGTTCCTGCATTTCCTTTTCATACCGGTTTTCCGACTTCCATTTCTCAGTGAGAAAGGAGGGGAGTTCAACATTTTCGTTGCTTTCGGTAAGGATATCCGGAAGGTTTGCCACCAGGGTACAGCTCGTTGTATTTTCGAAATTGTCATAGGTGCACATCGGACCGGTTCTAACCCAATCTTCACCCCATACAGGATCTTTTTCAGTAACAGGGCCGGTATGGTTCATCACTACATCAAATACGATCCTGATACCATGGGCATGAGCGGTTTCGACAAGTTTGTGAAGATCGTCCGACGTTCCGAAATTCGGATCCAGCACGGTCCAGTCTTTTGCCCAGTAACCATGATAACCATAGGTAAAACCAGCACCTTCATCGACACCGTCATGTATTTGTTCCACGACCGGAGTGAACCAGATTGCATTGACGCCAAGATCATCAAAATATCCTTCTTCGATCTTTTGAATGATGCCTTTGATATCTCCACCCATAAAGGTGCGCAGGGGTTTTGTTTCCCTGTTTCGTTCAAAATTCACATCGTTGGAGGTGTCTCCATTGTTGAATCTGTCTGTCAGCAGGAAATACATATTCGCTGCCTCCCAGAGGAACGGGGTTGAAGGATTCTTTTTCATAGACTGCTTGTTGTTACGGTTGGGAGAATCGCAACCGGTTAAAACTGTTAGAAGTAGAATAGCGAGTAGTCCTTTATGCATAGTAGCTGCTTATTGAAATCAATCGGTCAATAAGCCAGCCCGTTTTATCGGGAGGTATGACCGATTCTAATTGTTTCTGTTCAATACCTTATATTCTTCATAGCATCCGCTAATTGCGTCCAGAATCTGGAGGTCATTGGCGGTTTGTATAAAACTATCTGAATAATTACAGTTTCTTAGAATTTCATTGATCTCGTCGCGATCCACCTGCAGCAATGCCATCAGGGTTTCACGATCATATTTTGAACTGAGAAGATCACGGATCCGGTCGTCTTCTTTCATTTTACGCAATTTCCGCATTTGCTGAGGCTTTTTGCCAAACAGGTTATGCAGGAAATCCGCAGGATTGAAAATAGAGCCCAGCGTTTTTGCAAAGGCATTAGGATTGCTGTCACCGGCTTCATAACCCAGATCAAGGCCAGGTATACGATAGCGACGCGAAGTATTTATCGGAATATTTTTGGAATCGATCTCGAGATAACCGGTAAGCTGGAATGGCATGACTACCACTTCTTCCAAAGCGTAAGCCAACTCGGTCAGGTCGATCTTGGTATTCTGAAATTTGAGCATATCATTGGTTACCCGAATCTTGATAGCTTTATATCCAATGAAGGAAAAGTATAAGGTGTCGTTTGCTCGTGCTGAAATAGCGAACTCACCCTTACCGTCGGTAATGGTTCCGATCACCTGATTCAGATTGACCACGTGTACATTTTCCAGCGGAAATGAGGTCTCAGAGTTCACAACGGTTCCCCGCATCTCATCTTCCTGAGCAAAACATGCAAATCCGGAAAAAACCAGTATGATAAATAGGATCAACTTGTTCATCCGCTCAACCTTTTTTTTGATCAGATATCCAACATTCCAAGGGTAGTAGTATAGTCATTGGGCTCATATAATTTCGTTTAGCAGGTTGTTTTCGGGTTGAATTGGTCTCCTTTTTTTAGCAGATCCCTACGGACAAGTGATTATTTATATGATTAAACCTATCGCTTGTCCGTATGGTATCTGATGCTAAAAATACTAAACTATGGAAAATATTGACTTTTACCCTTAGTTTTTAATTTATAATTAACTAAAATCTCTTTTTGCCCTTAGACTTTTTACCCTTCTTATTTTGGTTTCCTTTTGAGCCAAACGATTTCTTAGACCAGTTGTCATTTCCGGAACGCTTTCGCTTTCTGTTGCCGAAATCTCCTCTGTCTGATTTACCGCGTGTATTCTTGGATACCTCCACATTGATGAATCTTCCGTCTAATTTAAATTCAGAGAAAGTGCTCAAGATAAGGTCGGTGTGAACCGCTTCGGAATTGAAGAATGAGAAGCTGTCTTTTACTTCAACTTTGAAGATATCATCTCTGTCGAGTCCTAGTTGCTCTTTTAAGAAATCCTTAAGTACTTTCCAGTCATATCCATCTCTTGCTCCAACGTTGATAAAGTAACGAACTGCACTTCCACTTCCGTTGTCAGATCTGGAAGAACTATCTCCACCTGCGTTTAGGTCGTCACTGGCGTTTTTATAGTAGTTTGCAAATCTGCTGAATTCAACAGATACGAGTTTTTTGATCAGTTCTTCACGATCGATCCCTTCGAGTACATCATTGACAGCAGGAAGGAAAGCCTCAACTTCGTCATTTACTTTCGTGTTCTTGATCTTACTAGCCAGGTGATATAATTGTATTTCACAAATTTCCTCGGCGTTCGGTATTTTACGAGCATCGAATTTCTGGTTGATGATACGTTCGATCGCATGGATCTTACGGGTTTCACTTTTAGTGATGATCACCATAGAAGTTCCTGATTTACCTGCACGACCTGTACGTCCGCTACGGTGCGTATAGGTTTCGATTTCATCAGGTAACTGGTAATGGATTACGTGCGTGATATCATCAACGTCGATTCCGCGGGCAGCTACGTCTGTAGCAACGAGCATTTGGATCTGTTGCGTACGGAATGCTTTCATCACCATATCGCGTTGATTCTGGCTTAGGTCACCATGTAGTGCACCTGCATTGTAGCCATCTTCGATAAGCTTTTCTGCGATCTTTTGAGTATCGCGTTTCGTACGGCAAAATACCACTGAGAAAATATCAGGATTGGTATCAGCCAGACGTTTCAATGCTGCATAACGATCTCTTCCTCCAACCACATAATATTCGTGTTGTACCTTATCGGATCCGGAATTCTTCACACCTACGGTGATCTCCAACGGAGTTTTCATAAACTCCTTAGCGATGGAAGCCACTTCTTTGGGCATGGTCGCAGAAAATAACCAGGTGTGTTTTTCGTGTGGTGTGTGCGAAAGGATGCTGGTGATGTCTTCATAGAATCCCATATTCAGCATTTCATCTGCCTCATCCAGTACACAATATTCAACGGTAGAAATATCAACCATATTTCGATTGATAATATCTTTCATTCTTCCGGGAGTTGCTACAATAATCTGTGCCCCTCTTTTGATCTGACGTGCCTGTTCAGTGATGCTCGCACCTCCGTAAACGGCTACTACATTCAGACCTTTGACATATTTTGAGTATAACTGCAGTTCATTGGTGATCTGCAAACAAAGTTCTCTTGTAGGAGAAAGGATAAGACCCTGTGTGTCTCTGTTGTTAACATCAACTTTCTGGATCATTGGAAATCCAAATGCGGCCGTCTTTCCTGTACCGGTCTGCGCAAGTGCCACCATGTCGGTGTCTTGGGCTAATAATTCCGGGATCGCTTTTTGTTGCACTTCTGACGGAGTTTCAAAGCCGAGATCCTCTACCGCGCGTACAAGGAAGTCGTTCAGCCCTAATTGTTTGAATTTATTCATAAATGTATTTAAAAACAGGGCGCAAAGGTACTCTTAATAAATGGATAAACGATAGTATATCACGAGAAATATTATATTTTTTCGAATATCTAAAATATTGATATTTAATAAATTGTATCCTTGAGGTTTATCAGGCTTCATTACCGGATCACTTACCGTTCAGGTAATCGGTCAAAGACCTCACTGCACGGCCTCTGTGGCTGATCTCATTTTTGACTTCCGGCGATAGTTCGGCGAAGGTCCTGTCATAACCATCGGGCATGAATACAGGGTCGTATCCAAAGCCATGAGTTCCTTTTCCTTCCGTAGTTATAACGCCTTCCACAATACCCGGAAATAATTGCATCCCTTCTGCCGATCTTAAAGCAATTACCGTTTTGAATCGGGCATTTCTGTTGGAAATTCCCTTTAATTCTTCCAGTAGCTTCTTCATATTGTCGCCGGCATTCTTCTGAGGTCCGGCATATCGGGCTGAATAAACACCAGGGGCTCCGTTAAGAGCATCTACCTCGAGTCCGGTGTCATCAGAAAAACAGAAATAGCCGTATTTTTCGTAAACATATTCCGCTTTTTGAGCCGCGTTTCCTTCAATTGTGTCTGCGGTTTCAGGGATATCTTCATCGCAGCCGATTTCTTCCAGAGTGAGTACAGTGATAGATTCAGGAAGTAAATTTTGTACTTCTCTTAATTTATTCGGGTTGTTTGTAGCGAATACAAGTTTCATGTTGCCTAATGGTTTTAGCGATGGTGGTAAGGTTCGTTCTTCAGGATCGTAAAGGCTCTGTAGATCTGTTCGGTGATGAATAGACGAATCATCTGGTGGCTAAAGGTCATTTTACTCAGCGATAATTTTCCTTCCGCTTTTTGATATACAGCTTCAGAAAATCCGTAAGGACCGCCGATTACAAAGATCACTTGTCTGACCCCGGAATTCATATGCTTTTGCAGGTATTCTGAAAATTGTACCGAATCCAGCGATTTTCCTCTTTCATCCAGCAGGATTAGTTTATCGCCAGGATTCATCGATCTCAGAATGAGCTCTCCTTCCTTTTCCTTTTGCTGCTGTTCCGAAAGATTTTTCGTGTTCTTTAGGTCGGGTATTATTTCCAGACTGAACCTGATATAATGCTTTAACCGGTCGGTATAGATATCGATCAGTTTTTCGAGGTCCTTATTGTCTGTCTTTCCGATTGCCAGTAATTTGATCTGCATGCTGCAAAAGTATTAACAAAGCGTGAAAATAAAGACTTAAAATCAGAATAAGTACCTGTTCATCCTATATGGAGTTTCCCTGATTTTGAACGAATGGCCGTTTGAGAAGTACAGGCTGTTCGGCATTTTTAATAAATTAGCAGAAAATTTTTAACATGATAAGCGAAGCACAATTTCGTAAAGAACTCGATCTGATCATAGCCAATGCATTACGTGAAGATATCGGTGATGGTGACCATAGTTCATTGGCTTGTATTCCACATGAAGCTAAAGGGGTGGCAAAACTCCTCGTGAAAGATAAGGGGGTGATCGCCGGTGTGGAATTTGCTAAAATGGTCTTTGCGGCAGTTGATCCGGAAATGGTTGTTAAAACCCTTATCAAAGACGGAACAACGGTTGCTTATGGTGATATTGTTTTTTATGTAGAGGGGCGGTCTCAGTCTATTTTAAAAGCGGAACGACTGGTGTTAAATGCCATGCAACGTATGAGTGCTATAGCGACGAAGACGGCTTATTATGTAAATCTCCTCGAAGGAACCGGAACAAAGATTCTCGATACCCGGAAAACAACTCCGGGGATTAGAGCTCTTGAAAAATGGGCGGTAAAGATCGGTGGAGGAGAAAACCACCGGTTTGCCTTATATGATATGATCATGTTAAAGGATAATCATATTGATTTTGCAGGAGGCATCGAAAAAGCAATAGCTAAAACGAAGCAGTATCTGCAGGATAAGAACCTCGATCTGAAGATCATCGTTGAGGCCAGAGATCTTCAAGAAGTACGCACCATTCTTGAAGCGGGAGGTATATACCGTATTCTGCTGGACAATTTCGATTATAAGCAAACCCGTGAAGCCGTTCAGCTGATCGGTGATAAATGCCAGACGGAATCTTCCGGAGGAATTAACGAACAAACTATAAGAAAATACGCGGAATGCGGCGTAAATTATATATCTTCAGGGGCATTGACACATTCGGTATACAATCTGGATCTGAGCTTAAAAGCAGTCTAATATGTCTAAAGAGATCGAAGCTAAACTCGCTAAAATCCCGTTGATCAATATTCTGGTCGACATTCTGAAGCGTTTGCGACTACCGGGGTTTGAGGGGTTATCGATCTACGATCTTCTGGAGATGTATTTTGTGGGTATTGTGCGTGGGGCATTGACCTACAGAGCCAGTGCCATATCCTTCAGTTTCTTTATGGCTATTTTTCCATTTCTGCTGTTTTTGCTGAATCTCATCCCTTATGTGCCGATCGATGGTTTTCAGACCGATTTTCTGAATTTCGTGGATAGTTTATTACCGCCTAAAACCGTTGAATTCTTCGATGGTATCATCTCAGATATCATAGGGAACCGAAGGGCCAGCTTACTTTCGTCGGTATTCTTTCTTTCTATATTACTGATGGCAAATGGTATCAATGCTGTTTTCGGAGGTTTTGAGACTTCGTACCATGTGCGGATCACCAGAAATGTGGTGAAGCAATATTTTGTATCGCTCGGGGTTGCACTTTTATTGGCTTTGTTATTCCTGTTCGCGGTTATCGTATATGTATATCTTCAGTTTTTAACACAATTTGCAGGGACACCTGTGGTTGAAGGCGTTGAAAGAGATAATCTGGTGGGCGTGAGGATCGGTAAATTCTTCTTTTTTGTAATGATCTCTTATGTGACCACAGCAGTGCTTTATTATTTCGGTACGAAAGAAGGGAAGGAATCCAGGTTCTTTTCTCCCGGGGCATTACTGACTACGATCCTTATTATTTTAAATACCTATCTCTTTGGAATCTACATAGAGAATTTCTCCCAGTATAATGAAATTTACGGATCCATAGGAGCGTTACTTATATTAATGCTCTATATTTGGTTAAATTCAAGCATCCTTTTACTGGGCTTTGAGCTAAATGCCTCGTTGAGGAGTTTAAGACGCAACAACTATTAAACTTAAAGTATGAAAAGAAGTATCATTCTGTTTGCAGGACTGTTTATCATGTCTGCAATAAATGTCTATTCTCAGGACATTTTTGGTAAATGGAAAACCATTGATGATGAAACCGGAGAAGCAAAATCCATCGTTGAACTTTATAAGGAGAATGGAAAGGTTTATGGGAAGGTAGTTGAGATCCTGAACAAAGCCAAGAAGGATAATGTATGTGATAAATGTGAAGGCGCCAAAAAGGATAAACCTATTCTTGGGATGGTGATCGTTGAAGATCTTGAACAGGATGGGGATGAGTATGAAGGAGGAACTATTCTCGATCCGAATAAGGGCAAGGTATATCGTTGTAAGATCTGGCTCGATGAAGATGATCCAAATAAGCTCAATGTCAGAGGGTATATAGCCTTCCTGTTTCGTACACAGGAATGGTTCAGAGCGGAATAGCGCTATATTCAATTAAAATATTCAATCTTTCATGCGACATTTCATAGATGTCATTTTACCACTTCCGATACCTAAGACCTATACGTATGAGGTTTCTGAGCGAGAGGCAGCATTTCTTTCGCCGGGATTCAGGGTGGCTGTGCCTTTTGGTAAAGCAAAGATCTATACCGGTCTGGTTAGGTCGGTACATCAGGATCCGCCTCAGCATTATGATGCAAAGGAGATCGATCAGATTCTGGATGAGGTTGCTCTTGTAAAAGAGGTGCAACTGAAGCACTGGGAATGGATTGCTTCTTATTATATGTGTAGTGTGGGAGAGGTATTCAGGGCTGCTGTGCCTCCTTCTTTTCTTTTGGAAAGCGAGACCATGGTGATTCGTGATGAAACCTTTGATGATTCGGAAGAAACTCTGAAAGATGATGAATGGCTTGTATTTGAAGCTTTGCAGCATCAGTCTGTTTTAAATGTACAGGAGATAGCCGGTATTACAGATCGTAAGCGAGTACTTCCGATTATAAAACGATTGCTTGCAAAAGGAGTGATCCAAATCAGAGAAGAAGTTAAGGAGCAGTATAAACCTAAAATGATCAGGTACGTTAAGCTTCATGAAAACTATTCGACAGATGAGGCTCTGAATCAGTTGCTTGAAGAGCTTAGCAGAGCACCACGGCAGCGTGATGTGATCATGAGTCTTTTTACCCTTGAAGTATCCGATCCCAAGCCTGTTAAAGTAAAGACGTTGCAGGAACGGAGTGGTGCCTCGTCAGCGGTGATCAAAAGTTTGATCGAAAAGAATATACTGCAAGCGTATTTGCTGCAACATGACAGGGTCGGATATGAGGAAGGCGAACTCGATCAGACCAAGGAGCTTAATGAATATCAGCAGGAGGCACTTTTACAGATCTCCTCGGAATTTAAGAGTAAGGATGTTGTGCTGTTGCATGGTGTGACCTCTTCCGGTAAAACAGAAGTTTATGTTAAGCTGATCGCGGAGGTATTAGCCAGGGAAGAGCAGGTTCTGTACCTGTTGCCGGAAATAGCACTTACAACCCAGCTCATCCGAAGGTTGCGCGAGTACTTCGGAGAAAAAGTACTGGTATATCATTCAAAATATTCCGCTAATGAACGCGTGGAGGTTTGGAATAAGATCGCTGCCAATGAAGGAGGGGCGCAGGTGGTCATCGGTGCGCGTTCGGCACTATTGCTCCCCTATGAGTCTCTCGGACTCATTATCATTGATGAGGAACATGAAACTTCCTTTAAGCAATATGATCCTGCACCGAGATATCATGCGCGGGATGCAGCGATCGTCCTGGGGAAGCTGCATCATGCCAGGGTTTTGCTGGGGTCGGCTACTCCTTCGATGGAGAGTTACTACAATGCACAAACCGGAAAGTACGGCCTTGTGAATATCACGAGAAGATATGGAAACGTGCTGATGCCTGATATGGAGCTGGTGGATATTAAGGATAAGTTGAAAAAAAGAAGAATGAACGGTCATTTTTCGGATCGGCTTATGGAGGAAATTCAGGAATCCTTATCGGAAGGAGAGCAAGTGATACTCTTTCAAAACAGGCGGGGATATGCGCCCGTACTGGAATGCAATACCTGTGGACATTCTCCCGGTTGCCCCAACTGTGACGTGACGCTTACCTATCATCAATTCAAGGATCAACTGCGCTGTCATTACTGCGGATACCGGATGGCCCGACAGTTAAAATGTCTGGCTTGTGGTAGTGATGAGCTGGATACAAAAGGATTCGGGACAGAGCAGATCGAGGAGGAGGTTAAGGTGTTATTTCCTAAAGCCAGTGTGGGCAGGATGGATTCTGATACCACGCGGGGTAAATACGGATATGATAAGATAATTTCGGCCTTTGAACAGCAGGAACTGGATATCCTGGTAGGTACTCAAATGGTGACTAAAGGACTTGATTTTCGAAATGTGAGCTTAGTAGGGGTCATGCAGGCGGATACCATGCTAAATTTTCCGGATTTCCGGGCGCATGAACGAAGCTTTCAAATGATACAGCAGGTCGCCGGAAGGGCAGGGCGTACCCTTAAAAGAGGGAAGGTGATCATACAGACCTATAACCCTTTTCATCAGATCTTGCAGCAGGCCTCCATGAACAGGTTCGAAACGATGTTTTCAGAACAGATGGAAGAGCGGAGGCAGTTTAGATATCCACCGTTTTACAGGCTAATCAAGATAACCTTTCGTCATAAAGACTATAATAAGGTCAATGAATCATCAGAATGGTATGCGAAATATGTGCGTAATGTACTCCGGGTAGATGCTGCGATGGAGGTGCTGGGACCTGAGTTTCCGGCAATTCCCAGAGTGAGGAATTCGTATAATAAGAATCTGGTGATAAAAATTCCGGCAGACCGATCGGTGGGATTGGTAAAACAGCAGCTAAAAAAAATTGACAACAGCTTTAATGCTATTGCCAATTTCAGAAGTGTTCGTGTCATTTATGATGTCGATAATTATTAGACATCAAGAATGTAAAAATTTGTTAGAAGTTGCTTAAAGCTTCGGAAAGCTCTTGCTTCTTGTTTCTGCTTAAAGGTATTTTTTTACCATTAACTTCTACGCTTTTACTGTTGAATTTCTCTACTTTATCCAGATTCACAATGTAAGATTTGTGAATTCTTAGGAATCTTTCTGCAGGTAGCTCCTTTTCGAAGGATTTCATAGTAGACAGAATCACGATGTTCGCTTCATCGGTAACCAATTTGATATAATCTCCAAGGGCCTCGACCCAATTGATTTCGTTCAGGAATACTTTACGTTTCTTAAGGTTGCTCTTTACGAAGATATGCTCGTCATCCTCTTTAGAAGCGATCTTAAGTTTGTAATTTTCCTGTGCCCTTTTAACAGAAGCTTCAAAACGCTCCTGGGTAATAGGCTTGTGGAGATAATCGGTTACATCATAATCAAAGGCTTTCAATGCGTAATCTGCACTACCAGTAATCAGGATTACCTGTGGTGGGTCACTCAATGACTCTAGAAGATCGAACCCGTTCACAACGGGCATCTCAATATCCAGAAAAATGAGATCGACCTTCTGATTTTTCAAACCATTTTTAGCCTCGATAGCATTGCTGTATTCAGCAATGAGGTTCAGCATAGGGTGGTTTCTAATCAACCGGGCAACAGACATTCTTTGGATACTCGAGTCGTCTACGATAATACAATTCATTCTCATAATTACTCAGGTAAGTGGTTGGGTTTATGAACAGTACAATGTTAGTGAAAAAACAGAGGTGAAACAAAGAAAATGTTGTGAAAACGCGGGTTTGTGTTGGAAAAAGGTGGTTTTCACCCTAAAACAAAGCACATAAGATTAAGTGTTTGTTTATTTAGTTATTTAGTATTACTTTTGCACCCTTGAAAATTAATTAATATCATTGAAAATGAATCATTACGAAACTGTTTTCATTCTAAATCCCGTTTTATCTGAGACCCAGATAAAGGAAACAGTTAAGAAGTTTGAAGATTTCTTAATCTCTAAGGGGGCAGAATTTGTATCGAAAGAAGATTGGGGGCTTAAGAAGCTTGCTTACCCGATCCAAAACAAAAAAAGTGGTTTTTATCACCTTTTTGAGTTCAAAGTAGCTGGAGAAGCTATTGAAACCTATGAACTTGAGTTCAGACGTGACGAGCGTGTTATGCGTTACCTTACTGTAAAACTTGATAAGGACGCTATCGCATGGGCAGAGAAAAGAAGAAAAAAACTAAAAGAAAAAGCTTAATCATATGTCATCCATAGAGCAACAAGCAAAAGGAAAAAAAGACGGAGAGATCAGATATCTTACTCCTCTTAACATAGAGACCAGCAAAACAAAGAAGTATTGTCGTTTTAAAAAGTCAGGTATCAAGTATATCGACTACAAAGATCCGGATTTCCTCCTGAAATTTGTAAACGAGCAAGGGAAGCTACTTCCAAGAAGACTTACCGGTACTTCGCTGAAATATCAAAGAAAAGTGTCTACTGCCGTTAAACGTGCAAGACACCTTGCGTTAATGCCATACGTAGCAGATTTATTAAAATAAAAGCAGGTAACCATGGAGTTGATTTTAAAGAAAGACGTAGATAATCTAGGATTTAAAGACGATGTGGTAACCGTTAAGAACGGTTATGGTCGTAATTACCTGATCCCACAGGGATTTGCTGTATTGGCTACTGCTTCTGCCAAAAAAGTATTGGCTGAAAACCTGAAGCAAAGAGCTTTTAAAGAGAAAAAGATCGTTGAAGATGCTCAGAAAGTAGCAGCTCAACTTAAAGAGCTTGATACTAAGATCACTGCTAAAACAGGTTCCGGAAACAAACTTTTCGGTTCTGTAACTGATGCAGATCTTGCTGAAGCGATCCGTACTGAAGGAAATGTAGAGATCGAAAAGAAATTCATCTCTATCAAAGGTGGTAATGTTAAAGTTGCCGGTAAATACGAAGCAGTTATCAGACTTCACCGTGAGGTAATCGTTGATTTCCCATTTGAAGTTGTAGCGGAAGCCAAGTAATTTATACACCGAGATTATATAGATTAAGGCCACTGACTTCAGTGGCCTTTTTTATTTTTGCAGCATTATGAAATACAGAAGACTTACAAAAGAACAATTTGAAGAATTACATCAGGAATTTATCAATTTCCTTGCAACCCAATCCATAACCGGGACGGAATGGGAGCGTCTCAAAGCTGATAAACCCGAAGTAGCTGAGGAAGAGCTCGATGTGTTTAGCGACCTTATCTGGGAAGGTGTACTCAGTAAAGTAGATTATATAGAGAATATTTCTGAAAAACAGATGCATCTTTTCGAATGTGGAGTCGCAGAGATGAAGCTAATTGCGATCCGGGTGCTACATCCCGCTGTTGACCTGACTACAGAAAGTGGATTTGCATGGTTCAGGAAAAATTTCCTGGAGGATTCCGTAGAGATCATGACCGCGGCCAAAAAGTATTCGGAAGATTCGAATAAAGATAAGTTCGAACTGATCGAAAAAGGAGGCGTTATCACCCGCGGAGAATTGTTTCGCTGGTTCGAAGAAATGCTCCCATAGACTTTCAGTTACCGTTCATATATTCGATATTTGTTTAAAATTCAAGATTTATCCATGGCACAGAAACCAGGTATACCTAAAGGGACCAGAGATTTTGGTCCTGAGGAGGTTATCAAACGTAATTATATCATTCAGACCATCCGAAATCAATTCGAACTGTTCGGATTCTTACCTATCGAAACTCCGAGTTTTGAAAATTCGGATACCCTGATGGGTAAATACGGTGAAGAAGGTGACAGACTGATTTTTAAGATTCTCAATTCAGGTGATTTCCTGTCAAAGGTGCGCCCGGAAGTATACGAGCTCAAGGATGCCGCGAAACTGGCGCCAAAGATCACTGAGAAGGCTTTACGCTATGATCTGACCGTTCCTTTTGCGCGTTACGTGGTCATGCATCAGAATGAGATCGATCTGCCGTTTAAACGTTATCAGATTCAACCTGTGTGGAGAGCCGATCGCCCTCAAAAAGGAAGGTTTAGAGAGTTCTATCAGTGTGATGCCGATGTGGTTGGTTCTGATTCCCTCTGGCAGGAAGTTGAATTCGTACAGCTGTATGATGCAGTTTTTACAAATCTTAATCTGCAGGGAGTTACCATTAAGATCAATAACCGTAAGATCCTGGCCGGATTAGCGGAAGTAATCGGTGCCTCTGATAAACTGATCGATTTTACGGTAGCATTGGATAAGCTTGATAAAATTGGACCTGATGGTGTACGTGATGAAATGCTAGGTAAAGGTATTTCCGAAACGGCGATCGCTAAGGTAGCGCCCTTATTTACATTTACCGGTTCCAATACTGAAAAACTGGAGCTTCTCTCTGATCTCTTAAGCAGTTCTGCAGAAGGACTCAAAGGTATTGAAGAATTGAAGTTTATTCTGAATGCATTTGAAGATATGTCTTTACAAACCGCAACGCTAACGGTAGATATTACATTGGCCCGCGGGCTCAATTATTATACCGGGGCGATTTTTGAAGTCGCTGCACCGGAACAGGTTAAAATGGGATCTGTTGGTGGTGGAGGCCGTTATGACGATCTTACCGGAATATTCGGACTCAAAGGCGTTAGTGGTGTAGGGATCTCTTTCGGATTAGATCGAATCTATCTTGTACTTGAAGAACTCGGACTCTTCCCTGATTCAGTGCAAAGAAATACGCAGGTTCTTTTCCTGAATTTTGGCGATGAGGAGTCAAAATATGCCATAAAAGCAGTCACTCGCTTAAGGCGAGCAGGTATAAAGGCTGAACTTTACCCTGACGGTGCCAAGATGAAAAAACAGATGAATTTCGCGAATAAACGCGCTATACCTTTTGTCGTGCTGGCTGGAACTCAGGAGATAACTGACCAGCAGTTCACCCTGAAGGAGATGCATACCGGACAACAGTTCACCATCGATTACCGGGAATTGGAAGAACGAATAAAAGCATAGGTATTTATAATTAAAAGGAGGTTTTAAGCCTCTTTTTTTGTTTATAATCACTTAAAGTTCAGTGATTTCTGTGTTTAAAGTGTTACATTTAAGGAAGTGTCAATTTAAATTGCAGGACTATGAACACAGAAGAAGTTGCTGAAAGACTCGTGCAGTTATGTCAGAATGGTAATTATCATCAGGCATATGAAGAATTATATGCCGAGAATGCTATTAGTAAAGAGATGGATGGAATTCCAAATGATGAGACGCATGGAAAGAAAGCGATTATTAAAGGATACGATCAGTGGGCCTCTAATATTCAGGAATTTCACTCAGGCGAGGTGGGAGAGCCTTTAGTGGCCGGTAATCATTTTGCGGTACCGATGTTCTATGATATTACATTTAAAGAAGGGGGCAGACACAGTATGGAGGAACTTTGTGTTTATGAGGTTCTCGATGGGAAAATAGTATCTGCCCGATTCTATTATGATACAAGCGGAATTCCGAAAGCCTGAAATCATTTAATGCGATCAGGTCATTCAAGCAGGAACGTAAATCCGCCCGTAATAATGTTGGCCGTAAGGCCGGTGTTTCTTTTATAATGATAATATTTCAGATCAAAACTTTTAAGGCCCAGATGTAAAAATTTAAATCCGGTAAAGATATCTGTATAATTGATCCCGAAGCCAAACTGGTTGGCATTGAATTTACTCAGATCATAATCAGAGGTATAATATTCATCGGTAGACAGATGTTGCTCATAAGGTGCAAAGTAATCCGCTGCGGTTTGTGAGTAATATCGATAGGATGGATATAAAGTAAAGCGACTGGCGATCTTCACCGGTATTTCAAGGCTTGCCGTATGTGAGCGAATTCCCCAATCATCAAAATAATACCGGTAATAGGTTCTCAGAACGAACATTTCATTCAAATATTGATTATACCGCGCACCGACGGCTATTTTCATTCGGGAATCCGGTAATTGTTCGATGGCGTCAGCTAATTGAAAGTTTTCTATATAGCTGCCTTCAACATCCTGAAAATATACCCTTTGAAAAGGGGTCGATAATAATCCGTCCTGCCTTACGATATCGAACATCAATGTTCCCTGAGATCGCTTTGAAAAAATCTGGGAAGCGGTGATTCCAGCCGAGTATGAATTTCTTCCTTTATCCCGAAAAGGATCGAAAACAGGCTGATAATCGGGATTTCCTGTGATGGTATGGTTCTGATAAAAAGAATCATTTAATCCACTTCCTCCTGGGGCAAATGGCCGAAGTTCGTAGGGATAAATGGGATTCCAGGTGTCCAGATATACATTCAGATGTCCTGAAAGTTCGGTATTCTTTTCATTTAACAGTTTCGTATAGCTTCCTCCAAATCCTACTGAAAAATAATCATATTCCGAAGAGACTGATATTTTGGCTGTCCAAATACTGTTTCTGTCATCGGAACTATGACTGAATGTTCCGGTAAAGTTACCCCACATGTCACTGGAAGATGCACCTGAACTTGCCTGAAACGGGTCTGCTTCTGAAGTGCCATCCCATGGATTTATATTGCTTGAGGATGCTGAAGTGTAAGCCGATACTCCGGCGTCGATTGTCAGTACATCGTCATCGTTAAGCGGTATGGCAACCACAATGGTCGGTGTGAAATCAGTGAGTTTTTCGGTGCCGATCCCTCCGCTTACCGCGGCGTTGTCACCATCCTGAGAATAGTAACTGGAAAGCAGATCTACTTCTGTAGATTCGAGTACTCTTTTCTTATACTCAGAAGAACCCTGTTCTTCTTTTTCCTGTGCTCTTAAAGGCAGAACACAAAAGATTAGTACAGTTATATAGATGAATTTCTTCATAAATCGAAAGTTAATTACATCCGCAACCACCACCGGTCTTACCGCCATTGGCTCCGGCTGCTGCTTCTCTGTAAGCTTGAAAACTCGTTTGAAAACGATCGGCATTTTTGCTGCCTAAAACCATATCCGGGTCATTCAGATATACTTTTTCATATTCTTTTACGGTGGTGCAGGATGTGATGAATATACATCCTGCAATCATCAGGATTCTTTTCATTGTGTGTCGATTTTAATATTGGTTGAGGTAAAAATATTTCCCTGATCATCGATAAGGATACATTCCACTCCAGGTAGCTGATTAATGCGATCCAGGCCTATATCTTTACCCATAACAAAGACCGAAGTAGCAAGAGCATCTGCAAGTTCAGCCTTCGGAGCAAAGACGGTGGCGCTGATGATACCACTTGCCGGATAACCACTTCTCGGATCTATGATATGAGTATAACGCTTGCCGTTGAAGATCACATATTTTTCGTAATTGCCGGATGTTACTACGGCTTTGTTGTCGATAGGTAGTAAAGCGAAAGCTTTGTGTTTATCCATAGGGTTGGTGATGGCAACTTTCCAAGGTTCTCCGGTGGTTTGCGTACCCCATGTGTTCATGTCTCCAGAAGCATTGATAATTCCGGCTGTTACCCCCTTATCCATGAGAAGGGTTTTAGCTTTATCTGCCGCATATCCTTTACCGATCGCTCCAAAACCTATTTTCATTCCTTTTTCCCTGAGAAATACTGTTGAAGCCTTATCATCAAGAATTATTTTCTGATAACCAACACGGGAAACCGAAGCTTTTACCAGGCTATCCGGTGGCATCGTCTTCATGGTGCCGTCGAAATGCCAGATCTTATCCATCGCCGCATAGCTTATATCGAACGCGCCATCTGTCAATTCCGAAATTCCAATAGCTCTTTTGATCAGCATGAATAGTTCGTGATCAACCTTTACGGGTTGAATTCCGGCATTCGCATTGATCTTTGAAGTTTGAGAATCAGGATCCCAAGAGGAAATGAGGCGCTCAATTCTGGTGATTTCTGAAACAGCATCATCGATGTAACCATTCCCGGCAGTTTCATCTGCTGCAACTACCGTAATGTCAAACCTGCTTCCCATGAGCTTAAGAGTTCGCTTATAGGGGTGTTGGGCCTGAAGCGAACTAAAGACATTGATGATAAAGAACAGAAGAATCACTGATTTAGTCGGCATCCGGTAAGAAGGAGTTAATATGATTAATGTAGTCCTGGGGGGACATATTCTTAAAGCCTGTTTCTCCAAGAACTTCACCCTGATGATCGAGGATCACAACAAAGGGAAAGTATCCTGATTTATTATAGCGGGCGGCAAGAGCTTCATTTTTCTTTGCTTGTTCGTTCGGTAACTGGTTTTTCGATTTTCTGGGAAAATCAGCCTTGAGCATTATGTAATGGTCCCGGGCATAATTCCTGAATTCTTCTGTGCTCCAGATCTGTCGGTCCAGTTTGATACATGGAGCACACCAGTCTGAACCCTGAAAGACCAGAATGATCGGTTCATCTTTAGTAACAGCCATTTCTTTGGCTGTATCCAGATCATTATACCACTCCTGCGAATGCAAGCCTGTTATTGAAAACAAGGCGATTATAGTGAGCAACAAGATATTCTTCATGTGTTGAATTTTGATAAAAGTAAATGGTGTTTCTATAAATATCCTTAGTGTAATCTTAAGATTGTCTTAAGGGGTTATATATTCGAAATCACATTCAATGCATTAGGGATTACACAGATCCTGATCGTATCTGATGAAACAGGAAAAAGTTCTCCATCTTTCTGGCAGGTGATCGGTTCGTTTCTTTCATGTGCAACTTCGAGATTTTCGATACTGTGATATTGTAATCCCGGATAGAATTTTTCCATTTTGAATAGCAACAGTATTCCCAGAGTGAGTATGGAAAGCCTGGAGCTTCGTTTTATAATGACCAGATCCAGTTTTCCATCATTGAGTGATGCTTTTGGGGTAAGTGAGAAATTATAGCCCATTTGATTTGAATTGGAAATAAAGAACATAAAGGGCTGAATTTTATGGGTTTCATTTCCGATTTCAAAGGTGAGGTTATAATCAAACGGATAATTTTTGAATGCATTTAAAACAGCCTTTAAATAGGCCAAAAAGGGATTTCTGTTATCTCTCTTATGGCGGTGGATCACTTCTGCATCAAATCCGATACCCATATTACTGAAAAAATAGGAGTCGTCGATCTTACCGATATCGATACGGGTACTTTCCCTGTCTGAAATCATGCACAAGGCACGGGAAATATCAGAAGGCATCCTGAGGTGTGATGCAAATCCGTTTCCGGAACCCAAAGGAATACATCCCAGTGTGACCCCGGTATTGACCAAGGCCGAGGCAACCTCATTGATCGTTCCGTCTCCACCACAGGCAACAACCATGTCGACCTTCTGTGCAACGGCCATTTGAGCCAGATGATGTGCATGAAGCTTATATTGGGTGATATGAACTTCAATAGTATAGGTCGATTCCGGAAAGTGATTTTCAATCTGTGATCTTTCCAGGGTATGTTTTCCCCTTCCGGAGATCGGATTAATTATGAACCAAACCTTCGTCTTCATCATTTTTATCATTTAATCCCTGATGATGGAACAGATAGTATGCCGACTGGTAATAGGAAATAGCCTTGTTTTTTAGTGCGATATCTGCCTGATCAGGTGTCAGTGTATTTGAAGCAGGGTTCCATAGGTAAAAATCAGAGGATCCCTCGTCTCCTAATACCACAAGACGATCGTTCTCCAATAGTCCAAGTTTTCTGTAATTTCCGATCAATGCCCTCTCAAGACTATTGGCAGTTAAAATATCCCGACCATAGAAGTCACTTTCATAGGTCCAGTGAAGCATTCCGAACAGCGTGGGTAACAGGTCGATCTGAGAACACACCTTGGTTATTTTTTCCGGATTTTCATGTCCCGGGAGATTATAGATTATAGCAGGAATACGATAGTTTGCCACGTCCAGATCCCATCTTCCGGCACTGCTTGCACAATGATCCGCAACGATTATAAACACCGTATTTTTAAACCAACTATGCTTTCGTGCAGAGCGGATCATATTTCCGATCGCATAATCGGTATATTTTACAGCACCTTTTCTGCCGGTTCCTGAAGCGATATCGATGCGACCTTCCGGATAGGTGTACGGCCGGTGATTTGAAGTGGTCATGATAAAATTGAAAAAAGGCTTATTCGCTTTCTCACTTAGTGAATCACTATATTTTAGAACTTTTCCAAAGAGATCTTCGTCACAAACTCCCCATGCATTTTCAAAACTAACCTCAGTATCCGTGATGTTTTCCCGATGCGTCATGATCTCATCTCCTACGTTGAGTTTTCTGCCTCGGTCTACGATATCGAATCCGTTTGAACTGAAATAATGGTTCATATTGTCGAAATATCCATCACCGCCGTAAAAAAAGGTATTGTTGTATCCCTGATCCCGGAAAACACTTCCAATTGTGAACAGATGTTCGTTTTGTTCCCGTTTCACGATACTTCTACCGGGTGTGGGAGGAATACAGAGGGTTAGCGCTTCCATGCCTCTGACCGTGCGTGTTCCGGTAGCATACAGATCTGTGAATGAAATGCCCCTTTCTGAAAGTGTATCAAGGTTAGGGGTCAGGTTTTCTGGGTTGCCAAAGGATCCCAAAAATGACCCACTCAGACTTTCAACACAGATCAGCATTACATTCGGATGGCTTTCCGGAACTGTATCTGTGATCATTCTGTAGATCGAAGTTTTCGAGTCATTGGAAAATGCTACATTTTGTTGAGTCAGTTGTGCTCTGACTTCCTCAAATGCTTTTTCATCCGGGATCGTTTCATAAAATTCCGGATACGAGAGTTCATTGTTCCTGAAGGCGGCGAAAAACGAATAGATCCCTGCCTTAGAAATTTCGTTATTATATCGGTTAGGAGACCATTCTGCCATTTCATTATCCACTTTAAAGGAAAAGAAGAGCACCATTGAAATGTTGATGCATAAAAATAATCCGCGTAGCGATCTCGGTGTAGAATGTGTAAAGGTCTGATCATAATACCTTCTCCTTTTAAAATAATACTGAAGGCCTCCGGCCAATAGTAAAACAGCGGAGACTAATACAGGGATCGGGTATGATTCATCAATGTTTCTCACCACCTCATATGTATAGATCAGATAGTCAACGGCAATGAAATTGAATCGTCTGCTGAACTCTTCCCAAAAAACGAATTCTGCGAAGAAGGAAAATGTAAGAATTACGGTCATAAGGACTGTTCCTCCTATGATAATGATCTTATCGAAAACAGATCCGATCCATCGGGAGGGTAACAGAAAGAGATAAAGTGTGACGGGTAAAAGGAAAAAGGAAATAACACCGATATCAAAAAAAGTTCCGGTAATCAGGGAATGTAAAATATCGATAATTCCATGGTCTGTATCCTCAAAATCCAGGATCAGTAGAAGAAGTCTGAAGACCGCAGAAATGATGAGAAAGAAAAAGAGATAATGCACCAAAAGACTATATCTTTTTCCTGTTGGTTTTGATTTCATTTTGTGAGTGTTACGGAAATCAAACGTAACAGTCGAATCTGAGGATAGGCTTAGCAGATTCTTAAAATTCGATTAAGAATGGAGTTTTATGGGGGGGTAGGAGAAAAGAATTTCAAAAGTTGTTCCGGATCCTTTCTCACTTGCTACCTTGATTGAAGCATCGATGGCATCCGCTGCTTTTTTCGCAATGGAGAGTCCGAGTCCGGTTCCTGTAATATCTTTATGATCCAGCGCTTCAGACCTGTAAAATGCATTAAAAAGATTTTTTAAGTCCTGTTGCGCTATACCGATACCAGTATCAGTGATCCTGCAGAGCAACTTTTCTTTTTTTTGATGAACGTCGATCTGAATGGCGCTTCCAGCATGCGAATATTTGATCGCATTGGATAGGATATTATCAAGTATCATCGAGGCATAATATCTGGGTACTTCGATTAGTTCCGTGAGATTCTGAGGATCTGTTTTCATTTGGATCTTCAGCTTCTTATCAGCTATCATAGGCGCATTTCGACTAATGGTTTCATCGAGTAATTGAATTACCGAAGCCATTTCCAGTCTTTGCTCTCTATGGTCATATCGCGCCAGAAACAAAAGTTTGTCGATCGTTTCGCACATACGATCAACTTCCTTAAGGCTGTAATTTATTTTCTTTTCATATTCTTCCTGTGACCGACCTTTTCTTACCAGTACCTCCAGTGTACCTCTCAAGGATGCCAGTGGTGTTCTCAATTCATGAGAGGCATCTGAAGTGAATTGTCGCTCTCTGTTCAGTGAATCTTCAATACGTTGCAACAGTTCATTGATGGAAGCAGACAGTTCATAAAGTTCATCTTCATTTGCTGGTAATGTTACGCGTTCACTAAGATTATTTCTGTGAATACGTCTGGTTGTATCCGTGATTTCCCTGATCGGCTCAATGCTTCTTCCTGCCAGAAACCGGGAAATAAAGAACAATCCGAACACTACCATTGGGTAGGTTAGCAATAGTATATTTCGAAGTTTGATGATCACCATTCGGGAAGATTCGAATGACATCGCGGTTAATATATATCCTTTAGTCTTTCCCTGAAATTGAATCGGTAATTGAGTCTGACGTATCAGGGTTTCATTCAGAAATGTATTGAAGTGTCCGTTATCCGGTTCTTTACTATCAAAGGAAAGCAATGATTCTTTAAGGTTCGGAGACTTATCAGTGGTATGGCCATATTGATCAATGACCTGTACGAATACCGGATTTACCTGTACCTCCCTATGTTCTCTTTCTTCCCATTCTTCCTTATTTTCAAATTTTAAACTATTGGGATCAATTTCGGCCAGGTGAATATTTGATTCCAGGCTAAGATCCTGATCGAGACTGTCATATACGGTTTTTTTAACAATAAAGAAAATGAGAAAGAAGACGGTAGCCACCACAACAGTGGTTGCCATCAGGTAGTAAAGGGCGATTCGTGTTTTAAAGCGAAATTTCATTGATTCTTGATAAGATATCCTACACCTCGTATGGTTTGAATATAGTCTTCGTTTGTGAGGTCCAGTTTCTTTCTCAACGCATTGATGTAAACGTCGATAACCCCGGTATCATAACCGTAATTAATATCCCAAACGTGATCGAGAATCCTTGCCCGGGTACAAACCCGGTCCTTGTTTTTCATGAGGTATTCCAGCAAGCTGAATTCCTTTAAAGTGAGTTTGATCTCTTTATCACTTTTAAAGACCTGATGGGTGGATGGATTCAGAACGATAGGGCCGACATGATATGAAGTTTCAGATTCGGTTCTGGATCGTAATTGAACTTTGATCCGTTCCAGTAATTCTGCAAAATGAAACGGTTTTTTGATATAATCGTTCGCTCCGGCCTGCAAGCCAAAAACGGTTTCATCTACGGTATCCTTTGCAGTTAAAAATATGATAGGGGTTGACAGATCATTTTTTCGTACCTGTCTGCATATCTCGATACCGCTTACTCCGGGAACCATCCAGTCAAGAATGATCAGGTCTAAATGACCTTCCATTGCCATAGTGAGTCCGCTGCGTCCTTCATAGGCTACAGAGACATTATAGGATTCCTCTTCAAGTCCCTGCTTAAGAAAATCTACAATTCCAGGCTCATCTTCAACGATCAATATATTCATGGTCTAAATATGATAGACTAATTTAAGGATTTTCTTAGTGCACTCTTAAGATTTGCTTAAAATCGAAAAAGTCCTTAAAATACAGCGTGTATTTCATCGAATTAAGGCTATCTTAAGACAATTCTTAGCCAATTTTCAGAGATATCATATAGATTTGGCTGCTTAGCAAACTTTAACCCATGTTTCTGAGGATCATTCAATATAGTGTTAAGCATAAGCTCATAATTCTTCTATTCACAGGATTTATTGCAGCCTTTGGTATCTATTCGTTATTTAATCTTCCACTTGGAGCCGTTCCGGATATAACGAATAATCAGGTTCAGGTGATCACCACGACAAGAAACCTGGCTACCGAAGATGTAGAGAAGTTTCTTACCTATCCTGTGGAACTCGAAATGGCCAATTTACCAGGTGTAAAAGAGATCCGTTCTGTGTCAAAATTTGGTTTGTCAGTTGTAACGATTGTATTTGAAGATGATCTGGGAACCTACTTACCACGTCAATTGATCGCAGAAAAATTAAAAATGGCGCAATCGAGGATTCCTGAAGGATTCGGCGAACCATTTATGGGACCAATAACCACTGGGTTGGGTGAGATCTTTCAATATGTAATCGATGTGGATCCTGAATACCGCGACCGTTATAGTATTACAGAATTGAGATCGATTCAGGATTGGCTCATCAAAAGACAGCTTTCAGGAATTCCTGGTGTTGTTGAGGTGAATACCTGGGGTGGGAATCTCAAACAGTATGAAGTAGCCATCGATCCGGTACAACTCAGGAATCTCGGAATCTCCCTGAACGAGGTTTATGAAACCCTGAAACGCAATAACAGTATTGCCGGTGGAGGTTATATCGAAAAGTCGGATCAGGCTTATTTCGTAAGAGGAGAAGGGATGGTATCCTCGATGGAAGATATCGGTAAAATGGTCATCACAACAAGAGATGGACGTCCTATATTGGTCAGAGATGTTGCGGAAGTACGGTTCGGCCATGCAACCAGGTTTGGAGCGATCACAGCAAATGGAGAAGGAGAGAAGGTATTGGGACAGGTAATGATGCTGAAGGATGCCGATGCGAATAAGACGATCGCCGCTGTTAAGGAACGAGTAAAAGAGATCAGTGCCTCCCTGCCTCCGGGAATCAGGATCAATGCTTTTTTGGACAGAAGCGAACTTATTCATAAAACAACTCTTACCATCGCTGAAAATCTTATTCTGGGCTGTCTTATTGTGATCTTCGTTGTGGTTCTGTTACTGGGAAATCTGCGTTCCGGACTTGTGATCGCCTCGGTGATCCCTTTATGTATGTTCTTCTCCCTTTCATTGATGTATATTTTCGGTATCGACGCAAACCTGATGAGTTTAGGTGCCATAGATTTTGGAATCATTATCGATGGGGCAGTGATCATTGTTGAATTTATCGCCTTTCGGTTAAGTACAGGAGGAACATCGCTAGTCGGCCTTAATAAACAGGAACGGCAATCCGGGATCGATAAGATCGCCATAGAATCGGCCAATAAAATGATGCATTCTGCTGTTTTCGGACAATTGATCATTATCATCGTTTTTATACCTGTTTTATCGTTGGCGAATGTGGAAGGGAAAATGTTCAGACCGATGGCTCTCGTTTTCTGCTATGCCTTGCTCGGTGCGATGATTTTGTGTTTTACCTATGTACCGGTAATGGCATCTATTTTCATAAAACCGCAAAAGAATAACAACAAGGGCATATCCTATCGACTGATCAATGCTTTGAAACGCATGTATAAGCCAAGTTTGTTAATGGCTTTAAGATGGAAAAAAACGGTGATAACTATTTCTGCTTTATTGCTGGGTGTCGCCATATTTCTTTTCAGCCGAATGGGGGGAGAGTTCATCCCGACCCTGGACGAAGGTGATTTTGTGATTCAGCCGATATTGAAAACCGGAACCACCCTGAGTAATACGATTACAGCAACGACAAGAATGGAGAAGATTCTTAAAAAATTTCCTGAGGTAAAACAGGTGGTCAGCAGAATCGGTGCTGCGGAAGTTCCAACCGATCCTATGTCTATGGAAGAAAGTGATGTGATCATTACCTTGCAGCCGAAGGATACCTGGACCACGGCTGACACCAAAGAAGGATTGGCCGAGGCATTTAAAGAGGCACTTGTAAACGGTATTCCGGGTATTGAATATGAATTTACCCAGCCCATTGAAATGCGATTCAACGAGCTCATTACCGGGGTTAGAGCAGATCTTGCCATCAAGATTTTTGGAGAGGATCTCGATATTCTGGCATCAAAAGCGAATGAAATTCAAAAAGCGATCGCGAATGTTCCGGGGGCATCCGATATCACCGTAGAAAAGATCACAGGTCTTCCTCAGATCACAGTGCGCTATAACAGATCTGCAATAGCGCGTTACGGACTAAACATCGATGATTTGAATCAATTGATCTCCGCCGGATTTTCCGGGGCAACTGCTGGGGTGGTTTTCGAAGGTGAGCAACAATACGATCTTGTACTCCGTTTTGGTGCGGATTATCGGCAAGGTATAGAAGATATGCAACGCACAGCAATTACACTCAATGATGGACGTTCCCTTCCGTTGTCTGAATTTGCGACCATCACCTATACCCAAGGACCTGCTAAGATATCCAGAGATGATACGCGTCGCAGGATTGTAGTGGGGGTAAATGTCAGAAACAGAGATTTAGCATCCGTAGTGAAGGATGTGCAGCAGATCATAAATGAGCAGATCAATATACCCACCGGATACACTGTTACCTATGGTGGCCAGTTCGAGAACTTACAAAGTGCGAAAAACAGATTGATAATCGCGGTACCCGTATCGCTCTTGCTCATATTTCTGTTATTGTATTTTGCCTTTGGTAATGTTAGGGAAGTATTGATGATCTCCAGTGCAATACCACTTGCTATCGTTGGTGGTATCCTTTTGCTGTATTTCAGGGATATGCCTTTTAGTATTTCGGCGGGAGTTGGATTTATCGCGCTTTTTGGTATTGCAGTATTGAATGGTATCGTGCTCATCGAGGAATTCCGCGAATTGCGTGAACATGGAATGAAAAATATACACAGAAGGGTGTTGACCGGTATGGAAAAGCGATTACGCCCCGTACTGCTAACCGCTATGGCGGCTGCTCTTGGTTTTCTGCCTATGGCAATATCCACTTCGGCCGGAGCTGAAATCCAAAGACCACTTGCAACCGTGGTGATCGGAGGACTTTTCACTTCCACGCTACTCACATTACTGGTCTTACCTGTTTTTTACACTGTTTTTATGAATAATGATAAAAAAGGTTCTGATGAAAAATAAGATATATTTTAAATTTTCACCTGCTGTATTTTGCGTTTTGATCATTTTGTTATTTACAATAGGAATTCAGGGTCAGGAGGCATCCATTTCACTTCAAGAGGCTCTTGATAAGGGGTGGAAAAATAACACCGGTCTAAGTAGTTCAAGAGATGGGCAGGAATATGGGAAGGTTCTTGAAGGGAGTGCCTGGAACCCTGATCAACCACAGATCTACTATCATTATGATCAGAACAATATTGCGGAAAACGGACATCCTATCGAAGTTTGGGGGGTGACACAACAATTCAGATTTCCAACCATTTATGGAGCCAGAAAAAAGGTGTTTCGGGAAGAAACCAATTTAAACAGGATACAATATGTAATGGATAGCCTTGAAACGGGGGCACAGATATCCAAAAGTTATGTTTCAGCCGTTTATTATAATAATCTGGTTAAGACCTACCGGGCTATTGATAGTCTCTATCAGGAATTTTCGAGAGCAGCCGACAGAAAATTTGAAGTTGGCGATGCCAATGAATTAGAACAATTGACTGCGAGAGCGAATTATAAGGAGGTGAATATGACCTTGCAAAAACATCTGGCATCCTATAAGAATTCAGTTCAGGTACTGAACAGCTGGATTCAGGATGAAAGCAGCACCTATGTTCCGGTTGAAGATTCACTGGTAGTCTTACCTTTAATTCCCGAGATAGCGAATGAGATACCCGCAGTGGAAATGATGCGATCTCAGCAACGACTTGAGGAGAAGAAACTCTCACTTGAAAAACAGAGCCTGTTACCGGACCTTCATTTATCGTATTTTCAGGGAACGAATGGTTATCCGGGAGCGAAAACTTATTCAGGTGTCCAGTTTGGGATCAGTGTGCCATTGTGGTTTACAGCTTCGGCTGCAAGAACCAAAGCAACGCGTATAGCGGTAGACAGAAAGACGAATGCGGTCAATGATCTGGCAACGCATACCCGTTCCCGATTAGAGGCGCTTAACAATCAATTACAGATTCAAAAGGAACGAATGGCGTATCATAACGAGGAAGGAGCTACTCTTGCTACTCGTATTTTGCAGCAGGCTAAAGTAGCATATTCCGCCGGGGAGTTGGATTATCTTCAATATCTTCAATTGCTTCAGGCAGCGATGAATACTGCTGTAGCACGTCTGAATGCCATTTATGATTATGATATGACCGTCATCACCCTTAATTATTTTTACGAATGAAAATGAAACTTACGCTTAATTCAACCGCCTGGCTAATATTAGGATTCACACTTCCTTTTTTGATTGCTTCCTGCAAAGGAACGGAAGAAGAGAAAGGAACAGATCCATCAGCGCATACTACTGATAAAGTAGTTATTTCAGAAGAACAGTTTTCTGAAGGAGGAATGGAAATACAGGAATTAAAGGAGGTAACTTTCAGCAAGGTGATCCAAACGACGGGTAGGTTTGATGTTCCACCGGAATACCGTGCTGTCGTGAGCTCTTATTTCGGAGGATATATTCGTAATCTCAAATTACTTCCGGGACAGTATGTCAAAAAAGGACAGGTCCTGTTTACGCTTCAGGATCCTGAATTTTTAAAGATACAAGAAGATTATTTAAAGTCTAAAAGTGCTTTTGAGATCGCAGATAAGGATTATCGCCGACAGGAAATTTTATGGAAAGATAAAATCAGTGCTGACAAAAGGTATGAAGAATCAAGATCGAATATGGAGTCTTTGGCCGCTCAGATGACCGCACTGGAAGAAAAGCTGAGACTGATGTCACTGAATCCTGAAAAAGTACGAACCACTTCCATGACCGATCAAATTCAGATCAAGGCTCCGATAAGTGGATATATAACTTTGGTAAATATCGTACAGGGTAGTTACCTGTCGCCACAAATGAAGGCCGTAGAGCTGGTGAACACCGATCATATGCACCTGGAACTTCAGGTTTTTCAAAAGGACCTCCCTGAGATTCGGGAAGAGCAACGTATCACCTTCCGTCCGGAACATTCCGAGAAACAGTATACAGCAATGGTACATCTCGTAGGAAAGGTGATCGATCCGGAAACGGGTATGGTTGGCGTACACGGACATATGGGCGAGGAGAACGAATCAAAATTTGTTCCCGGAATGTATGTGGAAGCAGAGATACATGTAGGCGATCATCCTGTTAGAGCTTTGCCTGAAACCGCTGTTGTACAAGTAGGTAATGATCACTATGCACTTCTTTTATCCGGCAGAAATAATGGCAATTATGAATTCAGTAAGGTGCCGGTTACTCCGGGTAAACTTGAAAATGGTATGATTCAGGTCGAAGATGTCGATAAGTTTCCGGAAAATAGTCAGTTTCTTACGAAAGGTGTTTTTGCTTTGATCCAATAGGTTATCTAAGGTCGATTAAGAGTTCACCGATAAAAAATTAAAAGGCTGTCCGCAGAGCGTAACAGCCTTTTTTATTAAAAAATGCAAGATGTTATCTTGTATGCTTTAAATAGCACAGGTGTTAATCCTTCAGGAATTCTAACAGCGGTTCGATGAATTGCTGAAAGCGCTCAATATGGGGTAAATGACCTGTGTCAGGAATCTCTACAAGTTTGCTGTTCGGAATCGCCTTTTGTGTTGTCTTTCCTAATTTTTGGTATAATCCCATGGTCTTTCTTATTTCCTCAGAAACCAGTGGTTTCCCCAATGCTGTTCGGTCTCTGGTGCCTATGATCAATAACGTAGGCATGCTTAATTCTCCAAATTCATAAAGCACTGGCTGCGTAAATATCATATCATAGGTTAATGCTGCATTCCAGGCTATGGTTTTGTAGTTGGAATTCAGAGTCCATCCGGCCAGAAGATTTACCCATTCATCATATTCCGGCTTCCATTTGCCGTCATAATAGCTGTTTAACTGATAGGTACGTATGGCTTCATAATCTTTTTTTAATTCATTTTGATACCACCATTCAACGGGTTTATAGGGTACCTTTAATTTCCAGTCTTCCAATCCAATCGGATTTTCAAGTATCAGTTTCTCGGTGATTTCAGGATACATCAATGCAAATCTTGTTGCTACCATACCTCCCATGGAATGCCCGAGTATAGCGGTTGTTTCTATTTTTAAACTATCCAGTATAGACTTAGAGTTCATGGCAAGTTGCTGGAATGTATATTGATAATGCAAGGGTTTGGATGATTTTCCGAATCCGATCTGATCGGGAACGATCACACGAAAACCATTTTCGGTGAGGGTTTCAATGGTGGTCTTCCAATAGGCACCGTTGAAATTCTTACCATGAAAAAGCACTACGTTCTTGCCGTTATAGTTTGATGGTTTGATGTCCATATATGCCATATTTAGTTCCTGTTCCTGGTGGTTCAGTTTGATATACTTTACAGGATATGGGTATTCGTAGTTACTCAGTTCAAGATCAAGCCATTTAGCCTGATTTTGCTGGGCACTGATCATTGAAGTAAACAGGAAGAGTATCAATCGTAAAATATGGCTTTTCATTCGTAAGGTCATTATCTTTTTTTTATGGTGAAATCGATGGCAGGAATTTCGTAGTCCTACCATCGATCATTGTGATTTCAGGAGCTTGCTTTATCGAGCAGGTTCATATCTTCTTCAGAGAGAGAAATGTCAATTGCTTCGAGCAATGAAGTGAGATGCTGGGGTTTAGTTGCACTGGCAATCGGTGCCGTAATACCTGGTTTGTGCAGTAACCAGGCCAGCGCTATAGAAGCCTGGGCAGACTCGTGCTTTACAGCAAGAGTATCCAGCGCTTTAAGGACCTCAGATCCTTTTTCATTCAGATACTTGCGAACTCCTTCTCCACGAACGCTTTTGGAAAGGTCTGCCTCCTCTCGGTATTTACCTGTAAGGAAACCTGCTGCCAATGCCCAGTACGGAAATACAGATAAACCGTATTCTTTAACCAAACCTGCATATTGAGTTTCATAATTATCACGTTCCATTAGATTGTAATGCGGCTGTAATGCCTGATAGGCAGGTAATCCTGATTTTGATAGTTCCAGGGATGCTTTTAATCGATCCGGAGAAAGGTTGGAAGCAGCGATAAATCTGACCTTCCCTTCTTGAATGAGCTCCTGATAAGCCGACAAAGTTTCTTCTACCGGTGTTACGTTATCATCAAAATGGGAGTAATAAAGATCGATATGATCGGATTTCAGCCGTTTTAGAGAGTCTTCTGCTGCTTTTTTGATATAGGGCTTTGTCAGGTTTTCGCTGGTGTCTGCATAGGCACCACCGACCTTCGTTGCGATAATCATTTCATTCCTGTTTCGGCGTTTCTGCATCCAGTTACCGATGATCGTTTCCGATTCGCCTCCCTTATTTCCTTCTTTCCAAAAAGAATAGATATCAGCAGTATCGATGAAGTTCAGTCCTTTCTCCGAAATTTTATCAAGAATATCAAAAGAAGCTTTTTCATCGAGTGTCCAACCGAAAACATTACCTCCAAAAACAATGGGGGCTGCCTGTATGTCGGTCTTTCCTATTTTTCTGTATTTCATGGTTCAAAATTAAATTATAGGATAAATATTAAAAGGATCATAAAGTTAGACCTAACCCTGTTAACTATCTTGTATATTTGACTTGGATACTTGTAAATATTCACCTTTATGCAACGGTATATACAGTTTGATCCCCTTAAGGTAGATGATTTTACTACTGATATCTGGGAGCATCCTCTTCATAATCATAATCATTTCGAGTTGATCTATATCGGATCGGGAAAGGGGATCCATCACCTGAACGATGAGCGCATTCCTTATTCGAAAGGGCACCTTTATCTTATAAAGCCAGCCGATGCTCATGAGTTTAAAGTGGAAGATCGCACAAGGTTCATCTATTTTAAATTTACGGGTCTTTATCAATCAGGAATCAGCGATACTGTTGACCTGCAGGCCTGGAACCGGGAACTCGATCATTTGCTTTGCCTGAACAGGATCGGGAATCTTCTGAATACCGAGAAGGATCAACGCAGGGCAGGGGATTTAATGGAGATGATCTCTGATGAATATTATGAAAGGTCGGGGCATTATGAAGATGTTATCTTCAAATTATTCCAGGCATTGCTATTCGTGATCCTCAGAAGCAGACCTGAATCGATAGATCCGTTACCAAAAGTGGAAGGAGAGTTATGTAATGAAGAGCTTCTGGATTATATCGAGACGAATATCTATGACCCTAATATGCTTACGATTAAAATGATCGCTGAAAATTTTAATTATTCTCCTCATTATATGGGGACATTCTTTAAAAAGAATGTCGGGGTACCGCTTAGAGATTATGTTCGTGATTACCGTCAAAGGCTTATCGAGCATCGTTTAAAATATAGTAAAAGTACCTTACGGGAGATCGCAACGGAATTCGGCTATACGGATGAATCGCATCTCAGCAAGAGCTTTTCTCGATATCATGATATCACGCCGATGGCATTTCGTAAAAAGGGTTGATAATTGCTGTACAGATGAACTATCCGACTTTCTGCATTGTCTCCTGATATTTCAAAACAGTAAAGAAGAAACTGCTGCCATGTCCCGGAATGGAGGTAATATGGAAAGCACCACCGCTCTTGAGGATCATCTCTTTACAAAGGCTTAAACCGATACCGGTACCTTTTTCATTATTGGTACCATAGGATGAGGTGATATAACTCTCTTTAGAGAGTATTCTTTGAATGGTCATTTCATCCATTCCTACACCGGTATCCTTCACTTCGATCTCCCAGTTGTTATTCTTTTCGAGGGCATTGATATCGATACGTCCGTTCTCCGGAGTAAACTTAATCGCGTTATTGATGAGGTTTCGTAAAAGGATGGTCACGATCTCAGTGTCTCCGAAGATGTAAGCATCATCTGGTATATTATTACAGATCATAATATTCTTGGCACTCGCACCTTCCCTTAAAAGGTCTACCGATGAATTGGCAAGCAGGAACAGGTTGTTCTTAACCGGGTTGTTCTTGATACCACGCATCTGCTGCTGCGACCAGTGTAAAAGGTTATTCAGCATGAAGGAAACATTCTTGACCTGCTCTCCTAACTGAGGCGCGAAATTGATGAAATCTTCAGCTTCGATCTGTTTCTCCTGCAGCAGATCGATGAGGCCGTTCAACGAATTGATCGGCGCACGAAGATCATGGCCGATTATAGAGAATAATTTATTTTTTGTCTCGTTGGTATGTTTTAGCTGTAATTCTCTTTTTTCGAGAACTCTGTTCTTTTTGGCGAGCAGACTGTTGAGCTTACGTTCAAGTTTTCTGCTGCGCTGAGTGAGGAACAGTATGGTCAGGAGTATCGCAGCTCCACCGGTGGAAAGATAAAGCAGCAGTAAGCGTTTATTGTGTTCCTTTTCATTGTCCAGGATCAGGTTGTTCTCTTTCTCGATAAATTCGACTTCAGCCTCTAAGCCTGCAAGACTTTTCGAGTTGGTGTGATTGTAGATGCTGTCATTGAATTTTTTAAACTCCTGATGGTAATGTAAAGCGGATTCATAATTTCCTTCTGCCTGGTTGATCTGATAAAGTATCTCTGCACCATCGCGACTCACCTCGATGGCCTTGATCTCTCTTCCTACCGCAAGTGCTTCCCCTACAAAACATTCAGCAAGCTTATAGTCCTTGAGGCCGAGGCTGGCTTTTGCCAGTCCGATTTTAAGAAATGCGAGTTCTCTGTTGTCCGTAAACAAAGGTTGTAGTGATTCGGCATTACGGTAGATCTCCAGCGCTTTAGCGTAGTTTTCCTTGGCCCGGTAAATATCTCCTTTAATTCGGTAGGCAAATGCCAGCCAATCGGGCATATTCTCTTTGTTTTCTTCAAATATTCCTATCGAACGGTTGATGTAGTCCAGCGATTCCGGATATTGCTTCATTCGCAGGTGCAATTCTGCTATATTACTGAATGATTGTCCCTGAGAGATCCTGTTTCCTAGATCCTGATTTATGCTGGCTACGGTATCGTAATATTTTAAAGCCTTTTCGTACCGATTGATCATCATATGATTGTTGGCGATACATTCATAGGCCATAGAAACCAGATTCATCACATCTTCGCTCTTATTGGAGCTATTTCCCAGAGCGATCAGTTTAAGGCAATTTGCATTTGAGATGTTCAGAGCCGCCTGATATTGAAAGAGGATACCGAGTTCGTAATACGAGTTCATCATAGCGATGGTGTCGTGCTGTCTTTCGGCTAATTTCAGGGCGTCATTAAGAAATTCCTTACTCTTTTCATATTCACCGATTTCCGTGTAGAGCATTCCATAAGACTGAAGTGCGACCATGGTACCCTTGTTGTAATTGATACGCTGGGAGTGGGTCTTCGCCTTTCTCGCATATTTGATCACGGTATCATGGGAAGAATATACAGAACTCCTCGCCAGAATATTGAGATTTTTTATATAGGAAGTGTCTTTTATTGTGCCGGTTAAACCCGTCTTTTCATACTTATATATCAACGTGCGAATACTGTCGATTTTCGGGGACTGTCCGAATGCCGCAACCGATAGCAACACAGATATGTAAAGTAGTTTAGTCTTCATTTAGGGTAAAAGGTCTCCAAATTTAACAAAAAATTAAAACTTTCCTAATTTTTAGGAATTAATTTGTTAATATTCAGAGAATACCTACGAAATCCTAAACGCTAAAATTTTAATTTTCGTCTAAATTTTTAAGTTTTTTCAACTTTGCCTTCCAGATCGAGAGGTCGTTTTTGTAGCCGTCGATATTTTTAATAACGTCTTTAACTATGGGGTTGTTTGCGTCGGCATTGATAAATTGCAAATTGTTTTCAAGCTGGCGAATTTCTGCTTTTACTTCATCGATCTTACGACGGATAAAGATCTTTTCGTTCCGTAGTGCATGGTCATTATCGGCTTCCGCAATTTCCTGAAGTTTATTTCCGTATTTGATCATTTCGGATTTCTGCTTGTCGACATCCAGTTTCTTGAAAAGTGCATCCAGTATTTTGTTGAACTTACTTTCGATGTTCTTTTTATTGAAAGGTACTCTGCCATAAGATTTCCATTCTTCGATAAAGGCTTTTATCTGTTCGAGGTCTTTATCTTTATCTCCGCTGAGTTCATAGCTTTTTAATCGATCAAGAAAATCCTTTTTCTGATCAAAGGCAGTCATTTCTTCCTGGAAATCTTTGTTCTTACGGGCATGGAAACGATCGAAATAATGATTACAAGCTGCTTTGAACTCATTCCATACCTTATCTGAATATTTGCGGGGAACATGTCCGATCTGTTTCCAATCCGATTGGATCTTTTTCATAACGGGGGTTGTCATATCCCAGTCATCACTATCCTTTAAGGATTCGGCCAGTTTTACCAGGGCGATCTTTCTTTCCAGATTGTCATGTTGCTCCTTTTTGAGGTTCTTGTAAAAACCATTCTTCTTTCTGTTGAATCTGCGAACAGCCTCCTTAAAAGCAGCCCAGGTCGATTCGTTAACTTTGTAAGGAACACGTCCTGCATTGAAAAACTTTTCACGTAGCTCCTCAACTTCGCGGATTTGCTTTTGCCATAAATTATGAGAAGTAACAGGATGGTCGGCGATCTCTTCGATCTTGCGAATGATCTCTTGTTTCACCTGAAGATTCGATTCGTGAATCTCATCCTGATTTTTGAAATATTCCTGTCTTTTTCTGTGAATCGTTTTTGTAGCTTCGCTGAAACGGTTCCAGACATCTTCCCGGTGTTCACGATCGACCGGTCCGATATCCTCTTTCCAAATTTTATGTAATATCTGTAATTCGCGGAATGCCTTATTCACATCGTTAATGACAGCTAGTGCTTCAGCCTTTTCGATGATCTTTTCCTTTTCTTCGAGGTTGTGTTTGAAATCAAGATCTCTCAGATCGCGATTCAGATCGAGGAAATCATAGAATATTTCAACATGATGATGATAGGTTCTCCAAACATCGTTATAATTCATTCTGGGAACCGGTCCTGCATTTCTCCAGCGATCCTGTAATTCTTTGAAATGCTTATAGGTGTCGTTGATATTCTCTTCAACATTGATAAGACCCTTGAGTTCTTCGATGATCTCCAGTCTTATGTCCAGATTGGATTTCAGCTTTTGTTCAAGGTTCTTGTAGTACTGATTACGCTTATCCCGATATTCGGAATAGATATCATTAAAGCGTTTTTTAATAGGGGCTGTATAGTTGAAATCTGATTCGTTTCCACCATCGTGGATAAAATCTTCCTTTTTCTGTTCGAGTAATTCCTGATATTTGAGATCGAATTCTGAACGGATCTGGTCGACATGATCTTTTATCGCCTGAATTCTTTCTTTAGAGACCAGTCTGTAGAGTTCATCCGTCAACTTATCCATATTCATGGAATGATAATCCAGTAACGGTATCTCATGGCGATCTATGTTACCTTCATCTTCCGCATCTTCGGCATTTGACTCGTCTATCTCATTCTGCACTTCATCATCGCCCTCAACCTCCGTAGTCACTTTGTTATCCTGCGCATCTTCGGATGCTTCCGGATTGGTAGCTTCGGTTTCGGGTTGATTTGATGCTGATTCCATTCCTTCTGCATCATCGTGCAGGTTATCGTTTTCTTTATCTAACATTACGGTCAATGTTTTGGGTTCATCTCAACTTTGAAGTTGAAAGATACTAACAAGAATGTTATTAGCCAAGTGTTTTGAACAGACCGAATGAAAAATGAGCTATTAAAAGGATTTCGATTAGCGGTTCCAGATTTCCCAGGCCTTTTCTGCCTGTAATTCCAGCATTCGATATCCATTCAGGGTTTTCGCACCTTTTTCAGCCCCTTTTTTCATAAAGGCTGTTTGTTCCGGGTTATAGATAAGATCAAAAAGAATATGTTTGTCAGAAAGTGTATCGTAAGGAAGATCCGGGCAAAGTTCCACATTAGGAAATGTTCCCAGAGGGGTACAATTCACCAGAAGATCAAAAGTTTCAAGTCCTTTGGTTTTTAATTCCTCATAGGTTAAACGCCCTGTAGCCGGAGTTCTTGAGACATATTGATAGTCGATGCCTTTTTGATTCAAAACCCAGGCTACAGCTTTGGAAGCACCACCGGTACCGAGGATCAGAGCTTTCTTTACACCGGAATGTAAAGCAGGGGTGAGTGCTCCGTCGAATCCTACTGCATCCGTATTGTATCCGGTCAGTTTATTACCGGTAACTTTGATGGTATTGACAGCACCGATCTCCTTAGCGATCTCGTCGAGATCATTCAGGTAGGGGATGACCGCCTGCTTGTACGGGATGGTCACGTTCATACCGATAAGATCCTGGTGTTTCTTGTGTATTTCAGGAAAGTCTTCAATAGTTGGAATGTCGAAATTCACATAGGAATGATCTCCGAGTTCCATAATTTCAAACTTATCTGTAAAGTATCTTCGAGAGAAGGAATAGGCGATATTCTTCCCGACCAGTCCGAACAATTTAGACATATCTTCTTTGCTTTTTACCGTACCAGTCCAAAGATAGCAATATTAAAATTCCTACGATCACAAAGAAGACTGCGATCCAGGTCTCCGAGGTTGCGGGGTCTGGCAGATAACGCTGATAGTTTTGTATGATCTTATCACCAGCTGAATCCAGCATAACAGCACCTTCGTCATTCATTCGGTAGATCGTTTTTTTCCAGGGCCATACCACGCCAAGAGAGCCTGTGATAAAACCGATAATGGTCGCAGTGGTAATATGCTTATAATGTTTCAGGACATAGCTCAACAAATGGCTCAGGGTTACCAGACCGGTCGCGGAACCCAGGGTGAAAACCACTAGTATTTTGAGGGTATGGATTCGTTTGGCATTATTGATAAAACTGAAATCGCCACTAAAGATATCTGCAAAGGTATCGTATAGGGCATTTACAGAGTCGACAAGCAGGAGTACGTAGTTACCCAGAAGGATCAGAATGAAGGAACCTGACAGTCCCGGTAAAGTCATTCCAGACACACTTATGATTCCGCAAAGAAAAACAAAGATCAGGTTGTCATTCTCTTTGGCCGGACTCAGAAAACTAAGGGAAATTCCGAAGAGTATTCCAAGTATCGCAGCGAAGATCGTGCGCTGGTTCCAATGATGAAAGTCTTTTGCAATATAGTAGATCGACCCAATGATCATTCCGAAGAATGCAGCCCATACATAGAGTTCTTTTCGGTCGATGAAATAATCCAGCAGCTTGGAGATACTGAAATAACTGAATAACATTCCCAAAATAAGGAATACGAGAAATTTTCCGTTGATATATCTGTAGAAGCTGGAAAAACGCCCGTTTATAAGCAGCTTTAGCGCCTTCAGATTGAACTTCTGAAGCGAATAGATGAATTCTTCGTAAAAACCGGCCACAAATGCCACAACGCCTCCTGATACGCCAGGAACCTTATTGGCGGCACCCATAGCTAATCCTTTGATGAAGAGAAAAACTTTATCGCGTATGGTGCGGGTGGGGTGCTGCATGTTTTACGATTTTTTTACGGCCAGGCGTTCGAGAAGGAATATAAGGGCAAAGCCTCCGATCGCCAACAATACTGCCGGAAAAAGCTGAGGATCTCCATCAAATTGAGAAGGGAGTACACTGTGTTCACTGATCGGTATTACCTTCTCCTTAAAGATACGAGTTTCCGTAACGATCTTCCAGGGCCATATCTTATTCAGCGATCCGAAGATGAAACCGGTAAGAGCCGCAAGCGTGATGTTTTTAAACCTGTGAAAGAGAAATTTGAGAAGCCTTGAAAAACTTAGTAAGCCTACAACCGCTCCTATGGCAAATAAAACAATTTTCTTGATATCCATACTGCTTACCGCTTCCAGTACGGTTTCATAGGCACCTAAAAGTACCAGAATAAACGCACCCGATATCCCGGGTAAGATCATGGCGCAAATTGCGAGTGCCCCGGCGATCAGTAAGAAGAGATCGCTGCTGGTGTCATGCATAGGGGGAAGCGTGGTGATATAAAATGCCCCGACTGCTCCAGCGATGAAGACCAGTATACTTTTCCAGTTCCATTTTTCGATCTGACTTCCAACAAGGATCACACTGGCTAGCACCAGTCCGAAAAAGAAAGACCATAACAGAACAGGTTCATTGGCCAGAAGCCATTTCAGCAGTTTAGCCAGAGAGAGAACACTGATGCCTATACCGAGGAGAAGGGCAGCCAGAAAATTACCGTTCATGTAATTCCATGCAGCCTTGATTCCGTTTTGTCGCAGTATTTTGAAAGCTTTAAGATCGACCTTATTGATGGTTTCGATCAGTTCTTCGTAGATACCTGAAATGAATGCTATCGTTCCCCCGGAAACACCTGGTACCACATCTGCAGCACCCATAGCAAGTCCTTTTAGGGTTATGATCACATAGTCTGTAAGTTTTCGTTGCATATTTTGTTCTTGACGCGAACAAAAATATGGAATTTAAACTTAGTTGTTTTTATAGGAATGAATTAAATTCCTCACAATTCCAGAATTGTAAACCGTAGGGAACAAGGTCTCCATGGTGTCGTGTTCCTCAAAGTTATGCATCAATGCATTTTTAAGGTGGTAATTACCTTTGAGCGTATCCTGAAGCATATAATACATCCCTGCCAGACGATATTCCAGGTCGGCATGTTCCGGGTAAAATTCCAGTGCTTGTAAGAGGGTATGAATACCACTTTCGTATTCTCCCAGTTTTAAAAGGATGTCTGTCCAGGCGAGCCAGGTTTCCAGTTCATAATTACCGAGTTCGATGGTCTTCTGGTAAGCGAGATCAGCTTCTTCGTAAAGATGAAGTAACTCATTGATACGGGCTGATCTTTTCCAGTAAAGAACATTCTCTCCATCGATGTTGATCGCTTTATTGATATAGTAAAGCGCTTTTTGGAAATTATTCTGACGATAATAGAAATCGGTTATGGCGAGCCAGCCTTTGTCCAGTAAAGGATCTTCGTGTACGGTCTGGTAGAAGTATTTCTTGGCTAATTCCAGATTACCCAGTTTTTCATGGCATTTCCCCATTCTCAGGTAAGCAAAAGAGGTGGGGTCATCAAGGGTAAGTGTTATTTCGTAGTTTTCGATTGCCTCATTGTAACGTCTGAGCTTTTCCAGTACCCTTCCTTTTTCAAAGTAAGCACCGATAAAGGTGTCGTCGGAATAAATAGCAAAGTCAAAGCTTGCCAATGCTTCTTTATGCATTTTCTTCGACATGAACTGCTTGCCGAGTTGATGCCAAGCAACTTCACAATAAGGATTGTGATCGAGGTAATCATTCAGGAATTCGATGGCGCCATCATAGTCTTCGAGAAAGTCAAAGCAGTAAATGATATTGTAAAGGGCGGCATAATCATCCTGATCTTCTTCCAGACAACGTATGAATGCCTCCTTAGCGGCCTCGTAATTATCCAGGAATAGATATTCAATACCCAGCAGTGAATTGATGTCTGCAGCTTCATCGGTCATGGTAAGTGCTGTATTGAGACATTCAATCGCTTTCAGGTGTTCGTCCTTTTTGGAATATATGTTCGCTTTCTGTATAAAGATCTCTTCATTGGAGATTTCGATAGCTTCGATCTCATTCAATAAGACTTCAGCTGCTTCAAACCTGTTTTCAAACACTAGAATCTCTACATTGAGCAATTTAAGTTCCGTGGAGGAAGGATGTTGTTCCAGACTGATCTTTATAGCTTTTTTGGCGAGGGCGATTTTTCCGGAGTCCAGATAGTGGTGGATTATCTCCTGAAAATCATCCGAATCAAAGAAATAAACATCATTTGTTTTCAGCATTGATTCGAATTTTGCCAGTGGTAGATTTTGGTCTTCGTGAGCACTAAATGCCATAGGCGATGCTTTTTTAGATTTCTACGTTAATAAATTTAAAGCTTGAAGCTGTCCGTATGAGGAAACAGCGCTATTCTTATTAACAAATTAATTAACAGCTTGGTCGTTGAAACGGTTCAATACTTTCAATATCAGACGACAACCTGCCTGTATCTCTTCGTCAGAAATTGTCAATGGAGGAGTGATTCGAACTGCCCTTGGTTCAAAAAGTAACCAGAACATGAGAAGTCCTTCTTGCATTGCTTCCAGAATAAGCCGGTCAGTAAGCTCCTTATTTTTTAAGATAACCGCGATCATCAAACCTTTGCCTCGTATCTCTTCGATCAAAGGGTGTTGAAGCAAGGAACGGAAAAGCTGTTCTTTTCTCAGCACTTCTGCCATCAGATCGGTATCAGTAAGTTCTTTTAGCGTTGCCAGGGCAGCTGCAGCGATGACCGGGTGGCCGCCAAAAGTGGTTATATGACCCATTTTCGGGGCGTCCTTCAATTGCGACATCAGGGCATTGGATGCGGTAAATGCACCCACAGGCATTCCGCCTCCCATTCCTTTACCCATGACCACAATATCCGGGATCACATCGTAGTTCATGAACCCGAAAAGTTTACCGGTTCGTCCGAACCCGGGTTGTATCTCATCGAGGATCAATAATGCACCCACTGCTTCACAACGGGCTTTGACCTTTTTCAGATAATCATTTTTGGGTTCTATAAAGCCAGCTCCTCCCTGTATGGTCTCCAGAATTACGCCTGCGGTTTGGGTGGTAATTAGTTCCAGATCTGATTCTTCATTGAACGAAATGAAGCGCACACCGGGGATCAGTGGACGAAATGGGCGTTTTCTTTCCTCGAGGCCCATCAAACTCATGGATCCCTGGGTGTTGCCATGATATGCATTGCGAGCTGCGATGATCTCGCCTCTGCCTGTTGCTTTTTTAGCTAGTTTCAGGGCCCCTTCTATCGCCTCGGTTCCTGAATTTACCAGATAGGTAGTTTCAAGTTCTCCGGGCAGGTGTTCAGCCAGTAAACGCGTAAGTTCTATTGCAGGTTGTTGGATAAATTCCCCGTAAACCATCACATGCATATAGCGTGCTGCCTGCTCCTGAACGGCACTAACTACAGCCGGATGACTATGTCCGAGTGTATTAGCAGAGACTCCCGCTACAAAATCCAGATAGGCATTTCCTTCAGTATCGTAAATATATGATCCTTCTGCACGGCTGATCTCAAGCGCGAGCGGATAGGGTGAAGTCTGTGCCTGGTATTTAAAAAATGCTGTTTTCAATGGCTATTCTTTTTTTTCTGAACCGGGATGTTGTGGCTCTTTTGGGAGATTCCCCTTATTGTTGACAACTCCTTCGTTCTTTTCTTTTTCATCTTCATTTTGCTCCTGCTGCTCAGAATCGGAGCCTTCATCGGGGGCCAGGTTCGGATTGTCGATATCGATAGGCTGATCTACACCGTTTATCTTTACCAGTTCAATGGCATTATCTTCAGCACTGAACAGGTCGTCTACACTTCGGATCATTTCATCACCCCGCCAGTAGAACCCCCTGAACTTTCTGCCGTTAACAGGGATGTCTTCATCGCGGAAAATATTTCCGTCGACATTATTGTAGGAAGTGATGTTATCTATTTGATTTTCGATCATATTAAAACGAATTCTTCCGCAAACCCTTTTGTCTATGCCCATGAATTCACGTTCCTCCTCGTCATCGTTCCAGAGATAATAGATCAATTCAGCATTTTTTACGATGTCGATATAATCCATCTTATTGTCCTTGAATATACCATACAGGTCCTTTCCTTTGATCTGGTTGAATCCGAATTTGGCAGAATCCTTAAAGGTGATATGACTCAATGAATCCTTTTGAATGATAAAGGCATCGTTAAGTACTTTAAGAGAGTCCAGTTTTTCCGTTTCCACGTTTGAAAGTATGTGAATACTGTCACCGGTCATCTGACTTTCTCCGTTCCACAATACAGGTCGGTATTTAGCGTAAAGGTTTTCCGGTATATTTGGTGGTATCGTTGTGATCAGCTTAGTGATTCCAGTTGCCTGGTCAGAATGAATCGAATCACATTTTCCGCTCATGTCAGTTTTATAGAAACGTGCATCACGAAAAGCCTTGATCACTCTTTCGTTTTCTTTTCCTGTTACCATGAGGGTGTCACCATGGATGTACATGGAATCTTTTTCCATTAAAGTTATCGCCAGGGCTCGTTTGGTAACGAACATCGAATCTTTTGCTTTATAGACCTCGGCATAATGACCTCTTACGACGCCTTTGTTCACCGTGTCGATCACTTTGATGTTATTTGTTGCCGAAGCGAATTCGGTGGCCTTATCGAAATAGAGACTATCTCCGTAGATGATGCGGTTGTCGTAATCGATGCGGGTGTTCTTTACACCATAACCATTTTCTGCGGTAGTATTGTAATAACCCCGTTCACAATAGATCTTATAGTCGTTCCCGGTAATGGTTGAAGGACCGTACATGTATGCGTTTTTGCTATCTGTGTAATAATCCAGTCTTGAACTGTTGATCTCGTAGTCAGGATTGGTGATATGGACATCACTTTTAAATTCATATTTATTGATCTCGAGATAGTACTTTCCCTGATTACTGGTAAGGGTGTTAGCACTGTCCTTTACCGTTCCAAAGGTGTCGTAAAAGGCGATCTGTTGATTGCGGTCAAAACGGATCTCCTCCGTGTTGAGGGTCATCGTATTATTGCGGAGTTCCACCTGTTTGCTGGACACTGCGATCTTGGTGTTCGCATCATATTCAGCATATTCACTATTCATTTTGATGCTGTCTCCCTGTTGGAAGAAAACATTGCCGAAAGCGCGTATTCTGTTTTCTTTACGATAGAAAACTGCAAGGTCACACCAAAGGTCCATTCCATCATGTTCAAACTGTACCTGCTGGTCAGTTTTACTCATGATATCAGCACCGGGGTATTTGGTTTCGTCTTTCGTAAACTGCCCGGGATGATTGATAATGATCCTTTTTTTGTCTTGTGCCTGCAAAGTGGCCACTGTCAAAAACAGCAAAAACAAAAATGTGCTTGTAGTTAACTTCAAAATTTGTGTTGATTTGAGTTCAAAAATAAACCTTTTTAACAAAGCTTGTCATAAGCCGAAGTTAAATACTAAAAAAACGCATCATGTTCATGATGCGTTTTCAGGGTCTATTTTAAATTAACGCGATTATTATCGCATGATTGTCTGTTTTCTGTCAGGTCCCACAGAGACGATCTTAACCGGTACCTCCAGTTCTTTTTCGATAAAATCGATGTAGGCGGTCAGTTCTTCAGGGAAATCTGATTCACTCGTGATATTGGTGAGATCCTTATCCCAACCTTTCATTTCTGTATAAATCGGTGAAATATTTTGTTCCTCGATATTGAAAGGCAGGTGTTCAATAGTTTCTCCGCGGTAATTATAGGCAGTACAAACCTTAAGGGATTCGAATCCGCTGAGCACATCGGCTTTCATCATCATCAATTGTGTAACTCCGTTTACTTGAACGGCGTATCTCAATGCAACCAGATCTAGCCAGCCACATCTTCTTTTTCTTCCGGTGGTCGCTCCGAATTCGTTACCAACACGTCCCATAGTTTCTCCAACCTCGTCAAAAAGTTCAGTAGGGAAGGGGCCACTACCTACACGTGTGGTATAGGCTTTGAAGATCCCGAGTACCTCACCGATCTTTCCGGGTGCAACACCCAGACCGGTACAAGCTCCGGCAGCGGTGGTATTAGAAGAGGTAACATAAGGATAGGTTCCAAAATCGATATCCAGTAAAGATCCCTGTGCACCTTCTGCAAGAATGGTCTTTTCGCTTTTCAATGCCTGTTGAAGGTATTCTTCACTGTCGATGAACTTCAATGATTTAAGCGTTTCGATCGCTGCAAAGAATTCAACTTCCAATTCTTTAAGGTTGTATTGGATATCTACGTCATAGAAACGGATCATGGCTTCATGCTTATCTGCAAGAGCACGGTATTTTTCTTTCCAGTCGTCTAGTTCAAGATCTCCAACACGAATTCCGTTACGGCCCGTCTTATCCATATAGGTCGGCCCGATACCTTTAAGTGTAGAGCCGATCTTGGCTTTGCCTTTGGCAGCTTCTGAAGCGGCATCCAGTAATCGGTGTGTTGGAAGGATCAGGTGTGCCTTTCTTGAAATGAACATTCTTGAAGGGATATCGATATTGAATTTATCCAAATTATCGATTTCCTTTTTAAAGATCACAGGATCTATAACAACGCCGTTACCGACTATGTTGATCGCATTTTCATGAAAGATCCCTGAAGGGATAGTGTGAAGTACATGTTTAATGCCGTCAAATTCAAGAGTGTGACCTGCGTTGGGTCCTCCCTGAAAACGAGCGATTATATCATAATTTCTGGTAAGGACATCAACGATCTTACCTTTACCTTCGTCTCCCCACTGTAGTCCTAGTAGTAAATCTACTGCCATTTTATGTAATTAATTTTTATTGTCGTTTTTAGTCCCGTAAAAGTAAAGTGAATGGTTTTGGATCTTGATATTAAAGACCTCTTCTATGGTTTGTTGTATACTCTGAATCCTTGGATCACAGAACTCCATTACCTCTCCGGTATCGGTCAGGATAACATGGTCATGTTGTTTGTCAAAATACGATTTCTCGTAATGAGCCTGATTCTGCCCGAATTGGTGTTTTCTGACCAGATTACACTCCAGAAGAAGTTCAATAGTATTATAAAGAGTAGCCCGGCTGACGCGGTAATTCTTATTTTTCATTTTGATGTACAGTGATTCAATGTCGAAGTGATCATCACTGTCATAGATTTCCTGTAAGATCGCGTATCGCTCAGGAGTTTTGCGGTGACCGTGGTCTTCTAAGAATTTAGTAAAGACATTCTTAACAATTTCCTGGTTCTTATCGTTCCCCATATTCTGGACTGCTATTAAAGGTACAAATGTAGTGTTTAAAATTAAATTCGAACGACTTTATCTATACCATTGATCTTTTTGAGATTTTCAAGTAGCTTTTTAAGAATGGTCTTGTTCTTCACTTCTACAGTGATCTTTCCTGAAAAGATACCGCCTTCTGTATCGAAATTGATATTTTTCATATTCACATGCATATTGCTCGAAATAACCTTGGTCACGTTATTAACCAAACCTAGTTTGTCGATCCCGTCTAGTTTTATCACCGCGGTGAAGTCCTGTTGGGTAGAATCGATCCATTTAGCAGAAATAATCCTGTATGCATAATTGGATTGCAAAGTGATCGCGTTCGGACAATTTTTCTTGTGAACCTTTATTCCTTCATTTACCGTAATAAAACCGAAAACTTCATCTCCTGGTATCGGATTACAGCAATTTGAAAATTTATAATCGAGTTTTTCCTCTTCCTTACCGAATACGATCAGATCGTAATTATTTGTGATCTCCTCTCTGTTAATCTCTTCTGAAGATACTGGCTTACGCATCTTGCTTTTGAAGAAATTCAGGAAGGTGTTGTTTCTGGAGGCCGCAAAGTTTTTCAGCATCTGGTTATCGATGGTGTTGATACCCACTCGATAAAAAAGGTCCAGACTGGTCTTCAATTTAAAATAGACCACGAGATCGTTCACTACCTTTTCATTCAATGCGATCTTCATCTGTCGCATCTTACGGCGCAGGATCTCTTTACCTTCCTCTGCGATCTCTTTCTTCTCTTCCTTAAGCGAAGATTTGATCTTTGCTCGGGCTCTGGCAGTAGTTGCGTAGTCAAGCCAGTTTGAGTTTGGTTTGGAACTCTCTGAAGTAATGATCTCAACCTGATCACCGCTTTTCAATTCCCGGCTTAAGGGAACGAGTTTTCCGTTCACTTTGGCACCTCTGGTCTTGAGTCCGATCTCAGTATGAATACTGAAGGCAAAATCGAGCGGCGTAGCCCCTTTTGGTAATGATTTCAATTCTCCTTTCGGCGTAAATACAAAGATCTCCTGAGAATACAGGTTGAGTTTGAATTCTTCTACGAAATCAACTGCATTTCCATCTGCATTTTCCAGTGCTTCCTGTAGTCGGTTCAGCCAGATCTCAATTCCCTGTTCTTTCTGTTCTCCGTGTTTGTATTTGAAATGCGCTGCATATCCCTTTTCTGCGATCTCGTGCATCCGTTCACTTCGAATCTGAACTTCCACCCATCTTCCTTTTGGTCCCATTACCGTGATATGGAGTGCCTCGTATCCTGTAGTTTTAGGGGAGGAGATCCAGTCTCTTAAACGGGTAGGATTCGGACGGAAGTGGTCGGTAACTATGGAATAGATCTTCCAGGCCAGGAACTTTTCATTCGCAGCATCGCTCTTGTATATAATTCGGATCGCAAATTTATCGTATACCTCATCGAAGCTTACATTTTGAGCCTTCATTTTTCTCCGAATGGAAAAAATAGATTTTGGCCTTCCTTTGATCGCATAATTGAGGCCTTCCTTATCAAGACTTTCCTGTATGATATTTGAAAAGGAATTTATATAGGCTTTTTGCTCATCTTCACTTTCCTCGATCTTATTAAGGATGTCGTTATAGACATTAGGCTCTGTATACTTTAGACCAAGGTCTTCCAGTTCAGTTTTAATGTTGTATAAGCCGATACGGTGTGCAAGTGGAGCATAGATATACAGTGTTTCTGAAGCGATCTTGACCTGTTTATGATCAGCCATGGAATCCATGGTCTGCATATTATGTAACCTGTCGGCGATCTTGATGAGAATAACCCGGACATCGTCGTTCAGGGTTAGTAACATTTTACGGAAATTCTCGGCTTGCAGTGAGATATCCTGCTCAGAACTCATCTGAGATATTTTGGTGAGTCCGTCAACGATCCTTGCAACCGTAGGTCCGAACAATCTTTCGATATCTTCCAGGGTATATGTGGTATCCTCCACAACATCGTGCAAAAGGGCTGCCGCAATGGCAGTAGCATCCAGTCCGATCTGCTGTGCAACGATTTTAGCTACGGCGATCGGGTGGAAAATATAAGCCTCTCCACTTTTCCGTCGCTGATCCTTATGGGCATCAACGGCCGTGTCAAAAGCGAGTCTGATCAGCTTCTTATCCGCATCGGATAAGGTCTGGTAGCTTATTCGCAGTAATTCTTTATACTGCTTTGCAATCTGCTTGTTCTCTTTCTCTACATCTAATACCGCCATAAACTAAAAATAACATAATCTTTATTATTTACCAACAAAATCTATGCCTTAAGATTCCTGATGCGCTGTAATAGCGTAGGGTGAGAGTAATGCATAAAAACATAGGCAGGATGTGGTGTCAGATTGCTGAGATTATTCCTGGAAAGTCTCTTAAGTGCATTGATCAATGGGGCTGCCGAATAGGTTGTTTTGGCATAATCATCCGCCTGATATTCAAATTTTCGGGAAACCCAATTCATGAATAACCCGGTGATTTCAGAGATGGGACTATAAAGTAAGGCAAAGGCGATAAGTCCGGTATGAAATCCCGGTGTTGAAACTCCGAGTGCAAGCGATAGTTCCGGTATACTGATAAACAGGCTTAGCAGGTAAAGGGTGATACCTGTGAGTACTACAGAAAGTACGATATTGAAAATGATATGCCTGCGTTTATAATGCCCGACCTCATGTGCCAGTACAGCCACGATCTCCTCTTCATCCAGGTCTTTGATCAGAGTATCGTAAAGAGTGATTCTTTTTTCCTTGCCAAAGCCTGAAAAGTAAGCATTTGCTTTAGAGGAACGCTTCGATCCGTCAATTACAAAAATCTTTTCTAAGTTGAAACCTACCTCTTTGCTGTATTTCTCAATTTTCGACCGTAAGCTTCCGTCTTCCAGAGGAGTCTGCTTATTGAATATCGGTACGATCCACCTGCTGTAAAACATATTTGTGAACAGGGTTATCACAGTGATCAGGATCCATGCGTAAATCCAGAAATCGGTTCCGGTTTTCTCGAAGAATAGAATGATCAGTGAAAGAATGCCTCCGCCCAGTACTGCTCCCAGAACCCAGCCTTTGATCTTGTCCAGAACAAATGTTTTCACGGAGGTCTTGTTGAAACCGAATCTTTCTTCGATCACGAAAGTTTTATAGATGCTGAACGGAAGGTTCAGTAAATCGCCTGCGAACATAATGATCCCGAAGAAAATCAAGGCGATTCCGATCGGGTGCTCTGTGGTATTTCGGGCTATATTATCGATCCAACCGAATCCGCTGAACCTTAGCATCAGTAGGATGAGCAGTAAACTAAACGTTTCATGGATCACTGAAAAGCGATAGTTCGTTTTTTTATAGACCTGTGAATTTTTATAAGTCTCTTCGTCATAGATACCTTCCAGATCTTTCGGCAGGCTACTGTCAAAACGGGTATAATTGAGATAATCCAGTACCTGATCGATCACAAAATCAAGAATGAGAATACCTGTGATTATATAATAGATAATTGTAACGTTCATGGTTTCGATACGTTGGTTTATAAGAATTTACGCTGGCGCTTTGCTTCGAATATAATGATTGCCGCCGATACGGAAACGTTCATAGAATCGATGGTGCCCTGCATTGGAATGATGATATTCTGGTCTGAAGCATTTAGCCAGGTTTCGGTTAATCCATCATGTTCCGTGCCCACTACTATAGCTGTAGCTTCTGAGTATTCGATCTCATGATAGGGTTTAGAAGCAGTCAGGGCAGCGCAATAAATGTATATATTCCTTGATTTGAGGAAATCGATGATCTCTGAAGTGGTTCCAGTGGCCACTTGTCTGGTAAACAAGCACCCTACGCCTGACCGAATAATATTTGGATTATAAAGGTCTGTCTTAGGGTTTGCGATGATCACTGCATCCAGGTTGGCAGCATCAGCAGTTCGGAGTAAAGCACCGATATTCCCAGGCTTTTCCGGTGCCTCAGCAATCAGGATTAAAGGGGTTTTAGTACTGAATTCCAAGTCGCTCAGCAAATGTGTTTTTGATAATGCGATACCGATAATTCCTTCGGTTGATTGCCGGTAACTCATTTTTTCATAGACGTCATCGGATACTTCAATGATCTCTGGGGATGATTTCGCAAAACCGATGAGGGATTCCACTTTATCCAGGCCGATGATTCCAGCATTGAAAAGTATTGTGGTGAATTCATAGTCACCCGAAAGGGCAAGAGATAGCTCTCGTTGTCCTTCCACGAGAAATTTTCCTGACTGCTTTCGTTTGCGAGATTTTTCGCGAAGCTGGATGATCTCCCTGATCAGCGGATTTTGAATGCTGGATATAACTTTCAATTAATTTTTTTTTCAAAAGTAAAGGAAAGTCTGTTCAAAAAAAAGAGGCTGCCTGATATCAGACAACCTCTAATCGAATGTTCAAACAACTATATAGTTATTTTTGTCCAGCATATTTGTTGGAATATCGTTTCCAGAGTGTGGTCTGGTGTGTTTCAAGACTTAAGTCACGACCCTGTATAAAAGCTTGTGGGATCTGATTTGAACGCATGTCAAGGGCATCACCTTCGCAGATGAACAAAGTTGCATCCTTGCCGGTAGCTAATGAACCTGCAAAATCATCTATACCTAGTATTTTTGCTGCATCCAGCGTGATCATTTGTAGTGCTCTTTCTTTATCCATCCCGTAGGTGGCAAAGGTTCCTGCATAGAATGGCAGGTTACGGGTGCTCATACGCTCCATCGAACCGCTGACGTCGATACTTACAGTAACTCCTTCCTTAACCAGTTCCCCGGCGAGCTTATATGGCTCTTTTACATTCATATCTTCCAGAGAAGGGATTCTGTGCGGACGGCTCACGATCACCGGTATTCCGTTATCGCGAAGCTGAGAAGCAACAGGAACCGCTCCGTCTCCACCGATAAATACGATCTTTAATCCATCGATTGTTTTAGCAAAGTTCATCGCATCGATCAGTTGCTTTTCCTGAGCTGCATTGATGTAGAGCTTCTGAGTACCGTCAAACAATCCTTGAACCGCTTCATAAGCCAGATTTCTGGGTGATTGATCCCCTTTTATATAGGTGGCAGCAGCTGCAAAGAAATCCTTTACTTTCTGAATCTGTGATTCATATTCATCATTCTTTTTGATTCCCGGATCCTCCCCGCGCCATGCACGACCTCTTCTATAGAGAGAAGGCCAGTTCATATGAATTCCATCATCGGTCTTTATAGCGGCATCTTCCCAGTTCCATGCGTCGAGTTGAACGATGGAAGAAGTACCGGTGATAAGGGATCCCCTTGGTGCGACCTGTGCCATTAGGACCCCGTTAGGTCTCATGGTTTCCACAACTTTTGATTCGGCGTTGTAAGCGATCAGACTGCGTACATTTGGAATAATTGCACCAACTTCATCGATATCATCTGTAGCTTTTACCGCATCGATCTCAACGAGCCCTAAGGTAGTGTTCAATGCGATGAATCCCGGATAGACATGTTTCCCTTCAGCAGCGATCACTTTGCTGTAAGCGCTTTTGTCTGCGGATCCCGCAGTACCTACAAAATTTATCTTTCCATCGGCAAAACCGATCGCACTGTTCTCGATGATTTCACCGTTTCCGATATGTGCGGTGGCTCCGGTGATCAGAATTGATTCCGACTGTATCGGAGCGGGTGTTTGCTGCGCATTGAGCGCTATACTGAACAGCGCGAGGCAAACCTTTAGTGTATGTTTAAAAATTTTCATGCTGTCTTATTTTTGATAGATTTCGGTGTCACAATGAAATTCAGGTTCTTCATTTCCTTTAGGAGCCTGAGTTTTCATTCCCTTGTTCTTAGCGCTGATCATCATATTGATGAGTTTGTTACGCTCCTCACTGATGCTTTTGGTCATTGCCTGCATCTGTTCATAATCGTAATAAACTTTTCCTTCGATCATTGTTTTGTCTGCAATCGCATAGATCGACAGCGGATTATCGCTCCATAGCACCAGGTCCGCATCTTTCCCTACCTTGATACTTCCGGTACGGTCATCGATGTGTAAAAGTTTAGCCGGATTGATGGTAACCATTTTCATAGCTTCTACTTCGCTGACACCTCCGTATTTTACCGTTTTTCCAGCTTCCTGATTCAGTCTTCTCGACATTTCTGCATCATCGGAGTTAATAGCTACGGTAATACCTGCGTTATGCATGATCGCAGCGTTGTATGGAATTGCATCGTTTACCTCATATTTGTAAGCCCACCAGTCTGAGAAGGTAGAGCCACCAACTCCATGTTCCTTCATTTTATCTGCCACCTTGTATCCTTCAAGGATGTGAGTAAAGGTGTTGATGTTAAAGTTGAACTGATCGGCTACTTTCATCAGCATGTTGATCTCACTCTGTACATAGGAATGGCAAGAGATGAACCTTTCTTTATTCAGAATTTCTGCCAGGGTTTGAAGTTCGATATCAACTCTTGGTTTGGTCGCCTTTTCTTTCTGACGTTTGCTCAGCCCGTTATAGGCTTTCCATTCAGCATCGTATTCCTTGGCTCTTTGGAAATAGTCGATAAACAGTTGCTCAACCCCCATACGGGTTTGCGGGAAACGGATTGTTTCTGCAGCTCCCCAGTTGGATTGTTTTACGTTTTCTCCTAAAGCGAATTTGATGAACTTAGGTCGATCCTTTACCAGCAGATCTTCAGGATCTTCTCCCCATTTCAATTTGATAAGGGCCGAACGTCCGCCGATAGGATTTGCAGAACCGTGAAGGATTTGTATGGTGGTCACACCACCGGAAAGGTTTCTATAGATATTAGAATCCTCAGAGTCAACCACATCTTCAATGGTAACTTCCGCAGAACTGTTATGTCCTCCTTCGTTAACGGCAGCTGTTGCTATATGAGAGTGTTCATCAATGATTCCTGGAGTAAGGTGTTTTCCTGTGGCATCGATGATAACAGCACCTCCAGCGCTCAGATTCTTACCGATTGCTGCGATCTTTCCGTTTTTAACCAAGACATCCGTACCTTCCAGGATACCGTCTTCTTCACTGGTCCATACCGTTGCATTTTTGAATAACACATCCTGAGATTCAGGTAGGTTACTTACACCGAAAGCTTTGTTCGGATAGGTCACCGGAAGTACTTCAGGTTTAGTGTTGCTGTCTTTTTTAGATTTTTCTTCCGGACCAGCGGTTTGTGAGGCGCTCCAGTTTACTGTGGCACCGTCTGTAAGTGTACCCTGACCTGAGAATGCCGAAGCATCGGTTACGGGTGCGGTAAGACGAACGAATTCAGTATCTCCTTTACTTTCCGGGGTGTAGAATAGATTCACCCAGCCTCCGTCATAATCCAATTTGGAAGCGATCTTATTATCATTTTGCTTGATCTCTGATTTTGGTTTACCAGGTTCTCCGGTGATAGAAAGCGTATAGGTTGTTCCGCCTACTTTCAGATCATAGGTTCCTCTGATGTCAACGGCATTCATATCGCTGATCATATATTTTTTTCCCTGAACCCAGTTTTCAAAAAGGGTAGTGGAATTATCAAAGATATCTCCCGAGGTGATCAGGAAGTTTGCCCAGGCTCCTTTTTTCAGACTTCCGGCCATATCAGCTATTCCGAGTAATTGAGCAGGAGTGGTCGTTAAGGCTTCCAGTGCTTTTTGTTCGTCAAGTCCGTAGCTGATCGCTTTTTGAACATTGCTTTTAAAATCGGCGATCTTTTTGAGATCAGCTGTAGTCAGTGTGAAAGGTACACCATGACTTGCAAGAACCGCTGGGTTTTCGGGAGCCTGATTCCACATTCTCATATCCTCAAGAGATACGAGTTGGGCCATATAAGGGTCTGTAACCTCATAAGCGTCCGGGAAATTCACCGGTATAATATAGGATGCATTACTGGCAACGATCTCGTCGATTCGTTCAAACTCATCACCTCCTCCTTTGAGGATGTAGTTCAGTTTAAATTCATCACCGATCTTATCGGCTCTAAGGTCATTGAGTTTACCTCCGGCTTCAAATATTTTAGGCAGCGATTTGTTAGCGATCACTGCTTCAAGAGCGAGGTCTTTATCTTTAGACCCGCCATCTGCATACCACTGCGCATCGAAATATACCTGACGAATCAACGCCATAGCACCCATCAGTGAACCCGGATAGGATTGTCGCGTAGTTCGGCTGCGGCTAAATGAAAGATGTTCCGCAGCGCTTTTAGAAATTATTCTTTCATTGTCGGTACCGTCACTGTTCAAGGCAACAAGCATACTGGTACCACGCATGATCCCATCATTCATATGTGTATTGACAATACCAAATCCGGCATTGACCAATTGCTTGGCCTGTCCTTTATCATAAGAATAATGTTCGATGGCTTTCTGGTCTGAAAGGATGTGGTCATTCCAGTAGTACCCTTCTCTGGAGGCGTCATATTGAGGTGTTCCGCTACGTCCGCCACCCTGTACCGGTTTAACCTCTTCCATTCCGAACGAAGTGTAAAGGTCGATGAATGAAGGGTAAATAGATTTTCCATTCAGGTCCGTAACCAATGTGTTTTCTGGTATTGAAACTGTAGTTCCTGCATCGATGATAACCCCGTCTTTGATGAGAAGGGTTCCTTTTTCAATGATCTTTCCCGGACTAACAATGATCCGGGCATTTGTAAAGGCTTTGTAACTGTGATCGGAGTTACTGACTCCGTCATTCTTGGGTATGTATTCCTGGGAATACCCAATAAACCCGCAACATAGTAGTGCCAGCAGGTATCGTTTAAATTTCATATTTTGATTGGATTAGAAAGTTAGTTGCATAAAAATAAAATAACTAAAAGATTGTATTATAGTGTTTGGTTTTTTTTAACATTTATATCTTACGGTCTTTGTAGTAATTTACAAGTAATGCAACAACGTAATTGTAACTTTTTATTCCTTCTTTCTGATTGTTAGCCTTCAGGTAGGTGTTAAAAGTAGATTTAAATACCGGTTCGGCACTGTTCTTATGACGTTGCCAAAAGCGGGCAACCTCCAGATAGTTCTCGATGATCCCGTAATTGAGCTTTTTATTGTATTCCTCGAAGATTTCCTCATCCCTGCGCTTGATCTCGCCAAGGCAATATCGCAGGATGTAGATGTGGCCTGAATATTGAAAGTAGATGTCTTCGTTATGAACCGCAGCGAGATACCCAACAAAATTAGCTTCGTTTTCTGCGGAGTAGCCGATTTGATGTGCTTCTTCATGACAGCTTACCGTAGGGTATTTGAAATCGATCTGTAGTCCGTTTACCTGTGCCTCATTGGTGAATGGATTCAGGTAACCGCTGTATCCCATATAGGTGAGTGCAGTGCTGTACAGTGAAGTCTTAATGCTTCTTGGGTGATAAGCGAAATCGGGAATTTTTTTCTCAAGATTCTTATAACCTTCCGAAGTCATTCGGTATATGGTGCTTTTATTATATGGGATCTGCACAGGTAAACTGTCATTCTCGACAATTTCATTGTGCAGAGCATTGCATTTCAGGATCAAACGGTCTGTGAAATCCAATAGCTCTTCGGTTGAGTATTCATTGTCCAGGCCAAGTTTTTCATGAATCGGTAATCGGTAATAATTCATGCCCCAGAATAGGTGAAATACAAAATAGAAGATTGAGATTCCAACGAACATTTCCCGGAAGAAGTGACGGGTACGTTTAAAGAATAATGGTCCCTTTTGAATGAAAAAGCGAACGATCAGGATGCCAAGAATGGTATAGAAGATATCACCTACGGAGAAAGGGATCCATCCGAATACATATCGGAAGCCTGCAGACAAAAAACGATAAAAACCATTGCTGTAATAGTCTTCGACCCAATTCGGATGCTTTCCCAGCCATTTTATGATTATGATCTGAGGGATGAGGGACAAGGCTATTATCGTTCTGAGGTTTTTAGTCATAGCGCCAAAAATAGTAAATAGAATTACGTGGGAGGGAAGGTAATCGATGACAAACCAAAATAAAACTGTGTTAGTGACGTGCACCTTGCGGTGCTTAGTGTCGATCCTGATCGCTGGCGCGATCAGTTCTCCAGTGTCGCGGGTTGTTTTGCTGGCGCAAAACTTCCTTGAGTGACCTTAGTGCTCGCTTCGCCTCGCCTTGATGGATTTACTGGCGTAAATAATGGGTTTGCTTTGCCTCGCCTTTATGGATTTACTGGCGTAAATCATGGGTTCGCTTCGCCTCGCCTTTATGGATTTACTGGCGTAAATCATGGGTTTGCTTTGCCTCGGCTTTATGGATTTACTGGCGTAAATAATGGGTTTGCTTCGCTTCGCCTTGATGGATTTACTGGCGTAAATAATGGGTTTGCTTTGCCTCGGCTTTATGGATTTACTGGCGTAAATTATGGGTTTGCTTCGCTTCACCTTGATTGTTTTGCTGGCGTAAATCTTTATTTATGGGGTTAATTTTTTAAGATTCGGTATCAAAAAGATTCTCGGGTTGAGTGAATGAGATTCATTAATTACCTTTGTGCTGAACCAAAAAAGATGTAAATGAATTCAGAAATACGTCTTCTGGAGCCTCGTGAGGTCTGGAAGAACTTTGCGGACCTTAATGCGGTACCCAGAGCTTCAAAAAAAGAAGAGCGGGTGATCGCTTTTATGAAGGAATTCGGACGAAATCTCGGACTTGAGACTTTTTCGGATGAGGTGGGTAATGTTATTATCAGAAAACCTGCGACCCCCGGAATGGAGGGGCGGAAAACCGTGGTCTTGCAATCGCATCTGGATATGGTGCACCAGAAAAATAACGACACTGATTTTGATTTTAACAGTCAGGGTATTGAAATGTTTGAAGAGAATGGCTGGGTAAAAGCTAAAGGAACGACTCTAGGGGCTGATAATGGATTGGGGGTTGCCGCGATTATGGCGATCCTCGAAAGTAAAACGATTTCACATCCTGCTATTGAAGCCCTTTTTACGATCGATGAGGAAACAGGTATGACCGGAGCGATGGGATTAAACGGAGGTGTGCTTAAAGGTGAGATCCTCCTGAATCTTGATACTGAAGAAGATGATGAGATCGATATCGGATGTGCCGGAGGAATCGATGTTACCGCAAGTCGTACCTATCGCGTGGAAGCTACTCCTGAAGGGGTGATCGCCTGTAAGATCACGGTTAAAGGATTGCAAGGCGGACATAGTGGAATGGATATTCACAGAGGTCTTGGAAATGCCAATAAAATTATGAACCGTCTGTTATTCGATGGTTTTGAGAATTTCGGACTTCGAATTTCAATGATCGATGGAGGTGGACTTCGAAATGCGATTCCTCGGGAAAGTGAAGCGATTGTCGTGGTCGATAAGATCCACCATGATGCCTTTGCTTTTGAATTTAATCAGCTTGCCACTGTTATTAAGAAGGAACTTCAGGTAACAGAACCTTCACTTACGATCACCGGGGAAGTGGTGGAAGTACCGGAAACTGTCATGGAACTCGGGGTGCAGGAAGGTATTACTAGAGCCATTTATGCCGCTCATAACGGAGTTTATTGTATGAGTCCGGATATGGAAGGGTTAGTGCAGACCTCTAATAATATTGCCAGAGTGAAGATCGGTAACGGAAAGATCAAGGTGCATTGTCTGACCAGATCTTCCGTGGAGTCTTCCAAAACAGATCTTTCTAATACTCTAAGAGCTGTATTCGAGCTTTGTGGTTGTTCAGTGGAATTAAGCGGGAGTTATCCCGGCTGGAAGCCGAATATGGGAAGTGATATCCTGAAAGTGTTGCAATCAAAGTATGAAGTGCTTTTCAAGAGCACTCCTAATGTGGTTGCCTGTCATGCAGGACTGGAATGTGGGATATTGGGGCAGAATTATCCGGATATGGATATGATCAGTTTTGGTCCGACCATCAAAGGAGCGCATTCTCCCGATGAGCGTGCGGAGGTAGCTTCAGTGCAGAAATTCTGGGAATTTACCAAAGCTATACTTGCTGATATTCCGAATAAAGAATAATACTACTAATGGTATAAATGACACTGGTGATATAAAGTGACACTAGTGAAACTAATGTATGTCACCAATATCACTAGTGTCACCAGTGTTACTAATAGGGTCTTATTCCTGTATATCTACCATTTCCAGATCGAATACCAAATCTGTGTTCGGAGGAATAGGACCGTATCCTGCTTCTCCGTATCCCAGATGAGAAGGAATGAAGATTCTTATTTTTTCTCCTTTATGTAACAGGAATAATCCTTCTTTGAATCCTGCTACCAATTGTGCATCCGGACTGATCTTCATAGGAACAGGGCGATAGGCTCCTGCCGCTTTCTTTTGTGGGTTTACACTACCGCAATCTTCTGCGACCTCCAGCCAACTGGTGTCGAAAAGTTCTCCACTTTCGGCATAATATCCGGCATAGTTGATCAATGCCGTTTGATTCAATGAAGGCTTTTCATCAGTACCGGGAGTGAGTTGAATGAATTTTAATCCGGTCTTAGTTGAGTCAGCTATGGCCTCCTGAGTTTTGAACTCATCAACCAATGCCTGACGGGCCTCAGCTATCTTTTTAGCTTCCGCTTCAGCTTTGCCAAAATACTCCGCCAAAATAGCCTGATCATCGAATTTTCTCGCCTCTTTTCCGTTGCGAACGATAACTACATGATTCATCACAATATCAGTCTCCGGACGACTAGGATTTGCCTTGCTCATAGGAGCATCTGCAATGCTGTCAATGACTTCCAGGCCTTTTACGACTTCTCCGAAAACAGTATGTTTACCATTGAGGTGCGGTGTTGGAACCTGAGTGATGAAAAACTGACTTCCATTGGTATTTGGTCCGGCATTGGCCATGGATAATATTCCTTTTTTATCGTGTGTAAGTGAATCTACAAACTCATCCTCGAATTTGTATCCCGGACCACCTCTTCCGGTTCCGGTCGGGTCGCCTGACTGGATCATGAAATCCTTGATGACCCTGTGGAATATGACACTGTCATAATATTTCTTCCCTTTTAAATCTTCGCTGACATACGTGTTGGTTCCTTCTGCTAAGGAAACGAAGTTGGCAACGGTCAATGGGGTTTCTTTATAGAATAATTTTACAACGATATCTCCTTTGTTGGTCTGGATATCGGCAAAAATCCCATCTCCTAGATCAGCATATTTTGTGCTGGAACAAGACTGGATAATCAGTGTTAGTAATAATAAGAAACTAAACTTCTTCATGGTAAGTAATTAATTGAAATTTATCAGTTAGAATTTGCGTTGTTTTCTTTTTTGATCTCCAAAAGACTGATCGTACTGATCAGTGGCTCATTGGTACCGATACGCTTTTCATCGCCGTGATAGCCGTATCCCATGGAAGATGGAAAATAGAATGTGGCTGTTTCACCGGTATTCATGAGTTTTACCGCGGTACGGAGGCCGGGAAACAAGGCTTCTTTGTCGATACGGAATTCAACGATTCCAATATCGTCGTTGGTGTAGATCGTGTCTTCGGTTAACGTTCTGACATTGTATGTAATCTTTACAACATCACCCTCTTCCGGGGATATCGTATCTTCGGCATTCTCGGTATTGTAAAAGTATTGATAGCCGTTCTGAGAAACTATATAGGTGTTGATCGAGTCTGATGCAATGATAGAATCGATAAGCGTTTCCTCATAGTCGAGCAGGCTTTTATTTCTTTCGATGGAAGAACGCATAAAGCTCCCTGATTTACTGCTTACCGGCCGACGTGCATCCGGCTGACTGCAAGCTGTAGTAGTCAATGCGATTATTCCTATGATGAAGACAAATTTTTTCATACTACGACAATTGATCTTTGTATAAAGGTAATAGGGATTTGAATTTTTTCTTCGTTTCTTCTAAAGAAAGTTCACTACGACCTCCGGCAGCATTGATATGTCCGCCACCATTAAAGTGATCTCTGGCAAATTGATTTACGGAGAAATCGCCCTTGGAGCGCAGGGAGATCTTTATGATCTGTTCCTGGGCACTTTCGATAAGGATCACCGCGAAACGGATTCCCTTCATACTTAACCCGTAGTTTACAAAGCCTTCCGTATCTCCTTTTTTGAAATTGTGCCGGTTCAATTCCTCCGAATTCAGTGTGATAATGGCCGTGTGATATTCAGGCAGGGTTTCCAGATTGGATAAGGCACAACCCAAGAGTTGAAGTTTATCCGGTGAGTTCGAATCAAAAACTGCATTGTGTATCGCAGCGTTATCGGCCCCTTTATCGATCAATTCAGCAACCACCCGATGCGTTGTGCTACTGGTGGAGGGGAATCTGAAAGATCCGGTATCGGTCATGATCCCGGCGTATAAACAGCTGGCAATAGCTGCATCCACAGCGTGTGTTTCTTCTAATGTATCCAGAAAATGCCAGACCATTTCACAAGTGCTGCTCATCATGACATCGGAATACTGTAACCAGGCATAGTCTGATGGCTGTTGGTGATGATCGATCATGATATATTTTCCTTTGAAGTCTGCCAACGCAAACTGAAGGTCTCCTATACGGCTGAGATCATTAAAGTCAAGTGTGAAAATAATATCGGCTTTATCTATGGCATTTCTGCAGCTTTCCCGTTGAGATTCATAGTTGATCACCTCTTCGGTACCCGGCATCCATTTAAGGAAATCCGGATAATCATTGGGTGCAGTAATTGTTGCATTATGCCCCTTTTTCTTAAGGTAAAGAAATATGGCCAGACAGGCACCGATAGCATCGCCATCCGGGTTCTTATGCGGAATGATCACGATATTTTTGGGGTCTGTCAGTAACGATTTTAAGGCTGCTGTCTTTTGCTCTGTCATAGCGTGCTAATATACGATTTAATAATATAATAGTTTAAAAAGTAGTAGTACATTTGTAGAGCATAAATTAAACTGATGCGTACTATTTACTACACGATACTGCCATTGCTTTTGTTGATGGGGTGTGGTTCTTCGAAGTCTTCTGAGGCCCGCTATCCATTACGTGATGGGGATTTTGTGATCGCATTCGGATCCTGTAACCGGCAGACGGAAGAGAACTATCTCTGGGACGATGTGCTCGCTTTTGATCCGAATATCTGGATCTGGGGAGGTGACAATATCTATGCAGATACGGATGATGTTCGTGAGATGCGAAAGGACTACGAAGAGCAACGATGGCAGCATGGCTACAGGGATCTTACCAAGCAGGTGGAGGTTATCGGAACCTGGGATGATCATGACTATGGAGCGAATGATGCCGGTGAAGAATACCCGATGAAGAAAGAATCTCAGGAGTTATTTCTGAATTTTATGGAGGTTCCGAAAAATCATCCCAGGAGATTCAGAGAAGGTGTCTATGAAAGTTATGTGTACCCGACGGCTGAAGGTACTGTTAAAGTGATCGTTCTCGATACACGTTACTTCCGGAGCCCGCTTACCCGGAACCTTGGCGAGAGTGGAAGAAAATATATTCCAAACAATAATTCAGAGGGTACGATTCTCGGAGCACAACAATGGCTCTGGTTCACGGAACAACTGAAGGATTCTGAGGCTGATTTCAATATTATCGTAAGCAGTATTCAGGTGCTGTCAAACAAACATGGATTTGAAACCTGGGGGAATTTTCCTAATGAGGTGAAACGACTTTTTGACCTGATCGCTGAAAGTCAGGCTAAAGGAGTGATCCTTTTGTCAGGCGACCGTCATATATCTGAATTCTCGCAGATCAATATTCCAGGTGTGAACTACCCGCTGATCGATTTTACTTCAAGCGGACTAACCCATACCTATACCGAATTCGAGGAAGAGGAGAATCCTTATCGAATCGGAAGGGTTGTGAAGAATAAAAGCTTCGGACTACTAAAACTGAATTTCAGATCAAAGACCGCTACCATGGAAATGATCGGTAATAACAAACAGGTTTATCAGGAATACAAGCAAGCGTATTGATGTAGTCTTGGCTAGTGACACTGATGATACGGGTGACACAGATGACACTAGTGTCACTAATAATACTATTGTTACTAGTATCACTAATATTAGTTTTACTTTAAATTCTCCATTCTAAATTTAGATTTCTAATTAAAAGCCTTATTTTTGCCGCGAAATTAAAAATACACATGGCAACAAACAGAACTTTTACAATGATCAAGCCTGATGCTGTTGAAAACGGACACATCGGAGCTATCCTTGAAAAAATCACAGCAGCCGGATTCCGTATCGTGGCGATGAAGTACACTCAATTAAGCAGAAGAGATGCGGAATTGTTTTATGAGATCCATAAGGAGCGTCCGTTCTTTGATGAGCTTGTAACTTTTATGAGCAGAGGTCCTATCGTGGCAGCCATCCTGGAAAAGGATAATGCAGTTGAAGACTTCAGAACTTTGATCGGAGCGACCAACCCTGCAGAAGCGGCGGAAGGGACTATCAGAAAATTATTTGCGACTTCAATCGGAGAAAATGCGGTTCACGGGTCAGACAGTGATGAGAACGCTGCTATTGAAGGAGCTTTCCATTTTTCCGGAAGAGAGATCTTCTAATCGGGATTATATAAAAATTAAAAAAATCCATTTCGTTCTTCGGAATGGATTTTTTTTTATCTCAAAACGATCTTTTGGACCAGTTCACGTCCCAGCTCTTCGTTGATCATACTGATGATCTTGGCTTTGCCATACGATAATTCCTCTCTTAATACAGAAGAAGAAAGATCTACATAAAGGGTTTCATTATGTAGTTTTATATCACGGGTGTAATTGTTGACACCATTTCCCATCAGGTTAGTCCAGGCTTCTCTTACTTCGATCTTGTCGAGCCCCTTTTCCAGCTTATTCTCACTCACGAATTCTTTGAGTGCATCACTGAGAGATATGTATTCGTTCTTTCTTCTGGCCATGTTCATTTTATATCAATGGGTTCGTAACGTTGATAGATATATTTTTTATTCTGTTCATTCAACAAGATCAATTGATCATTGTTAAGGCTGAGTAATTTCTCTTCATGTTCGCTCATAAGGCCCGTAAAATGGAGAATGAGCTGCCGGTCTCTTTTTAGAATCGTAAATTGTTCGTGATCACCGGAGCCAGTATAGGTTCCGTCAAGCCGGGGTTGTACCTTTTGCCGGTATCCCGTTGAATCCGATTCAAAAACAAACTGATCGATCGTGGTACTGATCTGATAATCTTTATGACCTCCATCCGGAAATTCTACTGATTCGATCTCCCAATAGCCTTGCAGTAAAGAAGTGTCTGAGGGAAAATCACCCCCGCAACTGCTCAGAAAAAGGCAGCTCAGTATCAAGATCTGGGTGGTAAGCAAATTTTTTTTCATGGATTACAGGTCTGACTCTAAGTTAATCATTTTATACGTCTGATGTGTTGCTTTAACAACTTTTTCTGTACGCTCCGGATGTGTGTCACTGATAAATATCTGCCCGAAGTGCTGATCATCCACCAATTGGACGATCTGACCGACCCTGTTCTCATCCAGTTTATCAAAGATGTCATCGAGTAACAGAATGGGTGTATCTCCGGCCAGATCCCGTAAAAAGTCGAATTGAGCCAGTTTTAGAGCGATGAGCAATGATTTTTGTTGGCCCTGGCTGCCGAATTTTTTAATGGGATGGCCTGCGATCGAAAAGTTCAGATCATCTTTGTGAATTCCCTGACTTGTATACTGAACAGCGCGATCCTTTCCGAGGTTTAACTGTAGCAAGGCTAGAAGGGAACTTTCATGTAACTGGCTTTCATAGTCGAGTCCGATCTGTTCATCCTTCCCGGAAATGGAAACATACCGCTTTCTGAATATCGGAATGAAGATATCGAGGAACTTTTTACGCTCTTCATAGATCATACTTCCGTATTCATTTAATTGCTCATTATAGACTTCCAGTGTGGCGGGGTCGAAGGTGTTGTTCAATGCGAAGTATTTCAAAAGCGAATTCCGTTGTGACAGAACCTTGTTGTAATTGAGTAAATTGTGCAGATAGGATTTGTTGCTCTGAGCGATCACGCCATCCATGAACTTTCTGCGCGTCTCACTGCCTTCGATAATAAGATCACGATCGGCGGGAGAAATGATCACCAGCGGTATGAGTCCGATATGATCGGAAAGACGATCATATATCTTACCGTTTCTTTTGATGACGCGCTTTTGGTTCTTTTTCAGGGAGCAAACGATCTTTTCTTCCTTGCCATGTTTTTCGAATACACCATCAACCACATAGAATTCCTCACCATGTCGGATGTTTTGAGAAGCGATGGGATTGAAGTAGCTTTTCCCGAATGCCAGTTGGTAGATCGCATCCAGCGCATTGGTCTTTCCGATCCCGTTACTTCCCACAAAACAATTGATCTTCTCGTCAAACCCGAAGTCTGCCGTCTTGAAATTCTTATAATTAATTAAGGATAATTGCTTTAAAACCATGGAACTCAGCCTTCAAAAATTCTGGGATAATCCCCTTGGGAACGGCTGCAAAATATTGAAAATTATCAAATAAAATCCCTTTCCTATTTGAATAAAAATTTTATTTTTGCGACGCTTAACTAAATATGATGTAATGGCAACGTACAAGAAAAGAGGCTATAAACCACAGACCAAAGAGGAAGAAGTAAAGGTACAGGAAGAGCATAGTGCAACGGCTGAGGTATTCAGTACGCTGGATGAAAGCGCTACCAAGACAGAGGAGTGGGTATCTAAAAATCAAAAGTTCATCCTTGGCGGAATCGGGATCATTGTATTGGTGGTTTTGGGTTACCTCGGATTTGAGCAGTTCATTCAAAAACCTAAAGAAGCAGAAGCATCGAACGAAATGTTCTTCGCTCAGCAATATTTCAATGAAGCGGTAAACAGTACGCAGAAGGATTCTTTGTACGGACTTGCACTGAACGGAGCTGACGGAAAATATGGTTTACTGGATATCATCGATAATTACAGCGGTACAAAAGCAGCTAATCTGGCTCAGTATAGTTCAGGTATGGCTTATTTGAATCTTCAGAAATATGATGAAGCGATCAAGCATCTGCAAGAGTTTAAATCAGATGATCCGATCCTTGGAGCACTTGCTAAAGGAGGAATCGGTGATGCATTTGTGCAATTGACTCAGGATGGTGAAGCGCTTTCTTATTATGAAAAAGCTTTCGAACATAGTGATAACGGTTTTACAGCCCCTAAATTTCTGTTTAAGGCAGGTACATTGGCGATGCAAATGGGAGATAAGGCTAAGGCTGTAAAATACTTCAACAGAATTAAATCGGATTTCCCTAATTCTGAAGAGGGTAGAACTATCGATATCTATATTGGTAAGGCCGAAAATCTCTGATAATGGCTACAGAAAATAAAAATTTATCAGCTTACGATAAAAACACGATCCCAAACGCGAGTAAATTTCGGTTTGGGATCGTTGTTTCTGAATGGAATGAAGAGATCACTGAAGCGCTCTTTAAAGGGGCCTATGATGCACTCATCGATTGTGGGGCTCAGGAAAGTGAAATCATTCGTCTTAACGTTCCGGGTAGTTTTGAGCTAACCTTCGGTGCAAAGAAACTTATCTATGATTATGAACCTGATGCGATCATAGCGATCGGAAGCGTAATCCAGGGGGAAACCAAGCATTTTGATTTTGTTTGCCAGGCAACTGCTCAAGGTATAATGGACCTTAATGTTCGTCATAATGTACCCGTGATCTTCTGTGTGCTTACCGATAATACGATCGATCAATCACGTGCTCGTAGTGGTGGTATTCATGGTAATAAAGGAACGGAGGCTGCGATCGCTGCCATAAAAATGGCTGCGCTGGATCGCTAACCGGTTATTTTCTTTATTTCTTTCCTAATTGCTTACATTTATGCTGAATAGCGTTCTATCCGGATGTTAATAGAGACTGTTAACATTTTTTAGGAGATGTAGCCCTTTATTCTCTGCCATTTTAAGTAAATTTGAGGTTATGAAACTTCCGACTTTATTTAAACAAAGGCAGCCTAAGGCGTATGGTTATACGCCCCGGTATTATGATGAGCGCAAAGAGCGTCTGGAGAATCTCAAGCGCAATAAGGAGGTGCATTCCGATGAAGATTATTTCAAAGGATACCGGAAGAAAAGCTATCGTGAAGACTGGAAAACCGTGAGAAAGCCTGGTGTCGACAAGAATTCCAGGGTCCGTTTTTACGTTATTCTTGCCTTTTTATTCATGTTTGCTCTGGCGGCACTCAAATATATTAATCTCGATAAACTCTTTTAATGGCAGACATTATACAGCTTTTACCTGATCATGTTGCAAACCAGATTGCTGCAGGTGAGGTGGTTCAAAGGCCTGCCTCCGTGGTAAAGGAATTGCTTGAAAATGCCATCGATGCAGGATCTTCTGAGGTCATGCTCATCGTAAAGGATGCCGGTAAAACCCTGGTTCAGGTGGTCGATAACGGTAAAGGTATGAGTACGACAGATGCCCGGCTATCATTCTCCCGTCATGCGACCTCCAAGATCAAAATGGCTGAAGATCTTTTTCAATTACATACCAAAGGATTCAGAGGAGAGGCGCTGGCTTCCATTGGTGCGATCGCACATGTGGAAATGGTGACCAGTGATGAAGAGGATCAGATCGGAACCGAAATACGAATGGAAGGTGGTAAGATCGTAAGCCAGGAAGTTACGACTTGTCAGCGCGGTACTTCCATCGCTGTAAAGAATCTTTTCTATAATATTCCCGCCAGGAGAAATTTCCTGAAATCAAACCAGGTTGAACTCCGTCATATCATCGATGAGTTTCAACGGGTGGCTCTGGCACATCCAGGAGTTGGTTTTGATTTTTATAATAACGGAAGTGAATTATTTAAACTTCCCGCAACGAATATACGTCAGCGTATCGTTCATGTATTTGGTCCTAAAACCAATGAGAAACTCGTTCCGGTAGAGGAAGAGACCGGTGTTGTAAAGGTCTCTGGGTTTGTCTGTAAACCAGAGTTTGCAAAAAAGACAAGAGGAGAGCAGTTTTTCTTCGTCAATGACCGGTTTATCAAGAATTCCTATCTTCATCATGCCGTGACCAGCGCATTCGAAGGACTTATAAAAGATCAGACTCATCCTAGTTATTTTCTTTTTCTGGATGTTGATCCGTCAAGTATCGATATCAATATTCATCCAACCAAGACCGAGATCAAGTTTGATGATGAGCATACTTTATATGCAATATTACGTTCTGCTGTGAAACACAGTCTCGGGCAGTTTAATGTTGCGCCGATCCTGGATTTCGACAGGGATTCGAATCTCGACACTCCCTATAATTATGAAGGGAGGTCTGCATCGATGCCGGCAATTGAGGTCGATGTGAATTTTAATCCTTTTGAAAAGGAACCGGCTAAAGAAAAAATGTCGTTCAGTCGTTCTTCTCGTAAACCGTCAGGAAGCTGGGAACAGCTTTATGTAGGGCTTGAGAAATCGAATGATTTCAGCGCCATTGAACTTGAAAGTGAAGAAGTAACAGGTTCGTTGTTCGAGAAGGAAAATGAAGTTAGCGAGGCCACAACCTATCAATTACATAAAAAATATATCGTCACCACCATCAAATCGGGAATGGTGATCATCGATCAGCAACGCGCTCATCAACGGGTGTTGTATGAGGAATATCTTAAGAATATTACCGTTCAGAAAGGGGTTAGTCAGCAATTGCTATTTCCTTTAAATCTGAATTTTTCAAGCGTTGATATACAATTGCTTAGCGAGATGAAAGACAGTCTCGAAAATACCGGATTTGTCTTTGAATCCTTTGAAAAAGATACGGTAGTGATTATTGGTATACCGATCAATATCAGCGAAAGTGAAGTGGCTATTGTGCTGGATCAATTGCTTTCTGATTTTCAGAATGAAATTCCTGACTCCAACTTTTCACAGGCCGATATGCTTGCAAAAACGATGTGTAAAACTCTTGCGGTGAGAACCGGAGAGGTGTTGAACAAGGCGTCTCAGGAAGCCTTGGTCAATAATCTTTTTGCCACGAAAGATCCCTCAGTATCACCTTTTCATAAACCGATTTATATAACCATGACGGTCGAAGAAATAGATAAAAGATTTTTGTAAATGGGAAGACTAACCGAAGCGATCAAGCATCTGCTGATCATCAACGTCCTTTTTTATGTCGCTGCACTGGTATTGAACGATCAGTTCTTTTACTCCATGGCACTATGGTTTCCAAAGAATCCGCATTTTGGATTATGGCAATTCGTGACGCACATGTTTATGCATGATAAAACGTCTATTTTCCATATCTTTTTTAATATGTATGCGCTTTGGGCTTTCGGTTCTCCTCTGGAACAGATGTGGGGACGTAATAAGTTTCTGTTCTTTTATTTTTCTGCCGGACTCGGAGCTGCAATGATACACACATTGGTGAACTATTATCATTTTAACGCCGGATATGATGCGTTGTTAAGTGCGGGTTATTCTCCTGATCAAATCGGTGATGCACTTAGTAAGTTAACAGCCGGCAGGTATCTCAATGTCCCTGAGATCCCGGAGTCTGTAATGCAGAATTTCGCCAGCGCCTATACCATTCCGGCAGTCGGTGCTTCCGGTGCAATATATGGGATACTTGTGGCGTTTGCTATGATGTTCCCGAATGCGGAGTTGATGTTGATATTTTTTCCCGTACCTATCAAAGCTAAATTTTTTATTCCGGTAATAATTGCATTAGATTTGTTTTCAGGAGTTACAGGGATTTCCATATTCGGTTCCGGGATCGCGCATTTCGCACACATTGGAGGCGCCTTATTTGGATTTATCATGATGTGGTACTGGAAAAGGAATCAGTTTAATAACAACCGCTGGGATTAAATGAGTATAACCAAGGATTTAAAATATAAATTCGCTACTCTAAACGTAGCTGAAAAACTCATCGTGATCAATGTGGCCATCTTCATTGTGGTTTCACTGGTTACGTTCCTGTTTCAATTGAGCCCGGATACGATCATGAAATGGCTGGAATTACCCAAAGCTGTTCAGGATTTTATCGTGCAACCCTGGTCGATCATTTCCTATGCTTTTCTTCATGGAGGGTTCTGGCATATCTTTATGAATATGCTCATCCTGTATTATGCTGGAAGAATGTTTCTCAACCTTTTCAGCAGTAAAACTTTTTTGAATGTATATTTTCTCGGCGCGATCTGTGGAGGAGCTGTATTTCTGCTTAGTTATAATATTTTCCCTGTCTTTTCCCGAATTCAAACCTCTTTGATCGGAGCCTCTGCAGCGGTGATGGCTGTGTTGGTATTCATATGTACCTATATGCCGAATCAGGAAGTGAGAGTGTTCTTCTTTAATATCAAACTTTGGTATATCGGTGTGTTCGTCGTTCTTTCGGATCTGATCCAGCTACCGATGGGGAATTCAGGCGGACATCTCGCGCATCTCGGAGGGGAACTACTCGGGTTTATCTATGCTAAACGTCTGATGGAAGGAACCGATATCGGTACAGGTTTTGAAAAAGCTGTCACTGGATTAGGATCTCTATTTGATCGTAAAAAGAAGTCCCCATTGAAAACCGTACATAAGAAAAAGGATGCTCATTATAGTGCTACTCCTAATAAACGTGAATATCAGAAACAGATAGACGAAATCCTGGATAAGATCAGTAAGAGTGGATATGAAAGTCTGTCTAAAGAGGAGAAGGATTTTCTGTTTAAAGCCGGTAAAGAAGAATAGGTGTATGAAAAAACTCAACTGGTTGCAAAAGGGACTCTTCTTCCTGAATACGTTGTTCGCTTTGTTATTGCTTATCAGTTTTGCGGTACCTTATGTTCCGATCAGTTCATTTCCAAAATTCGGAATCTTCAGCCTGTCCGTTCCGCCGCTTGTCATCGTTAATATATTGTTTATAATCTTCTGGTTGTTACAATGGCGCAGGCAGTGGTTGCTTTCTTTTATCGTGCTATTGCTGGGCTTTAACAAGGTGAATTCCATTTATAAGTTCGGAGGAACGAATGAGGTGGTAACGACCTCAGGGGTTAAGCTTATGACCTATAACGTAAGGCTGTTCGATCGGTATGACTGGATCCAGGGAAAGGATACTGAAAAAAGAATCCTTCAGGAAATAAGAGATGAAGATCCTGATATTCTTTGTTTACAGGAATTCTACGATGATGTACAACCGGAGTTCAATAATTACCCCTATCATTATGTAAAAGTGAAGGGTGGAAATGCCGGTCAGGCCATATTTTCCAGGTATAAGATCGTCAATCAGGGTTCGCTTGATTTTCCCGATTCAGGGAACAATGCGATCTTCACCGATCTCTTAATGGATCATGATACGGTAAGGATCTATAATTTGCATATGCAGTCTTTCAATATTGATCCGGAAAGTGAGGAGATCAGTCAGGAGAATTCAAACCGCATCGTCAATCGTATGGGGAAGGCGTTTACCAAACAACAGGTGCAAACCGATATCTTTATCAACCATCGAAATAGTTGTCCGTACCGTGTGATCATCTGTGGGGATCTGAATAATAATCAGTTCTCAGCCATCTATCACCAGATCAAAGGTGATTGTATCGACACCTATGACGAAAAGGGCAGCGGTACCGGTAAAACTTTCTATTTTCCTTATTATCCCTTGCGTATCGATTTTATTCTGGCAGATCCTTCCATGCATGTGGTTACTCATAAAAATCGTTACGAAGAATTATCCGACCATTATCCGGTTATTTCCAGAATCAGATTGTAGATTGGTTTGGATAGTGCGATCCTGCCTTCAGCCTTCGGCTATTCGTTTGAGCCTCTTTGTGTACCGTAAGTTCTATTGTCTTTGAAAACATACAAATTCTGCCCTTAGCAAAAGGCTAAGCAAACTCCTTGATATGCTTCATAATGTTAAGAGAACTAAATAGTAATAAATTTACGTTACAGAAAACGACACTCGAGTATCATCGTGTGTCAGCACTATGATCGCGGCGACACTCGACGCATGCGCGGAAAAGCAGATCGTCACTGGGTGAGTAGTGAGCTGGTTCTATGCGACGGTATCATCATGAAAAAGTGTAGGGTGCGTAGTGGTCTCACAGAGGGATAATGATAAGCGTCTCAATTTTTCATGCTGGATTCACCACGTACCACTAAAATCCGTTGTTCAGCCAGCAATCGACAGTATCGGCAATAATATGAATCATCAGGGCGAGTCCGTAGAGTCGTGTTTTGCGAAATAGGGCTAGTATCAGGTAGAAGACTATGAACGGGTAGGTGTGTAGTATATGAAAGCCGATGCTGCAGCGATCAGGATCGAAAATGGGGTGTGCCAGCAAATGGTCGATGTCGATGATGATGCCTGCCAGCAGGATAATCGCGGATCGCCTGAAGGATTCCCTGTAAAATAACCACGCAACCAGTACGGGTACCAGGAAATGGATACCGTAATGAACTATTGGGCGCATGGATCAGAGTTCTTGTGATTGAAGGTAATGCAGTGCATTCGGACCTTCATTGAAAAGAAGGTCAAGGATACTCAGGTTCTCCATATAGCCGTGTTTAGTCTCGAATACCTGAATATAAGGGTCAAAACCGAAGTTTGGTGGCGTTTTAGCATCTACGAGGTGGCGCAGGTCATTAAGATTGGTATAATCGATCTGATAGCGTTCTGTGAAGTCAAATGAAATTTCCATTTGCAGGCACTCTGCGATTAATTCAATACTTTCCAGATTCATTTGAAAGATGGAATCGTGTTTTTTTTCGAAAAAGGGAGCGAGGTCGTCTTCGTAATATTCAAAGAATGGGGAAGTGCGATACGCGGTTTGAATGGTTTTCCAGTGCTGCTTTTTCCAATTGAAATTATCTTCCAGGATAACCTCGCGGTATAAGCGTTGCCCTCCATTTCCGGTATGTTTGATCGGAACGGAAAGAATCTGCTTTCCGTTCGCTCCGTAAATATAGGCTCGGTTGCGATAGGTCTGTTTCTGATAGTTATCACAAGCTTCCAGTAAAATTTCCCCCTGAGCGAAAGCAACAAAATGAGTGATCGGAGGGAAATAGGTCGGATGCAGTAACTTGTACATACCGGATTATTTAAAGATTATTTCGCTTTTTTACGTTTTCTGAACTGGCTGAAAATGATCCAGGCAACAACGGCTATTACAAAATAGATGAAATAGGAACGAGGTTTACCTTCACCTCCTACCGTCGTGAATACGCGGTCCCAGCGAATCTTAAAGTTTGAGATACCATCGTGGATATTTTCGATACTCATCCAGATGAATACCGGTTTACCCACAACGTGATCAAAGGGAACAAAGCCCCAATATCTGCTGTCTTCAGATCTGTGACGGTTATCTCCCATCATCCAGTAATAATCTTGTTGGAACGTGTATTCGGTCACGGGTTGATCATTGATGTAGATCTGGTTTCCATTCACGCGTAATGCATTGTGTTCGTATTCAACGATGATTTTCTTGTACAGCGGAAGATTGTTCAGGTTGAGTGTTATCGTTTTTCCTTTTTCAGGGATATAGAAAGGTCCCATATGATCAAGATTCCATTGGTAAGCATTATCATTTGGGAAGAAGGAGGTACTGGTGATCGATTCCGGCATGATGTAACGGATGACGCTGTCGATGGAAGAATTTGCTCTTAGTTTTTCGGCACCTTCCTCGGTCAGAGTTGCTTCGCGTTCTACATTGGTAATTTCAGAAATGTTCAAACGAAGTTTGTTGACCAAATTCATCGGTATTCCGTTCTTTCCGGTGATCAAGGCGATCCCGTTCTGCACTCTTTCCGGATTGCGACTCAGGTAAGGAAGAACTGCATCCAGCTGATTCTGATTCATACCGCTAGCAACATAGGTTCTGGTGATCTCTCTGGCTCCGGCATCCAGCAAGGCGGTCGAAGAAACACCTTTCGAGCCTTTAACCAGGTACGTGTATTGTGTCTTTGCGCGATCTGAAAGTACCAATCGTTCGCCATTGATATAAACGTAACCATCACGAATCTCGATGCTGTCTCCTGCAATACCTACACATCGTTTAACGTAATTGGATTTCTTATCTATGGGTTTTCGAATACGTTTATCGGTATACTGGAAGAACCTCTCCACCGTATCTGCAGGCCAGCTAAAGACCACAATATCGTTTCGCTTGATCTTCTGGAAACCGGGTATACGCATATAGGGTAATTGCGGTTTCTTGATATAGGATCTTGATTTAAGAACGGGAATTGTATCGTGAACCATAGGGAACGCCACGGTGGTCATAGGCACCCTGGCTCCGTAATGAAATTTACTCACAAAAAGAAAATCCCCAACCAGAAGGGTTTGCTCCAGGGAGGAAGTGGGTATCACGTATGGCTGCATAAAGTATGTATGCACCAAAGTAGCAGCAACCACCGCAAAAAGTATGGAGCTGATCCATTCTCCCGTAGCGGTACGTGGTTTCAGATCTCTTTCTTCGATATATTTGACATCCAGTGCGTAGTTTACATAATAGATGTAGAATCCAAGTGTGAGGATTACCAGCCATGTATCAAGGGTGCTGTTCCTGCCGAAACTCCGGATGGTTTCCACCCAGACTACCGGGAACATAATCAGGTTTATAATAGGAAGGAAGAGCAGGATAACCCACCACCACGGGCGGTTGATGATCTTCATTAAAATGACTGCATTGTATACGGGAATAAGAGCTTCCCACGCTTTTCTACCGGCTTTAACATATAATTTCCAGGTGCCCAGGAAATGAATTACCTGAAGTACCAGGAAAAAGATAAACCACTGTGTAAATGTCATAAGTAAGAATTTATATGCTGGCCACCCTTGTGATCAGCGCTCTAAAATAAGGGTAAAAATAAATTTTTTTACAGGAAATTCACCACAGGAACTGTAAATACCGCTGGCAAAAGAGTTTTTAACCCAAGTTTAACACATCTTTCATGCTGAAAACTCCTGTTTTACCCTGGATCCATTCTGCTGCTATAACGGCTCCAAGAGCGAACCCTTCACGATTGTGAGCAGTATGGGTGATCTCGATCTTGTCGACAGAACTTTCATAGGTTATACTGTGTGTACCCGGTACGTTCTCAATACGTTTGGCTATGATCGGAATCTCATTTTCTGATGCCGTGTCCAGCTTCCAGCCTGTTTTATCGGTATTATTAATAATACCTTCAGCAAGCGTGATCGCGGTACCGCTGGGTGCATCGAGTTTTTGGGTATGGTGAATCTCTTCCATACTTACGTTATATTCCTTTAACTTCGACATCATCCCGGCAAGATATTCATTGAGCTGAAAGAAGATATTTACCCCCAGGCTATAATTCGAAGCATAGATAAAGGCTCCTCCTTTTTCTTTACAAAGAGCTGCTGCCTCATCATATCGGTCGAGCCATCCTGTAGTTCCGGAGATCACCGGCACGCCGTTCGTAATACAATTGCTGATGTTCTGAAAAGCGGCATCCGGAATGCTGAAGTCGATAGCTACATCAGCGTTTGAGATATCAAAATCACTGTTATTCACATCGATCTTAGTGACGATTTCATGACCTCTTTCCGTTGCGATCCTTTCGATCATTTTCCCCATTTTTCCGTATCCTAAAAGCGCTATTTTCATGTGAATGTAACTTGTGTTGTCTTAAAAATTAAAGTTCAGTGATAGTCCGTAACTCGTGACTGCTGTATTCTGATTTTGCTGAATATAAGGTTTAAAGGTCAATTCATCACTGATGTTGTATTGTTTTAAATGCGCATCGACATTGGCATCGATAATGTTCAATGCATATAGTCCGATAGTGATCAGGAGAGAAAGGTCTCTGTTTCGCTGATAATACTCCTGAGCATCTCTTAAGGCGGCATCGCTTACATCAGGACTTCCTGATACGATTCCGCTGTTATTGATATCGTAGAATTCATCGTTTTCAAAACCGGCAAGCCTGCTTTTATAGGCGTCACGATAGCGATTGTATTCATTAGTATTGCTGATATAGAAATACATTCCAGTTCCGATGGCTCCGTATACCAGAGGGACTTTCCAGTAGCTTTTATTATAGATCTGTCCGAGTCCCGGCAGGATCGCTGAATAAAAGGCTGCTTTAGCCGGAGATAGTGGATTGATCGGTTTCGATCTTGCGATACTGTCTTTTTCCTGTTGTTTTCGGATCTTTCGAAGTTCGCGTTTACTCAGTACGGCAACCGAATCAGCAGAAGTACTATCCTGAGAAGTAAGAACAGGTTTGTTGTCCGTTTTCAGGGGTTCCCTGCGGGTCGTTGTAGTATCCTTTTCCTTTTCCTGAGCATTGATGATAAGATGAAAGAAAAGGAAGAAAATTATAGCAATACGTTTTCCAAACACTATTTTAAAAGTTTTGCAAGACGTAAAAAGTCTTCCTTGGAATGAAAAGGAATGATGAGTTTTCCTTTTCCATTCTTTGCCACCTTTACATCTACCTTTGAGGATAAATACTCGGTAAGACCATCGATACTCTCGCTTACATATTCAGGTACGGAGGAGGCTGCAGCAGGTTCTGATTTACCTGTTACTCCTGTTTCCTTTCTGAGTTGATAATCTCTTACGAGTTTTTCCGTTTCTCTGACGGAAAGGGAATTCGAGATCACCTTTTCGTAAATTTCGATCTGGTCTTTTTTGTTTTCAATATTGATCAAAGCTCTTCCGTGACCCATGCTGACGAAACCGTCTCTCATTCCGGTCTGAATGATTGGATCAAGCTTTAATAAACGAAGGTAGTTGGTAATGGTCGATCGTTTTTTACCTACACGATCACTTAGTTTTTCCTGGGTAATATTAATCTCATCGATGAGACGCTGGTACGATAAGGCAACTTCAATAGGATCGAGGTCCTGGCGCTGGATGTTCTCCACCAATGCCATTTCCAGAGATTCCTGGTCGTTCGCGATACGAATATATGCCGGAACAGTTTCCAGTCCTGCAAGTTTCGATGCCCGTAAACGACGTTCTCCGGATACCAGCTGGTATTTGTTGAATTCGATCTTACGAACTGTGATGGGTTGAATAACCCCAAGTTCGCGAATGGATACAGCCAGTTCCTGAAGGGCCTCTTCATTGAAATTGGTTCTTGGCTGAAACGGGTTAACTTCGATAGCATCCAATTCGAGCTCTACGATATTCCCAACCACCTTGTCCGCATTTTTATCCGAAGCCGATTGAATATCGTTCTCCGGATCTTTCAACAGGGCTGATAATCCTCTTCCTAAAGCTTGTTTTTTAGTTGCTTTTGCCATTAGACCGCTTGCTTATTCTTTTTGATGATTTCGTGCGCCAAATTTAGGTAATTTGTAGCACCTTTACTTGTCGCATCGTAATTAATTATAGTTTCTCCGTAACTAGGTGCTTCACTCAAACGTACATTTCGTTGAATGATCGTGTCGAACACCATGTCGCTGAAATGTTTTTGAACTTCTTCAACTACCTGATTGGAAAGTCTTAAGCGGGAATCGTACATCGTTAAAAGCAATCCTTCAATATCGAGTCCTGAATTATGGATTTTCTGAACACTTTTGATTGTATTAAGCAGCTTTCCTAAACCTTCCAAAGCAAAATATTCACATTGGATCGGAATGATCACGGAGTCGGATGCTGTCAGCGCATTAAGTGTCAGTAATCCTAATGAGGGAGCACAATCGATCAGGATGTAATCATACTGGTCTTTGATCGGTGCCATGGCAGTCTTCAGCATATATTCACGTTGATCTTTGTCGACCAATTCTATTTCGATGGCGACAAGGTCAATATGTGCTGGGATCAGATCGACATTTGGGGAGTCGGTCCGGATTATGGTTTCTGAAGCCGGTAGGGAGTGTTCCAGTAACTGATAGGTACCACTTTCAACACTTTCCACATCAATCCCAAGTCCTGAGGTTGCATTTGCCTGAGGGTCGGCATCGATAAGCAACACTTTTTTTTCCAGAACTCCCAAGGCGGCAGCCAGGTTTACCGAAGTGGTTGTTTTACCTACACCACCTTTTTGGTTTGCTACAGCAATTATTTTACCCATGAGAATAAATAGATTTATCAGGTAAAAATACGATTATTTGTGAGTTTTGAAAATGAATTTTGTTAACAAGTGGTCAACAGATCCGGGCTTTAGCAGGCTAACTTCTTTCCCGACAGCGGGATTTCACTGGTTTATTTAAAAATACGAATAATAATGTCGGTCTGTTGTTAATAAGCTAAATAAATATTTACACAAATGAATTTTAAATTGTTACGTACGGAATTTTGTTTAGACGATGCTGATGGCTTCATTATTCAAGATAGATATCCTTCGGTTCAGCCAGTGATGAATATTTAATAAAGAACAATGTCAACAAGTAGCCTGTGACATAGGCAATTATATCTAACGGATCAAAGGTAGTGCCCAACAGGGTACGCAGCAGACGGTTTTCCATATGCAGGTAGCGTGTTATTTCGAATAATTGTAGGAGTTCCACGATACAGGCAAACAAGAGCACAAATTTAAGAATTTGTTCAGATGAAGGTCTGGGCAATATACATTTGATGCCATAATACAGCATCAGGATCACCAGTACATCACCTGCAAATCCTCTTATGAAGCCATGGTGAATATAGATCGCTATCAAAACCTCGGTAAGTAGTAACAGGGAAAATTTCAGAAAATGATGTGCATTGAATCGCATGGTATTTTTGATGGTTTTATGGTTGTTCAGCAGAAACCGTGTTTGTGTTATATCCGTATGAATTTATGTAGCTACCGTGATAAATAAAGAGGAAACCGATTGAATGGTCAATCGGTTTCCGGTACATATCATCGGTTCCAATCGATCCTTTTAGTTGCGAACATCACTATGGCCAGAATAACGAATAGACCGATACTGCCTACCAGCAATGCGTAATCTTCCAGTTGCAGGATAATATACAGGAATCCGTATAAGCTGGTCAGTGCTGCGGCGATCAGTAAGGAAAATTTAAAGCCTTTCAAAATCGTTCGAGAGTATAAGGTGATAAGCCCGATTACCGAAACCGAAGCGACGAGATAAGCGGTCATGAAAGAACTGTGTTCTGAAATGGAGATCAGTAATGTATAGAACATCACTAATGCGAGTCCGATCATTACGTATTGGAAGGGGTGGATGTAGATCCTGCTGACCAGTTGTATCAATAAAAATACCAGTAGTGTGAGTCCGATCACCATCGCCCCGTATTTGGAGGCACGTTCACTTTTAACATACTCGTTTACCGGGATGATCAGATCACTTCCAAATGCGAATTTGCGGAGGTCCGGTAATTCATTATAGAATATTTGTTCGAACTGACGGTTGATCTGAAGCACTTTCCAATCGGCTTTGAATCCTTCTGAAGTGATTTCCCTTGAACCGTCCTCCGGAAGGAACATACCATCGAACTTAGGTGATTTCCAATCAGAACTCATGCTTGCCAGTGTTGTTCTCCCTACAGGAATATAACGCATGCGTTCACTTCCGTTGATTTCCAGATGCATTTGAAAGTGACCCGGATCCTGAATTCGGGCTGCAAGATCCTTTACGGGTTCACTTTCAAGGGTGTTCATGGCGCTTTTATCGTAAATGGGATTCATTTCATAAGTTTGTCCGTTCAGCGTTATGGAAACATTATTTCGAATTCCCTTAAGATTCGAAGTTTGCATGATCAATGTGGCCTTTTCCCAAAGGATGTCTTCGGGAATGATGTTTTCATGATTGAGGCGCAGTTCCGGGAAGTCTCCTGTGATCTCCGTATCGGAAGTGAATACGACTGATTTATAAATGCTCCTGTTCAGGGGTTTTGATTCGATCTCTGAATCGAACTTTACCGTTTCCGGTAGGAAATAGGCGTAATGGGTAACCTCTTCGTGCTTTATTTCATAGGAGTCGGTCTCTTTGTTGAAAATGCGTGTTTCTTTTTGGGTTTTATAGGGTACTTTGAAAATGGGACCGGTTAGGGTTACCGGATTACCCCATTTACCGTTGATCTCATTGATCACTTCCTGTTGTCTGGCCTTTCGTTCCGTGATCAGGTCTTGTGCAAATACCAGTGGTATGAGGAGTACCAGGAATAAAAACCCTACGACCAGCATCTTTAAGGTAATAGATTCGCGTAGCCAAATTTGAAATTTACTTTTGTTGAGTTCCATGTTTGTATAGTTTTAAAGTACTTTGAAATTCAAAGTTAGTGGTTAAAAAAAATTATTTTATCAATCGTTCGATGGCTTCAATATGCTTTTTAAAGGCTTCTTTGCCTGATTTCGTTGCCCTGTATGTGGTTTGAGGTTTACGACCCACAAATGCTTTTCTTACACTGATGTATTCTGCTTTCTCCAGGGCTTTAAGGTGGCTTGCCAGGTTGCCGTCTGTGACGTCCAGCAATTCTTTAAGCCGGTTAAAGTCTGCTTCATCATTGACCACGAGTACCGACATGATCCCAAGGCGAACCCGGTGGTCGAAAAGTTTGTTGATGTTATCTATTATCCCCAAGGTTAACTTCTTTTTTCCTGAATATACATAATGCTTCCATAGATGATATGAAACAGACCGAATCCGATGACCCAGAACCAAAAACCATAGCCAGGCATGGCTGCACATATCAATCCGGCCAGAATTTCAGCTAATCCGAGATACCGAATATTTCCAAGCGTATATTTGGAAGCATTGACCAGGGCTAGTCCGTAGAAGATCAACATCAATGAGGCTGTTAAACCATAGTGCTGACTGTTCAATTTAATTAAAATATAGATTCCTCCGGTGACCAGTGGTATCATAAAATTGATCAACAGGCGGTAGGTAGTGATATCCCAGATCTTTTCATTGTTCATTCTTGCTTTACGTGTGGTAAGTAAAAATGCGGTAACGATACTCAATATGGCGATGGAAGCGAGGAGAATCAGTATCCCGTTATAGGGAGCACTGTTTATCAGTAACGGTTGCTCATCGGAAGGGAAGATGTAAAAATAGGCGAAGATCGCTCCGGCGATGGCATATATTCCTGCAAAGATGCCGGACAAACCGCTTAGTGAGATAAAGCGGGAAGATCGGTTCATCATATCCTTGATGAGATGTATGTCCTTTAAGTAGTCCTTATTGCTCATATAAAAGTACTTTGAAAAACAAAGTAAATTTAAATTCTTCAATTTTCAAAACAAAATTTTAAAATCTGTTCTCTTTTTGTTTTAGTTACAAAGTTACCTGTTACCTTGTGAAGCAGTGAAGGAGTAACGCAGTAAGCTGTCTTTTTTCCGTCACGGATAACGCTGTCACCTGTCACCTTGTAAAGCTGTAAGCAGTTTTCCGTTTTCCGTACTCTATTTTCTAAACTCATAATCGATATTCATATCCTGATAATTGCATGCTGATTTCAGTGCTTTATAAAATTATGTTAAAACTGACAGAATGTTTCAATTCATTAACTTATTGCGTGAAATATTTAATTATATCCTGATTAAATTTCACTAATTTGTAAAAAAAATATCATGTCAGAATTCAAAATAGTCATTAATGGCAATACCGAGACCGTAAATGTGGCTGAGGATACGCCGTTGCTGTGGGTCTTGCGGGATCATTTACAGCTTACCGGAACTAAATTCGGTTGCGGGATCGCACAGTGTGGAGCCTGTACGGTTCATCTTGAAGGTATTCCGGTTCGATCCTGTCAGATTCAGGTGGGAGCCATCGGTGATCAGAAAATCACCACTATAGAAGGGTTGTCAGAAAACGGGGATCATCCCGTTCAAAAGGCCTGGCTTGAACTTGATGTTCCGCAATGCGGATATTGTCAGGCGGGACAGATCATGTCTGCAGCAGCACTACTCAAAACCAATCCGAATCCTACGGATGCTGATATCGATGCAGCTATGAACGGAAACATTTGTCGGTGCGGGACCTATAAACGCATCAAGGCAGCGATAAAGTCAGCAGCTGTAAACAGCTGATTTGTATTCCATCAATAACTTAAAAAATAATCAAGTGGCACTTATAAAAACATCATTGGGAAGACGTTCCTTTTTAAAGACCTCGGCTATGGCCGGTGGGGGAATGCTGATTGGCTTCAGTTGGTTCGCTTCCTGTAAAACCGAAACTGAAAGTACCATGGCTACTCTGGAATTACCGGAGGAGTGGTATGAGATCAATGGGTTTCTGAAGATCGGAGAAAATGGCGTAGTCACCATCATGTCTCCAAATCCTGAGATCGGTCAGAACGTAAAAACTTCCATGCCGATGATCGTCGCGGAAGAACTGGATATCGATTGGAATAATGTGATCGTTGAACAGGCTCCCCTGAATACAGCAGTATTTTCAAGACAGATAGCCGGAGGTAGTCAGTCTATCCGACAAGGATGGGACGGACTTCGAATGGCTGGGGGAACTGCACGACATATGCTCAAAGAAGCGGCAGCAAAGACCTGGCAGGTTCCCGTAGAGGAGATCACCACGGATGCCGGCGTGCTTTACCATGAAGCTAGTGGAAAATCGGCCGGGTATGGAGAAATGGCTTCGCTGGCGGCAACTCTTGAAGTTCCGGAAAAAGTCGAGCTCAAGGAAGTTAAAGACTTTAAGATCATACGGACCTCCCGTAATAATGTGGACGGAATGAAGATCGTTACCGGAAAACCTTTATTCGGACTTGACACCTATAAGGAAGGAATGCAGATCGCAATGATCATTCATCCCCCGGCCTTTGGACTCAAGTTCAAATCGTTTGATGATACCGGAGTTCGCGATATGCCGGGTATTAAGGATATTTTCACCATTAAGACCTATGAAGAAGGATATACCATGAGTATGTTTGATGCGGATGCCTTTAAAGAGCTGGTGGTAATCACCGGTGATTCCACCTGGGAAGTTATGAAGGCTAAGAAAGCACTCAAAGTAACGTGGGAGCCTTTTGAAAGTTACGAAGATTATTATACTGGCTTTGGAGGTGGTGATCCTTATCCGAGTAAGGTACCCGCCGGATTTGAAAGTACGGAGGTTCATCAGCAACGTATGGAGACCATGTCTGAAAAGCTGGCTAAAGAAGTACGCAAAGATGGCGATCCCGAAAAAGCGTTTAAAAATGCTGCCAAGGTGATCGAAAGAAGTTATACAGCACCCTTTCTTGCTCATAACACGATGGAGCCTATGAACTTCTATGCGGACGTGACCGATGAGAAAGCAACACTGATCGGACCTATTCAGACACCGGAATTCATGGAAAAGGCAGTTTCTGCCCGTATCGGACTCCCGCTGGAAAAGATCGATATTCAAATGACCCGTCAGGGAGGAGGCTTTGGTAGAAGATTATACGGACATTTCGTTGTAGAAGCGGCCGCGATTTCTCAGAAGGTTAAAGCTCCTGTTAAACTGGTATATACCCGGGAAGATGACATGACCTTTGGTAATTATCGCCCTTCCTATCATGCCTATTACAGAGCTGCCCTGGACGCGGATAACAACCTTATCGGATTCCATGTAAGAGCAGGGGGTATTCCTGAGAGTCCGTTGTTTGCAAACAGATTCCCGGCAGGAGCCATCGATAACTATCTTGCAGAATCATGGGAAATGGATTCGAATATTTCCGTAGGTGCCTTCCGGGCTCCACGTTCGAACTTTATCGCTGGTGTCGAACAGGCATTCCTCGATGAAGTCGCGGAAGCGGTAGGTAAGGATCCGATTGATTTCCGTTTGGAATTACTCGAAAAAGCGCAAAAAGATCCGGTAGGAGAAAATAATGATTATGAAGCCGACCGCTACGCAGGTGTACTGAAACTCGTACGGGAAAAATCGGGATGGGATCAGGATAGTACCCACCACAGAGGGGTTTCTGCCTATTTCTGCCATAACAGTTATGTCGCCAATGTACTTGAAATGACAATGGATAACGATACTCCAGTCATCGAGAAAGTATGGTGTGCAGTTGATTGCGGAATCGTGGTAAATCCGATCGCAGCCTCTAATATGGTGGAAGGGGGTACCATTGATGGTATCGGACAGTCTATGTTCTGCGGTCTGACCTTCAAAGAAGGTAGGCCTGAACAATCCAATTTCGACAGGTATCGGATGATCCGACATAGTGAAGCACCTAAAGAACTGGAAGTAGCATTCGTTCAAAATGATATTCACCCTACAGGTTTAGGAGAGCCACCTTTCCCTCCGGTTGTTGGTGCCCTGGCAAATGCCTTGTATAAAGCAACAGGAGAACGACATTACCATCAACCTTTTGTCGCTGAAAGAAAACTTAAAAGTTAGTCGTCTTTATAATTAATTTTGAAGAACCAGTTTGTATCGACCGTAAAACGTAACTGCAAACTGGTTTTTTGTTTTTTTAAATGAAGGATTATGGATTAAGGATTATGGATTAAGGATTAAGGATTAAGGATTATGAATTAAGGATTAAGGATTATGAATTAAGGATTATGGATTTAGAATGTAGAATTGAGAATTCAAGAAGGTTAATCTTTGCCATTATCAACATTGTCCCCATTGTTACTAGTGTCACTAGTGTCCCCAGTGTCATTAGTGTCCCCATTGTCCCCATTATTACTGCCTTTCCATAGGATTTTGTTTGAAATTTACAACTCACGATTTGATTTCTGCAATTTTTCATCCCTCTTATCCTTTACATTTGTTCCCTTCAAAAATGAACTTTTTTTGTAAGGAATTCATGACGGTAAAGACTTGTTTAATTCGGGAGCAACAATGCTGGTCTGCCCGGGAATAATTACTGAATCTTAATGGTGAAATTATTAAAACGTATTGTGATGACAATTATCTTTCTTGCTCTATTTCTGGTTTTGGCTACCTGGCTTTTTATGCAACATCCGAAATTCGGAAAAGCACCTGAAGGGGCACGTCTGGAACGGATGGAACAATCACCCAACTTTCGGGAAGGAAGTTTTCAGAATTTAAGTGAAACACCGCAATTGGCTGAAGATGCCTCTATGGCCGGGGTGATGTTCAAATTTCTCTTTGAGAAGAAAGATGGTGTTAAGCCTGCAGATACTTTGAAATTCTCTAAAACCGACCTGAAGACGCTTGATAAAGCAGATGAGGTTTATATATGGATGGGGCACTCCTCGTATTTCATTCAAACCGGAGGAAAGAGATTTCTGGTGGATCCGGTACTGAGCGGAGCTGCGAGTCCGTTGAGTTTTACTACCCGTGCTTTTCCAGGCAGTGATGTGTACAAGGCTGAAGATATTCCGGAAATAGATTACCTGGTTATTTCTCATGATCACTGGGATCACCTCGATTATGAAACGGTAACGGCACTGCGATCTCGAATCAAGCATGTCATTGCCCCATTGGGGGTAGGGGCACATCTGGAACACTGGGACTTTAATCCGGACACTATTACGGAACTGGACTGGTATGAAAGTGTGAGCTTCGATAATTTCGTCACCTTCAATGCGGAACCCGCGAGACATTTTTCCGGTCGTGGATTTAAAAGAAACGGAACCTTATGGGCGAGTTACTTACTGGAAATCGGAGGACAGAAGATTTATATAGGAGGAGATTCAGGTTATGATGATCATTTTAAAGTGATAGGTAAGAAGTATGGCAGCATTGACCTTGCGATATTGGAAACGGGGCAGTATAACAGTGCCTGGAAATACATTCATATGATTCCTGGAGAACAGATTCAAGCTTTAAAGGATCTGAATGCTAAAAGATATATCCCGGTTCATAATTCAAAGTTCGCTCTTGCCATGCATACCTGGAAGGAGCCCATTGAGGCTGTGGTCAAGGCAAATGACGGAAGCATTCGTATAATCACACCGGAGATCGGTGAGAAAGTTTTCTGGGAGAACGATTCCATTCAATATGATGCCTGGTGGAAAGAATTTAATTGATCAATAAAGTCCTTGGGTCTGTTTAAGCCATTCACGGGCAATCAGTTCATGTCCGGCAGGCATGGGATGTATGCCATCCCAGATCCAGTATTTTGCAGGAGCTAGTTTTAAATGATCATTAAAAGGTTTTTGAAGAGCGACAAAATGGGCTTTATAAGTTGCGGCAAGTTCCCGAACCAATTCCTGAAGTTTACCGACTTTGCTTTCCCAATTGGCAGGGTCCTTTTCTACATGACCAACCCTGAGTGTGAAAGGTTCACATAAGACTATTTTTACGTTCGGATTATTTTCCCTGCTTTTTTCTATAAGTTCGGAGTATGATTCCATTAAGGCTTTGTAGTCAATTGTTTTTTGGTCATAAATATCGTAAAAGATATCATTGACCCCTGCGAGAATGCTGATCAGATCAGGATTGAGTTTTAAGGTGTCTTCCTGCCAGCGATCGTTAAGATCCTTCACTGTATTTCCACTGATACCACGGTTGTAAAACATATATTGTTTATCAGGAAAGTCATACCAGAGTCTGCTGGCAATAAGATAGGCATATCCATGGCCCATAACATGATTCCAGTCGTCATTTCTACTGCGATTCCCATCGGTGATCGAATCTCCTTGAAAAAGGATCTTCATACCCGGATCCAGAGTTGGAGTAGTCGGTACTTCTGATTTTAATTCTTGAGCAATTATATTTGGCACAGTTCCTAAGGCTATACCGGCCAAACCCATTTTCCTAAAAAATTCTCTGCGTTTGTGTTTCATAGAACTAGTTTACGATTTCTATAAAGAATAATCAATGAATAGCGCTGAATTCTTACCTGGACTGAATCCTTCAGGAAGAAACTGTTAGGATGGAAACTGGAATTTTAGTAATAAAATTCGCATATTTGTATTCGAAATGAAAATTTTTCAAAAATATACGTCACCAGGGCTACCATGCAGTAGCATTAAAAACCGTGATTTAGGAGGACTAAATTCAAGGAATGGGCGAATATTTTCTATTTTAAAGGCTAAAATGTGATAACATATATCATTTGAAGATACTTTAAAAAACGCCCGATATCTCTCGGGCGTTTTTTTTTGAAAATTTTTTTAACTGATGAATAAACTAAAAACAACATGTGAGTTTTAGAAAATATTTGAGAATGAAATACTTAGCGATATCATTGTATCCGCCGTATTGGGGGACAGGGAAACATATGTTTAATTTTATCTATAAGTAATTGAAAATCAAATAATTAAAACCTATTTTTATTTGGATATTTAAAATTTCAAGTTCATATTTGCACCGTCGTTCAATACAGACAAAATATTAGAATATCAGAATAATTTAAAATTACGAAGCCATGCTATCTTATTGCAGTGATTCCAGAAAAACGCAGATTGTAAGACAATCTCGTTTTGGGCTTCGGTTCTTTCCACACCAGTAGATAACTGAGTACAAAGATCCGGGGCATACCATAGAAATGTAACGGATCGAAAACTAAAATTTCAGTTTTTAATCTATCAATCTTTATAAATCAAGGATTCGGAAAAATTTTAATCCGAACCGAATATTATTACCGTTATGGAAAGAATAACATACAATCCACATTTATATAAAGCTTTCGATGCCTACCCATATGAAATATCGGAGACCATGGAAGCCTTGCAATTTGCGATGTCTTATGATGATCTGAATGTTCAGGTTTGGTGTATGCTTGGCAGAGTACATATGGAACAATTTCAGGATTATGAAGCAGCCAAAAGTTGTTTCGAACAGGCGATGAGCATCGATATCGAATGGCCCGGGATTTATCCGTTGTTTATCACAGTTCTTTTTAGAACTCAGGATTTCGATGCAGCGGAAAAACTGATCTGTTTTGCGGACAGTATACAGAAGGTGCACAAAGGAGTACTTGCTTTTTATGAGGGAAGGTTAAGGGAGTACAAGGGGCAGTACAAAGAGGCTATGCGTTCGTATAAAAGGGCTGGTAAATACTATACCGATAAGAATACATTAACTGAACTTGAGGATGAGATCCAAAAAGTGAAGAAGAGAATCGGTAAGCAAGAGGGCAAGAAAAAGAAAAAAGCGAAAGCCAAGAAATAAGTGTTCCTGAAAGGAGGGATACAAACCTCCGGTAGGTTTTGGTGGCATTCATCGATACCGGAGGTTAAGGATTTCGATCAGGCCGGGTCTGATGTTTCCAATAGCATCGATGTGCAGAGACTTACCCTTGGGTATCAGTAATCTGTATACAGCCCGATTGAAGGTTTGGGACCTTGACCATATAATGGTTCTCGAGTACGTGTTGCGGGTTCGAATCCCGTCTTCCTGATCAAAGGAAGTTAGTTCAATTGGTAGAACAGTATCGCATGGCTTAAGTCGCCATTTTTATGCACGGACTGAAAGGTTTGTTTGAAGTTCGATCATCTTTAAAATGATCACGGTCGCAAGGCTAAAGTGCTATCAATACCGGTAATCCGTCATTTGTTGCTTACAAAGTAAATCTGACCGCTCACTGGTCTCTTTAGATCCGAAGGTAGGAGAAGTGGGTTTAGACAGTTAGCCGTTCAGAATCGTTTTTCAGCATTGAAACAGGATTAAGGAATAGTGCCCACTGTCTTAAACATACTTTAAAATACTAAGGAAAAGCTGATGATCCTGATTGTTCAGATGGAATGCCGGTAATTGCATAGCTGAAACCTATAAGCTTTTAGGGGCATTACAATGAAAATGACCGAAAGTTTAGAATTGGAAATTTATTAGTAAACCAATTAAATATATAAAATGAAACATGTAAAAATTAGAGACGGTCAGGTCGGACTAGTCATAAAAAGAGGAAATTATAGCAGGGTATTAACTTCCGGTAACTATTGGTTGGGTTTTGGAGAACAGGTGATCAATTATGATTTGACAAGGCCATTCGAATCTCAGATACCCGCAGAAATATTACTGCAGGATAAAGAGCTTACGGCAATGCTTCATGTTATTGCTGTTAGGGATGATCAGATTGTAATTGTTCTGGAGAAGGGTATACTGAAAAAAGTATTGACCGCAGGGAATTATTACTACTGGAATGTACTCGTCGATTACAGGTTTGAATACATTGATCTCGAAGATAATGAAGTGGATGAAAGGATCAACAAATCCTGGTATGATAATCCTATACTGGCATCATATCTACGATCATATGGGGTAGATGCATATTCTAAAGGGTTATTGTATATCGATGGGGTATATCAAAGAACTCTGGGTACGGGAATTTACCGATACTGGAAGAACCAATCCAAAATTGAAATTCTTTTAGCAGATATGAGACAACTGCAACTTGAGATCTCCGGTCAGGAATTATTGACCAAGGATAAGGCTGCGGTCAGAATCAATGCTGATATTGTTTACAGGGTTTTTGATATCGAAAAAGCCTTGATTGAAAACCGGGATTATCAAAAGCAATTGTATGTGGCAGCACAGATGATGCTAAGGACATATGTCGGTGAGTATACACTTGATGATCTGTTAGGTGATAAGAAGGGGCTGGCAACATCGGTATTCAATAGCATGAAAACAGATGTGGAGGCCTTGGGAGTCAAAGTTTTAAAATTCGGTATCCGGGATATAATCTTACCCGGTGAGATGAGGGATATCATGAACCAGGTTCTGGTAGCTCAGAAAAGAGCTCAGGCCAACATTATCACAAGAAGAGAGGAGGCAGCAGCGACCAGAAATTTATTGAATTCTGCTAAATTGATGGAAGAAAGTGCAATGCTTTATAAACTCAAGGAAATGGAGTATGTTGAGAAGATTGCAGATAAAATCGGAGAAATTACTGTGGCTGGTAACGGAAATATGATCGGCCAGTTGAAAGAGATATTTGCCGTTAATAAATAGGAAGAACGCGTCAACGAATGTCGGCGCGTTCTTTTCTCTTACAAGCAATACTGCTCATAAGAAACGGAAAATTACCTTAAAATATTTCTTTAAAATCTTTCGGGTTATTTCAAATTCTTTAAGAGATGCTGACGCGCTCTATATAAGGAAACAAATGCGATCAAACTCCAGATCACATTGGTAACAAATGACGGCATGGCCTTATAGTATAAACAATTTACGGCGATCAGTATTCCGCCCATCAGGTTCAGATAGCGGTTTACGACACTAAAATCTTTCGATTTTGAAAGGGTCAGTGCATATGAAAGCAGCACCATAAATGACCCGAGCCATCCTGATAGATCCAATAATATCTTCATCAATCCTTTCGATAAACTTAATTTTTTAAATTGTCTTCCATTCTTCTGTTGAATTCCCGGGATGACATATTGCTTTCCAGGACTTTCATTTGTTGCAGGAGTGAATCATCAAACTCCAGCATTTGCTCCAGTGCCAGATTTCCTGCTGCCCAGTATGTTTCCAACAACGGCATTTTCGATCGGGCCTTTTCGGAGAGTTCAAGCTGAAATTTACGCTTGTCTGTTTTATCCCTGATCGATTTTATATAACCATGGGCTTTCATCTTGTCGATGAGCTTCACAATAGCCGGATGCGTGAAATGCAGGTATGTTGCGATCTCGGTTATCGTAAGCCTTTCGTGTTTTTTTAAAAGCTCGAATATGGGATGCCAGTTCGGTTCGATATCCAGATCATGATCGCGGTAAAATTGCTTGGTCTGATAGATGAAAAGGTCGCTCAGCCTTTTCAATCTTCCGGTCAGACCCGGATACTCCATTTCATATAAAAAATCGTTTTCCATCGTTAAGATACGTTACCGGTTACGCAAATGTAATACAAATTACGTAACTGGTTACATAAATTAAAGATTAAGAATGAAGAATTGAGAATTATTAATTTAGAATGAAGAAATGGAGCTAACTATTTTCCATAATTCATAATCCTTAATTAATTGGTTTCCATTGCTCCAGCAGACCATAAGATTTTAATCGGACACCAAAGAATTATGAGTTGTATCACAGTAAATCCTTTAAAATTCACCAATGAAAGTAGTTCATTTAAGGATTCAGGATGTGATAAAATCCATAAAATGATTTTTTAGTTTAAAAGAAAGATTTACCTTGCTTTTCAGATTGACCAACCTACTTATTATGTTTTTAGCACCATTTTCGTTCGACGGTCGCATCAGACGACTTGAATTTGGATTGAGCCTTATTATTGCAATTGCAGCCGATAGTATTATTTTCGCGTTTGAAAATACCCTGGACCAGATACCAGCGCTATTCTATTTGATGGGTGCTATAGTTACTTGGTTTATGATAGCTCAGGGAACAAAGCGATGTCATGATCTGGGAGAATCTGGATTTAATCAATTTATACCATTCTATATTTTAGTGCAGTTATTTAGTGAAGGGTCAGGGTTAGAAAATCGTTACGGTACTAATCCTAAAGCGATTGATCCTTATACGAATAACACAGAGGTTTTGACTTTTCAAAAATTATTCTGTCTCACTCAGCATAATGTATCCCGACTCATTTTGATGAGTACTCCTTTATTATCGAGTGTACTTGTGGTTGTATTGATAGCCCATATTTTCGCCTATTCAATACCGTTAGTTTTAGCTGTACTTTTTTTGACCCCGTTAGTATTCTATTTTTTATATCTCTGGATAAGTTTTTCAGGTTATGCCATTCCGGATTCCTTCAAAAGATTCCGAGAACGTATGCTGTTTTCAACCTTTTACTGGATACTGTGTACTATGTATTTTAAGCAATTTGGAGGGCTGCCTTTTGAGATTTTTCCACTTGATCTCATTTATATTCTGGTGATCAGCATCCTTTGCTATCCTTTTGAAAGTACCTATGTTTTAATTTCTAAAAAACAACCGGTATCCTATGAAAACTAAACACCATCTTATTACTTCCGGAATTTTACTGATCCTAATACTTGGTTTTGGTGTTACCCACAATGAAAGGAAATCAACGATAGTCAAACCGAATCTAACCTGGTCAGAAAGATCACTATCCTGGGATGATTTTACAGAGGTTTCTTATTTGGAAGACGAATACGTGGCAACCATCTATTCCGGAATATCGTGTCCGCGACTAATCACAGATACCAATAACCGGGTCTTTGCTTATATGGATCCGAATCAATCGGAAAAATTGAAGGATGAATACGATTCCTATAATGTACTCACCCACGAACAATATCATTTCAATATAACGGAATATTGTGCGCGACTTTTGAGAAGAGATATTGTAACATTGGGAATGAATGGACTAAACTATGCGGTAATGGATTCCCTGAGACTCAAATACAATACCTTGCGGGATAGTTTGCAGAATCAGTATGACACTGAAGCCGACCATAATGCCGATACACCAAAACAAAGGTTTTGGGAATTACAGATCGATGACTGGCTACGCCAGACTGCCTATTATGGGGATGAGAACATTCAGCATTACCGTCGTTATTCGAGTAATAGCTCGAAGTATTACAGAAAGATCTACGTTACCCATGATGGAACGATACTATATTCTTATCCAGCCGATGATTACGATTTTGAAAATAATGAAGTTTATGAGATTCATAACGCAAGTGCCTGGGTCAAAGAAATAAGGTTTTATAAGAACGGAACCTTGGTTAACGGAGGATATTTCGAAACTGCCATCACCCGTATCATTAAAAACAGAGATGGTGAAATCGAATTCAGGCTTTTAAACAGTGATGGCACCTTCAATACGAAACTTAAAAACTACCGACACAGATCTGTAAAAACAAGTGATGATGAACGGTTGATCGAGTTTTTGGATGCTAAGGATCAAAAAGTGTCCCCTTTCAATTATAGTCAGATCAAATGGGTTTACAATGCCGTCGATTCTACTTATGTCAGTTCATATCTTGATAAAAAAGGCAAATCGGTAGCTGATGAGCATGGAATTTTTCATAGTCGTATAAAACTCGACGGAAGCGGACATACCATAAGCGTGGAAAATCTGGATCATAAGCTGCAGCTGGTTCTGGATAAAGACCTCATAGGCCGGTCTGAATTTGAATATAACATGCAACATCGAAAGATCGCTTACCGTATGTATGATGACCAGGGCAGGCCTGCCAAATATTTATCAGATTTCAATCTGAAATATGAATATGATGAACGAGGGAATGTAATTCAGGTTAGCTCTCTGGATGAAGACGGGCAGCTTACTTATGATGATAACGGAGCATCCATATATGAATATCGTTATGACCGTAATGATCGTGAAATAAGCGAGAAGCGATTCAATGTAAACCATGAGCCCATTATTGCCAACGACGATATCTTCGAAAGAGTTACAGCGTATGATGATCTGGGAAGGAAGCGATATGAGGCTACTTATTATCCGGGATATGTTCTCAGGTATGATGATTATAAATGGGGAGGTACCCGTTATGAATATATGGGTGATAGCATTGTTCGTCAATTAAATCTCGATGCCTATGGGAATATTATAGAGAATACTAATAATGTGGCCATCATCGAATCTAAAAAGGACGCTTCGGGAAATTTATTAATGGAGCGTTATTTCGGAGCGGACGAAAATCCGGCAAAAACCCCGGATGGAATCTGTACATATACTTTTAATCGTAATGCTGAAGGGTATGCCAGGGAGAAAAGATCACTGGATTCCCTGGGAATCAATATTGCCAACGTTGATGGTGTAGCCCGTTATGAATACGATTTTGATGATCATGGAAATGTCATCCAGCAAACAGAATACACTGCGACGGAAGAGGAAGGCATAAAAAGCATAATTAAATTTAAATATGATAGTCGTGACCGCTTGATTGAGTCCCGTATTTTTAATGGTACAGGGGAACCAATCCTGGCCGAGGGAGTTCATATGACCCGAAAATCTTACGATAAATGGGGAAATGAAACGATTCTTCAAAAGTATGGTATCGATTCAAAATTGATTGAGGGTGCCTGTACCAGCAAGAAATATTATAACGCATACGGCTCATTACTGAAGATCGCATTTTTTGATAAGCATGGCAGACGGGCAAGAGAAGCAACCGGGATCAGTGCAGAGGTTAAGACCTATAATGAGCGTGGCTGGTTAACTTCACTCCGGTTTCTGGATGAAGATGATAGTACTGTTGATAATTATGCTGGAATCTCCTTTACAAAAATCGAATTAAATGAACTCGGGCATACCCTGACCTATGCATATTTTGATAAGGACGGTGTTCCTGTGATCGGTGATTACGGATATCATAAGATACGTTATACCTGGGAGCCGGTGGGTGAGATCAGTCGGTCTGAAACCTATGGTGCAGATTTGAAGCTTATGAATGATACCTACGGAACTGCCATTTATGATTATGAACTGTTCAACTCCGGAATTGTTGGTAAGATCAGCCGGTATAATGAAAATAATGAGTTGGCAGAGAACAGTGACGGAGTTGCTATCTCTGTTTATGAAGATTCCATGAATGGTTTATATTTTTTACTGGAGCAAAGGAACGCTGCCGGTGAGACCATTGAAGAGCCTGAAGAAGATGAAACTACCGTTAATAATGGTCAGGAAGAGACCTCGGAAATGATGGAAGAAGAGATCTGAATGGTAACTAACCAATGTTAGTGAGTCCTTTTTCAATAATTTCACGTACCCTGATTTTCAAACTTTCCGGTTCGAGGATGGTGGCGTAGTCGCAGAACATCAGGTACCATCTCGAAAAGCTGTTGTGAATATCGCGGGTCATAAAAGTCATTTCAACCGTATTGCCTTCAGCTTGCTGGGAAACGAAACCATAATAATTCTTTCCACTGTTTATATAAGGGATCACATGTTTATCTACAGCGATCCTGACTTTTATCTTCGGACAGGAATCGGTGTCCTTTCGATATTCATCTAAACTTCCATGATCCAGGGTAAAGTCTAAGTTAGTACGTTTAATATCCACGATCCTGTCGGTGCGAAACTGTCGATAATCTTTTCTAAAATGGCAATAAGCCATGATATACCAGAATCCATTTTCATGAAAGAGTCCTACCGGTTCGATGTTTCTTTCCGTAGTTTCGTCACTACGGGAAGCGTGATAACTAAGAAAAACCTGATTCTTTTCAGCAATACTTTCAAAAATGATCTGTAATGCGTCGGGTATCTCCGTATTGAAAAGATCTGCAGAAGGATCGACTACGATTTGAGATTCAAGTGCTTCCACCCAGTCTTTTTCTCTCCCTCTTAGCACCGATTTGATCTTGAACATGGCTGATTCATGATAACTTCCCAGGGTCTTATCCAGAAATTTTTGCATGAACTTCTCAGCAGCGACAAAACTACCTGCTTCTTCACGGGTGAACATGACCGGAGGAAGGCGGTAACCTTCCATGATCGAATACCCTACACCTGCTTCACTTACAATGGGGATGCCCGAGGTCTCCAGGGTTCTGACGTCCCGATAGATGGTGCGCAGACTTACTTCAAAACGATCGGCTAGTTCCTGGGCTTTTACGATTCGCTTTGATTGTAACTGGACCAGAATCGCAATGATCCTGTCGAAACGTTTAACAGTGTCTGTACTCATAATGTTATGCAAGATACAGAGGATTCAGGATACTTGGGGAAATAATGCTTTGGATTAAGAATTATGTTTTAGTGTTGGTTGGTTAAGGGATTTAGGTGTCCTTTAAATGATATGGATAGGGAAAAGGATTGTATCTTAAGGCTTGATGAGTATTTGATTAGGGAAAGGGAGAATTTAATTGAATACCAATGTTTTAAATTAAAAAAAGACTACTGACAAACCGTTGTCACAGGCCTCCTTTAAATTTGTTTCATAATCAAAAAATAAGAAAATGGATACATTAGTAAACAAGCAAGAATCTATGTCACAAGTCATTACATCAGAGGAGCTTTTAGCTCATTTTCAAGGCCACCGAAACCTGACCCGCAGAGTGATCGAAAAATTTCCTGAGGAGGATTTTTTCAATTTTACGATCGGAGGTATGCGACCTTTTTCAGCGATGGTGCTGGAGTTACTGGCAATAGCCGGACCCGGTGTCAGGGAGATCGCTACAGGACAGGTCCAGGCCTTTGATGAAAATCGGGATCTGGGAAATAAGAAAGAGGCATATCTGAAACTATGGGATGAGACTACAGAGACCATCAATACGTATTGGCAACAGATCAAACCGGAACAATTTCAGGAGAAGATCAAAATATTCGGACAATACGACGGAACAGTATGGTCTTCGATCTTTTACTTTATCGATAATGAGATTCATCACCGGGGTCAGGGTTTTGTTTACCTCAGGGCTCTGGGAATCGAACCACCGGCATTTTATGAACGTTAACGGTAAAGAAAGTACCGCTGTGATAAAAAAAATCAGGAAGCCTTATTATAGAAGAGCTTCCTGATTGAAATAATTATATTTGAATTATGGCAAAAATACTATAAAATATTTGATTCCCCTTAGATTCTTTCCACGTGGTAAGATGACCAGACCTGTCAGTAATAGTTATATGCTGTAAATGGCTATAAGTCAATTCCTTAATTATTTATTAAATAGTTTAAAATATTCTTTTGAAGATTTAAAAAATCCTAAATTAATAGGTGTTAAAATGAATTTCTGATACCCAAAGCAGAAAATAACCCTATTGGTTCCCATTATTTTTTAAAACTTCAAAAGAATATGTTACTGCATTTTGTACCTGACATAAGAATTATTTCCATACTGCTGATCTTTGTCGGTATGGTGATAGGATGGTCTCAAAATTCAGCCATTACCATAACCGGGAAGGTTATTGACAGTATCTCTGGAGACCCGATTCCTTTTGCCACGATTACGATTAAGAGTACGTTGAATTCACAGGTAATCACCGGTGGAGTAACTGCTGAGTCCGGTGAATTTTCCGTGAGTACGGAAGCTTCGGAAATCTTTATAGAGATAAGTTTTATGGGCTATAGGACCAGGACAATGAATAACCTGCATATTTCCCAGGGTACTAATGACTTTGGAGTTATTCAGCTGCATCCACAATTGGAGTCGCTGGAAGCCGTAGTTGTAGAGGGTGAAGTGTCTACAGTGGAGTTCAAACTCGACCGACGTGTGTTCAATGTGGGGAAGGATATCAGCAGTACAGGAATGGGGGCTCTGGATGTTCTTAATAATGTGCCCTCAGTAACTGTCGATATTGAAGGTCAGGTCAGTTTACGAGGTAACCGTGGCGTGCAGATCCTGATCAATGGTAAGCCATCCGTACTTGCGGATGATTCCGGTAATGCGCTGGGAACTATTACTGCAGATATGATCGAAAGTATCGAAGTGATCACCAATCCATCTGCCAAGTATGAGGCCGGAGGAACCTCCGGGATCATCAATATCATCTTAAAAAAAGAAGAAAAACGAGGATTTAATGGTTCTATATCGGTTAACGGAGGAATTCCGGATAATCACAGTTTAGGAGTTAGCCTCAACAATCGCTCAGAAAAGTTCAACCTTTTTTCCCAGATAGGTGTAGGTTACCGGTCATTGCCAACAGAAAGAGAAAGTTTGAACCGAAATCTTGAATCGCAGACCGCAGTAATAACCGATGGGAAGGAATTCAGAAATGAAACCTTTGTAAATATTACGCTGGGAGCTGATTATTATCTGAACCCAAGAAATATCATTACTCTCTCCGGGAACTTTGCCTTTGAAAAGGAAGATTCTCCTTCGGATTATAAGATCGATTCACAGGACGAAGATTCGAAGCTAACATCTTCCTACAGACGAATAGGGGAGACATCCGCTGATAATCCAAAATATCAGTTTGATCTGCAATACAAAAAACAAATCGGTGATAATGAAGACCATGTGTTATTGGGTAGTGCTACCGGTAACTTTTTCGGGAAGAAGCAGGAATCTACTTTTACCAATCTATTGCTGGCCGGAGAGCTTACCGATACAGACCAAAGAACAGAAACCGATTTTTATCAATCGGATTATACATTTAAACTCGATTATACCAATCCGATCAATGACAATTATACCCTGGAGTCCGGCGGGATGTATGAGATCAATGATGTCGGTAATGATTATATAGTATATAACCGGGAGGATGGATCCTGGATAATCGATGAGGATCTCACCAATGATTTTCGATATAATCAGAAGGTACTGGGACTCTATGCAACTGGTTCCTATGAAGGTGAACACTGGGGAATTAAGTTAGGAATGCGAGTTGAAATTACCAATCTGAATACCTTGTTGGTCAATACACGTGAGACGAACGATCAGAACTATACCAACCTGTTCCCAACCGTTCATTCCTCCTATAAATTATCGGATGATCTTTCGATTCAACTCGGATTCTCCAGACGAATATTCAGACCCAGGCTTTGGGACCTGAATCCCTTTTTCAGTATACAGAATACTTATAATATCAGACGGGGAAATCCCTTTTTACAACCTGAATTCTCAGACTCCTATGAGCTTACCGGAATAGCAGATCTCGATAAACTCTCGTTGAACGCCAGCTTATATTATCTCCATACCACCGATGTTGTGGAGTCGGTTTCCCGATTTGAAGGCAATGTAAATATTACTACTCCCCAGAATATCGGAACACGTGATCAATATGGTTTGGAATTGAATGGGAAGTATGTAGCCGCGAATTGGCTTACCATTACCGGAGATCTGAATTATGGTTATTTTTTTAGAAATGGCTCGTTTGAGGATCAGGACTTTGATTTTAATGGGAATCGCTGGTCTGTCAATTCAACCTTAAAGTTCGGATTGCCGGCAGCTATCGATCTTGAAATAACCGGGAATTATCAGTCGAAATACAAAACGGTACAAGGGGAGATCAGTGGGTTTGCCTTTCTTGATGCTGGGTTGCGTAAGAAGCTTTGGCAGGGAAAAGCGATTATCAATCTGGGGGTAAGGGATCTGTTTGCCTCAAGAATCGAGGAAAACAATATTCGGCAAGCTGACTTTTACCAATATAATCAATCGTTGAGAGGACGCTTTTTAACCCTCGGCTTCAGTTATAGCTTCGGAAAGGGAGAAGCAATGACCTATTCCGGAGGTCGTAGATGATGCTCGTTTTTAATTCCCTCTTTTTAAGGTAATTCTTAAGGTCATTGTCGATATGTCACCAATTTATCAGGGATATTTCGTTAAAATGAAATTAGGTTACATCTTGTTTAAGGATAATCAAGGTGTTATGATAATGGTTGAATTTTTGTAAACCAAAATGTAACTAATCATAACATTTATCCCAATGAGTCCGATTTTAGCCAAGAATATACTATTGATCAGTGGAGCCTTTCATCATGCCAGTTACTGGGAAGATTGGAAAACTTTTTTCAGTGTCAGAGGCTACAAGGTACTGACCCCATCCTGGCCATTCAGAAATGTGGATTCCGAAACCTTGAGAAGCCGACACCCTGATCCTTTAACAGCCTCAGTACGATTGAATACGTTGATCGATTTTTATGGAGGGATCATTGAGGAATTGTCTGAACCACCAATCCTCATCGGTCATTCCCTGGGAGGATTATTGGTTCAGTTATTACAGCAGCGATATACGATAGCTGCCGGTGTGATCATGAATTCCATACCGCCTAAAGGCATTTTTCCTTTAAACTTCACTTATTATGCAACGTTGTTGCGTGCCCGTGGAATTTTCTCTTCGCAGCGAGGATCCTTGCTGATGCCCATCCGTTTATGGCGAAAGGTGATGGTTAACGGACTTTCATCGGATGAACAAAAATCGACCTATGACAAATATGCCGTGCCGGAATCAAATGCCTTGTTGAGCGATATATTTACTGCAAAGGCTCGCATAGATTTCACCAAACCACATGTACCTTTATTATTTATCGCCGGTGGTAAAGATCGATTTGTGCCGGCAGCGGTGAACTATCGGAATTATAAAGGATATACGCACAAGGACTCCGTCACTATCTATAAAGAATATGATGGAAATAATCATTTTTTTCTGCAACAACAGGGGTGGGAAATAAGTGCAGAGTTTATTTATAACTGGCTTAATCAAATTCCCTGAAGGTCTCAAAGGTGAAACACCTTTTTAACTTTGTGGAATTTCAGAATCTGAATTCCATACTGAAGACAAAATGGTACAAAGTGTCTTCTAGTTCACTGTCGATCAGGAATTTTCCTGGAATGATAAAGTTGGTTTCCAATTCAAAACTCAAATGATTATTATATTCATAACTTAGAAAAGAGCCGATTTGATGAGCGATGAATGTGCTGTTACGATTTTCGGTATAGGCCGGCATTAATGCAGCATCATATACCACATCATTTCTTGAATATTTCCAGAACGCATCATAGTCTAATTCAAAGAAAAATTTGGACAAGGTGAAATTTATGTAGGGATGGATATCGATCAGGTTTGCAGGACCGAACCGGGCAACTCTTCCGAAATATGCGCCTCTCGGATACATTGCATCAAATGTATTCTGCAAGTTATCTTTGGGGTCCTTATCTCCACTGATGAGTTCGGTCTTCAAGCCGATCAGGCCTTTTGAACTTATTTTCAGATCACCGAGAAAGGAAAGGGTATAGGCTGAGATAGTTTTATTACCGAACTTGCCGAATTGATAAACGAATTCATGGTTATAGCTGAACTTACCCGAGTTGCCAAAAAAGCGGCTACCGAAAGAATAACGATGTTCATCAGACGTCTCTGCATTATATGTCACTTTGGGATCTTTCTGGTAGAGTCCATAAAAGTCAAAATTCAATGAAGTAGATCGACTATGAGTCAGATAAAGACCTGTCAATAATTCTTCTCCATTCAAACTTTCATTGTCGAATACTCCTTCTTTGGGTTTAACAGGTATACCTGCAAATGCTTTCATCGTTATGCGATCTGTTATAAAGGATAAATCCACCAGATCAAAAGAACGTCTGACATTTGGACCTTCACGCAGATCTACCAATCTGCGGCTTCCCAACATAAGATTTTCACGACCGATAAGCAGGTTCCAGTTTTTAGTTATATGGTATTTGAAGAACAATTGGTTAAAGGCAAGTATATCTTTATCAACAGGTGATAATTCATTTTTATTTAGTACGGTACTGGAATTTAGTTCAGCAAAGACCTCGAACCGGTCGTTTATAACGATTTGGGTATACAGAAGAATCCGGTTCAAATACCATAGGTTGTCCTGCCTGCCTGCCTTTAAAAATTGTTCGTTGATAAAGCTCTCCGCCTGAAACCTGTATCCACCCCCGAAAGTGATAAAGGTTTGATTGTTAAGCGGTATATATTTCAACTTTTCGTAAGGTGATTTTTGTGATTTATCCCTTAGGAATCCTACTTCATTATACTGACTTAGTAACTTGAAGGTGAGTGATTCAGAACGCTGAGCCAGACCAATCGAAATATTTAGAATACAGAACCATATGACTGTCCGGAACTTCATGATTTAATTAAACCCCCGAATCATTAATACTCCGGCTGTGAGTAATACCACGCCTATCAGGCGTTGCCAATTGATCTCCTGCACGGGCAGGCTTAATAGACCATAATGATCGAGAACGAGGGAGATGATCATTTGGCCAGTAACCACCAGTGAGAAGGTGAGTGCGGTTCCAAGTTTTGGTGCCAGTACGATCACGGCCGCTACATAGAAAGCTCCAAGAATCCCGGCAAGCCATACTGTCGGTGAAACCTCACGTACTTGTACCACACTCCCGAAATCAAATTTGATGATAACAAGATAGATTAGCAAGCCTATCGAACCGATGAGGAATGAAGCAAATGCAGCGAAAACAGGTTGATGAACCGATTTGCCCAGTTGAACATTGAGTCCGGCCTGGATGGGAAGAACGGCTCCGGCAAGTACCGCAAACAGTATTAAGATGAGGTTAGCTTTCATACGTATATTTTTTAAAAAGATAATGGTCAACTGAAATCCTTCCCGGACCAGAGAAAAGGATGAAAAGAAAGGCAGTGGAGTACATAAAAGGAACATCCTTGACGAGTAAGGAATCATGCCAATGCACTGCAAAGTATCCGGAGATGGTTACCATAAGAATGGGAATTACCGCCAACCGCGTTAGAAACCCGAAGATCACCATAATCGGGAATAACAGATTCGCCAAAATGGCAAATCCTTGATTGAGGCTTTCCGGCAGGTGATAAGGATTGGGGACAATTTCTGTGGTAGTGATCCCCAATCCGATTTTTTTAAATCCATGTACGATCATAAGTTCGAGAGACACCATAGAACGAAAGGCATATAATAACCAATCCATTCGTTTAACCGGAATATGAGTTTTAGAAAGGAATTGAATCAATTTTTTCATCACGGTTTCATTTTTAGGGTTACAAGGGCTTTATTCAGGATTTTGATATCCTCCATAGAATCGTACCGGAGACCAGGTCGGTATGATCTCTGGTACTTCAGGATCATAATTTTTAAAATCATTTTTGGCAAATACGATTTCTCCGTTAACAACGGTCAGATCTGAAGTAAGATTCTTGATTTTATCCTCAGGGATGGTATAATAGTCTTCTGAAAGCACTGCAAAATCGGCAAGCATACCTTCTTTTATAAGTCCTTTTTCAGTTTCTTCGTTGGAGAACCAAGCACTTCCATGTGTTAAAAACCGTAATGCTTCGGTACGATTTAACGTATTTGAACTTTCATAGATTTTCTGTCCACCAAGGGTTTTTCCTGAAACTGCCCAATACAGCGTTAGCATCGGGTTAAAACTGGAAACTCTTGTACCATCGGTGCCCAGACCCATTGGTATTCCCATTTCGATGATTTTACGAATAGGGGGGGTATGTTTCGCAGCCGTATCGCTATAGCGCTCTGTAAAGTATTCACCTTGAAAGAGCATACGGTCCTGAACAGCAATGCCACCGCCCATTTCTTTGATCCTTCTAAGATTATGATCGTCAATGGTCTCGGCATGATCGATGATCCAGTGAACTTCATTTAAAAAGGGATACCTTTTATCAACCTTAGCAAATACGTCAAGAAATCTCCCAATGGATTCATTATAAGTGGCATGTATACGAAAGGGCCATTTATTTTTGGCAAGAAGTGTAACGATTTCTTCCAGCTCATTTTCCATAGTCGCACCTAGTTCGGGTCGTGGTTCCAGAAAGTTTTCGAAATCTGCCGCCGCCCAGGTAAGGTTCTCTCCGGCACCTTCCAGGGTATACCCGTTCGGTTTGAACAGATCATCGTTTGTACCCGGTTTAGCATTCGTTACGGCAGATTCAAAGAAATTGAATTCAGTCCCTTTATCAACTGCGAACAAGTAGTAGGAGGTACGAACCGTTAGCTTTCCGGCTTTTGCTAACTTGCGGGATACTGCGTAGTTGTTGGGATAGTATTGACCACCACCACCAGCATCTATCGCACTGGTAACGCCCAAACGATTCAATTCTCTGTAATAGTGTATGGTTGAGTTCAATTGTTGCTCTTCTGTAAGTTTCGGTAGTTCCGTCAGTGTTTTATATAATAGCAGTGCGCTGGGTTTAGCGATTAGCAACCCAGTGGGTTTACCATTTTTAATTTCCACTTCTCCTCCCGGAAATTTTGTCTCTGAACTATAGCCTAAAGTTTCTATACCTTTCTGATTCAGGTAGCCCAGCGAATAGAGATAGAGGATGTATACAGGTTTGTCGGGTACTGCTTCATTGATCTCCTCAAGCGTTGGAAGTCTTTTCTCCCTGAACTGATATGCGCCCCAGCCTCCGATAACGCGTATCCACTGGCCTTCCGGGGTTCGTTCAGCTTGTTCTTTTAACATTTGTAATGCGGTCTCGATGGAGGAAACACCATCCCATCGTAGTTCCATATTGTAATTTAATCCGGCTCTTATCAGATGTGTATGGGAGTCATTAAGTCCCGGTATCACTGTTTTTCCATGCACATCGATAACCTGGGTGCTGTCGCCTTTGTATTCGATTACGGATCGGTTGGATCCCACTTTAAGGAATTTACCATCTTTAACGGCAAAGGCTTCTGCGAATTCTTGTGAATCATCCTGACTGACCTTTGCGTTTATAATGATCATATCCGCTGATAATGTTGGCTTTTCTTTGTCATCTTTACATCCGGTGAACCAGATGATCATGATCAATATGAGTGAACTTTTATTGAGTAATGCTTTCATATTTAATATTTTAAAGAGGGAGTCTCAATAATTGGTTGTCATCCCGTGAGAAAGTAAATGAGAAGGTATATTTATCGTTAATAAACCTCTGTTCGCTGAAATTTCAGCAGTATGAGACTCCCATATTCTTTAATGTTGTAGCATTTTATGAGCGTAGATAATTCCTATTCCATAGGCACCACCATATCGTTTAACAAGATCAGTAACGGCAACATAGGTTTCCTGTCTGGCCCAGTCCCGTTGTAATTCCAGTAGATATTGAATGGCAGTCATGGGTTTGGCTCCTGCCTGGATCATCCTGGCAACGGCCTGCTCGTGTGCTTCAACGGACACATCTCCACAGGCATCCGTGATTACGTAAACCTCGTACCCATCATGAATAGCTGACAATGCCGGGCCAACAATACATACACTGGTCCATAAACCACCGAGAACAATTTTCTTTTTTCCTTTAGAAGTGATTGCCTTATGCGCATTTACATCCTCCCAGCTATTCATGGTAGTACGATCGATGTAATTTGAAGTTGCTTTCGGATAGAATTCTTCGATTTCAGGAAATACAGGTCCACTGAAGGATTCCTCAGCTACAGTGGTTACCACGGTAGGTACTTTGAAGATCTTGGAAGCTCCGGCGATCATCGCTGTATTATTTCGTAGGGCATCAATGGTTATGTTCGTGGTGGCAAATGCCATCTGACTCTCATGATCTATGAGAACAAGGGTGTGATTTTCCGGGTTTAGAAGTTCCGGACTGGGTTTTTGAGAATATGCGAAAGAGATTGTTATTCCCAGCATTAATGTTAACATTAGATTTTTCATAATTAATGGTTGTTTTAGATTAATAGTTTTTGGTTATTCTTTGATGAACTGAAGATCTATCAGGAGGCGGATTTCCTCACCCACCAGTACGCCACCGGCTTCTAAAGCCGAATTCCAGTTTAATCCCCAGTCTTTTCGGTTTATCTTTCCACTCATGGAAAAGCCTGCCTTAAGATTTCCCCAGGGATCTTTTGCAGTGCCCATAAATTCGGCATGCAGTGTAATTGGATTTGCTATTTCTTTGATGGTAAGGATACCTTTCATAATAAAATCATCGGAGTCAGAATCTTTAAATGAAGTAGATTCAAACCCGATAATTGGAAATTCTTCCGCATCGAAGAAGTCACCACTTCTCAGGTGTGTGTCCCGATCACCGTTTCCGGTGTTTATAGATTTTGTCTCACCCTTAAAGGTGAATATGGCATCCTCAAAATCGTCATTATCACTTTCGACACTGGCTTCGAATTTTTCAAATTTCCCTGAAACGTTAGTGAACATCATATGTTTCACTTTAAACCCGATCTCTGAATGAGTCGGATCAACGATCCACCTGGTTTTAGTCTTTGTTGTCATCGTTTGAATATTTAAATGGTTAAAAGAACATTGCGAATGATCCACATTATTTAAACATATACAAATGTGTGTCAGGATGGATTCAAGACCGATGCCAAAGACTAAAAATCCGTTATATCAGGGTCTTTTAGCGTAAATGAAGTTTTTTAGGTGGTGTTATTTCGTAAATCGGCGACTATTGAAGAACCAAAAAATGAAGATTTCACCGGATTTATTGTAGGAGTTATAAAGAAGTGGTTTGATTTTCAGGAATGAATTTTAACCCTTATTATCCATGTTTTTTCAGGTCATTTCCGGCGCACAGAATTCGATCCTTAGATGAACGCCGTTTTCATTGTTGACGGTAAGCGTTCCCTGTATTTGATCGCTCAGTCCTTTTATCAGATTCATTCCGAGTGAATCAGACTCTAAATAGTCGTTCTCTTCTTTAAATCCAATACCATTGTCACTGATTACAAGCAGATAACATGATTTCGTTGTCTTGGTTAGCTGTATATCGATCACACCCTTATAATTTTTTGGAAAGGCATGTTTAATCGAATTGGTGATCGCCTCATTGAGAATGAGTCCTATCGGAACCGCAAGGGCTTGCGTAAAATTTATAGGATCGGTTTTATAATTGAAAGTAATGGAATGCGTGCTATCGAAACTATCCCGTAAATAGCCGACCAGATCATTGATATAAACCTGCATGTCGATAGTATTCACATTATTCGTGTTATACAGACGCTGATGGATCAGGGATATGGTATATAAACGTTGCTGACTATTACGGATAGCAGTGAGCGCTTCTTCATTTCTGATATAATTCGATTGGGTATTCAAGAGACTCATGACCATTTGAAGGTTGTTCTTTACGCGGTGATGAACTTCCTTTAATAACCATTCCTTATCATTCACCATATTTTGAAGCGTGATATTCTTTTGATCGATCTCATTTTTCTGACTGAGCAGGATTCTATTATTTTTTTGCTTGTTGGAATACTGGTGCCAAAGCAATAACAGTATGATCCCAAAAAGAAACAAAGTGCCCAGCGTAAAGTTCTTCGAAATATTTACCTGCTTTAACCTGGCTTCCTGAGTTTTTTTCTCTTTTTGCAAAATATGGATCTGATTTTCTTTGCGTTCAGACTCATATTTAACCTGCATTTCAGCGATCTGCTGACTCATTTTTTCATTGAAAACCCGATCGCTAAGCTCTTTATACTTTTGGTAACTGTGGAGTGCATCCGGATAGTTTCCCATTGCAGAATCGGTTTTGAACAGGAGATGATAAAGATCTTTTTCCCGGGCAAGGGCGATGATCCCTTCCGGAAAATTCAAAGCCTTTGTAAGATAGTATCTCGCATCCTGAAATCTATTTTGATCCAGATAAAAGTTTCCCATCTCGAGATTCGCTTCGGAAATGAGTATTTGATAGGTTGCAGAACCAATACTATCATAAAGTTCAAGTACCAGTTTAAACTGATCCTCTGCTTTTCCAAATTCCTTTAGGGCACAGTGAACATAAGCCTTAGCCTGCAGCAAAAAGATCTTTTGCTGCATAGCTGCAGGCGGGTATTTACTTTCAAAGTCCCTGATCAAAATCATAGCATCTTTCGCCCGGGAAACCGCGATCATTTCCTTGGTCAGATAATTGATATAGCGATAGATACTGCTTTCCTGTCTGCTATTGTTAATTTCCCATTCATAGATCGCTCTTTTATACCATTGGATACTTTCTTCGTGGTTCCCGATTTCACGATAAATATCGCCGATCACGCTGTAATAAAGGGAGGCACTGGGCAAGTTCTCGGTATTTTCAGCGATATCTTTAGTTTTTAGTGCATATTCCAATGCCTTATCCAGATCGCCATTCAACCGGTTTGTAACGGCGAGCAGATAATACACTTTATCCACCGGCTGATATTGCAGGGAATCATAGCGATTTAATACATTTTCCAACACACGACTGGCCTCTGAAAGACGACCCCGGTTGAGCAGAAGATCTCCTATATCTTTTAAAACGTGCGTCTCCTTGAGTTTTAAACCTTCTTCTCTGTATATAACAATCGCTTTCTGATAATATTGGTCGACATAGGAATATATGGTTTTATTTCCGGGATGATGAATAAAGATCACTTTTCCCAGTTGATACCATGTGTCGGCGATCGCCTCTCTGTTGCCTATACTGTCATTTATGGTGACGGCTTCCTGGAAATAATAAATTCCTTTGTCAAGATCATTTTCAAATATATATATAGTTCCAAGTCCGATATAACTCTCGGCCAATGCCGGTAGATCATTCTTTTTAGAGCTTAAAAGAATTGCCTTTTCGAAACTAAATCGTGCACTTTCTACCGCTTCATTTTCGGTAAATATTCTTTTCAGATCTTGCTCTCCTTTGTTGAGATAATAGTTTATGGAAGAAAGACTGTCAGATTCCTGTGAAAGGCTCCTGTCAGAGAATGTGGGTGCGGCATCGGTTGAACTTCCGGGTACAGCATACATCCCCTGAAAAATTAAGATTAATAGTCCGAATATTTTGAATTGAGCCTGCCACATAGGAATAGAAATGAATTAAATGTACCTCAAATAATGAACAGTTGCAATTGCATTCTTCATTCAGGTTATTGGTGGCTGTTCTTAGTATGGAACAGCGGGATAAAATAAAAGCTCATCCGTTCGATGAGCTTTCGGAAAATTGATCGATAAACTAAATGTAAGTATCATTAGATTATTCAGGATCTTATAAAATCGAGCAGATCTTTATTGATTGTAGCTGCCTCAGTAGTTGGCATTCCATGCGGGAAACCGGGATAGGATATCAGTGTACCTTTTTTAAGCAGCGTGATTCCTATTTTAGCGGAGGTTTCAAAGGGTACGATCTGGTCATCCTCACCATGCATTAGCAACACGGGTATATCCACACTTTTAAGATCTTCTGTAAAATCGGTTTCTGAAAAGGCTTTTATACAATCATATTGAGGTTTAATACCACCCATCATCCCCTGACGCCACCAATTATCGCGTACTCCCTGAGAGATTTCAGCACCTTCCCGATTATACCCGTAGAAGGGTAACGTGATATCCTGATAGAACTGAGAGCGTTTGGTTGCGGTATTCAGGCGGATTTCATCAAAAACTGAGATGGGAACACCTTCAGGATTTTTATCGCTTTTTACCATTACCGGCGGAACAGCCCCAATCAGTACTGCTTTTGCTGCCCGACCTTTGCCATATTTAGCTACATATCGTATGACCTCACCACCTCCGGTAGAATGTCCGATGTGGATTGCATCTTTAAGATCAAGTGCTTCTACCAAAGCAGCCACGTCTGCGGCATAGGTGTCCATTTCATTTCCGGAATACGTTTGACTCGAACGACCATGTCCGCGACGATCATGTGCGATGACCCGATACCCTTGTTCAAGAAAGAACATCATTTGAGCATCCCAGTCATCACTGCTTAAAGGCCATCCATGGTGAAATACCAGGGGCTGTCCGGACCCCCAGTCTTTATAGAAGATCTCAACCCCGTCTTTTAATTTTAGCTTTTTCATATTGATTATTTTAAAGTTCCTGTTTTGATATATGTGGTCTTATAAGCTATTTTTTCCTGCTTAAGATCTTAAGAAAGAGTAATACTTATATTTCGCGATCATATTGAATGTTCTGTGATCAATGCATGCCATAAACATGCCATTACAGGAATGTCGGTGAATTTTAGGGGAGAAGGTGTTTAGGAGTACTTTTAATTAGCGATATATCGTTAATTATCGACTATTTTAGTTCAATTCCTGTTCATGATACGGAAAAAAATGTAAATAAGGCCTGATATTCAGTGATTTTTAATGACGGCTGATTTTTTGTTATAGCATAGTATACTCCGATATATTTTCTGAGTGAATGAGCCTTGTTTTTAAAATTAGCTTAATTTTAATAGCAGGATCTCAGACCAGACAGCCAATAAACCCGTTTATGAAAAAGAAATTACTAATAGTCGAAGATGAATTCATTGTAGCAAATGACCTGTCATTGATCTTAAAGAAAGCGGGATATATAGTTACTGGTATTGCAGGATCTGTCAGATCAGCCAGAGATCTTATCGAAGATTCAAGGCCTGATATGGTGTTATTGGACATATCCCTTCATGGCAAACTGAACGGGATCGATCTTGCCAGAGAATTAAATGAAAAATTCATACCCTTTATCTACATCTCGGCAAATTCCAATCGCACCATTCTGGAAGAAGCCAAGTCTACCCGGCCGAATGGTTTTATCGTAAAACCTTTTCGTGAAAAGGATGTGTTGGTTACGCTGGAGATCGCTTTCTATCACCATCAACACAGCCTCGAATATTGGGCCGGGCAATATCGTTCTCTTGAGGACCGGCTTCAAAAGTTGGTCGCATCCTCAGATAGGGATCAAATGTCTGTCGTCAGAGCTTTTCAATCGGTAATACCTTTTGACTTTTGCTATATAGATACCTTTTCAAAGGGCGATTCAACAGGATATCTGCGAATAGGGTTCAACGAATATCAAAAACTGGGAATTTCGGAGATCAGAAATATTACAAAGGTCAGTTTTACAAATGAAGCGGATAGGATACTTCCGAAAGCACCTCAAATTCTTGATGATCATAAAATACTTGCAATAGGAAATGATGGATCGGTACATAGTGTAATGATCGATCATTTCCGGTTGAGATCAGTAATGATACTACCCTTACTAACAGACCAATCGCCAGTAGGGTGTGTTTATTTTTACAGCAGGTTGAATGAAGCATTCTCAGCGGAATTCCTGAATATTTTGATCGACCTTCAGGAAATCATTAATAAGATCCTTCTTGAGGATACGAGACCAATCACCAAGCACTATTCTTTCGATACACAGATAACAATGAACGAAAGCCGGGTAATTTCGGAGGATGAAGTTGTGTTTGATAAAATGGTTGGAAAAAGTCCATCCTTATTAAGAGTTTTTGACCTTATCAGAAATGTAGCTCCCATGAACACTTCTGTATTGATCCTGGGAGAGAGTGGTACCGGTAAAGAATTGGTGGCTTCAAGCATACATGCCAATTCCTCCCGCGGTAATAAACCCTTCATAACTGTGAATTGTGCAACGTTTCCTGAAAATCTGGTAGAATCAATTCTTTTTGGACATGAAAAGGGAAGTTTCACAGGAGCAACCAATCGTAGCATTGGTAAATTTGAACAAGCAGATCAGGGGACCATCTTCCTGGATGAAATAGGGGAGATGCCACTCGAGATGCAGGTAAAGTTATTACGGGTATTACAGGAACGTGAATTTGAGCGAATCGGAAACAACACTCCGATCAAGACCGATGTACGCGTGATCGCAGCTACCAATAAGAACCTGGAAGAAGAGGTGGCTGCAGGCCGGTTCAGACTTGATCTGTATTATCGTCTTTATGTATATCCTATCGACCTGCCTCCTTTAAGGGAGCGAAAAGAGGATATTGAATTATTAGTATATCATTTTATCGATAAGTTCAAGGCTTCTTTACAAAGATCGGTTCGGGTATCGGACCACGCGATGAAAAAATTTAAGGCTTATAGCTGGCCGGGAAATATTCGGGAACTCGAACATACCATAGAAAGAAGTATACTGTTAAGTCGTAATGGTATCATCGAGGATGTGAAATTTCCTGAAATTGGTATCACCGGGTCTGACTCCGGTTTTTCACCTGATAGTTTCAAGGCCCTTAAGGAGGTTGAACGGGAGTATATCTTATCTGTCCTTAAAAATTGTCATGGCAAAATTTTCGGTGCAGGTGGCGCCGCGGAGATATTAAAGATTCCTACCTCTACTTTAAACTCCAAGATCAAGAAGCTGGGAATTCGGAAGGAAGAGATCTATTCGGGGAGAGAGGAAGGGTAGGAGATTCACTAGCGGTAAAGCTGTGAGAGAACTTTAAGGGGGATACGGGTAACTTCAACATCTTCCTTATTCGTGGCGTAGGCCACATAGAGGAAATCATTCCAAATAACAGATTTGGGATAACTATAACCTGGTCGTTTGTATTTTCCTTCATGTCTCATGGGTTGAAGGTCTTCTTTACCATCCCGGAGCAGAAAGGCTTTATCGAAATGATATCCATCTTTACTCAGGGTGATCACCAGTGGAAACCGATTCTTATTTCCGGTAGGATTATTTACCATAAAGGCGATTCCGTCCGGAAGATTTCCAGCACTTTGTTTGGCTCTGGAATCTGGCGTGTCCACCATTACCGGGAGCGTCCAATGAGCACCCTGATCAAAACTGATGGAAGCTAATTTTTTAAAGGTGCTGTTCTGGTCTCTGAATACCATGACCAGTGATGTATCTTTCCGGAAGAACCAGGATGGCTCGATTTCTCTGCTCATAGCAGTTCCAGAAGGATTTAATGGCATCACTCCGGGAGTCCAACCGCTTATTCCGGATGGATCATCCGTATAAAAGGGGGTGATATGTAATCCGGGCTGTAGGTGAAATGCAGTTAGGATCCTTCCATCCTCCAAAAGCCGGAGGTCTTGTTCGATAATACCTTCTATGGGGTCCCCTTCACGATCAAGCACAGATTCAGGGGATGACCATGATGTTCCATCTTTAGAGATCATGTATTCGGTATATCCTCCTTTCGGACTGATCGAATCGGGCCATACATTGAGGTAGGCGACAAGTTGTGTTCCGTCACTCCACCAGCCACCGGAGGTTGTGATCCTGTTGGGATATGAAGGCGATAACGCTTTGGGAATGCTCCATTTTTTTCCATCAACACTTACCGAATAAACAACATGAGTATCCTGTTCGTCTTCATCTTTTGAGGAACATTGCCATTGCGCATAGAGCTTATCTTTAAAAGGAAAAAGAACAACACCATGATTATAGGTGTTTTCGTCAGGTTCGGGTCTGAAAATCGTAATTGTTTCCGCGGACTGTATTTTCGAAAGCCCCAGGGTTTCGGATTGTTTCAGATCAAAATTAATACTTACCGTAAAGGGAATGCTATCGAATTGGGAATAGGCACTAATACCCTTAAAAACAGCGAGTACGAGCAGGATCTTTTTAAGTGTAACAATGAGTCCGACAGGCATGGATTTGATAATTTAAGACCGTTAAAATACTAAATTCTTGTGGGTTGCTTTTCAATCAGGGGGAAGGGAATTCCATAATATACCTGATTTTTTGTTCGGAGCTCCTAAATGCAAAAAAGCACCGGCCACTAAGATACCCGGTGCTTTTTTAATGCCTTCAATATTGAATTTAATATCAGGACAGACTTTGTGCCAAAGCGAGTATTTTACCGGCAAGGGATTCTATGGCAGCTGCATAACGCTGATCCCATTCTTCCATGCGATCGGTGGAACCGAGCGATACTTCGTATTCAATACCGGGAAGAATCCAGGAAGCATAACCACTGAAAGGATCCGTCGAAGCATATAACGATCTGTACCAGGAACCGTAATACATTCCCTTCTCGTCGATAAAACTCTTTTCAAGGGCAATAAGTTGTTTATTGATGCTTTTTATTTCTTTTTTAGATAAGGAACCATTTCGGATACTTGCAGAAAGTTTGTCCTCCAGCAATGAAGCATTCTTTTCCAGAACTTCCATAGCTGCATCCACTTTGGTAAATCCGTTGAAATCACTTTGAATGGTTTTTACCTTTTTCAAGGCATTGTCGAAATGGTCTTTCAGATCAGTCGCATAGCGCTTTACATCATACGGTATCACATCAGCATTTGCCATGCGCAGGGCCATTAATCCTGCCCATTGTTCAATCGTTCCGCCCATTTTAAATTCGGGATCTACATAGGTTTCATAAAAATGAAAATCGTCGTAATTGGTATGATAGAGGGTAGGACCACCCGAACCACCGCTCAGCGATGGCACCCCCACATGCATATAGAAACCGATATGGTCTGAACCTCCGCCCAGATTCCCGATATTCGGTTGTTCTTTATCGCCTTTCCATTGATCAAAAAGCGATTTGTCGGTATAGGGATAATCCACTTTTTTAGCCATTTCGGTCATGATATTCTTTAAGCTGGGAGAGGAAGAGCCCCCAAAGTTCTTGCCGGAAACCCCTCCGTCAAAATTCATATAGGCAACGGCCTTGGCTCCTAATTCATCCTTCATCTGTTCAACCCATTCTGAAGAACCGATAACCCCGTGTTCCTCAGCATCCCAATGGGCTATCAGGATGGATCTTTTCGGAGAAAATCCTTTCTTTTCCAATTCTCCCAGGGCTTCACTCAGAGAAAGCAGCATAGCTGTCCCGCTGTTCGGATCGGTAGCACCAAATGCCCATGCGTCATAGTGACATCCCAAAATGATCCATTCATCAGGATAGGTACTCCCTTTAAAGGTACCCACAATATTGTTCACCCTTACAAAATCCTTTTTCTGGTCCACTTTTAAACGGATCTTTAGTTCACTCCCCCCATCCAGACGATAGGTGTAGGGCAAGCCTCCTTGCCAGCCTTTTGGAACCACCTGTCCGTTCATTCGGCTGATGATCTCTCTTGCCGAACCATAGGGTAACGGTAGTACCGGTATGGTGTGTAAGTCGGTTTTAGCGGGATCGAGGCGTTTCACCTTTTTCTTTCCATCAAGAGGAAGTGCGGGTTCAAACGGGGTAAGGGGATCTCCGGTATAATCTACCGTGAGAAGAGACCCACGTTGAATAGCACTCTCATTATAATACACTCCTTCCGGATAGGTGAGTCCTTTCATATAACCACTATCTCCGGGATCGGTAAAAATGATCAGTCCTGAGGCTCCATATTTTTCAGCGAATTTGGCTTTGTACCCCCGGAAGTTCCCTCCATAACGTGCCAGTACGATCTTACCTTTAACATCGATGCCCATTTCTGCCAATTTCTCAAAGTCTTCTTTGGTACCGTAATTGGCATATACAACCTCCGCAGTTACATCACCGCTTCCGGAATAGGCGTTCCATCCCTTCAGCAGGGTCGGATCCTCGGAAAACGGATCTTCAGGGAGAATATTTTCCTGCTGATTGAGCGGTAACCTGATCGGGGTGACCAGCTCCACCAGCGAAGTTCCGGCTTCCGGTGCCATATAGATGTCATAGGGATAACGCTTCACATCCATCCCCGCATTCCCCATAATCTGAGCAATGTAATCTGCAACCTTTTCATTGGCAGGGGTCCCTGCAATATGCGGTTGTTTGGTAAGCTGGCTGAGATGTTCGCGGTATTGTGGGAAATCAACGGTATTCAAAAATGTGGTTTCCAGATTTTCCTGAGCGGCTATAGCTGAAGGCGAATAGCCCGTCATTTCCTGCGCATTAGCGTATTGGCTCTGCAGTAATCCTGCGAAGGCAATAACAGCGGTGTTAAGGGCAAGACCCCAAGGTGTTTTTTGTTTCATAGTATTGTTAGGTGGTCGATATCACTGTGCTGCGACAATACCCGTGATTCAGTACTTTTTGCTGAATGCAACCGTAGTTTCACAAACAGTGAACGTTGAATTAGTATGCTTTTGATCTGATCTTTAACAAATGTATAAAACCATTTTATAGTATTCCTGATGCACATTTTAATTTTTTTCTGACTTCCTTTCTATATGTGAATATACTTCTTATATCATCCATAACCCTTAATCAGACGGAAGCTTCGTTCTTTTCCAATGATGATGTTATTGATTTTCATAGTAATTCAATAAAGATCAATAAAAGCCAATAAAAATCAGTAAACCGCTATTTATTAGAATTTTAGTAGCTAAAATTGTTTTTGATAAACTACTAAACTACTAGCATATGCTAAAAGAGATGAATCCAATATCATCATTCCTGAAGGATAAAATAGGTATAGATGCGGATAAAATTCACTATCAATTGCCACCGGAGCAACTTCAGAAAATGGTTACAAAATCCGGAATGGGAAAAGAATCGCGGGAAGGGGTTCTCATGATAAATACCGGTGAATTCACAGGTAGATCGCCAAAGGATCGGTATATCGTTTTAGATGATTTTACACGGGATAAGGTCAACTGGGGAGCGATTAATATTTCTGTTAGCAGCGATGAATTTTCTCTATTATATAAAGACGTTACCGCTTACCTGAAGGGAACTTTATATGTTAGGGATTGTTATGCTTGTGCTGACGATCGGTTTCGCATGCCTATCCGGGTAATTAATGAATTACCCTGGTCAAATCTATTTGTTTATAATATGTTTTTAAGGCCAAAATTTGAAGAATTGGAAGCATTCATGCCTGATTGGACGGTTATTAATGCCCCGGGATTTAAAGCAGATCCGAACGTTCACAATATAAGGGCGGCGAACTTCACTATTATTAATATAAAGGAAAAGATAATAGTAATAGGAGGTACCGGTTATACCGGTGAGATTAAAAAGGCCATATTCTCGGTTCTGAATCTTTTGCTACCACTGAACCACCAGGTCTTACCCATGCATTGCTCGGCAAATATTGGTGAATTTGGGGATACCGCACTATTCTTCGGATTATCAGGTACTGGTAAGACAACACTTTCTTCAGTGGCGAATCGTAAAATTATAGGAGATGATGAGCATGGTTGGTCGGATGCTGGCGTATTCAATTTTGAGGGAGGATGTTACGCAAAGGTGATCAATCTTTCGGCTGAAAATGAACCTGAAATATTCAATGCAGTTAGAAAGGGAGCCTTATTGGAGAATGTGATGACAGATGTTAAAGATGAGATTGATTATAAGGATACTTCCATTACACAAAATACACGAGTAAGTTATCCGATTAATTTTTTGAAGAAAGTGCAATTTCCATCGATAGGTGGAAATCCGAAAAATGTATTTTTTCTAACAGCAGATGCATTCGGGGTATTGCCTCCACTGTCCAGATTGAACTTGAATCAGGCTGCTTATTACTTTATTTCTGGCTATACCGCCAAAGTTGCTGGTACTGAATGCGGTATTACGGAGCCTCAACCTTCCTTTTCAGCCTGTTTCGGAGCGCCTTTTTTACCGTTGAATCCGGTAAAGTATGCGGCGATGTTACAAGATAAATTATGTCAAAACCAGGTAAAGGTATGGCTTGTTAATACTGGCTGGACGGGTGGAGTGTATGGTGTCGGCAAACGGATTCCTTTAAAATACACCCGGGCGATGATCAATGCGGTACTCGATGGTGACATGGATGAATTAACAGAAGAGAATTACAGAATACATCCGGTTTTTAAATTGTCGATGCCACTTTCATGCAATGATATACCTGAAAATATTATGAATCCGTGCCACAGTTGGAATAATATAGAGGAATACTACCGGGTAGCACGGAATTTGGCACAGGAATTTCATAAGAACTTCAGAAAGTTTAAAGGTGTCGTCGATGAGGCGATTTACCAAGCCGGACCGGAACTTTAATTTACCGGCAATAGTTATTTATGTACTGATCCTTTAGAACATAATTCTTTGTATAATCAACCAGAAATCTTCCCGTTCTGAACTGACAGTCAAAACTCAGCATATCTCCTTCTTCCACCAGATGAAAATCTTCCTTAGGTGCTACTGATGGATTACACATAACCGGCTTTGAGAAATCTTCAAGCCGGTTTCTTGCAATGGCATTTATTTCACCTTTAAGTTCCTTAAGAAGGTCTTTCGCATCCAATTTTGGAATAATTTCCGATTCTGCAAGGAATTCGATATCACGTCCGATGGTTTTTCCAGTTCGTTTTATCCTTGTGGAGTCGATCGTAAATTCGGTTTTGAAAAAGGTATGTACATAGGCCAATTTCACAAAATTCGGATTCAGTTCCAATGCTGACTCGTTATATTCCGGCCTTACTTTAGATTTAGAACCTTTTACTAAAAAGGAATCAATGGGATATTCTCTTTTGTCATACCAAATCTCATGCTTCTGATACTCATACCCTTCAAAAATGTTACCCTGTAATCCGCTTTTATCAGTACTGGTGGCATACATCGTTGCCTGTTTGGCTACATAGTGAAATCCATTTCTTTCACGGAAAAACGGAATTTTATATTCTTTTTCGAGTTCCCATTTTCCCTGATATTTATAGCAGGGATAATTACAATCATCTGGCAATTCTTTCAAAGTGATATAGGGTCTGATGTAATTATTTTCAAAACTCCATCTTAACATTTCATATCTGGAGGGGTTAGCCGGATGCATCTGGTCGATACTATTATTTCCCCGTAGAAGAAAGAAGGCAGAAGATGAAATAATGATTATGACCAGGGTTATCAAAGTAGCATATTTCCATTTAGAAGTTTGATATATCGATTTCGTACCGTCTAACCGATCAATTTTACGCTGAAGTTCGTTGACCCTTAATAATCGTTCCACATTAGATACCGCCCTCTGTAATTCACCTTCGGATGCCGTATTGTTAATCAGTCTGGAGAATTGAGAATCGCTGTAAAACAGATCTCTGGCAATTTTTGAATTACTGGTAGACTGAAATCGGTTGTTTTCCGGGCTAAACGTACCGTAGTGTTTTTCAAGTTTCGATATGAAGGCCTGGTGAAGGTTGGTCTGGTCATTCATGGTTTACTAAAAATTGGTAAAAATTGATAAAAATAATTAAAATGATAACAATTATGATTATAAATTATATAATTGTCAAAATTTACGGCAAAAAATTGATGATTTATCTTTTTGGTTTGTAAATGTATAAAAACAACTTTAAAAACTACTTAGAATGAAAGCTGACTTAAAGAAAGTAATTCTTGTGATTACATTTTTTATTACTCAGGTAATGTTTGCTCAAATAAACGTTACGGGTAAAATATCTGATGCTTCCAAGGTTCCGCTACCAGGTGTTACCATAATGGAAGCTGGAACTGGCAATGGCACCACCTCCGATTTTGATGGGAATTACTCCCTGATCGTTTCCTCTGAAAATGCAGTGCTGATTTTTAGTTATATCGGATTTGAATCTCAGGAAGTAACCGTGGGAAACCAAAGTACCATTAACATCAGCTTGGAAGAGAATCAGGAATTACTAGATGAGGTAGTTGTCGTGGGTTATGGTCAGATGAAAAAAAGTGATCTGACCGGAGCAGTTTCTTCCATAAATGCAGAACAACTGGAGCGTTTCCCTAAAACGAATGCTGCCGATGCTTTACAAGGTCAGATATCTGGGTTGAATATTCGCGCAAACTCAAGTGATGCGGAAGGCTCTGGTACCACAATTCAGATCAGGGGACAAAATTCTATTTCAGCCTCTAATTCTCCGCTTATTATTCTCGATGGAATTCCTTATTACGGAAATCTCTCGGAAATTAACCCGGTTGATATTCAATCGATGGATGTGTTGAAAGATGCTTCCTCTACGGCAATTTATGGATCGAGAGGAGCCAATGGTGTTATTTTAATTACCACCAAAAAAGGAAAAACAGGTAAGCCTGTGATTACGTATGATACCTTTTACCGGTTGGATGCCGTTGGGTACTATCCTAAAATGATGGATGGTCAGCGTTTTGGCGATGCAAAAGTGGAATATGGAGAACCACTCACCAATATCGAACAGAAGAATTATGACAACGGACATACCACAGACTGGATGGATATCGCAACGCGGACAGGATCTTCTGTACAGCACAATTTTTCGATACGTGGTGCTTCCGAAAGATCGAGTTATTATATATCTGCCGGTATAAACGATAATAAAGGAATTGTTGTTGGAGATAGTTTTAAAAGAATAAGTCTGAGGACCAATGTCGAAACAAAGATTACCGATTGGATCACATTCGGAACCACTACCCAGATCGGGTTCTACGATCGCGACGGTATTGCTGCCGATGTAGATAAAGCCTTTAATTCTAATCCGCTGGGTGATGCTTATAATGAAGATGGTTCATACACGCTGGATTCCTGGGAAGATGCTTTTTGGGCAGCTAATCCTATGGCTGATACCAATGCAAAGAATAATAATGATACCTGGCGGATCATCACAAACAATTTTTTTGATATTAAAATCCCATTCATCGAAGGACTGTCGTATCGATTAAATGTTGGCTATAACTATAGTCATCGACAATATGAACGGTATTATGGTATGGACACCAGAACAGGTAATAGAGTGAATGGTGAGCTTTACAATTCTTATCAGTACGATAAAGACTGGGTGGTAGAGAATATAATGAGCTATAACCGGACATTTGGTAAGCATAAGCTCTTTCTGACAGGACTCTACAGTGTTCAGGAAAATTCATATCAGTTTAATACGATCACCGGCCGAGGCTTCCCAAACGATCTACTTGGGTATTATCAACAATCAAACGCGAATGCTCTATCAGGAAATTCTGATTATTCACAGCGTAACTATATTTCCCAAATGTTCAGAAGTAACTATACGTATGATGACCGTTATTTACTCACGTTTACGATACGAAGAGACGGTTATTCAGGTTTTGGACAAAATAATAAATTCGGGGTTTTTCCATCTTTTGCAGTAGGCTGGAACCTTTCCAACGAAAGCTTTATGGAGAATTCCAGGAGTCTTGATTTTATATCCCAGCTTAAATTAAGGCTTTCCTATGGGGAAAATGGAAATGAAGCAATCGCTCCATACAGTTCACTGGCTCCCTTATACCCCAAAGCAAATCTTGATGAGGAACATCAGACAGCAGTAGGCTATTATCCCGAAAAACTGGGTAATCCTGCATTGAGCTGGGAGACAACTCGTTCGTTTAATGTCGGGACTGATTTTTCCTTATGGAAGAATCGAATTTCGGCAAATATTGACGTTTATTTTTCTAAAACTACAGACCTCCTGCTCAATAGAACGATTCCCGCATTGAATGGTACTGATCAAATCACAGAAAATGTTGGAGAAACCCGTAACAACGGTCTTGAGATAACCCTGAATACGATTAATGTTGATAAAAATGATTTTCAATGGAGAACAAATTTCGTTTTTTCAAAATACCGCACGGAAATCGTAAATGTAGGATTGACGGATGATAACGGTAATTATATTGATGATGTGGCCAGCCGATGGTTTATCGGCCAGCCGATAAATGTAAATTACGACTATATGATCGATGGGGTCTGGCAGGTAGAAGATTTTGAGGATCCAACCATCCCTGACACTATGAAAGAAGGATATCGGCCTGGTGATATGCGATATCGGGATGTTGACGGAGATGGTGATGTGGATACCAGTGATCAGACAATAATCGGGAGTGCAGTACCTTCCTTTACCGCAGGTCTTACGAATATAATGACCTATAAGAATTTCAGTTTTAGTTTCTTCCTGAATAGTATCGTTGGGATAGACCGAAGAAATCCGATTCTGAATAATTTCATTCCACAATTGGAGAACGTCTATGATGTCGTGGATTATTGGAGAGAAGATAACACAAATACAATCTATCCTAAAAACACTCCCGGGTCCAATAAATATGACACCGATTATTTTGACAGCGCAACTTTCGTCAGGTTGCAGGATATAACCCTGAGCTATGATTTCGATAAAGCTCTTCTGGAAAAAATAGGGTTGGACAACCTTCAGGTATATATAAATTTAAGGAATGTTCATACCTGGACCGATTGGATCGGTGTAGATCCTGAACATGTATCGAATCAGGGAAATCCAATGCCAAAGAGTTATTTAATGGGGCTGAAGGTCAGTTTATAACCAAGTGCTGTAATAGAAATAATAATTAAAAACACTAAGATGAAATTATTGAAATATTTTACGATACTTATACTTTTTGGTATATGTTCGTCATGTGACGAAGAGGATTTTCTCACTGAAGAACCTCGAGATGATATTTATGCAGATCAATTGTATTCAACCTATGACGGTTTTCAAATGGCATTAAATGCTTCGTATGCGATGGTTCGAGAGGAATTTGCAACAACCGCCAATACTTCTCTTGGAACACAGGTGTATATGCTGGCCGGAACAGATATTGCCTGGAGCCCGAACACCAGTGGGTCTGATTCAGACTGGTTGAACTGGAGTACAGATCTGTCTCCCGACAACGATGCTGTAGAAGATATATTTATGTGGTTATACCGTGAAATCAATTCGGTAAATAAAATAATCGCAAGAGCTGAAAATCCTGATGTAGACTGGCAAGGTACTAGTACGGATGAAAATTCAGAAAGAATGAAAGAAATTATTGCTCATGCAAAATTACTAAGAGCCTGGGCATACAGACATTTGACCTACCTCTATAGCGATGTGCCGTTGAGCCTGGATGAAATCGATGGTGCTAACTACAAAACCGATTGGGTACGCACTCCTGTTCCAGAGATCAGGGCTCAGATGATTGAAGATCTGATATTTGCCAAAGAGAATCTTCCCTGGCGGTATGACAATCCCGGAAGGGCGAATAAGGCAGTGGCCATGCATTATCTTGCAGAGACGTATTGCGCGACCGGTGAATATAGTAAGGCTGTAGCGGAGGCAGCCACAGTCATTGAGAATTCAGGTTATGCACTGGTGACCAATCGTTTTGGTAATAATGCCTCCAATCCTGGAAACCATTTTATAGATATGTTCAGGGAACCTTTCTATACAGACGGGAATACCGAAACGTTATGGGGATTTTTAAATATTGAAGAATCAGTAAATCCCGAAGGTAATTTCAACAACCGAATCAGGGATCAGTATTACTCTTATTACAGCAATGCAACCCCGGTGAAAAATTATATGAAAAATAATAACATTTCTACGGATGATCAATTAAAGGTTTATGAATTCAATGGAGGTAAGGGAGCGCAAAGAGCTGCCATGACCGCCTGGGCATTTAATTTATATGAAGATCAGGACCTAAGGGCTGATCAGTACTCAATTGCCCGTTATATCATATTTCCCAATAAGGATAATGCGTCACAGATAGATACTCTATTGTTTACGCATACCACAACTTTCTCTGATGAATTCTATCAAACTGAAAAGGAAGAAGGAACCGGGGGTGCCAGTGCTGAATGGCCTTTTACAAAAAAATGGGATTATGTAAACCCCGCTGATCCCAAAGGAGTGAACTCCTACAATGATTTTATCTATCTGAGGCTAGCCGAAACCTATCTGGTTTATGCAGAAGCATTATTGGGAAATGGAGAAGCTGATGCGGCAAAGGCAACGCTCAATGTTTTAAGAAATCGTTCGAACGCATCTGAATTTTCAGGTACCGTAGATATCGACTTCATATTAGATGAAAGGGCGAGAGAACTTTTCGGTGAGGTTGCCAGAAGACATGCGTTGGTAAGAACAGGTAAATTTTTAGAAAGATCCAGAACATATAATCGTTATATGTATTTTCATTTGAAGGATTTTCATGAATATTGGCCCATTCCTCAATCTGTAATTGATTCAAATACAGGGTCAGTTATGGAACAGAATCCAGGATATTAAATTTAATTTCAAATCGTATATGCAAATGAGACAATTTAAGATATTTCTACTTTTATTATTTTTAGTTCCAATTACGAGTAAGGCGCAAACAGAATCTACCAAAAGAGTATTGCTGGTGGGAAATAGTTTTACTTATTTCTGGAATATGCCACAAATGGTCAATGCGATGGCCCTTTTGGATAAATACCCGATGGATGTACGACAATCGACGGTGGGAGGGGCTACCTGGGAGGAACATTACAATGAAAAAAGAGGGACGCAAACCCGCAGACTTTTAAAGGAAGAAAAGTGGGATTATGTTGTGATACAAGATCACAGTCTTAGCACTTTGGAGGCTCCGGACAGATTTGAGGAATATGGATCCAAACTGACGGAAACTATTAGAAAATCTGGAGCAAAACCTTGTCTCATGATGACCTGGGCATATTCTTCTAATCCTTTGATGCAGGATGAGATCACTACTAAGTATCGAGAACTCGCTCAAAAATTACAATCCGATATCATTCCGGTGGGAGAATTGTTTATGAAGGCCAGAAAACTAAGACCTGATCTCAACTTTTATTTTGATGATAAGCATCCGTCTTCAGAGGGTTCTTACCTGATCGCACTTATTATGTACAAAGCCCTTACTGGAAATTCGGTCCGGGAAGTTCCCGATCGATTGTATTCCCGGGATGCGTATGGAGAAGAACTTATCCTATCTTTTATACATCATGAAACAGGAGAGTTTTTAAGGCAATTGGTAGAGGAAACAGCTTTTAATGGTAATCTTTCAAAGGAATGACGATAAATAAGCGCTTATTTTTTTTGATTCTCGGGCCCCTGGTTTTTCTGATCTTACAATTACTTGGAAGTCCGCAAGGTATGCCGGATCGTGCATATAGTATGCTGGCGATAACGTTATGGATGGCGATCTGGTGGACTAGTGAAGTCATTCCGATAGGGGTTACCGCATTGCTTCCTATTGTTTTGTTTCCATTAACTGGTTCCGTCGATATCGCAACTACAACGGCATCTTTCGGTCATAAGTACATTTTTCTTTATATGGGCGGATTCATGCTGGCTATCGCCATCGAAAAATGGAACCTGCATAAACGTATCGCTTTACACATCATTCGAATCATAGGTACTGATGTGACCCGGATAATATTGGGTTTTATGTTGGCTACTTCCTTTTTATCGATGTGGATTTCGAATACAGCAACCGCTGTAATGATGCTTCCTATAGGGATGTCGATCGTTTCGCAACTGAAGGATAATCCACTGACGGAAAAGGATGAAAACCTCATTTTTGGAAAAGCGTTAATGCTTTCCATTGCTTACAGCGCTTCCATAGGTGGAATTGCAACCTTAATCGGAACCCCGCCAAATCTTGTATTTGCCGGATTTATTACTGAAAATTACCATATTGAGATCTCCTTCTGGAGCTGGATGAAGATAGGATTGCCTATTTCGTTGGTATTATTGATAATCGGCTGGTATTATTTGACACATTATGCATTTACTTTCAAGCAGAAGAAATTCCCGGGAGGGGTGCAGGAAATAGAGCGGCTTTTGCATAATCTTGGACCGATGCAAAAGGAAGAGAAAGTGGTATTAGCAGTATTTGTACTGACAGCTTTTTGCTGGATTACCCGTTCTTTTCTTTTACAGCGAATCGCACCCCAAATTGATGATACGATTATAGCGATCATAGCGGGTATTATTTTATTTATACTTCCTACGACCAAAAAAGGGCATACAATTATAAATTGGAAGGAGGCTGTAAAAATGCCTTGGGGTATCATTTTACTCTTCGGAGGCGGGATGGCACTGGCCTCAGGTTTTGAAGTGACGGGTTTAGCTAACTGGTTCGGTAGTCAGGTAAAATTATTAAATGGGATGACTATTCTTACACTTGTTTTCATCATCATTACGGCGGTGAATTTTATTACCGAAGTAACTTCCAATCTGGCAACTACGGCCATGTTATTGCCTATTCTGGCACCGGTGGCATTATCGCTGGACATTAACCCTTATATGTTGATGGTTGCCACCACGCTTGCTGCTTCCTGTGCTTTTATGCTGCCGGTGGCAACACCACCCAACGCTGTTGTTTTTGGTTCGGGATATCTGAAAATTCCGGATATGATTAAAACCGGTTTCTGGATGAACATTATATCCATTCTGCTGCTCACACTCATCGTTTATTTTATGTTGCCAGTGGTCTGGGATTTCGATCCAAAGGATATAAAATTGTTTAGAGACGCTGTAGGTGAACAAGTATTAACGAATACTGGAAAGTAGTCAGGTTTTTAAAGTGACTATTTTATTTATAGATCAAAAATTTATCCGGGAAGTTTATGCCCGGATAAATTTCGATATCAGTGTATCTACATTTTTGCAGTATGATGATTTTATAATAGCTTTGGCCTCAGCTGTACCCGAAGATAGGGCAAGGTAATCTTTATCAATGCTATTGTAACCCCACGTTTATTATGAATTCAACCATTACTTATGTAAGACCGGTTTCACTACTCAAGAAAATTTTCGGAGGGTTGGTCTTTTTGTTTGCCCTTTTTATCATGATTACTGAAAATCCACTTTTCGGAGGGTTTATGCTGGCATTCAGTATTTATCTTGTAGGAACAGAAGGTTCTGAAATCGATCTGGATGCGAAAAGATTTCGTAAAGTCTGGTCGATTTTCAATTTGAAATTTGGTAAATGGAAGTCCTTTCCAAAATTCGAATATGTCTCTGTTTTCAAAGGAAAACAAAAACAGAAAGTTAACGGAATGGGCGCATCCACTTCTTTTAGCGATAGTGTTTTTTTGATCAATTTGTTTTATGAACGGAATAAGTATGAAACGTTTTACCGCACTTTCGATAAACAGGAAGCCTTTGCCATAGCCGGAAAAATCAGGGAGAAACTGGCTCTTGATATCTTAGATGCCACCGAAAGAGAGCGAAAATGGATGGATTAACAACTCCAGCCATATTGCTTTTGACGTTATTAAATGCCCTACAGGTAGGAGGAATAAATAGAACGACAGCGTAAAAAAGAGGATAATCTGTATCATTACTGCCGGAAATCGATCATGATTATTTTATCGATACAGAATCCGTTGGAGAAGGGGCTCTTCCTATGTCCGGGAGACTGTATTTTGCAGTAGTATGGAGCGCTGCTAAAAAGGATCCGGTCACTCCATGGCTACTACATTAAGATATAATTGTGCTCATTGAAAAAGGGAAGGTCATAAGTTTGTAATATAGCGGGACATCAAATAAAAAGAAGTAAATTAGCCTTAGTGCTTCCAAACCAATCATTCAGGAACAGATTCACCTACAGCCAAAGTTCTGAGTTAATCACATGACATTTTTAACGATCTTACATGTCGATAAATATTCCCAGATACCTAAAAAGGGTTGTTCTTTTAGTTGTCATCTATATCGCATTCATCAGTCTTGGTTTACCGGACTCCTTATTGGGGGCTGCATGGCCGGAAATGTACCGCGATCTGAAGGTTCCTGTTCACTATGCAGGAATTATTTCCATGATCATCGCCGGAGGTACCGTAGTTTCGAGTTTGCTCAGTCACCGATTTATCGATAAGTACGGAGTAGCTTTAATAACCTGTATAAGTGTATTGATGACCGCTTTAGCAACGCTCGGCATCTCCTATACCTCCTGTTTTTTGATCTTATGTATGTTGGCGATCCCGCTCGGACTTGGAGGAGGGAGTGTTGATGCAGCTTTGAACAATTATGTGGCTTTGTATTATAAAGCAGTTCATATGAATTGGTTGCATTGTTTTTGGGGAGTTGGAGCAGCGATCGGCCCCCTTATTATGACCCGATATCTTTCCGATGAAAAATCATGGACAGGGGGGTATAATGTAGTAGGGTGGATTCAGTTAGGCGTGTTTATCATACTCCTGGTCTCCATTCCGCTGTGGAAACATAATACGGGACAAACAGGGGAAGCACATCAGGAGCAGATTCGACTACCTGTGACCTCATTATTGAAGTTGCCGGGGGTGAAACAGGCACTGTTGGTCTTTTTCTGTTATTGTTCCCTGGAGGCTACGTTCGGATTATGGGGTTCGAGCTTTTTGGTTTTCATAAGAGGCTTTAAGCCAGAAGATGCGGCAACATTGGTAACCATCTACTATGGAGGCATCACCATTGGAAGATTCATTTCCGGAATCATGACCCTGAAGTTAAGTAACCGGCAGTTGATATATTCAGGACAATTACTGATTTTCCTGGGTTTGATCGTTTTGTTTCTGCCTTTTGGGAGCACTATTTATTTAGGCTTTTTAGCGATCGGTTTAGGATGTGCGCCCATATTTCCGAGTCTGCTCCATGAAACACCCAGTCATTTTGGAAAGGAATACTCACAAGCGATCATGGGGTTGCAAATGGCCAGTGCTTATATCGGAATTACTTTGATGCCCTTACTGTTCGGTAAGCTGGCCTCCTACACGAATTACGGATTATTGCTTTGGTTCTTAGGTATTCTACTGTGCTTAATGATTGTAATGACTCTTAGTTTGATCAGGAAGATTTCCAGGAACGAAATATAATTACGAAATGACATATTCAGCAGGAGTTAATTCAAGACCTGGGCTTATCGATACCCCGGTCGTACATGATGATACTTCCCGCAACTGATACGTTCAAGCTCAGTTCAGATTTGAACTTCACCAGAAAATGTGATTTTTCAATGGCCTTTTTTGACAGGCCGTGATCTTCCGCTCCGAGCAGATAAACACAGCGTCTCGGGTGGTGAAAGGTTTCCAGCGGTTCGGCTTCATCGGTTAATTCAACTCCGACAATTCTGGCGCCTTTGGGTATATGTTTCAAAAAATCTTCAAAAGTCTCATAATGATAATAGGGCATGGCTTTAACCGCATTATGAGTATCACAAGCCTGTTTGGCATAACGATTACCGATGGTAAATATGAAACTAGCACCCATGTTTTGAGCTGAACGCCAAAGTACCCCAAGATTTTCCGGGGTCTTTCCGTTTTGAATACCTATTCCAAAGAATTCATTTGTGAAATTGTCCATAACGGCAAAAATAATATTCTCGCTCCGGAATTTTTTGAATTCTTGTTAGAAAGAAAGGAATTTGGATTCGAATCACTTGGAAAAGGATTGATAATCATATTTTTATGTAATTTCAGGTAGGTTTGTACAAGTGCTACAATCAAGATTAATCATTTTGTTCAATAACCTTAATCAGAGGAATTATGATAGTCGATCATTTAGGGAAGTTTGCGAAAATTGATGCTTCAGCATATATAGCTCCTAACGCCATGATTTGTGGAGATGTAACCATTGGTGCGAATGTGCGGGTTATGTTCGGTGCCCAGATCATTGCCGAGAATAGTCCGATCACTATCGGGAATAATTGTATCATTCTCGAAAATGCAGTGATTCGGGGGACACATAATTTTCCTGTTACTATCGGGTGTAATTGTTTAATAGGCCCGAACAGTCATTTGGCGGGATGCATTGTGGAGGATCAGGTTTTCATCGCAACAGGAGCCTCGGTTTTTCATGGGGCAGTATTAAAGCAGGGTTCAGAGGTAAGAATTAACGGCGTGGTTCATCTAAAGACTGTGTTGCCGGAGCATACTTTCGTCCCCATCGGTTGGGTAGCTGTGGGTGATCCCGTTCAAATATTTCCACCTGAAAAGCATGATGAAATCTGGGCGGTTCAAAAAGCACTGAATTTCCCGGGTACCGTGTATAATATCGATCCAATCAATTTGGAAGGAAATGTTATGGAAATTATCTGTAAGACCATGTCGGCAAGGCTGGGCAAACATCAACAGGACGGTACAGGATAATTTCACCCACTTGATGTCCTATCTTCCATTTCCTGATCCGGAAGGATTTATTCCAGTGGGGTTATTGTAAAACGAAATTAATGAGAGGAAAACTTCTGTTGTTGCTTTTGTGTTTAGGCTGTTCCTCCCTTTCAGCTCAATTCAATACTATACAGAATGATCACTTCTGGGATACCGTAAACGGAACACCCATTTATAGTCAGGGAGGCGGTATTTTCACCTTTGAAGATCCAACCACGGGACAAGAAAAGTATTATTGGTACGGAGCCCATTACAAGGAGGCTGAATTATACCGATTCGATCAAACTTATACACCACCGAAAGATAATTTTGTAGCGGTTACCTGCTATAGCTCTACAGATCTTGTTCATTGGTCCTTTGAAAATAACGTCTTTGAAAAGTCTGATGCCTTAGTGCATGAGCCCAACACGGGATGGATGGGCAGATTAGGTGTGGCCTATATTTCAGCATGGAAGAAATATGCACTTTTTATTCAGCACAATGATGGGGTGCTCATCGCCCTGGCTGATTCACCTACCGGAAAGTTCAATTGGCATCAACGTCTGGATATGACGGGTTTGATCGGCACACCCAACACCGGAGATCAGACCGTGTTCACCGATCAGGATACAGGAAAGTCTTATCTGGTCTATTCTTACGGAAGAGGTCGAAATAAGATCTATATCTCGGAGATCGGCATTAAAAACGGAAAGGTAGACCTGCTGGATTGTACACAGATCTATAAGGGACAAGGCCGTGAAGGAAATTGTATGTTCAAGTTTAAGGGTAAATATTATGTATTTGCTTCAAACTTATATGGCTGGGATTCATCGTATGCTTACTACCTGGTGAGTGACGATATCAGAGGACCCTATTCTCCGGAGGATCAAATGCTGATCACGCCAGGCTGTATGGATGATTTTGCGCATATAACTCAGACCGGATTTTTTGTGAACGTGAAAGGAAGTAACCAGGAAACCGTGATTTATTGTGGAGATCGCTGGGCTAATTTTGCAGGTAACGGATTAGGTTACAATCAATGGATGCCTTTATCTTTTAATAAGGATACGCCGTATTTAAATTCGCTTAATTCCTGGGACCTGAATGAAGATACCGGTGAATGGCGTGTTTCAAAAGGCAATAACTATGTAAAAAATTCGAGTTTTGAAGCAGATCGCAGATCGATTCCTTCCCCTGCAAAGCCTGTCCAGTCTCATATTACAGGTTGGGTGACTCACATCTATCAGGGGAATGCTGTAATCGTTGGAGATACGGAATCTCCTCAATTGAATTATTTCAATTCGAAAACAGATCGTCGATCGGTAATTGGAGAGAAGTCTTTGAACATTGAGGATAAGGTTTCATTTAAACGAAAGGTTTACCAAATTATTGAATCCACACCCACCTATTCCGTTCCCGATGGCATCTATATACTAAAGGCAAAGGTCAAAAGCAATTCGGGTATTGATATTTTGGAAATATATGCAGAAAGCGGGGGGAATAAAAATAGTCAATCTGTAAAAAATGATTCAGGAATCTGGTCGGAAATAAGGCTGGAAAATATTAGGGTAGCGCATGGTAAGGTTGAGATCGGGTTCTATGTGGAAGGGGAAGCCAATGCCAGTTGCCAGATCGATGATGTTGTATTTTCACCAACGAATTAATTGCAGAAGTACAACCATGGAAATGGCGGTCAATGCTTACATCCGGATCTATGAAAACATTAGTTTTTACTTCTATACCTGTCTCATCCTGCAGTTCTTCTATTAAGGGGGTTACTTCGCTACCGTATTCAAATGAACAATTTGCTCGATCCAATCACTTTTATTATCGAGGTAGAAATCGGGTTGAATTCCAGTATATTCATATACAATGAGGTCTTTATCTGCAATTTCCGTGGATAGAACGAGCTTATATTCCATACAAGCTGTTTGCGTTGAATACGCTTTATTCCCGTATCCATAGGTCAACATACCTCTTGAGTTTTCACCTACAATAATCGTGCGTTCATCCTTTTTTAAGGCTAGTGCCGTTAATTCAGCCGCACTGGCCGTTTTAAAGTTTATCATCACATAAACTCTTTGAATATTCTTATTGTTGCTTATGGCCTTCAACAGCGGTTTAGCCTGGTTTGTGGCGCCACCCCCATTATTTCTAAGATCGATTATGAGATTTTCTTTTTTTAACTGATCGAGATGCTGCTTGTAAAACGCATCGGCTTCTTTCATCAGTGTTTTCGTTCTGCTTAAAGTTTTAATTCCGATATAGTCGAATGCAGCCATTGATGAATCGAAGTTAAAATTATCCTCATGGTTCTTGTTAAAGAAGTATTGATTGTCTTTATTCCAAAAGGTAGATTTAATTCTCCCGTCAATTACAGATAGGTTCTTTTGATAGTAGAGGAGTCCGTTTTTGTAGAATTCAAATAGTTCGTAGTCATTATTTTGAGTTCGGTTAAGACGCAATCTTATTTTCCCAGGTTTCCAATCTTTGGAATTGGAATTCAAGGTGATTCCAAAATAAGTAGAATCATTTTCTTTTTGCACCAGAATACGGTCGCTTCCCGCAACGTAAATTCCGGAAACAGGATCGTTACCTGGGGTAAGAGTATCTATGTCTTTTGAATAGAAGGGGACGCTTAACTCCAGGTCTTCAGGGATCCTGTAGAGTTCATTATGCCTGTCATTGATATAGGAAATGTATTTCTGTAAATACCCCGCACAAAAAAAAGAACTTAAACTGTCTTTCTCGATTTCTTTTTTTAGAGTGGCTTTCCATCTGGCAAAATCAGTTTCCTTCCCGGTCTTTTTGATTTGATCATCATAGCTTTCCGAGTTCGTTATAAGTTGTGAAACGTTATCGAGTTCTTTTTGGCAATCACAATCGTTTTCCTGGCCGAAAATTTGGGAAAGGCTTAATAGAAGGATTAGGGTTACATAGATTTTAAACATAATATTGGTATTGTTCTTTAGATTGGATTTATTGTATCGCTGATTATCAGCGAAATTAGACACGGTAAATGAAAGTGTGAATTTAGACATTTCCTACGATGGTGTCATAATTCTATGGTCGTAAAGAGGACACTTTATTCAAGGTACCCTTTGTAATTGAACCAATTATATTTTCTGAGGTTCATAGATGTAGCTGAAATGATGGGGTGTTTTTTTAATTATATTCGAGTTATCAGGAGAACTAAAGATCAACGTAATCATTTTTGGATATGAAAAAAATAAAAATCCGGTGCAATCGTGGAAGGTTAAAGTTTATCGATCCATAGAACGAAACTTCCAAGACTATACAGATCGAGTATTAACACTATTCCCTTCATTATATTTTCTTGTACTTTCATGGAATAGCTATTGAGAAAACGGCAATGCCAAAAACCTTCGAATGTAGATTTGTTTAGCTATCTATGTAGTCAACTAACTATTTTTTGTATCTTTAATACACCGATCGAAAAAAATGGAAAAAGATTTTATCAGACAACTTGGTTACAGGGCATTGGATAACCGATTAAAAAGAATCAGTGATAGAATGACTCATGATACCAGAAAGTTCTTTAAACAGATAGCAATAGATGTAGAGCCCAGTTGGCATTTGGTGTTTAAACTTTTTAAACAACATAAGGTGCTTACCATGGTGGAAATTGCCGAGGAATTGGGGTATACGCATCCGTCAACTGTGGTATTGCTCAGGAAGATGACCGCTAAAGGTTATATAATAGCCGAGCCTGATCCCGAGGATAAAAGAAAACAGAACCTGAGACTGACCCAAAAATCAATCGACTTGCTACCGGAATTAGAGCATATATGGGAAAGTTGTGAGCGGGCTATTTTACAAATGCTCGAAGGAGATTTGACCATCATCAGTTATCTTGATGATATTGAGGAAGCCTTAAAAGATAAACCTTTTAACGAACGCTTCTATACGGAGTACCAGAAATGAATCGATAAAAAGTATTGTAATGTTTAGATCAAATGATGCCACGGAATTTACACGAAGAGGAATGATCAGAACGATAGGTTTAGGTCTGAGCCTTGCTGCCCTGCCTTCATTTATGAATCCGGAAATGAACCATATTTCGAAGAATGCTTTAGATCATGGCGAGAAGATCCTGCCGGTAGAAGAAGCTGAGCTGATCGAAATGCAAAAGTTTATTGAGGATTGCTTACTAGCTAATAAGGAGGCCAACCCTCAGGAAGCGGTAAAAGAAGTTTTGAAAAAGGGAATTTCGAATCCGGATTTGATGTTAAAAGCCATTGGTCCACCCACAGAGGCAGGTCTCAAGATTTTTTTACGATCGAAGGAGCTGACCATTTTTGCCGCTTCCTGGACACCTCAAATGAACCTTATACCACACAATCATTTAATGTGGGCGTACATTGGGATCTATACCGGCCGTGAGGATAATATTCTTTGGGAGAAAAGAAAAAATGGCCTGGAAGCCTCAGACGTCAGATGTTTATTCGCCGGAGATGTGGCAACGTTGAACACGAATGCCATACATTCGGTGACCAATCCTTTACCGAGATTCACCGGAGGCCTCCATATTTATGGGGGAGATTTCTTTGCTACTGAACGGAGTCAATGGGACCCGGAAACGCTAACGGAAGAACCTTCGAATGGGGAGGTAATAAAGGATATTTTCAGAAAGGCCAATGAGCAAATGCGACGCGTTAAACAGATAGATTGATAAAATTCTCACTTTAGATAAACGGATAATGAGAAGAGTATTAATATCCAGTGGTAGTCCCTATGAAGATATTGTTGGTTTCAGTCGTGCTGTCCGGGTAGGACCCTATATTTCAATAGGAGGAACAGCGCCGATAGATGCAAATGGAGATACCGTAGGCATCGGTGATATTTCCCGACAAACCTTGCAATGTTTGGAGACTATAAAAATAGCGTTGGAAAGTGCAGGTTCAGGTTTGTAGGATGTGATCAGAACCCGTATGCTTTTAATCAATATTGATGATTGGAAAGCGGCTGCTACAGTCAGATCCACTTATTTTAAAACCATTAAACCGGTAGATACGATCGTGCAGGTGTCTGGTTTTATAGATCCGGACTGGTTGATCGAAATTGAGGTGGATGCCATTGTTACTCATTGATTGCTAAACAATTCCATGGTGTAATCCAGTAATTGCGAATCTCCATAGGCTCCATGACCTGGCACAATGATCTTTACATTCGGATATGCCTTTTTGATTAAATTAACGGTATTTGACCACTCTCGTACATTCGCATCGCCAAGGTATCCTTTTCCCGCTCCAATTTCCTTGATCAGGCATCCTCCAAAAATCAGATTATCGCCAGAGAAATAGCCGATAACATTATCTTTGGAATGTCCCTCTCCATAGAATTTAACGACCACACGCTGATCACCGATCATGAAAGTCATGGAATTTTCAAACCCATTCGCGGGAACTGCCGTATGTTGATCCCTGGCCAGTTCGATGGTTTTGAAATTCGCATAGGAAGGAATCCCATTTTTCTCAAATGCCGGTAATCCGCCGAGACAATCCTCATGGAAATGTGTGGGTATGACGGCGTTGATCTGACAACCCAGTGTTTCCTGTACCCATTGTATTAACGCCTCAGCGTCAGCATCATTGACAGGTGTATCCAAAACGAGGGCTTCCTTACCATTTCGAATGATAAGTCCGTTACACGGCACTTTCCCAAAATCGTACGTTTGCAAATAGGAAATATGCAGGAACGAATTCTCCGAGATCTGGGAGATAACCAAATGATCTGATTGATATAAAACCTTAGCCTGAAATTCATCGTTTCTTTGTGTATATGTTTTCAGGCAGGTTATCATCAAAGAAAAAAACAAAAAGGATCTTATTAGGGTCGTCATTGCTACAGGGTTGAACTAAGAAGCCGAGGTTTTTATTTGCTGATAAAGGTCACGGACACTAAGCTACGTTTTTAATTAAATGCTGGATAATTGTCGCTTTAAAAATTTTATCATAAAATTCTTGCATGGATTCGACTGATCCTATCTTTTTCTTTCTAAGAACCAATTTTAAGTTTTAACCCCAAACGCTGGATTAAAGCCAAATTATGAGGTAGAAAGCTTTAGTGACGATTCGATTTTTTCTGCATAGTTTGAGATATTGAAGTTTATGTTTTCTCCAACACCATGGTATATGCAGATTTTCAGCCGAACTATTATAGTGTAAAATTCGCTTAAGAAAACCCTTGCCACATAATTAGAGATTCAGACTTTTTTTGAAGGATTTGAACCTAACTTTTACTTCCGGGGTTACGGTTGGCAAAGCAGGGAATCCGGAACTGATTCTTCAGGCTACGGTTCGACGGCAGAATTAGCTAAATCATGAGTCTTTTTTTGTGGGAAAACTTCTGTGATCTAATAACATTTCCTTTAAGTTTTAATAAAGATCATCTTCGGATATGCGTTCCCGGCTCTTGGTAATTTTATCCCTTGAGAAAACTTTAATAATTATGCAATTATTGAATAGTTTAAAGGATGGGGATCTAAAAGCTTTAGAGACAGTATATCTGAAATACCACCAAAGGTTATATCATTTGGCCAAATATTTTGTCAAGGATGACAGTAGTGCCTCAGATATCGTTCATGACATCATTCTTAAATTATATCACCACCGAAATAAACTTTCCACAGAAGTTACCTTAGAGGCACAACTAATACGCATAGCCAAATCCTATTGTATCGATTTTGTAAAAAAGCAGTATAAAACAATTCTGACTGAAGTCATTTTAGAGGATCGTGAAGAAATTGGCACCGATAGTGACTATAATTTCACTTTAAAGAAAGAGCTCTTGAATCAGGCCATCGAAATTTTACCTACTGAGTGTAAAGAAATCTTTAAGCTGCACAAATTGGAAGGGTTAACGCAAAAGGAAATAGCAAATTATAAAAGTATTTCGATTAAAACCGTTGAGAATCAAATTTCTAAAGCCGTTAAAATATTAAAAGAACAGCTTCAGAAACCTAATGATCTCCACTATTCATATTAACAAAGTATTACCTTACAGTAAACACGTAGGGGAATTTATTTTCTCAAAAGAATTATTAGCAGATTAAATACAACAATGAAAAAATCTGGTAGTAATAAGGTCTCGCTCCTTAACGAAGAATTTATTGAAGGTAAAGTTGAGCAGCTTTGGCACGAAGAGTCCGGGGTAGGAATGCCTTTGCCTTTAAAGGAAACAACCTGGAAACGGATAAAACGAACTGTACAAAAGAATCATTTACGGACCTTATATAGAATTGCAGCTATGGTGGTTGCGATATTAGGTATATCCGGTATACTATTGTTCCGCCAGAATCAGGTAATCACTACGGTTGTAGTAAATGATGGGATCACTCCAAAAAGTATTGATTTAAGAGATGGTTCAACGGTGATCTTAAATCGAAATTCTGAAATCAGTTTTACCACAGATAATGATAGAGCCGTATCACTTAAAGGAGAAGGATATTTTAAGATCAAAAAAGATTCACTTCATCCTTTTAAGGTGCTGACAGATTCTTTGGCTGTAATGGTTTACGGAACGGAGTTCAATGTATATGCGTATCCAAAGGATCAGGAGGTATCTGTGTCACTTTATACCGGTAAGGTTCATATTTTAGAAACCAATGGAATAACCCTGAACATGTCTCCCGGCGAGAAGTATTCCAAAGACTTTTCAAGGAACCAAACATATATCAGTGAATTTAATAAAAAGATTCAGGTTGATTGGATGACTTCTAAGATCATCTGTGTTGAAATGCAGATGTCTGAACTACTCAAAAAAATATCCAACTATTATGATGTTGATTTTGAATTAGCGGAGAAAAGTATTGCCGATAAATTCATCTCAGGAACCTTTAAAATTGACAATGGCATTGAACATTTTCTGAACATCATCAGTTTTTCACATGATATTGAATATACACAGATTGACCAAAAAACCTATCGATTGAACCAAAAAGAAAAATAAAAAGAGGGAAAAATCGGCCCGATTTTCCCCCTGAAAATTTTCATTTAACAAGTGTAAAAATGAAAAATCAAACGTAGTGAATTAATATTTAAAATACCAAAAATTATAAACCATGGAAGTTAAAAGACTTTTCACAACAACCGGCCCTTGTTGTGATCAGTGGATCTAAATTTTATTTAACAAGTGTACTAATGAAAAAACATTTACCATTGATTATGTTGTTGTTTACCCTATTGGTAACAGCAAATTACAGTTATGCAAATGCCTTGACTATTGCATACGAACAAAAGAAGCTAAAAAGTTTAATTGAAGAACTCCAGTTACAATTTGAGGAAATGGAGTTTGTCTATAACCCTAATAGCTTCGAAGGACTTTTAGTGAATGACTTTATAATTCAAAGAAGTTCAAGCTTAAAGGCAAATTTGGATAATTTAGAGAAAGTCGCACCAATCAGCTATCTGGTGGATGGCCATACGGTGGCATTAAAACGTGTTGATATGCCTGTAAAAGTACAGGAGTATCAAATAAAAGGAATTGTTTCAGATGAACAGCAAATTCCAATTCCCGGAGCAACTATTGTAATCCAGGGGACCAACAGAGGAACCAGTACGGATATGGAGGGTCATTTCTCTATTACTTCGAATACGTTTCCAACGACTATTGAAATTTCTTATCTCGGATACAATACCCTAACCAGAACATTTACGGAAACACCGCTGGAGGTGCAATCGTTTATAATGACAACTTCCATGGAGGCTCTGAATGAAGTGGTGGTAACAGGTCAGGGAGCTGATGTTCGAAAAAAGAGATTGCCAACTCAGGTTACCACGATTAAAGGAGAAGATCTGGAGAAGATATCCTCGCAGCGAATCGATCAACAATTATCCGCACAATTACCGAATGCGCAGATCAATTTGACAGGTGGGCAAGCCGGAGCAACCAGTATCATTCGGGCAAGAGGTGTTAATTCCGCCTTTTTGAACTCCACTCCGATTATCTATCTAGATGGTGTTCGTCTTGACAATTTAAATACACGTGCAACCTTAGGAGGATCTTCTCAGGGTTCTTCCATGAGTGCAATTGCAGATATACCCATGGATAATATTGAAAAAATAGAGTATATCAACGGAGGTGCAGCAACCACGCTTTATGGATCTGATGCAGCAAATGGAGTGATTCAGATTTTTACCAAAAAAGGAGGGAAGATGGGAACGCATGTTAGTGTTATGGCAGAAAGTGGTATTGAAACTCCAACCGCTGATTTTCTGTATTTTGATCGTTCAAAGGATCTGTTGTTTAGAAATGGCCTTTATCAGAAGTACAATCTCAATCTAAATGGACGAAGCAGTACCGATTTCGGTTATAATTTTTCGGCAAGCTTTATGAACAGTTCCGGTGTGCAGATTCATGACCAGAATGAAAATATGAAGGCTGATTTCAGTACGGGATTTAAAGCTAAAATAGCCGATAATTTTGATTACGAAAGCTCTTTTATTTATGTTCATAATCAGTACAAACGAAACCGTAATGGAAATCAGGGTGGGTATACAGGCCTATGGTTCGCAGAAGATGGCGCATCAAAAATTACAGGCCCGGGATTCAATAACCGATTGGATGAATTGTCTGAGGAGGAATTTGAGGAAATGAAGGCTTTTGTTGATAATGCAGAAAGATTGCAGGATAACCAGATCATTGTAAATCGATTCACCACTTCGCAATCCTTTAAATACAAGCCTATAGAAAGTTTAATGCTGAAATTTACCGGCGGACTGGATTATAGAGCACAGGAGCAAACTGTCGTACAGACCAATGAATATCTCACCGCTACAAGGGGACAGGAAATTACAGATCAGGGGAGTATTCAAAATATTCAACGAAATTATTTAGGTATTACCTTAGAGTTTACAGCCCAGCATACCTATAATACCGGTGACTTTTCATTCATTTCAACAGTGGGAGGGCAGTTGTTCCGAAATAAAGATCACCAGATTCTGTACTCAGGTACCAATATTCGTGACGGTGCCTTAACCATTAGTGATGCTGCCGTAAAAGACAGTGATGAATTCCTGAGTGAGGTATTGAACTATGGTATCTATGCACAGGAAAATATCGGATATAAAGACAAATTATTTTTAGACCTGGGGATAAGAGGTGACCGAAATCCGGCATTCGGAGATAATATCGGTACTCAGTTTTATCCTAAAGCGGGAGCTTCTTATATGATGTCACAGGAATCCTGGTTTAACACGAATCTCATTTCTTCATTGCGATTCAGAGGTAGTTTTGGAATAGCCGGAAATCTTCCGCCAGCCTATGCCAATGAAAAGACTATTGTTTTCGATGGGTATCTGGGGAATCAGGCGGCTGCCTTTGGTCAACCCGGAAATGAAAATTTAAAACCTGAGAAAACCCATACCATTGAAGGTGGGGTAGATATCGCTTTCTTAAGAAACAGGGTTAACCTGTCAGCAGGCTATTACAGATCCCTGACCAAGGATGCATTATTCTATATTCCTTCTTCTCCCTCCAGTGGATATACGGTGAGTCAATTACAGAATATCGGAGAAATAGAGAATTATGGATTGGAATTCAGTGTGCAGGTAACACCGATCCAAACGGATAATATTTCATTGAGTTTTAACGCTTCCGTGAACACGCTACATAATGAAGTGCTGGATGCCGGTGGAGCCCCCGCATTTAATTTAAATGGATTTAGTGCAAGAACACTGCAAACTGTGGTTCAGGAAGGCTATCCAATAGGATTTATTCGTGGAAACTATGGTACTTTCGATGAGAACGGAGTGCTTGAAGAGACCATACCTCAATCTTATTTAGGAACTACGATTCCAGATCTTTTCGGAAATATTGGGATGAATTTCTCTTATAAGGATTTTAATCTTTTTGCTAACGGTTCATATCAATCCGGAGGATATGGAGCGAACTGGGATGCACAGTTCAGATATTATTACGGTGCTGCAGAAGGGAATATCCCTCAAGGTGAGATCGATGCAAATGGACGTGCCAACTGGTTGAATTTCACCAACCGATTTGTTGAAAAGACAGACTTCCTGAAAATCAGAACCATCGGGGCATCGTATACTTTCAGACCTGGAAATTCAAAAGCATTTGACTATATCATTCTGGGGATCACAGCGGTTAATCCATTCAATTTCACGGCATCATCCTTTGATCCGGAGGCTACCATCAGTGGTGCAGCTCAAGGTCAGGGAGGAGCTAGTACGGGTGGAATTTCTTACGCTACTTACTCAGCTCCAAGACAATTTTTAACAAGCTTAAAAATCAACTTTTAACATTACCAAACATGAAAAAAATTATAATATACATTGTCCTCATCACAGGTTTGTTTTCTGCTTGTGTAGAGAACCCGAATGTTACCGAAGATGTGTACTTAAGCAATCCGCATGCAGTGAGTAGTTGGCTGAATGGCTTAAAAAGACAATTGGCTAAAACTTCGAATACAGTTACTATAAACGTGGCGATCACTTCGGATAATTACTTCAATAATTATTCTCAATATAGTAAGGTATTTGATGTTTTACAGATCGATTACTTCGATGTGGATGTAAATGCTATCCAGGCTGATGTTCAGGCACTGCGTGAATTAGCAACCTATGGAATTGAAACCGTATACCCTGCGGATGAAAATGCAACTGAGGAAGATCTTTCATTTATATATTTCTGTTTGGGGTATTCCAATATTCTCGGTGGAGAATTATTCACAGGATTACCGGCTTCCAATCTGGGAGAAGTACTTTCTTCAGCACAAACTTTAGAAGTTGCGCTGGAAGCGCTTGACCAGGCCATTGCATTTACCGATGACCAGCAAATGATCGCAGTATGTCAATTGCTGAAAGCTCGGGCTTATTATAACTTAGGAGATGCCAATAATGCCTATACCGAAGCAACAGAGGCTTTAGCGGTTCCTGAATTATTGTATCAAATTGCCTATGACGGTGTGAACAGTCTTTCCAATGAAATGCAAAATGCGACCTATGATGCATTACCGAATCGACTGGCCCCACTTCCCAGACTGGACTTTTTGGATCCTAAATATTATTCAACGGGCACACCTTCCACAGATCAAAAGCCGGTTACCCTGGTAAAAGCGGAAGAAGCTTATTTAATACTGGCTGAGATTGCTTTGGCTCAAAATGATATAGCTACTGCGAAATCAAATCTAATTGGACTTTTAAGTTTGATCAATATAAGACCAAAAGTACTGGTCGATGATAGCGGCGAGACCAGAAATGGTGGGAATCGTACAGATTACCCGTTAACCGCTGTAAAGGTTCGTTTTGATGCAAATAGTGATTTCAAAAGTGGTCTGGTTTTAGACAGACAACAGGGGAGTATTACCGTAAGTACTGTTTCAGGCACACACGTAACAGCTGCGGATATTGACAATGCCCAGACTATTGATGACGTACTTTATCATGTGTATTTAATGCGCCAGGAGGTATTTATGAGTGAAGGGAGAAGATTGACGGATCTGGGTATAAAATATCCGATTTCTCAAATCGAACAGGATAATAATTCCAATGTTTCCGATGAATATATAGAGGCTCAGATTCCAAGCTTTGTAGCGGATAAAAATTTGGATGATTTCTCCACAGATGCGGATGGAAACATTACCATTACCGTGGATATGAACAAAATAATTGTTGAGAATAAAAATGATGTGGCCATCGTACCTTTTTTCTAAAGCTTTCAATATGATTAACAAGAATATAGCCTTTGGTCTGCTTAGTATAGTATTGCTGGGCAGCATATTTCAACTTAATGCACAAGAGACTAAACATGTGGTGCTAATAAGCATCGATGGTTTTCGTTCAGATTTTTACAAGGATCCGGAATGGGCTACGGCCAATTTGAAATACCTTGCAAAAAATGGTACGACAGCCGCAGATGTTCGGACTATTTTTCCCTCGGTAACGTATCCTTCACATACTACCCTGGTAACCGGAACCTTGCCGGAATCTCACGGGATCTATTATAATACTGGCGTAGGTAAAGATGGAAAACCCGAGGGATGCGTATATGATTTTAATCAGGTAAAGGCAAAAACCATTTGGCAGTATGCTAAGGAAAAAGGAATGTCAACAGCTTCGGTTTCCTGGCCTGTTACCGTAAATAACCCTTATATCGATTATAATATTCCGGAGATTTGGTCTTTTGATAATCCATCAGACCGTCGGGAAGCAACCCGGGAATTTGCAACTCCTAAAGGTCTTTTTGAAGAAGTTACCGAGTATGCTACGGGACAAATGGAAAAGGATGCCTATAATCTGACTTCTTTTAGAATGGATGAGAATTTAGGCAGAATAGCCAGTCACATCATCGAAAAATATAAACCCAATTTGCTGACGGTACATTTTCCGAATACCGATGGGGCACAACATAAAATGGGTAGAGAAGGAGATTATGTGAATAGAGCAATTGCTAATGCAGATAATGCAGTAGGAGCTATTTACGATGCTTTGGAAAGAGCCGGTATTTTAGAAGAAACTGCTATTATTATTACCGGAGATCATGGTTTTGTAACGGTACATACCGCAATTGCACCTAATATCTGGCTAAAGGATGCAGGACTTTACGAAAAAGCATTTTTCTTTTCCACAGGTGGTTCTACGTTTCTTCATCTTAAAGATAAGAACGATACCAAAACGCTGGATAAGGTTAAACAGCTTCTGGCACAATTACCCTTTGTCTATCAACAAACCTTTAAAGTGATCGATGAGAAAACGATTCGAACCTATAAAGCAGATCCGAATACAAGATTGGCCTTATCGGCAGCAGATGGATATGCTTTTTCCAATGATGCACAAGGTGAGGTTTTACAGCATAAAGTTGGGGGTAAACATGGGTATTTCCCTGATAATCATAACATTTATACCGGTTTTGTGGCTTATGGTGCCGGGTTTGCAAAAGGGAGAGAAATCCCATTACTGCATCTGGAGGATATCATGCTTGTCATCGCTCAACTACTTAAAATTGAGGTGAAGGAAATAGACGGTATCGCACAGCCGGGCATATTCGAAAAATAGTGTAATTTGATTTTTGATTAACTCGTTGGTGTAAGGCTCTCCGTATTTTTACAGAGGGCCTTTACATTTTAAATGTATTAAATCACCATAGTATTTACTTTCCTGAATTACTTTGTAGAAACTACCGAAGTACAGATACGCTTTTTACTTTCGATTCAGGCATAAAACTGAATGTCAGTGAAGGAACCTGAATAACATTAAACCATTATACTTTAAAGCAACTCTTTGTGAATTTATGCATCTATGAAAAAACAAAATCATGAAAACCAAAATTTTACGGCTACTTGGCATACTGTTATTTTTAGTTGCTTGTAATAACGATGATCAAAATTCCCAATCTGAACTCAATGGTACCTATACCGGAATTTTTGAACGGAATGGGAATACTTCAGAAGTGGTTTTGACTTTTACCAATGAAACGTTTAAGGGACAAAGTGAGCTCGAAAAATTTCCTGCGCTTTGTAACGGAACTTATAAGATCTCTGGCAATACCGTAACCTTTGTCAATGGTTGTCCCTGGACCGCAGAATTCGACTGGTCACTGATTCTGAATGACGAATGGACTTATGATTTGAATGAATCCATGCTACATCTGACCAAAGCGAACGGGGACAAATATATGCTGACAAAGCAATAACAAATGTCTACATATCCCAGCTCGTTGAAAAATATCGTTTAACGTAAAGGTTTTGGTTTTTGCTGTTTACTGGCTGATTTAAATATTTCCTCAATCCGATTTTGACGTGTCTCAGAACGTTTGGCAGAAATAACCCAGTACAATAGTATTTTCTTACTTGATTTACTTAAACCTTCAAAGTATTCCATCGCAATTTTTTCCTTGGCCAATGCCATTTTTAAATCATTGGGTATAATCAATTCTTCTACCTTGTCATAGTGTGTCCAGGATCCATTTTGTTTTGCTGTTTCGATACTTTTTAAACCTGCTGCAGTCATCGATCCGTTTGCAATGAGTCTTTGAACTTTATTCTTATTGACTTTTGACCAAATACTTTGGGGGTTTCTTCTGGAAAAGAACTGGCGATAACTGAATTCGTCAATTTTTTGCTTCTTGCTATCGATCCAACCAAAACACAATGCCTCATCAACGGCATCACTCCAGCTCACGGATGCTTTATCCGTGTTTATTTTATAAAAGATAACCCAAACAGAGGTTTTGGTATCGTGATTCTCTACCAACCATTTCCGCCATTCTACACGACTTTTGGGATAATATAATTCGATGTCCATCTATGAAACTGTAACTCCTATTGCTTAGGTTAAGATAGTAAAAAGGAATTTTACAGGATTAATGAAATGGCGAAATGCGGACGAAATAGTTTCGCTTGGAGATATTCGATTTCTTTCTAAAGAACATAAACCATTCACCACACTGTACAGTTGCCTTATGATAGATTTGGAGTCATACTATAGAACTGCTTACGAGTTTTTTTACGCTAGGTTAAGTTTGTGTTTAATAAGCGATATAGAAGGGACTGTACTTTGGGAAGCATGGATCATTTTTGAGTTTTTCAATATTAATTAAGTTTAATAAAATGATAATAAATTATTGTTTTACGATAATTTATTATATGTTTGCAGAAACATTTTAGTATTTTTAGTAATGAATAAAACGAAGATATTATCTAAAATTCTATTTGCGATATCCCGAAGTCTTGGATGGATTTATTTGTTGATCGCATTATATGGAGCTTTTTCATGGATTACAGATACCAATATTCAAAACGATGATGCAAGGACAATCATAAATTATCCTTTAACAGCCGTTTCCTTTCTGATATTGGAAAACAACTGGTCGTATCTTTTCTTTGCCTTTTTAATACCTTTTTTTGCCTATGCCTTATTCTTTTGGTTGCTCTCCAATGTATTTAAGGTGTTTTATCAGGATAAGCTTTTTACACAACCTAATATTGGCCATTTAAAACGTTTTTATCTTACCAATATCATCTTACCCATTGTTTTAGTGATGGTTTCATCTTTTTTTATAGCGATTGAAAAAGGAATATTCATCATAGTAACCTTACATCTGCTACTGGGAGTTTTCATTTTCATCATTTCAGAAATTTTCGATCAAGGACTATCCTTGCAGAACGAACAAGACTTATATATTTAATTATGCCGATTATTATAAATATTGATGTGATGCTTGCAAAGCGAAAGATAAAGAGCAAAGATCTTGCTGATATGATCGGTATTACCCCGGCGAATCTATCCATCCTTAAAAATGGTAAGGCAAAAGGGATTCGTTTTGAAACGCTGGAAGCTATTTGTAATGCATTGGACTGTAAACCAGGAGATATTATTGACTATATAGCGTAGATCTTCCAACTAATTTTAACTATGAATACATTAAAAATCGATAATGTATCCGTTGTATACAGCAACGGGTATAAGGCGCTTACTGCCTTAAATCTTGAGATCAACAATGGGATCTTTGGTTTATTAGGACCGAATGGTGCCGGTAAATCTTCTCTGATGAATACCATTGTCGGCTTGCAAAGGCCCACTACTGGAAGCATTTGTTTCAACGGAATAGATGTAGTAGAGAATCCAAGGGATTTCCAAAAGCATTTGGGTTTTTTACCGCAATACTTTGGTGTTTATCCCAGGGTATCCGCCTACAATTTAATGGACCATTTAGCCAGATTAAAAGGTCTGGCAGACAGGAAGCAGCGTCATGAACAAATTCTGAGTTTATTGGATCGGGTGAATTTGACCGAAGTAAAAAATAAGGAAGTTCATACCTTTTCCGGTGGTATGAAACAACGTTTTGGGGTGGCTCAGGCTTTATTAGGAGCACCACAGATTGTAATAGTAGATGAACCAACAGCTGGGTTGGATCCGGAAGAAAGAAACCGGTTCAATATGATGTTGAGTGAGATCAGTAACGACATTATCGTCATTTTGTCTACTCATCTGGTTGAAGATGTAAAAAATCTTTGTTCTCAGATGGCGATAATTAAAAAGGGAAATATTATCGCTATGGGATCTCCAAAAGATTTTCTCAACCATCTAAAAGGAAAATTATGGAGTAAGGTGGTCAGTAGAGAGGAATTGTTACAAATGGAAGCCCGGCACCAGATCGTCAGTACACAGTTGTCGGAAAGGGTTATAAAAGTTACGGTTTTTGCTAAAAATCACCCCAATGATTTCACTCCTATGGAACCTGGTTTAGAACATGCTTACTTCACTCATCTAAATACAGCGGCGTTGTGAGAACCATTTTTTATAATGATATACAAACTTTGTTAAATCAAAAGGTTGCCTATGTTGCTTTAACCGCTTTAATTGGGATGGGTATCCTGGGTGGATTAAAGTTCAATATTTCGATGGGGGATGAAGTATTTGTGAATGCCCCTTATTCAGTAGGTTTTATGATCGGGTTATGGAGCCTGTCTATAATATTGATCGCTACGGTGCAGTCATTTTCTTTATTGTTTAAAGAGCAGGACACAAATTTCGGATCAATTATCTTCTCCACACCAATTAACAAGGACGCATTTGCTCTGGAACGATTTTGCTCTTTCTATATAATAACTCTATGCTGGTTTTTACTATTGGTCATCGGTTATACCATTGGGCTTCACCTGAAGCAGGATGCCCAGATTAACCCGGGCTTTAGTCCCTGGCATTTTATATATCCGTTTCTAATTTTTGGTGCAATAAATACGTTGGTGGTGTGTAGTATCCTCTTTATGATCGCCCAAAAGTTTAAGAATAAACTTTTGGTTGCTGTTGCCGGGTTATCATTATATGTGTTTTACATGATCGCCATGATGTTTTCTAATGCACCTTTTATGGCACAGGCATTACCACAATCGTTAGAGCTCCAGCGTATTTCTGCATTGTCGGATATTTTTGGAATTTCGGGATATTTTTATGAAGCCAGAGATCTTAGTGTTTTTCAACGCAATCAACAGGTTGTTCCCCTGTCAAATCTATTCCTTGTCAATAGAATACTTTTCATACTAGTTTCATTGGCTATGATATATTTCGGCATGCACACCTTTTCTTCCTTACCTGGATTTAAAGGGAAAACCCTTAAAAAGGGGGCGGAAATACAACGATTCACCTGGTATCTTAATTATTTTGTAGCCGAAACTAAATTCAATAATACTTCAAAATGGAAAGCGGTTAATTCATTTATCAGGGTAGATCTGATCTATATGCTTAAGAGCATTGCTTTTTTAGCCATATGCGTGTTGTTAGTGTTTTATGTGGGAGTGGATATGTTTGATGATATCAACCAGGGAATTCGTTTACCACAACTATATGCCAGTTCGGGTTTACTGGCTCAAACGATCAATAGGACATTTTATGAATTGGGAGGGTTGGTGATAATCTATTTTGTGAATGATATTTTTTGGCGCAGCAAGATGAGTGGATTTTTCACGATTGAGTATACCACCTATTATTCCGTTGAACAACTTACAGGACATATCTCGAGTATCATACTTTTGATTCTGATTCTAACAGGAATATTAGTTCTTGAGGGAATCGTTTTTCAATACGTATTCCAGTTCCCTTTTATCGATTGGGAGGCCTATCTGGGTGTGTTTTTCTTTACTACATTTCCCTTAGTGTTATTAGCACTGTTTTTGTTTTTCATAAATTCCTTGAGCAAAACCAAATCGATAGCATTAGGTCTCTCTATCCTTTGTTATTTACTTCTTGCAACCCCCATTGTAAGAAGTTTTATAGGTCCTTCATTATTACGTTTTTTTACCGGATACAAAGGGACATACAGTGACTTTATAGGTTATGGCGAATACTTTTATCCTTTTCTTTGGAGACTCCTCTTCGGTTTTTCCTCGATCAGCATTCTTATTCTTCTGCATAATCGTAAAAGGTTTCCACTAAATGGATGGAAAAAAAATATTGCTGTTGTCACCTTCCTGATACTGGCGGTGCTGGCAGCGTTACAATACACTTCAAATTACATACCCAAAAAAGACAAGGATGAACAGCGTGCAGAATATATTTCTTATGAAAAGAAATATCGAAAATATCAATCTGTAAATCAACCGGTAATAAAAAAAGTTACAACCGAAATTGATCTTTATCCGGACGAACGATTCTATAAAATTCAAGGGGAATATATGGTCATGAATATGCGAAGAGACCCTATCGACTCTATTTTGGTACAGGTTCCGGAAGAATTTGAGATCAAATACCTTTATTACCAATACAAGAATGAAAAAATTGAAATACATAATTCGATTTCTGAACTGATTTTGGAATTCCCGATTAAATACCGGGATTCTGCTAAATTATCCTTTGAAATAACTTATAAATGGGATCCTGTAAACGGGCATCATCCCTTTAATGCGATCGTGAAAAATGGTTCCTTTATGAGAATTAGCAGATTTTATCCTCAATTTGGATATGATCAGGAAAAAGAGCTTACGAATGTTCAGCACAGAGAGAAATATGGGTTGGGTAAACCTACGAAGTTGTTGAAGTTGGAAGCACCTAAAGAAGAGGTGGATGATGCTATTGATCTCGAAATGCAAATTTCCACCTACGTTAATCAAATGGCCATTGGTACCGGAGAATTACAAAGTCATTGGCAAGAGGGAGCAAGAAATTATTATACATATGTGGCAGAATCTATACCCTTTCGGTTTGCAATATCCTCCGCGATTTATCAGATCAAAAGTACCTCCTACAGAGATATAGCCGTGAATGTTTATCATCATCCGAAGCATAAAGCTAATGTTGATCATCTCATAGAAAATACCAAATTAAGCCTGGATTATTGCTTGGATAATTTTGGTCCCTATAGTTTTAATACCATCAATTATGCTGAAGTTTCTTCGTTTACACAGGGTTTTGCAGGAACGGCTTATCCCGGAACTATATTTATGACCGAGAACATGACCTTTAATGCAGACCTCAGAACAGCCCGTAATGGTGATGTAGTGAATGAACTCGCAGGACATGAGGTATCACATTTTTGGTGGGGTACCAACCAAATTGTTCCCGATTATCGCGAAGGGTATTCGATGCTGACTGAAAGTCTGGCAATGTATACCGAGTTGATGATTTATAAAAAAATGTATGGGAGGAAGAAAATGAATGAGCGTTTGGCTATCTATCAGCAGATTTATGAAGCAGAAAAGGGATTTAACAGCACTAAATCTTTATTGAGAGTTGCTCCTGATGATACTTATTTATCCTATTACAAAGGTGCAATGGTATTTGTGGCCATAAGTGAAATTATAGGAGAAGATCGATTGAACAGGGCATTGAAGAATTTTATAATAAAATATGGCAATTCAAATGAAAGACCTGTTTCTACAGATTTACTTCATGAAATACTAGGGGTAAGTAATATCTCTGATCATGAACGAGTAAGATCACTTTTTGAATAAGAAGTGATGGAAGTATAGATATTGAGGGTTCTTAATAGATTTTAAATTCACGATTAACGTATATAATGACAGTGATCTTTGGAATACGAAACGTTCACAAAAACGGTTTTAAAATCGTGGGAACTGACGATGGACGAGAAGCCAGGATTCTGGAACTCGCCAATCATCGGTTCTTTATCGCTACGCTCTTTGTACCCCAGGATAATTCATCACGCGAAAATCCACATAAGTTGGTCACAAAATTTCTGGAGTGTGTATTAAACCACAATCTGAACCTTTATTTTTAAGGGGTTATAGCACCTCACAACACCTGTGAGGTATCATAGTTGTTAAATTCAGCTCATTACGATTTTTATCCCTAGTATGATAAAGACCAAACCGCTTAAGGCATTGATCCATACTCCTGATTTTGGACTATCCTGTAACTTTTGACGAAATACACTTGCGAATACGGTCAATATCAGAAACCACATAATACCGATTATAGCATATGTGATTCCTAATACTATAAATGGAATTGGGTTTTCTAATTGGTCGGCCTGAATGAACTGAGGAAAAAACGCTAAAAAGAATAATGCAACTTTCGGATTTAAAGTGTTGGTTAAAAATCCACTCCAAAAGTCGTTTTTAGAATTATCAATTTCTTTTTTGTGATCAGGCTGAAATAGGTCCTTTTTATTTTTCAGCTTCAGGAAACCCAGATAAATCAAATATCCTGAGCCTAGAAATTTGATTAAAGTTACCACAAAATCAGACTTTGCAATGAGAACAGACAAGCCGATTGCAGCAAGGAAAGTGTGAGTCAAAACACCTGAATTTATACCAAGAGTGGCATAAATTCCAGATTTTCTTCCCTGGCCGATTGACTTGTTTAATACGAATACAGTATCAATGCCTGGTGTCATAATGAATAAAAATGACGTTATCATAAATGTCATTAAATTTTCAATTCCCATAATCTTTAGTCTTAAAATGAATGAAATATTTAGCACAAAGAAGTAGTTTTGAAGTGATTTAAAAAATACATATTTTTGAGCTATTAATGCAAAAAACGCATTAGTTATGACGATTCAACAAATCAAATATTTTTTAGCACTAGCGAAGGAGCTTCATTTCTGGAATACAGCAGAAAAGATGTTTATTTCGCAATCTTCCTTAAGCAGACAAATTCAAGCCTTGGAAGATGAATTACAAATACAACTTTTTGAAAGGGATAAGAGGAATGTTAAACTGACCAATGCAGGTAAATTTCTTCAGGAACGATGGACGAAAACTATTGAGGAGTTTGATCAGGTAATAAGACAGGCAAAAAAAATAGATGAGGGTAAAACGGGCACTATTGCAATTACCTATCCCGGTTCTATCACATATGATTTTTTACCTGATTTCCTGAGTGTTTTAAGCGACAATTTACCCGACTTAAAAGTAGAGTTAACGGAACCAAAAGATGAAGATCACGAAAGACTTTTATTGGATTATCAAACAGATTTAGCTTTTAGCAGAGACAAAATAAACAATACCAATATCGATTCTAAAAAGCTCTATTCCGAACCCATATGTTTGGTCGTGCCTGAGCATCATCGATTAAGCAAGGGTGAATTAACGGATTTAGGGAAGGAAAAATTCATTATTTCCGGTTTACACCGAACAACTTTTTTCGCTTCTTTATTACGAACATGGTTTGCTAAAAATGACCTTGAACCCAAAACAATAATTGAATCTGACTTTGGAGGTATGATTGTAAATCTGGTTTCAAAAGGACTTGGTATTTCAATATTGCCTTTATCGTTTCAAGCAGCAGGCATTAAAAATGTAGTATTTATAGAATTAGAAGAACGAATCGATCTTTTTATGAACTGGAGGAAAAACGAACTCAATATCACTGTTAAAAAAGTTATTGAATTAGCTGAGAATTCACTTAAAACATCGGGCAATAGGAGAGATTTCATGTGATGGGTATACCTGGTGTCGGCTACCCCTTCAATAGAACTCTTATTAAGTACAATATTATCATCATTTTGACCTCTTCCCAATTCACCCCCATACAACCTCATCAACTTCTGCATATCCTCCCCAACTTTTTGTTCCAAAACCCTGGCCTAAATTTGAGTGGTCGAGAGCTTAGTATGGCCTAGCATTTTTGAAACCGTTTCGATGAGGACTTCATTGGAAAGTGTTACTGTGGTTGCAAAGGTATGTCGGGCGCTATGAAAGCTTACTTCTTTGTGGATTCTGCATAGGATTACTCCCTGCGCTCGCGATCCATGGGAGGCGTTACTCATTGGAAAACCCGTCGGGTCTTATCCAGAGCATAATTAATTAATTCCCAATTTGACAAAGTGTTTGTAACGTTTATACTATCACTGATTTGTATTGAATTTTGATAATATTTTATTTCCGGTATAAATAGTGACCAAAAAATGATCAGTTTCAGAAATATTAATTCCATTTCCTTTTACTGAAAGTTTAACTTCGGTTTTTTCAAATGGCTGGAGTACTTGAACTCTTCCTGTAGCCACTATTTTTCTATTTTCCCCATCAATCTTTTCAATTTTTATGGAGGTCTTTTCAGAAGCAACCTGGCCAAAATTTTGAATTTCAACTGTGGCGGAACCTAGTGAAAATTTAGGTGCTCGTGCAGACAAAATTGGTACTAAATACGCTACACCTGGTAATCTTGAGTATCCATACAGCAGCTCTCCTTTAATAGATTTACCAATCAATTTAGCTGTAAAATTTTCTTCTGTAATCCCATTTCCTTTTCCATCAAAAATTACGATTAAATCGTCGCCATCTCTATGACTATCGATTGCTTTTACACCACGCCCGAAATTAACTTCCGATGGGGCTCCAAATTTCAACGATTCAATATCGATATCTTCGGAAGGATTAAAATGTTCTTCTGCTTTAATTCTTAGGCGAATGGAACTGGTTTTGGAAGTAATACGTTTATCATTTTCAATTTCCAAGAGTAAACCCGGATTAAATGGAATGCTTATATTTTTAGAGCTATGATTATCATAAGGTTTATCTTCCCATTTAATCGTATCGATTACGGCAAAATTCGCTTGAATTGGTCTGCCAAATTTATCCTGATAAAATTTTAAACGTTCATATTTAAACCAGTCCTCTTCCGTGCCATCCTTGTGGACCGCAATTCCCGGAGCATAAGCCTCACCAGGATCGGTTACCCAGTTAATTCCATCTTTAGACCTCAAATACCACGCTATTCTACCTAACCAGTCATTTACAATTAGGTGATATTGTATATGATCTTTCCAGATCACCGGGTCTTCAAATCTTCCTTCTACATTTGGATACACTCTGGAATCTGTAATTAGATTATATTGTGATAAGCCATCTTTACTCACCCAGATTCCACCACCTCTGTCAACAGCTATAAAAGAACCATCTTCTCTTTTTGCAAACGAAATATTCGACAATCCTTCTATTATTTTGCGGTCCCGGTTATTAAAATCGAATTTTCCGTATTCCCATTTCCCATTGAGGTTATTTGAGACATACCTTCCATCAATCACATATAACACATATCGGCCATCATCTATTTGAAAAATCTCAGGGTTGTGACCGCTTCCAATAATGTTTATAGGTTTATAAGGCCCTTGGATACTATCGGATACAGTATTAAACACATAAGAATCCGGCCAGGTCATATGCCCTTTATCAGAATTTTCAAGCCATCCGGCAACGAATAAATGGTATTTACCATTTTCGTCCTGTTTAATATTTCCTCCCCAATATGACCAAATAAAGTCTTCAATACCATTATCAATATATCTTGGTAAAACATTATTTGCACCCCAGGTTTCAGAAGAATAAACATACCCTTCCATAGGTAGAAATAAATCCATTAACCGAGCTCCCGGAACCAGGTTTTTCCATTCTTCAGGACGTGACCTGTCCTCTGCCTGAGCTATTAAAGATTGAAATGATAAAAGACAAACGATTAATACTAAAATGTATGTATTGAATTTTTTCATGTATGATTTTTACTATTTTAAATTAATTAAAAGTGGGCTTGCCAAAATTTTAATCTGTTGATCAAGTATCATATCCCAATCATCCACAGTATTTACCTGTCCACTTTTTTTCCATACAAATCCGGCAAAATATGTAAGATTGTTTTTAGCATTTCAAATTGTAAATCTTCAAACTTAATTGGACACTTTAGATCTCAGTTTTAGTTCGTATCGAAGTTTTAAAATTAACATTTTTCATATTAATATAACTGTCTTCTTTTAGCTAAGGATTGTTGTTTAAATGCATCAATAATTTGAGGTACGAAAGCCAACTATTTTATAGGTCCTGATTTGGAGTTGGAGGTTCAATATTCGAAAAATCGACTCACGATTAACTCACCTTAATAACGATGTTATTTAGTTCATTTTAGCGCATTAAAAAAGGGTAACTACATGTAAACCATATAATTACCCTTTTAATTACCGTAATTTGTTATCTCAAAAAGTCGGGATGACTGGATTCGAACCAGCGACCACACGCACCCCATGCGTGTACGCTACCAGACTGCGCCACATCCCGATTCCTTCTGGTATTTCTGCCATATACATAGCAGGAAATGTGGTCTGCAAAAATATAAAGTTCAGCCAAATTATCAGGGTAAAACAAAAAATATTTGTAAAAAATAGCAAAGAATTCTTTTGTCCCAAAAAATACAAAATCCTTGGTGATCTTGTCGGCGCAATTCATGTGATTTACGAGCGGTAAATGTATTTATTGCCGGTGTTTCATGGAGAATTCTGCGAATTTCTGTATCTTAATAAATCAAAATTAATCATAAATATTATGAAACGCCTGTTCCTCCCATTAGCAATCTTAAGTATCGTTATTACCGTTGGTTGTGGATCTTCCAATGTAGCAGTCTCTCCGGAACAACAGAAGATCGTAGATGATATGATCGAAGCCAGAGAATTCCGTATTGAAAATGACTGGGCAAATCCACTGATGACTACAAGTATGGCTCAACTGGCAAATAGCGGGCTCATGGCACCCGGAAATAATATTCAACGTGTAAGTCTTATCGGTAATCCAAATTTTCTGGAAGTAAAGGGTGATTCCGTGAAGGCTGACCTTCCGTATTTTGGGGAGCGACAAAGAGGAGCGGGATATGATACCGATGGAAATGGGATTAAATTTGAAGATAAGGTTACCGATATGGATGTTTCCTATAATAATTCCAAGAACCGGTATGATATTAAATTCTCGGCTAAAAGAAAGACAGAGATCTTCAACATCATCATCAATGTATTTGGAAATGGATCTTCCGCAATTTCTATAAACAGTTCAGACAGGAATAATATCAGGTATGATGGTAAGATCATGCCAATACCTGAAAAATAGCTATACATGAAGGATCATACCACTAATTATTACAATACATTTATTTCAGTAGCTCCGGATTGCCCGGTGTCAAAGGGAACAATCCCTCCGGAAAGAAATGGTGAATTGACCATTGCAGGAATCGAGTTCAAAATAATGAACAATCATGATTATCAATATACTTCTGATGATGTTCTGTTCGAAGTTTTTTCCAGGAGGAAAGGAGTGCCTACTGAAATAATGGGCACGGAAAGACTTAAATATTTCTCCAAAGGGCAGCCTTGTTTTCGTGCCTCCCCCTTAACCAAAAAATACGGCTGGGGTATACACTGTGATGCGGATGGCAAAATTGCAATGATCCCAATGGAATCTGAAGCCTATCAAAAATTCAGTACCGATCCAGGTATTAAGCAAGTCGCAGCCATGCGATCCTCTAAAAAGCACTGAATTGCATTTCTGTTTTACGTGTAGATAAATTCAATTTTGGATTTTAAATCTATAATGGAGAATTGTTTATGCGCTTATTCTAATATTTCGATAGTATATAAAAAAAACGACCGCCCGGAGGCGATCGTTCTAACAAGCAATCAAAGTATTACCGCATTAAATCTTTTCAGTGATCAGACATTCATGAATTAATTACGGTAATGCATTTTTTATAGGGTTGAAGGACATACATAATCGGATACAGGAATTTCTGTTTCCTTAATTGCTTTGAATCCGCCGGAAACATCCGTAAGATTATGTATTCCTCTGCTTTTTAAAATAGAGGCCGTGATCATACTACGATAACCACCGGCACAATGTACATAGAAATTATCCCCCTCTGGGAATGCCCCCAAATGATCATTGATGTAATCCAAAGGTGTATTTTCAGCACCTAATACATGTTCCGAAAGAAATTCACTATGTTTCCTTACATCGAATACCGGAACTTCTCCATTATCAAGGATTCTTTTTAATTCATCCGGACTTACCGATTTAACCTGATCATATTCTTTTCCGGAATCCTTCCAGCTTTGGAATCCTCCCTCGAGATAACCAAGAGTTCCATCGAATCCTACCCGCGATAAACGGGTTACCGCTTCTTCTTCCTGACCTTGGGGTGTTACCAGTAGTATCGGTTGTTTAACATCAGCGATCAATGCTCCCGCCCAGGGTGCAAAATCACCTTCAAGTCCGATAAAGATCGATCGCGGTATATGACCTTTGGAGAAATCATCCTGATGACGTACATCGAGAACTATCGCCCCTGTTTCATTGGCAACAGCTTCAAAATCATTCGGTTTCAGAGCTCGGGTTCCACGTTGTAATACCACATCGATATCCTCGTATCCTTCTTTGTTCAGTTTAACATTGAGGGGGAAATACTTTGGGGGAGGTAATAAACCATCGGTAACCTCTTTAACGAACTCTGCCTTCGTCATATCTGCTCTTAACGCATAATTCATCTTCTTCTGGTTCCCAAGGGTATCCACCGTTTCTTTCATCATGTTCTTTCCACAGGCAGAACCTGCACCATGAGCCGGGTAGACCATCACATCATCCGCAAGTGGCATGATCTTATTTCTCAAACTGTCGAACAAGGTTTCTGCCAACTGCTCCTGTGTCATATCTGCAGCTTTTTGTGCAAGGTCAGGTCGCCCCACATCCCCAAGAAAAAGGGTGTCCCCACTAAAGATCGCAACATCCTTACCGTCCTTGTCACGTAACAGATACGTGGTGCTTTCCATGGTATGTCCAGGGGTATGCAGTACGACAAATGTCAATTCTCCAAGTTTGAATTCCTGACCATCTCTGGCGATGATCGCATCAAAAGATGGATTTGCATTAGGACCATAGATTATCGGAGCACCCGTCTCTTTCGATAATGTAACATGCCCGCTTACAAAATCTGCATGGAAATGCGTTTCAAAAATATATTTGATTTGGGCATTATCCTGTTTCGCCTTCTCGATATAAGGTTGAACCTCTCGTAAAGGGTCAATAATACAGGCCTCACCCTTGCTTTCTATATAATAGGCGCCTTGTGCCAGACACCCGGTGTAAATTTGTTCTATTTTCATATTTAACTCTCTTAATTTGACAATGCTAAATTACTATAGGAGATACTGACTCACAGTAACCTATGTTACAGTGGGAAGTTCGGTATGCTACACCTTCCGCATATTAATCTGCTATTAATACTGAGTTTGTAGTGAGATTCTGCGGTTGATATCATTATAGGGGGTCTGGGCAGCTATATGATCATAAGCTTCCGCGGTGTCTGCAAACAGATTTTCGGTACCGATTCTTTCTATTAGTCCGGAACGGTGAAGGATATCCCGTGTAGGTCCGATCACTCCTGAAAAGACCACTCTTATTCCGTCAGCGTTTAAATTCTCCAGTAACTGTCGGAGCATGAATATGGCACTACTGTCGATATAATTGATGGGTTCAGCATTGATGATCAGCGCTGTAAGTACAGGTTTTCTTTTGGTGACAAGCTCCAGTACCTTTGTCTTGAAATAGTCTTTATTTCCGAAATAGAGCTGGGCATCGAATCGGATAACCAGAATTCGGTCATCTTTCTCAATATCCTTACTGAATCGTTCTACATTCCTGAAATAACGAGTCCCTTTGATCCTTCCTAATACCGCGATATGAGGTTTCGAAGTTCTGTACACGAGTAAAAGCAGTGAGAAAAGAACGCCGATAAGAATACCCTCACGAATCCCTACGGTTAAGGTGATTATAAACGTCAGTAGTAAGAGGAGGAATTCATCTTTTCGGTGATTGAACAATTGAACCGGGTATTTAAAATCGATTAGTCCGAATACGGCTACCATGATGATCGCGGCCAGCACGGCATTTGGCAAATAGTAAAACAATGGCGTTAGAAATAACAGTGTCAGTCCAACGATCAAAGCGCTGATCAGGGGTGCCACTCCGGTTTTTGCGCCAGCTTCATCATTGACTGCAGTTCGGGAAAATCCGCCTGTAGTAGGATAGGATTGAAAAAATGAACCAACGATATTCGATGCGCCTAAAGCAACCATTTCCTGATTAGCATCCAGTTCATAATCATTATGCCGACTCTCTACTGCTTTGGCAACCGAGATAGCCTCCATAAATGCGATAAGTGCAAGTGTCAGGGCGATAGGTAATAATTCCTCTATTCTGGAAAATGGGATCTCAGGAACTATTAAACCGGGGAGTCCACCGGGTACTTCTCTGACTATGGAGACTCCGGCATTTTGCAATCCGAAACCATAGACCAGACCGATACCCAGAACCACAACTACAATAGCAGCGGGTATCTTGCGATTGACTTTTTTGATTACTTTCAGAAGCACAATGGATCCGATACCGATCGCCAACGTGATAAGATTTATTGAGCCAATCGTTTCAAATGCGTTCTTAAGCAGAATATGTATTTGGTTACTTCGTCCTATTTCTGTTCCTAAAAGGTGTTTTAACTGACTTAAACCTATGATGATGGCAGCGGCAGAGGTAAAACCGCTAATTACCGGTTTCGAAAGGAAATTGACCAAAAATCCCATCTTGAAAAGTCCGAGTAACAATTGAATCGTACCCATAAACAGTGCTAAAAAGATGGCCATTGCAATATATTCATCAATTCCTGACAAAGCCAGAGCCCCAAGCCCGGAGGCTACTAATAGGGAGTCCATAGCTACCGGTCCTACAGCAAGCTGTCGGGAAGTTCCCGTTAGGGAATAGATGATCTGAGGGATCAGTGAAGCATATAAGCCGAATACCGGTGGCAATCCGGCAAGCATGGCATACGCCATACCCTGCGGAATAAGCATAATACCCACGGTAATTCCTGCGGCGAGGTCACCCTGAATATATTCTTTCCTGTACTTTGGAAGCCAGTCGAGTATTGGAAAATATTTTTTGATCATCAATTTAGGTTTAAGTTGCAAAAGTAGGATTCGAGGGGACGGCTTGCAGTAACTTAGGTTACATTTATAACGGATCACTTCCTTATTTTCGGTTCAGATTTCTCATGAAAAATTCATCCTCTTGCAGGAAAATTGTATTTTCAACCTTTACATATTTTAATTCCTGCTACCCGAGACCTATGGTTTTATTACAAGTGGTTCTTGATTAAGGGGTTACAGGTTGACTCCATTTAAAGACTATTATGATTACACTTAAAATGATAAGAAAACTGTGTTTGGGAAGTCTCATTTTTATCCAGGTTGCCTGTAAAAAACCTGTGGATACTGCCCATTCTTTGGTACAGGGACCTAACATAATCTATATCCTGGCCGATGATCTGGGCTATGGCGAGCTTGGAGCCTATGGACAGAAATTAATTGAAACCCCGAATATCGATGCATTAGCTGCCGATGGAATGATGTTTACACAGCATTATTCCAGTGCTCCGGTTTGTGCCCCGGCCAGATATATGCTGATGACAGGTTCCCATTCCGGTCATGCTTTTATCCGAGGCAATGACGAATGGTCAGAGAGAGGTGAGGTCTGGAATTTTAAAGCGGCTGTTAAAGATGCTTCTTTGGAAGGGCAACGGCCAGTGCCGGATTCTGTGATTTTTTTTCCACAATTGCTGAAAGACGTTGGCTATACCACGGGAATGTCGGGTAAATGGGGACTTGGTGCACCTCAAACCAATAGCATCCCCACTCGAAAAGGATTCGATTTCTTTTTCGGATATAATTGTCAACGACAGGCACATACCTATTATCCGGTACATCTTTATCACAATGAGAATCGGGTCTTTTTGGGAAATGATACCATTCCTCCGGGAACTAAATTACCGGAAAATGCGGATCCCAATGATCCTGAAAGCTACAGCAATTATACGTTGAAAAGCTATGCTCCGGAAGTGATGTTCAGGGAGATGATGAATTTTATAGAAACGAATCGTGATAATCCCTTCTTTTTTTACTGGGCTTCACCTATTCCACATAACCCGATTCAGGCTCCCCCGAAATGGGTGGCGTATTACCAAGAGAAATTCGGAGAGGAAGAACCTTATACCGGGCAAAAGGGATACTTTCCACATATTTCGCCGAGAGCGGGTTATGCAGCCCAGATCTCTTATCTCGATGAAAATGTTGGGAAGCTCGTGGCTTATTTAAAGCGGTCGGGACTTTATGAAAATACCATTATCGTCTTCACTTCAGATAACGGTGTAACCTATAGCGGTGGTACAGACGGGGAATTCTTCAATAGTTCAGGTCCGTTCGGAGAAGTATACGGTAAGGGTAAAGGATTTGTCTATGAGGGGGGAATACGCGTTCCCATGATCGTATCCTGGCCTGGTCATGTCGAAGCAGGAAGTAGCACAGATCTGATCTCGGCTCAATATGATGTGTATGCTACACTTGCTGAAATAACTGGGTTTGAACCGGGAGATAATGATGGAATCAGTTTTCTGCCCACATTGTTGGGAGATCCGGAGGGGAACGAATTACACGATTTTCTTTATTGGGAATTTCCGGAATATGGCGGGCAGGTTGCTATAAGAATGGGGCCATGGAAGGTGATTCGCAGAAATTTGAAAAATGAGAAAATAGCGGCAACGCTGGAACTTTATAATTTGGATTCAGATCCGGAAGAAGCATTAAATGTCGCCGAACAGCATCCGGAAATTATTGAGAAAGCAGCAGCGATCTTTAAGGCTGAGCATCAGGATGCAGCTACAGAAAACTTCAGGATCCCGGTTATATCAAACGGATTATTAAGCGATTTGGGACAATAATCAGGGAATGACACATGAAACGATGAAGCGAAGAGATTATTTAAAAAAAATCGTATTGGGGTCTGTGTTACCCCTGAGTATGAAAGGGTACGGATTGGGAAGTCTAACGCATTCTTTTTTTGAGGGGCCACAACCTGTTAAGTTCGAAAGTGACTGGCATCTTTGGGAAGATATGAGCTGGGCAGGTCCGGAATATTGGGGTAACCGTTTACAGGATTGGAAGATAGAAAATGGGAAATTGGTTTGCGATCATACCGGTATGTTTCGCACGTTACACGTATTAACGTTTCAAAATGCTGATGGAAAGGCTCCATTGAAATGTAGTGTACGAGTAAATCGAATTAACGGATCGGTCAATAATTATTCCCAGGGTTGTGTCGGTTTTTTATTGGGAGCCAAGGGCCCTTTTGATGATTACAGGTCTGCAGCTGTATTTGGCAAAGGACTCCAGATCGGATTAACTCCTAAAGGCACTTTGAAGGTCGGAGATAAACAGTATGATACAGTATTACAGGGCATTCCGGAGGAATTCTTCTTAGAATTTCAATCAATACCTGTCACTTCCGGAAATATGGCCAGTGTAAAGGTCGTCGATAAATCCGGAAAAATTTTAGCCGAAAAATCATCGATCTCCTTAACAGAAAATGAACTTTCCGGAAATCTGGCCTTACTGGCAGATTTTGGAGAAAAGAAAATAGAAGAGCAGGAGCTACCTTCCATAGCATTTGAGCATTGGCATATTGAATCTTCTGCTCTATATGTCAATCATTCGAATCTTTTTGGTCCGATCTGTTTTGCACAATATACGCTTCATGATAAAATATTAAAGATCACCGGGCAATTAGCACCAATTGAACGCCTTCTGAAACATAAGGTAATTCTCGAGTTTAAAAGGAATGGAAAATGGGAGATCTTCGAAACTACCAGACTGGTACATTCCGGCAGGGCGGTGAATTTCAGGATTTCGGATTGGGAAGAAACATCAGCGATTCCTTACCGTTTACGAGTGGAAATTCCGGTTGGGAAGGAGCTGTATGATTACATTTATGAAGGTACGATCGCCAAAGAACCTGCCATGGAGGATAAACTGAAGGTAGCCGTTTTCAGCTGTAATTTTCATTATGGATTTCCAGATAATGATATTCCTGAATCTCTGGAGAAACTGGAATACGATATGAGTGTTTTTCTGGGAGATCAATTCTACGAAGGTTCTGGGGGATACGGAGTTCAGTACTCCGGTGAGTATGATAAGATCTGTTTGGATTATTTGAGGAAATGGATGATGTTCGGCTGGTCATACCGGGAGATCTTCAGGCATAAACCCTGTGCGATCATTCCGGATGATCATGATGTGTTTCACGGAAATGTCTGGGGAGAAGAAGGAAAACCGGCCGATGTTGCTGATGGTTTTGGAGCCTCAGCCCAGGATAGTGGCGGCTATAAAATGCCTCCGGAATGGGTTAACATGGTTCAATTCACACAGACCAGTCATCTTCCCGATCCGGTGGATCCTCGTCCGGTTAAAAATGGAATAGGAGTATATTTTACAAACTGGAACTATGGAGGGATTAGTTTTGCCATCCTTGAAGACAGAAAATTTAAATCGGCACCGAAACACGTACTTCCGGAAGAAGCCGAAATATGGAATGGCTGGATCTTTAATGAAGATTTTGACATCAAAGAATATGGACATCTCGATGCTGAGCTTTTAGGCGAAAGACAGGAAGAGTTTTTGGAAGACTGGGCGGTAGACTGGTCGGAAGGTATTATGATGAAGGCCGTCTTATCGCAAACGAACTTTGCGACCGTAGCAACCTTACCAAAGGGAACCAAAGGAGATGATATCATTCCGAAGCTGTATATCCCGGAAAGAAACGAATATATTATGGGAGATGCTCCTACGGCAGATATGGATTCCAATGGATGGCCAAAGCAGAAAAGAGACAAGGCTGTTTCCATTATTCGAAAGGCACTGGCTTTCCATATAGCCGGGGATCAGCATCTGGGAAGTTTTATTCAGTATGGAGTGGAAGAGCATAAGGATGCCGGATTTGCTTTCGCAGGGCCCGCGCTGAACAATATATGGCCCCGAAGGTTCTGGCCCGAGACAAATCCTGAAAATCATACCCGAAATACACCGGCCTATACCGGAGATCATATCGATGGTTTCGGAAATCGATTTACGGCACTTGCTGTCGGTAATCCCTATAACAGGCATCGGCAACCCGAGACACTTTATAATCGTGCGAATGGTTTCGGACTGGTTGAATTTGACAAGAAGAAACGAACGATCACCACGTCCTGTTTTGAACGTTTTAAAGATCCTTTGAGTGAAGAGGGGCAATATCCCGGATGGCCGGTTACGGTGCGTCAGGAGGATAATTACCTGCTCCAGGCCAAACATTTCCTTCCATCTTTGCACTTTAAAAACAACCAAGAATTTCTGCCTGTAATCCAAATCCTGGATAATAACGAAAAACTTGTATATAGTTTGCGTATACCTGCAAATGAATACCAACCTCTGGTGAGGAAACCCGGAACCTACTCTATTCAGATCGATATTCCGGAAATTGGGTTCACGAAAAGGATTAATACACTTTTAGCCATGGAGGACCAGTTACAATTAAAAGTCATAGGAATCAAAGTCTGAATGATCAGAAATAAGTGATTTAGGTTAGATTTTCTCTTTTGTATGGACATTATCCTGATTTCTTGTAATTTAATGCAGACTTCAGGAACTGTATTCTTCAAATCACTTTTCAATGGCATTTTTAAAAGGAAAATGTTAAATCTTTATAAAAGTGGAAAAGAATTTTAAGGGAATATAAAGTTTCATGCGTTAGGCTACTGAAGACAAATTAATATTTACTCATAATAGTACTATGACAAAAATCAAAGCATACCAACCATGGCGAAAGCAATTATTCGGACTCCCTTTGTTGATGAGTCTTACTTTTGCTTCAGGTGTAGCTGGCCAGAGTGATCAGAATTCCACTTCCGGCAAGATTATTACACCTGACAATTACGACCGATGGGAATCTTCTCGAGGAGGGAAACTATCATCAGATGGAAACTGGATCAGTGTTGAGATCTCAAACCGGGGAGGAGATTATAAATTATTGCTCAGAGATCTTCAAAAGGAGAAGGATACCCTTATAATGAACAGTAGTAACGGTGTTTTTTCGGAAGACGGGAAATGGTTCCTCTATGTAAATGCAGTACCCGGTGAAGAAGTAAAAAAATTGAGGAAGAGTAAGAAACCTATTCCTTTGAAATATACATTGGTCGATCTGAGCTCATGGAAAACTGTAGAGTTTCAGGATGCTGATAATTTTCAATTCAGTCCTACGGGTAACTACCTTGCATATAAAAAAGGAAAGGATAAAAACAAAGTATTACTGATTAAAAACCTGGATACACAGAAGGAGGTTTCCTTTGGAAATGTGGAAGATTTTGCCTGGAAGGATGAGACTGATCTGTTAGCGATGACACTTTCTTCATCAGATAAGGAAGCAAATGCCCTTCAATTATTTGACCTGGAAAAAGGTATACTTCAGGTTCTTGATAAGGAACCGAAAGAGTATTCCGGATTGCGTTGGGTTAATGAGGGTGAAACTTTGGTCGTACTAACAAAGGTGGAAGATGACTCCTATGAGGAGGTGACTTTTAATATTCTTACCTGGAATGACCCGCAAAATGCAACTGATCCGGTGATCTTTGATCAGAAGTTGATGAGCGAATTCCCGGAAGGATATCGGGTGATGTCAGATAACCTGAGATTTTCTGAAGATGGAAAGCGTGTTTTCTTCAATATAATGGTGAGGAATGAAAAGGTGAACACAAAGGATAAGGAGCAGGAAGAAGTGGCTGAAAATAATGCTGATCACGGCTCAGTTGATCCGGCTCCATATACATTTCAATACGAGGAGGCACCGGCGGTTGATGTATGGAACAGTAAGGATCGGATGACGATAAGTCAGCAAAAAGCGAGCTCCTATAAAAGTAGTCGTACGCCACAGTTATGTGTGTGGTTCAGGGACAATGGTTCGATGAAAATTCTTGAGGATGAACTGACCGAACGTATTAATTTACAGGTGAATAATGATAGACTGATCGGCTATGACGGAACCCCTTATGATTTCGAAGCGATGTTTGGACGTCCCAGTACAGATATCTATTTGGTGGAGGTGAATTCCGGAGAAAAGAAAAAGCTATTGGAAGATGTTCATTCGGCTTTTACTGTGGATCCGAAGAACCGATACTTCGTGTACCTTAAAGATGATGCTTTACATCTATATGACCTGCAAAAAGAATCGTCTCTTAATGTAACGGAGGGGTTGAATATATCCTTTACAGACCATAATAATGATCACCCGGTACCGCAGCAACCAGCGTACGGGTTTGGGGGATGGTTTGAGAATGGAAAATCGTGTCTGCTTTATTCAGAATTCGATGTTTGGCAGTTATCTGTCAATGGTAAAATGAAGCGCCTTACTGATGGAGCTGCCTCCGGAATCGTTTATCGTGATGCTCAATACCGGTATTCAACGGAGCCGTTGAAAGATAAGGACCCGATATTTTTCAGCATGTTCAATGAAAATGACAAAAGTAGCGGATTAGCGAAATTGAAAAAAGATGGAACCGTAAGGACACTTATTTATGAACCGGAGAGCGTTGGTTTTGGAGGATATGATGAAGATAATGATATGATTACTTACTCTCGTTCGACCTACGAAAAGGCACCGGATATCTATGTGGCCGATTCCGATTTTAAGAGCTCTGAAAAGATTACCGCATTGAATCCGTTTCAATCGGAGTTCGCCTGGGGTAAAGCAGAATTGGTTCGATATACGAATGCGATGGGGAAGGAGGCTCAGGGAGTCTTGTATTATCCGGCGAACTACGAAAAGGGGAAAAAATACCCGATGATCACCTATATCTATGAAAAACTTTCCAGAAATCTGCACAGGTATATCACACCTGCGAAGAACGATTATTATAATACCACTATTTGGGTGCAGAACGGTTATTTCGTTTTTAATCCCGATATAGAGTTTGAAGCGGGAAATCCGGGAGTTTCTTCAACCCGTAATTTAGAACTTGCCGTAGCTTCTATTGTCGAAAAAGGAGATGTGGATGAAGAAAAGGTTGGCCTCATCGGCCATTCATGGGGAGGTTATCAGGCTGGTTTCGTACCTACCCAAACCGATATTTTTGCGGCTTGTGTTGCAGGAGCCGGACTAACCGATCTGATCAGTATGAATCTGGCGATCACACCTGGTTTCAGGGGGGCGCCTGAGAACAATCATTTTGAAGTAGGTCAGGAACGTATGGAAGTAGCTCCATGGGTTGATGCAGACCGGTATTTGAAAAATTCATCGGTTATGCAGATCGAGAAATTGAATACACCGCTTTTATTTGAAGTAGGAGATAACGATACCAATGTAAACTGGTCTCAGGGACTTGCTTATTATAATGCAGCAAGACGAGCCGGAAAAGATTTTGTTTTATTGGTATACGCTAAGGAAGGCCATGGCTTGAGAGAGGATAAGAATCGCATCGATTACCAGCAACGTATTCTGCAATGGTTCGGTCATTACCTGAAGGGAGAGCCTTCCCAGGACTGGATGGTGAAAAGTGTTCCTTATGATACACAGCAGACTGAACTTAAAAAAACCTATAAGTAATTCTTTGAATTATAACACCCCGGCTAACGAATAGATCCGGGGTGTTTTCTTTATCACCGCTATGTATGATGATTTGAATTTGGTTATCTTTACCCATTGTTAACCTCGCAAATCAATTCTATCCCGTGAAAGTCTTACCTTTTAAGATCCCGAAACAGGAACAACAATCGCTGGTTTACCAGGAAGACAGGGTTGATGTTTTCTATGATCAGCTCCATCAGCATGAGGAGATACAGATCAGTTATATTGTCAAAGGATATGGAAGCATCATTGTAGGGGATACGATCAGTAGTTATGAACCTAATGATGTGTTGGTCATCGGTGGTAATGTACCTCACGTTTTTAAAAGTGATCCGGACATGTCTCCGGATTCGGTAATGCTGACACTCTTCTTTACCAGAAATTCTTTTGGAAGAGATTTTTTCAATTCTCCTGAACTTCGTGAAATGGAGGCGTTCTTCAAAGAATCGGAATTAGGATTGATATTGCCTGCCTCTAAGAAGCTGGCGATCAGATTCAATAAATTACATCGGATGAACCGAATAAAGCGGGTTGCGTCTTTATTGAACATCATTGATACCATAATGAACGCTAAGCGAAGCAAACTGTCAACATTCGTTTACGGAAAGAAATACACGGATGATGAGGGTAAGCGTATGAGTGCGGTTTTCCAGCATGCCATGGAGAATTTTCATGAACAGATCAGTTTGGAAGAGATCGCTGAAAAAGCCAGCATGACCAGAAATGCTTTTTGCAGGTATTTTAAAAAGCGTACCAATAAAACCTTCTTTCAATTCCTGATCGAGATCAGGATCGAGAATGCCTGCAAGTTGCTTTATAAAAATAAAGATATGCCAATCGCATCGGTGGCTGAGCTTTGTGGCTTTCAGAACATAACGAATTTCAACCGAAAGTTTAAAGAACTGAAAGGGGTAACCCCTTCACAATACAGAAGTCAGTTCTGAAAATAAAAAAGGATGTCCATCCGGACATCCTCTCGTAAAAAACACACCTATAACTTGATAGGTAAACTAACTCCGGAATTATTAGTATCCGGGGTTTTGCTGTAAATTTGAATTTGTATTTAATTCTTCCAAACCTATAGGGAATAAGGTTGTATAATCACCTTTAGGGGTATGGTTATACCAGTTTTTTGTTTGATACACACCGAATCGGATTAGATCAGTTCTTCTTTTGGCTTCTGCGGCAAATTCCCACCCAAGTTCGTCGAGGAATCTACCGTAAGCTACCGGACTCTGGTCACCGGCTTCGTCGATACTTCCATCTTCAGCGAGCGTTCCATAGGCAACGGTCGTATCTCCACTCAGTTCTTCAGCAGTAACAACGGCATCTGCAGGATTGTCAAAAGATCGTTCACGTACAGTGGATACCAGTTCAGCAGCAGCCGCTCCCTGACCGGTACGAAGCAATGATTCAGCCTTCATCATGAGAACTTCTGTATAACGCATAAAAGGAAAATCGTTATTAAGCGCACCGGTTGCTCCCGGTTCGATCTGATATTTTCCACATCGGTATCCCTCGGTAAACTCACAGAAATAGATGCTTGGCATTTCCTTTACCAAAGTCATAACCACACTTCCATCGGAGGCATTTAGCTGGTCTCCCTGCAGCCAGGTATCAGTAAGTCTTTTGTCATTAGGATCATAACTATCGATAAATTGAGGATTACAGCTGGAGCCACCCCAAGGTTGAGATTCCATTCCAAATACCAATCTGTGATCTGGTAGTAACATCTTCATATGAGCGTTGAATTGACCTGCGTAGATCTGATCATAAGGAATAGCGAAAACCAGTTCCGCATTATTTTCATTTTGTGCACTGAAGATATCACTGTACGAGGAAGATAATGTGTATTGACCACTATTGATGATCATGTCACAGGCTTCGATACATTTTTGCCATTGTGCGGTACCTGTATATACTTCAGCATTCAGGTAAACCCGGGCAAGAATCTGATATGCGGTCCATTTGGTAACGCGACCATATGTAGACTGATCTACTTCTTCCGGTAAAGAAGAGATTACTGCACTCAGTTCAGAAACGATGAAATCATAGACTTCAGAACGACTACTCTGAACCGGTAGCTCGTCGGAATAGGATGCGATGATCGGTACATTTCCATGAGTGTCTACCAGCATGGAATAATACAAAGCTCTCAATGCTCTCATTTCTGCAATTATAGAAGTAGCCTGTTCTTCACTGACAGGAAGTTGTCCATTTTCAATTTGAAGAATTACCCGGTTTACACTGTTGATTCCATTGAAACAATTGATCCAGGTATTTCTCGGTTGCCACTGAGTATTATCCCAGTTGTGGAAGTGCATTCTTTTATAGGTTCCACCATCATCCCATCCATTCGGGCGGGTAGGAGTGACGATCATGTCTGCAGGTTCTTCCTGAACATCAAAATAACCCTGCCAGTCCATTACATATCGCAAGGGTGTGTATGCAGAGGCCATTACTGACACGATATCAGATTCTGCTGGAACAAAGGATTCTTCAGTAACTTCTGAAAATACTTCCTCGTCCAGGTCGGTACAGCCGGTAATTACCAGACTGAATACAGTCAAACTAAGAGCTAGTTTCTTAAGCGTATGGGTTCTGTATATTAAGGTTCTCATAGTTCTAATTTTTATAAGGTAAAGTTTAAGCCCACACTGAAAGTAGTGGTGGATGGATATTTATCTCTGTCGTCATTTCCCGGTGAAAGTCCGTCTCTGTTCACCTCCGGGTCGATCCCTTTGTAGCTGGTGAAGGTAGCAAGATTAAGTCCGGTCGCATAGATCCTGAAATCTTTGGCAAATTTCAATACATCCTTTGGTAACGTATATCCGATAGTCACATTATCGATCTTCAGGAAATCACCATCCTCAACATAATAACTAACATAACGCTGTACATCACTCAATACTGCCTTGCCATATACCTCGTCGAAGGCAGAGTCAAGAACATTATAGCTAATAGTTGGGTTTTCATAGAACATTCTTGAGAAGTTAAGAATCTGATAGTCAAAAGCTCCTCGGAGGTTTATGTTAAAATCCCAGTTTTTATAGCGCACGGTATTGTTCCAGCTGAAATAGCTTTTTGGCAATCCATTCCCTAGAACCTGACGGTCATCGGTAGAGGCTTCTGTTGCCGGAATGATTTCACCATCCGGGGTTTCGATGAGCCATATACCATCTTCTGTAATATCCACACTCTTCCATCCGAAGAAATTCCCGATAGGCTGTCCTTCCTGAACACGGTGAGTACTGATCTGGATCGGTTCTCCTGTATAGCCTTCATCGAAGAAATCATTGGTAAGTTGGAATTCATCATTTGATAAAGAAACGATCTCATTCGTATTGGTGGAATACGTCAGGTTTGCGGTCCAGTTGAAGTTCTCAGTCTGGAATGGTGTAACATTTAGAAGGAATTCAAGACCGGTATTCTTAACTTCTGCAACGTTTGCTGCTATGGTTCCATAAAAATACGGCGGGGTTGGTACACTGTAATTGTAAAGTGCGTCGTTCGTACGTCTGTTGTAATAGTCGATAGACCCTGTGATTCTGTCACTAAGTATTCCAAAATCAAGTCCGATATTGATTTCTTCCTTTTTTTCCCATTTCAGGTCAGGATTCGCATTTCTTGAAGGGATCAGTGATCGAATCCATTGTCCGTTATAAAGAAAATAGCTCCCGTAATTAAGTCCGCTCAGTGATTGGTAATTAGCTCCCGCATTGATTCCGGTAACACCAAAACCGGCACGAAGTTTTAAATTGGTTAACCACGTGGCACTTTCCATAAATGATTCGTTGTTGATTCTCCATCCGGCAGAAACTCCAGGGAAATACCCCCATTTGTTATCTTCCCCGAAACGAGAAGATCCTTCTCGTCGTAAACTTGCCATCAACAGGTAACGATCATCGTAATTGTAAGTGACACGGGTAAAGAATGCGATAAGTTTGTCTGAGTTCTTATAGCTGCCCATTCCGGCTTCTCCTTCCTGTAATCCCTGACCACTTCCGATATTGTTATAGGTAAAACCATCCGTCGGAAAACGTCTGTTGGTAGCCCAGAAACCTTCATTGGTATTATCTTCATAGTTGTATCCAAGCAGACCAGTAAAACGATGATCACCAAAAGATTGGTTGTAATCCAGTGTAAACTGACCGTAATTACCAACATAATCATCGGTTCCTCTCGAAGCGAACCCATCCTGGCCGTATTTTACGGTTGATACATGGTTCTTTGTTTGATAGAATCCTCGGATATTCGAATTCCCCTTTCGGGTATATAGTCCTTTCACAGAAAGATGATCATTGAAGTCATAAGTCAGGGAAGCATCGAACCTTACATTTCTGTAACGATTCATCCCTATGGTCTCTTCGATATAACCTACAGGGTTGTCATAAAAATAAACATCGCGTTCAAACCAGTTGCCTTCCTCGTCCTTAACCGGTTCTGTGGGGTTACGAATCAAAGCCTGACGGTAAATGTACGGGTTGAAACTAGTTCCGTCTCCAAGTGCATTGAATTGTTGTTCACTCACGATGATCCCCATGTTGGCTTTCAGTTTATTGTCGAACATGGCATGATTCACATTGACTCTTCCGGTATATTTCTTATTGTCGGATTTCAGGAAGATACCTTCGATATCCCTGTAGTTTACCGATGCGGTCAGGTTGGTTGTTTCATTACCACCTCTCAGGATCAGGTTATGCACCTGGCTATAGGCATTTCTGGTGATCTCATCCACCCAGTCAGTGCTGCTGCCGAAATCTTCGAAATTCGCTCCGTTAAAAGTATACCCCTCATCCCATTTCTGACGAAGTTCATCGGCATTTAGAAAATCCATTTCGTTGGCAATGATCGACATCGAGGCATATCCGTTGTATTCAATGGTAGGTTTCATATTATAGGCCCCGGATTTTGTAGTAATGATGATCACACCATTCGTTCCACGAGTACCATAGATCGCTGTTGCAGAACCATCCTTTAAAACATCAATGGATTCGATATCTTCCGGTGCCACGGTATTCAAACTTCCCGGTACTCCATCTACAAGAACCAAGGGGCCTGTACCCCCGGTAAGAGAGGAAATACCTCTTAGTTTGATCTGTGATCCTGCAGTAGGGTCTCCCGAAGGGGTTGAAATCGTTAAACCGGCAACCTTACCTTGTATTAGTTGCGCAGCATCCTTAACGTTACCCTGTATGAAATCTTCTGATTTTACGGTTGCTACTGCACTGGTCACATCTGCTTTTTTCTGCGTACCGTAACCGATCACCACCACTTCGTCGAGTTCCTGAGTGTCTTCCGCCATTGTGATTTCCAGGAAGGTTTGACCGTTAACAAGGACTTCCTGAGTTGTGAATCCAATATAGGAAACGATCAGAATTGCTGTTTCTGAGGAGGTTGTGATCTCAAAATCCCCGTCAAATCCGGTTGAGATTCCGTTAGCTGTAGTGCCTTTTTCGATAATGGTTGCTCCGGCAATCGGAATGCCGTTCTGATCTTTAACTACTCCCTTTACCGTTTGCTGAGCAAATGTGTAAAGCGATAGTAACATCATAAATAAAGTAATAGGAACATGCCTGTTGCCAAATCTCGGGAACCCCGGAGATCTGTACTTGTAATTGGTTAGTTTCATCTGTTAAGTTTATAGTTTATACTCAAAAATGTAGGTGTGTAATAGAAGTGTTTTTGAAGGATTAATAATAATTGTTAGTGTTTAGTGTTTTTTTAACACTTGTAAAATTAGAATTAATAGATGCGGGAATTATGGTAATATTAGCAGATGATGGTACTATATTAGCAATTAGACGTGTTTTAGCAGGGCTGACAACCCTATTTGGCGCAAACGTTGTCGTGAAACGGGTGTTTTGGGATAGTATTTATAGTGCTTTTAAGATGTACATATATATGGCTGAATCTCAGTTAATATGACTTCTGCTTTATTTCATGTATAAGAGGGTACTCAATTAGGAGACTAGTGGTGTACCAATAAAGGGTCAAGGGTAATATTTTACTGTTTAGAACCGATAGGTTTTTGGGATGTAAAGTGGTTATTGAGTTTTAATGTAAATTTTGGGCTATAAATTCAAGAGAATCTTAAAAGCGGACAAACAATAAGTGTTGGGGGTAATATAATATTAGTATCAGCTAATATGTTGTAAAATGCCTTTAACCTTATTTAATAATTTTACTACAATCTTTTACTATGAAAAATTTACGCCTAAAAATATGTGTAATTTTAACACTTATAATTAGTGTTAACATTCTCAGTGCCCAGGGAACTCTGGATGACTATCAAAGAGCAAATAACATCGACTCTCTTTTTGAAGATAAGGTTTTTAATATACCACGCTCATTTAACTGGAACAATGACCATTTATTATGGTATGTTAATAATACCTCTGAAGGTGACATTTATATGTTGGTGGATGCCGAAAAGTCGTCTCGTAAAGTGGCCTTTGATCATAAAAAACTGGCAGGGAAGCTTTCTGAACTTTATAAGGAAAAGGTTGATCCGTTTCGGTTGAAGTTAAGATCGTTGGATTTTACCGGTAAGGGTTATTTTACTTTCGAAGATGATAGTTTGAAGCTGAAGTGTAAGCTTCCTTCCTATAAGCTTGAGGTCACAGGAAAGGTCGATAAAAATAATTGGAATCGTGGTTACTGGGGGAATTTTTTCGATGAGCAAGGAGGTAAGCCGGTTCCTTCTCCAGATAAAAAAATGACCGCTTTTATCAGGAATAGTAATGTATATGTAAAAGATAATCAGTCAAAAGAAGAGTGGCAACTAAGCTATGATGGCTCGACGGGATTTTATTATTCCAGCCATGTGCAATGGTCTCCCGACGGGAAAAAACTGATGGCATATAAAGTTAGACCGGGGGAAGATCATAAGATTTACTTCGTTTCTTCCAGTCCTGAAGATCAGCTCCAGCCAAAACTGGAATCCAGAGATTACCGTAAGCCGGGCGATGTAGTACCTTTCAGAAGTCCGCAGCTTTTCGATGTCGCCACTAAAAAACAGCTAGTGGTGCCAACAACCTTGTTTGATGAACAATTCAATCTGGGCAGATTTCAATGGAGAAAAGACAGCCGAGCCTTTACTTTTGAATATAACCAACGCGGTCATCAGGTATATAAAGTCTTGGAAGTAAATGCGACTACCGGAAAGGTTTCCGTTTTAGTAGAGGAGCAGAGTAAAACCTTTATCGATTATAGCGGGAAAGTATATCGTCATGATGTCAATGATGGTGAATCGATCATCTGGGCTTCGGAAAGAGATGGATGGAATCACCTATATCGATTTGACGGTACTACCGGAAAAATGATCAATCAGATCACAAAAGGCAATTGGCCTGTTAGAGAGGTGATCAAAGTGGATGATGAGGCTCAGCGAATCTATTTTGTAGCAAGCGGACTCGACAAGGATCAGGATCCTTACCTCACGCATTATTGTAGTATTGCATTCGACGGATCAGATTTTAAACGATATACCACAGAGAACGCAAATCATTCTGTCAACTTTTCAGAAAAGAATAGCTATTATGTCGACCAGTATTCCCGTGTCGATATGGCACCGGTGACCGTGTTGAAGGATGCAAAGTCCGGAAAGGTGGTCATGCAGTTGGAGAAGGCTGATATCAGCCGTCTGGAAGCAGTCGGATGGAAGGCTCCTGAAGTATTTTCAGCAAAGGGCCGTGATGGTGAAACCGATATTTGGGGAATTATTATCAGACCTGTTAATTTTTCTCCTGAAAAATCATATCCGATCATAGAATATATCTATGCAGGGCCACATAGTTCTTTCGTTCCAAAATCTTTCAGTGCCTATAATTCCAGAATGCATCCATTGGCAGAGCTGGGATTTATCGTCGTACAGATCGATGGAATGGGAACCTCTAATCGTTCAAAGGCTTTTCATGATGTTTGCTGGAAGAATCTTAAAGATGCCGGTTTTCCGGATCGCAAACTATGGATGAAAGCAGCGGCAGCAAAGTACCCCTATATGAACATCGATAAAGTGGGTATTCGCGGAACCTCGGCAGGAGGTCAGAATGCAGCTGCTGCATTGGTTTTTAATTCAGATTTTTATGATGTTGCCGTGGCTTCCTGTGGCTGTCATGATAATCGAATGGATAAGATATGGTGGAATGAACAATGGATGGGATATCCGATTGGTCCGCAATATGCTGAATGTTCCAATATAGAGAATGCCGCTCAAATGGAAGGTAATCTCATGTTGATCGTGGGAGAAGTGGATGATAACGTTGATCCGGCATCCACCTATCAGTTCGCTAATGCACTGATCAAAGCCAATAAAGACTTTGAGTTGATCACCGTACCGGGAATGGGACATTCTTCGGGAGGAACATTCGGTGAAAGAAAACGAAGAGACTTTTTTGTGAAACATCTGTTAGGTGTTAATCCGCCCAAATGGAGTGAAGTTTATCACGATTGATCGTTGTAAAATCAACAATCCTTGTTCAAAAAAAACGATTTTCATCCCGGTTTGGAACTAACCTTTCGCGATATCCGGTGATGATAAAATAATATTGAATTAATCAAACGTTGAGAGCGTCATAAAATAGGCTGAACACGATATAATTAAGTTAACCACCAAACACTTTTTACCATGTTGAAAAGCATAATATACAGACTACTTATTCTGGTCGCTTTTGTTTCCTGTACTGATTCAGAGAAAGAGAAGATCGTTCCTATGTCAGAAATATCCATAGACGCCAGATCTTCGGGATGGGAAACTGAATACTGGAGTAATCAGGAGCATTATGCAGATTCGGCTTCCGCGCGTTCAGATTCCCGAACATTGAGTATATCATCAGATACACTCGCTTTTGATAAGTGGTATAAAAAGATTAATGCAACTCCGTATAGCCGATACAGAGTGACTGGTTTTATTCGTACTGAAGGAGTTACCGGAGTAAATGAAAAAACGGGTGCAGCGATCTCGATCAATGGGGTGAAAAGTGAACCACAGGTCTACAAAGGGAATACCGATTGGACCCCTGTAACCATCGAATTCGAGACAGGTGGGGAGGATAGTTTTATTATTGAATGTTTACTTGGAGTTACAGGCCCTGCAAAAGGGAGTGTTTGGTTCGAAGATATTAAGCTTGAACAACTCGCACAAGAGGAATTAGCTCCGAAGATCAGTATTTCCTTAAAGAAGGAAAGCGAACCAATGTCTCCCTATATATACGGACAATTCATCGAACATATGGGAAGATGTATCTATGGAGGGATGTGGGCAGAAATGTTAAAGGACCGTAAATTTTATTATGTGCCGGGTGGCTCTGATTCCCCCTGGGATATCAATATCGATACTTCAGCGGTAGGATTTGACCGTACCCATGGTTATTCAAAAGGAGATATTCCGGTTTTTTCATTAAACGAAGACGGCATTGAACTCCTGCAGGATTCTCTGGCGGTTTTTACCGGTATGAAATATGACGGAAGAATAACTTTAAGTGTCGATGGTGAGATTTCAGATCTTAAAATCAGTCTTATGACCGGTGATAAAGTAGCAGAAGTTGAACCTGAGATTAACGGTAGCGGAGTTATTAAGGTGCCTTTTACTTTAAAAGCAGGAGAGACTACTGAAAATGCAGTGTTTAAAATTGAAGCCAAAGGAAGTGGTCGACTGACGTTAGCAGCAACTTCCCTGATGCCTGCAGATAATATAAAGGGATTTCGAAAGGATGTTATCGCTTTGATGAAAGAATTGAATTCACCTATTTACAGATGGCCTGGTGGAAATTTCGTCTCAGGATATGATTGGAAAGATGGTTTAGGAGACCCTGATACGAGACCTACTAAATATGAACGGGCATGGAACGGACTCGAATTCAATGATGTTGGTATACATGAATTCATGGAATTATGTAAGATACTGGGAGCAGAAGCCAATGTTGCAGTGAATACAGGATTGGGAACGGCTGAATTGGCTCGAACAGAGGTTGAATATTTCAATGGTGATGTTAGTACTCCGATGGGGAAATGGCGTGCAGAAAACGGTCGCTCCGAACCATATGGGGTAAAGTTATGGGCTGTGGGAAATGAGATGTTTGGCGATTGGCAATTGGGTCATATGCCGATAGAAGATTATGTGAAGAAACATAACGAGGTCGCAGAAACCATGTGGAAAGCAGATCCTGATATCGAATTGATCGGTGTTGGGTATCCGGGTCACTGGAATGATATGATGTATGAGAATTGCGCCGAAAATATGACCTATATCAGTGAACATTTTTACAAACAGGATTGGCATGCAGGGGGGTTGCTTACCCATGTGAAACAGATTCCTGATGTGATTCGTGAAGTAGCAGAAGAACATCGCAGATGCAGAGAAGAAATTCCGGGGATAGCTGATAAGAATATTAAAATTGCGATGGATGAATGGAATTATTGGTATGGTCCACATGTGTATGGGTTATTGGGTACACGTTATTTTTTACGTGATGCTCTGGGAATTGCTGCAGGTATTAATGAATTTTCAAGACAGTCGGATATTTATTATATGGCGAATTATGCTCAAACGGTAAATGTGATCGGGGCGATAAAAACAACACCTACGGGTTCTTGGCTGGAAGGTACAGGACTGGTGTTAAAACTATACAGAAATGAATTTGGAACGCGACCTGTTGCCGTAAGCGGAGATCTTCGACCGCTGGATATTGCCGCTACCATAACAGAAGACGGGAAATATCTCACCGTTTCAGTGATTAATGCCACCCTGCAGGAGTTTCCGGTTGCTTTAAATATCGAAGGAGAGAATTTTAAAGAATCCGGATTGCGATATACCATTACCGGTGCAGATGATATGATCTTTAATGATGAAGACCATCCTGAGAATATCTATATCGAAGAAACGTCGGTAACCATGGAAGGAAATAAGCTTTCAGTTCCGGCAAAAAGTGCCAACATATATAAGTTTGAGTTAGTTAAATAACGGAAAGAAATCATGATGAAAAAGAATAAATACAGCATGTTCGCTGCCTTGATGGTCGCATTGGGAACTTGTACCGTACAGGCTCAGGATTACTGGGATAATGTTAAAAAGAGGCCTTCGACCTTAGGACTCGAAAAGGGATACACCGATTTTGAGGTGGGCGGATTGAAACTTACACTGGTTAATGCCTCTCAAACCGTAGCCGGATTAAAACCACTAAATGAGCCAACTTTCGATTTTACTCCATCCGATCGACTGGAGATCAGAGATAAGGATACTTTATATCAACTGGGCGATCTTAATTTCAGGCTTCGAACCACTAATGGTGATTGGAAATCCTATTCAACCTCTTATAAAAGAGGGGCGGTTAGTCCGCTGGAAGTAAAAGGAGCTACCTTAGCTGCAGCTGATCTTACGGGAACCTTACCTTCAGGTTTGCCGGTTCGTATCGAACGCTATTATGAAAAGGAGGGAAATCATTTGGTTATGCGTTTTGAGATCAGTAATATTTCAGAACAGGAAATAGAGATAGGAGCCTTAGGGATACCTATGATCTTCAATAATATTCTGGAAGGAAAATCTCTTGATGAAACTCATGCTCAAAATGTGTTCTTTGATCCCTATATAGGAATGGATGCAGGGTATCTTGAAGTAAAGCGCTTAAGTGGTAAAGGACCATCATTATTGGTGATGCCGGAGGAAAATATGCCATTTGAAGCCTATCGTCCATTATTGGATGATCCTACCAGACGCAGTATCGTATTTGAAGGCTTTCATGAGTGGATGGCCTATAGTAAAGCCTATGCAGATTCGGATTGGGAGGGAGTCAACCAATGGAATTCGCCATCTTCATTAACATTGGCACCGGGAGAAAGCAAGAGCTTCAGTATAAAATTAGTGGTGACAAACGGACTCCGTGATATACAGGATAAACTAGAAGCAGAAGATCAACCGGTTGCCGTAGGTGTTCCCGGCTATGTACTGCCTATGGATGTAACCGGAGCGTTATATCTGAATTATGGTCATTCCGTAAAAGATATTTCGGTGGTTCCTGCCAATGCACTGACTCTTAAAAAATCTTCCAGAAAGATAAAAGGATATACCGTATATGATGTAGCAGGTAACACATGGGGAAGAGCCAGGGTTACTATAAATTATAAGGACGGTAAAAAGCAAACGGTCAATTATAAAGTGATTAAATCTGAATCAGAAACCGTTAAGGATTTTGGTCATTTTCTCACCACAGAACAATGGTTCGATGATAAGGATGATCCTTTCCACAGAGATCCTTCTGTGATCAGTTATGATTATGAAACGAAAAAGCAAGTGACTCAGGATAGCAGAGCCTGGATCTGTGGGTTAAGCGATGAAGGTGGAGCCGGAGGCTGGCTTGGAGCGATTATGAAACAATTGATCCAACCGGATGCTCAGGAGATCGCAAAGTTGGAGCAGTTTGTTGACGGTACGCTATGGGGAGATCTTCAATATACAGAAGGGAAGAATAAATGGGGTGTTCGTAAAAGTGTATTCTTTTATGAGCCTGACAGTATGCCTGCGGGAACCTACAGTGACACTATCAACTATAAAACCTGGGCTGCATGGAATAAAGAACATGCCGGAGACCCGGGAAGATCTTATAATTATCCTCATGTCGCTGCAGCACATTGGGTGATGTACAGACTGGCTCGCAATTATGTTGGTTTGGTAGATAATCACTCCTGGGAGTGGTACCTGACAAATGCCTATAAAACTACGGTGGCCATGGTTGAGCTGGCACCATATTATGCGCAATTCGGTCAAATGGAAGGTTCTGTATTTTTAAGTATACTGGAAGATCTCAAGCATGAAGGCTTAACAGAAATGGCGGAAGATCTGGAAAAAAGAATGAAAGTACGTGCTGATCACTGGGAGTCTCTAAACTATCCTTTTGGTAGTGAGATGCCATGGGATTCAACCGGTCAGGAAGAAGTTTATATGTGGTCAGATTACTTTGGATATGATAATAAAGCCCAGATCACACTGAATGCGATCCTTGCTTATATGCCGGTGATGCCACACTGGGCCTACAACGGAAATGCAAGAAGATACTGGGATTTTCTGTATGGCGGAAAATTAAGCAGAGTCGAACGTCAGATTCATCATTATGGTTCGGCACTCAATGCAATACCGGTAATGAAAGCATTTAGGAATAATCCGGAAGATTTTTATTTGCTTCGGGTTGCCTATGGAGGTTTATTGGGAGGTATTTCTAATATCACTCAGGACGGTTTCGGACCTGCAGCATTCCATTCATTTCCTTCAACATTGGAAATAGATTATTTATCCGGGGATTACGGATCAGGATTTTATGGTTATGCAGTGAACTCGTCAACCGTAATTGCTGAAGATGATGCACTGGGAATTCAGGTGTTTGGTGGAAATGCGGTTAAAAAAGGTAAAGAGTGGACAATAGATTTGACCACCGCAGCAAGAAGCAAGGTTTTTATCGCTCCTGAGAACCTATGGATCACGATGGATGCCGGAACGATAAGATCGGTGGTGTATAATGAAAAAACAGGAGAAGTAAACCTGCAATTGAATGCTTCTGATGAATATACACCATATGCCTATATCAGAACGAACAAAGGTGAACTTTCTTTTCCTTCTGAAAGAGGAGCTTATAAGGTGAAACTTGAAAACGAGGTTAAGAATATCAGAATACAATAAGAGTTGGTTCTTATTATTTAGTTAGTTTGTTGCGCCCTTCAGTGATCATTTATGATCGCTGAGGGGTTTCTTCATAAAAAGATTACCTATTTTTAACCAACCTGAACTTAAAATTTAGACCAGTATGAAAAAACTAATGTTGCTGCTTTGTGGTTTGTTCCTGATACAAGGATACGGACAGGAAACAGTATTGACATCACCCGACAAAAAGATCACGGTATCGATTCCGGAAAACAAGGAATCCGGATTAACCATTGCATTAAACGGTAAGATCCTGGTAAGCGGGATTATGACCGGTTTGGAGATCGGGAAAGTTGGAAAACTCAATTTGTCATCCGGGAAATATAAACTTCAATCAGGTAAGGGGATGGATAGTTTTGTTGCCACAGTTCCTACCAAATTCGGGAAGGTTGAGATGCCATACCAGGAATTTGTATTGAAGTTTAGAAAATTCGATATAGAATTCAGAATTTATGATAATGGGGTAGCCTATCGATATGTAACTAATCAACGTTCGGATATCGAAGTGATCGATGAAGAATTATCTTTTGAAGTGAATTCGGAATTCAGCTGTTATCTGCCGGAGGAGCAGAGCCTGATCTCACATTTTGAAAATTACTATACATCAACAACACCTGCAGAAATTCCGGAAGGAACACTGGCTAATCTTCCGTTTTTGTTCACAGATGGGGAAGGGGTTAGCGTATCGGTAACGGAGTCGGATGTTTATGATTATCCGAACCTTTTTCTGAAAAAATCGGTTTCAGGAGGTTTTGAAAGTCATTTTCCAAATCATGTGCTCAAGATGAAAGACCTTCCTGCCGGGAAGGATCGACTTGAAGAAGTTGAAGAAGCAGCGCCTTATATAGCCGCCACGTCCGGAAAACGGAGTTTTCCCTGGAGAATATTTATGATCGCCTCCAGCGATGCTGATTTACTCACGAACAATCTGGTCTACCAATTGGCTTCTCCTTTAAAAATAAAGGATATTTCATGGATCAAACCCGGAAAGGTCGCCTGGGATTGGTGGAATGCCAATAATATCTATGGCGTTGATTTCGAATCCGGGTTGAATACAGAAACCTATAAATATTATATCGATTTTGCCTCTGAGTATGGTCTGGAGTATATCATTCTTGATGAAGGATGGTCGAAATCAACCTTAAACGTAATGGAGCCTAACCCGGATATCGATGTACAGGAACTCGTTAATTATGGTAAAGGGAAGAATGTAGGGATTATACTTTGGAGCCTCTGGAGACCTTTGGATGAGAATATGGATGCCTTGCTGACACAATACCGTGAATGGGGGGTGAAGGGAGTTAAAGTTGATTTTATACAACGCGCCGATCAGTATGTGGTGAATTTTTATGAAAGATTAGCGAAAACAGCTGCGTCTTATGAACTGCTTGTGGATTACCACGGTGCGTTCAAACCTTCAGGAATGCGAAAAGGGTATCCGAACATCATTAATTTTGAAGGTGTAAAAGGACTTGAAAATTGTAAATGGGAAGATAAGATCACCCCGGAACATGATCTGACCATCCCTTTTACACGCATGACTGCAGGGGTTATGGATTATACTCCCGGAGCAATGGATAATGCAAGCCGAACTAATTTTATCGATCGCTTTACGCGCCCGATGTCGATGGGGACCCGCGCACATCAAATGGCGATGTATGTAGTTTACGAAGCACCGCTTCAAATGCTGGCCGATTCACCTTCTAATTATTATAAAGAACCGGAGTGCACTAGCTTTATTTCACGGATTCCAACTACATGGACTGATACAAAAGTGATGGATGCTAAAATCGGTAAGCACCTGCTGCTAGCCAGAAAACATGGAGATGATTGGTATGTGGGCGGAATGAATGCAGGAGAAGGCATTCAGTTGAGTCTTGATCTTTCATTTCTTGAAGAGAATACCGGGTACACGATCGAATGGATCCAGGATGGTGTGAATAGTGATAAAATGGCAAAAGATTATACCTATAGTAAACAAGCCGTAACCAGAAATTCTAAACTCGATGTGTCTATGCATCGCGATGGAGGTTGGGTTGCGATCATATCCAGAAATTAAGCGTAAAAATTGCTATGAAAATGAAAAGAAGTCTATGCACACTCCTATTGGTAGTGGGCTTACTTGGAACTACATCTGTGCTTTGGGGACAAAAGTCCCCGATAATTACATACGAAGTTTCAATGCCGGATCCGGCAACCCATTTGTATGAAATGAAATTAAAGGTTACCGGAAATTCAAAAGACACCGTGATGCTTAAAATGCCGGGCTGGATGCCAGGATATTATCAGTTTCTCAATTACGGACAATTTGTTAAGGACCTTCATGCGAAAAATGGGAAAAAGGAACTTGAGATCTCACAGATAGATGTCAATACCTGGAAGATTGTGACCGGTGGTAGCGATTTTACAGTTACGTATAAGGTCTTAGCAGAAAAGGAATTTGTTGCAAATAGTTATCTGGATGAGAACAGAGCCTACATAGTGCCTACTAATAATTTTCTGTATACGGATGAATGGTTGCGAAATCCGGTGGAGATTACCATTGATCTGGAAAATAATCCTGCATGGAACAAGATCGCTACAGGTTTAAAGCAAATCAAAGACAACACCTATCTTGCTTCCGATTTTGATATCCTGTATGATAGTCCTATACTGGTTGGAGACCTCGAAGTATTACCTTCTTTTGAAGTGCAGGGTATAAACCATCGATTTATGGGGTATAAGATGGGAGAATTTGATGCCGAACCCTTTTTGAAAAAATTAAAAGGAGTAGTGGAAGCAGCAGTATCGATCATGGGTGACATTCCCTATGAAGAATATACCTTCATCGCGATAGGTCCGGGTAGAGGAGGAATCGAACATCTAAACAATACTACCGTTAGTTTTGACGGTAGTCAGCTTCAAACCGCAGAAGGTATGAACCGAATGTTGAATTTTCTCGGGCATGAATACTTCCATCATTTTAATGCAAAAAGAATACGACCTTATGAATTAGGTCCTTTTGATTATAGTCAGGAGAATCGAACCAATCAATTATGGGTAATCGAAGGACTCACGGTGTACTATGAATATATCATCGCAAAGATGTCCGGAGCCATTACCGAAGACGTTTTTTTTGACGACTTCAATCATCACATCAATACCTTGCAGAACAATCAGGGCAGGAAATGGCAAACCTTGGCACAGTCAAGTTATAATACCTGGAGTGACGGTCCTTTTGGCACGATGAACGTAGAGAAAGGAAAAACCATCAGTTATTATAACAAAGGACCGGTGGTAGGCTTGCTACTGGATTTCGCGATCAGGAATGCTACGCAAAATGAAAGGTCTTTGGATGATGTGATGCGACTACTCTATAACCGATATTATAAGGCAGAAGGAAGAGGGTTTACAGATGCAGAATTGCAGCAGACCTGTGAGCAAATTGCGGGTAAATCTTTGAATGGCATTTTTGAATATGTCTTTTCTACAACGGAGCTGGATTATGATACCTATTTAGGATATGCCGGATTGCGATTGGAAAGAGGCATGGATAATGATATAGAAACGTATAGACTCGTGAAAGTGGAAAATCCTTCGGTATTGCAGAAAAAGATTTTAAAATCCTGGCTGCATGAAAATTAAGGAAAGGTTTTTTCCCTTTAATAGCTGAAATATTTTCATATTCTAATTCAAAGTCTTAAATTTAAAGGAGTTGGTTCTGTTGTACTAAATTCAGAACGAACTCCTTTTTTATTTCTCCCGTATCTGCGTTTTATTCCTCAAAGATCTACGAAAGATTCCTCCGAACTCAAAACGATTGATTTATTAACCAATTAATTCGATATGTTATGATTTCAAATCTTTCACATTTTGTTGGAGAGAGAAACGACAATGAAATTCTCTACGACACTCCGTTTGGCTATATGTTCGAATATCTTTGCGGATGTAATCATTATTTGCTCCCGCGAGGTCCGCAGACCTTGCATTATCTTCAGGAATTGGGTAAAGTGATGGCCGATATGGGTACGGAGGCCGATGAATTGACGGATCAAAATTCGAAGATTCCATCTATTTATACCTACCTGGGACAGTTCATAGACCATGATATCACTGCTCGTACAGACAGAAATTCTGATTTTAACTCCTTGGAACCGGTTGAAGGCATTAAACCCAGAAAGGCGGCTGAAGTTGTCGAGAACTTGCGAAATGGTCGTAGGCCTCAACTGGATCTGGATAGTGTTTTTGGGGAGGGTCCGAGTTTCTTACCCTCCTATACTGCTGAAGCAGATCGGATCTATAATAATACAAGTTTGAAATTATACCTCAATGAATCACCCGGGTATATAGATCTTAGGAGAGATGAAGCTCAGGCAGGTACGACTGAAAATCCTAAAGTGGTGTATCGTGCGCGTATTGCGGATGCTCGTAATGATGAAAATCTTGTGGTTAGTCAAATGCATGCAGCATTTATCAAAACTTTTAATAAGATAAGTGATATTCTGGAGCCTACCCATACCAATGAAGAAGCCTACTGTGAGGCCCGTAAACTGACACGTTGGGCATACCAGTATATCGTGATCAATGATTATCTGAAAAATGTCTGCAATAAGGGGGTAGTGGCAGATGTGATTTGTAATGGTCCGTTTTTCTATAATACCAGTATTCCCTTTATGCCTTTAGAGTTTTCTGTAGCAGCCTTCAGGTTTGGACATGCGATGATCAGACCATTTTATACCCTCAATACAGGAAATGTCAAAACCATTATGAAATTGCTGGGTCCCTCAATGGGTGATCTGATCAATCCTGCAAATGCCAGTTTAAAACCGGAAAATGTAATTCATTGGTCTAATTTTGTTACCGATACACCTGTTTTACCGGTAAATGTATCGAGAAAGATCGATCCGTTTATTGCTAAAGGGCTTTTCGACCTGAGTCCGGTCGGTGAGCCGGCGCCACCTTCTCCATTGGCAAATCTGGCCCAGCGAAATTTACTCCGCGGATATTTGCTTGGAATGCCTACAGGGCAGGCTATTGCAAAGGCTATGCGTATTGATCCGATGCGTCATGAGGAACTTGTCGACGGATTAAATGACGAGCAGAAATGTGTTATGTATGATTCAGGGTTTAGTGCTCGTACTCCTTTATGGTATTATATACTACAGGAAGGAAAAGTTCAAAGCGGAGGGGATTCACTCGGCTATGTAGGTAGTATGTTAGTATCCGAAACGCTCGTGGGGCTTGTGAAAGGTGATTTTAACAGTTACATGAATAATATGCACCATGAGGCGGTGAGTACCGATGGTATCACTTTACCAGGAGCAACGACACCTGTAAAAACCATGTTGGATCTCTTAAAATATGCAGAAGTGCCCATTTGATTTATGACGGAATAACCGAAACTTAGTAGTGACCCTTGAAAATCCTGACCATGTCCGGTCTGTATATTCAGATATTTGACCGGACTGTGGGAGGGTGATTTTTGAATTATTTTAAGAATTATCTATTTTCCGGTTAAAAGGAAAGAATTTATTCTATTCCGTTTTAATAATTCAGTAATTCAATTAGATATTCAGAAATGCTGTGAATCGGGTTTAAAATATTAACCTATATTTAGGGCTTGAAAATTAGAGTTATTAAAAGGTTATTTAAAGATTAATTCAGTTTCTGAACATAAAAATCTTACCCCCGGAACTTTTAGAGAACTCTTTTATGACCTTTATCCCAGACTGTATTCCAATTGCCTGAAGTATGTGAAGGATGAATTTGTCGCGGAAGAGATCGTAGGAGATGCTATGTTAGCGTTATGGGGCCAACGCGACAGGATATCGGAGATCAGAGATGTCAAATCCTATCTCTATATCGTGGTGCGCAATCATGCATTGTTATACCTGAGAAAGAACCGTCCGTTACACCTTCTCGATACCTCTGGTCTGGAAATAGAAGATCAGGAACCAACTCCCGATATTATTGAAGAAGAAGTTCATGCAAAACTCATGAAAGCCATTGATGAACTACCTGTGAAATGCAGGGAAGTCTTTATCAAATCATGTCTTCATGGGATTTCATATAAAGATATTGCCGAAGATCTGGATATTTCGGTAAATACGGTTAAATCCCAAAGAACACGTGCTATAGAGATCCTTAAAGTCAAATTAAAGGATTCGCCGCTTTTACTCTTTTTCCTTGGGGAATTCTGAGACTTTTCGAAAAAATGATATTTTTTTCACATTCTTTTCCACCCTTTTCAGATAAAATATACTCTTTAAGAATAAGAGACGAATACAAGTCCTGAATACATACTTATGTCTGATTACGAACAGAACTATTACATCGCCGATCTGATCTATCGATCCGTAACTGATTCTTTAAGCGCTTCTGAAGAGGCAGCACTGAATACATGGTTGAAAAATGATGAGAACCGGCAACTTTATGATAGAATACTAAGTGAAAAGATCTTTGCTGAAAAAAGAAGGATCTATGCCGAACTTAATGTAGATGATGCTTACGAAAGATTCCTCAAAAAGCTCAACCATCAGGAAGATTTGGTTGAAGTGAAGAATCATCGCTCGATTACCTCACTGTTAAAATATGCCGCTATTTTGATTGCCGTACTTGCTACTGCCTATCTGACTTTCTTTAATGAAGGAAATAATCATGCCATTATCGATCGCGATGTTGAAGTTGTGAATACCTTACAGCCGGGTTTTGAAAAAGCTACCCTGGTACTTTCTGATGGTACCGAAGTGAATCTGGAGAAGAACCGTGATCAGTTCATTTTGAACAATAAGGTCGTACAGGTACAGAATACCGATAATATGCTCGTGTATAAAAATAACGAAGAACCGGATGAATCCCCCCTGGTTCCCCTTTACCATACACTTTATGTACCGAAAGGTGGAATCTACAAACTGGAACTACCGGATGGTTCGCTGGTTTGGCTTAACTCTTCCTCCTCTCTTAAATTTCCGGAAACCTTTTCCGGTAGCCGACGCATCGTTGAATTAAAGGGTGAAGCTTATTTCGATATCAAAAAGGATGCGGCTAAACCTTTTGTGGTTAAAACTTCTGTGAAAGATATTACAGTTCTGGGTACTGAATTTAACGTCAGTAATTATTCCGATGATAATTTCTTCGCCACCACGCTGGTGGAAGGGAAGGTAAAATTAAATTCGGAAGGGCAACCTGAGTCGCAAACCGTATATATGAATCCTGGGGAAAGAGCAGTACAAATGCGTAATGGTAGGACTATGCAGGTGAGCGATGTAGATACGGAGCGTTATACCGCATGGAAGGATGGGAAGTTCTATTTTGAAAAAGAGAATCTTGAAAATATTCTGACCAAAGCTGGAAGGTGGTATGATTTTAAGTTTTCATTCACCGATCCGGAACTAAAGGAGCGATTGTTTACCGGAGTGGTCCGAAAAGATTATCCACTGGAACGTTTACTGGGGATGATCGCCAAAGCATCAAAGATCAACTATCAAATCAACTATTATAAATCAAACCAAGCCTATGAAGTATTAATTTCTGAAAACTAAGGCTATAAAAAAACGGGAAATGTTGCCGCATTCCCCGTGTATATTTTAGCCGTCAATTGAATTTACAAACCGATAAAATTAACTAACTAAACATGTAAATGTATGGAAAAAATTACATCCACAAAAACATGTGGATTACTTACGCGTCATAAGGAACTATTGCTGCGCATAATGAAGAGGTCCCAATTTTTATTACTAATACTATTTAATGTTTCTGCCTTTGCATTTTCACAGAAGATCTCTGTAAATCTGGGTAAAGTCACCCTGTCTGAGGCTTTGAAAAAGATCAGTGCGGAAGCGGATGTCGATTTCTTTTATAGCGATGAAGTACTTGATGTTACCAAAATAGTTCGTGTCAATTTCAGAGATATGGAAGTGAGCAGTATCATCGAACGTCTCGTCGGATCCGACTATTATGTGGAAAAAGAAGGTGACGGACTCATACTGATCATTCCGATGTGGGAACTCGATCAGGAGCGTATTATCGTCAAGGGTCGGGTAGTCGATGAAAATGGATTAGGGCTTCCGGGAGTTACCGTTTTAAATGAAAAGGAACGTGAAGGAGTTTCCACCGATTTCGATGGAAATTACGAGATCGATGTACTCGAGGATGCAGAACTGACCTTTAGTTATTTGGGATATATTACCCAAAAGATCACAGTAAAAGGGCAGAAGGAGATCAATATCAGCCTGGTGCCGGATGTATCACAACTTTCTGAAGTAGTAGTTACCGGTATCGTTGACAGAAATAAGGAGACTTACACCGGGTCGACCACAACCATTAAAAGCGATCAGTTATTAGAAGTAGGAAACCAGAACGTGATCGAAAGTATTCGTGCCCTGGATCCGTCCTTCGTTATTCTGGAAAATAATATACAAGGGTCGAACCCGAACGTACTGCCTACCATTGAAATCCGTGGAAAGACTAGTGTGTCTTCAGAAGCGCTTCGTGATGAGTTCGGAACCGATCCGAACAGTCCGTTATTCATCTTAAATGGTTTTGAAACCGATCTGAGAACCATCACAGATCTGGATATTAATCTTGTGGAGTCTATCACCATTATGAAAGATGCGGCTTCTACTGCCATGTATGGTTCCAGAGCAGCGAATGGGGTGGTGGTTGTCGAAACCAAGAAGCCCAAGGGAGGAAGAGTGATCGTAGCCTATGCCGGGAATTTCAATGTGGAGTTTCCTGATCTCAGCGACTATAACCTGATGAATGCGGAAGAAAAGTTAGAATTCGAACGTTTGTCTGGAGTCTATACCTATGATGCTACTCAAGCCTGGCAAATGGAAATGGATAGTGTTTATAATTCAAAACTCGCTGAAATTAAACGTGGGGTAAATACCTATTGGTTGAATGAACCGGTACGAACCGCTTTTACACAGGGCCATACCGTCAATATAAGTGGAGGTACCGAAAAACTGATCTTTAATTCTTCGATCAACTATAAGAACGTGGAAGGAGTGATGAAAGGTTCCGGACGTGATAACTGGGGTGCAATGCTCGGACTTAATTATCTGGCAGGAAAGGTGAAATTTACCAATACCTTACGTATCAACGGATCCAAATCAAAAGAATCTCCTTACGGTGATTTTTCGGATTACGCCTATGCAAACCCGTATTACCGAAAGTATAATGAATTAGGAGGGATCGATAAGTATCTGGAGGAAATGGTCGCCTATGGTTATTTTAGCTATGATATCACAAATCCCTTGTATCAGACTACCTTGAATAACTATGATGGTACTGATCTGTTCGAACTTACCAATAATTTTGGAGCGATCTGGGATATTTCGCCATCGTTTCGTTTTAATACGAATATTCAGTTAAGAAAACAATCTACAACGACTGAAACTTATATTTCTCCCTTAGCAGCCTCCTTTGACAATACGGTAATTGAGGAAAAGGGCTCTTATACAAATCGGCAGCAAGAGTTGTTTAGCTATACGGCCAATGCCATGCTCACTTACTTTAATACTTTTGGAAAAGACCATACAATTACCGGGAGTTTACGATCTGAAATCAGTGAGGTGAATAATGAGAGTTATTCCACAAAAGCGATCGGTTTTCCTGCCGGAGTGAATGGAATTCCAAGTTTTGCCAATTCCTATGAAATCTATGGGAAACCATCCTATGCAACCAGGGTTTACCGCAGAAACAATATCACGGCACTTGGGCATTACGGATATAAAAATAAATATTTAGTGGATGCCACCTATCGTTTGGACGGATCCACCGCCTTTGGCTCGAATAAAAAATATTCACCTTTCTGGTCGGTTGGTTTTGGGTGGAACATCCATAAGGAACTGGGTATCGAAGGAAAGACGATCAACTCTTTACGCTTGACACAAACCTTCGGGGAGACCGGGAATCAAAACCTTGGGAGTGTTGCCTCTATCTCGGTTTACAATTATGATAACCTGACCAACTATTTTGGTTCTGGTGTAGGATTAACAACGCTGGCAAATCCGAATCTGGAATGGCAGAAGACCTTTGATATGAACTTCGCCTTGTTGGCGACGATGTTTGATAATCGTTTTGATGCGAATCTTCAATTATACCGTAAGAAAACTGATCCACTGGTGGTACCGGTAAATTTGGCGGCATCTTCCGGGTTGAATGCATATCCCTTAAATGTGGGAGCACTTGAGGTAAATGGTTTTGAGGCAACCTTGCGATATGCGATCATCAACAACATGGAAAAAGGTCTGGTATGGAGAGTTGGACTGACCACCGCAATCGTTAATTCGGAATACAGCGGTTTCAATAATCTGCTTGATGACCTGAATAAAGAAGAATTGGAAAGCGGATCTTTTAGAAGATATATTGATGGTAATGATCCGGATGCGATCTGGGCGGTACGATCCATGGGTATTGATCCGGCTACAGGAAGAGAAGTGTTCCTGAAAAAGGATGGTTCGACCACCTTCATTTATGATGCTAGTGATGAAGTGGTAGTTGGGAATTTACGCCCGGATGCCGAGGGTGTGATCAGTACCAACTTCTATTTTAAATCCTTCAATTTTGGAGCTCGTTTACGCTATCGTTTTGGTGGACAGGTTTTTAACACGGCGCTTTGGGGGAAGGTGGAAAATATTTCAAGAGCTGATGCGCTCTTGAACCAGGATCGTCGTGCTTTATATGATCGTTGGCAACAACCGGGAGATATAGCAAAATTCAAGGCTATTTCCATTTCGGAGACTACACCACCTTCATCGAGATTCGTACAGGATGAAAATGTGTTGATCGGGGAATCTTTCAACTTGGGATATCAACTGAGCAATAAGGCTTTTTTGCAGCATCTGGGAATGAGTAGTCTGAGTTTTACTGCATATATGAATGATATTTTCAGAATATCTACAGTCGAGGTGGAACGCGGAATTTCGTATCCGTTTGCAAGATCAGTTTCATTTAGTATTAACGCATCCTTTTAATCAGGATCTTAATAGTACTCCCGAATGTTGAAGTTTTTTTGATGAAAATTTAAAGGAGCTAATTAGATCATTAAAAGGCAATAAAAAATATACACATGAAAAAATATATAAGGCATATTATACTGCTGACCCTTACAGGAGTGTTGTCATTCTCCTGTGATAATTATCTGGATGTGGAACCGGAAGACAAATTTCTGGAAACCCAGGTTTTTGAAACTGAACTGGGCGTTCAGAACGTATTGAATGGGATCTACCTAGATATGGTTGGGAATAACCTGTACGGAAGGCAACTTACCATGAGTACTTTGGAGTTGCTAGGCCAACGTTTTACAGCTTCTTCTAATTCTCATTGGGGCTATAATTATGTGAACTACTCTTATGGGGAAGCCAATGTTGAAGCTTCTTTTGATGCGATCTGGTCTTCGGCCTATGTAACTATTCTGAAAGTCAATGATCTGATCGCCAATATGGACAAGTATCCGATCCTGACTGAGGAGAAAAGTGATATTATTCTGGGAGAAGCCTATGCCATACGTGCGATGTTGCATTTCGATCTGCTTAGGATTTTCGGACCCGTATACAGTGTGAATCCGGAGAATATGGCGATACCATACGTAACCGTGGCAGAAGCTAAAAACGCTCCGATCTTACCAGCCTCAGAGGTTTTAGAACTGGTGCGACAAGACTTGGCTACGTCTCAGGAACTGCTGGCGAATGATTATGCGAGAACCCATAAGATCTACATCGATGAGGATGATGAGAGTATTGATTTCTATACTTCGAGACGTCATTTTCGAATGAACTATTTTGCGGTAAAGGCCTTAGAGGCAAGAATGGAACTTTATGCGGGTAATTCAACGGCCGCTTATACCGCGGCAATGGATGTGATCAATGAAGGAGGACAATACTTTGAATGGACCGATCCAGCAGATATTATTTCTGCAGGGGGTAATCCGGATCGGGTATTTTCAAAAGAGTTGTTGTTTGCACCGTATACCACAAAGTTATATGAGTCTCAAATGGAGCTCTTTGGAAGTGAAAATAAAGCGAATAGCATACTTACCGCTAATCCTACAAGATTAAGTGGGGTTTTCGAAAATAATGAAAATGACTATCGGTATAATTCATCCTGGATCATTCCTTCTACAGGAGAGATCACTAGTCGCACTTTCTTCAAATATGCCGATGTTACGGATAACCGAATGGACTTCAGGTTTATGTTACCACTGATCAAAAAATCAGAGATGTATTATATCGCCGCGGAAACAGCACCGGAAACAGAGGGTTTAATGTTGTTAAATGAAGTGAGACATAACCGTGGTTTAGTAGACCTGGAAGCAGGAGTGGATATTCTGGAAGAATTAAGTAAGGAATATCAGAAAGAATTCTATGGAGAAGGTCAATTATTCTTTTATTATAAAAGAACCAATACTTCAAGAATTCGCAACGGTTCCTCTTCTTCCAGCTATTCGTATAAGACCATGGGTGAAGATCAGTATGTGGTACCCTTACCGGATTCAGAAACCAATTTCCAATAATCAAATCTGAGTATTATGAAAATCACAAGAATATACTATATAATCGCCCTGATCATTGCCGGAATGACCTTGAGTTGTTCTGTAGACGAGATCGATAACTATCATGCGAAAGATAATATATATTTCACCTGGCCGGGTATCGGAGCTTTTGTGGGAGGAACCTGGTTTGCATCCGATAGCCTGAGTTATTCTTTTGCCCTGGTAGAAGGTACCGTCTCTCAGGCAAAGTTTGGAATACCCGTAAGTGTACAGGGGTATCTTTCGGAAGAAGATAGAGAATATTCGGTACAAGTGCGTTCGGAATCGAATGCGGTTGAAGGTGTTCATTTCGAATTACCTGAAAAATTTATCTTTCGTGCGAATTTAGCCGTAGACACACTTTATGTAACGTTGAATCGTACGGAGGATATGAAGGAACAGGAATTCTCTATTTTTTTGGAATTACTGGAAAATGAGAATTTCGCAACCCAGATGAAGTTTGAAATTGAAGATGAGAATACATTGGAAGGTAAAACCCTCACCATGTTTCAGCTTACTGTGAACGACATGTTCGCAGTACCGTCTTATTGGTTCTCACCCTACCTCGGGGATTTTACCGTGAAGAAAATGAACCTGATGGCTGAATTACTGGGCATCCCCTTTAATTATTATATGAATCAGATCAGTATTTCAGAATGTCAGTATCATGGTCAATTCATGCAACGCTATTTGAACGAAAAGAAGGCTGCCGGGGAGACGATCTTTGAAGATGATGGCACCGAGATGATCATGGGTATCTATGTACAATAATCAACTAAAAAAGAACTTTATGTCTAAATATATATCGATTAAAGCATTGCTGATCCTATTGGTGGTCGCAATGCTGGGATCTTGTGCCGAAGATCTCGGAAATTATGATTACCAGGAGATTAATGAGGTGAAAGTGTTGAATGTAAAAGATACAATCACTGCATTTTTTGGAGAACCTTTTAAACTCGATCCGGAACTGGAATATTCTAAGGATGGTGGTAATGACGAAGCACGGTATTCTTATGAATGGGTCCTTATCGACGCTTCCAGAATTGGGGTGGAGGAACGTGTAACGCTTGGCACCCAAAAAGTATTAGATCTGGAATCTTTGACCATTGCGCCAGGTATGTATCCCTTTTATTTATGGGTAAAGGATAATGAAACCGGAGTAACCTGGAATCAACAATGCCGTCTGGAGATCGTCAGCACGATTTACGAAGGTTGGATGGTGTTAAATGATGTTGCAGGTACCGCAAGGCTGGATATGGTATCACAAATTAATGAAGAATTTTTGCCGATACATGATGTCTTGAACTATGCAGGTTCATCATTACAACTTAGTGGTAGACCTGTGGATGTACTTTGTTACCCTTATGATCTGTCGATGTACGGGGTTTATGTGACCACCGAAGGTAATGGTACCACGAAGTTACAGCCTGATACCTTTGACTGGTCCGTGGAATATGCGCTTTCTTTTGAAATGCTGGCCAATGTGCCGACTGATTTTGGGGCTGATTTCATTGCTCCTATTGCCTCCAGGGAAAGTTATATGTATAAAGATGGTGATGTCTATAAATATCTGGGTATCTATCAGTATCGATACGGAATACCGGTCAATTCAATAGGAACCGAAACTTTTAAAGTCGCTCCTTTTATCGGAACAGGGTATAATGTATCAGGTGTGACACTGCTCTATGATACCGACAATAAGCGTTTCGTGCAGGTCCCATGGTCAGGTACTACCAGCAAAACGATGCCAGCCGGAACATTATTTGATTATAATACAGGTAAGGATCTTATTTATATGCAGCGATCCGGTTATAACGGAGGAGAGGTCTTCGCGATCTTAAAAGATCCTGCGGATAATAAATTTTATCTGGCACGGATGTCCTCCGGGGTGAATTCTGTTAATCAGGTCTATTACGCCGAGATACCAGAAGAAGTAGCTTTACAGATGGATCAGGCGGAACATTTCGCTGTAAGTCCGGAATTTGGATATGTATTCTATAATATCGGTGGAAAACTATACGAATATGATTTCGGGATCCAGCAATCAAAATTGATGATGGATCGGGGAGAAGAAAGCATCTCGTTGCTAAAGTTTAGAAAGACTACCGGATATGTGACTGATTTTAATAGAGACCTGATCATCGGAGCCTATGATGAAGGTTCTGGCGAGGGTACCTTTGAGATCTATGACGTACCTCCTGTGAATGGTGATCTTATCAATCTTTATAAGTGGGAAGGCTTTGGAAAAGTGGTTAGTGCTTCCTACAGGCAACGTTAATTTTACCTGAATTGAAGGCGGGTGATAAAACTCCGCCTTCAATTAACACCACAGTATATATTTTGATTTAAAAACTCCGGATGACCTGAGGCAGATACCTATTATCTAATATTCAGCAATGATGAAACTATTTAAACTACAATTTACGATATTCTTAACTCTGTGTTCTATGATGGGTTTCTCTCAGACTACTTTCCTGGAAGGAAGTTGGGATGAAGCTATAGCAAAGGCAAAAAAGGAAAATAAACCGATCTTCGCAGACCTCTATTTTACCGGCTGTATGCCCTGTGCGAAAATGGATAAGGAAGTATTCCCAAATGCAAAGGTTTCCCGGATGCTCAATGAAAATTATATCCCGTGGAAGATCGATGTTTTCAAAGACGATTTCGGAATCGAGCTCATGAAAAAATACGGGATCACCGGTTTTCCTACCTTTTTAATATTCTCACCGGATAAAGAAATTTTAACCATTGAGGCCGGATTTTCAGGGGTGGATCCATTACTTGAGATCTTATCAACTTCTCTGGATAATTTCAGAAACAAAAAATTCCTTAGGTATTCTGCAGCATTTGAAAATGATTATCCTCAGTTCTATGTCGACTTTATGGATAGAAAAGGTAATGCTAATGCAGAAGGACTCGCAGCATATCTGGCAGATAAAGACTTGCTGAAAGATGACAAAGCCTTTGTGATCGCTTCCGTAATGATTCATGATGGTAAATATGCAGACACCTATATAGATAACGCCGTTACACTGGCAGAAAGCTATGGCCGAAATCGGGTCGCCTCCGAATTGATCGGGATGATGAGCAACCGCGCTAATAACTCTGGAGTAGTAAACAATGTGAGTGGATATAATAAGACACTTCAAGAAATACGGCCATTATTTGAAGATGGTGACTGGTTGCGCTTTGGTATCAAAATTTTTTTGACACCCTTTTACAACACCTCGGGTAATACAGATTGGTACCTTGAAAAAATACAGGAGGAAGCCTATTTTAAAGAGGAAAAAGCTAATGCATTTTCTCAATTGATTCTGAACTATAAAGAGGACCAGGAAATCCTGAATAAAATTCGGAACGCATACAGAAGTTTAGATGAAAGTTCATTGAAAACTCCTGATATGTATGAATTGGCATTGGTTTCCTATTTCCTTAAAGATTATGCTGCTGCAGCTGCTTATATCGAAAAAACCGATGATACTGTTTCTGCTTACGGACTCTCTAAAGAAGAGATTCTTGCTTTAAAGAATGCAATTAGTCAAAAGGATCCGAATTATAAAGGAGTTCTGGTAAAACAGATAGCACCTTTGGTGATGAATTAAAACTATGAATATGAAAAAATTAGCTTGTCTTTTTAGTATCGTACTCTTATTCACGGCATGCAACGAATCAAAAACCGTAAAATTTTCAGGAACATTTAGTGGAGAAAGGTTTAAAGCTTCCGATACGCTTTATCTTTTTGGGGTTGAGACAGGGCACTTCGCTGTACAGGATACCCTATTGATCGATGAATCCGGTTTTACGGTAACCATAGCAGTTAATGAACCTTCGATTTTTGCCATAGGAAAAAAATATCCTGAGAATCAGTGTTACCTGGTTCCCGGTGATGAAGTTATTCTTGATTTTGAAGATACTGATTATAAGATTATTCAATCGGATAATATTGCATCTATGCAACATTTTCATGATTGGAAAGGTTTCCTGAACGAATACAATAAAAGTATAGGAAGATATACAGATAACCTTAACACTGAATATAAAAAACTGGTAAATTTTCCAGTAGGCTTAACGAAATTTCTGCAAAACATACCGAATAACGAGACCTATCGGAATTTCTTTAAAAACCTAAGTACACTCGATCAGGAGAACCTCTATCTGCGTGTTCTTACGAATCCGATTATGAGATTTCCTGCTAAGGAGGATTTACCGGTATTTTACAGAAATCTTTATGAGGATCATAAATATGTAAACAAAGCATTACAGCGGTATCCTATGGGATTGGTACTGGCTAAATCTTATCTGAGATTTGCGTTGAATTATACGTACGATTACAGCAATCATCCCTCAAACCATGATTATACAGAAATTTTTCTGAAAGAATTAAAGAACCTGGGCAGTGAAGAATTAGCTGCAGAGCTGGCGCTGGAAGAATTGGTGAACCGGAAACTTTTCGGTGAGATCTTTCTGAAAAAGCAAAAACTATATGGTCCGTTGCTGAAGACTGAGGATCAAATTAAGAAGGTAGAAGAATATATAGCTGAGAATATTACCCCATATCAACCGGGTACACCAGCTCCTAATTTTGAATTTCAGGACACTGATGGGAATATAGTTACGCTGGAAGATCTTAGAGGGAAGAACATTTATATCGATGTATGGGCTACCTGGTGTATTCCCTGTAAATACCAGATTCCATTTCTGGAAACAGTATATGAGGAATTCCATAGTGATGATCTGATCTTTATCAGTGTTTCTATCGATAAGGATAAAGATAAATGGGAAGATTTTATCGCAGCAGATCCACATCCGTGGATGCAATTATATGCCGGAGGAGAATGGTATACAAAGAACCAGGATTTCTTTGACTTCTATAAGATCACGGGAATCCCTCGATTCATTCTGATTGATAAAGCAGGAAAACTAATTATGTATGATGCCTACCGTCCGTCGGAAGAAGACTTAAAAGAAAAATTTGAACAACTGAATTTATAACATTCTAATTATTTGATTTAGCGATTTTGTTAGTTAGTAAGCCTTTCCGGAGGACGTTCCGCGGACTCCGGCAGGCTTTTTATAAAATCGACAAATCTAGCAAATGAAGATTTAATGCAATGATAAAGAGATTGATAATGATTATGGTTTTGGCCGTACAACTTTCCTGTTCTGCGCCAAAAAATAAGAATGCGTTAACGGCTTTTGAATCTGCTTTCAGGTTTCGTGATTATGAGACCGTCAAACCTTTGCTGGCGGATGATTTTACCATTAGTGTTTATACCGGAAAATCAACCGAGTCTATGTTTAAGAGTATCCTGAAACAGTATCATCAATTGGATTCTCTTGTGGAGAAGAACAGAAATCAAAATGAACTTGGTGAAAAGATTAATGCAACCTGTTATTTTAAAGGTCAGAAACCATTTCTAACCGGGGTTCAGTTCGATCAACAAGGAAAAATATTGTATGTGGATCTGTTAGACCAACTCTACAGAGCCTTTAGAAACCGACCTTCGAAAAAGGTGGCAACCATTCCCTTTGAGATGATTGATGGCTCAATAGCTTTGGAAATTAAGCTAAATGATACTGCGGAGCCCTTTAAAATGTTATTCGATACAGGAGCCGATGGAATGGCACTTTCGGAAGCAGCTGCGTCCCGTGCGAATATCAAAAACATAAGAGACCACCAGTCCTCTTTTGTTGGGAGTTCTTCGAAGGTAAAATTTTCTTCGGGAAATACCATTCGTCTGGATTCTCTGGAAATCCCGCGACAGAACCTGGTAGTCTTTCCTGAAATCAGAGGTGGCTTTGACGGACTTTTTGGGGGTAACTTTCTCTCAAATTATATAACACGGGTCGATTTCGATAATGGCGTTATCGAGCTTTTTAGTTTCGGACAATTTGAAGGTAAAGGAAAAGCTTTGTCGGTAGATTACACCCACATGGTTCCCGTTTTTGATGCTAAGCTAAGCATCGATGGAAAAAAGTCGGTTGAAGGCGGTTTCGTTTTCGATACCGGAGCCGGGTATCAGATCATTTGCTTTGGGCCGTTTGTTCATGAGAATAAGTTGAACATGGAATTTACTCCTGACTATTATTCTATGAACTACAGTTTTGGACATCCAACCCGAATTGCCATGGGTGATATAGCATCCGTGGGTATGGGGGACTTCACTTTTGATCATGTTCAGGGAGCCTTACAAGAGTATCAGGAAGATAATACGGAGTGGGCCTTTAAAGCAGGTTCTGTGGGTATAGACCTCATCAAAAAGTTCAATTTTACTGTTGATCTTTTACACAAGGTAATCTATCTGGAACCCAATGAGATGTTTGGTCTGCCGACAGATTTAACTATATCGGGTTTGCAGATTGGTTTTGAACGAACCGGGGCACTAGTGGTACGAGAGGTTGTTATAGGTTCGGAAGCTGCAAAGAATGGTATTGTTCCGGGAACCCTCATAACCATGATCAATGGTATTGAAGCTGAAGAATTAAAGAATCCCGATACCATGTATGACCTGCGTAATAAAGAAAATAGTCCTTATGAAATATACCTGAACGATGGCGAAAGGTCTATGCGAATTACCCTTTAAACCAGTAAATTAATTTATATGAAAAAGCGATTTTTAAAAATTCTGGCTGGATTGAGCCTCATGTTAGGTTTGTCAGCCTGTCAGAACGATCACCCAAATTCAGTGGTGGTGAACGGTCATTTTACAGAATTACCTGCGAACAGGGAGATTTCCCTGAACTATGCAAAAGAAGGCCGATTGGTTGTACATTCTACTACCCTTATAAATAAGGATGGAGATTTTAGTTTCAGTCTTCCGGCACCGGAAACGGGATTCTATTATATCGATTATAATTCGAAGATCGGAAATTCTAAAAGTCCGTCACTTCGCTTATACCTGAAAAATGGTTTTGATATCGATCTGAATATTAAAGGAGATTCTGTATCTCTTTCCGGGGATAATATAGGTCATAATGATCTTGTGCTCAAAGCGAATGACCTCTTTAAAGAATTTGCTGAATACAACAAACTCGGGGGAATTGTTACCTTCAAGGATTTCTTTCCTTACCTGGAGAAGGAGGGAGTAACTAAGGTTGAAGCATTGAAGAATAGTATCAGTACTCCGGATGCGGAATTCAATCAACTTCTCAAATTGGCGATTCAAAGTGACTTTGAAAATGAATTGTTCGGTTTTGTACGGTATCCGCGAACTGCACATCCTACCAAGGAAGATTTTCCAGAAATTTATAACAGCCTTGTTGTTGACGGGATAAAATTTAATGACCCTGAAATCTTCCGACTGGCTAATGGTTTCAATTGGATGGAAACCTACTTTTTCTTTAAGCAAATGCAAGGAGGTTTCAAAGGTGGTCTTAAAGACAGAATCTATGGGCCGGTTCAGGAAATATCTGTTCCGAAACTCAAGGAAGCATATATTATCGATTGCTTGAAACGCTATAAGATAAACGCTCAGGAGTACACCGATATCGTAACGCCATTATACCAATATCTCATCTCTGAAGAGAGTAAGGCCTTTCTTGTGGAAAGGGAGAAGGAACTGCATAAGAACGAGGGGCAACCTGGATTTGAATTCACTTATACTGATACCAATGACAAACCGGTTTCCTTTAAAGATTTTCGCGGAAAATATGTTTATATAGATGTATGGGCAACCTGGTGTGGTCCCTGCAAAAAAGAGATTCCATACCTCAAGGAACTCGAGGAACAATACAAAGGTAAGGATATCGTATTTATGAGCGTGTCTGTAGATGCGGAGAAAGACCGTAATAAATGGAAGGAGTTTGTGAAAAGCGAGTCTTTGAAAGGAGTTCAATTAATGGCTGACAAAGCTTTTAATTCGGGAATTACGAAAAATTATGGTATTAATGCCATCCCGAGATTCCTGCTTTTTGATAAAGAAGGAAAGATCATTTCGATTGATGCTATGCGGCCATCGAACCCTAAACTTAAAGAAGAATTTGACCGTTTGCTTAAATCGTGATTTTTGAGTTTTTGTATGCGTTAAAGACTGTCTTTTTAAGGCAGTCTTTTTTTTGTTTAGGTTTTTTATATAGACTTTATTCCAACCCAGTGAAGATCCTGCCTTCGGCGGCGTCGAGTGTCGCCGCTATTTGTGGCCTTTAGCCACAAATGCTAGAGTGACCAGTGATAAAGTTAACTTCGCAGGCTCATGGTATTTTTAGCCTGCGTCTATAAGTTTAAGCAACTTTGTGTGTCTATTATGTTGCCAAAGGCAACATTTTGAAAGAATCATAACGATATTATAAAGGGCGACCCATGGATCGCCCTTTATAATAAGTTTTCGTCAGCATGCGCTAACCATAATAAATTTACAAAACAAAAAACGACACTCAAGCATCATCGTGCGCCAGCACTATGATCGCGGCGACACTCGACGAATACTAAGTCAGGCTTGACTGAATTAGGGAGGAGATCGTCACTCCCCCTTCGCCGAAGGCCGAAGGCGGGATCGTCACTGGGTTAGTACCCATTAAGTATATTTCGTGCCTTCCCAACATTTTGAATGCCTATCCGTTTGCCTGAAGTTTTGATAATGCCCTCATCCTTGAGTTCGCTTAGGGTCCTTATGGTAGATTCTACGGAGGATCCTACCATATTTGCGTAGTCTTTTCGGGAAAGTACAAGGTCCAGGTATCCGGCCTGATCCATTCCAAACTTATCCCGTATATACAGGAATATTTCAACTAAACGCTGCTTCACGGTTTTATGTGAGATCTTCACGATCTCATCGTCGGCTTCTTTAAGATCAAAGGCGATACATTTCAGGGTTTCAAAAGCAAAGTCACTGTTTTCATGTATGGTCTTCATGATCAATTCTCTTGGGAAAAAACAGCCTTCGACTGAGGTTAATGCTTTGGCCGTAAGATTGACATTTTCACCACTGATTACGGAACGCTGACCAAGAAGGTCTCCGGGTTTTACCAGTTTTACGATCTGGGTCTTACCATTGGATGAGAGTTTACTTAATTTAATTACCCCGGAGTGTACACAAAATACACCACTAAGTCGATCGCCTTCATTAAAGATGACTTCACCTTTACGATAGGAGTTATAATCCTTTTCACTGGTGAATTTCATCAGGTCATGCAAGCATAATACTTTTAACTGATTCAATTCCCGTATTTTACAGGTTTCACATTTGCTTTTCAAAACAATTTCTTTTTATAAAACTGACCATGTTGCATAATTAGCGAGTATTTGTGGTATTACAAATGATAAATGTCATTTCCACTATGCACTGTAATGCATGCATAGTAGAATCTGATAGTTTTAGGTCAGTAGTCCATTAAAATGAACCTTTAATCTTGAAATGTGTTATTTTTCTTTCAATATATAGGCAAGCGTTAGATGAAGGAAGAGAGTATAATAAATCAATCAGATCTTCATAAAAGATTAAAAAATATGCATATAATCATATAAAAAATAGAATATATTCTAACAATGTGGGGTAAACATTAAAAAATACTATAAGGTATTTCGTATATCTATAAAAAAATTCCTTTCATCGAATAAACTATGAAATCTGATATTCGAATAAACCTTTTTTTATCTTCATGTCAAGGTTTGTCCTCAAAATCTTGTTTTCCAATTACTTTCACTTATTACAATGGTATCCTATTAGATTGATTGATAGCAAAGATTAATTTAATAGTTCTAAACATGGGATACTACTACTACCGTAATTTCACGAGGGCTTTGGCTACTCGTGCAGGGCTTTTCATGGCCTTAACAATGATCTTTGCTGTTTTGATTCTCAAAGCAGAAACCAATGAGAATAACGATCTCAATGGAGGTTTTACCGATAACCCGGGAATTGGCAATAGTTCATTCTATATCGCCCCCTGTTATTTACTGAGTCCATTAGACTGTAGTGAAATTGCACAGTCATTACCGGTGAACCTTAATTTTGATGGGGCACAGGGAGGTATTTTAAATACCGGATTCACCATGGTCGACCCGCCATCAACTCCCTTGAGTGCTGATGTACTGGAGGCGGATGCAGATACACCGGGGCTCATCGCCGATCGGTTAAGTCTGTCTTCGGGTTATCTGATGGTCGATGCTACCAGAGGTATCAATTATAACAAACCTTCAGGCAGTGCTAATACAAATTCACAGATGAATGCACTTGGGGTTGGTTTTACCACCTCTGTTCGTGTTTTGAATGTGGAAGCTTCATTACAGCAACCTGATTTTTCACAAACCTCTGATAATAGATCTCAGCAAGCAGGTATATGGTTCGGATTGAATGAAGATAATTATGTGAAACTTTCAGTGATCAAAGCCACGGCAACGCAGCAAAAAATTCAACTTTTTGTCGAGCAGACGAATCCGGCCAATCCCACCGGAGCATTGTTACTTGATGAATTGAATACCGCTAATTTCAATATCGCAGGAATTACGGATATACAACTTAGATTGGAAGTTTCCCCCCTCGACAATACCGTACGCGGATACTATATACTGGATTCGGGATCGGAAGTGCTGGTTGGAAATGCCTCGCTGCCGATACCTGATTCGTTTTTGGAAGGGATTGATCATGATCAGGATTCCGGAACCGATCCACTTTCGTTCGCAGGAATCATGACCACTTTACGAACCGACACAGGAGGTGATGCCAGTAGTATGGTCATTTCCTATGATTCCTTTGACGTCAGTGAAATGCCTAATGATGCCAGTGAAATGTTAAGCTTCGGGATTCCTGATCTCGGAGTTTCCGGTATTATAAACGGTACTACCGTTGAAACCTATGTTCCCTTTGGAACCGATATTACAGCACTGTCACCGGATATCACCGTATCTCCTTTTGCAACCGTTGATCCGGCTTCCGGAGTGTCTACAGATTTTACAAGTCCTGTAACCTATACCGTTACAGCTGAAGATGGTACAACGACAACTGATTATCAAGTGAGTGTGATCGCTGAAACGCAACCTTTCGCGGCACATATCAATTTCCAGAATAATTCAGATGATGCACCTGCCGGTTACCTCAAGGATTATGGAAAAGAATTCGGGTTTAGTGCACTGAACATTAATGGGACTGATTATAATTATGGTTGGAAGAATTCAGCCTCTCAGCTACCGGAGGATATCTCGGAAGAGGCTGCCAATAATAGCACCGGTGCCGGTAGAATACGAATCGGTAACTATGCAACTGCAACAATTCAGGAAAAACTTACAGGCTCACTCATCCATTTTCAGGGAGATAATGTTCTTAATACAGATGGGACTCTTCAATGGGACGGACAGCCAAGAGGTTCAGAACATTATTGGGAAATAGAGATCCCGAATGGTATCTATGAAGTAACCTTGAGCCTCGGTGATAAGTCGACAAGCATCGATAGCCGTCACAGCGCAACTGTTGAAGGTTACACGGTCGTTCCGGCCTTCGCACCGGCTATAGAAGAAACAAGAGCTGGAACCATCATTGTCGAAGTTACCGATGGTGTACTGACAATGACCGGACACGGAGGATATAACTCCAAGATCAATTATATAGATATCACCGAGAGTACCGGAACACCCGTTTCCGGAATTCTGAGTTTTGATCCGGCCTCATTGAATACAAGTCTGACCGCCGGAGCAGCTACCATTCTAACTGCTACACTCTCCGGAGCAGCGGCTGAGTCAATCGGACTGGTAATCGATGATAACATAAACACGCTTGATGATAATGCAGCAGGTAGCAATGAATGGCTGACACTTCCGGGGGCAACTGTTCCTGGGGCGATGGATTTCGCAATTACTTCTGCATTACTGAATCCGGCAGATACCAGATCTAACACGGTAATCGCTACTCAGCAGGGGTATGTCCCGGCTGAACTTCCGATTGAGGTCACTGTTGACGCCTTTGTCTCCCTACCTTTCAGAATGAATGCAGCCGGAGGAGAAACCACCAAAGAGAGTGATACCTATATCGCCGATATGACTGATTTACTCACCGTTCCAACCGGTGTTAATATGCAGACCAGTACTACCAGCTACGCACTTAACGGAGATGCTGCAAATTATCCGGACCTGTATTATCCGAGAAGATTTGCACCCCAGTTCAGTTATAATATTCCTGTGCCTAATGGTGATTATAATGTCGTTCTGCACATGATCGATAATTATTTCACAGTAGCCGGATCTCGTGTTTTCGATGTAACTGTTGAAGATGTACTGGTAGCTGATGATCTTGACCTTGCCGGTAGCTACGGTCAAGGTACACTATATGCACCAAGTTATACAGTGAATGTTAGTGATGAGGTATTGACCATTGCATTTGATGCCTCGGTAAACAATGCCATTATCAACGCTATTGAGATTATTCCAGCTACAATTTTAAGTTCCGAAAAAGATATTCTGGCCTTTAGTATACCGCAACAGGTTGCCGAACCGGATTTTGACATAGATTTGAACACGATTACCGTTTCGGTTCCAAATGGAACAGATCTGACGGCTTTGGTTCCTGAGATCACGTTATCAGCTGGAGCCACAGTTACACCGGAATCAGGAATCGCAACCGATTTCACCACTCCGGTAATTTATACAGTTACCGCCGAAGATGAAACGACCAAAGAATATACCGTATCAGTAATCCCGGAAGGGATTCCCTATGCAGCCCATATAAATTTCCAGAATAATTCGGTGGATCCTCCAACAGGTTATTCTAAGGATTATGGAAAGGAGTTTGGAAATGCTACGATTGCTATTGATGGTACCGATTATGCCTATGGATGGCTAGATGCGGCTACATTGATAGCTACCGATATATCAGAAGAAGCTGTCAATAATGGGAACGGAACAGGTAGAGTCCGTATAGGAAATTACGCAACGGCAACACTTGAAGAACAATTAACGGGTACGCTGGTTCATTTCCAGGGTGATAATGTGCTAGCCAATAATGGAACCTTGTCCTGGGCTGGTCAACCTCGTGCTGGAGAATTTATCTGGGAGATCGAAGTCCCGAACGGAGTGTATGAAGTTACGCTGAGTCTGGGTGATAAATCAACCAGTATTGATAGTAGGCACAGTGCTGCGGTAGAAGGATATACCATAATTCCGGCTTTTGTACCAGAAGAAGGGGAGACCCGAGCCGAAACAATGATCGTAGAGGTTACCGATGGAAGACTAACTGTGACCGGACAAGGAGGATATAATTCAAAGATCAATTATATAGATATTACCGAAAGTACCGGAACTCCTGTATCAGGTATTTTGGCTTTCGATCCGGATGCTTTAAATACAGATCTTCAGCTGGGAGCATCTACAACATTATCCTCAGTACTTTCTGGTGCCGCCGGAGAAGTCGTAGGTCTGGTGATCGATGATAATATCAATCTGATTGACGATGACGCTGCCGGACGTAATGAGTGGCTTACACTTCCTGCATTGCTTTCTCCTGGAAGTCTGGATGTCGCAATTACTACAACTGCACTGGAAACCGGATCGACACGAAATAACACAGTGATTGCAACGCAAAAAGGCTATATGCCGGCATCACTCGAAGTTGGAGTAACGGTGAATTCATTTATCGGAATTCCATTCCGTATGAATGCAGCTGGCGGTGAAACCACTAAAGAAGGGGAGACCTTCGTTGCCGATGAAACACAGTTCTTGTCTTACCCCGGAGAAATGCTGACTAACAATACAGCATACACCTTACAAGGGGATGCCGCAAGCTACCCTGATCTCTATTATCCAAGACGATATGCTGATGAGTTCAGTTATAATTTCCCGGTACCTGACGGAGCGTATAATGTGGTCCTTCATATGATCGAGAATTTCCATACCGCAGCGAATGCCAGGGTTTTCGATGTAACCATTGAAGACGTACTGGTTGAGGATGATCTCGATCTGTTCAGTGCATATGGTCAGGGAGTTCTGGCTGCCAATTCTTATGCGGTCACAGTAGAAGATGAATTACTGACGATTGCCTTTAATGCTTCGATCGACAGGGGAATTATTATGGCGATCGAAATACTGCCAGCTACCGTATTGAGTTCGGAAAAAGAGATCACTGCATTCAGTATTCCGGAACAGGTTGCAGAACCGATCGTTGATTCAGATTTGAAAATGATCGCTATAGAGGTTCCTGAGGGGACTGATCTTACCTTACTGGTTCCGGAGATTACTTTATCCGCCGGAGCAACCATTTCACCGGAGTCAGGAATTGCAACTGACTTTACGAATCCTGTAGTGTTTACTGTGACCGCGGAAGATGGATCTACAGAAGACTGGACAGTTTCAGTTACCGAACAGGTTGTAGAGATTTGTACTCCGATAAGTTTACTGGATTGTAATGATATCGTAACTAGTTTGCCTTTTACACTGAATTTCGATGGTACGGAAGGAGGACTGGAAGATCAGAATTTTGCAGGTACTGGATTTACTATGGCTGATCCGCATTCTCAACCTCGTTTAACGGAGGACGGACCTGCCACTTATCCGGAAGTTAACGGATATGAACCTTCGAAGTTATTTATAAATAATAATAACCTTGAGGTTACTGCAACGAAAGGAATTGCATTTACGGCACCACCACTTAGCTCGAATAACAATACACAGATCAATTCCCTTGGGGTTGGTCTCCAGAATATTAACTCGGTTCTCACGATAGAAACCAAATTACTTGGGATATCTACCGGCACTGGATCTGCACAAGCAGGGATATGGTATGGTCTGGATGAAGATAATTTTGTAAAGCTCAATGTGACCGATAATACGATAGAGTTGAGAAAAGAAGAAGGAGGGATCACTGATTATGATGGGGTTACATTGGATCAGATTTCCTTGAACGTTGGCGCTGCCGGGAACGATGTAAGCCTTAAACTGGAGATCGACCCAACAGCAATGACTATTACCGCTTTTTATGCGATCAACGATGAAACCTATATTCAACTGACTAATTCGACTTTAGACAACCTCGCCCTTCCGTCGGTTTACCTTGCAGGTAAATCCATTACAGAAGGAATAGACGGGGTTTCATTCGCCGGAATTTATGCCACCTACCGCACCGGATCCGAATATGTGGCTGTATTCGATAACTTTAATGTTTCCACCGCACCGGTGGCACCGGTTCTGGCATTTGATGCGTCTACATTAAATTTCAGTGGAGTTCAGGGAGAGACCATAGCTTCTCAATCGGTAGAACTTACCGCCAACACTGGCGATCCTGTCGTAATCCTTTCAGATGATCCGGATGCAACACAGTGGTTAATACTCCCTGAAAATCCTACGATCGGAACGATCGAATTTGGCATTCAGGATGGTCTTGCACCAGGAAACTATTCCACAACTGTATTTGCGATCGATCAACCGGATCTCGGCTATGAGAACGCGGAGATTCAGATCAATCTGGTGATCACAGAAGAACCTGTAGATCCTATTGCGATAAGTATGAATTTTTCAGATCCTGCCTCTGCCGCACCAACAGGTTACATCAAAGACGGTGGAGATCCTTATGGAGATCGCGGTAATGGCTATTTTTATGGATGGCTGGATGAAGCTTCTTCAGCTCCGGCCGATCTGACACTGAACGGAAGGAACCGAGATGTAGCCACCTATTCCTTGTTCAATAATACGATGATCCATATGCAATATGGTGATGTTTCCACCAATGCCAGTAACGGTTACCTGAACCATGCCAAATGGGAGATCGAAATTCCAAATGGATCTTATGTGGTTACTGTGACGGTTGGTGATGCGAATGTTGACGGATCTGCAGATGACTATCCAACCCATGTGATCAATGCTGAAGGCCTCAATATAATCGAAGGATTTGAACCGGGTGCCGGATCGGTCCGATTTGAAACGGCTTCAAGGTTGATTGCAGTCAATGATGGTAAACTGACCATCGATGCAAACGGAGGCTTCAATACCAAAATCGTTGGTGTTGAGATTACCAGTAGTACCGGTGAATCGCAGACGCCATTAGTGCTGGGAGTGAATCCTGCTGATGGTGCAATCGGTGTTTCTGTAAATACCAGTGTATCTGCCAATGAACTGTTTATGCCGAATTTTGACACGAACGGGGTCGCCGGTATCGATAACAGTACCATCACTACTACTACCGTTAAACTTACAAAACAAGGAAGCTCAACTCCGGTACCTGCCACGGTAAATGGTACAGGAGGGGGAGATGCCATTAATCTGGTACCAACCTTACCGCTGGAAGCTGAGCAAACCTATGTGTTCACCATTGATGGGGTAACAGACCTTACCGGGGTGGCATTTGAAACGTTTACATCCACCTTTACCACCGGATCCAACACTACAGGTCCGGTTACAGACCTGGATAACGTATCCTTCAATAAAGCAGGAAATGTGGCAGATGGTAGTTATACCTCTCTGGTGATCGGTCCTGATAATAAGCTATACGGACTAGAGATCGATGGAGATATTCACCGATGGACCATGGAATCCGATGGTACCTTGAGTGGAGAGGAGATTCTTAATGATTGGATGGATAATACAGAATATAACAGTTCCAGAACAGCCGTTGGACTCGTTTTTGATCCGACTGCAACAGCTGATAATCTTGTTGCTTATATTACCCATATGTCGGCAGGACTTAGCAGTGCACCTGACTGGGACGGAAATATATCAAGAATATCAGGTCCGAATCTCGCAACGGAAGAGCATTTAATCATGAACCTTCCGAGATCTTTACGTGATCACCTGACCAATAGTTTAACGTTCAGACCGGGAGAACCCGATGTGATCTATTTCAATCAGGGAAGCTTGTCAGCCGGAGGACAACCCGACGGCGCCTGGGGTAACCGCGAAGAAAGTTTATTGTCAGCAGCGACCCTGAGACTTGATCTGAACCTGCTGGCAACCTATAGCCTTCCACTTGATGTGGAGACGACAAGAGATATAGATGCGATCAAGAACTATGACTCTAATTCGGCTACTCTTGATGGTATGTATAACCCATATTACATCAATGCTCCACTGACGCTGTTTGCAACCGGAGTAAGAAATGCCTATGATCTGGTATGGCATACAAACGGACAATTATACGTGCCGGCCAATGGTACGGCAGGAGGAAGTAATTCCCCGGCATCCATCGATGGAATGCCGCGTCCGGATGGAACCATCTATGATCATTCCGACTCTGATTATCCGGTCATTCCGGCAGTATTCAATAATAATGTACAACGTGACTGGTTATTCCGTATGGATCCATCCACTACCATCGGATATTACGGACATCCAAACCCTTTCAGAGGAGAGTTCGTACTGAATCGTGGTGATACCGATGTAAATAATTATTCAGGAATTTCTCCTGATATTAATTACAGAGGTGCTGCATTCGATTTTGAATTCAATAAATCGCCAAACGGGGTCATCGAATACAGAAGTAATGCTGAGAACGGAAATCTTCAGGGTGCGATTCTTGTAGTACGTTACAGTGGTGGTAGTGATATCATCGCCCTTGTACCGGATGGACCGAATGGCGATATCGCAACAATGAAGGTGGGAATCCCTGGATTTACCGGCTTCAGCGATCCATTGGATCTGATCGAAGACGTAAATACAGGGAATATATACGTATCTGATTTTGCTACAAACAAGATCGTACTACTCAGACCGAGTAATCTCGCTTCACCTGAACCGGTACTTACCGTTGCAGTAGAGGAGATTGTAGGAGACGCGATCGCGAATAATCAAACGTATTCCGAAGAGTTGATTATTTCCAATACAGGAAATGCTGCCTTATCCGGACTTGATCTTGCGATTACAGGTACTGATGCATCAATGTTCTCGTTCAACACTTCGGCAACGACTATCGGTCAGCAATCTTCGGTTTCAGCAACGATTAGTTTTACACCGACCAGCACCGGACCAAAGTTTGCCACGCTAACGATTAGCGGAGATTCGGGAGATCCCTTGAATATACCACTAAGAGGATTGGGGAAAACAGGAACCGGAGGATCCAATGAACCATCATTACAATATATTTTAGATACACAATTAGGTGCCGGTGTTATCGATGTTGCGGATGCGAATCCGGCAACCAATCAGATAGATCCGGGCACAGGCCTTGACTATAATGATATCCTTGGAGATGAACTGGATATACAGTCCTTCGAGAGAGCTACGGATGCACCGGTGAGTGTGGAAGTTCTTAGTGTCTACGGACCGACCGATAATGATCCTATCGTAGGATTCGGTTGGTACCTGACCGGGAATGCCACAGCGACCAATGAGATATTCACCGTTGATAATGATCCAGTTAGAAACGGACAAACATTAAATCCTGAAATCACAGGAATACTTCAATTCGATCCGGGAGTGGCTGAGTTTGGATTCTATAACCGATGGCCATATTTTAATGATCGACATCTTTTTAGTGAAGATGCTTTGAATACCTTTAGTGGTGCGATTCCTCATCATATAAGAGTGTATGCACTTCCAGGTGAAAATAATGCTTACATTATTGCCACTGAGGAACATATTTCAGGTTTCGATTATCAGGATGTCGTTGTGATCGTGAGAAACATAAAGCCAGCGGGAACTTCTTCTGAATTGGCATGTTCTCCGATCAGTTTACTCGATTGCGACCAGATTATGGTGGGAATGCCATTCCAACTTGACTTTACAGGTGCAGAAGGAGGACTTGCCAATACAGGATTTACCATGGTGGATAATCCATCTGCACGACTTGAAACCGACGGGCCTATCACCTATGCTGAGGTTCCTGGATTTGAACCGGGGCGCCTGAGTTTCTCAGGAGGTAACCTAATAATAAATGCTGCCAATGGAATAGCGTATGCAAACAATACCGCTACGACATTAACCAATTCTCAGATCAATACACTGGGTGTGGGTATCGATGCTGATGCCTATGGTAGTTTCAGTATTTCAACAACGATCGTCAATCCTTATTCGGATGCTACCAACAATTCTGAACAAGCAGGGATTTGGTTCGGATTGAATGAAGATAATTTTGTGAAACTGGTTGCAGCGAATAATGCCCAGGTTGAAATACGTAAGGAAGAAGGGGGAGTTTCAGGTTCAACAGCAACCGATGCCGTGGCTGCTACAGGTTTAACAACATTAAGTACCAGCACCGTTAAACTTCGCCTATTCATAGATCTGGAGAATGATCTTCTTACCGGGTATTACAGCCTTAATGGAGGAGAAGAAGTCCTGGTAGGTTCTGTACCACTTCCGGTATCCTATATAAACGGCAATTCAAGCTATGATGATCAGAGCTTTGCGGGAATCTTCACTTCAAAAAGGAGAGAGGCCACTGCGGATATCAACTATACCTTTGAAGATTTTGCTATAACACCGGAGAATCCTGTTAGCGATTTCCAGGCTGTTAATATCAACTTCTCACTTCCGGATGACATTCCACCTACAGGTTATACTACCGATTCAGGTGATGCTTTTGGGGATCGAGGAAACGGGTATGTCTATGGATGGCTGAACGCATCAGGTGTAACACCTATTGATCTGTCGGCAAATGCCAGAAACAGAGATGTTCCGGGAGTCGATATCCTGCAGAATACGTTGATGCACATGCAGTTCAATAATGTTGGAGGTAACAATGGAGTTGCTCAGGAAGGTATTTGGGAAATCGTGGTGCCGAATGGTAATTATGAGGTATTCGTCGGTGTGGGAGACCCTGCATTGGACGGACAGGAAAATACAACGCCATCGCATACAATTAATGCTGAAGGTGTAAATCTTGTGGATGGATATGTTCCAAGCGGGCTGGAAGGAGAAGCGACGCGATTTACTTCCGGCTCAGGTACGGTAGTTGTGACTGACGGCCGATTGACCATAGATGCATTCGGAGGCTTTAATACCAAAATTAACAGTTTAAGAATTACTCCGGTTGGAGGAGTTATTAGTCCGTATTTTACCAATGTGACGCCGGCAGACTTTGCGACCAATGTGTCACTTACTGATTTCCAGATCAATGTGGAGATTGTGGTACCATCCGGTTATGAGCTGGATAAAGCTACCCTTGCCGGTCAGATCAATCTTTATGAAGTGTCTGGTAGTGATGAAATTCTTATTCCTTCAAATTCTAATGATACCGGAGGAGGGGATGCGATCACATTGACACCATTGGAAGATCTTAAAGAAAATACGTCTTATATATTCCGACTTACCGATCAGATCGAAGCGAATCTGATAGGTGATCTTAATGACCGTATCGCCTTCCTGCCATTTGAATCGAGATTTACAACGGGAGACAGGGATGATGAGGTTGTTCCAATACGAGACCTGACCGGAGTGGAATTTGTAAAAGTTCCAGGAGGTACAGATCTGGGTGAAGGAACCATTGATCAGCGTTTCTCCAGCCTGGCGATCGGACCTGATGGAAAATTATACGGTAGTACGATCGGTGATTTCAGTTCTGACGGTAAGATCTACCGATGGAATATTGATCCATTGGACGGAACATTGACCGATCTGGAGATTTTGAGTCCGGAATTACAAGGTTCTCCGGCACCTAATGGTACGGCAAGAAGTAATAATGATCGAATGATCATCGGACTGGTATTCGATCCTGCTGCTACTGCAGATAACCTGATCGCTTACGTTACTCATAGTATGGCATCCGTAACTGCTGGTCCCGAATGGGATGGTAAGATCACCCGTTTAAGTGGTCCTGATCTTTCCACAGTACAGGATGTCGTAGTCCACCTGCCAAGGTCATTGAAAGATCACCTGACCAATAGTATGGTATTTGATGACGAGGGTGTCATGTATATCGCCCAGGGAAGTAATACTGCGGGTGGTGATCCAGATGATGCCTGGGGTATGCGTCCGGAGCGACTATTGGCTGGTGCCGTACTTAGGCTCGACTTTTCTAAATTACCGCCGACACTTCCGTTGGATGCTTATACGACCGATGATATCAGCGTTATAAATGCTGCTTCGGAGCTAAGCCTGACTATGAGTGACGGAACTTATAACCCCTATGCGACCAATGCGCCATTGACCATTTTCGCAACCGGTATCAGAAATGCATATGACCTGTTATGGCATTCCAATAATTGGCTATATGTACCTACGAATGGTACCGCAGGTAATAATTCCTCTTCACCGAATTCACCGGCTACAGCAGATTATCCGCTGGCAAGAAGGCTCGATGGACTAACCTCAATTCCATCTGCTCCGGCTCTTCGAGGAGGAGAAACTCAGAAAGACTGGTTGTTTAAAACCAAGGGAGGAACTTATCACGGGCATCCAAATCCGTATCGTGGTGAGTTCGTATTGAACCACGGAGGTATATCCTATAGTGGATTACCGGGACAAACGGAAACTTCCTATGTGGATGTTCAGAAGTATCCGGATGATCTACAACCGGATCCTAACTATCTGGAGCCAGCCTTTGATTTTGGAAAGAATAAATCTCCGAATGGAGTAATAGAATATAAGAGTGATGCCTTTGGAGGTAAACTTCAGGGATTGATCATGGTTGTTCGTTTCAGCGGTCAGGATGACCTGTTGGTAATGGATCCGAAAACCAATGGGGATATCGCTGAATCCTACAGTAGTATTCCGGGATTAAGCGGTTTCGATGATCCTCTGGATGTTATTGAAGATCCTAGAACCGGTAACCTATATATTTCTGAATACGACAGAGATGATAACGGTATAGCGCGATTGACGCTGTTGAGAGCTACCATTCCCGCCACACTCGGACCAGAGATCGCTGCGAACCCTGAGGAACTCATTTTTGAAATGACCACCAATGGTGAAGGTTCTACCACAGATACTCAGACTGTTGAGATCACCAATAATGGAAATGAGGTGTTGAACATTTCAGGACTTGCCATTACAGGAACCTTTGCAGCTCAGTTTGAGTCGGTATCGGGCACATATTCGATTCCGGTAGGAGGAACACAGGCCATAGGGATTACCTATGCCCCTGAATTAGCAAACACGAACCTTGGGTATCAATCGGCTGCTCTAGAGATTAGCAGCGATGATCCGGAGAATCCATTGTATTCCGTAGGACTCTATGCGCTTAAGAAGGCTGGATTTGAAGGTGGGGAAGAACCGGATCTTCAGGATGTGGTGAATACACTGGGTATCGGTATCGATGTTGGATGGAACGGACTTACCTCAGATCAGGGGACGAATCCCGTGATGGAAGGAGATGAAGTTCCTGCTTCCCTCTTCGTAAAAGCCGGTCCAGGAGAAATAACCATTACTCCGGTTGCGAGATATTCACCGGCAGAGGTATTACCATTTGGATGGTACACCAACGATATTAGTATTATTACCAATGAAGTTGGCATACTCGAAGGTACCTTACCGGAAGCACAAACGCTGTATCCAAATGTGATTTCAGGAACGACTTCGTTTGATCCGGAAGGAGCCGTATTTGGTGTTTATGTCGATTCTCAGTCGTTTGGAAGAACGAATTTCACAGAAGATGATCTGAATACAGGTGGGGTAGCTCACCGTGTAAGAACCTATCCTGTTAAAGACAGAGAGGGTAATATCGTTCAGAACAGTTATCTGATCTGTTTTGAGGATGCTACAAATGGAGATTATCAGGATTATGTATTCGTGATCTCCAATGCAATGCCTTATGAAGATGGTTCACTGGTCTTAAACTTTAATAAGAATACTTTAAATTATAACGCCTTCCTCAATCAGGAAGAATTACCGGTACAATCGATGACACTTACCGCTAATGGCGGTGTTACCGCTGCAGATATTGAACTTTCTGCCAGTGAGTCATGGCTTGTAGTACCAGAAACTATTACACTGGGCACACCGATGGATTTCAGTATTGATATCGATGGATTGGCACCTGGTAATTATCAGGCTACTATCTTCGCTACAGCGTTAAACTATCAGGATGCAGTTGCTAATGTGCAGCTTACATTGACGGAAGAACTGGTGTTTACTTATCAGTTCAATTTCAACGATCCATCAGCTCCGGAAATATCTCCGGCTGGTTATATAGATGATTTCGGAGTGCCGTATTCATTGCAATCTACTCCTGATGGAGATTTACAATACGGATGGGTATTACCAGGAACCATGGAACCAGCTGATGCCAGTGCGAATGCACGGAATAGAGATTCTGGTACCGACGATCCGGTATTGAAGACCTTTACCATCATCGGTCATGGTACCACAGCTCAGTACCCAACCCGCGACTGGCTCGTGAACGTACCGAACGGAACCTACTACGTGAACATCAGTGTAGGTGACCCGGATTATAATGATAGTAATCACATTTTGGAGGTGAACGGTACGACCGTACTAAGTTTTGATCAGGAGAATAACAATCCTGATAATCTGACCTATTTCAGCAACACAGAAATTGTGGAAGTCACAGATGGTATATTGCGATTATCATTGGGTAACGGCGGAGCGAATGCAAAACCAAACTTTATCAGATTGGCACCACTAAATACTGCCTTATTACCACCGACGATCAGCGCAGTTTTCGATGGAACACTCAATAGTGAAAATGTATACAGAGGTTCGGTTGCCATTGCTTTGGGAGCTACAGATAATAGTGAAAGTGGAATAACCCGTCTGGAGTATATTCTTGATGAAGGTACCGCAACCGCTTATTCTGAACCAATTTCTGTGATAGAAGCCGGTGATCATGAATTACTGGTAATGGCAGAAGACGGCAATGGAAATTATGCTGAAAAACGCTATCCCTTCACTATCGAAGAACCAACAGGAGCGTTGATTGCACTGGAAAATATGACCAAGGTTCCAGGGACCGACCGCGGATTCCCGGCCGATGATTACTATACGTTCTACAGGATCGAATCACCGGGAGCAGCAGTGGTTCATGATGCCAATGTAATGCGTCTGCACAATACCGGTACCGGAGAACTGGTGATCTCAGCGATCAATTTCTCTACGGCTGGGAAGTTTACAGCTACCGTTCCGGGAACAGGAGAAGTACTGACATTCCCTATAGCGATTGCACCGGGTGAATTCACAGATATTAACCTGACCTTCGTTTACAGCAGTTCCAGCGGAGTGAATTCAATTCACGTTGAAAATATCGATATCATTTCTAATGCAGATAACAGCGCTGATGCATTGGCAACGCTACATGGAGGACATACTCCTTTTCCAGAAGGTGGTCAGGAGATCAATGCTCAGGAGGTTTTCAATGCATTCGGATTCCAGACCAGCATGATCAGTAGAATCAATGATGATGGAGGGATCGGAAACTTAACGACGAATCCTAGTTCGAATTTCCCGGATCCGGCAAATATCGATGCGGGATATGAAGGAGATATGATCGAGCCAGGTACCTTCGTACAGGCAGATCCGACGCAACCGGTCAGAGGTATTCAATTATCGGCTTTACATGGAGGTCCGAGTGAAAATGGAGCTTCATTTAGATCGGTCAACGGTACTGGAATTGTGGGAGATATTAACTTTAGCCATCTTGGGACATGGTATCAGACATTATTGCCAAGATCTTCATCGAATGAGAATCTAATAAACAACGATGTAGCAAATTCTATCTCTTCACCGTTCAGAATTGCTGTTGCCGGCTATCTTTCCACAGGAGGAAATAATCTTAGCGGAAATTTAGAAGATGAAATATTAGGAATCAGGGTATATCGTGTGATCGATCATAACGGCAACGTAGTTCCGAACGAATATATCGTATTACAGGATTTCATTCAGAATGGTTGCGGGGCAGGTTCTGCGAATTGTGACTGGAATGATAATACCTTCTATTTTATCAATATCCGGCCGGAGGCTGTTCCAACGGCTACACAGATACCTGATTATGTAGCCGATATCGATGAGTTCTTCCAATACAGTACCGTAGAATATTTCGATAAAGGATATGCTGGAAATAAACTCACATTCAGCGCTACTGCTGATGGTGGAGCTTTACCGGAATGGTTAAGTGTTAATCCGCAAACCGGACAACTGGAAGGAACACCTCCTTCCGATGCTTCCGCGATCTACGAGATCGAAGTGACCGCAACCGATTATAACCTGGTTACTGCGTCTTCGACGTTTAATATAACAGTAAATCAACCACCGGTTGCTGTAGATGATGAGGTAAATGTGTTGTTGAATACACCAACCCTCTTAAGCGAGCTTTTGGTTAATGATTCTGATCCGAATAACGATGAATTACTGATCATCGGAGTAACACCTGCATCCAATGGATTAGCCGTTGTGAATGAAGGAGGTAAAACGGTGACGTATACTCCGCTAGGTAGCTTTATCGGAACCGATTCCTTTGATTATACGATTGAAGATACCTCCGGACTCACCTCAACAGCGACCGTTCAGGTGACCGTAACCGGACAGGATAATGCACCGATAGCCATAGCTTCTATGGATGTGGAAACCGGAAATGCACCACTACAGGTTCAATTCACCGGAAGTAATTCTAGTGATGACTTCTCTGAGGTTAGCTATTTGTGGGATTTCGGCGATGGAAGCACCGCTACCGAAGCAGACCCGGTTCATACGTTTACCGAACCTGGAAATTATACAATCACACTGCAAGTTTCTGATGGATCGAAAACGGCAAATACCACATTAGCTTTACAGGTACAACCGGAGCTGGTTGAATCTTTCGCTCTTAGAATTAATACAGGTGGAGCAACCGATGTAATCTATAATGGCGATAACTTTGTTGCGGATAATTCTTTCACCGGAGGTAGTACCTATACCAATGTGAATGCACAGGTTCCACAGCTTTATCAGACGGAACGCAGCTCTGCATCACAGACATTTGCATATAACATTCCATTAGCGAATGGTGAATATACAGTCAGACTGCATTTTGCTGAAATATATTTTGGTGCCACGGGAGGTTCTTCAGCACCGGCAAGTGCAGGACAGCGAATCTTTGATGTAAATATGGAAGGTACATTGATCCTCGATAATTTTGATATCAATGCAACCTATGGTTCAGAAACTCCGGTAGTATTACCGTTCGATGTGACCGTAACTGATGGTGTGCTAAACCTGAATTTATCTGCACTTGCAGCAGTTGGAGGAGTTAATCAACCGAAACTATCTGCGATCGAAGTACTTCAATTTACTCCGGCGGTGGACGTTGAAGCAATAGCTTCAGCGAATCTTAATGAAGGTGATGCGCCTTTGACCGTTGAGTTTGATGGTAGTGAATCGACCGGATTCGGGGCATTGGAATATGCCTGGGATTTTGGAGATGGAACCACATCAGATGAAATGAGCCCTGTACATATCTTCACTGATGCCGGAAACTATGAGGTTACACTAACGGTAACGGATGCTCAGGATAACAGTGATGTTTCTGAAACAATTTCGATTACGGTTCTTGTGCCGAATGCTGCACCGGTAGCTATAGCATTAGCAGATGTAACTTCCGGACCTGCACCCCTGAACGTGAATTTTACAGGGGATACTTCAACCGATGATGAGCTGGTAACAGAATATCTGTGGGATTTTGGAGACGGTTCAACGTCAGCTGAAGCGAATCCTACGCATGAATTCGCAACGCCGGGTATCTACGAGGTAGTATTAACGGTAACTGATGCAGAAGATGAAAGCAACAGTGCAGAAGCAATCACTATTACCGTTAATGAACCGACATCTGGTCTGTATAGTTTATTGATCAATGCCGGAGGAAGCGGAATGAGTTATGATGGCAAGATCTTTGAAGCCGATCAGAATTTTGCGGGCGGTAAGGTTTATACCAATACGAGTGCAACCGTACCTGCGCTTTATCAGACAGAACGCAGTGCCTCACCACCGGAATTCGGATATAACTTCGATGTACCGAACGGAACCTACCAGGTGATCCTGCACTTTGCAGAGATCTATCATGGAGCGACCGGAGGTGGTACAGGTGGTACCGGAAAAAGAATCTTTGATGTTTCGATCGAAGGAGATCTGAAACTTGATAATTATGATATTAACGCCCAGGTAGGTCCGCAAACCATAACCACGGAGACCTTCGAGGTAATTGTGGAAGATGGTCAGTTAAACCTGTTCTTCTCAGCTTTACCAGCTGTGGGAGGAGTGGATCAGCCTAAAGTATCTGCTTTAGAGATCTATGAATTGGAGGTGGTGAACGAAGCACCGGAAGCCGTAGCTTCAGTGATTGGTCAGACCACCGGGGATGCACCGTTCGAGGTGGAATTCAGCAGTGCGGGTAGTAGTGATGACGTAGCGATCACCGGATACCTGTGGGATTTCGGAGATGGTTCTACCTCATCAGAAGCGAATCCGACGCATATCTATGAGACACCGGGTACTTATGAAGTAACACTTACTGTTAACGATGAGGAACCTCTCAATGATACTACAGAAGCGATCACAATTATCGTGAACGAACCAGTAGTGATCTGTGAGATACCTGAACCATGGCTTAACAATGATATTGGAGCAGTGGCAGCAGCCGGTAGTGCTTGCTTTGATGGCGGCGTATTTACCGTGGAAGCTTCAGGAGCGGATATCTGGGGTACTCAGGATGAATTCCATTTCGTATACCAGACACTGGAAGGAAATGGTGAAATCATCGCGCAGGTATTGAGTCTTGACCAAACGGATCCATGGGCTAAAGGTGGTGTTATGATACGAAATACCTTAGCTGCAAATTCAGCATGGGCTATGATGATGACCGCACCTACCGCTAACCTTGCAGGTGGTGGACCCGCTTATTCGTTCCAGTCGAGATCTACAACGGGAGGAACCTCTGTAAACACTCCGGCAACTGCCGTACCGGGAGGATATCCATACTTTGTAAGATTGGTACGTGAAGGAAATACCATCACAGGATATGTTTCTGAAACAGAAGGAAACTGGACCTTGGTTGGATCTCAGACCATAGCGATGAATGAGACGGCGTATGTTGGTTTATCAACAACCTCACATAATGACGGGGTAATCACAACAGCAACCTATGCAAATGTATCTGTAAATACCATCAATGCTGCTCCTGTAGCGGTAGCCTCTTCTGATATCACAAATGGTGATGCTCCGTTGACGGTAAACTTTACCGGGGATACCTCAACCGATGATGTGTTGGTAACAGAATATTTGTGGGATTTCGGAGACGGTTCAACGTCAACCGAAGCGAATCCGACACATCAATTCACGACTGCAGGTATTTACGATGTTGTATTGACCGTGACAGATGCAGCTGGTGCCAGTGATAGTGCTGAAGCCATTGCCATTACGGTAAACGAGACAGTATCCGATCTGTATAGTTTGCTGATCAATGCCGGAGGAACCGGAATGAGCTTTGATGGTAAGTTCTTTGAAGCCGATCAGAATTTTGCGGGCGGTAAGGTTTATGCCAATACCAGTGCAACTGTACCTGCGCTTTATCAGACAGAACGCAGTGCCTCACCACCGGAATTCGGATATAACTTCGATGTGCCGAACGGAACCTACCAGGTGATCCTGCACTTTGCAGAGATCTATCATGGAGCGACCGGAGGTGGTACAGGTGGTACTGGAAAAAGAATCTTTGATGTTTCGATCGAAGGAGATCTGAAACTGGATAACTATGATATAAATGCTGAAGTAGGTCCACAAACCGTGACCACGGAAACCTTTACGGTAACGGTAATTGACGGACAACTAAACCTTTTCTTCTCAGCTTTACCGGCTGTAGGAGGAGTGGATCAGCCTAAGGTATCTGCTTTAGAGATCTATGAATTGGAGGTGGTGAACGAAGCACCGGAAGCCGTGGCTTCAGTGATTGGTCAGACTACCGGAGATGCACCGTTTGAAGTATCATTCAGCAGTGCCGGAAGTAGTGATGATGTAGCAATCACCGGATACCTGTGGGACTTCGGAGATGGAAGTACGTCAACTGAAGCCAATCCAACGCATACCTATGTAACTCCGGGAACCTATCAGGCAACACTGACGGTAAATGATGTCGAGCCATTGAGTGATACATCCCAATCGATCACGATTACCGTGAATGAGCCGGTTGTTTTATGTGCCCTTCCAACGCCATGGCTTAATGGTGATATCGGAGCGGTAGGCGCTACAGGAAGCACCTGTTATGATTCTGGTGTCTTTACCGTGGAAGCATCAGGAGCTGATATTTGGAATAGTGCAGATGAGTTCCACTATGTATATCAGTCGCTCGAGGGAGATGGAGAAATCATTGCTCAGGTTATGAGTCTTGAATCTACGAACTCATGGGCTAAAGCTGGGGTTATGTTCCGAAATACCTTGGCAGCAAACTCGGCATGGGCCATGATGACCACTGCACCGAATGCAGGATTGGCGGGAGGAGTGTCTGCATACACCTTCCAGTCCAGAACGACCGCAGGTGCAACACCAGGATTTACGGCTCCGGCTGCATTACCGGGAGGTTTCCCTCACTATGTACGACTTGTTCGCGAGGGGAACACCTTTACAGGTTATGTGTCTGAAACCAATGGAAACTGGACCCTTGTAGGATCTCAGACTATCGCGATGAATGAGACCGTTTATGTCGGACTCGCTACTACATCTCATAATGATGGTGTATTGACAACCGCGGTTTATGATAACGTATCTGTGGAAGCTTATGAAACAGATCCGGCGGTGAATATTGCTCCTGATGCCGTTGCAGCAACAATTGGCGAACAAGGGGGAGAAGCGCCGTTCAATGTTACTTTTAATAGCACAGGTTCTACTGATGATAAGGGAATTGTAAGCTATGACTGGCAATTTGGTGATGGTGCGAGTTCAACGGAAGCTAATCCGTCACATACCTTTACCACTGCAGGAAGTTATCTGGTGACACTAACAGTTACCGATCAAGAAGGACTGGATGATCAGGACTTCCTGATCATAAGTGTGATCGAAAGTGAAGAAGATGCCGTAGCTATTGAGAGTATAACCCTCATAAACGCAACTTCTGACGTAGATCTGTTTAACCTTGTTAACGGTGTAAATATCAATATGAATGATATTGGCAATGTCGGGCTTAATCTGAGAGCTAATCCAGCTTCCGGATCAGTGGGCAGTGTGAAGTTTGTATTGTCCGGTGCCTTGAACTATACCCGAATGGAGTCTGTTCAACCTTATGCACTGTTTGGAGACTCTAATGGAGATTACTATGGTATCAATTTACCTAACGGAAATTATACCATTACCGCAACTCCATATTCAGGTAGTGGAGGTTCAGGAATTGTTGGTGAACCAATGACGTTCAGTTTCAGTATATCTTCGGATGGTTCGTTGAGATCTGAGATAGATCCGATCAAACAACTGAACGGGCTCACCGAAACCGAGAGTATAGATATTGCCGGATTTGAAGAAAATCTTATCGACATCCAGGATCATGGTGAAGTTGCTGTCAGCATGTATCCAAACCCGGCTAGCGATTGGGTTAACCTGAATGTTACCGGAATTTCTGACACACTGGAATCCTTTAGAATCTTTGACCTTAACGGAAAAGTGATCCGGACTTATGAGGCGGATAAAACGAGCCAGGGTAATAATAAATATGCGCTGGAAGTGTCCGGAATTGCACAAGGAACTTATATTCTGAGTATCGGTACTTCTAATGGCGTGATAAAGACCAAAATGCTGGTTATTTATGCACAGTAAATTTAAAATGAAATAATAAAAAGAAAGGAAGGAGTCATTTGACTCCTTCCTTATTTAATAAATATTGGCCGATTTCAGTTTAAGAAATAGAGACGGATCGGTGTATGAAATAAATGAGTTTTTTCTTAGGTTAATAAGGAAGTCGTAAGAATTAAATATTCAGATTTTACACATGGATATCCGTACTTTTCTTATGGTGATATAACTAATATTCTATATGTAACCGTTAGCCCGAAATACCTTCTACTTTTCATCGATTATATACGTGATTTAGCGAAAGCTAATTTCATGAACAATAATTTTGATAACCTTTAATAATAATTCTCCTCCAAGCGCATATCAAAGTACATTCAGATAGTTCATTTTGTTCATTTTTAAATTGTCAGGCAATGAGAAAAAAACTACAACAAAACGGTTTTTTATTGCCTCAAGTTTGTAAACTTAACCTAACTAACGCTAATATTACCAATCTTTTAGCGTGCATAGTATTGCTCTTTTGCTCTCAGTTTTTTTACGCCCAGACTTTGAGTTTTGATGCATATAATCTTGAAGGAGAGACGCTTACGAATCCTACCTCTCTTCAGTTCGGCCCGAATGGTAAATTATATGTTTCACAACAAATGGGAATTATATGGGAAATGGAGGTAGAACGTCAGATTAATGCCGGAGTGGTATCTTATCAGGTAGTAAGTAAGAATTCTATCAATCTAATTCAGACACTTACGCCAAACCACAATGATGATGGTACCATATTCACCGCCTCCACCAACAGGCAGATCACAGGAATCTATGTTACCGGAACGGCTAACAATCCGGTGATCTATGCAACTTCTTCTGATTACCGTATCGGTGGTGGATCCAGTTTGGGTCGTGATCTGAATCTGGATACAAATTCCGGCGTACTTTCCAGATTGTATTGGAATGGTAATAGTTGGGAAAAGACCGATTTAGTTCGTGGTCTTCCCCGTTGTGAAGAGAATCACTCCACCAACGGTATGACCATGTTCAATAAAAACGGACGAACCTATATGTATATCGCCCAAGGGGGAAATACCAATATGGGAGCACCCAGCAATAACTTTGCAGGTTCTTCAGAAACTTTCCTTTCCGGTGCGATTTTGATCGTAGACATTACGCAGCTTGAACAAATGGAGACCGCAAATGGCGGACCCTATACAGATCAGAGAACCGGTACGAAGTTTATTTATGATCTTCCAACACTTAATGATCCCAGCCGAATTGATATTACCAGTTCAGATAGTCGGTTTCCTTATCCTGCAGGTCACCCTATGCGAAATGCAACGATCGACCTCGGTGATCCTTTCGGAGGGAATAACGGACTTAATCAGGCTTTTCCGGAAGCAGGAGGTCCTGTACAGATTTTTTCACCTGGATATAGAAATGCTTATGATATTCTTGTTACGGCTGCCAATAAAGTATTCACCTTTGACAACGGACCTAATAGTGGTTGGGGAGGAATTCCACCGATTTATAACAGTGCCGGTAATTTAAAAGGGGGTGATCTTACAACTATCTATGACCCGGGATCTGGTGATTATGTAACGAACGGTTTTAATGTTACCACGGGTATCACGCACGGTGATCAGTTGCATTATATCGGAACGACCACAAGTGCTAACGGAAGTTATTATGGTGGGCATCCTGATCCGATCAGGGCCTTCCCGCTTAAAGCAAAAATACCAAATTATGTATTTAGCAATGGTTCCTGGATTCTTTCGAATGAATATGATCTGAGTGCAATGCTCATCAATGTCAGAGGATATTTTGACAGTAGCATCACTACGTCAGATTTCACCGGAGATACAAGACAGGGCCATTATATTACCGATGACATCAATGAATCCAGTCTTAATATGCTGGATATTTATAATTCTTCTGTAAACGGTTTATGCGAATATACTGCCACTAATTTCAGTGGAGCCATGCAGGGAGATCTTCTGGCCGCATCCTATAATGACGGATATATTCTCAGATATAAACCTAATGCTTCAGGAACCGGACTTATTTCCAAAAATACTTCTTTCTTATCTGGTTTCGGAAGTCAGCCTCTGGATATTATTGCACAGGGTGATGATGACATTTTTCCGGGAACGATTTGGGCCGCAACTTATGGGGCCAGTAATATCACCATTTTCGAACCCGTCGATTTTATCGATTGTTTATTACCCGGAGATACGGGATATGATCCTAATGCTGATTATGATAATGATGGATATACGAATGCAGATGAAGAAGCAAATGGAACCAATATCTGTTCTGCCGGTAGTAAACCTGCGGATAATGACGGTGATGGGGTTTCAGATCTTCTGGATACCGATGATGATAATGATGGAATCCCTGATGTATCCGATGCCTTTGCTATCGATGCAGATAACGGTTTATCTACCAGTCTCCCAATAGCCTATCCTTTTTGGAACAATGATCCGGGATTCGGATTCCTGGGCCTTGGATTTACCGGATTAATGCTCGATCCATCCGGAAATACCGACTACCTCGATCAATTTGATGTAAATAATATGTCATTCGGTGGAGCGGCTGGTAAGGCCACTGTAGATTTTACTACCACAGGAGATGCCTATGGCTCAGCAAATGACCAGGAATATGCCTTTCAGTTTGGAATCGATGTGGATCAGCAAACTCCGGTATTCACAATTCACGGTAGAGTGGAGACCCCATTTAATAACAATGCAGCAGTAACCGGACAGTCTTATGGGATCTTCATGGGAACTGGTGACCAGAATAACTACCTGAAAGTAGCCGTGTCTACAGGAACGGCTTCCGGTGATGGCGTAAACGGAATCGATATCGTCAAAGAAGTTAATGGTAGTCCTGTTAAGACTAGTTATGATATTTCAGGATTGATATCGGCGAGTACCATAAGTTTGTACCTGAATGTTAATCCTGCCAGCCTTACGGTGCAGGCATTATATTCGCTGAATGATGGTACCACACTCATACCTGTTGGATCACAGCAAACCGTTCCGGCATCGTTCTTCAGTCAGTCTGATGGAGCCGGTCTGGCGGTAGGAATCATTAGTACCAATGGGGGTAGTTCTCCGTATACAGCCACCTGGGATTATATCGATGTATTCTACAATGCATCAGGAGTTCTGGCCACAGACCCCACCTCGCTTAACTTCGGACAGGTAGATACCAATGATACCGGAAGTGAACTGGCGGTCACACTTACCAACCAGGGAGGAGCAACGGATCAGAGTATCACGGTTAATGGTGTAAGTTTCTCCGGAGCCAACGCCGGTTTATTTAGTTCATCTACAACTTTCCCGCTCATCTTAGGTCCTGGTGAATCAGCACCGGTTTATGTTGATTTGATTCCCGATGGTACCGTAAAAAGTGTATCAGCAACGATGCAATTCAATCATACAGGTTCAAATTCTCCCCTGGCCGTGGCCATGACAGGTCAGCTTGTAGGTGAAGTGTCTGCAACTTCAGAGATCAGAATCAATGCAGGAGGAGGAGCTATTACCTATAATGGAAAGAGTTTCGCTGCAGATAACTTTTCTGATGGTGGGTATTCGTATACCAATAGCAGTGCGAATGTACCCGAAATGTTCAAGACGGAACGTACCTCAACGTCTTCACCAACCGGGTTTAATTACAACATACCTGTTTCCAACGGAGATTATGAAGTAAACCTGTATTTTGCCGAAATATATTGGAATGCTACCGGAGGAGGTTCCGGAGATGGAAGTACCCGTATTATGGATGTATCCATAGAAGATATTCTCGTATTGAATGATTACAGCATCATCGATGATGTAGGATCAGAGACTGTCGTTATTAAACCTTTTGACGTAAACGTGCAGGATGGGGTCCTTAATATTAACTTTAATTCGTACTGGTTGAACGGAGGAGCCAACCAACCTAAGGTTTCTGCAATAGAAGTCATCAGTAAATCTGTTTCAAGCCCAACACCAATATCGATTACCAACATCCCTGATCGTACAGACCCAGTTGGGGCTGTTATTGACATGGGTGTTAGCGCAAGCGGAGGTAGTTCATCAGAAAATTTCACCTATTCCATAAGTGGCCAACCTTCAGGAGTGGTGATAGAGCCCACAAATGGTCACATTTCAGGAACTATAGGTAGTGCAGCACTATCAGGTGGTCCTTCCGGAAATGGGGTGCATCAGGTTACGGTAACAGCTTCCAAACCCAGTTCCCAGTCGGATACTGAATCCTTCTCTTGGGCCGTGACGGCAGCGAGTTCAGGGCAATGGTTTTTAGCGAATGAAAATACTTCTTATATAGCGCGGCATGAGTGTTCCTTTGTACAGGCAGGTAACAAGTTCTACCTTTTTGGAGGTCGGGAAAGCGCAGCCACTCTTAATGTGTACGACTATACTTCGGATACCTGGGCGGCACTCACTAATAGTGCTCCCAAACAATTCAATCACTTCCAGGCATTAGAATATCAGGGACTGATCTGGGTAGTTAGTGCCTTTCAGGATAATAATTATCCGACAGAACAACCCGCAGAATTCATCTGGATGTTCAATCCGGCTTCACAGCAATGGATACAAGGACCACAAATACCCGCGGAACGAAGAAGAGGGGGTGCCGGATTGGTAATTTATAACAATAAATTCTATGTAGTCGGAGGAAATACAATAGGTCATAATGGCGGTTATGTTAACTGGCTGGATGAATTCGATCCGGCAACAGGTGAGTGGACCGTACTCCCGAATGCTCCTCATGCCAGAGATCACTTTCAGGCTGAAGTATATAACGGTAAAATTTATGCCATAGGCGGTAGATTATCCGGAGGTACCGGAGGGGTTTTTGCACCTCTTGTACCCGAGGTAGATGTTTATAATATTGCCACCGGATCCTGGACTACACTTGCGGCTTCTAAAAATCTGCCTACACCAAGAGCAGCGGCAGCTAATGCACTTTTCGAGAATAAAATATACGTAATGGGTGGTGAGGTCGATTATCAGACAGCGGCATTTGAAATAACAGAGGTTTTTGACCCGGTTACAGAAACCTGGTCAGATGGACCTGATATGAATAACCCGCGTCACGGAACGCAGACAATCGTCTCCGGTCCGGGTATTTTTATTATTGCAGGATCACCCAATAGAGGGGGAGGGAACCAAAAGAATATGGAATATTTCAATCAAAATTCTCCCCAGGGAAATCCAAGTAATGCCAGTGACCTGGTTTTACCCGACAGTCAGTTGTTTGAAGTTGGAAGTACGAAATCGGTGCCCCTTAATGTTCAGAATGGAAATATCGGTATCTGGATCAATAGTATGGCATTGTCGGGAACTAATGCAGCTTCCTTTAATATCATCAATCCTTTGAGTAATTCGCTTTTAGCATCCGGTACTGCTTACTCCGTTAATATTTCCCATACCGGAAGCGGCGCGAACGATACTGCCCAGCTGGTGATCAATTATAACAACGGAACCACGGATACAGTCATTCTTCAGGTGGAAGGAGGGAATAATTCAGGAAATACAGTCAACAGTCTGACTTTGGTAAACCCGAATACGAATACGGATATCGTAGATCTTACGAATGGTAGTATGATCGATCTCGATCTGATCGCATCCGGGGTAAATATAAGAGCGAATACGAATCCAGCTGTGGTAGGTAGCGTGGTGATGAATCTAAGCGGAACGGTTACTACTTCTGCAACGGAATCGGTAGCTCCCTATGCTTTATTTGGAGACAGTAATGGAAATTATAATGTAGGGGCGCTTCCGGAAGGCTCCTATACGTTATCGGCTGTTCCTTATACAAATTCAGGTGGACAAGGTACTGCAGGCACCGGGTTAACCATACAATTCACAGTGACGGGTGAAATACAACTTAGCGCACCTGTTGCAGTTGTTGCGGCAGTTCCAACCAGCGGTACCGCACCGCTCAACGTGGCATTCAGCAGTAACGGTTCTTTCGATGATATCGGTATCGTATCCTATGCATGGAATTTTGGTGATGGTGGAAGTTCAACAGCTCCGAATCCATCCCATAATTATCTTTCTGCAGGAAATTATACGGCTACACTGGTCGTTACCGACGGCGATGGTTTAACCGATACTGAACAGATCGGCATCTCCGTAACTGCCCCTCCGGTCGGGGATCAGGTATCCAGTTTCAACCTGATCAATGCACAGACGGATGTAGTCATTTCTACATTGTCTGATGGTACGGTTCTGGGGACAGATATGTACGGGAGCACACCCCTGAGTGTTGCAGCGATCACTAATCCACAACAGGTTGGAAGCGTTGTGATGGAACTTAGCGGGCCGGTAAATACAAGCAGAGTGGAATCGGTGGCGCCCTACGCCTTGTTTGGGGATAATGCAGGAAATTATACCGGACAAGTTCTTCCAGTAGGAAATTATACTCTTATCGCCACACCCTATTCTTCATCGGGTGGTGGAGGCACCGCAGGAACACCCCTTACGATCAATTTTAGTATGACGGAAGTGACCGGTTTGGTTGCTCCGGATGCGCAGGCAGCAGCGCTGCCGTTATCGGGAACTTCACCGCTGTCGGTAAGTTTTTCAAGTGCCGGTTCCACTGATTCCGATGGAACAATTGTATCGTATTCCTGGACATTTGGTGATGGCGGAACTTCAACCGAAGCCAATCCTACTCATATTTACAACGCTGCCGGTACCTATACAACAACTTTATTGATTACCGATAATGACGGACTTACTGATGCTGCTTCGGTATCTATCAATGTTACTCCAACTGTTTCCGGCAATGCCGTAACTTCATTCACTTTGATCAATGCAGACACAGATACCCCGATAACCTCGCTGACCAACGGTATGGTGATCGATGCAACCCAGGTATCCGGCGTAGGACTCAATATTGAGGCAGTAACCAGTCCTTCAACAGTAGGAAGTGTAAAGCTGAAAATGACCGGAGCTTTAAATGCCGCCAGAACAGAAAGTGGTGCACCGTATACTTTATACGGAGATTTTCAGGGTAATTATTATGCACAGGATTTCCCGACAGGTAATTACACTTTGACAGCAACTCCATACAGCAGTTCCGGTGGAGGAGGAACCGCAGGTCAGTCATTAACCTTATCGTTCAGTATAGCCAATCCTCAGATTGCGACGAAACCAATACCGACCGAAGCTTCGATAGAAGAGGAGATGATCGGTGTGTTAGGGGAAGATGTTGTTAACCTTTATCCGAATCCGGCGAATGATCACGTTGTGATTTCTGGTCTTCGGTATAACCCGGTTGATCAACAGGTCTTTATTTATGACCTGCAGGGACGTGTGGTAAGCAGACATAAATCTGTAAATATTTTCGATGGTACCAACCTGAAAATACCAGTGCGCGGATTACAGCAGGGAGTTTATATTCTGAATGTAGATGAAGATGGAAAAACGATATTCAACAAACGATTGATGATCATACATTAATTGGTCTGTTTTCAATAAAAGAATCATCATTCTCGAATAGTTTGGAAGTATGAAAATTTCCCTTCAGTTAATAAAATTGGGTTACCTGTCTCAAAAAAATTAACTTTGGGGAAAGTCATATTTCAATTTCATGATCACCGAACTTAAAGAAAACTACGGATATTTATTTGAGGATGAACTGTTACAGGAAATCAATGAAGCAGGAATGTTGAAATTCTACGAAGATGGTAGCCGCATCATTGAGATCGGTGACTACATCAAGTTCATGCCTTTATTGCTTTCCGGTGCCGTAAAGATCATGAGAGATGACGGTGATGGGGATGAATTATTGCTTTATTTTCTTGAAAGAGGGGATACCTGTGCGATGACTCTGACCTGCTGCCTTGGGAACAAGAAAAGTGAGATACGTGCCGTCGCCGAAGGAGATACCGAACTCATTATGATACCTATCGAAAAGATGGAAGAATGGATGACAAAATATCATTCCTGGCGAAGTTTTGTATTGAACAGTTACCACCATCGCCTTGATGAAATGCTCGAAACCATTGATAGTCTTGTTTTTTTAAGAATGGATGAACGACTTTTAAAATACTTGCGTGATAAGGCCAAGGTCTTAGGGAATGACCTCTTAAATACCACCCATCAACAGATCGCCTATGATCTTCACACTTCAAGAGTCGTAGTTTCCCGCTTGTTGAAATCCCTCGAAAAGAAAGGTCAGATAAAACTTCACAGAAACTATATCAGTGTTCTTGATCTGTGATCAAGACAGCGCGAGTGCGTACCGCCGGAAGCCGTTTTGATGGTAGATTGTAAATAGTAGCTTTTAAATCAATTCCCAATTCTCAATTCGATTTAGTTACACTGTTACATGTTACCTTGTGAAGCGGTGAAACAGTAACGCAGTAAATAATCCATAATCCATAATCCTCAATTCTCAATTCTCAATTCTTAATTCTTCATTCTTCATTCTTCATTCATAACCCATACCCCTGCTTCAAACTACGCACTCAGAACTTTCATATGATATTTATCAGTGTTTTTTAGGTGATGGTTACAGACTTTTGTAACAATTGTAACTGTAAGCGCCCTTACGTGAGGTTACTTTTGTTTTGTTAATCAATAAATCTGATCATTATGAAAATCGAACAAATCTATACAGGATGTCTGGCGCATGCAGCATATTATCTGGAAAGTAAAGGAGAAGCAGCCGTATTCGATCCATTGCGGGAAGTACAGCCCTATATCGACCGCGCGGCTAAATCAGGGGCAAAGATCAAATATGTTTTTGAGACACACTTTCATGCTGATTTTGTAAGCGGACATCTTGATCTAAAGAAGAAGACCGGTGCTGCTATAGTGTACGGCCCAACTGCCAAACCCGGATTTGAGGCTATCGTTGCCGAAGACGGACAGGTATTTGAAGTGGGTGATTATAAAGTGAAGGTTATTCATACACCGGGACATACCCTTGAGAGTACTACCTATTTGCTGATCGATGAGCAAGGTAAGGAACATGGGATCATCACCGGAGATACGTTATTTATAGGAGATGTAGGAAGGCCTGATCTTGCTCAGCACGTTATCGAAGATCTTACCGAACGCAAACTGGCAAACTATATGTTTGATTCCCTCCGGAATAAGATCATGCCATTAAGCGATGACCTGATTATTTATCCGAATCATGGAGCAGGCTCGGCATGTGGTAAAAAAATGAGTAAGGAGACTACTGATACACTCGGGCATCAGAAAGCAGTGAATTATGCACTTCGAGCAGATATGACCCGGGAAGAATTTATAGAAGAACTCTTGACTGGGCTCACCGCACCTCCCGGATATTTCCCACAGAATGTTCTGATGAATATTCAGGGATATGAAAGTTTTGATGAGGTCATGGAAAAAGCCGATAGTCCGCTTGAACCTGATAGTTTTGAATTAGTAGCTAATGAAACTGAGGCACTGGTATTGGACACCAGGGATGCAGAGGACTTTGCTCGGGGATTTATTCCGAACAGCATCAATATCGGACTTGAAGGGAATTTTGCTCCCTGGGTAGGTGAAATGATCCCGGATGTGAAACAAAAAATACTTTTGGTTACCTATCCAGGTAAAGAAGAAGAAGCGATAACCAGACTCTCAAGAGTGGGTTATGACAACACTATCGGTTTCCTCAATGGTGGTATTGAAGCCTGGAAGGAAGCGGGACGTGAAGTAGAAGAAGTAGAAAGAATCGGTGTTAAAGCCCTGGTGGAAATGTACAATCATGACAGACCGGTTATCATCGATGTGAGAAGAAAAAGTGAATTCGATTCTGAACATGTGGTAGATGCCATTAACATACCGCTTAATGAAATCAATCAACATCTGGCTGAGATCCCAAAAGATAAATTCTTTGTACTGCATTGTGAAGGTGGATATCGCAGTATGATTGCAGCCTCTATCCTGAAACAACGCGGATGGGATAATTTCGTGGATGTAAGTGGTGGATTCAAAGCGATCGCAGAAACTGAAATACCCAAAACTGACTACGTTTGCCCTACTACGCTATTGTAACGTAATAATGGACTGAAAGTCTCACGAAAGTGAGACTTTTTCTTTCTTTAGTAACCGGGTATTGTAACCTGTGTTACTGATAGGGTATGGGTATAGTTGTACCTTTGAACTATTGTAAATGAATATATTATGAAAAATAATCATCAGGTTTTAATCATAGGCGGTGGTACTGCAGGGATCATGACTGCAGCCCGACTGCGGAAAGCAGATCCTTCGATGGATATTGCTATCATAGAACCCTCAGATACGCATTATTATCAACCTGCCTGGACGCTTGTCGGGGCTGGTACCTATGACTTCAAAAATACCGCAAAGCCGATGGCCGGATTAATTCCAGCGGGTGTAACATGGGTGAAAGATTATGCAACTGCCATCGATGCTGAAAATAGATTTGTTGATACACTTCATAATGGTAAAATAGGATATGAATATCTTATTGTGGCCCCCGGACTGGTGATGAGAAATGATCTGATCGAAGGCCTTGAGGAAGCTATCGATAAAGGGGTTGTTTGCAGTAATTATACCGACCCGGAACATACCTGGGAAGTATTGAAGAATTTCAAAGGAGGAAATGCCATATTTACACAACCTGCAACGCCTATTAAATGTGGTGGTGCACCACAGAAAATAGCATATCTGGCTGCTGACTACCTAAAGCAAAAGAATTTGCTTAAGGATACCAATATGATATTTGCCACACCGGGTACGGTAATTTTTGGTGTTCCCGAAATAAAGGAAACACTCGAAAATGTGATCAGGCGATATGGTATAAATTTCAAACCTTTTCATACACCGGTTAAGATCGATGGAAAAGCGCAGATCGCATATTTTAAAAATACAACCCCGGAAGGCAATTCAGAAGGCTCTCCTGAAGGTATGCCAGGTGCCTATGTAACCGATGAAGGTTTACTTGCCGTTCCTTTTAATCTGCTACACCTTGCTCCGCCACAGGCTGCACCGGAATTCATATTAAAATCAAGTCTTGTCAATGAAAGTGGCTGGCTGGATGTAGATATTCATAGTTTGCAACATAAAAAATATCCGGAGGTTTTCGGACTTGGAGATGTAGCAGGCTTGCCTACCGCAAAAACCGGAGCAGCTGTTCGCAAACAGGTGCCCGTGGTTGTAGATAATCTACTGAAGCTGATGCAAGGTAAAAAAGCCGATAATATGGCCTATAATGGCTATTCTAGTTGTCCGCTGGTGACGGCTAAAGGTAAAATGGTACTGGCGGAATTTGATTATAATAATAAGTTTACACCAGATCCGAAGTTAAAGCAAATGCTGATCACAGATTCTTCTAAAGAACACTGGAGATTATGGATCCTGAAGAAATATATCCTTCCTTATCTCTATTGGAATAAAATGATGAAAGGAGTGGATGTTTAGTTGATTTGTTGACTGATAAAAGGTGTGCTTAACGGTACACCTTTTTTTATTATCAATTTTTAGAAGAGGAAAATTCTATGGGATAAAAGTTCATTTTTTTTCTTCCAGAATGCCCGATTCAGCGTATCTTTATTCTAAAATTTCTTCCATGGACGTTGAGATACTCGCAAGGATCCAATTTGCCTTCACAGTTGCCTTTCATTACATCTATCCGCCTTTAAGCATCGGCCTTGGTTTGCTGATGGTGATCTTTGAGGCGAGTTATATCAGAACCAAAGATGATACGTATCATAAACTCGCTAAATTCTGGACAAAAATATTTGCTTTGACCTTTGGAATCGGTGTGGTGACTGGTATTGTCATGGAATTTGAATTCGGAACAAACTGGGCCACGTATTCCCGATACGTGGGAGATGTATTCGGAAGTGCACTTGCAGCAGAAGGAATTTTCGCCTTTGCACTGGAAAGCGGATTCCTGGGAGTTTTGCTCTTTGGATGGAACAGGGTGAAACCCTGGGTGCATCTGGTAGCAACGATAGGGGTATTTCTGGGCTCTATGTTTTCGGCGGTTTGGATCGTCGTGGCCAATAGTTGGCAACAAACACCAGCCGGATATCACATTGTCGGAGAAGGAATGGAAGCAAGGGCTGAGATCACCGATTTCTGGGCAATGGTATTCAATCCTTCCAGTGTAGATCGACTGACTCATGTCTGGCTCGGCGCATTTCTTTCAGGTGCCTTTCTGGTACTAAGTGTACATGCTTATTATTTATTGAGGAATCGCTATGTAGAACTTTCAAAAACCGCATTCCGTATAGCGCTTATCGTAGCACTGGTTTTTTCACTTGGGCAGTTATTAACGGGCCATCACTCCGCTGATGGCGTTTCGGTAAATCAACCGGCTAAACTAGCTGCCATGGAAGGTCACTACGAAAATGAATCTCCTGCCGATCTCTATCTCTTTGGTTGGGTAGATCAGGGCGAAGAGACCGTTCATGGATTGGGAATTCCCGGAGGCTTGTCGTTTTTACTCGCTCAGGATTTTGATCACCCGGTAAAGGGGTTACGCGATTTTGCAAAGGAAGACCGGCCTACCCAGGTAAACGCAATCTTTCAATTCTATCATATTATGGTATTCATAGGTACCCTATTAATCCTGTTATCGGTCGTTGGTATCTTTATGCTTAAAAAAGAGCGTATCTTTAAAATGCGATGGTTGCTTTGGATCTTCGTTTTCGCAGCGATTTTACCGCAAATCGCCAATCAGGCTGGTTGGTTTACCGCTGAGATGGGCCGACAACCCTGGGTGGTTTACGGATTATTGCGAACTTCAGATGCGTTGTCAGTGGCCGTAAGCGCGAATCAGGTGTTGTTTTCACTGATTATGTTCTTTTTGATCTATCTGTTATTATTCCTTTTGTTCGTGTATCTTTTGAATAAGAAGATTAAGAACGGTCCGTATTCCGAAGATGATTCGGACGATGACAGACCCCATACAAGAGAGATCACAGAGGTATTAACCGGAAAATATTGAATATGGAAACGATTTTAGGTATTGATTATCCAACACTCTGGTTCCTGGTAGTCGGTGGTTTATTCTCGGGTTATGCAATTCTTGACGGCTTCGATTTTGGGGCCGGTGCATGGCATCTCTTCTTTAATAAAGAAGAGAACCGAAGGATCGCATTGAATGCTGTTGGACCGGTTTGGGATGGGAATGAGGTTTGGTTGGTCATCGGTGGGGGAGCTTTATTCGCCGGTTTTCCAGTGATGTACGCCTCTCTATTCTCAGCTATGTATACACCGTTCATGTTATTCCTGCTTTTTATTATTCTAAGGGCAATTTCGATAGAGTTCAGAGGTAAGGAACCGATGAAATGGTGGAAAAAGACCTGGGATATTTGCTACAGTATCTCCAGTATCATGCTGGCATTCCTGTTGGGAGTGGTCATGGGAAATATACTTGGCGGGATCGCCTTGGGTCCAGATCATAATTATGTCGGATCAGGGTTTTTCGAATTCCTGAATCCTTATGCATTGATGACCGGATTTACAACATTATTTCTTTTTATGAGTCATGGAGCTATTTATCTGCTGTTAAAGACAGAAGGTAAGCTTTATGAGAAATTAAAACTGTTGTTAAAGAAAGGTATGATCTTCTTTATGGTTAGTTTTGGTATCACTTCGTTATACACGTTATTGTATTATCCGCATCTTTCAGACGATTTTAGTCATAATCCAGGATTATTCGTAGTGCCATTGGCTACTTTTCTGAGTATTGCGAACGTTCCCCGTCTTGCAAGCAAGGGTAAATATCGTATGGCTTTCGTCTTTACATCGCTAACCATAAGTCTGATGATGGTTCTGGTAGCGGTTGAACTTTACCCGACGTTGCTTTTTTCTACAGTCGATGAAGCGTACTCTCTTGATATCTATAAAGCGGCAGCATCCGATAAATCGCTGGGCATAATGTTATTGTTTGTAGCTATTGGAGGTCCGCTGGTGCTGGGTTATACGGTATTCGTTTATCGAACTTTCAGAGGAAAGGTGAAGCTCGACGAACATAGCTATTAAGGGTACCGGATTATAAATTGAGAATTGAGAATTAAAAATTGATTGGAAAATCACTTCGTGATTTTTCTAACTACATAAATCCCTTTAGTCTACTGATCAGTGGTCAACCTATATCAGGGACGTACAACGTACACAATTCTCAATTCTCAATTCTCAATTCTCAATTCTCAATCACCCAAAACCTGGTTTCTTCTTAAAAAGGTATTGGCAATCCGAACTTTTTTCAAGTAACATTTGTTACTGTAGGAGTCTCTTTCTAATCCGTTCTTTGTATAAAAATTATAAAAAATGGATTGGATTTTTAATACCTGGCCCTGGTATGTTTCCGGATTGATGATCGCTTTCATCATGGTCTTTCTGATATTGATGGGAAAGAACTTTGGAGTTTCGGCCAACCTCAGAACCCTGTGCACCATGTGTGGGGCAGACAAAAATTGCGAATTTTTCCGCTTTAACTGGAAAGATCAACGTTGGAATTTATTATTTCTGGCCGGTGCCGTAATGGGTGGTTTTATAGCATATCACTTTTTAACACCGGATCCTGCAGTTCATATCGACCCGCAAGTGGTTACCGATCTTCAGCAGATGGGGTTTGAAAGTGCAGGAAATGCCTATGCTCCTGATCGTTTCTTTGGTACAGAGGCATTTACTAACCCTATCACTTTGCTTATACTGGCAATCGGAGGAATGCTGGTTGGCTTTGGTGCGCGCTATGCCGGAGGTTGTACTTCCGGGCATGCGATTTCAGGATTAAGTGATCTTCAGGTGCCTTCATTGATCGCAGTGATCGGATTCTTTATAGGAGGATTAATTATGGTACATGTGATCTTTCCACTAATTTTTTAATCGAAATACAATGAAGAGATTTTTAGTTTATATAATAACAGGGATGGTCTTCGGGATCACCATGTTCAAGTCGGAAGCAGCTTCATGGTTCCGAATTTATGAAATGTTCCAGTTCAAATCTTTCCATATGTATGGAATCATAGGAACGGCAGTGATCGCAGGGATCATTATGGTTCAAATCATTAAAAGAAAAGGTGTTCGCTCCTTTAAAGGAGAGAAGATTACCTTTAATCCGAAACAAATGAGTATAGCAAGATACTTATTGGGCGGTATATTATTCGGTTTGGGATGGGCGATCACAGGTGCTTGTCCGGGCCCGATGTTTACATTGCTGGGAGCGGGATTTTTGCCGGTAATCGTAGTGATCCTGGGTGCTATAGCAGGAACCTATTTTTATGGATTACTTCGGGATAAACTTCCGCATTAATCGATACGTATATAGTTCTCTGAATAGATGGGATTACCATCACCATCAGTTGCGATCTGACTGTAATAATTGTCCTGAAGCTCCAGTTTAAAACTGAATACGCGCATCGTATCAACGATCTGCATCATGGAGGCAGAGCCATATTCCAGGGTTTCAACCAGTGAGGTGTCGGTTATATAATACGTGCCATACCCAAACCATTCCACGGAATCTTTGGGAACAAAACGAGTCCACATGACTTTGCCGTTGTAATACATTTTTATCTGACGGTATCCGTCTGTGTTCGGAATGGTGTCAACCACTTTGGTTCCATCGTAGGTATATTGGTCACGAAGCTCCCAGGTGCCTTCAAGAGAACGTTTTGACGGATCATGATTCGGTTTGGATCCTATGAAAACAACCGAAACAACAATTAAAAGAAAATAAAATAAGGATTTCATAACATCTTCGATAAAGAAATTAATGATTAACAATATTATCACTATTAATTTACGAATATTATATTTAAATACGATAAATTTTATTGAATATTAATTCTGAAGAGAGATGTATAAATAAACCTTATGTAATTATCAGAATATTTTAAGAGAATAGCATAGGGCTATTTGGCTAAAAAATTTACTTTTGTTGGATTAACTTGAATGACTAGAAAATGGCTGATAAAGTAGAAAGAATTAAATGTCTGATCATTGGATCAGGACCAGCAGGATACACGGCTGCGATCTATGCGGCTCGTGCCGATATGAAACCGGTAATGTATACAGGTATGGAACCCGGAGGACAGTTGACGACAACTACCGAAGTAGATAACTTTCCGGGATATCCGGAAGGAATCGATGGTCCTACCATGATGATTCAATTACAACAACAGGCAGAACGTTTTGGTACACAGGTAAGAATTGGAATGGTTACTTCTGTTGACTTCAGTGAAGAGCAGGGAGGAATTCATAAAGTAGTGGTAGATAATACTACAAATATCGAAGCTGAAACCATTATCATCGCTACTGGAGCTACCGCTAAATATCTTGGTTTACCTAGCGAGCAACGCTTGCGTGGTGGTGGTGTATCTGCATGTGCCGTTTGTGACGGATTCTTCTACAAAGGACAGGATGTTGCGATCGTAGGTGGTGGAGATACGGCTGCTGAAGAAGCGACCTATTTGTCTAATATCTGTAATAAAGTGACCATGCTTGTTCGTAAAGGAGAAATGAGAGCTTCTAAAGCGATGCAGCACCGGGTGGAGAATACTCCAAATCTGGACGTGCGTTATTTTTCTGAGATCGATGAAGTTTTGGGAGAGCAGGTTGTTGAAGGTATCCGAATGGTGAATAATCAAACTGGAGAGAAAGAAGTAGTTCCGGTTACCGGACTTTTCATCGCTATCGGTCATAAACCGAATACCGATATCTTTAAGGGGCAACTCGAAATGGATGAAACCGGTTATATAATTACCAAAGGAAAGTCTACCAAGACTTCAAAACCAGGAGTATTTGCTTGTGGTGATGTTCAGGATAAAGAATACCGACAAGCGATCACCGCTGCAGGTACCGGATGTATGTCTGCTTTAGATGCAGAGCGATATCTTGCTACAATTGAAAGTAACGAAGAAGTGGAAGCGTAAGCCAAAACCCTTAATAATATTTTTAAGCCCGTCATATGACGGGCTTTTTTTATGGGGAAAAACCCTGTATTTTCGACTTATATGCTCTAAAAATCAGTTATTTAGATGCTTCAAGTTGATTTATTGATATATTTGTGCATCTTCCTCGGAAGAATAACATTTATTTTGCTGCTCAAAAGGGTTCAGTCTCTTTATTTAATACTTTCCCCTCAACCGCTGTTTTGAATTTCTTCTTGTCCCTGCTCTTCCGGTAATTAATCTTCCGGCTAAACAACCGACCACTTATTCAACGGTTTAGAATTTTGACGCAACTTTCTTAACCGCTTGAAACAGGCATAAACAATTCTAATTTATAAAGCTTTACGATGAAAAAACTAATTTTTATTTTCGCAATTATCTGCGGATACCTCTCCTATGCTCAGGAGATCGTTAAACCGGCCCCGGCACCATCTGAACCTGTGAATGATGAATATTTCGGTACAGAAGTTACCGATGACTACCGGTACATGGAGAATCTCGATGATCCGAAAGTACTCAACTGGATCAAAGAGAATACCACCTATTCCAACGCTGTTTTGGCTGAAGTTCCTAATCGGGATTTGCTTATGAAAGAAATTCAGGAAGCCGTTGAAGCCGGATTTGAAATGACTGGAAACTTGAGAAGAACCCGTAAAGGGAGTTTCTTTTATACCAAACTCGCATTCGATGGTAAGGTCTCCAAGGTATATTACAGAGATACGTACAAAGGCAAAGAGCGATTATTGTATAATCCTGAAACCTTTAAACCGGAATCAGGGCTCTTTTATGCGGTTTACGGAATGGTTCCAAGTCATGATGCCGAAAAGTTAGCCGTGGCACTGGCACCGAACGGCACAGAGATCTGTGAAGTATTGATCATGGATCTGGATGGAAATATTGTCGATGATTTTGTAAAGAACTCCACGTCTAGAATTTCATGGCTACCTGACGGAGAACATTTTACCTATGTTCGATGGAATTCTAACAACGTCAAGGATACCGATCTAAAGAAGAACGTCAAGACCTTTCTTCACAAACTGGGTACTCCTCAGGATGAAGATATAGAATATTTCTCCTCTGTGACTAATCCTGAACTGGGGATGAAGCCATTGGAAATTCCTAATAGCTATTACGATCGTGATCTGAAAGGCGTGATCGGAAATATTGGTAGCGTGGATAACGCCAGACGTTCCTATTTGAAAGTAGGGGATGATCCTTACAAACCTTCTGCCTGGAAAACCTTAACTACAGCCGAAGATAAAGTGGATAACTATTTTATTACTGCAGATCATATTTATTATAAGTCCTTCGAAAATGCACCGAATTTTAAGATTGTGCGCTCCAGCGTTTATGATCCGGCCTATAAGTCAGGAGAATTATTGATTCCTGAAGATGATTCGGCTGTGATTCAGGAAATCGCTGTGAATGCTGATGGGTTGTATTACACCACATTGAAGGATGGGATAGAAGGTAAACTGTGGTTTCTTCCTAATGGTGAATCTGATGTTCAGGAGATCGACTTACCGGAAGCGGCAGGTTTCATTGGAGTCACCACGAATGATCCTGAATCCCATGATCTTCTTGTTGAATATACAGGATGGCTAACCCCGTTGTCAAAGATTCTTTATGATCGGTCTACCGGAAAATTTCAGGAAATGTCAATGGCTGAACGTAAAAAGGTAAAAGGGATCAAGGATCTCAGAGTAAAGGAAGTGATGGTGTCATCCCATGATGGCGTTGAGGTTCCTTTGTCATTGATCTATCATAAGGATCTGAAACTTGATGGAAACAATTCAGCGATCATGTATGGTTATGGTGCCTATGGTTATTCCATCCCTTCCGGTTTTGAACCCATAGGAGCCGTGCTTGCAAATAAAGGGGTGGTTTATGCTTTGGCTCATGTTCGGGGCGGGGGTGAAAAAGGAGATGCCTGGCATAGAGCCGGACAGAAACTGAATAAACCCAATACATGGAAAGATGCGATCGCCTGTGCAGAGTATTTGGTCGCTGAAGGGTATACTAAGCCGGAGAAGCTCGCGATTACCGGAGGTAGTGCCGGAGGGATCTTCGTGGGTCGATCGATTACTGAACGACCGGATCTCTTTGCGGCGGCAGTACCCGAGGTAGGGGTGATGAATCCCGTGAGAATGGAGGCAACTCCAAACGGACCTGTAAATACACCTGAATTTGGAACGGTTACCGATGAAGATGAGTTCAGGGGATTAGTGGAAATGGATTCTTATTTGCACTTAAAAAAAGGCGTAGCCTATCCGGCGACCTATGTCACTGCCGGATTTAACGACAATAGGGTGATCGCCTGGCAACCGGCAAAATTTGCCGCAAAGCTGCAAAACTGTTCCTCCTCAGATAAACCGGTATTACTCTTTACAGACTTTGAAGGCGGACATGGAGGCAGAGTAACCTTATCGAAGACACTGGATAATCTTTCGAAAGAATTTGTGTTTATGTTATGGCAAACCGGACATCCGGAATTTCAACCGGGATTGGCCATTTCCGATCATTAAAAAAGCAAAGAGGCTGATTCCTGTGGAATCAGCCTCTTTTTCTATAGAAATATATTGATTATCCGGCCTTTCTGATATCTCCGGATCCAAGTGCTTTACTGTCTTCTTTCTTAGGATTTCCTTTGTAGATAAGATCACCTGATCCAACGAGGCTTGCTTTGAGATTTCCGTCGCAATACACCTTGGCATTTCCTGATCCGGCGATGGAAACTTCTACATTCTCAGCTTTCAGTCCATAAGCATCTACGTCTCCTGAACCTGCGATTGAGCATTCGAAATTTGTTGTAGTACCTTCCAGTTGAATATCTCCTGAACCTGCGATACTGCCTTCAACATTAGTTGCGTCCAACATCAATTTGATATCTCCGGATCCTGCAAGAGATGCCTTAAGATTCTTAGATTTAAGGGTCGTTTTTGAAACGACATCTCCGGATCCTGCAAGGCTTACTTTAGAGATCTCCTCAACCGGAACGGTGATGAAGATCTTATTTCCACGGCTGGGAACCAGGTTGTAACCTTTTTCAGGATTGATCTTCAGGATACCACCCACCACTTCTGTTTCGAGATGCGGAATCAGGTTTTCCTCGGCTTTAATAGTTAACTTTCCTTCTGACCCGGCTACGAGTTCCACATCAAAGGATCCGGCTACGCTTACTCCGTCATAATCTTCGGTTACCCGATCGGCAGTGATCACATTGCCATTTCCCTTTACTTTTTCACTACTGCCCCACCATTGAGCGTTTGTAACTTGCAGGCTTAGAAGGGCGGTAATAATTACTAGAAATGATTTCATAACTGTGGTTTTTGATAATTGATTTATTTTTGATTGAATTGTACGCTTCCGTAATCGGTAGAGATGGCCAGCTTGTTCTTTCCGGTACTTCCATGATATCCGGTATAGTATTTTTCGGTAGACCTTTCTCGTTTGATATTATACTGGAAGTTCTCACCTCCACCTAATCCTGCGTATTCCATTTTAATTTCGAAATCAAAGTGATATCCGCTGTTATAACCGATTTTAATTCCTGTGTAATCACTGCTTATGGCAACATTTCCTGCATCGGCTGCGAGTTCGTCAATTCTGATGGAACCATAATCTGAACTCAATTCTACATTACCGTGAATCTCACCTAACCTAATAGTCACATAATCACCACTACCTTTTACGTTGCCTGCCTTGTCGATCTTGAAGCTTCCGTAATCGCAGGAGTATTCCACATTGGCGGCTTCTTCAATTGTTGAATTTGTATAATCGGCACTGATCTCAAGATTTCCTGCTTTTGCGATGGTGTACCCTGAATAATCGGCACTGATTCTGGCATTCTTTACATATTCGATCTCAGATTTAGAGGTGTAGTCGAAGCTTAATCGGTTGCTGTTTCCGTTCAGGTACCCGATATCGATTCTTCCGTAATCACAACTGATCTCTGCATTCCCGTCAAGACGATCAAGATTGATACTACCGTAATCGTTACTAAGGTCAACGTGATTGCCTACCGGTACTTTAACCGTGTAATTGATCTCCATACTCACGTTATTATTATTTCCCCAGTTCCATCCCCAGCTGCTTTTTTCAAAGATAGTCTTTGCGGAGACCATTCCAGAATTAGCATCGAATTCAACGGTGATCTGATCGAGTTTCTTCTGAGCCTTGTCTTCGCTATTGCTATTGGTTTTGATATGCACTTCGATCACGGTTCTGTTTTCGTTCCAGGAAGTGATATATAAATTGCCGTAGCTGTTATCGATCTTTAACAGGGCATCAGGACTTACTGTGAATTCCTTGTTGATCTTTTTCTCCTTGGTATACTTGCCAGTCCATCCTGGAGATCCTGCCAGACAAAGCAACGGTGAAAGTAAGATCAATAGCGTAATTTTAGATAATATGCGTTTCATTTTCTTCGTTTTTTAATTTTTTAATTTCTTCGATTTGTTCCAGTACATCCTGGAGGAGGTTGATTCTAGTTTGAAAATTGGTGATCATAGCATGTAAAATGGGCTTGCTGTTTCCAGAGTTTTTGAGTTCGGATTCCAGTTTGGAATAATCCAGTTCCAGCTTATCCATTTGGGCCATAGCATCATCGATAATATTTTTGGTTTCCGGACTTGCTTCTGCCTGAATCTTTTCCATCTCTTCCTGTAGCAGGGAGGCGAAGTAGAACTCAGTTTTTTGGACTTCAAGACTTTTTCCGGAATCATTATCATGCTTACTGAAGATGCCATATCCTATGGACAGGATCAGTGCCAGTGATGCTGCTACCGAAAGTAGCACCAAGTTAAAGCGTCGGGGTTTGGGGGAGTTTTCAACTTTATCGGCATGGTTATGACGATTTAGTTTTTCGAGAAAACGTTCCTGATGCCCTTCTTGAGGTGTTTCCAGATCGAAGCTTCCGTGAAGTTCACTGAATAGTGTTTCCAAATTATCCTTTTTCGTACTCATGGTGTCATTTTTAGATACATTGAGTTGCCAGTATTTGTCTCAGGCTTTCCTTTGCCCTTGATACAGTGGTCCTGCAATTGGCATAACTGATCTGCAGGATCTCACTCATTTCATCATAGTCGTAACCTTCGATAAGATGAAGGGTTAAAGCAAGCCGGTAATTTTCCTTCAGCATTTTCATGGTTTGCAACACTTTTTGAGCCTTAATGTTTGTAAACTCATAATCAGGATCAATACCGTCATTGTCTTCAACCCTGTACAATACATTGTCTATTGGTATTTCATTTTCTGATTGTTTTTTTCTGTAATGCTGGATGCTGTTGTTGATGACGATGCGTTTTAACCAGGCGCCAAAAGCAACTTCTCCTCGAAACGTATGCAGCTTGTCAAACGCGTTTAGAAAAGACTCCTGCATTACATCCTCGGCTTCATAAGGATCCTTTACAATTCTTACCGCAGTATTGTACATGGCATGGTAATAACTGTTGTAAAGCTCCATCTGGGCCCTGGAATCGCCTTTAAGGCATCGTTCCAATACATCATCAGTATTTTTAACAATCTGGCTCAAAAAGTTGTTCTTTATATAAAGATGAAAGCGAAACTGAAATGTTACAGTTTTTGAAAAAAAAGTTATTGCAATCTAACACCTAAAGTTAATACCTTTGTCTGTTTCCCCATAACGAATATGGGTTTACGGCATATTTTTTGACTTTCGTAGATAAGATTGGTCAGGTCGGTTTAATTATTGGCATGAGTATTGTCTAAAGAAAATGATCGCTGCGACATAACGATACAGGTTGAAGGTAATCTGTGTTATATCAGGCGATCAGGATGAATAGAAACTGAATGAAGTACACCATTCTGTCTGACAGAATGACCTAAATTAAAATATGAGCAACTCTAAGTTTTTAAATATTGACAGTTTGTCACTGCAGAATTTTGATGAAGATGCGGAACTGATCCCCCTTATGACCCCTGAGGATGAAGAGGAGATCAACAATGAGGTATTGCCTGAGACACTACCTATTTTACCCCTTCGAAATACGGTATTATTTCCCGGTGTTGTAATTCCGATTACTGCAGGCAGGGATAAATCCATTAAACTGATTCAGGATGCTACCAATGGTAACAAGGTGATCGGTGTGGTGGCTCAGAAGGATGAGAATATCGAAGATCCTGAAGCAAAGGATTTGAATAAAGTGGGTACTGTAGCTCGCATCTTAAGAGTCTTAAAGATGCCTGACGGAAATACCACCGTGATCATTCAAGGTAAAAAACGTTTTGCGATCGATGACATCGTATCCAGTGAACCTTATTTTACCGCAAAGATCAGTGCTTTACCTGAAGTGAAGCCGGAAACCAATGAAGAATTCGATACAATTATTGATTCGATTAAGGAGCTGGCATTACAGATCATTAAGGACAGTCCGAATATTCCATCGGAAGCATCGTTTGCGATCAAGAACATAGAAAGTTCATCGTTCCTGATCAATTTCATCTCCTCAAATATGAACCTTGAGGTTGCTGAAAAACAGGAGCTTCTAGAGAACAGCGATCTTCAGGAACGTGCATTGGCTACGTTAAAATATATGAATGTCGAGTTTCAGAAGCTTGCATTGAAAAATGATATTCAATCAAAAGTGCGATCTGATCTGGATCAGCAACAGCGTGAATATTTTCTGCATCAACAGATGAAAACGATCCAGGAAGAACTGGGTGGAGGTACTTCTGAAGAAGAAGTGGAAGAAATGCGTGAACGTTCCAAATCGAAAAAATGGAGTGAAAAGGTTAAAGAGCATTTCGATAAGGAACTTGTGAAACTTCAGCGTATGAATCCTCAGGTGGCTGAATATTCGATTCAGCGTAATTATCTGGATCTCTTTTTGGAGTTACCCTGGAATGAATACTCAGAAGATAAGTTCGATCTTAAGCAGGCGGAACGGATTCTGGATCGCGATCATTACGGTTTGGAGGATGTGAAACGCAGGATCATCGAATATCTCGCAGTTCTTAAGCTTAGAAATGATATGAAATCACCGATTCTCTGTCTGTATGGTCCTCCGGGTGTGGGTAAGACTTCGCTTGGTAAATCAGTTGCGGAAGCCTTAGGGAGAGAATATGTACGTATGTCGTTAGGTGGTTTACGGGATGAAGCGGAGATACGAGGACACCGTAAAACCTATATAGGTGCTATGCCCGGACGAATTATTCAGTCGATTAAAAAGGCAGGGACCTCGAATCCTGTATTTATCCTGGATGAGATCGATAAATTATCTGCAAGCCATACAGGGGATCCTTCCTCTGCGATGCTTGAAGTATTGGATCCGGAGCAGAATAGCGAATTCCATGACAATTTCCTTGAAATGGGATACGACCTGTCTAAAGTGATGTTCATCGCTACCGCAAATAATCTGAGTACAATTCAACCTGCTCTTCGTGACCGTATGGAGATTATCAATGTAACGGGGTATACGATTGAGGAGAAAGTTGAGATCGCTAAAAGACATTTGTTACCGAAACAACTCGAAGAACATGGGCTTACCAAAAATGATCTTAAGATCGGTAAAAAGGAACTCGAAAAAATCGTAGAAGGATATACCCGTGAGTCTGGAGTGAGAGGACTTGAGAAGCAGATCGCTAAAATGGTGCGTTATGCTGCAAAATCCATCGCGATGGAAGAAGAGTACCATGTTAAGGTCACCGCAGAAGATGTTGAAAAGATCCTGGGGCCAGCAAGACTTGAGCGCGATAAATATGAAAATAATGAAGTGGCAGGAGTTGTGACCGGACTGGCATGGACCAGTGTGGGCGGAGATATTCTTTTCATTGAGTCCATCCTCTCAAAAGGTAAAGGCGGACTTACCATTACCGGTAATCTTGGGAAGGTAATGAAGGAATCAGCTACTATTGCCATGGAATACATTAAATCCAACGCCGAGCAACTAGGTCTTAATCCGGAAGTTTTCGATAAATATAATGTACATATTCACGTACCTGAAGGAGCAACTCCAAAAGATGGTCCAAGTGCGGGTATAACGATGTTGACTTCACTGGTATCACTTTTCACCCAGAGGAAGGTGAAAAAGAGCCTTGCCATGACCGGAGAGATTACACTCCGCGGTAAAGTTTTACCGGTAGGTGGGATCAAGGAGAAGATTCTGGCTGCTAAACGTGCACGGATCAAAGAGATCATACTTTGTGAAGAAAACCGCAGAGATATCGAAGAGATCAAAGAAGATTATTTAAAAGGACTGACCTTTCATTATGTAACGGAGATGAGTGAGGTGATCGATATCGCCATCACTGATCAGAAAGTGAAAAATGCCAAGTCTCTTTAAAATGAAGAAAAAGATCATTATCGCTATCGATGGGTTTTCATCTACCGGGAAGAGTACGATCGCAAAAAGACTGGCAAAAGCACTTGGATACGTGTATGTTGATACAGGTGCCATGTACAGGGCGGTAACCCTGTATGGTATCCGCAAAGGATTTGTCAGTACAACCGGAGAAGCAGCTGATTTAATCTCCCTGATAAAGGCACTGCCAGAGATCGCACTGGAGTTTCGTGTGAATCAGGATACCGGTAATGCCGACATCTATTTGAATGATGAAAATGTCGAACATGCTATACGGACCATGGAAGTAGCTGATCAGGTGAGTCGCGTGGCTGCGATTCCGGAAGTTCGTCAAAAGCTTGTGGAACAACAGAAACGGATGGGGCAGTCGAAAGGGATCGTAATGGATGGAAGGGATATCGGCACTGTGGTTTTCCCCGAGGCGGAACTGAAACTCTTCATGACGGCTTCCCCTGAAACCAGGGCAGGCAGAAGGTATAAAGAACTTCTGGAACGAGGTGATGATGTTTCCTATGAAGAGGTCCTTGAAAATGTGAATTCCAGAGATCATCTCGATTCTACCCGTAAAGATTCCCCTTTGGTCAAAGCAGACGATGCCATAGAAATCGATAACAGTCATTTAGGGCTGGAAGATCAGTTTGAAAGAATTCTTAATTATGTGAAGGGGATTATAGAGGAGTAATTCCTTTGAAAGATATAAACCTTTCGTCTGCTGGCGCATCATGGAGTGACGATCCTGGCTTCTGGCCTTCGGCAGCGTCGGGTGTCATCGCTATTTAGGGCCTTTAGTCCTCGTTTGTTAGCATTTGGATTAAAAGGCTAACTTCACGGGCTTCGTGAAACTAATCCTTCATTCTCAATTCATTTGAGTTAGGTTGTTACTTGGCGGGTGTAATGAACAGTAAATTCTCAATTCATCCTATGGATTCGAACTTATGTTTAATTTTTCTTTAAACGTTTGTTAATCAAATAATATAGTTGTATTTTTGCACTCCTTTTTGACAAATACGGAAGGCAAAAGGGATTTTGATAAAATCATTCAATTAACAATCTTCTGTTTCTGAGATGTTTACCTTCCGATCGGATACAGAATACAAATTTTAATCAGCACATGGCTGAAACTAAAGAAACACAAGAAGTTAAGGCACAAGAGGCCAAAACTCAGGATGTGAAAAAAGAAGCGGTATCTAAGGAAGATTTCCTTCAAAACTTTAACTGGCACAATTACGAAGAAGGAATTGATCAGGTAGAGGATGCTAAATTAAAGGAATTCGAAACTCTTGTAGAGGAGAATTTTGTTGATACTGCTGATGAAGAGGTAGTAGAGGGAACTGTAGTTCACCTTACCGACAGAGAAGCGATCATTGATATTAACGCTAAATCTGAAGGGGTTATCTCTTTAAATGAGTTCCGTTACAACCCGAACTTAAAAGTTGGAGATAAGGTTGAAGTTTTGATTGACGTTAGAGAAGACAAAACAGGTCAATTGGTATTATCTCACCGTAAGGCAAGAACTATTAAGGCTTGGGATAGAGTTAATGCTGCTCACGATAAAGGAGAGATCGTAAACGGTTTTGTTAAGTGCAGAACTAAAGGAGGTATGATCGTTGATGTATTCGGAATCGAGGCGTTCTTGCCAGGTTCTCAGATCGATGTTAAGCCTATCCGTGATTACGATGCTTACGTTGGTAAAACAATGGAATTCAAAGTTGTTAAGATCAACCATGAATTCAAAAACGTTGTTGTTTCTCACAAAGCTCTTATCGAAGCAGATATCGAAGAACAGAAAAAAGAGATCATCGGTCAGCTTGAAAAAGGTCAGGTACTTGAAGGTACTGTTAAGAACATCACTTCTTACGGTGTGTTCATCGATCTTGGTGGAGTTGATGGTCTTATCCATATCACTGACCTTTCTTGGTCACGTATCAATCATCCTAACGAAGTTGTTGAGCTTGATCAGAAACTCAACGTTGTTATCCTTGATTTCGATGATAACAAATCGAGAATCCAGCTTGGACTTAAGCAACTTCAGAAGCATCCATGGGAAGCCCTTGGTGATGAAGTGAAAGTTGGTGATAAAGTTAAAGGTAAGGTAGTTGTAATTGCAGATTACGGTGCATTTATCGAGGTTGCTGAAGGTGTTGAAGGACTTATCCACGTTTCTGAAATGTCATGGTCAACTCACTTGAGATCTGCTCAGGATTTCGTAAATGTTGGTGATGAAGTAGAAGCTGTTGTTCTTACTCTTGATCGTGAAGAGCGCAAGATGTCACTTGGTATCAAACAACTTACTCCAGACCCATGGACAGATATCACAGCTAAGTACCCAGTAGGTTCTAAGCACACAGGTATCGTTCGTAACTTTACTAACTTCGGTGTATTCGTTGAACTTGAAGAAGGTATCGACGGACTGATCTATATCTCAGACCTTTCATGGACTAAGAAGATCAAGCACCCATCTGAGTTTGTAAACGTTGGAGATAAGTTGGAAGTTGAAGTTCTTGAACTTGATGTTGATGGACGTAAACTAAGCCTTGGACACAAGCAAACTACCGAGAATCCTTGGGATAAGTATGAAGAAGATTTCGCTGAAGGAACTGTACACCATGCAGAGATCGATGAGATCGTAGACAAAGGTGCTACTGTTAAATTCAACGAAGATATCGTAGCATTCATTCCTTCACGTCACCTTGAAAAAGAAGACGGTAAGAAATTGAAGAAAGGTGAAGCAGCTGACTTTAAGATTATTGAATTCAATAAAGAATTCAAGAGAGTTGTAGCTTCTCACACCGCTATCTTCAAAGAAGAAGAAGAGAAGAATGTTAAGGCCGCAGCTAAAAGAAGCACTCAGGCAGAGAAAACCACTCTTGGTGATGCTAACGATCAGCTTCAGGCTCTTAAAGACAAAATGGAAGGTAAAGGACAATAATCCACCATCTTTCTATAAGATAAAAGCCTCCCGATTTCGGGAGGCTTTTTTATTTCAATTATATTTCTAATACGCTTTATTTTTATTCATTTACTTTTCCGTATTCTTCCAGGCATCGTTCCCTGGCGGTCTTATGATCAACTATTGGATCCGGATAGGTGAGTTCGTTCAAATCCTTGACCCAGGTTTTAATATACTGGTGATCCTTATCAAATTTAGTGATCTGTGTCGTAGGATTAAAGATTCTGAAGTAGGGAGCCGCGTCTGCACCACAACCAGCAACCCATTGCCAGTTCCCGATATTGCTGGACATATCATAATCGAGCAGCTTTTCAGCGAAATAGGCTTCTCCCCAACGCCAGTCGATCAAGAGATGTTTACAAAGAAAACTACCGGTTACCATACGAATCCTGTTATGCATATATCCGGTTTCATTGAGTTGCCTCATACCGGCATCCACCAAAGGGTAGCCAGTTCTGCCTTCACACCAGGCTTTGAACTCCTCTTCATTATTCCTCCATTCGATACGGTCGTATTTCTTTTTGAAACTATCATTGACCGTTTTAGGGAAGTGCCACAAGAGTTGCATAAAGAATTCTCTCCAGATCAGTTCTTCAAGGAAGGTTTCGTCTCTTTCATCCATCGCTTTTTGGCACAGCAAACGGATACTAATGGTGCCGAACCTTAGATGAGGTCCCAAATGTGAGGTGGCATCTTTTGAGGGGTAATCCCTTTCTTCTCCGTAATTAGCGATCAGAGATTTCGAAATGTCATATTCAGGAACTTTGATGGAAGAAGTTTTAAAACCTATCTCTTTTAAGGTAAGCTCCGGTACATGATCTATTTTATGGAAATTATCTCCGAATCTGGCGATCTCCTGTTGCTTCAGGTCTTTGTCCTTCAAGGATGATTTCCATTTTTTCATATAAGGGGTATAGACCAGATAAGGGTCTCCATCTTCCTTTACAATATCCTTTCGTTCAAAGATCACCTGGTCCTTGAACGTTCTGAATTCGATATACTCTTCTTCAAACAATTCATTGACCTGATCATCACGTTTTTCCGCGTAAGGTTCATAATCGTGGTTGGCGAATACCGCTTCAATCTCAAAATCTTCCAGGAGCTCAGAAAAGACCGACTCCGGAGTACCATGAAACATGGCCAGCGAACTACCATATTCTTCTTTAAGAATCTTTCTCATCGCCATCAACCGGTCGAATATAAAAGTTACTCTTGCGTCATCAGGAGGTAAACCTTTTAATATGTTCTGATCAAAAATAAAGATGGGTAAAACAGGTAAACTTCCCTGTAAGGCTTCGGATAATCCCCGGTTGTCCTCTAAACGCAGATCACGTCGAAACCAGAAAACATTGATGGATTCTCTACTCAATTTTATACTATTTAATTATACTCTTATTTTGACATTAAGGCGTGCCGAATAGTGCTGCCAGCTTTTCCTGTCGGTAATCAAAGATCATTTTAACCTGCTTCCCTACAATTAAATGGTTAGCCAACTGTCCCACATATCCGAATGGTATTTTATAATCCACAATATCTTCCATAACAACCCCTCGTTCTGAAGGTGCTAGAAAATGTTTGTGGTGCCAAAGACGAAAAGGACCGAATCTTTGTTCATCTACAAAGAAGCTTCCTTCCTGTACGTGGGTTATCTCCGTGACCCACCGGGTCTTCATCCAGGGAAAGGGGCATACCACATACTGTATCAATTGACCCGCATACATCTCTTTTTCTGCCCCGGATACGATCTCGAACTTCATATGGTCCGGGGTAATATTGCAAAGATTCTTCGGGTTTGAAAGAAATTCCCAGGCAGTTTTAAGATCTGTCTTTAATTCCTGCCTGCAATGTATTCGGTAAATCTTCATGCTACTTACATATTCTGTTTAACAAAAATACAAAATAACTAAACATAAGAATACAGATAGATGAAACAAACTGTTACTAAAGATAATACAGAAGTTAATTAATTTGTTTGAGATAAATGGAAAAATAAAGTAGGATATTTATAAATTAGCCAATAAACTAATTAAATATATATAGAATGAAAAGTAAGTTTATCGCTGTATGTTTCTTTTTGGCTTCCTTTATAGTAAGTGCTCAGATCCAGACACCTCAACCGAGTCCTTCTTCCAAGATTGAACAAAAGGTGGGTCTGACAGATGTTACCATCAACTATTCAAGACCTTCTATGAGAGGTCGTGCCGTTTTTGGTGATCTTGTGCCTTACGGGGAAGTTTGGAGAACAGGAGCTAACTCAAATACCATAATTTCCTTCAGTACTGATGTAACCGTCGGAGGACAAGAGGTAAAAGCAGGTTCTTATGCACTTTATACAGTGCCAGGTGTTGAAGATTGGGAAATAATGCTTTATAGTGATACTTCTAACTGGGGATTGCCGCAGGAATGGGATGATAAGAAGGTTGTTGCCACTGTAATGACGAAGCCATTAAAAATGCCAACTAAGATCGAGACCTTTACCATGTCTGTTGATGATCTAACGAATAATGGTGCATTGATAGGAATACTTTGGGAAGATCTTTATGTTGGAATCCCATTTGATGTTCCCACCGATAAAATGGTTATGGAAAGTATCGACAGAGTGATGAACGGTCCCGGTTCACAGGATTACTTCAGTGCTGCTGTATATTATCTGCAGGAAGGTAAAGATCTGAAACAAGCCGGAGAATGGATCGACAAAGCTATCGCTATGCAAGATGAGCCACCATACTGGATGCTGAGACAAAAATCTTTGATTCAGGCTGCAAATGGCGATAAGAAAGGAGCGATCGCTACTGCAAAACAATCGCTGGCTGCAGCAGAAAAGGCAGGCAATAAAGATTATGTAGCATTGAATAAAAAGTCTTTAGAAGAGTGGGGAGGGAAGTAAAAATCCTTTCCATAGAATTTAAAAGAATGTGTGGCCCATGGGTCACACATTTTTTTTATAGGAGAGTCCTATCATTCGTTTGATGGTGTCCAAAGTATTCATCAATGCTATACTTTCATTTTTGCCGAAGAGGTCGCTGTTGGTCTTCCCGGTAAGTAGTAACGTATTGAAATGGTCGATCTCATATTTAAATCCCAGATGAGAGCGATCAAACGTGATGGTCTTCTTTTCGGATTCCGTGGTAATTGTCAGATCAGAAGGTCTGAAAAAATCCTGATTGGTTTCAATCACAGCCTTTTCATAGATAATTTTCAGGCGGGTTGGTGTTTCCCTAAGCAAGGTGGAAAGTAATTTTGCTTTACAACCCTTCTGATAATCGAATTCGATGGCACAGCCTGAGTCGGCTCCGGTATTGAAAAATGTGGCTTTAGCGGTGATGTTGTCCGGTATACCGAGAAGGGTTTGAGCCGCAAAGACGGGGTATATCCCGATATCCAGTAAACTCCCGCCGCCCAGGCTTTTATCAAGTAACCTGCTTTCCGGATTCAGATCTGCGACAAAACCAAAATCGGCTTCCAATCGCAGGGGTTTACCATAGATTTCTTTTTTGTGTAATTCCATTAAATAGCTAAAATGAGGCAGAAAACGGGTCCATAAGGCTTCCATAAGCAAAACATCGTTTTTCAATGCTGCGCTGAACATTTTAGCTACTTGATCGCTATCGAGTGCCAGAGGTTTTTCACACAATACAGCTTTGCCGTGATTCAGTGCTGAAATAGTGATATCACAATGAAAACTATGAGGCAAGGCGATATAAACTGCGTCCACAGCCGGATCAGAGAATAAGGATTCATATGAATCAAAAGTCTTTTGTGCTCCAAATTCTAAGGCGAATTCTTCAGCTTTATGTATGCTGCGGGAAGCAACTCCATAAAGTCTTCCTTGTTCTGTTCGGATAAGATCAGTCGTGAATTTGCGGGCGATATTTCCCGGCCCGACGATTCCCCAATTTATAGCCTTATCGGTTGATGACATTTCTTGATCTGTTTAAAAGTTCAAAGAAAAGTGAAATTACGATCATTAGTGCACAGCCTATAAAATTCAGCCAGAGATATCCTAATTTTTCTTCACCGGCTTCATATCTGTGGATAAAATAGTAATAGATAAGAATTACCAAAAGCTGTGTAACAATAGCTCCAAAGAAAACTGCATTCCCTCTGATAAATTTGATAAAGAATGCAACCAGGAAAATTCCAAGCACGGTTCCATAGAAAATAGAACCGATAATATTTACCAACTGGATAAGATTATCTACGAGTGATCCGAAACTGGCAAACAATATGGCGACCAGTCCCCACAATAAGGTAAACCATCGGGAAGCATTAAGATAATGTTTTTGAGACCGATCGTTTCTGAAGCCTCTCTTATAGAGGTCCATGGTCGTGATGGTACCCAATGCATTTAGTTCAGACGCCGTTGATGACATGGCTGCAGAGAAGATCACCGCAAGTAAAAGTCCGATCAAACCTTTCGGTATGTTGTTCAGAATAAAATGAATGAAAACATAATCTTTATCGTTGGTTTCAATCGAAGGGTCTGCTTTTTCAATAATCTCACGTGCTTTCTCACGTTGTTCTCTTTCGATCTTGTTGATAGCCTGTATCCGGTTCTTCCCGGCAACGATCATTTCATAATCTTTAACGTCCAGAACGGCGGAATAATGTTCCTGAGCCATCTTCTTCTTGCGTTCTAATTCTTCGTGTTCCTTTTCAAGGTGCTGGTATTCTTCCTTGTATTGGGAATTTTCTATGGCAGCAGCAGCAGCCGGGTTGAAATTCAGAGGTGAATTATTATATTGATAGAAAACGAATACCATTACGCCAACCAACAGGATGAAGAATTGCATCGGAACTTTGAATAACCCGTTGAAAACGAGTCCGAGTTGACTCTCCCGCACAGATTTTCCTGAAAGATATCGCTGAACCTGACTCTGATCCGTACCAAAATATGCAAAGGCCAGAAAGAATCCGCCTGTTATACCACTCCAGAAGGTATATCGACTGCTGGTATCCAGTGAAAAATCAAGAATATCCAGTTTATTGTTCGCTCCTGCTATCTTAAGAGCTTTTCCGAAGGAGATGTCTTCCGGTAAAAAGCTTAGCACTAAATAAAATGCAGTAAACATGCCCACCATGATCACAAACATCTGTTGCTTTTGGGTTACACTCACCGCTTTTGTTCCTCCGGATACAGTATAGATAATCACGAGAATACCGATGATAATGTTAAGGGTTTTAAGGTCCCAACCCAATACAGCAGAAAGGATGATCGCAGGTGCATATATTGTGATCCCGGCAGCAAGTCCGCGCTGGATCAGGAATAAAATAGCTGCGAGTTTACGGGTCTTAAGGTCAAAACGGTTTTCCAGTAATTCGTAGGCGGTATATACCTTTAGTTTATGATAGATAGGGATGAAGATCAAACAGATAAATACCATTGCTATCGGTTGTCCGAAATAGAACTGAACGAATCCCATACCATCGTGAAAGGCCTGTCCTGGTGTTGATAGAAAAGTTATGGCGCTTGCCTGGGTTGCCATAACGGAGAGACCGATGGTCCACCATTTTGCGTCATTTCCTCCCAGGATATATTCCTTAACATCTTTGCTGCCCTTGGTCTTAAGGTATCCGTAGATTACGATAAAGGCAAGGGTTCCGGCAAGTACGATCCAATCGATTAACTCCATGAATCTAGCGGTTTGAGGTCATGATTAGATAAAATATGATAATATAGACAGCATTGGCTATTAATACCACTGAATAAATTCGGGTCCATTTGAACTTTTCGAACATTGTTTTTAACCTTTAATTTTTTCTTTTGGAGTCTCCTCGCGGCCAACGGATAGCATGTTGGCAAATATTTTAAAAGCACCGGGAACACCAGCCGGTAATTCTCTGAAAAAGCTTAACCCTGTATAGATATAATGTCCTTTTCCATAGGGTGCAACAAGCAGGCTTCCTTCTTTTGGAGATTCATCCTTGTCGTGCATGGATAGCACAGGTGTAAACTCCGGTCCCCATTGATCAGGAAAATATAAGCCTCGTTCCTGTACCCATCCTTCAAAATCCTTATCGGTGATCTGATTCGGGAAGTTGATCAGGGAACTTTTCTTATCGAGAATCTTCACTTTAGAATTTTCGTCGGTCACCCGATCATTGGACAGGCTTAACTCGTAAGGGGCCAGATTGCTGAGTCCCGGATCTCTCCGTCCTGCAGTATTATATTGAACGATAAGATTTCCCCCTTCTTTAACATAATCGAACAGGTAGTGTTGCTTGAACTTTAAATTGTCCAAAACATTGTAGGCACGTATTCCAACCACCACAGCATCGAAACGCTGAAGGTTAGTTGCATTGATATCTTCAGGTTCTATAATTACAACTTTATAACCGATTTGTCTAAGGCTTTCTGCTACTTCGTCACCTGCACCATTGATATATCCGATATATTCACCGGATTTTTTAATATCTAAACGAACTACCTTCGCTTCAGAAGGCATCAATACCGATTGTCGGGGGATATGTTCATAATTGATGGTGACGAGTTCTTTGTCAAAGGAGCTGTATTGCATTTGAACCACCGGACGTATTGTTCCTTCACTTTCCGCTGCTGGTGGAATCACCCGAAATGTGATGGTTTCAATATCTCCCTTATTGGCGATATTGAAGTTGGATATTTCCGGTTCTGATTTCCATCCTTCTGGCAGGTCTAGTGACACGGTACCGGCGATCTCATTCTTACCTGCGGTGAGCACAACAGGTACAAACTTGGCACGATCATTAGTGAAAAGGTTTACTTTGTTTGTGATCGAAGCGGTTACGGCAGGCAGGATCTCAAAAGGTTCATAAATCTCACCTTTATCCGGTTTAGCAAACTTATGGATTACATTTCTGGTGATCTTAAGCGGTTTTCCATCGATTGCTAACTGAAAGGTAACCTGAAGTGGGGCAGGCGTCTCAGCCAAGCCGATATATTCAGACTTTGCATGATACATCCCTAGAGTAGCCTTTTCGCGAAGCCAGTATGGGCCACTGTATCCGGTACCTCCTGAAATCTTGGTATCGAGATCAAAAGAATTTTCCTTATTGTTCTCCAAAGGAGATGCGATAAGCCATGTGGTACCCTCCGGTTGTAGTGAAAGAGATAATAGACGAACGTTGAGATTGGATCGATTCAGCGCTTCTGCAGCGATATGAAGACTGTCTGAAGGGACTGCAGCATGTTCATTCGCCACAGCTTCAAGCAATATTCCTCCGCATTGCAGAATGATCTCCTGAATCTCATGCGATTTATAGTTTTTCCAATACTCATTGTTTAATCCCTGGATCAATTCATAGGCCTTCATCAAATCTGGAATATGAACCGAAGGATCTTTAAAATTGAAATTTTCCTCGATAGGCTTCAGGAGGTTAAGAATCTCCTGTCCCCCTTCAACTCTCGTCCATTTTGTGTTGATACCACTAAAAAGGTCATTTTCTTCCGGCATATCACCTTTTAGCAGTTCGATATATTCAGTTTCTTCACCTCTTGAGGTCATACGACCAAAACCCTGACTAAGATGCTGACTGCTTGCCACAGATGCGATCTCGTTATTACTTTCGCCGAGTGAAGGGTAATACACTCCTGTAGGGAAGGATAATAATTTAGATTTATCGGCCGCTTCAAACTTTTCACGGCTTCCATAGAACCAGTAGGAAGTATTAAAGAATAACCGTTTTGGTTGCCATGGATCCAAAGAGGTGAGTTGTTGCGGATAGACCGATTTATTACCAGCCAGATCAAATGCTTCATAACTCAGTATAGCGGAGGAGGTATGATGACCATGAGTAGTACCGGGAGTACGGTGATCAAATCGATTGATGATCACATCAGGCTGAAAAGTTCGTATAACCTTAACTACATCAGCCAGCACACTGTCTTTATTCCAGATCTCCAGGGTTTCATCGGAATGTTTGGAATATCCGAAGTCGTTTGCACGGGTAAAGAATTGTTCGCCTCCGTCAACCCTGCGGGCTGCGAGAAGTTCCTGAGTCCTGAGAACGCCGAGTAATTCTCGTAATTCCGGACCTATAAGATTTTGTCCGCCATCACCTCTGGTAAGGGAGAGGTAGGCAGTTCTCGCGTGGAGTTCATTCGAAAGATAGGAGATGAGACGCGTATTTTCATCATCGGGATGTGCAGCCAGATATAAGGCTGTACCCAGAAAATTCAATTTTTTAATAGACTGATAGATCTCTGCTGATGATTGCGCTTCCGGTCGTTGAGCGTTTAAAAATGCTGCGGAACACAAAGTGCAGAAGAGAAAGACTAGCAGTTTGTTCATACTTGGTTGGTTTAAGGTAGTTGATTCAAATATAAAAATTAATACCCGTGAGCGTCGGTTTTTACATTATTTTTAACGGAAAACCGTTATATATTCATAATTGATGATTTTAGGCTTCTGTTACAGGTTACTGAGTTACAAGGTTACAGAGTTACAAGGTTACAGAGTTACAGGTAACATCGTCACCTCGTCACCTCGTCACCTCGTAACACAGTGAAGCAGTAAACTGTAATCTGTTTTCCGTTACAGGTTACCGAGTTACAAGGTTAAAGGTAACATCGTCACTTCGTCACCTCGTAACACA
>NZ_QKWN01000005.1 GCF_007279655.1 Robertkochia solimangrovi | reverse complement strand
AGAATTAAGAATTAAGAGTTAATACAGAATACCGCTTACTGCATACTGCTTCACAAGGTAACATGTAACAGCGTAACTAAAACGAATTGAGAATTGATGGAGAAAACGGAATTCAGAAAAGTGAAGCTCCAAGGTAAAATCTACAAATAGACCAATTGCCTGCGTTGCACGCTCACACCCCGGAAGTCATCGGCATCAATTCGTTAAGTACTTCTTTCAGTTCTTTAGGTTTTAAGTCTTTGGCGATGATCTTTCCTTCCTTGTCAAGCAAGAGATTGAAGGGGATCGTGGTGATATAATAATCGGTTTCGGCGGTTCCAAGAGAATCGATGGTTTGTGGCCAGAGTAGTTCATCTTCTGCGATGGCATTTTGCCATGCCTCCTTATCCTTGTCGATGGATATTCCGAGAATCTCAAAATCATCCCTTGACGAGGATCCGTAGATCTCCCGAAGTGCCGGATTATTGTCTCTGCAAGGGGCACACCATGAAGCCCAGAATTCTAGCAATACAAATTTCCCTTTCAGGGATTCTGAATCGATCACCAGGCCTTTATTGTCCGGGAGAATTAGTTGAGGTGGTGTAGCACCTATAGCCTGAGATTTTTCTCTTGCGATCATATTTCTAATATAGATCAGGTCTTTCTTCGTTTGAAATGAAGTGTCGATCTTAGTTATAAGTGAGATTAGTTGTTTCTCAGTTAAGTAATCATAAACACTATTAAATTCTGCTACATATTTTCCGGCGAGTTCTGAGGTCGGATTTTTACTGACAAATTCATTCAGGTTGTTATAAAGTATGGCTGGTTTTAAGCTGTCATTTTCCAGATTATGAAAGGTGAGCTCCATATTCTTTTCAAAATCTTCTTTAAGTATTTGAGAAGCAGAACCGGAAACGCTGTCAGTATCTATCAGTTTGATCTCCTCACCACGGTATGTGGCCTCCGAATACAGGAGGAAGAGTGCTAACTCACCATTCTCAAGCATAAATGTGGTAATACCAGATGTTGTGTTTAAACTTGGAGAAACCGGGTAGACGGTTGCCTCTGTAGGATGATCAACTTGTCCGGTAAAGGTAAATCTGGATTGAGTAACAAGCGCACTATCCAGTTTGTCTTCATATTTCAAATAGATATAGGAATCGAAGTCAACATTTATTTGACCGGTAAGCACGAAAGATTCCTTCGTTTCCGATGCACAGGAAATGAAGAATAGGGTAAGGGTGATTGCGATGAGATTGAATTTCATAGGGTTATGGTTTGCGTTGTAAAACGGGTTCAATTAAATAGCGGGTTCCTCTTTTTCCTTAACCAGCCATTGTTTGAAATAGAGATTCTCAATTTCTTTTCTTTCCTTGGTATTTATCAGTTCAATAGGTTTTGAGTCTTTTGAAAGATCAATGATGTACCAGATTCCCTCATCCTTTACATCAAATTTTTGGTCATTATTGGTATCTCTTAAAGTCTTATAAATAATTTTATCGGTATTTGGTACGATATGGTATTCCACAAGGTGTTCTGTGATCGGACTTAAACGACGATAATTTTCACCATCCTGATCTGTTATGCAGAGTTGCAGAGGATCTTCAGAGGTGAGTTTGTTATCCTTATTGAAATCGGTATCGGCCAACTTATACAAAACACTTTTTTTCAGAAGGGGGCCAACCCTGTAAAAATTGGTTTCGAATTCGGAGATTCGGGTTTTCTTTTTGGTTAGTAACCGGGCGCTGCCACTTTTGATATCATAAAAAATGAAGTTCCAGTAATTCGGATAGCTATCCGCTTCGCTGTCAAATTTGCTACTATACCGGGGAAAAGTACTTCCGGAGGATCGTTGGGTTGTAATGGGTAAAATCACCTTTTCAATACTGTCGATCATAACGATTCTCGAGTATTCGAAACTATATTCATCGAGCACCGAATCGATTTGTTGCGGTGTCAGATCGGTTTCTTCAATGACTTGTATCCTTTCATCCTTTTTTCCACAGGATATGGCAAAGATGATCAGGGGAAGCATAAGGAGTCTACTCATAAAATGAATCTTAAATATTTGAATTCTTTGATGAGTCGGGTGGGGGAGAAATAGTAGGATGTAGAGTTTCAGACATCCATGACTCAAATCAATAGGGGAATATAGGAAAATATTCTCTTACTGGTAATAATCAAAGAGTTAATATGACAGATTTTTCGTTGATTTTTGAAAAAATAAGAGCCGATTATGGAAATTAATCGGCTCTTATTCTATTCAGAAGAAAGTATTACGTAATTATATACGTGCCCGGAGCAGCCAGGTTTTCCCGGACTCTATTCAAATATCCAAAGTTGTCATCATTAGAACGTAAGTGGTACGGTTACCAAACAGAAACACGTTCCCCTTCCGGCAGGTACATCTTGTCTTCGGGTTGTACATCGAAGGCCGAATAGAATCCCGGGATATTCATCAGGGGTCCGTTCACACGCCACATCGGTGGAGAATGCGGGTTGTTATTGATCCAAAGACGTAAGAATTCATCCTTCATTTTTACCCGCCAAATTCTGGCTACCGACATAAAGAATCGCTGATCGGGTGTATAGCCATCAATTTTCGTTGTATCCTGTCCTTCAGCGGTCATTTTAAAGGCGTCATATGCTACGGCTACCCCACTGAGGTCGGCTGTGTTTTCCCCAACGGTCATAGCTCCTTTGATGTGAATCGAGTCTAATACCGTGAAAGTACTGTACAGGTCGATCACTTGTTGGGTCTTCTCTTTAAACTTTTCATAATCCTGCGCTGTCCACCAGTTTTTCACATTCCCGTCTTTATCGAATTGAGCACCCTGATCATCGAAAGTATGAGTGATTTCATGTCCGATCACCATACCGATCCCTCCGTAGTTCAGTGCGTCATCGGCATCGTTATCAAAGTAGGGCGGTTGAAGGATTCCTGCTGGAAATACGATCTCATTGGCAGAAGGATTATTATAGGCAGTAACCGTAGGAGGTGTTGTGAACCATTCTTTTTTATCTACCGGTTGCCCTAATTTTGAAAGGTCATACTGATAATCAAAGGAATTCGCAGCGATGATATTGGCAAAATAATCATCAGCAACGATAGTGAGATCGGAATAATCTTTCCAATTATCAGGATACCCGATCTTTTTGGTGATCGCAAATAATTTTTCTTTGGCTTTTATCTTGGTACTGTCACTCATCCACTCCAGCTTGTCGATTCGGGCAGCATAGGCTTTTTGCAAATTGTTCACCAGGTCAAGCATTCTCTTTTTAGCGGATTCCGGGAAATATTTCTTTACATACAGCTGCGCCAGCCCATCTCCTAAAAGGCGGTCTACCGCACTCGTCATCTCTTCACTCCTTGGTTTTGGAACGTCTTGTCCGGAAATCACTTTATTGAATGCAAATTTGGCATCGACAAAGGGAGCACTGAGATTATCCGCATAATTCATAATCGACTTTGCCTTTAAGTACGTCTTCCAGTCATCTAAGGCAACACTAGGTAACAGTTCGTTGAGCGTATTATAGTAACCGGGTTGACGAACATCGATAGAGTCGGTTTTCATTCCGAGGCTTTTCAGAAGATTTTGCCATTCAAGATTTGGCTGACTTTCGATCAGCTCGGAAACAGCCATTTTGTTGTAATTGGCTTTTACATCCCGCATTTCTATTCTGGTCTTATGCGATTCAGCTAATTGTTTGTCGATATCATAAACCACTGTTGCACTTTTTGCTGCTTCTGCAGAATCACTTCCGGTCAGTTCGAAAAGGCTTTTCAGGTAGCTTTTGTAAGCATCCTGGATTCCAATCGTGGAAGGATCCGTTTTAAAATAATAATCCCGGTCAGGAAGTCCGAGTCCTGTTTGGTAGACATGAGCTATGTTCATAGAACTGTTCTTGTCGTCCGGTCCTATTCGGAAACGGAATAAGGAGGAATTATAAACCTTATATTGATCGGCGATGAATTGGATCATTGCGGGAATGTCGTTGATGGCTTCGATTGAAGTCAATACCGGTTTTATCGGCTCGTATCCTTTTTTGTTGATGGCAGCAGTATCCATTCCAGAGGCATAGAAGTCACCTACTTTTTGGGCGATACTACCATCCGGATTCTCACTTTTGGAAATACTATCCAGCAACCCCTGAAGGCGGATACGCTGTGGGTAATTCATAAACATATAAGCACCCACTCCCGCCTGGGTGGAAGGAATTTGAACAGAGTCGTACCAGATCCCGTTCATGTATTTGAAGAAATCATCTCCGGGCCGAAGACTGGTGTCGATACCTTCGATCTTCACGATCTTCTTTTCAGGTTCAGTGGAACAAGCCTGAACGGCAAGTACCAGAACAAAAAGGATTAAAATTTTTTTCATGGTTGGTGGTTTCAGTTTATCAGGCCGTACATAAGTACATCAATAGCAGTTACTGGTGTTCTTATGTTGCCCATTAGTTACGTTAAAAGCAGTTTCTAAGATATTAAAAAAGAATATTTTATTGAATTTGTAAGAGCAGAATTGCAAAATATTGTGAAAAACGAGGAATTACATGATAACTATGAAATACTTCATTGGGAGATTGTTGAATTCGAAAGAACTGGGTGTATTAAAGTTCATCGATTTCACAATCCGCAATGAGCAGTACCTATATAAATTACCTCAGAGATTCGCTGTTTTTTTTGAATCGATTAGATCGATCAATCTTTCGAGGGATGATTTTACTTTATCAGATTCACTTTTCTTCAACATCAATTCAGCCTTCTTTTTCATTTTATCAAAATTTGCTTCTGGATAGATCTCTACTAGTTCGGTGAAATAAGTATCGATTCCTTCTGCAAGTATTTCTTTACCTTCCTCTGAAAATGCTTTTTCATTGTTGAGCTCATCCATATAGATCAAATAGTTGTTGATCATGGATTCTAAATTTTTGTTGAGAGTATATGAAACCTTACTAGCATTCGGATCATCTGCACTTTCCTTAATTTCAGTGTTGGCTAACGTAAAATATCTGACCTGAAGATCCAATCCAAAATGCCAAACTGCCAGCATTTCCTTATCGTATAAATATTGATCTTTTCTATCCTGATCTTTATAGATCTTACTCATATTTTTCCATTGGGTGAAGAATTTCTGAGCGTATTCATTCCTGTGTTTCAATCCGAGTTCTTCATCATCCAATACTACCTTAAAATTTTGATGATCTGTAAGTTTTTCTACAATGAGTCTTGTTTCCGGATCATTAAAATTTGGGAGTTTTTCATCGGTGTCATAGCCATAGTTTAATTCAAGAATGGACGCTTCATAATCAACAAGATCCCAGTATCTTTTGTCTAGCGGGAATTGATGCTTTTCCGTTGTACAGTGGGTAGAAATAAAACAGGTTAGAAGGAGTAGGATTAGGTTAATTCTTTTCATTGAATTGAATTTTGGGTTTTTTATATTCAGCCAGTAAATTTAATAAACTATCAATTTCTTTTTCATATCTCTTTTGTTCACTCCATACATAGCTATGGAAAGTGTTATAATCATATTCTTTTTGATAGTCGTGAACATCAGCATACATGTCGTCAATGATCATTTCAATTCTCTCTTTGTCATAACGATCCAGTTTTGCAATTTTCTTCTTTGCTTTTCGAGTAAAAAGCTCAGTGATTTTTATGTGATATTTTTCATGAGACAAAAGGTCCTCACTAAAAATATTTCTTTTATACACAAATGAACGCGAAGGATGAAATAGCGATTCAATCGTTACGCCATCATTACTTATATCGGTTTCTATAGTAGTAACCACATAGGCAAAGCGTTCATTTCCATAGAGGGATTTTCTGAAAAATTCAAGGCCTCTGAAATTCTCAAACGTGATTTGATCATATTTGTCAAAGGTCATCGGTCTTTCATAATTTAAATAATTTACACGTATTAAAAGCGCAAATGCGATCAGCAGTGGAACAATGATCATGAGACTGATCTTGAGTATTCTTTTCAGCTTTCCTAAAGGAACTTTATTCCCTTTTTTATTCTCCTTAATTACAATGAACAGTTGATAAAAAACAGGCGAAAAGTAGATCAGAATTACCAGTATAATGATTAAGATATCCTTCATGTGTATTTCAATGCCCCGAATATATAGATTTCCTGATAAAATCCGGGAATGGAATACCCAGTATTGAATCTTTGGAAAGATCGGTTTTCAAAACTTTTCTATTTAGCGGGTTGTCATAAAGAATGACTAACTATTAAGATTATGCAGTCTGGGTAAATGAGCTGTATACTTATGAAGTTCTAAGAAATTATGTTCCAGATTGAATTCAAATAAGCGTATGAGATTCGTGGATTCGACCTTTTGTTTTCCGTTGGTTTACGGGGCTTTTTCTCCATTTATGCAGGCAGATTTACTTTAAGGAATAATCTTCTGCTCCTTTAGTGTTTGAAAGGTTTGGATCATATTCTCGATGCTGTTGACATGCATCTCGTGAAAGCCATGTCTTCTGGCCTTGTTGACGTCCAGAATGGCATCATATTCCACATTGAATATAAAATCACCGAAACCCCATTGTACCAATTCATCAAGACTGTTTTTTTGAAGTCCGTATTTCTCCACTATCCTTTGCCACAGTTCCGATTTTCCAGGCATATATTCCGAAAGACTGAAGGTCTGTGGTTCTGCGATCTCGACACCGAAGAATTCTCCGAATTTTTCCCATGCCTGATACCATCTAAATATATCACCATTGGTAACATTAAAGATCTCGTTTTCTGTTGACGCAGAAGTGGAGGCCCAATCCATACCCTTGCTCAATACCTCTACTCCCGTGACATTGACCAGCACCTGATAGGCTTTCGGTGATCCAGGAAATCGAAAAGGAATACCCTCTTCTTTACAGAGTGTTGCATAAACTGCGATCAGGTTGGATAGATTCATCGGATTGCCTAGGGTGTACCCAATCACAATATCGGGTCGAATTGCTGTCCAGGTCCAGAATTTATCCTTTGATCGTTCCCTAAGATAATCTTCCTGATTATAATAGAAATTAGGGGTGATACTACGTGGATCGGTTTCTAAAGCCGGGGTTTTATAGATACCCAAATGGGCACCATAGGCTTTCCCTCCCTGAATAAATACTACTCGTTGTAAAGGGGCTTCTATTGCTTCGAGTCCGGTAATAAGGTTTTCCAGTAATTCCTGATTGGCATTTACCTGTTCGTAAGGATCGACGCGTTCAGTATAGGCGGAATAGAATACATGGGTTACTTCCTGAAGTATATCGATTTGCTGAAATACTGCGTTTTCATTACTGAGGTCCAGTGAGACATAGTTAGCGGTTGTATTATATTTTAAGGGTGACCTTGAAGTTACGATAACTTTCCAATCATCCCGGTTGCAGAAATAATCGGTTAGATTTCTGCCGATGATTCCATTTCCTCCTGCGATCAATGCTGTTCTCATGTTCTTTTAAACTGAATTTTAATTTTTGATGATTGAAGTCCAAAGTGTCAGACTCCTGCGACATTGACCTAAAAATTCCTGCATTTGTTCTTTGTTCATCGGGTATTTATACGGACGAATTTCCGGCAGAACGAATTCGAAGAATACATAACCCTCAAATCCGATCTCCTTCAAAGTCCTGTATTGTTCAGTATAATCAATATGTCCGGTTCCGATACCACCTCGTCCTGAATCTGAAATATGATAACTGTGTAGTAAATCCCCGATCTTCAACAAGGGTGAGTGCATATCTGATTCACAGATATTCATATGAAAACTGTCAAGAACCAGTAACAGGTTTTTCGCTTTAGATTCGCGATATATGCGTAATAGTTCTTCGGCGGTTTGTACCCAGGGTAATTCATAGTGATTGCAGGCCTCATACGAGAGTGTTATTTGCTCATTTTGAGCAATTAGGTCTAATTGTCGTACTGCTTCTATGATGAAATCCATCGCTTTTTCATAATTTCCGATTTCTTTGGTCCAATAGGAAATTCCCTGAAGTGTAACTACAGGCGCTCCGATCGCTACTGCGAAAGCAATAATTTCCTGATAATGACTGACGCAGTCTTTGAGCGTGAATTGTTCTTCGTTGCAAGGTTTATAATTCATCGGATCATAGACCCTTATGTCCAATTCATATTTTTTAGCCAGTGTTACCACAGTGACAGGATCATAGAACTTATGATCACCACTGAATTGAATAGCCTCAAAGCCTGTTGATTTGATACTGGAAAAAAGTGTCTCCAGATCCTTAATTCCGTAAGTCCATGTGATAACTCCTACCTTTGGTTTATTATTGGTCATTAAAATGTGTTTTTCTTGGAGATTGATCCTTTGATCCGTATACTATTAAAGATAATACTAATATCCGGTCAGGTCAATTTCTACAATACTTCCGGTATTTACACTTTTACGTACAGCATCCATGACAAGCATGGTGTGATAGCCCTCCCAACCGGTTACAGGCACCGGTTCACCATATACTAATGCCCGATAAACCGCTTCAAAGTAGTTGTAGTAATTACCGATTTCCGTCGGGATAGTTTCTTTTATACGCTCTCCGTTACTGAAATAATATAAATGGCCTTCTTCATTCTCCGGTTCAGCACACCAAGGGCCTTTTGAAGGTTTTGCACCAGTCAGTAACAGGTCTTCCTGCATATCGGATCTGCTTTTAAAAAAGGATCCTTCCAGTCCGTGAAAGACATAGGCATCTTGTCTGCGTACAGCAATATTAGTCTCGTGTAATTTTACACGTTTGTCAGGATAAAATAAGATAGCGTTTACATAGTCCTCAACGGTACCTCCTTTTCGAAAGGTTGCAAAATCTGCAAAAACCGCAGTTGGTAAACCGAAGAGATTCAGAGCCTGATCGGTTATATGAGAGCCCCTGTTATTAAACTCACCGCCACTCACCGGTTTTTCAGTATGTGCTTCACCACCTTCCCTTAATTGGGGATGGTGAATATCATAAGCTATATTTACTTCTTTTAAGGGACCTAATTTTCCTGATTTGAGAATCTTTTTAGCGGTCAGGAAGTCACTGTCGAACCTTCGGTTCTGGTACACGATCAAATGTAGATCCATATTTTTGGCCAGTTCACAAAGCTCTTTGGCTTCTGCGGCCGTATTGGTAAATGCTTTCTCTACAATAACATGCTTTCCGGCTTTTAATACTTCTTTAGCGTATGTATAATGAGTATCGATCGGGGTATTCACAACTACCAGGTCAATGGATTCATCGGCGAGGATCTCTGCTAATGATTCATAGCTGTTAACATAGGAATAGTCTTTTTGAATTTTCTTTTCCGATCGTTCCCAGGCACCTTTTAGGGTAAAACCTTCATGTAAATGTAAAAAGGGTGCAAAGAAGATAGAGCCTGAAAAGCCATAGCCCAGAATGACGGTATTTATTTTTTTGATATCCTTCATAGAGTTTTATTTTTAATCTTTTTTTCACCGATCCAGTGGGTGAGCAATACCAAAGTAGCGATCACAAAGCCGGCGATGGATATTCCTTCCCATTTAAAATAGTACCATATATAGCCGCCGATAAAGGTGCCAAGCGCACCTCCGGTAAAATACATAACCATATATACCGTATTGATACGGTTTCTTGCCGCGGGATTCCCTTCAAAGATGATGGTCTGGTTGGTGATGTGTACCGATTGTATACCCATATCGAGCAGGAATGCACCGATGATCAGACTGATCAAACTTTCTGATGAAAACCCGATGATGATCCAGGATGCCATGATGATCAGGATCGCGATCACGATCAGGGTACTTTTCCGCATACGATCACTCAGTTTTCCAACCACCGATGCCATAATGGCTCCGGCGATCCCTACCAATCCCATACCGCCGGCCACATCACTTCCCATATGGAACGGTGCGCCTTCCAGCAAGAACACCAGGGTGGTCCAGAAGATGCTGAAACAGGCAAAGTCCAGTGCTCCGCGTAAGCCTGCCAGGCGCAATTTTGGCTGGGTTCGGAATTGTACGATGATGGATTTCAACAGAGAGCCATAACTGCCTTTGAAATCCGGGTTTATTTCAGGGAGGTGTCTGAACAGGAACAGAAACAAGATCATCATGATCACTGCTGCAATGATGTACATGGTTTGCCAGCCATAGTATTCTCCCACTAGTCCACTCAACGTTCTTGAACCCAGAATACCGATGAACATCCCGGTCATGACTGCGCCTATCGCGGCCCCGCGCTTTTTCTCATCGGCTAGTTGGGCAGCCATAGGAACCATCAATTGCGGGACTACGGAAGTGAGGCCGATAAAAAAACTGGCGATCTTTAATTGCAAGGGTGAACCGGCAAAGGCAGAGCACAATAAGGCTGCGATGATCAGGAAGAAATCGGAGAGGATAAGTTTTTTACGTTTTAATTTATCTCCCAGCGGAACGATCAGGAATAATCCGAAGGCATAACCGATCTGAGTAAGCATGGGAACACTGCTGATCTGAAGTTCTGTAACACCATAACTTTTCGCCATCAAGCCGAGTAAAGGCTGGTTGTAATAGTTGTTGGCAACTACCAGACCGGTAGTAGCAGCCATCAGGAATAAGAGTCCTTTGCTTAATTGCTGCATACTAAAAAGTGTTGTGGACTACCATTAACGAATCCGTAACGGGTGTTTTCATGTAATTTTTCAGGGTGGCCATGGTAACCTTATTTTAGCATCGAATTTGCAGCCTTCCCATTTAAGCCTGACCGTGTTGAGGGGGATCCAGGATGGCATTTACAGGAAGGGACTGCAGATTTCGATCTTTATTCTTTTTCTGAACCATAAAATTCCGAAGTTTGCAGGTTATTTCCTTGTAAAAAAACTGGAAGTGTTTGTACATTCCCGTGGACCGTAATACCGATCATGACGGTAGTACTTTTAATATTTTGAGGCCAATTCCGCGATTTCACGGGTTATCTTTGTTGGCGAATTACAATCGCAATTGGTCAATCCTATCACATAAATTTCGGAATCCGGCAGGTATACACCCATCGATTTAAATCCGAAGATAGAACCGCCATGTTCATAGCTCTTTTGGTCTGCTAGGTTTTCGATATGCCAACCATATCCATAGTTAATGAGGGTTCCATTGTTTAGCGAATAGTTGGTAAAGGCCATTTCGGTGGTTTTTTCACTGATCAGCCGATGGTTCCTGATCGCTTCTACCCATTGCATCATATCGGAGACGGTAGACATTAAAGAGCCTGCGGCATAGGGTAAAGAAAAGCTGATGTAATTACTATTGCTATACGTGTCGTCTTTTTTGTGATATCCTGAGGCTCGGTTCGCGATCACCTTTTTGTGACGGGCATACCAGGAATTTGTCATGTTTAGTTTTAGAAATATATGTTTTTCGATATAATCGGCGTAGGTTTCTCCAGATACGATCTCAATGATATATCCCAGTAAAACATAACCCGCATTGGAGTATTTAAAGTAATCTCCAGGTTGAAAATCTTTCGGCTCATTTTTAAAGAAATCGATGAATTCTTCGGGTGATAGATCTGCTCTTGAGATCTCATTCAGACCTTTGACCCTTGTGAAATCCCTAATCCCGGAAGTATGGGTGAGAAGGTGGTGTATAGTGATATGATCTCCTTCGGGATAATCAGGGATAAACTGAGTTAGCTTATCATCCAGACTAATTTTGCCTGATTCCATAAGCATTAATATAGCGACAGCGGTGAATTGCTTGGTCATGGAGCCTATTTCGAACACATCGTCAGGCTTCATGGGTACATTCAATTCGAGATTGGAGAGTCCGAAAGCCTTTTTGTAGAGGATGTTGCCATCTTTGGCGATCAGAAAACTGGCACCCGGTTCTTCCGGATGGTATTTTTGCAGTAAGATACTATCGACTCTGGAAGCCAGGCCTTGAGCGTGAATCGTTGTGGGAGGGTTTAGGATTAAAAGTGTAAATAATAAAAGTAATGGTAAAGAACTAGTGATTTTCATTTCCGATTTGTTTTGATCGTTTAGCGTATGACGGCCGATCTAGTATTCGGGTAACAGAAAAATTTGAGTTTATGCCTGTGAGGCTCTGTCAGATCCGATATTTCTTCGATAGATCTGAGGTGAAACCTCTGCCTTCTTTTTGAAAAAACGACTGAAATAATATTCATCATCATAACCCAGTTGAAAAGCGATCTCTTTGATGGATTTGTTGGTCAGGTAGAGTTCGCGTTTCGCTTCGATCATAATGCGTTCGGAGATCAGATCGGTTAATGTTTTCTTGAAATGAGTTTTTGTTAGTTTCCCTAATGCTTTCGGACTGATGGCTAACATATCCGCATAATCACTGGCTGAGTGATTGGTTCGGTAGTTTTCATTGATATAATCTTTCAACTTTTTCAGTACAAAAGGTTCATCCTCAGTAGCGGTATTTTTGTCGGGATCTTGCCCTTGTTCTTTCTTAAGGCGTGAGGCTGTGATCAGAAAGATCTTGAGATAAGAAACCAGCAACTCATGTTGCGCAAGTTCCGGATGTTTCATTTCGGTCATCATCTGGTCGATCATCATGTTCAGTTTCCCCTGCGCAGGCTCATCAAGCCTTACTTCCGGGGAATCATAAATGTTATTAAACAATACGCCATCACAAGCCACTTCCTTATGATGTTTATGAATACAGAAAAAATCAGGATGAAAATGTATGACCTGAGCATCGATGGATTCAATCATCAATTTAAAAGGTTGGTAAGGAGAAAATGAGACCAGGGAATTTTCCCCAAACTGAAATTTAGCAAAATCTGCCTGAATAGTGCCCTTTCCCTGCTTGATCCAGATCAACGTATAATGATCAAGACGTTGAAGTTCGAGAAACGGATTTTCATTTTCAAGGCTATAGATCTTTAAGGCCTGATACTTAGTAATGGGATCGATCAAGGTATAATCTGAATTCGTCATCATCATTTAAAAGTTTAATTTTCATTAGTACGATCAATGCTTATGATCACTCTGTCAATAATTTGTTTAGCCGTCGTTATCTCAGAGAGATCTTCATATAATTCACCATTCTTTCCGGAATGGTGTCCGTGTCCGATGAGCTTCATCAGGCCATGAACCGTTGATTCTTTGAATTCTGAAAAAATATCAGCGGCGTAGATAAGGGAAGGCTGACCTACCTGTCCGGATCCGGAGTAAATCATATCCTCGGGGAACCTGTCCTTGCTATAATATTCATTCCAGTCGTAAGATTGGTTGACTTCTAACAGGATTCTGTAATTATTTAGCTCAAAATTACTTCTGGATTCGATCAAAAAATTACCTGTTGGTGTTGCTCCGGAAACGGCATCGATGTCTGCTGAGTTTTCGAGCGGAGTAAAAAGCCCGTCCGATGCCTTTATCCCTCTTTTGTGGGTCCAATAAGGTAAGGCTTCCGGTCTTCTTTTAACTGCGGGTTCCCATTCACCGTCGATGTTAATACCAAAGTCATAAGTGCTTGAAGCGATCACCCGGGAGATGTAGAGGGTCTCAAGGTAGTTGCCCAGGCTATCTTCGGCCCAAATAGCAAAAAGCGGGTATTGAAAAGCGGATCCTTTTTTTAGTTCGACTGCAATGTTATTGTTGCCCTTGGAATTGTTTAACTGAATCAACTGATAACCGAAATTTTCTTCAGTAATGCCAGTTTGCCTGTTTCTCAGTTCATTACCGAACATATAAATGCTATTCAATCCCGGTAAATCAAAGAAAACTCCTGAAGCTAAAATGATCATCATCAATAATACAAAGGGTGCCTGAAGCTTTTTGATTCCCTTTTTTCTTTTTCCGGTGACATAATCGGACAATGGTTTTTTATTGTTTTTGAGGTGAAGAATAATTACCATCAGGAATACTATTCCAAAGAACGTATGTATAGCTGCGATACGGCTGTCAAAAGGCTTGAAATACATGATGATTCCGGAGCTTAAAAGAACCAGTAAAGTAAAGAGTAATATATTTCCTAAAATTCTTCTGTTCATGATCGTTCAATCTTTATTTACTGGTTCTAATAAGTTTTTATAGGAGGTTTTAATCATCGGGAGGAGATTTGATGAAGTATCTTATTTAAATTTTCTGTCCTTTTCCTGAATTTCCAGGTCATTGATACTCGCATAACGTCTGCTCATAAGTCCGTGCTCATTGAATTCCCATAGTTCATTTCCATAGGCTCTGAACCATCGCCCTTTATCATTGCGATATTCGTATTCAAAACGTACCGCAATTCGGTTGTTTCTGAAGCCCCAGAGTTCCTTTTTAAGCTTATAATCTCTTTCGTGCTTCCATTTATTGGTTAGAAATTCTTCGATTTCCTTTCGACCGTTAAGGAATTGTGCTCTGTTTCTCCATTCAGAATCGATCGTATATGCTTTAGCAACAACTTCTGGATTTCGGCTGTTCCATGCATCTTCCGCCATCTGAACCTTTTGTAAGGCAGTTTCTTCAGTAAAGGGAGGGACCGGAGTTTTTATTTCTTCTGACATTTTTAAAATATTTTAAATTAAAATCGGTAAACGCAATTCTTCATAGAATCAAAAATGCATTATCCGAATAATTACAGATTTCATATTTCTCTTAAGGAAGCTTTGTTCCTGAGGGTACTTTGTTGGTATTTATGGATAAAATACCATAGTGGAATACCGTAGGCTAAATGCCTTACCATCGATAGTACCGGAAGTAAGGCGCCTGCTTTTAATCCTGCAACCCCGGCTCCCAGGAGGGGAAACATAAAGAACCAAACCAGTGCAATGGTTTCTGCGATTACAAATATTTGCGCCCGAAGCCATTTTGGGCCGATCAGGGAGGGGGCAATTCCGGCATATAGAACGGCGAGTAAAATTCCATTCGAATAATGTCCGATTACTCCATAAGCCATTCCTAACCCGGTTTTTTCACCGATGATGCCGGCAATATCCCACCAGGTTCCGGTAAATAGTAATCCGATGAGGTCAAAGGCTAAAGTTCCGGTGATTCCAGCCAGGATCGCATTTTTCCAATTGATTTTATGTGTATTCATTTTGCTTTCTTTTTAAGGGTTAAATGAGCCTCTCCAAAGGAAGGAGAGGACTCCTTACTTTAGTTTTAAAGGGCCGTGGCGATCGGAAAATCGACAGGTATTTGCGTAAGATTGTGCAAATAGTTCATGGCGGTTTTATCACTTACCTGAAGGATCAGATCAACAAGATTTTCTCTGGTATATCCTTGATTAAAGAAATTTTGAAGGTTTTGATCACGTACCTGTCCTTTGTTTATAGTAACATCAGCAGCGAGTTTAACTAAAGCATCCAGTTTAGCATTATCGCTGTTACCCTTTCTGATCGCGATCAATTGCGCATCGGAAAACCCGTTCATTTTCCCTATAACAGTGTGGGCACTTTGACAATAGATACATCCATTCACTTCGCTAACAACAAGATTTATCGCTTCTTTCTCCTTGTTAGAGAATGAGGTTCTGGCATTCTGGTAATTTAAATACCTTTCAAGGGCATGATCTGAATGCGCTATGGTGGCGTAAAGGTTAGGTACAAACCCTAAGGCATTTTCCAGTTTGTCAAAAATTGCCTGATTAGTGGCTGACACTTCACTTCTTTCAGGTACTTTGATTTCAATCTTTTTAATTGTTTCCATTTTTTACATTTTTAGGATTAAACATTTTTACATTGCAAAGATGTCCCGGAACTTAGCGGTAGAACATGGATGTTCTACGCCATCAGATGGACATTTTTCCGCTATCGCATCTTCTTCATTCTGTGCAGGATGGCATCTTTAATACCTAAGCAAGTTCGTAGTTAGTCTTACGGCATGAAATGGAACAATGATTTTTTAGTCCTTCAGTTTTCAGAAGGAGAATAAGGATTAGTACAGGGGGTGAACTATTAGTGCTATGCTATCAAATTGGCTATGAAACCATCATGGGGATATAGTCTTAACGGATATTGAGTTTGGAAGTCGGATTCCATATTCCTGATTCGGCAGTTACGCTTGCATACTCAGCAAAGGTGGTCGGTTTTCTGTTCAACACCCTTTGAATATCCTGCGTGATCTCCGAATTTTCCGGATTGCCTAATACCTCCGTGAATAAATAGCCGATCAACCATATGAAATCATCCGGCACTTCAGCGTCATGCATTCCTTGTACATAGTCCTGCATGGAAACGGGAATAAATGAAACAGATCGACCGGATGCCTTTGCAATGATTTCCAGTGCTTCCTTAAAGGTTAATGCTTCGGGTCCTGTGAGTTGATAGATCTGACCATTATACACATCGTCTGTCAATACTTTAACGGCCACCTCAGCAATATCTCGGGTGTCTACAAACGGAATTTTCACATGAGATTGCGGTAATGCCAACATACCCCTTTGAATAGGTTCGGTTAAAAAGCTTTCACTGAAGTTTTGATTGAACCAACTGGCCCGGATGATGGTGTAGTTAATTCCTGATCGTATGATAACCTGTTCACACAATTCGGCTTCACGTTCACCTTTACCGGAAAGAAGTACTAGTTTTTGAATATTTGCCTGCTTTGCAACAATGATCAACTGCTCAATCGCACGTATTGCTCCGGGTACGGCAAGATCAGGTTGGTAGGTGATATAGATTCTGCTCATTCCATTAATAGCCGCTGACCAATTCTCGGGTTTACTCCAGTCAAAAGAAGGTTCACTGGTTCTTGAGCCAATGCGTACATTGTGGTTTAGCGCTTTTAATTTTTCTACGACGTGACGCCCGGTCTTACCGGTTCCTCCAAGTACTAAAATGTTCTCTGATTGCATAGGTGTCTTGCTTTTTTTGGCGCTATGGATTGTTTAGCGCTTAACGGTTCGTTGATTCATTGATGGGTTATACGACTATCACTATAACCTTGATGAAGCAAAGTTCCGCTGCTTGTCAAACATTTTATTGACTGGATGAACCAATAATTTGACACTTTGTGCCAATCCGAAGAAATTACAGGCTTTTTCTATATTCCAGTGGTGTTTTGGAGGTCCACTTTTTAAAAGCCCGGTTAAATGCACTTTGTTCTGAGAATCCGGTTAAGAAGGCAATTTCTGCTACGCTTTGGTCGGAACTGAAAAGTAAATATTGAGCGATCTCCACCTGAGTATCTTTAATTATTTCACGGTAGGTCGTGTTGTTCTCCGCTAATCTGCGCTTTAGGGTTCGGCTACTCATTCCCATATGGTCACTGATCTGTTGAATGGGTGGAATTCCACTTGGCAGTGCATCCTTAACCAGTGATCGAATCTCAGATACGATTCGGATATCCAGCTTTTGAATACCGATTCTTTCTTCTTCCATACGTTCCAACAGAAATTTGCTGATGCTTTTATCTGCCTTTGTTGATGGAGTTTCCAGATCTGTGGTTAGAAAAGACAGGGAGTTTTCCTTTTTTGAAAAATGAACATCACAATTGAAGAAATTCTGATATTCTAAAGTATTCGTGGGTGACTGATGTTCGAAGGATACCTTTACCGGATCTATATTACTTTGCGTGATCAGTCTGACAATATTTACACTAACGGCAAAGGTTGCTTCATTCGATAGCGCCTGACCCAGACGATAGGCAGGTCTGTTCAACGAAACGATAGTAAGGTTTTCTTTGGTTACGACTTCAATACCTCCAATAGTGGTGATCAGGATGGCATATCTTACAGCACGTTCAAATACATCTCTCGCTTTCCAGCATGTTTTCCAGGATAAGCCTAATGTCCCGTAATCTTCAGGAATCATTTGTGCGCCTACCCGTATGGCAAAGCCCGGAGATAAATGATGATGTCCTAATTCATAAATTTCTGCCAGGAGTTCAAAAGGGACAAAGGCGGTTGAGGTTTCTTTAAAGTCGGGGATTTTATGATGCAGCAGTTTTTCAGGGGGTAATCCTTCCGAAATCGCTTTGTTCACCACTTTTTGATAGATATGCCTGGAAACTAAACTCATGTTTTATAAAAGCACAGAAGCGTTATTAACTCATCCGGGGACATAATATCCTTTTTTAAACAGTAGGTTATCAAAGATAGTATGATAATTTGAAATGGTGTATGATGGCTATTTGGCGCCATATCCTGATTATATTCCACTATTGGTCACTGTCATCAGTCTTATTGAAACCATTGGGATCAAATCCGTACATGAAATTATTCAATTGCCCGTTTGAACTTGCTAATTCCACAATGTCCATCAGTTCTTCAAAATAACTGCAGACACGTTCACGATCTTCGGTATCCAACTCCAAATAAAGCTCCTCAAAACGTAAGAGTCCTTTTCGGATTTCCTCCAGGTATTTTTGTTCGGTGGGTTCCGCTGATTCGGCAACCGATCGAAAGCTTTCCGCTACCTGATTGATCTTTGTCGAATAGGTCGGGCGCATTTTTTCGTCACGGATTCCCGGATAAAACGGCTGTGATGACTCCCGGATGAATTTCTCCTTGGCTATAAAATCATCAAACATTTGAGAGGCATTTTCAGGAGGTTTCATAAGAACAGATTTCGATCCGCATGCAAAAAAAATGCGATGGAAATCAGTAGTAAAATGGTTTTTTTCATTTCATTAGACCTATTATTCCCCGGTCATATGCGCATAGAAAGAACGGGATATTCCGGCTAGTTGTTCGGTGCCTTTATCGAAATCTTCCAGGTTCTTAGACAGCAGTACCAGTACATACGAACCTCCATCCGGGAGGTAGATGATTCCTGCATCGTGGTGAATTCCTGTGATCGATCCTGTTTTATGGGCAACCGAAACATTTTCGGGAAGCTCTTTAGGGATGATCTCGTTGAATTGCTGATCTTTCAGGATAGCGATCATCGAATCACAATCTTCTTTGGTTCCCGCTTTACCGGAGGCGATGGACTCCATGATGATCTGGAGATCTCTTGCTGTGGTCGAATTGCTGAGCCCCATATCATAGGCCTTTTGATCTTCCACCCCTCGAAGGACTTCAATTTTTTGGGCTCCGAGATCTCTCATCGTGGCAGTTACGTTTTTAGCATCCACCAGTTCGATCAGTACATTGGTCGCCAGGTTACTGCTGACCGTGATCATGCTATACATTAGGTCATTCAAGGCTACTCTGGAATTGATCTTATCGTAAATGATATCGTCGCTGTCATCGGAAATATCCATACTGTACGGACTCCCATCTACAATACTCTTGAATTCATTGATCAGGAGGATGGAGTCGTTGAGGTTTAACGTTCCTGCTTCCTGTTGCTTAAAGAGTTCAATCATGACGGGTACCTTCATAGTACTTGCGGCGTGGAATTTTTCGTCCGCTGCGATAAAAAGCGTATCTGAAGGATCGGATAAATTCAGAAATGCTACCGCGATATCCCCGGCAATAGAATCGATCTGCGACTGAATAGTTGCTTCCAGTAGTTCTTGCTTCGTCTTTTCAGGTTCACAGGAACAGATTCCAAAAAGCAGCAGGATCACTGTGATAATTCTTAGGAATGAGAATGATTTGTTCATTGGTAACTTTGGATAGATGAAAAGGTTTTTTTTGATCATTTGGTTCCGGGAAGATTTTCTTTTCCGTATCGGTAGGTCGTTGATTTTATCAGTTTTCCGGAAGCTTTATCGTAAAAATTCCAAACGCCTTCTTTTTGTTGGTTGCTATAGCTTCCTTCGATTAAAATTTTTCCGCTTTGATTATAAAGAACATATTTGCCGTGTTTCATGTTCTTGGTGTAGGTTGTAATTTCTTTGATGTTTCCGGCCGGAAAATATTCCTTTAATTCTCCTTCGAGTTGCCCGTTAATAAATGCTTGTTCCTTGATAACAACTCCCTCCGGGTTGGTGGTTATGCAGGTGCCTGTATAGACGAAGTTTTCCTTAAACGCAGACCTGCCATCCTTACCCTGCATTGTTAGTTCACTGCAATCGCAAGTTTCGGATTTGGATTGTTGACTAAAAGATATTGCACTATACATTAAAAATGTTAAAAGAATAAACTTTCTCATAATTTAAAGGTGGTTTATTGGATTTAGAATATGTACAAAGCCTTCCTGTAGGGAATTCATTGTTTGCTCTAAGATATAAATTTTGTAGCATTATCCTTACGTAACTATATAATTGTATGAGTGTTTCCTGAAAATTCAGGATGATGCGACGGTAAAGAGGGAAATAGACCTCACTAAGATTCATGAACTAACAGTCTAATATATGTTTCGTTCGAGGTTTAAGCGGAATTAGCTTGTTTCTATAATTTTAAATACTGCACCTAGATTGTATTTGGTTGATAGTTTTTCTGAAATCAGGGTTATATTTATTTGAGGTTACATAGGTCCAGTCACCTCCATTTTTTAATATGATCTTTAAAATCAAGGGATCATTATTAGCAAAAAATGAAGTTGTGATCATAATGCGGTTCCACCATTGGTTATTAGGGTTAAAATATTTGATTTTCTTTACCGCTAAATATGCAAAGGTTCTATACTCCCAGTGATCGATCGCTTTGATTTCGAAATGATCCTCAAAGATCTGAATGGATGGAAATCCCGGCGATTCAAAATTATGAGTCTTCTGATTCAAATCGTGATTTTTAGAGTTGGTCTATATTTAATCAGTGACGGTAATGATCACTCGTTGATAACGGGTTAGCGATGGTAAGCCTGTATCCGATACTTCACAGATCATATGGATCGTATCACCAGGTTGGGCATTTTTCGGAATCGTAATTTTAGTTTTGGCAGTAGGGGAATCCTCAATAATTTCGCCTTTATAGGTGCCTGGTTCTTTATAATGCCACCATTTAAAATTCAAGGAATCCTTATCCGGATCTATGGTTGGGGAAGCATCCAATTTGAGTTTTGTACCAGCTTTTGCCGTAATATTTAAGGGGGTGTTCTTCAATCGTATTTCCGGATGATGATTGGCAGAAGCATAATCTTTAGTACACCAATCTGCACGAGCTGCAAAATCATGCTGCACATCGATGAGCCATCTCCAGATCGGTTTAAAATAGTGGGTACGGCGGGCAATCTTTTCCGGTTCGGTGTCGTGTTCCATTTTCTTCGACCAGCTATTGCTGAATCCCCATTGTCTGGCAGGATATTCAAAAGTGGTATCGGGAAGAGGATCCATCCAGACATTGTTACGTATTTTCACATAGCGTCCTCCCCAGCCACCAAATCCGGGTGACTCCATACTCCGGAGTCCGTTAGGAATGGAATGAAGGAAAGAAGGAGTGTCACCCTCTGCGTTGAATGCCCCATTGTTATTCTCATACACTTCACACAGCGCACCATGGCCATTAATGATATTATTTGTCATCCAGTCAGCCTCAAAAAAGGGTTTTACAGTTTCAGGGAGTACTTTTGGCCATATATAGGCCATACAATCGAATTGATCGGAAATAATGGTTGGAATATTGAACTTTTCCCAATTCGGTCGGATATATTCCTGGTAGGTTTCATCCTGTTCCCAAATAAGAAATAACCGCATTTTTTTCGCTGCCTCTTCCATCCTGTCGGGATGATCTTCCTGAAGGATCTTTAAGGCTCTTGAGATTGTATTACAACCTCCCCAGGCCTGGATCCAGACCGGGCGGGGATCACTTTTGTCCAGTAAGACCTTCACGATCCATTCGGCTCCTTCAGTTCGGATATCATCTTCACCGATTCCATTGATATTCCCCACTTTCCATTTGCTTAGCAAAAATTCCGGACTTGGGTAGTCAGGGTCATGGAGTAACAGGTTTTCGTAGACTTTTGCATACAGATCGATATAATCCCGTATCCATGAGACCTCATGAAAAGCATTCCAACCCTCTCCGCCAACCCAGTGGAATTGGGAACTACTGTTTATGATACCTTCGACGTCGAATTCATTGGCACTGAGCAGGAATCTTACCATGGAAGCCCGGTCATCTGCTTCCCCGTCAGTGGTAACGATCACCCTGGGTTTTGTATTCGCATATGCAGTGGTTAAAAACCCAAGGGTCAGAATAGTAATAAGGATCTTGTCAAGAGAATTAGTCATGAGTTTATCAATAATAAGGGGTGTAATGAAGTATTTTCAACACACCCCTAAAATATGAAAACTAAAAGGATTACATGGGCAGGTATCTGGAACTTCCGTTCCTAATTACTACTACTAAGTAAATTATTGCTTCTTTGAAGGCCTTGGATAACCTAAACCAATAACGCGTTGAACTTAAATTTTTAACTTATTCCTCTACTTTGATCGCCTTTGGAGGTGACCATGTTTTCATCCTTTCCAGATCCGGTGCATATACCCTTAAGATCACGTCCATATTTTGGTCGATCCTGTTGATAGGAAGCCAATTTTCCTCTGGAATGTCTGCTGGTTTAGATTCTGAAATGGATATCCTTATGCCTCCATCTGCGTTGAGCTTCATTCCGGAATTTTCTCCGACACTATATTTTTTATGATCGTTGGGAATAAAGAAGCCATTTTCCGTATCGTATAAGGTCATAGACCAAAAAGCATTGGAAGGAGGGATTTCTTCTTTTGACATTTCGATGATATAATCATGCATAGCATTCATGGATGAACCATCAGCGGTAACCACCGGAGGATAGACCGCTTCTTTGAGTGGGAGCCCAATGGGGCCGATAACGGATTGTAAAAGCATAGGTTCCATTTCCATTTTATCTTTCAGTTGAAATAGTCTTGGCAATAGTACTTTGCTGATTTCAGGGTCATTCATTTTAGCGAGATATTCATTTTTGATCTCCAGCGATTTTTTTGCGAACCGATCTCCATCGATCCTTATTGCGTCTTGTGGGTTGTAGACCTTTCCGGGTATAATTCCCAGCGGCTGAAAGGCTTTTAAAATAGTATTATCGAGTACATTCGTCGTATCGAAAGTGGTATGGTTAAAGATGAATTGCATTACTTCCAAAAGATTGTTTTTGTAGGTATCGGCATCGGTATCCCCATAATCAGGAAAATCGATCGGATCATCCTGTAGTTTGGGTTTGTTTTGATATTCCGAAAGAGACATTCCTTTAATAGCATTGATCTGATCGATGATCCGTTTATATTTTTCCGGCTCGTTGGCATGCGGCATGACTCTTAAGACCAGAGAAATAAAGTCTCCTGTCATTTCCAGAACTTCATCCACACCTTCTACGGGTGCTCCCTTGTAGTTTTCTGTTCTGGCACTATAGAACAAAAGTGTAATGGGCTCCTTAAAATCTCCTTCTGTGGTGGAAAGTGGTACATTCACATAGTGGTCATATCCGGTAGCCATGAGTGAGACATACTTCGAATCCATCGCAGGAAACTCGAAGATCACTGCATCTTTGCGCAGATCAAGCATGGCCATTTGATACATCACATCGTTGTTGGGTCTGGCGATGGCTTTAACCGTATGATCCAGTAGTTGGGTGTTTTTAAGACCTTTGTTATAGCCTTTCGTAGACATGCCCTTATCGGCTAATGCGAATTTGTTGTTGACATTATACATGGCTACATATTGGTAGGATCTTCTAACCAGATTGGAAACTTCGTCATCGGTAAGAATTGCATAGCCGTTGTCATCTACCGCAGTCTGAGCGGTATCAGATCTTTGCTCCTTGCATGAATTCAGCAGTAGTACAAAACTGAAAACGAATAGGACTAATAATGGATTTTTCATCGGTGTGGTTTTAATGTTTATCATGAGGAAGTGCATCAGGATTTTTCAGATTGTCAGGTCCGAATCCGGAAATTATCCTCATTATTCCCTTGTTTTATAATCAAATGCTACGTTTAACCATGCTTTTACTTTAAAAGCGGTGAATTTTTCAGTAGTGGTAACAGAAAGGGTAGGGCCATAGGTGTGGGTAGGACCAGCTTCAATTTTTTACAAAGGAGAGATGGGGATACCAGGCACTACTATTCCTGGTTTGCAGTGATCTTTATTTGCGGAATAGCAGCGGAATTTAGTTTAGAAGTTGCACATACAAAATGATATTGCTCAATTGTGAGGTCTTTTTGTAAGGTCGGTTTGCAGGTTAAGTTCCGCCGGAATATGGGGGATGGATTTATAATTCAATATGATGGTAACGCATCCATTGATCTACGGTATGGATCCAATATTTTAAAAATTCATCACTTAAAAAATGATTTGCAAAGTCGTTAAAGCGAACCACATGTATCCCGGTATAATGAAGCCAGATCGCTAAGCCACCCAAAGGAATCAATCTTTTTTCTTCTTCAGCTATTGGGATGATCGATTCATAGCCCTTAAAAAAGGAAGCTTTTTTCTTTTCATATTCGTGTTTGTCGGGCTCATTTCTAAATAGCAGCATTAGACTATAGCCAATGTCCAGGAATAACCAGCCGTTACCACAATTGTCAAAATCGAATAAGGTGATCTCCGTATCCTCTTTTATTTTCATATTATCATACCACATATCCAGATGGACGACCCCGGTTCGAACAGATTTCGGATCTATCTCTTTGAATTCATCGGTAATCAGCGAAACTGCCCGGGCAAAATAGCGCATCTCCTTCATGGATTCATCGAATCGTTCCTTCGCTTTTTCGAATGCCCATGCCATCAGCGATGTCTCATCATAGGTCTTTCTGTGGATTCTGTTACCAACCGTTAATCGATGCATCCTAGCCATCAGGTGTCCGAGATGGTAACAGGTCGCTGTGGAAGGATTCCTTTGGGTTTGTCCTTCTGCATAGGAAAACAGCACTCCGAAGCGCTCCCCTTCAAATGCATTTATTCGTTGGATCTGTTGGTTTGACACATCCTTTATGGGGTAAGACACCGAAACTTCGTGGTCTTTTAAATAGGATAGCAAGGCTAATTCTTCTTCGATCTCCTGCAAAGAACGCCAATCTTTGGAATAGACTCTGAAGACAAACTTTTGACCGATATCGGTTGTGAACAGGTAATTATGGTTGATTCCGGTCTTTAAGATGCTGCAAGTTGAACTGTTATCAAATCCATATCGATCTATGATCAGTTCTTTCAGATAGTCAGGAGAGATAATGGAGCTTAAGGCGGAGGCAACATTCATGAGTATCAGGGTATTATTAATTAATGGATGAGCCGATCACAATTCATGATCGGCTCGAGAATATCATTTGTAAAACAACACAAAGACGGGCTGTTATTTTGTCTTAAATAATTGACTATCCCAATACCGGAATTTGCTGACTCAAACAATGCAGCGTACCAAAGCCCCAGATAAGGTCGATGGCACTGATGCCGATAATCTCGCGATCCGGAAAGCAATCCGCCAGGATATTCAGAGCCTTTCGGTCATTCGGATCGTTAAAAGTGGGCACCAATACGGCACCGTTGACGATCAGAAAATTGGCATAGCTTGCCGGCAAACGGAGATCTTCGAAGACCAGCTTTTTAGGCATTGGCAGTTCTACGATCTTTGGAGCTTTGCCATTCTCCAGGGTTGCATTTTTCAGGCGTTCGAGGTTATCCTGTAAAGCCTTGTAATTAGCATCTTTACTGTCGGATTCCACTACTGTTACGATAGTATCTTCATCGACGAATCTGCAAAGGTCATCGATATGGCCATGTGTATCATCACCCTCCACACCGTTACCCAGCCAGATCACGTTGGTGGCACCGAGATATTCTTTGAAGACAGCCTCATAATCTTCTTTGGTAAAGCCGGCATTTCGAACCTGGATATCCGGATGTAATAAGCATTCTTCCGAGGTCATGATCGTACCTTTACCATTGGTATCGATAGCACCGCCTTCCAGAACTACCGGTTTCCCATTATAGGTAGCCACAGTTACGGGGAGTCCTAACGCCTTGCCTACCGATTCCGGAACATTCTTATCGAGTCGGTAATTCTTATATTTTGCCCAACCGTTGAAATTGAAGTTGATCGCTTCTTTCGACTTATCATCGTTCTCGACAATGATTGGACCGGAGTCCCGCATCCAGCTGCGGTTGGTCTTTTCAATGATATACTGGATCTTATCCGAATCGACATTTGCCCTGTCGAGCATTTCTGCGACCTTCTCCTTCAGATCTTCATTTGCAACCATGAGATAGACGCTTTCATACTCGGAGACTTTCTTGATGAATTCGACGAAAGCCCATTGGATAGCCTGATATTTTCCGGGCCAATCATTTCCATTAGCCGGAAAACAAAGCAGGATTCCACTTTGTTTTTCCCATTCAGCAGGGAATCTACGTGACTTGGTCATAGGATTATTTTTCAATGGCTCTTTTGGTGATATTCCCATAGAAATCGATTCTTCGGTCTCTGAAGAAAGGCCAGTTTTGACGAACGTTCTCCTGATGATCCAGATCGACCTCTGCCATAAGGATCTCTTCCTGATCGTGAGAGGCCTGGGCGAGGATCTCACCCTGCGGACCTACGATAAAGGAAGCTCCCCAGAATTCGAGTCCGTCGGTATCGGGCAGGTATTTTTCCAGACCTATTCTGTTAGCCGCAGCTACATACGTGCCGTTGGCAACAGCGTGTCCTTTCATGACATTCATCCAGGCGCCGTGTTGATTGGTGCCATATTTTTCCTTTTCAGAAGGGTGCCAGCCGATCGCCGTAGGGTAGAATAACACTTCAGCTCCTTGTAAGGCAGTCAATCGTGCAGCTTCCGGATACCATTGATCCCAGCAGATCAGTGTGCCGATCTGTCCGACCTTTGTCGGGATGGTTTTAAATCCGAGGTCTCCGGGAGTGAAGTAGAACTTTTCATAGAAATGCGGATCGTCCGGAATATGCATCTTACGGTAGAGTCCGGCTTCCGATCCGTCGGTATCGATGATATAGGCACTGTTATGATAGATTCCAGCCATTCTTTTTTCGAAGAAAGGCACGATGATGACCACCCCTAATTCTTTCGCCAGTTCGCTAAAGGCGATAAAAGAAGTACTGTATAAGGGTTCCGCCAAAGCGAAGTTATCTACATCCTCACTCTGACAAAAGTAATGGCTGCTATAAAGTTCCGGCAGGCAGATCACCTCGGCGCCTTGTTTTGCAGCTTTTTTCACCCATTCCATACATTTTTTCAAATTGTTGGCTGCGGTGTCATTAAGGTTGAGCTGTACAACAGCTATGGAATATTTTCTTTTCATCTTATCAAATTATATCAGAGTCTCCAAACGGGTATAAGTGCCATTCCTGAACTCTGTTGAAATTAAAACACTCTTTAAATTTACGAAGCAAAGGTATAGTATGACAAATTCACTTTGATAAAATTATTTCTAAAAATTTGATAGAATTTAATTTAGAGGGATCGATGTGAGATCAAGATTTTAAAGTAGTATGCCAATCGAAATTCCATAAAATAAAAAAGCCTTGCGAAATTTTCATTTCACAAGGCTTCGCTGTACTCGAGGTGGGAATAGGGGAATTCATTTGTTATATTCCAATATATCCCGCTTCGGTTTTTTCTACTTTTCCAAGGTTGATTAACCAAAATAGTCGAAAATTGACCTGAGCCAGGGTGCTCCAATTCACATCAAAATTTTCATTTACATATTCCAAAATCTCTTCTTCGGATTTTGGTTCTGTACTACTCAAAAGAAACTGGTGTATTTCCTCGAAAGCAAGAATATTTTTAGAAATTGTATTAAACAGAAATTCCAGATTCTTATTGTCTCGATAATGTTTACCCGCAATTGTCAAATTATAATAACCATCCTTGAGTTCAATTAGTCCCATGTTTTTAGGAACATTTAAATAACCATAAGCTGTATTCCTGGAAGTAACATTATCAAAGGATTTAACAAACCAATCAATCATTTCATTTCTTGAAGTTTCTTTTTCAGAGATTCGATCTAAAAGTTGATTAAGAGTTTCGATATAAGCATAATTACCTCCTGGGAGAGGCCAAATTGATCGGCTTTTATTTTCAGTACCATTCTTTGTTGAATCATTCAATTCAATTTCAAAAAGTTCAGTGTCTATTGAGAAAACGCTCACTATTTCTTCCTTAACGCCAACTTTATATTTAAACAAAAGTTCAATCAGTTTTTGGCCATTAACCAGGGCTACCGGCATTTTATTTATTGCCTTTGATTCATTGATTGCATCTTTTGTGAAATTGGAGGTTGTAATTATTAGCCCTCTCTGATCAACCTCTGCACTACCCCTTAATTGTGTTATATATTTACCAGAAATATTGTTTCCCGTTTTATATCGCTTTACCTGAATAACTGTTTTGACGTTTGTAAGTCCTCCAACAGTTAAATTCCCAATTACATCAATACCTTTGTCTCCACTTCTTTTAGTCACTTCTACGTTTTCATATCCAATTTTATTTAAAAGCTCAGCGACTAAAAATTCAAATTGAAATGGATCCATTTCCTGAATTGTTTCAATCAATTTTTGTTTAACAAGGCTATTTTGATTTTGAATGGCTAAAAGTGGTGATTTGGCAGATTCTGTTTGTTTTACAAGAGCGAAAAGTCCTTTGCCTACTTTTTTGAATTTGCCAGTGTCAGTATAAAGCTGTGCTGCCATAGTTGCTTCAGGCGTTGCTCCCGAAGTTTCGATCAAGTCTTCATTCAAAGCAATATGAGTAATCTCTTTTGCGGAAAGAGGTTCGTCAGCTTCTTTTAAAATTTTTTTGGCTGCTTCCTTGAATGATAATTTCTTCATATTTTCTTCTTAACTCCACTAAAATATAAATTCTATAGAAATATTCTTACGGAATTCCATAAGCGTAAATTGTTTAGTGTAGTTTATTTTCACTCAATTAACTGCCAGTAAATAATTACAGACGTTTGAAGGAGGTTAGTGGTCAATTTAGTTCAATGTATATTTACATTTAGGGAAGTTTTGACATCCATAAAAATTTCCATATTTACCTCTTTTGTAAATGAGTTTATTCCCACATCTAGGACATATTTTTAGTTTTTCCTTTATTTTTCGTTCCTGTACCTGTTTTGAAACTTGTTTTGAATGATTTCTATATTCTTTTCGGTCGACTATATTATTTTTATGTAGTTTATTTGAAATTAATTTTATTTGCTTGTACGATAGATGTTCTTCTTTATTTAAATTCTTAATTGTTTTAAGAAGATTTTTTTTGTAAATAACGGGAAGTGTTGTAGTAATGTTTTTTAATATGCCACTCCCAGTAAATACAACAATTGGGAAATATTTAATGTAATTAAACTCAGAAAGTGTTTTTTTAATAGCGAATACATGAACCCAATTTTGTTTTATGGGATTTCGGAGTTTCTTTTTATGTTTATATATGGTTTGTGTCCAATACTCTGAGTTTTGATGCCCATGAATCCATCCTTTATAGTTTTTCGTTTCGATTACAAAAATTCCACTTCTACTAATTACAATATGGTCAATTTGAGTGGTGGAGTTACCGTATTTTAATAAAATATCATTTAATACTATATATTCCTTTTTGTTCAGACGTTTTAGCTTGTAAGCTACTCTGTACTCTCCCAGAGCACCTTTTATTTTAGGTGCAATCCTTTTTTTATAATAATAGGAGAATCCATAAAAGATTATAATGGCGGTGATAATTATGAATTCCATTATCATTGAAAATGTTTTTGTAAATAGCTGGGGCCGTAAAAACGTTTTACCAACTATGGATTATATGCAATTGTATACATATTAATTAAAGTCGTCTAAAATAAAAAATACCTTAGAACTATTCTTACGGATTTCCGTAAGATAAAATTGTTTAATGAAGTTTGTCTAGATCCAATTGCCCGGTCGTAAACAATTATAAACGTTTGTATTCGGCTATTTTCACCTTGAATTCGAAGTGGTATTCCTTCATCAGCCCCAAATATCTTACCGAACTAAACGGTTAGCTTTTGGGATTAATTTATTAATTCCAGAATAACCTTGATGTTATCTTCTGAAATCAAAGGGGAAGAGCAAGAGGGTAACACGCAGCCGCGATGTTACAGGTGTTTATTTTTGCCCAAAATCCTTTTAATATATGGGCTTTTTGGAGTTTTGATGCATATTAAATTTTGGGTGGATTTAAAGTAAATGCGCCCGCAGCCCCCTAAAATCAAGGAAAATTTAAAGTAAATGACTTTTTTAGACGGTAATTTGTACTGTCCGAGTTGCATTAAAAACCAGCTCATTTCAAATCAGTTTTAAAAAGTTTGATTTTCATGGATTTGCTGCAAATCCTTTGGGAAGCCCTGTAAATAGGTTTTTATTTGCTACAAAAAGCCTTTTTTCCGGGTAATTATGTCATTGTATTGGCTGTAAGCCAATGGCAAAATAGTATTAGTTCGGAAAGATTTTAGGGCGATTTGAACCGTATAACCAGCTCGGGTATGAGATTATCAGAAAATGCGTTATCTTGATATCAGGAATTTATTATTATGAATACATTGAAAATAGCATGGGTTCTTATGCTGAATCTTATTTGGGTTTCATCATTTTCTCAAAACCCTGTTCTTGTTACAAGTGATGATTTTCAAGGAGTGATTTTTTCGAGGATTTATGAAATTCCTTATTCAAACGAAATACCTTTAGAAAATCGCTTTACCCCAAGCAAAAGGGAGATCATGGAATTGGAAAAGAGTTTAAAAGATCAACTAAAATTCATAAACAGAAACCAACCTAATCAGGGTAGACATTATGGGCCTATAATTCATAAGAATCTGAGAAAGTATATTCGTCAGTATGTTGGAATAATTAATGAAAATGGACAAAGAATCATCCATGTAAATTTTGTTTGGAATGGATATTCAGGAACTGATGATTCTTGGAAAAGTAGTTTCGTTATTGTAATGGACGGAGGAAGCCATTTTTGGAATATAAACTATCGGATTGAGGAAAAGGAATTTTTTGATTTTTCTGTGAATGGAGTTGCCTGATTATTTTTATCCCTGATAGACATTAATAGTAACCACCTTATCAGCATCGTCAAATTTAAGTGTCAGACTACCGGTGTTGATTCCAAATCTTGTATGTCCGAGAAAATAACGGAATTCAGATTTAATTGCTGAATCAGGCTTGCCCAATAATTGCAAGATTTCAGGTTTTGACATGCCCGTAAGGGTATAATTTTCACGTAGACTGTTCATCATATCCCAACGCATGAACAATGTTGATTCAGTTTCCTGCCACGATTTCCATTGGTCAGATTAAAAGGGAATGGAGGTGTCCATTCCTTTTAATAGTGTCACTGCAAGCATCGTTGCAAATGTAATGGGAATCAAAATCTTTAGCGTCTTTTTTATTTTCCTTATCACTGTTCACTTCCTTAATTAATTTCCAATTGAAATTCTTTGCATAATTCAGAAACATAGTTAAGTCAATAAACATTGTAAACCAAACCGGATTTTACTTCATAGTATCTTTTGGTGCAATATCAATAGTGACCTCTACAATATGTCCCTGGAATGTATTTGGTGCCTCGTATTCTTCGGTAACCGGTGACCCTGTATCTGCTCCGATTCCAAAGGTATCAATTCCGTAGCGTCCGCCAACCGTACTGTTCACTTTGGCTTGGCCGACTTTTTCTTCATTGATGAACAGTGTAAACATACCACCTTTTCCGGCTCCGCCACCCTCATAGTCGAAAGTGAGTTTGACACTTGCGAGTCCGTCTGGTAATTTTTTATTTGATTTAATGGTAGTGATTTCCGCCTCAAAGAAATTGTAGATAAAGGTTGGATAACCATTCTTTACAAACAGCGTGTAACCTGCCCCGAGTCCGCCAATAGCGTTAATCACACCATCCTTATGACCGGCGGTCGTTTCAAGCATGGCTTCCAGCGTCCAGGAAGTGTTTTTGGTGTTCGGTGCAGCCGTTTCTGGTATTCTGATAGCTCCTTCATAAAAGGTAAAGCGTGTTCGGTCTCCCAATGGTGACGGTTTAGGTACTCCCAATCGTCCGGCTCCCCGGTCATCCAGTGGAAATACATGGTATTTTTCTGCTTCTTCTTCCCAAAGTCCTTTTAGCTCTTCCAGCTTTTCAGGATATTCTGCAGCGACATTCACCGCTTCAGAAAAGTCTTCTTCAATATTGTACAATTCCCATTTTTCATTTTCAAATCCGGGAGCCAGATCCTGTCTCCATGGGAAGGTATGCTGATGTGCTGCTACCCATCCTTCATGATACAAGGCGCGATTCGCAAATACCTCGAAATATTGGGTCGTCCTGATTTCAGGAGCATTGGGATCGGCAAAGGTGGACATAAAGGATTTGCCATCTATGGGGCGTTGTTTGATGCCATCGATCTCCGCGGGCATTTTAATACCGGTTGCTTCCAGAATTGTGGGGACTACATCGATCAGGTGCAGGAATTGAGATCGGACTCCGCCCGAATCCTTTATGACCTTAGGCCAGGAAACTACCATGGGATTTCTGGAACCTCCAAAGTGTGAGGCCACCTGTTTTACCCATGGGAAGGGAGTGTTGCCGGCAAAGGCCCATCCAATAGGAAAATGAGGTTCGGTAGTGGGGCCGCCCACTTCATCTGCTTTTTTAAGATTTTCACTGATCTCACTGGGAATACCGTTAAGCCCTTTGACTTCATTGATAGTTCCTTCTTTTCCACCTTCGGCACTTGCTCCATTATCACCCACTATATAAATAATTAGCGTATTGTCGGCATCGGGTAATTCGTAAACCACATCCAATAAACGTCCAACTTCGTAGTCTGTAAAGGCCAGGTATCCGGCAAAGTTCTCATAGAGTAACGTGTAGAATTTCTTTTCTTCGTCGCTTCGGGATTCCCAGGTGGGGACAGAATCATTTCTGGGAGATAATAATGCATCCGGAGGAATAATCCCCATTTTCTTCTGTCGTTCATAGACGATTTCCCGTTCCTTGTCCCATCCATGATCAAATTTACCTTTGAATTTATCCCTCCATTCTTTGGTCACATGGTGAGGGGCGTGCACTGCTCCCGGAGCATAATACATGAACACAGGTTTTTCAGGAGAGATGGATTTCTGAAGTTGCAGCCAGCTGATAGCTTTATCGGTCATGTCGGTCTGGAAATGGTATCCTTCCTCAGGAGTTTTATCCGGCTCTACCGGAATGGTATTTTCAAAAATAACCGGATAATACTGATGAGTTTCCCCTGCATTAAAGCCATAGAAATAATCAAATCCTAATCCGGTGGGCCATCTGTCAAAAGGTCCGACCGCTGACGTTTCCCAATCCGGGGTATTGTGATTTTTCCCAAACCAGGATGTGTTCATCCCGTTGTATTTTAAAACTTTGGCTACGGTAGCTGTGCTACGGGGGATCATAGTGGTATAGCTGGGATAACCGGTTGCCCATTCAGCCAGGAATCCACTACCGGAATTGTGGTGGTTTCTTCCGGTAATCAATGCGGCTCGGGAGGGTCCACATATAGCTGTGGTATGGAAACGGTTATATTTTAAGCCTTTTGAAGCCAGTTTGTCCAGATTAGGCGTTGGGATAGAGCCGCCAAAGGTACTGGTCATTCCAAATCCAACATCATCCAGAATAATCAATATCACATTCGGAGCACCTTCTGGTGGTGAGGGTAATTTTGGCCAGTCCATTTCCGAATCCTTATAGGTGCGTCCTATTTTTCCGTGGAACGGTGGGTCCGGATAAGGGAGACTGTTTACATTTTCATTTTTCGAGGGACTTTCATTAGCTGGAGTGTTTCCGGCATTCTGGCAACTCAGTAAGAGAACCGGAAGGATTACTAGAACGAACCCATAGATTTTTAAATTTCTGAACTTCCAAAGATACTGGTATAGTGAGCAGATAGAATTGTATAGCGCACCCATAATTTCAAATTTTATTAATCACCTTTATACCATAAAGCAATAATGTTTAAGCAATACACCTATCTGGAAGGTTGTTAATTATTTGGTGTGGACGCGGGACACCATAAATATATGAAAATTAGATAATTGACTGTTGTTTTGCAACATGAAAATCTCAAGTTGAGGTGTGATTTCGTGAATTGATTTCCAGGGTTTAAGTTCAGGGATTGTAATGGGAAAAGTAAGATTTGAAATAAAGCAGGTTAAATTGAAGCAGTGAAATTCAATAAAATAAAAAAGCCTTGCGAAATTTTCATTTCACAAGGCTTCGCTGTACTCGAGGTGGGAATCGAACCCACACTCCCGAAAGAACTGGATTTTGAATCCAGCGCGTCTACCAATTCCGCCACTCGAGCTAATAGTGTGATCTCTTCAGATCTAATTTCAGTATGTCATCAAGCGCGCCTGCCTGTCGTTAGATATGCCTGCCATTCGGCAGTCAGACACTCGAACTTCAAGTTTGATCTCTCAAAGTTCTTAATTTTTCTTTACCTATTCCAGATTTCCAAAACTTTTCTCGCTTTCTAGCAGCGATTCGATCTGGACATTCTTCCTGATAAAGAATTGAGAACGGAGCATACGGCTTTGTCGTTTTCTCTCTTCCTTCATTATGCCGTTTAAACCTTTCTTCCAGATTCTGTGTCATGCCTACATAAATGTAATTTCTGTTGATACTGGAAAGTGCATAAACGATCATCAATAATTCAATATTTCATCAAGCGCGCCTGCCTGTCGTTTGATAGGCCCGCCTATCGGTAGACAGGTCTACCAATTCCGCCACTCGAGCATTAAATTCAACCGCTTTCCATGAAGCGGTGTGCAAAACTATAAAATATTTTTATTTCCAAAACAAAAATACCAACAAATATACTTTCCGTCTTCGAATAAATTTCTAAATTTGCACCTCATTTTGAAAGCGAGTACAATAACAACCTATAAAACAGTTTTTTAAATGCCTTATTCAATGCCCGATCCAAAGATATTTGCATGTACGCAAACTTCGGAATTAGCAGGGAAAATAGCCAGGGCCTTTGGAGCCGAACTCGGGAAGGTTTCCTTCTCACGTTACAGTGATGGTGAGTTTCAGCCTTCATTCGAAGAATCGGTGCGCGGATCACGTGTATTTATTATCGGTTCTACCAATCCGGGTCCGGAAAACCTTATGGAAATGTTGTTGATGCTCGATGCAGCTAAACGCGCTTCCGCTCGTCACATTACCGCAGTAATGCCGTATTTCGGATGGGCACGCCAGGATCGTAAAGATAAGCCGCGTGTTCCGATAGGAGCGAAGCTGGTTGCTAAATTACTCGAGGCTGCAGGAGCGACCCGTATTATTACTATGGACCTCCACGCGGACCAGATTCAGGGATTCTTTGAAAAACCGGTTGATCACCTTTTTGCTTCAACCATTTTCCTTCCTTATCTCGAAAGTCTGAAACTCGATAACCTGACCATCGCATCTCCTGATATGGGGGGGTCGAAAAGAGCATACGCTTATTCGAAATTCCTTGCCAGTGACGTGGTGATCTGTTATAAACAACGTAAAAAAGCGAACGTGATCGATCATATGGAACTGATCGGTGATGTGACCAATAAGAATGTCGTTCTTGTAGATGATATGGTAGATACCGCAGGAACCCTGACCAAGGCTGCCGATCTGATGATCGAAAGAGGTGCATTGAGCGTTAGAGCCATCACCACACATGCCCTGCTTTCAGGTAATGCCTATGAGCGTATCGAAAATTCAAAACTTACTGAACTGATCGTTACCGATTCCATTCCATTGAAACAGGAATCACCAAAGATCAAAGTACTGAGCTGTGCCGACCTGTTCGCAGATGTTATGCATCGCGTACACCACAATACCAGTATCAGTTCTAAGTTTTTAATGTAGTATATTAATTTAATATTTATATAATGAAGTCAATCACTATTGAAGGATCTCAAAGAGAAAGCGTGGGTAAGTCGTCGACTAAAGCCTTACGTAATGCTGGAAAGGTTCCTTGCGTGTTATACGGAGGAGACAAGCCATTACATTTTTCAGCAGATACAATGTCTTTTAAAGATCTTGTTTACACTCCGAATGCACACACTGTGGTAATTTCATTGGAGGACGGAACTAAGCTTAATGCTATTATGCAGGATATCCAGTTTGATCCTGTTAGCGATGAAATCTTACACATCGATTTCTATCAGTTACACGATGATAAAGAAGTAACTATCGAGATCCCGGTACGTAGAGTAGGTAACTCTCCAGGGGTTATGGCCGGTGGTGTTCTACGTCTTAACCAACGTAAACTGAAGGTTAAAGCGCTTCCAGCTAACCTTCCTGATTTTATCGATGCTGATATCACTTCGCTTAACATCGGTAACAAACTTTATGTTACTGCACTTGCGAATGATAATTATAAGATCATGCATCCAGATAACACCGTAGTATGTCAGGTGAGAATTTCACGTGCTGCTATGAAAGCTGCTCAGGAAGCTGCTAAAGCTGAGAAGTCTGGTAAAAAATAAGCCTTTACAGCTATAAATCTTAAAAGCACCCTTTTTCTTTAAAGGGTGCTTTTTATTTTTGCCTAAAACTTAACTATGATTGACCGGCTGTTTGATATCTTTCGAAAAGATAAGCCTGTAAAAGTTACGGATATGAAAAAGTTCCTCGTTGTCGGACTCGGTAATATTGGTTCGCAATACGAAAATACACGTCATAATATCGGATTTAAAGTCCTTGACCATCTCGCTGCCCAGGAAGGACTCACCTTCGAGACCCGTAAATTAGGCGATATGACGACCTATAAATACAAAGGACGTACCTTTTTATTACTCAAACCCAGTACCTATATGAACCTGAGCGGGAAAGCGGTTCGATACTGGATGCAACTCGAAAAGATCGCGCCGGAAAACCTCCTTGTCATCACTGACGACCTGAACCTACCTTTCGGAACTATTCGGGTTAAGACGAAAGGCTCCGATGGCGGACATAACGGTTTAAAAGATATTCAGGCACAACTCGGATCCAATGTCTATAACCGATTCCGTTTTGGTGTAGGCGCTGATTTCGAAAAAGGCCGCCAGGTCGATTATGTCCTCGGTGAGTGGAATGCCGATGAAGAGGCCAAAATGAAGGAAAGACTCGATCGTTCCGTAGCCCTCATAAAATCCTTCGGCACCGCCGGACTCGCCAATACCATGAATACGTTCAATAATACTTAGGGTGTAATGTAAGCACAAGAGGCCTTAGTGTTAAGTAGTAATCATAAATCCATAATCCATAATCCATAATCCTTAATCCTTAATCCTCAATCCTTAATTCTCCATTCTCCATTCTCAATTCAAAAGCAAAGTTTGAATGTGAAGAACGGGTATAGAGCTTTAAGCCTGGGCTAAATTCAAACAAAATCTCTATTTTAACGCGTTCTGAATTGTGAAACTTCGGAATAAGATCGGTTGCCGTTCGCATCATTGGTGATCACACGCCAATAATAGGTTTGGTTCTTAACCAGATCGCTTACCGTTAGCCTTTTTAACGTGATATTGATTCCGGCAACATTTTGTGGGTTTGAGTTGGTTCCAAAAAGAATCGTGTAGGTAGTGATGTCACCGTCCACATCACTGGCATCCCATTGAAGATCGATACTGCTACCGGTCTCATAATAGATATTCGCTCCTGATTGCGGGTATAATAATTCAGCCGGAAACGGTGGATATGATGAAGTGCCGGTACCTGCATTATAGAATTTCCAGGTGGCGCTATTCGTTGGCTGGTCAGTTAAAGCATCATTGATCGCGGTCACCTGCCATGAGTATGGCATTCCCCGCATTAAACTTACATCATATGTTGTATTGGTTGTAGCATAAGTGCTCGAAGATCCGTCTTCCAGATTTTTTACCGTAAGGGTATACCGGTCTGCTCTTGCGGTGGTTTCCCAGGTGAAACCGATGGTGCTTAAATTCGTTCCGTTAATGGCGCCTTCGATGCATTCTGAATTGTTTTCCGGGAATACAAGTTGCGGAGTTTCCGGACTACTCGGTGCCGGGTCGTCCTTACCACAACTTAAAATTACCAATGCAAGACTTATGTAGATTAAGATTTTTCTCATTCTTTAACCAGTTTGAAGATTTTTTGCTCCTGTCCGTCTGTAAGATTTAACAGATACATTCCCTGTTGTAAATGTCCGAGGCTTATTTCGAGCTGTTGGCCTTTATTCGTAATGCCTTCAGATCGGTATACCATTCTTCCCGATAGCGAATAGATCCGTATCGATACTGCTTCTCCGGTCATGGTGTGGTAAACGGTCACTTTGTCGGTGAAAGGATTCGGAGCTGCCACCAGAAGATTTCCGAGGCTGATCTTTTCTTCATAGATTCCCTGACAGGATTTATTGGTAGTTACCTTCAGATTATTGATGCCTTCCTGCAGATCCAGCGTTATGGTGGAGGCTGCTGTTTGTGTGGTGATCCCGTTGAGTTCTATATTGTAGAGGTCCGCTCCTGAAAGTTCAAGGGTAACTGTTTTCGTTCTTTGGTCTGCTACGGAGTAAACCTGAAGCGATTGCGGTTCCTCAATGTTGATGTCGAAACATTGCTGATAGTCATCTTCTCCCTCCACGGTAAAACAGAGTTGATAAACCCCTGCTGAAAGATTGCTAAAAGATGCCGAGTCGGTGAAATCTACTGCCATATTTCCGCTTAAACCGGTTAAGGTTGCAGTATAATTATATGAACTTTCCGTTGTGATACTGATAGTTCCGTCATTATTGTCTGAACAGGATTCGCCGGTTAATAATAACTGATAATTGGTTTCTGCAACGGAAAAGATCGGGCATCCGTTTACGTCTACCTTTGAGTTGGCAGGGGTGTCCGGGCACTGATCGATACTGTCGAATACTCCATCTCCGTCAGAATCTTCTTCAAAGGTCCCGTTTACACAGAGGTTCAGACCGAAGCTATTGAGGGTTCCTCCGTCCTGAGTAAAAGTGTCATTGACGGTCAATGTCCAATTCCCGTTCACAGGCTCATTTCTAAAGATCGAGAATGACTGTTGTGGTTGTACAGTGCCACTTACCGCCGGTAAATTACCGCAGACCAATGGGTCCCCATCATCTGAAAAGGTCACATTCATGTTTTGTCCGCTTCCGCATTGCTGGCTGATAAGCGTAGCAGTCTTGCCGGAAGGGGAAGTCAGTGTAATGATCAGGTCTTCGACAAAAGTATGTGTTATATTCACGGAAACAGACAGGCTGTTCAGAGTAGCCTGTTCGTTTAGAGCGATTACTGAAGTGATCGTTTGTGTACCCTCTGAAGGAATGTTTACGGTATTGTTGTTCGTAAATGTGTTGCAATTGATCGGAATACTTGCGAAAGAAAAAGCATTCGAAAAAGCTCCTTCTCCGCAATCATTGATGGGTCTTACTCTCCAGAAATATTGCGTGTTCCCTTCCAGCATTTGAGGTACATATTCCGGGGAATTTACTTCTGCGGTCTCGATGATCGTATTGAAATTTGGCGTTTGTGAGATCTGAATTTCGTAACTCTTGGCGTTGGTATGTTCTTCCCAGGTGAAAACATTGTCCAGAAGTACATTGGAGGAGCCGTCTGAAGGGGTGTTTAGCGTCAGTTGTTCGAAAGTGGTATTATACAGGTTGATGCTGATCGGATAGGTGTTGGATTGACCTCCCGATGACTCAGCGATCAGATCGAAACTAACCAGTCCTGTGTCCGTATTGCCGGTTCCTGAAACGGATACTTCTACTTCTGTATTGTCATTTACAGCGGTGGGCTGACTAAAGGAAACCGCGAGTCCGCTGGTAACATCAGTAGCTGAAAAAGTAGTGGTTTCGTTAAATCCGGAATAGGCATGGTACGTAAAGGTAAAGATAAGATCATTCGGCTGGCAAACATCATATTCAAGAGTTGGGATCTCCAGGGCGAAGTTTGATTGTTGTACTTCCAGGGTGGCTGTGTTAAGGGCAAAATAAATATTGTCATCTGCCTTTACCATGATCCGTACATTGTCTGATGAAATGTCTCCCGGTATGATCACTTCCTGTCCACCGTCATTTTCAGTGTTGTCTGAAATTAGTACGGGATTAGTAAAGTTTCCGTCAACGATCAGGTAGATATCTACAAAGTCAGTGTTGATGGGAGCGATATTGGTATTGGCGACATTCCAGGTTACCTGTGTGGTCGATCCTCCAGCCAGTACACTTTCTGAAGTGTGTGAACTTACGGAAAAGGGTTCGCCGGTGTCATGAACCTCGATCTGAATATCGTCACGGGTCGACTGACCTCCCAATGCATTATTGTCTCTTACAGTTAGTGAAAAATCCATAGTCCGGCTTACAGTAGGGATGACTTCCCAGGTCGGACTCAGATTATTATTGAGTAGGGCGCTTGCTTGTGGGAAATATCTTTTTGGCGAGGAAACCGGGGCTCTGGATCTGAATATTGGTCCGCCAGTTGCTGTGGATGCCGGGGGTTGTTCGCCGATCTCATTGTTCTGTTGTTCCCAGCAATAGGTGAGGCCATCTCCATCAGCATCGGAAGCGATTCCTTCCAGTACGAAGGGAGTGCCTGCCGGAATCGTGTGATCTGCTCCCTCCGTTACCACGGGAGCATTGTTTCCGATAGCGGTAAGTTGTGCACATTGGCTGTTGCCGACAGTAACATTATCCCATATCTGAGCGATACTGATGGCGTTAAAATATGCATCGCTGTTTCCCTGAACGTTTGCCGGGCATAACCCCGCATACCCCATGATCGTCGAACCGCTTCCGGGTTCTACAGCGGTCGCCGCACTGCGGTTGTCATCACAGGAATTATTGAAAATATGTGTGGCGCCGAATTGATGTCCCATTTCGTGAGCGACGAAGTCGATATCGAAATCATCGTTCACCGGACTGTTGAGTCCGGTAACACCCCGCGCTTTATTTGAAGTACATACCGAAGCTACCTGTGCAACCCCACCGCCTCCGGTACTGAAAACATGTCCGATATCGTAATTAGTAAAGCCGATGGCATCATCGATTATATCCTGGATCTCGTTCAAAAGAGTATTTCCGTTGCTGTTAGTAAGTCCGTCGGTCGCTGAATCCAGAAAGATGATCTCCTCGTTATTGGCGATGATCTCCATGGTTATAGCCAGTTCGTTTTCAAATACCCCATTCACCCGCGTCATTGTGGTGTTCATAGCGGCAAGTACTGCTGTGATCTTCTGTGATTCGGTCCCGTTGGAAACTCCTGCTCTGTTGATATGAAAAGTGGCGTATTCACCGGTACAGGCTATGGCCAGTCTGTAGGTTCGTAGATTTCCGTCATTTACGCCACGGTATAGCAATTCCTTTTCAGCAGTGGACTTCATCGCGTTTTCATCCAGTACCAAACATTGGTCATCAGTACTCAAAAGGTCTTTTCGGGAAGCGATATAATAGGTGTCCTTCGTATTTTCTGTCGGGTTGATATAATGAATGTCGTGTCCCTCTCGTATCATCCCATGAAATCCATAAGGGTCAAGTGTAAAGTAAAGTATTTTGGAGGGGTCCGAAACATTGATGCCTTTATACGACCTGACCTCAGGGAATTTTTCCTGCAGACCTGCGGAAAGTGTGGAATAGGGACTCACCCTGTAGTCAGCGGTTCCTTTGATGTCGGGAAAGGTCAGTGTGACCTGAGAGACGGATGATTTACCGGAAATTCCTTTGGTAACTGGTAAAAGAGCATTTTTAAGCTGGTCTTTATCAAGCCGGAAGATCTTTGTGTCGGCTCCGGACAGCAGCCCCTTTTGCAGGGTTGTACTAACCGATTCTTCCCATGGATTCACCTGTTGGGCGAAGCCGGAATGGAAGACGGTTAAAATTAGGGTGAAAAGGATGTAGTATTTAAAGTCTCTCATTATTAAGGCGGTCTGATGGTAAATTTATAAAAAATAGTAGATGTCCTGTTAATTTATTTCAAATACCATGGGAATAAAATATTGAGATTTTCAACTTATAATTCGTTATTTTGTGGTAAGATTAATGCTAACTCAAAAAGCTTTAAAGTTGATTATAAAGCGAAATCTTTTTGATAAAAAAGAGAATCATCATACAGTGGTAACCATAGGGACATTCGACGGCGTTCATGTGGGCCATAAAAAGATAATTAAAAAACTGGTGGATAATGCCAGTGCCAATGATCTCAAATCGACCATTCTTACTTTTTTTCCACATCCGAGAATGGTTTTGCAACAGGATAGCGATTTAAAGTTGCTAAACACCCTGGATGAGAAGATCGCAATACTTGAAAATACCGGTCTGGATCAATTGATCATTCACCCGTTTACGCTCGAATTCTCCCGGCTTACCGCTGAAGAATATGTTCGTGATATCCTTGTTGGACGGATCAATGCGAAAAAGGTAATCATCGGATATGATCACCGGTTCGGAAGAAATCGTACCGCTACCATCGATGACCTGGTGATCTATGGTGAGAAATACGGGTTTGAAGTAGAGCAGATCTCGGCAGAGGAAGTGAATGAAGTATCGGTTAGCTCTACAAAGATCAGAAAAGCGTTGCTTGAAGGAAAGGTCCGGAAAGCGAATCAGTACCTTGGATACCCCTATATTCTGACTGGGGAGATCACTCGGGGAAGAGGGATCGGCAGGCAGCTTGAATTCCCAACGGCGAACCTGACCATTGCAGAATCGTACAAACTCATACCTCGTAACGGGGTGTATGTGGTAAGGAGTACTATCGATGGAAGATTGGTCTATGGAATGATGAATATCGGATTTAATCCGACCATCGATCCCGAAGGCAGAAAGCAGACCATCGAAGTGAATTTCTTTGATTTCGAAGAAGATCTTTACGGCAAGGTGATACAGGTGGAATTACTGGAATGGCTTAGGGAAGAGGTGCGTTTTGAATCGTTGGAGGAGCTCAAGGATAAATTAAAGGAAGATAAATTAAAATCACTTGCATTTATAAGGAAGAACTATGCTTGACCGTTGGCTGTTCAAACAGATAGACAACAGTCCTCTGATCGTTTTCAGGGTAATATTCGGACTCCTGATCTTTCTGGAGTCGGTTGGAGCCATCTTTACCGGGTGGGTGCGACGTACCCTTATCGATCCGCAGTTTACCTTTAATTTTATCGGTTTCGAATTCTTGCAGCCGCTTCCCGGAAACGGCATGTATTTCTATTTTGCGCTGATGGGCGTATGCGGTCTTCTGGTAATGGTCGGCTATCGGTATCGGCTGAGCTTATCAGTCTTTACACTTCTTTGGACGAGCGTTTACCTGATGCAGAAGGCATCCTACAACAATCACTATTACCTGTTGATCCTTATCTGTCTGATCATGCTGGTCCTTCCGGCAAACAGGTATTTGTCTTTTGATGTTAAGCGAAACCCCTCCCTGAAAAGTATTACCATGTCACGCTGGTGTTCCTGGCTCATCATTTTACAGATATGGATCGTGTATACCTATGCTTCCATCGCCAAGCTGTATCCTGACTGGCTGAATTTCAGCGTCGCTGAAAATCTGATGCAGGCGCGTTCCCATTATCCTATTGTCGGTGATTTGTTGCAACAGCATTGGGTGCATGTTGCTATTACCTATACCGGGATACTTTTCGATTTGTTAATCGTGCCTTTGTTATTGTGGAAACCGACTCGAAAATGGGTCTTTGGTATCGCGATATTTTTTCACCTGTTCAACTCTGTGGTCTTTCAGATCGGGATTTTTCCATATCTGTCGCTGGGATTTTGTCTGTTCTTCTTCGATCCGGAAACGATTCGCAGATTGTTTCTGCGGAAAAAGGAACCTTACCTGGAAGAAGAAGTGAAAGTTCCTGCTCATAAAGGGAAGATGTTGTTCGTTGCCTGTGTCTATTTTGTGATCCAGATCCTTTTGCCGTTAAGACATCACGCGATACCAGGAGATGTATTATGGACCGAAGAAGGACATCGACTGAGCTGGCGGATGATGTTACGGGGGAAGTCAGGTTACATTCGATTCCGAGTAGTGGACAAGGTTACCGGGGAACGCTTTCGTGTAAGACTCGATGATTATCTTTCCGATAAACAAAGGCGGATCATCGCTACGAAGCCGGATGTCATCTGGCAGTTCGCCCAAAGACTCAAGGACGAATATGCAGAAAAGGGCAGAGATGTGGCGGTTTACGCTGAATCGGGAAAAGTGGTTGTCAACAGCAGGGACGCTCAGCAACTCATCGACCCGGAAATAGATCTCGCTGCTGAAAAATGGCATTTTTTCCGGCATGAAAAATGGATACTCCCCTTTAAAAAAGACGTAGAATAGATTTCCAAATCACGTTTAATGGTTTAAATTTGTCCATTCAATTCAGGCCTTAAAAGTAATACTGGCCGAAATTTAAAATACAAAATATGCTTCAGGTACAATTTATCAGAGATCACAAGGATGAGGTCATCAAAAAACTCGCTATCCGAAATATAGATGCGGCACCGATGATCGAGAAGGTTCTTTCCCTTGATGAGGAGAGAAGAGGGGTACAAACCAAGTTAGACAACACCCTTGCCGAGTCCAATAAATTGTCCAAGGAGATCGGTAATCTTTTTAAGAGTGGGAAAGCTGCTGAGGCCAATGAAATGAAAGCTAAAACAGCGGAACTCAAGGAGAGTTCACGCGAACTCAGCGAGAAGCTTAATGAAACGGCTAACGAGCTTACCGAACTGTTGTATAAGATTCCAAATGTTCCACATCCAAGTGTTCCGGCAGGGAATTCTGATGAAGATAATGAAGAGATTTTCCGTGAAGGGGAAGTTCCTGAGCTATATGAAGGAGCATTACCACATTGGGAACTGGCCAAAAAATATGATATCATCGATTTTGATCTTGGGGCTAAGATCACAGGAGCGGGATTTCCGGTCTATAAAGGTAAAGGTGCGCGATTGCAACGTGCACTGATCAGCTATTTTCTGGATAAGAATACAGCTGCCGGATATGAGGAATATCAGGTGCCTCATATGGTGAACGAAGCCTCTGGTTATGGTACCGGTTCGCTTCCTGATAAGGAGGGGCAAATGTATCATGTGGGAGCCGATGATCTGTATCTGATACCTACTGCCGAGGTGCCGGTAACCAACTTCTTTCGTGATGTTATTCTGAACGAATCAGATTTTCCGATTCAGTGTACTGCGTATACTCCTTGTTTCCGAAGAGAAGCCGGTAGTTATGGTGCGCATGTTCGCGGTCTCAACAGATTGCACCAGTTCGACAAAGTAGAGATCGTAAGGATTGAACATCCGGATAAGTCCTATGAGGCCCATGAAGGAATGATCGAGCATGTGAAAGAGATACTCAGAGATCTTAAATTACCATACCGAATTTTAAGGCTTTGTGGTGGCGACCTTACCTTTACTTCAGCACTGACCTATGATTTTGAGGTATATTCAACCGCTCAGGAGCGCTGGCTGGAGATCAGTTCGGTTTCTAATTTCGAAACGTTCCAGGCGAATCGTATGAAGCTTCGTTATAAGGATGCTGATGGAAAGAATATGCTGGCACATACACTTAATGGAAGCGCCCTTGCACTCCCAAGAGTATTGGCAGGAATCCTGGAAAATTACCAGACACCGGAAGGTATTGTTATTCCGGAAGTGCTAAGGCCTTATACAGGATTCGATATTATCGACTAAACAAAATTTTATATAAGAAAAGGTCCGGAAATATCCGGACTTTTTTGTTTTAATTCTTAAGCTTACTTATAAGTTAGGGAAATAACAATCTACGATTGTCTGCGATTCCTCGATTTTCATTCTTTTTAACAGCATCATTGACGCTTATCAGCTATATTTGAAAGAGACTAGTTTTCAACTATGCGGAAAATCCTGATCATATTTGTCTTTGTATTGGGTTCCTGTGGACTATACGCACAGGATCAGGCGATCGCACATCAGTATTTTAATGATGGGAATTTCGAGAAGGCTTTGGTGTATTTTGAAAAATTACATCGTAAGAATCCGATGAATCAAAACTATATCCGGTCGCTGGTGTATTGTTATCAGGAACTCGACCGACTTGATGATGCCGAGAATCTTCTGAAAGAACAATTGACAAAATCACCCGTATCGCCGGTGACTTATATCGATCTCGGATACAACTACGGACTCAAAGGTAATGAGAAGGAGGAAGATGCCTGTTATGATAAGGCTATTGCCTCCCTGGATGAGCGTCCGAGTTATGCCTATAGTGTGGGGCATACCTTCAAGAACAAGGCGCTGCTGGATGAGGCTATTCGAGCTTTTAAAAAAGGCATGGAGCTGGATCCGAATCTTAACTTTAATTATGACCTTGCCTATATATACGGGGAGAAAGGTGATCTGGAAAATATGTATGAGACTTATCTCGACCTTATCGTTGACCGTTCTAATCTGAAAGAGAACATCAAACGCAATATCGGTAGGTTCATCTTTGATGATGAGGATGCGGAAAGCAATGCATTACTCCGTAAGATATTGCTAAAACGTGCACAGACACAACCGAATATACTTTGGAACGAGCTATTAAGCTGGCTTTTTATTCAGCAGAAACATTATCGCAGTGCTCTGACCCAAGAGAAAGCGATCTATAACAGGGCAGAGGAACCTTCTCTGGACGGAATCATTGACCTTGGAATGATCGCTTATGACGATAATGATATGGAGACCGCGAAAAGTGCGTTCGATTTTATCAGAGAGCATACTTCCATGGCTGATACCAAGCTGGAGGCTGAGCTCTATCTGTTGAAGATCCGTATCCTATCCTCTACACCGGATGATTACGCTGCTATTGAAAAACAGTTCAATGCCCTTTTAGAAACCTATGGAGCCAATCAGACCACGGTTGCATTGCAGTTGGAGCGAGCCCGTTTTTCTGCCTTTACCCTGGATAATGGAGCGGAAGCGGTAAAGATCCTGAAGACTATGTTGGAGGAACCATTGTCTAAATATGAACGAGCCAGCGTTAAAATGGAGCTGGGAGATATTTTGGTGTATATGGAACAGTTCAATCAGGCGCTGATCTATTACGCACAGGTTCAAAAGGAAATGAAGAACGATGTGCTGGGGCAGACCGCACGTTTTAAAGTGGCTCAGGCAAGCTTCTATAAAGGAGATTTTGAATGGGCTGAGACCCAGGCCAAGGTGTTGAAGTCTTCCACCTCCCAATTGATCGCTAACGATGCCCTGCAATTGAAATTACTGATTTCCGATAATACCCTGGGCGATTCCCTTCAGACAGCACTAAAGATCTATGCGAAGGCAGATCTGATGGCTTATCAGGAAAAAGATGAGGCAGCAATAGCCCTTCTGGATTCGCTGCTTGTCAATCATAAGGGGGAAGATATAGAGGATGAGGCTTTATTGAAACAGGCGTCCCTGTTTCGCAAGAAAGGGGAGTTTGAAATGGCTGAGAAGAACTATGTGAAGATCATAAATTTTTTTGCAGACGGTATATTGATGGATGATGCGCTCTACGAACTGGGGATGTTATATATGGAAGATATGAACAGTCCGGAAAAAGCTAAGCCACTATTTGAAAGACTTATTTTCGAACATCAGGATAGTGTCTATTTTGTGGAGGCCAGAAAAGTCTACCGAAAGCTCAGGGGTGATGTGCTCGAATGAATAATTATCCCGTTCTTTGCAGTTCCGAACGATAAATCCTTTACAATGTACATTTATAATGTCACTATAAACATCGATGAGAGTGTTCATGATGCCTGGGTGAAATGGATGCAGGAGTCACATATTCCCGAAATGATGAGTACCGGAAAGTTTACCAACGCCAGAATGGTAAAGGTTCTTGTAGAAGAAGAGATGGGCGGAATTACGTATTCTGTACAATTCCTCACAGAGAGCAAAGAGATCCTGGAACGATACTATCAGGAAGATGCCGATCGGTTAAGAGCGTTAGCTCTGAAAGCATTTCCCAATAAATTCGTCGCATTTCGTACGGAACTTGAGATCATTAGCGAACATTGAGTAAGATGAAGAAACATTCGGGTAGATCCGCAGAAAATCCCTCCGGAAACGTCAGGGCAAAGAAACACCTTGGGCAACATTTTCTCAGGGATGAGAATATCGCCCGAAAGATAGGTGATACCCTTACCCTGAATGGCTATGATCAGGTGCTCGAGATCGGGCCCGGAATGGGAGTGTTGACCAAATATCTCCTGGAAAAGGATCTCGATGTGTATGCGATGGATCTCGATACCGAGTCGGTGGCATATTTGAATACCGCGTTTTATAATGAATATCTGGCCTTGCGTAACCGAACCCGTGAATTTAAAGTATTGGAAGCCGATTTTCTTAAGTTCGATCTCTCACAGCTATTTGATAAGCAACAATTCGCGATAACCGGGAACTTCCCCTATAATATCTCCTCTCAAATTGTCTTTAAAGCGATAGAACTCCGTGATCAGGTGATCGAATTCACCGGGATGTTTCAAAAAGAAGTGGCGCAGCGTATCTGTGAAAAAGAAGGGAGTAAGACTTATGGTATTTTGTCGGTGCTAACGCAGGCGTTCTATGATGCCGAATATCTATTTACCGTACCTCCGGGAGTGTTCTCACCTCCGCCTAAGGTTGATTCCGGAGTACTTCGTCTGAGAAGAAAGGAAGATTATGGTCTGCCTTGTGATGAGCGTTTGTTTTTTCGGGTTGTGAAGTCAGCATTTCAGCTGAGAAGAAAAACACTTCGTAACAGTTTAAAAACTTTCGAACTACCCGATAATTTAAAAGAAGATGCTATCTTTGACCGACGACCTGAGCAGATGAGCGTCCAGGATTTTATTGACCTCACTGTCAGGATCGAAGCAGTTACCAGACTATAGCGCCCGGAAACGCGGGAACCTGTAAATCTGCTGCTTTTATGAGTAGCGTGGATTTATATTTACCCGGAAGCTCCGAAGCCGGCGCCCTGATCAATTAAAGGATAGGCCATGATTCCATTTAAGCTTAGCGATGAACTTATAGAGCAGATCGAGAATCTCATCGAAGAGAAACAGGATCGATTATTGCTTGAAATGATGAATGAGTTCCACTATGCGGATATAGCGGAGATCATCAATGAGCTCAATCTTCCTGAAGCGACCTATCTGATCAAACTTATCGATAGTGAAAAGACCTCCGATATCCTCACGGAACTCGATGAAGATGTAAGGGAGCAGATCCTGAGTAACCTGTCTGCCAAAGAGATCGCAGAAGAATTAGGGGAACTCGACACGGATGATGCTGCCGATATTATCGCAGAGCTGCCGGAAGAAAGGGTAAAGGAGATCATCGCACATATCGATGACCGCAAACACGCCCGTGATATTGTCGAACTCCTCAGGTATGATGAGAATTCAGCCGGGGGACTTATGGCGAAAGAGCTTGTTAAGGTGAATGAGAACTGGAATGTGCTAACCTGTGTTAAGGAGATGCGCCGACAGGCAGAGAATGTGACTCGGGTTCATTCCATATATGTGGTCGATGACGAAGAGAAACTTAAAGGAAGGTTGTCGCTGAAAGACCTTCTTACCACTTCCACCAAAACGCAGATCAGTGAAGTTTATATTCCTAAGGTAGATTACGTGACCGTTCATGAAAAGGCCGAGGATGTAGCGCGATTGATGTCGAAATATGACCTGGAGGCCATTCCGGTTATCGATGAACTGGGAAGACTGGTTGGTCGTATTACAATCGATGATATCGTGGATGTGATCCGTGAAGAGGCTGAAAAGGATTATCAGCTCGCTGCCGGTATTACCCAGGATGTAGAAGCTGATGACAGTATCTGGAAACTCACCCGGGCACGTTTACCCTGGTTGATGATCGGTATGCTGGGAGGTCTGGGAGCAGCGAGTATCATCAATGGTTTTCAGGAAGTGATGCAGAGCTATTCCATATTGCTGATCTTTATTCCGCTGATCCAGGCAACCGCCGGAAATGTAGGGGTGCAATCGTCGGCGATCGTCGTTCAGGGATTAGCTAACGATACCGTGAAAGGAGAAATTCTGGGCCGACTTGGTAAGGAGTTTCTGCTCGCATTGGTAAACGGTTTGGCCATTGCGTCAGTGGTATTGGTGATCGGACATTTCGCTTTTGGAGCACCGTATATGGTTAGTGTAACGATAGGCGTGGCCTTGGTTACCGTGATCATTATAGCTGCCCTGATCGGCACATTCATTCCAATACTGCTCAATAATCGCGGGATTGATCCCGCAGTAGCTACCGGACCGTTCATCACGACGAGTAATGATGTTTTCGGTATCCTTATCTACTTTCTTATCGCCAAGATGATCCTGGGATTCTGAACAGACCCGTTCAAAAGCAAACCGCGGAAATGTTAGTGGTAAATTGTAAATTTTAGATTGTAATTTCACTTCAATTCTTCATTCTCAATTCTCAATTCTCAATCCTCCATTCTCCATTCTCCATTCTCCATTCTCCATTCTCCATTCTTCATTCTCAATTCTCAATTCTCCATTCTCCATTCTCAATTCTCCATTCTGAATTCATAGTTTGAATATGCTGTTCCGATATTGAGTTTTCAGCCTCCTCGGCTCCCTTTTAAGGCTGGGGTCAAACGAGGAGGGGTGTCCATATATTTAACAGGGATAAATTCGTAAATTTGATCATATTTCAAATCATATTTTAAATTACCTTTAATGAATACGATGAAAGTGCTGCATGTAGATACCAATCACCCTGTATTGATGAATAGTCTTGCGGAGATGGGATGTGAGAATCATGAGGATTATACCGGGACCAAAGCAGAGATCATGAAGAAGATCGGAGATTATGACGGACTCATAATACGTAGTAGATTCCCGGTGGATAAAGAGTTTTTGAAAGCTGCGGTTAATTTGAAGTTTATTGGGAGAGTAGGGGCAGGACTCGAAAATATCGACATGGAATTCGCACAGCAAAGGAATATCCGGTTGTTTAATGCTCCGGAAGGAAACCGAAACGCAGTTGGCGAACATACCCTGGGGATGTTACTCGTACTTTTTAATAAATTACTGGTTGCGGATCGGGAGGTGAGAAACGGTATCTGGAAGCGTGAGGAAAATCGCGGACTTGAACTCGATGGAAAAACCGTGGGCATCTACGGTTATGGAAATATGGGTAAGGCTTTTGCTAAAAAGCTGGCTGGATTTGATGTGGAGGTGATCTGTTATGATATCGTTGGTGGCGTGGGAGATGCCAATGCTCGTCAGGTGGGTATTATGGAATTCAGAAAGAACGTGGATATAGTGAGTTTGCATACACCGCAAACTCCCGAAACCATGGCGATGGTAAACAGCGAGTTCATAGAATCTTTTAATAAACCCTTTTGGTTCCTGAATACGGCGCGAGGTAAAAGTGTAGTTACGGCCGATCTGGTTGACGCCCTCCGTACCGGTAAGGTGCTGGGTGCCGGACTCGATGTGCTGGAATATGAAAAGTCCTCTTTTGAGAACCTCTTTGATGACGGAAAGCTACCGGAGCCTTTACAATATTTGATCGATGCCGAGAATGTTATTCTTACTCCTCATATTGCCGGTTGGACCGCCGAGAGTAAGGTAAAGCTGGCTTCGGTGATCGCTGATAAAGTGAGAGAAACATTCTTTGTTACAAAGACTATATAACTAATGATTTGAAATACGAGGCAGAAACGACGGAAGCATATATCGCTCAACTCCCGGAAGACCGTCAGGAGGCGGTACGTAAATTAAGAGATTTGGTACGGGATAACCTCCCTCACGGATTTGAGGAGACCATGAGCTATAATATGATCGGTTTTGTGGTGCCACATGCGTTGTATCCCGCGGGTTATCACTGTAATCCGGAGCTACCATTGCCTTTTATCAATATTGCCTCTCAAAAGAATTTTATAGCCCTGTACCACAGTGGGATCTATGCTGATCCTGAGCTGTTGGAATGGTTTGTGACTGAATATCCCCAACATACTACCGGAAAACTCGATATGGGAAAGAGTTGTATCCGCTTTAAAAAGCCGGAACAGATTCCTTATGAACTAATAGCTGCATTAATGACCCGAATGACACCGGAACAATGGATCAATCGGTATGAATCGGTCATTAAGCGACAATGATCATGTGCTAGGGTTACCGAAACAAAATCAAAACAGAACATATATGAAACGCGTAACCGGATTAGGTGGATTCTTTTTCAAAACCAAAGATCCTGACAACATTAAAAATTGGTATAAACAACATCTTGGAATTCCTACTGATCAGTACGGCTGGACCTTCTGGTGGAAGGATGAGGCGGGGAATAAATGTTCTACCCAATGGAGTCCGTTCAAAGACGATACCACTTATTTTAGTCCGAGTGAGAAACCATTCATGATGAATTTCAGAGTGGATGATCTGGAAGCACTGCTGGAGGTACTTAAGGAAGAGGGCGTAAACATTGTTGGTGATATGGAATCCTATGATTATGGGAAATTTGCCTGGATCCTTGACCCTGAGGGTAATAAGATCGAGCTTTGGGAGCCAGTTGATAAGGCATTCTTATGAACAACTGAGAATTTTTATTATTTTTAGTGGATAATCAACCAAACCTGAAAAAATGAACGAAGAAGAAGAAAGCTTCAGCGAAAAAGCCAAAAAGTTTGCCGATGATGCGGAAAAGGAATTCAAGCAAACCGCAAAAGACTTTAGTGAAGGTGCTAAAGAAGCGTTTAACAGAGATAATAGTCAAAGGATACTCATAGGGGTGCTGGCGATTGTCTTAGGTGCGTTAGGGGTTCATAAATTCGTCCTGGGATATACAAAGGAAGGTATCATACTCCTTGCCGTAACGCTGGTACTAAGTCCGTTCACCTGTGGTGCCGGAGCAGGACTGGCGGGAGTCATAGGATTGATCGAAGGGATCATTTACCTGACTATGTCCGATGAGGAATTTTATAATACCTATCAGGTGGGTCGAAAACCTTGGTTCTGATCAATTTGTTTAACCCCTTCTCTTAATATATACTATGGGCTTTTCCAAAAATACCATACATACCCTTGAGCAAAATGATCTGGGCCGTATGTTTAAAGCGCTGGGACATCCGGCACGAGTAGCGATGCTACAATATATTTCTATCAATCCCGATTGTATTTGTAATGATATGGTAAGCGATTTTGAGCTTGCACAATCCACCATATCCCAACATCTTTCGGAGCTTAAGAAAATCGGGGTCATCGATGCGATACCTCATGGTAAAAAAAGCAAATACAGGGTCAACATCGATCGTTTGTATGAAGTAAAACAACAGATGTCACATTTTTTCAATACGACTCACGAGAATTGTTTTTAAGGCTGCTCTTCGGAGTGGTCTGGTTCATGGTTATCCATGAACTTCTGTTCGAGTTCTGCCTGGAATTCTTCCATTACGGGTTTCACGGTGCTTTCCGGAAGGTCTGCGATGCGAATATACATGAGTCCGTCTACGGAATTGTTGAAGAGGGGGTCTTCGTTAAAGGCCACCACCCGGGCATTCTGCTTGATGTATTTTTTGATCAGTACCGGTAGTCTGAGGCTTCCCGGTTCCACTTCGTCGATCAGTTTGTCGAACTTATTCAGATCGGCTCTGGTCTCATCGAAAATGAATTCTTTGTCGGCGTCTTTGAGTTTTACCTTGAATTCTTTTTTCGGACTGATGTATTGAGCCACATACGGATCCCAGTAATGTGATTTCATGAACTCGATCATCAATGATTTGGAGAAGTTCGAAAATTTGTTGCTGATACTTACGCCGCCGATAAGGTATTTATGTTCCGGAAAACGAAGCGTGGTATGTACGATTCCTTTCCAAAGAAGGAACAGTGGCATCGGTTTTTGCTGATATTCACGGATAATGAAAGCACGTCCCATCTCGATCGATTCGCTCATCATCTTGTGGAGTTCCGGTTCGAACTTAAACAGTTCCATCAGGTAAAATCCGTAGATTCCGTGTTCCTTATAAATATCTTTTCCCAGTCCCATTCGGTAGGCTCCTACGATCACTTTTGCATCGTTATCCCAGAGGAAAAGATGGTGGTAATATTCATCGTAATGGTCCAGATCGATCGCCTGATTGGTGCCTTCTCCTACCTCGCGAAAGGTGATTTCACGTAATCTTCCTATCTCCCTTAAGATATGAGGAATTTCAAATGCCTGGGAAAGATAGACTTCATAGTTTTTACTGTGCAAAAGCCTTTTGTCGTTGTCCCTGAGTTCGGTTACTTCCTGGTCCATCAATTCCTTGCTCACCGGAGTTACGATGCGCTTAGGGGATTTTGGAATCTTAAAGTTCGTAGGTACTTTTAGTTCCATACGCCCTTTATGGTACGGATTCGAAAGCATATAAGTCTTCCTTCTCAGAAATTCGGTGAATTCATCCAGGGATTCATGTTCGTTCTGAGCTTCCACACTGATGGGCTTACCGATGCGCACCCGAATCACCCGGTTGCGTTGTGTCAGAAGTTCTGACGGTAATTTAGCGGTGCGTAGGGTGTCATTTATTTTCGAGAGACTATAGAACAACGAGCTGTTCTTCGCATGAAAATATATCGGTACAACGGGTACCTGTGCTTTTTTGACCAATTTCATCGCGGCCTCTTCCCATGGTCGGTCTACGATGAGTTGTCCGTCGCGATAGGTGGAAACTTCACCAGCAGGGAATATACCCAGCGGATGGCCGTCCCGAAGATGTTTTAGAGACTGCTTGAATCCGGCAATACTACTTTTAGCATCCTTATGATTCTCAAAAGGGTTTACCGGCATTACATAAGGAACCAGTGGTTCGATACGATGTAAAAGGAAATTGGCGATGATCTTATAATCAGGACGCTGTTCCAGCAGGAGTTTTAATAGCAAGATACCATCGATTCCGCCCAGTGGATGGTTGGAAATAGTGATATAGGAGCCTTCTCTCGGAAGTCTTGTCAGATCTTCTTCGGGAATCTCAAAATTGATCTCAAACTCCTCGAGTATGGCGTTGAGAAAATCCAGGTCTTTTTTTTCCTTATGTTTATTGTAAATCCGGTTTAACCTGGAAATTTTCAAGACCTTCATAAGACTCCATCCCATGAAGGTCCCCAGAAAGCCAAATCTGTCAGCGTTAATTACCTGAGCTACTTCTCTTGCGGTAACTAATCCCATGAATCACGTTGTTGGTACATGATACAAATATAGAAAAAGAAATTCTTGCCTTCTTTATTTAACAACTAACTGTACAGTTTCCTTAGTGCGCTGTTCGAGCAAAATGTCCTTGCCATTTTGAAGTGAAGTGATCGCTTTTTCATTAAAATGACGAATGGTATAGAGTGAAACATCTTCGTAATGAGTCACTTTGAATTTTGATTTTAACGATTTCAACAAGGTGTCGAGTTGGTTGAATTTATTATCAACACAAACCGAAAAACTGATGGCTGAATTTTGGATCAGGTCTACTTTCATTCTCGAATCTGCCAGAAGTTTAAAGATCTCACTGATGTTGTCTTCCACAATAAAGGAGAAGTCTAGTGAAGATAGTTTAATCAGAACAAGCTCTTTCTTCATGATGAAACAAGGTACGTCGGGTACGATTCCTTTTCCTTTGGAAACTACGGTGCCATCCGCATCAGGATTGATGAAGGATTTAACAAATAGCGGAATTTCCTTGCGTTGTAAAGGCTGAAGGGTTTTAGGGTGAATAACCGAGGCGCCGTAAAAAGCAAGCTCTATCGCTTCACGGTATGAAATCTGGTGAAGCAGTTCCGGATTTTCAAAATATCTCGGGTCTGCGTTCAGTACACCGGGAACATCCTTCCAGATGGTAACCGAATCAGCATTCAGGCAATAGGCAAAGATCGCTGCCGTATAATCGGAACCTTCCCTGCCTAAGGTGGTGGTGAAGTTATTTTCATCACTACCCAGGAAACCCTGAGTGATGTTCAGACTTTTGCGGTCAACTCCTTCGCTGATCTTTTGTTGGGTAGTGTCCCAGTCAACGTGAGCATCTCTGTATTTGTCATCGGTTTTGATGAAATTTCGAACATCCAGCCATTTGTTTTTGAGTCCTACTTCGTTAAAATAGGCACTGAGAATTGTTGTAGAGATCAATTCTCCATAAGAAACCACCTGGTCATATACAAAACTGTATTTTGGAGATTTGTTCCAGGCTAAAAATCCTGTAAGCTCCTCGATTAACGTATTGAATTGTGCATAAACGGGATGCTGGTCTGTGCTGAACAGATCACCGAGTATTCCGTTATGGTAATCCACGATCACCTCAATAGATTCAGCGAGCGCATTTTTATTTTCAAAATAATTTTTAACTACAACTTCCATGGCATTGGTCGTCTTGCCCATTGCCGAAACCACAAGCAGGGTATTTTCATGTCCTGCGGTTTTAAGTACATTAACTACATTGCGTACCCCATCGGCATCCTTTACAGATGCACCTCCGAATTTAAAAATCCTCATGTTAAAGTGATAAAAAATTTCTTATTCCTGATTCATCCAGTTGAACGGTATTCCAGTCTCGTAATACTTTGGCTCCGTTCTTTTCATAGAATCGTATGGCTGGATCGTTCCAGTCGAGTACCTGCCATTCAATACGCCGCACCTTTTTGTCGTAACCATATTTGATCACACGATCGAAGAGAGCACTTCCGAGTCCGGTTCCCCGCATCACTTCCTTCACGATAAGATCCTCCAGATGGATTGTCTTGCCTTTCCAGGTAGAATACCGGGGATAGACCAGTGCCATCCCTACTATGGCGTTGCCAATTTCGGCAACGAAACAATGGAAAAGAGGATTGGTTCCGAAACCATCCTTTTTTAGATCCTCTACAGTTACCTCAACTGCATCAGGTTCTTTCTCAAATTCTGCCAGTTCTTTGATCAGTTCGAGTACCTGATCCATGTCGCTTTCTTTGGCGTTGCGTATTGTATATTCCATAATTGTTACAAATTTCACTAAAAGTTACAAATAGAAAAAAATATAATTTTACGAAAACGTTGTAGCTTAACAAAAATATCGATATTTGTTTCCTCGAACACAACTATTAACCAATTATTTATCAGAATGTCGGGAAATACCAAGACTTTGGGGGAGTTTATCATCGAAAATCAGGCTTCTTTCAAATATTCAACCGGAGAACTTTCAAAATTGATCAATGCAATTCGACTTGCGGCCAAAGTTGTGAACCATGAGGTGAACAAAGCGGGTCTTGTCGATATACTCGGTGCGAGTGGCGAAACCAACGTTCAGGGTGAGGATCAACAGAAACTCGACGTCATGGCGAACAAAAAATTCATTCAGACGTTGACCAATCGCGAGATTGTTTGTGGGATCGCTTCAGAAGAAGAAGATGATTTTATTTCGATCAATAGTCTTGATAATAATCACCAGAATAAATATGTGGTATTGTTCGATCCGCTGGATGGTTCCAGTAATATTGATGTAAACGTTTCGGTTGGAACCATTTTTTCGATCTACAGAAGAGTGACTCCTATCGGGACTCCGGTGTCGATTGAGGATTTCCTGCAGCCGGGGCGCAATCAGGTGGCAGCCGGGTATATCGTTTACGGCACGTCAACCATGCTGGTGTATACTACAGGCCATGGTGTTAACGGATTTACCCTGAATCCGGCTATTGGGACTTTTTATCTTTCACATCCTGACATGAGGTATCCTGAAGACGGTAAGATCTATTCCATGAATGAGGGTAATTATGTCCATTTTCCTGAAGGGGTAAAAAGGTATATCAAATACTGTCAGCAGGAAGAGGGTGACAGGCCCTATACTTCACGTTATATCGGTTCCCTGGTTTCCGATTTTCATCGTAATATGATCAAGGGTGGGATCTATATCTATCCTAAGAGCAATGCTGCTGAAAATGGTAAACTACGGTTGTTGTATGAATGTAATCCGATGGCGTTCATCGCAGAGCAGGCAGGAGGTAAAGCCAGCGATGGTTTTACGCGAATCATGGATATAGCGCCAACCGAATTGCATCAGCGCGTTCCCTTCTTCTGCGGTAGTCGAAATATGGTGACCAAGGCTGAAGAGTTCATGCAGCAAAGTTAATTTTTCGGAAATTATTTTCAATGATGATGCTGGTGTTTCAGAGCTTCCTGAAATGTATCCAGGTCCACCTTATTGTGCACTAGCTCCATGCTGCGTGTGATAAGATCATCGATATTCTCGTGCCGGAATCCGAGTCCGATACATTGTCTTCGCATGATGCGGAATTCGTCCGCTCCTTCGATCTCATCGGCATAGATCATACGGGCGATATCATAAAGCCGTTCCAATCGTATATCGTGAAAGTGAGGGGTATGTACAGGATATCCATAGGGGTCGTCCAGGATCTTGATATAATGTTCTTCATCAATGTCCAGATTATAAGCCAGTCTGTCGAGAAAAGCCTGTTCTCTTTCATTGATGGGGCCGTCTGAAAGTGCTACTCTGACAATGGCTGCGAAATGGTCACGGTTACGTTCACGAAAACCGCTGGAATAAAGATCACAATATGACATACTCGTTCGGATTTTGTTTTCATAAAGATATTAAATATATAGCGAAAACGATTGAAATTTAACGAATTACGAGGGAGTGCTATGCCTTGAATCCGGGGGTTAACATAAAATTATCCATACCGTAAAACAATGACGTTTGTCATATTTTTTGTGTTTAACCAAAGGTTGTGAAGGATAGTTAAATTACTCACAATTAATAATTTTGGATATTAAAATCATGCCTTTGCACGTTAAATTTATAAAGTGAAAATGATCTAAATTTTTGGGTTATGGATATTCAGTTGAACACGAGCTATAAAGATAACATGGATCTGCTTCTGCAAATGGTCTATGAGACAGAGCTGAATTATGATGAAATGGCCGGTTATACAGACAACCGGGAGTTACTCGATTTCTTAGGGAAACGGGCAAATCAATGTAATGAATTCGCCAGAGAGATACAATGTGTCTATGGATACAAAGGTGATGATTTCGAGCCTGAAAGTTTCTATTCTTTCCAGGATCTCGTCTTCTCTCGTGGATTGGTGGTTTCTGATGACGAGCTTTTGCTGACCGCCGTTCTTCAATGGGAAGCATTATTGCAGGATGTTTACAAAGAAGTGATGATGCTCAACAGGCTTCCCGATGATGTTTATGATATCCTTGAAAATCAGTTGAATCAGATTGCTTTTGAGAAAAGTAAAATTGAAGTCGATTCGTATTCGGCTGCTTAAAAGCAAATCGTCTGCTTGCGCACGATGGAGTGACGTGCACCTTTGGTGCTGAGTGTCGATCCTGATCGCTGGCGCGATCAGTTCTCTAGTGTCGCGG
>NZ_QKWN01000004.1 GCF_007279655.1 Robertkochia solimangrovi | reverse complement strand
CTCCCTTAAGTGACTTTACGGGCTCGCTTCGCATTGCTCCTTTTTTTGGGCTCGCTTCGCATTGCCTTTTTTTGGGCTCGCTTCGCATTGCCTTTTTTTGGCTCGCTTCGCATTGCCTTTTTTGGGCTCGCTTCGCATTGCCATAGGTGAATAGACGATCGCGATTAAGATATAAAAACGATCCGCTCTGTTGTACGTTGTTTCTTTCGTTGATAACTCTTTAAAATATCCTTGGGGGTAGGATGAATTTCTGCTTATTTTTATCCCGTTACAGATCTTTTTGTCTGTAATGTTTTGCAGTGGGGTTCGACTGAGTTTCCTTATTGTCGGGTCATTTTCTTTATGACCTTCAAATCATTCAAAATCAATACCTATGTACCTGATATTCGATACCGAGACCACCGGATTACCTAAACGTTGGGATGCTCCTGTTAGCGATACGGATAACTGGCCAAGGGCCGTTCAGATCGCCTGGCAGCTCCATGATGAGATGGGGAGGTTGATCGAACATCAGGATTTTCTGATCAGGCCTGAAGGGTTTAATATTCCCTATGATTCGGAAAAGATCCATGGTATATCCACCGAACTGGCCGAAGAACAGGGGAGGTCCCTGGAAGAGGTGGCTGCGCTTTTTCATGAAGCGATGAAGAAGACGCGTTTTATCGTCGGACAAAATGTGGGGTTTGATGTGAATATCATGGGGGCTGAATTCTACAGACTCGGGATGGATACGGAAATTGAAACCTTGCCCGTACTGGATACTTGTACGGAGGAAACCGCTTTACTATGTCAGATTCCGGGAGGACGTGGTGGGAAGTTTAAGCTCCCCACACTTACCGAATTACATGAATTTCTTTTTGGGGAACCTTTTGCTGAAGCGCATAACGCAACAGCCGATGTAGAGGCAACGACCCGTTGTTTCTTTGAACTGATCAGGCGTGAAGACGGTTTTACCATTGAACAACTCGATGTGGCTCCTGACTATTTTCAGCGTTTCTCTCAGGAAAATCCGCAGACCATTCCGCTGATCGGACTCAAACACCTGAATCTGAAGAAGGAATCGGATAAGATCAGAGCGCAACGGCAAAAAGCAGAACCGGATACTTCGCTCTCAAAAGAGGAGATCCGTCAAAATATAGCAGAACTCGCAGAAGCGCAGTTCGCTCACCTTCATAATCATACGCAGTTTTCGATTCTTCAGGCCACCTCGAGTGTTGCTGATCTGGTAAAAGCGGCTGCGGCAGCAAAGATGCCGGCAGTTGCGATGACCGATATCGGGAATATGATGGGTGCCTTCCATTTCGTAAAAGAAGTCGGAGGGTATAACAAAGGGGTGGAAGCTAAGCATAAAGAAGCAATCGAAAAAGGGGAAGAACCGGCCGAACTTCCCATTAAACCGATCGTGGGATGTACCTTCAACATTTGTGAAGATCATACCAATAAGTCGGTTAAAGACAACGGATACCAGGTGGTCTTCCTTGCAAAGAACAAAAATGGGTATCATAACCTGGCCAAGATGTCTTCCATTGCCTATACGAAAGGGTTCTATTATGTTCCCCGTATCGATAAGAAGGTCGTTCAACAATACAAAGAGGATGTGATGGTGCTTACCGGAAACCTCTATGGTGAGGTGCCTTCCAAGGTGCTGAATGTTGGGGAAAATCAGGCGGAAGAAGCACTGATCTGGTGGAAAGAACAATTCGGATCAGACCTCTATATGGAGATCATGCGCCATGATCAGGAAGATGAGAACCGTGTCAATGAAGTGTTGGTGCGCCTAGCAGAAAAGCATGACGTTAAACTGGTGGCTACGAATAATACCTATTATATAGCTAAAGAGAATGCCAATGCACACGACATTCTTCTTTGTGTGAAGGACGGTGAGAAAAAAGATACCCCTATCGGCCGTGGTCGTGGGTATCGTTACGGACTTCCGAATCAGGAATATTACTTCAAGGATCAGGATGCTATGAAAGAGCTCTTTAAAGACCTGCCTGAAGCGATTACGAATATCAGTGAGATCGTGGATAAGGTGGAACCCTATGAGCTGGCGAGAGATGTACTGCTTCCAAAGTTCGATATTCCTGAAGAATTTCAGTTTGCAGAGGATGATGAAGATGGCGGAAAACGCGGGGAAAACAAATATCTTAAATACCTGACCTATGAAGGGGCTAAACAACGGTATGAAGAGATCACCGATGAGGTTCGGGAACGACTTGATTTCGAATTGCAGGTAATCGAAAAGACCGGATATCCCGGTTACTTCCTTATCGTTTGGGATTTTATCGCTGCTGCCCGTAATATGGGGGTTTCGGTAGGGCCCGGTCGAGGTTCGGCAGCGGGATCAGCCGTTGCCTACTGTTTGGGAATTACCAACATGGACCCGATCGCCTATGACCTACTTTTTGAGAGATTCCTGAATCCTGACCGTGTATCCCTTCCCGATATCGATATCGATTTTGATGATGAGGGACGAAGCCGGGTAATGGATTATGTGATCGAGAAATACGGAGCGAATCAGGTGGCACAGATCATCACCTATGGAACCATGGCTGCGAAATCCTCTATACGGGATACGGCCAGGGTACTCGACCTGCCGCTTCATGATGCTGACAGAATCGCTAAACTGATTCCGAATATGAAGCTCGGTAAGATCTTTTCCTTGGATGATGCCGGCTTGAAAGATAAGCTTCGTTCAGAAGAGATCGATAAGGTTAATGAATTAAAGAATATTGCAGACGGTGAGGATCTGGAGGCACTTACCGTAAATCAGGCGAGAGTGCTGGAAGGTTCTGTTCGAAATACAGGTATCCATGCCTGTGGGGTGATCATTACCCCGGATGATATTACGAAGTTCGTGCCGGTAAGTATCGCCAAGGATTCCGATCTTTATGTTACTCAGTTCGACAACTCGGTGGTGGAAAGTGCAGGACTCCTAAAAATGGACTTCCTGGGGTTGAAAACGCTGACCCTCATCAAGGATACCGTTAAACTGATAAAATATCGTCACGGTTTAGACCTGAATCCCGATGAGATCCCTTTGGATGATGTAAAGACCTATGAACTTTTTCAGCGTGGGGAAACCGTTGGTATATTCCAGTACGAATCCGCCGGGATGCAAAAGCACATGAAGGATCTGAAACCTACGGTATTTGCGGATCTTATCGCCATGAATGCATTGTATCGTCCGGGACCACTGGAATATATTCCATCTTTTATCCGGAGAAAACATGGTGAAGAGGAGATCGTATATGACCTTCCGGCGATGGAAGAATATCTGAAGGAAACCTATGGAATTACGGTTTATCAGGAGCAGGTGATGCTCTTGTCGCAGAAACTCGCAGGATTTACAAAAGGTGAAGCCGATGTTCTTCGTAAAGCGATGGGTAAAAAGATCTTTGCCTTACTGGAACAATTAAAGCCGAAATTTCTTGATGGTGGTGAAGCCAATGGACATCCGAGGGATGTACTTGAAAAGGTCTGGAAAGATTGGGAGGCTTTCGCATCTTATGCATTTAATAAATCCCACTCTACCTGTTATGCCTGGATCGGATACCAGACGGCTTATCTCAAAGCGAATTACCCGGCAGAATATATGGCTGCGGTTCTTTCGAATAATATGAACGATATCAAACAGGTGTCTTTCTTCCTCGAAGAATGTAAGCGCTCACAGATACCGGTACTCGGACCTTGTGTAAATGAATCCTATTATAAGTTCACGGTAAACAAGGAAAATGCCATTCGTTTTGGTATGGGAGCGATCAAAGGGGTAGGGCGCGGCGCCGTTGATACAATTGTAGAACATCGGGAAAGTGGTAAATACAGATCGGTTTTCGATCTTGCTAAACGTATAGACCTGAGAGCTGCCAACAAAAAAGCGTTTGAAAACCTGGCTCTTGCTGGAGGGTTCGATTCCTTTACCGGCACCCACCGTGCCCAGTACTTTCACTCCGAAGCTGATGGAGTTTCTTTCCTGGAAAAGGCGATCAGGTACGGAGCGAAAATGCAGGAAAATGAGAATTCCGCTCAGGTTTCCCTGTTTGGTGAGGCTTCGGAAGTTCAAATACCGGAACCCGTGGTTCCAGCCTGCGAAACCTGGGGAACCATGGAAAAGCTTAAGCGTGAAAAAGAAGTTGTGGGAATCTATATTTCAGGCCATCCTCTCGATGATTTTAAAACCGAGATCGATTGTTTTTGCAATGCGAATGTAGCTTGCTTCAATGATCTTGAATCCTATGTCGGACGTGAACTCGCCTTTGCCGGTGTGATCAGTGATGTGCAGCATCGGGTTTCCAAGCAAGGCAAAGGATGGGCAGCATTTACTGTGGAGGATTATAACGATACGTATGAGTTCAGAATGTTCGGTGAAGAATATCTCAAATTACGACATTTTTTGATGATCAATTCTTTCGTGTTCATCAAGGCTTTTGTTAAAGAAGGCTGGGCAAATAAAGAAACCGGGAAACGGGGCGACCCCCGGGTACAGTTTAATTCGATGATGCAATTACAGGATGTGATGGAGACATATGCTAAAAAGCTGACCATTCATATTCAATTGGAAGATATCGTACAGGAAAGGATAAATAAACTGAAAGACCTGTTCACTATGCACTCCGGAGATCATATCCTGAACTTTATAGTCTATGGGCAGCAGGAGGAGATCATGATCACAATGCCCAGTAGAAGTAAGAAAGTGAACATTTGCAGCGAACTGCTTACGGAGTTGGAAGAACATCAGGTTCATTATAAGCTGAATTGATGTTTGTCTCTGTAAATCAAGGTATTGTCAAATCAAATGGTGGCATAGTTAAAACAAATATAACGCGTGTAAGGAATCGCAAATAAATTGACTAAATTTGCAGTCTGAATATGAACAAATTATAATCTAAAATTAAATAAAATGGCTTTAGAAATAACTGATGCTACTTTTGATGAAGTAGTCTTAAAAAGTGACAAACCAGTAATGGTTGATTTTTGGGCAGCATGGTGCGGACCTTGTAGAATGGTAGGTCCTATCATCGATCAAATAAGTCAGGAATATGAAGGAAAAGCAGTAGTAGGTAAGGTTGATGTGGATGCAAATCAGGAATTCGCGGCGAAATATGGCGTGAGAAACATCCCGACCGTACTGGTATTCCAAAACGGAGAAGTTGTAGGTAGACAAGTTGGAGTTGCTCCAAAGAACGCATATGTAGATGCGCTGGATCAACTGTTGTAATACCCTCACAGATATATATAAAAAAATGCCCGGTGATCACCGGGCATTTTTTTATTTTGATACCTTTGGTAAACTAAGATCAACAGGTTATGGCATCAATTTTTACGAAGATAATCAACGGTGAAATCCCTTGTTATAAAATAGCTGAAGATGAAAATTTCTTCGCTTTTCTCGACATCAATCCTAATGCTAAAGGACACACCTTGTGCATTCCAAAGAAGGAGGTGAATAAGCTCTTCGATCTGGAGGAAGAGTTATATGTAGGTTTGATGAAGTTTTCCAGAAAAGTTGCCCATGCACTGGAAAAGGCAGTGGCCTGTAAAAGGGTTGGTGTGGCTGTGGTAGGACTGGAAGTGCCGCATGTACATGTGCATCTGATTCCGTTGAATCAAATGAGTGAAATGACTTTTCAGAGCAAAGTTGCTATGTCTTCTGAAGAATTTGAAGAACTCGCAGCAGCGATCAGGGCTGAGCTTTAGAAAAGAGTTCCGGATTGTTCAGTAAAAGATAAGCCGCGATTCCGGCTACCACAATAGCGAAAAGGATGATCATGCTTAATCGTGTAAGTCGAAAACTTGTTTTCGGGTTGGCTATGGTCTTAAAATAGAAATCGCGTACCCTTTCTATATCTTCGGTGTATCGTACCGGGTAGATCAGTGTGTTGCATTTATGACACGTTAGTTCTTCCCTGATTTCGGCGGTCTTTCTTTTGAAAAAAGGGGTTTCGATATACTTTTGATAGAATCGTAATTCCAGGCTGTCGTTAGAGAAACATTCGGGACAGTTGTTGGAAAGGTTGGAAGATTTTAATTCAATTTCCCTGACTTTCATTCTTCTGCTGTTTTTAATATTATTTGCATGGTTGTTCCCTTTCCTAATGTAGAATGGAGAACCCTGATCTTACCTTTGTGGTAATCTTCTATAATGCGCTTCACCAGTGACAATCCGAGACCCCATCCTCTTTTTTTAGTGGTAAAACCCGGGTCAAATATACGGTTATAATTACTTTTTGGAATTCCTTTTCCTGTGTCGGTCACGTTGATCCGTATATCTTTTTTATCCTGAATCAGTTCCACCGTCAGGTCGCCTTTTCCCTTCATAGCATCGATACCGTTTTTGATGAGGTTCTCGATGGTCCAGCTATACAACTGCGAATTGAGTAAAACATATATTTTCTCAGAATTGGTCTTAAAGTCAAAGTTCACCAGTTTGGAACTTCTCGATACCAGATAATCATAGGTGTTTCTTGTTTCTTCAACCAAATCATAGGATTGCAGCATAGGAACAGACCCTATCTTTGAAAACCGATCGGTGATCACCTGTAGACGGTCAATGTCCTTTTCGATTTCTGCGGTAATGGTTTCACTAACATTGTTTTCGCTCTTGAGAATTTCGGTCCATCCCAGCAAAGAAGAGATCGGAGTTCCGATTTGGTGAGCGGTTTCCTTTGCCATTCCAGCCCAAAGTTTATTTTGATCTGATACTTTGGACGTCTTATAGAAGAAATAGACCACGGCACTGAAAAGAACGATGATCAGAATGAGTGCGATGGGATAATATTTCAGATTGGTCAGTACTTCTGAATTTCCATAATAGAGCGTACCATAGAAATCATTCTTATAGAAAACTTCAATAGGGGCATTTTCCTGTCCGAACTGCTCGATCTTGTGCTGCAGGTAGATAGTATCTTCTGCTTTTTTTTCAGAAATATTATTGATTCGGATCTCCCCGTCTTTCCCCACATAGATCATAGGGGTGCTGTTGTTGTTTTTCAGTACTTCCAGTGTCAGGTCGCCGAGATCCTTATCGAGATCTGTAGTTTGAAGGAACTCTGCCTGAGCCTGAGCCCAGATCTTCATTTTTGTCCGCTCCTCTTTTTTAAAGCGCTGAAAGAACACATAAGTGTTCGTAAGTATTGAGGTAACAATGATAAAAGACGAAATTATAAGGATCCAACGAGTGATCTTCTTCATGTAATTTATGCTATGCCAGTTTCATAAAGATAAAGTAAAAGCGGTTAATTTATTGTCTTGTTGTTGAAAAATACTTTTTCGAGGGTCTGAGAGAATGGTTATTTTTGCTTAAAATTGTTGAATGCTCACAATTTCCCCTGGAGAGGTAACCACAGCTAAATTACACGGATATTTACTCGGTGCAGTAGGACCAAGGCCTATTGCTTTTGCCAGTACGATTGACAAAGATGGTCGTGTGAACCTTTCTCCATTCAGTTTTTTTAACGTTTTTAGTGCAAACCCGCCGATATTGATCTTTTCTCCCGCACGTAGAGTAAGAGATAATACCGAAAAACACACACTTGAAAACTGCAGGGAAGTCCCTGAGGTGGTCATTAATGTTGTGAGCTATGAGATCGTTCAGCAGATGTCACTGAGTAGCAGTGAGTACCCGAAAGGAGTCAATGAATTTGAAAAAGGTGGTTTTACCATGTTGAAATCTGATTTGGTAAGCCCTTTTCGAGTAGCTGAATCACCGGTTCAAATGGAATGTAAGGTGAACGAAGTCGTCGCTTTGGGCGATGAAGGAGGAGCCGGGAATCTGATCATCTGCGAGGTTTTGCGCATGCATATCAGTGAAGAAGTACTGAGTGAAGATGGAAATACCATCGACCAGCATAAGATTGATCTTGTGAGTCGGATGGGAGGTAACTGGTACAGCAGGTCTAATCAAGGTATGTTCGAAGTACCAAAGCCTTTGTCAATACCTGGTATAGGGGTTGATAATATTCCATCATCGATCAGATATAGTAAATTTCTGACTGGTAACGAATTAGGTATGTTGGGGAATATTTCCGAACTTCCGGGTAAGGAAGTCGTAGCGCAATTCGTTGAGGAATCTATTGAAGTTAAAGGGGTGCTGAGTAGTGATGATGAAGGCGAGATCCATGGACTTGCATCGCGATATTTAAAAGAGAATCGAGTAGAAGACGCCTGGAAACTGTTATTGGCCAGGCAAAGTATAAAGAATTAAATAAGGAGATAATATGGAAATTCAAGGAAGAGTTAAAATGATCGATGAGACTAAAACCTTTGGTGGTAATGGTTTTAGAAAACGCGAAATGGTACTCACTACCGAAGAACAGTATCCACAACACCTGCTAATCGAATTCGTTCAGGATAAATGTGATCTGTTGAATAGTTTCAATACCGGTCAGCAGGTTAAAGTTAGTATCAATCTGAGAGGGCGTGAATGGGTGAATCCACAGGGAGAAACCAAATATTTTAACTCTATTCAGGGTTGGAGAATTGAAAATCTGGAACAAGCAGCACCTAATGCCATGCCTCCGGTTCCGCCGATGGATGCATTTGAACCTGTAAGTGACTTTAAAGAAGAAGACCATGATGACCTGCCTTTCTAAGGTGTTGGTTACATCATAAAATAAGTAATAAGGCTATCTGGTTTCAGATGGCCTTTTCTGTATCTGAAACTGCGAAGTATTTTTACAGGATTCAAAGTGCCTCTGTAGCGTATTATTTATTTAAATTGCAGTATTTTTCTTAAATTACTGCCTTTCATTAGTATATGACAAGAATTGTAATTAATTTTATAATTTACTGATTGTCAGTTAGTGAAACAAAGTTCCCTCAACTATTCCGAAATTGTTTTTTAATGATGTTTTATAAGGAACACTTTTATTAAATGAGGGTTCGTTATAGATAATAATGATCTGTTTCTGAAATGAAATGTGCTGGATATATAGAAGTAAAAAGTCCCGGAGGTTGCCGGGACTTAATGTTGTGGTTTTAGGTTTGCCTTTACTGTAAACTCAAAAAGCAATGATGAAAATAATTGGTTGTAAAGGCATTAACAAAAGTCTGATAAAATTTGTTAATACGCAAATTTATAGTTTAAAAAACAGGGTAATAATTGATATTTTTTCATAATTCATAGTTTTTATGATTTTTCTAACTGATGATATGGATTTTCCTCCTGTCTCCTATGCCGATCCTGAAGGAGTATTGGCAATTGGAGGTAAACTTACGGAATCAAGACTCATACAAGCGTATGAGAAAGGTATCTTCCCTTGGTTTGAAGGGGGGTCTCCTGTACTGTGGTGGTCTCCAGATCCACGGATGGTATTGTTTCCTGGTGAGATTCGTATTACGAAGAGTATGCGGCAATTACTTCGTCAGAGGCGATTCAGAGTAACCTATAATACTGCCTTTGAAAATGTGATACGCTCCTGTGCTGAAATGAAGAGAAGCGGTCAGTCGGGTACCTGGATAACCGAAGAAATGATCGAAGCTTATTGTGGACTCTATCGTAAAGGGAGAGCAAGGTCTGTTGAGGTGTGGGACGGTGAAGAATTGGTCGGGGGCTTATACGGTGTTGATCTGGGTCATGTATTTTGTGGAGAAAGTATGTTTTCTAAGGTTAGTAATGCCTCCAAATATGGATTCATAACTTTGGTAAAGGATCTTGAAGAAAATGGATATAAATTGATCGATTGCCAGATCTATACCAATCATCTCGCGAGTCTGGGTGCTGACGAAATTCCCAGAGATGAATTTCTTAGAATTCTTAAAAAGGAAGTCTGAATACTAACGTTGGGTTTTAGAAGAATCGCCAGCCTAATTTCAAGGATAATTCCGGATTGAGAAAGGGTGGGTCATAATCATAACCATCGACCGTTATATTCTTGTCGCCTGCAAAACGAAAACTAAGCCCGGCCCACGGACTTAAATACAGGTTTTTGGTCAGAAACAGGGAATACCCGATACTTCCGTTCAACAGGTAACTTTTGTATTTAACACTGGATCTTCTTTGCTCAGATTGAATGCTTCCATCCCAAATGACTGGTCCGCCTCCTATCCAGAATCCCGAAAGATCCTTTTTTTGGTAATAGTCGAGGAGAAAAGCAAAGGAATTGATCTTGTTATTGGTGAATTCATCGGGGGTTATAAAATCAGGCATTTTTACATGAGCGAAGAGCGCCCTTAGCCTGAAATGATTTTTACTGACCCAGGCCGCTCCCATATAGCCATTTAGAACATAGGGAAGAACATCGACTTCCAGACCGGCACTTAAATATTGAGGTTCCTCCGCCTCTTCTGATTGCGCATAGGTGTCATGGAAGCTTAAAATCGCGAATACTATTGATAAAATTGTAAGATTGAATACTGAACATTTCATAATCACAGCGGATAAGTTCTTTATTAGTAATCAGTGTAAACGATTCACCTCTTCATACCTGAAGCAGCCTTTTTCGTGATCGTTTACCATGCCCGTGGCTTGCATATGGGCATAAATAACCGTGCTACCGACGAATTTGAAGCCGCGCTTTTTCAGATCTTTACTGATCCTGTCTGATAGTGCCGTATTGGCCGGAGCCAATTTATAATGGTCGAGTTCGTTAACAATCGGCTTGTGATCTACAAATCCCCAGATATAATTGCTGAAACTTCCAAATTCAGACTGAATTTCCTGGAATGCCAGGGCATTGCTGATGGTCGCTCTTATTTTGAGCTTATTGCGAATAATGCTGCTGTCGTTCTCCAGTGCTTCTATTTTTTCAGGTCCGTATGTAGCGATCTTGCGATAATCAAAATTATCAAGCGCTTTTCTGAAGTTCTCTCTTCGTCTTAATATGGTGATCCAGCTTAGTCCGGCCTGAAAGGTTTCAAGGATAAGAAATTCGAATAGTTTATCATCATCCTTAACCGGAACACCCCATTCGGTATCGTGATATTCCTCATATAGTGCATCGCCTTCGCACCATCCGCATCGTTTCATATATTTGCAATCATAAATTTATCTGTAAGGAATTGGAAGTCCTGCTACTAAGATACGGTATTCAACTTATAAAAAACATAAGATAGTGATCATCTCCCCCGATAATATTCAGGAAATTTTAATAGAAGCGAAACAGAAAGGGTTGTCCTATTCGGAATACCGGAAATTGATTAAGGACCTTTTGGCAAAAGATAAAGTCACAGGCGAAACTCAGTCCCAATCTTTTTTGGATTATACATTGCTCAATGAGAAACGAATGGACCGATGGGAAAAGCGTTTTGAGCTAAAAAAAGATCAGATTGCCGCGCTGGAGGAATATAAGGGTGAGCAAACCTGGCTTGTGATCTCTGAAGGATGGTGTGGCGATGCAGCACATGTGCTGCCTGTTCTGCAACAAATGACGGAGGTGAATTCTAAGATCTCGATGAAGATTGTTTTAAGGGATGAGCATGAAAACCTCATGAATAGTTTTCTGACGGAGGGTGCACGTTCGATTCCAAAGCTAATCGCAATTGATGATCGTACGGAAGAAGTGATCTTTGAATGGGGGCCACGACCTTCAACACTTAGAGATAAAGTGAATGAATTTAAAGATAACTTTGGGAAGATAACTCCTGAGTTCCGAAGTGAGATTCAAATGTGGTATAACAAGGATAAAGGGAATACTACAGTAACAGACCTTTTGCAGTTACTCTCCCTGAAATAGGTAGGTGATCGAACCGATCTGTTCCGGTTTGGAAAGGTCGGCATTAAAACGGGACCTTTCTGCATAGTAGATAGCATTTTCTACAAGACAACCATTGCTGGTGGTTGAACTGTGTTCGTTAAAGCTGGCGTCTATAACTTTTCCTTTACTGTCAATAGTAATATTGATCACGACTTTACCAAAGCTTTCGCAGGTATAGATCGGGTTCGGCAGATCAAGATGGTTTCGGTTTACCATAGAGTAGGAGATGGTCGTGCGTCTTTTGATATTGACCGGTTTGTCTTCCTCTTCTTTCGCCTGATTCTTTTCAAGCATCTCCTTCTGTTTTTTAAGGCGCTCCGTATATTCTTTTGCCAGACCCATGTTCTCTGAAAGTTCATTGAGCTCTTCTCCGGAATCTTCAGCCTGTCTGTCTGCAAGTTCCTGTTTGATCTCCTCCAAAGTTTTGAAGTCCTCGATCTCCTTGGTGTATTTATTTTCTGCAGCAGCCTCGTTATAGGCCATATGGGTTTCGAGTTCGGTCATTTTAGCCTCTTCCTGTAATTCTTCAGGTTCTTCCAGAAGCTCTTCATCAAAACTCATCTCGTAAAGAAATTCTTCTTCTTGTTTGTCGCGGAGTTGAATATTGAATGCAATCAATACAATTATCCCCATCAGACAGAAGGAAATTATAAGTGATAATTGCTTGTTGCTTAGGTTCATATTAATAGACTTGGACCTTAAATATAAATAAAAATTTTAATCTTCAGCCAGAAGATCATCGGTAAATTGTTCCGGACCGAATGCATTATTTACGTTGAAATCACCTATTTTGGTTCTCCTAAGTGCAGAAAGATAGGCTCCGGACCCCAGTTTTTTGCCGAAATCATGGGCAAGAGAGCGAATATAAGTACCTTTACTGCATACAACTCTGAAGTCTATTTCCGGGAGAGCAATCCGTGTGATTTCAAATTCGTTAATTTCTATAGTACGCGGTTGGATTTCTACTTCTTTGCCTTCCCGGGCAAATTCATAGAGGCGTTTACCATCTTTTTTCAATGCTGAGAATACAGGGGGATATTGTTCGATTGAGCCTATAAAATGTGGTACCGATTCTGTGATCAATTCATTCGTTATATGGGAAGTTTTAAAAGTTTCATCGATCTCGGTCTCCATATCGTAAGATGGTCGTGTCGCGCCAACGGTGATCGTGCCTGTGTACTCTTTGATCTGTCCCTGTAATTCGGGAATTTTTTTGGTGAATTTACCTGTGCAGATGACAAGAAGGCCTGTTGCAAGTGGGTCGAGAGTTCCGGCATGTCCCACTTTGATCTTTTTAAGGTCGAACTTTTTCTTCAAAGCCCACTTGATCTTGTTTACCGCCTGAAATGAGCTCCATTTCAGAGGTTTATCGATCAATAGTATTTTACCATCCTTGAATTCAGTTTCGGAATACGACATACGCTGTTTTTATCAGCTGCAAAATTACATATAATAATAGCCAAGAACAATGGAGAGGATACCAACGATAAAGCAATATACCGAAAAATATACCAGTTTACTGTTGCGAACGAGTTTGATCATCCAGGTGCAGGCGATCATTCCGGAAATAAAAGCTGCGATAAATCCGATCAGCAAACTATTGAGGTGATTGCTTTCCAGACTGATCTCTCCGGATAAGGTATCCTTTACAATCTTTCCGAAAATGAGTGGAACGACCATAAGAAATGAGAAACGGGCAGCTTTTGCCTTATCGTTTCCGAGGAGTACGGAGGTTGAGATAGTCGCTCCGGAACGTGAGATGCCCGGAAGCATGGCGATAGCCTGAGAGACACCTATGACAAAGGCATTGGTGTTAGAAACTTCTTTACCGGTGCTTTTAGCCTTGTCTGCAAGATAGAGTAGCAATGCTGTAACAATAAGCATAAAGCCCACCAGTAAAATGTTGCCTCCGAATAATGATTCCAGCTGGGCTTCGAAAAAATATCCGATCAATGCTGCAGGTATCATCGACAGGATGATTTTAAGAGCGAATTTTTTGTCCTCATTCCACCCACTGCTGAAAACTCCCTGTAGTAGGGTTGTGATATCCCTTCTGAAAACCACGATCGTACTCAGTGCGGTTGCAAAGTGTAAGATCACCGTAAATAACATGCTTTCCTGGGGAATGGAGTGCTCTCCGAGTAACACCTTACCTAATTCGAGATGGCCACTGGATGAAACCGGCAGAAATTCTGTAAGTCCTTGAATGATGCCAAGAATGATCGCGTCGAGTATCTCCATAGTTTCAGGTGCGGTATTCAGTGCCTTGGGCTGGAATTATTTGGATGATTTTTTATTAGGATTCATGAGGATTGCATAAGCCTCAACGGCAAAACCCAACAATACCAGAGTTGGAGCGAGTCGAATTCTTCTGAAGCTATAGATATCGGGATTGAAAACATTAGGGTCGTCACTACCTCCGCCAATCATCAGGATAAATCCTAAAGCGATAAGTCCCAACCCGATGAACATAAAGATGTAATTCTTCCTTTGAAAGATGAATTCCTTCTCGTTTTCCATTTTTTTCAGTTCCTGTAATTTCTTCTTCATGGTTAATAATTTATCGGTGAGCCCTTTGTTTTAATAATAGAGATCGTCAGTTCTGAGATTGAGAAATCGTTGTGTTGCAATATAAGTGCTAATCCACGTAATAACAATACCTGTTAGAAATATTCCTCCAAAAAGTATCGCCAGATGAATTGGGTCTGACAAAAGTCCGAGCTGAGGGAATCTGATATCCGCATAATAAAGCAATGATCCCATGGCGATGATCGCGATCAGAGATCCTACCATCCCCAGTTTTATACTTTTCCAGATAAACGGACGACGTATAAATCGCTTGGTAGCCCCGACCATTTGCATGGTCTTAATGATGAATCTTTTGGAGTATACGGAGAGTCTGATCGAACTGTTGATCAGCAAGACAGCAATCAGTGTAAAGACCCCGCTGGCGATCAGTATCCAGAAACTCATGCGTTTCACATTTTCGTTAAGCAGTGAGATCAATGGACTGTCATAGGCTACTTCGGCAACGAAATCCTTTTCAGCAATATGATCTGCGATTTTTTGAATGCTGTCAGTGGAAACATAAGCTGCGTTCAAATGAACGTCGATAGAGTTCTGTAATGGATTATATCCCAGGAATTCCAAAAAGTTCTCCCCGATCTCCTTGCTGTGTTCTTCAGCAGCATCATCTTTGGAAACGAATTCGGCAGAACGGGTATAGTCGGCCATAGCAAGACTTTTCTGCAATTGGTTGATCTCTACTTCCTTTGCGCTGTCTTTAAGAAAAACAGAAATAGCAACCTGTTCCTTGAAATGATCCGCGAGCTTTTTGGTATTGAGTACCAGAAGTCCGAGAACACCCAGGAGAAACAGTACCAGGGCGATACTGAGTATCACCGAAAAATAAGAGGAAATAAGTTTGCGTTTCTGATAACGTTCAAAGGAATTGCTCATACACTGCAAAAATTGGATGTGTAAAAGTAATAAAGTAATTTTATTATTAAAGAATAATGAAATACGAATGGTCGAAGATACCTAACATTATCTTATATTGATCATCCGTTCTTTATTACAATGCTAACGAATCGAAGCTGTGATAATTGCAGTCTTTAGAAATTTATCTATGAATATTCAATCGGAAATCAATAAGCTTAATCTTTTCAGTAATCTCGAATTACTGGCAAATCAGGTCGTGGAAGGTTTTATCAGTGGCATGCATAAGAGTCCGTTTCATGGATTTTCCTCAGAGTTTGCAGAGCATAAGATCTACAACAGGGGGGAGAGTACCCGGCATATCGACTGGAAAAGATTTGCTAAGACGGAAAAACTCTATGTCAAAAAGTATGAGGAGGAGACTAATCTCCGGTGTCACCTTATTATCGATAACAGTTCTTCCATGCATTATCCCGCAATGAAAAGACAATCGGTAACGGAGTACAATAAGATCGGTTTTTCCGTACTGGCGGCCGGTGCTCTGATGACATTGCTGAAGCGTCAGCGCGATGCGGTCGGTCTCAGTGTGTATTCCGACGACTATGAATTCTATGCCAGTGAAAAAGGAAGTGACCGGCATTTTCATCAGTTGATGACGGCTTTGGAAGGATTATCTGAACCCGCTGGTTACGGAAAGCCTACGCATACATACACTTTTCTGCATCAGATTGCAGAGAAGATCCATCGTAGAAGTATGATCTTTGTATTTACCGATATGTTTCAGACGGAGACCGATAAATCAAGGCTTTTTTCTGCACTCCAGCATTTAAAATATAATAAACATGAAGTGATTCTTTTTCATGTAATGGATAAAGCCAGTGAATACCATTTTGATTTTGATAATACCCCGCGGAGATTTACCGATGTAGAGACCGGAGAAGTTATTGATCTATTTGCAGAGAATGTTAAGTCTGCCTATGAAAAGAAGGTGGCAACTTATGTGAATGATATCCGGCTTACCTGTGCGAAGTATCGAATTAAATACGTTGAAGCCGATATCTCAAAAGATTTGAATAAAATTTTATATACCTATATAATTGAAAGACAAAAGTTTGTGTAAGCCCTAAAAATTAATTTCATTTTTTTACTCAAAAACGTTTGTGAAATATAAAAAGGGGTGTATATTTGCATCCGCAATCAAGAAAGGTCTGGTAGTTCAGTTGGTTAGAATACATGCCTGTCACGCATGGGGTCGCGGGTTCGAGTCCCGTCCAGACCGCCAACAAAAAGAAGCCCTGCTAACATAAATTAGCAGGGTTTTTTTATGCTTGTAATTTAACTCCGGTTTGCCTCCTGCGCTGGTGTCTTCAGGTTTCGTAAAAAAATCCAGATCCGTTTTAATGCCCTTAAGCAATAGATTTCAGAGCAGCTGAAGTATGCATTCATTTATGAGGGTTATCTACGTTGCTATTTATCGCATATTGGTTAAAATCAATTTAAAGGAATTTGTGGTTGCCTGTAATGTTACTTATCTTATTCGGGAGGTTCCTTGCTTATTCTTTTTGGGCCTCTTCGTGTTGAACAGGAAAATTTAAAAACTACAAAATGGATCATAAGAACAAATCTCAGGGGAGTTATCGTACCTTTTTCATGATGCTTGCCGTCTCGTTTGTGGCGATGTATGGAACGATGTATCTCAATATCTATAAAATCGATCATGTTTATTTTAGTCTGACCCGCTTCTATATGGCTTGTATGGGAATCGCAACAATGGCAGTGGTCATGTTTCTTTTTATGCGAAACATGTACAGAGACCGGAATAAGAATATGTTCCTGATCGCCGGAAGTGTTGTGCTATTCTTCGGTTCGCTCTATTTGGTACGGGCACAAAAACCTATCGGAGATCTCCTTTGGTTAAAGGCAATGATTCCGCATCATTCGATTGCGATACTTACCAGTAACAGGGCGGATATTCAGGATCCTGAAGTGAAAAAGCTTGCAGGCGAAATCATCGAAGCTCAGGAACGGGAGATCGCTGAAATGAAGCAGATGATTAGGCGTCTGGAGGGTGATTCTGAGTAATGCTGGAACGTGTTGAATTTTTAATCCCCCCTAAATGTTTTCTCGTACGGGAAGAAAATGTATATTTGCAACCATTGAGCTCTTATGAGCGCAACGTTCGTTGAAGAAAAGTATAAAAATATACAGGCGGTCAACCAAGTCGCCCAAACTAAGAGGCCTGCAAGGCTTATAGTTTGAAAAATAAGTTGTGTTGTTGATCACGTTCTTCGTGATCAAGGTTTAGTAGTTAAACCAATGAAAGGCTTTCCGCTTGTTTATGCAAGTGTTGAAGGCTTTTTTTATACTCGTATTTTTCCAGGAAAATGGTTTCTGTTATATAGGAATGTTTCTGGTTCTTCTCAAGAAATATTAGCTGATCTTTATCATTTTTAGATCTTCCGAATAGCTATAATTTTGCTGAAAATCAGGTAAGGTGAAAGTTGCAGAGTTACAGGAGGCGGTATCAGTGGTGAAATCGGGAGATCGGGTTTTCTTTCAGGGGGCGGCGATGACACCGAATATTCTCATCAATGAACTGTGTGAGCGTTATCGCGAATTAAAGGAAGTTGAGATCATTCAGATCCACACCAATGGAGTGGCGAGATATACCGAAGAACCCTATAGTGATTCATTTAGGGTAAACAGCCTTTTTGTGGGTAAGAATATTCGGAAGGCGGTCAACAACGGGAATGCTGATTATATCCCCATATTTCTCAGTGAGGTTCATCTGTTGTTTCGAAAAGGGATACTTCCTATCGATGTTGCCTTTATCCAGGTTTCTCCGCCGGATAAACATGGATATTGTTCCTTGGGCGCATCGGTTGATGTTACCATACCGGCGATCCAAATGGCTAAAAAAGTTGTGGCCCATGTGAACCCTATGGTGCCCAGAACACACGGGGATGGCATAATTCATGAAAGTGAGATCGATCTGGCCGTAGTGCTGGAATCAGGTATTTACAGTGTTGAGCCTACAGAAGTCACTGAAACCGAGGCTTTGGTAGGGAGGAATATCGCCTCTCTGATCGAAGATGGTGCTACCTTACAAATGGGAATCGGTAACATACCAGATGCGGTTCTGCGGAACCTAACCGGTCATCAGCGACTTGGAGTGCATACCGAAATGTTTTCTGACGGTATTTTACCGCTGGTCGAGAAAGGTGTGATTACTGGAGAAGAGAAAGGAGTTAAGAAAGGAAAGATCGTTACGTGCTTTGCGATGGGGTCAGGCAGGCTTTATGACTTTATCGATGATAATCCCATGGTTCATTTTAAAGAAGCAGCCTATACCAATGATACCTCGGTAATACGCAGAAATCCGAAAATGACGGCGATCAATAGTGCTATTGAGATTGATCTTACCGGTCAGGTTTGTGCCGATACCATTGGAAGTATGCATTACTCCGGAGTAGGAGGGCAGATGGATTTTATTCGTGGTGCTTCTTTGTCTGAAGGGGGGAAACCTATTTTTGGTATGCCTTCACTTTCGCCAAAAGGGTTGTCCAAGATCACGCCATACCTTAAGATGGGGGCTGGAGTTACCACTACCAGAGCGCATGTGCATCATGTGGTCACCGAATTTGGGTCGGCTGATCTTTTCGGAAAGAACCTGAGACAGCGTGCAAAAGCACTTATTGAAATTGCACATCCGGATTTTAGAGAGGAACTGGAGCGAGCTGCGTTTGACCGTTTTAGAAACTGGTCGGAGTGATCAACTGAGGTTTTTCAGGTAATCATAGAGTTTGTCATCATGGTCGAGTTCCAGTTTCTTGCGCACCCGGTAACGAAGTGTTTCTACTCCGCGAACAGAAAGGTTGAGTAAAGGTGCAATCTCTTTGTTGGTGAGGTCCATAATGATGAAAGCGCATAATCGTTGATCTCTTTTGGAGAGGTTTGGGTGATTTTCATTTAGTTTTTCGAAGAATTCATGATGGACAGTTTCAAAGTTTACATCAAATACTTCCATATATTCCTCTCCGATCTTATGCTGATGCAGCTTGCGAAAGATCTCGGTTACTTTCTCTCTGGAGATCTTGGTGCGTACCACATTACGCAACTCTTTAAGGTCTGACTGGATTTCATTGAAAATATCTTTTTTATTGACCAATTGCATGGTAAAGTTTGCGAGCTCTTTGCTCTTCTGGATCATATCGTATTCCAGGTCCGATTTGGCCTTTTCGATTTGCTCCTTATCCCTTTGAAGCCGGAGTCTTTCTACTTCAAGTTCCAGTAATTTTTTCTCTTTCAGGGTCTTTTCCTGGGCTTTTATATTTTCTCGCTCAAGTTTTCGTTTTACGAACATATAGCTCAAATATAACATAAGCGCAAATGCCATTAGGAATAATAGTCTTGAGAGCGGGGTTTCATACCATTCAGGAAGAATTATAAAGCCATAGGAGCCCGTTTTACTCAGGTTTCCGGTCTGGTCCTTACTGCGTACCTGAAATTCGTATTCGCCCGGTTTAAGGTGGTTGAATTCGCGGTAGTTGTTTTCCTGCCATTCCGACCATTCATCACTGATCCCAATAAGTCGGTATTGATACTTCAGATCACTGATCGTTGCCAGTTTCGGAGTGGCGAATTCAAAATGAATATGGTCGGTCTTGTCGGGTAGCGTGGTGGGTTCTGCTTCCGTTGAAATTTGTAGTAGGTCTTTCTTTTTGTCTCCGTTCACTTCAGCCCGTGTGATATAGGTCTCGGAATTCAGTTTTTTGGGTTGCGAGGTCTGGAAGAGGAAAACGCCATCGGTCGATCCTACCAGTACCTGTTTGTCATTAAGTGGAAGAATGCTTTCCATCCCGCGATTCAAAATACCCTTTGCTCTTAAGAAAATATCTTCATGCAGTCCTTTTTGAATCGAATCGTTGTAAAAGAAGCCAACCACATCGTCTTCGACGAACCAGGTCTTGTCTTTTTCTTCCAGTATCTTACGGGTGTTTTTTGTTGGGTCGAGGATCTCATTCAACGGTTGAAACGGCTCGAATCGATCATCCTTGTCATTGAAGGTGTAGATGCCATAATTGGTGGTAAAGACAACCTGATCATTCCAGCGGTAAACATTTACATTATATTGCGACTCCAGTCCGTTCTCGTCGGTATAGTGCTCGATAGCGTAGACATGATCATAATTCTCATTGATCTTAATTCGGTAAACTCCTTTAAATCCATGACAGATCCAGTAAGTGTCCGGATCATCAGAAGCGATGATATCTCTGGTCGATTCTTCGAATCCTTCGATTTTTCGGATGAATCGATATCCTCCGTTCTCGGCGGCAATCAGGTGAAGTCCGTTAAAACCACAGGCCAGAAAGCGATCGGTTCTGCCCGGTATTCTTGTAATCTTCCAGGTGCCCAGATTGGAGATCGGAATAACCTTGTCATCTTTGATCTGCATCAGTCCTTTGATATGTCCGGCAAGCAGATCCCCGTTGAATTCGTTCAGCGTCCATACTATACCCTGGGCAGCCTCGATCTCTTTCAGTTCAAGAAACTTCTTCGTAAGATCTGCGTAATAGAGTCCGCGATTAGAAGCGATATAAAGTTTGTTCTTATAGGTTTTTATGTCGTATACTCTGGAGTTCTTAAAAAACTTATGGGTGATCACCGAAGTGTTTAAATAATCGAGTCCGTTGTTCAATAACAGCCACATTCCGGTCTCATCAGGAAGAATATCAAGGATGGTTTTGTTCTGAATATCTGAAAATGACGCGGGAGATTCCATTAGTTTTCCATTTTCATCCAGCAATTTAAGCTTCGAGTCCAATGTCCCGGCATAAAAGCGATCGTCCTTTTTAACAATGGAGATCAATTGGTCTGGTTTTCCGTCTTTGAAAAGGTTCTCCCAGGGAGTGAGCTTCCGTTTATTGAGATCTGCTTTATAGATCTTTCCGGATTCCGTAAACAGGAAAAGTATATCTTCTTCTTCTGTGGGGAATAACCCCTTGATTACTTCGCCTGGAAATTCTTCCTGAGGAATAACGGTTCTCAGGTTGTTCTTTACCGGATCGAAGGCAAGGAGACCGACAAGCATATCGTGGGTGTAATATTTTCCGTTTACCACATTACTGTACATGAAATCATGAACGGAAGGGAGGTGGACTATCTGATTTTCCTTTACAACAAGTAGTTCATTATAGAATCGGAAGATGAGGGTGTTGTTCAGTTCATGAGCCTGTTCCAGATTTTCCATCAGTCGGCCTTCCAGATGATAATCATCGATCAGGGATTTATAATAATAGGTTCCATCCTCATTTTTCTTCACGACACCTACCTCGTTATAGCCACCGGCATATACGGTGTTGTCTGAGGTGCAAATCAAAGTTCTTACGGAGGAGCTGTTAGGCAGTCTGAGACTTTGCCATTTTTCACCGTTATAGATAAGTATGCCATCATTGTTGCCAAAATAGATGATGTCATTCTGATCGATACATCCAGACCAGAATTCCGAATCTGATTTGTACTCATTTCTGGTATAATGAATGATCTCAGGTTCGCTCATCAAAGATTCTATGAGGGGGAAGGACTTGATTTCTTGTCCCGATCCTGTTGCGGAAAAAAGAATAATAATGAGAAAAACTATAACCTTTGAGGGATTCATGGGCAATAATTAACGATTTGCTAATTAAGTAAATTTCTTTCAATTCAAAAAATTTTCATAAAAGGGTTATTTATGATGATTGATAAACAGTAAGTTATGTGGTTTGACGTAGCGATGAAGTGGTGATGTATGCACGTGACGTAATTAAGAAGTATTCAAAAAATAGTGCTTGATTTTGCCATATTCTAAATTTGGTATCGATGAAACTACTTAGAAAACGTTGTAGCTGCTTGTAAAATTGTCAATATGACAATGTATTGCTGCGTATTTCTGAATATTTCATCAGAACTATAAGCTAACTAAATATTAATCATTTATGAGAATAGCAAAATTTATGTTGTTATGCTTTTTATGCGTAACATCTTTCGCATTTGCTCAGGAAAAGACAATTACCGGACAGGTATTGGACGACAATGAGATTCCTTTGCCCGGAGCAAATGTGGTGGTTAAAAATTCTACTACCAGGGCAACAGTGACCGATTTTGACGGAAACTTTACGATTCAGGTGAATCCTGAAGATGTTTTGGTGTTCAGTTATGTGGGTTACCTCTCTAAAGAGATCACCGTGGGTGCTCAAACAAACATGGTGGTATCACTTGAGTTAGACACTCAGGCTCTTGACGAGGTTGTGGTCGTTGGGTATGGAACACAAAAGAAAAGTGTTGTTACCGGTGCGATCTCAAGCGTAAAGGCTGAAGATCTGGAGAATCTTCCGATTACCAGAGTGGAACAATCCATTCAGGGACGTACTTCCGGTGTGACCATTTCGGCTAATTCCGGACAACCGGGATCTTCTTCGACGATCCGTATTCGTGGTATTACCAGTTTGAACAATAACGAACCACTGTGGGTGGTTGATGGTGTTGTGGTTGATGCAGGAGGGATCGGTTATCTCAATCAGGCCGATATCGAGTCTATCGAAGTATTAAAGGATGCGGCTTCACAAGCGATTTATGGTGCGAGAGCGGCAACCGGGGTTATCCTGATCACTACTAAAAAAGGTAAGAGCGGTAAAATGACCGTAAATTATAACGGTTATGCCGGGATGTCTTCACCAGCTCGAGAACTTGATCTCTTAAACGGTGAACAATATGCAACACTGATGAATGAAGCTTCTGTGGCTGCAGGCGGCAACCTTCTTTTTGATGACCCTGCATCTTATGGTAAAGGGACTGACTGGCAGGATGTAATTTTCAATGATAGTGCTCAACGCATCGGTCAGGAGATAAGTCTTAGCGGTGGAAATGATGTTTCTACTTTCTATGCTTCTTTTGGACTGCAGGAACAGGAGGGTATTGTAATGTCTGATATCTCTCAGTACAGCAGAAAGAACATTCGATTGAACTCAACTCATAAGATTAGTAAGTCGATCACCTTTGGTCAGACAGCTGGTTATTCCAGAGAGAAAGTTATCGGAATCGGAAATACGAATAGTGAGTTCGGAGGGCCGCTGGCATCAGCTATCAACCTGGATCCGCTTACCCCGATCGTCATCACTGATCCTGCAAAGGCAGGACAGGCTCCTTATACGCAGCCTGGAATCTGGAGAGACGCCAATGGTAATCCATATGCGATCTCAGAATATGTAGGTCAGGAAATGACAAACCCTCTTGCTTATCAGGAGACTCGCCGTGGTAATTACAGCTGGTCTGATAATTTTGTTGGAAACGCCTATGTAGAAATAGAGTTTATCGAAGGCTTAAAAGCAAGAAGTACCCTCGGTGGTAAACTAGCTTACTGGGGAGATGAATATTTTAATCCGGTTTCTTATTTGAATGCCTTTAATATTCGCCCTTTGAACAACATCGGACGCAGTACCAACCAAGGTTTTGGATGGAACCTCGAGAACACTATTACGTATGCAAAACAATTTGGCAAGCATGATCTGAGTGTACTTGTAGGTCAGGGGGTGTATGTCGACAATATCACCAAAGGAAGTAGTGTGGTTTATACCGATATTCCGGTGGATAGCTGGGAGGATGCATCTTTTAATTTCGATGTGCCAACAGATCAGATCAATGCATCGGCTTATGAGAATCAGGAGCACCGTGTGACTTCATTGTTCTCCAGAATTAATTATAACTATGATGAGCGATATATCTTCACCGGGATCATTCGACGTGATGGATCTTCACGCTTTGGTTCCAATAATAAATACGGTTATTTTCCTTCCTTCTCTTTAGGATGGGTCTTGACGAATGAGTCTTTCTGGAATGAAAGTGAGATCGTCAATCAGTTTAAGATTCGTGGTGGTTACGGGGTAACTGGTAGTGATGCTATCGGTGATTTCAGATACCTGTCTACGATAGGTGGTGGGCGTAACTATACGATCGGGACCTCGGGATCGGTAACCATCGGGAATAGCCCGAACGCTCCATCGAATCCTGATCTTAAATGGGAAGAAACCAGTCAGGCGAACATCGGGTTCGATGCGAGATTTTTCCAGCGATTCAGTATGGTACTGGATCTTTATAATAAGAAAACTACCGGGATCTTACGTGATGTGCGTATTCCGGGATATGTTGGTGCTACAGGAAACCCGGTTGGAAACGTTGCGGATATGGTGAATAAAGGAGTTGATTTCGAACTTGGCTATAACAATACTTTCGGCGATTTCGACCTTTCTGTTAACGGAAATGTTTCGTATCTGGAAAATGAGATTACCTATCTGGGTGATAATATCGAGTACCTGTCGGGAGGAGAAACCTTCCAGTCAAGTACCTATCCGATCACCCGTACCCAGGTGGGCGAGCCTTATGGATCTTTCTATGGATTTAAAACGAACGGAATTTTCCAGACTCAAGAGGAGATTAATAATTATGTAGGTCCTGACGGGTCTCCGATACAACCGAATGCCGTGCCCGGAGATTTCAAATGGGTAGATACGGATGGTGACGGACAGATCACTTCCGATGATCGTGATTTTATCGGTAGTTCGATTCCGAAGTTCACCTATGGTTTTACTATCAACATGAACTATAAGAACTTTGATTTTATGATTTTTGCTCAGGGAGCAGCCGGAAATAAGATCTTCCAGGGACTAAGACGTCTGGATATTCAGTATGCGAATTTTCAGACTACAGCCATGGGAAGATGGACCGGAGCTGGAACTTCAAATGACTTCCCGAGATTGACCCTGAATGATACGAACCTTAACTTCAGCAATCCTTCCGATTTTTATCTGGAAGATGGAGATTACCTGAGATTTAAGACCATCCAGTTGGGATATACCATTCCTGCAGATGCGATCAGTAAGGTAGGTTTACATAAGGTGCGCCTCTATGTTACCGGAGAGAACCTGCTGACTTTTACGAAATACACAGGTTTCGATCCTGAGATCGGTGGAGGAGTACTCGGAATTGATCGTGGCTTCTATCCTCAGGCTAAGACAGGAATGCTGGGAATCAATGTTCAATTTTAAAAGCTAACATGATGAATTTAAAATATATTAAATACACACTGGTTGGACTTACTGCAACGATGACCATGAATTCCTGCAGTAAGGATTTTCTGGAGGTCGACCCTAAGGGGACTTTTCTGGAAGCAAACTATTATCAGAATGAGGAGCAGGTATACTCCGGACTCGTTTCGGTTTACGATGTAGTCGCCAAACAGTCACGCGGATTCGAAAATATGGTGACCATGATGAACGCGGGTTCCGATGATCACTATGCCGGAGGTGGTGGTGCTACCGATGGTGCGGGGATTCAATCATTCTCGAACTACACCATTAGTGAATCTACGCTGCCGTTAAGTTTCTGGAGTGATTATTACCAGGGAATCTTCAGGGCGAACACTCTTCTTGCAAAATTGCCGGAAGCGCCTATGGATGAATCAAAAAAACCAAGAATTGCTGCAGAAGCGAAGGCATTACGGGGTTATTTCTATTTCGAACTCGTACGTTTGTTTAGAAATATTCCCCTCATCACAGAGCCGTTACCCGCTTCTGAGATCTATAATGTTACTCAGGCAGAGCCTTCACAGGTTTGGGCTCAGATCGAAGCCGACCTTAAAGAAGCATTGCCAAATCTGCCACTTCAACTGGAGAATCTGGATGAGGAAGCCGGTAGATTCACACAGGGAACGGTAATGGCTATCCTTGGGAAAGTTTACCTTACTCAAGGTAAGAATTCGGATGCTGCAGCAGCTTTTGCAGAGGTAAACGGTACTCCCGGTGGAACCAGTAAGTATGGTTATAAACTGCTGGATGACTACAATGACCTTTGGGTGATCAGTAATAAATTCAACAGTGAGTCTATCCTCGAGGTGAACCATACCGATCAGAGTAATGCTGACTGGGGATTCTGGGGATCAGGTGCTGATGAAGGAAATACTATCAATATCATGGTTGGACCGAGAAATTACTCGAGCAGTAATACGGCAATGGCACCGGATTATGTTTCCGGATGGAGCTTTAGCGTTATTACTCAGGAGTTGTATGACCTGCTGAAAAGCGATCCTCGATTTGATGCTACTATTTTTGATATGAAGGCGATGGCAGATGCAGGCTATGCTAGCTACGCACCTGGTTATCAGGATACAGGATATTTTCTGAAGAAGTTCATGCCACTTAATTCGGATACTTCAACCGGAGGCGGGGCGGCAGCTTTGAACTACAAACAAAATGTGTATACCATTCGATTGGCAGACACCTATCTGCTGGAGGCGGAAGCCCTTGGAGGTAGCGGAGCCAGGGCTCAGGCCTTGTTGGATGCGGTACGAGCCAGGGTAGGATTACCATCGGTGACGGTTACCATGGACGCGGTTATGCTCGAAAGAAGAAAAGAACTGGCCGGTGAAGGACATCGTTGGTTCGACCTTGTAAGAACAGGGCGAGCTGCAGCTGAACTTGCCGATCGTGGTTTTACAGCTGGTAAGAATGAGATCTTCCCAATTCCGCTACAGGAACTGGAAAACACACAACTTGTTCAAAATCCTAACTACTAAAAACAGAGACCAATGAGAATGATAAACACATATAAACACTGGGCTTTTTTCCTGCTGACGGCAGCAGGAATAGGCCTGGCGACGAGTTGTTCGCCTGAAGATCCCAATGACGGGAACGGACTCTCAGATCCGAATGCGGATGCGTCCTTTACGATTACTCCGGTCGATGGAGAATTCAATCATTATCTGTTAAAGTCAGGAACAGAAAATGTAGTCACTTCCAATTGGAAGGTGGGTTCCAGAGTGATTAAAAATAAATTTGAATATGAAATATTCCTTCCGGATGCAGGGACCTATGAAGTGGTTCATGAAGCTATAGGAAGAGGTGGACTTTCAAATTCAGCATCTCAGGAATTGGTCGTTGATGAATCAGATCCGGTTGCAGGAAACCTTGTAAAAGGTGGAAGATTCGATTCGGAGGCTGACATTGCTGAATGGACGATCCTGGAGATCAGTGCCAGTGGTGCTGAATGGGTGTTCAGTGATGGTTCTGCAACTATCCACTCCAACGGTGGTTGGGCTCAGCAAGGGCTTTACCAGGCAATCGAGGTGGAAGGAGGAAGAACCTATACCATCGATATGGCAGTAAGAAGCAGTGGAAGTTTTGATGAGACCTGGTTCGAAGTCTATGCAGGAACCACACCACCGGTGAACGGAACTGAATACGCCGACACTAAGATCATGGGATTAAGCACCTGGGATGGTTGTGCACTGACTCCTTTTGAAGGTTCGCTTTCTGAAGTAGGATGTGTAAAGAATTCTCAAACCGATAGTGTTACAAATACTTTTACTCCTGAAGCATCAGGTACGATTTATCTGGTGATTCGTTGTGGTGGAAATACCTTCTCTCCAGAAGGGATCACCATCGATGACGTAGAACTCAGAGGAAGTTGATTATATGTTAGCTAGTTTTTAAAGCCCGTCCGACTTAAAGGGCGGGCTTTACATTATTTTAACCCCTGCAAGGGGAAATTCATTCCAATTGAAATTAAAAATGAAGATATACCAGATTGTTCTCAGCACTGTGATTATTGCGCTAAGCCTGGGATGTTCCTCCTCAACTCCGGATGATGATCCGGTGCCGGTAGATCCACCTGCACCACCCGTACTTGAAAATGAAGTGGATTTTTACCTGACCAAAGAAAACGGGAGTGTTAAATTCATGAAGCAGGATGATATTCTTGCATTTGGAACCACACCCAATATCAATCCGGATATCGAGATCAATGCGAATTCCGAATACCAGGAAGTGGATGGTTTTGGATATACATTGACCGGAGGTAGTGCAAAGGTACTATTGTCGCTTCCCGAAGCGGAACGCAAAGTATTGCTCGAAGAACTTTTTGGAATGGATAATGGCGCTATCGGTGTCAGTTATCTTAGAATCAGTATCGGGGCATCCGATCTGAATGACGTCCCGTTTACCTATAATGATATGCCCGAAGGGCAAACCGATCCGGATCTTGAGGATTTCAGTCTTGAGCCGGATACAGAAACTGTGATTCCGGTTTTAAAGGAAATTCTTGAAATCAATCCTGATCTTCATATTCTGGGTTCTCCCTGGAGTGCGCCGGTTTGGATGAAAGACAATAATAGTTTTATTGGAGGCAGTTTACAGGAGGTTTATTTCGGGGTCTATGCTTCCTATTTTGTAAAATATATACAGTCGATGGCAGAACAGGGTATTACCGTTGAAGCAGTCACGGTTCAGAATGAACCACTCCATGATGGAAATAATCCCAGTATGTATATGACGGCGGCTGAGCAGGCAACTTTTGTTGGTACCCATCTTGGGCCTGCTTTTGAGGCAGCTGGTCTCCAGACTAAGATCATCGTCTGGGATCATAACTGTGATAATTACTCCTATCCGATCGAAGTGCTCTCCGATCCTGAAGCCAATGCTTATATAGACGGATCGGCATTTCATCTTTATGCTGGAGATATCTCAGCATTGAGTACCGTGCATAATGCATTTCCGGATAAACATTTGTATTTTACAGAACAATATACTCCCTCAGATGGTGATTTTGGTGGCGATCTAAAATGGCATTTAAAAAATATCATCATTGGGTCTATGCGAAACTGGAGTAGAAATGCACTGGAATGGAATCTCGCAAGTAATGCAGGTTTTGGTCCTCATACCGAAGGAGGGTGTACGGTTTGTAAAGGCGCCTTGACAATTGATGGTGCTGGTAATATAACCCGCAACGTTAGTTATTATATCATTGCCCATGCATCCGCTTTTGTGCCTTCCGGTTCCATCAGGATCGCATCCAATATACCGGGAGATCTTTCCAATGTTGCCTTTAAAACACCTGAAGGTAAGACCGTACTTGTCGTCCTCAACAATGGGACAATTGGAAAAAAGTTTAATGTAAAGATGAAAGGTAAGTGGTTCACTACTGCGCTCGATGCAGGTAGTGTTGGTACTTACGTTTGGGAATAGATCTATGCCATTAAAATCAGATATTATGAAAAAAATACTTTTAACCGGAATGATCATGATCCTATCCATTTCGCTGGGAAATGCACAAGGTTTTCTCAGAACAAATGGAGAAAAAATCGTCAATTCATCCGGGGAAAATATAGTTTTAAGAGGAATCGGACTTGGAGGTCATATGCTTCAGGAAGGTTATATGCTCCGGGTGCCATTTTCAGGTCAGCAATATATTTACCGGGATAGCCTGATCAGTCTCGTAGGGACAGAGAAGACCAAAGAATTCTATAAAGCCTGGTTAGCTAATCATACCCGGAAGATCGATGTTGATTCCTTAAAGAAGTGGGGATTCAATTCTATCAGGTTACCCATGCATTACAATCTGTTCACTCCACCCGTGGAAAAGGAACCCGTAAAGGGAGAGAATACATGGTTTGAAACTGGTTTCCTTATGACCGACGAATTATTGAAATGGTGTGCCGAAAACGAAATGTACCTGATCCTGGATATGCATGCAACCCCTGGCGGACAAGGGCATGACCTCAATATTTCAGACAGGGATCCTTCGAAGCCTTCATTATGGGAAAGCAAAGAAAATCAGCAGAAACTTATTGCGCTTTGGCAGAAGTTGGCAAAGCGATATAGCACGGAACCCTGGATCGGTGCTTATGATATTATCAATGAACCGAATTGGGCATTCACTGATGATGGTACCCTCGAAGGGGTACTTAAGAATGGGGTCGCAGAAAAAGATAATACACCGCTTAGAAAATTAATGATGGAGATTACGGAAGCGATCCGTAAAGAGGATAAAACTCACATCGTCATTATTGAAGGAAATGGCTGGGGAAATAATTATGCCGGAGTCATGCCGCCTTGGGATGATAATATGGTGATCAGTTTCCATAAGTACTGGAATTATAATGATGAAGGATCCATAGAGGCGGTACTGGATATGCGAAAAAAATATAATACACCGATATGGCTCGGAGAATCGGGAGAAAATTCTAATGTCTGGTTTCAACAGGCAATAACCCTTATGGAAACCAATAATATCGGTTGGTGTTGGTGGCCCCTTAAAAAATTGGGTTCAAATAATCCTTTGGAAGTAAAAGTAAATCCCGGATATGAGAATATCCTGGAATACTGGCGTGGGAATGTCTCAAAACCAGATCCGGAAGTTGCCTTTTCGGCGATCATGCAACTGGCTGAAAATACAAGATTCGAGAATAATATCATTCATTATGATGTGATCGATGCAATGATTCGTCAACCGCATACTACAGAAACCCGTCCTTTCAAAAAGCATGTATTAGCCAATTCACTGGTAATTGCTGCGGTTGATTACGACCTTGGAAGAATGGGGGAGGCTTATTTCGATACGGATGCGGCCAACTATCATGTTTCTACCGGTAAAGATAGAACTCAATGGAATAATGGAAGAGCCTACCGAAACGATGGTGTAGATATCTATGCGGATTCCGATGGTTATTACACAGCGGATATCGTAACAGGTGAGTGGCTGCAATATACTGTGGAAGTAAAGGAGGATGGAATGTATGCATTGGCTGCATTACTTCAGACCGCTGAGAAGACAAACCTCAGGATCACGGCAGCCGATCAGTCGGTTTCGGCGACTGTACCGGATACTTTCGGACAATGGAAAAACCTTGATCTGGGAACTCTGGAATTAAAGAAAGGGTTGCTGCCACTACGAATCTATTTTGATAATGGGAACAGTAAATTAAAAGAAATAACGCTGAAAAGACCTTAAGAGAAGAAGATGATCAGAACTATTCATGTTATTGCCGGATTTTTGGCAATATTGTTAACGGGGTGTGTTGAAGAGAAGGAAAGTACCGCAGCTTACTGGCTGACCACCCTTGATAAAAATTCATTACTTATTCCCCACAAGATCACAGCGTCTTCAGAAGGACCATCGGAAAATGCCGCAGAGATCAGAATTGACAGTAGTATGACCTTCCAGGAAATGGATGGTTTCGGTTATACACTTACCGGAGGAAGCGCGCTACATTTGGCTAAGATGAGTAAGGACGCACGAAGCTGGATCCTCAATGAACTGTTTGACACCGATGGAAAAGGTATTGGTGTCAGTTATCTGCGATTGAGTATTGGAGCGTCGGATCTTGATGAAAAAACCTGGTCATATAACGATCTTGCTACAGGGGAGGCCGATCCGGAATTAGAACGATTCAGTATGTCATATGACACATTATACCTGATACCGGTACTGAAGGAAATTTTAAAGATCAATCCTGACATAAAGATCCTTGGATCTCCATGGTCTGCTCCGGTATGGATGAAGGATAACGGAGATACTCGTGGGGGAAGTCTGAAAAAGGAAGCTTATGCGGTTTATGCAAAATATTTCGTGAAATATATCCAGGGCATGGCGGAAGCGGGGATCATCATCGATGCTGTTACCATTCAGAATGAACCCTTACATCCCGGAAATAATCCGAGTATGTATATGACTGCAACCGATCAGGCTGATTTCATCAAAGGTTATCTTGGACCTGAATTTGAAAAAAACGGGATCAATACCAAGATCATCGTCTATGATCACAATTGTGATAAACCTGAATATCCGATGACTATTCTTGCCGATTCTGCTGCATCAAAATTCGTGGATGGTTCAGCTTTTCATTTATACGGCGGGGAAATATCAGCCCTAAGCAAGGTTCATGAGGCATATCCGGACAAAAATCTTTACTTTACAGAGCAATGGGTAGGTGCACCCGGAGATTTTGCCAAGGAAATGGCCTGGCATACTGAGAACCTTATTATCGGCGCTCCAAAAAACTGGGCGAGAACTGTATTGGAATGGAATCTTGCGGCCGACGAACACCAGGAGCCGCATACGGACAGGGGGGGATGTGACCGCTGTTTAGGCGCTATTACGATCACTGGAGATGAGGTTGTCCGAAATCCGGCTTATTATATCATCGGACATGCTTCAAAGTTTGTCAGACCCGGATCTGTTAGGATAGGTTCGAACGATGATAAAGGGGTGATCGATGTTGCTTATCGCACTCCTGGAGGAAAGATCGTGGTTATTTTACAGAACACTAATACGGCTGATACGGACGTATCGGTGCATATAAATAATGAAAACTATCAACTAAACCTCGTTGCCGGAGCAGTGGCAACGCTTATTATCTAAATTTTTAAAAATGAAACATTACGCGAAATTTCTGGCTGTAGTGATGGTCATGTTTTCTTTGAAAACGTTGACGGCACAGGAAACAAAGCCGATGAGTAAGGCGGAAATAGCCGCTAAGGCGGAGGAGATCCTCTCAAAGATGACCATGGAGGAGAAAGTGGGGCAAATGACGCAGGTGACACTGGATGTTATCGGAAAAGGCGATAACCGCTATTCCAGTTTTGAGCCATTTTCGCTGGATCCTGCCCTGTTGAAAAAGGCGATCAGTGAATACCATGTGGGTTCCTTCCTGAATACTGCCAATAACCGTGCCTTTCCAAGGCAAAAATGGTTCGATGTCATCAATGAGATCGCGGAGGTAAATACGAAAGAAAGCCGGTTGAATATTCCGATCATATATGGTGTCGATATGATCCACGGAGCTACCTATACCGCCGACGCTACCATGTTTCCACAACAGATCGCCCAGGCGGCTGCAAGGAATCCAGAAATGGTGAAACGCGGTGCGGAAATTACAGCCTATGAAACCCGAGCCAGTGGTATTTCTTGGAACTTTTCCCCCGTTCTTGACCTTGGAATCGACCCTCGTTTTTCAAGAATGTGGGAATCTTTTGGTGAAGACCCTTATCTTGCTTCGGTACTTGGCGTAGCCATGATCGATGGTTATGAAGGTGAAGATAATAATATCGCTGATCCGAATCACCTTGCTTCCTGTATGAAGCATTTTCTGGGCTATCATGCAGTTACTTCCGGGAAAGACAGAACACCTTCCTATATTCCTGAAGATGTATTGCGTGAGTATCATCTCCCTTCCTTCAAAGCAGCGATTGAAGCGGGATCTCATACCATTATGATCAATTCAGGTATTATCAACGGTATTCCTGTGCACGCGAATTATAACCTACTGACGAAACTGCTTAAGGAGGAACTGGGTTTTGAAGGACTCGTAGTTACAGACTGGGCAGATATCGAAAATCTTCATCGCCGTGACCGTGTGGCTGAAAGCGATAAGGAAGCTATTAAAATGGCGATCAATGCAGGTATCGATATGTCGATGGTACCTTACCAGTACGAAGTCTTTGTCGATAATCTGAAGGAATTAGTGACGGAGGGAAGCGTATCTGAATCTCGAATCGATGATGCTGTGCGACGAATCTTAAAAGTTAAGATCGCATTAGGGCTATTTGAAGTGCCGGTGACGAATTATAAGAATTACCCGGAATTTGGAAGCAAAGCCTTTGAAAAAGCTTCATATGATATGGCCGCTGAAGCGATCACCTTATTGAAGAATGAAAATGATATTTTGCCTTTAAAGAAAGGGGTAAAGGTTTTAGTGACTGGTCCGAATGCTAATTCCATGCGTACGTTAAACGGGGCCTGGACCTATTCCTGGCAGGGAGAGAAGACTCCGGAATTTGCGGAGCGCTATAATACCATTCTTGAAGCCGTTCAGAAAAAAATCGGAAAATCGGATGTGACCTATGTTCCAGGAGTGAGCTATGTTGATGGCGGGCAGTATTATGAACAAAAGGAAGACCGTATGGATGCGGCGGTTAAGGCTGCTGAGAAATCGGATATAGTGATCCTGTGTCTGGGGGAGAATACCTATACGGAGAAGCCGGGTGATCTCAATGATTTGTACATTAATGATCTGCAGACAGAACTCGCTTTGAAGATCGCTGCAACTGGTAAGCCGGTAGTTCTTGTACTGAATGAAGGCCGTCCAAGAGTGATCAGTAAGTTCGAACGTGAAATGGATGCGATCGTTCAGGCATATTTGCCCGGTAACTTTGGAGGAGATGCAATCGTGGATATTCTTTATGGGGACGTGAATCCTTCCGGTAAATTACCCTATACTTATCCAAGATATCCAAACGCGACCATTCCTTATATCCATAAACCTTCCGAAGAACAGAAAAAGGCTGAAGGAGTTTATAACTATGAAGCAGATTTCAACCCACAATTCCCGTTTGGGTTCGGATTGAGTTATACGACCTTTGAATACAGTGATCTGAAGATTGATAAATCTCAGGTTGGCGGTGATGGGAGTATCTCCGTGAGTGTTTCGGTAAAGAATACCGGAAAAATGGCAGGGAAGGAAGTTGTTGAACTTTATACTTCAGACCTGTATGCATCTCAAATTACTCCGGATGTAAAGCGTTTGAGAAGGTTTGAAAAGGTGTCTCTGTCACCGGGAGAGCAAAGAACCGTTACGTTCGACCTCAAAGTATCAGATCTGGCCTATATCGGAAGGGATAATAAATCTGTTGTGGAGGCTGGGGATTTTGAGATCATGATTAAGGATCTTAAACAAACATTAACCGTTGTTGATTAATTACATATATACCTAACGGTTGTACCAATAATGTTAAGTAGTTACCAGGGCTGTGGGAATTTATTCCTGCAGCCCTTTTTTTGTAGGGTAGTATTACTTTCTAAGCCTTTTTTCAGAAAAGTGCATATATGTGTTAAGATTCTTCGTACAAAGCATTGATTTATTCGATGTAATTCATTTTTTATCAGTTTAACAAGATATAGGTGAATAATAATTAGTGGTCAGTTTTTCTAACTTTGTAAGATCATTATGAAAATTTTTACCACAGCGTTGATATATGAGCAGAAGGAAATTCGTCCAGGTATGTGAAAACACCATGTTACGTAACCTCGAGCGCGATTGCCTGAATAATCCTATTATGGGTACAGCCCTCGAGAAGGAAATGAAGCTAACCAGTCTGAAAAAGTCTTTTGAGTGTTGTCGGATGATCCTGCAGGAACTCAATGATCTTGAAGATTATAAGATCATACTTTCCATGGAGGAGATTGAAACGATCATAAAGATCGCATTCGAAAACCTAAAGGATTCTCTTATAGAATCTTATTGAACAGACCTTTGTTTTAGCCTTATCAATTTCCTTTGCTTTCATTTTGTCTTATTTTTCGTTCAACTACGATTTAATTCGTTTTTAACACAATTTTATTAGGAAATTATCCTCTAATTTTATCCATCACTAATTCTAAGTGGTTTACTATCAACTTCAATTGGATATAAGGTATGGGGCACCGGATCATCATAATTGCAGTATTGTTGCTTTCTTTCAGTATGAGAAGTCAGCAGCCATACCCTTCCCGCGACAGAGCGGAAAAAAAGTTCGACGACTATCATTTTATTAAAGCCGGGGTTCTCTATGAGAAACGTATTCTCGAGGGGGAGGCTATTCCGGAAGATTATATGAAACTTGCCGATTCCTATTATTTCAGAGCAGAATTTATTACTGCGATGCACTGGTACGAAGATCTTTTTGGCCTTGGAACTGAACTGCCTGCGGAGTATTATTACCGGTATGCACAAACGCTGAAATCAGCCGGTGACTATATCAGGTCCGATAGTCTGATGCTTCGTTTTCAACAAGAAGTGGATATAGATAGACGTAGTTATAATTTTCATAAGGAAAGTGATTATCTCAGAGGTATCCTTCATCAGTCCGGACGCTATGAAGTTTGTAACCTAGCGATCAATTCGCGTTTTTCCGATTTCGCTCCGGTAATTTCCGGTGAGAATTTACTGTTCGCTTCAGCAAGGGATACCGGAGTATACAGGGGCGTTGTAGATCACTGGAATGATGAGCCATTTCTCGATATTTATACCATTTCGAATTCGCTTATTGATGTTTCTCATCATAGGTATACGAAATTACCAGGAGGTGTGAATACGGAACTTCATGAATCGACTATGGCAGTCAGTACAGATGGAAAGCAATTGTATTTTACTCGTAATAATTTCTTAAAAGGTAAGCAGGTTACAGATAGTCTTGGATATACCAAGTTGAGAATACTACGTTCGCATTTAGATCCTAAAGGGAATTGGACCAGACCTGAAGATCTGTCTATTAATGATGATGGTTTTTCAAATGCACATCCGAGTCTGAGTGAAGATGGAAAATATCTTTTCTTCGCCTCTGATCGACCTGGAGGATATGGCGAGTCGGATATCTGGTATGTATCCGTTCAGGAAAATGGTTCTTTTGGAGAGCCTGTCAATTTGGGGCCTGGCATCAATACGGAGGGAAAGGATACTTTTCCTTTTATCGCTCCGGATAATACACTTTATTTCGCTACAGACGGTAGACCGGGATTAGGAGGGCTCGATGTTTTTGCAGTTGGACTTGATGAGAACATGATTCCTGATCAAAAGATTTTTAATCTGGGTGTGCCCGTGAACAGTACCGGAGATGATTTTTGTTATTCGATCGATGAAAATAATGTTTCCGGGTATTTTGCATCCAACCGGGAAGGGGGAAAGGGGAGTGATGATATCTATTCCTTTATCCAAAAATCACCGCTCGATACAACTTGTCTTCAGACCTTCGTTTTAAATGTAGCTGCTATAGGTGATAGCTCGACAGTGCAACCGTTGGTACATATGAGGTTTCCGGATGATCAAAGTATTATGTTGCCATTCTACGCGGAAAATGGAATCTACAAATTCGATACGGAATGTGATCGTACTTACTTTGTGAAAGTTGCATTAGAAGGCTATGAAACGGTGGAAAAGTTGGTGGTAGGACAGGATTCTCTAAGCATTGTTATGAACAAGGAGGTGATTCGGGTACAGGCCGGAGAAGACTTGGCAGAAGCACTGTCGCTTGCACCTATATTCTTTGAAAATGACAGTTACAGCATCAATGAGAAATCTGCTGAGATTCTGGATGGTATTGCAGTAGTTATGGAGGCCTATCCGGATCTTAAAATTCAAATCGGTTCACATACCGACAGTAAGGGGAGTAGCCGTTATAATCTGATCTTGTCGGAGAAGCGCGCCACTGCTACCATGAATTATCTTCTTTCAAAAGGCATAGCTGTAAATCGGCTGGAAGCCAAAGGCTATGGTGAATCGAAGTTGCTGAATGATTGTGCCGATGATCAGCCCTGTTCTGAAATGGAGAATGCCGAAAACAGGCGTTCTGAGTTCCTGATTATTGATTGATGCATCCGTGAATCAGAAAAGCGATATTATAATTTTGGCCTTCGTTCTAGCGTTTCAGCATTTCAGGAGTCGCCACCGTTCGGAATCCCAAATGTTCCTGACTTGATTTCAATTCTGTTGCCATTCGGGCCGAGATGCGATAACTACTGCAATAGTCATCATTACAAAGGAAGGATCCCCCTTTGATCACTTTTTCCTGAACATAAGGATTGTTTGGGTTAAATGGCTTGGCGGCCCCAGAAGGATTATGCAAGGTTCCCTGATTAAGAGCTTCCTGGTAATAATTCGTGTTATACCAGTCTGATGTCCATTCCCAAACATTTCCGGCCATGTCGTAAAGTCCGTAACTATTGGGAGGGAAAGATTTAACAGGAGCTTTATTCTCATAACCATCAGTGGCGGAATTTGTATCAGGAAATCTTCCAGTCCAGGAATTAGCATGGGTTTCTAGTTCATTCCTTTCGTCTCCCCAGTTGTATTTTGAATTGGTAAAGCTCCCTCTGGAAGCAAATTCCCATTCTGCCTCTGTTGGCAAACGTCGACCTGCCCATTCGCAATAGGCCAATGCATCTTCATAAGCGATATGTACTACGGGATAATTCTCTTTCCCCTCTATTGAGCTATCCGGACCCTGAGGATGTTTCCAGTTTGTTCCGATCTTCCATTCCCACCATTGTGAGTAGTCGAAAAGATTCGGTACAGGACCTGGGGTTTTGTGGAAGAGCAGGGATCCGGGTTGTAATACTGAATCATGAGGTTTTGGAGTGCCTGGAGGTAGTTGTGTTTTTAATTCTTCCCAGTCAACCGGTCTTTCTGCTATGGTAACATAACCGGTGGCATCGATGAATTTTTTAAATTGTTCATTAGTCACTTCGGTCTTATCGATGAAGAAGCCATCCACACTAACCGGATGTGCAGGACGTTCGTGGTTAAGTGCCTGTTGGTCGCTATCAAGGGCTCCCTGAGTAAATACTCCACCGGGGATCCAAACCATGCCTTCCGGTACCTTAATGTTTTCTGGTATATCGGTGACCAGGGAAATATCCTGTTTAGTCGTTGGTTCTTTAGGTTTCTTTTCACCGTCGTTACAGCCGGTAAAGACTAGAACCCAAACACAGAGTAGTACAGGAAGGAATCGAGGGTCAGTATTGGTTTTTAAATGGCTGTATAAGATCATATATTAAGAGTTTTCAGCTTACGGAAGCTTTGTAAATACTATCGATGGCCCTACCCAGGGCTGCAGAGAATTCTTCATTCGTCTGACTTTTATGGAGGCCGTTGAGAAGGGCTCTGGAGAAGCTGGCGATCATGCCGTTGTTCTTGATGAGGAAATGGTTGGCGTCATCGAGTGAATATCCACCTGAAAGCGCAAAAACACGTAACACTCTTGGGTGATGAACCAGTTCAAGATATAAATTGTTTGTGGTTGGTATCGTGAGTTTCAGAATGATCACTTCATCCCCTTTTAATTTGTCCAGATATCTTTTTATAGCATCCTTTAACAGGTGTTCGATATCCTTTTTTTCCGGAGCATGAATATCCACTTCCGGTTCAAGAATTGGGATCAAACCGTGTGACAGGATTTGCCTGCCAACTTCGAATTGCTGACTGACGATATCTTCGATACCCCGGCTGTTCAGTTCGTAGATCACAGACCGCATCTTGGTTCCGAAGATACCAAGGGAAGCAGCTTCTTCAAGTCGCTCGTCAAGATCCGGCATTGGTTTCATAAGTTTAACTCCGTTGCGCTTTTCTTCAAGACCTTTGTCAACTTTAAGGAATGGAACTATATGTTTTTCCCAAAGGTAGGAGGGAGTAGGTACCCCCTCTACTTTGGATTTCATGGTTTTATCAAATAGGATGACCCCAAGAATCTTATCACTGGTGAATCGGGGGTCGGTCATTACTCTTGTTCGCATCTCATGAATCTTCTCGAACATTTCTGCTTCCGAGTGAAATTCATTTTCAGTGATTCCATAGGAAGCTAATGCTCCCGGGGTACTTCCGCCACTCTGGTCAAGGGCAGCGATGAATCCTGAATCTTCTTTGATACGCTGGTACTGGGCTTGGAACCGATCCATGTTTTTCTTTTAAAAATACGTATTAAGTACTGAAAAACAATACATTATCTATTTAAAATTCCCCGTACTTTATCGGATTTCTACTCTATACCCAAAAGGCTTGACTGAAAGAGTTTAAAGATACGTTTGTATTCATCTGTCCAGCTGCTCGGTTCTACAAATCCATGTCTTTCAACAGGGTAAACTGCCATTTCCCAATTTTCTTTACCGAGTTCGATCAATTTTTGTGAAAGGCGGACCATATCCTGAAAATGTACATTGTCATCGACCATCCCATGCAGTATCAACAAATCTCCTTCCAGTCCGTTAGCAAAATAGATGGGGGAGCTTTGTTTGTATGCGATCGGGTCGTTTACAGGTGTGTTCAGGATCCGGGATGTATAACCGTGGTTATAGGCTGCCCAGTCACCTACAGAACGAATGGCACCACCTGCTTTAAAGGTCTCAGGGTTTTTAAAGAGTGCCATAAGGGTGATAAAACCTCCATAGGAACCTCCATAGATACCGATCTTATCTGCATCCACTCCATGTTCTGAAACAAGAAATTCGGCACCATCTACCTGATCGCTTAGGTCTTTACCTCCCATATGACGATAGATTCCGGTTCTCCAATCTCTTCCATAACCTGCACTTCCCCGATAATCGATATCCAATACCGTGTATCCGTTATCGACGAGAATGTTGTGGAACATATATTCACGGAAATAACTGCTCCACCATTGGTGTGCATTTTGAAGGTATCCTGCACCATGTACAAAAATAACAGCTGCTTTATTCTTCTTGGAAGCTTCCGGCGTATAGAGTCTTGCATGAACAGAGGCGCCATCATCTGCTTTAAAGGTGATGAATTCAGGGGTTCTCCAGTCATAGGCTTCAAATGCCTTTGTCGTTGATTGTGTTACTGGAGTCATTTCAAACTTTCCTCCTTTAGCAGGATTATTTGAAATATATAGTTCGGTTGGTTTATTTGCGAAGGAATACATGATAGCCATCTTTTTCTCATCAGGAGAAAGGGTAACCGCATTATTCCCGGCTTCGGTGGTAAGTTGCATCATCTTTCCACCTTTAAGAGGCATCCTGTAAAAATGGCGAATTCCGGGAGTGTCAGGATTGGCAGTGAGATACCAGTATTTTTTGTCTTTACTGATGAACGGATCGTAGATCTCAAAGTCTCCGGAAGTAAGCGCAACCGCTTTTTTTGACGTAACCTCCATAGCATATAAGTGAGCATATCCCGTTTTTTCCGAGATATACCAAAACGATTTATCGTCCGGCATCCACCCCATGTCTCCCATGCCATAACCGCCGATTCCCGGCCCTGCGATCCATGCGGTATCATGTTGATGGTCGAGATTGGTTACAGTACCATCCTCTGGATTCAGCAATACGATCCAGCGATCTTTCCAGTCGTTACTAATGATATTCAACAATGCATACTTTCCGTCAGAACTCCATACGGGTCCGCCGATATTGCCTATTCGATTCTCGTTTTTATATTCTTTATCCGGGTAGTCTTTCGTGTATTCCGGTATATAATCAAGGCCTTCAAGATTGTCTAGTTTCACCGGATATGACTTTCGGTTTTTGATATCGTAAACGAACATTTCATATTCGGCAGGCTTATCTCCAACTTTAGATCGGGTGTTCTGATCTTCGGTATAACCGGATTCTGTTACGAAATGAGGTACGATAGTACCTTTGTTATCCGGCCGGTCTACGCTAAGATAGGTTACATAATCTCCGTCAGGACTTACCATTTGCCCGTAAACAGATTTTCCGTTGGTGTAAAGTGGAAGTGGGCGTTTCAGATCATCCTTATAGGCAAGACTGTCTCCTGCATCTCTTTTAGCTTTTCTTTCTTTTAAAACATCGAAAAGTTCCAGTTGATCCTGGTAAAGCCATTCATCCTTATCACTTCTTTTTACAGCTCTTTTGTTTCGATCGGTAAAATTTGTGAGCTGAGAAATCCTTCCGGAAGCGATATCCCAGGTATACAGATCATTTCCACTGACATAAGCGATAGCGGAATAGTTATTTGTAAAATGAGCGCTTCTTTCCCGATCGGTGGTATTGGTTACCTGAGTGATCTTACCTGTTTTCAGATCGGTTATAAAGATATCTCCATGTTTTTCGTACAAGGCTTTTGATCCCTCAGCGTTTGTAGTCATACGATCATTAGGGAGATTCCAGTCGGTTTCGAACCCAGCCTTATTAATTTTTTTTGATTTAACATCGTAGACATAGAGGGAATCGCTCCAGGCGTTATCCGGATTCCATTGGAAATATATGGAGTTTCCATCCAGAGACCACTGTGGTCTTGAGGGAAGATGGCCCACGAAGTCATCGCCATCCATAATCTGTTTTATGCTTAGGCTTGAAGTATTGGTGTCTTGTGCCTGAAGGCAAAATGTGAATAACATTAAAAAAAGAACTGAGGAAAGTTTTTTCATGTATTGTCAGGGTTGATTAATGAAAATGAATGAATTGCTAATATAGGAAATCGATAGACAATTTTACAAAATACACTTCTCTGAAAAAGAAGTACTATTCACCTATTCTGACTGTATGAGGAGGATAGGCATACTTTTGTTGAAAGTAAGTGATCGCGGATCCTTAAATACCATTCCCGAATCTGTTTCCTGAACCGGAGCAAATCCTTCGTATAAGGTATCACCATGGATTTCAAAGGCCATTTGGCGGCTGCTCATAACTCCTTCCGACTGAAAATGAAATGTGCCCAGCAGCAAGTTGTCGTTGAGCGAACCTTCGAAATGACCGAGATTTTTATCCTTACCATCCAGCGCATAGGTTACTGTACCACTGACCTTATCATTTTCCTGGTTTAAGACCATTTCGATCAGGTTATTGTTCAGGTCATAGCGGTAAATCCCACTTAGGTTGAGGGTGTTGGCTGCATTTTGACGGGTATCGGATTTACATCCGAAAATAAAAATGAAAAGTATAAAAAAGGAAATTGCTATCGATACCTGTTTCATAGTGAGCGTTTTGTGTACTGCAAGATAAAACAAATAAGGATAGCAATTTCTATGCTGTAGAGGAAGCGGATTTTAGTTTCCGTTCTTCATGTGTTCTCGTAACCAGAGGTAGAAATTATTGAAGTCAGGGTGAAGGCGTACAAATACCGTACTTGGGCCGCTTGCCTTCGCTACTGCCATTAGTTTTGCAGGATCGAATTCATAATCCGTTTTTAATACCTGAGCAACGGCTCCTGCCCTTTGAGAATTCATAGCGATATCGTCAGGACCTAATCCTTCAACACTGATAGACAGACCTTGATGTTTTTGAGCTGCTTCAGAGATCTTTCCGATCATAGTCTTTGCAGATTCCTGAACAACTGCTTTGTTTACGGAAGCACCGAACAGGAATTCATTGGTAAGCACTACGGTTACAGCTCCATTTTCAACAGTGATCTGGGAATTTTCTCCTAAAGTTCTTTTAAGGTCGGTTAATACAGCAAAGGAAACTGAATCATGAGCGCTGAAATTCTGACGGATCTCTTTTAATTGTGCCTCTTTGCGTTGTAAGGTCTCCAGTGTTTTCCCGATATTGTTAGTTCTTTCTGTTGAAGCAGAAATAAAATTATTGAGGTTCTTCAAAAGACCTTCATTTGTTTCCCGAAGTTGCTTCATTTGCAAATCCAGGTTTTCAGCCTTGGTTTCAGCAGTAGCCAGTCTTCTTTGGGAAACATAAAGTTCCGTTTGTGTGGAATCCAATTCTTTATTCAGACCATCGATCTGAGCGATCAGGTCGCTTTTACGCTGTCCAAAAGCATTCGTACTTAATACCAGTAAGATAAGTAAAGGGAAAAGGGATCTCATCATTATTACATTAATCGGTTATAATTAAACGGCTGCAAGATATTAATTTTTAACTGTAAACCATGAGGGGAGTATATTTTTAAGAAATAGTGGATTTAAGACATGCTAATCATGATTTTATTATTGATTTTCGAAGACAACCTTGCATGTCCTGTATATTTTTTAAAGCCTTTGATCGTTATGAAAAAGGGATGATCATCTGTATTAAAATGGCGTTTAACGGTATTCTGGGGGTATATGTGCTATTATTTCTTATCTTGTGAAAGGCGATTTGAGTTTAAAATAGATTCATTTCACCAAAACTAAACCCTCTAAACCTGAAACTATGGAGATCAAGTCACGTTTTTTTGACGAGCCTTTTGGGATCAGTCACCGACGTTATAAAATTCTGATTTCAATTGTAATGAGCATTCTGGTTCTGGCTTTCTATGCTGCTTCCTTCGCTGAAGTAAGAATGGCGCATGAAGCACCCTATGGTTTTTTTGAACGTATATTGAACGGATTCGTTCATATGGATTATCAGTACATGGCAATTGGAGTTATACTCATCGCAATTACGGTAGCCTTAAGTACTCGCATTACCGACAGAGTTCTTGGTAGCAGACCTGTAGTTGTAGGTTTTGGGGTTGATGCGGCTAAAGGCGTTATAGAAATCGCTACAAGAAAGCCAACATCAACCACCCTAATAGAAAAAACTTATTCCGCCGACGAGATCGTGATAGGCCTGGGGAATCTTAAATATGGTATTACCGGTTATGTTCATGAATGTCTTATTATAAAGTATGAGGGTATTACGGTAGGGGTGTTGTTCACCGAACATGACATGTGGGATTCAGTGGAGAGTGAATTATTTCGGAAAGCAGTTTACCGCCTGAAACAAATGCCTGTCGCTGCGGCCTTGGCACTACCCTGATTACTTCGATATTTCTCTATTCCATAATTTTAAATGGAGTGTATGGGAAAAAAGTTTTTATATACAATCGGTCTTGCCGGAGTCTTTCTCTTCTTTTTTGCGGCCTTTATTGGATCCGTTACCGTTGAGGATTATAATTCGATATCACAATTGATCAGTGAATCTTATGCACGTAATACTCCGTATAGTATACCGATTCGTCTGTTTGGATACATTCCCGCTGGAATATGTTTCACTTTATTTGCTTTTGGAGTCAGAAGACTCATAAAAGGGAGTTTGTTGGTAAGTATCGGTCTTGCCGGAATCGGGATCTTTTATGGGGTTGCGACGATAATAGCCGGGCTTTTTCCTTGCGATGAAGGTTGTATCTTCGCGACCGGTGCTCCCACATTTTCGAACATGGTTCATAATTTTACAGGAATCATTACCTATTTGTTTACACCGTGTTGTATCCTGATGACCGGTGTAGGTATTCATCATTTATACGGACCGATAAAATTTGTAAGACAAACCTATTTTTTGGGAGTAATGATCATACTTTTTGTGGTAATTCTTACATTTGATTCAGGGTCGGCGTATATCGGACTCTTTCAGAGGGTTGTTGAAGGAGCTTTTCTTTTTTGGATAGTGCTGTGTGCAAAATTTGTTAAAAATAATTAACCTGTATGATCGTAAGGTTTTTTGTCCATTTGCTAATCATTTGTATGCTTACGGTTTTTACTCAGATCGGAGGTGTTTTGTACCTGATCAGTATCCTGATATTTCGGGACCTGCCTCGTAGGTTGCTAACTTTTATGGTTCTTTATCTGATGTCTGTTTTGATAATTGTACCCCAGTTGGCTCCGATTTTTGGAAGAGAACCCATAAAGGTGAATGATGATCTTGTACTCAGGTCTATTGTATACAGGATGCTTAACAGGAATTATGTAACTGAGGAGATGAACAATACATTATTGAATATTTCCGACGAATTTGCACAGAAATATCCGGGAATGAAAGTGGTGTGTCTCGATGCGAACTTTCCTTTCTTTACAGGTTTTCCTCTATTACCGCATCGAAGTCATAATGATGGACGAAAGGTGGATATAGCTTTCATTTACATGCAACCTGATCGTTCTCCTACGAATAAGAAGGTCTCGGTAAGTGGGTATGGCATATTTGAAGGTCCAGCTGAAAACGAAAAAAGTATGCCGTCAAAATGTAGGGCTGCAGGTTACTGGCAATATGGGATAACGCGATACGCAACCTTCGGAACGTGGAATAAAGAACTTTTATTTAATGAAAATTATACCAGAGGGTTGTGCAAAATAATTCTAAAACAGCCAGCACTCCAAAAGATGTTCATCGAGCCCCATTTGAAATCCCGAATGAAACTTTCAGATGCCAAAGTAAGGTTTCATGGTTGCGCTGCCGTACGGCATGATGATCATATCCATATTCAGATCTGAAATTAATCGTGATAAAGTTCTATAGTTGCCAATAATTCATTTTCAAATGAATAGATATCATCTAGACTTTCTATTTCTTTTTTCACAGCAATTTTATCCCGGTCAAAAAGACTGATTTGTTTTTTAGAGCCATCTAGATGTAATCGACAAATAGGTTTACGATTATTGTCGTCTAATAGAATGCCGAAGTAGGATTGAGTGTCTCTATGATGTATTCTGGAAATGGAGACTTTTCTTCTAAGGATAGCTTTTACAATTCTGTAAGCTTCCATCTCTTCTTCGGTGGTTATTATTTTGCTCGGCTCTTCGTTGTTAAGCTCATCTTCAGATAATTGTTGCTCCGTTTCTTTGCTCAAAGCTGAAGTTAAACGATCACTTACTTTATCACTGATCATTTGATTTGCAGCTTTTGTTACCATATCTGTAAATTGTTCAACAACTTTTTCAGTTAATCGGCCTTTATAAACACGATTCGCGAATAATTTTACGAACTCTACAGTTGGGTTGCTCAGTTCGTTATAAATTAGCTTCTTAAGCTCTTTTGTGTATTTCAACGCGCTGGCATTACTTAGTATTTTATTTACGTCGAAATTAGATTTATGAAATTTTGCGACTTCATTTGCAGTACTCTCTTTTAAATTATTAATAGTAAATTCAAGAAATGGTTTGTCATCCATGATGTTGTTTTTTTCAAGATCTGCATAAAATCTGTATTCAATGCCATTTGTTAAAAGTGCAAATCTTGTTTTAGTTACATGGAAATATCTGTGTAATTGTGAATTGTGTACATTTAAATCCTCCATCCATTTTTTGCATTCTATGATTAGGATAGGGAATCCGTTCTCAAAAACAGCAAAATCAACTTTTTCTCCTTTTTTAATACCTAAATCTGCAGTGAACTCAGGTACAACCTCGGTAGGATTAAAAATATCATAACCCAAAAGTTGTATAAAAGGCATTACAAATGCTGTCTTTGTGGCTTCTTCGGTGGTAATTTGGGATTTTAATTCTTCAATTTTGGAAGAAAGTTTTCTTAAGTTGTTTAGGATTTCCATTGGTATAAAATTAGGTTGATATTAATAGTTTTAGCTAAAAATATCATGATCTAATTTTAATTCTATACGGGAAGCCGTAATGAAGTCAAATTGTTTACTATTAATCAATTAGATGATCAGGATCCTGTTTCACCCAGAGACTCTTCTTCGGGAAAAACAAAATCATTGATGGAGAAGTCCAGAATCTCTCCTTTGTGTAGGGTGTCTAAAAGACGAACGATTCCATTATTAAGGCTTTGTTCGGAAGAATACCTTCTGCTGGTTGCCAACACATATCCGTCTTTTGCGATACGGAAGAAATAATGCTTGGAAGAATAGCTCTTTCGGGTAAAGGTAAATGCCTGAACATCGGATCGGATCGCATTGATGATCATCTCGCAATCGGATTTGTTCTTACAGGTTATACTTGTAAAAATAGGGGTCCCTTTTCTCGAAGTATATTCAAATTTAAAATTTCCATTCTCTTGTTTGCTGATTACAAACATCGCCATAAGCAAATCTCTGATTTTGATTGTTAATTAGGAACAGACTGCTAATCTAAAATAAAATAAAGAGAGTTTAAACTTGTTTTTTTTCTCCGAAATACATGGGGGACGATTTAGATCGCTTTACCATAATTTAACCTTTAGGTAGGAATGTGCTCATCATGAGCTTTTGTTTAATAGCTAATTTGCCGGAAATTTAAAAAGTACATGGTTGGGTTTAGCATGCTAAAGCACTCGTTTTTTGAAGGAGTGACTTGCCGGTACTAACTTTTAGGATTATAAACTATATGATGAACAGAAGACGAGTACTTCAACAACTTGGGATCACTGCAGGTTTGGCAGTAATGGGGCCAACCGTAATGGCGACCTGTGTAACTCCTTTACCGGAAGATAAAAAAAGGGTATTGCGAATTGCCAATATCACCGATATCCATATGACCCCCGAAAATGCTGCTCCGGAGCGATTTTTAAAATGCATGGAAGACATTAAGGTACATAAGGTTGATTTTTTTCTGAATGGAGGCGATACGATTATGGCAGCCGATTATGATGACAAGACAAGGGAACAGGTAAATATGCAATGGGATACCTGGCAACGTTTGAGAAAGTCTTTCGATGATTATGAGATGTATGCCTGTCTTGGGAATCATGATATGTGGTGGGCAGCACCTTCTAAAGAAGACCCTATGTATGGGAAACCATTCGCTCAGCAGCAACTCGGCATGCCGGATCGTTATTATAGTTTTCAGAGAAACGGATGGCACTTTATCGTGTTGGATAGTAACAATGCGAATGCAGGATCTCTGGATGAAGAACAGCGCCAATGGCTGGAGAATACCCTTGCTGAGATTCCTGAGAATTCGTCGGTATTAGTGATGTCGCATTATCCCATCCTCGGTGTGAGTACGATCATGCTGGGAGGAAATCATACAGATGGTCTGTATATCACCGATCTGTTTTATAAACATAAGGATAAGCGTATTCATTGTATCAGCGGGCATATGCATTTACTGGATAAGGCGGTTTATAATGACGTCCATTATTTTTGTAATGGATCGATGAGCGGATTCTGGTGGGGTGAAGGAGACGAGAATTCTGCCGGAAAGAATTATTACTACCAGACGCCTCCGGGGTACTGCATTATCGATCTCTACGAAGGCGGAGAGATGGTGAATACCTATTATCCGCATGCGTATTAAATTCCTCAGAAAAAGAGAAAAATGTTGCGTAAAACAAAAAAGCCAGGACTTTCGTCTTGGCTTTTCATAAATAAGTACTCGAGGCGGTGTTGTTTCATTGCACTCACGAGTCCCGTTCGAACTTGGTGAGTATGAAAAGCCATCCCTTCGGGCCATACCTTTTTTATTTTCCTGCGGTTTCGTAAAAGCGCAGCTTTCCCGACCTGCGTAAAACAAAAAAGCCAGGACTTTCGTCTTGGCTTTTCATAAATAAGTACTCGAGGCGGGACTTGAACCCGCACGGACATTGCTGCCCACTGGATTTTAAGTCCAGCGTGTCTACCAATTCCACCACTCGAGCAACTGTCTTTGCTGCATTTAAGTTGTGTCTACCTCCCGATGTTTCGGGACCACCACTTGAGCAACTATTTTTGTTGCAAGTCCGAACTATCTTTGCCTGACGCTTCAGGGATAGGATCGGAGTTTAAAAAAAATACGCAAGTACTGCTTGCGTACGATCGGAGCGAAAAACGGGATTCGAACCCGCGACCTCAACCTTGGCAAGGTTGCGCTCTACCAACTGAGCTATTTTCGCGATTGTAATATGAACATAACATTGACCAGTGATCAATGCGGATGCAAATTTAATACAATTCTCATAATTGCAAAGTATTTTCTAAAAAAGAATCATGAGCACCCTGAAAAATTTAGGTTTTGCAAAAGAGGCTATTGTCGCTTTCTACTGTGAAGCTATTGGTAATGAGTTTATAATGCCTTTTTTTTCACCAACATCCTTTTGATTTCATTCAGCTTCATCAGCGCTTCAACCGGGGTGAGTGTATCGATGTCTGTGTGAAGGATCTCATCACGGATCTCTTCGAGTAAAGGATCGTCCAGATTAAAGAAACTGAGTTGCATTTCATCCTGGGCAGCTTTGAGGTTATCGGTGAGTTCTTCTCTTCCGTGTGATTTTTCGAGTTTGCTGAGTATTTTATTGGCTTTACTGATCACAGCTGATGGCATCCCGGCCATTCTAGCCACGTGAATACCGAAACTGTGTTCGCTGCCTCCGGGAATCAGTTTTCGGAGAAATAGTACATTGTCTTTAAGCTCTTTGATCGAAACATTGAAATTCTTAATGCGGTCAAAGGTTTCGGTCATTTCATTCAGTTCGTGGTAATGAGTGGCGAACAAAGTTTTGGCTTTACTCGGGTGCTCATGTAGATATTCGGCGATCGCCCAGGCGATGGAAATACCATCATAAGTACTGGTTCCTCTGCCGATCTCATCAAGCAATACCAGGCTTCGTTCCGAAATATTATTAAGAATACTTGCCGTTTCGTTCATTTCAACCATAAATGTCGATTCACCCATTGAAATATTATCGCTGGCACCGACCCTGGTAAAGATCTTATCGACGATACCGATTCTCGCAGATTCCGCAGGAACGAAACATCCCATTTGGGCCATGAGTGTGATAAGAGCAGTTTGCCGCAGAATCGCAGATTTACCACTCATATTCGGGCCAGTGATCATGATGATTTGTTGTTCTTCCCGATTCAGAGTAATGTCATTGGCTATATAAGGTTCGCCGGGTGGTAATTGTTTTTCGATGACAGGATGTCTCCCGTTAACGATCTCGAGGTCATGAGTTTCATCGAGTTCCGGTTTGATGTAGCTGTTGCTGGTGGCCAGTTCAGCGAAGCCACACAGACAATCGAGTTGTGCGATCAGACCGGCATTTTGTTGTACCGGAGCGATATATTCGTGCATCCAAACAACCAGTTGATTGAATAGCTGAAGCTCCAGGGTGCCTATCTTTTCTTCGGCTCCGAGGATCTTGGTTTCATATTCTTTGAGTTCTTCGGTGATGTAGCGTTCTGCATTGACCAGAGTTTGCTTTCGTATCCAGTTTTCGGGTACTTTATCTTTATGGGTGTTACGGACCTCGATGTAATATCCGAAAACGTTGTTACTTGCGATCTTAAGGGAAGAGATTCCGGTGCGTTCCATTTCTCTTTCCAGCATTGCATCCAGATAGTCTTTACCGGAAAAGGCGATATTTCGGAGTTCATCCAGGTCTTTGGAATAGCCTTGGGCGATCACATTTCCTTTGGCGATATTCACCGGCGCTTCCGGATTGATCATTTGACCGATTCTTTCACGGAGCAGGCTGCATTCCTGAAGTTTGTCACCGATGACCTTCAGACTCTGATTATCACTTTCTGCAGACGCTTTTTTTAAGGGTATAATGGCATCCAGCGATTCTTTTAGCAGGACGACTTCCCTCGGATTGATCTTCCCGGTAGCCACCTTGGAGATCAGGCGTTCGATATCACTGATCCTTTTGATCTGTGTTTGAAAAGCGTGATGCAGGGATGCGTTGTTTTTCAGATAGGCGACGATCTCATGTCGTTGTCGGATCTTGTCAATGCTTTTCAGGGGGAGTGCCAGCCATCTTTTTAGCAGGCGTCCGCCCATAGGAGAGATCGTTTTGTCGATCACGTCGAGTAAAGTGACCGCTCCTGATTGGTTAGCGTAATAAAGTTCGAGATTTCGGATGGTAAATCGATCCATCCAGACATATTCATCTTCAGCAATACGACTTATCGTATTGATGTGTTCCAGTTGTTTGTGCTGGGTTTCGGAAAGATAGTGCAGGATAGCTCCGGCAGCTATGATTCCTTCGGTTAGATGGTCGATACCAAAACCTTTCAGTGAAGAGGTTTTGAAATGTTTATTCAGAAGTTCATGGGTGTAATCCTCCTGGAATACCCAGTCTTCCATATAGAAACAATGTAGCTCCTTTCCGAATCGGGCAGTGAATTCGGTCTTGTATTTTTTTGAGATCAGTACTTCACTAGGGTGGAAGTTCTGAAGTAATTTATCGATATACTCTTCATTTCCTTTGGCGGTAAGGTACTCTCCTGTTGATACATCAAGAAAGGAAATACCCAGTTGCTTCTTTTCAAAATGCAGGGCGCAAAGGAAATTATTTGATTTGGCATTCAAAATATCGTCATTGAGTGCTACGCCGGGGGTTACCAGTTCGGTTACTCCTCTTTTGACGATTGTTTTGGTTTGTTTAGGGTCTTCAAGCTGGTCACAAATGGCAACACGTTCTCCTGCCTTTACCAGTTTTGGAAGGTAGGTGTGGAGCGAGTGATGAGGAAATCCAGCGAGTTCGGTACGATCACTTCCGTTATTCCGATGCGTAAGTACAATACCCAGGATCTTTGCGGTACGAACAGCATCTTCTCCAAAGGTTTCATAAAAATCGCCAACGCGGAACAGCAATAGTGCATCAGGGTATTTAGCCTTGATGGTGTTATACTGTTTCATTAACGGGGTCTCTTTTTTACTGCTGGATCCTGCCAAAACGCTCAATTTTTAGTAATCACGAAAATATGACTTTTTAAGGGGAGGCACGAAGCGTTTCCTCTTTCTTTATAAACAAATAATGTTGAAAATTCCGCTTTTAAGGCCATCAGGCTTTACCCTTCGAAGGATGCTCCTTATTTTTGTCGGAAAATTACCGGGATGAGAAAACTAAAGAACAGTGAATTGAACAGAATCGGCGTGGAAGCTTTTAAAGAAAGTGATAAAATGCCACTGACCATCATTCTTGATGATATTCGCAGTCTTAATAATATCGGTTCTGTATTTCGTTCTTCCGATGCCTTCCTTGTCGAGAAGATCATCCTTTGCGGAATCACTGCCAGACCACCTCATAAGGATATACAAAAAACCGCCTTGGGTGCTACTGAGAGTGTGCATTGGGAGTATGCGCAGGATTGTCTTGGGGTGATTAAAAGATTGAAGGAAGACGGTGTGATCACCGTAGCGATCGAACAGGCGGAAGGTGCCGTAATGCTTGATGCCTTTCGTCCTGAAAAAGGTCAGTCTTATGCTTTTGTGTTGGGAAATGAAGTTAAAGGGGTGAGTCAAAAGGTGGTTTCTGCCTGTGATGCCGTCGTAGAGATCCCACAATTCGGTACGAAGCATTCTTTAAATATCGCCGTGACCACCGGGATTGTGATTTGGGATTTTTATAATAAAACAAAAAATAGCTAAATCGCTGATCCTGCGAAGCAAAAAGCGATGCGAAGCGAATGACAATGCGAAGCGAAAGACAATGCGAAGCGAGCCCGAAATAAAACTTATAAGAGCAATGCGACCCGAAGGGGAGCGAGCAGTAAGGTCACTCAAGGGAGTTTTGTGCCAGCAAAACAAACCGCGACACTAGAGAACTGATCGCGCCAGCGATCAGGATCGACACTAAGTACCGTCAGGTACACGTCACTTCGAAGGACTAAAATTGTTTTTGAAGTCGTACCCCTATCGCTGCATTTTTATTCTCCTTGGCATAGTCTGCAGTGATCAAAAGGTGGATCGGCACGAAATCATTTTGAAACAGCATGTCGAACCCTCCTGAAAGTACATTGGCCGGTCCGGTATAAGGCTCTCCCTGTAGACCGTAATTTTTGCGGTAACTCATAACGGCTTTAAATGGGAATTCTCCGAATTTACCTGCCATACCGAAATGATGTACCATAATGTGATTGTTTATGATGCCATTTCCGTTCGGATCTTCAGTGAAGAATGGGTTCCCGACAACGCGATTGTGGAAGGTCCATCCTGAGGTGAACGGAGAGTGATTAAAATAATTATCTGCTTTGTCACCGGAGGTTCCGTTATAGCCTTGGCTTTTGGTGTAATAGAATTCATAGATAAAACTTCTCCAGAAACTGTGCCGGTCATCCAGGTTCTTTAGGTAAATACCATAGCGTCCGTCGGGAAAGTTCTGACCGATGGAATTAACCTGTTCCAGGTAGTAGTTATAAAAGAATTCAAGAGAAGTATCTCTCCAGGATTTTCTGTATTTCATAATGATGAGGCCCATTTGGTTCCAGTCACCCTGGGTTTCCGATTTGCTTCCCCATCTTCCTATGCGGTCTTTCCCCATAACTGCAGAGGTGTAGTCCAGAAATCCCTTTCCAAAGCTCCCTTTTACTGGCCATCCGCCATCCCATTGTACCACATGTTGCAAGCCTAGTTCAATGGTATTCTCGTAGTTTACGTTATAGATGAAGTTAACGCTTTTGGAATGTACCCGGGTGTTTTTAACACCGCGATCATCATCCATAACATAGTCAGCCCAGTCTGCCTCAATCCACAGTCGTTCATCTTTATCTAAAGGAAGGGGTTCGCGGGTATAGAATCGCAGTCCCGGCATCGGTCTTGCGTTATTGGTCCAAATGAAATTGGTATTAACAGTCGCGATACCATCATAGTTTTCTTTTGGTTGTGTCTTTCCAGCTTCAACACCGAACCAGAAGTTTTGGTATCTGATATAATAATGATCTGCTCTAACGGAAGGGTCACCGCCTTCTGCACCCATAATTCCGGCGCCGGCTTCAAGGATCGCCCAGCGATCGAGAATGTGATTTACCTTCACCGAGGCAAGAGCCATGGTGTTGGTGGTCTTTTCCATTCTTCCGAAAGTGTTGGTGTAAGTCCAGAAAGGTAGTTCTTCATCAGTACCATACAGAGCGGTAGCTTCGACCTCTCCGGTCAAGGTAGTACGTTGTGCGTATGTGAAACAAACACATAACATAAACCCAAGCAGGGCAAGCCAGGTTTTACAGTTCATGGTTAGCAGGTTAATTTTTTAAATTATATTTTTACAAGCTTTGAGGGCTTTATCAGTAATTTCGGTTTTTAGGGCACCAAGATATAAATAAATAAGATAGGTACGAAACCATATGTTTTTTTCATCCAAATTTAATCTAACAGACCTTTTTGATAACTTCATTGATATCCACTGTCATTTATTGCCAGGTATCGATGATGGAGCCACAGATACAAAGGTCTCGATGGCTATGGTGGATGCCTATCTAGAAATGGGAATCTCCGCTGCCTATTGTACTCCTCATATTATGGAGGACCACTATAATCTTAACGCTGAAATCATCCATTCCGTATATGATGAACTGAAAAACAATCTGATGCAAGGGAAGAGCTCTTTCAGAATACGCCCTGCAGCTGAACATATGACTGATCCGGCCTTTGAGCAGCTGGTTAATTCGGGTAAAGTTTTACCTCATATCGATAATATCGTGTTGATAGAAACCGGTTTTATGGCAAAACCATTGGGGTTAGAGGAATTGCTTTTTAAAATGCGAAACAAGGATTATCTGCCCCTGCTCGCTCATCCTGAGCGCTATGGCTATATCGATAGTCTTGATGAGTATATCGAACTAAAGAACCGTGGATGTCTGTTTCAACTTAATTGTTTGTCATTGCAGGGGTATTATGGAAAATATGAACAGCAGAAGGCTGTGCAGTTACTTAAAAACGGACTTATAGATTTTGTTGCTACAGATGCTCATAATCCAAGACATTTGCAACTGATCAGTTCTATCCGTCTTTCAAAAAATCTTTTGAAACCGCTGGAAGTTGCGATCGCACAAACCAACGAAACCTTCACTTTTTAAAAAAAATAAATTCACTGGATCGGCTATTGCTATTAGCGGGATTTGGAGATAAAAAAAGGGATTCGATGTATCGAATCCCGGGTAAATATATTAAGTAAAGTTAGCTAGTTTCTCTGTTATTATTCTGGTACTAATTAAAAGAACCTTATTGGAAAAACCAAAAAAAAACTTAAAAAACCGGGATTATTGATTTTTATCTCGAAAATCATGTATTTTATCGATAATTAAATGATAGTCTTCTAAATTTTTTACAAAGTCAATATCTGAAATATCGATGATCAATGGATTCATGTCGGGCTGGGATCTGATAAAATTATAATAGGCCGTATTGATCTTGTTCAGGTAATCCGGAGCGATCTGCTGTTCGTAACTTCTCCCACGTTTCCGGATGTTTTCGAGCAGTCTGGTTGTATTTTGAAATAAATAAACATAAATGTCAGGTTTGAGCACCTCTTTATACATGATGTTGAATAATCTTCTGTAAAGACGGTATTCTTCCGACTGTAAGGTGACTCCGGCGAATATCAGGGATTTGTTGATATCATAATCGCTCACCATGAAATTGGAAAATAAATCCGTTCTCGCAGTATCAGAGGTAAATTGCTGATAACGTTCTGCCAGAAATGACATTTCCAGAGGGAATGCATAACGGTCCTGATCCTTGTAAAAGTTAGGTAGAAACGGATTGTCTGCGAATTGTTCTAGGATCAGTTTTCCCTGGAAATCCTGGGAAAGCATATTGGCCAGTGTGGTCTTCCCTGCACCGATATTTCCTTCGATGGCTATATAATTTATTCCGCGAAAATCCCTTTTGCCCTTTAGGAGCTGGTAGGGGGTGAGCTTTAATTCACTATGGTCGGAACATTCTTTTAACAGGGCTTCCATAGTTTGGTGTAAAACAGGATGAATCATATCTGCCCCGATACTTGCAAGTGGTTGTAGTACAAAACGTCTTTTATGCAAAGCCGGATGCGGTACCTGTAGCAGGGAGTTGTCAATGATCAGGTCATTATAGAACAACATGTCCAGATCGATGGTTCTCGCCTGATACCCTTCCTGATCCCCCCGAACCCTGCCAAGTTTTTTTTCGATTTCAAGCAATAAAAGCATCAGGTCCTCCGGACTCAAATCGGTTTGTAATAAAAGACAGGCATTTAGGAAATCATCACTGTCAAATCCCCACGGCGGCGTTTGATAGATCGGAGAAACGGCCAGCACTTTACCTGCCGATTCATTTAGCATTTCGGTTGCGCTTTGCAATTGTTCAAGGCGATTTCCCTTATTGCTCCCTAATGATATATAAGCCCTGTTCTGAATTTCCATAATTGATGCAAAGTAACTAAAAGAAATCTACAAAAGTTTATCTTTGTTATCTGTCAGTATGTAGGAATGTGTACGGATTATGCCTTAAATTGCTGATGATAAGACAAAAATTTACGTGAATGAAATTCTTAAGAAATTTATTAGCCTCAATCCTGGGATCAATGATCGCATTTGGAATAATGTTTATGTTCCTTCTGATCCTGGTTGCATTGGCGGGAAGTACCGATGCCGTTAAGCCGGTATCGAAAAATACGGTACTTCAGATCGCTTTCGATATGCCTGTGAATGATTATGGAGGTAAATTCCGATATACGGATCTTCAATATGAATTTGAAGGATATAACGGACTCAATAATATTCTCAGAGCCATTGAAAAGGCAAAAACTGATACTAATATCAAGGGGATCAGTATTCAGAGTACATTGCTATCTACAGGTGCCGCTTCTGTAAGAGCGATACGAAATGCACTTAGTGATTTTAAGGAGTCCGGTAAGTTCGTGTATGCTTATGGGGATCTCTTTTTGCAGAAAAATTATTATTTGGCATCGGTGGCTGATACGATCTTCCTGAACCCGAAAGGGGAAATGGATTTTCGCGGACTCTCTTCGGAAGTGCTTTTTTATAAAGACCTCCAGGAAAAGACAGGAGTTAAGATGGAAGTGATTCGTCACGGTAAATATAAAAGCGCCGTGGAGCCTTATCTCAACCAGAATATGAGTAAGGAGAACCGGGAACAAATCACCGAATTGCTTGAGTCGGTTTGGGGTACATATCTTACGGATATCTCAGAAAATCGCGGAATAAGCGTTGAGAAACTTGATGGTTTTGCTGATGAACTGGCTGCCCGCACCCCGGCGTTAGCCTTGGAGAATAATTTTGTGGATGTCCTGGGTTATTTTGATGAATATGCTGAAATGATCCGAAAAAAGGTCGGTTTATCGTCCACGGAAGATTTAAATTTTATCTCAATACGGGATTATTCGGAAGTGGTTGCAAGAACTGCAAGATCAGGAGGCAGTAACCGTATTGCAGTGGTTTATGCTCAGGGAGAGATCGGTTATGGGAAAGGAAGTGAAAGCTATATCGGACAGGAAATCATGCATAAGGCATTGAAAAATGCAAGAGAGGATGATCGTGTGAAAGCAGTGGTGGTTCGTATTAATTCGCCAGGGGGAATCGCCCTGACCTCAGATATAATCTGGAGAGAAATGGAAATCACCAAAAAAGAAAAACCGTTGATCGTTTCGATGGGAGACTATGCCGCTTCAGGAGGTTATTATATGGCCGCAGCCGGTCAGCATATCTTCGCAGAACCAAATACGATCACAGGATCAATCGGGGTATTCGCAACGATACCTAACGTTAGTGAGCTGGCGGAAAAATGGGGCATCAATGCTGAACAGGTCAATACCAATAAGAATTCAACCGCCTACAGCCTATTTGAACCTGCAGATGAATCCTTCAAGGAATTTTTAAAAGAACAGATCGAAGAATTTTATCAGGATTTTATAACGCTGGTCGCCAATGCAAGAGGTATGGAGGTAGCAGCTGTTGATTCCATTGCCCAAGGGAGGGTTTGGACAGGAAATCAGGCTAAAGCAAATGGACTGGTCGATGAGATCGGCGGATTGAAGGATGCAATAGCCTATGCAGCCAGTGAAGCTGGTGTTTCCGATTATACCGTTAATGATTATCCGGTCTACGAAACCAGTCTCGAGGAATTGCTGAAAGGACTTAGTGGTTTTGGTTTTATGGAGAGCCGGGAAGATCTTATCAAGGAAGAATTAGGAGAGGAATTCTACGGTTTAATGCAGCGGGTTAAGACGGCTGTTTCTCAACGCGGACTTCAGGCTAGAATGCCTTTCGAGATTAATATCAAGTAATTCATGACAGTTTCTCAGAAAAAAAATGCATTCCGTATATATCTGTATCTCGGGGCCTTGTTTATAACCTCCCTGGTTGTTTCAAACCTGATATTCCAGAAGTTCTTTTACTGGCACCCTTTCGGGGATGTTAAGATCTTCGGAGTAGGACTTTTTGTGATCTCAGTAGGAATACTGCCTTATCCGATAACGTTCCTGATCACTGACCTTATCTCAGAGATCTACGGTAAGAAAAAGGCAAATCAGGTCGTTACTGCAGGGATCTTTGCTTCCTTGTTCTCGATGACGATCATTCTGGTGGCGAATCATGCTCCCGCTACTGTAGATTCTCCGGTGGATGATCAGCTTTTTCATAAGGTTTTTGCGCTTAGCCCGGTGGCCGTGCTGGCTTCGATGATCGCGTATCTTTTTGCTCAATATATCGATATCAGCATTTATCATTTCTGGAAGCGTGTTACTAAAGGAAAATATCTATGGGTGCGAAACAACTTTTCAACGTTCACTTCACAATTCATCGATACATTTACAGTGGTGCTTTTACTCTGCATCTTTGAGGTACTTCCCTGGTCGATGTTCTTCGGTTTGGTGGTCAGCGGATTTGCCTTTAAGTTGATGATCGCCGTACTGGATACCCCGTTTCTGTATATTTCCGTTTATATCATGCGTAGATATTTTGGATTGGAACAAGGCGAAGAGATCCGTTTGGATATCTGATCGTCGATTTTAACGCTATAATAACAAAATCTGCCTTTTAAAATCTTAATTTCATGTGTTTAAACTTAACCATTTGCCCAAATTGATATGAAGAAATTTCTTAAAATATTCCTAGGTATCATAGCATTTTTCCTCGTTTTGATACTGGTGCTACCGATCTTTTTTGAGGGGACTATTGTTGAACAGATCAGGAAGCTTGTCAATAAGAATATCAATGCTAAGTTTGATTTTGAAAATGCTGATCTGAGTTTTTTGAGTAGCTTTCCGAATATTGGCCTGGATATGGACAAAGTCGCTTTGGTCAACAATGCTCCGTTTGAAGGAGATACCCTTTTCTATGCAGATAATCTACATCTTTCGCTTCCTGTAGGCACACTCTTTGGAGGTGACGCAATAACCGTGAATACCATTTCAGTGGATAAAGCTTCTGTCAATGTTCTGGTAAATGGCGAAGGAAAGACAAACTATGATATAGCACTGGATACTGATACTGCTGCCGTGGAATCCGAATCCTCAGATAGCAACTTTAAACTCGACCTGAAATCCTATAGTATCAAAGACAGTCGTATACGCTATAAGGATGATTCTTCAGGAATTGAATTACTTCTGGAAGCTTTCAATCATAAAGGGGAAGGGGATCTTTCACTTCAGCAATCAACCCTACGTACGGAATCCAATACATTGGTGTCGGTCATTATGGATAGTACCGTATATCTGAACCGGAATTCAATTTCCCTCGATGCCGATCTGGGAATTGATCTGGCTACACAGAAATATATCTTTCAGGAAAATACAGCGACAATAAATCAGTTGCCGCTCATTTTTGACGGTTATGTGCAAATGCTTGAGGAAGGGCAGGATGTACAACTTACTTTCAGTACACCTGATTCAGATTTTCGAAATTTCCTCGCATTGATCCCGGAGAAATATTCCGGAAATATCGAGGGAGTTAAAACGACCGGTGAACTTAGCGTAAAAGGGGAAGTGAAAGGTAAAGTGACGGAAAAAACAATACCGCATTTCGAAGTGTTATTGGCCTCTGAACAAGCCTCTTTTAAATATCCCGACCTTCCAAAGACCGTGGAGGATATCACATTCAGAACGCGAATTTATAATGATTCAGGTATTACTGAAGATACAAGAGTAGATCTCGATACCCTTCATTTTAAGATTGCAGGAGATGAATTTGGTGCCAGAGCATCGGTTGCAGAATTAATGGGGAATACCAAAGTGGATGCACTTTTGAAAGGAGCGCTGAATCTTAAAAATGTTTCTGATGCGGTACCTGCAGAAATGGTGTCCGGACTGGAAGGAAGGATCAATATGGATGTGCGTACGGCTTTCGATTCAAAAGCGATCGAAGAAGGAAGGTATGCAGATACAAAGACGTCCGGTTCTATGCAGTTCAACGGGGTGTCTTTCTCATCAGCCATGATGCCAGAACCTGTAAATCTGGAGCAGGGAAATGTAGTGTTCGATCAGCGTGAATTGCGCGTGAACGATCTGAGTCTGAAGACCGGAAAGACAGATTTGGAAGGAAATGGTGTATTCCAGGATTACTTGCAAGCTTTTCTGAGTGACCAGCAATTGAAGGGCGAATTCAATCTTTCGTCGAATGAAGTATATCTGGCCGACCTGATGACCAGTGAAGAATCTGTGACAGATTCTACTGTTGCTGAAACCGGCGATAATAGCTTTAAAATCCCTGCTTTTCTGGACCTGAATCTCAATGGAAAGGTTGGGAAATTACATTATGATAATATCGTTTTGCAGCAGGTAAATACTTCGTTGAAGGTTGCTGACGAAACTGTAAAACTGGAAAAATTTGAAGCGAACGTCTTTAACGGAAAAATAAATCTGGAGGGTAATGTGTCGACGAAGGCGGATACGCCGGACTTTGATCTCGGATTGAATATTTCCTCTTTCGATATTGCGCAGTCATTCGCCTCTATGGATCTTTTGAATGCACTGGCGCCGGTTTTCGGATCGATTAAGGGAGATCTGAACTCAACGATTCGTCTGTCAGGTCAGTTAAGTGAAGCACTTACACCGATATTGTCGGGAATTTCTGGAAAGGCAGATGCAGAAGTTAATGCGAAAGGTATTGAAGGAGGGCAATCTAACCTGTTGTCGACTTTCGATAGTAAAGTGGCTTTTGTTGATTTGAATCAATGGTTGAACAGAACGATCAAAACGAACTTTAGTTTTGAGAACGGAAGAGTTAAGATAGCACCTTTCACAGTTAAGAATAAAGATGTAAGCGTAACTATCGCAGGAGATCACGGCTTTGATGGCTCCTTGCATTATAACGCCGTATTTGATGTGCCGGCATCCTATCTGGGGAATGATGTTCAGAAACTTTTGAGTAATCTGGGAGATAGTGGTAAGGATATTACTGTACCGGTTACCGCGGTAATCGGAGGAACCATGAAGTCGCCTCAGATCAGTACCGATATGGAATCTACGGTTACAAAACTGAGCCAGGAACTCGTAAGCCAACAGAAGGATCAGCTGGTTTCAAAAGGTAAAGAGGAAGTGAATAAAGCTTTAAATGATCTGATAAAGTCAGGATCGAAAGATTCTGATACGACCAAAACCGAAACCACAGAAAAATCTTCCGTGGAGAAGGTAGCAAAGGATGTATTGGGAAATCTCTTTAAAAAGAAAAAGGATACCGTTAATTAAAGTTTTCGTTGATCTCGGTGTCGAGAATTGTTTTCTTGACATCGTTGAGGTAACTTCTTCCGATGGTATACCGCATACCATTAATGCCAAGACTGTTGCCTTCTATCATTTCGACCTTGTCGATCGAGATCGTATAAGAACGGTGGATTCTTAAAAATTTATCGGAAGGAAGTTCGTCGGTAAAACTGCTCAAAGTCTGATGTACGATGAACTTTCCTTTGTCTGTTATAATCTTTATGTAATCTTTAAGGCTTTCGATCACAGAGATTTCACTGAAATAGATCTTTTGCAATTTTTTCTTATCCACCTTGATGAAAAGGAAATCTTTGTCTGATGTTTCTTCCTTTAACCCTTTATTATCCACAAGTTTGAAGGCTTTGTTTACTGCCATGACGAAACGGTGGAAGGGTATGGGTTTGACCAGGTAATCGAGTACATCGAGTTCGTAGCCTTTGATGGCATATTCAACATGAGCAGTTGTCAGAATAATCATTGGGCGTTCTGCCGGATTCAGACTTTGAACGAAGTTGAGTCCGTCGAGTAATGGCATATTGATATCCAGAAAAATGATGTCAACATGGTTCTCTTCCAGGAACTTTATACAGGCTACCGCGCTGTTAAACGTTTCGACTAACTCAAGTTTTCCGAGTTCCGATACGTATTTTTTTATCACATTTACCGCTAATGGCTCATCATCTACAATTATGCACTTTAGTTTCATGTTATTTTGAGTTTAAGTTCCACGATATACCTGTTGTTATCGATGTAATTTTTTAATTCGTATTCTTCGGGTTTGTAGCCCAATGCCAGTCTTTTCCTTGCATTTTCTATACCGATACCCCCCGAATTATTGACACGGTGTTTACTGTTGGTTTCCTGTGGCATGGTGTTGGAAACTCTGAAATGCAGGTAGTCTCCATCGATGATGAAATCGATGTCGATGAAGATCCTTCCCAAGCTTTTGTCTGCTCCATGCTTAAAACAGTTCTCTATAAAGGTTATGAGTAACATGGGAGGAACGGTACGGTCTTCAATATCACCGGTTATGTTCATGTTTATGGTTACCATTTCGCCATATCTGATCCGTTGCAGATCGAGGTAGTTCTGAATGCACATGATCTCCTGAATCAGACTTTGATAACGGTCTTTTGTCTCGTATAGCAGATAGCGCATCAGCTCTGATAGTTTTAAAATGGTTTCCGGAGCCTTATCAGACTTTTCTATACTCAGTGAATAAATGTTGTTGAGCGTATTAAAGAAAAAATGAGGTGATACCTGTGTTCTAAGAAAGCGGAGTTCTGTCTCCATTTGCGTCTTTTCCAGTAAGCTGGCTCTTTTATTTTCCCTTGCCCAGTCAATAGTGATCTTTATGGCAGTTACGAAGGAAACTACATAGATCTCACCCAGCATCATGGTTACGAGATAATTTGGGGTTAGGGTCGAGGTGACACCCGGGCCTTCAGGCCATACATTGTGATTGATAAGGGCATAGGTAAGCAGGTATTTTATATAGACCATGGTAAAGATTCCTGCTATCAGTAAAACACTGAAAGTTATAAACTTGCGCTTATATACAAAACGCGGCATCAGGAAATAGATCGTATAATAGCTAAGGATGATATGTATCGGGAATCCGACAAGGTTACTTTTCAGAGAATACACGTAATCCTGATAGTAATTTCCCCATCTTAGCGTATTGAAAATAAAATAGATCAACCACATCAAAAAGTGGTGCCAGAAATGGATGCGGTAAATTCCGCCCACCTGGTACTTTAGGGAATTTCCAAACAAATTCATTAGCGTGGTTGGTTAATTTAGCGGTGAGGTTAGCTTTGGTGTTTAGCTTTTCACAGCTGTTGTTGGTCTAAAAATTATTAATGAATTGCCTAAAAATATGAATATTTATTTCAAATTGACAAATATTATTTCTGACATGCGAACCGCGATGTCTCGTATCAGGAAAAATGTAGGAATGAATAAATTGTTGAGAATAGTAAGTTTTAATCCCGGTTGTATGCCGATCGGATCTGCCATGACGACCGCCGTTTTTTTAGTGCTCTTCATGGGCACATTACAACTATGTGCCCAGCAGATGCCGGAGGTTTATATAGCTCCAAAACTAAGTGTTCCTGTGGAGATCGATGGTGAGGCGGAGCATTTGTGGGATGCTATACCTTTTACAAAGGATTTTACGGATATCGAAGGAGATAAGGTTCCCCGATATCAAACTCGTATGAAGATGGCCTGGGATGATCAGTATCTGTATTTCTATGCCGAACTTCAGGAACCACATGTGTGGGGTACGTTACATCAGCGAGACACCATCATCTTTTACAATAATGATTTTGAAATTTTCATCGATCCGGATGGCGACACCCATAATTATATGGAGTTCGAAATGAACGCACTGAATACGGTGTGGGATCTGTGGCTCGTAAAACCTTATCGGGCCGGCGGACCCATTATCGATAACTGGGACATAAAAGGTTTGAAAACCGCAGTATCGGTGCAAGGTACGATCAATGATCCGGGCGATGTGGATAAAGGCTGGACTCTTGAAGTTGCGATGCCATGGAGTGCCCTTCTGGAATCGGATCCCACCGGTAAGATTCCGGTTGATCGATTTTACCGGATCAATTTTTCCAGAGTCAACTGGGATCATGAGATCGATGGTAAAAAATATAGCCGTAAGAAGGATGAAAACGGGAAGTATCTTCGCGAATATAACTGGGTCTGGTCACCTCAGGGAGTGATCAATATGCATGAACCTGAGCATTGGGGGTATGTTTATTTTTCGGAAAATCCGGAAAATGATAAGGATGTGACTCCCGACGTTGATGAAGTGCTCAAACGGAAACTCTATGAACTATGGAGAAAGCAACATCGCTTACATCGTGGAAAGCAGCAGGAGACTCCTGAAACCATAGCAATAGAAGGAAAAACTATGCAGGCTCATGTAGTGGATCATAAAGCGGGCTGGTACCTGTGGGTCGAAAGTCCGTTCTCACAAAAGACTATGATCATCGATCAGGATGGAAAGTATACCGAAAACAAATGAATAATATGAAGAATTACCTCAAACTACTAGTACTGGTGTCGTTGATGACAGTGGCATGTAAACAGAATCAGGAAACCTCAGAACCATCGATGGCAGAAGACATTTCTGTTGAAGAGAATGACTCCTTTAAATTTTGGGTATGGACCGGAGCTAACAAGGAAAAGACCGATGAGGACTATACTGCGGAGTTTAAGAAATATGCAGCCAGTGGGATCGAAGCGGTGTTGATCAATACGAATACCGATCCGGAATTGCTGGCTCACATAACACCTCTTGCGAAAGCGGAAGGATTGGAGGTGCATGCATGGATCATGGCGATGAACAGGCCTGGGGATTCTGTTGCTTTACAGCATCCAGATTGGTATACTGTAAGCAGAGACGGGAAATCATGTTTTGATACAAGGCCTTATGTAGATTATTATCAGTGGCTATGTCCTACCCGAAAAGAGTCCAGAGAACATGTGCTTTCTCTTGTTGAAGGTTTGTCGAAAGTTGAAGGGATCAGTACGGTTCATCTCGATTACATTCGTTTTTGTGATATATTCCTTCCGATTGGTCTACTTCCGAAGTATGATCTGGAACAGAATGTTGAACTTCCTGAGTTCGATTTTTGTTATTGTGATGTTTGTGTGGATACCTTCGAGAAATTACATCATAAGAATCCAAGAGAAATGGAGCATCCTGAATTGGATATTGAATGGAAACAGTTCCGTCTGAATCAGATCAGAGCGGTCGTTAATGATGCTTATAAGATCGTACATGAGAATGGGAAGCAACTTTCAGCAGCAGTATTTCCTTATCCGGAAATGGCCGATCACATGGTAAGACAACGTTGGGATAAATGGGATATCGATATGGTATTACCGATGATCTATCATAATTTCTATAACGAAGAGATCGATTGGATCGGTTATGCTACAAAGCAGGGAGTGACGGATCTTAAAGATAAGGATACGGAATTGCATACCGGTGTTTTTGTACCTTCGCTAACACCTGAAGAATTAAAGCAGGCTATTTTAGAAGCAAAAAACAATGGTGCTAAAGGGGTTTCTTTCTTTGACGGAGGCGCATTAAAACCGGAGCATCTTGAAGTGATAAAAAATATGGAGCTTTAAAACTTCAAAAAAAACATTGTTATGGAAAGAAGGAAATTTATAAAGAACACAGCGTGGGGAACCCTTGCTCTTGGTAGTTTACAGGCATGTGCTGACAATGGAGTCGGGGTACCGGTAAATGTAAAAAGAGGAGCGAATGTATTAATCTCCACCTGGAATCATGGACTGGCGGCCAATGAGGAAGCATGGAAAGTGATGGGAGAAGGAAAGAGTGCTCTGGATGCAGTTGAAGCCGGAGTGCGTATAACCGAAGCCGACCCCAAGGTGTCGAGTGTGGGATATGGAGGTTTTCCGGATCGTGATGGGGTCGTGACTCTTGATGCCTGTATAATGGATCATAAAAGTAATGCCGGATCAGTGGCTTTTCTACAAGATATCATGCACCCTGTTTCAGTAGCTCGAAAGGTCATGGAAGATACACCACATGTTATGCTTGTTGGAGAAGGTGCTCGCGAGTTTGCCTTGAATTCAGGTTTTGAAGCTCAGAACCTTTTAACGCCGGAAGCCGAAAAGGCCTATAAGAAATGGCTGGAGACCGCAGATTATAAACCCGTGATCAATATTGAAAATCACGATACGATCAGTATGCTGGCACTGGATGCGGAGGGTAATTTGTCAGGAGCTTGTACAACTTCAGGTGCTGCCTGGAAAATGCATGGTAGAGTGGGAGATTCACCTTTGATCGGTGCGGGATTGTTTGTAGACAATGAAGTAGGGGGTGCTGCAGCAACAGGCTTGGGAGAAGCGATTATAAAAACAGCCGGAAGTGCAATGGTGGTAGAATTGATGCGTCAGGGAAAATCTCCACAGGAAGCTTGTGAGGAAATCGTTGAACGGATCCATAATATTTATAAAGACCTGCCGGATCTTGAGTATTTGCAGGTTGGCTTTATCGCACTTAGTAAATCCGGAGAAACAGGCAGCTATTGTCTGAGACCTGGATTTAATTATGCGGTTTGTAACGAAACAGAAGGAAATCGTCTGATCGATGCCGGTTTCAAGATGCAGTAAAGATTTATAATCTTTTATTGAGGATTTTGTAACAGATCCTTTTCCCATTGGAGAAGGATACAGGACTTTTATGCCTGTTTTTTAGATAAGAAAACTTAGAATGAGACTCAGATTTTCAATTATTTGTATGGTTCTTCTACTTTCGGTTTGTTGCAAACCGAAGGAAGAGGGAAGGCAGTCTGACCTGGAGGTCAGCTGGCAACTTTTGGCCAATAACCTGAATGATAAAAATGCATTTCAGGCGAGGCTGGATGTAATAAATCGCAATGATGAACCACTCCGGGATAATTGGGAGTTGTTTTTGAATTATTCAGCATGTCGATTTATAGATACGACCGCTATGTCAGGAAGTGTCACCATCCAGAATGTTGCCGGTGATTTTTATAGGATCAGTCCTGCAGACACGTATACTCCAATTGCTCCCGGTGATACTTTGAAGATTCCTGTGGTTGCAGCTAGCTGGGTGATCAAGGATACCGATGCTCCTTCAGGATTCTACTTCATACTCGATAGAGATGATGCACATCCTTTGACTCCGGAAGTTTCGGTCAGGGTGGCTACGAATCTTGAAATGATGAAACGTAATGCAAAAGATTTTACGGAGGTTCCAACTGCAGAATCCATCTATCAAAAGAATACCCGGGTACATAGATTGAAGGAATCTGAGATCGGTCTGGTGACGCCTAAACCATTTTCTGAGAAAAGAAACGGTCAGTTTTTTCAAAGGCAGGGTTCCTTAAAACTTTTTTCGGCGCCGGAATTCAAAGAGGAAATATTATTCCTTAAAGAACAAATCGAATCGGTCTACAGAGATTCAATCAAGGTAGCTTTTGCAGACTCTGCGGATTTAGCAGATATCTTTCTGGGGTTAAGTGAGAATATATCTTCATCTCCTGGTGTCGGTGAATCTTATACGTTACATACAGGAGAAGATGGAATTCGATTAACAGCAGTCACCGGGAAAGGTGCTTTTTACGGGTTACAATCCTTATTGTCGGTGTTGAAATTCAACAGAGGAATGGCTACGGCAGAGGGGGTGGATATCATTGATATGCCCAGATTTTCATATCGTGGATTACACCTTGATGTAGCACGTAATTTCCAGTCTAAGGAAGCCGTGATGAAATTGCTGGATGTGATGGCACGCTACAAGCTGAATAAGTTTCATTTCCATTTGACGGATGATGAGGGATGGAGGGTTGAGATTAGTGGCCTTCCGGAACTTACTGCTGTCGGAGGGAAACGCATTCATACACGGAATGAACTTGATGGATTGCATCATCAATATGGTTCAGCTGAAAGCGAATCCGGAAGTGGGTTTTATTCCAAGGAAGATTATATAGAGATTCTCCGCTATGCTCGGGAGCGTAAAATAGAGGTGATTCCGGAGATCGATATGCCGGGTCATGCAAGAGCAGCGATCGTTGCCATGAAAGCCCGTGAGAATTATTACCTTTCGAAAGGAGATACACTCAAAGCTAAGGAATACCTTTTACATGATCCGGAAGATCATTCTGTATACAGGTCGGTTCAGAATTACCACGACAATGTGGTAAGTCCGTGTGTCGAGAGCACTTATACCTTTCTGGCAAAGGTTGTTGATGAATTGAAAAACATGCATGAAATTGCCGGACTTCCACTAAATACGGTGCATACAGGGGGAGATGAAGTTCCGTTTGGTGTTTGGGAAGCGTCAGAAAAATGTGCGGCATTAGATGAAGGTGGTCATTTTTCAAGGGAACAGGTGAAGATTTATTTCCTTCGCAGGTTTTCAGAAATTTTAAAAGAACGAGGACTTCATGCTGCCGGATGGGAAGAGGTCGGGCTCACGATAGAGGAACTTCCTGATGGACGAGAGTTAAAAATAGTGAATACCGAATTTGTTAAAGATGATCTGAGGTTGTATGCCTGGAACAGTATCTATGGTGGTGGCGGTGAAGAGTTAGCCTATAAGCTTGCCAATGCAGGGTACAAGGTGGTTATGAGCAATGTGACCCATCTATACTTTGATATGGCATATAGTAAAGATTCCAGAGAGCCAGGTTTTTACTGGGGCGGTTTTGTCTCGGAGGAGGAACCTTTTCGTTTTAAACCCTTTGATATCTATGACGATCTGAAGGAGGACGTGAACGGAAGGCCGATACCAGCTTCCGAACTCGTGAATAAAGAACGCCTTACTGCATCTGGTAAAAATAATATTATGGGAATTCAAGGTCAACTTTGGGCAGAAACCGTAAAGTCTCCCGAACGAATGGAATATATGATGGTTCCAAAATTAGTGGGTCTTGCAGAACGCGCCTGGAGTGAAGCACCTGAATGGAATAGTGGCACAGATACCTATGAGGCGGCCTGGAATGAATATGTTAATCGACTTGGATTACGTGAACTTCCGGGACTTGATACGATAAACGGTGGATATCATTATCGTATACCGATACCGGGAGCAAAGGTTGTTAATGATACGCTGTTTGCAAATATCGATATTCCCGGACTGATAATTCGCTATACAACTGATGGAAGTTTACCGGATGCGTCCAGTAAGGTCTATTCAGGTCCTGTGCCTGTATCCGATGAAGTTATTATCAGGGCATTCAATCAGGAAGGCAGGGGAGGATTGTCAATCTCACCTGATAAAACCAGGAGATTTTTAAATTAAAAGATCCCTGAAAAGGGGTGTCTCCGGTTTCTTACCATTGTTAAATTTACAAGTATTCAAGATCCTGTTTTCTTTTGAGAGCGGGATTTTTTGTGTCTGAATACAGCGTGATTCTTTAGTTGCATTCATCGCTCGAAATATGTCGTTCGGAGAAATTCTGATTTGGTGAACTCCTGATTTTGTATTGAAAGTTCCGGGATTTGATGTTTGGCTCCGTAATTCTTTGTTTTTAAGGGTATTTCGGGGGTGTGGTGACGTGTGAGACCTTGCGTTTTCATCGGTTCAGACCATTTTTTAAGATAATTTTAGAAAATACTATAACGTTTGCGTAAAGTTATTTGGAGTTTCATTGCCGTTGTTGGTCGAAAAACTTTTCAAAGACTTAACATTATTGCAACATTTAATCAATGAATTAATTCGGAAAACGAATATTAACTAAGCTAACTTAAATTCAAAAATGTATGTGTAAGAATTTACAATCTTTTTTACTATGTGCGTTTGCTTTGCTTTCAACGGCAGTATTCGCGCAAAACCGTACGGTGTCGGGGACTGTTACCTCGGCAGGTGACGGAATGCCACTCCCCGGAGTGAGCGTTGTAGTTCAGGGCACCACCGTGGGGGCTACCACTGATTTTGACGGAAAGTACTCCATCGAGGTTTCCGGAGATGCTGTTTTGGAATTCTCTTATCTGGGATTCGCAGATAAGTCCGTTACCGTAGGAAGTCAGTCGGTGATCAATGTGTCTTTGACCGAGGATGCGGAGCAACTGGGAGAAGTTGTTGTAACAGCCCTCGGGGTTTCGAGGGAGAAAAAGGCACTGGGTTACGCAGTGACCGAACTTAATAATGAAGATCTGAACACCACTAAGGATCCTAACGTTGTTAATTCCCTCTCCGGTAAGGTTGCCGGTGTGGTAATTACGCAATCAACATCAGGACCCGGTGGAGGTTCCAGAGTTGTGATCAGGGGTAATAACTCTATCACTGGGAATAACCAGCCATTATATGTGGTAGATGGAATTCCGATCGATAACTCAGGGGTAGGTTCTGCTGCTGGTAGCAGCACTTCGGAATATAGCCGTGCAGATTATGGTACCGGTATTTCCGATATCAACCCTGAAGATATAGAAACAATGACCGTTCTTAAAGGGCCTAACGCAGCAGCGCTTTATGGTTCACGTGCGAGTAACGGGGTGATTCTTATCACTACCAAGAAGGGTACTTCAGGCAGAGGATTAGGAGTAGCGATCTCCTCATCGGCTACTTTTGAAAATCCATTGCTGCTTCCGGAATATCAGAATGAATACGGAAGAGGTAGTGAAGGTAACTTTCCTCAGATACCTACAGCTGGTTCATTTGAAGAGCAGGTTAATGCGGTTAAGTCTGCAAATTCATGGGGTCCTGCTTTTGACGGATCTTCACAGTTCTATTATACCGGTGAGAACAGACCTTATGTTGCACAGCCGGATAACGTAAAAGATTTCTTTAAGACAGGAACCACTTTTACCAATGCGATCACCCTTACGGGAGGTGATGAGAAATCGAATGTATTGTTTTCCTATACGAATACAGATGCGAGTTCTATACTTCCTAATTCAGATATCAAACGACATAACTTTAACCTGAGAGGCTATTCTAAACTAACAGATAAGCTGACTCTTGATGCAAAAGTTACCTATTTTACTCAGGATGCTACTAACAGAGCACTTCAGGGTACTGAAGGAGTTTTGGCATGGGTGTATACAATGCCAAGAAATGTGATGTTAGATGACCTTAAGCGTTATCAGGATCTTGAGAATCCTGTTAATCCTGACAATCCTTATGCTTCCATCAGTTGGAATTCAACAGGTGGTAACCCGTATTGGATGCAATTACATGATGTGAACGAAGATTCACGTCACAGAGTTAATGGTTTTGCCAAGGTTGATTATGCATTTACCGACTGGTTGTCTGCCTTCGTTCGAGTAGGTACTGACCAGGTGAAGCATGACACGTATTCTGCAAATCAATATGGCCATCACTATCAGCCACAGGGAGCATTGAGTATCACCGAGAATACTTTTGGTGAGACTAACGTTGATTTCCTTTTAACCGCAAATAAGAACATTACAGAAAAACTTAATCTTAATGCGAGTTTTGGTGGAAATCATTCCTATCGTACGTATAAACAAATCGGAATCAATGGTAGAGGATTTAAGATCCCTACACGGGTAACGGTATCGAACCTGGTTGATCCGATGCAGACCTATACTCCGCTACAGGAGAAAAAGGTGAACTCTCTTTACGGAGCCTTTTCATTTGCCTATGATAATTACCTGTATCTGGACTTTACCGGAAGAAATGACTGGTCTTCTACACTTTCACCGGATAATCGTTCCTACTTCTATCCATCTGCAAGTGTGAGTTTTATTCCATCTACTGCCTTTGATTTTCAGGATGGATTGTTTAACTTCCTTAAATTAAGAGCGAGCTGGGCTCAGGTAGGTAATGATACCGGCGTATACCAGTTATACGATACTTTTGAACTGGCTTCAAACGGATATCTAGGGCTTACGCAGATCGGAAGAAGATCTGTAAAGGCTAATGAAGATCTTAAACCGGAATCAGTTACTTCACTTGAATTTGGTGTAGAGTTCCGTATGCTTCAGGACAGACTTTTCTTCGATGCTTCTTACTATAGTATTGAATCGGAAGATCTGATTTTCGATGTACCGGTTCCGGAATCAACCGGGTATAATTTCTTTAGAGAGAATGTGGGTAGAATGACCAACAAAGGTTTTGAATTGCTCATCGGAGGTACACCGGTCAAAACGGATAAATTCGAATGGGAAGTTTCTGCAAACATCGCTAAGAACACTAACAAACTGGAAGAACTTATCGATGATCTGGAAAGTTTTACCTTCTCATCAAGTAATGGAGGAAATATCGCAGTTCAGGCTACCGTTGGTGGTGAATTCGGCGAGATCTGGGGTAGAGATTATAAGCGTGTGCCTGAAGGACCAAATGCGGGAGCTTTGTTGCTTGATGCAAATGGAAGGCCTCAGGGAACTGATGAACTTGTAAAACTTGGAAATTATCAGCCGGATATGACCGGAGGTCTGACCAATAACCTCAAGTTTGGAAACCTTGGATTGAGATTCCTTGTGGATTTCAGACTGGGTGGAGAAATTTATTCGGGAACCGATGCTTCACTTGATGGCGCAGGTGTATCTACAAGAACACTTGAATATCGCGAAGATGGTGTAGTAGTTGATGGATTTATCGAAGATGGTGCTGGAGGATATGTTGCAAATACCAGCAATATCACCGCTCAGCAATATTGGGGGTCGGTAAGTGGAATCTCTTCCAACTACGTATATGATCAGACCAATGTGAGAATGAGAGAGGTGGCGCTTACGTATAATTTCCCTTCTAAACTGTTGGATAATACTTTTATAAACAGTGCTTCTATCAGTCTTATCGGAAGAAACCTGTTCTTCTTCTACAAAGAGATCGATAATTTCGATCCTGAGTCGAGTTATTCGACCAGTAACTTCGCACAAGGGGTGTTATATAATAACCTTCCTACTACAAGAAGTCTCGGGTTCAACCTTAATCTTAAATTCTAAAAAAGTATGAAAAGACAGCTATATAAATTAGGAACACTCGCGTTTTTCGGACTGGTAGCCTGTACCTCCGGATTCGACGATATCAACCAGGACCCGAACGGATTCTTACCGGAGGAGGTCAGTGCAAAATACTTCCTTACGGAACCACAGTTCCTGCTGTTCGGACCTGACCGATATCCGTATTGGAGAGCACAACTGATACATTCAGACAGATATGCCGGACACTTTACTTTTGGACATCATGGTTCCTGGTGGAGTGACGGACTCGGATATTCATATGATGCTGCCTATACCGATGCAACCTGGGATTGGCTTGCCGGAGCTTTCGGTAAGATCGATAACTTCCTTACGCTAACGGATGTTGGTGGGGAGTTTGAAAACCAGTATATGTATGCAGTTGGATTAATTACCAAATCACTGTATTACCAGATGTATACCGATGTATTCGGGATGGTGCCATTTAGTGAAGCTGGAGTTGAAGGCATTGTAACACCTAAATTCGATTCCCAAAAGGATATTTACACCAGTGTGATCGCAAACCTCGATCAGGCAATGCAGATCATTGGCGATACAGAAAGAACCGGTGGAGGTATCGATGATATCGGTGAGAATGATGTGTATTGTGGAGGAGATCTTCAGAAATGGAAACGTTTGGCGAATACGTTGAAACTCAGAATGGGATTGAGAGCTTACGGAGCTTCAGATGCAGGATTCGCAGCTACGGCTATTTCCGAAGCACTTGCTGGTGACTTGCTGGATGAGTCAACCGGAAGTGTCCTGATGGATAAGGATACTGAGATATCTCAATGGACCAGTGCTTGTTATGGTGATGTTTGGCATAATTTCGGCGGACTTGGTTCGAAATGGACCATGGGTGAAACGCTTATCAATTATCTGAGAGATAATAACGATCCTCGTCTTGCAGCCTATGCGAAACCTGCTGATGGAGGAACTATTACCTATACGAAGCCTGCATCCGGAGAGGCGGCTGATAATTTTCAGGCTCGCGTTGACTTTATTCTCAACACGCTGGATGAACAGGGAGCAAGTTATAGTACTTCCGGTACTGCTGATGAGGTGACTATAGTCCTTGATCCGGGACAATATATCGGACAGCCAACCCGATTGAATTCTCAAACTATGTCTTACGCGAACTTTTCCATGTTCAGTACTCCGAACGATAAGGTTACTCAGGCAAAACTCGCAGGTCCTATGTACGAAGAGATCGTAATGACCAGTGCGGAGGCCTATTTCCTGAGAGCAGAGGCTGCCGTTATGGGGTTAGGTGCTGATAATGCACAGGAGATGATGGAAAAAGGTATCGCCGAAGCGATGAAGGTTTGGGAGATCGGACAAGGAGATATCGACACTTATATCGCAAGCGCTGCTCTTGCTGATATTACTGCAGGATCTACCGATGAGAAACTCGAGAAGATCGCCATTCAGAGATGGCTTGCAGATTATACCGATGGTTTTGAAGCTTGGGCGGTGGTTCGGGATACAGGATATCCTTCGAATCTGGCTGCAGGAGTTTCTGATAATATGATCTTTGAACCAGGTACTCTTAATGGTGCATACCCACAACGTATGCGCTATGGAACCAGTGTTCAGACAGGAAATGGCGCCAACTATGCAGATGCCGTGAGTGCTCAGGGAGCGGATACTCAGGCTACTAAATTATGGTGGGCCAAATAATTAATGAAGTCAGATTTTACCATAATTTGATTTTGTTTTCTAGTTAGTTTAATAAAAGGAGAGGGACAACCCTCTCCTTTTTCGTTATTAAGCTTTTTAGCGATGTTATTAGTCGAAATAATTAAATATACCCTGCTGAAATTTGCAAATTAGCAATAAGTAACGCCATAGTATTTTACATTGAAAAATTGATTGTTGAGGTGAGGAATTAATAGTCCTATAGAGAAAGCAAAGGTGAACTGCCTTTGCTTTTTTTAAACCTAAATCGTATAGAATACACGGGAATCGGCGAAAAATTCTTAACTTATTCTCGGTTTTCAAACCCGCGCAACAATTGAGAGATCGTGTGAAATCATAAACATAGATTAATCAATTAAATAACAATATCATGATTGCAGAAGAACAATTGTGTAACCTGACCGATATTAGCTACAAGGAAGCCGGGATCTACGAAAATACCCGTTTTGAAAAGATTCATAATGTAGTTTACGACGATTCCGATAATGCATCCGCAATTGTCGCCCGGGAAATAGGCGATCTTATCCGTAGTAAACAGGCCAGAAACGAAACCTGCGTGCTCGGACTTGCGACAGGTTCTTCTCCGATCAAGGTCTATGAAGAATTGATCCGCCTCCATAAGGAAGAGGGGTTGAGCTTTAAGAATGTCGTGACCTTTAATCTGGATGAATACTATCCGATGACTAAACAGAATGCACAGAGTTATTATTACTTCATGCATGAATATCTATTCAATCATATCGATATCCCCGAAAAAAACATCAATATTCCCAAGGGTGATCTTGATCCTGATGATATCCTGGATTTCTGTGTAAACTATGAAAAGAAAATAAAGAGTTTCGGCGGACTCGATTTTCAATTATTGGGAATCGGTCGTACGGGACATATCGGTTTTAATGAACCGGGATCCCATTATAACTCCAGAACTCGTCTGATAACACTGGACCATCTGACCCGTAGTGATGCATCCACGGCTTTCCTCGGGTTGGAAAATGTACCAAAGAAGGCGATCACGATGGGAATCAGAACGGTTATGGATGCTAAACGAGTGGTCTTACTCGCCTGGGGTCAGAATAAGGCCGAGATCGTTAAGGAAGCGGTTGAAGGTGAAATTTCTTCAAAAGTACCGGCAACGTATTTGCAGGAACATCATAATACTACTTTCGTGATGGATTCAGGTGCTGCTTCCGAATTGACACGAATCAAAACTCCATGGTTGGTAGGACCTTGTGAATGGACTTCAGAGCTTACCAGAAAATCGGTGGTATGGCTTTGTAATCATACCGGAAAATCGATTCTAAGACTTACCGATAAGGATTATAATGATAACGGAATGGAAAGTCTGCTTACGCTGGAAGGGTCTTCTTATGATCTGAACATCAAAATGTTCAATGTATTGCAGCATACCATTACCGGTTGGCCCGGAGGGAAACCTGATTCCGATGATACCAAACGTCCGGAAAGATCCAACCCGGCTAAAAAACGTGTGATAATTTTTAGTCCGCACCCTGATGATGATGTGATCTCAATGGGAGGTACGTTCGATCGACTGGTGGAGCAGGGACATGAAGTACATATCGCTTATCAGACCTCAGGAAATATTGCGGTATCCAACCATGAAGCGATGAAGTTTGCAGAAGTAGCAGCTGCTTTGGATCCCGAAGATCAATTGTATAAAAAGATCATTCATCATATCAGAAATAACGAAGAGTTCAATATCGATGCTCCCGAAGTAAGGCAATTGAAAGGACTCATCCGTCAAAAGGAATCGCTGGGTGCAACCCGCTATGTAGGGATTCCTGATTCTCAGGCACATTTTCTTAATCTGCCATTCTATGAGACCGGTGCCATCAAGAAACGTCCGTTAAGTGATGATGATGTCGCTATTATGTGTGACGTGATTAGAGAGATCAAACCACACCAGATCTATGCTGCCGGAGATCTGGCAGATCCGCATGGAACCCATAAGGTTTGTCTTGATGCCCTTTTTAAAGCCCTTGAAATTTTAAAGCATGAAGATTTTATGAAAGATTGCTGGGTTTGGCTGTATCGCGGTGCATGGCATGAATGGGATATGCATGAGATCGAAATGGCGGTACCGATGAGCCCGGATCAGGTTTTGCGTAAGCGAAGAGCTATATTCTTCCATCAGTCGCAAAAAGACGGTGTGATGTTTCAGGGTGATGACTCCAGAGAGTTCTGGGTCAGAGCTGAAGAAAGGAATAAAGAGACCGCATCGAGATATCATAAGCTTGGATTAGCAGATTATGCAGCGATCGAAGCATTTAAACGCTATTTTTACTAAAAAAAATTTATGATCCTTATTGCAGACGGCGGGTCTACCAAGTGTGACTGGATCATTACCGGTGAAGACGGTAATGATATTCAGAAATGTAGAACAACTGGTATAAATCCCTCACTTGTAACAAAAAAAATGGCCCTGGAAATACTTTCCGGGGCTCCGCTTTTGATGGAATACAAAAACCTGATCGGTCAGGTTTATTTTTATGGAGCGGGTTGCGGACTCGAAAAATATCAGAATGTATTGAAAAAAGTCTTTGATAACTTTTTTGAAAATGCAGAAGTTATCAGGGTACGTGAAGATCTGGATGCCGCTGTTTATAGCTGTACGACCAGTCCCGGTATTGTTTCGATTTTGGGAACCGGTTCTAATTGTTGTTATTTCGATGGAAAGAACATCGAGACCAGAATGCCTTCCATGGGCTATACCCTAATGGATGATGCCAGTGGAAATAATCTGGGAAAACGGCTGTTGCGTGCCTATTATTTTAAACAAATGCCGCAGTATCTGGCCGACGCTTTTGAATTGGCCTATGATGTCGATCCCGGTAAAGTGAAAAAACGGCTGTATAAAAAGTCACATCCTAATGCTTTTCTGGCAACCTATGCCCGGTTTATATTTGAACATCCGGAGGATGAATTCCTGCAGGGAATTCTCAAGGATTCAATCCGTTCCTTTGCAGATACACATCTTCACTTATTTGCCAAAGAAGCGGAGCAGGTGCCGGTTCATTTCGTGGGTTCTATTGCATATTACGCCCGTAAAGCCATTATTGAAGTGCTCAGAGATGAATATGGTATGACCTGTGGTAATTTTATAAGAAGGCCTATTGACGGGCTGTTATTGTACCATACAGGGGATCGATGATAAAAGATCCGGGGCTTTACGCTTCGAGCAGGCTGATAACCTCTTTAGCATCCTGCATCTTTGCATGATCTAGAGCCGTGTAACCGCGATTGTCTTTAGCAGTTTTATCCGCGCCTTTTTCCAGGAGAAGTTTTACGATCTCCGGTTTAGCAAAGGTTGCCGCATAGATGAGCGCGGTTCCATGGTTTCCGTTAATAGCATTTGGGTCAGCTCCATGTTCCAGTAGAAGCGATGCAATTCCGGTAAATCCTTTAAAGCATACGCCCATCAAAGGTGTGTTTCCGGAAGGATCTCTGGCATCTACATCGGCACCTTCCCCGATAAGAATCGCCGCCATATCCTCTAATCCGTAATATGTGGTCAGCAATAAAGGAGTGGAGCCTCTTGGATCAGTTGCATTGATTAGTCCCGGTTCTGATTTCAGAATAGTCCTTAATTGTTCCTTATCTTCATTTCGAATCGCATTGAAAAGAGCTTCCTGTGACATATTTTCCTAATTAGTATGCTTATAAATATAATGGAGCATCACCGATGCTCCGATTTAAAGATAGCAAATTTTTAGAATGGTACACTACTGAGTTGATTATACGTAGAAGAGATAATACGGTAAGGAGCGTAATTGACTGTTAAAATATTTTAGGCTGCTTGCGCACAGCAGACTTAAGATTATGTAATCTAATTGATGAGTGTTCCGTTCATCTGAAGCAGTTCTTCCAGATAGATGCGGTTGTTGGATAGCCTGGGCACTTTATGTTGTCCTCCCAGTTTATCGTTCAGCTTCAGCCAATCGTAGAACAGGTTTTTTCTGGCAACATTGAGAACCGGATGGTTGAGGGTCATGTTCAAATATCTTTTGGCTTCGTAATCTGAATTCAGAGACTTTAAACTCTCATCAAGGGCTCGTGCAAAATGATCGATGCTGTCGGGCATTTTACGGAATTCGATAAGCCATTCGTGTGCGCCTTTCTCCTTTCCTCTCATGAAGACCGGAGCTGCCGTATAATCGATAATCTCAGCACAGGTTTCACTACAGGCATGTTTAAGGGCTTCTTCAGCATTCTCTATGATAAGCTCTTCCCCAAAAACATTGATATGGTGTTTCGTTCTTCCGGTTACCTTGATGCGATAAGGATTAACCGATGTAAAACGAACTGTATCTCCTATGAGATAACGCCATAAACCGGCATTAGTCGTGATCAGCATAGCGTAGTTCTTGCCTTGTTCCACTTCCCAAAGCGGAATGATGCGCTGTTGAGGTGTGTTGTAGGTGCTCATCGGTATGAATTCATAGAAGATGCCATAATCCAGCATCAGTAACAGTTCATCCGAATTATTGCGATCCTGGATAGCAAAGAAGCCTTCACTGGCATTGTAGATCTCGTAATATTTAAAATTCTTTCTGGGGAGTAACTTTTCATATTGTTCTCTGTAAGGGTTGAAACTTACTCCTCCATGAAAGTAGACCTCCAGGTTTTCCCAAATATCGAAAAGATTGTTTTTGCCGGTCACTTCTAACACCTTATTTAAAAGAACCAGCATCCAGGAAGGAACTCCTGCAAGACTGGTCACATCTTCGCGTATCGTTTCCTGAACAATGGCTTCCAGCTTGGTTTCCCATTCGCTCATCAGTGACACCTTATTGCTCGGTGTGCTGCTCATTTCGGCCCAAAAGGGAAGGTTGTCTATGATGATCGCTGAAAGATCACCAAAGAATGTCTGATTGTCCTGATAGAGCTCTTTGCTTCCTCCTAAACGAAGACTTTTACCATTAAAAAGTTTGGAGTCTTCATTATTGTTAAAGTACAATGAGAGCATATCTTTCCCTGCTTTAAAATGACAGTCTTCCAGCGATTCGGTACTCACGGGAATGAACTTGCTTTTGGCATTGGTCGTTCCACTGCTCTTTGCGAACCAGCGGATCGGAGTAGGCCAGAAGATGTTGTTTTCCCCTCGGCGACATCGTTCGATCATAGGTTCGATATCTTCATATCTGCTGATCGGAAGGCGTTCGGAGAAACTTTCGTACCGGTTGAGTGTTTTAAAATCAAATTGTCTCCCCAATTCCGTATCCTGAGATACTGTCAGTAGTTGATTGAGTACCTCCATTTGTACCTCTTCCGGGTATTTCATGAAGAGTTCCATCTGGTGAAAACGTTTCTTCAATAACCAGGAGGCAACGGAATGAAATAGTGGGATTGCCATTAATTTTGAATTATATTTGATAAAAATATAAAACTTTATCCATGTACGAAGGTGTGTTGACAAAAATGCAAACGGAATTCACGAAGCCGGTTAATTACTTCCTTGTTTTTAAAAATGATTTTATCCATATAAATCAACTTTTAGATAAGAAAATTACGATCAACTTCGTACGGCACGAATGCCTTAATTGTCATCTGGACAAACCGATATATCGTCAGGGTTTTTGCAGAAATTGTTTCTTTGAGATTCCTCAGGCTGCAGACTGGATAATGAAACCTGAACTTTCGAAAGCTCATCTCGACGAAGAAGATCGTGATCTTGAATTCGAAAAAAAGGTTCAGTTACAACCGCATATCGTCTATCTTGCCAACTCAAGTAGTATAAAGGTAGGGGTAACCCGTAAAAATCAGGTGCCGACCCGGTGGATCGATCAGGGTGCGCACGAAGCGATAGAGATCGTTGAAGTTCCTAATCGTTACCTGGCCGGAATTACTGAAGTTGCTTTGAAAGATCATATCTCCGATAAAACCAATTGGAGAACCATGCTTAAAAATGAGATTCAGGATGAAGACCTGATCAGTAAACGTGAAGAATTAAGAGCATTCATTCCTGAAGAGACCCTACCTTATTTTCTGGGAAACCGGGAAGAGACGAATATCGTTTACCCGGTGCATCAGTATCCTGTAAAGCCTAAAACACTCAATTTAGACAAAACACCCCATTATGAAGGAGTGCTCAAGGGGGTGAAGGGTCAATATTTGATCTTTGAAGATAATACCGTATTCAATGTAAGGTCGTATGAAGGATATGTCGTAGCTATAGACGTTGTTTGACTATAATGTCGAATATCGGAGAATCCTGTGTTGCGTGATTAACTCGTATTACATAAACAAAAAAAAGCCCTGGTATGATTCCCAGGGCTTTTTTCTAAGGTATGTCCATTATTAGGAAACGGCCTTTAATTTTTTGATCTTCAATTTAGTGAGTTTTTCCTCTGCATATTCTCTGTCAACGATAAGGTTGTTGTCTTTAGAGCTAGGCATTTCGAACATAGCGTCCGTAAGGATGGTCTCACAAAGCGAACGGAGTCCGCGGGCACCAAGATTATATTCGATGGCCTTTTCCACGATATAATCCAATGCATCATCTGTGATCTCGAATTTGATATCATCCATATGGAAAAGCTTGTTATACTGCTTGATGATCGCATTCTTCGGTTCGGTAAGAATAGCCCGAAGTGTTTTAGCATCAAGAGGATCCATGTGGGTGAGTACCGGCAAACGACCGATGATCTCAGGAATCAGTCCAAAATCCTTAAGGTCTTTTGGAATGATATATTGCAACAGATTGTCTTTATCAAGAACTTCATCCTGACGTTGGGCACTATACCCGACTGCCTGCATATTGAGTCTTTTGGAAATATTTCTTTCGATACCGTCAAAGGCACCTCCTGCGATGAAAAGGATGTTTTCGGTATTTACTTCGATAAATTTCTGGTCAGGGTGTTTTCTTCCACCTTTTGGCGGAACGTTTACGGTAGTTCCTTCCAGAAGTTTTAATAGAGCCTGCTGTACACCTTCACCGGATACATCTCGGGTAATAGATGGGTTATCGCTTTTACGCGCGATCTTATCAATCTCATCGATAAATACGATTCCGCGTTCAGCTTTCTCCAGATTATAATCGGCGGCCTGCAACAGACGGGTAAGGATGCTCTCCACATCTTCACCAACATATCCTGCTTCGGTAAGTACTGTAGCGTCTACAATCGCAAGGGGTACGTTCAGCATTTTGGCGATGGTCTTGGCCATAAGAGTCTTACCGGTACCGGTTTGACCCACCATTATAATATTACTCTTCTGAATTTCAACATCATCTTTTGTCGGTGGTTGCAGCAGTCGTTTGTAGTGGTTATAAACCGCAACGGAAAGCACCTTTTTAGTCGCATTCTGACCAATGATGAATTGGTCCAGGAACTTTTTGATCTCAACCGGTTTACGCAGGGTGAGTTCAGAGGAAAGTTCACTCTTCTTAGACTGGTGAGTTTCTTCGAGCACAATTCCGTGAGCCTGTTCAATACAACGGTCACAGATGTGTGCATCCAGTCCTGCGATCAGGAGGTTGGTCTCCGGTTTTTTTCTACCGCAAAACGAACATTCTAAATCTTCTTTCGCCATCTTTATTCAGTTGTGAATCCACAAGTTATATGAATTCTGTTAAGGGGGAAAATTCATACGCTTTAAATCGGCGTAATCCAGAATTCCCGGGATTATGGGTTTCTTTCCAATACTTCGTCGATCATTCCGTATTCCTTTGCTTCTTTAGCTTTCATCCAGAAATCACGGTCACTATCTTCGGTAACCTTCTTCATTGACTGACCGCTGTGACGGGATATGATCTGATAAAGTTCATCTTTGAGTTTCAGGATCTCGCGAGCAGTGATTTCGATATCACTTGCTTGTCCCTGAGCTCCTCCCAGAGGTTGATGGATCATCACTCTGGCATGGGGTAGCGCAGATCGTTTTCCTTTCTCTCCTGCACAAAGTAATACAGCGCCCATGGAAGCAGCCATACCTGTACAGATAGTAGCTACATCCGGTTTGATGTATTGCATGGTGTCATATATACCGAGCCCGGCATAAACGCTACCTCCGGGAGAGTTGATATAGATCTGAATATCCTTGGAAGAATCGGTGCTCTCCAGGAAAAGCAGTTGTGCCTGAATGATGTTCGCAACCTGATCATTGATGGCAGTTCCCATAAAGATGATCCTGTCCATCATTAAGCGCGAAAATACATCCATTGCAACCGCGTTCATCTGTCTCTCTTCGATGATATTTGGTGTCAGGCCAACAGGGGTCATAGCACTTACGATCTTGTCGTAGTACATGCTGTTTATACCCTGATGTCCGGTGGCAAATGCCTTGAATTCTTTTTCTATGTTCATATGGATAAGTTGTCTAGATAAATTAGTATGTAAAAAGGCGTTGAACCTAACGTTCTAACGCCTTAAATATACTTATTTATTTTTTACAGGAATTAACCATATACTTCTTTCACAAAGTTTTCGTAGGTAACTTCCTTAGTCTTCAGATTCGCTTTTTCCTTGTACAGTTGGATCAGTTTCTGACTCATTAACTGCTCGGAAAGTCGTCTCGCTTCTTCCTGATTTGAAAGTACTCTTCCGGCGATATCCTCAAGTACAGATTCCTCAGGGTTGGTTTGACCGAATTGTGCCATTTGAGAACGAACGTAATCTTTTGCAAAATCCTTCAGGTTCTCATAAGTTACCTGAAGATCGTTGTTCTTGATGATCTTTCCTTCGATCAATTGGTAGCGAAGACCTTTTTCTGATTTTTCATATTCTTCAGAAGCCTGGTCATCAGTCAGTAATTCTTCTCCTGTAGCCTGGATCCATTTTTTAAGGAACTCAGCAGGAAGGTCAAACTGGGTGTTGTCAACCAAATGTTCTGTGATGTCGTTCAGTAACTTCTGATCCGATTGTTGCTCGAATTGCTTTTCAGCATCCTCTTTGATCTTTGTACGCATTTCTTCTTCAGAAGTAACAGCGTCCTTACCGAATAACTTGTCGAAGAATTCCTGATTCAATTCGGCAGCTTCTCTCTTGTTGATCTCTTCGATGGTAAAAGTAACTTCGATGTCAAGGTCATGTGCCTCGTCATGAGAAGCTTTTACAAAAGACATCAGATCATGATCATCTTCGCAAAGGCCTTTGGTCTTAAGCTCAAGGGTGTCTCCAACTTTAGATCCGAGGAATTTACCGTTGTTGCGTTTTCCTTTGATTTTATCAAGGGTTAAAGTAACACGGTTTTCAAGTTCTCTCTCCTCATTTTTAAAAGTACCGGTGATTTCGCTGTCCTCCGTTACTTCCTCCTGAGAAATAAGCTTTCCGTATTGCTTGGCGATACGATCAACCTGCTCATCGATCATTTTATCGTCAGCGGTAATATGATAATGTGTAATCGGCTTCTTCGTGTTGAGGTCTACATCGAACTCAGGAGCAAGACCGAGTTCGAATTCAAATGAAAAGTTTTCTGCTTCCCAGTCAAGATCATCCTGAGCTTTTGGAAGCGGATTCCCAAGTACATCAAGTTTTTCCTCTACAAGGTACTTGTTAAGGGAATCTTGTAAAAGCTTGTTCACTTCGTCAACCAATACGGCTTTTCCATATTGCTTTTTAACAAGCCCCATAGGTACATGTCCTTTTCTGAAACCGGGAATGTTCGCATTCTTACGGTAGTCGGTCAGGATCTTATCTACCCTGTCACTGTAATCTTCTTTTGTGATAGCAACTTTTACAATTGCATTTAATTTGTCAATTTGCTCTCTAGTAATATCCATTATATAAAATATTATTGCCCCTTAAATTCGGCTTGCAAAAATAAGACATTTTAAATCGCTAGCCAAGTTTTTAATAAGCTGTAAAACAATTTATTAAAATTTTAATATTTCGTTCAGGAAAGTAATGGTGCAGCGCGGTTTACCACAAACAAAATTACGGCTTTTGAAAGAAAGTTATGTGTTAAATATTAGGTATTAGAGCTTTCCGTACATAAAGGAGTTCTTATTTGTCTTCCTTGATCAGCGAATAAAGTATCGATTGTAAGATGGAAAACAGCACACTGAATATTATAGCCCACCAGAAATTGCTCACGTCGAATCCATCGATAAGTCCGTCGGCAAAAAGGATCAGTATCGCATTGATGACGAGAAGAAAGAGTCCGAGCGTAATGATCGTTACCGGAAGGGTCAGGATTACCAGAATTGGCTTAACGATCAGGTTAAGGATCGCAAGAACAATCGCGATGATGATCGCTGTGGAGAATTTATCGACACTGATACCCGGAAGTATCTTTTCCAGGATGATAACGGCAAGTGCACTGAGAAGTACTTTTAAAATTAGCTTCATAATATTCTGTTTTTTAGTGAATTAAAGATATAAAAAAACGCCTTCATTACGAAGGCGTTTGTAACAGTATATGAACGCTGTCTTATTCTACATAAAGGGTTGGATAGGTTCCCGGATTTACGTCAGGAACGCTTGATCCGTATTTGTCATTGATCGCATGGATGAAAGTGTTTGCTACCACCGCATATCCGCGTGCAGTAGGGTGTACTCCATCCAGTGAAAATGCCCCTCCGGTTGCGTATGTACTGGTTAAAGTCCCGCCATCATATTGAACTCCGGTAGTCGACAATTGTGTGATCAGGTCATAGATATCTACAAATGCCAGGTCGTAGTTTGAAGCCAGTGCTTCGATAGTTGCATTATATGCCATGCGTGCATTATCAACAGTGATCGCTTCTGTTTCTGTCAATACTTGTCCATCGTTTAATGGAACTCCAACTCCGATCACTGAGGTAGGGTCATTCGGATCAGCAAGGGTCCCCAGTACCGAGGATACAGGTAGTGGGATGAAATCTGCAGCGGTGGCTTGTCTTAGGTTTGGAACAGAGTATGCGCTTAGATCGGTCAGATCTTCGTCCATGATCACCACTGCATTTTGTCCCGCACTGAAGCTTATCGTTCTTTGTGCAGCTTCCTCTTCGGTGATCGCATTCAATAAACGGAACTGTTGTATAGCTCCATTATATTGTGCATATGACTGATTAAGGTATGCAGCGGTCGCGGCATCCAATGGTATTGCATTGTAGGGTACTGTTGTTAAAAAAGGAACTGCTTTTACTTCCGGAAGACTTGCAACAGCACCTTTGGCGCCATTAGCGGTTAGTGCCTGAAGAAGCTGGTTGTATACTCCTGCGAATACAGTTGGATCGGTGATATCATTCGAACCATAAGAAGCAACATTCTGATTGCCGGTCTGATCGATTCCAGTACCTCCAGAAGTGGCATATCCAAGAATGTCGTTGCTACCGATGAATAATGTAAAGAAGGTTGGATTCATCGCTACTGCATCCTGAATTACGGATGCATCCGGTGTGCTTGCCATTCTGATATAATAGGGGTTGGCAGCAGCCGGGAAGTTGCCGATATTTCCATATCCGTTCACTAATAAGTGATAACTTTTTGCTCCGGGTACTCCCATATTATTATAAGGTCCTGCAACGATATTTGTGATATCGGTTGTTGGTGTTCCATCGAGAATTACCGGGGTTGGAGATCCGTCGGCACTATACTGAATAACGCGTCTTGCATCTGCGATTTGTTGTCCTCCGGCAAGAAGTCCGCCGATATTATCGTCGACAAGAGGTTGGGTGAATTCGCCTCCACCTGCATGTGCGAATTGAGTTGCCATAATATTCGGGAACGAATTGGTCTGCCCGAATCTGAAAACCGCTCCATCGGTATACCCGGCGGTCAGGGAGTTTCCAACGGAAACATAAGTGCTGAAATCTGCTTCGCCGTTATCGTAAAAGCCGGTTTCATTGACTGCGTCATTAAACTCGGGTTGACAACCCGCAAATGCAGCCGCAATTAAGGAAAAGTATAATATTTTTTTCATTGTCTTAGCTCAGTTTAGATTAGAATCCGTAGGTAACTCCAATACCCGGAATAAAAGCATTGTTCTTATAGGTTCCTCCGAAAGGTACATTAGATCCATTTTCCTGGTAGTAGTCATAAGAAGCATCGATCTCATCAAAATGTACATATAGGAAGGAAGCATCTATGGCAAATCGCTCGCTGATATTAAAGCTGAATCCGCAGGTAAAGTTGTTCGAGTCATTACGAGGTGTTTCCGGAGCGAAATATCCTGCCTGAACAGGTGATTCATCGAAATAATATCCTCCTCTCAACACAAAACGTTCATTCGCTTTGTATTGGAGTCCGAAACGGTAAACGGATGAATTTTTATAGTTTCTGGGGTTGATCGATTCAAGTCCATTGCTGAACTTTACATCAAGAGCTTTATAGGCATCCCAGAAAACTCGGTTATAGTCAAATGCGATAAGCCATTTATCGGCGATCTCATATGATGCTCCTACAGTTAGCTCTGCCGGTAATGGGAGCTCTGCGTCAAAAGTGCCATCACTGAATTGCCCTTGAAGGTTAGAAGGGATGTTTTGGAAATCTGCTTCCCCGCCTTCGGCTTTCATAGCGATTTTAGATCGGTAGTTCGCTCCCAAAGTGATATTGGTCGTTGGCTTGAACATCATGCCCAATGTGTAACCCCAGGCACTGATACCGGTTTGGTCGATGGTTACGTTAAGACGTTCACCTTCGGTATTAGTCGTTGCTCTGTCGAGATTACGGTTGAAGTTTACACTTCCGTTGGCGTAGATAGGTCCACCGCCAATACTGAAGCGATCGTTGAATTTGATAGAAAGCGTTGGTTGAAAGAAAATAGCTTTCAGGCTGATATCATTCACCAGGTGAGAGCCAGCCCAGTTCTTGTCATATTCAACACTCGAGCCGTAAGGAGTATAAACGGCGATTCCCACGGTTGCCCATTCGTTGAGCTGATAAGTTGCGTATACACTAAAAGGTGTTACGACAGGATTATTGGCTTCCTCGTACCAACCGTATTGTTCATTCTGAAAACTGATATTGGAGAATATTAAATTCGTTCCAATACTCACACTGAATTTTTTGTTGAGGAAACTCATCCCTGCGGGATTAAAGAAGGCGACTTCAGGACTGTTCACAACAGCCACACCTGTATGTCCCATAGCCAACTGTTTCTGCCCCTGGAGTGCTACCCTAAACCCTCCGGCATGTGCTAAAACGGCTACCAGCATAAAAATTGCCGATATGTAAATTTTCTTCATGTTAAAAGATTAATGCTATAAGTTATGGTGGCAAAAATTACAATAAATTAAATTTTCCACAACTCAAACGTTACATTATTTTTAACAGATACGCAAAAATTAACATTATTCAGTAAGGAATTTTACGGATTTAGCAAAAAACTCCTTCGGATTTTCAGCGTGCAGCCAATGTCCGGCTTTGCTAATGATTTGAATTTCAGCTTTTGGAAAGTGTTCCAGTATTAAAGATTTGTCTTCGTCTTTGATGTAACCGGATTTTGCGCCTTTGAGGAAAAGAACAGGTCCGGGATAGTGGTCTCCGGGTTCTAGGGGTTCGCCGATCTCGGTCTGTTTGTCTTTTAGAACCTCCAGATTGATGCGAAGTCCGTAGGCGTCCTTATCCTTACGGTAAAGATTCTTTAGGAGGAACATTCTGATTCCGGGTTCATTTATATATTGTGACAGCATATCGTCGGCATCATTTCGGGAATTTATCCTGCTGAAATCAAGTGCGGTAAGGCCGTCGAGAATTTGTTGGTGGTGTGGTGCATAAGATTTCGGAGCGATATCTGCGACAAGCAGGGCTTCCACCATGTCGGGATAGGTGCAGGCAAATTTCATTACGGTCTTCCCGCCCATTGAATGACCGAGGAGAAAAGCCTTGTCCAGTTTATGCGATACCATATAGTTGTGTAGATCCTCAACCATGTATTCGTAGGAGAAGTTTTCGCTATGGAAGCTTCTGCCGTGATTTCGCTGGTCTATGAGGTGTACCTCAAAGCCTGCTTCTGCATATTGACTTCCAAGAGTTTTCCAGTTGTCAGACATGCCCAGAAAACCATGAAGAATTAATAAAGGTCGTCCTTTGCCCGTAATTTTAGAATAGAGTTGTTTCATGATTACTGTAGTCGGGCCAGGTACATTTGTATTACATTTTCAAGGCCCAGGTAAAGCGATTCAGAAATAAGCGCGTGGCCGATGGAAACTTCCATAAGTTCAGGGATGCTGTCATTAAAATATTTCAGGTTATCCAGGCTGAGATCATGTCCTGCATTCACACCGAGTCCGAGCTTGCCCGCCAAATGGGCAGCATCTGCATAAACACGAATGCCTTCCATATTTCCGTTTAGGTAGTCCCGGGCATAGCTTTCTGTATAGAGTTCGATCCTGTCGGTGCCGGTTTTAACTGCAGCTTCGATCATGTCGGTTACCGGGTCGATAAATATAGACGTGCGAATTCCGTTTGAATGAAATTCAGCGATAACTTCTTTCAGGAAATCCATATGTTTGATAGTGTTCCAGCCAGCATCTGAAGTGAGGGCGTCTTCTGCATCCGGTACCAGTGTAACCTGTGTAGGCTGTACTTCCAGAACCAGGTCGATGAATTTTTTCACCGGATTTCCCTCTATATTATATTCTGTGTATACGACCGATTTGAGATCGCGTGCATCCTGGTATCTGATATGTCTTTCGTCGGGTCTCGGATGGATAGTAATGCCTTCTGCTCCAAAATCCTGAATGTCTTTTGCAGCTTTTAGCAAGTCGGGAATATTTCCTCCTCTGGCATTTCTCAGGGTGGCTATTTTATTGATGTTAACACTGAGCTTGGTCATTATATTTATTTTCTGAGTATTTGTAAGCAAAAATACGAAGCGCAGACTATTTATTGTGGCATAAAATGATTAATTTGGGCTATAATTCAATGCTATGAACCTGCAATCGTACATAAATAATGATATATTGCCATTGTTGACCAATTATCCGGTTAGAATGGTAGAGGGGATGTTCGCGGATTGTACATTCACTCACTTCCCTGTTGTTGAAGACCATAAATTATTAGGTAATATTTCGGAGGAAGATCTTGAAGGATTTGAAACCGACAAGAAGATTTCCGATTATATGTATATGCTGGATGTGTTTTTCGTTAAGAAGAATACCAGTTGGCTCGATGTTTTGGAGGCATTTGCCCGAAACAATGCTAATGTAATGCCGGTTCTGGATGAGGATGATAATTATCTTGGATATTATGAGCTTATCGATGTGATCGGCCTTTTTAAAGAAACACCGTTCCTGAATGAACCCGGTGGTATTCTGATCGTAGAAAAGGGTACTCAGGATTATACTTTTAGTGAGATCTCTCAGATCGTTGAAAGTAACGACGGGAAATTGCTGGGTGCATTCGTTTCTGATGCGCAGGAAGATTTGACGCAGATCACTCTTAAAGTCGGTAATGTCGGGTTGAATAATATTCTACAGACCTTTCGGCGATATGGTTACAACATCGTTTCGGGTAATGAGGATGATTCTTATGTGGAAAGTCTGAAAAGAAGGTCAGAATACCTGAGTAGATACCTTAATATTTAAAAATAACTGTATTTTTGACAAGGTTCCGGTTGCAGTGTGATGCATGATTTATGCTGTACAGCCGGATTTTTAGTATTTAAGAAAAACCCATTACAGTGAAAATAGGTGTTTACGGTCAGTATTATCAGGAAGATGCAGGAGATTTTATTCAGGTCCTGCTGAATGCCCTTGAAGAAAATGACGTTAACATAGTTGTAGAGGCAGGGTATTACGAGCAGATCCGGAAATTTGCCGGAATTACCAAAGAATATGCGATGTTCTCTTCCTTTAACGATCTGGATGCATCCTACGACATGATGTTTAGTGTCGGTGGCGACGGAACCATCCTTCGTTCAGTACTCTTTGTAAGGGATCTCAATATTCCGATCCTTGGTATCAATACCGGCAGACTGGGTTTTCTTGCGACCGTTCAGAAGGAGGGCGTGTGTAAAGCAGTTCAGGAAGTGGTCAATGGTGAATACGAGTTGCGGAAGCGTGCGTTGTTACAGATAACTTCAGATCCACCTGTTGACGATCAGACTGAGGTTAATTTTGCGCTCAATGAAATTGCCGTTAGCAGAAAAAATACGACCAGTATGATCACAATAGCGACCTGGCTCGATGAAGAGTATCTGACTTCCTATTGGGCTGATGGACTTATTGTGGCAACTCCGACGGGCTCGACGGGTTATTCATTGAGTTGTAACGGACCTGTGATTGCGCCGAGTACCGATGCCTTTGTGTTGACGCCGATCGCGCCACACAATCTTAATGCGAGACCTTTAGTGATCCCTGATAAGACCAGGATAGAATTGAGTATTTCCGGAAGAGAAGAGAATTTCCTGGTTTCTCTCGATAGCAGGATCGCTACGTTGAGCAATGAAACACGTATCACCATAGAGAAAGCACCATTTTATATTCAGATGGTGGAGTTGCGGGAAGAGAGCTTTCTGAGGACCCTCAGGAAGAAATTATTATGGGGTGAAGACAGACGGAATTAACTCTGATTGTGATTGTAAGACAATATTTTTTAATATTTGTTGTTTTAAGAGCACATTCATTCGTGTGATATTTCTTAAAAATATCATAATGTATATATTTGCAAACTTTGAAATGTATGAGACCCGTAATTTTTGCCATACTGCTACTGACCGCTTTTTCGGTAAATGCACAAATCCTTGAAGTCGGACCTTTCGTTGGAGGGTCTAATGTTATAGGTGATGTAGGATCTGAAAATTTTATCAGACCCAACAGTCTGGCATTTGGAGGTGTTGGAAAATGGAATGTGAGTACACGTTATTCCTATAGGTTTAGCGTGATCTATTCCAAGCTACAGGGCAATGATGCTGATGCATCGAGCTCTGCACGTCAGCAACGTGGATTTAGTTTTACCAACAAAGTGCTTGAGACTTCTCTTGGGATGGAATTCAATTTTCTGGATTTCAATCTTCATGAGTTGAACAAGGCAACTACTCCATATTTATACGGGGGAGTTTCCGCATTGTTTATGGAAGACCTTTATTTTATGAATGGTGAAGATATACATAGCGGAAATAAGACTACATTTGCAATCCCTATGGCTGTAGGGGTAAAAACGAGAATAGGTACTAGTCTGGTGCTGGCCGGAGAAATCGGCGCCCGATATACCTTTAGTGATAATCTGGATGGAAGTAATCCTCCGGGAGATGACCGCTCGTTGGAGTTTGGAAATGTCTATAGCGATGACTGGTATGTTTTCTCAGGTATTATTCTAACGTATACCTTTGTGAAAAAGCCATGTCAAAGCTGTTTTGATTAATGCATGATGAATGAGAATCTGATTAACAAAGAAAATCTGCCTAAACATATTGCCGTTATAATGGATGGCAATGGCCGCTGGGCCAAGCAAAAAGGAAAACTTCGCATATTCGGTCACGAAAACGGGGCTAAGGCCGTGCGTGAAACAATTGAGACCGCAGCCAGGCTTGGTGTCAAGAATCTGACTCTCTACGCTTTTTCTACTGAGAACTGGAACCGACCTAAATTAGAAGTGGATACCCTTATGAAATTATTGGTGTCTGCACTTAAAAAGGAAGTTAAAACTCTTTTGGATAATAATATTCGTCTTAATGCCATCGGTAATCTGGATGCCTTGCCTGAACAGGCGCAGCAGGAACTGATGGAAGTTATGGCAAAATCTAAGGATAATGATCATATGACCGTTACCCTTGCTTTGAGTTACGGGTCCCGTGAGGAGATAAAAAATGCTGTGGTACAGCTTGCTACTAAAGTTAAAAATAATATAATTTCTCCAGACGATATTGACGAAACGATTATAAATAATCATCTTTACACGCATGATCTACCGGATGTAGACCTGTTAATACGTACCAGTGGGGAGTGTAGAATCAGTAATTTTTTACTGTGGCAGATCGCCTACGCGGAGCTATATTTTACAGATGTCCTCTGGCCTGATTTCAGGAAAGATCATTTGATCGAAGCCATACTAAACTATCAAAACCGAGAACGCAGATTTGGAAAAACAAGCGAACAACTTAACTAAGAATATCATGTTTCAAAGATATTTTGGTGTAATTATCCTATTATTATTCTTCACTGCTCCTACTATTGCTCAGGAAACTACTTTTGACAAAGGAAAAAAATACATACTGGGAGGTATTGAAGTTACCGGATTGAAAAGTTTTAACGAACAAACCGTTATTACCTACACCGACCTGCGTCCCGGACAGGAGATCACTATCCCAGGTGAAGAGATCAGTAATGTTATCAATAAATTATGGACGCTTCAATTATTCAGTGATATCAATGTATATCAAACTAAAATTGAAGACGGGAAAATATGGCTCGAGCTCGAGATTACCGAACTTCCAACCTTATCCGATATAAAGGTTAATGGTATTAAGGAAAAGAAGGTTGAGGATGTATTAAAAGAAGCAGATGTCAAAAAAGGTAAAAAGGTTACCGAAGGTTTCCTTGCGAATACCAAGACATATCTGGAAAATAAGTACCGTAAAGACGGTTACCTGAACTCTAAAGTATATATCAATACAATTCCTGATACCACCGCCGATAATTCTAACTCGGTGAAGATGGTTATTAATATTGATAACGGAGAAAAGGTTAAGGTGAAAGATATTTCCTTTGAGGGGAATGAGAAGCTTTCCAATAAGCGTCTTAAAAGGGCGATGAAAAATACTAAGGAGAAACAGTTCGGACGTTTCTGGAAAAAGTCAAAGTTTATCCCTGAAGATTATAAGGCCGATCTTACCGCTATTATAGATGCGTATAAAGAAAATGGTTATCGCGATGCACGTATTCTTAAGGATACGATCAGCAATAATTCTGATAATACCATCGATATAGATATCAAGGTTGAGGAAGGGGATCGCTATTATTTCGGTAATATTGATTTCGTAGGAAATTCTGCCTATACCGATGAATTCCTGCATCAGTATCTTGGAATCAAAAAAGGGGAGACTTATAATGGTGTATTGATGGCGAAACGTATCTCGGAAGCAGATCCGGATGCTAATACCATTGAAAACCTGTATCAAAACAACGGTTATCTTTTCTCTCAGATCAATACAGTTGAAGTGTCGGCACAAAACGATACTATCGATTTTGAGATCCGTATCAATGAAGGTAAGGAAGCCTACCTGAATCACGTTTCTGTAGTGGGTAACGATAAGACCAATGACCATGTTATTTATCGCGAACTTAGAACAAGACCCGGTCAATTATATTCTAAAGAACGTATCGTTCGATCTATTCGTGAATTAGGTCAGTTAGGGTTTTTCGATCCTGAAACCATTGAACCTAAGATTGAAAATCCGAATGCAGAGACCGGTACAGTGGATATCGCTTACCATTTAGAAGAAAAGGGATCATCTCAGATCGAACTCCAGGGTGGTTACGGTGGAGGTGGTTTCATCGGAACACTCGGACTGTCGTTCAGTAACTTTTCGATTCGAAACATCTTTAATAAGGATGCCTATAAACCGGTACCGATGGGTGATGGTCAGCGATTGTCATTGCGACTTCAGGCCAGTCGTTATTTCCAAACGTATAGTTTTTCATTCTCCGAACCTTGGATGGGAGGTAAGAAACCAGTGCAATTCTCGGTTTCCCTGTCTCGAACACTTCAGTTCCGATATAATTACCTGACCGGGGATGCAGATAAAGATCAGCGTTTTACCATCTCGGGTATTACGGTTGGTTTGGCTAAACGTCTGCAATGGCCGGATGATAGCTTCCAGTTGTCACACGCATTGAGCTACCAGCATTATGATCTACAGAATTATTATACCGGACTATTTACTTTCGGTGATGGATATTCTCAGAACTTATCTTATACCATTGCGTTAACTAGAAACAATACCAGGATAAATCCAATATTCCCAACAGGTGGATCACAGTTCAGTATCAGTGCTAAATTATCACCGCCATATTCATTGTTCAATGATGTTGATTATGCGGCATTGGAGGATGATCCGGAATATCAGACTCCCGACAGTACCGGCGAGATGCAGCCTGACCAGGCGAAGATCGACCAGGAACGTTACAAATGGCTTGAATTCTATAAGATCAAGTTCAGCGGAACCTGGTATACGAACCTTATCGATAAACTGGTGCTAAAAAGTAATGCCGAATTCGGTTTTCTGGGCGCTTATAATAATGACAGAGGTGTGATCCCATTCGAACGTTTCTTCCTTGGAGGTGACGGACTCGGAAACTTTACACTGGATGGTCGTGAAAATATACAATTAAGGGGGTATCCTAACCAGTCGCTTTCCGGCGGGGATGGAGAGACCGTTTACAATAAATTCTCATTGGAATTACGTTACCCGATTACATTGAAGCCAACCGCATCAATCTATGCATTGTCCTTTATGGAAGGTGGTGCCAGTTATGATGGGTTTAAACAGTATAATCCGTTCCAGTTAAAACGTTCTGCTGGTGTAGGTCTTAGGATCTTCATGCCTGCATTTGGATTACTGGGAATCGATTTCGGTTACGGATTCGACAACGTTCCGGGGCAACAAGATCCGAGTGGGTGGCAAACTCACTTTATCATCGGTCAGCAGTTTTAATTTTTTGGCATGATATTTTCTATATTCATTTTACGGATAAAATATTTCAAGTTTTTTTAAATAAGGAATATATCCGTATTTTGCCGGCAATAATTTAGCGTGGAATCAGTTCAATAGAAAGATTGTCATGAAATTAACTGAAGGTTTGAATTGAAACCTTAAACCTGATAAAACCGGACCAATGAAAACAAAAGTTCTTTTAATTGTGATTGCTTTGACAGCACTGCAGACAGTAATTGGTCAGCGGGGAGTCAGAATAGGCTATGTCGATATGGAGTACATCCTGGAGAACGTCGAAGAATACAGGATGGCAAATGATCTGCTGGCTAAAAAGGTGGAGCGATGGAAATCTGAAATCGAACAGCAGCAAGCCACCATTCAGCAAATGAGAGATGAACTCAATGCAGAAAAGGTATTGTTGACTAAGGAGCTGATCCGTGAACGCGAGGATGAGATCGATGCGCTTGAAGCCTATATGCTGGAATATCAGCAAGACCGTTTCGGTCCGCAGGGAGACTTGGTCTTACAAAGGAGCAGGCTGGTTCAGCCGATCCAGGATCAGGTATTCAATGCAGTACAGGAACTAGCAGCTGCCAAGCAATATGATTTCATCTTTGATAAATCGGCGGATGTGGTGATGTTGTATTCAGATAAGCGGTATGATATCAGTGATCAGATTTTGCGTAATATCGATATCACCAGAAAGCGAAATGAGAGAGAAGGGAAACCGAATCCTGCCCTCGAGGTCTTTGAGGAAATCGATCCGGATCTGAAAGCAAAAGAGGAGGAATACGAGCAGAAGAAAGTCGACAGGCAAAGCGCGCTGGAAGCAAAACGACAGGCCAAGTTGAAGGAGATCGAAGAACGGAAAAAGGCTTACGAAGAACGACGTAAAAAGATGCTGGAAGAACGTGAAGCTAAAAGAAAAGCTAAAGAAGAAGAAAAGGAAAATGAACCTGATAACGAGAATAATTAAATAACGATAACACTTAACACAAATTAGAAATTTAGTAAACCATGAAACACTTAAAAACGTTAGTAATTGCAGTAGTATTGGCAGTAGGGTCGGTTAGTTTTGCAAGTGCACAAAGTAAGGTAGCTCATATTTTCGTAGATAAGTTAATGCAGGAGATGCCGGAAATGAAAGCAGCACAGGCTGAACTTGAGAAGTTGGGTAAAAGCTACGAATCAGATATCAAGACTACTTATCAGGAGTTCCAATCTAAAGCTCAGTTATATGAGAACGAAGCTTCAGGAAAGACTCAGGAGGAGAACGCAAAGAGAATGCAGGAAATTCAACAAATGCAGGCAAGCATTCAGCAGGCTCAACAAGTAGCTGCTCAGGAGATCGATAAGAAAAAGATCGAATTACTCGAGCCACTATTGAAGAAAGTAAATGATGCGATCCAGAAAGTTGGACGTGCAAAAGGATATCAATATGTTCTTGATGCATCAATGAACTCAGGAATCATCCTTGCCGATGGTCCTGATCTTACCCCTGATGTTAAGAAGGAATTAGGATTCTAAGAATCTGTATTCACAATATTTTCGAAAAGCTCGCATTCTATATGTGGGCTTTTTTTATTTTTACTACTCATGAACAAACAACCTATTGGCATATTTGATTCCGGTGTTGGTGGAACTACTGTCTGGAGAGAAATACATAAGGCGATGCCCTATGAATCGACTATCTATCTTGCTGATAGTCGAAATGCTCCGTATGGTGAACGTTCGAAAGAAGCAATCGTCGAACTCAGTGTCAAGAATACCGAATTATTACTGGAGATGGGTAGTAAGATGATTGTTGTAGCCTGTAACACCGCCACAACAAACGCGATCGATCATCTTCGTCGTACCTATGATGTCCCTTTCATAGGGATTGAACCCGCTATCAAACCCGCAGCTTTAAAATCTTCAAATAAAGCGGTTGGGGTTCTGGCTACTAAAGGAACGCTCAGTAGTGATCTCTTTGCAAAGACTTCGGGTAATTATGCCGGGGGAATCAAGGTTGTAGAACAGATGGGGGAAGGGTTGGTGCCTTTAATTGAAAAAGGCCTGATCGACAGTGATGAAATGACCGCTCTGCTAGATCGGTATCTGAGTCCAATGGTAACTGCCAATATCGATTATCTGGTACTGGGATGTACCCATTATCCATATCTGATACAGCGTATGCGTGAGTTCCTGCCGGAATCGGTAGCGATCATTGATTCTGGCGCAGCGGTGGCACGGAGAACCAAATTCGTGTTAGAAGAACATGAACTTCTCAATACCGTTAAAAACACTCCGGAACTTCGATTTTATACGAATGCAGATGAAGTTTTACTGCGTTCTTTTTTGAAGGATGTTTCACAGGAACACGTGGTGGAATATAAAGACTTTTAACGGTAACGATCAATAATTCTGTTTACCTGGGATAAATAGCCGCTTCCAAAAATGTTCAGATGGATCAGTAGGTAGTACAATTGCCAAATATCCATTCTTCCCCGCCATTCTTCAATCAGAGGATGCGCTTCATTATAGGCATCGAAAATGCGTTCGCTAAATCCACCGAATAGGTGCATCATCGCAATATCCATTTCTCGGTTCATAAAACAGATGGCAGGATCGATCAAACAGGGCGCGCCATTTTCGTCGATAAGATAATTACCTGACCAGAGATCTCCATGGATCAGGGAAGGAGGTTCTTCTGGAATCAGATCTTTGATGTTGAGGAAAAACCGGTCTAGCCGGCCAAGGTCGATGCCATTCTCCATCGCCAGGCGTATTTGAGGGAACAGTCTTTCTTCAAGGTAAAAGGTGTAAAGATCTACATGAAGTTTATTCGACTGAGGTAGTGATCCAATGTAATTGTCATGGGTAAACCCAAAAGCGTTGCTATGGATCTCGTGAAGGGCGGCCAGGTGCCTGCCGAATAACGATTCCCAATCGCCTCTGATCTCTCCGGGTTGGATATATTCTAGTATTAGAAATGCTTCTTCCTGATGAATAACCTGAGGGACCCGTATGGTTCCTGCGTGCCACAATGTTTGGAGTCCTTCAGCCTCAGCTTTGAACATGCCCGGGAATTTATCGGGGTTGTTATGTTTTAGCACATACTTATCTTCATGGCAATGAAGCAGATAGACCTCGTTTATATCACCGCCTTGAAGTGGTTTATAGAATAAAACGTTAGTGTGAAGCACTTCCTGAAGCCGATCGAGGATATATTCAGGAAGATCCATCAGATCCGGATGTAGGTTTCATAGGTAAAGTCATAATTGTGACGTTCGTCTTTGGAATGAAACTCACTTTCGATCAGTTTCCATTGTGCCGGATCAATCTCAGGGAAGAACGCATCCGCTTCAAAAGAACCGTGAACGCGGGTGAGTTCAATCTTATCCGATAACGGCATAAAAAGTTTGTAGATCTCCCCACCACCAATGATAAAGGGGGAGTCATCATTCTTTACGGCTATTAGTGCTTCCTCTGGGGAATGTACTACGATACAACCTTCAGGATTATAATCCTGTTGTCTTGTTATGACGATATGTGTGCGGTTTGGAAGCAGCTTCGGGAAGCTTTCAAGGGTCTTTCGCCCCATGAGTATATGATGTCCGGTGGTAAGTGACTTAAATCTTTTAAAATCATCCGGAAGGTGCCATACCAGGTCATTGTCCTTTCCAAGGGCATTGTTTTCTGCAGCAGCAGCAATCATTGTAATCATTCGGCCATAGGGTTTTTAGGGTTGGGGATTGGATATTCCTTTTCGATCTCCGCTTTCATTCGGGCGATTTTATCTTTTTGTTTTATCACCAGTTTTTCACGCTGGTTACGTTCCCACTCCTTACCCATAAATGGGGAGGTGATAAAAACATTGATGAGATGGATGATAAACAAAAATGCCCAGAATGTGATCGCCCAAACGAACCAATCGTAGGTTTCTCCATACTTGAGAACTTTATTGATGATGATCAGGAAAACACTGCCGATGAGGAATATCACAAAGTGTGCATAAAGTCTTTTCTTTTGGCGAATACGGTTTTGCGCATTTTCAACCAGTTCATGTTGTTCCCGGTCTATTTCGCTCAGTCCTTTATTTTTTGAAAACATAATTGGTTAACTTTAGCATCTCTAACAAAGTTAATCAAAGCATATTAAAATTCTTAGGAATTTGTGGTATGCTGCAAAAAACCAGAACCAGCCAATGATTACAGATGTAGCTTCCGATTTCCCAGTCCTGTCTCAATATACCTACGCCAATACCGCTGCAACCGGCCTGTTAAGTGAAACACTTATGGAATGGCGTCAGGGACACGATCTTGATTACCTTATAAAAGGGAGTCTCTTTCGTGAATATAATGGGAGATTTCTGGAAGATGTGAGAGAGGAAGTGGCGAAGTTCGTGGATGCAGAATCTTCACAAACCGTTTTGTTGCCAAACTTTTCATTCGGTTTAAAGACATTGGTTAACGGCTTGTCCAGAAATAGAAAGGTGTTGTTAGTAAAGGATGATTATCCTTCTCTGAACTGGCCATTTGAAACCGCGGGATTTACTTCGGTAGCCCATGTGGATATTAGCAGTGACCCGGAAGCAGCTGTTTTGGAGTACTTCCGAAAGGACACTCCTGATATATTCGCTTTCAGTATGGTGCAATACCTTAACGGCCTCTGTTTTGATCCGGCCTTTATCAGAGAACTAAAGGCAGCTTATCCCGATACGTTACTGATCGCTGATGGAACCCAATATTTGGGTACTGCGGTATTTTCCTTTGAGAATTCAGGTTTGGATGTGATCGGAACCAGTGGTTATAAATGGTTGTTGGCCGGATTTGGAAATGGTTTTATGTGCGTCAGTGATGTGGTTGCCCGCCAATGTTATGACCATGCAATTCTGTTTGAACCTCAAAAAGAGGAGTTTCTTTCCGGTAAGAATCACCTGCAGATCCATTTGGAGCCCGGACATCTTGATACTCTCAACCTGGGGAGTCTCGGGCAGTCTGTTCAATGGTTGTCTTCTTTAGGGATGGCGAATGTAGAGGCGAGATTAAAAGAGTACTCAGCTTTTGGTAGAAAGGAATTTGTAAAATTAGGAGTGGCGGATCCTGTTATTGAAAACAGAGAATTTCATGCGCCTGTCTTTAGTCTCAAACTAGGAAAGAAAACTATTGATGCCCTGAAGAGTCGGGATGTTATATTTTCCGTTAGGGGAGGGAAGGTACGTTTGAGTTTTCATATTTATAACAGCATCAAGGAGATGGAAAAGATCGCTAAGATCATAAAGCATAGTGAGGGTGCTTAAAATTCTGAAATTTTTTACTGGGTTTTTACAAATTTCAATTTTTGGTTAATTAAATTTTATCAAATCTGTAAATGTTTGGATGCCTGTTGTTTAGTATTGTTTTAATGCTATTTTTGTTTAGTGTTCTAACGAATAAATCCAAAGATTATGGCAATTACTAAACAGTATCTCAAAACAAAACCAATTTGCAAAGTAACCTTTACCGTACCTGCCGATGAGGCTGAGACAGTGGTAGTGGTAGGGGATTTCAATTCATGGGATCCGGAAACCGGAGATCTGAAAAAAATGAAGAATGGTAATTTTAAAGGAACCTTCGATCTTCCTAAGGATAACTCCTATGAATTCCGCTATATTATAGATGGTAGTTACATCAATGAAGAATCTGCTGATGCTTACCAGTGGAATGATTTTGCCGGGGCGGAAAATGCCGTTCTAGTGGTTTAGGTGCTCAGATCTCTCTGAAAATTTTGATCGCATCATCATAGAACATAATGATTCGTTGCAGGTCGAAGTTTTTCGAAATGGGATAGATCAAACCATTCCAGTCACCCTGTATCCATTCAACGTGCTCCATTGTTTTGGAATTTTGAATGTTAATTCCCTTTTTGCCCCAAATTGAAACATAATAATAAGGTACATCGCAGTGCTTATCAGCGATAGCGTATCCTAAGCCCATGCCATAGGATTCTTCAAATAGGAGCATACCTGTGTCGAAATGATGTGGCCATATTCTAATTTCAGAAGTATCGGAGTAATTTTCTTTGATCGATTCCAATGCTTTCTGTGCTATATTTCTTTCCTCGATCAATTGGTAAATAATTTTTTCATCTTCAGCATTCACACTCAGAAAGGTATCGAACCCAGTAGGTAGATCGAATCCCAGTTTATAGTTAAAATCGGAGGCGTGTAATCCGAATTCTGTCAATGCTTCCCGTATCCAGGAATCTATATCTGAAATTCCCAGTCCGGTAAGATCCAGTGTTTCTGCAATTTGTCGGTAATGAACCGTCAGACTGAGATCTGCATAGCTCAATTTCAAGAATATTCCGTTAACGATTCGGGAGATCAATGCGCTTTCTGCGATAGACCATGACATATTAGATTGACTGTCGTCTTTTTCAGTTGGAAGGAAACTGTTGCTGAAGGCGGCGAGGAACTGAGCCAGATGATGAAATTTATTCTGTATGATATTTACGTTTTTCATAGGTCATTCTTTTGTAAATACATAGTTTCTGAAAAGTTGTTCGGGATCATCATAGCTTTGAAGGATGTTCAAACCTGCTTTACCGGCCAGCCATTGTATGGTACGGTCATCGTACTTTTGAGAGATTTCGGTATGAATGGTTTCCCAAATTTCGAAATTTAAATGGAGTCCAATCTTTTTCAACTCAACCTTTTGGGCTTTGTTAGCAATCAGAAAGCTCTTTGCGGTGCCGGTTTCGGGGTCGTAGGTTTCCCAATGATCAAAATGCTCCGGTTCAAAATTTCCTTCAAGCTCTCTGTTGATCCTGTGCAGAATATTTTTATTGAATTCTGCAGTGAGTCCTTTTGGATCATTATAAGCATTCAGGATCATGGAGGGGTTCTTCTTTTGATCAAATCCCATAAAAAGCAAATCGTTTTTGCTCATGGCGTTCGAAATTCCTTTTAGAAACTCGATCGCCTGAGGATGTAACAAGTTCCCGATATTTGAGCCAAGTACCAATAGTACTTTTTTTCTTTTGTTGAAAGTGCTGAGTTCGTTCAGAACTTCAAAATACATGCCTTGTTGAGGTTTGACCGTTACACCGGGCATACAATTATGAAGATCGGCCAATAGCTCATCAAGGGCATGTTGGCTGATATCGACGGGCATATAGGTGAAATCTAACTGCGCTGTTAGAAATTCCTCTAACAGAAGCTTAGTCTTAGTTCCGTCACCCGCACCCAACTCGATAAGGTCGAACCCTTGCGGGTGTTTAAAGAGTATGGATAATTCGGTTCTGTGTAAACTGATCAATTCATATTCTGCTCTGAATAGGTAATATTCAGGCATTTCCATGATCTTTTGGAAAAGGCGGTCGCCATTTTCATCATAGAAATATTTCGAATACAGATATTTGGGGTAGGAAGTAAGTCCTTTGTGGACATCCGTAGCAAACGAACTTTCAAAGCGAATATTGGTGTTCGTTCCCATGCCTGCTTTATTTAGCGAGGCGTATCCCGGTAAACTGCCATCTTAGATGCGGATGGAAAAAGTTCCTGTACGTATATCGGGTGTGATTTTTAGCGGTAGCAACCGAGCCACCTCTTAACACTTTTTGATTGACCATGAATTTGCCGTTATATTCTCCCAGGGCTCCTTCCTCTTTAGCGAATCCTGGATACGGTAGATAGGCGCTTTCTGTCCACTCCCAGCGTCTTCCCCAGTCGAAATATTCCTGTGCGACTTCCCATTCAAATTCCGTAGGTAGGCGAAGTTCCTTCCATTGTGCATACGCATAGGCTTCAAAATAAGAGATATGAGTTAGCGGGGTCTCAAGGTCGATTTCTTTAAGTCCTTTGAGTGTGTATTGCTGCCAGATACCGTCTACCAAATGCCAATATAGAGGCGCAAGAATCTTGTTTTGGTTGATCCAATCCCATGCTTCAGCATGCCAGTACTTGAAATTCTTATAGCCACCATCCTGCATGAATTGAAGATATTCACCATTGGTGACCAGTTTATTTGAGATCTTATAGGGATGGAGAAATACTTTGTGTTTGCCGAGTTCATTATCATAGCAGAAATCTCTACCGATGTGACCGATCTCATAAACACCTTCCGGAATTTTTATCCATTTATTCTTTTGCTTTTCCAATCGGTGCTCTTCGAAGGTCGCAGAATAACTTGGTAACAAAGGATTACTGCCCAGAATGAATTTTATGTCGGTAAGTAATAATTCCTGATGTTGTTTTTCGTGATGAATACCAGTTTCAACCAACTTCATAAGTTCCTCACTCTGATTTTCCTCAAGTAAGTCGGTCATCTGATTGGTGACGTGATCCCGGTAGCGATAAACATCCTCCACTGAAGGTCGTGTCAGATTACCACGGTCTGCACGCGAAACCCTTTTTCCGAAAGTTTCATAGTAACTATTAAAGATGTACGTGAAATCAGGGTTGTATTCGGTGTAATTTGCTTTATGAGGGAGGAGTATAAAGGCTTCAAAGAACCAGGTGGTATGACCGATATGCCATTTTGGGGGAGAAACATTAACATCAGGCTGTACGACATAATCTTCCATGATCAGCGGGGCACATATTTCATCGGTGGCCTGCCTGGTCTGGAGGAAATCAGTGATAATTTGGTTGGTAATGATCATTTCTCAATCCGGAATAAATATGTTCTAAAAATACTAAATAAGCGGATTGGTCTTGATACTTAAGAAGTTAAATCTTGTTAAAGCTTTCGTACTTTTCGGTGTTCAAATAGCATTAAGGTAGTCGGATCCTCAGGTAGGTTGATGTCTTTTGCGTATTCGAATCCGAGTTTTTCCAGTAATTTTTGGGAGGCCTTATTGTCTTTTGTGGTAATTGCCAGGAGTAGTTCAATGCCTAATTGTTGGTAGGCTACCTTGCTGAGTGCTCTTGCAGCTTCATAAGCAAACCCGGAACCTTCAAAATTCGGTAGCAGTGCATATCCCAGATCAAGGCCATCCAGTCCCTCCCGGTCATACAATCCACAGCTCCCGATCTTTATGCCGTCTGCTTTTCTGATCAGGGTAAAGTTGGAGAATCCGAGGCGATCGTATTGCGCACGAAATTTAGAATCTATATATGCGCTTACTTCTTCAATGGTTTTGAGGTTTCTGTCTCCGATATACTGGAGAAATTTCGGACTGTTCATCAGTTCGAGAAGAAAGGCTTCATCGTCATGCGAAGTAGGACGCATGATCAGTCTTTCGGTTTCAAGGGAGACTATTTTTCCCATGGTGAAAAACGTTGAATTAATACCATAAAGTTACGGAAATTAACCATGGTATTATCTGAAGACGATCAGAAAATGAAGTTAAAAGTACAGGTTCTGAGCAAGTTCACTTCCCAATGCCTTGCAAGAACTCCTGTAAGGCATCTTTAGATAGCTACGGCGCCTTTGATGTGAGGATGTGGATCGTAGTTCAATAACTCGAAATCTTCAAATTTAAAGCTGAATATGTCCTTTACTTCAGGATTTATTTTCATCTGAGGAAGCGGTCTGAGTTCTCTGCTGAGTTGTAGTTTTACCTGTTCCATATGGTTGTTATAGATATGGGCATCTCCGAATGTGTGTATAAATTCACCAGGAGCATATCCGCAAACCTGAGCGACCATCAGGGTGAGTAAAGCGTAAGAAGCAATATTAAACGGAACACCCAGGAAAATATCTGCACTTCGCTGATATAGCTGACATGAAAGTTTTCCATCTGCCACATAGAATTGAAAGAAGGCGTGACACGGTGGGAGGGCGGCTTTGTTGTTGGCTACGTTTTCAGCAAAAGATACCGAAGTGTCCGGTAATACGCCTGGATTCCATGCGCTGACCAGCATTCTTCTGCTATTCGGATTCTTTTTAAGGGTTTCGATCACTTCACTGATCTGATCGATTTCATCATCATTCCAGTTACGCCATTGACGTCCGTATACCGGGCCGAGATCACCATGCTCATCTGCCCATTCATTCCAGATGCGAACACCATTGTCCTGAAGGTATTTGATATTGGTATCGCCATTCAGGAACCAGAGCAGTTCATAGATGATAGATTTTAAATGAAGTTTTTTAGTGGTAACCATTGGAAATCCTTCAGAAAGATCGAATCGCATCTGGTAGCCAAATACGCTTTTTGTTCCTGTTCCCGTACGGTCACCTTTTTCATTTCCATTTTCCAGGACGTGCTTCAATAAGTCGTGGTACTGCTTCATTTTCTACTGCTCTTTTGTGTTAATTCCGGGGAATCTTCAGGAGACGAATGTAAAAAAGAAAGTCGGTTTCCGAAGTGAAAAACCGACTTTTTTTATCAAGATGTTATCAACTGATTATCCGATGATCATACCTGCTATCGTCGCCGACATCAGGGAGGCGATAGAGCCGCCGATCACAGCTTTCAATCCGAACTCAGACAGTGTTTTTCGTTGCCCTGGAGCCAGTGATCCGATTCCTCCGATCTGAATTCCGATCGAAGCGAAATTGGCAAATCCGCATAACATATAGGTTGCCATAATCACAGATTTATTATAGGTGAAATGTAGAGGATTGGCCAGGTTCTTTAATTCTGCAAGTTGTACATAGCCTACAAACTCACTTGCGGCAAGCTTAATGCCCAGTAATTGTCCCATGAGCATCATGTCTTCTTTGGCAACACCGATGATCCACATCAGCGGTGCAAAAATCGTTCCCAGTATTGATTCTATGGAGAATGTAGTATAAGGAGTATAGGTTGCAAGTACCGTGTTTAGGCTGGTTACGTCACCAACACGACCGAGAATATAGTTGATCATGGCGATGAACGCGATAAATACCAGTAACATCGCACCAACGTTGGCTGCGAGTTTTAACCCTTCGGTGGTACCGTTGGCAATGGCATCGAGAATGTTACTTCCGATCTTATTCGATGATACCTCTACATTGGGATCAATCTTTTCCTGTTGTGGGTATAATATTTTGGAGATAACGATCGCTCCGGGAGCAGCCATCACCGATGCGGCAAGAAGGTGTTTTGCGAACTGTATTCGTAATTGAGGGTCATCCCCTCCAAGGAAGCCGATATAGGCTGCTAGTACTCCTCCGGCAACGGTCGCCATACCGCCTACCATAACCAGGAGTATCTCTGACCGGGTCATCCGTTCGAGATAGGCTTTGATCATCAGGGGTGATTCGGTTTGTCCCAGGAAGATGTTTCCGGCAACGGAAAGGCTTTCGGGGCCTGAAATACCCAATATTTTAGTCAATACCCAGGCCATTCCTTTTACTACGACCTGTATAATGCCAAGGTAAAAGAGAACGGAGGTAAGGGCTGAGAAAAATATGATGGTAGGCAGGATCTGAAATATAAAAATAAATCCGAAGCTATCTTCGTTCAGTAGATCCCCAAGAAGAAAGACACTTCCTGCATTGGTGAAATCAAGAATAAGAATGAAGATCTTACCCACATATTCAAATGCTTTTTGTACAAAAGGGACCAAAAGTATCCCTACGGCCATAACCAGTTGAAGGGCCAGGCCGAGACCAACCGTCTTCCAGTTGATCGCTTTTCTATTGCTGCTAAGCAGAAATGATATCAGTAGGAGGACAAACATACCCAGCACTCCTCTCGATAAACTCATGATGGTAAAACCCTTGCTTTCGATAATACTGGCGTCTGTAACCACATTGCTTTCTTTGCTGACCAGATTTAGGTCAAAGGCTTTGCCGTTATTCGTATAGGTGAGGGTGGAGTCTGTAAGTGCGGTGATCTTTAACTTGACGAGGCTGTCTGTGGGGGTTTCAAAGTATAGCAGCAGGTTATTGTTCTGGTGCATATAGCTTCCTTTCTGAACCTTGCTGCTGTCGGGATTGAAAAGATGAAAGTCACCCTTCGAAAGTTCGAGGTAACCTTGTATTTCCGAATTTTCTCCGGAGTATTTCCAACGTTTTTCGATATCCTGAGCATTCGATTGTAAACCGAAGATGATAGCGGCAAATAGGAATAATAATTTTTTCAAAGGCTAACGGATTATTTTATAGATCGATCAATAAAAAAGGGGAACAGGCGTTATTGGCATGTTCCCCGGAATATATTTTTTACTTCTGTTCTCTTTTTGAGATTTCATCTCTGATCTTGGCAGCTTTTTCATAGTCCTCACTATTGACTGCCCCATCGAGCATTGTGTAGAGTTCCTGTAGCGAAAATGCTCTGTAATCTTCCTGTTTTTTAGCAGGTTGGTCATCACCTCTGAGAATTTCATCCACGATGATGCTTTCTTCTTTTTCTTCTTGTTCTTCCTTTGGAGAGAACTTAAGATAGATACCAGCTTTATCCAGTATGTTCTTGTAGGTGAAAATAGGCGCGTTGAATCTCAATGCAAGGGCGATAGCATCGCTGGTTCTGGCGTCAATTATTTCTTCGATTTTATCGCGTTCACAAATGATACTGGAGTAAAAGACTCCGTCTACCAATTTGTGTATGATTACTTGTTTTACCACGATATCGAAACGATCTGCAAAGTTTTTGAACAGGTCGTGGGTGAGTGGTCTTGGCGGTTTGATCTCTTTTTCCAGGGCTATTGCGATGGATTGAGCTTCAAAAGCACCAATGACAATAGGCAACTTACGTTCGCCTTCAACTTCATTCAATATAAGTGCATAGGCCCCATTTTGGGTCTGGCTGTAAGATATTCCTTTTATATTCAGTTTGACTAGACTCATAAAGTATTTAAAAATTCAAGGGCTGTCTGACAGGCGGACGTATCCAAATATCAGACAGCCCTTGAAGGGCACAATTTAACAAAAATTATGCGTTATTCGCTTTAAATTCCTTCAATTTTTCAGTTAGTCGGGGAACTACATCAAAGGCGTCACCAACTACTCCATAATCGGCAGCTTTGAAAAATGGAGCCTCCGGATCGTTGTTGATCACAACCTTTACTTTAGAGGCGTTAATACCAGCCAGGTGTTGGATGGCACCTGAAATTCCCACGGCTATATACAGGTTGGATGCTACGGGTTTACCGGTTTGACCAACGTGTTCACCATGGGGTCTCCATCCAAGGTCAGAAACAGGCTTGGAGCAAGCGGTTGCAGCTCCGAGAACATCGGCTAATTCTTCGATCATTCCCCAGTTTTCCGGACCTTTTAATCCGCGTCCACCGGAAACTACGATTTCCGCATCTGCGATGCTTACTTTGCCGGTAACCTTATCTACAGAAACAACTTCGGTAGAGAAATCATCAGCGCCTAATTCGGGTGAAAATTCCTCAGTTTCTCCTTTGCCTTCCGCAGCTATAACACCATAAGAATTCTTGGCGATTCCGAGCACTTTTACAGGGGTGTTGATCTCGGTAAGGCTGAAGGCTTTATTGGTGAACGCTGTACGTTTAACCGTAAATGGTGCGGTACTTTCAGGTAATGCGATCACATTGGATGCATAGCCAGCATTCAGTGCTACAGCTAGAACCGGAGCCAGATATTTGGCATTTGCACTTGAGCTTAAGATCACTACACTGGAAGCTGATTTCCCGGCGGCTTGTGCGAGTATGTCGGCATAGGCCTTTTCATTGAAATTGCTGAGTTTGTCATTTTTAACTACCAGTGTTTTGTCAACACCATAACCGGCGAGTTCTCCGGGATTGTCGGCGTTGACGGCTACGGCAACAACTTCTGTGCCCAGCAACTTGGCAACTTCGCTGGCGTAGGAAGCTGCTTCAAAAGCTGTTTTTTTAAATTTTCCGTTTTCAGATTCGGTATATACTAGAACAGACATATAATCTTTTTTGCGTGGTTAATACTATAAGGACATGCTTAAATCACTTTGGCTTCGTTGTGAAGCAAGGAGATCAGTTCGTCCAGATTGTCAGGGGACACCAATTTTACTGCGCCTTTTGGAGCGGGTTTCTCAAAACTAACCGCTTTGGTCATTGTCTCGGCTTCAACAGGTTCAAGTACGTTCAGGGCTTTTTTACGAGCCATCATAATTCCTCTCATATTCGGAATTTTGAGGTCTTTTTCTTCTACCAATCCTTTTTGTCCACCGATAACCAATGGTAGTGTGGTTTTAAGTATTTCCTTTCCTCCGTCTATTTCACGGGTTACATTAGCGGAATTGCCATCCACTTCAATACCTATGCAGGTGTTTACGAAATTGGCTCCGCAAAGAGAGGCCAGCATTCCCGGAACCATACCTCCGTTATAATCGATAGATTCACGTCCTGCTATGATTAGGTCATAATTCCCTTCGGAAACAACTCTTGCTAATTGTTTGGCAACATAATAACCATCGGTGGGTTCGGCATTTACTCGTATCGCTTCATCCGCTCCGATCGCCAGTGCTTTTCGCAGTGTTGGTTCTGTATCTGCGGGTCCTACATTAACCACGGTTACCGTTGCTCCCTGTTGTTCCTTGAACCACATCGCTCTCGTCAAACCGAATTCATCATTGGGATTTATCACAAACTGTACTCCGTTTGTGTCAAACCTGGAGTCTCCTTCTGTAAAGTTTATTTTCGAAGTAGTGTCCGGTACATGGCTGATGCACACTAATATCTTCATATTTTGGTCGTTTTATTATGATTTCAATAATTGTGCTACGAATATACTGATAAATATTAAAATATACTATGCATGCATAATAAATTTTTTTCTTTTAAACTTGTTCAGATAGTTGTGAGAGAATTATTATTTTTGTTACACTTTTTTAAAAGGGGTATTTATTAAATAATATAAAGACTATAGATGAGAACAATTCAGTTTAGAGAAGCCATTTGTGAGGCTATGAGCGAAGAGATGCGCAAAGACGAATCTATCTACCTCATGGGTGAGGAAGTTGCAGAATATAATGGTGCTTATAAGGCTTCTAAAGGTATGCTGGACGAATTCGGTCCGGATCGTGTATTGGATACTCCTATATCCGAACTTGGATTTGCAGGTATCGGTGTGGGTTCTGCAATGGGTGGAAACAGGCCGATCATTGAATTCATGACCTTCAATTTCTCCCTGGTGGGAATCGATCAGATTATCAACAATGCAGCGAAGATGCGTCAGATGTCCGGTGGACAGTTCAATATTCCTATAGTTTTCCGTGGCCCTACCGCTTCGGCAGGTCAGCTTGCAGCAACACACTCACAGGCCTTTGAAAGCTGGTATGCCAATTGCCCTGGATTAAAAGTAGTGGTTCCTTCAAATCCGTATGATGCAAAAGGATTGTTAAAGGCTGCTATTCGTGATAATGACCCTGTGATTTTCATGGAGTCTGAACAGATGTATGGAGATAAGGGAGAGGTGCCTGAGGATGAATATATCATTCCATTAGGAGTTGCCGATATCAAGCGTGAGGGTTCTGATGTAACCATAGTTTCTTTTGGTAAGATTATTAAAGAAGCATACAAGGCAGCAGATGAACTGGAAAAAGAAGGTGTCAGCTGTGAGATCATCGATCTTAGAACAGTTCGTCCTATGGATCACGATGCAATCCTGAATTCAGTAAAGAAAACAAACCGATTGGTGATCCTTGAGGAAGCATGGCCTTTTGGAAACGTGGCAACTGAGATCACTTATCAGGTGCAGAGCCAGGCATTCGATTATCTGGATGCACCGATCATCAAGATCAATACAGCCGATACACCGGCACCATATTCACCAGTACTTCTTGAAGAATGGCTTCCTAATGCAGGAGATGTCGTTAAAGCAGTAAAAAAGGTGCTCTATAAATAAAAAGGTATTTTTTACGTTATTAAAGCTCCACTGCCTAAATTAGCGGTGGAGCTTTTTTATTGCTATGAAACCCTCCATAATATATATAGTTTACCAATGACTAAGTTTGTGAGGGTTCTTCATGACCTATAATTGGTATATGAAAATATACATATGAAACAGATCTTTTTACTTGCCACATTCTTTGCCTCGTTCACCCTTTGGTCACAGACCAAAGTTGGAGGTATGGTGGTAGATCAGGATGGTAATCCGATTTCCTTTGCTAATGTTATGTTTAAGAATTCCTTCGAGGGGGTCATTACCAACGAAGATGGTCGATTCTATCTCGAATCGGAAGAAACCTATACGGTTTTGCAGGTGAGTCTGCTGGGGTATACCACCAAGGAGATCCCGTTAGAGAAAAAGGTCACCTATGGGATGAAGATCGAACTCACCGAAGGTGAGGAGCTTGATGAGGTTGTTATCTTTGCGGGGAAGCAACCCAAGAAGGGCAATCCAGCCATCGATATCCTTAAAAAGATCTGGGAAAAGAAAAGGCACAACGGGATTCGTTTGTACGATCAGTATGCCTTTGATAAATATGAGAAAGTAGAATTCGATCTGAATACAATCGACAGTGCTATGATCAATAGTAAGCTGTTTCGGGGAATGGAGTTTATCTTCGATCAAATCGATACTTCCAGTGTCACCGGGAAAACCTACCTTCCGGTCTTCATCAATGAATCGTTTCACCGGGTTTATGGGGATAATAAAATGGACCTCCATAAGGAGATTTTGGAGGGAAACAAGAATTCAGGCTTCAGTACGAATCAGACGATCATCAACTTCATAAAGGATCTCTACAACGACTATAATGTCTATAATAACTATATCAAGCTGTTTGATAAGAGCTTTGTGAGTCCGCTATCCAGAACAGGAGTGGATGTCTACAATTACGTCTTGGCTGACAGTACCTTTATAGATGATAAGTGGTGTTATAATATCATCTATTACCCGCGTCGATCCAGTGAGCTCACCTTTAAAGGTGACTTTTGGGTGAATGATACCACATTTGCTATCAAGGATATCAATATGCAGCTTACCAAGAGTGCCAATGTGAACTGGGTTAAGGATATCTATATAGAGCAGGAATTTGAAGTGAAGAATGATTCTGTCTTTTTGTTGAAACGGGATTATATCATGAGTGATTTCAGTTTGACAAAAAAAGACGAATCTAAAGGGATCTATGGAAAACGTACCACGGTTTACGATAACTATGAATTCGATAAGGAAAAACCTAAATCCTTCTACAATATTAAAGTCGATCCTTATAATCAGGTGGTGTATAATCGCGATAGTTCTTTCTGGGATACCAACCGGCTGGAGCAGTTGAATAAAGATGAAAAAGGGATCTATGCCATGCTTGATACGCTCAAGACTGTGCCTAAGTTTAAAAGACTTTATGACCTTGGTTCGATATTGAGTTCGGGTTATATCGAATTCGATCGGCTTAATATGGATTACGGACCTATCTATTCAGGGTTTGGATTCAATGATGTGGAAGGGGTGCGGCTTCGTGGAGGTGGGAGAACCTATTTCACTCAAAATGATCCATGGCGACTGGAAGGGTATATGGCCTATGGTTTTAGAGATAACCGATTTAAATATGGGATCTCCGGGAAGATCCTGCTCGACCGAAAGAATCGATTCATCTTTGCTGCAGGGAATCGGCGTGATATCGAGCAGCTGGGAGTGAGCCTGACGGCCACAACCGATGTTCTGGGGAGGAGTTTTGCATCTTCCTCGATCTTTACCGCAGGATCGAACAATACGTTGACAAATATCAACCTGACCACTGCTTCGTTCGAATATGAATTCGTGAAGAATCTCAGGCTGAAATGGGGTGCGAGTTTCAGGACCATGCGTTCCGCCTTGCCGGAAGAGTTCAACCTGGACTATGTGGATCCGGAATCTCCTACCGGGGTTTCCAGTGAAACGAAGCAATTTGAATTTGAACTGAATCTTTTCTATACGCCGGGGAGGGAAACCTATGGCTACGGGGTAGAACGCTATGATGTGAATGATCAATACCCGCGCTTTATCATGAGATACTCAACGGGATATCGCGGATTTCTGGAAAGTGATTTCAATTATAGAAAGCTTCAGTTCTATTATAGGCAGCCATTGCTTTTAGGAGGACTGGGAAGGTCTACCGTAACGCTTGAAACCGGTAAGATTTTTGGAGCAGTGCCTTTGAGTCTTTTGAGTCCGATTCCCGGGAATCAGACCTATTTTACTATTTTCAATACCTATCCGAACCTCAACTTCTATGAGTTCGTGACCGATACTTATGTTTCGGCACAGCTGGAACATAATTTTAACGGAAGATTTTTCGGAAGAATACCATTGTTGAGGAAGTTGAATCTTCGTGAGATCGTAGGTATTCGCGGGGTTTGGGGACAGATATCCGATGAGAACATCGCTTTGAGTGCACCTGCCGGGGTGGTGTTAAGGGCTCCGGAAGATCATATCTATTACGAGTATTCGGTAGGTGTGGGGAATATCCTGAAACTCTTCAGAATAGACTTCAATTTCAGAGGTAATTATCTCGATTTGCCTGATGTCAGACCCTTCTCTGTAACCGGTGCTTTTGAGTTTGCCTTCTAAGTGATTGGTTAACCCTTGTTTACTAAAATGTAAATCCCTTCAATAAACGTTGTTAATTAGAGGGTTGTTCGTTATTTTTGTTTCCGTTAAAAATTGTGAAGAATAAAAGATAAATTATGACCGCAGATAAGATCAATACTTTTGATGTCTTAATTGAGATCCCGAAAGGAAGCCGTAACAAATACGAATACGATTTTGAATTGAAGAAGATCCGTTACGATCGCATGATATTTTCATCCATGATGTATCCTGCAGATTACGGATTCATTCCGGAGACACTTGCTCTAGATGGAGATCCGCTTGATGTACTGGTTTTGGTTACTGAGCCAACTTTCCCCGGATGTGTAATGGAGGTTAAGCCTATCGGAGTATTTCATATGACCGATGAGAAAGGTCCGGATGAAAAGATCATCTGTGTGCCTGTGTCAGATCCGATATGGAATCGTGTTAAGGATCTTGATGAATTGAATCCACACCTTATCAAAGAGATCGAGCACTTTTTCCAGGTTTACAAGGATCTTGAAAAGAAGAAAGTTGCGATCGGTGGATGGGGTAACCTTAAGGAAGCGCAGGAAATCATCGTAAACGGAATCAATCGTTTTGCGGAAAGTGATGTTCCTCCACACGAAGTAAGTATTAAATAAGATATTTCAAATACCTGTATATAAAGCAATAACCCTCTGGTTATTGCTTTTTTTATTGTCTGTGTTTTAGTACATTTATGACATTCATACTACTAATCAAACTTAAAACATGGAATTAAATATTATCTATTTGCCTATAGCAATGGCTGTTATAGGGCTTATTTTTATGGGTATTAAAGCGGCCTGGGTAAAGAAACAGTCTGCTGGTAGTGAACATATGCAATCTATTTCAAAAAGCATTAAAGAAGGAGCACTGGCCTTTCTGAATGCAGAGTATCGTTTACTGCTTATCTTCGTTGTCATCGCCTCTCTGGGGTTATTTGGAATCTCCAGAGCCGTCGATACCACCAGTGTTTTGATCGTTCCTGCATTTATCTTAGGAGCGTTTTTTTCTGCCTTAGCCGGAAATATTGGAATGCGTATTGCAACCGATGCGAATGCACGAACTGCCGAAGCGGCAAAAACCAGTTTACCTCAAGCCCTGAAGGTTTCCTTTAACGGAGGTACCGTGATGGGGTTAGGTGTTGCCGGACTTGCGGTATTCGGTCTTAGTATGTTATTTCTTGTTTTTATCGGACAGTTCATGGGTAACGAAGGATCTTATTATATGAACATGACCATGGTGCTGGAAACATTGGCAGGATTCTCACTTGGTGCCGAGTCGATCGCTTTGTTCGCTCGTGTCGGGGGAGGTATATATACAAAGGCTGCAGATGTTGGAGCCGACCTCGTTGGAAAGGTTGAAGCCGGAATTCCGGAAGATGATCCGCGGAATCCTGCGACTATTGCAGATAATGTGGGTGATAATGTAGGAGATGTTGCTGGGATGGGGGCCGATCTTTTTGGGTCGTATGTGGCTACCGTGTTGGCTTCAATGGTGTTGGGGAATTATGTGATCCGGGATATGAGCCTGGATGGACCATTTACTGATAACTTTCAAAATATGGGGCCTATCGCGCTGCCATTGGTGATCGCAGGAGTAGGTATTCTTGCTTCTATTTTGGGTACTTTTCTGGTGCGTATCGGAAGTAACGATGCCCGGGAGCCTCAGGTGCAAAAAGCATTGGATACGGGAAACTGGACAGCGATCCTGCTTACAGTTATCGCGAGTTGGTTCCTCATTAAATGGATGCTGCCAGAAACGCTAAGTATGCGATTGTTCGGAGAAGGGATTATTACAATTCCGTCACGACACGTATTCTATTCCTGTCTTATCGGACTCGCAGTGGGAGCACTTATATCTTTTGTTACGGCATTTTATACAAGCCTCGGAAAGAAGCCTGTTTTAGATATCGTACAGAATAGTTCCACCGGAGCCGCAACCAATATTATCGCCGGTCTTGCAGTTGGAATGCGTTCGACTTTCTGGTCAGTACTTTTATTCGCTGCAGCAATCTACGGTTCGTATGAGCTGGCCGGATTCTATGGTGTGGCTCTTGCTGCTTCTGCAATGATGGCAACGACCGGGATGCAATTGGCGATCGATGCATTCGGGCCAATTGCCGATAATGCCGGAGGGGTGGCAGAAATGAGTGAGCTCCCTTCGGAAGTGAGAAGCCGTACCGATATTCTCGATTCTGTAGGTAACACCACTGCTGCAGTTGGGAAAGGGTTTGCCATTGCTTCTGCCGCCCTGACTGCTCTGGCACTGTTTGCAGCCTATGTGACTTTTACCGGTATTGAAGGGATCAATATTTTTAAAGCAGATGTGCTTGCTGCATTGTTCGTAGGTGGTATGATTCCTGTTGTGTTCTCAGCTTTAGCGATGAAATCGGTAGGAAAGGCAGCCATGGAGATGGTGCAGGAAGTCAGAAGGCAGTTCCGGGAGATTCCCGGAATCATGGAGGGTAAAGGAAAACCGGAATACGGCAAGTGTGTTGCGATCTCAACGAAAGCTGCACTCAAGGAAATGTTGTTGCCCGGACTCATAACGATCATTACTCCGATTATTATCGGAAGCATCTTCGGGCCTGAGCCTCTGGGAGGGTATATGGCCGGAGTATGTGTTTCGGGTGTAATGTGGGCTATTTTTCAAAATAATGCCGGTGGTGCCTGGGATAATGCGAAGAAGTCATTTGAAGCTGGAGTTGAGATCAATGGAGAAATGACGTTCAAAGGTTCCGAGGCGCATAAAGCTGCAGTGACCGGTGATACTGTAGGGGATCCATTCAAGGATACTTCAGGGCCTTCAATGAATATTCTTATTAAACTCACCTGTCTTGTCGGACTGGTCATTGCACCGATACTCGGAGGACATTCTGAAGAAGCTATGGTTGATATCTCCGGTAAGTCAGAAGTGAAAAAGGAGATTATCGTCACGCAGAATATGAAATTCAAAGATGATCAAGTAGTTAAGGTAGAAAAGGTTATTACTGTCAATGGTGAAACCACAATAACGGAAAAGGAAATTACAGGTAGTGCTGAAGAAATTGAGGCAGAAGTTGAAAGTATGAAAGAATAGTATTTCCTATCGTAAATAATTCAAAAGCACAGACGGGTTCTGTGCTTTTTGTTTTGTGTAAGATACTGATAATCAAAAAAATAGTTATAAATTTACTGCGAAACTGTTGTTTGTCCCTTGAGATTGTAAGAGTAGTTGGATAAACAACTTGGGGTAGTTTTATTAAGCTAAAAATACCGGATTGATACTGGTATTTTTAGCTTTTTTTGAAAACTGATGACGATTATTTGATAAATAACTCGATAAGTCCAAAAAAACTGAGGCTGCTCCCGATTTTTCCTGACATTTCCACCACAGGTTACGCTGGCATTTAGAGCTAAAGGTCCTGAATAGGGACAACGCTTTCCGTTGCACCGGCAGATGGAATAATAGTCACCGTAATTAAGTGATGATTTGTATTTTTTGTCTTACTATTAAAAGAGACCGTGCAGCTCTGCGTCGATTTTATTGATGATCTCTCCGAGATCTTCCTGACTATCCACAAAATTATAGCGATCGACATCTACAATGAGGAGTTTCCCCTTATCATAGGTGTGGATAAATGCTTCATAGCGTTCGTTCAGCCTGCTTAGGTAGTCGATGGAAATACTGTTTTCATAATCCCGTCCTCTTTTATGGATCTGGTTTACGAGATTCGGAATCGAGCTTCTCAGATAGATGAGAAGATCAGGCGCCTGAACCAGGCTTTCCATCAATTCGAACAAGGTGGTATAATTTTGAAAATCCCGGTTGGTCATGAGTCCCATCGCATGTAGGTTAGGGGCGAAAATATGAGCGTCTTCGTAGATCGTACGGTCCTGAATGATGTTTTTTCCGCTTTGGCGGATCTGAAGAATCTGACGAAATCTGCTGTTGAGGAAATAGATCTGCAGGTTGAAGCTCCAGCGTTCCATCTGGGTGTAGAAATCATCGAGATAAGGATTGTCTACAACATCTTCAAAATGAGCCTCCCAATTGAAATGTTTGGAAAGTAATTGAGTAAGGGTCGTTTTACCAGCCCCTATATTTCCGGCGATTGCAACATGCATAAATGTCAGTATGTTTGGGTTGATGTACTTTGTAAAGGTAAATATACGAGATATGCGGCTATCGAAAAACTTTTTTATGTGATCCTTTAGGGAGTTGTTGTGAAATGTGCAGGATGCTAAAGTGATAGGGTTTTTTTAAAAAAATACGGTAAGATGTATCCGGACATTTTGAGCTGGAAGATCATCTCGGTTTGTGCTATGGAAATACACAGGGGAATGATATGGTGACTTAGAATGGAAATTGAAGTACGATGCACAGATTAAAATAGTTATAAAAATCAAAAAAGGGTTTTTGGTTAAAAACAATTTTTATACTTTTGTCGCCATTATTTCAGAGGATAGATTTGACTGATTGCAACCTCATTAAAAAATGCTAAAGCAGTTATCGCCGTTCCCGGTGATAATCTTCTTTAGACGGCTACGTCAGATCGCTCCCTGCATAAAAAAAACAATGTTATGTCATATTTATTTACGTCCGAATCGGTAAGCGAAGGACATCCGGATAAGATTGCAGACCAGATCAGTGATGCCCTGCTGGATAATTTCCTGGCATTCGATCCTGAAAGTAAAGTGGCTTGTGAAACACTGGTGACTACCGGTCAGGTTGTTCTTGCTGGTGAAGTGAAGAGTGATACCTACCTTGATGTTCAATCGATCGCACGTGAAGTGATCAACAACATCGGGTATACCAAAGGTGAATACCAGTTTAGTGGAGACAGCTGTGGCGTGATCTCTCTGATTCATGAGCAATCTCAGGATATCAACCAGGGGGTTGATCGTGCCACTAAAGAAGAACAAGGTGCCGGAGATCAGGGTATGATGTTCGGATACGCAACAAAAGAGACCGCAAACTATATGCCGCTGGCTCTAGATATTTCTCACCGTATTCTTCGTGAACTTGCGGTTCTAAGAAGAGATGGTTCGTCTATCGCTTATCTGAGACCTGATGCAAAGGCGCAGGTGACCATCGAATATTCTGATGATAATGTGCCGCAGCGAATCGATACCATCGTGATCTCAACGCAACATGATCCCTTCGATAGTGATGATACCAGGATGCTTAAAAAGATAAAGGAAGATCTTATCAATATTTTGATTCCGAAAGTGGTTGCTCAATTACCTGAACATATTCAGAAATTGTTCAATGACAAGATAAAATATCATATCAACCCTACCGGTAAATTTGTTATCGGTGGACCTCATGGTGATACCGGACTTACCGGAAGAAAGATCATCGTGGATACGTATGGCGGAAAAGGGGCTCACGGAGGTGGTGCCTTCAGTGGTAAGGATCCGAGTAAGGTTGACCGAAGTGCGGCCTATGCTGCACGTCATATCGCGAAAAATCTGGTTGCTGCCGGAGTGGCTTATGAAGTGGAAGTACAGGTAAGTTATGCGATCGGTGTTGTTGAGCCAACTTCAATTCTGGTGAATACCTATGGTTCCGGAAAGTTAGGCCTCAATGACGGTGAGATCGCTGCCAGAGTTGCTGAGATCTTCGATATGCGTCCATTCGCGATCGAGCAAAGGTTGAAGCTCAGAAATCCTATTTATCTGGAAACAGCAGCCTATGGACATATGGGTAAAGAGCCGAAGATGCTTACAAAGGTCTTCGAATCACCCTATAATGGTAAAGTCGAGCGCGAGGTGGAATTGTTTACCTGGGAAAAGCTCGATTACGTAGATAAAGTAAAAGAAGCCTTCGGTATCTGATCGAAGTCTTTCTTGGGATGAGAATTTAGAATAAAAATTAAATTCTGAACCGCATCCCGTTTAAGTTCTGATTAATTTTGTCATGTTATCAAGAAAGGCGGAAGGAATAGACCTGATGATGCCTTAGCAACCCTTTACCATTAAAGAAGGTGCTACGTTCTACCTCATTGAGGATAGATAACAATTGATTCTTCTCCTGAATTTCAACCTTTCTTGCCTGCATAACAATTACTCACGATCTAAACGGTATTCGTTCAGACTATTGATAATCGTAAATTTTTGAAAGTTGAAAGACGAACTTTTTCATATTGAGATCGATAATTACACTACCTTTTCAGGAGTGACACAGGATATTTCATTGTCTGGGCAGTTGTTTGGTAAACCCTTACATACAGCTCCGGTTGTGATGGTGAATCATGCCTTAACAGGGAATTCAAATGTTACCGGAGCACAGGGATGGTGGAAAGACCTGATCGGTCCCGGTAAAGCTATCGATACAGAGTTTTATACAATCCTTGCCTTTAATATTCCTGGAAATGGATACGATGGAAAGGTGATTTCGAACTATAAGGATTTTGTGGCCAGAGATATGGCTCAGATCTTCTTAACAGGGCTTCGAAAATTGGAGATCCCGAAATTATATGCGTTGATCGGAGGATCACTCGGTGGAGGAATCGCATGGGAGATGGTCGCTTTGTCTCCTGAGATCACTACGCATCTGATCCCAGTGGCTACCGATTGGAAATCTACTGACTGGTTGATCGCTAATTGCCATATTCAGGAACAGTTTCTGGTGAATTCTCGTAATCCGGTACACGATGCCAGGATGCATGCAATGCTTTGTTACCGAACTCCTGAGTCTTTTAAGGAGAGGTTTCATCGTTCCACCAATGAAGAACTCAATGTGTTCAATGTGGAAAGCTGGTTACTCCACCATGGGAATAAATTACAGGAACGTTTTCAACTATCTGCTTACAAACTGATGAACCAGTTGTTACGCACCATCGATATTACCAGAGGTAGATCGGAACATTATAATGTATTGGAATCAATACGTGCAAGCATCCATATTATCGGAGTTAACTCTGATATGTTTTTTACTGCAGAGGAGAACCGAAGTACTTATAAGCAGCTGGCACAATCAAGTGGAAAAGTCAGCTATGGAGAGATCGAATCGGTACACGGGCATGATGCCTTTCTTATAGAGTTTGAGCAATTGGAAAAATTAATAGACGGGATCTTTGAAACGTCTCTAAAAAGTAAAAAAATGAAAGTAATAAAGTTCGGAGGGAAATCATTGGCAAACGGGGAAGGACTCCGCAATGTTATAGATATAGTAGCGTCAAAGGTATCGGAGGGTGAAAGGATCGCATTGGTGGTATCGGCCAGAAATAATGCTACCAATGAATTGGAGATCATTCTTGAAACTGCTGCCTCCAAACAGGATTATGACCATTTGCTTAAGGCTTTTAAGGAATATCAACTAGGCGATTACCCTGAGGTTGACGTAACTGAAGAGTTTGAAAAACTGGATGAGATTTTTTCAGGAGTAAGATTGTTAGGCGATTACAGTTCAAAGATCAAGGATGAGGTGCTGGCTCAGGGAGAAGTTATTTCCGCCAAACTGATATCTTATTTACTCACCCAAAAGGGGATCCCGGCTAATTTTACAGATGCCAGAAATCTTATTAAGACTACTGAGCATTTCGGTAATGCTCAGCCGCTGGAAAAGATCTCAAGAGATAATGTCAATGATCATTTCCGTATTCATAACGGGCAAACCGTTAATGTGGTGACTGGATTTATCGGTTCCAACGAAAAGAATGAAACGACTACGCTGGGTAGAAACGGGAGTAATTATACAGCCTCTTTACTTGCGAATTATCTGGATGCTGGTGAATTGCAGAATTTCACGCATGTTGATGGTATATTTACTGCGGATCCGAATCTGGTTCCGAACGCTCGCAGAATCGATGAATTATCGTTTAATGAAGCTAATGAGATGGCTAATTTCGGAGCGAATATCCTGCATGCTAAAACCATCATCCCGTTACTCGAAAAAAACATACCTCTTAGGATTCTGAATACCTTTAATCCAGGTGATCCGGGAACCCTGATCACCGCAAACCCCAAAACGGAAGGTATCAAATCATTGTCAGTACTTGAAAATGTGGCATTGGTTAATCTGGAGGGCCGCGGATTATTAGGAAAAGCCGGTGTTGATGCCCGTATCTTCAATGCACTTGGTAGAAAGAATATCAGTGTGAGTATCATATCGCAAGGGTCTTCGGAAAGAGGTATCGGACTTGTTGTGAATTCGAATAAAGCCAGTGAGGCCATGATTGAACTGGAGAAGGAATTCGAAAGAGATTTCTATTCAAAAGATGTCAATAAGATATCGGTGACCGATGATGTGTCGGTGATCTCGATCATCGGGCAGGACCTGAGCAATTTCCACAAGCCATATAATGCACTCATCAAAAATAAAGTTGTACCCGTACTATTTAACAATACCGTTACCGGAAAGAATGTCAGTCTGGTGGTGAATCATTCGGATCTTCATAAGGCATTGAATGTGATTCATGGCGAGATGTTCGGTATCTCTAAGAATGTGAATCTTGCAATTTTTGGCCATGGTACTGTCGGTGCAACACTAATCGATCAGGTCTTGTCATCGGCAAGGTCTATCGAGGAACGCAAGAAGATCAAGCTAAACATCTTTGCGGTTTCCAATTCTAGAAAATTGCTGTTGAATCGAAATGGGATAGATAGCGGATGGAAGACTGAGTTGGAGAATTCTGAAGTTGAAGCGGGTATCGATAATGTGATCAGTTATGCGGAGGCATTTCACCTGGAGAATCTTATCGCTATCGATAATACGGCAAGTGCAGAATTTGTAAAGAACTATCCTGCACTTATCGAAGCCGGTTTTGATCTGGTATCGTCTAATAAGATTGCGAATACTCTCGATTACGGATTCTACAGCGAGATCAGATCTCTTTTAGATAAACATCAAAAGCAATATCTTTATGAAACCAATGTTGGGGCAGGACTTCCGTTGATCGATACCATTCGTATCCTGCATCTTTCCGGTGAGAATATCACGCGTATACGCGGGGTGTTCTCCGGTACGCTCAGTTATCTGTTCAATCGATTCTCTGAGGAGGACCTTAAGTTCAGCAGTATTTTAAAGGATACCATAGCTAAAGGATTTACCGAACCGGATCCAAGAGAGGATCTGAATGGGAATGATGTCGGGCGTAAATTATTGATCCTGGCCAGAGAACTGGACCTGCAGAATGAATTCTCAGATGTAAATGTTCAGAATCTGGTACCTGAAAGTCTTGCTGAACACGATGTTCAGGGATTTCTTGAAAACCTTGAAGCCTTTGATGATCAATACCAGAGGATTAAAGACCAGCAGGAGCCTGATCATGTATTGCGGTATGTCGGAGACCTTCATGGAGACCTGCAGCAGGATAAAGGATTGTTGGATGTTAAATTGATCTCGGTACCAGCAGGCAGTGCACTTGGACAGGTAAAGGGAGCTGATTCCATCTTTGAGATTTATACCGATTCCTACGGAGACCGGCCTATAGTGATACAAGGAGCCGGTGCCGGTGCAGCAGTTACTGCACGAGGTGTATTTGGAGATATATTGAAATTAACCGAAAGAAACGATTAAGTTAAAAGAACGAACCATGAGTAATAAGAATTTTGAAACAGAAGCGATCAGAACCCAGGTTGAACGCACCGATTTTTTGGAGCATTCAGCGCCGTTATACCTTACTTCCAGCTTCCTTTTTGAGGATGCTGAAGATATGAGAGCTTCTTTTGCTGAAGAAAAAGAAAAGAATATATATAGCAGATTTACGAATCCGAATACTTCGGAATTTGTGGACAAAATCTGTAAAATGGAAGGAGCGGAAGCAGGCTATAGTTTTGCTACCGGGATGGCTGCGGTATTTTCAACTTTCGCAGCTCTTTTGAACAGTGGTGATCATATTGTGTCCTGCAGATCTGTTTTCGGGTCTACGCATGCTTTGTTTACGAAGTTTCTTCCAAAATGGAATATTGAAACCTCCTATTTCAAGGTAGATGAGACTGATAAGCTCGAATCCCTGATCCAACCGAATACCAAGGTGTTGTATGCGGAAACACCTACCAATCCTGGCGTGGATATCCTGGATCTTGAACTGTTGGGTAAAATCGCTAAAAAGCATAATCTTATCCTGATAATCGACAACTGTTTTGCGACGCCCTATCTGCAACAGCCGATCGGTTTCGGTGCGGACCTGGTGATCCATTCTGCAACCAAACTTATCGACGGACAAGGTCGGGTGCTGGGAGGAGTAACCGTGGGTCGGGCTGATCTTATTCGTGAGATCTATCTATTTGCCAGAAATACGGGGCCTGCACTTTCACCGTTTAATGCCTGGGTACTGTCTAAGAGTTTAGAGACCTTGGCCGTACGTGTTGACCGCCATTGTGAAAATGCATTAAAGGTGGCTGAATTCCTTGAGAAGCATGACAAGGTGGAATGGGTTAAATATCCGTTCTTAAAATCTCATCCGAAACATGAGATCGCTAAAAAACAGATGAAGGCCGGTGGTAGTATCGTGGCTTTTGAAATCAAGGGAGGAATAGCGGCAGGAAGGAAGTTTCTGGATGCGATCAAAATGTGTTCCCTGTCTGCCAATCTGGGCGATACAAGAACCATCGTTACACATCCTGCATCGACCACGCACAGCAAATTGTCTGAAGAAGATCGTAACGAAGTGGGAATTTCTGCAGGACTGGTTCGTGTGTCCGTCGGACTCGAGACTGTGGCTGACGTTTTAAACGATTTAGATCAGGCTCTAAACAGCTAAAAATCTTCATTTTATATTTGGTTATTAAAAATATAATCTTACCTTCGCCGTATAAAACTAAAAACCTATCGATTAAGTAGAGTATTATGCAGAGTTTTAGAAGTGAGATTGAAAATCCCGTTGTTGAAAGAGATATTCTCGAGTTAGAGAAAAAGATTCGTCTGTTTCATGAGGGTAAGATTGATGAAGAACGTTTCAGGAGTCTGAGACTGGCCAGAGGAGTCTACGGTCAGCGACAACAGGGAGTTCAGATGATCCGGATAAAATTGCCTTACGGAAAGGTGACCGGAGATCAGCTGTTGCGAATTTCTGACGTGTCTGATGAATATTCTACAGGTAGGTTACATATCACAACCCGTCAGGATATTCAGATCCATTATGTCGACCTGGATCGGACTCCCGAATTATGGTCGCAACTCGAAAAGGATGATGTTACGTTACGGGAGGCTTGCGGAAATACGGTAAGAAATGTTACTGCAAGTGCGGAGGCCGGGATTGATCCCGAGGAACCTTTTGATGTTTCTCCTTACGCACATGCTGTTTTTGAATTCTTTTTAAGGAATCCGATCTGTCAGGAAATGGGAAGGAAGTTTAAGATTTCCTTTTCAGCGTCAGATAAAGATACCGCCTTATCTTATATCCATGATCTTGGTTTTATACCCAGAATTGAAAATGGGATCCATGGCTTCAAAGTGATGCTTGGAGGAGGACTGGGGTCTCAACCTCGTCATGCCGATGTGGTTTATGAATTCCTGCCGTCTGAGAAGTTGATACCTTTTATAGAAAGTGTGTTGCGTATATTCGATCGTCATGGCGAGAGAGCCAGAAGATTGAAAGCCAGAATGAAATTTCTCGTTAAGGATATTGGTATCGATGCTTTTCTTAAATTAGTGGATGAGGAGACCAAAGCACTGGCTTATCAGACATATCCTATTCAAACCGACGATTTTGACGGACATCCGGAATTTCTTTCCGAAAAGGTGCCTGATGTGAAACTCGTCGATACGGAAGGCTTTGAACGATGGAAAAAAGCCAATGTATCTCCTCAAAAGCAAGAAGGTCTTTTTGCTATCGGAATCAAGGTGCATCTCGGCGATTTCTATACCGATAAGGCGAGAAAACTGGCGAAATTGATCAGAGACTATGCAGCTAATGAATTGAGGCTAACTCTTAGACAGGATATTTTAATACGTCATGTGCGGGAAGAGTTTTTGCCTTTGTTCTATCTTGAGCTTAAGGAGCTTGGCTTTACCGAATTAGGGTATAATTCTACGGCAGATATTACAGCATGCCCCGGAACCGATACCTGTAATTTAGGTATAGCCAGTAGTACAGGGATAGCGGTGGTATTGGAAGAGGTGCTAAAAAATGAATATCCCGAATATGTTGATAACCGCGATATCGCTATTAAGATCAGTGGATGTATGAATGCATGTGGGCAACATAATATGGCTCATATAGGTTTTCAGGGAATGTCGGTAAGAACCAAAGATAAAAAAGTGGCGCCGGCGTTACAGATCCTGTTAGGTGGAGGAGTTCTGGGTGAAGGAAATGGAAGATTTGCCGATAAGGTAATCAAGATCCCTTCGAAAAGAGGTCCGCAGGCCTTGCGTCTGATTCTTGATGATTTCCGTGATAATGCAACATTGGGAGAAAGTTTCCTCAATTATTATGACAGAAAGGAACAGCTGTATTTCTATGAATATCTGAAATCTCTTTCAGATACTGATAATTTGGCGGAAGAAGACTTTGTTGATTGGGGACATAATTCAAAATATGTCCAGGAGGTTGGAGTCGGAGAATGTGCCGGTGTGGTCATCGATCTCGTGGCAACCCTTCTTTTTGAAAGTGAAGAAAAGCTCGACCTTGCGAGGGAAGCTTTTGAAAATAAGAAATGGGCTGATGGTATCTATCATGCTTATGCCTCTATGGTCAATACGGCGAAAGCACTATTGACGGCTGAAGATGTAAAAACGAATACCCAGGCCGGAATTATCAGCGGATTTGATGAAGAATTCGTTGCCAATGGAAAAATAACACTGGATAGCAGTTTTGATGAGCTGGTATATCAGATCAATAAGAATGAGCCGTCTGAAGCATTTGCCAAGGCCTATATCGATCAGGCTGCATCATTCTATAAAAAGGCAGATGCCTTCAGAGCAAAAGATCTATCGCATGCAGAATAAAAAGAACATACAGCCAAGATTGACATTGGTAGGTGCTGGTCCGGGAGATCCCGACCTGCTTACCGTGAAAGGTCTGAAAGTACTTTCAAGAGCAGATGTGGTTCTTTACGATGCACTTATCGATACAGCATTGTTGGAATATGCGCCGCTTTATGCAGAGCTCATCTATGTGGGTAAACGCAAGGGGTGTGCAGCCTATGAGCAACAACAGATCAATGAACTGATCGTTGAACGGGCTAAGCACTCGGGACATGTAGTGCGATTAAAAGGTGGTGATCCGTTTGTTTTCGGACGCGGCATGGAAGAGTTGAATTATGCCGCTGCACATGGCGTGATATCTGAGTTTATTCCGGGTATTTCTTCTGCGTTGGCAGTTCCCGGTATGCAGGGAATACCGTTAACACATCGTGGAGCTTCGGAAAGTTTCTGGGTGATCACAGGTACGACTAAGAATCACAAATTATCCGATGATGTTCGTCTGGCGGCAGGGTCAAATGCAACGGTGGTGATCCTGATGGGAATGAGTAAACTGGCGGAGATCACCTCGATCTTCAAAGCAGAAGGGAAAAACGATGTTGCAGTTGCTGTGATCCAAAATGGAACTAAGAAGGAAGAACGATTCGCAATTGGAAATGTGGAAAATATCGAGTATCTGGTAAAGGAAAACAATATCAGTAATCCCGCAGTGATCATTATAGGAGACGTTGTTAAACAGCGCGAAAGATTGATCTCGATCAAATCCGCAGTGAATCAATACTCGATTATATAATCAATGATGGTCATGGAAACTAACGAGCTCTATCCTGTATTTCTGAAAGTAAATGTACTGAACATCCTTATTGTTGGCGGCGGGAATGTCGCGGAGGAGAAACTGCATTTCCTTTTGAAATCCAGTCCGGGAGCTAATGTTACAGTGGTGGCGCCTGAGATCAAACAGGAGTTGCTCGCTCTGGAAGGAACGGTTTCGATTAAATTCATAAAGGATGTCTATGACCCGAAATACCTCGAAGGAAAGCATATCGCAATTGCGACCACCGATAATGTGGATGTGAATATACAGGTGTACCAGGATTGTCGTGACCGCAATGTTTTGGTGAATGTAGCTGATAATCCTCCGTATTGTGATTTTTATATGGGAGGCATCGTTACCAAAGGAAATGTCAAAATAGCCATTTCCACCAATGGGAAATCCCCGACTGTAGCCAAAAGGCTTCGTCAGTTCTTTGAAGAGGTTATTCCCGAGAACATCGATGATTTTGTACAGAATCTGAATTCCTACCGAAACACTATCAAAGGTGACTTCGAGGAGAAAGTTGAAAAGTTGAATGAATTTACAAAAAGTCTGATCTCAAAAAGTTAAAGAATGATAAAGACGGATATACTGATTATAGGAGCAGGTCCAACCGGACTATTTACGGTTTTTGAAGCCGGATTATTGAAATTGAAATGTCATTTAATAGATGCATTACCCCAGCCAGGTGGGCAGTGTGCTGAGATCTATCCAAAGAAACCGATCTATGATATCCCCGGATTTCCGGAGGTACTTGCAGGTGATCTGGTGAAGAACCTATTGGAACAGATCAGGCCGTTTGAACCCGGATATACGCTGGGTGAACGTGCTGAGACCATCGAAAAGCAGGAAGATGGTTCCTTTATCGTTACGACGAATAAAGGAACGCAGCATCAGGCTCCGGTGGTGGCAATTGCAGGCGGACTCGGTTCTTTTGAACCGCGTAAGCCCCTGATCGATAATATCGCTAAATATGAAGATAACGGGGTCTCTTATATCATTAAAGATCCTGAAGTTTACAGAAACAAGAAAGTGGTTATCGCCGGTGGAGGGGATTCAGCACTGGATTGGTCGATCTATCTGGCCGACATTGCCAGTGAGGTTTACCTGGTTCACAGAAGAAATGAATTCCGTGGAGCACTTGATTCTGTAGAGAAGGTTGCAGAGCTTTCCAAGAGAGGAAAGATCGAACTGATCACTGAAGCTGAGGTTACCGGTCTTTTCGGAGAGCATCAGCTGGAAGCCGTAACCGTTAAGCATCTTAAAGATGGAGAATCTCATATCCAGGCAGATCATTTTATACCGTTGTTTGGACTTTCTCCGAAATTAGGTCCGATCGGTGACTGGGGACTTGAAATTGAAAAAAATGCGATCAAGGTGAATAATGCCTATGATTATGCTACCAATATACCGGGTATCTATGCCATTGGAGATGTCAATACCTATCCGGGTAAATTAAAACTTATTCTTTCCGGTTTCCATGAGGCCGCAATTATGTGTCAAAGTGCCTATCAGGTGATTCATCCCGATAAACGTTATGTGATGAAATATACCACAGTTGGTGGTGTTCAGGGATTTGATGGTACAAAAAAAGAAGCAAAGAAAGAAGTTGTAAAAAGCATTGTTTAGTTTTAATGTAAACGGTTGAATATAGAAACCGTAATTGTTTTCAGCTTTGGTGCAGGAATATTGGCAGTTAGGTTTGTCTACCTGACAATTGTCATTATATTTGCACCAAAGTTCATTTTTATTATGAAGTTATCAAGAAAGGTGAAGGGATTAGACCCGTTGAAGCCTTAGCAACCCTCTGCTCCAGAGAAGGTGCTACATTCTACCAAACTAGGAAAGATAACAACTCCGGCAGTTTTCCCTATTTTTCTTGATACGATATAATTGATAATTACCTTGTCTTTGGCAGCGTCGAAGATAAAATGGTTGCGAAATCGGCGTAATTCCGATTACTAATAATTAATTGATCATGAGTCAGATTGAGAAAAAGAGAGCGATTGAAGAAGTGTTGAAAGATAGAATCCTGGTGCTGGACGGTGCTATGGGAACTATGCTGCAGCGTTATAATTTCTCCGAAACCGACTTTCGTGGCAACCGTTTTACAGAGGTGTCACAACCACAAAAAGGGAATAATGATCTTTTGTCATTGACACAGCCTGAGGCAATAGCCGAGATTCATGCGAAATACCTGGAAGCAGGAGCAGATATTATTGAAACCAATACGTTCTCCGGTACTACGATTGCCATGGCTGATTATGAGCTTGAAGAATATGTTTACGAACTCAATTATGAGAGTGCACGAATAGCCCGTCGCGTTGCGGATGAGTACACTGCTAAAAATCCAAATAAACCTCGTTTTGTGGCAGGGGCAATGGGGCCGACGAATAAAACTGCAAGTATGTCGCCGGACGTTAATGATCCGGGATATCGAGCCGTATCTTTCGATGAATTGAGAAAGGCCTATAAGCAACAGGCGGAAGCGTTAGTCGATGGAGGTGCTGATGTACTTCTTGTAGAGACGGTTTTCGATACCCTGAATGCAAAAGCAGCACTTTTTGCCATTGAAGAGGTCAAAGAACAAAAGGGTATACACATACCGATCATGGTTAGTGGTACTATCACGGATGCTTCCGGCAGAACCTTATCAGGGCAGACTGCAGAAGCCTTTCTGATCTCGATTTCACATTTACCTTTATTAAGTGTCGGATTCAATTGTGCTTTAGGAGCGGATCAATTGCTACCCTATGTTAAAACCTTGGCACAAAAATCTGATTTCTTTATATCTGCACATCCAAATGCGGGATTGCCAAATCATTTTGGTGAATACGACCAAACCGCTGCAGAGATGCAGGCTTTGATCAGACAGTATCTCGAGGCAAATGTGGTAAATATCATAGGAGGTTGCTGTGGAACCACCCCGGAACATATAAGATCGATCGCCGATGCGGTTGCGGAATATGAGTCCAGAAATAGCATGGCAGTCTGAGATAGATCCCCCGAAATAGAACAACAGAATAAAGTAAGAAATACAGGGTCCTGACAGACCTGAACCGTTAAAGAAACACCATAAAATAACCTGATGAAACCCAGTCGATCACATAAACCCCCCCATTTGATGCTTTCCGGTCTGGAGCCACTTGTGGTAACCGCCGAAAGCAATTTTATCAACGTGGGAGAAAGAACCAATGTTACCGGTTCCCGCCGCTTTCTTCGATTGATCAAAGAAGAGAAGTTCGATGAAGCTCTTGATGTGGCTCGCGGACAGGTGGAAGGAGGAGCGCAGATCATCGATGTGAATATGGATGAAGGAATGCTCGATGGAGAAAAGGCTATGGTAACTTTCCTTAATCTAATCGCCTCTGAACCTGATATTGCAAGAGTACCGATCATGATCGATAGTTCCAAATGGGAGATAATCGAGGCCGGACTTAAAGTTGTTCAGGGAAAAAGCGTGGTGAACTCCATCAGTCTTAAAGAAGGTGAGGAGAAGTTCATCGAGCATGCAAAAAAGATACTGCGTTATGGCGCTGCGGTCATCGTAATGGCTTTTGATGAAAAAGGTCAAGCGGATAATTATGAACGAAGAATAGAAATATGTAAAAGATCGTATGATATTCTGGTGGAGAAAGTGAATTTTCCTCCGCAGGATATCATTTTTGACCCCAATATATTTCCTGTGGCAACCGGAATGGAAGAGCATAGATTAAATGCCCTTGATTTCTTCCGCGCCACCCAATGGATCCGGGAGAATCTTCCGTATGCACACGTGAGTGGAGGTGTGAGTAATGTTTCGTTTTCCTTCCGCGGGAATAATGTGGTGAGAGAGGCGATCAATGCCGCCTTTCTTTATCACGCCATTAAACATGGGATGACCATGGGTATCGTAAATCCGGAGATGCTGGAAGTTTATGACGAGATTCCAAAGGAATTACTGGACTATGTGGAGGATGTATTACTTGACCGCCGGGATGATGCGACTGAAAGATTGCTGGATTATGCTGAAAAGGTAAAAGGTAATGTAAAGGTCAATGAAAAGCAAGCACAGGAATGGAGAGGGTTGCCGTTACAGGATAGGATCACCCACGCGTTGGTAAAAGGGCTTGATGAGTTTATTGAACAGGATGCAGAAGAAGCCCGATTGAGTTCCGATAAACCTATTGAGGTGATCGAAGGTTTTCTGATGAATGGTATGAATGTGGTTGGTGACCTCTTTGGAAGTGGAAAGATGTTCCTTCCTCAGGTGGTGAAATCTGCACGGGTGATGAAAAAGGCCGTTGCATATTTATTGCCATATATCGAAGAAGATAAGGATGAGGATTCAAGGTCTGCCGGTAAGGTGTTGATGGCTACAGTTAAAGGAGATGTACATGATATCGGTAAGAATATCGTGAGTGTTGTTTTGGGATGTAATAATTTTGAGATCATCGATCTCGGAGTGATGGTGCCACCGGAACGTATCATAGAGACTGCTTTGAAAGAACAAGTGGATATCATCGGTTTGAGCGGACTCATCACACCTTCTCTTGATGAGATGGTATATCTTGCTAAAGAACTCGAAAAGATCAATGTTTCCATTCCGGTAATGATCGGTGGAGCTACGACCTCAAGGGCGCATACTGCAGTTAAGATAGCTCCGGAATATTCCAATACTGTGGTGCATGTTAACGATGCCTCAAGAGCGGTAACCGTTGCAGGAAATCTGCTGAACAAAAAATCTGGGATCGATTATCGCAACGGGATCAGGTTAGAATATGATAAACTTCGCGATGCCTATCTGAATCGATCTAAGGTAAAGAACTATCTGACCATTGAAGAGGCGCGCGCTAATAAATTTACCATAGATTGGGATTCGTATTCGCCGGCTCAACCTGGGTTTACTGGTGTAAGAACCGTTCAGGTGGAACTGGATGCATTAGTACCTTATATAGACTGGACCCCATTTTTCCGTTCCTGGGAACTGCATGGTAAATATCCGGCGATATTTGAAGATGAAGTCGTAGGGCAACAGGCAAAAGAATTATTTTCCGATGCAAAAAATATGCTGGATGAGATCTTGACGGAGAAATGGCTTAAAGCGGAGGCAGTACTTGGGATCTTTCCTGCAAATCAGGTGAATGATGACGATATAGCATTGTTTGATGAGCAAGGCAAGGAGATACAGCGTTTCCTGACGCTCCGACAACAGTCTCAAAAGACTAAAGGAGCCCCTAATATTGCTCTGGCTGATTTTATTGCGCCCAAAGAATCCGGAAAAACAGATTATATGGGAGCGTTCTGTGTTACTACCGGATTCGGTGTTGATGAGAAGGCTGCTGAATTCGAGGCGGATCATGATGATTATAACTCGATAATGATCAAGGCACTGGCAGACAGGTTTGCTGAAGCTTTTGCGGAGTATTTGCATGAAAGAGTTCGTAAGGAGATCTGGGGTTATATGAAAAATGAAACCCTGAGCAACGAAGAATTGATCAAAGAAGCCTACGAAGGGATCAGACCTGCACCCGGATATCCTGCCTGCCCGGATCACCTTGAAAAAAATGTGATCTGGAATTTGCTGGACGTGGAAGAAAGGATCGGGGTTAAGCTTACTGAAAGTTTGGCTATGTGGCCTGCATCCTCGGTTTCAGGATATTATTTTGCAAATCCTGAAAGCAGGTATTTCGGGCTTGGGAAAATAAAGATGGATCAGGTGAAGGATTATGCCAAACGAAGAAATATCAGTCTGGAAGAGGCTGTTAAATGGTTGAATCCGAATATCGATGCTCAATAAACAGCGTTCAAGAGATAAATTAATAATAAAAAAATCAGGCTTCATTGATCGTATTTTGAAAGCCTAATGAATACCGATGAAAGTTACCGAACATATCGAACAGGCAAAGGGGAAAACCCTATTCTCCTTTGAGATAGTACCACCGCAGAAGGGAAGTAATATCGAAGAACTATATAAGAATATAGATCCGTTGATGGAATTCAATCCGCCATTTATCGATGTTACCACTTCCAGAGAAGAGTTTGTTTATATCGAACGCAACGATGGGTTACTCGAAAGAAAGATCACCAGAATGCGTCCGGGAACCGTTGGAATCTGTGCTTCTATCAAACATAAATATGATGTGGATACCGTACCTCATGTGTTATGTGGTGGTTTTACGCGAGAAGAAACTGAATATCTTTTGGTGGATTGCCAGTACCTCGGTATTGAAAATGTAATGGCATTACGGGGTGATGCCATGAAACATCAGCGCTATTTTGAGAAAACAGATGGAGGACATGCGTATGCTTCTGACCTTGTTAAGCAGATCAAAGACCTTAGTAAGGGGCAGTATCTTCATGAAACCATCGATTCGGGAATATTATCGGAGTTTTGTATTGGAGTAGCGGGTTATCCTGAAAAGCATATGGAAGCTCCTTCACTCGAATCTGATCTTAAAAAATTAAAAATAAAGGTTGAGCAGGGAGCCGATTATGTGGTTACACAAATGTTCTTCAATAATCAGGCGTATTTTGATTTCGTAGCTAAGGCTCGTGAAATGGGAATCAATGTACCCATTATTCCGGGGATTAAACCCCTTGCAGTAAAGAGGCATCTTCAGTTGTTACCCCATGTATTTAAGATCGACCTTCCTGAGGAATTGATAAGGGCAGTTGAGCAGTGTAAAACGAATAGTGAGGTCCGTCAGGTAGGGGTAGAATGGTGTATTCAGCAATCGAAAGAATTGAAAGCTGCCGGAGTACCTGTATTGCATTATTACTCAATGGGTAAATCTGACAATATACATGCGATCGCTTCGGCGATTTTCTAAAATTAGCCTTACTTTTGAATCCGATGGCTCGATTCGGATTTTTTCCAATAATCTTCTTTTTGTTCCTGACCGTTTTTGTAAATGGCCAGGAACAAAAGTATTATGGGGATATCGATGTTAGTTATTTCAAAGGAAATATAGCGAAACATAATTACGATATCCTGCATCTCATCACTGGTCACCCTGAAGGCCTGATCATTTCCTGGAATCGGAAAACAGATGGTAGTGAAGATTGGCATTCGCTTTATAATTATCCGGATTACGGAGTAACTTTTACTTACCAGAATCTTAAGAATGAATATTTGGGGGAGAATTTTGGGTTGTATGCTCATTATAACTTTTATTTCCTGAACAGAAATCTTATGTGGCGTATTGGTCAGGGGCTTGCTTATACCACGCATCCTTACGATAAGGAGGAAAATTACAGAAATATTGCATTTGGAACTCAAATTCTTAGTAGTACGATGATGATGCTGCAATACAAGAAGGAAAGAATTGCAGGCAGATGGGGTGGACAGGCAGGACTCTCACTGATCCATTATTCCAACGCTAATGTCAAAGCCCCCAATACCAGCGTGAATTCTATCACGGTAAGTGTCGGACTTAATTATCAATTGGATGCAGAACCCTTGGAGAGGAATCTTGAACGGATGAGTAACCGGTTGGCAGAGCGGGTACGATTTAATTTTGTTTTTCGCAGTGGGATCAATGAAAGTGATATCATCGATTCAGGTCAGTATGCATTTTATGTTTTTTCGGCATATGCTGATAAAAGGATCAATAAGAAAAGTGCGTTTCAATTAGGTACGGATGTTTTCTATTCCAATTTTCTGAAAGAATTGATCAGGTACAGGTCGATCGCTTTTCCTGAAGACGGCCTCACGGGGAGTGAGGATTATAAGCGTGTAGGACTCTTTGCCGGTCACGAATTGTTTATTAATAAATTATCTGTAGTGACTCAGTTTGGATACTATGTGTATTACCCGTATGATTTCGAAGGTCGCACTTACCTTAGGGCAGGCCTGAAAAGATATTTCGGAGATCGAATTTTCGGGGCGATTACGCTGAAAGCACATGGAGCCAAAGCGGAAGCGGTGGAACTTGGAATCGGAATACGAATATAGTTTGGAGAAGATGAAAAAGGTAATTCTGTTGGGTTTGTTTGTTCTGGTTTTGCTATCCTGTGATAGTGAAAAGGCACCGGACTGCCTGAAAACTGCCGGAAAGACCATTACTGAGGAACGACTTACGGAATCTTTTTCTTCCATACTTGTCAACGAGGGATTACGGTTGGTGGTGCGGCAGCAGGAGCGTTATAAGGTTACCGTGGAAACCGGGGAAAATCTGATCGCTGATGTGGATGCGAAGGTAGTAGCGGGGCAATTGATTCTGAGTATGAATAATACCTGTAACTGGGTTCGCGATTATGGTGAAACGATTATTTATGTGGATGCTCCCGAGCTTACGGAAATTCGAAGTTCTACACAGTTCGATGTTCGTTCAGAAGGAATCCTGCGTTTTGAATCTTTGACCCTTTTGTCAGAGAATTTTCAGATGCCGGATTATCGCACCGATGGAGAGTTCTATCTCGATGTGGATGTCGATCGTTTGAGTGTAACCTTTAACAGTCTCGCCAATGCATATATCTCCGGTCAATGTGAACAGTTGAATCTGAATTTTGCTTCAGGGAATTCTCGTTTTGAAGGTCGTGATCTGGAGGCGGCATCTGTGAATATCTATCATAGAGGATCCAATGATATCATCGTGAATCCGATCAATTCCTTAATAGGGGATCTTTTTGGAACCGGTAATGTTATCGTTGTCAGCAGACCGGAAGTCGTTGAGGTGCAGGAACACTATCGGGGGCGTTTGATCTACGAATGATCGGAAGTCAGCTCGAAGAATAGCTTTTCGAGGTTCTTATTCTTCTGATTCAGCTGCAAGATCTTTAGTCCGTTGTCATAGGCGAAATCAAATACTTTAGGACGCATATCTTCCCTTGTGCTGAAATGGATTTCATAAACAAATCCTGTAATGTTATGAACTCGGTTCACATGCGGTAAGTTTTGTAAAAGTACTTCTTCAATTCGGTAATCAAAGGCAACTTCCAGAATCTGTTCCTGATCCTTTTTAAGGGTGTCTAGATTTTTATCGGCAACGATGGTTCCTTTTTTGATGAAGATAACGCGATCACAAACCGCTTCAACTTCCTGCATGATATGTGTGGAGAGTAAAATGGTCTTCGATCTTCCAATACCTCTGATCAGTTCACGGATTTCGATAAGTTGATTGGGGTCAAGGCCAGTGGTAGGTTCGTCCAGGATCAGTACTTCAGGGTCGTGTAAGAGTGCTGCTGCGAGACCAACACGTTGACGGTATCCTTTCGAAAGTGCCTTGATCTTTTTACCTGCTTCCGGCGTGAGTCCGGTTTGCTCTATTACAGCTGCAACCCGGGACTTAGATACCTTATAGGCATCAGCCTGAAAATTCAGATATTCCTTTACATACATATCCAGATACAACGGATTATGCTCAGCGAGATAGCCGATATTTTTTCGTACGGAAATTGTGTCTTCAGCAATGTCATGTCCTGCCACCTTAGCTGATCCGGAATCAGGTTGAAGGTAGGTGGTAAGTATTTTCATCAACGTGGACTTTCCGGCGCCGTTAGGCCCAAGGAATCCAACCACTTCGCCTTTCTTCAATTCGAAGGACACCTCGTTAAGTGCCTTTTGAAGTCCGTAGGTTTTTGTGATGTTCTGAACTGTGATGGACATACCTGAAATTATTTTGGGTAAAAATAGGATTTATTCCGACGTATTATACTTAAAAATTAACCTTTAAAAATCAGTAATATTTCAATTTGTGACATTATTGTTAACTTTTTTCATGAAATGTATAAAAATTTGAATTAAGACTTTGAGATTAAAAATTAATAATTACATTAGCAACGAATTAAGTAACACATGAATACAAATTTTTATATCTGGTCGTCTTTTTATTTCTTCTTTTATTTTTTTAAGGAGGAACAGGGACCTGTATAGTTATTTGTGATTAACAATATATATGAAGTCCCGGTTTAGATCGGGACTTTTTTTTTATCATAAAATGAGTAAAAATATTGCAATTCAGGGAGTTTTAGGGTCATTCCACCATCAGGTAGCCAAGGAATATTTCGGTACTGATGTGTCTGTAGTCGAGTGTTTATCTTTCGATGATCTGGTGGAAAGCTTGTTTGATGGTCGTGCCGAAAGTGCGGTTATGGCTATCGAGAACTCCATTGCCGGGTCCATAATCCCGAACTATGCTTTGATCGATGCTAATAAGTTACATATCATCGGAGAGCATTATATTAATGTACATCATAATCTGATGGCATTGAACGGTCAGTCGATCGGAGATATTCGAGAGGTCTTTTCGCACCCCATGGCTTTATTGCAATGTAAAAAGTTCTTTAAAGATTATCCCCATATCAAACTTGTGGAGGATGCTGATACCGCTGAAACGGCCAGAAGGATTCATACTAATAAATTGAGTGGGGTAGGTGCTATTGCCAGCCGGACCGCTGCCGAGATCTTTGACTTGAATATTCTGGCTTCTGAGATCCAGACGATCAAGAATAATGCAACGCGTTTCGTGATCGTGCAACGGCAGAATTCTGTGATACCGCAGGAAGCGATCAATAAGGCGTCTTTACAATTTGAATTGGATCATAAAAGAGGCAGCCTTGCGGCAGTACTCAATGTAATGAGTGATTGCAAACTGAGTTTGACGAAGATTCAATCCCTTCCGAAGATCGAGACTCCATGGAAATATGCCTTTTTCGTGGATGTGACCTTCGATCGTTATGCGGATTTTGAAAAAGCAAAGGCTATTCTGAAGATTATGGCAGAACAGTTTAAAGTACATGGTGAATATAAAAATGCAAAATAATGATAGCAACAGCAGATCGACTGGGTCATATTGAGGAGTATTATTTCTCAAGAAAACTGAGAGAGGTGAGAGCTATGGTTGCCGAAGGTAAACCGGTGATCAATATGGGGATCGGAAGTCCGGACCTCGCTCCTGCACCTGTAGTGATGGATGCGCTTGTACATGCGCTGGAAGACAGTAATGCCCATCAGTATCAAAATTATCAGGGCCTTCCTGAATTACGTCAGGGTGTTGCGAAGTTTTACAAGCGATTCTTTCAGGTGGAACTTGATCCGGATAAAGAGATTCTTCCACTTATGGGTTCTAAAGAGGGGATTATGCATATCTCCATGGCTTTCCTGAATAAGGGTGATGAGGTACTTATCCCGGATCCAGGATATCCAACGTATACCTCGGTAACCCGATTGGTGGAAGCAGAACCGAGATATTATGATCTGGTTGCTGAAAATGGATGGTTGCCTGATCTGGAGGCGCTTGAAAAACAAGACCTGAGTAAGGTCAAAATTATGTGGCTAAGTTATCCGCATATGCCTACGGGGGCAGTGGCAACCACAGAAGATTTTGCTAAAATAATCGCCTTTGCAAGAAAGCATGATATTTTGCTTGTTAATGATAACCCTTACAGTTTTGTGCTGAATAATGAGCCGGTAAGTATACTGGAGGTGCCCGGAGCTGCAGGGGTCGTGCTTGAGTTGAATTCCCTAAGTAAGACCTTTAATATGGCGGGTTGGCGTGTTGGTTTCGTTCTGGGAGCAAGTTCACTGATCGATGCTGTACTCAAAGTGAAAAGCAATATGGATAGCGGGATGTTCTATGGAATTCAGAAAGGAGCTGTGAAGGCACTTGAGCTTTCTTCACAATGGTATGCTGATCTCAACAGAATTTACCATAAAAGGAGAAAGCTGATCTATAAACTATGTGAAGAGCTAGGCTGTGAGTATAGCAAAGATGCTACAGGAATGTTCGTATGGGCCAAATTACCGAAGGGTGTTACCTCGGCAGAAGCTTACATCGATAAGATTCTGCAGGAACAAAATGTATTTATTACCCCAGGTACAATCTTCGGAAAAAACGGTGAAGGATATATTCGCTTCTCCCTTTGTGTGAAAGAAGATAAGATCGAAGAGGCGATAGAAAGAATTAAACATGCAAAAGTAAGTATACAAGAATAGCATATGAATTTGTTTGTAATAGGATTAGGGCTTATTGGAGGTTCGATGGCGATCGATATCCGGAATCTGAATGAGGATTTCAGAATTTTCGGAATCGATAATAATCCGGATCACCTGGATGAAGCCTTGACGCTCGGACTGATCGATGAGAAAGCTGAATTTGATGAGCTCCATAAAGCAGATATGGTCATCGTCTCAGTTCCGGTAAATGCTGCATTGAAAGTAGTGCCGGAAGTATTGGAGAAGGTGAATGATGAAGCACTGGTGATCGATGTGGGTTCGACAAAATCAAATATCTGCTCTTTGTTGAGTGAGCATCCCCGTCGGAGAAATTTTCTTGCTACTCATCCGATAGCAGGTACAGAATACTCCGGTCCTTCCGCTGCGATACCGAATCTGTACAAAGGAAAGACCAATATCATTTGTGAGGTGGAAAAGACCGCTTTCAAATTACAGGAAAAAGCGATGAAGATCTTTTATGATCTGGGTATGAGAATCCGTTATATGGAGCCGAACGCTCATGATAAACATATAGCTTATGTTTCTCATCTATCACATATCAGTTCCTTCATGTTGGGGAAGACCGTTATAGAGAAAGAAAAGAACGAACGTGATATCTTCGATATGGCGGGAAGTGGTTTCGAAAGTACGGTAAGACTTGCGAAAAGTTCTCCGGCGATGTGGCAACCTATCTTTGAACTCAACAAAGAGAATGTGATCGAGACACTGGATGAATATATCCAGAATCTTCAGCAGTTCAAGGATCTCATGGAAAAAGAAGATTTCGATGCTATTTACCGTGAAATGGCAGATACAAATAGAATAAAAGATATATTAAAAGGAATTTCAATTAAAACAACGTAACTAAAAACGATGGAAAATTCACCCGTATTGAGAACATGGTTAGATGAACTTAACCTGGATCATCCCCTGGTTATAGCAGGGCCATGTAGTGCAGAAACAGAAGATCAGGTATTAAAAATTGCTCACTCTTTAAAAGATACTGACGTAAATTACTTCAGAGCCGGGATTTGGAAACCAAGAACAAGACCAGGTAACTTCGAAGGTGTTGGTGCTATAGGACTAAAGTGGTTGCAGAAAGTAAAAGAGGAAACAGGTTTAAAAACCGCTACTGAGGTTGCGAACAGAGCTCATGTGGAACTTGCGCTTGAGCATGATATCGATATCCTTTGGATCGGGGCTCGCTCTACCGTTAGTCCGTTTATCGTTCAGGATATCGCTGACGCTCTTAAAGGTACCGACAAGATCATCTTACTGAAGAACCCTGTTAATCCGGACCTGTCGTTATGGTTAGGTGGTGTTGAAAGACTTTACAAGAGCGATATCAAGAATCTGGGTGTGATCCATAGAGGATTCTCTACCTATGAAAAAAGTAAGTATCGTAATATTCCGGAGTGGCAGCTGGCAATCGAACTTCAAAATAAATTCCCTGACCTTCCTTTGATCTGTGATCCGTCGCATATCACTGGGAAGCGAGATATGATTTTTGATGTTTCTCAAACTGCTTTGGATCTTAATTTCGACGGATTGATGATCGAAACGCACTGTGATCCGGATAATGCCTGGAGTGATGCCGCGCAACAAGTGACTCCGGAGCGTCTTGTTCAGATCATGAAAGATCTTAAGATCCGTAAAGAGACTGATGAGGAAGCAGAATACAATTCTAAGCTAAATCTTCTTAGAGCTCAGATCGATGTTATCGATAATAGTCTTATCGATACCTTAGGAAAGCGTATGCGAATAGCTGATGAGATCGGTGGACTTAAGAAATCGAAAAACGTTGCGGTTCTTCAGTCGAAACGATGGAATGAGATCTTAGGGAAAATGATTCTTGAAGGTGAACAGCGCGGACTTAGTGAAGAGTTTGTTCTTAGAATTTTCAAGGCGATCCACCAGGAATCCATTAACCATCAGGAAAAGATTCTTAAAAGATAAAAATAACTGGCCCCGAACGGGGCCTTTGTTTTTCTGTATGTTGCAGAAAGAATGTCTATTTTTGCAGGAATTAAAAGAGTATGACTGGAACAGTATATAAATCAACAGGTAGCTGGTATGTCGTAAAGGCAGTTGACGGTGTTTATTATAATTGCCGGATCAAAGGAAAATTTCGGATCAAGGGTATTAAAAGTACAAATCCGGTTTCTGTAGGCGATGTTGTTGATTTTGAGTTGGAGGAAATCGGAGATGAAACCATCGGTGTTATCAGTTATATTCATGATCGTAAGAATTATGTAATAAGGAAGTCGGTAAAATTGTCAAAGCGTACCCACATTATAGCAGCGAATGTCGATCTGGCATTTCTGATGGTTACTTTGAACAATCCAAAGACCTATACCGATTTTATAGACCGGTTTCTCGTAACTGCAGAAGCATACGATGTGACTCCGTTCCTGTTATTCAATAAAATGGATACCTATAATTTAGATGAACTTGCCGAGATCGAATATTTGATATCGATTTACGATGCTATCGGATACGGACATTTAAAGATATCCGCCATCAATATGGAGCATACCGAGGAACTTAGGGAGCTCATGAAAGGCAAGACCTGTATGTTTTCCGGACATTCAGGCGTCGGGAAATCAACCCTTATCAATGTGTTGCAGCCTGGTCTCGAACTGAAAACCTCTGAGATCTCTGAACAACATAAGCAAGGTCAACATACCACAACTTTTGCAGAAATGTTCGATCTGGATTTTGGTGCACGAATCATCGATACACCCGGAATCAAAGGATTTGGGATCGTTGATATGGAAAAGGATGAGATAGGCGATTATTTCCCCGAATTCTTTGCTTTGAAATCTTCCTGTAAATTTAATAATTGTTTGCATCTGGATGAACCGCATTGTGCGGTGAAGGATGCGCTGGAGAAGGGTGAAGTTGCCTGGTCAAGATATAAAAGCTACATACAGATCCTCGAAGGTGAAGAAGAGAATTATCGAATAGATCTTTACGGGGAATAATCAAATTCAATCATTTTATATGCGAATTGTAATTCAACGGGTGAGTGAAGCGAGTGTCACCATAAATAGTACCGTTAGGTCTTCGATCGGAAAAGGATTGTTGATTTTGTTGGGAATTGAAGAATCTGATAGTGAGGAGGATATAGTATGGCTTTGCAAAAAAGTATGTGGGTTGCGTATTTTTAATGATGAGAATGGGGTAATGAATCTATCGGTACTGGATGTCGATGGTGAAATGATCGTTGTAAGCCAGTTTACCCTGCATGCATCAACGAAAAAAGGTAATCGGCCGTCTTACATAAAAGCTGCTAAACCAGAGGTTGCTATCCCATTATACGAACGTTTTGTGGCTGTTCTTCAGGACTTTTCCGGGAAAACTGTAGGGACTGGTGAATTCGGAGCCGATATGAAGGTGGCACTCATCAATGATGGACCCGTAACCATCATCATAGACAGTAAAAATAAATTTTAACATTAAATAATAAGGCTTTTTCTTTCAATTCTGACGGAATTTATACATATTTATCGCGCCTAAATATATACCCGTCAGATGAAAAACTTTACTTCATCGGTAATGATTCTCTTCATTGCCATGTCTTCTGTTTTATATGGACAGGAGAAATCAGTCTATCAGTCGCTATCGATGAATGCGGAATTGATAAAAAACTCCAATGCTTTAGTCAGGTACGAGAAAATGGAGGTCGATATGAAATCGATCAGAGATATGGAGATGAAACAGGTAAGAGTGATTACCGTGTTGAATGAGGAAGGTCTGGATGATCTCAAACCCTATGTCCATTATAACAATGGGATCAAAGTTAAGGATATCCAGATGTTGATTTTCGATCGGACTGGTGAAGAGGTGAATAAATTTAAAAAGAAGGATTTTAAAGATGTGAGTGCCGTATCCGGAGGAACGTTGTATTCTGACTCCCGGGTGTTGTATCTCGATTATACGCCGGTTTCCTATCCGTTTACGGTAGAATTCTCTTATGAGATAGCAACCGATAACTCTGCAATCCTGCCTTCATGGAGCTTTCTAAGCGGATACAACCTGAGTACGGAAGAAAGCCATTACATTGTGCATTATGATCCGAACGAGACCTCATTGCGAATAAAGGAGAGTCGACTAGAAGGATATGATATACATAAGGAAGAATCTGAGGGATATCTCGCCTATAGTGGTAAGAATCTGGAGGCTATTAAGAAAGAAGATTTGGCGCCTGCATTTTCGAAGATCGTGCCCAGAGTTGAAGTGGTGCCTAAACGTTTCTTTTATGAAGGATACGAAGGAGATGTCAGTGACTGGAACGAGTTTGGTAAATGGATGTATACAAGGATCCTTTCGGGACGCCAGGAGCTCCCTCCTGCAACCATTGCTACCGTAACTGCCCTTGTTAAAGGAGTTGATGACGATTATGAAAAAGCCAAGATCATTTACAAATATGTTCAGGAAAATACCCGATATATCAGTGTTCAGGTCGGGATCGGCGGGATGCAGCCAATAGCTGCTATCGATGTGGATAAAGTGAAGTATGGAGACTGTAAGGGACTCAGTAATTATACCATGGCATTGCTTCGTGCGGTAGGGGTGGAATCATACTATACCCATGTGGAAGCAGGGCAGTCGATCGATAGTTTCCACGCGGAATTTCCATCGCTCGCGCAGGGGAACCATATCATTCTGGCAATCCCATATAAGGATGAGATGTTATGGGTTGATTGTACATCTCAGAGTCTTCCATTTAATTTCGTGGGTGATTTTACCGATAACAGGAGAGTTTGTGTGATAAAACCGGATGGAGGTGAGATCATGACTACTCCTTCTTATCTCGATGAGAACAATTATAAACTGACCAAAGCGAACTATGTTATCCAGGATGACGGGAGTATCAGTGGAGAGATCGATATGACTTCGAATGGTATCGCATATGATAATGCATACTATGTTGAAGATAGCGATGATGAATATGTGAACCGATATTACAAAGAATATTATTGGAAATATATGAACGGTTTACAGATCGATTCCTATTCCTTCAAAAATGATAAGGATAAGATCGAGTTCAAAGAGCACTTGAAAGTAGAGGTGCGTAATTATGCGAATAAGTCAGGAGAGCAGTTGCTTATCATGCCTAATGCTTTTGATCGCTATCGCAGTATTCCAGACAGGTACCGTAGCCGGAAACTCCCATTTCAGGTGGAGCGTGGTTTTAAGGAGGAAGATGAATTTATAATTACGCTTCCTGAAAAATATACCATGCCAACCTTACCGGGGGCAGTATCTATCGCCAATAAATTTGGTGAGTACCATCTTACGATGGAGATGAATGAGGATGGTAAACTAATAATGAAAAGAAGCCTGTTGATCAGACATGGTGAATATGAGAAGGACGATTATGATGATTTCCGTGATTTCTGTAAAAAAGTGGCTCAATATGATGTTTCAAAGATCGTATTGAAACAAACCGATAAAACCTAATACTTTTTAAATATCATACTATGAAAAAATTGATTGTTAGCTGTTTCCTTCTGGTAGGTGCCGCTTCTGTTTCTATGGGGCAGAACTATAAATTTGGCAAGGTATCCGAAGAAGAGATCGAAGAAAAACAACATCCTCTTGAACCTGATGCTGCTGCAGCCTATTTGTTTAAGGAGCGGTCCTCTTATTTTACCTACTATAACGGTGAAATAAAACTGATTACTGAGATTCAGGAGCGCGTAAAGATCTATAATAAAGACGGATTCGACTACGCGACTGAAACGGTCTATTTGCGCGATGGAAGTGAAGGAGCAGATGTGGTTTCAGGGCTTAAAGCGGTCACTTACACTATGGTTGACGGAAAGATTGAAGAGACTAAGCTAGAGAAAGATGGGATCTTTAAGGAAGAGATTAGTAAAGGAAGGATCAAGGAGACCTTTACCCTGCCGAATATCAAAGAAGGGTGTGTGGTTGAATATAAATATCGTATTACCTCCCCTTATTATTTCTATATTCCTGAATACAGGTTTCAGTTGGGAGTGCCTATCAAAAGACTTGAGTCGAGTTTCAGTGCTCCTGAATATTTTAAGTTCAAACCACTCTTCAAAGGTTATATGCCTGTAAGGCCTGAAGTTGATAAGGTTAGCAGTCAGATTGTTGATGGTTATAACCTGGTTGAAAAATATGAACTGGATAATGTGCCTTCGATGAAAGGTGAAGCATTTGTTGATAATATCGACAACTATAGAAGTAGTGTGTATTATGAATTAAATCAGATAGAAATTCCAGGCTCCTATTATAAAAGTTATTCACACAACTGGAATGATGTGACCAAATCCATCTATGGGTATAGCAGCTTCGGAGATGAATTGAAAAAGACCGGATATTTTGAAGATGAGTTGAACCCGCTAATCGCGGCTACCTCGAATCCTCAGGAAAGGATCGCTATTATTTTCAATTTTGTGAAACAGAAAATGAATTGGAATGAATATGTGGGATACGGTTGTAGCGATGGTGTTCGTAAGGCCTTCAAGGAGGGTGTAGGAAACGTTGCTGAGATCAATCTTATGATGACTTCAATGATGCGTTTTGCCGGAATTACCGCAAATCCGGTATTGGTGAGTACAAAATCAAACGGAATACCCCTCTATCCTACAAGTGACGGATTTAACTATGTGATTTGTGGTATAGAGCTTAACGAAGGTATCGTATTGCTCGATGCTACTGAAAAGTTTGCATTACCGAACATTCTGCCACATCGTGTTCTGAACTGGAATGGTAGAATGATACGTGAAAATGGGTCATCGGTGGAAGTGGATATGACTCCGGCCATGTCGTCTAAGGAAGTTATGAACATGCAGGTGAAGATCGATCCGCAAGGAGCAATTGATGGTAAGTTGAGAAGGCAGGTTACCGATCATCTCGCTTATGAATTCCGCTCAAATTATTTCAATGTGGATAATGAAGAATATCTGGAAAAACTTGAAAACAGATATCTCGGTATTGAGGTAGATGAATATCAGCTTGATGATATGGAAAATCTTGGTAAGCCTATTACAGAGACCTATAGTTTTCATAAAGATACCGGTGTGGAATTTATCGATGGGAAGATCTATGTCTCTCCATTATTCTTCCTTACCGATTCTGAAAATCCACTAAAACTGGATAAGCGGGAATTCCCACTTGATTTCGTGTATCCAAAGCAGGATCGTTTTATGATCAATATCGGACTTCCGGAAGGATATAAGATAGAAACACTTCCTGAAAGCGCCGCACTTTCGTTGCCGGATAATCTTGGTAAGTTCACATATGTGTTGAAATCTGCCGGAAACAATGTTCAGGTTATGGTGACTTCAGAAATAAATACCGATATTGTACCCGCTTTGTATTATGATGCACTGAAAGAATATTTTAATCAGGTCATCAAAAAGCAATCGGAAAAATTGGTACTAATTAAAGCCTGATAATGGAAATAAAGAATGCCCAACTAGTAGTTGATAAATGGATAAAGGAGCACGGTGTTCGCTATTTTAATGAATTGACCAATATGGCCCAGCTTACCGAAGAGGTAGGGGAAGTGGCCAGGATCATTGCCCGAAGGTATGGGGAGCAAAGTGAAAAGGAAAGTGATAAGGATAAGGATCTCGGTGAAGAACTTGCCGATGTCGTTTTTGTCGTGTTATGCCTGGCAAACCAAACTGGAATAGATCTTCAGAAAAGTTTCGATCAGAAAATGGAGAAGAAGACCAAAAGGGATCATGACCGACATCATAACAATGAAAAATTAAAATAAAAGATTCCCGCAACCGCGGGAATCTTTTTATTTTTACCTGCTTTAAGTCTAAAACTCCACATATTTTGAAACTACGTCTCACCGCCAATAATCGTCAGCTGAAATCAGCGATCAATATCACCGGTTCTAAGAGTGAAAGCAACCGTTTATTATTGCTTCGTGCATTATACCCGGATCTGGAGATCGCTAATCTTTCCAATTCAGACGACAGTCGAGTGATGAGTAAGGGGGTAATGACCGATAAGGGTACCGTAGATATTCACCATGCTGGTACTGCGATGCGATTTCTTACCGCGTTTTTTGCATGTAGTCCGGGGAAGGAAGTTGTGCTTACAGGCTCTCAGCGAATGACCGAACGTCCGATTAGTATTCTTGTCGATGCACTTCGTCAGCTTGGTGCCGACATTTCCTATGTGGCTGAAGAAGGATTTCCTCCTTTGAAGATTAAGGGGAGGTCGCTGGAGAAGAATAAGGTAGTGATGGCAGCAAATGTTAGTAGTCAGTATATTTCTGCATTACTGCTGATCGCTCCTGGCCTTGAAAATGGTTTGGAACTGCATTTGGAAGGCAAGATCACTTCTGTGCCTTATATCAAAATGACACTGGCACTTTTAAATGAGATCGGAATCACCACGTCGTTTGAAGGTTCCGTGATCAACATACAACCTAAATCAGCGGTGGATGCTAAAGTATTAACGGTGGAATCAGACTGGAGTTCTGCATCTTATTTCTATAGCATCGCTGCATTGGCAGAAAGTGCTCATATCGATCTTAGTAGTTATAAGCAAAACAGTTTGCAGGGTGATAGTGTTCTGCAGGATCTTTATGTGCCTATGGGAGTCAATTCAGAATTCAACGATCATACCGTTGTTTTGACATCAGGAAATATTTCCGATGTACAGAAGGTGGTATATGACCTTTCTGATGCTCCGGATATAGCGCAGACCATTGCCGTGACCTGTTTTGGGTTAGGTATTGGATGTGAGCTTACCGGATTACACACGCTGAAAATCAAAGAAACAGACCGTCTTGAGGCATTAAAAACTGAGCTTGGGAAGCTGGGAGCGCAAATTGAGGTAACCGATAAGTCGCTACATCTTGAAGCCGGAGGACGAATTAACCGCGATATTGCCATCGATACTTATAACGACCATAGAATGGCTATGGCCTTCGCTCCATTGGCGATGAAGGTGCCGATCATCATCAACGATGCCGAGGTTGTTTCAAAATCTTATCCCGATTTCTGGAACGATATGAAGAGTATTGGATTTGAGGTAGAGACTTTAGATTAAAGTAGCCTGATTTACTGTCCTGTAAATAATTGGCGATTTCCTTGACAACCCCTATTCCGATATTGTATATTTGCCCACGCTAAAATTATTATTGTGGGAAAAGTGTTACTGATACGTATTCACTGGACCATAAAACACTTGAAGTCGGATATTTTTGGGGCAGATCTCCGTCATACCCGGCTTTGGTAAATCTATATTCAAATGAAATTATCGCACTTTAATTTTGACCTTCCAAAGGAATTGCTTGCAGAGTATCCCTCTGAAAACCGTGATGAAGCCCGTTTAATGGTGATCCATCGTAAAGATGGAAAGATCGAGCATCGTCAATTTAAAGACCTGATCGAATATTTTGATGAAGGAGATGTAATGGTACTGAACAATACCAAGGTGTTCCCTGCTCGTCTCTTCGGAAACAAAGAAAAGACCGGTGCGAGAATCGAAGTATTCTTATTAAGAGAGCTCAATGTTGAGCAACGTCTTTGGGATGTTTTGGTAGATCCGGCTCGTAAAATAAGAATTGGTAATAAATTGTATTTCGGTGATGATGAAAGCCTGGTTGCTGAAGTGATCGATAATACGACTTCACGTGGAAGAACCCTGCGTTTCCTTTACGATGGTTCTTATGATGAATTCAGAGATAAACTGAATGAACTCGGTGAAACGCCACTGCCAAAATATATCAAAAGAGCCGTTGAGCCGGAAGATGAGGATCGTTATCAAACCATCTATGCTAAGAGCGAAGGAGCTGTTGCAGCACCTACTGCAGGTCTTCACTTTTCAAAACATCTTTTGAAACGACTTGAGATCAAAGGTGTGAACTTTGCTGAAATGACCCTGCATGTCGGATTAGGTACATTCAACCCGGTAGAGGTGGAAGACCTGTCAAAACATAAAATGGATAGTGAAGAATTATTCATCGAAGAGAGAGCTGCAGATACTGTAAACAATGCCAAAAAGAATAAGAAAAAAGTTTGTGCTATCGGTACTACGGTAATGCGTGGACTGGAAAGTTCAGTTTCTTCCGAGAAGACCTTGAATTCTTATGAAGGGTGGACTAATAAATTCATTTTCCCTCCATACGATTTTAGTATTGCAGACTGTATGGTAACGAATTTCCATACACCAAAATCAACCTTACTTATGATGGTCTCTGCATTTGCAGGTCATGACCTGATCATGAAGGCTTATAAGGAAGCGGTAAAAGAAGGATATAAGTTCTATTCTTACGGTGATGCGATGCTGATCCTTTAAGGATTCGATCGATATAATTCAGACTGTCTTAAAAGTTAGTAGCATCGAATATCTCCTGTAGATATTCTGCAGCGGTATTTCAAAGAATACCAAGCCGACTTTTAAGACGGTTTTTTTTATGCTACACCTAATGTTTTCTTTAAACTGGGAATAAATATATCTTTGTACACAATGGAGATCAAGAAAAAGGACATCAGGGCTTTAACCCGTGAGCAATTAAGGGAATTCTTTGTCGCTCAGGGAGATAAAGCATTCAGAGGGAATCAGGTATATGAATGGTTGTGGGGAAAAGCGGTTTATTCCTTTGAGGCTATGACCAATCTTTCACTGGATACACGAAGTATGCTAGAAGCTAATTTTGTGATCAATAATATCAGGGTAGATACCATGCAGCGTAGTTCCGATGGGACGATCAAAAATGCAGTGCGTCTGCATGATGATCTTATCGTAGAATCGGTACTAATTCCCACCCCAACCCGAACTACCGCTTGTGTTTCAAGCCAGGTGGGTTGCAGTCTTGATTGTAAATTCTGCGCCACTGCAAAGCTTAAACGCATGCGTAACCTTAATCCGGACGAAATATATGATCAGGTGGTAGCTATCGATAATGAAAGCAGATTGTATTATGACCGGCCTCTTTCGAATATTGTTTTTATGGGGATGGGAGAGCCTTTGATGAATTATAATAATGTGATCAAGGCTATTGATATGATCACTTCTTCCGATGGTTTAGGGATGTCGCCTAAGCGTATCACTGTTTCTACCAGTGGTGTTCCTAAAATGATTCGCAAGCTTGCTGATGATGGGGTGAAGTTTAAGCTGGCAGTTTCCCTGCACTCTGCTATCGATGAGGTAAGAACTTCTATTATGCCCTTCAATGAGCATTTTCCGTTGAGCGAACTCAGGCAGGCGCTGGAATATTGGTATTCCTGTACCAAAAGCCGTATCACCTATGAATATGTGGTATGGAAAGGGATCAATGATCGTAAAAAAGACGTGGATGCCCTGATCAGATTCTGTAAATTCGCACCGTCCAAAGTGAATCTTATCGAATATAACCCCATTGGGGATGACGAGTTCAGGCAGGCAGACGATACGGCCATAAGTATGTATCAGGAAGCCCTTGAATATAATGGGATCACTGTTACGGTAAGACGTTCCCGTGGGAAGGATATCGATGCTGCTTGCGGGCAGTTGGCTAATAAATCCTGATCTTGACGAAACTGAAATGTGGCATAGTAATTCTTTAATTCCGAAATAGTATATTTGAATCCTCAATGAAGGTCGTAGAGCAAATTAAGCAGCCCATCTATAAGGAAATGGAACTTTTTGAAAAAAAGTTCTATGAGTCCATGTCTTCCAAAGTAGCTCTTCTCAACAGGATTACTCATTATATCGTAAATCGAAAGGGGAAGCAGATGAGGCCGATGTTTGTCTTTCTGGTTGCCAAAATGGTTTCTGAAGGTAAAGTTAACGACCGTACTTATCGAGGAGCCTCCGTGATCGAACTTATTCATACCGCTACACTGGTCCATGATGATGTTGTTGATGATAGTAACAGGCGAAGAGGATTCTTTTCTATCAATGCCTTATGGAAAAATAAGATCGCCGTACTCGTGGGAGATTACCTGCTTTCAAAAGGACTGTTACTTTCGATAGATAATGGTGATTTCGACCTTTTGAAGATTATTTCCGTAGCCGTTCGAGAGATGAGTGAAGGGGAATTGCTGCAAATCGAAAAAGCAAGACAACTCGATATTACGGAGGAAGTCTATTACGAGATCATCCGTCAGAAAACTGCAACGCTGATCGCTGCCTGTTGTAGTCTTGGTGCGTGCTCGGTATTGCCGGGATCTCCGGAAGTTGAAAAAATGAGAAAGTTCGGAGAATTGATCGGAATGGCTTTCCAGATCAAAGATGACCTTTTCGATTATACAGATGGTCCGATTGGGAAACCTACAGGAATTGATCTAAAGGAGCAGAAAATGACACTGCCGCTGATTTATACTTTGAACAATGCTTCTAAAAAAGAGCGCAACTGGCTCATAAATTCAGTTAAAAACCATAACAAGGATAAAAAACGTGTCAAGGAAGTGATTGCTTTTGTGAAAGAGCGGGGCGGACTTGATTATGCCGAAGAGAGGATGGTTGAGTTTCAGAAGCAAGCTCTTGATATTCTTATGACTTACCCCGAATCCCCGTACAGAAATGCTTTAAAGTTAATGGTGGATTACGTTATCGAAAGAAAGAAATAACCACTTTATCTGCTGCCGGAAATTTGTGGCAGTATAATGGTTGTTATCATTTTATATCCGTGTGTGTTTCAGGACGCCTTTCAATATTTTAAAAAAAAATGTAAACTCAGGCAACCTTTGATTCGGATAACCCGTCTATATAAACAGAGAACCAAATGAAATCTTTGTTGAAAGTTATACCGTTACATAGAAATGAATCTGCATTGATCAGAAAGGCTGTTTTGGGCGATCGTGAAGCACAGCGGTTGATCTATGAACGGCATGCTTCAAAAATGCTTAGCGTTTGCAGATATTATATCCATGATTTGCAGTTTGCGGAGGATGTAATGATCAAAGGTTTTTTTAAGGTTTTCTCCTCCCTTGGAGAGTTTCAGTCGAAAGGGAGCTTTGAAGGTTGGGTAAGACGGATCATGGTTCGTGAATGTATCGATTATCTAAGGGTACAAAAGAATGTTTTTAAAGTGGAGGAGGTCGATGAAGAATCCGTAGAATTTGAAATGTATGAAGATCTGTATGTGGATGCAGAATATATTCAGCGAATGATCGACAATCTGCCTGATGGGTATCGTACGGTTTTTTTGATGTATGCTATCGAGGGATATTCTCATAAGGAGATCAGTGATCTTTTGTCGATCAGTGAAAGTACTTCCAAATCACAGCTTTTTAAAGCGAGGAAGATTTTAAAAGAAGGTGTCAATGCGTTAAAGGTTAAGGAAAATGGAACAGCATAATTCAGATAAGAAGATTAGGGAAGTATTGGAGAGCAGAAAAGTTAGTCCTTCATCAGAATCGTGGGGGAAACTCAGTGAAATGCTGGATACTGCAGAAGAATCGCCTAAGAAAAAAACCTTTCCATGGATCCGTATCGCCGCAGCGGTCATCGTATTGCTGGGTGCAGGAACACTATGGATGATCAATTCCGGAGGTGAGGCAGTAGTAGTTCCGGTTGTTCATCAGGAAGCAAAGCCTGAAAGTGTGGTTCCTGAATTGACGACTCCCGTAAAGAAACTAACGGAAGTTCCCGTTCCTGAATCCTCAGTTGCAGCAACCCCTGCTGGTAAAGCTGTGGAGCCATTAAAGAGAGTAGTGGAACGGAAATCTGTGATCGCTGAGGGAAATCCGGAGATCTTCGAAACTCAGGAAGCTATTGCAGAAACTAGAATACAGGAAACCTTTACCGCAGAGGAACTAGCTATTGCGAGTGCCGCAGAAAGTATTCGGCAGAAACAAATGGAGGGGGAGGTTACCGATGCGGAGATCGATGCTTTACTCCTGGAAGCTCAGCGAAAACTATATGGAGATACCATAATCAAAAATAATAAAGTAGATGCCATGGCCTTGCTCGATGAGGTGGAATTTGAACTCGACCGCTCTTTTAAAGACAAGGTTTTTGAGGCATTACGCAAAGGGTATCAAAAAGTAAAAACAGCCGTGGCTAACCACGATCAATAGAGTTTATTCATCAATCACAATCAAACATTATGAGAAAGTTATTTACCATTGCCACTGTGGTGGCACTGTGTCTTACTGCCCAACTGGTTCGCGCGCAGGTAGAGACAAAAAAGGATTCCGTCACCGATAGCCGGATCCAGTATCAGTTAAATCAGCTGCAAGCGGAAAAGGAGAATATCGTAACCGCGGAAAAGGAAAAACTCCGTAAGGAGGTGGAAGTTATAAACGGAAGGGCTGATAAGGGTGAGATCACCAGTGAAGAGGCCCGACAGCTTAAGGAAGCAGCGGCAAGAAAATCTGCGGAAAACATTGAGAACAAACTGGCAATCATCGATAACAAGATCGCCTTGGTGAAACGCGGAGAATTATATGAATTCAATCTGGAGGAAGGTACCTATATCGGTATCGATCCGCAACAGAAGAAAGAGGAGGATACGCATTGGCCAGATGACTGGGATGATTTCTGGGAAGTAGAAATGATCTTTGATCACAAACGTAAATATGATAAACGTACTACCAGTGATATCGTTCTGGCTGCCGGTTTCAACAATGCTATTATAGAGGGGCAATCCTTTGATGATACACCCTACAAGGTCGGAGGTAGTCGTTTCTTCGAGATTGGATGGCAATGGAAGACCCGGGTGTTCAGGAATACTAATTTTATGAGAATTGTTTATGGTCTTAACTTTCAGTTCAATGGGCTCAAGCCGGATGATAATCAGTATTTTGTAAAAGATGGAGATCTGACCTACCTGGAGCCGTTTGAAGCTTCGCTGGATAAATCGAAACTGAGAATGGATAATCTGGTGATTCCTGTGTATTTCGAATTCGGGCCTTCAAAAATGATCGACAGGGGTGATTATTTCAGGTATAGTACAAGACATAAGTTCAGAATAGGTCTGGGAGGGTATTTCGGGCTAAATTATTCCACACGTCAAAAGCTCAAATATAAGATTGATGGGGATCGGCATAAAGAAAAGATCAAGAATAATTATAATACCAATAATACCATTTACGGATTGGCAGGATATATGGGATTCGGTGATCTGAGCCTCTATATGAAATACGATCTGAATACTATTTTTAAAGATGGAAACCGCGATGAAAATAATATTGCAGTAGGTCTTAGATGGGAGCTTTAATTTCCCTGTAATACGGTTCAGGTATATAATAATATATTACTTATTTTTGGTTCCCGCTTTTGGCGGGAATCATTATTTTTAAGAGATAATAATAGATCAGGTGATTGCAAAGGAAACCATAGACAGGGTGTTTGAGACTGCTCAGGTAGAGGAGGTCATCGGTGATTATGTGCAATTGAAGCGTTCAGGTTCCAATTTAAAAGGCCTGAGTCCGTTTACGGATGAACGTACCCCGAGTTTTATGGTGTCGCCTGCAAAACAGATCTGGAAAGATTTCAGTAGTGGAAAAGGAGGAAATGTCGTGGCATTTCTGATGGAGCATGAACACTTCACCTATCCGGAAGCGATCAGGTACCTTGCGAAACGATATAATATCGAGATCGAGGAGACCCAACAAACCGATGAAGACAAGGAAAAGGCGAATGAGAAGGAAAGTATGTATCTGGTATCTGAATTTGCCAGAGATCATTTTGTAAAGAATCTTCATCATACAGAACCAGGGAAAGCCATTGGCTTAAGCTACTTCAAAGAGCGGGGTTTCAACAGTGATTCCATGGAGCAATTTCAACTGGGTTATGCGATCGATACCTGGGATGATTTTACTTCCGCAGCTCTGGGAAAGGGCTATAACCTGGAGTATCTGGAAAAAACCGGGCTTACCATTGTAAAGGAAGAAAAGCAGTTCGACAGGTTCAAGGGAAGGGTTATTTTTCCGATTCATTCAATGAGTGGCCGTGTGCTCGGATTCGGAGGAAGGATCCTCGACAGCAGTAAAAAGGCGGCTAAATATCTGAACTCACCTGAGAGTGATATCTACCATAAGAGTAAAGTATTGTACGGACTCTACCAGGCAAAACAATCCATTGCAAAGGAGGATAATTGTTACCTGGTTGAAGGATATACTGATGTGATTCAGTTTCATCAAAAAGGGGTGACCAATGTAGTGGCTTCCAGTGGAACTGCCCTTACCAGCGATCAGATACGTTTAATAAACCGTTTGACCAAAAACATTACCGTGCTCTTTGATGGAGATGCAGCAGGATTAAGGGCATCACTACGTGGTATCGATCTTATTCTGGAGCAGGGTATGAATGTAAAGGTCTGTACCTTTCCTCAGGGTGAGGATCCTGATAGTTTTGCTGCGGCCAACAGTTATGAGGATCTGGTGTTGTATCTCGAGCAGAATGCAAAGGATTTCATTCAGTTCAAAGCGTCATTACTGGTCGAGGAATCAGCAAATGATCCGGTTAAAAAGGCAGGGACCATTCGCGATATTGTCACAAGTATTTCCAAGATACCGGACAGGATTCAGCGTGAAGTATATCTTCAGGAGTGCTCACGGATCATGGATATTTCTGAAGAAGTACTTTTTAATACCCTGGCTCAACTGGGTAGGAAAGAGGTTGATGATGCGGGAAAACGCCTGAAAAAGGAAAAACGTACCATGGAAGTGGTACAGGATCGCCCTCAGGTTGTTAAGATCGATCTGCAACAACAGTTGGAAAGAAAGATTATTGAGTTGCTATTGCTGTACGGACATTATGAAGGCGAGTTCTCCGATATGGTCCTGAAGGAAAATGATAAGGGTGAATTGGTTCTCGAACCTTATGTGCACCAGTTGCGTGTGTTCGAAAAGATCTACCTGGATCTTCAGCAGGATGAGGTGGAATTATCGAATCCGGTTTTTCGCGGCATTTACGATTCCCTTATTGTAGAATTCAGTGAGGTTGAAACATTTGCCGTCAATGAATTTATCAATAAGATCGATCCGGAACTCGGTAATGAGGTGTCTTCCATATTGATGGAAGAGGAACGCTATGAATTACATGACTGGGGAAGGAAAGATATACTGGTAAAGGAAAAGACTTCAGTTGTGTCAAGACTGGTAAGTGATACCATTTTGAGTTTTAGGTGCCATCTTATCGAGAAGCGGGTAGATGGTTTACAGCAGGATGTACTTAATTCAACAACTGATGACAATCGTGATATTCTTGAAGAGATCAGCAATTATCATCAGTTAAAGAAATTATTATCAAAAAGGTTAGACCGTGTGTCTTTAAGTTAATAAAGTTCCAGTGCTTTCGCCTGCTGAAGCATATCAACCATATTATCTACGTTGAGTTTGCGCATCAGTCTGGCTTTATAGGTGCTGACGGTCTTTTCGTTTAATCCGAGTTCTTCTGCAACATGCTTGTTACGTTTTCCGGAAGCCAGTAATTTTAATACTTCAACTTCTCTTGTGGAAAGTTTTCTAAAGAATCTTCTAGGTTTATTGGTGCTTTCATCGAAAGCGAGTCTTTGTGCAAGTTCGTTGGTGATGAACATACCACCTTCGGCAACTTTTGAGATCGCGTTCTTCAGAGTTTCAAGCGAAGCTGTTTTGGAAACATATCCGGATGCACCGGCTCTTAATGTGCTCAAAGCATAGACATCTTCGGCCTGAGCACTGTATATAAGTACTTTTATATCGGAGTAGTCTTTTTTCATTTTTCGAAGCGCGGTAATACCGTTGACTTCCGGAATGTCCATTTCGAGGAGTACTACCTCGGGTTGTTCTTTTTTTAAAGCCTCAAACAATTCAGAAGTCGTGCTTACACTGGCGATGACATCAAAGTCACCCGAACCCTTTAAAACTGCATTCAACCCTTCTCTAACAATAGGATGGTTGTCGGCCACTAACACTTTGATCATAATAATGAAATTTAAAGTTATTATACAATAAAGTAAGCCAGATAAGTTTGGTAACTAAGACAGCAAATACAATAATTATGATATGGCTTGGGGAGTTTGGATTACTGTAAAAGTAACTAAAAAAAATACTTCAACAAAATAGTTGAAAAAACTTTCTTTTCAAATACTACTTTTTCAGATGAACGGGCACTTCGCATACAGGTATTGGGTTCATTTTGTGACTATTAGCTTTATTATATCGCTTGAATATATGAAAGACTTCTCTTTCTCGTCCGCTGAAGTCATCTGCAGTCTTTCCTTCGTCGTCCATTTTCATGGCCCATTCGAGTTCAGGATAGCTGGCTCCGATCTGATCTTCATCGGTACGGTCATCACCCCATAATCCATCGGTGGGTGGTGCATCCTGGATTTCCTGATTTACACCAAGATATTCAGCGAGTTCATAGACTTCGGTTTTTAGGAGGTCGGCGATCGGACTAAGATCAACCCCGCCATCTCCATATTTTGTGTAAAATCCTACCCCGAAATCTTCTACCTTGTTTCCTGTTCCCGCAACGAGGAGTTTTTCCAGTGCAGCGAAATAGTAAAGTGAGGTCATTCTTAGGCGGGCGCGTGTATTGGCAAGAGACATGAACCGGTCTTCTTCATTAGTAACTGATGGAAAGGCGCTAACCATCTGATCGAAGACAGGAGTGAGATTTACCTGTGTCATTCTCACATTGGAGTAGTTGGACTGAAGCCATTTGATGTGGTTTAAAGCTCGGCTAACTTGATTTTCTGCCTGGTGTATTGGCATTTCAAGACAAAGTACATCCAATCCGGTTCTTGCACAGAGTGTGGAGGTCAGAGCGGAATCGATTCCTCCGGATACACCTACAACAAAACCGTTCATACCTGCATTAACCGCATATTCCTTTAACCAGTTTACGATGTGATTACATACTTTTTCGGCATTCATAATAAAATTTCATTTAAGTTGTTTAACTGTTGTAAGTGGTAGTTTAGTGGCGTATTTACTAAAATATTATCCCGAAGATCCATAATTGACGGATTCGTATAACTTTGTAAACAAAAATAACGGATTCAGCCTTTCAGGAAAAGGGAACCCTTAATTGCTTTCAAATTTATTGAAATGAAGAAAATATTCGGTATTCTTTTTGTCATTTTCTTAATTAGTTGCGGGAAAAGTGATCAGACAGAACGAGAAATTGCCAAAATCAAGGTTAATCTTGATGTAAGAAGATTTGATCTTGCATTTGCATCGGCTACACGTACAGATCTGCCGGTACTGAAAGAGAAATTTCCCTATCTGTTCCCGGCTCAGTTTCCTGATAGTGTATGGTATCACCGAATGGAGGATACGCTTCAGAAGGAATTATTTTCTGAAGTCCGAAAGAAATTTACCGGTTTCGGATCGTTTAAAACTGAAATGACAGATCTTTTTAAGCATGTGAAATATTATTTTCCCGAACTCACTGTGCCGAATGTAGTGACGATTACTTCAGATGTTGATTTCAGAAACAGGGTAATCTATGCTGATTCTCTGATGCTGATAGCATTAGATAATTATTTAGGAAAGGATCATCGATTCTATGAGGGGATTCAGGATTATATCAGAGCCGATTTTGAACCTGAAAATATTGTGGTAGATGTAGCCGGAGAAGTGAGTACGCGCGAAGTACCATTACCTTCTGATCATAGCTTTTTGGCCAGGATGGTATATTTTGGGAAAAAGCTTTACCTCGATCACTTATTTCTGCCGCAATATCCGAAGCATACGATTATGCATTATTCGGAAGAACAATATGATTGGGCGGAAGTCAATGAGGAAGAGATCTGGCGTTATTTTGTGGAACGTGATCTGTTGTTTTCGACGGACTCAAAATTACGGGAGCGATTTATCGATCCGGCACCGTTTTCCAAATTCTATCTGGAACTCGATAATCAGTCTCCGGGTCGATTAGGGCGCTTCATCGGGTGGCAGATTGTCACTTCCTTTATGGAAAATAATGAAGTATCTTTGCGCGAAATGCTGGATATGCCGGCACAGGATCTTTTTAATAAATCAAGGTATAAACCAAAAAAGTAATGGCAAAACATATTTCAGATATTGTTTTAAGTATTGAGCTGGATGAGAACAGAGTCCCTGAAAAGTTACAGTGGAGCGCTAAAGACGGTGGTATCGATAAGGAACAGGCAAAGGCTTTCTTGTTGTCGGTATGGGACGACCAGAAAAAAGAAACCCTAAAGATCGATCTATGGACAAAAGATATGCCTGTAGATGAGATGAAGCAATTTTTTCATCAAACCTTGGTGTCGATGGCTGAAACATTTCAACGAGCTACACAGGACGAGAAAATGACTGCTACAATGATGGATTTTTGCGATTATTTTGCAGAAAAACTTGAGTTGAAGAAATAATGATCTAAGTTGATTCGGAAAGGTATATCGCTTTTCCGGGTCACAGATTTTCTCCTTTCAGATCATTGTTTATGGCGTCGATGTAATTGAGGATCTCATCTTTGCCTGTCCCGTTGCTGGAGGACGTTATGAAGTGCATAGGGGCTTCTTCCCACATGGTTTCCGTTAATTTGCCGAGGTAGTTGGTCACATTTCTGGTGATCGCTCCGGGCTTGAGCTTATCAGCTTTGGTGAAAACAATGCAGAAGGGTATTTGCTGTTCGCCCAGCCATTGCATGAATTCCAGATCTACAGGCTGAGGTTCATGCCTTATATCGATAAGTACAAAGGCACAAACGAGCTGACGTCTTTTCTCGAAATATTGGGTGATAAATTTCTGAAAAGTCTTTTTGACCGATTTTGAAACTCTGGCATAACCATAGCCGGGGAGATCGACCAGAAACCATTGGTCGTTGATCCTGAAATGATTGATCAACTGAGTCTTTCCGGGTCTTCCTGAGGTCTTTGCAAGACTTTTGCGATTCGTCAGCATATTGATCAGTGATGACTTTCCGACATTGGAGCGGCCGATAAAGGCGTATTCCGGGATCGGATCCTTAGGACATTTGTTAACGTCCGTATTACTCATGACAAAATTTGCCGACTTTATTAGCATACTGTGTGCTTAGAATTTATGCTGTTCGATCCATTTCTCCAGAATGATATTGAATTCTTCCGGGTGTTCCATCATAGGGGCGTGCCCACATTTTTCGATCCAGTACAGGTCAGAGTCAGGGAGCAGGTTATGAAATTCTTCTGCGACATTAGGAGGGGTAACCGTATCGTTCTTTCCCCATATGATACAAGTTGGGGTATGCATATGTGGCAGATCCTTTGCCATGTTGTGGCGAATAGCACTCTTGGCAATAGCCAGGGTCTTAATCAGTTTGTTGCGATCGTTTACCGTAGCAAAAACTTCATCCACGATCTCTTTAGTTGCTACTTTTGGATCGTAAAATACATCTTCGCTCTTTTGTTTTATAAATTCATAATTACCTCTTTTCGGATAGCCGTCACCCATAGCATTTTCATATAATCCCGAACTTCCGGTGATCACCAGTGCTTTTACCTTTGACGGGTAAAGTTTCGTATGTAACAATCCGATATGCCCGCCAAGTGAATTTCCAAGTAAAATAACCTTGTCAAGATTCTTGTGTTCTATGAACTTTTCAAGGAAAACCGCAAAGCTTTTTACATTGGTCTTAAGTAGTGGCATTTCATATATAGGGAGCTGAGGTATAAGAAGTTTGTAGCCTCTTTCTGAAAAATAATCCGTAACACCATTGAAGTTGCTAAGTCCACCCATCAATCCGTGTAAGACGATCATGGGGGTTCCTTCACCAACTTCTATATAGGTAAATTTACCTTCCTTCTTTATTTCGTGTACCATTAACGGTAAGTTAGATTTCTTCGAAAACAAATATAGGCATTTCGAAATTATATGAAATCATTTATTCATACTGTAAAAATATAAAGGAAAGTCTGATTAAAAAGTGATTTTTGACAGTTCTGAAAAATTATCCTCTCCCACTTTTTAACACACCCCTAAACCGCGCAGTTTCTGCAGTTTGTCTATTTAAATGTTCAATTTATCAACAAAGTGGTAAAAAGTGCCCAAAAGTGGTAAATTGTGGTAAATATTTCTATATATTTGAAAAATAACAACGAATCCATGCTTGCAACAGAACATTTTTCGGAAGAGTATGAGTGCAAGGCAGATAGCAAGGGGCGCATTATGGTGCCTTCCTCGCTTCGGGCCAAACTTGCACCTGTTCTGCAGGATGGATTGGTGTTAAAAAGATCGATTTTTCAGAAATGCCTTGAGATCTATACGATGGAGGCCTGGAAAAAAGAAATGGCTCAGATTTCGAAGCTAAACCGGTTTGTGAAAAAGAACAATGACTTCATTCGTCAGTTTACAGCAGGGGTTAGGAAAGTTGAGATCGATGCCAGCGGACGATTGATGATACCGAAGAATCTGATGGGGTTTGCAGGGATCTCTAAGGAAGTAGTGCTTTCGGAGGCTATCGACCGGGTAGAGGTGTGGGATAAGGATCGTTATTATGAGATTCTTGATGAAGGTGCCGGAGATTTCTCTCAGCTTGCTGAAGATGTGATGGGTGATCTGCCAAATTTCGAAGTCGATGGAATATCATAATCCCGTATTGTTAAAAGAGACCGTTGACGGACTCAATATACATCCTGATGGTATTTATGTGGATGTGACCTTCGGAGGAGGTGGGCATTCCCGGGAGATACTTAAAAGGCTGGGGCCGCAAGGTAGGTTGCTGGCATTCGATCAGGATGAGGATGCTCTGAAGAATGTGATCGATGATTCGCGGTTTACGTTGATCAATGAGAACTTCAGGTTCCTGAAGCGTTTTTTGAAATTTCATGGTTGTAAGCAGGTTGACGGGGTTCTGGGAGATTTCGGGGTTTCGTCTCATCAGTTCGATGAGGCCGGAAGAGGATTTTCCACTCGTTTTGACGCTGATCTCGATATGAGGATGAGTCAGAAGAATCCGTTGAGTGCTTATGAAGTGGTCAATTCGTATGAAGAAGGACAGCTTAGGTCGGTGCTTAAGTTGTATGGAGAGATGAAGAATGCCGGGGCTGTGGCAAGAGCGATCGTACAGTATCGCGAAAAGCAGCCTATTCGCACCACCGATGAGCTTAAAAAATCACTGGGGAAACTGTTGCCTAAGTTCAAAGAACAGAAAGTACTGGCGCCGATCTATCAGGCGATTCGTATTGAGGTGAATCAGGAGATCGAGGTATTGCGTGATTTTTTGTTGCAATTGCCTGAAGTGGTAAAGCCGGGAGGTCGTATAAGTCTGATAAGTTATCATTCTCTGGAAGACCGATTGGTGAAACGATTCATCCGTGATGGTAAGTTTGAAGGTGAGGCAGAAAAAGATTTCTACGGTAACGTAGATGTTCCGTTCAGAAAAGTTGGCGGACTTATCGTGCCGACTGCCGAGGAGATTGAAATAAATAACCGTGCGCGAAGTGCTAAGCTTCGGGTGGCGGAACGAATATAAAAAACGAAAAAGAGATCATGGTGAAGAAGAGGTTTTTGGAATTGTTGAAAGGAAGTTTTCTAACCAGTGGGGATGCGGTCAAGAACTGGCGTTTTATACTGTTTGCTTCTGTTTTAGCAGTGATAATGATCTCAAGTGCGCACCAGGCCGACAGGAAAGTTCATGAATTGGCTAAACTCAACGATGAAGTGCTGGAATTGAGAAGCGAGTTTGTGGATGTTCGTACACAGGTGCAGCGCATCAAACTGGAATCGAATGTAATGGATAAGGTGGTGAACCGCGGCTTGATTCCGTCGGTAATTCCTCCGCAAAAAATACGAGTAGCAAGCAAAAGATAATTTATGCCGACAACAGATAAAAGCATATTAAACCGATTTTACTTCATTGCCGGTGGTATGTTTCTTTTCGCGTTGGCAGTCGTAATAAAACTTGTTTCTATACAGGTTGTCGACGGTGAAAAGTACAAAGCACTGGCTCAGCAACGGACCATCAAGAATTTTGTGATTGAACCCAAGCGTGGTAATCTCTATTCTGATGATGGAAGTTTGTTGGCTACCTCCGTTACAAAATATGACATCCGTTTCGATGCGATCACTCCCAATGATAAAGTATTTGAGCAAAATGTAAAGCCATTGGCTGATTCCCTGTCTAAAATGTTCGGGAAGCAGTCTTCGTATTATCAGAATTTGCTGAGAAAGGCTAAAGCTTCCAGAAACAGGTATTTGCTGGTGGCGAGAGATCTGGGATATACCGATTACCTGCGTGTAAAGTCGTTTCCGATGTTTGAATTGGGGCCGTATAAGGGTGGACTTATCGTGGAGCAAGAGACCAAGCGTGAATATCCTTTGGGTGCCATAGCACAACGAAGTGTTGGGTATGAAAGGGTAGATGATCAGGGGTATTATACCGGGGTCGGACTAGAGCGTGCTTTTGGGTTGTATTTGAGGGGTTCGGAAGGACATCGGCTAAAGCAAAAGATCGCTAAAGGACAATGGAAGCCGATCACCGATTATAATGAAGTAGAGCCAAAAGATGGCTATGATGTGATCTCAACGATCAATATTAATATACAGGATATAGCGCATCATGCACTATTATCTCAATTGGAAAAATATAATGCAGACCACGGTAGTGTGGTGGTGATGGAAGTAGAAACAGGAGAGGTTAAAGCAATTTCAAACCTAGGTCGTACTTCCGATGGAAAATATTACGAACGCCTCAACTATGCTATTGGAGAATCGCATGAACCCGGTTCTACTTTTAAACTGATGTCGATGATCGCAGCCCTCGAAGATAAGGCCATCGATACCAGTGATGTTATTGATACAGGAGATGGAACCCTCACTTTCTATAATAAGAAGGTGAGGGATTCAAAAAGAGGTGGGTATGGTGAGATCACCGCTTCTGAGGTGCTGGAGGTGTCATCAAATACCGGTATTGTAAAGATCATTGATAGTTATTACGGTAAGCAGCCGGAAAAGTTTGTGAACCGTTTGTATAACATGGGATTGAACGAGCCTCTTGGTCTCCCGATAAAAGGAGAAGGTTTGCCGATCATTCCGCATCCAAATGACAAAAAGCGATGGAGTGGTATCGCATTACAATGGATGGCCTATGGGTATGGTGTTTCCCTTACGCCGTTGCAGACACTGACCTTTTATAATGCAGTGGCAAACGGTGGGGAAATGGTGAAGCCGCGATTGATCAAAGAGGTTCGGGAATGGAATAAATCGATTCATCGATTTGATAAAGAAGTGATAAATCCGAGTATCTGTTCTGATGAGACCCTGAAAAAAGTTCAGGTGATGTTGAAGAATGTCGTAGAGAGCGAGCATGGAACGGGACACCGATTATATTCTCCTAATTTTTCGATGGCTGGTAAAACGGGAACCTGCCAGAAAGATTATAAGGATAAAAGTAAAATGGGGTATATCTCCTCTTTTGCTGGATACTTTCCGGCAGAGAATCCGAAATACTCCTGTATTGTAGTGATCCATAATCCGGATAAAAGTGTGGGGTATTATGGGGCTGATGTTTCCGGTCCGGTTTTTAAATCGGTTGCTCAGAAAATATTCACGAATTCACCTTTGATCGATACGATTGAAGAATTGGAGAAAGAAAGTGAGAAAGTAAATAAAAGCTTCCAGTCGTACTATGCCAATATGCAAAAGCATTTTGAGACCATTCCTGATGTAAAGGGGATGAGCGGTATGGATGCGGTATCCCTTTTGGAGAATCTGGGATTGCATGTTCGGGTGGAAGGAAACGGAAAGGTAGTGGCTCAATCTATTAAAAGTGGAGTCGCCATCAATAAGAATGAAACGATTGTCCTGAAGTTATCATGAAGTTGTTAAAAGACATATTGTACAAGGTGGGTATCGAATCGGTGATTGGAAATACGTCCATTCCGGTTAACGATATCTATTTTGATTCCCGAAGGGTTTCGCTTGATGATGTTTTTGTTGCGATACCCGGTACGTCTGTAGATGGTCATGATTATATACTGAAGGCGATCGAGCAGGGAGCTATCGCAGTGGTTTGTGAGCGACTTCCTGAGCAGGTGATTAACGGTGTGACCTATGTACAGGTTGCAGATTCACATCAGGCACTGGCGATCATGGCTTCGAATTTCTATGAAAACCCTTCGGAGAACCTCAAACTGGTAGGTGTGACCGGAACTAATGGTAAGACTACCGTAGCGACGCTGCTGTATCAGCTTTTTCGAAAAGCAGGTTTTAAGGTAGGACTGTTATCGACGGTAAAGGTTATGGTAGATCAGGAAGAAATTCCTGCTACACATACGACGCCGGATTCCCTGCGGATCAATAAGTATCTGAAGGAAATGAACGATGCCGGAGTGGAATATTGTTTTATGGAAGTGAGTTCGCATGGTATCCATCAGAAGCGTACTGAAGGGTTGCTTTTTGCGGGTGGTGTTTTCACAAACCTGTCTCATGATCATCTCGATTACCATAAGACTTTTGCTGAATACAGAGATGTAAAGAAAAAATTCTTTGACCAGTTGCCTAAGTCGGCTTTTGCACTGGTGAATGCCGATGATAAGAACGGACCGGTCATGTTGCAGAATACAAGAGCTGATAAAAAGACTTACGCGTTGAAGACCTATGCGGAATTTAGAGCCCAGATCCTGGAAAATCAGCTGACAGGGCTTATGCTAAAGATCGATGATCAGGAAGTTTGGTCAAGACTGATCGGAAGTTTTAATGCCTATAACCTGCTTGCAGTTTATGCAACCGGTGTTTTACTTGGTCTTGGGAAAATGGAAGTATTGCAGTGGTTGAGTGAACTCGAGAGTGTGGGTGGGCGATTTCAGTATTTCATATCGGAAAGCAAGGTTACCGCTATAGTCGATTATGCACATACCCCGGATGCTTTGAAGAATGTATTAGAGACAATTAACTCTATAAGAACAGGAAATGAATCTCTCATCACGGTGGTTGGCTGTGGTGGGGACCGGGATAAGGCTAAAAGACCTGTAATGGGGAAGATCGCAGCTGCATTAAGTACAAAAGTGATCTTTACCAGTGATAATCCGAGAAGTGAAGATCCGATGGAAATTCTCAAGGCTGTTGAGGCTGGAGTGGAGCCACAGGATTATAAAAAGATACTGACCATCGAAGATCGCCGTCAGGCTATCCGAACCGCATGTCAGTTCGCAGTAGCAGACGATATCGTGCTGATCGCCGGTAAAGGGCATGAAACCTATCAGGAAGTAAAGGGTGTGCGCACCGATTTCGATGATTTGAAGATCGTAAAGGAAGAATTGAGCGGATTAAATAAATAATAGCAAAAAGCCGGTGGTTTCCGGCGTAAAAAGAAAAACAGGATGTTGTATTACTTGTTTGAATATTTGGAGAAACATTATCAGGTGCCAGGAGCGGGACTCTTTAACTTTATTACGTTTAGAGCTGCTGCTGCCATCATCCTGTCTTTGCTGATCTCAACTATCTATGGAAAGAAGATCATCAATTTTTTACGCCGGCAACAGATCGGTGAAAGTGTTCGTGAGCTCGGACTTGAAGGGCAGTCTCAAAAAGCGGGTACACCAACCATGGGAGGGATCATCATTATTCTTTCTACGCTTATACCGGTGCTTTTATTCGCTAAACTGGATAATATATATATAGAACTCCTTATCGCAACGACGGTTTGGATGGGCGTTATAGGATTTGTAGACGATTATATCAAGATCTTTAAAAAAGATAAAGAAGGCCTGAAAGGTAGGTTCAAGGTGATTGGCCAGATCGGTATCGGAATCATTGTTGGGGCTACGCTGTATCTTCATCCGGAGGTTACTGTGAAAGAGAAGGTGCGTTCGGCTCAGGAAGTTCAGGCAGAGGTGATTACAGGACAGGTTTCAGCATCTGAATTTTCCAATGAGGAAAAATCTACCAAGACCACTATTCCTTTCGTGAAGAATAATGAATTTGATTATTCCGTATTGATTTCCTGGATCGGGGAAAATTACAAGAATTATGCCTGGTTGATCTTTATTCCTATTGTGATCTTCATTATTACGGCGGTATCCAACGGAGCTAATCTCACGGATGGGATCGATGGTTTGGCAGCTGGTTCGTCGGCTATTATTGCCCTTACCCTAGGTATCTTCGCCTGGGTATCCGGTAATATTATATTCTCAGATTATCTGAATATCATGTATATCCCAAGGGTTGGAGAAGTGACCATATTTATTTCTGCGTTCGTAGGAGCGCTGGTTGGTTTTCTCTGGTATAATACGTATCCGGCTCAGGTGTTTATGGGGGATACGGGGAGCCTTACAATCGGTGGTATCATTGCGGTGATCGCGATCGCGGTAAGAAAAGAATTGTTGATACCGGTACTATGCGGGATCTTTCTGGCGGAAAATCTATCGGTGGTAATGCAGGTATCCTATTTCAAATACACTAAAAAGAAATTTGGTGAAGGCAGGCGAATCTTTTTGATGTCGCCTTTGCATCATCATTATCAGAAAAAGGGGTATCACGAAAGTAAAATCGTGACCCGTTTCTGGATTGTCGGGATCATTCTTGCCGTGGTTTCGATAGTAACATTAAAGGTTCGCTAGATGAAACGCTTGGTGGTGCTCGGTGGAGGCGAAAGCGGGGTGGGGACAGCCATCCTTGGAAAGAAAGAAGGTTTTGAGGTCTTTGTGTCAGACAAAGGCCGGATAAAAGATAAATATAAGCACGTTCTTGAACAGTATGGAATCGATTGGGAAGAGGAGCAACATACAGAATCGTTGATCCTCAATGCCGATCTGGTGATGAAGAGTCCGGGAATCCCCGAAAAAGTGCCATTGGTGAAAGAGTTGGTCGCCAAAGGTATACCGGTGATCTCCGAGATTGAATTCGCTGCTGCTTACACCGATGGAACCATTGTTGGGATCACGGGAAGTAACGGTAAGACCACTACCACGATGCTCACCTATCATTTGCTGAAGGAAGGCGGACTGGATGTTGGGATGGCGGGGAATATCGGTGATTCTTTTGCGCAGATGGTAGCGGAGACCGATCCGGAAAACTATGTATTGGAGATCAGTAGTTTTCAACTGGACGGTATACGGGAATTCCGTCCGCATATTGCGGTAATTACGAATATCACACCTGATCATCTCGATCGGTATGACTATGAATTCGATAATTATATCGCCTCAAAGTTCCTGATCACTAAAAATCAAACAGAATCAGATTATCTGATTTATGATGCTGATGATGAAGTGATCACCGGGTGGTTGGAAAAGAATCCGGTACGGGCAAAACTCATTCCATTCTCTGTAGAGAAAATACTGAAGGAAGGCGCTTATGTAAGTGAAAATAAAATAATGATCAACATTGATAAACAGCAATTAACCATGTCAACAGACACTTTAACCTTAGAAGGGAAGCACAACCAAAAAAATGCTATGGCCGCTTCCGCAGTTGCCCAGTTGTTAAAGATCAGGAAATCTACCATTCGGGAGAGCCTGCAGAATTTTCAGGGGGTGGAACACCGTCTTGAAAAAGTCCTTAAGATCGGGGAAGTAATGTACATAAATGATTCAAAAGCCACCAATGTGAATGCGACCTTTTACGCCCTGGATTGTATGAAGACGCCTACCGTATGGATCGTTGGAGGGCAGGATAAAGGAAATGATTATTTGCCTTTGATGTCGATGGTTCGGGAGAAGGTAAAAGCGATCATTTGTCTCGGCGTAGATAATCAGAAGTTGATCAATACATTTAGTAATGTCGTTGATATAATGGTGGAAACTGAGGCGATGAGTGAAGCTGTAGCCATTGCCAGAAAGATCGCAGAGAAGGGAGATACAGTTTTGTTGTCTCCGGCATGTGCCTCTTTTGATCTTTTTGAAAATTATGAAGATCGTGGAAGACAGTTTAAGGAAGCTGTTAGAAATCTATAAAAACAAAAGTTAACGCATAAACCGACCAACGTGCAGGAAATATTTAAAAATATTAAAGGGGATCGTACTATCTGGGCTGTAGTGGCTTTGCTGGCACTGTTTTCCTTTTTGCCTGTCTATAGTGCGAGTACCAATCTGGTATATGTAGTGGGGAACGGAACTACGTTCGGTCACCTGTTGAAGCATGCCATGTTGCTGGTGCTTGGTTTCGGTATTATTTATGCGGTACATAAAATACCCTTTCGTTATTTTAAAGGGTTGTCGATCATTGCGTTGCCGGTTGTTTTGTTGCTGCTGGTATATACCTTGGCTCAAGGGACAACGATCGGGGGTGCCAATGCCAGCCGTTGGATACAAGTGCCATTTGTAGGGATTAGTTTTCAGACCTCTACACTGGCAGCTATCGTGTTGTTGATCAATGTTGCACGATATCTGGCTAAGATTAAAGATCGTAAGGTAACCTTTAAGGAGACTATCCTTCCGTTATGGGCACCCGTTTTCCTAATGCTGATTCTGATACTGCCTGCGAATTTCTCAACGACCGCCATTATTTTCTTTATGGTGTTGTTGGTTTGTTTTCTGGGCGGGTACCCGGTGCGTTATCTGTTGAGTATCGTCGGAGTGGGGGTTCTTGCATTGACCATATTTGTGCTTACCGCCAAGGCATTTCCGGGTTTATTCCCGAACCGGGTGGATACCTGGATCAGTAGGGTTGAGAATTTCGCGGATAATGAAGATACCAGTGATGATTATCAGATCGAGAAGGCAAAGATCGCGATCGCTAAAGGTGGTGTGGTCGGTCAGGGAGCAGGTAAGAGTATCATGAAAAACTTTTTACCACAGAGTTCTTCCGATTTCATCTTTGCGATCATTATAGAGGAATATGGGCTCGTCGGTGGACTGGTGCTGGTGTTTCTGTATTTGCTGTTGCTGTTCAGGATCGTGATCGTGGCTCATAAGTCAGATTCCATATTTGGAAAATTATTAGTGGCTGCCGTTGGCTTGCCCATCATATTTCAGGCATTCATCAATATGGCTGTTGCAGTGGAATTGTTTCCTGTAACCGGACAGACACTTCCTTTGATCAGTAGTGGAGGTACTTCCATCTGGATGACTTGCCTTGCATTGGGAATCATTTTGAGTGTGAGTGCCAGACGACAGGAAGAATTGGAATTAAAAGAAGAATATACAGATCAAAACCCATTAGATATATTAAGTGAGCAACTATAGATTCATATTATCCGGAGGAGGTACGGGTGGTCATATTTACCCGGCGATCTCTATTGCCAACGCACTTAAGGAACGGTATCCTGAAGCCGAATTCCTTTTTGTAGGTGCCAGGGATAAAATGGAGATGGAAAAAGTGCCGCAGTCAGGATTTAAAATCGAAGGGTTGTGGATTTCGGGAATTCAGCGTAAACTGACGCTTAAGAACCTGATGTTTCCTTTTAAACTGCTGAGTAGTTTAGCAAGGTCAAAATCTATTTTACGAAAGTTTCAGCCAGATCTGGTTATCGGAACCGGAGGGTTTGCAAGTGGTCCGCTTTTAAAGGTAGCTTCATCAGTAGGAGTGCCTTGTGTGCTGCAGGAGCAGAATTCATATCCGGGCATCACCAATAAATGGTTATCCGGAAATGTGGAGAAGATCTTTGTTGCTTATGACGGACTAGAGAGGTTTTTCCCGAAAGATAAGATCGTGAAGACCGGTAATCCGGTACGTCAGGATCTATTGGAGCTTACAGGGAAAAAGGAGAAAGCCATGGAGCAATTTAAGCTGGACCCTGAAAAGCCTGTACTGTTTGTGATGGGCGGAAGTCTTGGTGCCCGACGGATCAATCAATTAGTGGAGAAAAAACTGGGTTTTTTTGCAAAGCATGGTGTTCAATTGCTTTGGCAGTGTGGGAAATTATATTTTGAAGAATATAAAGCCTGTGAAAATGATAATGTTCGTGTTTTGCCGTTTATAAATAATATGGATCTGGCTTATGCTGCTGCGGATCTTATTATTTCTAGAGCGGGAGCCGGATCGGTTTCAGAACTGACAATAGTCGGAAAACCGGTGATTTTCATTCCTTCCCCAAATGTTGCAGAAGATCACCAGACTAAGAATGCGGAAGCCGTGGTGAGTAAGGAAGCTGCAATCTTATTGAAAGAGACAGAACTCAACGATAATTTCGAAGAAGTTTTCGGAGGCTTGCTGGCCGATGAGAATTTGAAGAAGAGGTTGTCGGAAAATATACGATCACTGGCATTGCCGGAAGCAACCGCAGTTATTGTGGAAGAGATCGAACGAATTTTAAAATCAGGTAAAGCTGCATAATGGAAAAAGACCTTAAAAATATCGCGAAATTCTACTTCCTGGGAATTGGAGGAATCGGGATGTCCGGTCTTGCCCGTTATTTTAAGCAAACCGGAAAATCGGTAGTCGGGTATGATAAAACGGCTACAGAGATCACCGCAGGTTTAGTTTCTTTTGGAATCGATGTGAACTTCGCCGATACGGTAGAAGCGATTCCTGAGGGGTATACAGACCCGAAAGAAACGCTGGTGGTCTACACTCCGGCAATACCGAAGAACAGTGTTCAATTGAACTATTTCAGGGAAGGTGGGTTTACGCTTATGAAACGCGCCGAAGTTTTGGGGATGGTAACACGTGACACTTATTGTTTTGCGGTAGCCGGTACGCATGGGAAGACAACGACAACTTCGATACTGGCACATTTACTGAAGGAAACCGGAACTCCGATTACAGCCTTTCTGGGCGGGGTTTCTGAAAATTTCAATAGTAACTTCCTGATGGAAGGTACAGATTATACGGTAGTGGAAGCCGATGAATTCGACAGGTCATTTCTTCATTTATCTCCGGATATCGCCTGTGTGACCTCTATGGATGCCGATCATCTGGATATCTATGGAGATAAATCGGCGCTGGAAGCCTCATTCCGTGAGTTTACAAAAAGACTGAAGCCGGGAGGTAAACTCTTTGTTAAAAGTGGTCTGCCCTTGGAAGGGATCACTTATGGATTGGAAGATGAATCTGATTACAATATTCAAGATATACAATTATCGAACTCAACTTACCTATTCACTGTGCGTACCCCTGTAGGAATCATACAGGATGTGACATTTAGCAAGCCAGGACGGCATAATTTGCTAAATGCACTGGCAGCATTTGCAATGGCGGCCGAATTGGGAGCCCCCCACAGCCGCCTTGCGGAGGCGCTTGCTACCTTCAAGGGTATAAAACGACGATTTTCCTATCACATCAACAGGGAAGATCTGGTGTACATTGATGATTATGCCCATCATCCGTCGGAGATCGATGCGGTATGCGAAGCGGTGCGCAGTGCGCATCCCGGAAAAAAAGTGCTGGCAGTTTTTCAGCCACATCTGTTCAGCAGGACCCGGGATTTCGCTGATGAGTTTGCTGAAAGTCTTTCAGGATTTGATGCATTGGTAATGTTAGAGATCTACCCGGCCAGGGAATTACCTATTCCCGGAGTTACGGCAGATTGGTTACTCGAGAAAGTAAAGTTAAAGGATAAGCGATTGCTGGAAAAAGCAGCCTTACCCGAATATCTGAAGCAGGCAGAGGCAGAGGTGATTTTAACCATCGGTGCCGGGGATATCGGAGTGGAAGTAGAACGGATTAAAAAAGTATTAAACTCGTGAAAAGGTATTTGAACCATATAAAGCTCATCGCGATACTATTGCTCGCCATAGTGTTGTATTCCTTTTCCAACAAAAGGAATGAAGGGCGAATCGTTGGTAAGGAAAATCATATAGAATTCCTCAATAATGAGTCGTTATTCATTACCTATCATACAGTTAATAAATTGTTGAAACAAAATGCAGATACCCTTTCGGGTATAGCTAAAGATGCTATAGATTTGAATAAGATTGAGGAGCGTCTCAATACGAATGCAATGATCAAGCACGCTGACGTGTACATTGCTGTAAATGGGGAAGTTGGGGCGAAAATTATTCAACGTACTCCCATAGCACGGGTTGGGGGCAACAATCCGTACTATATAGATGACCAGGGCAAAATGATGCCTTTGTCATCTGTCTATTCGGCCAGGGTACCCTTGGTAACCGGTAATGTAAAGGAAAAGGAGCTCGGAAAGGTGTTTCCGTTACTGGAATATATCTACAACGATGAGTTTCTCAGGAAGAATGTAATCGGGATCGAGAAATCGGGCAACGATTATGAATTGGAATTTCGGTCAGATGATTTTGTACTCAGACTGGGAGAGGCCGATCAACTGGATAAAAAATTTAACAATTTCAAAGCCTTTTATCAAAAGGGACTTAAAGATAAATCGCTTGCAGCCTATAAAGCGGTGAATCTGAACTTTGATAATCAGGTAGTGTGCACCAAAAAATAAACTATGGAAAGTACAAGATACGCTGTTGGATTAGATATAGGTACCACTAAGATCGTCGCCATGATCGGTCGTGAGAACGATTATGGGAAGATCGAGATATTGGGTATAGGTAAATCCAAGAGTCTTGGGGTGCACAGAGGAGTGGTGAATAACATTACCCAGACCATTCAATCGATTCAACAAGCTGTACAGGAAGCGGAAAGTGTTTCCGGCTTGAAGATCCATGACTGTGTGGTTGGGATCGCCGGACAACATATACGCAGTTTACAGCACAGTGATTATATCACCCGGCCGAATTCAGAGGAGGTGATCAGAGAAACTGATCTGGATATGCTTTGCAACCAGGTGTATAAGCTGGTGATGTTGCCAGGGGAAGAAATCATTCATGTACTTCCTCAGGAATATAAAGTCGACGGACAGGCTGAGATCAAGGAGCCAATGGGTATGTATGGCGGAAGACTTGAAGCCAACTTTCATGTGGTGGTAGGACAGGTTTCCTCGATCCGTAACATCGGACGTTGTGTGAAGAGTTCCGGACTTGACCTTGCAGGAATTACACTGGAGCCACTGGCCTCTGCGAATGCGGTGTTGAGCCAGGAAGAGAAGGAAGCCGGTGTCGCTTTGATCGATATAGGGGGAGGTACCACTGATCTGGCCATCTTTAAGGATGGGATTATCAGGCATACCGCAGTGATCCCTTTCGGAGGAAATGTGATCACCGAGGATATTAAGGAGGGCTGCTCCATTATCGAAAAGCAGGCAGAATTGCTGAAGATCAAATTCGGCTCCGCATGGCCCGGAGAGAATAAGGATAATGAGATCGTTTCCATCCCAGGATTAAGAGGAAGGGAGCCAAAGGAGATCACTCTGAAAAACCTTTCGAAGATCATCCATGCCAGAGTGGTGGAGATCATTGAGCAGGTATACATGGAGATCAAGAATTATGGTCATGAAGAACAGAAAAAGAAATTAATCGCCGGTATCGTTTTAACGGGTGGAGGCAGTCAGCTGAAACACTTAAAGCAACTGGTTGAATATATAACCGGGATGGATACCCGTATCGGCTATCCGAACGAACACCTGGCAGGTGACTCCGACGCTGAAGTTGCGAGTCCGGTATATGCCACGGCGGTCGGTCTGGTTATGAACGCCCTAAACCAACAAAGAAAAAGGAACCTTACTACTGATGCCGGTGAAGCCGAAATACAGGAAGCTGAACAGGAATTACCGGAGGAGGAAGGTCAGCAAGAAGAGCCCCGAACTATTATACCACAGACTCCAAGGAAGTCCTTTCTTGAAAAGTGGTCAGATAAGTTAAAGGATTTTTTAGATAACGCTGAGTAACCCACCAACGTATCAGCTCAATCGTAAATTATTAAAAAATAGGGTTAAAAAGAAATATTATGAGTAGCAACACAGATTTTGGAAACATCTCATTTGATCTGCCAAAAAATCAAAGCAACGTGATTAAGGTGATCGGTGTAGGAGGTGGAGGAAGCAACGCGATCAACTACATGTTCCAGCAAGGAATAAACGGGGTTGATTTCGTGGTTTGTAACACCGACTCACAGGCACTACAGAACTCTGCCGTTCCCAATAAAGTACAATTGGGAGTTTCCCTGACGGAAGGACTTGGGGCAGGTGCGAATCCTGAGGTAGGAGAGCAATCTGCTATCGAGAGTCTGGAAGAACTTCAGTCGATGCTGGATACCAATACCAAAATGGTATTCATCACCGCCGGAATGGGTGGAGGTACCGGTACGGGTGCTGCACCTATCATTGCAAAACTGGCAAAAGACATGAACATCCTGACCGTGGGAATTGTTACCATTCCTTTTCAGTTTGAAGGTAAAATGCGTAATGCTCAGGCACATAAAGGAGTAGATCGACTTAGAAATACCGTTGACTCACTGATCGTGATCAACAATAATAAACTTCGTGAGGTTTACGGAAACCTCGGATTTAAAGCCGGATTTTCGAAAGCAGATGAAGTGTTAGCTACAGCAGCAAGAGGTATTGCGGAGGTAATAACCCACCACTACACGCAAAACATTGACTTGCGTGATGCCAAAACCGTTCTTTCCAACAGTGGAACAGCGATCATGGGATCGGCCACTGCTTCAGGATCGAACAGAGCTCCGGAAGCCATTATGAAGGCGCTGGATTCTCCATTGTTAAATGATAACAAAATCACCGGAGCAAAGAATGTGTTGCTACTGATCGTTTCCGGTGCTGAGGAGATCACGCTTGATGAGATCGGGGAGATCAACGATCATATTCAGGATGAGGCCGGGCATAATGCCAATATCATCATGGGGGTTGGTGAAGATGAATCACTTGGAGATGCGATCTCGGTTACCATTATCGCAACCGGATTCAATACAGATCAACAACATGAGATCGTAAATACCGAAGCAAAAAGAATTATACATACGTTGGAAGATGAGCAGCGTGCCGAACATAATCTGACTCCGAAACCGGAACAGACACGCATCAACATCGATCCGCAGGCCCCGTTGCGTAATACTCAGGTTGAAGAGCCTAAAGTTGTAAAGCATACCCTTGAATCTGAAGCACCGGAACAGCCAAAAAATGAGATGGACCTGATTCCGACCTCCGAACTGATCAGGAACATGAATGTTGTTTATGAGGAGGTAGCTCATGAAGAAGATGATTTTGTGATCATCGATACATCAGCAAGGATCAAAGATATCGACGTGGTGGATCCGGAGGTGTTAAGACCGGAGAAAAAGGAGAATCAGTTCGCTTTGACCTTTGATATGCCGATGCGCGAAGAGCCAAAGGATGAAGAGGAAAAAGGACATGTGATCACTTTTGATCTTACCGACGATGTTAAGGATATGGATGTGAACGATCCGATCGAAGTGATTCCATTAACGGAGATCTCTGAGGCCGGAGAAAGAAGATATAGCCTGGATGACTACATGGATATGGAGAACAAGCTGACCAATGCCAAACCGGAGCCGAAACAGCAAGAGGTTTTGGAAGAGGAACTGCAGTTCGAAAAACGTGTTGTTAATCGCGAAGAGGCACCTGTGAACAGCGAGGAGATCGATCCGATGAACTGTTCGATAGAGGATAGCCTGAGACTTCGTGCAGAAGAAAGAAGAAAGAAACTGAAGGATTTTAATTATAAGTTCCAGAATAATGTTTCCCGTATCGAAGAGATCGAGAAACAGCCTGCTTATAAAAGAATGGGAATCGATCTTGATGATAACAGACATCAGAAAGATCCTTCCAGAATGAGCGTGGGATCGGATAGTAATGATGATATCCAGCTCAGAAGCAACAATTCATTCCTGCATGATAATGTTGATTAATAGCAATTTGTGGCATTAAAGTGTTAGCGAATTTTAAACCCGAAATCATTAGACTGATTTCGGGTTATTTTTTTATCTTCGCAACGCAAAAACAGAATTACTCAAAACACGACTGGTATGAGCTTACAGGATCAGGTAATGACAGAAATGAAGGCTGCGATGAAGTCGAAAGACACCGTGGCTCTTGAGGCATTACGCGCCGTTAAATCGGAGTTGTTATTGGCTAAGACCAATGCAGCTACCAAAGACGGATTGTCTGAGGATGAAGAGATCAAACTACTTCAGAAACTTGTGAAGCAACGTAAGGAAAGCGCTACTGTTTTTTCTGAACAGGGAAGGGAAGACCTTGCAGAACCAGAACTGGCTCAGGCTGCAGTGATCGAAAAATTCCTCCCGGAACAATTGAGCGAGGAGGAGATCGAAGCCGTTGTGGCTGCAATCATCGCTGAAACCGGAGCAGACAGCATGAAGGATATGGGTAAAGTAATGGGACTTGCCTCAAAACAACTGGCAGGAAAAGCAGACGGTAAAACCATCTCCAATATCGTAAAAGCAAAATTGAGTTAATTATTTTAAATTTGCTGATATTCTTTATCGGTATATAAGGGCCCCGTGGCGCAACTGAATAGCGCATCAGATTTCGGCTCTGAGGGTTGGGGGTTTGAATCCCTCCGGGGTCACTACAAGCAAAAAACCTGATGCAGGATGCATCAGGTTTTTTTGTATTACTCCCGTAGCCAATCGCAGCTTGAGCTAAAGGGAGTAATACAAAAAAAACTCCACAGGTACTGTGGCAGGTTTTGTATTTGCAAAGGGGAGCACACTGAGGATCATAGGTCGATGATTGTAGATTGTAAATGGTAGATTATAATTTGATGGAGAATTAAGAATCACTGGTGTCCGGGTATAATCCCATAAATTCTAAATTTCCTTCTCAAAGTCCCTTAAATAGCGACGACACTCGGGGCCATGTAAGCAGGAGCCTGTCTGCGGTAGGCAGGGTCGTCATTCTCCAGTGCGCCGGAAGACCAGAAGATTTTAACAGTACTCCAATCATCCTTCGTATAAATTACCGTTCTTAAATCGTGAAATTTTCGTAGTTTTTGATGTAATAATACAGGTTTATGTACGTAATAGATATAGATTAAAATTGTGAAAAACTAATGACGATTTTAATTTTCCGAACTGGTATAAACCATATTTTTGAAACCCTAAAATTAGAAACATGAGCGTAACTTGGTATGAATGTAAGGTGAAATACAGAAAAACACACGAAACCGGAGAACAAAAGATTACTTCGGAAACTTACCTTCTGGATGCAGTATCTTATACAGAAGCAGAAGCCAGGATCAGTGAAGAAATGGCAGCTTACACCAGTGAGGAATTTCAGATCATGAATATTAAAGTCGCTAATTTTTCGGAGGTTCACCCTTTTGAGAACAGTGATCGTTGGTTTAAATCCAAAGTATCTCTGATCGCTATCGACGAGGAGAGTGGTAAGGAACGTAAAACGAATATTTATCTGCTCATTCAGGCGAATGATATCAGGGAGGCTTTTGATAATACGACCACTGCGATGAAAGATACCATGGGAGATTACAGCATTCCTTCCATTGCAGAATCTCCGATTATGGATGTCTTCCCATATTTCACCGGAGAGGAAGAACAATTGGAAAAATTCAGAATTATTGAACCTTCTGATATTGTAGCAGTTGAAGATGAAACCGCATCGGTTGCGGAAACCGCGGATGTTGAAGAATAATTAGTTCCATTCACATTTTGAACGCAATGAAAAGGACTTCTGGAAATGGGGTCCTTTTTGATTATAGCAATATCAGTATTAAATAATATTTCTAAGGAAGTTTACGTAAAGGATACTGAATTATATTTATTGAAACTAAACTTTTAATTATATGGTGATCAGGGAAGCCGTCGTAACTGATATTGCGAAAATACAGGTCGTTCGAAATTCAGTTCGTGAGAATGTATTATCAGATCCTTCGCTGGTTACTGATGAGGACTGCAGGGAATTCCTGCTCGAGCGGGGTAAAGGTTGGGTATGTGAAAGCAGAGATGGGATCTTAGGGTTTTCAATTGTGGACATGAAGGAAAATAATGTTTGGGCTTTGTTCGTCCATCCGGACTTTGAAAATCAGGGTATCGGCAGAAAATTACATGATGTCATGCTTAACTGGTATTTTTCGCAAACCGATGCTTCGATTTGGCTGGGTACTGCTCCAAATACCCGGGCGGAGCAATTCTATAAAAAGTCCGGTTGGGATGTGATAGGAACTCACGGTAAGGGCGAAGTCAAGTTTGAGATGACCCGAAATAAGTGGATTTTAAAGTAAAAGATGCTAAGGCATTCAGCTTTTTTCAGGTTTAAGTTTTATTAAAAACCGTTTATTCATCGCATCCTCTACTAAATTGTTCAATTCCTGTAATAGGTTGTATTCCTCCTTTGGGACAAAGTCATCAGTGATCGAATAATTAGAAATAATTCTCAGTTTATTCTTTGCTACCGGTTCAATCGTGAAGAGATACTTTCCATACTTATTTGAGAACTCCACTTGGTTGTTCGTTGTCCCGATCAATTCGATCTCACATGGAAAATTAAGTAATACCATGACGTCATCAGAAAAGGTGTAATCCAGATAATAATTCATATCGATGGATTCTGAATCAGTTTCAATAATATTATGAGTTAAAAAGTTTTTGAGCGAAACGTTTAGTGTACTATCATTTAAGCGTGTGATCGCATCTTTTACAGTAGCTTTTGCCGAAAATACATAGGAGAAGGGCTTATCTTCCATCTGTTGTATAAATAATACAGAATCGATGGTTATTTGATTGGAGGATTCTTCATATTCAGACAAAGCATTATAGAAATCGTTCACTTCCTTATCCTGATCTAATAAACTAAAAAAGCTTCGTATTTCCGTTGAAGGTCCTCCTGAGGCGGTGAATCGATAACTGATAGGAGCATTCAGCGAATCAAGATTGATGTCATTGTAGAAGATCTGCTTAAGTACGTTATGATCGGCATTCATGCCCGGTAAATTCATAATATTTACCGCTACGGAGTCTACCTCAGCTAATTCCAGATCATATCCGATGAACTTATCCTTTCTTTTGATCCCTTTTTCCCTATAGGGTTTAACAGCGATGGCCATGGTGTGGTAAATTGAGGGAGGGATCTCATCTAAACGATATTTAAAAAAAGTTTCATGTGGATAAAGTAAGGTAAGAGAACCTTTTTCGTTTTCAAATGCAAAGAATATATGGTCATATTCTCCTTTTCTAATATAATAGGGATCTAAAGTTCCGGATCGTTTACTTCGTGCAAAAACAGCAGAATATTCAATTTCCAAATCTTCAAGTAGTTGTCGGTAAAGGCGCTTTAGACTAAATTCATTTATTTTTTTATTTTTCAGGAAATATCCACTGGATTTGGCAAATTCCGATAAATCGGTTTCCACCATCTGAATATTCTCCAGAATGTCCTGGTGTAAAAGTTTAAATTGATAGAACTTTGAACTGTCTTTGGCGGTTCCGAGTACTCTTCTTTTCCATGAATTGTAATAACTCTTATTTTGATGGTCCAGTGCTATAGGTTGTGTTATTGCATTGAATTCTTCGTTATAAACTTCCTTCCAGGTTCTCTTTTTATCTTTTTCCTTTTCGATCGAATAATAAATATAAGGGAGATCACAGGGAATGCAAGTGTTAGGATTCTCCTCCAGACCCGGTACATTTTCCATTTTAAAGACACAATAGATCAGTGTATCATTGGCAATGATCTGAGGTTGCGGAAATTCATTGTACGGTTTGTAATACACATACAAGTTAGGATTTGTTTTTACCGTATACTCTGCATTTAGATTTGGGATTTCTGAATAGAGACTGATATAATCCTTCATTTCTATTTCCTTGATGTATTCGGTATACGTGTAGTTTGTTTGTATCGTATCTCCGGGTTCAACACCCGGGATCGGGTAATTAATAGGTCCAGAGTTTATTTTTGAATTGCGATTTAGCACAAGACTTGAATCCAATTCAATAATATTACCATCAGCTTTCAATGTTTTTACATTTAAGCGATTAATTTTTTTGGCAATGGATTCATTGAAATTCAGAAATGCATAGTGATCCACTCCGGCACTATTGTTTACGACGATCTTACTGGAAATAGATACATTCTTTTTAAAACTTCCGAAAGACCGACTATAGGAGACATCCTGGTAGGTGTACAAAAAATAGGCATCCTGCTTTTTGCAATCGTCCATAAAATCTGCTTTTGGAATCGTGTCATTTGCAAATGAGAAATATCCAATGCTGATAAATAACCAAAGGATCGAAGATTTATATCGTTTTGTTTTTAATGATAAGAGGGTCATTAATGAGTGCTTTAAATGATCTTAAAATATTGTTTACCGATTTTAGGTTATCCTTGTCGATGGTTCCTGAATCGATCTCAAATTCATAATTACATTCAAGAATCGTTTCAGAAAAAGGTTTTATTGTATAGGTCAGAACAACTCCTTTCTCTTTAAATCGATGAATGATAGGTTCAAAGGATTGGTAGGGTATTTTCAGGTCGATCAGTGCATTGACCTTTTTACTGAAACCACTTCCGATATAGGTGCCTTCCAGTAAAGTTTCACGATCCTGACTTTCAAACAAACCTGGTATAAAATCGAGAAAAACATAGAGAGTACTATTGTCTTCGATAAGTTTATTGCTGATCATCAGATTTCCCTCCCCATTCACCATGTTATGTGCAATATTTAAATGCGGATCCTTTAGTTTCTGTTCACTGAAAACATTATTGTAATGAGCTTTAGCTAATGCATCAAGTCCGTCACCTTTATAGTAAAGAAATTGTCTTTTAAGGAAGTTTCCGGAGATACCTTCATAGGTGCAATTGAAGTTTCCGGACATCGTAGCATTCGAACGGTCTGTTGTTAAATTCAGTTGATAGGCGATCAGGTTGGTCTCCGGTGTATTAGCTTTCACGGTATAAAATTCACCGCCGTCTTTATTTACGATTAAAATCGATCTGTTTTGAATGCTCTCGACGGGAGTTTCGGCCTCATGGATCGGATCTGTAGGGTCCAGTATTACAGGCTTTCCATTGATATAAGCAACACAGACCACATGATTTGCTGTGCTAAGAGAAGGAAAGTCACAATCACTCAAATGATCAAAGGTCGATGCCAGGGCGATATCACTTTGAACACCTTCATAGATCAGAATTTGAGACAGGAAATTTGAAAGATCTTTACAGTCACCTTGTTTATTGCGGAAAACTTCATTTACGCTGTAGGGTATGAAGGCTCCCATACCAATCTCAATGGCAACATATTTAAAATTGTTTTTGACATAGTCATAGAGGATCTTCATTTTTTGCTTGGGGTCTGTGATACCTTTCGTGAGCTCATCGATTTGAGCTATAACTTCTGCATTGAGACCTTGTGTAGGCCTGACCTTTTCAAGATACCAGTCATTGAGATAATCTTTATAGCGGTCCTTGTAAGAATCCGGAGCTACAATGGTACGCATAAAGGGGGCTTTAAAATTTTTATAGATCCCAAACATAGTCAAAGGATCGTCCTGGACTTTTTTTGAGGAAGACTGGATGTTCCATGATGTGATACCTTGTGTTTTTACGGAATCTATATTCCAGAATTTCAGGGAATCCTTATAGATAATGTTGTGGCTGAGATGAAAATTGTCGGGAACTTTAATTGTATATTTTAAAGTGTCGATATCATGGTAAGAGAAGAACCTGAGATGTGAAAAATACATAAGTTCGTCACAGGCAATATTATAAGTAATTTTACCTTCGGTCTCAGGGGGTATAGCTATTAATTTTATGATCTTGCTGGATACCAGACTGTTTTCTGCTTCTTCCTCAGAAATGAATACATCTTTCAGGGGTTTATATCTTCTTCCTTTCTTTTCGAAGACCATTACATCATTAACCTTTTCCAGTTCTTTATCATAAATTATAGGAAAGAGTATGGGTGTATCACTTAGCTTAAAGTTGACGGTAACTTCATTGATGAAACTGGAATCGTTACGTATTTCGATCTGTTCATGCTTCGAGCTAATATGGATCTCCTGGCCGGTAACATTTCCAATACAGCCAAGTATGAAGATCATTAAAATGATATAAGAAATGGTGCTTTTCATGTAACTTGTCGCATTTAGCATTTTTTATTCATTAGGTAGAGGGCGCGTATCAATAGTAACCATTTGATTCATCAATGGGTTGTATTTGACTGAAGGAATTCTGTATGAATCAACATAGAGAACCACTTAAGTTTTAAATTTTACGGGGGGATAAATGAAATTCAAGCTAAAATCTAAAATAGATCCGGCTCAGGCTAATGTAAGAAAAAATCCAGTAAATTGTAAGTATGGAATTAAATTCGGGTTAAATAAGAAGCAGCACCCCGGAAGTAGATAGATGTAAATAAAAGGCTTTCTATATAAGCGTATATCCTGGATATTAATTTGACCTTTATAATCTTATGGGTTTAAACGAATACTTTTAACGATCTCATCCGCAGCGTTTGCATTCCCATTATAACAGTCTATAGAGATTTCAAAAGTGTTTTTCAGTTTTGGATCGGAGATCGCAATAATATAACATGGATATTTCAGGCCATCATCAAAATCGTAAGCCTTGACGTAATAGGCATTTTCGATCTTAGGTAGCTTTCCACCATCCTGAATATCCACTAATCCAAAATCTCTGGCGATCGCATGGGCGACGTATCTAAGGTCATTCAGGAAATTATCAGATTGCTGGTCAGCCGCTATTATTTCTATATCCACCGCAAAATCATCATTATCAAAACCAATAACTGATTCAGATTCTGTTTCATATTCCTCCAGTGTTTCTGAAGTATCAAAGCTTAGCTGTAATTTTGGAGAAGTATAATGGTTTTGTGCGCTTAACTGAGAAGATACAAGTATACAAAAGATCAATACAAGTTGTTTCATAGAGAGGGATCTGAAATTAATCTAGATAATGACTATCCTTGAACGCCCTTTGATTCATCTCCTATAAAGTGATCAAATGGAGAAGCGATCAATATATCACTAAATATAAAGGAATTGAAATAAATTATTGGGGTGTGATTGGAAATAAAGTCTTTAATATTTCCTGCTTTTGGCTATAGGTTTTCAGAAATTCCGGTAATTCTATAAAATTAAAACCAATATCATTGAACAGGATCTACAGGTCCTTATCGGCCATAAGAAAAGTGGAGTAGGCCTTAATACGCGGGTTATTGAAGATCCTGGATTCATTGCATCTTGATTTTTATCCGGATGTGCACATACGATGAATGACAGAATTTACATTATCGTAATATCCTCGTTTTTCGATTTTACTAGATTTGCTTTCGATGCGTAAAGGATATCTCGATACCATTTCTTTAGAGGAACTTTCCGGACTCGTTGCAGATTCCGATCAACATGCCTTTAATGTATTATTCGATCTACTTTGGGATCCTATGTTTGCATATGCCGCATCTCTTGTTCTGGATTCTTCCATTGCCAAAGACCTTGTTCAGGAGGTTTGGATCGATTACTGGCAGCGCCGCGAGGAAGTCGATATCCATAATATTAAAGCCTATCTCTATAAGGCCATACGATATCGCTCCTATAACGCACTTCGTAATATGAAATTCAATATAACACAGATCGAAGCGGCAAATGCTGTGTTCATCCCATCAGAAGTTGAGTTGGAGGAAGATGTGATCGCGATGAATAACCGTATCGAAAATGTGTTGGCAACACTCCCGGAACGTTGTCAGGAGATCTTCAGGCTCAGCCGTATCAATCAATTGTCGAATCGAGAAATTGCCCTCAAACTGAATATCTCACAACGTTCCGTTGAGAACCAGATCTCACTGGCTTTGAGAAAACTTCGCAGAGAAATTCCTACGGCAATACTTTGCCTTCTTTAAGTCATTTTTATCTAAAGGTTAACCGGTTCTTCATTTTGTTAAGGAATCATTATCAGTGAAATTTCAGATGTGAGTACCTGTGTGTTTGTGGTACATGTAGTTGGAACACATACACAATGACTGAAAAGGAAATTAAGGAGCTGCTTAGAAAATATCTCGATGGAAGTATTACCTCCGCGGAAGAAATACTACTTGAAACTTTCGATAGTACATTGCTCAACAGCTATAGCCAAAGCATATCTGAAAACACAAATCACAAGGAAGCTGCCAGAAAGCATATCAATGCTTTTATAAACCGAAAGAACCGAAGAAGTCAATACCCGGACCTGCTTATGTTCTCCAGAATTGCGGCATCGATTATTCTCGTGATCGGACTTGGCTATTTGCTCTATACCAACATGTATCCAACAATTAGGCCCGAAATAAAGGCTAAACAATTGGTGCAATCTACAATTTGGGGTCAGAAAAAGACGATAGTCCTTCCTGATGGCAGTACGGTTCGTTTGAATTCCGGAAGCACATTGGAATTCCCAGACAGATTTGATGACGATTGCAGATCGGTAAGATTGGAGGGAGAAGCCTTCTTCGAGGTGACCCGGAATCCTGAGAAGCCCTTTGTCATTAAAACGGGGGCAGTCAAAACCATTGTTCTGGGAACAACCTTCAATGTCAATAGCTTTTCCGGGAATAGCGAGATCGCCGTAACGGTCGCAACGGGGAAAGTAAAGGTGGCATCCCCTGAAATGGAAGTGTTATTGGGACCTGACGAACAGGGTGTTTTCGACAGAACTACAGGTTCGATCTCCCGAAAGTCGGTAGAAAGCGCTGATTTCCTGTATTGGAAAGAGGGGATCTTGCATTTTGAGGATGTACCGCTGGAGCAGGTAGCAAAATCGCTTGAGCGATGGTATGGAGTCTCGATCCGTTTTCAACATGAACGCACCGGTAAAAGTCATTTGACCGCAACGTATAATGATGAGCTACTTTCTGTAGTGCTGGAAAGTATGATGTATGTGAAAAAAGGACTTTCCTATGAATATACCGAAGATAAAAAGATACTGATCAAAGGCCGATGTGCCGATTAAAACAACCTGACTAAAATCTGAACATGCCAATGAAATAGAGAAACTTATATAAAAAAAGGCAGTCTGTCACACTTTGGCGAGCGGAAACAGTCTGCCTGCAGTTCAATAATTAAAAATTAATAATCATTAAACGTCATGCTAAATTATGAATTCACTAACGATTAAACAATTCATCAAGTTGACATTCCAGACATTTTGCTTTCTGATCATATTGTCACTGTTAAACCCGGTGATAGCTGCCGAAGCCAGGGGACAAAGATTGGAGAATTATAAAATTGACCTCTCCGTAAAAAATTCAGGGGTAGTTGAGGTCTTAAAACAAATCGAAGAACAGACGGGTTTTAAATTCGTCTATGACCGTAAGGTGGAACGCACCGGTAAGAATTATAGTATGGATTACCAGGATGTGTCACTCAGATCGGTACTGGAACTTATGGCCAGAGAAGATAATCTGACCTTTAAACGTATCAATCAAACCATTTCCATAGATGTGAAACCAAAAGCACCGATACTCGTGGTGGAGGTGTTTTTTGAAACCGTTACCGGAACGGTTACTGACGAAACCGGGGTTCCGCTGGCCGGAGCTTCCGTTAGGGAAAAGGGAACCATGAACGGAACCACCACTGATTTTGACGGTAATTTCACCCTGGATGTGGAGGCCGGAGCCACCATCGAGATTTCCTATATCGGATACTTAACCAGTGAAGTTAAAATTCAGGGAAGCGAACAAATCAATGTGAAACTTGTGCCTGATCAGACCCAACTGGAGGATGTGGTCGTTGTAGGGTATGGAACACAGAAGAAATCGGATATCACCGGTTCTATAGGATCTGTAACCAGTGATAACTTCAATAAAGGACTCGTGTCAAACCCAGGACAGCTTTTACAGGGTAAGATCGCCGGGGTAAATGTTTCTGTTGTAAGCGGTGAACCCGGAGCAACACAGGATGTGATCATCCGAGGGGTTGGAAGTATGAGAGCCGGAACCACGCCTCTTTACGTCATCGACGGATTCGCGCTCGATAATTCTGATACCGGTGTGGCAACCAATCCGCTGAACTTTATCAATCCTGAGGATATCGCGAGTATCGATGTTTTAAAGGATGCCTCTGCTACCGCGATCTATGGAGCCAGAGCGGCTAATGGGGTGATCGTGATCACTACCAAAAAAGGAAAGACCGATCTCGCACAAATGAATGTTAGTTTCACCTCAGGATTTTCTACACTATCCAATAAAGTGGATGTGTTCAGCGCCGATGAATTTCGTCGACAGGTAGCAGCAGCGGGTGGAACGCTGGAAGATGGGGGAGCCGATACCGACTGGCAGGATGTACTTACGAGAACAGCCTACTCTCAGAATATCAATTTTTCCATGAGTAATGCTGGTGAAAACTTTTCCTATCGGGCTTCCGTTGCCGTAAATGATCAGGAGGGTATACTTCGCGGGAATGACTTGAAATTATATTCCGGTCGACTCAATATGAATCAAACTGCCTTTAATAAGCATCTGAGTATCGACTACAATCTCGCTGCCACAAGAGTGGAAAACTCCAGGGTGGCCTCGGGATCGATGGTAAGCAATATGTTGCAACTTAATCCTACCACTCCGGTTTATACAGACGGAGAACCCACTTTGCTGGATAATATGTTGAATCCGATGACCCGTGAGGAGATCTATAGCGATGAAGCTGTGAATAACAGGATTCTTGCCAATATCGCTCCTTCGGTTGAGTTTATCAAAGGACTTACCTATAAATTAAATCTTGGGGTTGATTATTCTACCACAGAAAGAGATGTACAGACCAAGCCTTATCCGTTACTGGAAGATTATGTAAATGGATCGTTAAACTCGATCTATACCACCAACAAGAACTTTCTTGTGGAAAATACACTGACCTATAACTGGGTGGCTGAACGCCATAATCTAACGGTATTGGCGGGTCATACCTATCAGGAGACTTTCGTTCATCAAAAGAACTTTAGTATGGAAGGATTCTCTGATAACGGCGTCGATCCTAAATATCAGGATCAGGTGAGTGGGGAGAGTACACCAACTTACATGAATACTTTCGCGGTTAGGAATGAATTACAATCTTTTTTCGGAAGGGTGAACTATGTACTGGATAATAAGTATATGGTCACTGCTACTATGAGAGCAGATGGGTCATCGAAGTTCGGGGAGAACAATCGATACGGATACTTCCCTTCTGTAGCCTTAGGATGGAATATCATGAATGAAGATTTTATCAGTGATTCCGACTGGATCAATAATTTGAAACTGAGAGCGAGTTGGGGTAAAACAGGGAATCAGGAGATTCCTTCGAAGATCACTAAACTGAGCTATACCGATAGCAAGACCGGAAATGATACCTATCCCCTTGACGGTACCGAATCGACAATTGATGATTATCCATACGGAACTATTTTCACCCGACTTGCGAATCCGGATATTCAATGGGAGGTGTCAGCACAGACCAATATCGGACTCGATTTCGGATTATTTAATAACCGTCTGACTGGTACAATCGATTATTTCAACAAGGTTTCTGAAAATATCTTATTAGAAGTAACACCTGCAGATCCTATTCAGCCAACGGATAAATACTGGACCAATATTCCAGATATGGAGATCAAAAATAGCGGTCTGGAGTTTACACTGGATTACCGTGGAAACTTCTCGGATAATTTCACGTATAATATCGGTGGTAATATTTCCTACACCAGGAATGAAGTAGTGGATTCTCCTTATGCTGTACTGACAACAGGAGCTGCTCAGGGAGCCGGTCAGACTGATGCTACCATCAATGGAAATATAAATGGAGAACCGATCGGATCTTTCTATATGCAGGAATTTCTGGGAATAGGAGATGACGGGTTAAGCATTTTATCTGATGATCGTATGATTGTTGGAAGTGCTTTACCGGATGTGATCTATGCCTTTTATCTAAATATGGGGTATAAGAACTTTGATCTGTCTCTCAATTTCAACGGGGTATCCGGGAATAAGGTTTACAACCATACAGCGATGTCATTGTTCACCAAAGGGCAATTGGTCTCAAATTTCAATACTTCAGACATCACGGTTCAATATCCTGAGGAAGATATAACCAACTCAAATACAGTATCAACCAGATATCTTGAGAATGGTGCCTTTCTGAGATTGAACAATGCGAGTCTGGGTTATAACCTGAAACCTGAACTTATCGGATTGGGTGACGTTATGAGCAATATCAGATTGTCGGTAACGGGACAGAATCTCTTCGTGATCACCGATTATACCGGTTATGATCCAGAGATCAATTCCAATCTGTCTATGGACGGGATACAAACCTTTGGGATCGATTACTTCAATTATCCGAAATCCAGAACAGTTTTGTTCGGTTTAAACGCATCATTCTAATTAAAAAATCACTTCAAAATGAAGCATAATTTATTATTAGCATTGTTCGGTATCTGTTTGCTTTCTAATGTGAGTTGTACCGACCTCGAAGAAGACGTGCTGGACGAATCACTCGATGGGAGTGGCCAGGCAGAAGTTATCAGTGGGGCTATTGCACCAGCCTATGGGCAAGTGGCATGGACCTGGAGACATACAAACTATTATGGGTTACAATTGATCGCAGCCGATGAGGCGATCCTGCCTTATCGCGGCGGTACCGACTGGTATGATGGAGGTAAGTTTCTTCAGGCGCATTCGCATGAGATCTTACCTTCCAATGATCTGGTAGGTAGTTCCTGGAATGAGGTGACCCGAAATATTTCAAGAACCCTTTCAGCTATTGAGGTGTTGCGACCACTTGCGGCGTCGGGAGATACGGAAGCTGCCGGTGCTTTGTACGAAATGATCGCTTTGAGAGCATATATGAATATGCTGACACTCGATAGCTGGGGACTGGTCTTTAAAAAGGAGAATTCTGATGAACTCTCTGAGATACTAAGAGGGCAGGAGGCCATTGATTATATCGAAAGTGAATTTCTTTCCGTTGTTGATGGTATCAATACGAACCGTGCTCCGGGGAGAGTTACGCAGGCAGCCGTATGGGGCTTTCTTGCAAGACTTCACCTGAATGCTGCTGTATATCGGGATCCTTACGGGACACCTGATTTCTCCACAGAAGACATGAATAAGGTTATCGATTATACCGATAAAATTATCAATAGTGGTCAGTTTTCCCTCTCGCCGGAATATTTTGAACTTTTTAATGATGATAATCATGACAATCCGGAATTGATCTTTGCCGTTGATCAGCGTGGAGTTCTGAACAATGAACACAGTCGCTGGGCTTACTGGTCATTGGCAGGTTCATGGTTTCCAAGACCTGAATATCCAAGTGCAGATGGTACAGACGGACCGGCGATCACTTCAGATTTCTATCAGACCTGGGTGGATGCTTATGGAAATGTGGATCCGGCAGATGCAGATCCCAGATTTTATCAACACAATCAGTTGATCCCTGAAGAGCTTCAGGATCTTACAGGTTTGTCTCCATTAAATGATGCAGACCATTATTACTGTATCAATGCAACGGATTTTGAGATCGATCGCGGTATAATACGCGGAGTGATCTGGGGCCCGAGAAAAGATGAGAACGGATCTTTCTATACCTGTGATGAAGGATATAGAATCTACCCTGTGAAACAAACCAAGGGTAATGGTCCTGATAAGGATGTTGCCTATGTAGATCATACATTGATGGTAGATTTTACCAATGAAGGAAGGCGTCATGCGAATGGTTACCGAGTATCAAAGTATCAATTTAGTCATACCTCGCCAAATGGTAATAACTACAGCAGTGTTGACCTGGTATTGATGAGATTGGCTGAAGTTTATTTGATGCGTGCAGAAGCGAGATTAAGAACCGGAGATAATGCTGGAGCCCTTTCAGACCTCAATGTAGTTAGAACTTCCAGAACTGCCCGCACACCTGTTCCTCAGGCTCTTTCTTCGATCGATCTGGAGATCCTTTTCCGTGAAAGAGGATTTGAGCTTTACTGGGAAGGTTTCAGACGCGGGGATCAGATCAGATTCGGACATTATGAAGACAGCTGGACCGAAAAGACCGATGCTGATGTTCATCACCGGTTATTCCCGATCCCACAGGATGCAATCGATGGAGCATCCAATGTAGAAGGATATCTGGAACAGAACGAAGGTTATTAATAATAAAGAACAAGAACCCCGTGAAAGCATATCGAATTTATGCATGCGGGGTTTCTTACTTTAAAGTATAGATTAAATGATTTATAGAAAATATGTAAAGCCGGTACTTGCTACCGGGATTATATGCATTTTGTTCGGTTGTACGAACGAAAAGGATAAAAAGGAAATTACAGTGGATAATGAGCCACTGAATGTTATTTTGATGATCGGTGACGGAATGGGGGTTCCACAGATCTCTACCGCATATTATTTTGGAGATCGCGAAGCGAACTTCTCGCAATTCGATAACATCGGGTTTCATCAAACTGCAGATAAGAGTAGCCTTATCACCGATTCTGCTGCTGGCGCAACTGCTTTTGCAACGGGAAAGAAAACCTATAAACGCGCTATTGGGGTAGATCAGGACACAGTACCACAACAAACCATTCTGGAATATCTCAAAGGGCAGGACTATCTAACAGGTCTGATCAGTCTGACTACCATAACACATGCCACACCGGCCGCATTCTATGCGCATGTGAAGGATAGGGATATGCATGATGAGATTGCTGAACAACTCACCAATGCCGGTGTCGACTTCATCGCAGGGGGAGGCAGAAAATACTTCAAAGACCGAAAGGATAGCATAAACCTGTTTGATCGCTTTAAAGGTTCTGGCTATAATCTGGATACCACTGCACTTACGAACCCTGATTATGATAAGAGAAATGCTTTTATCATATCAGACGAAGGACTGCCTTCTAAGATCGAAGGGAGAAAGGATTTTTTAAAGGATGCCACGCTGAAGGCATTGGATTACTTCGAAAAGAACAATAAACCCTTCTTTATGATGGTTGAAGGTTCCTATATCGATTGGGGTGGACATGCCGAGAATGAGGAAATGCTGGTTTCAGAACTTGAAGATTTCGATGAGACATTGGGAGCTGTTATCGATTATGTCAGATCGCATCCTAATACATTACTCGTAGTAACTGCCGATCATGAAACAGGAGGGGTGAGTATTGGAAAATACTATGATACCGACGATACTTCCGGGAAGAAGACCGAAGTAAACGACAGGGTGAAGGTCTATTTTAATTCAGACCAACATAGCGGTGAGCTGATCCCGGTATTTGCTATGGGAACAGGGTCGGAAAGATTCCGTGGAATATATCAGAATAATGAGATCCAACACAAGATGATGGACGCTTTGAAAAATGAATAGATCGAAATGATTAACATGAAAAACGCAACTCCAATTCTGGTATTTTTAATGCTGTTACTGAAACTCTCATGGCTATCTGCTCAGCATGTGTATAGTGTACATTCCCATAATGATTATGAGCAGCAATACCCATTTTGGTATGCGTATACAGCGGGAGCAGGTTCGATCGAAGCAGACGTTATTTTAAAGGAAGGCACCCTGTTTGTAGCACATTCTATAGATGAAATTAGTTCTGAAAATACATTCGAAAGACTTTATTTAAAACCATTGCAGCAATTAGCCGGTAACGGAGAGCTACGATCTTTACAATTACTGGTAGATATCAAGACAGCGGCTGAAGAAACTTTGCAGGCAGTAGTCGCCTCGATTTACAATTATCCCACCCTGCTTAACGCTGGTAAAGTAAGCTTTGTAATTTCCGGTAACAGACCGGATCAAGCGACCTATGCAGATTATCCAAATTTTATCAGTTTTGATCTACAGGATCCGGATGGGCTGGAAACTGTTGACCGCTCCAAAATTGCGATGGTGAGTCTGAACTATAAGGATTACTCGGTCTGGAACGGATATGGAAGGATGGTTAAGAATGATTTGGAAAAGGTAACGGAAGTGGTTGAAAAAGTACATAATGCAGGGATCCCTATTCGATTTTGGGGAACACCCGATACCAAGACAGCCTGGTCTTCATTTGCAAAACTCGGTATCGACCTGATCAATACCGATAAACCTGCTGTTGCTGTGCAATATCTGAGTAAACTGATCGAAAGAACCTATACCAGAACGGAGCCAATTCCGGTTTATATCCCGGAATATAAACACAAGGCTGATAGACGACCTGACAATATCATCGTTATGATCGGAGATGGAAACGGACTCGCTCAAATATCATCAGCAATGATCGCAAATCGCGGTTCGTTAAGTCTTCTGAATCTTCGGGATATCGGCTTTCTTAAAACTGCATCGTATGATAATCTGAATACGGATTCAGCGGCAGGAGCGACTGCGATCGCCACGGGACATAAAACGAATAACCGGGCAATTGGTGTAGATCCAAAAGGTCGATTGTTGGAAGATCTTATAGAGATTACCACAGGGAAAGGATTTAATACTGGTATCGTTACGACCGATGCGATCTTTGGTGCTACTCCCTCCGCTTTCTTTGCACATCGAAAAGAAAGAGATGATACCAAAGGATTGACCTCGGACCTGGTAGATAGTGATCTGGGATTTTTTATTGCCGGAGGAAAACAGGAGGTGGAAGCGATAGCAAAGCGTTTTACTACCGTGACACTGGAAGACCTTAAATTTGGTTCAGCGGTATATCTGGGAGAAAATAAAGCGCCTTCTGTCAAAGAAGGAAGAGGAAATGTTTTTCCTGATGCTGTAAAACAAGCATTGAAGACTTTGAAAAATGCAAAGAAGCCTTTCTTTCTAATGATTGAGGGAGCCCAGATCGATAACGGCGGACATTCAAATGATATCGAAAAGATCGTTGAGGAAATGCTGGATTTTGATCAGGCTGTGGCTGAGGTTCTCGAATTTATCGATAGAAATCCAAATACACTGGTGATTATTACCGCAGATCATGAAACTTCAGGACTGGGAATAGCTGGAGGGGATCTCTCTGAGGGTACTATACAGGCAGATTTCCTGACCATTGATCATACCGGAATCATGGTTCCGATTTTTGCCTATGGACCCGGATCCAGTGAGTTTCGAGGAGTCTATGAGAATAATGAAGTGTTTGACAGGATTATTAATACTTTAAAATTGAATACGAAGTAGTGATTCGTAAATTGGTTGATTGGAAAGACCCGTTCGTTTACCTAACGGGTCTTTATCTTGATCGATCATTGTCGTATTCTCCTATTTTTACTGTCCTTGCGAAGATTTGATGTCAATACCTTCCGGAAAAACTCATGCTTTGATAAACATATTGGTATCGTTGATTCTTATGATGTTCTCCTCTCTGATATACCAGTCAGTAAACGTCTCATAGTCGGATTGATGCGCTTCATACCAATTGGTGAAATCGTCTTCTGCTCCGATCTGGAACAGGTAGTGATTATAAGTATCGAAAAGATCGTGTTCCAGTAATTTCTTGTGGTATTCAAACAGCGCATTTGAATAATTTTTATAATCCTCTTTATAGAATTGTTCGATGAATTTAATTCGAATTTCAGAGAGCGTATTTAAGTTTATTTCCTCTACTCCAATGATACTCAATCCCATATTCTTTGCATAAATACCACATAAAGGAAGTTTGAGTTCACCGTTCTTTAATTCACTATCCGTTATGATAATATCACAGAACTCGAAGCTTAGCGTGTCCTTTTTAATCTTGATGGCCTCCACATAAGTTTCATAAAGTAATTTGCTCATTTCCTGGGTTCGCTGTGTCGTTCTTTCAAGATTCATGAACAGTTCTCCATAGATCAATCCCGACATTAGATCTTTTGAGTTGAGGTACAAAAGAGCAAGCCTGTAATAATTGGAAGGATACATTGGGTCGTGTTCTATGCCTTCCCTGTATTTCTGGATGGCGGTGTCATAATCTTCATTGTGATAATAGATGTTTCCGGTTTCTAAAAACAGATTTCCGGCATTTGGGAAGATGGAGAGTCCTTCTGCATAAGTCTTCAATGCGGTTTTCTCATCCCCGTTATAACTGTAACAGTTGCCTAATAATTGGTAGATCTGACTGTTTATATCTTCATAGGATTTTAATTTACTGAGAATTTCGATAGCCTTTTCATAATCTTCCTGAAGAATGCGGGCATAGGCTATTTCATATGGATAGATGTAATTTTCCGGTTCTTCAACTACACATTCGCGTAGAATTTCAATACTTTCTTCAATTTGACCGTTATCCATCATGGTGATGGCACGTTTGGCCTTATCCCGGGTGGTTTCTTCCTGAGCACTTATAGGGTGCATGCCCACATTGAGGATTAGTAAGAAAAGTATGGTAATTCTCATGATATACAGTATTTGATTCAGTTCCTACTTCAGGTCAGCGCAAAAGCGTGGTATATATTATTTGATTGACATAAATATAGGATAAATCTTTTGAGTTCCTTTGCATTTTTAATGGTAGGTGTCGAAAGATCAGGTTCTTAAGGGGTGAATGAGACGTTAGGAAACAGCGTTCATATAATTACGTATTGATACTTGCCGGAGTCTTTTTAGTAACCTTACGCATCCAGTAGACGATATAGATACCTCCTATGACACTTGGAATGAACCAGCCTGAAATACCCGGGAAGAATCCGTTTACGACCACAAATGCTGTTGTGGCTGCGATATATCCTCCGATCATTTTACCGAGATGGATCTTTAGCCAGCTCTTTCGAACTTTTTTAGGGTCTTTGTACAATCTCAGATCTCTGATCGCAAAATATATTCCGAATGCTCCGAAAACTGAAAGAACTATATTAAGTTTCCCTGAATTAACCATCGGAAGAACGATCATGAGAATCCCGGTCAGGATCATCATGCGGGATATCCAGGTATCGAGGGTCAGGTTGATATTCGGTTTTTTAAAGCGAAGTGCCCGATAGCCGGATAAAACGAAATACAGACTAAAAATACCAATAGCAAAGAGAAAGGGACTTTCATGACCTGGTAAGCATGAAACGATCAATGCAATTAATCCGGAACAAAGCATGGCGTAGAAGAAGACCAGTCCGGATCGTTTATGAATGGTATTCCCTTTTTTTACGATAAGAGAGATTAATCCGGCGAATAATGCAATCCCGCCAAACCCGGCATGAATGTAGATCAGTGTTGTAATTATGTTTTCCATTTTAGCAATTTTAATATTCAAATTTGTGATCTTAAACTTGGATCTTAAATATTAAATTGCTGAAATGTTGAATATTAGCGATGAGGTGTAAATACCTTTAACCGGCCAGAATAATTTTAAAATTTTACTTCCGCCAGTCCCATACAAGAATGTTCCATTCGTCTTCTGCGTCCGTATAGGTTTCCAAAACCTTAAATCCGGTTTTTAAATGGGCTCCCATTGACCGTAAATTACGGGTGGCTACTTCTGTGATACACATATCAAAACTATTCGAAAGAACTTCACGGTGTTTTTGATATAACTTCGAAAACAATCCTTTTCCTTTATGGGAGTCAGCAATACAAATCTGTCCCATCACATAATAATTAAGCGAACTGAAAGGAGTGCCATTGTAGATCAGTTCATCGAATTTACTGAACATGGGTTGAAGTCCCGGTACGATATGTCTGAGTTCTTTAGGCATTACCAGTGCATACCCTACAACTTTTTCATCTTCCTTTACTATGATCTGATCTGCGGCATCATTCAGCTTTTGAAGTTCTGAAATACTGTGTTTTATTGTTACAAAACCTTTTTCAGTCAGATCTGTGGAGCTCATATCCTGTTTATGGTTAGCAGCCTGTATCTCCAGGATTTGCAATAGGTCTTCCCTGGATTCAGCAATTTGTATTTCCATCATCGTCCGTTAATTTTTGATCGCGATAAAGATAGAGATTACCTGAAAGTAAAAACTTGGTTAGCGGGTTAAGGTGGTCTTAAAATCTTTTGATATATCCCAGACTTGCGGTGAATTGATCGATCTTAGTAGTATCTGAGAATTCGATGTTCTCATAGCCTATTCTGACAAGGATAAGTTGCGACTTCAAAATAAGCTTTCTGAAGTCGATCTCCAGATTATTGGATCTCAGATTTTCGGTACTGAGCAAAATATTATTAGCGGCGTCATCCGGAGAAAATCCGGTCCCCACACGAATTCCGACATATTCTTCCTTCGCACCAAAATAATATCTGGCAGAAAGGTTATAGGAGTTAGCAGTCCCTGAATCTCCGGGGGCAAGATACGTTCTGAAATTGAACCAGAAATCTTTATAATATTTTCCCAGTCCGAAGGTATAGACCCAGGTGGACTCATCAAAATAAAGTAATCGGAAACCCGCATCCGCTTCAAAGGCCGAAGGAAGGTTTGCGTATAACGAAGCACCGGCACGATATTCCGGAAAAATACCTTTGTCATTAGAGATGCCAGCATTGAGGTAGCCATAAAAGGTTTTTGAGATCTTCGGGTAAAAGTCGGTTTCAAACTGAACGCTTCCGGTATTAAATTTATTACCATAGGAAAGTCTGCCGGTCAATGGCCCCATACCGGTGTTTCTGGAATAATGCAAATGAACCAGGTGCCAGGGATCGTTGATCCTTTCATCAAAGTTCACGAACTCATATATGATGCCCAATTCATTGTGTAGAATTTCAGTATTCAGATTTTGTAAAAGCTTTTTAGCCTCTTCGTCTTTCGGATCAGATTTTACAGCAGTTTCCAATAGGGACTTTGCTTCCTGTGTTCTGTTCAGGTCGTTTAGGATTCTGGCTTTTAAAAGCATCAGTGCGTATGATGCCTCATTGGTTTCAAGTCCTTTGTTTACAATTTCCAGTGCTTTTTCAACATCCTTACTCCAAAACTCCAGATTGGCATACGCCAATGAGGCATCTTCAGAAGCTTTGGTACTTTCAAAAGTGGATTTCAGAAGAGGCCGTGCTTTATCGTATTGTTTGGTCCAACTGTAAAGTTGGCCCAGGAAAAGAATCATATCGGTATTTTCTGGAGAATGACTAATTGCATTTTCCATCAATTCAATGGCTTCAGAGTAGTTTTCGTATTCATAAGCTTCTGAACGTGCTTTTTCATACAGCATTACGGGGTCTGCTTTTTCCTGAGCCTTTGCGGTGTTGAACAGACATAGATACAGGAGTATGAATATCAATACAGGCCATTCGTTACTGAAATGACTACTTGACCAATTCTTAAATTTATTTATGATCGTTTTCATAGCTTATGTCTTAGCAGAATTTCTGAGTCCGGTACGTTGCATTTCTCCCCACGATTTTTTCCCTCTGATCAGGTCGATATTTCCTTTTAGACTGGACCAAACGATGTAAGGGTGAAGGATGAAGGGTTCCAGGCAAGCCGTGAGAATCAGTTTATAGATGTAGTTTGTTCGCTTATACTGTTGAAAGGAATATTCTTCAAAGAAGATCGCGGTTATCGAGAACAGGACGATAAATGAATAGGAGGCAAGGAAGAAACTCGATACATAGAACCAGTTCACTTTGCCAAAAAGCAACAACAACATAAAGAAGAGGATACCGCAAAATTCAATGATCGGTGCCAGCCACTCAAATAACATCCAATAGGGTGCGCTGAGGAGTCCGAGTATTTTGTATTTGGGATTGAACATCATCTTACGATGCAGCCATAAGGTTTCAATAGTACCTCGGGTCCAGCGATTGCGCTGTCGGTACAGAATATTCCAGTCCTGAGGTACTTCGGTCCAGCATAGTGGATCCGGGATAAAGCCTACAGTATAGGGTGTGTTTTTTTCAGCCATAACTCTTCGCATGCGAACGAGCAATTCCATATCTTCACCTACGGTATTATGATTATAACCGCCTGCATCCATAACGGTTTGTTTGTCGAACATGCCAAAAGCTCCTGAAATCAGCATTAATCCGTCGATTCTGGACCAGGCCATTCTACCCATTAAGAAAGCTCTGAAATATTCTATGACCTGAGCTTTTGCGATAAATTTCTCCGGTAATTTCACTTCGATGATTCTGCCGTCCTCGATGATACATGAATTAGCAATTCTAATGATTCCCCCGGAGGCGATCACCTTGTTTTTATTGTTCAGGAATGGTTTTATGAGTTTTAACAATGCATCACTTTCAAGAATACAGTCAACATCGATACAACAGATGATCTCATGGCTGCATGCATTGATGCCGGCATTCAGCGCATCAGCCTTTCCTCCGTTCTTTTTATCGATAACCTTGAGGTTTCTAAAGGAATGACTGGAGGATCGATACACTCGATTGATGTCTTTAGAGGGTATGAAGTTATGATAGGGGGTGTCATCTTCTATCAGTTGAAAAGTGGAGATCAATTGATTCAATGTCCCATCCTTACTTCCGTCATTGATGATCACAATCTCGAAATATGGGTAGTTAACGGTAAGCAGTGACCTGACATTTTCAACGATATTCGCCTCCTCATTATAGGCTGGAGCTAAAATAGAAATAGCAGGTAGGTTGTTTGATTGTAACAAAGCGACTTCATCTTTTAGATTGTATTTTCGCTTATAGTCTCTTATCTCATAAAAGGAAAAAATCGCTGCGAGTACATAACATGTACAAACAAGAATCCCATAAACCAGGAATATCCAGCTAAAGATCTCGGTTATGTTATCGAAAATATTGATAGGGCTCTTTATTCAGTGGTTAATAATTTTAGTTTCTTTTCTGCCTTTAAAAGCTTGAGAGCGATTCGGTTTTCATCTTCTTTTATGTTTGACCTAAGGTCTTGTAACATTGCTAATGTTCCCAGAGATCTGATCGCATTGATGATTTCAAGTTTCACGTTTTCTTCCTCCTTTTGGAATTGAGCTAACAGTATCGATGGAAGCTTTTCAAAATTTAAGCGGCAAAGCGTTTTGATTGTTTCTTTCCGAACCAAGGGATCTCTGTGATTAAGCATGGGAATCAAGGTTGCAATATTCTCGAATTGTGAGAACTCACGAATCATCCGTATTGCGAACAACCGAACGGATAATAAGGGGTGTTCAAGCCATTGGGAAAAATCCGGGATTTTTCCCTGATATACATTCTGAAGGCTATCCTGTATATACAGCTGCTCCCATAAGGTTAGCTCAACGGTTAGATTTTCAAAAAATCGCAATGGATCGGAATCGGAAGTTTTGAGGAAATAATAAATAGCTTGCTCTCTTACACCGTGAATTTTGGAATGCAGAAAGGGAGCCACTAGTGCCGGCTTCAATACTTTTAGTTCCGACATGACATATAAAGCTCTCGATTGTTGATGCCATGCACTTTTTTTCAGGATCTCAAAGACAAACTGATCTAGTCGGAGTAAATAGAATAATCTTTTGACCTGTTTCTCCGATTCGCCTTTTAAATTCTCATTGAAGATAAGAATCTGACGAATCGCTATTTTTCTTCTAAGGTTAGTTTTCAGCCATTCAGCACGAAATCTTTCCGCTTCAGCTTCAATATCGAATTCTTCATTAAACAGACATTCATTGATAAAATCACCGATTTGATCCTGATATATTTTCTTGGCGTTTTCTCTTCGATTCTTAAATAGACGCAATAAGATTATGGCAATGGTGAAAAGAAGGGAAGCCACAAAGAATATACAGGCGAATAGTAAATTCATTTGCACGATCCACGGTGTGTCAGCAAATATGTCGTTGAATGCTTCCAGTTTAATGGATATTCAGGGTTCTTTTAACTCTTAGGGAGAGTTCGTTCGGACTAAAGGGTTTGGTGATAAAGTCATTCACACCGATCTCAAAAGCTTCGATGATCGTTTCTTCCTGGTTCGAGGTGGAGAGTACGATGACCGGAAGTTCGGGATTGTTCTTTCGGATATGTTCGATAAGTTCATTGCCGGTTACAAAAGGTAACATAAGGTCGGTGATCACGAGTTCGAAAGCTTCTTTTTCAAGTAGGCGTAGTCCTTCTCTTCCGTCGACAGCAACAGTAACATTATAGCCATCCCGGGTCAATTTAAACTCCAGTGATTTCACGATCATGGGATTGTCCTCCACAACCAGGATTCTCTTTTTCATACGTCATTGAGTTTGGGGAATTCATATTTCAGTTCTTCGATGATCTTGGTGAACTTGTCAAGTAGAATTTGAACTAATGCCGGTATTTCTTCTTCGGAAGCCCTGTAACATATGGTATCGCAAAGTTCACGACATTCATCATTCTCAAGCATCTCAAAGGATGGTTTTATATTATGGGTAATTTCCCTGGACTTCTTAAAATCGTTTTCTGCGATAGTGACCTGTAATCCGATCAGTTTTTGCTCAACCGATGTTTTGAAAATACTGATCGATTCCGCAATGAAATCCTGATCGTTATCAGAGAGGTCTTTCAGATAATTCAGGGAATAGAAACTTGATGATCTACCTCCTTTAATTTTCGCTATGGGTAGTTCAATCAGGATCTTTTGAAGATCGACTTCACTGATCGGGTCGTTCAATTGTTTAAAGGTTCTTTCGGAAAGAATATATTCTTCCTGACTGCCACCGACAACGACAATCGGTGTAGTGACCGAAAGTTCAAGGGTTAGGTATTCCGAGAATTGTAAAGCCTTAAGAGGACCGGCATCCTTATCGATCAAAATAAGGTCGAATTCCTGTTCGGACTTAAGTTTTTGTATTGCCTCAAAACTATTTTTGCAGAATACTGAATTCAGTCCTGAATTTTCGGTTATTTTATATAATTCACCGGCTCTGTTCTCGCATCCGGTTATGATAAGTAATTGTACGTGGTTGGTCTGGGGCATAATTTATTCTTTAATACTCGGGAATCTGTTAACTCACAGGTTCTTTGATCAGAAATCTGATTAGCGTTTGTCTGATGGTTTCAAAGATCACGGGTTTTGACAAGTATTCATCCATTCCATAGGTGATGCTTTTTTCCTTCTCTCCTTTGATCGATCTGGCGGTAAGTGCAACGATCGGAACACGGGAAGTACCATTTTCAAGTGATCTGATTTTCCTGGTTGCCTCAATACCACTCATCACAGGCATTTGAATATCCATAAAAATAATATCGATCTTATTTTCAAGAAATTTTTCGACTGCAATAGCCCCGTCATCAGCTTCGATAATGGTCGCTAACGGTACCAGTTTTTGAATCAGTGTACGGGCCAGTAATTTGTTAACCGGATTATCTTCCGCGATCAACACGTTGCAGGCAACATCGTTCAGCGATGTTTGGTTGGTTACCTCGTAAATTTTGTCATCCATTTGCTTAGGGGGTCGTTCGATCATGTCTACTGTAGTACACAGCTGTCTTATCGATATAGGTTTCGTTATATTAAATTGAATGTCAAGCTCTTTACAGGCCTTGTTGATGATGGTGTCCTCTACCGAACTGTGAAGGAGCATCACGGGTAAAAGGTCTTTATGGATATTAAAGGTCTCTCTGATGTGCTTCACTACTTCGATGCCATTCATATATGGCATGTTATAATCGATGATCATCAAGTCGAATTGTGATGAGTTTTCGAGAATCTCTAATGCTTCAATCCCGTTTGAAGCCGTAATGACTTCGATTTTTTTAACCTGTAACATTTCGGATAATATCGATTTGTTATGGTCATTATCATCTACTACCAGGACTTTTTGAACCTTGATGAAACCTGGTTTTTTAGCAGTTGAAATTCCCTTTTCAGATCTGAAATCAATAGTGAAAGAGAAAACACTCCCTTTGCCGGGTTCGCTTGTTACCTCGAGTTTACTTCCCATAAGTTCCAGTAATCTGTTACTTATAGTAAGTCCGAGTCCGGTACCTCCATATTTTCGGGTAGTTGAGGAATCTTCCTGGTCAAATGCTCTGAAGATCTTGGAAAGATTATGAGGGGCTATACCTACTCCGGTATCTCGTATCGAAAATGTAAAGCGATTGAAGCCCTCTTGCTGTTCCAGCTTGTCATGACGAATCTTCATTTCTACTTCACCTTCCTCAGTAAATTTCACTGCATTTCCAAGGAGGTTGGTAAGGATCTGGCGTAAGCGAACTGTATCTGCATAGATGAATCTATCGATCAGCGGAGGAATATCCAGCAAAACTTCAAGTGATTTCGCGTGTGCCTGATGTTTAATAATATCCATGGTTTGGCTGCAAAGCTCCAGAAGGTCGATCTTTTCAATATTCAATTCAAGCTTTCCTGCTTCGATCTTCGAAAAATCCAGTACGTCATTGATGATATCCAGCAAATGATTCGCAGAATTATATACGGTTTGCATATAATGCTCCTGGCTTTCGGAAAGCGTGGTTTTCATCAGGAGGTCAGTAAACCCGATGATACCATTTAGTGGTGTCCGGATCTCGTGACTCATATTTGCGAGGAATTCCGATTTCGACCTGTTGGCAGTTTCCGCCTTTTGTTTGGCCTTAACCAAGGAAACCTCCATTTCCTTTAATTGGGAGATGTCAGTTGCAACACCCAGATATCCAGTGATTTCATCTTTGGAATTAACCACAGCCGTTGCAACGAGTTGTACTGGGAATCGTTCTCCGTTTTTCCTGATATAGGTCCATTCCCTTGACTCAAATTCTCTTTTATTTGCCTTATGTACAAATACTTCAAACCCGGAAACCGGCCGGTTATACTGGGTAGTAAGTTCCTTTCCACGTTCTTCGATCTCATCGGGATCATGAAAGATACTTACCGGTTTCTTATCGACGATTTCCGAAGCTTTATATCCTAATAGATTCTCAGCACCTTTATTGAACTTTCGGGCAATACCGTTTAAATCGGTTTCAATTATGGAGACATGAGTGGTTGCATTCAAAAGACCCTGGAGCTCACTGAGGCTATTTTGTAATTCTTCCTGTGAACGTACCCTTCGGCTGATATCGTTGATTTGTCCGATATAGTATAATGGTGAACCATCATGATCCCTGATAAGGGAAACGTTCAGAAGTCCGTAGATGACAGAACCATCTTTATGAAGATATCTTTTTTGTATGCTGTAACTCTGTCGGGAATCGTCAAGAAGTTCCTGAATGAACACTTCATCCAGATTCGCATCTTCAGGATGTGTCAGGCTTTCCATGGAGCGATGCAGGAGTTCTTCTTTCGAAACCCCGAACATTTTACCCAGAGCATTATTGACCATGAGCCACCTTCCTTCCAAGGATACCAATGCCATACCATTTGGAGAATATTCAAATGCACCGCTGAAACGCTTGGAGTTTTCCAGCGATCTGGCAGCCAGTTTTTTCTTGATAGTGATATCTTCCAACTGTGAAAGGATGAGGGCATCGGAATCCTCATTGCGATTCACTACGGAAGTGTTGACGCGACACCAGATCAGTTTTCCTGTCAGGTCGAAAAACCGGCATTCTGATGAATACGACTCGATCTCTCCTGATAATAGCTGACGATGATAATTCTGCATCATTTCGCGGTCATCCGGATGGATCAGATCTCTAAAGGTTTGATTTTTGATCATCCCATTAATGGACTGATCCATTCCAAAGATCTTCCGGAAGGCAGGGTTGGTCAGCAATAGTTCATTTGAGATACTTCTCAATACTATTCCAAGAGAGGAATTATCGAAGACTAACTGAAAACGTTCTTTGTTGAATTGTGATTCAAATTCTTCTGACTTGCGTTTATCGATATCCTGAAAAGCACCATAGACACGTACACATTTACCTTCTTCGAATTCGGGATGTCCTATGGAACGTACCCATATTTCCCTGCCTTTAGCAGTGATCAGTTTAAGTTCAATATCGTAGGACTCTCCGTTATTGATCGCTTTTTCAAATAGCGAGCTTATGGTATCTCTGCTCCAGCCTTCTTTATAAAACGCGATCGCATTTTCAACATCAGGTACGAAAGTCGGGGAGACTTCATGAATCTCTCTTGTAGTTTTGGTCCATAGAATAGTTTGGTTCACAAGATCTACCTCCCAGCCACCGACACGGGTAATAGTATTGGTTATTTCGTAAAGAGCATTCCGTTGTTTAAGTTTTGAAAGCTTCTTTTTAAGTTTTTTTTCTTTAATAAAAGTGCTGTCTGACTTAATGAATTTTAGGAGGATGCTGCCTTTTTTCAACAGTTCCGGTTCATAAAAAATTACGGCAAGAAGCTTTACTTTTTGACCTTCCTTATTAATGAACGTGAATTTTATGGGATCAGGTAGGGTGTTTTGTTTCCTGATCAGTTCTTTGAGCTCCCTTCGCAAGTTTAAATAGCCGGTATTTAAATGAATCGTGGAATTTCTTTCTTCTTTTGAAATATGATCATACCCGAGAAATTTCCAGAAAGATTCACTTATCCATAAAGTCTCCGGAATATCGGTTTCGAGATACCACAAACCGTAATTTAAATCCTCATGAAGCCATGGGATGAGCGAAGTATTTTCACGGAACAATCGATTGCAATTATTCTCCAGAATAACGTCAGTTTGGGGCATAACCTTGCTTTATTCTTAAATTAAAATGAAATTATTGATTTTAATACGAAGCCACAAGATTTTAACAAATAAATGCTTGGAAATGTGTAGGACATTTCATAATCTCTATCAAAACGATGGGGGATATCGTAATTTTAAAATCTGCGGCAAATAACGGTATAAGAAATGAGATTTCAATGATTTAATTGTTGAATTCCAGTTAGAAATAAGAGGAAATATTCCTTGTGGTATATTTCTGATGAATTTCGAAAGAACCATGGTTATTTATTGTGGTAATGCGGCAAAAGCAAACGGTTTTGTTTCTGTAAATTTTCCCGAAGATTCTCCTTCATAGATTTCATTATTTGAAAGACTTAATTTTTTGACTGGAGCATTTTCCTTAAAATCTATTTTTTTCAGATCTACCCAAACAACATTCGGATTTAGAACGTTGTCAAAGTAGTAGGTCATATTCTTATGATCGGCCACGGTTCTCCAACGAGTCGATGAAATATTAGGTTCAGTTTCTGAGGAGATTCCCAAAGGAACGGAGCAATTTCTGATCACTCCAAAAACACTGGCAAGCGCATTTCTGGTATTGTCGGTTTTAGGAATGGCCCCGATGTAGTAGGAGGCTCTTACATATCTGTCTGCCGCCCGATTGGTTCCTGGTAACATAATGGTTCCGGGAATTCCCTTCCAGTATTCATTGATCGCAAGTTGTTCATTGAATATAGGAGAATTCGTCATCACATTATAACTGGGATCATGGTGGATCACCAGTTTGCCGTTGATATATTCAAATATGGCATTATCACCTTTGGCATCTGAGAGTGATAAATGAAGTGTGGTAAAACGATCCGTTCCCGGGATGAGACTGGAAACTACAATGAATTTTTCCTGAGCAAGGTCATTAACTGCTTCTTCGACCGTGGCAAAGTTATCAAGTGCATATTGGAGCCAGAGTGAGATGGCCAATCCATTTTTAGTGCCTTTCGGATCAAATTTTGGATATTCTGATTCAGCCAGCCAAAGCATATTGGCAACCAAACCTTTTTCATTCATGCCGTCTGAAGAAGCAATATCCCAGGAGGTTGTCACTACGCTTCCGTATTTCGATCGCCATTGTACCGAATTCTCTCCAACGAGTCCATTTCTTAAAATTCCACTGGGTAGAATCCAAAGGTTGGCAGGGATTTCTTCTTTCCAGTCCATAGAGCGAGCCGTAATGATCAGGTCATTCGTGCCGTGATAAACAACACGGGTACAGGCATCAGAGTTTTGAAATACGGTTATAAAGGTAATTGAAAGGAATGTGAAGAAAGTTTTACAAGAATTCATAGGGAATCAAAATTTATGTGTTTTTGTAAATGATGTATATGTAAATATAAGAAATAGAGGAAGTTAAGCGTGTATGTGTTCACTGGTTTAATACGATTGTGTCTGATAAATTACGGTTCGTTGAGCGTAAGTAATTGAAATGCACTTTAGTGTCTGTGTTTTTTGGCTTTTGAAATAGGGGGTAATACCCCCTGGTGTAAAACATTGAATTTGTGTAACTTATTGCTTTATAAAGATAAAGTTATGGCAATAGTTGAAGATTATGAATTCCATCCCCTGAATATGATTGAAGATCCTGACGATTATCGTCCGGATTCCAAACTGGCGATCGTTATTGACCCTGGAGATACTGAGAATGGATATGTGGATCAGATGTCGGTTTTTACCGAAAAGATCGGTATAGGCGATGCGATACCATTTCATCTGCATCATATCGAAGAGATCATGCAGATCCAAAAGGGTAGCGTTGAAGTTCGTTTGGGTAATCAAAGGAAAAAGGTTTCGGAAGGAGCTGTGGTGTTTATCCCTGCAGGGGTGCCTCATGGTATTAGGAATACGGGTGCGGATGTCGCCAGGATATTTGCGGTATTTCCTTCCAGGGAAATAGATATTCGGTATCTCGAAAGGAATCCTGCGCCAGGTACTGAGGATGATGAGCCGGCTCCACCCATATCGATAGATGTTCGTGAATTTTTAACCGGTGATCCGGAAAAGGCAATACGACCATATATAGAATAATAAAAATCGGAATTGTATGTAATTCCTCGGAATACTGAAGAATTTAACAGAAACTCGATTTTTTTGTCTCTGACTTTATAAGCTGCTACAATATCGAATGCGAAGGTGTGCGAATTCAGGTTATTGACAACTGGTATGGTAGCAATAGTGAACTGAAGGATATATAGTTTATCGCTGTCTTTCATACGATAATTTCTGAAGTACTTTTCTTATAGATAAGTTTTCCTTCAAGTTGATAGGCTTCCTGTCCGTTTTGGGTACAGCTCGCATGGGTCAGTTCTGTAGCTACGAGGATCACTAAATCTAAAAAACTAAAATATAAATTATCGGTGTGAACTATAAAGAATTAATATTTAAGAAAATTCTGATATATGCTCTTGTGGAATTACTGGTAATTTTTTAGGTAAAGGTGGAGAGGAACGATTTGTATAATATACTCATATGTAATTGGCGTTACAAAATAAATCGCTATTCTTGTAGGAAAATTCACGGTATTCAGATTCAAGTACTTTTCGGGGTTCAATTATTTTTTCTGGAATCTGCTGAGAACAGATAATCGTTAATTGGATACCTAAAGCCCTAAATGCTACTATGAAATTGACGTATTGGACCTGTTTGATCCTGTGGAAAGTTCTTTTTACGGGTATTTTATCCCTTAATCTTTCATTTTTAGATACATACCAGCACTATGAGCAGGATACTGTTGAAGCTCATTTCACGTTGGATCCTCAGGATGAAATTGCAATTGGAGTGACCGAGGATTTGGGATTGGAGGTTTATGTGAGAGAAGTTACTTGCCCTGGTGAGTATAATGGTGAAATAATAGCTACAGCCAGCGGAGGTACCCCTCCTTATAATTTTCAACTGCTGGATTCAAATGGATTTACAATACTAGGAGCATCTGAGAATTCCAATTTCCTGAATTTAGAAGCGGGTACCTATATCGTGGAAGTTATCGATGCTGTGAATAGTACGTTTAGAATTGTAACTACACTTACCGAGCCCGAGACTATGTCCATTTTACTGGAAATTATAGAATACGATTGTGTTGGTTTAAATTCCGCATCGGTATCAGGATCGGTTTCTGGAGGGAATCCGGACTATGAATATAGTATCGATGGAAATAATTTTTCAGTAAGTCAAACTTTTAGTGATTTAGCACCGGGTGACTATGAATATTATGTCAGGGATGCGAATGGATGTACCACTGTGGAAGCCTTTATAATTCCGGAGAGAGAACTTCTAAAAGGATCAGTCATTGTTCATGACAACTATTGCGATCCAACAACAAACGATTTTATCGAAGTAGTCGCCAGCGGTGGTATACCTCCTTATCAATATGCAATAGATGGCATAACTTTTCAAAGTAGTAATACGTTTGAAATATCGGAATCTGGATTGTATTATATTCAAATACTTGATAGTTATGGTTGTACTTACGGTGTAGAAGTCCAATTCGATAAAACTGAGTCCTTCCAGCTTTCTGCTTCATACACGAACTATTGTACTAATGATGATCCGGTTAATTTTACACTGTCAGCTTCGGGTGGACATCCACCTTATGAATATCGAATAGATGAAGGAGAGTGGCAGTCGACAAATAAATTTACGACCATAAAGAGGGAGGAGATTAAAGTAGAATCCAGAGACGCTTTGGGGTGTGTGAATTTTGTAAATGCAAACTTGATTCCTATAGATGAATTGACTTTTAGCATGGAATCCGGTGGTAATTTATGTTACGGTGAGAATGATGGTTACATCGAAATAGATGTAACCGGAGGGATGCCTCCTTATTCCTATAGTTTAAACGATGGTGTAGCGCAGGCTGATAATTTGTTTCAGGATCTTTCTCCGGGCACCTATGAAGTTATAGTTAGTGATGGATTAGGCTGTCAATCCATACAAGAGATTACACTTGATAAACCAGAGGGTATTTACCTAAATATTTCTGATATTGATTATACCAATATATGTATAGATGAAACATTCGATATTACACTGGAAGCGGTGGGTGGAGATGGATCATTCTCCTATCAGATTGATGATGAACCCGCTCAGTCGTCTGCAACTTTTAAAGGCTTAACAACTGGTAAATTCCGATTTGCTGCGATTGATAGTAAGGGATGTTCAGGGCAAATTTATGTATATTTTGACCTTCCTATATCGATTATGGGTGAGGTGACCATAAATAATGTATCCTGCTTTGGTAGGAGTGACGGATCTGTAATTCTGAAGGGTATTGGAGGTGTCCCACCTTATCAATATAGTCTCGATGGAATCGAGTACCAATCGGAGGCAGCATTCAATGAATTGCCTGCTTCGGAATACACGGTTTTCATTAAGGACAATGCGGATTGTGTTTTTGAAAAGAACATTGTGATTACAGAACCTGAACTTTTAACCCTGAAAGTCGATCAATCTGAGGTGTCTTGTTTTGGTACAAATGATGGGAGTTTTATGGTCGATGTTAATGGCGGTGTAGCTCCCTATGCATATCAAATCAATGATGAAGCACTTCAAAAGTCTAATAAATTCACGGATCTCTCTGCTGGAATTTATACGGTCAGGGTGGTTGATGATCAAGGGTGTTTTGTTGAGGAAGAAATTATAATCGGACAGCCTGATGCCCTGGCAGCAACATTTACCGAAATTGACAATTCCAGGTTTTGTACGGATGGGACATTGAGTTTTATGTTACAGGTAAGCGGTGGGCAAGAACCGTATAGCTATCAAATGGATGATGATCCTTTAAAAGATTCAGGAGATTTTACAGGTGTCCCATATGGGAATCATGTTTTTAAAATCATAGATAAAAATGGGTGTGAGTTGACGATCAATAAATCTTTTATAGCACCGGAAATATTGAAGGTTACTACTTCGGTAATGGTTAATTCCTGTTTTGGTGAAAATGAAGCGGGTATTCTTATAGAGGTTGTCGGGGGATCACCACCCTATCAATATAGCATTGATGGAGTATTGTTTCAGAGTAATGCATCTTTCGAAGATCTTAACTCTGGCAATTATGAAATCTATGTAAAAGATGCTAAGGGTTGTACTTTGACGACACAGGTCATGATTGAGGATCCGGACAAGTTAGAGGTCGGATTTACAGTGATCTCTCCAAGTTGTACCTTTCAAGCGGATGGGAGTATTCAGGTTGATGCAACTGGTGGTACACCTCCCTATCAATACAGTATGGATGATTTTACTTATACAGAAAATGCCGATTTCGAAGATCTTGGAATTGGAGTGTATACTGTAAGTGTCGTAGACTCAAAAGGGTGTGATGCAAAGCTGGTTGTCACGCTTGAACAGGTTGAAGGTGATGATTTTGACAAAGATGGAATTAATGATAGTTGTGATGAAGATATAGATGGTGATGGGATTGCGAATGATAATGATTTATGTCCATACACACCGCTGAATACTACTGTAAATGATTTTGGATGTGAGGAGTTGAAATTACCGCAGGATAATTTTAAAATCGGGGTTACAGATCTTTCCTGCAGAGGTAGTGATAATGGGAGTATTCAGGTTAATGTGGAGGTAATCTCAGAATATAGCGCGGAATTATATCTGGAAGACAACCTGATCCGTGAAGACTCTTTTGAATCCTCTTTACTATTTGATAGTCTGATTTCCGGAGTTTATTCACTTTGCCTGAGAAGTGTTGAACTTCCAAACATGGAGCTGTGTTATGAACTGGTCATAAACGAGCCTTTACCACTAGAAGTATATGCCGAAGTGATTGATGATCAAAATCTCAACCTTACATTATCAGGAGGTAAATCATATACGATAATGTTCAATGAATTAACGTATATAACGGATCAAAAGCAGATATCACTTCCTTTAAAAAAAGGAGTAAATAAATTACAGGTCTTTTCCGAAAAATTATGTGCAGGTCTTTATGAACGGGAATTTATGATCGAAGATAGGATTAGTGTTTTTCCAAACCCTATATCCGGAGAAATTCTTCATGTGTTGTTACCCTCTCAAATCAATGATACTGTACTGTGCATTCTGATAGATCTTAAGGGAAATATCATATCCAGCTTTGATGTAGTGGCAATTTTTGGAGAACTAAATGTTAAAATTCCTGAATTACAAAGAGGCATGTATGTTCTGAGACTTGAGACTGCGAATGGGGTATTCAATAAGAGAATTGTGAAAAATTAGCCTATGTATAAAAGATTGAATTGTTTAACACTGATTGCTGCGGTCATGGTTTTTATAGGTTGTGGAAGTGATTCTCCAGAATTTGAAGACTTCGATCCCGGGGAGGCAACACTGATTGCGCCTTTGAATAATACTGAATGTATAAGTGGAGAGGTCCTGGATGATTTGCAGAGTGAAGTGTATTTTAACTGGGGGAAGGCCCTAAATACAGAAACCTATACATTGATTCTTTTAGATTTGATCTCCGGGGAGGAATCTGGTTATTCAACTTCGGACCCTGGTTTAAAAGTTGTTTTGAAAAGGGCGACTCCTTATCAATGGTATATTATATCAACTAATGCTAAGTCGAATAAACTAACAAAAAGTGAACGTTGGAATTTTTACAATGCAGGGGAAGCAAATACTAATTATGCGCCTTTTCCTGCGGAGGTGATCTATCCGGAAGATGAAATGCGAATTACCACGAATGATGAGCGTATCGAACTTCGCTGGAGAGGATTGGATCTCGATGATGATATAGTAAAGTATGAGGTGTATTTTGAGGATGCGACTCCACCTCAAACTATGTTTGAAAGTTCGGAAGAAGCGCTGGATGTTAGGGTAATGTCTGGAGTTACTTATTATTGGAATATTATCAGTATCGATAAGGAAGGTAATACTTCTGAAAGTATTGTTCAGTCTTTTACTATCGAATAGAACAGAGCGTACCACATGATTTATAGAGGCTGAATCATCATAACTGGGGGGAAAAAGACTTAATTTCGCTTGATGATTGGTCTTCCGGGAGGTATATAAAAAATGAAAGGCTGCCTTATTAAACAGCCTTTTTTAGTTTATCTGAGGAGGCTCAGTTAAGAATTACCATAAAGGTTTGATTCTCCACCATCGATTGCTATGGTTTGCCCACTAACATAACCATTACCTTCACTAAGTAGAAAGGCTACCACTTTAGCGACATCTGAAGGTTTTCCAAGTGCTCGGGTAGGATTTCTTTGGGCATATTCAGTTTCTGCGGCTTTCGGGTCATCCGGATTCACCTGTTTAAAAGCTTCGGCTACCATAGGGGTGAGGATCGCTCCGGGAGCAATGGCGTTTGTAAGGATGCCATATTTACCATATTCAACAGCAGCGTTTTTCGTCATCCCTGATACTGCATGTTTACTGGCAACATAAGGAGTTTGATTCAGTACTCCTCGAATACCTCCCACAGAAGCTACGTTCACAATTCGTCCATAACCTTGTTTCTGCATTACCGGAATAACATATCGTAAGCCATAATATACACCCATCAGGTTGATATCGATCACTTTTTTGAAAACATCCATATCATATTCTGTCATCGGAGCCTGTCGGCCTTCTATTCCTGCATTGTTGTATAAGCCGTCGATACGCCCGAATGCTTCCAGGGTCTTATTTACATAGTTCTTTACCTGTTCCTCATCGGAAACATCGGCTTTCACCGAAATTATTTTGACATCCTTGAATTTTCCACTGAGACTTTCCACTGCATTCTGTAACGATTCATCATTATAATCGATCAGTGCCAAATTTGCCCCCTGGGAGGCGAGTTCTTCAGCAGCGGCCAGACCCAGACCCATGGCTGCTCCTGTGATAATTATTGTTTTATTTTTCATTGAATTTATTTTACCCTAAAGGTACGAAAAGCAAGGCCAAGACCACCTTAAAGCCTTCTTAAGACAATTGCCAAAAAGTGTTAATTGCCAAAGTTAAGATCGCGGAAAATAGATTGTAGAAAGCGGAGAATAGTTGACGATATACTGCTTTACTGTATAGCAAGTGACTCTTAAACTTCGTTTAATTGAGAATTGACAACCCATAATCCATAATCCTTAATCCTTAATTCACTGGTGTCCGGGGGGAATACAAATATTTTAAGTCTACCCTATAATTAAATTACTCGATCTCCGAAGGTAATTTACCATATGCTTCCTTAAAGATCTTCCTGAAATACTTTACACTTTTGAAACCTACTTCATAGGATGCCTGTGAAATCGTGTATTTCTCATAACGGATAAGGTACACGGCTTTCTGCAGTCGGATCTTACGAACATAGTCGTTGATATTTCCACCCGTTAAAGCCTTGATCTTTCGAAACAGAGAAGTACGACTCATGCCCATTTCTGAACAAAGGGTCTCAATATTGGTATCGCCCTCCGGAATCAATCGTTCGATAAGTTCCTGGAATTGTCTCAGGAATTCCTTCTCGCTGTCCAGGATGCTGATGTGTTTATCCGGGTCTTCAGGAAGTCCGTCCGATTCCGTTGTGAAGTATTTACGTAATCCTATTCGGTTTTGTATCAGGTTCTTGATGCGTGTTTTAAGAATTTTTGGATTAAAAGGTTTGGTGATATAATCATCGGCTCCTTCTTCATATCCTTGGTTGATTCCTTCTGTATTTGCTTTCGCGGTAAGCAAAATGATCGGAATATGTGAGGTGATTTTGTCCTCCTTTAATTCTTTACAGAGATCCATACCACTTTTTTCAGGCATCATGACATCTGATACAATCAGGTCCGGAACATATTTCCTTGCTTTTTGTACTCCTTCTTTTCCGTTAGCGGCAAAAATCAGGTCGTATTCGGTCTCCAGCATTCCACCCAGGAATTGCAGGATATCTGCATTATCATCGATCAGTAATAAAACCTCTCTTTCTTTATCTTCTCCGATTCTGAGTTCATTGTCCGGATCAATCACAGAAAGCTCCTCCATATTCCATGAATCTGATGTTTCCGAATATATTTCAGAGATCTTCTTTTCTACCGGCGTTTCCGGTTCCGATTGCTGAGTGCGTTCCCGGAAAGCATCTGTAGGTATGTTCAGAGTAAATTTCGCTCCTTCGTGAAATTTACTTTGAACGATGATAGAACCTTGATGTAACTCGGCAAAAACTTTGGATAAAGCAAGCCCTATGCCGGTTCCTTTCTTTCTGTTTGAGGAGGTTGATTGATAGTACCAGTCAAAGATATGTGGTAGATCTTCTTCAGGAATACCATTTCCGGTATCCGAAACCGAAATGCTTAAAATATTATCTTTCTTTGCAAGTGAAAGACTGATGGTTCCATTGCGATCTGTATGCTTAAAAGCATTGGAAAGCAGGTTGTGAATAATGATTTCAACTTTTTCAATATCACACCAGATATAGAGTTGCTGTTCGGGTTTGTGGAGCTTCAGGCTTATTCCTCTTGACTTTGCAATGGTCTCATAACTATTAAATAGCTGGGTGATATAATCGGTGATGTCGGTTTTTTCTATCGATAACTGGTTCAGGCCGGTTTCTGCCTTTCTGAATTCAAGTAATTTTTTGATGTTCTGGTACAGATATTTTGAATTTCTGTGTACCATTTTCAATTGATCCTTATGCTTTTTATTGTCTGTCTGTTCGATTAACTCCTCGATAGGTGCCATGATCAGACTGAGCGGAGTCTTTAGTTCATGGGAGAAACCGGTAAAGAATCGTACGCGTTCCAGGTTTAGTTCATTCTCCAGCTGTCGTTGCTTCTTTTCGAATAACAAGGAATTCTTAAGCTTTAAACGATCGGAATAATAGCGCATTCCTAATATGGTGAGCCCTAATGCCACAATGAAATATAATAAATATGCTGGTAATGTTTTCCAGAAGGGGGGGAGAATGGTGATCAACATGGAGTTCGTTACCGTTTTTTCCGGGTTGATAGCTCCTTTCACGATAAGCCTGTATTCTCCCGGAGGTAATTTATTAAGGTTGATGCTATTGCTATTATTCAGATTTACCCAATGATCCTGATAGTCTTCTAATAAATAGGAATATTTAATATTGCCGGCATTTGGATATTTGAGCACACTAAAATCAACTGAGATCAATGTCTGATCATGGTTGAGAATTACATGATCCTGAAAGGGTAGTGATTCTTGTAATATCGCCTCTTTATCCCCGTTGGCAACATCGACCTTATTATTGAACAATTTAAGATTTTCAAAAAGCAGGGAGTAATCGGAGTTGGAATTGAAGATCTTTTCAGGTTGTATGATGTATAATCCTGCATTTCCACCCATATACAGTGTACTGTCCCGGGTAAGCATCGCCGCTCCACTATTGAAGTCACTGGTTGCTATGAGACTGTAGGAGTTCAGGTTCTTGATAGTGTCATTAAGGGTGTTGTAGTAGCTGATTCCTTTAAATGTACCCAACCATACTTCATGCTCATTTCGAAATACCATACTATTGATGGTATTATTGCTCAGACCATTCCTGTCTGTGAATGTCCTCAGCGTTTCTGTCTTTGGATACCAACGCACAAGTCCTCCATAGGCGGTACCCGCAAGAATAGAATGATCGGAGAGAATTTTTATGGTGTGAACAATATTACTCGGCATTTCGGGAACCGTGGCGGCTTCTATTGTATTATAATCGTTGGTCTCGGGATCAAAATGTAATAGGCCATCTCCATAGGTGGCCATCCATAGTTTGTTCTCATCTTCTGCGATGTCCCGTATATCCATTTTTCCGAGGGACTCGATATAATCGAATTTATCGGTTGTTTCGTTATAGCGATATAATCCGCCGCGATTGGTGCCTGCCCAGATCCTGTTCTTACTGTCTTCAAAAATGACACGAACGTCACTGCCGTCTTCAACATTGCCCTGCAGGTATTTTCGAGTGTTACCCGTGATCGTGTCAAGTAGATTGAGTCCTCCCTGATATGTTCCTATCCACACGCGTTTTTTGGAATCTTCCAGCAAAGAGATGGTGTAGTTGTTCGATAGACTGCGAGGATCTGAATCATCATGTCTGAAATGTTTGTAGGAACCTTTTTTCGGATTATAGAGGTCGAGTCCGCCCCCATCCGTACCGATCCAGATATCTCCGTTAAAGCGTTCGGTAAGTGTTCTGATTCGGTCATGGCTTACCGTTTGAGATCCGGAATTAGATTCGTGTCTGATACGTATTAATGGATTTCCACGCGGATTGACATAGTTTAGCCCGAGACTGGTACCGATCCACATATTGTTTTCTTTGTCCTTCGTCAAACATGAAACGGTACGGTTGTAGACACTGGTGCCGTTTTGATTGGGAAGGAACCATTGAATTGCATCAGATTCGGCATCATTTCGGTATGCTTCAAGATCGACGATGTTTAATCCGCCGTTACGGATACCTACCCACATTTTCCCGGAATCATCCACTTCAAAGGCCAGTACTTCATTGTCACTGAGCTCACGGTTCTGATCGTTTCCTGCTGGTATATGGATACGCTCGTTATCACTGGTAAAGACCATGATGCCACTTTTAGTACCGAGCCAAAGATTGTCTTTGTTATCCAGATACATGCAATTGATCGATTTCAAGCCATAGTCATCTCTATCTCCAAAGGGAACTCTTCTAACACTCTTGGTAGCATAATCGATTTTATTTAACCCATTATCATAAGTTGATACCCATAATGTGTTCTTTCCTTGTAACTGAATATCAGATATTCGATTGGAGGAGATAGTATTATCGTCATTCTCGTTAAAGTTCAATAGGATTCGCTTTTCCGGATTTTTAGGATCAAAGATCTGCAATCCTACTTCGTAGATTCCGAATATCAATTCCTCATTCTTTCCAAATTCCATACAACTGAGTCCGTTTCCAATCAGACCATTGGAGGTGTCGTAAAGTCGGAAAGATTCTGTTTTAGGGTTATATATGTTGAGTCCGGCACCCGTTACTATATAAAGTTCTCCCTGGTCATTTAATTTGAGTTGCTCGATAAAGTTATAGACCAGTTTATTCTCCGATTCGTTCTCCGTTTTAAAATTTAAAAATGTGTTTCCGTTATAACGATTCAATCCGTCATTGGTGGCGATCCATATATAACCTAAAGAATCCTGAACCACATCGGTAATTATATTATTAGAAAGTCCGGATTCAACACTGAAATATTCGAATTTGAGGTGATGCGGAAGCGGATCGGGATTCTTCTGGAATGCCAAAATTTCCCAGGTGCAACATAGCATAAGGAATATGAGTGAAAATTTCAGGACAAACCGGGGTTGTAACATAGTAAGTTTCTAATTGTCTGAGAATTGAGGATCCTTATCAAATAAAGTCAAAAATTGCAATATTATCAATTTACCACCCTTGAATATGGGTTTTGAACAATTTATACCCTTTATTTTGTCGATTTGTAACCTATATCTCTTTATGATTTTTAAGAAAATTGTAACAGTTTAAATGTGAACGGTAATTTTTAACCGGATTACGATAACGATATAGTAAAAGTTAATTTTTCCGAATATCGAATTATATCCTTAAAAAATTGCTAAGCACAAAGTTAAGCGATAAACGTTACGAATGCCAATTAGACTATTTATAATATTTCTGCTAACCTTTACGTCCTGTGATACAGGGTCAGAGAAAAATGGTGCCAATCCGGGTGATTTGGGTGATGTGAGTACTGATAATAAGGGTATAAATAATGCTGGTAAGGATCAGAATTTTGAGGTGCTTATCACAAAATCATCGTTTGATAATTTTGAGGCTCTTGAGAAAGAATGGAATTATAATTATCCATGGGGGAGTGATCATAATGGTTCAGCACGCATGACCACTTCTACACAAAATCATGATCAGATATCCCTTGACAATGGTGTATTGACAATAACTGCAACGCCACTAATGGGCGATGCAGGCAAGAGCAGTCATCCTCCATATTTGAAGATTAAATACCATGCTGCGTCCCTGCATGCAAAGCAGGTGATTCAGGTGAACAGGGGATATCCTAAATATGAGTTAAGTGGAGAGTTCAAGGCTCCTGTAGATAAAGGTACCTGGCCGGCATTTTGGATCACGGCGGTAAATGGCTGGCCTCCGGAGAGTGATATTCTGGAATTTAAAGGCGATTCATTGAATTGGCAGAATACATTTATTACCCCGAAGGATGTATTTACCGAAAAAACGGCTGTTCCTGATGCACCTTTGAAATGGCATAAATACAGTGCTGTGCTTGAAATGATCGATGATCAGGATATTATGATCACCTATTATACTGATGGTGAAAGAACCGCCAGCCATAAGGCCAACTTTACAGATAAACCTATGTGGGTCATTATAAATCTGCAAATGGAAGGGTCTTCGGGTAGTCCGGGTCCTTCTTCTCCGGTCACTTATCAGAGCCGTAATGTAGAACTTATACGATACAGAAATCAATAAATCCTTTTAAACTTCAATTATATATGCAAACATAAACTACAAACATTTTATCTGGCAAACACTTTAAATAAAGACAATTTACAAACATGTCCGCTTATTGTTTTGGCGGCATGATAAATTTAAACAACTAACACTATGAACAATCAAAATTTGAAAAATCTGATCCGTATGTTACCGGCGGTGCTGGTGCTGTTGGCATTTGTACCGGCAGATATGCGGGCAAATACCCTGTTCAAAGTAAACGGGGATGAATTAATCGCACAGGACCAGGTGGTTCGTGGGCAGGTTGTCAGTGGTTCTGACGGCATGCCAATTCCTGGAGTAGCTATCATGGAGAAAGGTACTTCTAATGGTGTAGCTACCGATTTCGATGGTAATTATGAGATCACCCTAAAAAATCCTGACGCGGTACTTGTTTTTACCTATGTAGGTTTTAAAGCGGTAGAGATGACTGTAAATGGTCAATCTACTATTAATGTTACTATGGAAGAAGACGTTGAGGCGCTTGACGAAGTAGTCGTAGTAGGTTACGGTACTCAGAAGAAAGTAAATCTAACCGGTGCTGTTGGATCGGTTACGGCTGAAACTTTTGAGAACAGACCGGTGCAGAACGCTACACAAATGCTTCAGGGTACTGTCGGGGGTCTTAATATTACCTCTACCGGTGGTAGTCTTGAAAGCTCACCTAGTATCAATATTCGTGGTATTGCTACGATCGGTAACGGATCAACTGGTAGCCCACTTATCCTTATCGATGGGATGGAAGGTGATCTGAATTCGATTAACCCAAATGATATTGAAAATGTATCGGTGCTTAAAGATGCTGCGGCTTCTTCGATCTATGGTTCACGTGCACCTTTCGGGGTGGTATTGGTGACCACTAAAAAAGGTAGATCCGGAAAACCTCAGGTTAGTTACTCGGTGAGTACCCGAACTTCAACTCCGATCAACATGCCGGAGATGATGGATTCTTACACTTTCGCAACGTTCTTTAATGATGCGAACGTAAACACGGGATATAGCCCTTTCTTTGATGCAGACAGACTTCAGAGAATTCAGGATTATCAGGCAGGAATTATCACCGATGAGATTCCAGTAAACCCTAATAATCCAACGCGTTGGGCAGATGGATACGGATATGGTAATGCCAATAATGACTGGTATGATGTACTTTATAAGAACCAGTCTTTTTCACAGGAACATAACATTAGTGTAAAAGGTGGTGGAGAGAATATCACTTATTATATTTCAGGAAACTATCTGGATCAAAATGGTTTGATGGAATTCAATACTGATGAGTTCCAGAGATATACGACCAGTGCAAAGATCAACGCAAAGATTTCTGACGTTTTCTCTGTAAACTATTCTGCAAGATTCATTCGCGAAGATTACGGAAGACCTTCCAGTTTAACTGATGGTTTGTTTCAAGATCTTGCGCGACAAGGTTGGCCGGTTCTTCCTTTATATGATCCGAACGGATACCTGTATTCATCGCCTTCACCTGCTTTAGGGTTGAGCGATGGGGGTAGAGATACCTCTCAAAAGGATTGGTTGTACCAACAATTACAAGTAGTTGTAAGACCAACTACGAACTGGGAAATCTTTGGAGAATTCAATTACCGTACGGAGAACAGTTTCCGTCATTGGGATGTACTTCAAACGTATAACCATGATGTAGACGGTAATCCATATGTATACAATACGTATTCTCAGGTGCATGAAGATGCTTACAGAGAGAATTATCTGAATACCAATATCTATTCGAAATATCATCTTGATATCGCTGAAGACCATCAGTTCGATTTTATGGTAGGGATGCAATCAGAGCTTACCAAGAACAGAACGGTAGGTGCTTCAAGAAACGGTGTGATCATTCCAAGTTCACCGGTACTCGATCTTACTTCAGGAACTGATTATAACGGAAATCTGGTTACTCCGGGTGTCAATGGTGCCTATAATAACTGGGCGACAGAAGGTATCTTCGGTAGATTGAACTATAACTACAAGGATCGTTATATGCTTGAATTCAACTATCGTTATGATGGGTCTTCAAGATTCCGTAGCGATAAGCGATGGAAAGGATTCCCTTCGATTTCTGCCGGATGGAATATCGCTAAAGAGGATTTCTGGGGAGGACTTTCAGAAACCGTTAATAACCTGAAGCTACGTGGTTCCTGGGGTGAATTAGGTAACCAGAATACAGATTACTGGTATCCTACCTATGTGACAATGCCTGTTGGTACTGCAAGTGGAAGCTGGTTGGTGAACGGAACCAGACCAAATACCGCAAATGCACCAGGACTGGTGAGCCAGTCGCTGGGTTGGGAAAGAATTCAGAGCTGGAACGTAGGATTGGATGCAAGTGCTTTTGATAATCGTTTCACCTTGTCTTTTGATTACTTCGTACGTAAAACTCTTGATATGGTTGGACCTGCACCAGAACTTCCGGTTATTCTTGGAGTTGGAGTGCCTGCAACCAACAATACCGATTTAAAGACCTACGGATTCGAATTAAGTTTAAACTGGCAGGATCGTCTTGAAAGTGGATTCGGATATGGAATTCAATTCATTCTTTCTGATTCACAGACCAAGATTACCAAATATCCGAACCCAACCAACACTTTCGACAGATATCGTCAGGGTCAGATGATGGGTGAGATCTGGGGGTATGAAACCGTAGGGATAGCCAAGTCTGATGACGAGATGAATAATCACCTTGCTTCACTTCCAAACGGAGGTCAGGATGCATTAGGCGGGCAATGGGCTGCCGGTGATATTATGTATCGTGATCTGAACGGTGACGGAAAGATCGATTCAGGATCATGGACGTCTGAAGATCCGGGTGACCGTAAATTGATCGGTAATGATACGCCAAGGTTCCCGATAGGGATTACGCTTAGCGCAGATTATAAAGGATTTGATTTCCGTGCATTCGTTCAGGGTGTATTGAAACGTGATTACTGGCAGGGAAGTTATTATTTCTGGGGTGCCTATGATTGGGGTATCTGGTGGTCAACTGGTTTCACTGAGCATGAGGATTATTTCCGTGCCGATGCTGATCACCCACTAGGACAAAACCTTGATTCTTACTATCCGAGACCAGTTTTCAATGGTAAGAACCATCAGACGCAAACTGCATACCTTCAGGATGCATCCTATGTAAGATTGAAAAACGTGCAGTTAGGATATACTATTCCTGCAGATATCGCAGAGAAATTAATGATGAGTAGTATGAGAGTTTACCTGTCAGGGGAGAACATGGCTACCTGGACTAAGCTATCAGATATCTTTGATCCGGAAATGATCGATGAAGGTTATGGAGGGAATGAATATCCTATTTCCAGAACCATTTCACTGGGATTAAACCTTAACTTCTAAAAGCTAGATCACGATGAAAAATTATATAAGAATATTAGCAGTTGTTACGATAACACTTTTTACAAGTTGTAGTAAAGACTTTTTAGAGAGACCACCGGAATCTGCGATCATTCCTGAAGATTATCTGAAGGAAGAATCTCAGCTCGCCGCCTATTCCATTGAAATGTATGGTTTATTGCCTACCCATGGTAACTGGAGTTTTGGTACTTTCGGTATCGATACGAATACCGATAACCAGGCGAGTATGTCCTATAACAATATGTATGTTCCCGGGCAATACAGAGTACCTCAAACAGGCGGTGACTGGAATTTTGATAACATTTATCGAATCAACTATTTCCTTGAAACGGTTGTTCCACGTTATGAGAATAACGAGATTACCGGTAGTGAGTCTGGTATCGAGCATTATATCGGAGAAATGTATTTCTTCCGTGCATTTGAATATTTCAATAAATTGAGAAGTATTGGAGATACGCCTATCGTAGAAACCACTTTGCCGGATGATAAGGAAACTTTAACTGCAGCAAGTACAAGAGATCCAAGATCTGAAGTTGCGAGATTTATTATTTCAGACCTTGATAAAGCCATCGAGCTTATGATGGCTTCGTCTCCTGACGGTGGGAAGAATCGTCTGAACAAGGCATGTGCTCAATTGTTGAAATCCCGAGTAGCACTTTATGAAGGTACCTGGTTGAAATATTTTAGTAATACGGCTTTCGTTCCAAACGGTCCGGGATGGCCAGGAGCAGAAAAGGATTATAATCAGGGGTATACTTTCCAGGCGGGAAGTATCGATGCAGAGATCGATTGGTTGTTAGGAGAGTCAATGGATGCTGCTAAACAAGTAGCGGATCAATATTCCTTAACGACTAATAATGGTGTTCTTCAACAAAGTGATGCTGATGGTACAAACCCATATTTCAATATGTTCAGCGATACCAATATGTCAGGTTATGATGAGGTGTTGTTGTGGAGAGATTATGATCGTGGTTTAGGTATCACACACAACGTGCCGGTTTATGCACAGCTGGGTAATAACGGAGTTGGGCTTACCAAAGGAATGGTTGATTCCTTCCTTATGGCTAACGGATTGCCGATCTATGCAGCAGGATCTGGTTATGCTGGTGATGATTATATCGCTGATGTACGTGAGAATCGTGACGGAAGACTTTGGTTGTTCCTTAAACAACCGGGTCAGGTAAATATCATCTATGAATCAAGTGAAGGAGATCACGGTACACCAATCGAACCGGTTCCGGACATTACTAACTCTTCTGTAGAGCAAGGGTATTCTACCGGATATACCATCCGTAAAGGATTGAACTATGATCAGGCTCAAACCGGAAACGGACAAGGGTCAACAGGAGCGATCGTATTCCGAGCTACTGAAGCATACCTGAACTATATGGAAGCTTGTTATGAAAGAAATGGAGCATTAGATGGATCTGCTACCCAGTATTGGAGAGAGATTCGTGATCGTGCCCAAGTAAATAACGATTTCCAGGCAACTATCGCTGCAACGGATATGCAGGAAGAAGCCAAAGGAGACTGGGGCGCATATTCAGCCGGACAACTGATCGAACCTACACTTTATAATATCAGAAGAGAGCGTCGTGATGAGTTGATGGCAGAGGGACTTCGTATGATGGACCTTAAGCGTTGGAGAGCTATGGATCAATTGGTTCAGACTCCTTACCATATCGAAGGATTCAAACTTTGGGGTCCTATGCAGGATTGGTATGCGGATGGTCAGTTGACCTATGGTACCAGCTCTTCTAATGTTTCTGCACCAAGCAGAAGCGATTACTTGAGACCTTATGAAAAAACCGGAAATGAATTAGTGTATGATGGTTACCGATGGATGATGGCACATTACCTGTCTCCGATCGCTATTCAGCACTTCCTCATTACCACAGAAAATAATGACGTTGAAGGTTCACCGATCTATCAAAATCCCGGGTGGCCAACAACCGCCAATGAAGGCGCAACATTTTAAGTTTTTAGTTAGCTAGTTTGTTAGGGTATGGCGGTTTCAAAAGTGTGTTGTTAAGTAGTTTTAGATTAATTAAGTTAGTTTAGAATAGTTACTGCCATACCCGAAAAAATTGAATATCCTATTGGGGTCCTCCAAGATCACGGACCCCAATTGATATTCATGAAAAAGAAAGAATTAATTAAGGCGGGAACCTCGATCCGGATCATCCGGTATTCCCAAAACCACTATTTTTGAAATGAAACGATTATTAACCATCTCACTTATGTTCCTGTTCTCCCTTGGATTTGCCCAACAGAATGAATGGGAAAATCCTACTGTGATCGATCGCAATAAGGAAGAAGGTCGTGCAGCATTCGTGTTGTACAACCAGCAAGGAAATGCCGTTACGAATATTCCTGAAAAATCGGCGCTTTACAAAAGTCTAAACGGTACATGGAAGTTTTCCATTGTGAAAACTCCTGCAGAACGTCCACAGGATTTTTATAAGGCTTCACTCAATGATAGTGACTGGGACCAGATCCAGGTACCGTCAAACTGGGAATTGCAAGGATTCGATACTCCAATCTACACGAATGTTACTTATCCTTTTCCCAAGAACCCTCCTTTTATAGATGAGAACTATAACCCTGTCGGAAGTTACAGAACCACCTTCGAGGTTCCTGCCGATTGGGATGGGAATGAGATCCTGCTTCACTTCGGATCTATTTCAGGTTATGCCCGTATTTTTGTTAACGAACAGGAAGCAGGGATGACCAAAGCCGCAAAAACTCCGGCTGAATTTAATATTACTCCATACCTCAAAGAAGGTAAAAACCTGTTGGCGGTTCAGATCTTTCGCTGGCATGACGGAAGTTACCTGGAAGACCAGGATTTTTGGAGATTAAGCGGAATCGAACGCGATGTTTATTTACAGGCGATGCCTAAGCTTACCATTTGGGATTACTTCATAAAAAGTGATCTGGATGAAACCTATACCAATGGTGAATTTAGTGCGGCGATCGATGTACGCGAATTTGAAAAGAACAAGATCAAAAAAGCAGACCTTTCGATCAGTCTTCTTGATGCTGATGGGAAAGAGGTTTATACTGAGACCAAACAGATCAAAAAAGGGACTCAAACCCTCAATTTTGAAAAACATATTCCTTCAGTGAATCTTTGGAGTGATGAGATTCCATATCTCTATCGCTACGTGATCACTTTAAAGGATACAAAAAAGAATAACGCTGTCGTTGCTTCCGGAAGGGTTGGTTTCCGTAAAGTGGAATTAAAGAATGCTCAACTTCTGGTAAATGGTAATGCTATTGCAGTTCACGGAGTTAACCTTCATGAACATCATGGTACCAAAGGACATGTACCTGATGAAGCAACCATGCGTAAAGATATTGAGTTGATGAAGCTCAATAATATCAATGCTATTCGTATGAGTCACTATCCTCATGGTGCCAAATTATATGAACTCTGTGATGAGTATGGGATGTATGTCGTTGATGAAGCCAATATTGAAACTCACGCAATGGGAGCTGAATGGCAAGGTAACTGGGATAAATCAAAACACCCTGCATATCTTCCTGAATGGGCACCGGCACATCTTGACCGCATCAAAAGAATGGCAGAGAACAATAAGAACCATTCTTCAGTGATTTTGTGGTCGATGGGTAATGAATGTGGTAATGGACCTGTTTTCTATGATGCCTATAAATGGCTGAAGGAGTTTGATACAACGAGACTTGTACAGTTTGAGCAAGCCGGTGAAAATGAAAATACAGATATCGTTTGCCCGATGTATCCCGGAATTAACCATATGAAGAGTTATGCCGAGGCAACCGATAAATACCGTCCGTTCATCATGTGTGAATACAGTCATGCCATGGGGAACAGTAATGGTAATTTTAAAGAATACTGGGATATTATAGATAGTAGCCCTCACATGCAAGGTGGATTTATCTGGGATTGGGTAGATCAGGGACTTCTCACTCAAGACGAAAATGGCGTTGAGTTTTGGGCTTATGGAGGTGACCTTGGTGGTGAAGATCTTCAGAACGATGAGAACTTCTGTGCAAACGGACTCGTTTCTGCAGACCGTACTCCTCACCCGGCATTACCGGAAGTAAAGAAATTCTACCAGAATATTCGTTTTACCTATAATGGTGACGGATCGGTTAAGGTGGATAACAGATATCATTACAGGAATCTTAGCGAATTTAAGATCAAATGGGAACTGGTTAAGAATGGTAACATCGAAAAATCCGGAGAGCTTCAGGTTAATGTTGCACCGGGAACAACAAAGGACCTGCCATTGCCGATTGGAACTATAGCTGAAGATGCTGAATATTTCCTAAATGTTTATGCTGTGACCGGAGTAGAAGCTCCATTGGTTCCTGCAGGACATGAACAGGCAAGAGAACAATTCTCACTGGGTAAAACAGATTTCTTTGCCTTGAACAGTGGTAAAATAGCCGGAGATGATGTTTTAAAATATAAAAAGAGATCGGGGAAACTGACCTTTGAAGCCGGAGAAGTTTCAGGGATTTTTGATCTCAATACAGGAGCCCTGGAATATTATGGGTTTAAAGGAGCAGAAAGTGAGAACATGATCGGGGCCTATCCGACACCTTATTTCTGGAGAGCTCCGACCGATAATGATTTTGGAAATGAGATGCCGAAAAGATTGGGTGTCTGGAAAAATGCACATAAAGCGCCTGAAGTGACCGAAGTGGTGATAGGGAAGAAATCCGATGCCGGATTACCGGTTAATGTAAGTTACAAGTTAGCTGAAGTGGAAGTTCCTTATACAGTAGAATATCTGATTCAACCTGACGGTACTATTAAGATCACTGCGAGTATGGATCTTGAAGGGAAGGATCTTCCGGAAATCCCAAGGTTTGGTATGCGTATGGAATTAGCAGGAGATCTGGATAACCTGAACTATTACGGTAGAGGTCCCTGGGAAAATTATTCAGACAGAAAGCATGCTTCATTCCTTGGAACCTATGAAAGTACGGTTGCAGATCAGTTTACCTGGGAATACATTCGTCCTCAGGAATGCGGTTATAAAACCGATGTCAGATGGTTTACATTACTGAATGAAAAGGGAACTGGAATAGAAGTTACCGGGACACAACCGATAGGATTCAGCAGTTTGAATGTCTCAACGGAATCTCTTGACCCGGGAATGTATAAAGAGCAACGTCATACCAATGACGTTCATCCGGAAGATAAGGTGTATCTGCATATCGATTACGCTCAACGTGGCGTAGGTGGAGATAACAGCTGGGGAGCATATCCTCATAAGCAGTACCGATTGGAAGCCAATTCATATACGTATTCTTATATACTGAAATTGGTGTCCGGCGTTAAATAGACGACACCTGTGTATAAGCAATACTTTAAAATTATAAATGAATATCCTGGGCTTTCCATTGAGGAGAGCTCAGGATATTTTAATATAGGCCAATCGGAATTACGTTGGTCAAAATCTGTGTAATATTAGTAATGAAGACCAAAAGCAAAATTATAACCGCATTATTTTCCGGTGTTTTGATCCTTACAGGTTGTAAAGAAACCGTAACCCCGAACCCGGATGCCCTTGTCGTAGATTTGAACACCACTTATCAAACTATCGATAATTTTGGGGCCGCCGGATGCTGGTTTGGAGAAGGGATAGGCAAATACTGGCCTGAAGAGAAGAAAGAAAGGATCGCAGAACTGTTGTTCAGTAAAGAGATGGATGCTTCCGGAGACCCTTTGGGAATCGGACTGTCTGCATGGCGTTTTAATATTGGGGCTGGAACCGCAGAACAAGGAAATGCAAGCGGTATCAGTGATTTCAGAAAACGAGTAGAGTGTTTCCAGAATCCCGATGGTACCTATGACTGGAGTAAACAACAGGGGTATCAATGGCTGTTGAAAAAAGCCAGTGATTATGGTGTTGAAAATCTTATTGCCTTTTCGAATTCCGCACCGGTACAATTTACAAGAAATGGTTTGGGTTACCGAACAGAAAAGGATTATAAGACCAACCTAAAGGAGGAGCATTTTAATGATTTCGCTGATTTTCTTGGGGAGGTTCTCGTTCATTTTAAAGAGGAAGGACTTCCTTTTGACTATATCAGTCCGATCAATGAGCCACAATGGGATTGGTATGGAGAACCCGGTAAGGCAAAACAGGAAGGATCGCCCTGGAGTAATTCCGATATCTATCGTGTCAACAGTCTGCTTGATAGTACGCTTACCGCCAGAGGACTTGAAACAAAGATACTCACCACAGAAGCAGCACAATTGGATTACCTGTATAAAGGGGGAGGTCAGGCTAATAAGCAAATACAGACTCTTTTTGGAGAAGTAAGCGAATTTAATATTCGGAAATTGAAACATGTTCCAGATCTCATCGTAGGCCATAGCTATTTTACAGATGCACCAGATGAGCGAATGATCGATATTCGACAGGAGGTTGCTAAACATGCTGCTGAGGAGCATATCACTTTCTGGCAGTCGGAATATTCTATGTTAGCCGATGGTTTCAGAGAGGGAACAAAGGAAAAGAGAACTGCATTTGATTGTGCGCTTTTCCTGGCTAAACTGATACATTTCGATCTTACGGAAGCCAATGCTGCAGCATGGCAATTTTGGAATGCTTTTGAACCCGGACCAGCCGATTTTGATACAAGATATTATATGATAGCCCTGAATCCGAATGAGACGCATACTGATGGTGATTTTACTCCGGTAAAGACTTTATGGGCTTTAGGGCATTACAGCAGATTTATTCGTCCAGGGATGAAGAGAATTTCGGTGGAATCCGGATTGACTCCGGAAAAGTCTGCTCAGGAATTTATGACCTCCGCATATGTTGATGAGCAAAGTGGAGAAATGGTGGTAGTTGCAATCAACTATACCGATGTGCCCAAGAATTTTAGCTTGAATACAAAGGAGTCTGGGTACGATTTTGGTAGGCAATATTTATCCACTGCTGATCCTGATATCAATATGGCATTGCAACCTGAGCAGGTTAATGCTATTCAAGGGGTTGTGTTACCTCCACGCTCCATTTCTACTTTTGTTTTTGAAAAAGACTGATTATGAGATCTAATATTTTTAACCTGTTTATTTCGTTCCTGATGGCTGTTCCTTTTATGGCAAACGCCCAGGAAAAGCTGGATTCATTCAAACCGGGTGAGATCTGGCCTGATACGGATGGTGTTCATATCAATGCCCATGGTGGGGGAATCCTGTTTAAAGATGGAATCTATTATTGGTATGGTGAACATAAAGGAAAGTCAAGTAAAGCCAACGTTGGAGCCAATGTTTATAGTTCGAAGGATCTGTATAACTGGAAAAAGGAAGGAGTAGCTCTCGCGGTAAGTGAAGATCCGAATTCGGAGATCACTAAAGGTTGTGTGATCGAAAGACCCAAGGTTATCTATAATGAGAAAACCGGAAAATTTGTGATGTGGTTTCACCTCGAACTCAAAGATAAAGGATATAGTGCTGCAAGAACAGGAGTAGCGGTGAGTGATACACCAATTGGTCCTTTTAAATATCTTCATTCGTTCAGACCAAATGCAGGAAAATGGCCTGAGAATTTCGACGAGTCATGGAAAGCTCCCTATGTCGCTAACGAAACTCTCGAGTGGTGGACACCTGAATGGTATAAAGCGGTAAAAGAAGGATTGTTCGTAAGACGTGATTTCAATGGTGGACAAATGTCCAGAGATATGACACTTTTTGTTGATTCTGATGGGAAGGCCTATCATATTCATGCCGCAGAAGAGAACCTGACCCTTCATATTTCAGAGCTCACAGATGATTATCTTGATTTTACAGGGAAATACATTACCCTTGCTCCTGCAGGACATAATGAAGCACCTGCTATTTTTAAACAAGATGGAATGTATTACCTTATCACTTCCGGTTGCACAGGATGGGATCCTAATGCTGCCCGATCTTTTCGTTCGTCTTCGATTTGGGGTCCGTGGGAAGAACTCGGTAATCCGTGCGTTGGACCTGATGCTGAGCTTACCTTCAATTCTCAAAGTACATTTATCCTGCCGGTAGTTGGTCAAACCGATAAGTTTATCTTTATGGCGGATCGTTGGACACCAAAAAACCATGTTGATGGTCGGTATATTTGGCTGCCTGTTGCATTAAAGGATGGTAGACCTGTTATCGAGTGGACAAGTGAATGGGATCTAAATGCATTCCGGTAAGTTTACATAAAAACTTTCTGGATGATTTCTGTTAGTCACACCCGTTATAAAGATTACGGGATGAATCCTGAAGTGTAAGCAATGAAAGTTAAACCCTTAAAATAAAAATTAATAGTACCTATGAATAAGATTATCTTGATAATGTTGTTGGCTGTCACTTTTATGAAGGCACAAACAAGACAAGAAATGCCTGAAAAGGATTTCAATCACTATCTGTTTACATATTTTACCGGAAACAGTGTGGAAGAAGAGGCGATTAGATTTGCGGTTAGTCCTGACGGTTATCATTTCTATACGTTAAATAATAATGAGCCGGTGATCGATTCCAAAAAGATCAGTTCGACCGGTGGCGTTCGTGATCCACACATTTTGCGAACAGAAGATGGTAAACATTTTTATATGGTGGCTACCGATATGACTTCCTATTTGGGTTGGAGTTCAAATCGTGCAATGGTATTGCTGAAATCTGATGATCTTATCAACTGGTCTTCCAGTGTTGTGAATATTCAAAAACGATTTGATGGAAATGAAGACCTTCTTAGGGTATGGGCTCCTCAAACTATCTTTGATAAGAAGGCAGGGAAGTATCTTGTATATTTCTCCATGAAACACGGCGACAAACCGGATATTATCTATTATGCTTACGCCAACGATGATTTCACCGATCTTGAATCGGTGCCAGAGCCGTTGTTTATTCCGGAATCAGGCAGAGCCTGCATCGATGGGGATATTGTATTCAAGGATGGTGTATATCATTTATTTTACAAAACAGAAACTGAACATCCTGGTATTAAGGTGGCAACCACGACCGATCTAACCTCTGGTGAATGGGAAGAGAATGACGAATATCTTCAGCAAACTAAGGAAGCTGTGGAAGGTTCAGGTGTTTTCAAACTCAATCATTCCGATTCTTATATCCTCATGTATGATATGTATATGAAAGGTAAATATCAGTTTACCAAGAGCACGGATCTCGAACATTTTGAAGTCATTGATAACGAAATATCTATGGACTTTCATCCACGTCACGGAACTGTGATTCCAATTACTGACAGTGAGTTGAAACGACTTACAAAGGAATGGGGAATGCCCGGAGAATATCCTGAATTACATAATAATCCTGTGCTGGAAGGATATTATGCAGATCCGGAGATCATTTGGTCGGAAAAGAACCAGAAGTATTATCTGTATCCAACTACCGACGGTTTTGACGGATGGAGTGGTTATTATTTTAAGACCTTTTCATCAGTTGATCTGAAAGACTGGAAGGATGAAGGTACAATTCTCGATCTGAAAAAGGATGTATCCTGGGCTGATCGAAATGCATGGGCACCCTGTGCTATAGAAAAGAAGATAAAGGGTTCGTATAAGTACTTCTATTATTTTACTGCGGCTCAAAAGATTGGGGTGGCAGTAGCAGATTCACCGGAAGGACCATTTACTGATTCAGGAAAAGCGCTGATCGATTTCAGACCAGATGGTGTGAAAGGTGGTCAGGAAATAGATCCGGACGTATTCAGGGATCCGGTAAGTGGTAAATCATATCTCTATTGGGGGAATGGTTATTTGGCAGGTGTTGAATTGAACAAAGATATGACCTCGATCAAAAAGAAGACTTTAAAGGTGATGACGCCTGATAAAACATTCAGAGAAGGAACCGAAGTTTTTTACAGAAATGGAAAATATTATTTCCTGTGGAGTGAAAATGATACAAGAAGTCCGGATTACAGGGTACGTTATGCCATGGCGGATGATCCGTTGGGTCCTTTAGAGATTCCGGAGGATAATTTAATTCTGAAAAAGAATCCCGAGAAAGGCATTTATGGAACCGGTCATAATTCTGTTATTCAGGTTCCCGGAAAAGATGAATGGTATATTGTTTATCATCGTTTCCCAATTCCTGACGGAATCAATATGGGTGATGCTGCAGGATTTCACAGAGAAGTGTGTATCGATGCATTGAAGTTCGATGCTGATGGTAAGATCATTCCTGTGGAACCTACTTTATAAATTGAAAATTTCGGATATTTGGTTTCATGGAGAAAAAATTAACGGGTAGTACCGTAGTGGTGACCGGAGGGACGGGCGTGCTGGGATCTTGTTTTTGCAGAGCCCTTGCCGATAACGGAGCAAAGGTCGCAATACTTGGTAGAAGTCTTGATAAAGCTGAAAATCTTGCAACGGGGATCAATAACGCCGGTGGTCATGCGATCGGAATAAGTGTCGATGTTTGTGATAAGGCCGGCCTGGAAAACGCCAAAGAAGTAATATTGAACGCTTTTGGAGCCATTGATATTCTTATAAACGGTGCGGGTGGAAATCACCCGGAAGGTGTAACCGCCGATGAGTATTTTGATTCGGAGAAACGAAATTCCGGAGTTAAAGATTTTTTTGAGCTCGGACTGGAAGGAATGGATCATGTATTCAGGTTAAACTATATGGGTACCTTCCTTCCCGTACAGGTCTTTGCCGCTGAAATGATCGGCAGAAGGGGTTGTAGTATCATTAATATATCTTCCGTTAGTGCTTTTCTGCCATTGACAAAGGTTCCTGCTTATAGTGGGGCTAAAGCTGCAATTTCAAACCTTACGCAATGGTTGTCTGTGTATTTTGCTAAGGAAGGGATTCGGGTCAATGCAATTATGCCCGGGTTTTTTCTAACTGACCAGAATAGGTCGTTACTCACTGAGCCAGATGGAAGCCTTACTGCGCGAGGTCATAAAATAATCGGTCAAACCCCAATGGGGCGTTTTGGAGATCCGGAAGACCTGATAAGTACATTGTTATGGTTGTGTGATCCCGCTTCTGCTTTTGTTACCGGAACGGTTATCCCGGTCGACGGTGGTTTTACAGCATTTAATGGGGTTTAAATGGAAATGTACGGATTAGAACAAACATGGCGATGGTACGGAACCAATGATCCTGTGCCCCTGTCGCATATTAGAATGGCGGGTGCTACAGGTATCGTAACGGCATTACACCATGTTCCTAATGGAAAAGTTTGGCAACCTGAGGAGATCGAAAAACGAAAGGGATTGATCAAAGTATCCGGAATGAATTGGTCTGTTGTCGAAAGTATTCCCGTTCATGAAGACATTAAGAAACGATCCGGAAATTTCAGAGAATATATCGAGAACTATAAACAAAGCCTTCGGAATCTTGGAGATAGTGGCATCGATACAGTATGTTATAATTTTATGCCAGTCCTTGACTGGACTCGAACAGATCTGGATTATCTGCTTCCAGATGGCTCCCGGGCGCTGCGATTTGATAAGATCAGATTTGCAGTTTTTGAGATCTTCTTACTGAAAAGAACCAATGCGGAACAGGGATACGCTACTGCTGAAATTGAAGCAGCAAGAATACTGTTTGCGGGAATGGGTGAAGACGAAAAACAAATTCTTATCAACAATATCATCGCCGGTCTGCCGGGCGCTGAAGAAGGGTATTCACTTCAGGAATTCAATAAGGTATTGGGTGCCTATCAGGAAGTGGGTGACGCCGGATTACGCGAGAATCTTTATGATTTTCTCAGAGAGATCGTGCCGGTAGCTGAAGAATCCGGAGTCTCCCTTGCGATCCATCCGGATGATCCACCCTTTCCAATTCTCGGATTGCCCAGAGTTGTAAGTACCGAAGCGGATGCCAGACAATTATTACAGTCCGTAAATAGTGTTGCTAACGGACTTTGTTTTTGTACAGGGTCTTATGGTGTGCGTGAAGATAATGATCTGCCTGGAATGGTTAAAAGATTAGGGGACCGAATTAACTTTATTCATCTAAGAGCTACAACTCGTGATGTTCATGGCAATTTCTTTGAAGCCGATCATCTGGACGGAGATGTTGATATGTTTGAAGTTCTGAAAGCCCTGATTACGGAACAATCTGCCCGTATCCAAAATGGAAGAAAAGATCACAGAATGCCCATGCGTCCCGATCATGGCCACCAAATGCTGGATGATCTTTCAAAAACAACCAATCCAGGTTATTCAGCCATTGGACGCCTCCGCGGACTGGCAGAATTGCGTGGACTTGAACGCGGTATTCGAAGAAGCTTATCTTTTTAATTCTAAATTGATTTTATAAACGGTTATCAGTGAAATGTAAGCAGTGAGCATCAGGCTTTAGGTTGAATGCAATAATCTGTTTGTATGCAGGGGTTATGTTACCTGAGACCTGAATCCCTATCAGCCATTTCTCTCCAATGTCCTGATTGACCCCAGTGTCACTATTGTCATCATAGTTACCAGTATCACCAGTGTCACCATTGTCACCAGTGTTACTATTGTAACCATTGTCACCAGTATCCCCATTACAACAAACATCATTGTTGCTTTTCATTGCTTAATAAATTGAAATAGAGTATATTAGATTATTTGTAAGAGTGTGCTCCAGATTTTTTTAAAACATTAAATCTAATACTAATCTCCGGAAATTTGTTATCCGGTAAATCTGTAAATTATGAAAATCAAAGGGTTGATCTTCTTTACAATGTTATTATTGGCTACTGTAGCATACGGACAGTCGGAAGCTGATGAGTTGGCAAAACAACTACAGAATCCTGTAGCAAGCCTTATAAGTGTTCCTTTTCAGGGGAATTATGATTGGGGTTTTGATCCGGAAAATGGTTCCCGTCTTACCATTAATGTACAGCCGGTTTATCCGATGTCACTGAGCGAAGACTGGAATCTCATACTTCGTGTAATTATGCCCGTTATTTCACAAACGGACGTTTATGGGGATAGTGGTAATCAATTCGGACTCGGGGATGCGGTTGTAAGCGGATTCTTTTCTCCTAAAGAACCAACTGCAGGAGGTCTGATCTGGGGTGTGGGGCCTGCTATTTTGGTTCCTACCGCTACAGATGAATTACTGGGAGCTGAAAAATGGGGTGTTGGTCCTACAGCTGTGGCATTAAAGCAGATAGGAAGTAACACGGTGGGAGTACTGGTTAATCATATTTGGTCGGTTGCCGGCGATGATGATCGTGCAGATGTAGGCTCCACTTTTTTTCAGCCTTTCATCGCTCATAATTTTTCCGGTGGGTATGCTTTGGCAGTTAATACAGAACTCACGCAAAACTGGGAAGCGGATGCAACCGCCGGATTTATAAATATCGTAGGCTCAAAAGTGATCACCATTGGAGGAAGCCAGATGGCACAGCTCTTATTCGGACCCAGAATTCCCTACGGTGGAGCAAATAATGCAGACTTTGGGATTCGAGCTGGTTTAGTATTGCTATTCCCTGCCTCAACAAACTAAGCTAAAACGCTTTGAATTTAAGGTAGATAGTCAATTTTTACCAATGTCACCAATGTCACCAATGTCACCAATGAATGTCACTACTGTTGTCGCCTAAATTGGTCTTTGATCCATTCGCTGATCAGGTTCATGACTTCAGGTGATAGAGTTTGGGGAATTAACCCGTATTCTCCCGGCAATCCTGTTTCACTTTCTTGCATCAGATGATTCAAAAATCGTAATTCGAGAACCGTAGCACTTTGATTGCCCGCTTTTTTCAGAGCTTCTTGCATAATTGTAAGGTTTGGTTTAGGTGGTACCTGAAGGTCATTACTTCCATAAATAGCAAGAATAGGTAATGTGAGCTTTTCGAGTACGGGTTCCGGATCATATTTCATAAATCCTACCATCCACGGTGAAGTTAATTGCGCTATTATGGTGTTTAAGCGTGATTCGGGAATTCCTCCTTCAAACTTGTCCATAAAATAGGTATGCAAGGTATCTGCCAGGGCTGTTTCCGGGGTAGCATTAACTATTTTATAATAGGCACCCCCAAATATTTCCTGACTTTTTTCGATGGTGATCGGATTGACACCGCTTTTTTCTTCAACCTTCTTTTTTTGCAACAGCATTAGTTTGTCACCGCGTAAAGTTGGAGCCGCCAGTAATATCAAAAATGCAATGTTGTCGTTTCTTTCTGCGATCATTGGGGCAATAATTCCACCTTCACTATGTCCGATGATTCCGGTTCGGGTTTTATCCGATGACTCCTGATTCAATAGAAAGGTAAATGCTGCCTCGGCATCGTTCGCCAGATCAAGGGTAGTCGCAGTTTTAAAATCTCCTTTGGAAGCCGCTGTTCCGCGATCATCATATCTAAGTACTGCAATCCCATTTCTGCTAAGATGGTCTGCCAGAACCCAAAAAGGTTTATGTCCCATTATTTCTGAATCCCTGTTTTGGGGGCCGCTACCACTTACGAGCACCACAGAGGGAAAAGGACCTTTTCCTTCAGGGATGGTTAGTGTGCCGGATAATGTGATCCCGTCGATCGTATTCGTAAAACTGATATCTTCACTTTTATAGGGGAAAGGAGCTTTGGGTAATTGCGGTCTTTCCTTTTCCTTTTTATTTCTATCCAGTTTTAAAGGGAAGGAATTTCCCATCTGTGTAAGGTTGCCATTTATGGTTTGGCTTTGTTCATCAAAGACACCGTTATATTCTAATCCGGCACTACTGACCTTCAGTGTCAGGTTAGGCGCCTGATAGGTGGTCGTGGTAACCGGAATTCCAGTTGCTCCCTGATCAGGACTGTCCATAGTGCTTTGAAAACCATTTTCAGTTTCTGAGATATGGAACTGGATGGAAAGATTTAACCCCTGGATCTGTATTTCGCCATACCAGTCTCCGGTAATATTCTGTCCCGAAACATGGTGAGACAGGAATAGAATTAACAAAATAGCTAAGGTGTTTTTCATAGAGAATCGAAAAGTTTGTTACGCCCGTAATACGTAATGTATACTCCGGTTTATTGAGTTTTGCGTACATGAAAGGTAATGTTTTTTGACTTTATACCATAGCCATACTTTATAATGTAACCTTGTATTAAAATAAACGATGAATAAATTGAAATCACGGCGGTCAGGGGAAAATTCAAATTTTACTACTCAGGAAGCCGGCAGGCCAAGAAGTCTTCACTGCTACCCAATACCCAAAAGATGGAATTCCGATACTTTGTTCGACTTCTTTGGGTTTGTTATTTATTGTTTTTCTCGTAAAGGGTTTATGGCTTTACGTGCATTTCATCGAAAATTCCGACAGGTAATTAGGCTAATGACATATGTCATGTTTTTTTGACTTTATCCTGGGTACTTTAGTAATGTTAATTATTAACCCTTTAAAACAAGTATCATGACTATAAATATTCAATTCGTCAGGGTGGATAAAAACAATTTTGCCAGTGCTTTAATGGAAAAAAAACTGGAGAAACTCGCTGAGAAATTCGAATGGATCATCAAAGCTGAGGTTATTTTCAAAGAGGAGAATGACCGTAAAGGTAAGGGATCGATCTGCGAAGTAACACTGAGTGTTCCGGGTCCGTTGATCTTCGCCGCTTCAAAAGCAGAGAATCATGAAAAAGCACTCGATCAAACGATTAATGAATTAAAAACGCAATTAAATAAAAGAAAAGCCGGAATGAAGGCCCATGTTTAGAACCTTAACTAATACCTGCTATTAAGATCCCGCTTCGGCGGGATTTTTTTTACAGCGGTTTCAGCTGGTGGTCGGAAGCTTTTCACTGTTGATCATTCAATGCTGATCCCGTATTTACCGAGAATCCCGTTTAAACCAGGGATGGATACTCTGGCACCATTCATCTTATTTTGCTCAGGGTCAATTCGGTAATGATCTGCCGTTCTAAGATCACAACCTTTAAGATTGGTATGGTCAAAGACAGCGTCAAGCAGGTCGCAATTATTAAAGATGGCTTCGGAAAGATTTGTTCTTGTAAAATCTACACCCGTTAATTTACAGTTTTCAAATCGGGTTTTAGCCATATCGAGTTCAAAGAAAGAAGAATGCTCGAGGATGCAGTGATCAAAATCAAGCCGAAGTCCAAATCGATCACTCTGTTCAAAAAGAAGTCCGAGCATTTTACAACCTTTGAATCTTGTATCCTGCCAGGAGGAATCTCTTAATTTTGCTGAACTGAGGTCGCAGTTTGTAAATTCACAGTCGATAAAACGAAAGCCATTTAAATATAACTCTGTTAAATTGCAATGACTGAAAAGACAGCCTTCGTAATCACCCCTTTCCAGAGGTACTTTTCGGTAGTCTATATTGTGAAATTCCTGATCGCTTATATAGGTCATTTTGTTAGCTTTTAAATGGATCAGGAATTCTTATTCACATGATCCAGAAACTGCTGTAATTTGGAATTTTCTCCAAACAAAACCAGGATATCATTTTTATGTAATACCATGGTGTGTGATGCTATTTCCTGAACCTGAAGTTTTGTCCGGGTCTTTCCAATATTGGATTTAACCTCCACTCGCTTGATGGTAGCAAGCACTAACAGGTCAAATTTCTTCCTGAATCCGATCTCTTCCAGAGTTTTACCGGAAAATTGCTCCGGTACCTCAGACTCAATGATGCTGTGTTCTCCACTCAATTCATAGGAATCGACCACGTTATTGAAGGCGAGCTTCTTTGCCATACGGTCTGCAGTGTCTTCTTCCGGGTGAATGATCTCATCAACACCGATAGCGCGAAGTACTTTTTGTTGAAGCGGATTGATCGCCCGACTAATAATGCGTTTCACATTAAAGTTTTTGAAGAGAGCGGTCGACATGATATTGGCCCCCTGATCTTCACCTATTGCAATGATGACCATATCCGTATCCTTGAGAGGGAGTCCGGAAACTGTTAGTTCGTCAGTAGCGTCCATACAAATGGTATGTGAGATCTTTTCCTTGAACAGTTCCACTTTATTCAGATCTGTATCGATTCCCAGAACTTCATTCCCTCTGGCCGTGAGCTTTTCCGCCAGGGTAGCTCCAAAATTTCCAAGTCCGACAATGATGTATTTCATGAGTTTGATTTTAATTCAATGTAATTTCTTCTGTAGGATATATATAGTTCATCGGTCTGGTCTTTGAGAAAATAGCGATCATTACCGTTAACATACTTACCCGGCCTATGAACATGATTCCGATAATCACTAATTTAGATAAACCGGTAAGTCCGCCTGTGATTCCAAGGCTAAGACCAACAGTACTATAGGCGGAAACACATTCAAAGATGATCGACAGGATAGGTACATCACCTTCAAAAATACTAACAAACCAGATCCCTGCACCGATCACTACAAAAGATAATGCAATGATCGCAAAGGCTCTCTTTACAGAAATCGGAGAAATTCTGCGGCGAAAGACTTCTATGTCCGATTTTCCTTTTGCCAGGCTTAGAACATTCAGGGTAGCAATGGCAAAGGTACTGGTCTTTATACCACCACCGGTAGAAGCTGGTGAAGCTCCTATCCACATCAAAAGTATGATCATTAGGATCGTAGAATGATGCATTTGAGCCATGTCTATATTGTTGAATCCAGCAGTTCGCGGAGTGGCGGCATTGAATAGGGCACTTACCATTTTTCCCCATGAATGATGGTCGGCAAGGGTATTGTTGAATTCCAGTAAATAGAAGATAATAAAGCCGATCAGGGTCAGTGAAAAAGTTGTGATGAGGGTGATACGACTATTCAGTGTCAACACCCAGGGACGGTGAATTCTGACTTTTTTCTTTGAGGAAAGTAAAATTCCCAATTTTAGTTTGATGAAGTTTTTCAGGTTTACCATGATCGGAAATCCGAGCCCCCCGATCACAAAAGTCATTACGAGTAGTAACTGAAACATATAGTTAAACCGAAACCCTTCGTCATAAATACTGTTCGATAATGTAGAAAACCCTGCATTACAAAAAGCAGAGATCGCATGGAAGGCCGAGAAGAATATATGTTCTGTCTGACTATCCCATGTTTGGCCTGCGATACTGAAATAGATCGCGATGGCGGCCAAAAATTCGGCCCCGAATGTGATAATGATCACGTGCTTCAGTGTTGAGAATACCTCTCCGATCTTTTGTGAACTCGTCATATCACTCAGGATGAGCTGGTTTTCATATGTGGTTCCTCCCTTAAAGAAATAACTGAAATAACTGGTGATCGTTAGGATACCGATTCCTCCGATTTGTATTAAAAATAAAATGACAGATTGGCCGAATGTAGTAAAATAAGTTCCGGTGTCAACCACGATTAGTCCGGTTACACAAACAGCACTCGTTGAGGTGAATAACGCATCGAGGAATCCTATTCCTGAATGTGTTGCTTTTGGTAGCATCAATAAAAAGGAACCCAAAATGATCATAGAGATGAAACTCACTAAGAAGAGCTGAGCCGGGTTTAAATAGGTTCGCTTAAAGTGTACATTCAATTCTGAAAACTCCCGGATGAAGATCAGTATGATCGCAAATTTTATCCAATTGTCGTCATAAAGTATATAATGCAAATGATGAACTCCTTCCGCGATGAAATGAATATACAGAACTCCCAGTATAATGATCAGTATGAACAGGTCACTTACCCTGACCGGGGAAGAGAGTTTCATCTTTCGTACAAGATTCCTGATAACCAGTGAAGATAGACCAATGACAAGGACGATCAGGTAAAAAGCGTTTATGATACGTTGTACGCCAGGTGACTGACTGAAACCAAAATCAATGACAAAGGCTATTATTCCGAGAAAGCTAATCCAAAATGCCAGCCTGTATAGTTTGTCATAATCAAATTTCATGTACTCTAGGGATTATGAGTGATGCATTTCTTTATGAACGGACTCCAAAAAGTCTGAATTTGATATCAAAAATAGGTTAGAAATTAGAAACAATACAGTATTTCCCGAAAAATCACAGTATTACAAGGTTATCTGACTGTAGCATTGACGATTAAAAAAAGAATGAACAGCATCACTTCATTCTGCCGGATATTTCAGGTCATAACTTTTCAAGCCTTAGGATTCGGCCCCCATTTGTTTACTCCGGGTTGACTGTCCGTTACATAGTAAACAATAAGCCAGATAGTTCCGATGATGGGAATCAGACCTAATAGGATCCACCAGCCACTTTTCCCAATATCGTGCAGTCTTCTTACGGATACCGCCAATCCGGGTATCAGTACGAATAAGGCATAGACGCCATAGATGGGGCCATAACCGTAATCATTTGCGATTCCCAGAAAATAATCGAGCATGGAAGCGATTAAAGCAAATATAATGTTGAACAGAACAAACATCCAGAATTCTTTTCTTCTGGCGCGTCCCTTAAAATCGGCATATTGCTGAATGACTTTTCGATACCAGTTCATAATTTATATTTTTTTAGAGGGTTAATAGTTTTAATTATCTGTTAATGAGGTGTATAAGTCAGCATTAAGATAATGATTATTCGATTAAACAATTGGATAATAATCATTAAATTGACGGTAAATTATTGATAATTAATATTTAACCTCTTGCTAAGTGGCCCTTTATGGCTATAAAAAGGAGGGATAAACCTGATACTATGAAAAAACTATATCTCGTAAAATTTGTACTCCTAATATTTCTGATCCACAGTTGTAAGTTGAATACTGAAAACAAAACAACTAGCGATGAGCCTGAAACAGAGACAATAGATTCTGTGGGTATTGCGTCTGAATCTGATGATGAAATAATTACGATCGAGGAAGAGCATTTTAAGGAAATGCCTTCTTATTTTCAATATATGGGTAGAACCGCCCCTGACAAGGATGGACGTCTTTTGATCGGATCTGCTTCCTCGGTACGATTCAGAGCAAAAGGAGATACTTTGAAATTAAGACTGAATACCGTTTTGGAGGAACATGCTTATATAGCGGTGACCCTTGATGATACATTTAGTTATAAATATCAATTAAAGAAGAAAGGGGATTCGGATATTGCGGTACCATTGGGTAATGTGGATGATTTCCATGAAATCACCGTTTATAAGTTAACCGAGGCTGTAACGGGAGGTGTGATTTTTGAAGATGCTCAGGCGGAAGAGTTGGTTGCCTCAGAATTCAACCCAAACCTGAAGATTGAATTTATCGGAAATTCTATCACATGTGGCATGGGGGCAGATGCAAGAGAGATTCCATGTGGGCAGGGAGAATGGTACGATCAGCATAATGCCTATCTGTCTTATGCTTCACGGGTAGGCAGGAAATTAAAAGCGGATTACAGGATTAGTGCGGTTAGCGGAAGGGGTATATACAGGAACTGGAACGATGAAACCGAACCGGTGGTGCCTGAGCTTTACGGATCCTTAAATCTGGATGGAGATATGGATCATCCTCTCGATTATAATAATTTTCAACCCGATCTGATCAGCATTTGTTTGGGTACAAACGATATGTCTGAAGGAGATGGGACCAAAGAGCGAGCACCTTTTGATCCGGAAGAATTTACGCAGAAGTATATTGAATTCGTCACCTTTCTCTTGAGCAAGTACCCGGAGGCACGTATCGCATTACTTGCAAGTCCTATGGTGAAAGGAGAAGGGGCCGTGCTTTTATCCGAATGTCTGGGTAAAGTGAAGCGTGAATTTGAGGATGATCATTATATAGAGATCTTTGAATTTTCTGATATAGAACCACATGGTTGTGGTTATCATCCGGATTTGAATGATCAGGACGAAATGGCTGATGAACTGATGCCATTTTACATTGGTTTGCTCGATAAAGGTTTAGCGATGTAAATGCGCTAATTTTTAGTTTTTTATTAATACATGTTCCGATCTAAAATGTGTAATTTTTCAGAAACAATAATGAAATATGGCGTTAATCGGATCAATCATTAAAGGACTTGTCGAATTTAAGGATGCTATCACTCCTGAGGAGTCAGTAGTATCATCTCAACATAAGGTTTTGAAACAACTTCTGGAGAAAGCATCGGAAACACGTTTTGGAAAGGATCATGATTTTGATGAAATTCTCTCCTCGGATGATATAGCGGTTGCCTTTGCGGAGAAGGTGCCATATTTTGATTATCACCGAATGGAAAAGGCTTACTGGAAGTCAGTTCAGGATGGGGAAGCTGATGTGACCTGGCCGGGTGTTCCGGAATATTTTGCACTGAGTTCAGGTACGACCGGGAATAAAAGTAAGCGAATTCCTGTTACTGCGGATATGCTTGATGCGATCAGGGGAACGGGAATCAAACAGGTTTCGGCATTGGCTAATTTCGATATGCCTGCTGATTTTTTTGAGAAGGAGATCATGATGCTCGGAAGTTCCACGAATCTTCAGGAAAATAACGGGCATATGGAAGGAGAGATCAGTGGGATTAGTGCCAGTAATATTCCTTCCTGGTTTCGTTCCTATTATAAACCGGGTGAAGAAATCGCTGGAATTGATAATTGGGATGAGCGCGTTAAAAAGATTGCTGAAAAAGCCCCGGAATGGGATATTGGAGCCTTAAGCGGAATACCTTCATGGATGGAGCTTATGTTAAAAGAAGTGATCTCTACACATCAGCTGGAGCATATACATCAGATCTGGCCTAATCTAAGAGCATATACCTCCGGTGGAGTTGCATTTGAACCCTACGAACAAAGCTTCAACAAATTACTCGGTAAACCCATTACGGTGATCGATACTTATCTGGCATCCGAAGGATTTTTAGCATATCAGCAACGGCCGGAAACCAATGCTATGCGCCTGGTGACCGATAATGGTATCTACTTCGAATTTGTTCCATTTAAACCTGAATATATTCTGGAAGATGGTAGTCTCACACCTGATGCGGTTTCGATCGGAATAGGAGAGGTAGAACCTCATAAAGATTATGTGCTCATTATATCAACCGTATCCGGTGCCTGGAGATACCTCATCGGGGATACCATAAAGTTTACGAATGTTGAAAAGGCAGAAATCAGGATAACAGGACGAACGAAATTCTTTCTTAACGTGGTCGGCTCTCAACTTTCGGTCAATAAAATGAATGATGCGATTAAGGCTCTTGAAGAAAGTGTAGGGATGACTATAAGTGAATTTACACTGGCGGCGGTTAAAAAGAATGGAGAATACATTCATCGATGGTATCTTGGATCTGAGAATCCTGAGACTTCGAAAGAAGTACTGGCTGAAAAGCTGGATGATTTCCTTAAGAAGGCTAATAAGAATTATAAGGTGGCCCGTTCCAAAGCGCTAAAAGGTGTGGAGGTAGAGGTGATCTCTCCTGAATTGTTCTTCGATTGGAATGAGATGCATAAGAAAAAGGGTGGGCAAGTGAAAATGGAAAAAGTAATGACCGAGGATAAATTCAGGACATGGGAAGAATTTGTAAAGTCTAAAGCAGTAAAATAAATCCTAATTCTCGATCTTTTCCAAAAGCTGCATGATGTCTTCAGGAGATAAATACAACCTTTTTATCCTTTCTTTATATCGTTCCGATAGGCTGGAATTATTGAGGATAAAGTTTTTAGTTTGTACGATGTAATCTCCCATTCCATTTTTAATAGCAAAGAGGTCTGCCTGCCTTTCGGCTTCTCTCAAATGTTTACCCATGGTCACATATTTGAATCCGAACCAGAACAGATCTAATGTACTCCGATCTTTGTAGTCGATGATATGCCCTAGTTCATGAGCAATCCATCCGATCAATACATTCTCCGGAAGATCCTCAATGCTGAATGGAGATCCTTCAATATTGAAGTTCTTGCTGATATAAATGGTATAACTTCTGTTCTTTACAGTACTGAAAATTGATTTTAGATCTGGTTGCGCCTGCATAAATGATCTGGTCAGATTTTCTTTAAAGCGAAATGTTATAGGGGTATTAACGAGATCCGGGAAATGTTTAAGTGTGAAAACAACCTGTTTCCTGATGGAATCCGGTATGTCCTTTTCCTTCATAGTTTAAAATTATTTGTTCCTTTCAAAATATACGAAAATCAGAAGGGAATAGTATTAAAATTACCCTAAACTATATACGAAAAACATATGGCTGTAAAGGTGACCTATGTCATAGAAAGGCGGTATGTTATATGGTATATTTAGTTATTAAACTAAATGATGGTGATATGGAAACAGATAAATTTACGTTGCTGTCTGCTGATGAAAAGGTCGTGGAGATAATGACCAAAGATCTTATCTATTTGCATGTGGATGATGATCTGTATAAGGCAGAAACGCTATTCAGGCGCCATAAGATTCGACATATTCCCGTAATTAAAGGGAAAACACTTGTCGGTATTTTAAGTCTTACCGATCTGCTCCGGGTTGGATTTGCGGATGTGGTTAATGAGGAAGATGATCAGACCGATAATATGGCATATGAGATGTTTTCTCTTAAACAAGTGATGACCAGGGTGCCTCAGTGTATTACTCCGGAAACTACTATTAAGGTTGCTGCAGATATTCTGGCGCATCGTGAATTCCATGCACTTCCGGTAGTTGATGGGAGAACCATTGTAGGAATGTTGACAACTACTGATATAATCAGGTATTTTCTGGAGCGGGTCTATTGAATTAGGAATTATGAATGAAGAATTAAGTTATGAGATAAGAGCAATCCTTAATCCTTAATCCATAATCCATAATTTATTAGATTTCCGGCAGATCTGGGGTTCTTCGCAGAACAGATTAGGATGTTCGATTATACTTTATGTGTTTTACGGATGTTTTCCAGGATCATTTTCGCATGGATTCTGGAGTTTTCGATGAACCATAGATGTGTATCCATTCCTCCGCAAATGACCCCTGCCAGATAGAGATTGGGAACATTCGTTTCCATGGTATTCTCATCATATTGTGGATAGTACTTTCCATCATCGGAAAGATGTACGCCTAATTTTTTCAGGAAGTCAAAATTGGGTTTATAACCGGTTAGGGCCAGTACATAATCATTTGCGATACTGATCTCGCCTTCAGGGGTGTTTATATCGATCTTTTCCGGAGTAATAGAAGAAATCGTGGCATTGTAATAGGCTTTGATACTACCTTCGGCGATTCTGTTTTCAATATCAGGTTTCACCCAGTATTTTACTCTTCTTCCGATTTCCGGACCTCTTATAATCATGGTGACATCTGCACCTTTTCGGTAACATTCCAATGCTGCATCCACAGCGGAGTTACTCGCACCGATCACCGCAAGTTTCTGCATTGCATAGTAATGCGGATCGTTGTAATAGTGTTTGACCTTCGGAAGATCCTCACCCGGTACCCCCATGGTATTAGGCAGATCATAAAATCCGGTAGCCACGATTATATATTGGGCCGTATAGGTTTCTTTTGAGGTATTAATAGTAAAAACGCCATCTTTTCGCTCCACGTTTTTTACCGGTTCGAAAAGATGGATGTTCAGGTCATTGGAAGTGACGATTCTTCGATAATATTCAAGGGCTTCACTTCTTTTGGGTTTAGCTTCTTTACTGATAAAGGGGATATTGTCTATCTCCAGTTTTTCTGATGAAGAGAAGAACTGCATATTGACCGGATAATTAAAAAGTGAATTCACGATGGTACCTTTTTCCAGTATCAGGTAATCGATTCCATTCTTTTTTGCTTCGAGGCCACAGGCAATGCCAATCGGGCCTCCTCCGATAATGATCAGTTCTTTATGTTGCATCAGGAAATAACAGCTTTTAGGTCAGCGATGGTTTGAGGTTGATTTTCACTGCTGAAGACAAAATTACCGGCAACAAGTACATCAGCACCGGCATCGATCAGGTCTCTTGCATTTCCGGCATTCACACCACCGTCGATCTCGATCAAAGTGGAAGCGTCATGCGTTACGATCATCTCTTTCAGCTGCGAGATTTTTCTATAGGTATTATCGATGAATTTTTGTCCTCCAAAACCAGGATTTACACTCATAAGGATAACCAGATCGATGTCATTGATAACATCCTCCAGCAGGCTCACGGGTGTGTGCGGGTTCAGGGCAACACCTGCTTTCATTCCTTTTGCCCGGATCGCCTGAAGTGTACGGTGAAGATGCGTGCATGCTTCATAATGTACAGTTAGATTATAGGCGCCCAGTTCTGCGAATGTATCGATATACCGATCGGGATCAACGATCATTAAATGAACGTCAAGTGGCTTTTTAGCATGTTTACCAATAGCTTGTATCACCGGCATTCCAAAAGAAATATTCGGTACAAAGACACCATCCATCACATCTACGTGAAACCAATCTGCTTCACTGTTATTCACCATTTCGATATCTCTCTGGAGATTTGCAAAATCAGCCGCTAATAAAGAGGGGGCTACAAGTTTTTTGTTCATTACTTTATTTAATTACAGTGCAAAAATAAGGTAATTTGCTTAAATAGAAGTCTGAAGAATGGAGTTCTGTCGGGTTAGTGAAGAGAAACGTTACCTATATAAATGAAGAAACTCCGGTAATCAGCCGGAGTTCATTCATCAATCAAAAAACGAACAGTTATGATAAACTGTTGTAATTATAAATATTTTAAAACAATATCAGACGGTTTCAAAGTCGAAAAATACGATTTTTTTTTCAATTTTAATAATCTGATTATCCTAAATAGGTTTTTAAGATTTTACTTCTGGATGTGTGCTTTAATCTTCGGATAGCTTTTTCCTTGATCTGTCTTACTCTTTCTCTTGTCAGGTCAAAGGTTTCGCCGATCTCTTCCAGTGTCATTGGGTGCTGATCTCCCAGTCCGAAATACAGACGGATAACATCAGCCTCTCTTGGAGTAAGCGTTTCCAGAGCTCTTTCGATCTCGGTTCTTAAAGATTCGTGTAAAAGATCTTTGTCCGGGTTTGGAGATTCTCCACTGCGAAGTACATCGTATAGGTTAGAATCTTCTCCTTCAACCAACGGAGCATCCATGGAAACATGACGCCCGGAATTCTTCATAGATTCCTTAACGTCATTGATAGACATGTCCAGCTCTTTTGCAATCTCTTCTGCAGAAGGAACTCTTTCATGAGCTTGTTCCAGGAAAGCGTAGGTCTTGTTGATCTTATTGATCGAACCGATCTTGTTCAAAGGTAATCTTACAATACGTGATTGTTCTGCAAGAGCCTGAAGAATCGATTGACGGATCCACCAAACGGCATATGAAATGAATTTAAAACCCCTGGTTTCGTCAAAACGCTGGGCAGCCTTGATCAGTCCCAGGTTTCCTTCATTGATAAGGTCAGGAAGGGTTAATCCCTGATTCTGATATTGCTTCGCAACAGATACTACGAATCTCAGGTTGGCCTTCGTTAACTTTTCAAGTGCACGCTGGTCTCCTGCTTTGATTCTCTGAGCCAATTCTACCTCTTCATCGGCAGTGATCAGATCTACTTTACCTATTTCTTGAAGATACTTATCCAGGGAAGCGGTTTCTCTGTTAGTAACCTGCTTCGTAATTTTCAGTTGTCTCATTTAATCTCTCCTGATTGTTGTAAATGAATAATTGGGTATACCTTAGATTATACGTAACAACCTGAAAAAAGGTTACAGAAATTTTCAAAAAAATATAAAATCCTTTTATTTTCAAGGGGTTGTGGAGATTTATTTTTTACTGTCCTGACTGAATATCAATACTTTTATGTTTTGGAAACCCTGGATTCCGACTTAGGCCGTTTTGATCGTAGGCTCATGTACTACCTTAAAATTACAAGAGTTTGCAATGAAACATTTCTCATTTGCCGCTGTATGCAACCGTAAAGCGAGTTCCTGTTTATCAAGTTCCGCGATGGTTACTACGGGGTGGAGTACGACCTTTGTAAATCTTCCACTTCCGGATTCTTCTTCGGTCATGATGCCTTGAGCTTCATCTGTATATTCCGTTACAGTAATACCATTTGACGAACACAAATGCAGATACCAAAGCATATGACAGGCGGATAAGGATGAAACAAACATCTCTTCCGGGTTATAGCGTAAGGGGTCTCCCATGAAAGCAGGATCGGAAGAACCTTCAATGGGTGCCTTGCCTTCACAAGAGATGAGGTGGTTGCGACTGTATGATCGGTAGTCAGCGGTACCATAGCCTTTATTTCCGGTCCATTGGGTTGTGATTTTGTAGTTGTGAATTTTCATGGAAAAACTTTATTTTTGGTAAAATTCCGACAATTCAGTAAGAATTAAAAAGGGAGATGCTGAATTAATCCAATAAAAAACCCGGCCTGCTGACCGGGTTAATTACTAATCAAATTAATTATTGCAATTAAGCAGCAGGAAGATCTCCCTTTTCCTTAAAAGGAAGGGAAGACGCTCCCATAAGAAATTTATCGACATGATAGGCCGCTTCTCGTCCTTCTGATATAGCCCACACGATCAATGATTGTCCACGTCTCATATCACCTGCGGTGAAGATATGAGGGATGTTTGTTTGATAATTGTTTCCCTGATAATTACTTCGGGGATCTGTATATATATTCAATTGTTCACTGAGTGTCTGTTCAGGTCCGGTGAAGCCAAGTGCAAGTAATGCCAGGTCACACTGCCATTCCTTTTCAGTTCCTTCCACTTCCTGTAATTGTGGACGCTCTCCCGGAATGTTAACCCATTTTACTTCTACTGTCTTTATAGCTTTTAGGTTGCCCTTTTCATCTTTTACGAATTCCTTGGTAAGAATGCTCCAGTTTCTGTCACATCCTTCCTGATGAGAGGAACTGGTTTTCAGAGTGAAGGGCCAGTATGGCCATGGATGATTTTCGGTACGTACCGCTGACGGCATGGGCATGATCTCAAAGTTAGTCACAGATTTGGCACCATGTCTGTTTGAGGTTCCTACACAATCCGAACCGGTATCACCTCCTCCAATAACGACCACATGTTTGTCTTTTGCGCTGAGTTCCGGATCCAAACCGTGAAGTCCGTCTACTACTTCATTATTGTTCTTCAGGAACTGCATGGCCTGCATTACTCCTTTAGCGTCAGCCCCGGGAATTGGAAGAGGTCTGCGTTTGGTCGCTCCACCACAAAGTACGATCGCATCGAAATCGCTGAGGTCAGAAACAGGTATGTCATCTCCAATATTGGCATTTGTTTGGAAAGTAATGCCTTCTTCTTCCATGATAGCGACTCTTCTGTCGATAATGCTTTTCTCAAGTTTGAAATCCGGAATACCATATCGCAGGAGCCCGCCCACTTTAGCGTCTCTTTCATATACAGTAACCTTATGTCCTGCGCGATTGAGTTGTTGTGCAGCAGCAAGTCCTGCAGGTCCGGAGCCTACAACAGCTACGGTTTTGCCAGTCCGCTTTTTCGGGGGTTGTGGTTTGATCCAACCTTCCTTGAATCCGCGTTCTACGATATATTTTTCGATGAGTTCAATCGATACCGGTGGTTCGATAATTCCCAGGACACAAGCCGATTCGCATGGAGCCGGACAAAGTCTTCCGGTAAATTCCGGAAAATTATTGGTAGAGTGCAACAGTTTTAAAGCCTTTTCCCAGTCGTTGCGATACACTGCATCGTTGAAATCGGGAATAAGGTTACCCAGCGGACATCCACTATGGCAGAATGGGATCCCGCAATCCATACATCTCGCACCCTGTTCACTAAGTGTTTCAGAGGAAAGTTCCTGTGTGAACTCTTTATAGTTCTTAACTCTTTCTTCAACAGCGGTATTCTTCTCCTTTGTTCTTTCGTATTCTAAAAATCCTCTTAGTTTTCCCATGACTATGCTGTTGTAAGTTGTTTTTCTTTTGATTCGTTTTCTTTGGCCATTGCCTCAAGTGCTCTTTTGTATTCAGTTGGCATAACCTTGATGAATGAACCCGCATTCGCTTCCCAGTTTTCGAGAATCGATTTTGCCAGCGGACTATCGGTATAGGCTGCATGTTTGGAGATCAATGATTTCACTTCCGTTTGATCCTGATTTGAAAGTTCTTCAAGTTCGATCATTTCCATGTTGAAATTATTCTGATCCACCCGGTTTTCCGGGTTATAGATGTAGGCGATACCACCACTCATTCCTGCAGCAAAATTTCGTCCGATCTTTCCAAGAATAACCGCAATACCTCCGGTCATATATTCGCATCCGTGGTCACCGATTCCTTCGACAACGGCTTTGGCTCCTGAATTTCTTACCAGGAATCGTTCTCCTGCAATACCATTGATATAAGCTTCTCCGGTAATGGCGCCATACATGGCCACATTTCCGATGATCACATTTTCTTCCGGTTTAAAGGTGGAACCCTCCGGTACCTTCACGATGAGTTTACCACCTGAAAGTCCTTTTCCGAAATAATCATTGGAATTTCCGTTGATCTTAAGAGTAACACCATGGGTGGCAAATGCTCCGAAACTCTGTCCTGCAGATCCGAAGAAATTTAGGATCAGGGTGTCTTCCGGTAAGCCTTGTTCCCCATGAATCTTCGAGATCTCGTTGCTCAATATCGCTCCGGTCGTACGGTTGATATTGCTGATGGGGAAATCAAGCGACATCTTTTCCTTTCTGTACACTGCCGGGTGGGCTTTACTCAGGATGTCAAAATCCAGAACATGTTCCAGATGATGATCCTGCTTTTCAGTATTGTAAAGCTGAACATGATCAGCGACCATCGGCTTATATAAGATGTTGGAGAGGTCTATGCCTTGCGCTTTATAATGACTAATAGCACGGTTCATATCCAGTTTCTGACTTTGACCGACCATTTCGTTGATACTTCTGAATCCGAGATCTGCCATAATCTGACGTAGCTCCTGTGCAACAAAATACATGAAGTTGATCACGTGTTCGGGAGTACCTTTGAAGTTTTTACGTAACTCAGGATCCTGGGTTGCAATTCCAACCGGGCAGGTGTTCAGGTGACAAGCACGCATCATGATACATCCGGAAGCAACCAACGGTGCTGTTGCGAATCCGAATTCTTCTGCACCCAGAAGGCAGGCGATGGCAACATCACGTCCTGTTTTAAGCTGACCGTCACATTCAACAACGATTCGGCTTCTCAGGTCATTCAATACCAGGGTTTGCTGGGCTTCTGCAATACCGAGCTCCCACGGTAGCCCTGCATGTCTTAATGAGGTAAGGGGAGACGCTCCGGTTCCTCCGTCATATCCGGAGATCAAAACTACATCCGCTTTTGCTTTTGCAACCCCCGCTGCGATCGTTCCTACACCAACTTCCGATACCAGTTTTACATTTACTCTGGCCTCACGATTCGCATTTTTCAGGTCGAAGATCAATTGAGCAAGATCCTCGATCGAATAGATGTCGTGGTGTGGCGGCGGTGAAATGAGTCCGACATAGGGAGTCGAATTTCTGGTCTTTGCAATAGAAGGATTTACCTTAGGTCCCGGCAATTGACCACCTTCTCCTGGTTTAGCACCCTGAGCCATTTTGATCTGGATCTCTTTGGCATTCGTCAGATAGTTGATGGATACCCCGAATCGTCCTGAGGCTACCTGCTTAATGGCACTGTTTCTCCAGTTTCCATTGAGGTCCTTGTGGAATCTTTCTGCATCTTCACCACCTTCTCCGGAGTTGCTTTTTCCGCCGATCCTGTTCATTGCTATGGCCAGATTCTCATGTGCTTCCTTACTGATTGATCCGAAAGACATGGCGCCCGTTTTAAAACGTTTTACGATGTCGGTCCATGGTTCAACCTCATCAATTGGAATTGGGTTGAGATCTTTGAATCTGAACATGCCACGAAGGGTCATTAACCTTTCGCTCTGTTCATTGATCATTTGAGCATATTGCTCATAGCTTTCATATTTATTGAATCGAACCGCTTGCTGCAATTTAGCAACGGTGGTCGGGTTGAACATATGTCGTTCTCCATTTCTTCTCCAGCGATAATCACCTCCGATATCAAGGTCCAGACTTGCAAAGTCTTCTTTGCTGATAAATGCATCGTTGAAACGTTTCTGGATTTCTTTTTCAATTTCATAGATGCCGATACCTTCTATTCTGGAAGTCGTATTACAGAAATACGTGTCTACGAATTTTTGGTTCAGCCCAAGGGCTTCAAAGATCTGGGCTCCCCGGTAAGAATGCAGGGTAGAGATACCGATCTTGTTCATGATCTTGATGATTCCTTTTGCGATCGCTTTATTGAAATTGTATACCGCTTTGTCGAAATCATAAGGAATCTCACCCTTAGAACACATTTCAGCGATGATTTCATTAACCATATACGGGTTGATCGCACTGGCACCGTAGCCGAACAATAATGCGAAATGATGCGGTTCTCTCGGTTCTGCAGATTCTATAATGATTCCGATGGATGATCGCTTACCTCTTTTTTTCAGTGAATGGTGTACATAAGAACAAGCCAGTATTGCCGGGATTGGAGCCAGTTTGTCGGAAACACCACGATCTGATAGGATCACGATATTACACCCATGGTCAATGGCGAGGGATATCTCGTCAACGATCGTCTCCATTCGACTCTCAAGAGCATTTAGCCCTTTATCAGCTTCGTACAGAATGGCAACAGATTTTGCCTTAAAATCAGGATGCTCCAGGAATTTGATCTTGTCAAGGTCTTCATTGGAGATCACAGGATTTTGAATCTTTAATTTTTTACATTGCTCCGGAATGATGTCAAAGATGTTTTTGTCACCACCAATACAGATACTGGTGTCAGTAACGATCTCCTCCCGGATACCATCCAGAGGAGGATTCGTTACCTGTGCAAATAGTTGTTTGAAGTAATTGTAAAGTAGTTGTGGCTTATCTGAAAGTACTGCTAGCGGAGTGTCTGTTCCCATAGATCCGATCGCTTCCTTTCCTTGAGAAGCCATTGGTCCTATCAATGTTTTTATATCTTCCTGAGTGTATCCGAAGAGTTTTAGTCGGGTGAGGAATTCGACATCCTCAACCGGTGTTTTGTTTCCAGTGTAAGGAATATTGGCAAGTGGTAAAAGGTTTTCATCGAGCCATTCACGGTAAGGACGTTTGTTTACAATGGAATTCTTTACTTCTTCATCACCGATGATCCTTCCTTCATTCATATCTACCAGGAACATTCTTCCCGGTTCGAGTCGTCCGTGTAGTTCTACATTGTCCGGTTTTACGTCGATCACCCCAGTTTCTGAAGACATGATTACATAACCATCTTTCGTAACCGTATAACGAGAGGGTCTCAATCCGTTACGGTCGAGTAAGGCGCCTATGTAGTTACCATCGGTAAACGGGATAGATGCCGGTCCGTCCCAGGGCTCCATGATACATGAGTTATATTCATAGAAAGCCTTTTTATTGTCTGGCATGGATTGGTGTCTTTCCCAGGCTTCAGGAACCATCATCATCATAGCTTCCGGTAACGATCTTCCGGTTTGCAGTAAAAGTTCAAGAACCATATCCATAGAAGCCGAATCTGATTTTCCTTCGAGTACGATCGGTGGAATCTCCTTGATCGTTTCTCCAAATAGTTCGCTTTTGAAAAGCTCTTCCCTGGCCTTCATTCGGCTGAGGTTTCCTCTCAGCGTATTGATCTCTCCATTATGACACATATAGCGGAATGGCTGGGCAAGATCCCAGGTAGGGAAGGTGTTTGTTGAGAAGCGTTGGTGTACCAATGCCAGTTTGGTCACCACTTCCGGTTGCATCAGATCCCGATAATAGGTGCTGATGTCTTGCGGCATTAAAAGTCCTTTATATATAAGAGTGCTGGTAGAAAGACTGGTGAAATAAAAATATCCGGACTCTGATAATTGTGAATTAAGGATTTCGTGTTCTGTGATTTTTCTTGCAGCAAATAATTTTGCATTAAAATCGCTTTCACTGAGATCCTGACCGTTCATATCGATGAACACTTGCTTTATGATCGGTTCGGTTTCTGCTGCGATCTCACCGATACAGCTGTGGTCAACCGGGACATCACGCCAACCTATGACCCGAAGACCTTGTTTGTGTACCTGGCGATTAAAACTGTTGATACAGATGAGCGATTGATTTTCCGATCTTGGAAGGAAAACCATACCTACGGCATAGGATTTCGGTTCCGGTATTTCGAAGTCGCATACCTTTTTAAAATAGGCATGTGGAATCTCGATCAGGATACCTGCTCCATCCCCTGTTTTTCCGTCTGCACTAACCGCCCCTCTATGCTCCAGACGTATTAAGATGTCCAGTGCTTTATGTATGATGTCGTTAGTTCGTATTCCGTTTAAATTGCAGATGAATCCGGCCCCGCAATTATCATGTTCGAACTCTGGTGAGTAAAGTCCTAGTCTTCCTGGCTTCATAATTTCGTGATTTACACAAATTTATCAATAAAGCTGCGGAATATTCAAAGTCGGAATCAAAAAGATGTTATTAATTTAAGTATATAAAATAATTTGTATAAATAATGTAAATATGTAATTTCCAGATATCCAATATTACCATATCGTTAAATATAGGCGTGTAAAAGAGCTGAACATTAGTAATTTAGGGGTGGTGTATCGCTTCATTTGTAATTTTTTAATCTAACCCCCTAAAAAAATAGGGGTATGTGTCTGTTTAACTCTTAAATTGGGTGGTTTGCCTGTTATTTTAAGGGGTAAATGCCCGGATATATTTGTGTTTTTTTAACGCAAAGTCAAATTTTAGAATAAAATTAATAGTTGGAATCTGAGTATTTTTGTGAATTTTTGCCAGTAATTATGAATATGAATGAAATTGAAATAATCGCTCCCGGACGTATTTGTCTATTTGGCGATCATCAGGATTATCTTGGTCTTCCTGTGATAGCATGTGCTATTGACCGGACAATACATTTAAAGGCAATTCCGAATACTCTTTCGCATTTTAGAATTAATATGCCGGATATCGACCAGCGATTTGTCATCAATGTAGATGCAAATGATCTTGGAGGTTCGGATAAGTTCTTCGTCGCTGCATTACGGGTTTTACGACGTCATGGGTTTATTCCTGCAAATTCGTATGATCTGGAGGTGTATGGAAATATCCCTATCAATGCAGGTTTGTCGAGTTCTTCGGCTTTGGTCGTTGCCTGGGTAGCGTTCCTGTTAAAGGCTTGTGGCAGCGAGATCGATAAACAACAGGTCGCACGTTTGTCTTATGAGGCAGAAGTTCTGGAGTTTTCAGGTCCGGGTGGACTTATGGATATGTATTCTATCAGTTTAGGTGAAGTAATCTTTCTGGATACCGTTAGTGGCAGCCATGAGGTTTTGAAATCATCGCTGGGAACCTTTGTGATAGGGGTTTCCGGTGTAGCAAAGGAAACGCTGGCGGTGCTTGCGGCAAAAGGGACGCTAACCAAAAAGGCTATTTCACAGATTCAAAGAGCTGTGCCAGCTTTTGATCTAAAAGAGAGTACTGTTGAAGATTTTGATCGCTATCAGGAATTGGTAGATGAAGATTTGCTGCCTTTGTTTGAGGCGGCGATAAAGAACTATGATATAACCCGGAAAGCACATAAACTTTTAAAAGAGGAGGTTCTTGATCTTGAAATACTTGGAGCGTTGATGTATGACCATCATAGGTTACTAAGCGAAAATATTGGAGTTTCTGTTCCTTTAGTGGATGCGATGGTGACTGCGGCAATGAAGTCCGGTGCCTTTGGAGGGAAGATCGTTGGTTCCGGAGGAGGAGGTTGTATGGTAGCCTGGTGTGCGCCGGATAAGTCGGAGGAAGTGATCAGAGCGATCATGGATACGGGTGCTGCGGATGCGTTTGTAGTTGAGGTTGCTAAAGGAATTGAATTGGGTTTCTGATCTGAGATAAAAAAATTATGGAAGCTATACTTGTAATATTGGCCGGAGGTGCCTCCTCGAGAATGAAAAAGTCCTTGGCAGACGGATCTGTGGATCCGGAAACCATCAAAAAGGCAAATTCAATAAGTAAGGGACTTATACCGCTGGGAGATTCCGGAAATTCTCTTTTGGATTATCTGATAAAGAATGCTGTTAAAGCAGGCTATAAGAATATCATTCTGGTGACCGGTGAAGATGCCGTCTTGTTTCATGAACGGTTTGGCGGATCAGTCAGGGATAATATATATAATGGTGTAAAAATTCATTTTGCAACCCAATTCATACCTCAGGGCAGAGAGAAGCCTTTCGGCACTGCAGATGCCCTATTTCAGTGCCTTCAACAATATCCGGAGCTTTGTGAAACGTTTTTCAGTGTGTGTAACAGTGATAATCTTTATTCGGAACATGTGCTGAGGGTAATGCTTGAGACTGATTACGATAATGCCCTGATCGCTTATGATCGGGATGCACTCGGTTTCGATAAAGAAAGGATTTCAGGATTTGCAGTTATGAAGTTCGATCATGAACATCGTCTGATCGATATTTTGGAAAAACCTGAACCCTCGATCGTTGATACGTATCGTGATGATCACGGTAAGGTTAGGGTGAGTATGAATATCTTTCGCTTTTCCGGTAAGGATATTTACGCGTATTTGGAACATTGTCCCGTTAATCCTGTCAGGAATGAAAAGGAGTTGCCGACAGCCGTGTTGAATATGGTGGCAGGGAAAAATGGAGAGATGTACGGTGTTCCGGTATCTGAAAAAGTTCCCGATCTGACGTCAAAGAGTGATATCCGGCTTTTGACAGAATTTCTTGCAAAAGAAGACCGGAACTGATAATTTGTTCCGGTCTTTCCTTTAAGTAGTTTTAGTAGTGATTGTTATTGTTAATCTCTTAACAGGCTCCGTGAAATTACGATCTTCTGAATTTCTGAAGTTCCTTCATAGATCTGCGTGATCTTGGCATCACGCATCATGCGTTCTACATGATATTCTTTTACGTATCCGTTCCCTCCGTGAATTTGCACGGCTTCTATACTGGTGTCCATAGCCACTTGTGAGGCATATAACTTTGCCATAGCTCCGGAGGTGTCATAATTGTTGTCTTGGTCTTTGTCCCATGCTGCTTTGTGTACAAGGTGTCGGGCTGCTTCGATCTGGGTTAGCATATCGGCAAGCTTAAAAGCGATAGCTTGATGATTGCAGATCTCAGTGCCGAAGGCTTTACGAACTTTAGAATAATCCCGTGCCAGTTCATAAGCACCGGCAGCGATACCTAAAGCCTGGGAGGCAATACCAATTCGCCCTCCTGCCAGGGTTTTCATAGCAAATTTGAATCCGAATCCATCTTCGCCAATTCTATTATCCTTAGGAACCTTGACGTCGGTAAACATGAGTGAATGCGTGTCACTTCCTCTGATTCCGAGTTTCTGTTCTTTCGGCCCCAGTTCAAATCCGGCCATACCTTTTTCGACGATAAGTGCGTTGATACCTTTATGCCCTTTTTCAGGATAAGTTTGTGCGATCACCAGGTAAACATCTGCAGTCCCACCATTGGTGATCCAATTCTTGGTTCCGTTCAGGAGGTAATGATCACCTTGGTCGATTGCAGTCGTTTTTTGAGAAGTGGCATCACTACCGGCTTCTGGTTCAGAAAGGCAAAATGCGCCGATGATTTCACCTTTTGCGAGGGGTTTCAGATATTTTTGTTTCTGTTCTTCCGAGCCGAAGTGTTCAAGTCCCCAACAGACCAATGAGTTATTTACACTCATGATTACTGCTGCCGAAGCGTCGACCTTTGCGATCTCCTCCATGGCGAGAACATATGCAAGGGTGTCCATGCCGCTTCCTCCATATTCTTCCGATACCATCATTCCCAAAAATCCCAGTTCTCCCATCATTTTAACCTGTGCTGCCGGAAATTCTTGTTTTTCATCTCGTTCGATCACGCCAGGCAATAGCTCATTTTGTGCAAAATCACGTGCTGCCTGCTGTATCATAAGATGTTCTTCAGATAAGTTGTAGTCCATAGTTATTTTGATATATTTTTAAAAAAAGCGCTTAAAGATAAATTTTTATTGCAATTTTTTCAATCGATCTTCATTATTTTTACCATAATGGAAACAGCTATATATAAAGTCATTGGTGTTATGTCGGGGACCTCATTAGACGGAATGGACCTGGCGCAAATAGAATTTCGAAAAAGAGAATCATGGGAATTTAAATTAGGTGTCTGTGAAACAGTACCTTATCCACAGGACTGGTTTGAGGCGCTCCGCGGTGCCATGGATCTGAGCAGAGACCAGTTACTACTGTTGAACCAGCGGTATACGGAGTTTCTCGGAAATGTGATCAGCGATTTTGTCAATCGGAATAATTTAGATGATATCGATTTTGTCGCCTCGCATGGGCATACGGTGCTCCATCAACCGCAGAAAAAACTAACCTTACAGATCGGAAATCTTCCCGCGATCGCTGATGTTGCAGGCTTACCTGTGGTATGTGATTTCAGGGTGGCCGATGTTATGTTAGGCGGACAGGGAGCTCCTTTAGTACCGATCGGGGATAAGCTTTTATTTGGGAATTATGATTATTGTTTGAATCTTGGAGGTTTCGCTAATGTTTCAATGGAGGATCCGACTGGTACGCGAATTGCTTACGATATATGTGCGGTGAATACAGTGATGAATCATTTTGCAACCCTTCTGGGGGAGAATTATGATGACCGGGGTAAAATGGCGGCTTCCGGATCGGTCAATGAATCCTTGAAATTGGAATTGGATGCTTTGGATTTTTACAGGGAGTCTCCGCCAAAATCATTGGGGATGGAATGGGTGTCACAACATGTATTACCGATCTTCGAAAAATATGAGATGGAGCCGGCCGATCATTTACGTACCTGGGTGGCGCATATCGCTGAGCAGATCGGGAGTGTATTTTCTGTGGGTACCAAAGTACTGGTTACTGGTGGTGGAGCGATGAATGATTTTCTGATGAAAGAGATCACTGCCCATACCGATGCTGATCTTGAAATCCCGGATCGTCTGGTACTGGAATATAAGGAGGCGCTCATCTTTGGGCTGCTGGGTGTTTTGAAAATGCGCAATGAGATAAACTGCTTGAAAAGTGTTACCGGGGCATCTCATGATCACAGCAGCGGTGTTTATTTTACGCCAATTAGATAAAAAGAATACTAAAAACGCTGCAAAAGCGATCTGATGATTGGTTGAGATTGTTTTGTGTCTGCAAAACTATCCGCGATACAGAAGCACTGATCGCGCCACATGTCAGAATCAGGATTGTGCTGTCTGGTACCGTCACTTTTGATAAAATCGTTTTACCTCTCGAACATTCCTGTTGAATTCTTTCGATTTTAACATCCTTGCTGACTTAGTTTTTTATATTTGTGAACATTTAAAATTAGGAATGAAAGAACTTCTTACACAATACGAGGAAAAATCTCCCGAAATAGTGTTTTATTGGAAAGACCCCGAAACTGAAGCTGAAGGCTGGGCAGTTATCAATTCCTTACGTGGTGGCGCTGCAGGTGGTGGTACCAGAATGAGAAAAGGACTTGATATGAACGAGGTGTTATCGCTGGCCAAGACTATGGAAGTGAAGTTCACCGTTTCAGGACCTGCGATAGGTGGGGCGAAATCTGGGATCAATTTTGATCCTAAGGATCCCCGAAAAAAGGGGGTGCTGGAACGTTGGTATAAGGCTGTTTCCCCACTCCTTAAAAGTTATTATGGTACTGGTGGAGATCTCAATGTTGATGAGATCCATGAAGTAATACCGATCACCGAAGAATGCGGGGTTTGGCACCCTCAGGAAGGGGTGTTTAACGGCCATTTTAAACCTACAGAAGCTGATAAGATCAATAGGATTGGTCAGTTGCGACAGGGGGTGATCAAAGTTCTCGAGAATGATACGTTTTCTCCAAACATAGCTAGAAAATATACCGTTGCTGATATGGTAACCGGATATGGAGTGGCAGAAGCTGTTCGATACTTTTATGATATCTATGGTGGTACGGTCAAAGGAAAGAGAACAATCATACAAGGCTTCGGTAATGTTGGTGCGGCAGCTGCCTTCTATTTGTCTCAAATGGGAGCAAAGGTGATCGGAATCATCGATGTGGTTGGCGGACTAATCAATACCGACGGATTTACATTTGAGGAGATTCGGGAGTTATATCTCAATAAGAAGGGTAATACGCTGGATGCTCCGAACCTGATTCCGTTTGAAGAGATGAATGAGAGGATTTGGGATCTCAACGCGGAAGTCTTTGCACCTTGCGCGGCATCACGACTTATCACCCGGGAACAGATCGGAAGACTGATCGATGCCGGATTGGAAGTGGTGAGTTGCGGGGCTAATGTGCCTTTCGCAGATAAGGAAATCTTTTTCGGAGATATCATGGAATATACCGATAAGCAGATCAGTCTCATCCCTGACTTCATATCCAATTGTGGTATGGCACGGGTTTTTGCATATTTTATGGAACGTAAGGTAGAAATGTCAGATGAGGCCATATTTGCAGATACCTCAAATACAATCAGAAGAGCCCTTCAAAATACATTTAATCACAGCGGTGCTAAAACAAATATTAGTAGTACTGCTTTTGAAATCGCGTTAAAACAACTAATTTAGACGAAACTAACAGAACTCTATGGAAACCATAATTATTATTTTATTTGTTTTAGGTTATCTGGCCATCACCTTAGAGCATAATTTAAAGATAGATAAACTTATCCCCGCTCTTTCAATGATGGCTCTTTTATGGGCTGTGATCGCCCTGAATCATATGTCAGTGTTCGAAGTTAACACCGAATTGAGAGAGCTCGAACCGACACATCTGGATGAAATTTTACTGCATCATCTGGGTAAAACCGCCGAAATTCTGGTCTTCCTAATCGGAGCGATGACCATCGTTGAGATCATCGATTATTTTGACGGATTTGCCACTATCAAAGGTTATATCAAAACCCGTAATAAACGTACGTTACTTTGGATCTTCAGTATCCTTGGTTTTGTGCTTTCTGCAATTATTGACAACCTGACAGCGACCATCGTGCTGATTACCATTCTTCAAAAGGTATTGAGTGACAGAGAACTTCGTTTGTGGTTTGCAGGTATGATTATCATCGCTGCAAATGCAGGTGGAGCCTGGTCGCCGATCGGTGACGTAACCACTACGATGCTGTGGATTGGAAATAAAGTTACTACTGCTCAACTTGTGGAACACGTGTTTGTGCCTTCTATATTCTGTATGGCATTGCCAACTTTTATCGCTTCTCGTCTTCCTATATTTAAAGGAAGTATCGAAGGTGATTTCAGTAGTGAAGCACCCGCATCTAAATATGGTTCCAGAATGCTATACCTGGGATTGGGATCGATCGTTTTCGTGCCGATCTTTAAAACCATAACACATTTGCCACCTTATGTAGGTATGATGCTTTCACTCGCATTAGTTGCAACATTCGCTGAAATTTACAGCCGTTCTAAATTCAGTCTTTCTGAAGTGCATATCGATGACGAATCTGCCGATACACAAGGACACCATAGTCCGGTGCATCATTCACTTTCGAGAATTGAGTTGCCGAGTATCTTATTCTTTCTGGGGATTTTAATGGCTGTAGCGGCACTGGAATCTTTAGGTATGTTATTCCATTTTGCAGAAGGACTTGAAAATATGATGCCGATGCTGGGTACCGAATCTATGGGTGAAAAAGTTTCTGATCTTGTGGTACTCTTCCTTGGAGTTGGTTCGGCGGTTATCGATAATGTACCATTGGTTGCAGCCAGTATGGGTATGTTCTCTGCAGGTATTGATGATCCGGTTTGGCACTTTATCGCCTATTCAGCTGGAACTGGTGGAAGTATGTTGATCATTGGGTCTGCAGCAGGTGTTGTTGCTATGGGAATGGAAAAGATCGATTTCTTCTGGTATCTCAAAAAGATCAGCTGGCTTGCCTTTGCCGGATTCATGGGAGGAGGTATCGCCTTTATCATGATACGTAATTTCATCCTGAATGCATAATTTTTAATATCTTTTAGCGTTATTAAGTTTTAACCTATTTATACACCTATGTTACTATTCCAAGAAGCCTCACAGGAGGTAGTAGATGAAATTCTGACGGAAGAGAAGACGTTATCAGTTGTCGATTTGATCGTTAACGGGGGAACCGGAAGTATTGTTATAATACTTATTCTCTTCGTATTGCTCTTTGTTGCACTGTATATTTACTTTGAGCGCATCTTCGCGATCAAGGCGGCATCCAGGATCGATAAGAATTTCATGAACCAAATCAAAGACCATGTATCTAACGGTAAGCTTGAATCGGCTAAGATACTTTGTGCTCAAACCGATTCGCCGGTTGCGAGACTAACTGAAAAAGGTATTTCACGTATCGGAAAGCCGTTAGAAGATATCAATAAAGCTATTGAGAATGCCGGGACACTCGAAGTTTATAAACTCGAAAAGAATGTCAGTATTCTGGCGACTGTAGCCGGTGCTGCTCCGATGATCGGATTCCTCGGAACTGTGATCGGTATGATTATTGCCTTTCATCAAATGGCTACCAGTGGTGGTCAGGCTGAGATGGGGCAGTTGGCAAGTGGTATTTATACCGCGATGACCACAACCGTTGCTGGTTTGGTCGTTGGGATCATTGCCTATATCGGTTATAATCACCTGGTGGTACGTACCGAAAAGGTAGTGCATAATATGGAAGCCCATGCGGTTGAATTCCTGGATCTGTTGAACGAACCGATCTGATAACCTGGCTGTTTAAAGCTTTGCACAGGAATTTTTCTGTATTGTATTTAACCTAATGCTTTACAATAATGAAACTTAAAGGAAGAAATAAGGTTTCTCCGGAATTCAGTATGAGTTCCATGACGGATATCGTGTTCTTGTTACTGGTATTCTTCATGCTTACTTCTAATGCTCCTAATGCATTGGATCTGCTCTTGCCGAAGGCTAAAGGGAAATCAACCAATACACAGAACGTTTCAGTAAGTATCGATAAGAACCTGGATTTCTTTGTTGATAACGTCAAAGTCAAGGAAGAATTCCTTGAGACAGAATTGAAACGCCGCCTGAATAATGTGGAAAAACCTACCATTATTCTAAGAGCGGAAAAAAGTGTTCCGATCGATAATGCCGTTCATGTAATGGATATCGCAAATCAGAATAATTATAAAGTAATACTCGCGGTTCGACCGAAATAATATGTCATTACTGGATACCAGACATAAACGTAAATCATTCACCCTGACAAGCATTCTTATCAGCGGATTGATATTGTTATTGTTTTATGTAGGTTTGTCCTATTTAGATCCGCCACTGGAATCCGGTATCTCGGTTAATTTTGGAACCACCAACTTTGGAAGTGGTACAGTACAACCCAAGGAAAAGATAAAAAGTGAACCGGTAAATAAGCCCATTAAGGAACAACCTCAGGAAGTGAAGGAAGTGACTCCGCCAACCCCGGCAGAGCCCGAACCTCAGGAGACCGCAGAGAAGGCTGAAAAGGTAATTACTCAGGATAATGAGGAGGCCATTGCGATCAAAAAAGCAGAAGAGGAGAAGAAGAAAATAGAAGATGCAAGGCGCAAGGCAGAGGCTGAAGCTGAACGACTCGAGCGAGAACGTAAAGCTGAAGAGGCTCGTAAAGAAGCCGAGCGCAAAGCAGAAGAAGAGCGTGTCCGTCAGGAGCAGGAAGCGAAGAAACGAAAGCTCGACGCCATGATGGGAGGGCTTAATAAATCGGATGGAACAGCGACAGGTAGCGAAGGTGATGATGGCAAACCCGGCGATAAAGGCCAGTTAAATGGAGATCCTTATGCCAGTAGTTATTTCGGTAGCCCTGGAACCGGATCCGGAGGTGTCGGATATGGATTGAATGGTAGAAATCTGGTTTCCGGTGATAAGTTCGTTCAGGATTGTAATGAATCAGGGAGAGTTGTGGTTAAGATCGAAGTTGATCGGAATGGTAATGTGGTGAATGCAACTCCGGGTGTTAAAGGTTCGACCAATACCGCTCAATGTTTAAAGGAGGCTGCTGAAAAGACTGCACGTTCCTATCGATGGAATTCTGATGCCAATGCCCCTGCCAGGCAAATCGGATTCGTAGTGGTTAACTTCAAATTAGGGGAATAAAAATGACTTATGATGAAACGGTAGGCTGGATGTTCCGGCAGTTACCGATGTATCAGAAAGTGGGGAAGTCTGCTTTTAGACCGAAGCTTTCTAATACCATTGAATTTGCAGGGCATCTCGATGATCCGCAACAAAAATTTAAGTCGGTACACGTGGCTGGGACCAACGGAAAAGGGTCTACCAGTCATATGATCGCTTCCATTCTACAGGAAGCCGGTTACAAAACAGGTTTATATACTTCTCCTCATTTAAAGGATTTTCGTGAACGTATTCGGATTGATGGTGTACCTGTAAGTGAAACTTATGTAGTTGATTTTATTGAAAAACATAAAGATTTTCTTGAGAATCTTGGAGTTTCTTTTTTTGAGATGACTGTTGGGATGGCATTTGCATGGTTTGCCGAACAAGAGGTTGATGTTGCTGTGATAGAGGTCGGTTTGGGAGGAAGACTGGATTCTACCAATATTATTACTCCGGAACTTTCAGTGATTACAAATATCGGATTAGATCATACGGATATTCTGGGTGATACTTTAGAGAAAATCGCTGCAGAGAAAGCGGGGATTATAAAGAAAGGCGTTCCGGTGGTGATTGGTGAGTTTCAGGAAGAGACCTTGCCGGTTTTCGAAAATATCGCCAAGACCATGAATGCTCCACTGATCAAAGCATGGGACTATCAAACCGATCTTAAAAGTGATCTTATCGGTTTTTATCAGGAACTTAATGTTCGAACTGTAGTTTCCGCCATTCGGAATTTAAGAACCTTTAAAATAAGTGAGTCTGCCATTAAGAAAGGGTTGCTAAATACCGTAAATAATACAGGATTGTTAGGCAGGTGGCAACAACTTGGAGAGAGTCCGCTGATCATTTGTGATACGGCCCATAATACTGAAGGGTTAAAAGTGGTGACCCGTCAGATCGCAGCACAGAAATATGATCGCCTGCATATGGTATTGGGGGTGGTTAAAGAGAAAAATTTGAGTACCCTGTTACCACTTTTACCGAAAAATGCAATTTATTACTTCACGGAACCAGAAATTCCAAGAGCACTTCCTGCATCCGAATTCGCTGCGAAGGCTGAATCATATGGATTGCAGGGATCGGTATTTCCTTCAGTTCCAATAGCTTTGGAAGCTGCCAGAAATAACGCTTCTCCAGAGGATATGATATTTGTGGGGGGGAGTACCTTCGTGGTTGCAGAAATAGTTTGATTTTTTTTGTTTTATACTTTGCAGGGTTAAAAAACTGTTCTATATTTGCATCCGCAATCAGGCAAATATGTCGATCGCAAAAGGGGCGATTAGCTCAGCTGGTTCAGAGCACCTGCCTTACAAGCAGGGGGTCACTGGTTCGAATCCAGTATCGCCCACCACCTTAAAACCTCATCGAAAGGATGAGGTTTTTTCTTTGAAAAGGGAAAGTAAGCCGAAAGGTTAAATGTATTGAAAGTTCATTTTTATCTTTGCAAGATTGAAAATAGTGTTATATTTGCACCCGCTATCAGGCAAAGATATCGAAAGCATAAAGGGCGATTAGCTCAGCTGGTTCAGAGCACCTGCCTTACAAGCAGGGGGTCACTGGTTCGAATCCAGTATCGCCCACAACCTTTAATAAAACCTCATCAATTCGATGAGGTTTTTTATTTTATGGTATTCTGAAAAACAGAATTCAGAAAACTGGTAACTGCTTTCTTCTTCACCGCTGCTCCACCCAACCTATTTTTAATTGTTGTATTTTTAAACATGATAATCATTACACGTAAATTCAGAAAATTATCATGAAAGCAACCGAAACATGGAATCCTGATCTATATAACGATAAACATTCGTTTGTTTATGACTATGGCAATAGTCTGATCGAATTACTCGAACCGAAAAATGGTGAACATATCCTGGATGTTGGTTGCGGTAGTGGACAGCTTACCTCACAGATCGCATCATTCGGAAGTTCCACGGTAGGAATCGATAGCTCGGAAACTATGATTATGGATGCGCGTATCAGATTTCCTCAATTGCGTTTCGAAGTTATGGATGCTTCAGATCTGAAATTTCAAGAAAAGTTTGATGCAGTTTTTTCGAATGCCGCTTTGCATTGGGTTCTGGATTCTCGCGGTGCAGCAGTTTCAATGTTCAATTGTCTAAATCCCGGTGGCAGACTTGTTTTGGAAATGGGAGGAAAAGGAAATGTGCAGGCTATTATAGAATCTTTGCGTAAAATTCTTGCTAAATACGGCTACCACAAGCAAGCAGCTCATGAACAATGGTTTTTTCCTTCGATTGCGGTTTACGCTGCAATTCTGGAGGATGCGGGTTTCAGGATTAAATTGGCTCAACACTTCGATCGTCCCACGCTTTTGGCTGCCGAAGAAAGCGGGATAACTGACTGGCTTACGATGTTTGCAGATGGTTTTTTTGTCGGTGTAAATGCTAAAGACAGGATAGCCATTATGAATCAGGTGCAGGATGATCTGAAAGAGAGATGTCTGGTGGAGGGTAAATGGTATGCAGATTATAAACGCCTGCGAATCGTAGCTGAAAGGCCTATCTCCTGAGCATTATGGCATCACCTGAAAATACAGTAATAATTGCAGGTAGTTCCCGAAAGGAGGGCGATACTGCCAGATTGGTAAAAGACATTGCAACCCGAACACGATGGAGTCTTATATTTCTAAATGATGTTCATATCGAGCATTATAATTATGAGCACCGCTATAGGAATGATGATTTCCTGAACCTGATGGAGCAGATCATCACCTACGATACCATCATTTTCGCCACCCCGGTCTATTGGTACGCAATGAGTGGACGATTGAAAGTATTCATCGATCGATTGACTGATCTCCTCAAGATTCATAAAGAACTGGGACGTCAGCTAAGAGGAAAGAATATGGGAGTGGTTACCTCTTCGAACGGAGGAAATCTGGGTGAAGATTTCTGGATACCGTTTAAGGCCATTGCAGAATACCTGGGTATGAATTATATCGCCGATCTTCATACGATAGAAAATGAATCTGTCTCCGATGAGATCGATCTTTTTATTCAAAAGATAACTAAAGAGGCTGTCGATCGATAGATGTGCCTTTTATGGTTCGACTGTAAAGTTTTTTTAAGACCTTGAATTTTTATTTCTCGATTGCTCATTTTGAATCATCTTTAATAATTACTTTTGCTACGAGTTCTTTACTTAATTTCTTTCAAATGGGAAAGGTTACCGGCCGTGGTCGGTATGAAAAGGGAATCGTGTGAGAATCACGAACTGTCGCGCAACTGTGATGTAACAAACCAAAATCCGCTTCAATAGAATCCACTGTGAAAAATCATGGGAAGGAAGAAGCAGATGTTACCAGTCAGGAGACCTGCCTTTATCCGGTTGACAATGCTTTCGCGGTTTGAGGCTATTGGTTGAATATATCTCCGGATCAGTGTGTCCTGTTCAATCTTAAAGTTTCTAAAGCATTGTGAAATCAGGCAAAAGAGCTTTTAACGAATTATTAATTTATTAAAAGCGATGTTATGCTAACAAACAATCTAGGTTACCCCAGGATCGGGGCTAACCGGGAATTGAAAAGAGCCTGCGAGAGTTTCTGGGCAGGTAAGATCACGCTTGAAGAGTTAAAGAAGAACGGACTTCAGCTGCGTGAAATGAATTGGAAGACGCAAAAGGACAGTGGGATCGATCTCATTCCTTCCAACGATTTTTCCTTCTATGATCAGGTGCTTGATCTGTCACTCATGTTAGGCGTTATTCCCAGGCGATTTAGAGACCTTAGCGATCTTGATTCCATGGAACTTTACTTTGCAATGGCAAGAGGTTATCAAAAAAACGGTTACGATATCACCGCTCTGGAAATGACCAAATGGTTTGATACAAACTATCATTATCTGGTGCCTGAATTCGTGATAGATCAGCAATTTAGAGTCGGGAATTCCAAGGTATTACAAGAATTCCTCGAAGCCAAGAAATTAGGTATTATTACCAAGCCAGTGCTGGTAGGTCCGGTAACCTTTCTATGGTTAGGAAAAGAAAAGGAGACGGAATTCAACCGAATGGACCTGATCGATAGATTGCTGCCGGAGTATGTTGCGATCTTAAAGGAACTTGAACAGGCTGGTGCAGAATGGATCCAGATCGATGAGCCGTATCTGGTGACCGATATCGATGAAGAGTTAAAAGAAGTTTATAAGCGCGTTTATGCGCAATTGGTCCGGGAATGTCCTAATCTTAAAATTTTACTCACAACCTATTTCGATGGGTTGCTTGATAACACCTCTTTAGTACTCTCCTTACCTGTGGCCGGATTCCATATCGATCTGGTGAGGGCGCCGGAGCAATTAGAGGCTGTTCTGAGTGTTGTAGCTTCAAACACCTATCTGTCTCTCGGAGTCGTAGATGGTAGAAATATCTGGAAGAATAATTATAAAGATTCACTGGCACTTATGAAACGGGCAGCAGAAATATTGCCTGAGGAAAGGTTGATGATCGCATCTTCCTGTTCTTTACTGCACGCTCCTGTAGATCTTGAGACTGAGCGGGAAGGGAGCAGGCTCCATCCGGAAGTGCGTACCTGGTTATCTTTCGCAAGACAAAAGCTTTCCGAACTTGCCGACCTCAAGCTTTTATTTCAATCCAATGAGCAAGGGGTAATTGAGATCTTCAAAAAAAATAAGGAAATTCATGAAAGAAGGTCTTCGTTCTTAGAAGCGGAATCCGGTAAAAATGCATTCTTAGCGAAATTATCCCTCAAAGATGGATATAGAGATCATCCCTATTCAAAACGAGCTTTGCTTCAAAAAGAACGATTGCAATTACCGCTGTTCCCTACAACGACGATCGGGTCATTTCCTCAGACCATGGAGGTTAGGGCACTACGTTCGGAATGGAAAAAAGGTGTACTGACAAATGCTGAGTATGAAGCGCGAATGAAAAGTGCCATACAAAGTACTATTACGCTGCAGGAGGAAATCGGGTTGGATGTTTTGGTACACGGTGAATTTGAAAGAAATGATATGGTGGAGTATTTCGGGGAAATGCTCAACGGTTTTACGTTCACATCGAATGGATGGGTGCAGAGTTACGGCAGTCGTTGCGTGAAACCACCAATTATCTATGGCGAGGTTTCTAGATCGAATGCGATGACTGTAGCCTGGTCTGTTTATGCTGCTTCTTTGACCTCGAAGCATGTAAAGGGTATGCTTACCGGACCGGTTACTATTTTACAATGGTCATTTGTTCGCGATGACCAGCCTCGAAATGAAACCTGCCTCGAAATCGCAGCTGCGATAAGAGAAGAAGTTTCCGATCTGGAAGCTGCTGGAATAAGGATCATTCAGATCGATGAACCTGCGATACGTGAAGGACTTCCTCTCCGAAAGGGAGCGCAAGACCATTATTTAAAGTGGGCCGTATGGGCATTCAGGATCGCTTCCTGTGGGGTTTCAGATGCAACCCAAATACATACGCACATGTGTTATTCCGATTTTAATGATATTATAGAATGGATCGCTGAAATGGATGCAGATGTCATTACTATTGAGTGTTCCAGATCTCAGATGGAACTGTTGGATGCTTTCGCGAACTTTCAATATCCCAATGAAATAGGACCAGGTGTCTATGATATTCATTCGCCAAGAATTCCGACCAAAGAGGAGATGGTCAGTCTGTTATCAAAGGCGGAAACCTATATTCCGGCAGAACGTATATGGGTGAATCCTGACTGCGGTTTAAAGACCAGAGGTTGGGAAGAAACCATAGCTGCCTTAAAAACGATGGTTGAGGCTGCAGAAGTTGCAAGGCAGCAAGTGAATCAGGTAGTATAATGTACCCTATCGGAAATATGATGGCACTGGATATCTATCTGAATGAATTGGATGATTTTACGCTCACCAAGATAATGATCGATCTGAGGCAAGAAACGATGTATCCGGCTATTCCTGAGGCACGCGTGATCAGGCAGCTTATGGACTAGAAGTAATAAAGCCCCGGTATACAAGGCCGGGGCTTTAAACATAGGTCACTGATCAGTTGTTCATAAACCCTATTCCGTATAAAGTATTTCACTCCGTTCTGAGAGTCCGTTCTCGTTAAATGCCTCTACCTGATAGTAATATCCCTGGTCTGTGGTTAGTGCTCTGAGTTCATAATCGGGTTCGTCATAGATCAGCACATTTAAGTTGAGTCGGTCTTTTGCTATTCCCCAGTAAAGGGTATATCCTGTTGCCCCTTCCACAGCATCCCAGGTTAGGTCACAATTTCTGCGATCACTTTGTCGGCCGGCAGTAAAATTTCCAGGCGTTTCAGGAGGTGATTCCTTGCCTTTCCCAAAAATTCTGAATTCAGATATGGCGAGGTATGTATTGGTACAGGATACATGATTGTATCTTATAAATCGCGCTTCCTCTTCTTTTTCTAATTCGATATATCCGTGAGGCATATCACGATCGTTTTTGGATAGATCTGCGATAGTACGCCATTCTTTGCCATCGGAAGAGGCATCAATAGTAAATCGTTGTTTTAAGGTATCGGGTCTTCCAAAGATTTCGCTGTTGAAATCCTGAAAGTTGATCTGAACGGCGCTTACACCCATCGGTTTTTTAAGGTCGATCTCAACGAAAATGGAATCATTGTTCGTCGCAGATACCCAATAGGATCGTATTTCTTCATCATTTATCTTTTCTATCTCAAATCCCCGGATCTGTTCCTGCATATAACCGCCTTCACTTTCATCCACAACATTGATGTCTTTTTCAACAAGCGGTGAATTTGTTTTAACGGGTTTATGGTAGGATAGTAACATCCAACCGGTAAATCGTTCCTTGTGATCAGAAACTGTATGGTCGGGCAGGTAATGTGGGTAGTCTCCATATGCGGTATTCACATACATCTGTCCGTCATCTTCAAAACCTGCGGGATACATACCCAGTCGTCTTTCAAATTTATAATTGACAGAAATCGCCATGGTTGAAAAATGCCAGAAATTGCCGTTATTGTCTTTTACGGTACTTCCATGGCCGGATCCTTTCAGAAATCCTCCAGGCTTATAAGAAATCGGATTGTATGGTGCGTAGTTAAAAGGCCCCAGAGGATTATTTGATGTGTATACTCCATCGGCATAGACATTCCATTGTGTTCCGGGTGCTCCATATTCCAGATAATAGGTGTCACCATGTTTTACCATCCAAGGTCCTTCGATAAATGGATCAATGTCTGATCTGTGATCCTGGCCAAAACGTTCCCATCCATGTTCATCGGGTTTTAAATTAAAGAGATCCTTCTGTTCTCCAATTGGGACATAATAATTCTCAGGATCGAGTTCTATTCCATGAATTGGAAAAACGTTAGAAGATTCTTCATACAGATAAACTTTCCCATCATCATCGACAAACAAATCAGGGTCCTGAACGCCATTGGGCATATTGATCACAGCAAAGTTCGTTGTCCAGTTACCGAGATCCGGATCATCAGTTTCGATCACTGCTCCCCGTCCGGAGGGGTCACCCAATACGATGATCTTACCGTCTTTGACCGCCGCCGCAGGAGCATTTGAACCATTGAAATACCAACTTTGGGGTCTTATAAAATTCCAGTTGCTCATATCATCTGAAACCCAGTAACCATGTGAACGAGTGACAAACATATAATATTTTCCCTTGAAATTTACGACAGCGGGGTCTGCGCCGGAACGATAGGAAACATTATTATTTGCCCGGTAATGCGACATGTACGAATAATCGATATCGATCGGATTACAATAGGTTTTGTAATTTTTCCTTCCGTTTTCAATGGTTTCAATGGTAGCAGAAGTTTCTGAATTTTTCTCTTTAACCGAGGTTGAACAGGCAGAAAACAAGAGTAGCAGCAGAAGTGGTATTGTAATATGCGACTGTATTTTCACCTTGAGTATATTAATGGGTTGCTGATTTAAATTTACAAATTAAAACGTTGATTATCAATCATTAAAGAATATTCTCTATTTTTATATAAGAACTGGGTATCATGCTAAATGATTATTCCTTGTTCTTTTTCAGATAGGAATTGCTCCAGGCCTGTCGCCTCAAAAGATTAACATCTTGATTTTGATATGCGATACATTCTGTTGTTCCTGATAATATTTAGTACTCGTGCATTTTATGCACAGGATAGTGTTACCGTTGAAATACAGGACCAAATTCGCTACAATAAAGGATTCGAATTTACGAGCAAGGATGGAATGTACCAGTTGCATCTTGAAGGACGCTTACAATTTCGATTTGCAACACCGGATGATCAGAATCCTCTGACTTATGAAGATTTCAATAGTGGAGATAAAGAGGTTTTTAAAATAAATCGTGCGCGACTGAAGATTGGTGGACATGCCTATCAACCCTGGTTGAAATATTATTTTGAATATGAGCTGTCTCAGGGGAATCTACTTGATTTTCGTATCATGATCGAGAAGTGGCCTTTTTTAAAATTCAAGATCGGGCAATGGAAAACCTATTACGGGCGTGAGCGTAGTATTTCTTCAGGGAAGCAGCAAATGCTGGAACGTTCGATCATAAACCGACCTTTTACACTGGATCGGCAGCAGGGTGTTGAGGTCTACGGAAGGGTGTTCCCTGAAACCTCATTTGACCTGACCTATCATATTTCGATTTTGACCGGAACTGGTCGTGGAGTTACGTCTAATGATGATGGTCATTTTATGTATGCAGGAAGATTGCAATATAACCTGTTTGGCCGGGAATTGGATTTCATAGGTTCAGATACTGATTTTCATGATGAATTCACCGGTCTTATTGCAGTTGGTGCAGCTACGAACCGAGGAATCTATACTCGATTTTCGCAATCCGGTGGAGGACAGTTAAGTGGTTATGAAGATGGTGAGGAAGACCAATATCGAATAAAACAATGGATGCAGGAATCTGCATTTATGTACCGTGGTTTTTCCTGGCAACAGGAATTGCACTTTAAGGAAATCTATGATCATGTGAATCTTACTACGAGATCATTATCCGGATATTATGTACAGGCCGGTTATTTTATGAATGGCCTTATCCACGGGATCCCTGAGAAGATGGAATTAGCAGGAAGATATGCGAGATACCAGCCGGATCGAAATCAGGATGGATTGATCGAAGAGGAATACAGTCTGGCTTTCAACTGGTTCTTTTCCGGACACCGGAATAAGCTCACGATCGATTATACCTGGTTCAATCTTGAGAATCCGGCATTGAGAGATGAGAATAAGGGTAGATTCAGAATACAATGGGATATTTCATTTTAAAACCTTATATAAACTTACTGCAAAATGACACTATTCGGTAAATCCGTACAAGCCCTGATCATTGGAGGGATGTTCTTATTACTCCCTTTGATCCTTATAATCTTTATCGTTGGAAAAGCGATAAAGATTCTTACCCCTTTTCTACAAAAGATTGTGGATTATACGGGTATACATACCGTTTTGGGGGCAGCTTCCTTAACGGTGGTTGGCATTATCGTACTCGTTCTTATGTGTATTTTGGGCGGACTTTTATTGCAAAGGAGTATGGTTCGGGAATGGAGTTCGAACGTGGAGGAGAAGCTCTATATTTTCTTTCCCGGATTACAACGCCTGCGTTACCAATATCTCGATAGGGCAGAGGAACCTGGGAATCGAAGATGGCGTGCGGGTATCTTCAGGGAAGATAAATTCTTTCGAATCGGATTTTTGATCGATAAGGATAAGGATGGGTATCTGACCATTTACTTACCGGATGCACCTAAAATGGATGCAGGAGAGTTACGGTTCGTAAAAGAGGAAGATTGTGAATTCTATGAAATGCCAATGCGTAGTGCGATCAAATCATTTCATAAGTTCGGTATGGGAGTTTTTCCAGAGGATATAATGAAAGGCAAGGTCTAAAAAAAGCCGCCTGAGAAATCAGGCGGCCGCTATGAAAGTGTTTGTTAGGTGTGTTATTTAACAGTATTAATTTTTACAGTGGCACTTTTTAATCCTTTTCCACTTACTTTGAGTTCCATGGTTCCGGCTTCTTCTTCTGACTGTACCAGAACGACCAGTTTTCCACTAAACAATTTCATTGTCGGTATATGGAATAGTTCAAGTGATGTTGCATCACCATTACAGGCGGCACGGTAGTGTCCATTTCCACTGACTTTGAACTTTAGGCTATGGGTAGCCGTGGGGCAGGGGATGCCATTCTTGTCAACCACAGAGGCAGTGACAAAGGAAATGTCTTTTCCATCCGCTTTAATCGTTTTTCTGTCCGGATCTAATACGATCTGATAAGGTTTCCCGGCAGTAGTGACTTCTTTTTCCATGGCGGGTTTCCCATTTTTATCATAGGCGATCACTTTAAGGGTTCCCGGTTCATATTTTACATCCATCCACATAAGTCTGTATCGGGTCTGATGGGTTGAATCATTTTTCTTTCGAATACCCTGACTTTTGCCATTTACAAAGAGTTCGGCACTTTGATAACTCGTGTAGGCGAATACCGGTGTGGTTTCACCTTCACGACCTTCCCAGTTCCAGTGTGGTAAAATATGAAGGGTTTCTTCTTCTTTATTCCATCGGCTGCGATAGAGGTAAAAACGATCTTTAGGAAGTCCTGCAAGATCAGATATTCCAAAGTACGAACTTCTGGAGGGCCATTTCTCATCGTAAGGAGTGGGTTCTCCCAAATAATCGAATCCTGTCCAGACAAATTCGCCGATCACCCAAGGTTTGTTATCTTGTAATACAAAATCATCGTCAGGTAAATTAGACCAACTGCAATATTCCAGGTCATAGGAGGACGACTGAAAATCATCGTATTGCTTCATGCTGGCCTTTTCCACGGGGAACTTGTAGATGCCACGGGAACTAACGGTCGAAGCGGTTTCAGATCCAAGAATCAGACCCTGGGGGAACTTTTCATAGGCTTCTTCATACAGGTGAACACGGTAATTAAGTCCGGGGATGTCAAGGATGGCTCCAAAACCTGATTCCATAGTCGCTTTAACCTGGTCCATACCTACGGTAACCGGACGGGTAGGATCTTCTCTGTGGAAAATATCCTGAAGCCATTTGGCTCTTTTTACACCTTCGCTACCCCATTGGTCGGGTACTTCATTTCCGGAACTCCACATCACAACAGAAGGGTGATTTCTGGTGGCTCTTACCAGATTCACAACATCCCTTTCCGCATATTCATCAAAGAATCGGTTATAACCATTCTCCACTTTTGCTACTTTCCACTCATCAAAGCTTTCCGCTAAGAACAGGAAACCCATTTCATCACATAGCTCGAGCTGTTCGAAGGAAGGCATATTGTGTGAACTTCGGATGGCATTACATCCCATGTCTTTAAGAATAGTGAGTTGTCTTCGCAGTGCTGAGGTATTGATTGCACTTCCCAGTGGTCCAAGATCATGATGCAGGCAGACCCCTTTAAATTTAGTCACCTCGCCATTTAATACAAAACCCTTGTTTCGATCATATTCGATAGAGCGAATTCCGAATGGGGTTTCGTAGGTATCGGTTCTTTTGCCATTACTATACAGTTCAGAAACAATCTTATAGCGATATGGACTTTCAGGGCTCCATAATGAAGGATTGTCAACCTTTAGGTTTTGTTCGAAACGATTGCCGAATTCAGTAGTTGCAGAATCGCGGGTGATCAGATTTCCTTCAACATCATATATGGAGGATACCAGGGTTGTGTTCTCCCCGGAAACCTTGGTTTTGATATTTACTTGTGCCATTTCCTCAGAAACAACCGGTGTTGTAACAAAAGTTCCCCATTGATCGATACTTACGGGATCTTTGATGATAAGACTTACCTTGCGGTAGAGTCCGGCCCCGGGATACCAGCGTGAAGCAAATTGCTTGTTTTCAAGTCTTACAGCAAGTGTATTCTTTCCGGGTTTGAGGTCTTTTGTTACATCAAAATAGAAATAAGCATAACCATAGGCCCATTCACCAACCTTTTTACCGTTTAGATAAACCTGAGGTTCACTCATGGCACCTTCAAAGAAAAGAATCACTTTCTTTTGATCTTTGAGATCGGGTAATTCAAAAGTTTTGCGGTACCAACCGGTTCCGATATGAGGCAAGGATCCTGTACGTCCTGTCTTTTCAGTTGCCTGTTCTTCTTTGTTCTGTACAATAGCAACGGTTTGTTTGTCAATTTCTTTGTCAAAAGGTCCGTAAATCGCCCAGTCATGTGGAACATTCACCTTTTCCCATGAAGCGTCATTGAAGTTTTCCTGAAAGGCATTCTGTGGATCTCCCTTACTGAATTTCCAATCTTTATCAAGTATAATAATCTCTCGTTCCTGAGCATAGTTCTGCATCATCGAGATCACTATACATATTCCGAAAAGCAGATACTTCATTCTTTCTAATTTTCGCTTCATAGGTTTTTGGGTATAATATATTAATTATCTTTTGCAGCGTTATAATAGTTCAGACCAATTGTTGCCTGATTGTTGAAATCGAACATAGTTGCATTATCCCAGTGAGACCCCTGACCCCAAAGTGTACTGCAATCAGTGGAGACCCAGGCAGGTTCCCAGTAGATCAATCCTTCTCCGCCACTGGTGGCTACGATCTCTTTTAATTTATTCATATAATCGAGCTGTCCCTGGGGTGATGCCGGGTATCCGTTGATCAATGCATTATTGTCGAGTATGTTATTAGCGCCGTCTGCATTTTCCATGGTGAACGGATAGGCTGTTTCCACGATCATCAGGCGTTTTTGGTAAGTATCGACCAAGGTCTTTAAAGGAGTACCAACATTATTCAGATCATATTCGGACCAAAGTGGATAATAGGATAAACCGATCCAGTCATAGTTGGTAACCCCATTTTCGGTTGCTTGTTCGAACCACCATAAGGCATTCTCCGGTTGAGCGATGTGAAGCATAACCTCAATATCTGTATCCAGTTCTTCGGATATATCACGAACCGCTTTAAGTCCCTTATTGATCAGGGAGGCATTTCTTTCCCAGTTTATAGGCCATTCCAATTCACCTTTTTGAAGGATCATACCATTGATCTCATTTCCAACTTGAACCATTTCCGGTAAAAGTCCTTCGTCATTTAAGGTTTTTAAGGTGGAGTAGGTGTATTCATACAGTTGATTTCCGAGTGCTTCAGTATCATCGATATTGGATTCCCAGGCTTTAGGGATCTCCTGTTTTTCCGGATCTGCCCAGGAGTCGGAATAATGGAAATCCAGTAATACATTCATGTTTTCTTCCTTGGCTTTTCGAATAGTACGTTTGACATCATCCAGATTGGAATATTCAGTCCAGTCAGGGTTGTTCCATAATCGTACCCGAACAAGATTTGTACCTGCTTCAGCGAAGATTTTGTACGGGTCTTTTACAACACCGTCCTGATCTTTATATTCGGCACCACAATCTACCATTTCATTGACATAGGACAGATCCGCTCCGTAGTAAAAATCTGGTTTTTCGTTTTCTTCAACCGGTGTTTCCGTTTCGGGTTCCTCACCTTCATCAGGAGTGCTTGGTTGTTCATTATTGGAGCAATGGCTCAAAAGTATTGTGCTGAAAAAAAGTATTAAGAGTCTCATTGTTTTCATAGTTTTTAAGAGTTTGTAAGTCAGCTGATATCAAAGAATGATGCCGGATTCCCGGCATCATCCATGAACAAGCTAACTATATGAAAATCTGAAATAATCATTCAAGTGTAAGTGTTTTTTCGATCATGTTTATAGTCATGGTATAATTGCCGGCATCACCTGCAAAGGTAAAATTACCATCGTTATCTTCCGCACTGGCAAGTCTGGAATCAATAGTATAACCCTCATCATCAAAATAGCTATACTTAAGGTCACTTCCCCAGTCGCCGTTAATCGTGAAAAATCTGAAAATACCACTGTTGAAATCAAGATTTGCAGCATAGATATACGGGGAAATTTCAGTTAAGGTTACTGCTCCTTCAAAGGTCCAGCTGCCTGGAACTGCATCGCCTACTGCATAGATCGGGGTGGATTCATTCAGTGTGATGGTCTTATTGGTGTTATCGATAATGATTTCATAGATTCCGGGAGTCCCTGTAAATGTGAAATTACTATCACCATCTCCTGAATCAGCCAAATTAGCATCTATTGTAAAACCTTCTTCGGTGAAGTAGCTGTAACCCAGACCAGATGCCCAGTCACCTTCGGTTTCAAAGAATCTGAAATTTCCGCTTCCCATTGTAGCTCTTCCGGTATAGACTTCTCCGTCACATGAAAATTCAATTCTGGTATTCCAATTCCATTGCGCATCAGTAAGAGCATCACCAAGACCATAGATCGAAGGACATCCTGCACCTGGATCAGACTTTTCTACAAATCTCACCGTTAAAGGTTGTACTTCTGAGTAGACCTCTACGGTATTGGCTGCCCCTGTTCCGGCATAGGCATGAAGTCTGAAATAGATCACACCTGTGTCATTGGCTAAACCATTCTCATCGGTTGTATTAGGGTCGTCATCAAGTCCCAGGTCTTCAGCCATATCGATAAGTTGATCGATGGTCACCGCGAGATTAGTCTCATTAGTTGTACCTAAGAGTTCAACTGTTTCAAAAGCTGCATCGAGAGATGCCTCGAGATCATAGGAAATATTCACCGGAGCATCAAAATCGACTTCATTCCAAAAGAAACGTTCGGCAAGGTTCGTTCCGGACTCCTCCGATAATAAATATTCTGAACTGAAGGAATTACTGAATTGAACTCCTTCAGGATCGGGTTGCGCAGTGAATTCAAGTGATTCATTCTTATCACAGGAACCCAGTGACAAGGTGGTAATAATTATACTGAGTGTTAAGACTATTTTTTTCATCAGTGTGTGTTTTTTTAGTTAGTAGCCCTCGTTTTGAGTTAAGTTTGGATTTGCAGCAAGACTTGCACTTGGGATCGGAAATATGGTACGGTTCTGACCTATCGATATTCCACCGGGAGCATTTCCCTTCCAAGACCAATTGTAGGTTCCCCCCACAAATCTGTTGAAACGGATGAGATCTTGTCGTCTGTGACCTTCCCAGTGTAATTCCACCAGTCGTTCGTTTAGTACCAGATCCAGTGAAAGGCTGTTATTGGTAATGTTAACCGGGTTATGGGCTCTGTTTCTGAGGGCATTTATATAATCTACAGCCAGTGAAGAAGAGCCTCCGCCGCCTCTGAGGTTTGCTTCTGCGTACATCAGATATACATCGGCAAGCCTGAACATCGGGAAATCGGTGTCTACGATCTCCAATGCCGATCCGTTATTCCCGGCTTTGGTCTTATTGAACCATTTCCCGATTATATAACCGGTCTCTCTGTCGGAAACATCGGGTATATTGATTGTACGATCAGCAGTGATGAGGGTGTTTCTGTCATCAGTTTGATAGTTACCGGAAATAAAGGTTTCGGAAAACTCCTGAGGAACCCTTATAGCACCATTCCAGCCTCCGGCATTAACACCGAATTGTTCTCCATTAGCTTCCTGTGACCCTACTTGTCCGTTGATGGCAACGGTAGTCGGACCGTAGTTTTGGGTTGTGATACCATCTGAAACAATCGGGAATATGATCTCGTTGCGTGCAGGAGCAGTATGATTGTCGGCCATAAAATTGTAACTGTAGTTGTCGCTTAAAGCATATCCGGCGCCAATAATTTGTTCACAGTACTCCATGCAATCAGCGTATCGGGATACGCCGGTATATACCTCTGCATTTAAATAGATCTTTGCTAAAAGCATCCATGCAGCAGCTTTGTCGGCCCTTGCATATTCATTTTGTAACGGTTCTTGAAGTTGCGGAAGGATCTCCAGTAATTCATTCTCAATATAGTCGAAAAGTTCCTGACGGTTATATTGAGGTGACTGGTAGGCACCTACTGGGTCGTTCTCAGTAACAAAAGGAGCTTTTCCAAAGATGTCCATCATGTGATAATAGGCCAGAGCACGTAAGAATCTTACTTCGGCTCTGTAGACGGAGATCTCAGCCTGTTGTTCACTACTAACCCCTCGTTCATTTAGTTTGTCTTCGGTAGTCTGACGTAAATATTCATTTCCGAAGGCCACCTGGGTCATCACTCTTCCAAAGAATCCTCTTAAGATCACATTCTCTGATGTCCAGGTGTTTCTGTTTAATTCACGCAGACCCGGATCATTTTCCCAGGACCAGATCGCTTCGTCGGTGGTGAGCTCCTGAAGATTCCAAAGGCCTCGTCCGTACTGACTCGTTCCGGCATCCAACCCACTGATATTTGAATTATCTGCTCCATCTGTTCCTGTAAGACTCAGGTTGGCATAAACACCCGCAAGTCCTTCCTTGTAGGATTCAGGTGAGGTGTAAAAATCTTCATCGAGCACAGTATTCGGATCACCGGGCTCTACATCCAGGTCGTTTACACACCCTGCCAGAAGGCAGCAAAGTACGAGGATATAATATGGTTTTATATTAAAAATATGTTTCATGACTTTCATTTTAGAATCTGACATTTGCTCCTATTAGGAAGGTTCTCGGTCTGGGGTAAAGCGTATTATCAATTCCATTTGAAAATACTTCCGGATCCAGGCCACTGTAGTTCGTGATCGTGAAAACGTTTTGTACACCTGCGGAAAGGCGAATACTGCTTCGTTCACTCCAGGTTTTTTCGAATGTATAACCCAGTGTGATATTATCCATTTTCAAGAAGGATGCGTTTTCGATATAATAGTCAGACAGGATTACATCTTCTGTGGTAGTGAATCCGCTTTCCAGCACTGAACTGGGCAGGTTTGCCACGACAGCATTGTTCTGAAGGAGATTGTATTGTGCTCTGGCCGAGTTTACATTGTTGTATACATAGTTCCCAATGTTAGCTCGCAGATTGAATGAAAGATCGAAATCATGATAAGACATATTTGACATAAAGCCCATGGTTACATCAGGGGCACCTTTTTTGAAGATGTATCGGTCATTGCTATTGATCAGATTATCACCGTTCAGATCGGCATAACCCCCTTCAATAGGTTTACCTTCATTATCATAAACCTGTTTGTAGACATAGAATGAGAATGGTGCATATCCAACGCGGTGGATCTGGGCTGTATTTCCAACACCACCACTGATACCACCGACTTCCTGATCCTGATCAAGTGCCAGTTTTTTGATCTCGGTTCTGATGAGTGTGGCATTATAGTTCACATTCCAGTTAAAGCCTTTCTCTTCATTTTTGACAAGGTCTGCATTTATGGTAAACTCGATACCCTTTGCAGTGAAATTTCCAATGTTCTGATAACCGGAATTGCTGAAGTTTGAACCATCCGATATTGCGGCATTAGCCAGCAGATCCTTTGATTCTTTATAAAAGGCTTCTACGGAACCGGTTATACGGTCGTCGTGAAAACCAAAATCTACCCCGGCATTATAGGTAAAGGTCTCTTCCCATTTGAGTTCTTCATTACGAAATTGTGGTATTCCTATACCTATTACACTATCGCCGAATTGATATTGTGAAGCCGGTAACCCACGAACATATCGGGCCAGAAACAGATCACCATTTGTTCTTCCGATGTCCTGTTGTCCGGTGATTCCCCATCCCAGTCTTAATTTTAAGGTGGAAATTGTTTCAGAGTCTTCGAAGAATTCATCCTTGAGCTTCCATGCAAATGCTGCTGCAGGGAAATTACCCCAACGATTCTCTTTGCTAAAACGTGAAGTTCCATCACGTCTGTAAGATAGTGTAAGCAGGTATTTATCTTCAAAGGATAAATTAGCACGGGCAAAGAACCCTATTAATACCAGGTCGGTATCCACGTTCAGAACCGGTTCAGTATCCGGTTGATCATTTCTAAGCTCACCGGAAACATATTGACTGCTTTCAAATTTCTGATAGGAATATCCTGCAGTTGCATCGATATTGAAATTCCCGATATCCTTGTTGTAAGCCAGATAACCATCGAACAAGGTATTACGTTGATAGTTCTCATAGGTAGAGTGGGAACCCTGAAACGTTCCGTCAGGTTGTGTAACAGGGTTTTCATCTGAAACCAATACATAACCATCGGAAGACTGTTCATCGAAACCTACATTGACCACCGCACTCATTTCCGGAAGGAAATGAAACTTATAGTCCAGTTTTGTATTTCCGTAGAACCTACGAACGTTACTGATGCTCTCAGTCTGTAATAATTGGGCAACAGGGTTGAATGGTGCATTTGGTGTTAGATCATTGATATCCAGAACTCCGTCATTGTTTAAATTATAATATTGGAAATATCCGCCAAAGGGTGAATTTTCATCATAAACGGGCTGAGTAGGATCAAAGGTTATTGCATTACCTTCCTGACCTGCGGCAAATCTGTTCTTTTCAAAGGTTGCATTAGCATTGAATGTCACTTTTAAGTGATTGTCATAAAAGTCAGGATTCATGGTTAGTCCCAGGGTACTTCTTTCGTATTGTGAAGTTAGCCGCAAACCTTCCTGAATCGTATGACCCAGTGAAAGTCGGGTGGGAACCTGTTCGAAAAGTGATCCCTGTACAGAAAGGTTCTGTGAAGAAGAGATTCCGGTACGGTACATTTCTTCTTGCCAATCGGTATCAGCATTTCCTAACAGGGGTAGTAATGCCGGATTATTTTCAGAAACAACGTCCCTGAACTCTTCTGCGGAAAATACATCAACCGTATTGGTGAGTGTATTTACTCCGGCTTGCAGATCAAGATTCACAGCCAGGCGTTTAGTTCCTTTCTTAGTGGTAATCAAAATCACCCCGTTTGATGCCCGAGAACCATAGATCGCTGTTGCAGAAGCATCTTTCAATACGGTAAATGAATCGATATCATTTGGATTGATGGTACTGAGTATCGACCGAGAGCCACCGATGGTGTTATTGTCGATCGGCAGTCCGTTGATCACAATAAGCGGATCATTGGAAGCTCCCAGAGAAGCACCACCACGGATCCTGATATTGGATCCTGATCCTGGTTCCCCACCTGTGTTTATCGTTAATCCGGCAACACGTCCACTTAAAAGGTTTTCCGGTGTAACGATGTTCCCCTTATTGAATGATTCAGCGGTAACAGAAGTTATTGCTCCGGTAGCATCCTTTACTTTAGTGGTTCCGTACCCGATGACAACGACTTCATCCAATTGCTGCGAGTCTTCTACAAGTGCAACATTGATTATGCTGCTGGTCGCAGGGCGATCTTCCTGTTTAAAACCGATGTAAGTAAACCGCAGTATTGCATTGACAGTTGTCTTAAGGGTATAATTCCCGTCAAAGTCAGTAGTGGTACCATTCGATGTACCAATTTCCATAACATTGACTCCTGGTAACGGAGTTCCTGTGGCGGCCTCAGTTATAGTACCCGTTACGGTAATATCCTGAGCCTGCATAATCAATGGTGCCAGAAGAAATAGCAAGGCCCATTGCAGATCCTTTCGCATCTTGCGAAAATTTCGAAGTTGATCCTTATTCATGTAATAGCTAGTTTGAATTATTGTGTTTATTGTATGTTATGCTATTCTAAATTGTCGATTTATTAAAAAATTACTCCGATAATTGAGGAATATTCATAACGAGTGCAATTAAAACGTTTGCGTAATAATTCAGGGGTGAGAAATTCGTTAAATAGGGGGTGTTTTTTCGTAGATCTTTCGCAAGCCCTTTAAAAATGGGTCGTATGGAGAATTGATTTCGTTAAAATGGGCGCGTGACCTTTAAAAAAGTTTAAGCGTTATTAATGCTGTTGCATGTATTCTGAAGGATTTTTACCGAACTTTTTCTTGAATTGTTTACTGAAGTATTTTCGGTCTGTATAACCGGTTCTGAAACAGGCTTCAGAAACGTTCATCCCTTTAACTTCAATAAGTTCTCGGGCAGCCTTCAGCTTGAAATCCCGAAGATATTCTACAAGGGTCATACCGGTTAATGATTTGATCTTTTTATAGATCACTGAATGACTCATTCCCATTTCATTTGCGATAAATGTAGCTGAAAGCTCCTCTGTATCCAGATGATTTGTAATGATCTTCGTTAGGTTCTCCAGAAATTGCTGGTCGCTGTTATTTATTGTAAGGGAGTCGATAATGCCCGAAGCAGCGGCAAATTTCTTTCGAATTTCTTTACGGTTGTGAATGATGTTCTTTATTCTTGCTTGCAGAATTATCTCATTGAAAGGTTTTGTGATAAATGCATCGGCACCGGTTTCGAAAGCTTCGGCCTGATGGTTTACGGAGGATCGGGCCGTTAGCAGAATTACCGGAATATGACTGATTCTCATATCCGATTTAAGTGCTTTTGTATAAGCAAGACCGTCCATTAATGGCATCATGATATCACTAATTACCAGGTCCGGCATAAAGGTCAGCGTTTTTTCCAATCCTTCTTTACCGTTCTCAGCTTCGAGAATGTGACAATGGGGTTCCAATAATTGTTTTAGATAGAATCGGATTGACTGATTATCCTCCACCAGGAGAATGGTCTGATCCTTTAAATCTGAAAGATCCGGATCCTGAAGGTCGAATCCTGTTATATCAACCAGATTATAGGGTTTCTCCCCGGTGCTTTCCAGGTACATTAGTTCCTGATTAAAATGGTCCTTACCTTTTCTCAATGTTACCGTAAATATACTGCCACATCCAGGCTCGCTGGTTACCTGAATTCCTGCCTGGTGCCATTTCAGGATCTCTTTGCTGATACTTAGCCCCAGACCAGATCCGGTTTCTTTGATCTTATCAGCATTCTCAGTTTGATAAAATCTGTCGAATATCCGGTCCAGTTGTTCCTTATTCATACCCATTCCGGTATCTTCTACAATAATATAGGCGTGCTCTGAATCTTCTTTCACTTTCACCGTTACCTTTCCTCCGGCTCTGGTGAACTTCAGGGCATTGGAGAGTAGATTGTAGATAACCCGTTCAAGTTGTTTAGTATCATAAAAGAGGAAAAGGGTATCTGTGTCTTGTTCAAAATAGAATTCAATTTCTTTTTTATCAGCAAGCTCATTGAATGACCAGTATATTTCCTTACAAAGTTCAATCAGATCGTTTCTGGATACTTTTATGGGTGAACTCAGATTTTCAAGTTTTCTGAAGTCCAGGAGTTCATTTACCAACTGTAGCAGGTGTTCACTGTTCTTTTTCAGGATGAGCGTAGAAGGATCAGTATTTTTTAATTTTCCTTTGCTGCTTTCCAGAATCCTGTTTACCGAATTTAGAATGAGGGTAACCGGTGTTCTGATTTCATGAGAAACGTTTGTGAAGAACTGTTGTTTCTGAAGGGATAATTCATTGTCTTTTTCATGGGTCATTTTTTCCAGTAGAAGATTTGATTTCATACGTTCCCAGGCGATCGTGTATTTTCGAAAGAGATAAAGTAGCAGCACTGCCAGTAGTACATAACTGAGCACTGCCCACCAGCGGAGCCACACCGGATATTTTACTTTAAGGTCCACTTGAGTATATCCCTCACTCCATAAGCTGCCTTTCTCACGACTTTTGACCTTGAAGGTATAGGTGCCAGGAGAAAGGTTGGTATAAGTAGCAGTTCTGTTATTGCCGATATTTCTCCAGTTTGGGTCAAAATTCTCCAGTTTAATAGCGTATTCCATGTTTGAGGATACCGGAAATGACAAGGCAGTGAAATCGAAACTTATCACGTTCATATCGTGTTCCAAAACGATCTCTTTAGTATTAGAAACAGAAGTGGTTAATATTCCATCCTTAGCAATGGGTACCGAACGGTTAAATAATTTAAAATCGGTGAGCAATACCGGTTTTTGGGTTTCGTGATATTTGAGTTTTGCGGGATCAAAACCAATCGCACCTTTACTTCCACCAAAATAAAGATTTCCGGAAGGATCTTTAAAGACTGAATTTATATGATACTCATCCTGTAAATAAGGGTAATTATTAAAAGTGTTATGTTCATGGTCATAACTGAATATCCCTTTTTTGGTGCTGAACCAAATCTTGCCAGCGTTATCTTGTGTAATTGCGGTTACCGTTGCATAACGCAGTGCCGTTTCCCCGGAAAATCTTTCAAAACTTTTTTTGACAGGATCGAATCGATTAATGCCTTCTCCGGAAGTACCTATCCAGATCTTTCCCTTTTTATCTTTGTAGATGCTTAATATATTGTTACTCGCTATACTTAGAGAATCTCCTTCTATATTTCTAAAAGCGCTAAAATTCTGGTCTTTAAAATCGAAGCGGTTTAAGCCACCGCCAAAAGTGGCGACCCATAGACCGGTTGAATCTTTTAAGATGCCGATTACATTATCACTGGAAATAGCATTGGGATTTGCAGGATTTGCCCGGTAGTTGCTAAAGTCTCCGGTTTGACCATTTTTAAAGTTCAGCCCACCTCCCCAGGTACCTAACCAAAGATTACCTGAGCGGTCTTCGATGATACTGCGTACATCATTGTAGCTAAGTGATTGAGGGTTGCCCGGTTCGTGTTGTATTGATATGAATTTATTGGTTTCGAAATTGCATTCCAAAAAGCCATTTGTGTAGGTTCCTAATAAATATGTACCCTTTGATGTCTTGGTGATACATTGTATAAAATCTCCCTTGAAACCTTGTGTAAGCTCACTGTTGAATCTGCGGATATTTTTATTTAAGGAATCATAAACACTGAGTCCTTCACCATCAAGTCCCAAAAACAATCGCCCTTGTTCTTTGTAGATACTTAAGACTGGAGATGGATTGTCACCTTTAAAATCACTATAGTAAAAATCATATTTAAGGTTGCTGTTCAAAAAATTAATTCCGCTCCAGGCGGTGCCGATCCATATAGTCCCATCTTCATCGACATAAATATCATAGATTCCATTTCCTGAGATAGATGAGGATTGTTGAGGGCTGTGCTGGAAGTTTTCTACCTCATAGATGTCATCTGGTCCTGGGGATAATCGGAATAATCCAGCACCATCTGAACCGATCCAGATCCGGTTGGTTGCATCCTTTTGAATTGCTCTGATAATATCACCCTCCATAAACAGATTGTCATTATCGGTTTTTAGTTGATGGAATTTTTGTTCTTTCAAATTATAAGCTACTAATCCACTGCCACGACAACCTACCAATAGTTCATTCGAATTGAGGAAGGTCAGGCAATGTATAAAGTCGATAAAGACCTCTGACTCAGGAATGATCTTTTCAAAAATCTCGGTATCCGGGTCGAATCTGTTCAATCCGCCACCGAAGGTTCCGATCCATATTTGACCGCTCTCATCAGTGGTCAGCGCCATGATGCTGTTATGGGAAAGTGTGTTCTGTGAGCCTTTCATATAGAAGAAATTGCGGAATTCTTCTTTTTCAGGATTAAATCGACTTAGACCATTCTCTGTTCCAAGCCATAATAGACCATCATGGTCTTCGATAAGGGTATTAATCTGGTTAGAAGGTAAGGCATCTGCAGTTTTAAAGTTATGCTTATAGCTGATAAAATCATCGAGTGTTTCATCATACCGATGAAGTCCACCTCCTAATGTGGTGACCCAGAGGCGTTGTCTGGAGTCAATAAGGAGATCGGAAATATCGTTTGATTGTATTGCACTGTTGGTCTTGTTATAAATACGGATTTCTGTACCATCATATCGGTTTAATCCGTTTTTGGTTCCGATCCAAAGAAAACCATCCAGCTCTCTCACAATACTGGTAACTCTTCCATAGGAGAGTCCGTCTGTCTGATTCAAGTGTCTGAATTGCACATCCGATTGACTCCGGCAAATAAGTGATGTTAACCCGAGTAGGAGGTATAATACGCAACTTATTTTTGAAAGTCGATCCATGCTTCTGACAGTTTTTTCGGGTACATCCAAACGGTGCAATATACAAAATGCGACGCGTATCTATTTATTCCGTTTTTAACTCAGATCTCGAAGTTAATACCTGATTCCTGTAGTTTCAGATAGTTGTCATGATCGAATTTGTAGAGGTAGGCACCTCGTTTGGAAGAGGTTTTGTCTTTTTCTTCCAGTTTTTCAAGGACCTTTAAGGAGATCACTTTCTTTCTGAAATTTCTGGAATCGAGTTTACGCTGATAAATTGCTTCGTAAAGTTGTTGCAGTTGTGGAATGGTGAATTTTTCAGGTAGCAGCTCAAATCCGATCGGACGTCTTCGGGCACGGTCTCTTAATTTTTGAAAGGCATCGCGTACCATTCGGTCATGATCTAGAACGAGTTGTGGAACCGATTCTATATTATGCCAGGAAGCACCATAGTTCTTTACGAGTTCTCGGTCGTGATCATTGATACGGATCAATGCAAACTGCGCGATTGAGATACAGCGATATCCTGGGTCACGTTCAGCCTTACCGTAGGTGTAGGATTGTTCGAAAAAAACATCCTCCAGTCCTGTGATCTCCTTAAGAACCCTTCTTGCCGCATCGTCGACGTCTTCTTCGAGTTCAACAAAGCTACCTATCAACGACCATTTACCTTCGTCAGGTTTTACTTTACGCTTAAATAACAGGAGCTTGAGTCCATCTTCATCAAAGCCAAAGACGATACAGTCTGTGGCCACGTACATTTTATTTCTGGTGTTGTACTGATCTGTGTAACCTGATTTCATGACTGTAAATTTATCGCGCTTTGTTAAATTGAGGTAAAATTTACAAAAAAATAATAAACGTAATTAATACGTTTATTATTTTTGTACCCATAAAACACATACTTAACTGAAATTTTAACTAAAAGAGGTACAATCGTAATGGCTACATTATCAACAACGGAAGTGGTTACAATCGCTGCTCCCGGAAGAATCAACCTGATTGGGGAACACATCGATTACAATGGAGGATTTGTATTGCCGGCCGCAATAGACAAGAAGATCAATCTTGAATTCAGTAAGACTGATTCTGATCTATGCGAGGTATATTCAAAGAACGTAGACAAGAAATTTACATTTTCATTAACGGATGTAAAGCCTTCAGATGTGGAATGGGAAAATTATATACTTGGAGTTGTTCATTTCATTCAACAACTACGTCCGGGTAAACTTGGCGGTTTTAAATGTTCGATCGAAAGCCATTTACCGATTGGGTCAGGGATCAGTTCTTCAGCTGCACTGGAAAGTGGGGTTGCTAAAGGACTCAATGAATTGTTCAAATTAAAACTTTCGGATCTTGAGATCATAACCCTAAGTCGTGATGCAGAGCATCATTACGTTGGGACTAAATGTGGTATCATGGATCAATTTGCGGTAGTAAAAGGGAAGAAGAATAAGCTGATTAAACTAAACAGTGATACTTTGGAATATGAGTATATCACAGCAGACCTTGAACCCTATGAATTGGTATTATTAAACACCAATAAATCTCATAACCTGGCTTCGAGTCAGTATAATGTGAGAAGGCAGGAATGTGAAACCGCTATGGAGATTATCAAAGCGGTGCATCCACAGTATGATCACCTTGCCACAACCCCGGTTGAGGTCATTGATGCATTAAAAGACAAATTTCCGGGTAAATCTTATCAGAGAGCACGTTATGCTGCTATGGAAAATGGTAGGGTGATTATGGCTGCCAATGCATTACATGATGAATTATTTCAATTATTCGGTCAATACCTGTATGAGTCTCATAAAGGATTGAAGGATATGTATGAAGTGAGTTGTGCAGAACTCGATTTCCTGGTTGATTTCTCTAAAAGTCATGAAGAAGTTCTTGGATCCAGAATGATGGGTGGAGGTTTCGGTGGTTGTACGATCAACCTTATCCATAAAGATTATATAGATACGTATATAGGGGAAGTTTCGGAAGCCTATAAAACAGAATTCGGCATCGAATTAACTCCTATCAGAGTTAAGGTGAGTGACGGAGTAAAAAGAGTTTAAAATGGAAAATACATTTAATTCAAAACCTCACAGAAGGTATAACATATTAACGGGAGAATGGATACTGGTATCTCCACATCGTACGAAACGCCCATGGCAAGGTAAAAAGGATAAAAAAGCAGAGCCTGAAAAGGTGACGCATGATCCTGAATGTTACTTATGTCCTGGTAACACGAGGGCAGGAGGGGAGAAGAACCCGGTATACACGGAAACGTATAGTTTCGTCAATGACTTTTCTGCATTGCTAAGTGATGTTGATGAAGAAACGATCAATGATGGTCTCTTAAAAGCGGAGACCGAGACCGGTTTGTGTAAAGTGGTCTGTTTTTCACCCGATCATTCGCTTACACTTCCTTTGATGACAGAGGAAGCGATCACAACAGTGATAAGACTTTGGAAGAAAGAGTATGAGGAGCTGGGAGCAATACCTGGAATCAATCATGTTCAGATCTTTGAGAATAAGGGAGCTATAATGGGATGTAGTAATCCGCATCCGCATGGTCAGATCTGGTCACAAAAAAGTATCCCGCAGGAAGTGATGAAGAAACAGGTGAAGCAAAAGGAGTACTGGGAAGCTAACGGTAGTAGTTTGCTGGGAGATTATCTCAAGCAGGAACTGGAGCTAAATGAACGTATCATTGTGGAAAATGAACATTTTGTAGCGCTTATTCCTTATTGGGCAGTATGGCCTTATGAGACGATGATCGTTCCAAAAAAGCATTATCAGCATATTGGGCAGTTGAATGAGGAGGAACAAGTTGCCTTTGCACAGATCCTGAAAAAACTTACCATTCGTTACGATAACCTTTTTGAGACATCTTTCCCATATTCTTCAGGAATCCATCAGGCACCGACTGATGGTGAGAACCATGATGCCTGGCATTTCCATATGTCATTCTATCCACCATTGTTGCGCTCTGCTGAAGTAAAGAAATTTATGGTGGGCTACGAGATGTTTGCGAATCCACAAAGAGATATTACGGCGGAATCGGCTGCTGATACCCTTAAATCACTTGATGACATTCATTATACTAAGGTAAGCGAATAAAAATCTTAGTAAATCTATTTATTGAATACGCTCTCTTTTTATGGGAACATTATGTTTTAAAGAAAAGTAATGTTTCTATTTGAATAGAGCGTATTTTTTTGGTTTGATAGTTAGCGGGTACCCTGCTATAAGACTTCAATATATTAGACTATTTTATGTGGTTATCGTGTTAAAGCGATATTAAAATCCCTAATAGTTGATGATTTTACTAGGGTATTCTTGGGATTTCTTAAAAACTAAGCGTTTGTGCTAAGGGGGAAGCGGTTATAATTTTTTAAAACTCAAATAATATCATATCTTTACCCTCGCCTTAGTCATGAATTTATATAGATTTGTTAGCTAGACTGATACCGATATACTTTTTGTTTTTACTGGTCATATCACCGGTTTTTGCTCAAGAGAGTGATTTATCATCCATGAGCGGACGTTGTGATATGGAGAAATATGCTATCTACTCTGATACTTCAATTGCAGATTTAACAGCCGACGATACGTATGCATTGGCAAAATGTGAACTTGAATATAAGAATTATCATAAAGCTTATAGTTATTTTCAATTAGCCAAGAAGAAGGGGTGTCATGATATAAAATTAATCGACTTTTATATTCAGGAATGTCTTATTGAAATCGGAAAACAGGATGTTGCTCAAATGCAATCGTTCGAGAATAGTGCTGTGTCTTCCGAACCAATGGATAATAAGGTTAGGGTTCTGATGAAAGACTATGTTTTTTATCTTTTACAACTCGATCTGCTGAATGTACTTTTCATGGTTTCTGCGTTTAGTGCGCTGATGATTGCCCTGGTATTATTACTAAAGTTTTCAAAGAAAAATCGAGGCGTTGTTTTTTTATCACTTTTTCTTATATGTATCGGACAATTCATCCTAGAATGGGACCTGAACTGGGCAAATAATATCAACTATGTATTCGGACAACCTGTTTTTCAGGTATTAGTTTTTATGTGGGCGCCATTATTCTATCTGTATTTGAAATATAAGATGGATCAGGAAACTAATGAAAAGATTCTTTACAGATCAACCTATTTCAAGCACTTCTCCTTGTTTGCGATTATATTGCTGGGCTTTATCTTAAGGAACTTTTTTGAGGATGACCCTAGTCATGGTCTGGCCGCTATACTAAATGGTACTCCTTTGATCTTTATTTTACAGTTGGTCATTTATCAGATTTTATCTATTCGATTATTTCGCAATAACCTCAATAAACTTGTTTTTGTTGAAAGAAGATGGTATCTCACACTGCTTGTATTTTTTGTGGTCTTTGGATTTTCATTGAGTTATATATTTCTCAATTTCTCTGATCATATCACGTCATATGTTTCAAGAATCTTTGTGGCGATCTGTTTTTCTTTATTCACCTTTTTCGTTGGGTTAAGCTTATTATTACGTCCTAAATTGTTTATGGTAATTCGAAATTCAGCGATCATTCAGGCTGATTCATCAGAAGAGGAGAGTAATGTGAAATATAAAAATTCAGGGCTTACAAAAAGTCTTGCTCAAAATCTAAAGACTGACTTGCTTAATATACTCGAGAATGAACGTATCTATCTAGATTCAGAGATCACGTTGAATCAGTTGGCTGAAAAGCTGAATAGTGATCGATATAGCGTGTCTCAGGTAATCAATCAGGAGTTTAATAGAAGCTTTTATGAATTGCTTAATGATTATAGGGTTCGAAGGGCCAGGGAGCTTCTCAGGGATCAATCCGATGATTTTAAAGTATTGGATATCGCTTTTAAATCTGGGTTTAGTAACCGTGTTTCCTTTAATAAAGCGTTTAAAAAGCGTACCGGTAAAACTCCTTCCGAATACGTTCAGGCTATTGCTGATGTAGCCTGACGATACAGTGCAAAGTCATTTTCTTCTCTCACTAATTTATACATATTTTAATTTTTATACCCAATTGGATAGGGATTCTGGTGATTTTACAGATGGTTCAATGCTGGTTGTATATACTGGATCATAATGTATTTTTCTATTTGAATTAACGGGTTGTTTTCGAATGGTTGGATCCTCGGACTTCCTGGCTAAGTATCTGGTTTTTAAATTTCTACTTTTTAATATTCTTATTTTTTTAACGCTGGTATGATGTTTTAAATAATTGTATGCATACTACGTGTTATAGCGCTTTATTCTGAAAATAGTAACATTTGAATAGTTGGCTCTGTTTAGGTGATCGACTTGGGTTTGTTAGTTGGATTAACAGACTTGGCTTTTAATTTATGAACTTAGTTGTCTATACAATAAAGGTTTGTACATGTTTGTGTTTCTCAGGGTTAATTACGGTGTAAATCTGTATAAATTTAAGATTCTTATTTATGTTAAATTTTAAAAATATTATTGGACTGTTAAAAAAATCTTAAATTACACATCTGATAATCGAATTTTGCTTAATTCGGTATTTAGTAATATTAATGCACGATAATTGAAATATTGTTAGTTATTCTTCAAAGAATTCATAGAAACGCTGTAAAATCTAATGTAAACAAGCGTCGGGACTCGTTAATTTAGGTCGGGAATTGCTTTTTTTATTAACGTTCTATTTACATTCGACGCTGATAAATTAGGACCGGAGAAGAGTTTATCCTTTTAAACTTCGTTGTCATTTTATTTGAATTAGCATAATAATAAAAAGCAAATCCGGTCCTTCTTTACAATTAATACTAACTCAAATTTCAATTATTTATGAAAATTAGGTTTTACTTATTTTTACAAGTATTTCTGGTTTCATTTGCAATGATGGCACAGGAGAAGACCATTACTGGTACGGTCACCGACCAGGACGGACTTCCGTTGCCAGGAGCAAATGTTGTGGTTAAGGGTACAGCCAATGGTACCCAAACTGATTTTGACGGTAACTATACAATAGTTGCGTCAGAAGGAGAAATCCTGTTGTTCTCCTATATAGGTATGACACCTCAGGAGAAAACAGTAGGAGCTGCTCAGTCAATCAGTGTACAATTAATGTATGCTGCTGAAGAGCTGGAAGGTGTTGTAGTAACAGCACTGGGTATTAAAAGAGAAGAGAAGACGCTTGCGTATTCTTCTCAACCGGTTTCTTCAGAACAACTGAATATTACCGAGACTACTGACGTTAAGGGTGCACTTGCAGGTAAAGTTGCGGGTGTTCAGATCAATGGTCAGGCAGGTTCTAAACTAGGACAGTCTGGTAAAATTCGTATTCGTGGTGGAATTTCTTTAACAGGTGATGGTGATCCATTATATGTTATCGATGGAATTCCAACAACCGATCCGAATGCAGTGGATATGAGTAACGTTGAAACGATCAACGTTTTAAAAGGTCCAAATGCAACTGCACTTTATGGACAACGTGCTGATGCCGGGGTTGTTCAGATCACTACTAAAAGAGGAAAGCAAACAGACAGAATTGGAGTAGAAGTTACCAGTTCTCTTTCCTTTGACAAAGTGGGGAACATGATGAAGTACCAAAACCTTTATGGACAAGGTTATGGTGGAGATGCCGAATTCGGAACTTTTGATTTCGATGGAGGATATAACTTCGCTGTATTTGGTATTTCCGGAGGTCCTTACCCAGAGTACATGAGAGTTTTTGATGGTCAGCGTTATTTCAATGGAAATGTTTATGCTGATGAAAGCTGGGGGCCAGCTTTTGACGGACAGCCTTATGTGCCATGGTATGCATATTATCCGGACAGTCCTTACTTTGGACAAACAGATACCTGGGAAGCGCATCCTGATAACATCAGAGACTTCTATAACACAGGTACTACCTTTAAAAACATCGTAACCCTATCGGGTGGTGGTGAAAACTTTACTGCGAGATTATCATACACCAATCTTAATCAGGAAGGTATTATTCCAGAGTCAAAATTGACTAAGAATTTCATCAACACAAGTTTTGACTTTGATTTGAATGATAACTTCACAGTTGGTGTTACTGCGAACTATTCTGAAGGTACGATCAATGGTGATTTTGATGATGGATATAGCAACCAGACTACAGGTTCATTTAACTCTTGGTTCGGTCGTAACATCGATGTTAATAAATTAAGAGAATTAAAAGGTCTTACAACTCCTGAAGGCTATTTGGCTTCATGGAATAACTGGGGACTTGATGCTATGGCAGCTGGTGAAGATATCGGAGAAGAAGGTTTCAAAAAAGCAGCTTTCTGGTTTAATCCGTTCGATTGGTTGGATCAATACAAGAATGAGCAAAAAACTACTTCCCTGATCGGTAATATTCACGCTACCTATAAATTCCTTGATCATTTCGAAGCAACTGTTATGGTTTCAAGAAATGATGAGCGATATAAGAGATATTGGGAAGTTCCTTATATGATCCAATATTCTGCAGCACCATCTCTTTATAATGAGTGGGTAAATTCTTTCGGAAGAAGATATGATGTAGATACTGAGGATAATTATAACGGATTCGTTAAGTATGATAATGATTTTGGTAATTTCGACGTATCAGCTATGTTCGGGGGAACCATTAGAAAGAATAACTACTACCGTTTTATAAATGATATGGATAGTGGTAACTCAGATAGTGGAGGACTTATTCTTCCAGATGTGTTTGTATATTCTAACTCAAGAGAATTGTTGACTGCTCAGACTTATGAGTATAAGAAGCAGGTAAACAGCCTTTATGGTAATATCTCCTTAGGGTATATGGATATGCTATATCTGGATGCATCCTTGAGAAAAGACTGGAGTTCTGCACTTCCATCTGATAACAATGGTTACACGTATCCTTCTATCGGTGGGTCGTTCATTTTCTCAGAATTGATCGATAGCGATATCCTTAGCTTTGGTAAGCTTCGCGGAGGATGGGCTCAGGTAGGTAATGATGTGGGAGCGTTAGCTTTGAATCAGGTTTATCCTTTAGGAGATGACCTTTATAATGGAAAAGTGCTTCAATATGACAGAAGTCAATTGATCGATCCAAATATTTCACCTGCATTGAACTCATCTTACGAAATTGGTTTAGATCTTAAATTCTTCCAGAACAGAATTGGATTGAATGCGACTTATTATAATGAGACTCGTGAAGGGGAGATTATCCCGATCACTATTTCTACCGGAACAGGTTATGCTGATTATTTGACAAATGCTGGTGAGTCTAACAGAAAAGGTATCGAACTTGCTTTAGATGTTGATATTTTCAGAAATCCTGACGGATTTAACTGGAATCTTGTAGCTAACTGGTCTACGAATAAATCAGAGGTTATCAGTCTTCCTGGAGATCTTAATTCGATCGACGGACTTTCATCGGGAGGTGCTGATGACTGGGCTTTCGTTAATTTTGTACACCGTCCAGGTGAAGAGTGGGGTCAGTTGAGAGGTAGAGGAATTGCTAAAGATGATGCAGGTAACCCAATCGTACGTGCTGATGGATCTTATGATTATGTTGATGATCAGTATTTCGGATCTGTACTTCCTGATTTTACTGGTGGTTTTGTAAATACTTTCAGATACAAGAACTGGAGTTTAATGGCTGCACTTGATTATCAAAAAGGAGGTAAATTCTTCTCACTTTCTGAAATGTGGGGTGGATATTCAGGTCTGACTGCTGAAACTGCTACAATTAATAATAATGGAAATAATATCCGTGATGCTGTTGCTGACGGAGGTGGTGTGAATGTTGTAGGTGTGTCTCCTGATGGAACTCCTGTTGATACTTACGTTGAAGCAGTTGATTACTTCGGTCAGTTCCAATCGAATTCAATCGCGGAGCCTTTCATTCACAATGCAGATTATATCAAATTACGTGATGTGAGCTTAACTTATACGTTGCCAGGTTCAATGGTAAATGACTTCTTCCAGTCTGCTAGTATTAGTTTCATCGCTCGTAACCTATGGCTTATCTCAGTTGCTGATGATAACGTACATAACTGGGATCCATCTGAAATGTCACAGGTTTATGGTGAAAACGCTCAGCTACCTAGTACAAGAAGTTTTGGTATGAATCTTAAACTAACATTTTAATGACGACAAGAATGAAAAAGTATAGAATATTATTAATGATGTCCGTAGTGATCATGTCGCTAATTTCTTGTGAGACCGTAGATTTTGGTGAGACGAATGATAATCACAATGGACCTTCAGAACTAAATACCGGGGCACTTCTTACTGCTGCGCAGCGAAGATTTGTTACGGTTGGAGGCCGACCTTGGCTTGGTAATCCAAACTTATATGTACAGTACCGATCGCAGCCTAGTTATTCAGATCCATCACGATATGCTGAATCTGCAGTTGATTGGCAAGGTCTTTATGTACAAACACTGATTAACCTTCAGGATATTATTGAAATTTCTCAGGATGAACTTAGCAATACCATGCCAGCTTATACTGATAATGGTTCGATCAATAACCAGATGGGAATTGCCAGAATTATGAAAGTGTTGATCTTTAAGAGATTGACAGATTCTTATGGTGATATCCCTTATACGGAAGCTTTAGCGGGTCTTGAAATTCAATCACCTGCCTATACAGCTCAATCAGAGATCTATGCAGACTTCGTAACTGAATTACAGGAAGCAAGAGATATGATGGATGTTAATGAAGCAGGTCCTACAGGAGACATTATCTATGGAGGTGATGTTGCCAGCTGGAAGAAATTTGCAAATTCATTGTTGCTTTCTGTAGCAATGCAAATGTCTGATGCTAACGAAAGTCTTGCAATGTCAACTTTCAATGAAGCTCTTTCAGATGCAAATGGTGTTATTGAAGCGGTAGAAGAGGAAGCTTGGTATTTTCCTGTAAATGTTTCTACATTGGTTAATCCTTGGACATCTTTCCGTCCTGCTGATTATAACCTTTCAGATTATTTGACCAATTCTTTACAAGGCGTTGGAGATGATTATTCAAATACTGCAAGAGATAGCAGAATTGATATTTTCTCTAATGAGCCTGATGGTACTGGTCTTCCTTATGGTCTTGCAGATTATACTGGAATTGGAAGTAGTGTAAAGATTTCTCTTTATTTAACTGCTCCTGAATCTCCATTCCCATGGTTGACTTCTTCTTATGTTTATCTTAACCGTGCTGAGGCTGCGGCTAAAGGATGGACCAGTGAAGATGCAGAAGCTATGTTGGAGCAGGGTATCCTTAATTCCTATGAGTCTATCTCCACATATTGGGGAAGTCTGAATTACTTAAGCAGTAACTATGTTCAGAGTCAGGGGCTTACTCCGGTTGATATTACCGGTGATGCAGCAGCTTTTGCGGCAGCCAGACTTTCTGATGCAGGTAATGTTGGTATTGAACAAGTAATCGGAGAAGAGAAATGGGCAGCATTATTTTCTCAAGGTTTTGATGCATGGTCTGAATTCAGAAGAACTGGATTCCCATTACTTACACCATCACCAAATCCTTTAAATGCGGGTCCGATCCCAACACGTTATATCTATCCTAACCAGGAGCAAAGTGTTAATAACGGAAACTGGAGTAGTGCAGTAGGTAATCTACTTCCTGCTGAAGACAGAAACACTTCAAGAATCTGGTGGGACGTTGAATAAAAGAGTATATATGTTCTTTGACTATATATATTAATTTGATTATTCGAAGCTAGTAAAAAGCCGGTCTGAATTCAGACCGGCTTTTTTGTTTTCTGTAATAAAGATCAGTGATATGTTAACGAAATGCCCTAACGATATTGGGTTGAATAAGCAGAGTTAAGAATTAAAAAGAATTAAGAATGTAGAATTAGAAGATTTGAACCTTTAAAAATTAGAGTTAACTATTCTCCTTAATCCTTAATTCACGACCCTTAGTAAGTTGGTTTTCAGTATATCAGAAGGTCGGAAATTTTAACCATGCAGTAATGAATTTCTAAAAGAATTCCAGTACCCGCTCCAAGGCCATTCCTCTCGATCCTTTAATCAGTAATGTTCCGTTAACGGGTAGGGATAGATCGTTATTTTTTATAGCTTCTTCCAAAGTTTTGAAATTTGGAAATTTTGAAAGTTCAGTTTGGGTTTTGAAGAAATTCTCACCAACCAGGGTTACCTCATCAAAATGCAGATCTCTGCACAGGTCGGCGATAGCTTGATGTTCGGTTGCTGCTTCGCTTCCAAGTTCGAACATATCACCTATGATGGCTGTTACGGGTTTTTGAGGTTGTTTAGAAAGGTTCTCCAGCGCAGCTTTCATACTGCTTGGATTTGCGTTATATGCATCGAGAATAATGGTGAGTTCTCCCTTTTTAATGATCTGAGATCGGTTATTGTCCGGGATGTAGCCTTCAATGGCCTTGATTATATTTTCGTCTGCTACCTTGAAATATTTCCCGATACAAATTGCCAGCCCTATGTTATTGTAGTTATAGGCTCCGATCATTTGAGATTTGATGTTATTTCCCTGAAAGGAGACATTGACGAATGGATCAGCACCATTAAGTGTAACTGAAACATCCGGTCCGTTATCGCCAAATCCGAATTTATGCGGGTAGTCCCCGGTCTTCTCAACCTGTATGCTGTCTTCTGAATTATAAAAGATAACCTTGTTGTTATTTTTAAGGTAGTCATAAAGTTCGCTTTTACCTTTTATCACTCCTTCAACGCCACCAAAGCCTTCGAGATGCGCTTTTCCGAAGTTTGTGATACAACCATAATCAGGTTGGGCGATCTTGCAAAGTCTGGCGATCTCTTCGAGGTGGTTGGCCCCCATTTCAACAATAGCTATTTCGGTGTCATAATCCATGCTCAGTAAGGTGAGAGGGACGCCTATATGGTTATTCAGGTTACCTTTAGTGGCTACTGTTCTGTATTTTGTTTTTAGAACAGCATTGATCAGCTCTTTAGTGGTTGTCTTTCCATTGCTTCCGGTTAAGGATATGACGGGTATGTTCAGATATTTTCTATGATGTGCGGCCAGATATTGCAGGCTGTGGAGTACATTTTCAACGCTGAGTATTCTTTCATCAGACACCCCGGTGTCTTCGTCGGTTACCGCATAGCAGGCTCCTTGTTTAAGCGCTTCTTCCGCATATTCGTTTCCGTTGAAGTTTTCTCCTTTAAGGGCGAAGAACAATGTGTTTTTTCCAACTTTCCGGCTATCTGTGCAAACTCCGTCAGATTCCAGAAAAAGCTTATGTAGTTCAATCGTATTCATGGATTAAATGTATAAAAAAAGCCCTGATGTAAATCAGGGCTTTCGTATAATTATATCTTAATTATTTAGTCTCTTGGAGTCTTTTTTTCTTTGGCTTTAGAACCTACACGTGACATGGCACATCTGAATCCGATGTAATCGGTTGCCATGTATTGTGGGAGGTATCTCCTTTGAGCCGGATCAAGCCAGTAAGCTCTGTCTTTCCAGGAACCTCCTTTGTATACACGTACTTCGTCATTGATAAGTGTAGTTCTGGTGTCAGATTTGTCATAAGACTTGATAAGGTTTCCGGAAGAGTCTCTTTCGATCTTATGTTGCGGAGCATCATACATTCTCTTTCCTGGATCTTCACCTTCCTCAGGATTGAACATATCGAAATATCTTGTTGATCCCGGGTCACCATCGCGATAGTTTCTGTTATCACTGGTGTTGAAGTTGGTTCTTAAATAGGTGTCATTATTGTCTACGGGAACCATTGCAATTTCTCCCGGAAGATCACGTGCTACAATCTTACCGTTAGGAAGGGTGTCGTATCGGATGGAGTTCTCTCCAACGATCTGAACTTTTCCAAGGGAATCGATAGCTGTTTTCATATAAACGTTACCACGGTAGTAGTTGAAGTCGTTCGCCTCGTCATCGACGATCGGACGATATACGTCAGCAACCCATTCAGCAACGTTTCCTGCCATGTCGTAAAGTCCCCAGTCATTAGGTGGGTAAGATCTTACCTGGGCAGTGATATCAGCACTGTCATCAGACCATCCGGCAATTCCGCCGTAGTCACCTTTACCTTGCTTGAAGTTGGCGAGTTGATCACCTCTGGTTCTCCTTTTACCTGAGCGGGTATATTGTCCGTCCCATGGATATTTCTTTCTACCTCTGTAGTTGTTGAATTCACGAGTCCCGTTAAGGGCTTCCGCAGCATATTCCCATTCAGTTTCAGTAGGTAGTCTGTAAGAAGGCATAAGAACACCGCTTGAACGTTTAGCAAAAACGTTGGTGGAGTCACGCTTCATATTACCCTGAAGTGAATCGATTTGTCCGTTGTAGATGTTTGAAGGGCTGTTCAGGTAGGTTTCAGTGCTGAATGCGCCTTGAACTTCTCCATTGGTTACAGAATACTTGGAATTTTTGGCCAGAAAACCTTCGCGCTCGAGGATAAGTTCGTTTACACGGTCGGTTCTCCATTCTGAGAACTGAGTAGCCTGTACCCAGTTAACTCCTACTACCGGATACTCTGCGTAAGCAGGGTGACGAAGGTAGTTGTTGGTCATTACTTCGTTATATCCAAGTCGGTTTCTCCATACAAGAGTGTCAGGCAAGGCGCCGTTATAAATGTTCTTGTAGGCAGGATTGTCCGGTGGGTAAACACTTTTCAGATAATCCAGGTATTCCATGTACATTTTGTTGGTAACCTCTGTTTCGTCCATGTAGAAAGATTGCACATGCTGTTGCGTTGGAGTGTTGTTCCAATCGTGCATCACATCGTCCTGGACTTTTCCACGGATAAAGGTACCTCCTTCAAGAAATACCAACCCGGGAGCAGTTTCCTGTTCCTTAAAATTGGTGTTGTACTGAAATCCTCCGTCTTTGGAATTTATCTGCCAACCGGTTGCTCTGGAAACGTTCTTAGAACCGCCCGAATTTTTACAACTGGTGAAGCCAGCTAAAACGGCTAAACACAGCATACATGCGTTAGATAGATACTTTCTCATAATTAAGATTTGAGTTGTCTTAAAACAGTCTGCAATATAGCAATTAAGTAATTTAATTCAATTATAATCCACAAAATTGTGGGTTTAATGTTGTCAAACACAACCATGATGTTGTCAAAACGAAAAAATTCAATTTTTATTTTGTCCTAAACCTAATTAAGGTGAAAGATTTAAGCTACTGAAGGTCAGTAATTGACTCTGAAAGTGATCATATTTCGTCGAATATTGTCATTCGTATGGTATAATTTGTCGTAGATAGAATTATCCTACAAGTGTATATGATTTTTGATAAATTAACGTTTTCTCTATAATATAACTTAAGTAAGGGGAGTATCCTATATTTGCGTTATTAAGATGAAACATTGAATTAAAAGGATTACTATATATGAAAAATTGTCTACTGCTATTGTTATTGATCTGTTCTGTGAACGTTGCCCTGGCACAGGATCAAACAGAATCAAGAGTTATTACAACCGGTGTCCCTTTTCTTATGATTACCGCTGATGCGAGAGCCGGTGGTATGGGTGAGCTCGGTGTTTCCACTAGCGCGGATGCCTATTCACAGCAATGGAATCCGGCTAAGTATGCCTTTGCTAAACGCCAGATCGGTGTTGGGATCAGTTATACACCCTATTTGAGTAAACTTGTAAATGATATAGCATTGCTTAACGCTACCGTTTATAACAGGATCAATTATAAAAGTGCATGGGCAGCCAGTATAAAATATTTCAGTCTTGGTGATATCGAATTCATCACGGAAGCAGAAGCCATTCAGGGTTTGCAGCCGATTATTGAGCGTCCGAATGAACTTTCCATCGATCTTTCATATTCATTGAAGTTATCCGAGACGTTCTCTATGGCAGTAGCAGGGCGATTCCTCCGTTCTGATCTTAAGATTCAGGAAGAGGCGATCGATGCAAGTGCAGCGAGTTCCTTCGCGGTAGATGTTGCCGGTTACTTTCAATCTGATGAAGTGGCGTACTCATCCTTTAACGGAGTATGGAGAGGTGGTTTCAATATATCGAATGTCGGGCCGAAGATCAAGTATGATGATGAGGGCAGGGAAACTTTTCTGCCTACAAACCTGAAACTCGGAGGAGGGTTTGATTTTATCTTTGATTCTGAAAGCAGTCTTGGGCTCAACGTGGAGTTTAATAAATTGCTGGTGCCTACACCAAGTGATAGCAATGGTGACGGAAGAATCGACTCAGAAGATGATTATTATAATGAATCTTTCTTCAGTGGGATGTTCTCTTCCTTTGGTGATGCGCCCGATGGTTTTAGTGAAGAGTTAAAGGAGGTAACCTGGGCTTTTGGAGCTGAATATAATTATAGTGAAGTATTTGCCCTGAGAACCGGTTATTTTCATGAGAGTGAAGAGAAAGGTGCTCGACAGTTCTTTACACTTGGGGCAGGTTTTACCTTTAAATCAACAACACTCGATCTTTCCTATCTGTTTTCAACATCCAGTGTGAGAAATCCATTGGAAAATACCTTGAGATTTTCACTTACCTTTAATTTAGGTGAGTATTACAATTATTAGGAATATATATATAATGGTGTAACTTGTTGCTGAACTTCAGGATCAATGTTTGCCTTGGTATGACCCTGTAGGTTTCCTAATCCTTAAAATAACCAGGTGAGAAAATTCAAGATCAGTTCGGAATTTACTGTGTATGACGGATTGAAAGAACTTCCGGAGGAAGTGCGCTACGTTATGCTGAAAGCGGTGCAAGCACGAAGTAATGCCTATGCGCCCTATTCTAAATTCAGGGTAGGTGCTGCATTGCTGATGGATAACGGAGATGTGGTTGTCGGGAATAATCAGGAAAATGCAGCTTATCCGAACGGACTATGTGCGGAGCGAGTAGCGATATATCATGCTGGTGCCGTTTATCCGGGAATGCCTGTAAGGTTTCTTTGTGTCACCGCAGCTTCAGAATTGCGTAAGGTTACCGAAGCTATTCCCCCTTGTGGTTCCTGTCGTCAGACAATTGCAGAATATGAGGAGAACCAGAATTCACCGATTCCGATATATTTCATGGGTGATTCCGGTGAAATAATCATGGCGTCTTCCCTAAGCGATTTACTTCCTTTGATTTTCAGTAAAGATTCGTTAAATAATATTTAACAAATTTCTGTCATAAATACAATTTTTGATTTTTCCACTTTTCTCGAAAGTGCTACTTTTGTATTGCGCTTTAAAAACGCCAATCCTACCAGAAGCATTAAACCATTTTAATGTAGTTGGTGTTAAATTTTCAGGCGAAGCCATTAAAAATTTATTCATGAAGAAAATCACAAAAGAAGTTTATCTGAAATGGTATGAAGACATGCTGTTTTGGAGAAAGTTTGAGGACAAGCTCGCAGCGGTTTACATTCAGCAGAAAGTTAGAGGTTTTCTGCATTTATATAACGGGCAGGAAGCGGTTTTAGCCGGGACGCTGCACGCTATTGACAAGGAGAAAGATAAACTTATCACTGCTTATCGTAACCACGTTCAGCCTATCGGTATGGGGGTGGATCCTCGACGAGTTATGGCAGAGCTGTATGGGAAGGGTACCGGAACCTCACAAGGTCTCGGTGGATCGATGCACATCTTTTCCAAAGAACATAATTTCTTAGGTGGTCATGGTATCGTTGGAGGTCAGATTCCTCTCGGTGCAGGTATGGCCTTTGCAGATAAATTTTTCAAACGCGATGGTGTAACGCTTTGTTACATGGGAGATGGTGCTGTAAGACAAGGTTCCTTGCATGAAACTTTCAACCTTGCTATGTTATGGAACCTTCCGGTTGTATTTATTTGTGAGAACAATGGATATGCGATGGGTACTTCAGTTGCCCGGACTTCCAAAGAACAGGAGATTTGGAAACTTGGTCTTGGTTTTGATATGCCATGTGGCCCCGTTGACGGAATGAATCCTGTGAAAGTTGCTGAGGCGGTTTATGAAGCAGTAGAAAGAGCTCGTTCAGGTGGTGGGCCTACTTTCCTCGAAATGAAAACATACAGATATCGTGGGCACTCTATGTCGGATGCACAGCACTATCGTACAAAAGAGGAGGTTGAAGAATACAAAAAGATCGACCCGATTACTCAGGTTAAAGATATAATCCTTAGTAAGAAATATGCTACTAAGGCTGCAATTGAAAAAATTGACAAGCAGGTAAAAGACCTGGTGGCTGAATGCGAGAAATTCGCTGAAGACTCTCCATGGCCGGAAAAGAATGTTATGTACGATACTGTATACGAACAGGAAGATTATCCATTTTTACCGCATAAACTCTAACAAGAATGGCAGAAGTTATAAAGATGCCACGTTTGAGCGATACCATGGAAGAAGGTGTCGTTGCAAAATGGCTTAAAAAAGTAGGAGATACAGTAGAAGAAGGAGATATTTTAGCTGAGATCGAAACCGATAAGGCTACAATGGAATTCGAATCCTTTTATTCCGGTACGCTTTTGCATATCGGAATCGAAGAAGGAGATGGAGCTCCTGTAGATTCTTTGCTGGCGATCATCGGTGAAAAGGGAGAGGATATTTCCGGATTGTTGAACGGAAGTGCCGATCAGCCTGCTGCTGAGGAAAAGCCTGCATCGGAAGCTGCTGCTGAAGCTCCTGTCGCTGCTAGTAGCGGATCAGCGCCTGCAATGCCTGATGGTGTTGAAGTAGTTACCATGCCGCGTCTTAGTGATACGATGGAAGAAGGTACCGTTGCTTCCTGGTTGAAAAAAGTAGGAGATGAAGTTAGTGAAGGTGATATCCTTGCTGAGATCGAAACCGATAAAGCAACCATGGAATTTGAGTCTTTTTACTCCGGTACACTGCTTTATATTGGAATCGAAGAAGGAGGTACAGCTCCGGTTGATGATGTGTTAGCTATAATAGGACCTAAAGGAACCGATGTTGATACCGTATTAGCGGCTTTAAAAGGTGGAACAGCGAAAGCGACACCAGCGGAAACTGCTCCGGCTCCGGCTGCAGCAGAAGAAACTGCTCCTGCACCTGCAGAAGCATCGACTGCTCCAGTTAGTACAACTTCCGGACGTGTGATCGCATCACCTCTTGCTAAAAAGATCGCTGCTGAAAAAGGTATTGATCTTACTCAGGTTAAAGGTAGTGGTGAGAACGGTCGAATCGTTAAGCGTGATATCGAAAATTATAAACCTGCTGCTCCGGCCGCTCCGGCTGCAAAAGCAGATGCTGCTGCTCCGGCTGCCGCACAGGCAATGGCATTCGTTCCTGCAGGTGAAGAGCATGTGGATGAAGTTAAGAATTCTCAGATGCGTAAGACTATCGCTAAGCGTCTTGGGGAGTCTAAGTTTACTGCACCGCATTATTACCTGACGATCGAAGTGGATATGAGTAATGCTATGGCTTCTCGTTCACAGATCAATTCATTGCCGGATACCAAGGTTTCCTTTAATGATATGGTGGTTAAAGCATGTGCGATGGCATTGAGAAAACATCCGCAGGTAAATACTTCCTGGAAGGGAGATGTTACTGCCTATAACCGACATATCCATGTTGGGGTTGCAGTAGCAGTAGAAGACGGACTCGTCGTTCCTGTTCTCAAATTTACTGATCAGATGACTTTAACTCAGATCGGTGCTCAGGTAAAAGATCTTGCCGGTAAGGCCAGAAATAAAAAACTGACACCTCAGGAGATGGAAGGTAGTACCTTTACGGTTTCTAATTTAGGTATGTTCGGAATTCAGGAATTTACCTCGATCATCAATCAGCCAAACTCTGCAATTCTTTCTGTTGGAGCTATTGTAGAAAAACCTGTTGTTAAAAATGGTGAGATCGTTGTTGGTAATACTATGAAAGTGACACTTGCATGTGACCACAGAACCGTGGACGGTGCTACAGGTGCACAATTCTTGCAGACACTGCAAGCTTATCTGGAGAATCCGGTGACGATGCTCGCCTGATCCAAAATATATATTTAGTTCGAAAAGCCCGCTTTAGGCGGGTTTTTTGCTATATTTAACCTAAATAATCAACCGAAATTATGAGATTCTTTCCTTTACTTTTAGTATTCTTCATGTTCTCCTGCAAAACAGTCAGTACAAGAACTGAAGCCGATTCCGCTCAGGATACCCCGGAAGTTACGGTGGTCTCTGATTCGGACAGATCCGGCACCCATTTGAACTATGCAACCGAAGAATCGGTTTCGGTAAATCTTAACGTGCTTGTTTCAGACGATCTTAAGGGAAGAAAAGCAGGGGAGGAAGGTATTGCCATCGCTGCAGAATATTTGGTTTCAGTATTAGAAAAGCATGATGTTCAGCCTTATTTTGAATCCTATCTCGATACGCTTGATAATTTCGACGGGACAGCTTATAATGTTGTAGGCTGGGTTGAAGGGAGAGATCCTGTATTAAAAAATGAGGTTGTGATAATCGGAGCTCATTATGACCATATCGGAATTCAGGAGCCTGTTGAGGGTGATAGTATTGCTAACGGTGCGAATGATAATGCTGCAGGTTCTACCGCAGTTCTCGAATTCGCTAAATTCTTTGGTGATCAAAGCCTAAACAGACGAAGTGTGATCTTTGCATTTTTCTCTGCGGAAGAAGCTGGGCTGCTGGGTTCTGTGCATTTGGCCAAAAAGTTGAAGGAAGCAGGCGTTAATGTGTATACCATGGTTAATTTTGAGATGATCGGGGTGCCTATGAAAAGAGATTATGCTACGTACCTGACCGGTTACGAAACCTCAAATATGGCTGAATTCATGAATACAACCGGCGGTAGTAATCTGGTTGGACTTTTACCGAAAGCAAAGGAATATCAATTGTTTAAACGATCTGATAATTATCCTTTTTATAAGCAATTCAATATTCCTGCCCAAACGATCTCTACCTTTGATTTTGAGAATTATGCATATTATCACCATGTAGATGATGAGGGTGATAAGCTTGATATCGTCCATATGACTGCCTTGATCAATCGTATGATTCCTGTTCTTGAAGCTGTTATAAATTCGGATGAAGGCGCCATTAAACTGACACCCGTTGTTTCGGGTCAACAGAATTAATGTTTATTTATGAGTAAACGAATTATTGTAACCGGTACCAGTCGTGGTATCGGATTTGAATTGGTTAAGATACTTTCTGCAGAGGGGCATCAGATTCTTGCTGTGTCCAGAAATTCTAATCCGGTTGATGTTTTAAAATTAGAGAATGTAACTTCAATGTCATTGGATCTTACCATTGAAAGTCAGGTCTCTGAGTTGGGGGTTTGGGTTACGGAGAATTGGGGTGCTGTTGATGTTTTGATCAACAATGCCGGCGGATTGGTGAATAAGCCCTTCATGGAGCTTACCTTGGATGATTTCGAAAAGGTATACCGCGTAAATGTCTTCGGGGTTGCGGCAATGATCCGTATGGCACTCCCGCTGATGAGTAGTGAAGGCCATGTGCTTACTATAAGCAGTATGGGAGGTATTCAGGGAAGTTTGAAGTTCCCGGGTCTTGCAGCATACAGTTCTTCTAAAGGAGCGGTGATCACCATGATGGAATTACTGGCGGAAGAATTTAAGGAAGATGGCCCTTCTTTTAATGTGCTTGCCCTCGGGGCAGTACAGACAGAAATGCTTGAAGAGGCATTTCCCGGGTATAAAGCTCCTGTAACCGCTGCAGAAATGGCAACCTATATAGCTGATTTCAGTCTTAACGGACAAAAATACTTTAACGGTAAGATTTTACAGGTGAGTAATTCTACACCCTGAGGTGATTAAATGCGAGAGACTTTAGCGAAATACATTCCGGAAAGAGCGGTATTGCCATGTATGGAAATGATTAAGATGTATCATGTCCATCTGAAGATCGTGAATGAACGTGTTACCCGTCATGGCGATTATCGGGCATTACCAGATGGTAGTCATCAGATCACCGTGAATGCTAACCTGAATAAATACAGGTTTATGATCACTTTGGTTCATGAGATCGCCCATTTGGTCGCTTTTCAAAAGTTTGGCAGACAGATCAAGCCTCATGGTCAGGAATGGAAGTATACCTTTCAAAAACTGATGTTGCCCTTTATTCACCCGGAGATCTTTCCAAATGGATTGCTTCCTGTTCTTGCAAACCATTTCAAAAATCCGAAGGCCAGCAGTGATACGGATGCCCGTTTGTCGCTGGCTTTGAAACAGTATGACCCTCAAAACGATAAAAATTATATATTTGAACTACCCCACGGTAGTATTTTTCGGATATACAATGGCAAGGTATTTAAAAAGGGGGATAAACGAATCAAACGCTTCGAGTGTGTTGAAATGAGTACGGGTAGAATTTACCTGTTTCAACCTAATGCAGAAGTAGAACTATTGAAAAATTAACTCCGGTCTTTTGAAGTTCCGGTAACTACATACCTAAAATTATGGCGGAGGAAAAGAAAAGCAGTAATGCTCAGGATAACGATCAGTTTCTGAAAGAGGATCAGATCACTCCAAATGAACCCCCTAAAAAGGAGGAAAAGGAAAGCGAAGAGAAAATGAAGAAGGACTTTTCCGGATTCATGGGAAGTCTCAAGGCTTTTTTGGTCGAACTTCTGGATATTCGTCATAATACTGATGAAGCCAACACCAAGGAAAGTATTATCAATGACATTCCTTTTAAGGGGCATACTTCCTGGATTCTTATCTGTTCGATTTTTATTGCATCTGTAGGGCTTAATGCGAATTCCACGGCTGTAGTGATCGGAGCCATGTTGATATCTCCGCTAATGGGTCCTATTTTAGGTATGGGGCTGTCTGTGGCTATCAATGATATCGATACTCTAAAACGTAGTTTGAAGAATTTCGGAGTGATGGTAGGATTGAGTATCCTCACCGCATATCTTTTCTTTGTGGTCATCCCGCTACGTGCGGAAAGTTCCGAATTACTGGCGCGTACCGCGCCGGATATCCGTGATGTGCTTATCGCATTTTTCGGTGGATTAGCTCTGGTAATTGCCCGAGCAAAGAAAGGAACAATCGCCAGTGTGATATTCGGGGTGGCTATTGCAACCGCCTTGATGCCTCCGCTATGTACGGTTGGTTTTGGATTGGCGATCGGAAACTGGGAATATGCACTTGGTGCATTATACCTGTTCATGATCAATACCATATTCATCGGACTTGCAACCTTTCTTGTGATTAAATTCCTTCGTTTTCCTATGGTCAGATACGTGAATTCGAAGAAGCGCAAGCGAACTGCTCAAATCGCATCTTTGCTGGCTATTTTGGTGATGGTACCTGCGATCTATACCTTTTACTGGGTATGGAAGGAATCTTTGTTTAAGCAGGATGCACAGAATTTCATTAAGAATGACGTTAAAACCTATGAATTTGCAGAAGGAGGTTTCTTTCTGGATAAATATTCCGTGATCGAATATCATCGGGGGGTGAACCCTACCATAGAACTGGTATTTATGGGGAGTAAATCCATTCCGGATCAGTTGATCGAAACTTGGAAGAATCAAATGAAGCAATATAAGAATCTAAGGGATGCTGCCCTGGTTATTCAGGGCGGGCAGCATGAGGAAACAGACAGGTTCCAGTATGTTACCGAGCTTTATGAGTCTAAAAAGCAGGAAGTAGCTACGAAAGATGAAAAAATCAATTTGTTGGAAAATGAAGTGGAGAGACTTCGAAAGTATGCATATAATGATGTGGCTTTTGATGATATCAGTAAAGAGATCCGGATTAATAATGCCGACCTGAAGGAATTAGGGTTCGCCAATGAGATACTCACCAACTTTGAAAAGACCGATACGATTCCAGTGTTCTTTGTTCGTTTCGATCCAAAAGTTTCTAAAAAGAAGGTTGATGAGGAAACTACTAAATTAACCGAATGGCTTAAGGTGAGGACCAAAAATGAAAAGATAGCAGTGAGGGTAATGGGTAATTAATTCCTTTCTTCTATATACATCTGACGTACTTTTTTGAAGAGGTCGGATGAATATACGAAATCGGTCACCGCTTCATTGTCGGTTCGGAAGATCTCTTTATTGGAGCCTTCCCACTCTTTATAACCATTTTTAAGAAATACGATCTTTTCTCCGATCTCCATAACAGAGTTCATGTCGTGTGTGTTGATCACTGTGGTTATGTTAAATTCTACGGTGATTTCATGAATAAGATTGTCGATGATGATCGCGGTCTTTGGGTCAAGGCCGGAGTTAGGTTCGTCGCAAAACAGATACGTGGGTCGATTAACAATTGCTCTGGCGATCGCCACCCTTTTTTGCATTCCTCCTGAGATCTCTGAAGGTAATTTTTTGTGAGCGTCAATCAGATTCACACGTTTTAATACGATGTCAACGCGGTCCTGCATTTCGCTTTTAGACATTTTAGAGAACATCTTCAGAGGGAACATCACATTTTCCTCTACGGTCATCGAATCAAAAAGTGCACTCCCCTGAAATACCATTCCCATTTCTTGTCGGAGGCTTCTTTTTTGTTCATCGTTCATTTCGGAGTATACTCTGTCACTATAGATGATACGCCCTTTTTCAGGGAAATGAAGGCCTAGCAGGCATTTGAGAAATACGGTTTTTCCGGAGCCACTCTGTCCGATGATGAGATTGGTCTTTCCGGGTTCGAAATTTGTTGAGATACCTTTTAGAACCTCTGAATTTCCGAATGATTTGTGTATGTCGTCAACTTTGATCATCAGCCTAACATGAGTTGAGTGATTATGTAATTTACGATAATGATGATCACACTGGTCCATACGAAACTGGTCGTACTCGCTTTTCCAACTTCAAGAGCCCCTCCTTTCATGTAATATCCATAGAAGGAAGGGATGGTGGCTAGTATGAAAGCAAAAGCCATGGTTTTTGTAAAAGCGTACAGGACATGAAAGGGCTTGAAATCGATCTGTATTCCTTTGATAAAATCTGCACTTGTGGTGTATCCTCCGGCAACCACGGCTAGCCAGCCCCCAAGTATGCCGAGATACATGGAAATGGCGATAACAAAGGGATAGAGCATTAATGCTACGATCTTTGGAAAGATTAGGTAGTTCAGTGAGTTTACTCCCATTACTTCAAGGGCATCGATCTGTTCCGTTACCCGCATGGTTCCAATGCTGGAGGTTATATATGATCCTACCTTACCGGCCATAATAATGGACGTGAATGTAGGGGCAAATTCCAAAATCACCGATTGTCTTGTGGTAAAACCGATGAGATATTTTGGTATAAGTGGATTGTCGATGTTTAAAGCAGTCTGAATAGCAACAACCCCTCCGATGAAAAAGGAAATAAATATGATGATACCCAGTGAGCCATAGATCAGATCATCGATCTCTTTTAGGATTAGGTTCTTCATGATCGGCCATTTAGTAGGCTTTGAAAAGACCTTTTGTAGCATGATGAAATAGCGGCCTATATTTTCGAGGTATTGCATGCAGTTTGAATGAACAGCTAAAGTAAAAAAAATTAAATTACTGACCTTTTAACCTGAATTTAAACTTTGATTTTTTTTAATATGGTAGTTTTGTCAGAAATTTTGAAAAAATAGTATGAAAAGATTTTCCTCCATTCTGATTTTATTACTAATTCCAATTATTAGTTTTTCTCAGTCAGCTCCGAATCAACCTAATACTAAACCGAAACTCGTGGTCGGAATTGTGGTTGATCAGATGCGCTACGATTATCTGACACGTTACTGGGAACGTTATGGTGATGGCGGTTTCCGCCGTCTTGTAAACGAAGGGTTCAATTGTAAAAACAATCATTTTAATTATATACCGACTTCTACGGCTCCGGGACATGCTTCTGTCTATACGGCAACGACTCCTGCAGTTCATGGTATTATGGGGAATGATTGGTTTGACAAAGACCTGAATGAAGAAGTATACTGCGTTCGTGATTTGTCTTATGAACCGGTAGGAACCAAGGATAAAGCCGGTAGAATGGCACCGACAAGATTGATTTCATCTACCATTACAGATGAATTAAAAGTGGCAACGCATGGAAAAGGGAAAGTTATCGGTGTGGCCATGAAAGACAGGGGGGCGATTCTTCCCGCTGGACACGCTGCGAATGCCGCTTATTGGTTTCATGGGAAAGATGAAGGTCAATTCGTTTCCAGTAGTTACTATATCAAGAAATTACCGGATTGGGTAAAAGAATTCAATAAGTCGGGTATTGCTAAATCATATAAAAAAGATTGGAATACCCTGTATCCGATCGAAACCTATACAGCAAGCCTTGCTGATGATCTTCCTTATGAAGAGAAATTCGATGGGGAGGATGCTCCCGTATTTCCACATAAACTACCTAAGATCTGGAAGAAGAATGATGAGTATGATATGATCAAGTCGAGTCCGTATGGTAATGATCTTACCGCTGATTTTGCCCTGGCTGCCATTGAAGGAGAGCAATTGGGGGCTGATGATATCACAGATTTTCTGGCGATCAGTTTTTCGAGTACTGATTATGTAGGGCATAGGTTCGGTGTGGATGCTATTGAAACGGAAGATACTTATCTGAGACTTGATAAGCAGATCGAAAGAATTTTAACGTACCTGGATACGAATATTGGTAAGGGGAATTATACAGTATTTCTTACGGCCGATCATGCCGCCGTGCATGCACCAGGTTACCTGAGAGATCTGAATCTGCCTGCAGGGTACAGGAGTTCTAAGCCTATGGCTACCCGTTTGAAGGATTTTTTAAGTAAGAAATACGGTACTGATAAGTTGATTCGTAATTATTCCAATTATCAATTGTATTTCAATAATGAGGAATTAGCAAAAATCGGAGTCTCATCTAAGGAGTTGCAGGGGGTAGTTGCAGAAGAGCTTATCGGTTATGAAGGTGTTCAGGAGGTGTATACAGCAACACAACTTTGGAAGAATGATTATGTGCAGGGCTTTGGATATATAGTTCAGAATGGGTTTAGTAAAAAGCGTTCCGGGGATGTGTTCATCGTTCAGTCTCCTATGTTTATTGGTACCAGCTATGAAAAAGGTGGAACCTCTCACGGTACTCCTTATATCTATGATACGCATGTTCCGCTTTTGTTCTTTGGAAAAGGGATAAATCAAGGGTATACTACCGAACGTACAGAAATTCCCGATGTGTCAGCTACTATAGCTGCACTTCTGGGAATAGGTTTTCCAAGTGGGACTACCGGTACACCGGTTAGTCAGGTGATTGATTAAGAATACCATTAAACGAGTTTTTGAAGGATGCCTTTTATTCGATGTTTTCGGATAAAAGCTCCTTCTTTTTTATTTACGATAGGGTGAATTCCTGATCGCCAGGCATTCATGAAACCTTTGAGGTTATCCTTAAAGATCTGTGGATTTCCTTGTTTGGATGCCATCTTTGCCGATGCTATGCAGGTGATCAAAAAGCCGTATCGCATCTTAAACATCGCTTCTCCCTGAAGGGTACGGGCTTTTGCGTTATATGATTTTCCGGTAGGTCTCAGATGTTTAACCTTCAGGTCTTCTAAAGTGATGATTTTATATCCGTGATAACGGGCCAGCAGTTCATCTACGGTGTCCCATCCCATAGAACTTTTTAAGCCACCCATGGCTTGAAAGCATGCTTTTGAATAGGCTTTAAAAGCGCCTCTCACATGGTCTTTATTCATGGGGTGATTCAATTTCCATTCACCGTTTTCTTCTTCATAAGCAAATCCGCCGACAACACCTGCCTTGGGATTCTTTTTAAAAAGTTCGATCACCGATTCAAAATAGTCATTTGGAAGAATGAGATCTGCATCGAGTTTGACGATTACGTCGTAGGGATTTTGGAGTTGATCATATCCTTGCTTGAATGCATTAACGACTTTACTGCCAGGCATATGCTCGTCGGAAGATGTTGTATTGAATTTTTTGAATCGCAAATGTTCTGAACAAAAATCATCTATGATCTTTTCTGTTGAATCTGTTGAATGATCATTAACGATGATCACTTCTGAAGGTTGCAAGGTTTGCTCTGACACAGATATTAAAGTTCCTTTGATGAACTTTTCTTCATTGTGTGCCGGTATTACGATGCTGTATTTCACTTGAATTTGCTTCTTTATTTTGATTTTCGTTCCGCATAAACGATGTAGTATCTTGGGGTGAAAGAGCGGAGGAGCGGTCTGAAACCAATTTTCTTAACGGGATTCGTGAACTTTTCTCTTTTTTTAATCTCCCATCCTGCCTTTTCCAGTAACCAGTCAAATTGCCAGTCTTCGAATTCATGATAATGCCGGTCCCATTTGTCGGTTTTACTTCGGTATGCCGGAGCAAACCAAAGTTTCAGGGGGACGGAAGCAACGAGCTTTTCAGCTTTGATCTCTTTTAAAACCTGATAGGGTGAAAGCAGATGTTCAAATATTTCCAATGCGGTAATTAATTCCGCATCTGAATTCTTAACCGCTGAAAGATCTTCGTCCAGATCTTCTCCTTCCGTGTTACTAACCTTGTATCCTGCCTGGGTCATGATCCTAGAAAATGGATTTTCGACTCCGAGATCTAATATGGAACATCCGTCAGGGGTAACGCCTTTCAGGAATTCCAATGTGATTCTATAGCGTTTTTCAGGATAGGTGTTCTCGTACATGGATAGTGGTTTTGGTCATAAATATAGGAAGAAAAATCACCTGATACCCAATCGGTCTGCGTTCGTATGATTCAATCGCTATGATCGGGGGATAAACCAGGCTTTCGCCATTATATAAGATGAATACTTGACTTAGGTTCGAGGCTTCAGGAGTAGTATTGATGTCCTTCTTTTAGAATTGATATATAATTGCGTTTATATTCATTCCGGCACCAACACTGGCCATGATCACTTTATCACCGGGTTTTAATTCCTGGTCTTCAATCTGTCCCTTTAAAACCATATCGAGTAAGGTTGGGATAGTAGCGACCGAGCTATTCCCAAGTTTATCAATATTCATCGGCATAATATTCGGGGGTACTTCCATCTTAAAGAGGCGGTAAAATCTATGAACGATAGCTTCGTCCATTTTTTCATTGGCCTGATGAATCAAAATCTTTTTTATATCGGTGATAGGGGTTCCGCTTTTCTCAAGACATGCACGCATCGCTTTAGGTACATTAGTCAAAGCGAATTCATAGATTTTACGTCCATACATCTTGATGTACCTTGTGTTTTCGCAGGCATTTGCATCATATGATTTTCCGAAGAAAAGATGATAGGTTTCTTCAAAGGTATGTGATGCGGTCTCATGGGCGAGAATACCGCCGTTTTCTTCAGTGGCTTCAATAATAGTGGCTCCGGCACCATCTGAATAGATCATAGAGTCACGGTCATGTTTGTCAACCACTCTTGAAAGAGTTTCAGCCCCGATAACAAGACATTTCTTTGCCATGCCGCTTTTGATAAATGCCTGGGCCTGGATGACGCCCTCGAGCCACCCCGGGCATCCGAATAGCAGGTCATAGGCAACACAACGTGTATTCCTTATTCGAAGGTTATGCTTAACTCTTGCGGCTATACTGGGAACGGTGTCTCCCTGAATCGTTCCGGATTTGACATCTCCAAAATTATGTGCTACAATAATATAATCAAGCGTTTCAGGATCGATATCCGCGTCTGCAATTGCTTTTTCTGCAGCAAAGAAGGCCAGATCGGAGGTGCAATGTTCTTTCTCGGCGTATCTTCGTTCTACTATTCCGGTGATCGCATTGAATTTTTCAATGATCACGGTGTTAGAATCATTGATACTACTTCCATCAGCATTCAGGAACTTATGGTGCTCAAAGCGACTGTTCGATTCCACTCTCGGCGGAATATAACATCCCGTTCCTGTGATTTTAATTTGCATGTTTCAGGGTTTTTTGAAAGGTAAGGACATTGACAAAATGTGCAGAATTCTTGCACTCATTTTTTACGATGCCCAAATATGGGGTTTTTTTATAAAAATAAAAGTGCCTTCTCAATTATTTTAGAAAAGGCACTGATATTAATTGTTTTATTTATGATTATGCTTCCATGTAGGCCTCTATTGGCTCACAAGTGCAGATCAGATTACGATCTCCATAGGCATCATCTACTCGTCTTACCGTTGGCCAGAATTTGTTTTCGGCAACGTAAGGCAGTGGGAAAGCTGCGGCTTCTCTTGAATAAGAATGATTCCAGTCATTCGCAGTGATCATTTTCAGGGTGTGGGGAGCGTTTTTCAAAACGTTATCCAGATCATCTGCGGTAGCATTGTCTATCTCCTTACGTATACTGATCATCGCTTCACAGAACCTGTCGAGTTCTGCAAGACTTTCACTCTCGGTAGGCTCCACCATGATGGTTCCGGCAACCGGGAAGGAAACAGTAGGAGCATGGAATCCATAGTCCATAAGTCGTTTTGCTATATCAGTAACTTCAATACCGTTTGCTTTAAACGGGCGGCAATCCAGTATCATTTCATGAGCTGCACGGCCTCTTTCTCCAGTGTAAAGAACATTGAAATGTTCGTTTAATCTGTTTTTGAGGTAGTTTGCATTCAGAATAGCAAATTGAGTCGCCTTTTTGAGTCCTTCTCCACCCAGCATTTTGATATAGCCGTAGGAGATCAGACATACAAGTGCACTTCCCCAAGGTGCAGATGAGATGGCTTCAATTCCTGATTTTCCACCAGTTGGAACCATTGGGTTTGAAGGTAGAAAATCTACAAGATGTTCGGCTACACAGATCGGTCCAACACCTGGTCCGCCACCACCATGTGGGATAGCAAAGGTCTTGTGCAGGTTCAGGTGACATACGTCTGCTCCGATGGTTGCAGGATTGGTAAGTCCAACCTGTGCGTTCATGTTAGCTCCGTCCATATAAACCTGACCACCATTATCGTGTATGATCTGAGTGATCTCTTTAATTGAGGATTCGAAAACCCCGTGCGTTGATGGGTATGTAACCATCAAAGAGGATAACTGATCTCTATATTTTTCAGCTTTCTCCTTAAGATCTTCAACATCGATGTTTCCGATTTCATCTGTTTTGGTAACCACTACTTTTAATCCTGCAAGAACTGCGGATGCCGGGTTAGTACCGTGAGCAGATGCCGGAATAAGACATACATCACGATGGCCTTCGTTTCTGGCAGCTTGGTAAGCACGTATTACCATCAGTCCGGCATATTCACCTTGCGCACCGGAATTCGGCTGTAAAGAGGTACCTGCGAAACCAGTGATGATATTTAATTGTTGTTCCAGTCCTTTTAAAACTTCCTGATATCCCGCTGCCTGATCCAGAGGCGCGAAAGGATGGATGTTTGCCCAGCTATCAACGCTTAACGGTAGCATTTCACTGGCAGCATTCAGTTTCATGGTACACGATCCTAGTGAGATCATGGAATGGTTGAGAGAAAGGTCTTTGCGCTCCAGTTTTTTGATGTAGCGCATTAATTCGGTCTCTGAATGGTAAGAGTTGAATACTTCGTTCTCAAGGAAAACCGATTGTCTCTCAAGTCCGTTAAAAGCATTTATTTCAGCTTCTAATCCTTCAATTCTGATCGTGTTCTTACCAGCTGCATCGGCAAAGATCTGAACGATGGTGTTCAGGTCGTTAAGACTCACTGTCTCATTAAGAGCGATCGATAAGGTAGCGTCATCGATGTAATTGAAGTTGATCTCCTGCAATAAAGCGATTTCGCGTACGGTAGCAGCATCTGCTTTGATCAGCAGCGTATCGAAATAGCGCTCATTCAATTGCTGGTAGCCGAGTTTCTCTAAAGTTTTAGCCAAAGTAACTGTTGAACGGTGTACTTTATCTGCAATATATTTTAATCCTTTAGGACCGTGATAGACCGCATACATTCCAGCCATGACGGCGAGTAACACTTGGGCGGTACAGATATTGGAGGTAGCTTTATCACGCTTTATATGTTGCTCTCTTGTCTGAAGGGCCATACGTAGGGCATGGTTTCCATCAGTGTCGCGAGTAGCTCCTATGATCCTTCCGGGGATATTTCTTTTATAACTTTCTTTGGTAGCAAAAAAGGCAGCATGTGGTCCGCCGTAACCCAGTGGTACTCCGAAACGTTGTGTTGTTCCTACTACTACTTCAGCACCGAATTCACCGGGAGGTGTCAGGCTTACCAGGCTCAGGATATCAGCAGCAACTGCTACTTTAATGTCATTTGCATTTGCTTCCGCAGTGAATTCACTGTAGTCGAAAGCTTCCCCGTATTTACCTGGATATTGTAATAGTACACCATAATAGCCACCGTTGAAATCAAAGGATCTGTGATCGCCGATTACCAGCTCAATTCCGAGCGGTGAAGCTTTTGTTTCAAGGATTGCCTGGGTTTGAGGTAGCACTTCTTCAGAGATGAAGAATTTATTGACGTCATTCTTTTTTTGTTCCCTGCTTCTGGCACTGAACAGCATCGTCATAGCTTCAGCGGCAGCTGTACCCTCATCGAGCAGTGATGCATTTGCCAGTTCCATACCTGTGAGGTCACAAACCATGGTTTGGAAATTGAGCAGTGCCTCGAGACGACCTTGGGCAATCTCAGCCTGATAAGGGGTGTAAGCGGTATACCAACCCGGATTTTCAAGAATATTTCTCTTGATCACCGACGGTAGTACAGGTTCATGATAACCCATTCCGATAAAGGAACGATATACCTTGTTTTTACCTGCTAATTTCTGAAGGTGATTCAGATACTCATATTCAGACATTGCTTCTGGCAAGTCCAGGTCATTTTTCAATCTGATCCCATCAGGAAAAGTCTCATAGATCAACTGGTCGATATCCTTAATTCCGACCGTTTCCAGCATTTTATTCAGGTCACCTTCCTTAGGTCCGATATGACGAATTACAAAAGAATCTGTTCTCATTATATCTCTGTAAAATTGTGTAATTTTAATTTGCGCAAAAGTACATATTATATTGGGATATAAAAGTACTTTTGAAAGGGGTTTAACGAAACTTTTTAACCCTTGTTTCAGCGAATTAGATCAAAGGCTTTCCCATAAATATGAAATACCTGAAGCGATTATTAGATTTCTATCTCGATGCCAGTGTACATGTGTCCTTAGCGGTATTTGTACTCAGTATTGTAACAGCAATTCAATTGAATATAAAACCTGACTATCCGTTGGCTTTTTGTTTGTTCTTTGGGTGCATTTTTGGGTATAATTTTGTGAAGTATGCGAGTATGGCTGATCATTATATTTTTTTGAAGGAGAAATATATTCGTCAGATTCAGTATTTCAGTGCCCTATGTTTTCTTGGGGCGCTATATTTTGTCAGGTTTTTTCGTTGGGAAACCATCTACTGGACCGGTGTTCTGATGTTGCTGGTGGTACTCTATGTAGTACCCTTGTCTGCGAGATTTGCAAACCTGAGAAATCTAAAGGGAATCAAGATTTATGTCGTGGCTTTGTCCTGGGCGATTGCTACAGTGATTCTACCAGTTGTGAATACACAAAATCCTGTAACTTCGGCAGTGTGGATCGAAGCTTTTCAGCGTTTTCTGCTCGTGCTGGCACTGATTATTCCATTCGAAATTCGAGATATGCAGTATGATAATCCTGATTTGAAGACACTGCCTCAGGAAATTGGGGTCAGAGGGTCTAAAATTATGGGGACCGTAATATTGTTATTGTTTATTGTGCCTGATCTGTATGGGTTTTTTTATTCCGGATCTGAGAAGTTATTCGGAAGCCTTCCAGTAGCTTTAATCACCTTATTGCTGTTATGGAATACCCGGGAAGGGCAATCAGGTTACTATACCAGTGTCCTTGTAGAAAGTGTGCCAATATTTTGGTTTCTGATCTTAACTTTCTTTTGAGCAGGCAGATCTGATCTCATCTTTGAGGGCTTTTTTCTTAGCGGGATCCATACACTTCAGGTTGGCCTTGTCGCACAATTTGGTCAATTCTCCATTTTTTACAGAGTGTTTTCTGCAACTGCTACAATATGCATGATGCAGGCGTAATTTGAATTTTTCCCATAGACCGGCTTCGTCATATTGAGCCTTGTCACAGATGCGTACCGCTTCCTTACAATCGATAAATAAAGTATTCTTACTATGCATTCCTCATGGCTTTTTAGAACCAATTCTCCTCAAGGCAACTCATCAGGCTCGTTCTTGCTCTGTGGATGATCACCCAAAGGTTAGACGGTGTGATTTTTAATTCTTTACAAATATCTTCAGTTTCCATTCCCTGAATAGTTTTCATGCGAAAGACTGCGGCTTGTTTCGGGGGTAGTTTTGAAAGGCAATCTTCTATAATAAGCGCCAGTTCTTCATTCTCCATGGCATCTTCTGCGGTGATGTCGAATTGGTCTGCAACTTTCTCCTCCAGCCAGTCGCCTTCATCCTCATTATTGCTGAAGTTGATCTTCACCTCGGCCTTGCCTTTAGCCGAATTGTTCTTTCGGTAATAATCGATGATCTTTCTTTTCAGGATTGCGATCAACCAGGTTCTTTCGCTGGCGTCACCCTTAAATCCCTTGGCGGAACGCAGACCGGCCAGGAAGGTCTCCTGAACCAGATCTTCGGCCATAACGGGATCGTTTACGCGTGATATCGTGTAATTAAAGAGGTAATCGGCATATCGATCTACCCATAATTCCGGATTTAACTTACTGGAAGGCATTCGCGCTTTTTGTGATAAAGGTAGGTGAATATAATTAAATTTTGATTTTGTAACTTTACTATAAACCGGAATTGATAAAAAATGAAAAAAATAATCTATTTGGCATTTTTGCTACTGGGCACAACCCTTTCGGCGCAATTGACACATGTTCCGATCAATGAGGTGGATGCAAAGAAAATGAAGAAAAGTACACTTCTCGATGTACGATCACCTGAAGAGTTCAGTGAGAGTCATCTGGAAGGTGCAGTTAATATGGATGTCAATAATGATGCCTTTATAAAGAATATAGAGTCGCTGAATAAAAGTAAGACCGTAATGGTTTATTGCCGTACTGGTAAAAGAAGTCGCCGTGCAGCAACCATTCTTGATTCTCTGGGATTTGAAAAAGTGATAAATCTTGAAGGAGGTATCACCGCATGGATGAAATCCGGACTGCCGGTCATAGAAGGGGAGAAACAGTAATTGAGTTATAAGTGGTAAGTTTTAAGTTTTTGAGCATTTCTGAAATACATAGGCTTTACCATTTTAATAGCTACTTCCCAGATAGGTGCCTTGTGGCACATTAACCTATGGTGACAAATGAAGACAAAAGTCAACATTCATCACTCTTTTACAATTTACTTTCCACTCTTCCAATTCCGATCTTTAGGGAACTGGTCAGAGAATAGGAAGTTAGCGTTATGAGCAATACAAAATTGCGAGTTTAGATTGGAATTATAATTTACAATCTGAAATTTATAATTAAAACTTACCACTTACCACTAATCACTTATCAATAAGTCCGGCTCTCCTCAACAGAGCATCCGGTTCCGGTTCCTTCCCACGGAATCTTTTATAAAGTTCCATAGGGTCTTCGGTCCCTCCTTTAGATAAAATATTGTTTCTGAAGCTTTTAGCGACTTCCCGATCAAAGATTCCTTTTTCTTTAAATAGTTCAAATGCATCGGCATCGAGTACTTCCGCCCATTTGTAACTGTAATACCCTGAAGAATAACCTCCATGGAATATGTGTGAAAAAGAGGTGCTCATGCAGGTCTCCGGGTTATCCGGATAAAGGTCCGTTTGTTTGAAAACTTCGCTTTCATGAGATTTTATATCGTTGATGGCTTTCGGATCCACTCCATGGTAGCTCATATCCAGCAGGCCAAAACTCAGTTGTCTGAGTGTTTGCATTCCTTCAAGGAATGAAGCTGATTCTCGTATTTTCTCCACATATTCCATCGGAATCATTTCTCCCGATTCATAATGCGTTGCAAATTTTTCCAATGCTTCCTTTTCATAGCACCAATTCTCGAAAATCTGACTTGGAAGTTCTACGAAATCCCAATATACATTGGTTCCACTTAGGCCGGGATAGGTTGTATCCGCCAGCATACCGTGCAGTGCATGACCGAATTCGTGGAATAAGGTCGTTACTTCGTTGAAGGTGAGTAAGGACGGTTTTGTTGGCGTTGGTTTTGTGAAATTGCAAACAATTGAAATGTGTGGGCGTACCTCTTCATTATTTCTGCGGTATTGCTGACGATAAACCGTCATCCAAGCTCCGTTTCTTTTGCCTTTTCTAGGATGAAAATCGGCGTAGAAGACAGCGATGAACTTGCCGGATTCATCAAAAACCTTATAGGTTTGAACATCTGCATGATATTTGTCGATATCTTGAGCGGGTTCGAATTTTAGTCCGTATAGTTCTCCTGCGATCTCAAATACCCCGTTTATTACATTCTCAAGTTTGAAATAAGGTTTGAGTTTTTCATCATCAAGATTGAAGAGTTTCTGCTTTAATTTTTCAGAATAATAAGTGCTGTCCCATTTTTCCAGTTGGTCGATTTGATCCAGTTCTTTTGCGAAAGCTGAAAGTTGAGTGAACTCTCTTTCGGCTGCAGGTTTAGCTTTATCAAGCAGTTCCTTTAAAAAGGCATTGACTTCTTTTGGAGAACGGGCCATTCGTTCCTCGAGAACATAATGTGCATGAGAGTCATACCCTAACAATTGAGCTCTTTGGTGCCGAAGATTAATAATCTTCCTGATGATTTCCTTATTGTCAAAATCATCGCCGTGGAATGCTTTGCTTCCGAATGCAAAAGATAGTTTCTTTCTGAGTTCGCGATTGTCTGCATAGGTCATAAATGGGATGTAGCTAGGATAATTGAGGGTGAATATCCAGCCGTCCTTTCCGGAACTTTCTGCTTCATGTTTTGCCGCTTCGATGATCCCTTCCGGTAAACCTGACAGGTCTTTTTCGTCCGTGATATGAAGTTCATAACTATTGGTGTCAGCAAGAACATGTTCCCCGAATTTTAGTCCTAGCTGAGAGAGTTCTTTATCGATAGATCTGAGTACTGTTTTCTGTTCTTCGTTAAGGTTTGCACCATTACGAGCAAAGCTTTTATATTGCTTGTCGAGTAGTTTGTGCTGTTCCGCATTGAGGGTAAGGGTGTCTTTTTGCTCATAAACGGCTTTGACCCTTTTAAAAAGTTCGGTGTTAAGTCTGACATCATTACTGAATTCCGAAAGCAGCGGCGAGATCTCCTGAGCCAGTTTTTGCATCTCTTCATTGGTTTCGGCACTATTCAGATTAAAAAAGGTTGAGGTAACCACGTCGAGTTTCAGACCGGTATATTCCAGGGCTTCCACTGTGTTTTCGAAGCTTGGTGCTTCCGTTGTATCCGTTATCGCATCGATCTCGGCACGTGTGTGGTCGATCTCAGTTTTGATAGCTTCCGGAAAATCGGAGGTTTTTATTTTGGAAAAGGGTATCGTTTGATTAAAGGTGTCAAATGTCTTATTGAGGATGTTGCTCATATACGATTGCTTTAGAGTAAATGAACGACGGCAGGTCTGAAGCCTGCCGTCTGTATGATGAAATCTTATTTTTTAACGGAGGCTGCGCCTTCGATCACTTTAGCTTTTAGCGATTCTTTATAGGCGATGATGCGTTCCAGAACTTCGCTATCTGCTGAACCGATGATCTGAGCAGCAAGTATACCTGCATTTTTTGCTCCATTCAGTGCAACCGTAGCTACCGGTACGCCGCCGGGCATTTGCAGAATCGATAATACAGAATCCCAGCCATCGATCGAGTTGCTGCTTTTTACGGGAACACCGATCACCGGTAATGGGGAAAGCGATGCAACCATTCCAGGCAGATGGGCAGCACCTCCTGCTCCGGCGATGATCACTTGTATTCCGTTCTTATGTGCATTCTTTCCAAAATCAAACATTTTTTCGGGAGTCCTGTGAGCGGAAACTATATCCACTTCCGTACTAACTCCGAGTTCCTGTAATACATCCACAGCATCCTGCATGACCGGCAGGTCACTTGTACTTCCCATGATTATTGCAACTTTAGCCATTTATCTGAATTTTATTCGCTTATTACTTTTATGGTTTTCTTTACTTCTCCGGCTACCTTTCGGGCTTTGGCGATGTCTGGATCTACGATGGTGACATGGCCCATTTTTCGAAAAGGTCTGGTTTCCTTTTTGCCATAGATATGTGGGGTAACGCCTTCCATTCCCATGATCTTTTCGATGTTTTTGTAGACCACGTTTCCGGTATAGCCTTCTTCGCCAACAAGATTGACCATGATTCCTGCAACCTTACTGTCAGTTTTTCCAAGCGGAAGTCCTAGAATGGCTCGTAAATGCTGCTCGAACTGATTGGTGTAGCTCGCTTCAATACTGTAATGGCCACTGTTGTGAGGTCTTGGGGCAACTTCGTTGACCAGTATCTCATCATTTTCAGTCTGGAACATTTCCACAGCCAGGAGTCCTACATGCTCAAAAGCCTGCGAAACTTTAAGTGCTATTAATTGTGCTTTCTTAGCGACAGCTTCATCGATTCGGGCAGGGCATATTACATATTCCACCTGATTTGCTTCAGGATGAAATTCCATTTCAACCACCGGGTAGGTCTTAACATTTCCATGTACATCTCTGGCAACGACAACCGCCAGTTCATTCTTGAACGGTATCATTTTTTCAGCGATACATTCCTGTGGCGGGAGTGCCTCCAGATCGGAGTAGGTGCGTACTACCTTTACACCCTGTCCATCATAACCAAAGCGGGCACTTTTCCATACAAAGGGGAAGGAAAGCGATTCGTTTTTGATTGCCGGCAGGATCTCATCGCCGTAGGCGAATCGCGTAAAATCGGCAGTAGGGATATTGTGATCTACATAAAAAAGTTTTTGTGTAGCCTTGTTCTGTATTTTTTTAAGCGTTTTTGCGGAGGGATATACCTGTATTCCTTCTTTTTCCAGCTTTTCCAGAGCATCGATGTTCACGTTTTCAATTTCGATAGTCAGTACATCCACATCCTTTCCGAAATTGTAAACTGCATCGAAGTTCATAAGGTCACCCTGGATGAATTCATTACAGGCGATCCTGCAGGGAGCTTCCGCAGAGGGATCCATTACCCGGGTATAAATATCGAATTTCCGGGTTTCATAAAGTAACATTTTTCCGAGCTGTCCGCCTCCCAGGATTCCAAGTTTAAAGTCAGATGAAAAATAATTCATTAATTTTATAGTTTAAAATCGCACTATATTGATATGAAACTTTGTAGTGGCACAAAAATACAGTTAATTCTCAAACCCTGTACGAATTCGGGTGAAATTCGAGGTTAACATTAATCTAAATATTATCTTTGCAACTTTATAATTATAAGCGATTTGATACGGTTACACGATAAATACTTCAAACCTTATATTCAGGCAGGTCAGATTCAGGAAGCGGTTCAACGTATGGTTGACGAAGTGAAAGCTGATTTTGAAAATGAGGTTCCGATCTTCGTTTGTGTCCTGAACGGTGCTTTTATGTTCGCATCGGATTTCCTTAAGGCGTATGATCAGCCATGTGAGGTGAGCTTTGTAAAGCTGAGTTCTTATCATGGATTTTCATCGACAGGAATCGTTAAGACCCTGCTTGATATTCCTCAGGAAGTAGAGGGGAGAAGTGTGGTGATACTTGAAGATATCATCGATACCGGTAGAACGGTTAAGGAATTGGTTTCGATGTTTTCCAGTATCAATGTAAAGCGTTTCAAGATCGCAGCCATGTTCTATAAACCGGATGTATATTCAGGGGAATACAACATCGACTATGTCGGTATTAAGATTCCTAACCGGTTTATTGTAGGATACGGACTGGATTATGACGAGTTAGGGCGTAATTTGCCGGAAGTATATCAATTAAACGAAAAAAAGATGATCAACTTAGTGCTTTTTGGAAAACCAGGTGCCGGAAAAGGTACACAAGCTAATTTTTTAAAGGAGAAGTACAACCTGAAACACATTTCTACCGGGGATGTTTTCAGATACAACATGAAGAATGGTACTGAACTTGGTAAATTGGCTAAGACCTTTATCGATAACGGAGAACTGGTTCCTGATCAAGTTACTATCGATATGTTGAATGCTGAGGTAGAGAAATTTCCTGAGGCAAACGGATTTATATTTGACGGATTTCCAAGAACGGATGCGCAGGCAAAATCATTGGATGCTCTTATGGATAGTAAGGGAATGCAGATCGATGCAACGATCGCCCTCGAAGCAGATGATGAGGTCCTGATTCAACGTCTTCTGGAGCGTGGTAAAGTCAGTGGTCGAAGTGATGATCAGGATGAAAGCAAGATCCGTAACCGTTTTGAAGAATACAATGAAAAAACCGCTCCGTTATTAGCTTACTATGAAGAGCAAAGCAAACTTCATAATGTAAATGGTATCGGTAGCATTGAGGTGATCACGGAACGATTGAGTAATGTGATCGATTCTCTTTATAAAGAGCAGGACGCGTAACAGCGAGCCTGTAAAAAAATCAATTTATTAGTAGTAGAATATGACTGAGGGTAATTTTGTCGATTACGTCAAATTATATGTGACTTCCGGAAACGGAGGAAAAGGATCTGCACACCTGCATAGGGAAAAGTATGTCGCTAAAGGCGGCCCCGACGGGGGTGATGGAGGTCGTGGTGGCCATGTTATCCTTAGAGGGAATAAGAACTTGTGGACCCTGTATCACTTTAAATTTAAAAAGCACTTTCGTGCAGGACACGGAGAACACGGAGGGAAACAGCGTAGTACAGGTGCCGATGGTGCGGATGTCTATCTGGAAGTTCCGTTAGGAACCGTTGTCAAGGATACCGAAACAGGGAAAACATTATTTGAGATCACTGCGGAAGGTGAAGAGAAAATCTTACTGGAAGGAGGAAAAGGAGGTCGTGGGAACTGGCATTTTAAGTCGCCCACAAATCAGACCCCCAGATACGCTCAACCAGGTATTCCCGGTGAAGAACAACAGATAACGCTTGAACTAAAAGTTCTGGCTGATGTCGGATTGGTCGGATTTCCCAACGCCGGTAAGTCGACCTTATTATCTGTAGTTACTTCAGCCAAGCCAAAGATCGCCGATTATGAATTTACGACCCTGAAGCCTAATCTCGGTATTGTAGAATATCGTGATTTTCAGACCTTCGTCATGGCGGATATTCCGGGAATCATCGAAGGTGCAGCCGAAGGTAAAGGTTTAGGACACTATTTCCTGCGACATATCGAAAGGAACTCAACCTTGTTATTCCTGATACCTGCAGACAGTAAAAATATCATTGCTGAATATGAGATATTGCTCGATGAATTGAAAAGGTATAATCCGGAGCTTTTGGACAAGCAGCGATTCGTTGCTATTTCAAAATCGGATATGCTGGATGATGAATTGAAATCAGAGATGGACGAAGAACTTCGGGCTTATTTCAAAAATATTGAGTACATGTTCATTTCTTCCGTAGCCCAACAAAATATCCAACAGCTTAAAGATAAGCTTTGGGCAATGTTGAATACCTCGGTGGAATCTGAATAGTCTGTCAGATTTATTCTGCCAATATTTGGCCTGATTCTTTGATACTCAATGTGATATTTGTCTTAATTTGATTAAATTTACCAAAAGGGGTCATGAGACAAATCTTCATTTTATTATTTTTTTTCATCCTGTATTCCTGTAATTCGGTTAAAGTAACCTATGACTTTGATAAGGAAGCGAAATATGATCAATATAAGACCTATGCCTTCTTTCCTCAGTTTCATTCAGGTCTGAGTGAATTGGATCAGCGAAGATTGGTAAGGGTACTTGAAGATTATATGGGGCAGCATGGCTTTGCTAAGGTGAATGAAGATCCTGACTTCTATTTGAACGTTACCTCTGCGATTTATGAAGTGCCCTCAGGAGGTAGTAGTGTAGGTATAGGAGTAGGAGGTACCGGAGGAAATGTCGGCGGAGGTATGTCTGTAGGGATACCCGTAGGACAGCCATCTTTTAAGAGGGAATTGGTGTTCGATCTGGTGGATGTAGCTGCAGATGCGCTTTTCTGGCAGGCAGTTTGCCAGGTTTCAGTACCTTCAGGTCAGGACTCACCCTCCAAGCGTGAGGCAATTTTAACGAATATAGTGGAAAAAGCCTTTTCTAATTATCCGCCACAAATCAAAAAATAATAGCTCCTTTCCGAATCTACCCAGGATAAAAATCTGCTTGTGCTGTAATGACGATCTAATTTTTCATTAATCTAAAAACAGCACTGTTTATGAAAATCAAACTAATCAATGGGTTACGTGCCCTATTAATTTTATTTACAATGATCTTGACCGCGCAGGTTAGTGCTCAGGATGTTCAAGGGAGCTGGAACGGTGAACTTGACGTTCAGGGAAATAAACTACCCCTTATATTCCATATAGCAGAGGAAGAGGGGAATCTTAAAGCAACTATGGATAGCCCGGCTCAGGGCGCTACCGGTATTCCTATGGATAGTGTAACGCTGGAGGAAAATACGGTGACCATAACCATGGCACAAGCCGGAATTAAGTATGTAGCAAAAGTCGATGGTGATTCTATGGAAGGAATCTTCTATCAGGGAAATATGGAATTGCCTTTAGCTATGAAAAAAGGGGAGCCTGAAAAACCCGGGAATCCAGCTTTGGTAACTGCCGATACCGATTTGGTTGAATTGGCATCTTTTGATTCCGGAAATTATAAATATGATGTCTCTGATTATTTTGCGAGACCCAAAGCAAGTTCCTTTCAGTTCTCACCTGATGGAACCTATCTCTCTTATCGAGAAAAGGATGATAACAGCAAGCGACACGTGTTCGTAAAAAATACGATCACTGGTGAGGTTTCCATGGCTATCGAAGAGAAAGAAGAACTCATCAGAGGTTATGGATGGGTGAACAATGAAAGGCTGATCTACCTCATGGATAAAGGAGGAAATGAAAACTATCACCTTTTTGCAGTGAATATCGATGGATCAGAGAATAAGGAATTGACACCCTTTGAAGGGGTTAGAGCTCAGATCATTACCACTTTGAAAGAGGATAAAGATCACATCATAATCTCTATGAATAAGAATAATCCGGAGATCTTTGAGCCTTATCGAATAAATGTGAATACCGGGGAACTCGTATTGCTATATGAAAATGAAGATCCTGCCAATCCGGTTATGGATTACACATTTGATAAGAATGGTACACTCCGTGCTTTTACTAAATTGAGAGATGGTGTGAATACCGAACTCTATTATGAGACCATGCCGGGTAAATATGAATTGATCAAATCCCTTTCCTGGAAAGATGCGTTCAGTATTGTTGGGTTCGACTATCAAAGTGAAAATCCCCATGATGCCTATATGATCTCTAATCTGGATTCTGATAAGGCGGAAATAGTGCTTTATGATCTTAAAGAAGGAAAGGTGCTGAAGAAGATGTTTTCCAATGATGATTATGATATCGGCGGATTGTCCAGATCCAGAAAACGAAATTACGAGATCGATTATTACTACTATACCGGTGATAAACTTGTAATTGTTCCGATCAGTGAAACCTATAAAAAATTGCATCAAAGAATCACTTCAGAATTTCCGGATTATCAGTATAACGTTGTGGGTACAACCGACGAAGAAGATAAATTACTGGTGGTTATCCAAAGCGATAAATTATATGGTACTTATTATTCATATGATATCGAGGGTGATAAGTTTACCTTATTGTACAACCTGATGCCGCAGCTTAAGGAAGCGGATATGGCAGAGATGAGGCCTATTACTTTTAAGAGTCGGGATGGAGTTACCTTACATGGGTATATCACCCTTCCGAAAGCAGCACTGGAAGGTCAAAAGGTACCAGTGATCGTAAATCCGCATGGTGGTCCTCAGGGTATTCGTGATGAATGGGGTTTCAACCCGGAAGCACAGTTATTTGCCAGTCGGGGTTATGCTACGCTACAGGTCAATTTTCGAATTTCAGGAGGATATGGTAAAGATTTTCTGGAATCCGGATTCAAACAGATCGGTAGAAAAGCAATGGATGATGTGGAAGACGGACTGGATTATGTAGTTAAACAAGGCTGGGTAGATAAGGACAAGGCTGCGATCTATGGCGGTAGCCATGGAGGGTATGCGGTTTTGCGCGGATTGACCAAAACTCCGGACCTCTATGCGTGTGGAGTAGATTACGTAGGAGTTTCGAACTTGTTCACTTTTATGAAAACGATACCTCCTTACTGGAAACCTTATCTGAAGATCATCAAGGAGATCTGGTATGACGAAGATATCGCTGCAGAGAAAAAGATCATGGAGGAAGTATCTCCCGTTTACCATATCGACAAGATCAAAAAACCGTTGTTCGTGGTTCAGGGAGCTAATGACCCCCGAGTAAATATCGATGAATCAGATCAGATCGTAAGTGCTCTCAGAGAAAAAGGCGTTGATGTTCCCTACATGGTTCGTTATGATGAAGGACATGGATTTGGAAAGGAAGAGAATTCCATAGCCATGTATGAAGCGATGATGGGCTTTTTTGCAAAACATCTTAAGGAACAGGAGCTTTCTAAACCCATAAAGAATTAAGTATTCTCGTCTGCGACAGCAGACGAGAATATTGTAACCAAAGCATTATAGGAGACTGTGCCTTATGATATCCTGTTTTAGGGTTAAGGAACCATAAAGAATACCTATCTTTATCCTCTAAAAGAATTCTAAAAAGCTTAGCGTGAAAATCCATTTTATTGCCATCGGTGGCAGCGCCATGCACAATCTTGCGTTGGCCCTTCATGAAAAAGGTTATGAGATTACAGGGAGTGATGATATGATTTTTGAACCTTCCCGTTCCCGGTTAGAAAACAAAGGATTATTACCGTCTGCAATGGGTTGGTTTCCGGAAAGGATTACCACTGATCTCGATGCTGTTATTCTCGGTATGCATGCAAAGCGGGATAATCCTGAATTAGCCGCTGCAAAAGAGCTCGGTGTTAAGATCTATTCCTATCCTGAATTCATATATGAGCAGTCAAAATATAAAACACGGGTTGTGATTGGTGGAAGTCATGGTAAAACCACCATCACTTCGATGATCCTTCATGTATTGGACTATCATGATAGGGAAGTTGATTATATGGTCGGGGCACAGTTGGAAGGGTTCGATACCATGGTGAAATTAACCGAAACCAATGATTTTATAGTTCTTGAAGGCGATGAGTATCTTTCCTCGCCTATTGATCTTCGCCCTAAATTTCATTTATACCAACCTAATATCGCCCTGTTAAGCGGAGTGGCGTGGGATCATATCAATGTTTTTCCAACCTTTGAAAATTACAAAGAGCAGTTCAGTATTTTTATCGACTCTATTGTGGAAGGAGGGAGCCTGACCTATAACGGTGAGGATGCGGTGCTGAACGAACTGGTTCTAGCTTCAGAGAATACCATTCGAAAAATTTCTTATGATACTCCGGAATATGAAGTGGTGGATGGAGAGACACTTTTACAGACGCCGGAAGGTCCGATGCCTGTCGAAATCTTTGGAAAGCATAATCTAAGTAATCTCGCAGGTGCCAAATGGATTTGTCAACACATGGGGATCGATGAAATGGATTTCTATGAGGCTATTGCAAGCTTTAAAGGTGCTTCAAAACGATTGGAGAAATTGGCTGAGAATAGTTCGAGTGTTATGTTTAAGGATTTTGCGCATGCGCCTAGTAAAGTAGCTGCCACGGTTAAAGCTGTAAGGGAACAATATCCAGATCGTAACTTGATCGCCTGCCTTGAACTTCATACCTATAGTAGTCTGAATACAGATTTTATCGGCGAGTACAAAGAATCACTGGATAGTGCGGATACCGCTATCGTATTCTATTCGCCGGAAGCTGTTAAGCTAAAGCGCCTGGAGAATATAAGTGCAGATACCGTGAAGAATGCTTTTGGCAGAAATGATCTACAGGTATTTACTGATCCGGAGGAATTGAAGCGCTTCTTTGAAAACAGATCCTTTGATGCTGTAGCATTACTGATGATGAGTAGTGGTAATTATGGCGGTATAGACCTTGAAGCCGTCAAAGCCAAATTCCAATAATCCTTCGCAAAAACATACCGTCTTAACAGGCGGTTTTTTTATTTCATACACTATAGAAAATTTACTATATTTAAGCATGCAATACCCGGACAACGCATTTTCGATTAAGCATTGGAGTGAAGAAGATCGCCCCAGAGAGAAACTGCTTAAAAAAGGAAGGTCGTCACTCTCCGACGCTGAGTTGCTGGCGATTCTCATAGGTAGTGGTAGTTCCGGAGAAAGCGCAGTGGCACTTTCAAAGCGTATGCTGGCCGGTGCAAATAATAATCTGAATGAATTTGCCAGGGCGACTATGAAGCATCTCACCAGTTACAAGGGCATCGGGCAGGCAAAGGCGTTGGTTATTTCGGCAGCCATGGAACTGGGGAGGAGACGAAATCGGGAAGAATTGCTGGTGAAGCATAAGATCATAAACAGCGAATCTGCATTCCGGTGGTTACAACCATTAATCGGAGAATTATTGCATGAGGAATTCTGGGTCATATACCTAAATAATTCCAATCGGATCACAGAGACCTTTCAGCTTAGCAAAGGAGGGATGACAGGTACGTTGGTAGATATCAGATTATTGCTTAAAAAAGCACTAGAATGCAACGCTACTTCGATGATTATCGCCCATAATCATCCTTCAGGTACATTGCTTCCCAGTTCGGCAGATAAACAGCTAACTCAAAAGATCCGCACTGCCTCGGTGAGCCTCGATATTAATCTTATCGATCATCTCATTGTCACTGAAAAGGATTATTTTAGCTTTGCAGATGAAGGCTTACTCTGATATGTTATTAGTTTATACCTATAAGATTACACCGCGTTTATCCTACATCATCAGACATATCTTTACTAAGATGTTGCTTGTTGAGGTAGAGATCACCACTAAAGTAGAAGATTTTATAGCCCATAGTGGGCCGAAGATCACCTATACCCGTAAGCCACTTCAAAATGAATTCTTTATCAAGAGTAATGATCTCCTGTTCGAGCAGGGTATCTCAGATCTGGAAATGGTGCTGTATGACTGGGAAGGTATACCGGCATTTTTTCCCACCAATGATAAGAGTGCGATCCCTTATGATATATTTGCAGCATCCTTTTATTTCCTTAGCAGGTATGAAGAATATCTGCCACATGTAAAGGATGAACATGGTAGGTTTCCGGCAGAGGAAAGCCTCGCCATGAAGCATGATTTCCTTGATCTACCTCTTGTAGATATCTGGGTTGCAAGATTCAAGATAGCCTTGCAGAGAAGGTTTCCCGATATGGTATTTGGTTCCCGTGAGTTCAGACATACCTCCATTATTGATGTGCCGGTGATCACTAAATATCTGAAGCGAGGTATCATCAGAACTATGGGAGGAATTGGGTCGGAGTTCCTTTCGTTGAAATTCGGATTGATATGGCAGCGTTTAATGGTGCTCATGAGATTTAAAAACGATCCTTATGATATCTTTGAAAAGCTTACTTTATTACATAAGACCAACCAGGTCGAGGCCTTATATTTCTTTCTAATAGCCGACTATTCTACCTATGATAAAAATATTTCTTTTAATAATCCATCCTTTAAGGTGCTGGTTAAATCGGTTGCTGATTATAGTGTTGTCTCTTTAATGGCGTCTTACAAAGGGTTTACCGATCTGGGAATATTAAAGAAGGAAAGAAAACGCCTTATCAGTTATATAAATCGTCCCGTTAAAAGGGTTCGACAGCGCTTCAATCGTCTGAATCTGCCTGACACCTATCGTCTCATGGTGGAAGCAGAATTTAATGAAGATTATACCATGGGCTATACATCTCATCTGGGATTCAGGGCTTCGACCTGTACGCCATTTTTCTTTTACGATATTAGTTTTGAAGAGCAAATACCTTTACGTGTAAATCCGATATGTATACATTATGCTGCCCTGGAAAATGAGCCAAGTTTGAAGCGGGCCAGAGAACGTGTATTTGAAATTGAGAATATCGTGAAAAAAGTACATGGAACTTTTAATACTGTTTTTTCCAATAATGTGATCAATTTCGATCATTACAATCCTGTAACAGAACTTTATCTCTCCTTAATAGATAAAACACAACGTTGATGAATTCAGAAATACGGCATATCTTTTTTGATCTCGATCATACGTTATGGGATTTTAACCGAAACTCTGCACTTGCATTTCATGAGATATTTAAGTTAAATGAACTCGAGTTATCCCTTGAGGAATTTCTGGAGGTATATGAGCCCATAAATGAAAGATACTGGAAATTGTATAGAGAAGATCGGGTTTCTAAGGAAGAGTTGAGGTACAGTAGATTACGTTTGAGTTTTGAGCATTTAAAGGTCAAAATTTCCGATCGGGTTATCAAAAAGCTTGCCGAAGACTACTTGACGTATTTACCAACCTTTAATCATCTTTTTGAAGATGCTTTCGAAATTTTGAACTACCTTAAATATAAATATGATCTCCATATTATTACCAATGGATTTCAGGAGGTTCAGAGTGCGAAACTCAGGAATTCAGGAATTGAAAGTTATTTTAAAATAATTATGAGTTCTGAATTCGCTGGGGTTAAAAAGCCGAATCCATACATCTTTAAACTGGCGATGAAACAAGCCGGTGCAGTTCCGGAGAATTCCGTTATGATCGGAGATAATCTGGATGCAGATGTTCATGGAGCTATAAGCTGCGGGATGGCTGCGATCCATTATAATCCGGGAAAATCCGAGGCTATACATGGAATTAAGCAAGTCTTCAGTTTATCAGAGGTCAAAAGCATGCTCTGATAGCAATAGTGAACGTTTTAAAACGTTTGTTATATATGAAGGGAGTATCAAAGATTATAGGGTGGATAGGTGCAGTCATTTTGATGATGTTCAGTTCCTGCGTTGATGACGTTGATTTCGATCAGGCCAATGATATTGTACTCGATCCTGCGATAGAACTTAGCCTTGTCTATTTTAAATTTTCCGCTCAGGATTTCGCAGAAGCTGAAGGTGAACCATCTTATAAAGATTCGACCGACGCAGACCTCTTCTCTCAGGATTTCTTTGAATATAACCTGAAGGCTGCCGAGTTTTATATCGAACATACCAACACTATTAATAAACCATTTTTTGCTGAAGTATTGTTTTTTGACGCTAATGATATCGAAATCTATAGCGTTGATGTGAGTATACCTGCTTCAACAAATGGAGAACCGGTCATTATTCCAACGCTTGTGTATTTTCCTGAAGACCAAATCGGAATTCTGAAAAATACCAGTAAAATAACCGCCGAGATTGCATTGATCGATGAGAGTCCTCCTCCTTTGGATGAAAATTCGGAAGGATCCATCGAGTTTAATTCAAGTGCAATATTTTATATGGAATTTAAATGATTCGAAAGAAATGCATTTTATTTTTTATTCTCCTGATCCTATACCAAGTAAAAGCACAAAACCGGCAATTACTTTATAACTTCAGGGAAATTCCGCAATCAGTGATGGTGAATCCCGGAGTGGAAATTCATCAAAAAGCGTATGCGGGTATCCCGTTTATGTCTGGAATCTATGCAAATGCAGGAAGTAGCGGCTTTACAATGCACGACCTCTTTTCCGACGATGGGGTAAATTTCAACGTGAAAGTAAACAGGATACTGTACGATCTCAATGATAAGGATATTATTGATGTATCTGAACAGATCGAGATACTTTTTGGAGGTTATCGGAGTAAGAAGGATCGCGATAACTTTTATTCTTTCGGAGTATATCAGGAATTGGATTTTTATAATTACTGGCCCAACGACATCGCCAGAATAGCCTATGAAGGAAATGCAGGGCAATTGTATCGTAAATATGATCTGGGAGATCTGAATGCGCAGGGTGAAATCATTACAGCAGTTCATTTTGGGGTGAACCGGAAGGTGAATAAAAGTTTGACCGTAGGAGTTCGTGGTAAGATCTATAACAGTATGATCAACATAACTGCAAGTCGTAATTCTGGAACCTTTGTCACCGTTCCAGGTGAGGATAATGTTTACAGGCATATGATCAATGCCGATATGGAAGTGCATACTTCCGGCTATGCATCCTTATGGGATAAGAATATAACAGGCATCAGAGACTTTTTCAAATCCATATTCTGGAGGGGTTTCTTTTCAGGTAATCTTGGATTGGGAATGGATTTGGGATTTACTTATTCCCCTAACGACTACTGGACCTATACCGGTAGTTTACAAGATCTGGGAATGATGTTTCATATCACAGATCTTGAGAGTTATACCCTTAGAGGGGCCTATGCACTGGAAGGGATTGAGTTTCTATTCGGGCAGGCGACGGATGATGAGTTTTTGAATAATTACTGGGATGATCTTAAAGATGATCTCGAAGAGCAAATCCCTCTGGATACCATTAAGACCGTATATACCAGTTTCAGACCCGCGAAATTGAACGCGGCTGTCATTCACAATTTTGGAAATCTCCGGTATCGTAAGAACTATGATTGTGGTTGTGATGTCGATGATTCAGGGTTTGAGAACTCGGTGGGTCTACAGCTTTTTGCAATACACCGCCCGCATAGGATAAATGCTGCATTAACAGCCTTTTATTACCGAAGGATCTTCAATTTTCTGAGAGCAAAAGTAACTTATACACTTGATAAATATTCCTATAACAACGTAGGGCTTGGTATTTCCACACATTTTGCCAATATAAATTTCTATTTGCTGGCAGACAATATTCTTACTTATGGAAACCTTGCAAAATCCAATCAGGCTTCGGTTCAATTCGGATTTAATTATATCTTTGAAGACAAGAGATAAAAATTCAAATCGTGAATTATGAGAAAGTATGCCTTCTTACTACTTATATTTTTTACCTATGCAGGTATAGCCCAGAGTACAGATGTAAATTCATATAAATATTTAATCGTTCCTAAAAAGTACGATTTCCAGAAATATCCAAATCAGTATCGAATAAATACGCTTGTGAAGTTCCTTTTTGAAGAGGAAGGTTTTAATGCGATCTATGATGATGAACGTCCGGATGAATTGATAAGTAACCCATGTGGGGCTCTTACTGCTGAAGTAGATAATCGTTCCGGAATATTTAGCTCCAAAGTAGCTATTCTACTCAAGGATTGCAGAGGTAATGTAGTTTTTTCTTCCGAGGAAGGAAAAAGTAAGATCAAAGATTATGAGCCATCCTATCAGGAAGCTATACGGGAAGCATTTGATTCCGTAAAATCACTGGACTATTCCTACGACGCCGCAGCTGCAACTACCGTAGCCGTAAATACGCAGGTCAAGACTCCTGTAGTAGCAGTAAAAGAACCCGTGGTCGTAGAAAAAGTGGTTCCGGAAACAGTAGAAGCGGAAGCTACAGGAGCTGTAATCACCGAGGTAAGTCCTTCCGGTGTGGAAATCTTATATGCGCAACCTAAAGATGGGGGATACCAATTGGTGGATATGACCCCAAAAGTGGTGTTTGTAATTAAAAAGACCAGTGATGCGAATACTTTCCTTATACTGGAAAAGAATGGAATGCTCGTTAAAAGAGGTGACGTATGGGTAGCAGAATATTACCAGGGCGATAAGCTGGTTAAAGAGACCTATTCTATACGATTCTAATAATCGTATTTGTCTTTCCATCTATTTTTCAGAAATTCCCTTATGCCATTCTCACGCTGATTGTTTCCGGGTTCAAAGAATTTTGTGCTCGATAATTCATCAGGGAGATATTCCTGATTGATAAAGTTTCCGGTATAGTCATGAGAATAGCGATATTCCTGACCATAGCCTAATTCTTTCATCAATTTAGTCGGGGCATTTCTCAGGTGGATTGGGATACTGAGATCGCCGGTTTGTCTGACTGTAGCAATAGCATTATTGATCGCCATATACGATGCATTGCTCTTAGCGGAGGTAGCAAGGTAGATAACGCATTGACTCAAAATGATCCGGGCTTCAGGATAACCTATGGTGTTAACGGCCTGAAAAGTATTGTTGGCCATTATGAGAGCAGTAGGATTGGCATTCCCGATATCTTCAGAGGCCAGAATGACAAGTCGACGTGCTATGAACTTTACGTCTTCACCACCTTCGATCATCCTTGCCAGCCAGTATACGGCAGCATTCGGGTCGCTACCGCGAATTGATTTGATGAATGCAGAAATAATGTCATAATGTTGTTCGCCCGTTTTATCGTATAAAACGGTGTTCTTCTGAACTCTTTGCATGACCATGGCATCATTGATCTCTACATCATCTCCGTCTGATGAATTCACCAGAAGTTCGAAGATATTCAAAAGTTTTCTTCCGTCTCCTCCGGATAATCGTAACAGGGCTTCGGTTTCCTTTAGGGTAATCTTTTTTTGTTGTAACTGAGTGTCCTTTTTCATAGCTCTGTGTAAAAGAGCGATGAGGTCATCTTTGCTAAACGGATTCAAAACATAAACCTGACATCTTGAAAGAAGCGCAGGTATAACCTCGAAACTAGGGTTTTCGGTTGTCGCTCCAATAAGTGTTACCCAGCCTTTTTCGACCGCGGCCAATAATGAGTCTTGCTGAGACTTACTAAATCTGTGGATCTCATCGATAAAAAGTATCGGGTTTTTTGCGGTGAAAAGCCCGCCACTTTGTTTCGCCTTATCAATGACTTCCCTTACATCCTTAACACCACTGTTGATAGCACTTAAGGTATAGAAAGGACGTTCACTTTCCTTGGCGATAATATTTGCCAGTGTGGTCTTACCAGTGCCCGGAGGGCCCCACAGAATTAATGAGGGAATGAGTCCCTTTTTGATTTGTAAGCTCAGAGAACCCGATGGTCCTACCAGGTGTAACTGACTTATATAATCTTCAAGAGTTTCCGGTCGTACGCGTTCTGCCAATGGTTCATTCATATGTCAAAAGTACAATATTGTGACAATTTGGAAGTTTGAAAAATAACCTTAATTTGGGGAGAAGTTACACCGGTTGTATCATGAATGTTTGCCCGGAGCATATTTCACGATTATGAAATCTTCAAATAAAAGAGCTTTACTAAATCAGGATGACCTGTCCTTTGATCTTAGCATGTTGTTGTTTCCACTGTTCTTTACCTTGGTGATGTGGGTGGTTTACTGGGCGGAGCTACAGTTTCATGTGTATCTCAATGATTGGGGTATCTATCCAAGGACGTTAAAAGGACTCAGAGGAATAATCGCAGGTCCATTTATTCATGGTTCGCTGAAGCATCTTTACAATAATACAATACCGGTTTTCGTACTCTCATTTGCAGTGATCTATTTCTATCGGAGGATCTGCTGGAAAGTTTTAGTTTATGGAATATTTCTGACGGGTTTATTTACCTGGCTTTTTGCCAGAAATGCCTATCATATCGGGGCAAGCGGATTGATTTATGTGTTGGTGAGTTTTATTTTTTTTAAAGGAATTTTGGCTGGTAATTTCAGATTAGTGGCTTTGTCCTTGTCGGTGGTTTTTCTGTATGGGAGTCTTATATGGTATATTATTCCAGTTAATGATGAGATCTCCTGGGAAGGTCATTTAGGCGGATTTCTCAGTGGACTCATACTTGCTTTGGTCTTAAAAGAAGGTGTACTTCAGAAGAAAAAATATCTCTGGGAAATGGAGGATTACAATGAGGAGAACGATCCTTTTATGAAACATTTTGATGAGGACGGGAATTTCATCGAATTTAAAGAGGAAGATGAAGAGGAGGAAGCATCGGATAAGCCAATGTGATTTTCGATTCTAATACTATTTATGCCCTGATTTTAGTTATTGTGCTGCGGTTATAATCTTTTGGTCTGCTGGCGTACTGAGAATTCGGGAGCGGGCTCAGTTTTTTTAGAGGAGACTTCTCAGGCTTTGGTTTCTTTGCAGGTTCAGTTTTTCCCAGGCTCAGTTCTTGGTAATCGAAGGCCTATTTTGAACATCTATGATTAGCGTTGACCGTTTTTAGCCATTCATTATAATTAGAGCGTTACGTGTTACAAAGTGACTTGTTACATGAGTGAGGAAGTAAAGCATTTACCATTTTGCTTTATGCTTTAAACTGCTTTCCGTTTTCTGTTTTTTGATGATTTATAGCCTGAATCTTGCCTTTAGGGATGCTAATTCAACACATATCAATTGGACCGTTGTCTTACTACTTCGTACAGGAATGCGCCACAGGCGACAGATACATTAAGGGAACCGATTGAGCCGTACATAGGCAGGCTTGCCAGGTTATCGGCGAGTTTAAGCACTGAAGGAGAGACACCGATGTCTTCAGACCCCATCACTATAGCGGTTGGTTGGTCGAATGCAATGTCATAAAGTCGGTTTTCAGTTTTTTCGGTAGCTGCGGTAACAGCGATACCGGAGGCCTGCATATGAAAAACAGCATCCTTGATGTGATCAACTCTGCAAATGGGAACACGAAATACAGCGCCTGCAGAGGTTTTTACCGTATCTGCAGAAACAGGTGCTGCTCCTTTCTTTTGAATAATGATACCGTGAACTCCTGTGCATTCTGCAGTTCGTATGATCGCTCCGAAGTTACGTACATCGGATAACTGATCAAGGATCAGAAAAAATGGGGTTTCTCCACGTTCGATAACGCTGATCACAAGTTCATCTAAGTCATGAAATTCTACAGGTGAAATATTTGCAACAACACCCTGATGGTTCTTTTTGGTAAATCTGTTGAGTTTCTCAACAGGAACAACCACACTATTGATATCATGATCTTTGATTAATTTATGGAGTTCGGAAATCAGGTCGCCTTTCAATCCTTTTTGGATAAAGATTTTGTCCAGGGTTTTGCCTGATTGGATGGCTTCGATCACCGTGCGAATGCCAAAGATCTGATAATCATTTTTCATGGCTCAAAGGTATAAAAAAACCACCCGAAAACGGATGGTTTTTATTAAATGATCGCTTTGCTCATTCTATGGTCGGACTATCATCTTCAAGAAAACCTGTTCTTTTATGCCCGCCGAAAATATAAGTCGTACCGGGATCCCAGTCGAACTCTGCTTCAAAATAAATACTATCTACTACCGTATTAGATCCATAAGCCCGTCCACCGTTCTTAATGATCCGTCCGTTGGTCACTGTCACCGTGCCTCCGGTGTACAGTTCTTCGGAAGCGCTTTGTCCTGAAAAGGTCAGGTCGCCGAATTCTGCCTGTACCTTGGTTTTGATCTGGAAAAATGTATTGTGATCATCGATCCAGAAGTTTTCATCATTAGAGGAGGCGTTGTAGGTGGAATATAGCACGTAGTCTCCGTTATAAGCTACTGTGCCGTCTGAAAAATATCCTACGATGAACCAGTCGCCTGCAAATTCAACAGTGCGTGTAGCACCCGGATCCTCATCTCCGTGTTCATCACAAGATAAGGTCAGCCCGGAAATTGCCAAACCTGTAAATAATAAAACTGCGATTTTATATATTTTCTTCATCTTGAATTGTTTTTATAATTAATATTGAACCTGAGTGAGATAGACATCGAACAGATATTCTGAATCCCAATCCGTTTTGAAATTTATCGTTTTTGCGTCCGGATCGACGGTCATTTCCGTTATTTTGGCCACCCCTCCAAATGCACCCACACCAAATTCAGGTCCGAAAGTGTAATTGTTAAGTCCGTTTACCATAATGGTTGCTCCGGTTGCAGCATAGGCTACTCCATAAGCCCGGCCGATCATATAGTAGCCTCCAACACCATCGCTTAATTCAAAGGAACCGTCTTCATTCTTCCAGATAATGATGTAAGTCATATCTTCATAGGCAGAATCTGATACGCCATTTCGAATAACCGTGGATACATATACTCCTGAGATATCATCTACCAGGTTGCCTGTATTTGCTACAATCACTCTTCGGGACGCGGATGCAGGATATCCATCTACATTAGTTGCGGAATACTCTATGTTGTAAATGTCGATTACATCGGTATTCAATGGTTGTCCGGTGAATAGTCCGTAGGATGTAGTAGTGACTGGTGTGGGGCTGCCATTTTCCGTAGCTGTAGCTCCGGGTTCAATATATTCCTCGCCTACTTCCAAAAAGATGTCTTGATCTCCTTCCAGTTCAATAACAGCAAAGTTCGTTATGTCTGATACGCCGCCTGTACTTTCGCTTTCACATCCGGTGAGAGCAAGTATTGTGATCAGGCATATATATATAATTCTACTTTTCATCATTTTTAGCTTTTAATTATCCCACCAAACCGGCACAGTGAGTTCCACTGACTGGTCAGGTGCGTTTTGATTTCGGGTTAATTCATCATTTGGCCAGGGGAGTCTTTTAGGGAAAACACCTCCGGTAAAGCCGTTGACAGAATAGGCAAATTGACCGGCTACATAATTTTCATCAGATTGATCAACGCTGGAGGTCATCGGTATTCCGGTTCTGTTATGTTCGAAAAATGATTCAAAACCATTCCCGGGGAAGCTCGCTAACCATTTCTGCGTTATAATGGCGGTAATCTGATCGTCCATGCTACCTCCGTCAGGAAATGCATAGGCGCCGCCTGATGCGATCATGTCCGTTGCATCTACACCCCATTTTTCAAAATTGGCCATCAGTGCCGCATCATACATTGCCTTAGCTCCGGCTCCTCCACTGTATCTCACCAAGGCTTCTGCCTGCATGAGCATGCTGTGTTCAGCAGAGATGAAATAAACCGGAGTGGTGGCCGAAAGATTCACAACAGAAATTGAGTTGGGAGCGGTGGTACTTTGATAATCGCCCTGATCAAGAGGATTTCCCGCTCCATAATATGCGTCCAGTCTCGGATCATTATTCGTTGACATGTAAGAATACATAGTTGTGCTCGCACGAAGATTTGTCGCTGTATTCAGCTGTCTGCGATCACTCTCGTAGAGTGGATTGGAGCGATTCGCTTCATCGATGAACTGCGTCATAGCAGCATCTTCCATAAGGAAGTTGTTATTGGTCGATTGAATACCGCTTTGAGCCACTCCGGGTCTGATCTCGGTTTGACGAAGGAAGATTTTCAGTTTCAAAGTATTCGCGAACTGCACCCACTTTGACATATCGCCTCCGAAGATGAAGTCATCGTTTAGAGGAGGGTTGCCTTCCGAGGCGCTGAGATTGCGTGATAAAGCACTATTGAGATCTGAGATCATCAGATCATAAACTTCTTCCCCGGAATTGAATGCGGGGGCAAAGTTGGTGATATCATTGGCTTCTGAGTAAGGAATCTGGTCGTACCAGTCTGCCAGAATCTGAGAAGCATAAACTTCAAGGCAGGTGGCGACGAGATAATAGTTCCAGTTGCTTGTCTCCTCGGCTATTCTCTTTATGTTTCTGATGTCGCCCAGTGCATCATACATATTGTTCCATGCGCCCTGATAACTCGAAGGGTTAACCTGGTAGGAATCGATGTTTCTGTATTGGTTCGCAGCGTTACTCTGTGTCCAGAATTGAGACCACATACCGCCGATGATCGCGAATTCAGCACCTTGTGCTCCGGCTACTCCGGCAATGGCAGCTGGGAGTTCTGTTGCCGGTTCTATGCCATCAGGTGAAAGTAAATCCGGATCTCTATTGATATCCATTTTATTCTCACAGGATGAGAACAGGAGTATCACAAATAGTATCGTCAGATATATATAATTTTTCATTGTTCTTGTTTTTGATGAGTTAGAATGACAATTTTAAGGATGCTCCATAGGTTCTCTGAGCCGGGTTAGCGGCAAATTCACCGAATTCACTCTGAAGATCACTACCGAAAGTGGTAACCTCAGGATCTACATAAGGATTATCTGCCGGTGTCCAGAGAGCAAGATTCTTACCATATATACTAATGGAAGCACTGCTGAGACCTAGAGATTCAACGAATTCATAGGGAACATTGTATGAAAGTGAAACATCTCTTAAGCGAACAAAGGTCTTGTCGATCATGTGGGTATATTCGATCGCCGGATGGCTACCGGTTCCCCAGAAATTGGTCACCTGATCATAAGCTACAGCAGTAGTGTTTTCAGAATAGGTGCCATCCCCGTTATCAACGACTGAATTCGGAATAATGAACGGATTTCTGTCATTATAAACCGTATTAGGAGCATTACCCACAAACTCCATCAAACGCTTCGTATAAGAATACATTTTTCCTCCTTCCTTCCAATCGACACTGAAAGAAAGATTGAAATTCTTGAAGGTAAAGGAGTTTCTGAAACCCATCACGAAATCTCTCTGAGACGTTCCCAGATATTGCTCTTCATCCGATTGAGTGTAGAATCCGGTATTCGGATCTACGATATACTGACCTTCATCATTCGTTGCAGGACCGCGGAATCGGAATACACCAAGTGGCTGTCCTTCTTCAGCATTGAAAGTGATATTGTATGCTGAGTTGATCACGAATCGGTCGGTACCTCTAAGGTCTGTGATCTCATTCTCATTCTTGGTGAATGTATAATCAAATTGCCATTTAAATCCATCGGTTCGTATCGGAGTAATTCCCAAAACCAACTCAATACCTTTATTATTTACATCGGCATAGTTACCGGTGATGTTGAGATAACCGGTTGACCGTGGCAGCAATTGATCCATTAAAAGGTCTTTCGTATCCCGGTTATAATAGGAGGCATCTAATGTGATTCTGCGGTTGAACAGGTTCGCTTCAACCCCGATCTCATATTCGGTGGTGATCTCCGGTTTCAATTCACTGTTTCCGAGTAGTGAACTCAATTCAAAAGAGTTTACACCGCCCAGAGGCATATTGATCTGTCCGAAATAAGCTCCTGCGACCCCTTGTACAAGTGTTGATTCTGTACGGTAGGGTTGTGTGTCATTACCAACTCTGGAAATACCTCCCCGAAGTTTCAGGAAAGTTGCACCAGAATCCAAAAGGATCGCACTACCGGTTGCGGAAGGATAAAAATATGAGTTCTTACCGATCGGAAGGGTAGAGGTCCAGTCATTTCTGGCGGTAAGGGTTAGGAAGTATCTGTCCATGAACCCAAGTGTTGCAGTAGCATACAGACCTAATGTTCTTCTAAGTGAGTTGGATTGAGTGACTACCGGTGTTGTGGCACTGTTACTGAGCTCATAGTAATTCGGAATATCGAGGTCGGTAACAGAAGCACTGAGTTCGTCAAATGATCTTTGGTTGTAGTTCATACCGACCGCCGCACTTAAATTAAAGAGCTCTGTAAAATCATGATCATAATTAATTGTAAGGAAGGTGTCGTATTGTCTGCGTTCAATCTGATACTCCGTAACACCCCCAAATACTTCCTGTGTGCCCAGAAGGTCCTGCGGAGAGCCGGGAAGATATTCTACGATGGCACCCCAGCTTTTACGTTTAAGGTTTTCGATGTCAGCACCGATCTGCCAGACGGCTGAGATATCATCGGTGAAATTGTAGGAGAAATTAAGGTTTCCAAAAACACGGTTACTTCGAATTTTGGTTCCATTCTCATTGAGAACCCAGTAGGGGTTGGATGCATAAGGTGTATAAAAGTAACTGTTGTTGTTGAATGGATTATTGATATAATCTTCCATGTCGATGATGCTCACATCGACTGGTACTTGCAGTAATTCCTGCATAAATGTATTACCCTCTCCGGCCGCATCACCTTGCCCGGTATTTACTGCATTCTGGTCACGGGTGATATAATTGGCACTGACGCGAACGGCAAATTTTTCATTGTGTATTCCGGAATTTAAGTTGAACGCTTTCCTGTCGTACTTATCTGCATCCGTCGGAATTACACCATCACTGTTCGTATTGGTAAAGGTCAGGGAGAAATCAGAGTTTTCACTACCCCCACTGATACGGAAGGAATTGGTGTATATATTTCCGATCTCATAGAAATCCTTTACATTATCAGAAAGGGCAACATAGGGTTTTACCTGTTGCGAGTTATTGTATATCTGCCCCCATGGTCTTACCTGACCGGTAAAGGCAGGACCCCATGAACCATTTTCATTACTGGCGCCGAGTCCGCCAGTCGGTAGCGAAGAATACCCTACTCCGTTCCAACCTTCACCAAATGTTGTCTGTTGTTCCGGAACTCTTGAGACCTGGAGATAGTCAAGAGAGGAGGTGAAGTCGACTCTGATCTTTGCGGCGTCTTTACCTTTTTTTGTAGTAATAATGATTACCCCGTTTGCTGCTCTGGAGCCGTAGAGAGCTGTTGCAGAGGCTCCTTTAAGAACGGTCATGGATTCAATACTGTTAGGGTCGAGATCATTAATACCGGAACCGGCATCGAATGTTCGGTCGACAGCAGCGCCGCTGGAGCTGTTGGAAGCATTTGTGATCGGGGTACCGTCAATCACATATAAAGGTGAATTTGAACCGGTAATAGAGGAAAATCCTCTGACGATCACTTTGGAAGAAGCCCCTGGTTGTGCAGGTGCTGTGATATCTACCCCGGCCACTTTACCGGAAAGGGACTCAAAAGGGTTGGTATTGGTAACTTCCGTGAGGTCTTCACTGCTAAGGTTAACGGATGCATATCCTTGTGAACGGGGAGTAGCCTTAGTACCGAGTATATTACCCGTTACTACCACTTCTTCCAGTGCCTGGGCATCCTGAAAGAGTTGTACATTGATGACATCCTGAGCACCAACGGTACGTTCTTCTGTTTTCTGGCCTACATAGGAATAAACCAATACGTCACCTACAGCAGCGTCGATAGAATAATTACCGTCAAAATCTGTTTGGGTACCCGTAGAGGTTCCTTTGATAAGGATGTTGGCCCCCGGTAATGGAATGTTACTGTCGTCAGTAACGATACCGGTGATGGTTTTTGTTTGTGCGTACGTAGTATGCACTATTAACACTAGTAGCAGTGTTAATAATCCACTAAAACTCGTTCTCATTGTTAAAATATTTGAATTAGCTATTCATAAATTTCCTAATAAGATGTTAACAATGCAACTTTTTTTAGCTAAAATATAAGGTTAACTAACAGATATACAGGGTTTTATAGGACTGGGATTACATAGCGGGGTTTATTTGCTAGTTATATATGTAAATTTCCTTCCGGTGTATAAAGCACACTAAATCAAAGAATTATGATAATTATTGAATTTTTGAGGCTAACATTAAGTTTTGGGGAAGAAATGCATAGATAATGGTGTTGGATCGCTGTAAAAATGAAAGATTGAGTTGGTTTATAAGCATAGTGTGGGATATATAGAAATAATGATTTACTATAGGATTAAAGGGTATTGCTAATAGGCTACCTATTGATCTCCGGTGATTCAGTATTTAGAAAGCGGATAGGATAATTTTTAAAAGGTCTCTGGAATGAATTTAATTATTGGAAATTTATTTTTTTTCAACTCCCTTGAAAATTAATCAATTAAGGTTTGATTTCTTGATAAATATTTCTACCTTTGCCACCCTCAAAATGACGTGTGCAGATTTGTGAAGTGCCGTCATGCTCACAGAATCAGTGGGTTGAGATTAAAATTAAATTATTTATTGTAAAGTAAATTATGCCAACAATTTCACAATTAGTACGAAAAGGAAGAGCCACGATTACTAAGAAGAGTAAATCGGCTGCTTTGGATTCGTGTCCTCAGAGAAGAGGGGTTTGTACGCGTGTTTACACCACTACACCTAAGAAGCCAAACTCTGCTATGCGTAAAGTAGCAAGGGTTCGTCTTACCAACGGTAAAGAGGTAAACGCATACATCCCTGGAGAAGGTCACAACCTCCAAGAGCACTCGATAGTATTAGTAAGAGGCGGAAGGGTAAAAGATTTACCGGGAGTTAGATACCACATCGTTCGTGGTGCGCTGGATACCGCAGGGGTTCAGGGTAGAACACAACGTAGGTCTAAGTACGGTGCTAAACGCCCTAAAAAGTAATTAAAACTTTTAAAGACAAGACATGAGAAAAAGACAGGCTAAAAAAAGACCTCTTTTGCCGGATCCAAGGTTTAACGATCAGCTGGTAACGCGTTTCGTTAACATGATGATGTGGGATGGTAAGAAGTCGGTTGCATTTAAAGTGTTTTACGATGCTATTGACATCGTGGAAGAGAAAAAGCAGGATGAAGAAAAAACTGCCCTTGAAATTTGGAAAGATGCCTTATCTAACGTTATGCCTCACGTAGAAGTGAGAAGTCGTCGCGTTGGTGGTGCAACCTTTCAGATTCCTATGCAGATCAGACCTGACAGAAAAGTATCTATGGCTATGAAATGGCTTATCAGTTATTCCCGTAAGCGTAATGAAAAGTCTATGGCGCTGCGCCTTGCAAATGAGGTTCTAGCTGCTGCCAAGGAAGAAGGTGCTGCTGTTAAGAAGCGTGTGGATACACACAAGATGGCTGAAGCTAACAAAGCATTCTCTCATTTTAGATTTTAACCGATAACCGAGACTTTTAAAAATGGCACAAAGAGATTTAAAATACACTAGAAATATTGGAATTGCAGCGCATATCGATGCCGGTAAAACCACGACTACTGAGCGTGTCCTTTTCTATACAGGGATGAGCCACAAGATCGGGGAGGTGCACGACGGTGCTGCTACAATGGACTGGATGGAGCAAGAGCAGGAGCGTGGTATTACCATTACTTCGGCTGCTACCACCTGTACCTGGAAATTCCCAATGGAAAAAGGACAGCCGCTTCCTGATGCTAAAGATTATCACTTTAACATCATCGATACTCCCGGACACGTTGACTTTACCGTAGAGGTAAACCGTTCCTTGAGAGTACTTGACGGTTTGGTTTTCCTTTTCAGTGCGGTTGACGGGGTTGAGCCTCAGTCGGAGACCAACTGGCGTCTGGCTGACAACTATAAAGTACCACGTATCGGTTTCGTTAATAAAATGGACCGTCAGGGGGCGAACTTCCTGAACGTTTGTAATCAGGTTATCGAGATGTTAGGTTCGAAGGCAGTGCCGATCGTACTTCCTATCGGAGATGAAGCTGATTTCAGAGGTATTGTTGACCTTGTTAAGAACAGAGCCATTGTATGGCATGAGGATAACTTCGGATCTACTTTTGATGAGGTAGATATTCCTGCTGATATGCAAGAAGAGGTTGATATGTACAGAGCTCAGCTTATCGAGGCTGTTGCTGAGTACGATGAAAGCCTTATGGAGAAGTTTTTCGAAGATGAAGATTCGATTACTGAAGATGAGATTCATGCTGCGCTTAGAGCTGCTGTAACGGATATCGCTATCATTCCTATGGTATGTGGTTCATCTTTCAAAAATAAAGGGGTTCAGTTCCTTTTAGACTGTGTATGTCGTTACCTTCCTTCTCCTGTTGATAAGGAAGCTATCGTAGGTACAGATCCTGATACTGAGCAGGAGATTTCACGTAAGCCGAATGTAGAGGCTCCTTTCTCTGCGCTTGCGTTTAAGATCGCAACCGATCCGTTTGTTGGTCGTCTTGCATTCTTCCGTGCATATTCAGGTCACCTTGATGCTGGTTCTTATGTGTTGAACACTCGTTCAGGTAAGAAAGAGCGTATTTCAAGAATCTATCAGATGCACTCCAATAAGCAGAATGCTATCGATTTTATCGAAGCGGGAGATATCGGAGCTGCTGTAGGATTTAAAGATATTAAGACCGGTGATACCCTTTGTGATGAGAAGCACCCTATCGTACTGGAGAGTATGGTGTTCCCTGATCCTGTAATCGGTATTGCTGTAGAGCCTAAGACTAAGGCTGACGTTGATAAATTAGGTATGGCGCTTGCTAAGCTTGCTGAAGAGGATCCGACCTTCCAGGTTAAGACCGATGAGGCTTCAGGGCAAACGATCATCTCTGGTATGGGTGAGCTTCACCTTGATATTATCGTTGACCGTCTTAAGCGTGAGTTTAAAGTAGATGTTAACCAGGGACAACCTCAGGTTGAGTACAAGGAAGCTCTTACTGCTAAGGCAGATCACAGAGAGGTTTACAAAAAGCAAACCGGTGGTCGTGGTAAATTCGCGGATATCGTGTTTACTATGGAGCCTGCTGAAGAAGGTAAGGTTGGACTTGAATTCGTTAATGAGATTAAAGGTGGTAACATTCCTAGAGAATTCGTTCCTTCTGTAGAGAAAGGATTCAGAGAGGCTATGAAGAATGGTCCTTTGGCAGGATTCGAAATGGATGCCATGAAGATTACCCTGAAAGATGGTTCGTTCCACGCGGTCGATTCAGATCAGCTATCGTTCGAACTTGCTGCGAAATTGGGTTATAAAGTTGCTGCAAAAGCTGCGAGAGCAGTATTGATGGAGCCTATCATGAAACTGGAAGTTCTTACTCCGGAAGAAAACATGGGTGATATCGTGGGTGACCTTAACCGTCGTCGTGGTCAGGTTAACAACATGAGTGACCGTGCCGGTTCTAAAGTGATCAAGGCTGAAGTGCCACTTTCTGAAATGTTCGGATATGTTACTTCCCTGAGAACGCTTTCTTCTGGTAGGGCTACTTCTACAATGGAATTCTCTCACTATGCGGAAACTCCTTCAAATATTGCTGAAGAGGTTATTAAAGCAGCAAAAGGGGTTAATGCTTAAATCTTAAGAAAATGAGTCAAAAGATCAGAATAAAACTAAAATCATACGATCATAACCTCGTGGATAAGTCTGCTGAGAAGATCGTTAAAACAGTGAAAACCACTGGTGCAGTTGTAACCGGACCAATTCCGTTACCAACGCACAAGAAAATCTTTACTGTACTTCGTTCTCCTCACGTAAACAAGAAGTCGAGAGAACAGTTTCAATTGAGTTCTTATAAAAGACTTCTTGATATCTATTCTTCTTCATCAAAGACTATCGATGCGTTGATGAAGCTGGAGCTTCCAAGTGGAGTTGAGGTAGAGATCAAAGTTTAATGATACACCGGGACTGAAAAGTCCGGGTTACATGTCCGGAGCGTTTCGCGAAGGAAAAACGGAAAAAATACATTCAGGGTTGAAGTATTTTTGACCCTGAATTTTTTTGAATAAAGAAGTATTTAGTAACAAACCGATCTGGCCGATAATCGGATCAGGTCATTAAATTAAATTAAAATGTCTGGGTTAATTGGAAAGAAAATTGGTATGACCAGCATCTTTGATGAGAACGGAAAGAACATTCCGTGTACTGTAATTGAGGCAGGGCCATGCGTAGTTACCCAAGTCAGAACCATGGAGGTTGACGGGTATGAAGCTCTTCAACTTGGTTTCGATGACAAGGCAGAAAAACGTGCTAATAAGGCTGAATTAGGCCATGCAAAGAAAGCAGGGGTTTCTCCTAAGAAAAAAGTTGTCGAATTCAAGGAGTTTGTTGGAGAGTATAAATTAGGAGATACAGTAACTGTTGAGGAATTTGTTGCTGGAGAATTTGTGGATGTAACCGGTACTTCAAAAGGTAAAGGTTTTCAGGGTGTTGTTAAGCGTCACGGTTTTGGTGGTGTTGGACAGGCTACTCACGGTCAACATAACCGTTTGAGAGCTCCCGGATCTATCGGTGCTGCATCTTATCCTGCTCGTGTATTCAAAGGAATGAGAATGGCTGGGCAAATGGGTGCAGAGAAAGTAACAGTACAAAACCTAAGAGTATTGAAAGTGGTTCCTGAGAAAAACCTTATCGTTGTTAAAGGTTGTGTTCCAGGTCACAAAAATGCTTATGTAATCATTCAGAAGTAATGGAAGTAGCAGTATTAGATATTAAAGGAAAAGAAACCGGAAGAAAGGTAACACTTTCTGACGCGGTTTTTAGTGTAGAGCCTAGCAAGCACGCGGTTTACCTGGATGTTAAACAATATCTTGCTAATCAGCGTCAGGGTACTCACAAATCCAAAGAAAGAGCAGAGATCGCGGGAAGTACCCGTAAGATCAAGAAGCAAAAGGGAACCGGTACTGCGAGAGCGGGAAGTATCAAATCTCCGGTTTTCAAAGGAGGTGGTAGAATTTTTGGTCCAAGACCAAAAGACTACACTCAGAAATTGAATAAAAACCTTAAGAAGTTAGCTAGAAAATCGGCACTTACTTTAAAAGCGAAAGACAATTCAATAGTTGTGGTAGAAGACTTCAACTTCGAAGCGCCAAAAACTAAAGATTTCGCTTCTGTGCTGAAAGCCTTAGGGTTAGAAAGCAAAAAATCACTGTTTGTCTTGGGTGATTCAAATAATAACGTATATTTGTCGTCGCGCAATTTGAAGGGGTCTGAAGTCGTAACTGCCTCAGAATTAAACACTTACAAAATTGTAAACGCAAATAATATAGTGCTTTTAGAGGGTTCTCTGGAGCGTATTGAGTCGAATTTAAGTAAATAAGAAACCGATGAGTGTGTTAATTAAGCCTATTATTACGGAAAAAGCAACCGCTGACAGCGAGTTGAACAATCGTTATGGTTTCATCGTTGATTCTAATGCTAACAAGCTGCAGATCAAGGATGCTGTTGAAGCTGCATACGGGGTTTCTGTTGAAAAGGTTCGTACTATGAATTACGGTCCTAGAAGAAGTACCCGTTATACAAAAACCGGAATTCAGCATGGAAAGACAAATTCTTTCAAGAAAGCTGTTATTCAGGTTGCAGAAGGAGATATTATTGATTTTTATAGTAATATATAAGTAAAGACAAGAAATGTCAGTTAGAAAATTAAAACCAGTTACTCCTGCACAGCGATTTAGAGTAGTAAACGGATTTGACGCGGTTACTACTGATAAGCCGGAGAAGAGCTTGCTCGCTCCGTTAAAAAAGTCAGGAGGTAGAAACAGTCAAGGAAAGATGACCATGCGATATATCGGTGGTGGTCATAAGAAGAAGTATCGTATTATCGATTTCAAAAGAGTTAAAACAGGAGTTGAAGCTACTATTGAGTCGATTCAGTACGATCCAAACAGAACTGCGTTTATTGCGTTGATCGTTTATACAGACGGAGAAAAGAGTTATGTGATCGCTCAGAATGGTATGCAGGTAGGTCAGACTATCGCATCCGGTAGCGGTGTTGCTCCTGAGATCGGAAACGCAATGCCATTGAGCGAAGTGCCACTTGGTACTATTATATCTTGTATTGAGCTGCGTCCTGGACAGGGTGCGGTTATGGCTCGTTCTGCAGGTGCTTTTGCACAGCTGATGGCAAGAGATGGTAAATATGCTACTATCAAACTTCCTTCAGGTGAAACCAGAATGATCCTTGTAGAGTGTTTAGCAACAATCGGTGCGGTGTCTAACTCAGATCACCAGCTGATCGTTTCAGGTAAAGCAGGTAGAAGCAGATGGTTAGGTAGAAGACCAAGAACAAGACCAGTTGTTATGAACCCTGTTGATCACCCGATGGGTGGTGGTGAAGGTAGAGCTTCCGGAGGTCATCCAAGATCTAGAAACGGAATACCTGCTAAAGGCTTTAGAACAAGAGCTAAAGCGAAAGCTAGTAACAAGTATATAATAGAACGTAGAAAGAAATAAAGATTTAAAAGATGGCACGTTCACTAAAAAAAGGACCTTACGTTCACTATAGTTTAGAGAAAAAAGTTCAACAGAATGTTGAATCTGGTAAGAAGACGGTTATCAAAACCTGGTCCAGAGCATCTATGATTACTCCGGATTTCGTAGGTCAGACCATAGCCGTTCATAATGGCCGCCAATTTGTTCCTGTATATGTTACAGAGAACATGGTAGGGCATAAGTTAGGAGAATTTTCACCAACACGTTCATTCCGTGGGCATGCTGGTGCAAAAAATAAAGGAAAAAAATAATAAGTAGCCATGGGAGTTCGTAAAAAAGAGAAAGCAGAGCAAATGAAAGAGGCCAAGAAGAGCTTGGCGTTTGCAAAGTTGAATAACTGCCCGACTTCACCTCGTAAAATGAGACTTGTAGCTGATCAGGTTAGAGGTCAGAAGGTGGAAAAGGCACTTGCTATTTTGAAATTCAGTCAGAAAGAGGCATCTCGTCGTCTTGAGAAACTGTTGTTATCGGCAATCGCTAACTGGCAGGCTAAGAACGAAGAGGCTAGTCTGGAAGATGCTGATTTATTCGTGAAAGAGATCCGTGTTGACGGTGGAAGTATGTTGAAAAGACTACGTCCAGCTCCACAGGGTCGTGCGCATAGAATTAGAAAACGTTCCAATCATGTAACATTAGTGCTTGGAGCTAACAATAACACTCAAAGTTAATTAGATAAACAGTATGGGACAAAAAACAAATCCAATCGGAAATCGCCTTGGTATCATCAGAGGATGGGAATCTAACTGGTACGGAGGTAATGACTATGGAGATAAACTTGCTGAGGATGATAAGATCAGAAAGTATATCCATGCGCGTCTGTCTAAAGCGAGTGTATCAAGAGTGATCATCGAGCGTACGCTTAAGCTTGTAACCGTTACTATCACCACTGCAAGACCTGGTATCATTATCGGTAAAGGCGGTCAGGAGGTAGACAAGCTGAAAGAAGAGCTTAAAAAGATCACCGACAAGGAAGTACAGATCAATATCTTTGAGATCAAAAGACCAGAACTTGATGCTAACCTTGTTGCAGCAAGCATCGCTCGTCAGATAGAGAACAGAATCTCTTACAGACGTGCAATCAAAATGGCTATCGCTGCTGCGATGAGAATGAACGCCGAAGGTATCAAGGTTATGATCTCAGGACGTTTGAATGGAGCTGAAATGGCGCGTTCAGAGTCTTACAAAGATGGTCGTATTCCATTGTCAACATTCAGAGCTGACATTGATTATGCACTTCACGAAGCTCATACCACTTATGGTAGACTCGGAATTAAAGTGTGGATCATGAAAGGCGAGGTTTACGGTAAACGTGATCTTTCCCCTCTGACAGGAATGTCTAAGAAGCAGGGTAAAGGCGGTAACAATGCCGGTGGAGGAAGAAACAAATCTCGTCGTAGAAAGTAATTTTTTAAATTAAAGAAAAATGTTACAGCCTAAAAGAACAAAATACCGTAAGCAGCAGAAAGGCCGTATGAAAGGTGTTTCTCAGAGAGGACACGAGCTTTCAAACGGTATGTTCGGAATAAAATCACTAGATTCGTCTTTTATCACTTCTCGTCAGATCGAGGCTGCGCGTGTTGCTGCAACTCGTTTTATGAAAAGAGAGGGGCAATTATGGATTAAAATTTTCCCGGACAAACCTATCACTAAAAAGCCTTTAGAGGTGCGTATGGGTAAAGGTAAAGGTGCTCCTGAATATTGGGCAGCAGTTGTTAAACCAGGTCGAATCATGTTTGAAGTAGGTGGTGTGCCACTAGATGTTGCTAAAGAAGCACTTCGTCTAGCAGCTCAGAAACTACCGGTAAAAACCAAATTCGTTGTAGCCAGAGATTACTCAGCTTAATAAAATTGTAAGGTAATGAAACAATCAGAAATCAGAGAATTATCTACAGCTGAACTTCAGGAACAGCTTGGTGTTTATAAGAAACAATACGCAGATCTTAAATTGGCTCATACAATTACGCCATTAGAGAATCCGATTCAACTGAGATCAACCAGAAGAACGGTAGCCAGATTGGCAACAGAGCTTACAAAAAGAGAATTACAATAATTCGATTCTGCTAAGAGATGGAAAACAGAAATTTAAGAAAAGAAAGAATAGGGGTAGTTACCAGTAATAAAATGCAGAAATCAATCGTGGTTTCTGAGGTTAAACGAGTGAAACACCCTATGTACGGTAAGTTCGTGTTGAAAACTAAGAAATATGTTGCACACGACGAAAAAGAAGATTGCAATATTGGAGATACAGTTAGGATTATGGAAACTAAGCCTATGAGTAAAACCAAATGTTGGAGATTAGTTGAAATCATTGAAAGAGCTAAATAATTATGGTACAACAGGAATCTAGATTAAAAGTTGCAGACAACACAGGGGCTAAAGAAGTTTTAGCTATCCGTGTGTTAGGAGGTACTAAAAAGAGATACGCTTCTGTGGGTGACAAGATCGTTGTTACTGTAAAAGATGCCACTCCAAACGGAAACGTTAAGAAAGGACAGGTATCTACCGCAGTGGTTGTTCGTACCAAGAAAGAAGTAAGAAGACCTGACGGATCTTACATTCGTTTTGATGATAATGCTTGTGTACTGCTGAATCCTGCAGGAGAGATGCGCGGAACCCGTGTATTCGGACCTGTTGCGAGAGAGCTTCGTGACAAGCAGTTTATGAAAATTGTATCATTAGCGCCAGAGGTGCTTTAATACAGCGATTAGAGATGATAAAACTAAAGATAAAATCAGGAGATACGGTAAAAGTAATTGCCGGTGATCATAAAGGATCAGAAGGTACAGTACTTCGCGTAGATCGTGAAAAGAACAAAGCGATTGTTGAGGGTGTGAACCTGGTATCTAAGCACGAAAAGCCTAGCGCCAAAAATCCTCAGGGAGGAATCGTTAAGAAAGAAGCTCCTATTCATATCTCTAACCTTTCATTAATCGATCCTAAATCAGGAGAGACTACGAGAGTTGGATATGAAGAGAGAGATGGTAAGAAAGTAAGATTTTCTAAAAAATCTAATGAAGTAATTTAATTATGGCTTACATTCCAAGATTAAAACAAGAATATAAAGAGCGCGTAATCGCTGCTCTTACTGAAGAGTTTGGGTATAGCAACGTAATGCAGGTGCCTAAACTTAAGAAGATTGTAATTAGCCGTGGGGTTGGAGCAGCTGTTGCTGACAAAAAACTGATCGAATATGCAGTTGATGAATTAACTCAGATTTCTGGTCAGAAGGCAGTAGCAACAATTTCTAAAAAGGACGTTGCTTCTTTCAAACTTCGTAAAGGTATGCCGATCGGGGCAAAAGTAACTTTACGCGGAGAAAGAATGTATGAGTTCCTGGACAGATTGATTACTTCAGCTTTACCACGTGTAAGAGATTTTAATGGTATCAAGGCTAATGGTTTTGATGGTAGAGGTAATTATAACCTGGGGGTAACTGAGCAGATCATTTTCCCTGAGATCAATATCGACAAGGTTAACAAAGTTGCCGGTATGGATATTACTTTCGTAACCTCTGCTGACACCGATAAGGAAGCGAAATCATTATTAAGCGAATTAGGATTACCTTTTAAAAAGAATTAAGTATGGCTAAAGAATCAATGAAAGCCCGCGAGGTTAAAAGACAAGAATTGGTAGATAAATATGCTGAGAAGAGAAAGGCTCTAAAAGAGGCTGGAGACTACGAAGCACTACAAAAGCTACCTAAGAATTCTTCACCGGTACGTTTACACAATCGTTGTAAATTAACCGGAAGACCAAGGGGTTATATGCGTACTTTCGGTATCTCTCGTGTAATGTTCAGAGAGATGGCCAACAAAGGTTTGATTCCGGGAGTTAAAAAAGCAAGTTGGTAAAAGTTTAAAAGGATAAAAGATGTATACAGATCCTATAGCAGATTATTTAACAAGGATTAGAAACGCTAACAGCGCTGGCCACAGAGTGGTAGAGATCCCTGCTTCGAACCTTAAGAAAGAGATTACTAAGATCTTATTTGATCAAGGGTATATCTTAAGTTACAAATTCGAAGAAGATACCGTTCAGGGTACTATCAAAATTGCTTTGAAATATGACAAAGCAACAAAAGAGCCTGTGATCAGAAGTATCCAGCGAGTAAGTAAGCCCGGTCTACGTAAGTATATCGGAAAAGATGAATTACCGCGTGTTCTTAACGGACTTGGAATTGCGATCGTTTCAACTTCTCACGGAGTTATGACCAGCAAACAAGCCAAGGCAGAGAACGTTGGAGGTGAAGTGTTGTGTTACGTTTACTAATAATTAAAGACAAAAGGAAATGTCAAGAATTGGTAATAGTCCGATAGTAATTCCAGAAGGAGTTACTGTAGATATTAAAGATGACGAAGTTACCGTAAAAGGTAAACTCGGAGAACTTACCCAGAAGATATCTGATATCAACGTAAAGGTTGAAGAAGGTACTATCGTTCTGGAGCGTTCCTCAGAGAATAAAGATGTTAAGTCAAAGCATGGTCTTTACAGATCGTTGCTTAACAACATGGTTGAAGGTGTTTCAAAAGGCTTCACCAAAGAATTGGAATTGGTAGGTGTTGGTTACAGAGCCAGCAACCAGGGTCAGAAACTTGATATTGCACTGGGATTCTCTCACAATATCGTACTTGATCTTGCACCTGAAGTAAAGGTGGAGACCATATCTGAAAAAGGTAAGAATCCTATCGTAAAACTGACTTCACATGACAAACAATTAGTTGGTCAGGTGGCTGCAAAAATTCGCTCTTTCCGTAAGCCTGAGCCTTACAAAGGAAAAGGTGTGAAATTCGTAGGAGAGCAATTAAGAAGAAAAGCAGGTAAATCAGCTTAATAATTAGCATTATGGCATTATCAAAGACTGAAAGAAGACAGAGAATTAAAAGCAGGATCCGTAAGGTGGTTTCAGGAACTGAAACCAGACCTAGGCTGGCTGTTTACAGAAGTAATAAGGAGATTTATGCTCAGTTGATCGACGATAACGCGGGAGTTACCCTGTTATCTGCATCATCAAGAGATAAAGAGATTAGTGCTGCAACCGGTACCAAGCTCGAGATCGCTGCCCTTGTAGGGAAAGCAATCGGAGAGAAAGCGCTTAAAGCCGGGTATGAAGTTATCAACTTCGACAGAGGTGGTTACTTGTATCATGGTAGAGTTAAATCATTGGCGGAAGGTGCCAGAGAAGCAGGACTTAAATTCTAAGAAATTATGTATCAAGAATATAAAAACGTAGAGTTAGTAAAACCCGGAGGACTTGAGTTGAAAGACCGTCTTGTGGGCGTACAAAGAGTTACTAAAGTTACAAAGGGTGGTAGAGCATTTGGTTTCTCGGCTATCGTTGTAGTTGGTAATGAGGACGGAGTAGTAGGTCACGGACTTGGTAAATCCAAGGAAGTTGCTGACGCTATCTCAAAGGCCGTTGAAGATGCAAAGAAAAACCTGGTACGCATTCCGCTTATCAAAGGTACTTTACCTCATGAACAAAAAGGTAAGTTCGGAGGTGCACGCGTATACCTTCAACCGGCATCTCACGGTACCGGTGTTATCGCAGGTGGTGCCGTTCGTGCGGTACTCGAAGCGGTAGGTGTACATGACGTACTTTCTAAGTCGCAGGGTTCTTCAAATCCTCATAACGTAGTTAAAGCAACATTCGATGCTTTACTTCGATTGAGAGATGCTAGAACTGTTGCTGCTCAGCGAGGAATTTCTTTAGAGAAAGTTTTTAAAGGATAAATCAGGGATAAAATGGGAAAGATTAAAGTTACACAGGTAAAAAGCAACATTAAACGTCCTCAAAATCAGAAGAGAACGTTAGAGGCGCTAGGTCTTACTAAGATTGGCCAGGTGGTGGAACACGAAGCGACACCAAACATCCTTGGTATGGTAAAAAAAGTTGAACACTTAGTTTCTGTAGAAGAAGCTTAATAACAATATAGTTATGAATTTAAGTAACTTACAACCAGCTGAAGGTTCAGTTCATAAGGACGGAAAAAGAGTAGGTAGAGGAGAAGGTTCCGGTAAAGGTGGTACTTCAACAAGAGGTCACAAAGGAGCTAAATCACGCTCAGGATACTCTAAGAAAATCGGATTTGAAGGTGGTCAGATGCCACTTCAAAGACGTGTTCCTAAGTTCGGTTTTAACAACATTAACAGAAAGGAATACGTTGGGATCAATCTGAATAAGTTGCAGGAATTGGTTGACAAAGGGGTAGTTACAGACACTGTTGATTTAGACGTTCTTGTGGCTAACAAACTTGCCAAAACCAGCGACCTTGTGAAGATCCTTGGCGGTGGAGAACTCAAATCTAAATTAAAAGTATCTGTACATAAATTTACTGCAAGCGCTAAAGAGGCTATTGAAGCAGCAGGAGGAGAAGCAGTAAGTTTATAACCCAACTAGAAACCATGAAGAAGTTTATCGAGACATTAAGCAATATCTGGAAGATTGAAGAACTGAAAGGGAGGATCCTTATAACATTAGGACTCCTTCTTGTGTACCGATTCGGTGCTCAGGTCGTACTTCCTGGTATTGATACACAGCAGCTGGCTGAACTTACAAACCGTGCTGATGGAGGTGGATTATTAGGAATATTAAACGCATTTACAGGAGGGGCATTTGCCAATGCTTCTGTTTTTGCACTTGGTATTATGCCTTATATCTCTGCATCTATCGTTGTTCAGCTTATGGGATTGGCCATTCCTTACCTTCAGAAATTACAAAAAGAAGGTGAAAGCGGTCGTAAAACGCTAAATCAGATCACACGTTGGTTAACCATCGGTATCTGTTTGGTACAGGCTCCGGCCTATCTTTACGGATTGGGGGCACTTGGTGTTCCTGACAGTGCTTTTATTTTAGGGAAAGGACTAGATTTTATGATCCCGGCAGTGCTGATCCTCGTAACCGGTACCATCTTCGCGATGTGGCTTGGTGAGAAGATCACCGATAAAGGTATCGGTAACGGTATCTCTTTACTGATCATGGTTGGAATCATCGCTCGTTTACCGATCTCTTTCGCTCAGGAATTCGATTCTGTAGTGAATAGAAATCAAGGTGGACTGATCCTGATTCTTATCGAACTAATTCTTTGGTTCGTGGTTATTTTGGCAAGTATTATGCTTGTTATGGCTACAAGACAAATACCTGTACAATATGCACGTAGAACCGCTTCTGGTGGTTATGAAAAGAATGTGTTCGGGTCTCGTCAGTATATCCCTTTGAAGCTTAACGCTTCAGGAGTTATGCCGATCATCTTTGCTCAGGCGATTATGTTCGCTCCGGGCTATATTGGAACGATCGGTGCTATCAAGGATACTGCTGTCGGACAGTGGCTTCAGGTGAATTTTGGTAATGGTTCCATGTTTGGATTATGGTATAATGTAGTTTTTGCGTTGTTAATCGTTGTATTTACCTATTTTTACACCGCAATTACTGTACCTACCAATAAAATGGCAGATGATCTTAAGAGAAGTGGAGGTTTCATTCCGGGTATTCGTCCTGGAAAGGAAACGTCAGATTACCTTGATAAGGTAATGTCTCTGATCACATTCCCTGGATCATTGTTCCTTGCAATCGTAGCGATTTTTCCTGCGATTGTGGTAAATGTAATGGGTATTCAGCAAGGATGGGCACTGTTCTATGGTGGTACATCACTACTGATCATGGTTGGTGTGGCCATTGATACCATGCAACAGGTGAATTCATATCTGTTGAACAGACATTACGACGGGTTGATGAAAACAGGTAAAAACAGAAAAGTTGTAGCTTAATATGGCAAAACAACAAGCAATAGAACAAGATGGTACGATCATCGAGGCATTATCAAATGCCATGTTCAGGGTAGAATTAGAGAATGGTCATGTTGTAACAGCACATATCTCAGGTAAAATGCGAATGCATTATATCAAACTTCTTCCCGGTGACAGGGTTAAGCTCGAGATGAGTCCGTACGATCTGACGAAAGCAAGAATTACTTATAGATATTAAAGAGATGAAAGTTAGAGCATCACTGAAAAAAAGAAGTCCCGAGTGCAAAATTGTGCGTAGAAAAGGGAGATTGTATGTAATTAATAAAAAGAATCCTAGATTTAAACAAAGACAAGGATAAGTTATGGCTAGAATCGCAGGAGTAGACTTACCAAAGCATAAGAGAGGAGTTATTGGGTTAACTTACATCTTTGGTATAGGAAAAAGTAGAGCTAAAGAAATCTTAGCAGCAGCTCAGGTTAGTGAAGATACTAAAGTATCTGAATGGGCTGATGATGAGATCGCTCGAATTCGTGAAGCTGTCTCTTCATTTAAGATTGAAGGGGAACTTCGTTCAGAGGTTCAATTGAACATCAAACGTTTAATGGATATTGGTTGTCAGAGAGGGATTCGACACAGAGCGGGACTTCCTTTGAGAGGTCAGCGTACCAAGAATAACTCCAGAACAAGAAAAGGTAAAAGAAAAACAGTTGCAAACAAGAAAAAAGCAACTAAATAATACGTAGCTTAATTATTATGGCAAAGTCAAATGCAAAAACTGCTAAAAAGCGCAAAGTTGTAGTTGAATCCGTAGGAGAAGCTCATATCGCTGCATCATTTAACAACGTTATCATCTCGCTTACCAATAAGAAAGGTGATGTTGTTTCTTGGTCATCCGCCGGAAAAATGGGATTCAGAGGTTCTAAAAAGAACACCCCTTATGCTGCACAGGTAGCTGCCGAAGACGCAGCTAAAGTAGCTCATGAAGCAGGCCTGAGAAAAGTTAAGGTGTATGTAAAAGGTCCTGGGTCAGGAAGAGAGTCTGCAATCAGATCTATCCACAATTCAGGTATCGAAGTAACTGAGATCATCGACGTTACTCCACTTCCGCACAACGGTTGTCGTCCACCTAAAAGAAGAAGAGTTTAATTAATTTAATGTTTTTAAGAAGGTAGTTATACGATTATCGAAGGATTTAGCCTTAATTCAATAATCACCTTCATAATAGTTTATAAACATGGCAAGATACAGAGGTCCACAAACTAAGATTGCCCGTAAATTCGGAGAAGCAATTTTCGGAGATGACAAATCTTTCGAAAAAAGAAATTACCCTCCGGGGCAACACGGTAATAACCGTAGAAGAGGTAAAAAGTCTGAGTACGCTATCCAGTTAATGGAAAAACAAAAAGCGAAGTATACTTACGGTATTCTTGAAAAACAGTTCAGAAACCTGTTTGAAAAAGCAAACCGTAAAAAAGGAGTTACCGGTGAGGTACTTCTTCAACTTTGCGAATCACGTCTTGATAACGTAGTTTACCGTATGGGCGTTAGCCCGACAAGAAGAGGAGCGCGTCAGCTTGTTTCTCACCGTCATATTACAGTAAACGGAGAAGTGGTTAATATTCCTTCTTACCAATTGAAGCCAGGTGATGTTGTTGGAGTAAGAGAGAAATCCAAGTCTTTGGAAATTATCGAAAGAGCACTTTCAAACAATAGTAATGTTTACGAATGGATCACTTGGAACAATGAGAAAAAAGAAGGTTCTTTCGTAAATGTTCCGGAACGTATTCAGATCCCGGAAAACATTAAAGAGCAATTAATCGTCGAGTTATACTCTAAATAATAATTAGACAGCAGTCGTACTATGGCAATATTAAATTTTCAGAAGCCCGATAAAGTTATAATGATCGATTCTACCGATTTCGAAGGTAAGTTTGAATTCAGACCTTTGGAACCAGGATACGGATTGACCGTTGGTAACGCATTACGAAGAGTTCTTTTATCTTCACTGGAAGGTTTTGCGATCACTTCTACCCGCATCGATAAAGTTGAGCATGAATTCTCAGCAATCGAAGGTGTTGTAGAAGATGTAACTGAGATCATCCTTAACTTGAAGCAGGTTCGCTTTAAAAGACAGATCGATGATATCGATAACGAAACCGTTTCTATTTCGTTAACAGGTAAGGAACAAATTACTGCTGGTGATTTCCAAAAGTTTATTTCAGGATTTCAAGTCCTGAATCCTGATCTTGTGATCTGTAACCTTGATCCTAAGGTAACCATCAATATGGAGATCACAATCGAAAAGGGTAGAGGTTATGTGCCTGCTGAAGAGAATAAGAAAGCCAATGCTCCTTTGGGAACCATCTTTACCGATGCGATCTATACCCCTATCAAAAATGTTAAGTATAGCATTGAGAACTACAGGGTAGAGCAAAAGACCGACTACGAAAAGCTGGTTTTCGAGATCGTTTCTGATGGATCTATCCATCCAAAAGATGCGCTTACCGAAGCTGCTAAGATTCTTATCCATCACTTTATGCTGTTCTCTGATGAACGCATTACACTGGAAGCGGATGAGATCGCACAAACTGAAACATACGATGAAGAATCATTGCATATGCGTCAGTTGCTTAAGACTAAACTCGTTGACATGGACCTTTCCGTTCGTGCATTGAATTGTCTTAAAGCAGCAGAAGTAGATACTCTTGGAGATCTGGTTTCTTTCAACAAGAACGATTTAATGAAATTCAGAAACTTTGGAAAAAAATCACTTACCGAGTTAGAAGAACTTGTGAACAACAAAGGTCTTAGCTTCGGAATGGATTTGTCAAAGTATAAATTAGATAAAGATTAATTTTCCAGTCGGATCCGAATTGACGGTTTTTACGAAAGGGATTAATTACAGAATAAAATGAGACACGGAAAAAAAATTAACCATTTAGGGAGAAAGACAGCTCACAGAAAGGCGATGCTTGCTAATATGGCTTGTTCCTTAATCGAACATAAGCGTATCAATACGACTCTTGCCAAAGCAAAAGCACTTAAGCAATTTGTGGAGCCACTGGTAACTAAATCTAAAGAAGACAATACACACAACAGAAGAGTTGTTTTCAGCCGTCTTAGAGATAAGGATGCTGTAAGTGAATTGTTCAGAGATGTTGCAGTAAAAGTTGGTGACAGACCAGGAGGATATACCAGAATAATTAAGCTTGGTAACCGTTTGGGAGATAACGCTGAAATGGCACTTATCGAACTTGTAGATTACAATGAGATCTACAATTCTGATAAACCTGCTAAGAAGAAGTCTACCAGACGAAGCAGAAGTAAAAAAGCCGAAACTGTAGTTGAAGCAGAAGCTACTCCTAAAGCAGAAGCTGCAGCAGAAGGTGATAACAAAGAAACATCACAGGAATAGTGAATAGTATTTTTGTAACATATCAAAAAGGATAAACGCTTTAGTTTATCCTTTTTTTTTGTGTTATTTTTGTAAAACTTTAAGCAATAATCGAATGAAGTATAAAGCAAAGAAAAAAGCATTGATTTTACTGGCTGACGGTACGATTTTTTATGGAAAAGCCGTTGGTGAAAAAGAGGGGAGTGCTTTTGGTGAAGTTTGTTTCAATACCGGGATGACCGGATATCAGGAAATCTTTACCGATCCTTCCTATTACGGACAATTAATGGTTACCACGAATGCACATATCGGTAACTATGGTGTGAAAGATGGCGAGGAAGAATCAGATTCGGTTAAAATAGCCGGGCTTATTTGCAAAAACTTTAGCTATACACCTTCAAGAGTTGGCTCTACTGAATCTCTTGAGGAGTATTTGGATAAGAATAACCTGTTTGCGATCTCTGATGTGGATACCCGCGCATTGGTTAGTTATATCCGTGATAATGGTGCTATGAATGCCGTTATCTCCACAGAAGTCGATAACGTCGATGAATTGATGGAACAGCTTAAGGAAACTCCGGATATGGTGGGGCTTGAACTCGCTTCCAAAGTTTCTACTAAAGAGCCATATTTCTTCGGAGATGAGGACGCTCCTATCAAAGTAGCCGCCCTCGATCTCGGTATCAAAAAGAACATTTTAAGAAACCTCGCTAAGAGAGGTTGCTATATTAAGGTATTTCCATACAATGCAACTTTTAAGGATCTCGAAGAATTCCAGCCTGATGGATATTTCCTTTCAAATGGTCCCGGTGACCCGGAACCGCTCGAATGTGCGATAGATCTCGCCAAAGAGATCATCGAGAAGAACCTTCCGGTTTTCGGAATCTGTCTCGGACATCAGATCATCGCATTGTCACAGGGAGTTGCCACCTTTAAGATGTATAACGGTCACCGTGGAATCAACCACCCCGTTATCAATCACCTTACCGGAAACGGTGAGATTACTTCACAAAATCACGGTTTTGCAATCAGCAGAGAAGAAACTGAAGCCAATGAAGACCTTGAAATTACCCATTCACACTTAAATGATAATACGGTGATGGGTATCCGATTGAAAAGCAAGAATTGTTTCTCCGTACAGTATCACCCGGAAGCCGGCCCTGGTCCGAATGATGCTACCTATTTATTCGATCAGTTTATTGAAAATATTAAAAAACAAAAATTAGAATTAGCATGAGTATTATCGTAAGCGTGCATGCACGACAAATTCTGGATTCCCGAGGGAACCCAACCGTAGAAGTGGATGTAGTAACTGAAAACGGAATTTTAGGAAGAGCTGCAGTTCCATCAGGGGCTTCAACAGGAGAACATGAAGCGGTGGAACTTCGTGATGGAGGAAAGGCATTTATGGGGAAAGGAGTAACACAGGCCGTGAATAATGTGAACTCTGTTATCGCTGAGGAAATTATAGGGGCTTCTGTGTTTGAACAGAACCTGATCGACCAAACTATGATCGACCTTGACGGTACACCTAACAAATCTAAACTTGGAGCAAACGCAATTTTAGGAGTTTCTCTGGCCGTTGCTAAAGCTGCAGCAGGAGAATTGGGAATGCCACTTTACCGGTATGTAGGTGGAGTTAGTGCTAATACCCTTCCGGTACCTATGATGAATATCATCAACGGAGGATCGCATTCTGATGCACCTATCGCATTCCAGGAGTTTATGGTGATGCCGGTAAAAGCTAAAAATTTTACTGAAGCTATGCAGATGGGTACTGAGATCTTCCATAACCTTAAGAAAGTTCTTCATGATCGTGGGTTAAGCACAGCGGTTGGAGACGAAGGTGGATTTGCGCCTACTCTTGATGGTACAGAAGATGCTATTGAAACTATCGCAAAGGCTGTAGAGAAAGCAGGTTATAAGTTCGGAGAGGATATTAAGATCGCTCTTGACTGTGCTTCTGCTGAATTCTATGTAGACGGTAAATACGATTATACCAAATTTGAAGGAGATAAAGGTGCTGTGCGTACTTCAGAAGAGCAAGCTTCTTATATCGCTGAACTTTGTGCGAAATATCCAATTGTATCCGTAGAAGATGGAATGGATGAGAATGACTGGGATGGTTGGAAAATACTAAGTGAAAAAATCGGAGATAAAGTACAGCTTGTTGGAGATGATCTTTTTGTTACCAACGTAGAGCGTCTTTCTAAAGGTATCGAGAATGGAATTGCTAATTCGATCCTTATTAAAGTTAATCAGATCGGTACGCTTACAGAAACTATCGCAGCCGTGAATATGGCTAAAAATGCCGGATATACTTCAGTGATGTCTCACCGTTCCGGTGAAACAGAAGACAACACGATCGCTGACCTTGCCGTGGCTCTTAACACCGGGCAGATCAAGACCGGATCAGCTTCAAGAAGTGACCGTATGGCAAAATATAACCAATTACTCAGAATCGAAGAGGAATTGGGAGCTGTTGCTTATTATCCTCAGGAAAAAGCTTTCAAAGTGAAATTCTGAGTTAAGAATAAACATTAAATATTCTGCGGACTATCCTTATAGGGTAGTCCGTTTTTTTTGTAAGAAAAATTATCTTTGATGTAGGTCCGGTTTCCACTGGTCGAATTAACATTCATTTAATAGTGAGGTTTTTTTTAAAATGATTTTAAATTACTAACTTTTATACAGTTAAAAATTCCTCTATAACCTTCAAAATCCGGACTATTGAAAACTAATTTCTTATTTGTTTCAGCAGAAAATGATGGCATTCCAAATTGTAAAGCAGGCGGAATGGGAGATGTGGTAAGAGATATACCCAGGCATATCGCTGCCCAGGGAGATCTTGTTCACGTGATCACACCTGCCTATGGACGTTTACATAAAATGGGAAATCTAATATCCAAACTGAACTTTGTTTACAGAGGTATGGAGCAGGAAGCAGCCATTTATGAAGTTCCGGGTAAAAAGCATTTTGAGGGATTGCGACATTTCGTAATCGATCATCAGGATATTCGTTCCGGGGATATTGCACATATTTATTTTAATGATCCCGAACAACCATTTTTTCAGGATGCCTGTACCTTTTCTCTTTTTTGTATGGCAGTAGCTGAAGCAGTTAAGCAAAATTGTTTTGGAAAGCTTGATATTGTGCATCTTCACGACTGGCACACCAGTCTGTTTTTATATTTGCGTGAATATCATCCTGCATATTCGGGTTTGAAAGAACTTAGGGTCGTGTATTCAATACATAATTTAGCGATACAGGGAATAAGACCGCTGGAAAACAATTATTCTTCCATCAAAGCATTCTATCCTGAACTTGAAAATGATTTTGAAAGGGTTAAGGATCCAAGGTATACCGATTGCATCAATCTTATGGCAGTGGGGATTCGATTCGCGGATGCTGTACATACAGTGTCTCCGTCTTATATGGAAGATGTGCAATTACCCAGTGATCCTCCAACCTTTATCGGTGGAGAAGGCCTTGAGGGTGATCTTAAACAAGCGGCACAGGAACATCGTCTTTTCGGTATACTAAACGGATGTAACTATAAGAACATACGTGTAGCAAAACGCAAACAATTATATAAACATAGTCTGCATGCCATTTTCGCATGGCTGCAGGAGCATAACAAGAAGTATAAGGCAGATTTTCTTGCACATACCGGTAATAAGATTTCTAATCTTATGGAGCAGGGGCCTGCGTTCACCTGTTGTAGTGTGGCACGGTTAACAGAGCAAAAGTTCTTTTTCTTTATGGAAGATCCGGGGATTATGAGAGCAATGCTTGAAAAACTGAAGCAGGTCAACGGTGTCTATATCGTTCTGGGAACAGGTGCTCCGGAGTATGAAGAGCTTTTCAGGGAGATTAGCTATGAATACGAGAATTTCATCTTTATAAACGGACAATCGGAAGATATCATTGATTCGCTATATCTGGAATCAAATCTTTACATTATGCCGAGTCTCTTTGAACCATGTGGAATAAGTCAGATGCTTGCCATGAGAAATGGTCAGCCTTGTTTTGTGCATAATACAGGAGGCTTAAAGGATACGGTAAAACATTTAAAGACCGGCTTTTGCTTTGATGGTCAGAACTTTGAAGAGAAAAAAAACAACCTTGTAGAAGTGTTTTCTAATGCTGTGGATCTCTTCTTTGAAGAAAAAGAGATCTGGAAGCATATTGTGCAAACCTGTAAAAAGCAGAGATTTAGCTGGGAAGATTCAGTGGAGAAATATTATTCACAACTTTATCTTAGAAAACCCGAACCGCCAAAGGAAGTTAGAATACATAATAAACGCCCCGTTAAATCCAAAATACAAAAGGAGAACGTTAACCTTTAGTTTATTTGATTTTTAACAAAATACCAACGCTTTGATTCCCAAAAACAGGGGTCAACAGGCGAGTTTTAATAGTTATTTTCGTAATTTCGCAACACTCGTAAAAAATCAAAAAAACTATAAACACATGTCAGAAAAGGCAACTTTAGAATATAAGGGTAAAAAATATGAATTTCCTGTTGTGGAAGGCACTGAAAATGAGCTGGCTATAGATATTAAGAGTCTGAGAGCCGAGACAGGGATGATTACTTTAGATCCCGGTTATAAAAATACAGGTTCATGTGAAAGTGCCATTACTTACCTTGACGGTGAAGAGGGAATTTTAAGATATCGCGGATATTCTATCGAAGACCTTGCTGAAAAGGCAGATTTCCTGGAAGTCGCATACCTACTGATTTTCGGAGAACTTCCTAACAAACAACAGCTCGATAAATTTCATCACGATATCAAGCTCAATTCTGAGGTTGATGAGGATGTTAAGAAAATCGTCGATAGTTTTCCGAGAACTGCTCACCCGATGGGAGTACTCTCATCACTTACCAGTGCCCTTACCGCTTTTAACCCTTCCTCAGTAGATATTAACTCAGAACAGGACATGTATAATGCGATCGTTAAGATCATGGGTAAATTCCCTGTTCTCGCTGCATGGACTCTGAGAAAAATGAATGCTAAACCTTATGATTACGGTGATTCTTCACTTGGATATGTGGAGAATATGCTGTACATGATGTTCAAAAAGCCGAATGAACAATATAAAATGAATCCTGTTGTGGTCAATGCTTTGGATAAGTTGCTTATCCTTCATGCGGATCATGAGCAGAACTGTTCTACTTCGACCGTTCGTATTGTAGGTTCTTCACATGCTGGTCTTTTTGCTTCCCTGTCTGCGGGTGTTTCCGCATTATGGGGGCCACTACATGGCGGCGCAAACCAGGCAGTTATCGAAATGCTTGAAGGAATTAAGAATGATGGTGGTGATACTGAAAAGTATATGGCCAAAGCGAAAGATAAAGATGATCCATTCCGATTGATGGGCTTCGGACACAGAGTTTATAAAAACTTTGATCCACGCGCCAGAATTATTAAGAAAGCTGCAGATGAAGTACTTGGTGATCTTGGTGTTGAAGATCCGGTGCTCAATATTGCAAAGGGACTTGAAAAGCAGGCATTGGAAGATCCGTATTTCGTAGATAGAAAACTATATCCGAATGTTGATTTCTATTCTGGTATAATCTATAGATCCCTTGGGATTCCAACACAAATGTTTACAGTGATGTTCGCTCTGGGAAGACTTCCCGGGTGGATCGCTCAATGGAGAGAAATGCGTCTTAAGAAAGAACCTATCGGTAGACCAAGACAGGTTTATGTAGGTGAAAATTCAAGACCTTTCGTAGATATCGATAAAAGATAGTCTTACTTGTTAAATATATATAAAGAGCGGGATGTTTGCTAAAAGGAATATCCCGCTTTTTCTATATTTGCTCAAATCTTGATATATGCTCAAGTTAAATGTTAATGACGAGACTTCACGCCTCAGGGCTGTTGTATTAGGGACTGCCCAGAGCAATGGACCAACACCCGGATTTGAAGAGGCTTATGATCCTAAATCCCGAGAACATATATTAGCAGGTACGTATCCGGTAGAAAAAGATATGATTCCTGAGATGGAAGCTTTCAGAGCAGTTCTCGAACGTTATGATGTGAAGGTATTTCGACCAGAGATCATCGAAAATTGTAATCAGATCTTTTCAAGGGATATTGCGATGGTAATTGAAGATAAGATCATCAAGTCAAATATTCTTCCCGATCGTGAGGCCGAACTCGAGGCAATCAGTTATATATTCGAGGAGATCGAACCTAACAAAATCATTACACCTCCGGCCGCAGTTCATATCGAAGGTGGAGATGTAATGCTTCATGATGGTCATATTTTTATAGGCACTTATTCGGGTTCTGATTATCCGAAGTTTATCACAGCCAGAACGAATGTAAGCGCCGTAGATTTTATTCGGGATCTGTTTCCGCATAGGACCGTAAAGAGTTTCGATCTCATTAAGTCCAATACCATCGCAAGAGATAATGCCCTGCATCTTGATTGTTGTTTTCAACCGGTCGGAAAGAATATGGCGATCGTTTACAGGGATGGGTTCATTCATGAGTCAGAATATCTTTATCTGGAGGAACTGTTTGGTAAGGATAACTTATTTCAGATTACCCGGAATGAAATGTACGACATGTTCAGTAATGTGTTTTCCATTTCGACCGAAGTGGTGGTTTCTGAAAAGAATTTTACCCGATTGAACAATTGGTTACGGGAAAGAGGAATGATGGTAGAAGAGATTCCTTATGCGGAGATCGCTAAGCAGGAAGGGTTATTGCGTTGTTCAACAATGCCTTTGATCAGAGATTGATCATTAAAAAATATTAATTTTGTCGAATAGGATTTTCAGTAATGAAACAGAATACAGATACCTTATTAATGATTCGTCCGGTAGGTTTCCGAATGAATGAGCAAACCGCAGTCAATAATTATTTCCAGGAGTCGGGTAACGAATTGCAGGCAACCGTGAATGCGCGGGCGCAGGCTGAATTTGACAATTTCGTTTCACTGCTACGTGATAATGGAGTTGCTGTGATTGTTGCTGATGACACTAAAGAACAGGATACGCCGGATTCCGTATTTCCGAATAACTGGATTAGTTTTCATGAAAACGGTAATGCCGTTGTTTATCCAATGTTTGCAGAAAACAGGAGACTGGAGCGGAGGGAGGATGTGTTAGAATTGATAGAGGAGAATGGATTCGTTATTCAGGATGTCTATGATTATACCGAGGCAGAAGATGAAGGGATCTTTCTGGAAGGTACTGGAAGTATCATTCTTGACAGGGTAAACCGCAAAGCCTATTGTGCGCTGTCTGAACGTGCTGATGAAGATCTTTTTATTGAATTTTGTGAAGATCTTGAGTATTTTCCGGTAATCTTTAATGCGCTTCAAACGGTTGATGGAGCACGTAAGCCTATTTATCATACTAATGTTATGATGAATGTCGGTGAATCATTTGCAGTGGTTTGCCTGGATAGTATCGATGATAAAAAGGAGAAAAAAAACCTTGTTCAGCATCTGAAAATGGATGGTAAGGAGATCATCTCAATTACCGAGGAGCAAATGCATCGCTTTGCCGGTAATATGCTGGAGATTCAAAACAAAGCAAATCAAAAGTTACTGGTGATGAGTGAGGCTGCTTTTCGGTCTCTGAATTCTGATCAGATCAGTAAAATTGAAAATTATGCCCGTATTCTTTATACGCCACTGCCTACTATAGAAAAGTACGGAGGTGGTAGTGCCCGATGTATGATGGCAGAGATCTTTTTGCCAAAGAAATAAGGATTTAGGCCACTCCGTTATGCATATCGCTGAAAATGAGCCAAAAATTGGTTTCGTTGAATAATTTGATTATGTTTATTCCGAACTAAAATTAATTGTAACAATTCATGCTTTCCAAAAAGACCAAATACGGATTAAAAGCTCTTACTTATATAGCCAGGAAGAAATCAAAGGCTCCGGTGCTGATCTCAGAGATTTCTGAAAAAGAAAATATTTCAAAGAAGTTTCTTGAGATCATTTTGTTACAATTGAAGAATACTGGCTTCCTTGGTTCTAAAAAAGGAAAAGGAGGAGGTTATTATCTCATCCGTGAACCAGAGGATATCACTATTGCTTCCCTCATACGTATCCTGGAAGGACCTATAGCCATGCTTCCATGTGTAAGTCTCAACTTTTATGAAAAGTGTGATGATTGTCCTGATGAAATGGAATGTTCACTGAGTAAACTTATGATCGAAGTACGGGATAGTACACTTAAAGTCCTTGAGAATACTACACTTGCAGATCTAACTTCTGAAAAAAACAGCGAATTAATCTAGTAGATTACTAGAGTATTAGTATCTTTGCCCTATAAAACAAAATATAGGTGCAGATATGGATATTCGATCAATTAACAGCAAGCTCAGAACGGCATCTCCGGAAGAGGTCGTAGCATGGGCATTGGCACAGGCTAAGAATCCTGTTGTAACTACTAATTTCCGGCCCTATGAAGCGGCAATTCTGCATCTGGTCTCTGAGCAGTTATCTGATATTCCTGTGATCTGGTGTGATACAGGTTATAATACACCCAATACCTATAACCATGCCCGTAAGACCATCGATCAATTAAAGCTGAATGTTAAATTATTCGTGCCTCAGCAAACGGCTGCATATAGAGATTCCTTATTTCAGGGTATTCCGGGTATTGACGACCCAAACCATAAATTATTTACGGAACAGGTGAAACTCGAGCCATTCAGAAGGGCAATGTCAACCTATAAACCGGATCTATGGTTTACGAATTTAAGAAAGGGACAAACTGCTTTTCGTGATACACTCGATATCGTTTCTTCTGATGCTTCCGGAGTAATAAAGGTAAGTCCGTTCTTTTATGCTACAGATGAGGAACTCGATAACTACTTACTTTCAAATGAACTTGAAAATGAATTTAAGTATTTTGACCCGACTAAAGTGTTGGAAAACAGAGAGTGTGGGCTTCATTTAGGGTAAAAAGTATTTTTATGCAGGCAGTCATTGTGATTTGCTGGATGAAAAAATACAATTTAACATGTTTATTTTCAATTTTTCCGGGGTCAGTAATCAGTGAATGATTCTTATGTGCTTGGAGGCTTAATTTAAATCGGGAAAGTGTGGAAAAAGCAATTAATAATCAATGCCGTTATTCTGATTTTCTTTCTTTTTCGGAAAGATTATCCTACAAAGGGTGCGATGTCGTACGACAATATTTTTAGCATTTAAACCTGATAAGGTGTTGATTTTGTTTTATTCTGTTAAATTTGAGTAGACCTCAATCGTTGCTCGGAATGTTATTTAATTCATTTGAGTTTTTATTCTTTTTCCCTTTAGTGGCTCTTGCATACTTCATTATGCCACATAAGTACAGATGGCTATGGTTATTGCTGTGTAGCTATTATTTTTATATGGCGATGCAACCGAGTCTGATCATTTTACTCATGGCATCGACCTGTCTTGATTATTTCTGTGGGTTGAAGATGCATGAGCATACCGATAACAAGATTCGGAAACGATATCTTTGGATGAGTATCGTCGGGAATTTGGGAATGTTATTCTTTTTTAAGTATTTTATTTTCTTTACCGAAAGTTCAAAGTCATTACTGCACTTTTTTGGTATCGAATTGTTTGGCGAAGGTGGCGATCACGTTTATGTTTTCAATAAGATCCTGTTGCCGATCGGTATTAGTTTCTATACTTTTCAGACCCTTAGCTATAGTATTGATGTATACAGGCGTCAGGTAGAACCCTTGAGACATTTTGGGAAGTATGCACTTTATGTTGCTTTCTTTCCGCAGTTGGTCGCCGGGCCTATTGAAAGGGCAAACAGGTTAATTCCGCAGTTTGAAAAAAGGATGACCCTTGACCTTCAGCGTATTCGAAGAGGTATTGTTCTCATGGCCTGGGGCTTTTTCCTGAAACTGGTTGTAGCTGACCGGGTCGGAGTCTATGTAGATGAAGTATTTTTGGATCCTTCAGTTCATAGAGGGTTACCTTTGCTAATCGGTAGTATATTCTTTGCGTTTCAGATATATTTTGATTTTTCAGCTTATTGTACGATCGCGATCGGTGCGGCACTGGTACTCGGATTTGATCTGATGCAGAACTTTAACCGGCCTTTCTTCGTTAGAAGTTTTGGGGAATTTTGGAGAAAATGGCATATATCACTGATGCAATGGTTTCGTGATTATCTGTACAGGCCATTGGTGCGTAAGCTTAATTTTTCCAGAGGACTTGCCATGATGTTTGTATTTTTCTTTAATGGTCTCTGGCATGGTGCTAACTGGACTTTTATTGTTTGGGGAATCATTTGTGGATTGTTCTTCCTTATTGAAATGGTCACCTGGAAATTTCGATTTAAGGTCTTCAAGGTCTTACGAATACCTGTGGAATCCAGAGGGTTTAAGGTGCTTTGTAATGCAGTGGTGTTTTTAGGACTTTCCTTTTCCCTTATTTTCTTTAGGTCTCCTACAGTGTTGCATGCGTTATTATATATCAGGAATATGTTTAGTCTTGACTCTACCTTTATAAATGTGGTACATGACAGAACTGAACTTGTTCTTTCATTTATGCTTATCATTTTGGTTCAGGTAATTCATTTTTATAAAGGTAATTCGAAAGTTTATGAATTACTGGAGATCAAATCTCCGGCTATACGATGGAGTATCTATATCTCCTTTGTGGTTATCATGGTTTTATTCAGTGTAAATCGTCAAAATAACTTTATTTATTTCCAGTTTTGAAAAGAAAGGTGCTCATATTTCTTTTAAAGGTCGCATTTTTAGCGATACTGCTTATCGGTGTATATCTTTTATCTGCATTAAAGCTTACCAAGAGCTTTGTGAGTGATGATTATTCTAAGTTCACACATAAGGCTGGCAGTATGATTCTTGGTCTCTCCAGGGCTCATTATGCGATGGACCCACAAACGCTGGAAGATAATCTCAAATCTGTGGACTATGCTAAGCCCTTTCTGAATTTTGCATTTGAAAAATCTCAATCCCCCTATGGAGAAGTGTATCTTGAGGCGGTTAAAAAAAAGATAGCGGATTCTGTGACGAATGGAATTTTTATACTTTCGGTTACGCCGGGAAGTTTTTCGGTTTCCAACAGATTGGTAAACGATGAAGATATTCTGGAATTTGATCGTCAAATGATGATTGGGAAAGTTAAAGATCTCAATGAGGATCCTAATCTTGAATACGTCAGAAAGTGTTTTGGCAGGGCGTTATACAAAGGTATATTTCCGCATGAACACCGCTTAACCTCAGTGTTCCATTCCAATGGGTGGGAAGAGTTCAAACTTGAGGGGGGTGGATATACCATTACTCAGGAGGATATTAAATTTTGGCAAAAGGAAACGGTTGAAGGATATACAAAACTAGCAGCTTACATTCCGGAATATAAATCTTCCTATCGAATGGAATGGTTTAAAAAAACTGTTGCTTATTTAAAAACACGGGGTAGGGTCTATATACTGCGCATTCCAATGCATCCTGGAATTCTTGCTCTTGAGGATGGGGTGTGGCCTGAACTGGATACACAGATGGAAGCGATTTCTTCTGAGATGAATGTCCCGTATTTAAATTATGCACGTACCGGTGAAACCTATCAAACCTATGACGGGTCTCATCTTTATTCTCAAAGTGCAAAAAAGCTCTGTACTGAAATTGCCAGAACTATTTCCTCTAATATTCTACAATAGCAGATGTATCTTCAGAATTTTCTGAATCGGAAACTTTGGAGTTCAGTATATCTTCCGTAATGGAAACCTGGTCATCTTTGGTGTATTTAAGTACCAGACGATAGTTTTCGTAATCCTGAGGAATTTTCAGATCTAACTTTTTACCGTGTCCTATAATTTTAAGCGCTAAAGGATTTCCAAAATTATCACACTTGACAAGATTCCATTCGAGTTGTGCTTCTGGAATACGATCGGTATAGGACCATCTTTTCTCATTTTCCTCCTGAATCAATGCGTAATATTCATAGGAGTGTCCAGGATAGAGTAGTGCAGCCGGCTTTAAGATCTTTACTTTTTTCAGCGGTTCAGAAGTGCTGTTTAAATTCAGATAATTATCAATGCTAAAATATTCGTTTTTAAAGTGTCCCTGATGATCAACGATGCCATCGAATGTTACCAGATTACTTTCATGCTGGTCTTGCCAGTTACGAATGATAAAGCTTTGTTTACGATATTTTAAACCTTTTATGTCGGTAAGTAATTGTGGTTCTACATCACCTACCATATAACAAATACCGCGGTTGTTCAGGTACGCCAGATATTCATCCAGGTAAGTCTTTTCTCTGATCGTGATACCTGGAAGTCCGATGCCATTGACCTGTTCTAAGAGTAGTTTTGTATGTTTCAAAGCGAAACGGTTCACTTCAATATCGATAATGACCGGTCTGCTACCATCTATCGCATTGATCTGGTACACCAGGTCATTGAGCCATTTTAAATAAGCTGATTTCGCTTCTTCAGATTTTGGCGACTTGTAGTAGGATTCCATTTTAGTTAGGATATCGTTACCAAGATTCCATGCGATAATGTTCTTTTCATTACGAAGTCGTTTTACCTGAGCAAGCAGATCTTTGGTGTAATTTTCATCCGGATGAAAACCATCTCCGATCTCATCCGGGATCCACAGCCCATAAATGAGCTTCATATTATGAAATTCAGCTGCATTGAACATATTGTAATTATAGACATTACTTCCATAGTATTTAATGGTGTTCAGGCCTAAATCTTTCATTTTACCGATATCCGACATTACCGTTCTCCTGTCCATTACCTGATAGTTCTTATACCAGTTTTGACCCTTTTTATAGCTGATACCAATTATATTCTTATTCAGGGATCTATTTAAAGAAGTGATAGCGGACTGAGATATATTTTGGTCTATAGGTAGCAGGCTTACTCCGTATTGTGTTTCCTCCTGGGTCCACAGTTCCTCTCTGAGATCTTTGGTGTTCGCAATACTCCAGTCTAATCTATTTAACTGAAGTTCGGTTTCCGGTATATTATAATCGATCTTGCTGTCAAAGAAAACAATACCTTTAACTTCAGGGAAATCATTGTAAATATCGCGAAGAGCATTCTGTAGCCATTCCTTTTGATTTGTTTCTATTTTAAGACTTCCGAATTCTGCGAAGATTACGGGTTTTTTAATAGATGCTGCGATCATTGCATTTCGGAGTGGGAGATAAAGTTCTGTTAGGCTATACGATTTTCCGTCGGGGTTGAGTATTCCATAGTTCAAGGCTGTGAAGGCTACATAGTCTACATAGTTATCACCAGGGTAATAGTTATTGATTGCTTTGGGCTTCCATGGACTCCAGATCCATTTTACGTTATGAGCACCATGGTCCCGGAAGAAATCGACCAGGTATTTCCAGGCTTCTTTAAAGGCAGCAGGTGTATTATCACCTGTGGTACTCCATGGATAGGAGGGATTATCGAATTCATGGGCAAAACGTATGTAAACCGGTTCCCTGAAAGTCTTGATTCGTTCACAGAAATCAAGGAGATATTGGTCAAAAACTCCTTTGCTTATATGACTAAAAATTTCTTTTTCGTCTTCCAGTGATGGATATTCTCCTGAATATTTGAAGGTACTGGCCCATGGTTCCCAGGTGATCATCGGGATGACATCTTCCTTTTTGCTGATTTCCAGAATGCGGCCGAGATTTTGTTCATTACCATCTCCCCAGGGTAAGTAATGTGAAATTATATCGAATCTAGTGCTGATATTTAATTCAGCTTTGCGAATGTCTTTTGGGTTGCTGATACCGTTAGATTTGTCGGGTATGTATATTCCCAGCATTTTATCGGGTAAGCTCGGTAGTTCCGGATAGGATTTAACTCCTTCCCATTTCAGGTAATTATCGTAATAAACAAGTCCGAAGGAGGTGAGAAAACTCATGATGAGAACCAGAAAAGCTACCTTTCTTACCTTGCGATATACATCGTGTCTGAATTCCCACAGGATATGTTTGAACATATAGTTTACCTTGAAGATTTTCCTTTTGATGTTGTGTTCTATCTTGTCACGGTCCTGATAGACATGGCTGCCCAGATAGATGCTAAATAGCATAAAGCAGGTGTTGAGGAATGCAAATCCTGACATGAAGATACTGAACGGTGAAAAATCCTTTAATAGTCCAATGATTATAGCGGAAACCGATAGCAGGGCTATGAAGATGTTAGGAGCCAGTAATTTCCAGCTTGTTTTATCATCTCCCGTCTTTGGTGTAGGGAGGTAGGGTACTTTTTTTCTGAAGATCGTATAGACTAAACCTAGGCAAAAAACCCACCAGGCACTGATCTGTAATAAACCTCCGACCACATGAAAACCGCGCTCATTTTCTTCCATGACCCATCGTTGAACAAAAGTTCGGATCAGCATTAAACTGGCGATGAATGGAAAAGTAATGAGTCCGAAGAAAACGATATTGCCTTTCCAGGGTGTTGTTGAAGTCAATAATGCTATGACCGGTAGCAGGAAATTGATGATATATATGATTCCGATGAGATAATGCAGTGGAATGGTTCCGTAATGAATCTTTTGTCTCCAGGTGAAGTGTCTGAAGAGTTTTGGGTACACCGAAACAAGTAACTCAAGGGTTCCTCTGGACCATTTTAATTGTTGCTTGAAATAGGCTGTAAGTGAAGCAGGAACAAGTCCGCGAGCCAGAACTTTAGGAACGTATACCGATTTCCATCCTTTGGCATGCAACTGCATGGCAGTGTGCATATCTTCCGATAAACCTGGAGCATGTCCTCCAATGGAATCCAAAGCGGCTCTTCGGAAAGTGCAATTAGCGCCGATTGCGTTCACAGTGCCGTAGCTGTTCATGGTCATCATCATCGGTCCGTAGAACTGAAAAGTTTGCTGGGCGGCACCTTTGGCTACATAAGATTCATCCAGATTTTTATAAGCCTGAACCACCTGAACATACCCTATCTTTTCATCCTGAAAATAAGGGATTATTGGATCCAGAAAATCAGGTTGAGGTACATGATCCGGATCCAGAATCACACAGATCTCTCCGGTAGCGATCTTTTGAAGTGCATTATTAATATTACCGGCTTTAGCATCGATCCTGTTATCACGACTAATATGTTTGATGCCATGTAATCGGCAAAAATCTTTTAGATAAGGGTCGTTTGCTTCATCGCAAAGGATGGTAGTGTGCGGGTATGAGACATTCTTTATAGCGATCAGTGTTTCCTCGATCATTTCATAAGGCTCCCCCGGGAAATAGGTGGTGAGAAAGTCAACAGTAAAGTTTTTTTCAAGAGTTTTTTCTTCGGGAATTGAAATGCTCCAGTAGTGATACCATTCATATAGAATTCTCAGTGAGGTATATCCCAATGCGATGCAGAGTAATATGTATAAAAATGTATTATCTATATATTTCGGGTTAAAGAACCAATAACCAAAATTGATTAAGCTCAGTACGCCCAGAAAGATCATGATCCTAAGGACAATGATCTCCTTTTTGGTTGGTTTTATAACGCCTTTAATTTTTTGCATTGGGCTGGTTGATTACATAAAATGGTAGATTTGCGGTAGCAAAGGTTCCGTTGTTATCATCGATATAGACGAATAAGCGATAGGGACCTTCCTCATCAGGAGTAATGAATTTTATAAGGTGATCATTTTTATCTACTATAAGATGGTTAAAATTTGCGGGTCGGTCTTCTCTGTCCTTGTCAGCTTTTAATGTATTCCAGACTTCCGGTAGTATTTCCCAGCTTACCTGAATATTGCTACAATCATCTGCACTGAAGTATACGTCTGCAATATTGATGTCATTGTTAAAAAGCAACTGACTTTCCTGAGCTCCTCGTTGATTAAGGAGGATATAGTCGATGCGAGGTGCCAGATTCGGAATACTGGAATCCATTTTAAAAATTCTTTCCAGTTCATAGACCATCTGTGTTTTTGAGCCCTGTTCAGAGAAAAGGCTGAACCAGGTATGGGTACGTTCTTGTTTGTTTCCCCAATAGAATGCAAGACTCCCAAGGCAGTTGTCTGAAAGATTATCGATATAGGTATGATAGCGTTCACTGAATCTTTCTGCCTTCTTTTCGCTTGTCGGTTCTAAAGGAGCTCCCCATCTTGTAAGATCTTCCGTCCAGGGTCCTTCATCACTCCATTCGCTTAAAAGGTAAGGGCCGTCCCAGAGTAATGATATCTTATTTACTTGCTTTTTAAGGGTGTTGATCCCGCCGAAGATATTGATGGATATAAGGTCCAGGTCCGTCTTGTAGTATAAGTTGAGGATATCTCTTTTCCCTGCCTGAGGAATTGTGGTAGTAACAGGATGATCAGGGTCGATCTTATGAATAACGTCGATCAATTCCGAATAAAATGGAACAAATCCTCCTCCGTCACCACTATGGGGAAAATTAATTTCATTGCCGAGTACCCACATTAATACAGCTTCGTTTCCCTTATACCTGTTTATCAACTTTTTCACCATATTGAGTGTCATTTTACGATGCTTTTCGGAAGCATAGTAATTTACAGATGCATTATAGGGAGGAATAGGAATATCGATGATCACTGAGATATTGTTGGCTTTTGCAGTGTTTAATGCAGCATTTAAGTTTAGTGTGTCATACAGTCTGATCGTATTGCCGCCTGCCGCTGCGAGTTCGGGAATATAACGGGCTTGTCCTGCTACTCCCTTAACCTTGAAAGGTTTGTTGTCTTTTATAATTTCAAACCCTGAATCCGACTTTCGGATATGCACCTTTCCTTCCCGGTTGGTATAATCCCTTTCATCACAGGAACTCAACAGAATCAGGATAAAGAGAAATCTCAAAGTGTATATCAGGATTTTTTGGGACATATAAATATGTTCGTAACCAATTGTTATCGTGCTGGTTTTGAAAAATTAAAAATATCCAAAAAATAGGTTATCCCCGGTGTAAATTCTCTGACATTATAAAAAAATAGATAAAATGCATTTTTTGGTCAAAACAGGGAGAAAACTTTCGAAATGGAGAAGTGTTTTTATGTGAAATTTAAGCTCAAAATCGAGAGGTAAATTGATTAAGCAGTAATCAGATCATTCCATATAGCTGAAATGTTCCCATTAGAATATAAAGGTTATTTCAGATCTCCAGAAGTCAAATAGCCCGATTGTCTTTCATTTTTGAGAGTGAGTAACTGACGCAGAAATTTATCGGATGCTTTACCCGGGGCTCTAAGACGAATAAAATGATGATCAATGTGGATACTGTAAGTTTCAGGTGCTGTTTTATACATCGCGAGTTTGTAATAAGGAATGACCAGTGCAAATGTATCCAGCAAGGATCTGAATCTGATCAATATTCCGTTCCTCCGTATTTCAACATTGCAACGGTTTCTGTTATTGTCAAGAATGAGTAGGTGGTAGATAGCTGTACTACATGCGTTTATGTCAAATGGGGGAGAGCCAGTACCGCCCATTTTCAGTCGTTCCATTAGGGAATATGATTTACCAACTTTTTCGTCTATGAGACGGTTGATATCTGGTTCATTATAGGAGACGTTTAAAATCATATTTCTTCTGTTAAATGCTGTAAGCGTTCTCTTCCAATTTGATAACTGATAAAAATGAATCGGGTGTAATCGATAATAAAGCAATATGGCTTCTGAAGTTAATGTTTTTCCTCCTTTTTAAGTGGCTGTCCGGTGTTAAAAATTTTTGTAAATAACTATCTTTGCAACCAAATTTAAGTACATGTTAATTCAGGAAAAGTTAAACACTGCGGTCAAGAAGGCCGTGAAAGAGATTTATCAACTGGAATTGCCTTCGGTTGAAATTCAGGCAACACGAAAGGAATTTGAAGGAGATCTCACGGTAGTGATCTTTCCCATGCTTAAGTTCATCAAGGGTAATCCACAGCAAATAGGGGAAACTCTAGGTACTGTCCTTACAGAGCAGGTTGATGAAGTGACCGGTTTCAATGTGGTCAAGGGGTTTCTGAATCTGGTAATTGCAGATGCCTATTATAAGGATTCTTTTGATGAGATCCGCAATATTTCTGAATATGGTTATGTTGTACCTGAACATGGATCCAAAGCCGTTATGGTTGAATATTCTTCACCTAATACGAATAAACCCCTTCACTTGGGGCATATCAGGAATAATCTTCTCGGGTATTCGGTAGCAGAAATCCTGAAAGCTTCAGGAAAAAGGGTTTACAAAACTCAGATTATCAATGACAGGGGAATACATATTTGTAAATCAATGTTGGCCTGGCAGCGATTTGGGAATGGAGAAACCCCGGAGTCTACAGGTTTAAAAGGAGATAAACTGGTTGGAAATTATTATGTAGCCTTTGATAAGGCATATAAGGCAGAGATCGAAGCGTTAGTCTCCAAAGGTGTCGAGAAGAAAGATGCTGAAAAAGAGGCGCCTATTCTATTAGAGGCGCAGGAAATGTTACGAAAATGGGAGGCAGGTGAACCAGAAGTTATCGGGCTCTGGAAAATGATGAATTCTTGGGTTTATAGGGGCTTCGAAGAAACCTACCGCGAACTCGGCGTTGATTTTGATAAACTGTATTATGAAAGTGATACGTATCTTTTAGGAAAGGATGTGGTTGCTGCCGGGTTGGAAAAAGGGGTCTTTTATAAAAAGGAGGATGGATCTGTATGGATCGATCTTTCAGACGAAGGATTAGATGAAAAGATCGTTCTGCGTGCTGATGGAACGGCAGTGTATATGACTCAGGATATCGGAACTGCGATACAGCGGGTAAAGGATCATCCTGATATTGGAGGAATGGTCTATACGGTTGGTAATGAACAGGATTATCATTTTAAAGTGCTATTTCTTATTTTACAAAAACTCGGATTTGATTGGGCAGAACATCTGTATCATTTGAGTTATGGTATGGTGGATCTTCCTAGTGGTAAGATGAAAAGCCGTGAGGGTACTGTGGTCGATGCGGATGATCTTGTTGAGGAGATGACCGGAACTGCAGCAGAAATATCTGAGGAGCTCGGCAAACTTGAAGGATTTACTGAAGAAGAAAAGAAAGAGCTTTATAAGACGATCGGTCTCGGAGCCCTGAAGTATTATATACTAAAAGTGGATCCGAAGAAGCGAATACTATTTGATCCTAAAGAATCTATAGATTTTCAAGGAAATACAGGGCCGTTCATTCAATATACCTATGCAAGGATTCAATCGATCCTGAGAAAGGCAGACTTCGATTATTCGGACACCGTAACGGCATATACACTTCATGCAAGAGAAAAGGAATTGTTGAAATTGTTACTGCAATTTCCGGAAATAGTGCAACAGGCTGCTATTCAATACAGTCCGGCAGTTATTGCTAATTATGTTTATGAGGTTGTAAAGGAGTTCAACTCTTTCTATCAGAATGTGAGTATACTTGGCGCAGAGCTGGAGGAGGAACGAATATTCAGAGTTCAGTTATCTGAAGTTGTCAGTCAATTGATAGCCAACGCTTTAAGGTTGTTAGGTATCAAAGTGCCTGAAAGGATGTAAGATTATGGCGAAATTAGACGGAGACTACAGGCATAATAACTTTGTTCGCGTTTTAATTTTAAAGCTGTACGAAGGTCTAATTTCTTCGTACTTCGGATACAATTAACTAAATTTGCAACTCCCGATATTTTAGGGAGATAAACCGCTTTAAAGACAGTAAAAATATATGTTTGATAATTTAAGTGAAAAGTTAGATAAGGCCTTTCACGTCCTGAAAGGACATGGTCAGATCACGGAAGTGAACGTTGCGGAAACACTTAAAGAGGTTCGCAGGGCCCTTCTTGACGCTGACGTTAACTTTAAAACGGCTAAAGCATTTACCAATAGTGTAAAGGAGAAGGCGATAGGACAAGATGTACTTTCTTCTCTGAAACCAGGACAATTGATGGTAAAGCTGGTTAAGGATGAACTTACCGAACTGATGGGGGGAGAAACCGCAGGTATCGACCTTTCCGGAAAACCATCGATCATTCTTATGTCTGGTCTTCAGGGTTCTGGTAAAACTACCTTTTCCGGTAAGCTTGCTAACTTTCTGAAAAATAAAAAAACCAAAAAACCACTTCTAGTAGCCTGTGATGTTTATCGTCCGGCTGCGATCGATCAGCTACATGTAGTTGGCGATCAGTTAGGAGTTGAGGTTTATTCAGACCGGGGTAATAATGACCCGGTTGCCATCGCTATAGCAGGTATTAACCATGCAAAGGCCAATGGACATAATGTGGTGATCATCGATACCGCCGGTCGTCTGGCAGTCGATGAGCAGATGATGACAGAAATCGCCAACATTCATAAGGCTATTCAGCCGAATGAGACCTTGTTCGTTGTTGATTCCATGACTGGGCAGGATGCCGTTAATACTGCCAAAGCCTTTAATGATATCCTTAACTTTGATGGTGTTGTATTAACAAAACTGGATGGTGATACCCGTGGTGGTGCAGCCCTCTCCATTAAATCTGTTGTTGATAAACCGATTAAATTTATCGGTACCGGTGAAAAACTGGATGCGATCGACGTATTCCACCCTTCCCGAATGGCAGACAGGATCTTAGGAATGGGGGACGTTGTTTCCCTTGTGGAAAGGGCGCAGGAGCAATTTGATGAAGAGGAAGCCCGTAAACTTCAAAAGAAGATCGCTAAAAATCAATTCGGTTTTGATGACTTCCTGAATCAGATCCAACAGATCAAGAAGATGGGTAGTATGAAAGACCTGCTTGGGATGATTCCGGGAGCCGGAAAAGCGTTGAAGGGTATTGATATTGATGATGATGCTTTCAAAGGTATCGAGGCGATCATTCATTCCATGACACCTGAGGAAAGATCGAATCCGACCATCCTTAACGGAAGTCGAAAAAAGCGTGTGGCTAAAGGTAGCGGGACCAGTATTCAAGAAGTGAATCAATTGCTGAAGCAGTTCAACCAGATGAGCAAAATGATGAAAATGATGCAAGGTGGTGGTGGCCGTAAGATGATGCAGATGATGAACAATATGAAAGGGATGCCTTAATTGCAGCTAATAATTAGAATAGAAGTTAAGAGTTAAATAATTTACAATTAAATAGGGGTAATGGAAATACTAGACGGTAAAAAGATCTCAAATCAGATCAAGGATGAAATTGCTGCCGAAGTGGCTCAGATGAAAGACAGAGGAGAGAAAGTTCCTCATCTTGCAGCTATCCTTGTGGGTAATGATGGTGCAAGTCTTACTTATGTTGGAAGTAAAGTTAAGGCTTGTGAGCGTATCGGATTTGAATCTACCCTCGTGAAAATGCCAAGTACAACGAGTGAACTCGAATTGCTTAAGAAGATCGAGGAATTGAATAAGGATAAGGAAATTGACGGATTTATCGTGCAGCTTCCTCTTCCCAAGCAGATCGATACTCAAAAGGTTCTTCTTGCTGTTGATCCTGATAAGGATGTGGATGGTTTCCATCCGATGAATTTCGGTAAAATGGCGTTGGATATGAGTACTTTTATTCCTGCAACTCCTTTTGGTATTCTCGAATTGCTCGAACGTTATAATGTACAAACACAAGGGAAGCATACTGTAGTGATCGGAAGATCACATATCGTTGGTAGACCTATGAGTATCCTGATGGGAAGAAAAGGATTTCCTGGTAATTCAACAGTTACTCTAACCCATAGTCATACAAAGAATATTGATGAGATTACGCGTCAGGCTGATATCATTATCTCCGCTCTGGGAGTTCCGGGGTTTTTAAAAGGAGATATGGTAAAAGAAGGAGTTGTTGTGATCGACGTGGGGATTACTCGTGTAACTGATGAGACGACCCCAAAAGGGTATCGTATCGTTGGGGATGTTGAATATGAGGAAGTGAGTAAAAAGGCTAGTTACATCACTCCGGTTCCGGGGGGTGTAGGGCCGATGACCATTGCGATGCTTTTAAAGAATACCTTGTTGGCAAGAGAGCGTCACCGTGAAAAAGCTGCCCTATAATTTCCGGTAGTACCATACACTAAATAATAAATGCGGCCTGTTTCATAGTTTTTTATGATGCAGGCCGTATTCGTTTCTGTAAATCTTTACCAAAAGCATAAAGAGACTGATGAGCAACGGACCAAAGATCAATCCTATAAACCCAAAAAGAGGTACTCCAATGATTACCCCGATCAATGTAATCAGGGGGTGAAGATTTGCCAGTTTATTCTGGATAATGATTCTGAAAACATTATCAGTGACACCCACAACAGTGATTCCGTAGATCAGAATTCCGATCGCTTGCCAATTATGGCCCTGTGAAAACAGGAGAATGGTTACCGGTACAATACCCAGAGCTGTCCCTACAAAGGGAATCATAGAACCTACAAAGGTGACTACAAACCAGAAAATTGGGTCGGGTACGCCAAAAATATAATAACCGATCAACGCTACCAACCCCTGGAAAAATGCAACAAGTGGGATTCCGATCGCATTTGATTTTACGATATCATTAACCTCTTTTGAAATCAACTGGATGTTATTATCACTGATCGGCAAATATTTACTCAGTTCCCTTTTCAAACCTTCCATATTCGTAAGCATATAATACAATATGAAATACATGATGCTAATCGCCATCACTACATTGAACGTGGAGCCGACAAGGCTTTGAACATTGTCTGAAACCCAGGATGTCACATCCTGAGAGTTGATGCTGGACATCACATCGATGCCTATATGATGTTCCAGTAATCCGAGTTTTTCTTTGATCACCGCCATGATCTTTTCGGAATTTCGGGCTGCGTCCTTAAGTTTGCTTGCCAACAATTGGATGATCAGCCAAATAGGAATAATGATTACGATTAGTGACGAAATCATAATGATCGTTGCGCCAACCCAGGGTTTCCATCCTTTGGCGAGCATTTTTTTCATAATGCCTCGAAACAACAGGAAAAAAGTTATAGCTCCCAGAATACCGGAAAGGTAGGGGAGCATTTCTTCCAAAATCAGATAACCGAAAATAAGAATAAGTCCGAGCATAAATAGTTGTCGGAGCAATGAGGGGCTAATCAGTCTGCTATTCATATGAGCTTATTAGAAATACTGAATATACAAAAATGTTTGAATGATTGAGGGAAAATAAAGGTAATCAGTGACATACGCATAATTCTTTCCTATGATAACAGGATGAGGATAGGATAAGTATGTTTTGAATTTTATGCCTCTCCGGGTTTGAGAGCCATACGGTCATGGGGTATATTATTGGCAGAAATAGTATCCTTAATCTCAATTCGTGTTCGGGGAAGGCTTTCAGGATAATTCTTTTGAATGAATTCGATCAGTTTTTCCCGGATAAAAACACGCAGATCCCATGCAACAGGAGAATTTCTTGCGCTCATAAGGGAGCGGATCTCAATATAATTCTCTTTGCAGTCGGTCACCTGTAGTACGTCAACGTTACCATCCCAGAGATCTGTGGATTTAAGCAGTCTGGTTTGTTCTTTACGGAGTGCTTCAAAGGAAATACTATAGTCGGTATAGATGAAGACCGTGCCCAGTATATCAGCGCTGGTACGTGTCCAGTTTTGAAATGGTTTTTCGATGAAATAGGTGGTGGGAAGAACCAATCGTCTTTTATCCCATATGCGGACAACTACAAAAGTTAAAGATATTTCTTCTACCCAGCCCCATTCTCCTTCTACCACCAAAACATCATCCAGGCGGATCGGTTGTGAAATTGCGATCTGTAATCCGGCTAGAATTGTTGCAATAGCTTTTTGGGCAGCAAGTCCAAGAATTAAACCCGCAACACCTGCAGAAGCAAATAGGCTTATTCCTATCTTTCTAACTTCATCGAATAACATGAGCGTAATAGCAATGGCCACGATCACAATTATAAAGATGATGATCTTTTCCAGGATATTGAATTGGGTGTATAGCTTACGGGCATCGAGATTATTCTCTGAAGAAAAATCATATTTCTGTAAGTACTGTTTCTTTGTGATCTTGAGAATACCGATCATGCCCCAGGTGACACAGATGATCAATAAGATCGAGCCGAGTTTTTGTGCTAAATAGGCTGTGTTCTCGTTGAAGTTTAAAAAGGTATCAGCTCCTGATTTGATTACTAGTGCTGCTATGAACAGAATTGCTGGAGTGATAAATCTTTTGATATATTTCATACCGGGTGCTTTTGGTTTTACCCGGAATTTTATCACAAAGGCGATCTTCAATTACGTGAATCACTATACTATTCCGGGAGGTTTAGGTCTTTTAATTTACTAAATAATCGATGGATAGGATAATTGTTAACATATCTGTAACCTAAAACGTTGTAATTCAGGTGTTAAATCCCTAAATTATAAGAGTCTCTTAATCAGTGTGTGCCTAGGCGCATTGAAATCTTCACTTTTTAGTTCTCATTTTTTAAATACGATCTTTATATGATAAGGAAGAAAAATATGAATTCCGATCCTTCCCGTGAAATTAAAAATCCGGAAGTACAGTTAGCTGTTGATTCGATGGTGGAAGAGTATGAAATAAAGCTCAGAAGGGAGCTTGACATGAGGAAATCCAAAAGCTATACGGAGATCGAAAGAAGAACTGAGACTTTCTACGATATGTTAATCGAAAATGAGCTTGATGATATTCGTAGGGATGTACAGCAGATCAGGGAAGAGGAAAAGTCTATTGTTGGAATCACATTCTGGATAAGTTTATCGATCGCGGTACTGGTGATCATATTTGCATTATTTTCAGGAGAAAAGCTGGTTGCCGTTGCCGATAACATCTCTTTTTTTATTGCACACAACTTGAGTTGGTTCTATGTGCTACTCGCTTCGGGCTTCTTAATTTTTTTATTTTACCTGGCATTTGGACGATTTGGGAGAGTGGTATTAGGTCCGCCAAATGAACGTCCGGAGTTTTCTGATTTTTCATGGTATTCAATGTTATTCTCTGCAGGAATGGGGGTGGGGATCTTATTTTGGGGAACCGCTGAGCCTATGAGTCATTTTTTACATCCTCCTACGGATATGCCGGTAACTGTTGAGTCTGCAAAATCTGCGATGGCCTACACGGCATTTCATTGGGGGTTTCATGCTTGGGGTGTGTATACAATATGTGCCTTAGGTACGGCCTATTATGGATTTCGTAAGCGAAAGAAGTATTTGATCTCTTCAAGTATATTAGATTTTACAAAGAAGAAATCTTCCCGGAAAATGATAAAAGCAATCGTTGATCTTATTGCAATTCTGGCGGTAGTTTTTGGTGTGAGTGCATCACTGGGGCTTGGCGTATTGCAGATCAGTGGAGGGGTTGATTATGTGTTTGGCTGGGATACTCAGAACTTTGCGGGATATGCTCTTATCACGTTACTGATTACAGTGATTTTTGTGATATCTTCTTCAACAGGATTAGAAAAAGGGATCAGGATTCTTTCAAATCTAAATATGCTTACAGCAATAGCATTATTGATTTTTGTTTTTATCGCAGGAAATTCGCTTTTTGATTTGAAGGTTTTTGTTGATTCGATTGGTCAATATCTACAACGTCTTCCGGAATTTAGCTTTAAAGTAGATCCTTATGAACCGGAATATGAACGTTGGATGGGGAATTGGACTTTGAGTTATTTTACCTGGTGGATGGCCTGGTCTCCATTCGTGGGAATTTTTATAGCCAGGATATCGAAAGGAAGAACTATCAAGGAGCTGATCATTGGTTGTCTTTTTATACCGGTGCTTTTCAGTATCCTCTGGTTCTCTGTGTTCGGAGGATCGGCAATAGCCATGGAATTATTTGGTGACTCTACGATAGGAGAACGTATTGTTTCGAATGTAAATTTAGGAACCTTCGTTTTTCTTGAACAGCTTCCATTTGACAAAGTTACTTCTGTGGTAGCGTTGTTATTGTTATTTACATTTTTGGTCACTTCTGCAGACTCTGCCACTTTTGTAATCAGTATGATGACATCGGAGGGAGATCTCGATCCTAAGCTTAGATTAAAGGTTATTTGGGGAGTGGTTTTGGCAACTTTGAGTTTGCTCTTGCTTGCAGGAGGTGGATTAAAAGCGCTGCAGGCCGCTACACTGATTTTTGCCTTTCCCTTTGCAATTGTCCTGGTGCTAATTGCCAGAACTCTGTATTTCAGGTTGTCGATACAGGTAAAGAAAAGAAGGGAATAAAAAAAGTGCAGCGCGAAATTTGACTTCCGGCTGCACTCACGGTTTGTGTCTATTATTGATTCATCGTCATGAGGAATTCCTCATTATTACGTGTCTGTTTAATTCTGGTTTCCATAAATTCCATGGCTTCAACAGGGTTCATGTCTGAAAGATATTTTCTCATGATCCACATGCGCTGAATTGAATTTTCATCGAGTAACAAGTCATCACGTCTTGTAGAAGAAGAGATGAGGTCAATTGCAGGGAAAATTCTTTTATTCGCAATTCTTCGATCCAATTGTAATTCCATATTACCTGTTCCTTTGAATTCTTCGAAGATAACTTCGTCCATTTTTGAACCGGTTTCAGTAAGCGCTGTTGCAATTATGGTAAGAGAGCCTCCGCCTTCAATATTTCTGGCTGCTCCGAAGAAACGTTTAGGCTTATGAAGAGCATTTGCATCAACACCACCACTTAACACTTTTCCACTTGCAGGTTGTACTGTGTTATAGGCTCTTGCCAGACGAGTGATCGAATCGAGCAGGATCACTACATCATGCCCGCATTCTACCAGTCTTTTTGCTTTTTCAAGTACGATATTAGCTACTTTAACGTGACGATCAGCGGGTTCATCAAAGGTAGATGCGATAACTTCTCCACGAACATTTCGCTGCATATCAGTAACCTCCTCAGGGCGTTCATCGATCAGAAGGATCAATTGGTATACCTCAGGGTGATTGGCTGCAATGGCATTTGCGATATCTTTGAGAAGCATTGTCTTACCCGTTTTTGGTTGAGAAACGATCATACCACGTTGTCCTTTACCTATAGGGGAAAAAAGATCTACGATACGGGTAGAAAGCGTACTTTGTTTTTCAGCCAACCTGAATTTTTCATTCGGGAAAAGCGGGGTAAGATGTTCAAAGGAAACGCGGTCTCTGACCACTTGCGGATCGAGTCCGTTAATTTGATTCACTTTGATCAGTGGGAAGTATTTTTCGCCTTCTTTTGGAGGACGTACAGTTCCTTTAACGGTATCACCGGTCTTCAATCCGAATAATCTGATCTGAGATTGTGATACATAGATGTCATCCGGAGAAGAAAGGTAATTGTAATCACTACTTCTCAGGAATCCATAACCATCCTGCATGATATCAAGTACACCTTCACTTTCGACAATGCCATCAAACTCAAAATCAGGTTCTCTGTAGCGGTTCTTCTTTTCTTTGTCGAAGTTGTCCTTGTCTTTTGGAGCGTTATTATTATTGTTATTAGTATTCTGATGGCTTTTTTTATTGTGAGTGTTGCGCTGAGTATTGCTGTTTTGCTCTTTTTTGCGCGGAGCCTGATTTTGTTCCTCCTGTGCTTTAGGCTGTTCTTTAACAGGTCTTTCCGAAGTCTTTTTCTGTGGTTGTTCCTGCGAAGGGACAGTTGACTTTTCAGGTTGTGGGGTTACGGTTTTTTCGTGGGTAACTTCCTTTTGTACAGGGGTTTGTGGGGCGGGTTTAACAGGGGCTGGTTTGCTGACGCGTGTTCTTTTTCTCTGGGGTGCTTTTGGTTTTGGGCTATCTTTTTTTTCTTCCTCAGCCTCAACAGTATTTTTGCTGACTACTTCGGGACTAGCCGCCTGAACATCCAGGATTTGGTATATTAGATCGTTCTTTTTCAACGACTTGTATTTAGGAATACCCGCGGATTTAGCAAGTTCCTGTAATTCAGCAAGTTTCTTTGCTTTTAAATCTGAAATTTCAAACATTTATCAAATAATAAATTATTGTTCTAGAGGTAAAAAAATGAATGTTTCTTTGAATTTTATCTAAGAAGTACAAACAAACGTAGTAAAGTACTCGTTTCGAATTGACTACGCAATATTACAAATTTATTTTAAAAAACAGTCATCTTTTTTGGAAAAGAACGTTATTTTTGCCATCAGGAAAAGTTAAAGTGTTACAGCGAATTCAAAGCATATATATGTTTCTTGTGGTCATCCTGAATGGCGTGTTGCCTTTTTGGGTGTATCTTTGGACTGATGCTTTAGGTGAGGCGGTTTATGCAGATGATGACATGGTATATTCAGCATTGTTCATCTGTTCGGCGGTAATGGCATTTCTAACTATATTCCTTTTTAAGAATAGAAAACGACAATTTGTTTTGAACAGATTGAATATCATATTAAACTTTGTTTTACTAGGATTTTTCGTTTATCGGTCGCTAATCTTATCCGGAGAAACCAATGCGGTTTCTGAGAAGGGTATTGGGATGCTTCTTCCAATTGTTTCTATCGTTTTTTTAGTTCTGGCCAATAAAGCCATTAAAAAGGACGAAGATCTTGTAAAATCTGTTGATCGGTTACGATAAACCTAACATCTTAGTATATTAGTGCGTTGAAAACCCGGGGTTGTTCCCGGGTTTTTTTTGTGTTCTGTTTTTTAGTTTTTCACTTCCATGGGAAATGCATCTAATGGAGCTACAAAGGCGATGTAAAGGATGCAGGGACCTGCATCACCACATTCCGCGGTATGTGGTTTTTTGGAAGGGCCATAGGCATAATAGCCAGGTTTTAACGTGCTGGGTTCTTCGCCTTCATATTGCACGGTTAGTTCTCCGCTAATCAAAACCATTCGCTCCTGACTGTTGTGCCAGTGATTTGGTGCTTTTGAATTTGCAGGCATCTTGAAGAGTACATCTATGTTCTTGTCTTCTGGATTTCCCTGCAAAAAGGCTAGTTGAATTCCTTCAGGCATAAAGTCCGGACCCGGGTGCCATTGAATACTTGGGTCATTGAGAATATCGATCACAATTGAATTTTCGGAGGTCTCACTACTGGAATTGTTTTCCGATTGGGCGTGAGCTGAGATCGTTGAGAGCAGGAAAAAAAAGAAAAGGAGCGTAGCTGGTAATTTCATTTTAAATGATGACATAACTACTGCTTTTAAGGGTTAGTTGAAAATTAAGTTGTTTGTTTGGGGGGATAAAGGTGGGGGGGTGTCTATTAAAGATACGAATTTAATTCCAGACGTGATATAATGTGCTTGTATATAGCTATTTGGTTAACCTGAAAGATTGCGGTTAATCAAGCTGTATTCTTGTGGTTTGCAATAAGGATAAAAAAAAAGGCTTCGGTTGATTTCCGAAGCCTCTCAATTTTACTATTATTTGTATTCTGAAACGTAATGTAATTTTACATTAGGATATTTTTGTTGCGTCATCTGAATGGAGAACGATGAATCAGCCAGAAAAACGAGTTGTCCTTGTTTGTCTCTGGCCAGAAATTTTGATTTTACTCTTTTAAACTCTTCAAACTCTTCACTTTTAGGATCTGTGGGTTCCACCCAGCAAGCTTTGTGAATAGGGAAGTTCTCGTAGGTACATTTGGCACCATATTCATGCTCCAGTCGGTATTGAATTACTTCATATTGCAGGGCTCCCACCGTTCCAATGATCTTGCGACCGTTGAGTTCCAGCGTGAACAGCTGGGCTACTCCTTCATCCATCAGCTGAGAAATTCCTTTATCCAGCTGCTTGGCTTTCATAGGGTCTGCATTATTGATATAGCGGAAATGTTCCGGAGAGAAGCTTGGGATTCCACGGAAATTCAATATTTCACCCTCTGTAAGTGTATCTCCGATCTTAAAGTTTCCAGTGTCATGTAATCCAACGATATCTCCGGCATAAGAAATATCGACGATCTCCTTCTTTTCCGCAAAAAAGGCATTCGGACTCGAAAACTTTAATTTTTTATTGTGTCTTACATGAAGGTAAGGGGTGTTTCTTTCAAACGTCCCAGAGACGATCTTGATGAAAGCTAGCCGGTCTCTATGCTTGGGGTCCATATTTGCGTGGATCTTGAACACAAATCCGGAGAATGTATCTTCATCCGGTTTAACCAGTCGCTCCTCCGCCTTTTTTGGACGAGGTGTCGGTGCTATTTCCACAAAACAATCGAGTAGCTCTCTAACTCCGAAGTTATTTAATGCAGATCCGAAGAAAACCGGCTGTAAGGTTCCGTTCAGATATGCATCGCGATCGAAATCGGGGTAAACTTCATATACGAGCTCTAAATTATCCCGCAGTTCATCGGCTGCATCCTGACCGATTATTTTTTCCAGTTCCGGACTATTAATATCATCAAAAGCGATAGTTTCTTCTATATTCTTTTTACTGTCACCACTGAAAAGATTGATGTTCTTTTCCCAGATATTATAAATTCCTTTAAAGTCGAATCCCATTCCTATAGGGAAGCTCAACGGAGTAACAGTAAGTCCGAGTTTTTGTTCGACTTCATCCAGAAGGTCGAAAGCATCTTTTCCTTCACGATCGAGTTTATTTATAAATACGATCATTGGGATATTGCGCATTCGACAAACTTCCACCAGTTTTTCAGTCTGTTCCTCAACCCCTTTTGCAACGTCGATAACTACGATTACACTATCGACTGCAGTAAGAGTTCTGAAGGTGTCTTCCGCAAAATCCTTGTGTCCTGGAGTGTCCAGAATATTGATCTTCTTATCGTAATAATTAAAAGCAAGAACCGAGGTGGCTACGGAAATCCCACGTTGTCTCTCGATTTCCATGAAATCGGAAGTAGCTCCTTTTTTTATCTTATTGCTTTTAACAGCCCCAGCTTCCTGAATGGCACCTCCAAAAAGGAGTAGTTTTTCAGTTAAGGTTGTCTTCCCGGCATCTGGGTGAGATATAATTCCAAAGGTTCTTCTTTTTGCTATTTCTTTCGTTAAACTCATCAGGGTACTAATATTTGGCGCAAAGATATCATTTATGATTCACTGAATCTTAGTAAAAAGCAAAAATCACAGGCTGGTTTTGGATGTCTTTTATTGTGATGATAAGTTCGATTTATTTCGCAAAAATGAAAGATGTAGATATGGTTGACGAGCATAGGAGTTTAGCTTGTTTTAGGAGGGGTCTTTCTGGTTAGATTAGAGTCTTGCTAAAAAGTGCATTTCATCGAAAAAATTTTACACGTCAACGGTAAAGCAGGGAATGTGTCTCAATATTGGTGATTGATCTGTATTAAATAACTGTAAGAAAAATACGCCACCACTTATAAGTGTTGGGCTACTACAAGGTTGAACATCAGTTTATTAAACAACATCGATAACATATATGGTATCAATTATAAGGTGTTTTACAACATTTTATGTGTTAGAAAGTAGAACTGTCTTACTTTTAGACTGTTATATTAAAATTGTAAAAAACAGCCAAATTTTAGCCATATGATTTTCTGATACTAAATACTGTTTAGTATGTTTTTTATCGATGAAAAAATGCGCTATATCAAATAAAGATTACGGGATTACATCATCTGTATATCTTTGAATCAAATTATTAATTAACATAATTTTAACAAGAATTTACCAACCCCAAAGATGTCCCAAACATCTCAAAAGAACCTGCTAACTATGGATAAGAATTACTTCTTTCTTATTATTCTGTCTTTCTTTCCGGCTTTAATATTAGCCCAGTCTATTGGAGATTATGGGGTGATCAGTAATGGTGATTGGAGTGATCCGGATACCTGGGGCATTTGGAATGGTAGTCAGTTCATAAATGATGGTACCTATCCTGGTGAAGAGGGAGGGACTTACGATGTTTATATAATCGGCAACCATACGGTGAATCTGGATATTTCAGTTAACGGAAGTTTTAATTCATTGATCATTGGTGACGAAGATGGTTCTTTGGATCTTCTCAATATTGTAGGTAATAACGTCTCAAGATATCTGAATACTAAAACTATCCATGTTAAAACCGATGGTCAGATAAAATGGGAAAATAAAACGGACCTTTCGCTTCCTGCTTATGTGAATATCATTCTGGATGATGATAACGGGTTTTATAATGATACCGCTTGTAATGTCAACCGGACAATCACCATAGGCGGAGAGGTTTATGCAGTTTGTAATGGTAGTGGAGCTCAGAGTTTTGAAGATATCAATACTGGTGGAGGTGTTGATTTTAGTCCCCAATTGTCTATTGATAAAGTGAGTATTACTTCTGGTTATTCTGCAGTGGGTGATGTTATCGATTATCAAATTACAGTAACGAATACAGGGCTTTCAGATCTGGAAGATGTTCGCGTAAATGACCCCTTGATCGGACTAAATACTATCATAAGCAATTTAAACTCCGGTGTCACCTCTGGCACCTATACAGGGCAGTATACTATTACACAGGCGGATATTGACCGAGGTTACGTTTCTAATACGGCCTATGCTACTTTCGGTGGAAATGTCGTGAGTTCTTCCGATGGATATGATGTTATTATGTCGTTGTATCCGATCAAAGTGATTCCAAGTACTACTAATTGTACTAATGGTTACAATTATAATGTCGAATTAGCCTATACATTTCTAATCGTTGGAAATCCTCCTTCAAACCTTTATACCCTGCAGGGAAATTTAAACTGTGGTGGTCAAAGTACATTCTTTGATCTGCCAAATGCAGGTGGTTCCGGGACAACCGTTACTGTGGGAAATCAATGGAGAAGTGCTTCAGATTGTAATACGGTAACTCCTCAAGATCTTGATTGTGAAATATTCGATGTTCAGATCCAGGGACCGGGATTGAATTATACGAATGTACAGGTGGATGGTGTAAGTGGGGTCTATTTCGTGAAAGCAGAAGATACAGAGATCGTGTATATGACAGAAGTGTTCGATACGGTGATATCGAATCGAAATAAAACATATAGAGTAAATAAAGATTAAAACAAACAACAACTAATAACCAAATCAAGCTTAACCGAATCTACAATGAAAAAACTACTACTATTGGTATTTTTCTTAACCTGTGCATCAATTTCTTACGGACAGGTTATTGTGACTTTGGAAGATCAATGTAATTGTGAGATCCTAAGTGGAACAGATGTGACTACCCCTGGAGTTTCAACTCCTGCAGGTGTGGAAATTGGAGATATTTATGTGAATACAACTTCAGGGACTCTATTCTATTGGGATGGTAATACCTGGGAATTGACTCAAGGTATTAAGATATCTTCTGTAAATGATAATGGAGATGGCACTTTTACATTTATATATAGTGATGGTACAAATTTTACCACTCCTAATATGAAAGGTGGGAAAGGTGACAAAGGAGATCAGGGTCCTGCGGGTCCAACCGGAGCCCAAGGTCCACAAGGAGAGCAAGGTGTTCAAGGAGAAAAAGGAGATAAAGGTGACCAAGGTGAAGTAGGTCCACAGGGTGTTCAGGGTGAAACCGGTGCACAGGGTCCTCAAGGAGAAGCAGGTCCGCAAGGTGTTCAGGGTGAAACCGGTGCACAGGGTCCTCAAGGAGAAGCAGGTCCGCAAGGTGTTCAGGGTGAAACCGGAGCCCAAGGTCCTCAGGGAGAAACTGGTGCCACTGGTGCTCAAGGAGAAAAAGGAGATAAAGGTGACCAAGGTGACGTAGGTCCACAGGGTGTTCAGGGTGAAACCGGAGCACAAGGTCCTCAAGGTGAAGCAGGTCCACAGGGTGTTCAGGGTGAAACCGGAGCACAGGGTCCACAAGGAGAAGCAGGTCCACAAGGTGTTCAGGGTGAAACTGGAGCACAAGGTCCGCAAGGCGAAGTTGGTCCGCAGGGTGTTCAGGGAGAAACTGGAGCCCAAGGTCTTCAAGGCGAAGCAGGTCCACAAGGAATTCAAGGAGAAAAAGGAGATAAAGGTGACCAAGGCGAAGCAGGTCCTCAGGGTGAAACTGGGGCACAGGGTCCTCAAGGAGAAGTAGGTCCGCAGGGTGTTCAGGGAGAAACCGGAGCACAGGGTCCACAAGGAGAAGCAGGTCCACAAGGTGTTCAGGGTGAAACCGGAGCACAGGGTCCTCAAGGCGAAGCAGGTCCTCAGGGAGAAACTGGTGCCACTGGTGCTCAAGGAGAAGTAGGTCCGCAGGGTGTTCAAGGTGAAACTGGAGCACAAGGTCCTCAAGGAGAAGCAGGTCCACAAGGAATTCAAGGAGAAAAAGGAGATAAAGGTGACCAAGGCGAAGCAGGTCCACAGGGTGTTCAGGGTGAAACCGGAGCCCAAGGTCCTCAGGGAGAAACTGGTGCCACTGGTGCTCAAGGAGAAAAAGGAGATAAAGGTGACCAAGGTGAAGTAGGTCCACAGGGTGTTCAGGGTGAAACCGGAGCACAGGGTCCACAAGGAGAAGCAGGTCCACAAGGTGTTCAGGGAGAAACAGGTCCACAGGGTGTTCAAGGTGAAACTGGAGCACAAGGTCCTCAAGGCGAAGTTGGTCCGCAGGGTGTTCAGGGAGAAACTGGAGCCCAAGGTCTTCAAGGCGAAGCAGGTCCACAAGGAATTCAAGGAGAAAAAGGAGATAAAGGAGACCAAGGAGAAGCAGGTCCACAAGGTGTTCAGGGTGAAACCGGAGCCCAAGGTCCTCAAGGAGAAGTTGGTCCGCAGGGTCCTCAAGGAGAAGCAGGTCCGCAAGGTGTTCAGGGTGAAACCGGAGCTCAAGGTCCTCAGGGAGAAACAGGCCCACAAGGTGTTCAAGGTGAAACTGGAGCTCAAGGACCACAAGGAATTCAAGGAGAAAAAGGTGACCAGGGAGATCAAGGAGAAAAAGGAGATAAAGGTGACCAAGGCGAAGCAGGTCCACAGGGTGTTCAAGGTGAAACTGGAGCACAAGGTCCTCAAGGAGAAGTAGGTCCACAGGGTGTTCAGGGAGAA
>NZ_QKWN01000003.1 GCF_007279655.1 Robertkochia solimangrovi | reverse complement strand
ATGCGAATTGGAGGTTGAAAAAAAATTCAAAAAAAGATTTGCAGGAATGAAAAAAGGTTGTAGTTTTGCAGCCGCTTTCAGAACGAAAGACGCCACGAGGGTCGGCCGAGGAAACGAGGTTACGATGTGAAGGGGCGAAAGAGATGAAAGAATTAGAAGTTCATTGATATATTGTTGACAGCACGATTTTCTTGGTTTAACCAAGGGAATCACAATTAAAAAATTTAAGCAAATTCATGTTGAGTACGATTTCTTTGAGCATTATTAATTTGTAGCCAAACATATTTACAGATTAACGATGAAGAGTTTGATCCTGGCTCAGGATGAACGCTAGCGGCAGGCCTAACACATGCAAGTCGAGGGGTAGAAGTAGCTTGCTACTTTGAGACCGGCGCACGGGTGCGTAACGCGTATGCAACCTACCTTTTACAGGGGGATAGCCCGAAGAAATTCGGATTAATACCCCATAGTATTATGATATCGCATGGTATTATAATTAAAGTTTCGGCGGTAAAAGATGGGCATGCGTCCTATTAGCTAGATGGTGCGGTAACGGCGTACCATGGCAACGATAGGTAGGGGTCCTGAGAGGGAGATCCCCCACACTGGTACTGAGACACGGACCAGACTCCTACGGGAGGCAGCAGTGAGGAATATTGGACAATGGTCGCAAGACTGATCCAGCCATGCCGCGTGCAGGAAGACTGCCCTATGGGTTGTAAACTGCTTTTGTACAGGAAGAATAAGCCTTACGTGTAGGGTGATGACGGTACTGTACGAATAAGCACCGGCTAACTCCGTGCCAGCAGCCGCGGTAATACGGAGGGTGCAAGCGTTATCCGGAATCATTGGGTTTAAAGGGTCCGTAGGCGGATGTATAAGTCAGAGGTGAAAGTTTGCCGCTTAACGGTAAAATTGCCTTTGATACTGTATGTCTTGAATACGTGTGAAGTGGTTAGAATGTGTAGTGTAGCGGTGAAATGCATAGATATTACACAGAATACCGATTGCGAAGGCAGATCACTAACACGTCATTGACGCTGATGGACGAAAGCGTGGGGAGCGAACAGGATTAGATACCCTGGTAGTCCACGCCGTAAACGATGGATACTAGCTGTTTGGACTTCGGTCTGAGTGGCTAAGCGAAAGTGATAAGTATCCCACCTGGGGAGTACGTTCGCAAGAATGAAACTCAAAGGAATTGACGGGGGCCCGCACAAGCGGTGGAGCATGTGGTTTAATTCGATGATACGCGAGGAACCTTACCAGGGCTTAAATGTAGTCTGACAGGACTGGAAACAGTTTTTTCTTCGGACAGATTACAAGGTGCTGCATGGTTGTCGTCAGCTCGTGCCGTGAGGTGTCAGGTTAAGTCCTATAACGAGCGCAACCCTTGCCGTTAGTTACCAGCACGTTATGGTGGGGACTCTAGCGGGACTGCCGGTGCAAACCGAGAGGAAGGTGGGGATGACGTCAAATCATCACGGCCCTTACGTCCTGGGCCACACACGTGCTACAATGGCCGGTACAATGAGCAGCCACTTAGCGATAAGGAGCGAATCTATAAAACCGGTCACAGTTCGGATCGGAGTCTGCAACTCGACTCCGTGAAGCTGGAATCGCTAGTAATCGGATATCAGCCATGATCCGGTGAATACGTTCCCGGGCCTTGTACACACCGCCCGTCAAGCCATGGAAGCTGGGGGTACCTGAAGTCGGTGACCGAAAGGAGCTGCCTAGGGTAAAACTAGTGACTGGGGCTAAGTCGTAACAAGGTAGCCGTACCGGAAGGTGCGGCTGGAACACCTCCTTTCTAGAGAAGTGCTAGAATTAAGGTGCTCTGTTAAAAGAAGAATCCCAAAGATGTGGATTTGCTTAAAGCTGTCAATAAATTTTAGTCAACGGAAAACTGAAATAGTCTCGTAGCTCAGCTGGTTAGAGCGCTACACTGATAATGTAGAGGTCGGCAGTTCGAGTCTGCCCGAGACTACAAACCTTAGGAGGGTAAAAGTTCTGATAAAATATTGAATTTAGGAAATTCTGGAAGTTGGGAGCATGAGGCATGACATTACTCATCACTCATATCACATCACTAGAGATATGGGGAATTAGCTCAGCTGGCTAGAGCGCCTGCCTTGCACGCAGGAGGTCATCGGTTCGACTCCGATATTCTCCACGACGGTACTTTAAACGCACGCTTAACGAGTAGTTATCAACAAAAAGCTTGTATAGCAGCGGCCGGAACGTTCATTGA